>NZ_MKVJ01000017.1:390955-400849 GCF_001898805.1 Leifsonia sp. 71-9
GAAGTTCCCGCTGGTCGGGGCGACGGTCGACGTGCCGCCGCCCTGATTGCGCACGGTGAACGCGTACGGGACGGCCTCGCCGGCCGCGTACGGCGAGACGCCCAGGTCTCGGGAGGTGTCGGTGCGCGCCCCGGCGATCGTCAGCGCGGCCAGCCCGGTCACGCCGTCGCAGGATGCCCCGAGCCAGGCGTCGTCGAAGCGTGCGAGGGTCATCGCGGTGAACGAGCTGTTCTCGTACAGGACGCCGAACCGTCCCGGAGCGATGCGGGTCGCCGTGGAGTATCCGGAGTAGCCGGCGTTGAGCTGCCGCGCGTACGGCCAGGTGGCGCCGTCGTCGCACGAGACGCGGGCCGTCAGGTTCGACCGCGCCGATTGCGAGGCGGTGTTCGTGAAGAGCAGCACCTTCGCCTCGGGGGAGCCGGCCGGCGCGTCGGGGTAGACGCGGGTGATCGACGCGTTGTTGGTCGGGTCGGGCAGCTCGGTGTCCTGCGTGACGGCGCCGTAGGTCTGGCCGCCGTCGGACGAGATCGCGACCTTGCGGTAGCCGCCCCCGGCGTTGTCGCGGGAGTTGAGGAGCACGCGGCCGTCGCTGAGTTCGACGACCTTGTTCTCGTCCATCCGCGTGCCGACGAAGGCGCCCCGCTGCCAGGTGGCGCCGTGGTCGTCGGAGTACACGCTGTACGCCTGGATGGCGTTGGTGCCGTCCGCCTGCCGGACGTCCCCGGCGAACTGCTGGATGAGGCGACCCGCGTGGGCGCCGTACCGCAGCTGGATGCCCTCGCCGGAGGTCGCGAACATGCCGCGCACGTCTCCCGCCACCGGCGCCGTGCTGCTCGCGCCCGGCTTCACCACCGAGGTGATGAGGCGCGGGGCGCTCCAGGTCACGCCCGCATCCGACGACTCGGACACCTGCGCGCTGATGACCTGGCGGTTCGCGTCGTCGTTGCCGAACGTGCTCCCGCCGAAGCCCTGGTCTTTCGAGTAGACGGAGAAGAGGAAGACCTTGCCGGCGACGGCGTCGACGACCAGGCTCGGGTCGCTGTAGCCGCTCTTCGGCGACGAGGTCACCCCGGCGCGCACGGTGGTCAGCGCTCCCCAGGTCTGCCCGCCGTCCGTGCTGCGCCGCAGGACGATCGAGTTGGGGTTGGGTGAGTCGGCCGCGCTGCCGGGCCTCCCGTCCCAGGCGGCGAGGACGATCCCGCCGCCGAGGGAGGCGAGGGCCGGGATGCGGTAGTTGGCGTACGGCGACACGGGGGCGCCCGAGATGTCCGTGGTGGTGAGCGTGCCCGGCGGGTCAGCGGGGGCCGCGGTCGCTGCGGTCGCCGGCACGGCGAGAGCGGCCGCGGTGGCGAGCGCGATCAGGCCGGCGGCGACGGTCGTCCGCGATCGCCGACGGGGCTGCCCTCCGGTGGTGGGGCGTGGTGACATGACGTTCCTTCCTTCCAGTGGTGCACGACGGTGTGTCCGGGTGGGGTGCTAGGCGTGTCGGTGCGGCGTGAGCGGATCAGGGGAGCGGCAGCTCCGCGGGGGAGGCGGCGAGCAGGGCGGCCGCGCGCCGGTCGGCGCGCAGATCGTGCAGGGCGGCGACACCGGCCGCCGCGAAGTAGAGCGCGACCATCGGCACGGCGAGCACGAACATCGAGAGCACGTCCGCGGCGGGCGTCGCGATGGCCGTGAAGAGGGCGATCGCGATGATCGCCACGCGCCAGGACCGCAGGATCGTCTTCGCGCGCAGCACGCCCACGAAGTTGAGGAGCACCACCGCGACGGGGAGGACGAAGGCGATGCCGACCGCCACGACCAGCTTGAGCACGAAGTCGAAGTAGGTCTTCGCCTGCACGATCGCCGCATCCTGTTCCGGCGCGAAGCCCGTCAGGACGCCGACCATGTGCGGCAGGACGAACCAGCCGGCGGCGCAGCCGATGAGGAAGAGCGGCACCGCGGTGAAGAAGAAGCCGAATCCGTAGAGGCGCTCGCGGCGGGAGAGCGCCGGGACGAGGAACGCCCAGATCTGGAAGAGCCAGACCGGGCTCGAGACGATCACGCCGACGGTGATCGCGACCTGCATGCGCAGGTCGAACGCTCCGGTGATCGTGTCGTAGTTGAGCTCGGCCATCCGGTGCTGCGTGTCGGCGATCTGCTCGATCGGCACGCGCAGCGCGTCGAGCACGGGCTCTGCCAGGAACCAGCCGGCGACCGCGCCGGCCAGCAGGGCGGCGGCGGAGCGGAAGAGCCGGCGGCGCAGTTCCGCGAGGTGGCCGGCGATCGGCATGCGTCCCCCGGGCGCTCGGCGTCGTCGCCGGGAGGGGGCGGATGCCGTGCCGGCCGTCATCAGCGCTCCGACGCGGCGGGTGCGGACGGCCCCGTCGGCGCGGCGGGTGCCGGAGCCTCGGGAGCCTCGTCGCGCCCGCTCAGCTCGGGCTTCACCTCGTTCTTGAAGATGCGCATCGACTGGCCGAGGCTCTTCGCCAGGGCCGGGATCTTCGGGGCGCCGAACAGCAGAAGGATGATGGCGACGATGATCAGGGCGTGCCACCCGTTGAGGTTCGCGAACATCGGAAGAGGCCTTTCTCTGCGTGGTCCACGGCGACTGCCGTGCGGCACACTCAAGCACATATGACGTCTGATGTCCAATGGATTCTGTGCTACGGTCGCTCCCATGCTCGGTCTCACGTTCGACAAGATCGTCGTCGTGGGCGTCATCGCCGCCTTCGTCGTCGGTCCGACGCGCCTACCCGGATACGCTGCCGCAATCGGCGCCTTCGTGCGCCGATTGCGGCAGACGGCGGCCGGTCTGAAGGCGCGCGTCGACGACGAGCTCGGTGAGGAGATCGACTGGCAGAAGCTCGATCCGCGCCGCTACGACCCGCGGTCCATCGTGCGCAGCGCGCTGCTGGACGACCCGCCCGCAGCAGGTGAGCGAGCAGGCGGGCGAGCGGGCGAGCCAGCGGGCGACCGCGCCGAGACCGACTGACGCACCGCCGCCACGACCCCTGGAGACCCCGTGTTCACCGACCTCCCCGAGTCCGCATTGCGCGACTACCGCAGCGCGGTCGCCGACCCGCCCGACTTCGACGCCTTCTGGGAGCGCACCCTCGCCGAAAGCCGGGAGCATCCCCTCCTGACGCGCCTGGAGCCCGTCGACACCGGACTGACGACGATCGACGTCTACGACGTGCGGTTCGGGGGCTACGCGGGTGAGGAGGTCGCCGCGTGGTTGCGCATCCCGCGGGGTGCCGACGGGCCGCTGCCGGGCGTCGTGCAGTTCCACGGCTACGGACGCGGACGGGGGGAGGCCGTGGAGAACCTGCTCTGGGCCTCCGCCGGCTACGCCCACCTCGAGATGGACACCCGCGGTCAGGGCTGGAGCGGCTCCCGCGGGGTCACGCCCGACACCGGTCCGGGAGCCGGCCAGGTGCCGGGCTTCCTCACCCGCGGCATCGACGATCCCGAGAGCTACTACTACCGCCGGGTGTTCGCCGACGCGGTGCGCGCCGTCGAGACCGCCCGGGCGATCGACCTCGTCGACCCGGACCGCGTCTCCGTCTTCGGCATCAGCCAGGGCGGCGGCATCGCGCTCGCCGTGGCGGGGCTGGTGCCGGGCCTCGCGCGGGTGGTGGCGCGCGTGCCGTTCCTCTGCGACATCCCGCGCGGCATCGTCGCGTCGGATCGCACGCCGTTCCGCGAGATCGCCGACCATCTCGCCCACTACCGGGACCGGGCGGACGACGTGCTGCGCACGCTCTCCTACTTCGACGGGGTGAACTTCGCCGCGCGTGCGAGCGCACCCGCCACCTTCACGGTCGCGCTGATGGATCCGATCTGCCCGCCGTCCACGGTCCACGCCGCCTACAACGCGTACGCCGGCCCGAAGACGCTGCACACCTGGCGCTACAACGGCCACGAGGGCGGCGGGGTCGACGACGACCTGCTCACGCTGCGCGCGCTCGCCGGGCGGTGAGCCGGGCGGGGCCGGATGAGCACCGGGGGAATGTGCTCATCCGACCCGATGCGCGAGCTACCCGACGTCGCGCATCCTGCAGCCCCCTGGCTGCCTCCGGAAAGTCCGGAGAGCTCACAGTCTTGAGCATTCCCCGGTGGGGACCGGTGGCGGCGCCGGGCAATTAGGCGCTCATCCGGGGCGAATTGCGACGGCGGGCACACCCGTTAGGGGGTCCCGAACACCTCTTTCGCCATCGTCATGGCCGACATCGCCTTCGGCCACCCGGCGTAGAAGGCGAGGTGGGTGATCGCCTCGATCAGCTCCTCCTCGGTCGCGCCGTTGTCGCGGGCGAACGCGAGGTGGAAGCGGAGCTGCTCGACGTTGCCGCCGGCCAGGAGGGCCGCCACCGTCACCAGGCCGCGGTCGCGCTTCGACAGCTCGGGCCGCTCCCAGACCTCGTCGAAGAGCACGCGGTCGGTGTAGTGCACCAGCCCTGGCGCGAAGTCGCCGAACGCCTGCTGTCCGCCGGTCCAGCCGGTCGTCTCGTCGCTCATGCGCGGCGCCCCTCGTACTCGTCGTCGGTGATGTGCTCTTTCCAGGTCGTCGTCGCGGCCGGGTCGTCGGCCGTCTCCAGGATCGCCAGGTGCTGCATGAAGCAGTCCGGGGCGGCGGCGTGCCAGTGGTCCTGGCCCGGCGGCGTGTAGAGCGTCTCGCCGGGATGCACCTCGATGACGTTGCCGTCGCGGTCGCCGAAGCGGGCGACGCCCTCGGTGACGCGCAGGTACTGCCCGCGGGCGTGGCTGTGCCAGGCCGTGCGGGCGCCCGGCGCGAAGCGGACGAGCGCGACGGTGGTGCGCTGGTCGGCGTCGTGCGGGGCGACGATCCCGTCGACCCAGACGTCGCCGGCGAACTGCTCCGGCGGATTCTTCGCCGTGGGGATGCGGGGCTCGATGTTCATGGTGGCTCCTTTCGGGGTGGGGAGGGCTCAGAAGGTGAGGAGCACTTTCGTCGCGGTCCGTCGATCCATAGCGTCGTACCCTTCGGCCGCGCGGTCGAGGGGGAGCGTCAGGTCGAAGACGCGGCCCGGGTCGATCTCGCGGTCCCAGATGAGCCGGATCAGCTCGGGCAGGAAGCGCCGGACGGGCGCGGGGCCGCCGAGCAGGTGCACCTCGGCGAAGAACAGCTCGTCGGCGGGCAGGGCGACGCCGTCGTGCGCCACGCCGACGAAACCGACATGGCCGCCGGGCCGCGCGGAGCGGATCGCCTGCAGCAGCGACTCCTGCGTGCCGACGGCCTCGATCACGGAGTGGGCGCCGAGGCCGCCTGTGAGCTCCTTGATCGTCGCGACGCCCGCGTCGCCGCGCTCCTCGACGATGTCGGTGGCGCCGAACGCGCGAGCGAGGGCTTGGCGATCCGCGTGGCGCGACATCGCGATGACCCGTTCGGCGCCGAGTTGCTTGGCGGCGAGGACGCCCATGAGGCCGACCGCTCCGTCACCCACCACGACGACGGTCTTGCCCGGGCCGGCCTCGGCGGCGACGGCGGCGAACCAGCCCGTCCCGAGGACGTCAGAGGCGGCCAGCAGCGACGGGATGAGGTCCGCGTCCGGCTGTCCCGGCGTCGCCACCAGGGTGCCGTCGGCCAGGGGGATGCGCGCCTTCTCGGCCTGGGTGCCGATCCCGCCCATCATGACGTTGTGCACGCAGCGGGACGGGTACCCGGCCCGGCAGATCTCGCAGGTGTTGTCGGAGGCGACGAACGAACCGACGACGAAGTCGCCGGGCTTCACGGTCGTCACCTCGGCGCCGACCTCCTCGACCACGCCGACGTACTCGTGCCCCATCGGGGCGTGGTCGGCGTGCTCGGTGCCGCGGTACGGCCAGAGGTCCGAGCCGCAGATGCAGGTCGCGGTCAGGCGGATGACCGCGTCGGTCGGCTCGACGATCACCGGGTCGGGCCGCTCCGCGACCACGACCTCGCCCGGGGCGTTCATGATGACTCCACGCATGGCTGCGCTCCTTCTTCTCAGGATCCGCACCCAGTCCACCGCGGACCGTGCGCGCGTGGGAGTCCCTGACGAGACGTGTACTGGCAGGGCACCTCTCGTCGTCAGCGCTCGTGCGCGGTCTAGGAGCCCGGCCGTTCCGCGTCGAACCGGCCGACGAAGGCGACGATGCGCCGTGCGGCCTCCCGCGGATCCCGGATCATCGTCTCGTGCCGGTGGCCCGGCACCTGGGAGTACCGCGCGTCCGGGATGCTCGCCACGACGAACCGGCACCAGCGCGGCGGGCACACGCGGTCCTCTGCTCCGCGCAGCACCAGGGTCGGCGCCGCGATCCTCGGATACGCGAGCTCGGGACGGTGGCTCAGCATCGCGCGCGTCTTGCCGCGCAGGTTCGGACCCGCCCGCAGGTACTCGCGCCCGCCGCGGTAGAGCACGAGCGGATTCTCGCCCGCGAGGTCCCGGACGAGCCGGCCCAGCTGCGGTGCCAGGCGACGGGCGCGCTTGTCGACCGTCGGAGCGACCAGGATCAGGAGCTCGACCAGCGCCGGGTGGCGCGCCGCCAGTTCGGACGCCACCTGGGTGCCCATCGAGTGGCCGATGAGGACCACGGGCCCGAGCCGGGAGGCGCGGACGAACGCCGCCACGAGGTCGGCGGTGCGCTCCATGGTGAGGGTGCGCTCCGGTTCGGGAGCCGAACCGTATCCCGGCAGGTCCACGGCGATGACCCGGCCCTGGCGGGCGAGGATCCCGGCCAGCCCGTCGAACACATTCCTGCCCAGCCCGATGCCGTGGAGGAGCAGGAAGACGGGTCGGCCGCCTCCTGTCTCTTCGGCGACGAGCGTCGCGCCGGCGTGCGAGAAGGAGTGGACGGAGGGATCGGTCGGGAGAGGGGAGCGGGGCATGGGGCGGCGATCCGGCGTGCTGGACAGGGGATCAGGCCTCGGGACGGTCGGCCGACAGGTGGTCGAGCAGCTCGTCGAGGCTGCCGAAGGTGAGCGTCTCGGTGCCCTCGTCGTCCCGCTCGTCGACCTCGACGTCGTCGTAGGCGAGATCCTCGTCGAGCAGCACGCGGACCACGCTGTCGGGGAACTGCCGGGGCGCGTCGAAGGACAGCAGCACCGCGTCGACGAACACGACCACCGACTTCAGCGCGAGGTCGTCGCGCAGATCGGCCTCTTCGGTCACGGGCGCGGGGCCGACGGCCTCCTCGATCTCCGACACCGCCTGCTCGATCACCGTGCGCCACGCGCCCGGCGCGAGGGCGAGGAAGCGCTCCACGCGGTCCACGAGCGGGCCGGCCTCGAGGGCGCCGCGCTCCGCGATCTCGGGGTCGACGTTGACCATCACGTCGCCGCCGATCGCGTCGAAGCGCGCCGGCCCGTAGACGAAGGAGTCCTCGATCTCGGGAGCGGCGATGAGGCCGCGGCGCGCGAGCTCGTCCTTCAGGGCGTCGAGGGAGGCGTTCATGCCGACAACGCTACCGGGCTGCGCGGGCGCGGGGTCAGGATGCGGAGCCGAGCCCGCGTCGCAGGGGGATGTAGTGGGTCACGACGGCCTCGCGGAACGCGGCGACGTCCCCGGCCTCGGCGGCGCGCAGCATGTCGCCGTGCGCCCGGGCGGTCTCGTCGAGGTCGGTCGCGGGCGGGAGCCCGAGCCGCGGGTACACCACGGTGTTGACCTCCCAGAACGCGGTGACCAGCTGGCCGACGAGCGCGTTGTCGAGGTGGGCGAGCAGCTCCGAGTGGAAGGCGCGGTCCTCCTCGGCGAAGGGCTCGCCGAGACCGCTCTTCTCCTCCATGGTCGCCACGAGCTCGTGCAGGCGGGGATTGCTGGTGCCGACCATGGCGGCGCAGATCTGCTCGGCCATGGCGAGGTCGAGGGCTTCGCGCACCTCCACGACCTCGCGCAGTGCGGCGAAGTCGTCCTCGGGCCGGAGCACGCCGCGGAAGACGAGTCCCTCCACCAGCGGGGCGAGGGACAGCTGGCCTACGTAGGTGCCGTACCCGTGGCGCACCTCGACGATGTCGAGGGCGGCGAGGGTGCGCATCGCCTCACGTACGCTGGAACGACTCACCCCGAGCTCGGCGCAGAGTTCGGCCTCCGTCGGGAGCAGTTCGCCCGGCTTCAGGCGGTGGATGAGGATGTAGTCCTTGATCTGGTCCGTCACCGACGTGCGGTGCCGGCTGGGCGCAGAGGAGAACATTCCGGAGGGTGTGGGCTCAGGCGCCATCGTCGACTTGACCTTTCCGCGGGACGTGCATTACGTTCACTATACCCAAGTAGGACATCAGACGTCCGACATCACGAGAGGCACTTCAATGTTGAAAGAATCGCTCCACAAGGAGGCGAGCCGGCGGACGTTCCTCGCCGCCACCGGCGCCGCCGGGATCGTTGCAGCTCTCGCCGCGTGCAGCGGCCCTCCCAGCACCACCGGCAAAGCCGCCACCTCGGGTGCGACGGGCGCCGTCGACAAGAACGGCACCATCACGACGGGCATGTCGTACACCCTCGGCACCGGCTTCGACCCGATGACCACCACGGGCGCTCTCACGATGGCGGCGAACTGGCACACCCTCGAAGGCCTCGTCGAGCTCGACCCGGTCACCCGCAAGGCCTACGCGGCGCTCGGCTCGGCCCTCCCGAAGCAGGTCGACGACACCACCTACACGGTCTCCCTGCGCAAGGGCGCCACCTTCCACGACGGCAGCAGCGTGACGGTGGACGACGTCCTCTTCTCCTTCCAGCGCGTGCTCGACCCGGCCAACGCCTCCCTCTACGCCGGCTTCCTGCCCTTCCTCACCGCCGACAGCGTCACCAGGGTCGACGACTCGACCGTCCAGTTCAAGACGGCCTACCCCTTCTCCCTCTTCGCCGAGCGCATCTCCGTCGTCAAGATCGTCCCGAAGGCGGTCGTCCAGGCCGACCCGAAGGCGTTCGACGCCCTCCCGACCGGTACCGGCCCCTACAAGATCACCGCGGCCACCGCGAACGACAAGCTCACCTTCGAGCGGTTCGACGCCTACAACGGCTCGCGCCCGGCGCTCGCCGCCGGCATGACCTGGAACCTGCTCGCCGACCCGTCGGCTCGCGTCAGCGCCATGCAGTCCAAGCGCGTCGACGCCATCGAGGACGTCCCGTACCTCAACGTCGACGGGCTCTCCCGCGTGGTGAAGACCGAGTCGGTGCAGTCCTTCGGCCTCCTCTTCATGATGTTCAACACGTCGATGAAGCCGTTCGACGACAAGCGGGTGCGCCAGGCCTTCTTCTACGCGATCGATATCGACAAGCTCATCGCGAACGGCATGCTCGGCAACGCCGAGGCCGCCTCCAGCTACGTGCAGAAGACCCACCCCGACTACGTCAAGGCCAAGACGGTCTACAAGCACGACGCGGCCAAGGCGAAGGCGCTCCTCAAGGACGCCGGCGTCTCCAACCTGTCGATCACCCTTCTCACCACCGACACCGGCTGGGTGAAGGATGTCGCCCCGCTGATCAAGGAGGACCTCGACGCCGCCGGCATCGCGACCACCCTCGACATCGGCCAGTCGGCCGGACAGTACAAGAAGGTCGACAACGACCAGTTCGAGGTCATGATCGCCCCCGGCGACCCGTCGGTCTTCGGCAACGACGCGGACCTGCTGCTGCGCTGGTTCTACGCGGACAACATCTGGTCGCAGAAGCGCTACCGGTGGAACTCCGGCGCCGACTTCGAGAAGCTCCAGTCGCTCCTCGACCAGGGCGCTCAGGAGGCGGACCGCAAGAAGCAGCTCGCCACGTGGGGCCAGATCTACGACCTGGTCTCCGACGAGGTGCCGCTCTACCCCCTGCTGCACCGCAAGCTGCCCACGGCGTGGAACCCGGATGCGCTCACGGACTTCAAGCCGATCTCGATGACCGGCCTTTCGTTCCTCGGCGTCGGCCCGACGAAGTAGCGCCCACGGGCGGG
>NZ_MKVJ01000017.1:400865-456094 GCF_001898805.1 Leifsonia sp. 71-9
TAGGAGCACCGCATGGCCCAACTCGTGCGCCTCGCCGGCCGCCGCCTCATCGCGCTGCCGTTCATGATCCTCGGCATCACCCTGCTGGTCTTCCTCGTCCTGCAGCTCGCCCCCACCGACCCGGCGACGAACGCCCTCGGCGAGAGCGCGAGCGACGCGGCGAAGGCGGCGTGGCGCCAGGACAACGGCTACAACGACCCCCTGATCGTCCGCTACTTCGGCTTCCTCGGCCACCTGTTCCAGGGCAACCTCGGCAACACGGTCCCGCCGGCGCAGCCGGTCGGCAGCCTCATCGCGACCGCCTTCCCGCTCACCCTGCAGCTGACCTTCCTCGGCCTGGTCATCGCCGTGGTCGTCGCCGCGATCCTCGGCGTCGTCGCCGCGCTCTACCGCGACCGGTGGCCCGACCAGGTCATCCGCGTCGTCTCGATCGCGGGCATCGCGGTGCCGTCGTTCTGGCTGGCCATCCTGCTCATTCAGCAGTTCGCGCTCACCTGGCCGATCTTCCCGACCGGCGGATACACCTCCCCGCAGGACTCGTTCACCGGGTGGCTGCAGTCGATGTTCCTCCCCGCCGTCGCGCTCGCCGTCCCGGTCGCGGCCTCCCTCACCCGCGTCGTCCGCACGTCCATGGTCGAGGAGCTCGACCGCGACTACGTGCGCACCGCCATCGGGAGCGGGCTGCCGCGCACGGTCGTGATCGGCCGCAACGTCTTCCGCAACGCGCTCATCACCCCGATCACCGTGCTCGGGCTGCGCGTCGGCTACCTCCTCGGCGGCGCCATCGTCATCGAGGTCATCTTCGACCTGCCCGGGATGGGCCAACTCATCCTCGGCGGCGTGACCGCGGGCGACACCAACCTCGTCCAGGGCGTCACCATCACGATCGCGCTCACCTTCGTGATCGTGAACACGATCGTCGATCTGCTCTACCTGGTCGTCAACCCCAGAATCAGGACGGTGTAACGATGAGACGCACCCTCGCCGAGCGGCTCTCCGCTCCGGGACTGCGCTTCCGGGCGCTCCCGATCTCCTCCAAGATCGCGCTGGTCTTCTTCGTGATCGTCGTCCTGGCGGCCGTGTTCGCGCCGCTCGTCGCGCCGCACGACCCCCTGAAGTCGGGCATCCCGGCCCAGCCGCCGTCGCTCGACAACTGGTTCGGGACGGACCGCAGCGGCCGCGACATCTTCTCGCGCCTCGTCTACGGTGCGCGCTCGTCGCTGGCGATCGGCGTGGGCGCCACGGCGCTCGCCCTCATCGTCGGCGGCACGATCGGCGCCATCGCCGCGACCGCGCACCGCTGGGTCAACGAGGGCATCATGCGGGTGCTCGACGTGATCATGTCGTTCCCGGGCATCGCGCTCGCGATCGTCTTCGTCGCCGTGTTCGGCAAGAGCCTCCCCGTGCTCATCGCGATCATCGCCTTCCTCTACGTGCCGCAGCTGGCGCGCATCGTGCGGGCCAACGTGCTCAGCCAGTTCGGCGAGGACTACGTGGCCGCGGAGCGGGTGCTCGGCGCGAAGACCGCGTACATCCTGCTCAAGCACGTCTTCCGCAACTGCGCCGCCCCGATCCTCGTCTTCGCGACGATCCTGGTCGCCGACGCCATCGTCTTCGAGGCCAGCCTCTCTTTCATCGGGGCGGGCGTGCAGGAGCCGGCGCCGTCCTGGGGCAACGTGATCTCCAGCGGCAAGAACCTGCTCCTCGCGGGCGGCTGGTGGGCGACGCTCTTCCCCGGCCTGCTCATCCTGATCACGGTGCTGGCGCTCAACGTGCTGGCCGAGGGACTGACGGACGCCATGGTGCGGCCGAGCGTCCGCAAGCGCGCCGTGGCCCCGGAGGAGCTGCCGAACGACGCGGGCACCGCCTCCCTCGCCGCCGCCGAGCCGCTGGACGCCGCCGGTGTGCAGGAGGAGGAGTTCGAGCTTCTCACCGACGCCGACCCGATGGAGAACCGCCGGATCGACCCGGCCCTGGCGCAGCACCTGCAGCGTCTCGGCGAGGCGGAGGCGCTCCGCACCGACCGGCTCGTCTTCGACGGGGACGTGCCGCCCCTCCTGCAGGTGGAGGACCTCTCCATCCGCTTCCCGGAGCGGCACGGAGACGTCGCCGTCGTCGACCGGCTCGGGTTCGCCGTGCGGCCGGGGGAGACCATGGCACTGGTCGGCGAGTCGGGCTCGGGCAAGAGCCTCTCCAGCCTGGCGATCATGGGCCTGTTGCCCGCCAACGCCGAGGTCACCGGCCGCGTGCTGTTCGAGGGCCGCGACCTCCTCACGATGACGGAGAAGCAGCGCAACGCCCTCCGCGGCCACGAGATGTCGATGGTCTACCAGGACGCGCTCAGCTCCCTCAACCCGTCGATGCTCATCCGCGCCCAGCTCAACCAGCTGCTCAAGCGCGGCGGCACACGCTCGGCCGAGGAGCTCCTCGAGCTGGTCGGACTCGACCCGAAGCGCACGCTCAAGAGCTACCCGCACGAGCTCTCGGGAGGGCAGCGCCAACGCGTGCTGATCGCCATGGCCCTGACCCGCAGCCCGAAGCTGGTGGTCGCGGACGAGCCGACGACGGCACTGGACGTCACCGTGCAGGCGCAGATCATCGACCTGCTCAACGACCTGCGCGCCCAGCTGGGCTTCGCTCTGGTGTTCGTCAGCCACGACCTCGCCCTCGTGGCGGAGGTCGCCCACCGGATCACGGTCATGTACGCCGGTCAGGTGGTCGAGAGCGCCCCCACCGTGGAGCTGCTGCGCAACCCGCAGCACGAGTACACCCGCGGCCTGCTCGGGTCGGTGCTGTCGATCGAGTCCGGCGCGTCCCGCCTCCACCAGATCCCCGGCACGGTGCCGACGCCGCGCGAGTTCGCGACGGGCGACCGCTTCGCCGCGCGCTCCGTCGAACGCCCCGGCGTCGGCCGCGACATCCGGCCCGAGCTGCGACTCGTCGACGGGACGAGCGACCACTACGTCGCGCTCGCGGAGCGATCCGCGCTCGCGGAGACGTTCGCACAGAAGGGAGCGGCCTCGTGACCGGAGACGACATCCTCACGCTGGACCACGTCCACGTCGGACACACCGCCCGCACGGGCAAGCTGTTCCGCCCCGACAAGGTGCACGCCGTCAACGACGTGAGTCTCTCCATCCGGCGCGGCGAGACCATCGGCATCGTCGGCGAGTCCGGCTGCGGCAAGTCGACGCTGGCCCGGGTGATCGTCGGGCTGCAGCAGCCGACCGAGGGCGACGTGCTCTACCAGGGCCGCAGCGTCCTCAGCCGCGATCGCGCCACCCGCCGCCAGCTCGGCCGCGCGGTGTCGATCGTGTTCCAGGACCCGTCGACCGCGCTCAACGCCCGCCTGAGCATCCACGACATCCTGCGCGACCCGCTGGATGTGCACGGGATCGGGACGGGCGCCCAGCGCGAGCGCCGCATCCTGGAGCTGCTCGACCTGGTCGGGCTGCCCCGGTCGGCGGCCGAGGTGCTGCCCAGTCACGTCTCGGGGGGCCAGCGGCAGCGCGTCGCGATCGCCCGAGCGCTGGCGCTGGAGCCGGACCTCATCGTCGCCGACGAGCCGACGAGCGCGCTCGACGTCTCGGTGCGCGCGCAGATCCTCAACCTGCTCGGCGACCTCAAGCAGCAGCTGAACCTCGCGATGGTCTTCATCTCGCACGACATCCAGACCGTCCGCTACGTCTCCGACCGCATCGTCGTCATGTACTACGGCCGGATCGTCGAGGAGGGGACGGCCGCCGAGGTCTTCGACCACCCCTCCGACGACTACACGCGCACGCTGCTCGGCGCCGCGCCGACGCTGCTCTGAACGGCCGGCCGGCGCCTGACCCGCCGGCCGGCACCGCACCACCTGCATCACCCGCACCGCCGCACCACCTGCACCGCCACTACGCACCACCATTGGAGAGAATTGTGAGCACTTCCCGTTTCGCCGGCGTCGTCCCGCCGCTCGTCACCCCGTTCGCGCCCGACGGCGCGCTCGACGTGGCCTCGTTCGAGCGTCTGATCGAGTCGCAGATCGCGGCGGGCGTCGACGGGCTGTTCGTTCTCGGCTCCTCGGGCGAGGTCGGATTCCTGACCGACGCCGCCCGCAGCGAGGTGCTGCGCGAGGCCGTGCGCATCGCCGCCGGCCGCGTGCCGGTGCTCGCCGGGGTGAACGACATGTCCACCTCCCGCGTCGTCGAGCAGGTCCGGCTGGCCGAGTTCGCCGGGGTGGATGCCGTGGTCGCGACCGTGCCGTTCTACGTCCGTCCGAGCCTCGAGGAGATCGAGGCGCACTTCCGCACCGTGGCCGCCTCGACCGCGCTGCCGGTGTTCGCCTACGACGTCCCGGTCCGCGTGCACGTCAAGCTGGGCCACGAGCTGCTCGTCCGCCTCGGTCTCGAAGGCGTGCTCGCCGGTGTGAAGGACTCCAGCGGCGACGATGTGGGCTTCCGCCGTCTGGTTGCGGCGAACCGCGCCGCCGGCAGCCCGCTCGTGCTCTTCACCGGGCACGAGATCGTCGTCGACGGCGCCCTGCTCGCCGGAGCGGACGGCGTGGTTCCCGGCCTCGGCAACGTGGACCCCGCGTCGTACGTGCGCCTCGTGGCCGCTGCGCGGGCGGGCGACTGGGCCGAGGCCAAGCGTATCCAGGACGGCCTGGCCTCCCTGTTCGAGATCGTCTTCCAGGCGCAGGGGGTGAGCGGGGAGGCGGCCGGGCTCGGCGCCTTCAAGACGGCGCTCCAGGCGCTCGGCGTGATCGAGAGCAACCGGATGGCGCACCCCGTGCCCGCGCTCGAGGGCGAGGCCGTCGAGCGCATCCGCGCGATCGTCGAGGAGTCGGGGCTCCTGGTCCGATGAGCCCCCGGCCGATGGGGTACGCCGTGGGTGTCGACCTCGGCGGCACCAAGACCGCGGCCGGTCTGGTCGCCGCGGACGGCTCGGTGCTGCTCCGGCGGGAGGCGCCCACCCCCGCGGCCGAGGGACCGGAGGCGGTGCTCGCCACCGTCATCGGACTCGCCGCCGAGGTGATCGCCGCGGCCCCGTCGGCACACGCGAGCGACGCCCCGCTCATCGGCGTCGGCATCGGCGCGGCGGGAGTCGTCGACCCGCGCACGCGCACCGTCCTCTCCGCCACGGACACCCTGCCCGGCTGGGCGGGGACGCGGATCGGAGCGGAGGCGGAGTCCGCCCTCGGGCTCCCCGTCGCGGTCGACAACGACGTGCGCGCCCACGCTCTCGGCGAGGCCCGGTACGGCGCGGGCCGCGGGCGGTCGACCGTGCTCCTCGTCGCCGCCGGAACCGGCGTCGGCGGAGCCCTGATCGTCGGCGGCGTTCCGCTCGTGGGTGCGTCGAGCGCCGCCGGCCACTTCGGGCACATGCCGGTCGTGGAGGCCCAGGGCCTGCCGTGCACCTGCGGCCGTCAGGGTCACGTCGAGACCATCGCCGCCGGGCCCGCGATCCACGCCGCCTACCTCCGCCGTGGCGGTCAGGAGCCGGTCGCCGACGCACGAGCCGTCTTCGCCCTCGCCGAGACGGGGGACCCGCTGGCGCTCTCCGTGGTCGAGATCGCGGGACGCGCGCTCGGCCGCGCGATCGGCGGCCTCCTCAACGCCCTCGACCCCGACGTCGTCGTGGTCGGCGGCGGACTCTCCCAGACCTCCGAGCTCTGGTGGGGACCGCTCCGCGACGGTGTCGCGGCCGAGGCGATCGACCTCGTCCGCGACCGCGCTGTCGTGCCGGCCGCGCTGGGCACGGCGGCCGCGCTCGCCGGTGCCGGCGCGCTGGCCTTCGACGCCGCTCTCGTGTCGTCGACCTCGCCCTCGTCGTCGTCGCCCTCGTCGGCTTCCTCGCCCGACTCCGACCCCGTCCCCTCCTCTCCGATCGGAGCCCGCGCATGACCTCCCGCACCCTCCCCGCCTCCGCCCCGCTCGCGGCGCTCCGCGGCGGCCTCGTCGTCTCCTGCCAGGCGTATCCGGGCGAGCCGATGCGCAGCCCGGAGACGATGGCGCAGATCGCCGCGTCGGCGCTCACCGGCCATGCCGTGGGCATCCGCGCCCAGGGGCTCGGCGACATCGCCCTCATCCGCGAGCGGGTCGACCTGCCGCTGATCGGCCTCTGGAAGGACGGCCACGACGGCGTCTTCATCACCCCCACGCTGCGGCACGCCATCGCGGTCTCCGCCGCGGGAGCGGACATCGTCGCGCTCGACGGCACCCGACGCCCGCGCCCCGACGGGCTCGACCTGGCCGAGACCATCCGCCGGCTGAAAGATGAGACAGGCACGCTCGTCATGGCGGACACCGGATCGCTCGCCGACGCGCTCGCCGCCGTCGAAGCCGGCGCGGACTGCGTGGGGACGACGCTCGCCGGCTACACGTCCGAGCGGCCGAAACTCGCCGGCCCCGACCTGGAGCTGGTGGCCGAGATCGCCGCCGCCGTGGAGGTCCCGGTGATCGCCGAAGGCCGCATCCACACCCCGGAGCAGGCGCGCGCCGCGATCGACGCGGGTGCCTACTCCGTCGTCGTCGGCACCGCGATCACCCACCCGGCGACCATCACCCGGTGGTTCGCGGACGCCGTCGCCCGATGAGCGTCCTCGTCGGGGCCTATGCGGCCTCTCCCGCGCACGCGCAGTGGGCGCCGGAGGCCGAGGAGGAGTACTTCGACGGCCTCGCCGCGCTGGCCACGGTGCGGGGACTGGAGCTGCCCTGGATCGACGGCCTGCACCCGCACGACGACGCCTGGCTGCTGCGCCGGTTCCCGCGCCGGTTCGACGCCGTGCTCACCGGCATCCCGGGCACGATGCGCCGGCTCGGCCGGGACCCGCGCTTCGGCCTCGCCTCCCCCGACGCGGAGGGGAGGGCCGATGCCGTGGCCGAGGCGGTCCGGATGCTGGAGGCGGCGGAGCGCCTCAACGACGCCTGCGGCCGCCGCGCGGCGATCGCGGTCGAGCTCCACAGCGCGCCGGTCGCCTCGGCGGACCCCGCGGCCGAGCACGCCGCGGTCGCCGCGCTTCGGGAGTCGCTGGAGTCCCTCGCCGAGACCGGCGCCGGCGACGGCGCGGCCCTCGTGGTCGAGCACTGCGACGCGCTCGTGCCGGGCCGGGCGCCCGAGAAGGGCTTCCTCGCCGTCGCCGACGAGCTCGCCGCGCTCGACGGCCTCCCCGACCGCTTCGGGATGAGCGTCAACTGGGGCCGCTCGGCGATCGAGCTGCGCGACGGGGACGCCGTCGCCGCTCAGATCGCGCGGGTCGCCGCCTCCGGTCGCCTTCGTGGACTCATGCTCTCCGGCGCCGCCGACCAGGCGACTCCGTTCGGCCCCGCGTGGGTCGACGCGCACCATCCGATGACCCCGGGTCCCGGGTTCCCGTACGGCGAGCCCGCCTCCCTCCTCACCGCCGAGCGGCTCGCCGCGGCCGTGGCGGCCGCCGGCCCGATCGAGTGGGCCGGAGTGAAATTCGGCTGGGCGGATCCCTCCGCCGGCGTCGCGCCGCGCGTCGCGATGGTCGACGCCGCCACCACCCTGCTCACGCGCACAATGGCCGCGCCACATTCGGTCCAAATGTCGCGTTAGGCGACGCGAAACGCGACATTCGGGCCAAATGCGGGCATTGCCTACCCAACGGCGAGCTCGGCACTACTGAAATCCGGGGCCCGCGTACCTCTCGCCGCGCTCGCGCGCTCTAGCATCGGCGCAACCCGCGTGCCCGCGCGGACTCCGAGCGTCGAAGGAGATGGCCGTGCACGCCGAGATCTTCATCAGCCAGTTGTCGGGCCAACCGATCCGGGTCGGCTGCCTCTGCGGCGAACGCCACGACCACGAACCAAGGATCGCCGTGCACCGCCGCAGCGACGATGCCGCGGCGACCCCGCGGACCTCGACCCGATGACCCGCCTGCAGCGCGTCTTCATCGGCGCGATCGGAGTGGCGTTCAGCGCGGTGGGCCTGTTCTGCGTCGCGGCCCTCGTCCTGGTGCTGGTCGGCACGCAGCTGCTCCCCGAAGCGGGCGACGCGGCCGGCAGCGTCGTGCTGACGGCCGCGGCGGCGCTCGCTGCGGCCGCGGGCGGCATCTGCTGCGCGGTCGTCCTGCGCCGGCGGCAGGGTCCGCCGCCGCGTCGAGGCTCCTTCATCGACCTGACGACCGGGAAGGGCAGGCACTCGACGAGCGGCTGACCCGGGCCGGTGCTCAGGCGGCCCGGCGCTCCACGCGCGGACCACCGACGAGGTTCTGGATCTCCCGCGCGACGCGCGCAGAGGCGGTGCCGTCGCCGTACGGGCTCGGGAGGCGCTCCAGCTCCGCGTGGACCGCGTCGAGGTCGCCGATCCAGCGCTCGACGATCTCGGAGATCTGCGGGCCCGGGAGCACGCGGTCGGCGAAGGAGCCCATCACCTCAGGGCGCTCGGTGGAGGCGCGGACGACGAGCAGGGGGCGCTTGAGCACGCTGCACTCCTCCTGCACACCGCCGGAGTCGGACACCAGTACGGCGGCCGCGGACGCGAGCGCGAGGAACTCCGGGGGCGTCACGGGGTCGATGACGTGCAGGCCCTGCAGCAGCGGGTCGAGCGCGAACGCGTGGATGCGGGCGCGGGTGCGCGGGTGCAGGGGGAGGACGACCGGAAGGCTCAGAGCGGCGAGCTCCGTCAGGATGGTGGCCAGCGCCTCCCGATCGTCGGTGTTCTCGGGGCGGTGGATGGTCGCCAGCACGTAGCCGTCGACGGAGAGTCGGAGGCCGGCGAGCACGGCCGCGGCCGCGTGCCGAGGCAGCAGCTGGGCCTGCACCGCCTCGACGACCGTGTTGCCGGTGAGCACGATGCGCTCGGCCGGTATCTGCTCGGCGCGCAGGTTCTCGACGTTCACGGAGGTCGGCGCGCAGAGCAGGTCCGCGATGTGGTCGACCATCACCCGGTTGTGCTCCTCGGGCATGGCGCGGTCGAAGCTGCGCAGTCCCGCCTCGACGTGCACGAGCGGGATGCCCAACGCGTTCGCGACGAGTGCGCCGGCGAGGGTCGCGTTGGTGTCGCCCTGCACGACGACGGCCTTCGGCGGGCGGGCGGTGAAGATCGTGTCGAGCTGCTTCAGCGTCGACGCGATCTGGGCCGCGCGGCCACTGCCGCCGGCGGAGAGGACCGCTTCGGGCTCCGGGAGGCCGAGGGCCTCCCAGACGGAGTCGGAGAGCGTCCGGTCGTAGTGCTGACCGGTGTGGATCACGCGGCTCTCGGGGCCGAGCTCGTGGATGATGCCGGCGAGCTTGACCATCTCGGGGCGGGTTCCGAGAACGATGGCGATGCCGTGAGGGGTGGCGGGCATGGGGGTTCCTCTCAGTCGGGTGCGCAGGAGGGAGCGGAGACGGGTGCGCTTCGGCCGTCGGGTACGGGGCGGCCGGGAAGGGGCGGGAAGGGGCGGGTGACGGGATTCGGGAGTGGAGAGGCCGGCCGCCCAAGGGAGGGACGGCCGACCTCTCAAAGCGCATGGACCACCCGTTAGTCCAGATACGCAACGCCGCCGCCAGAGGTAGGCGAACGAGATGCAGATGACGACCGAGGAGGCGACGGCGAAGATGGGTACCAAGGCTCTGCTCCTGACGGGTGGTGTCGGCGTTGCTGTGGGTGCTGCGGCGTGCGATCCGCAGCGGGCGGCTCCTTGTGAGCGTGTGGGTGGTGGAGGTGGTGGGCGCGCGGACCGCGCGCCCACCGAGGGGGACTAGTCGTGCCTGTCGGCGCGGGCGGCGCGTCGGCCCGTGCCTGCGGGTCGGCCGTCGGTCGTGGGCCGTTTGAAGGCGACGACCGTCATCACGATGAGGGCGGCTGCCATCCCGACGAGCATCAGGATGGTGCCGACGGGACCGTGGATCCAGCGGAACGCTTCGATGCCCCAGGTGCTCCAGGCGTAGATCAGCAGGCCGAGGCGCAGGAGGCTGAGCAGCATCATCCCGACGATGCCGGCCGCGGCGGCGAGCAGCACGCGGTGGAGCTTGACGCCGCGACGCAGCGCGAGCACACCGGCGAGGAACGCGATGGGGCCGAGGTAGAGGGCGATGGCGCACTGGATCGTGACGACCGCGAGCACCCAACTGTCGCCGGCGGGGAAGGCGATGCTCGGGTTGCCGTCCTTCCAGGCGAGGGCGGCCTCGGAGCCGAGGATGTCGTGGGCGATCGTGACCATGGTGCGGGCCTCGAACGTGCGCACCACGCTCTCGTTCAGCATGACGAGGGCGCCGGCCGCGAACAGGGCGAGCGCGGTCAGCCAGGCGGCGACCCGCTTCAGCGGGAATCCGCGGCGGGCGCGTCGGCGGGGAGCGGTGATCGTCTGGGTGGCGTCAACCGACATGGCGGCCTCCCATCGCGTGGCGGCGGGATGGCAGAGCGGCGAGCTCGGCCTTGTCTTCGCGGCGGTGGGCGGCGATCCGCAGGAGGATCAGCCCGCCGAGCAGGAGGAAGAGGCAGACGATGGTGACGCCGATGACGGTCATCATCGATCCACCTCCCGTGGCGGCGAGAACACCGCCGACGGTGAGACCACCGCCGATGGGAGCGGTCTGATACATGGGAAACCTCGCTTCGTGAGCCGGATGCGTTGGAGATCCCTCGAACGCCGACTCGCAAAGCAAGCAATGCAGGGACGCTAGGACGCCCGCTGCACATGCAACGTGATGCTGGTTCGGGTGGGGAGATCCTGATCGGGTTGGGATCGGATTCCAGTGTGCGATGCGAATACCCGCAAATCGGTAGTGCGTGCGGCCGCTCAGTAGTCTGCGCGGCCGGATTCCGTAGACACGTCCCCCCGGCCGACGTAGCAGGAGCCGGGCGTAACGGGGGAATACCGCGAGTCCGGCCCTGTTGCCGCATGCATGAGAGACGCCCCTCCGATGAGCCGGTTCGTGCAGCACGACGCGTTCGGCGGTCCCGACGTGCTGGGCATCGCGGAACGCCCGGTGCCCGCCCCTGACGGGTCCGACATCCGCGTGCGGGTGACGGTGGCGGGACTGAACCCGGTGGACTGGCAGATCGTCGCGTCACCGGAGCTCGCGTCGGCGTTCGGCGTGTCCCTCCCCTCCGGATACGGCAACGACTTCGCCGGCGTGGTCGACGCGATCGGACCGGAGACGACGCGCTGGGCGGTGGGCGACCGCGTGTACGGGGGCGCCCGCGGCCGCGCCCTCGCCGACCACATCGTGCTCGCGGAAGGCGATCCACGCATCCATCGCACCCCGGAGGGCGTCGCCGACCGGACGGCGGGAGTGGTCGACGTCGCCGGACGCACCGCCTGCGCCGTCGCCGACGCGCTCGCCGCGGGCCCGGGCGACGTCGTGCTCGTCGGCGCCGCGGGAGGAGGGGTCGGGACGATCCTGACCCAGCTGCTCGTCCGCTCCGGCGCCCGCGTTCTCGGCACCGGCTCGGAGGCCTCCGCCGACCACATCCGCTCGCTCGGAGCCGAGCCGGTGCGCTACGGGCCCGGGCTGGAGGCGCGCGTGCGGGCGCTGTCACCCGCGGGCGTGACCGCCGGGGCCGATCTGTTCGCGACCGAGACGGCGGTCGCGGCTCTCGCGCTGGGCGCGCAGCCCGGCCGCGTCGTCACGATCGAGGCGGACGATCCACCGCCCGGCGCCCGCGCGGTCAACGGGTCGGATGCGCGGTCCGGCGCCCTGGACGAGCTGCTGCTGCGTGTGCGCGACGACGGCCTCCGCATCCCCGTGGAGGCGGTGTACCCGTTCGCGGAGTTCCGCGACGCCGTGGATCACCAGCGGTCGCGGCACGCCCGCGGCAAGGTCGCGGTCGCGCTCACCTGATCCCCGCGTGGCTACCAGCGCAGCCCGACGGGATGCCGTTCGTCGCCGAACGGGGCGCCGAGCGGTTGATCGGGGTCAGGGAGCTCGAGTGTCGCTCCGGAGCGCTCGGCGATCGCGACGGCGTCGTCCTGCGGAAAGTAGCCGATCGCCTCGCCTTCCTCCAGTGCGAACCAACCGGGACGGTTGGCCGAGACGCCCCACACGATGCGGTGGCCCGGCTCGGTGAGCGCGCCCACCGCCTCGACGAGCCGCGTCGCGTCGCCGGGCGAGAGCCACGTCGCGAGCGAGCGCGACGTGTCCGGCAGCTCCTCGAAGGTGCAGATCCGCGCCGAGACCACCGCCATGCCGAACTGGTCCGCGTACAGGCTGCCCAGCGCCTCCATCGCGACCTTGCTCATGCCGTAGTAGGTGTCGGGACGGGGAGGGAGGACGCGGGCGTCCTTCGCGGAGGAGGCCGGGGTCAGGCCGACCGCGTGGATCGAGCTCGCCAGCATCACGCGCGGCACCCCCGCCACGTACGCGGCCTGGAGGGTGTTGCGGGTGCCGTCGATGTTCTCCTCGACGATCTCGCTCCACGGCCGTTCCGAGGCGACGCCGGCGAGGTGGATCAGCGTGTCCGCGCCCTTCACCGCTTTCGCGAGCGCATCCCTGTCCGAGATCGACGCCCGGACGTGCTCCCACGTGGCGTCGTCGGGAGCCTCGGTGACGTCGATCGAGCGCACCTGGTGGCCGTGCCGGAGCAGGCGCGGGATGATCGAGCGGCCGATACGCCCGTTGCCGCCGGTGATCGCGAACTGTGCCATTGCTGCCTCCATCGTCCGCACCATCAGTACACCGATCCGGACCATTGGTCAGCGGTGGGGATCAGCGGGCGGCTCCGAGCGCGGCGACCTCGCGGACGGCGGCGGCGACCGCCGCGTGATCCTTGCGGAGGATGGCGCCGTGGTTGCTGGGGACCTTCGCGCTGATCGCGATGTTGGGATTGCGGGCGATCACGTCGGCGAGGCCGGCGCGGATGACCTCCTGCTCGTCGCCGCGGCTGCCGAGGGAGGTGCCGGAGGCGACGACGTGGCGGGTGGGCACCACGATGCCGTCCAGCACCGGGCCCAGTTCGGCCGTGCTGCCGAGACGGCCGAGCTCGATGTTGCTCTCGGCCTGCTGGGCGGCGCTCATCCGAGGCGTGAGCCCGGTGGGCCGCAGGAGCGGCGTGAACCAGCCCATCCGGCGGAAGAGCGTGCGGATGCGCGCCTCCATCGCGTCGTCCAGCCAGTCGTAGGGCTGTGCGCCGTCGACCAGCACGGCGCCGATCGTGCGGG
This sequence comes from Leifsonia sp. 71-9, assembly GCF_001898805.1. GTDB lineage: Bacteria > Actinomycetota > Actinomycetes > Actinomycetales > Microbacteriaceae > Leifsonia. The sequence continues at coordinate 413,956 of NZ_MKVJ01000017.1, forward strand.
CCGGGTTGCGGTCGGCCCAGTGCGCCGCGACGTACGCGCCGTAGGACCAGCCCACCACGACGGCCCGCTCGACACCGCGAGCGGCGAGAACCGCGTCGACGTCGCGCACGGCGGCGGCGAAGGAGTAGTCGGCCGAGCGCCCCGACTTCCGCCCGCGGGCGCGCTCGTCGTAGGTGATGTGCCGCCAGGTCGGGCCGAGGTCGGCGATCACCCGACGCCAGTAGCCCTGGGTGGCGAACTGGCCGTTCAGATAGACGATGGGGGTGCCCGAGCCGCCGGTGTCGGTGGTGGCGAGGGCCGTGTCGTCGACCGGCACCATCCCGGTCCAGGCTGCGCGGGTCGAGGTCGTACTGAGGTTCGTCATGATCTTCTCCTGAGTTCCGGTGCGGTGCGCGTTCAGAGGGTGTGGGCGTCGATGTCGCCGGCGGCGGTGGTCGCCCGGATCCGCACCGTCGCCGATCCGCCGTCGTTGCGGAGGGCGTTGCTGATGCGGCCGTGCGGCGTGCCGGCGTCGAGGACGGCGGTGGTGCCCGCCGGGACGCCGATGGAGACGTCGCCGAGCCGGGTGCTGACGATCACGTCGCCGTGCCGCGCCTCGGCGATGCGGACCGCGCCTCGCGCGGTGGTGAGCTCGCCGGGGCCGGTGAGGCGCCCGACGGCGATGTCGCCGTCCAGGGCGCTGAGGCGGACGGTCTCCGCCTCGTCGAGAGTGATCGGACCGACCGCGCCCTCGACGACGACGTCGCCCAGACTCCCGGCTCCGCGCAGTTCGGCGCTCCCGATGACCCGCACGCTGGAGCCGGCGGGCAGCTGGACCGTCACCTCGACGGTGCCGCTGGGACCGAACGCGGCCGACTTCTCGCCGCCGGCGATGCGGAGCACCCCGTCGGCGAGGGCCGCCGTGGTGCGTTCCGCGGCCTTCACGTCCCGCGCCGTCGCGGCATCGGCCGGCCGGATGTCGACCAGGGTGTCGCGACGTTCGGTCGCGATGAAACGGAGCCGGCCGGCGGGCACGTCGACGACGGCGGAGACAGGGGTGGCGGTGGCGAAGGTCTGCATGGTGCTCAACTCCTTGATCTGGTGGCGCTGATTGTTTCTGACACGAGAAACGCTACGTTGCGTTCAGCGATTGGGCAATCAACAGATTGCGTTCGAATAACAAAAAACCTGATCAGGCCTCCCATATCGTTGCGCTGATTCAAAAGGTAACGCAATCACTCGTGCGTTGTTCGTTGCAATGAATCGCGGGTGAACGCTACGATCGACTCACCCAGGAACGGAGGCGGCGCGTGGCGGCAGGCAGACTCACCCGGCAGGAGCGCCATCAGATCGCGCTCGGTCTCGCGGACGACCTCGCGTACGCGGAGATCGCCCGTCGCCTCGGCCGGCCGACGTCGACCGTGACCCGCGAGGTGCTGCGCAACGGAGGTCCGGTCGGGTACCGCGCAGACCTCGCGCAACGCGCCACCGAGCATCGCGCCCACCAGCGCCGCGCCGCGCCACCGGGGGCCGCGCGGGAGCCGCAGGCGGACGGACGTGACTCCGCGGCCGTCCGCGCCTACGAGGAGACCTTCACCACGCTGTTCATGCAGTCGGGCCTCCCGCGCGTGGCGGCCGGCATCCTCACCAGCCTCTATACGACCGATGCGGGCAGCCTCACGGCCGCCGAGCTGGTCCGCCGGCTCGAGGTGAGCCCCGCCTCCATCTCCAAGGCCATCGCGCTCCTGGAGGGTCAGGGTCTCGTCATCCGGGAGCGCGGCGAGGGCAGGAGGGAGCGCTACATCGCCGACGCCGACGTCTGGTACCAGTCGATGATCGCGGCGGCTCGCTCCAACGCGCTGATCGCCGAGACGGCGCGCGAAGGGGTGCGACTGCTCGGCGACGATACTCCGGCGGGCGTGCGGCTCGAGAACATGGCGCGCTTCATGGACTTCGTCGGCGAGAGCATCGCCCGCGCCGCCGAGCAGGCGCGCGGGCTGCTGGCGGCCGGTGAGAGCGGTTTCTCCGCCTCACCGTCCGCCGGCAGCTGATCCGGGGTCGGGACCTCAGACCGTCTCGATCGCGGCCGGCGCCTCCTCGGCCTGCGCCGGAGCACCCGGCTTCTCGCCACCCGCGCGCCGCCGGGTCGCCGGGACGAGGAAGGCGAGGACGAGCGGCACCGCGCTCAACGCCAGCACCCACCAGAACGTCGCGTTGAACGCGCCGAGCGCCTGGCTCGCCGTGGTCGCGCCCGTGAGGTACTGCTGCAGGACGACGGCGATCACCGTCACGCCGAACGGGGCGCCCACCTGCTTCACGAGGTTGAAGGCGGCGCTGCCGCGGGGCGTCTCCGCGTGGCTGAGGCTCGCGAAGGCGAGCGTCATGACGGGGAGCGAGACGGCGGCCATCCCGAACCCCTGCAGGAACTGCCCCGCCAGGAGCAGCACGTCTCCGCCGGACGCGCCGGCGAGGGCGAACGGCAGCGTTCCGATCATCGCGAGCACGACGCCGCCGGCGATGACGAACCGGGTGTCGATCCGGTCGCCGAGCCTCCGGTTGACCAGGATGAAGCACATCGTGCCGAGCCCTTGCGGGATGAGCAGCAGCCCCGTCGTGAACACGGACTCCCCGCGGATCTGCTGGTAGAAGAGCGGCAGCAGGAACATCAGGGCGTAGATCGAGAAGCCGCTCAGGAACGTGATGACGCTGCCGACCCCGAAGCTGCGCCGCGCGAAGACGCGCACGTCCAGGAGGGCCGGCCGCGACGAGCGGAACGACCACGCGGTGAACCCGGCGAGAAGCGCTGCGCCGATCGCGAGCGGGAGCCAGGCGTCGACGGCCGCGAAGCCGTCCGGGGTGGCGCCGCGGCTGATGCCGTAGGCCAGGGCGACGACGCCGGGGGTCAGGAGCGCGAACCCGAGGAGGTCGAAGCGGTGCGACGACTCCCTTCCGCCCCGCGGCAGGAGGAGCGGAGCCAGCACGAGCGCCGCCAGGCAGAGGGGGGCGTTGACGAAGAACAGCCAGCGCCAGCCGACCGAGTCGATGAGGGAGCCGCCGATCAGCGGGCCGAGGATCGGGCCCAGCTGGGCGACCAGGCCGATCGTCGCGATCGCCCGGCCGATCCGCTCCTTGCCTGCCGCCCTCGTGAGGATCGTGATGGTGATGGGGAGCACCATCCCGCCGCCGACGCCCTGGAGCACGCGGAAGCCGATGAGGCTCGGCAGGTTCCAGGCGAGGCCGCAGAGCACCGAGCCGAGCAGGAAGGCGGCGACCGCGAACATCCACATGCGCCGCGCGCCGAATCGCTCGGACGCCCATCCCGAGACCGGGACGACGGCGACGTAGGCCAGGAGGTAGCCGGTCACGACCCACTGCGTCTGGGCGACGGTGGCGTGGAACACGGTGTGGAAGTGGTCGAGCGCGATGTTGACGATCGTCGAGTCGAGGATCGTCGTGATCGCCCCGAGGAGCAGCACGAGGCTGATCAGATTGAGCCGGCGCGAGCTCACGGCGGCGGGTGGGGTCATGGTCATGAGCAGTAAACTACACCGTGCAGTGTAGTAAGTAAACCGATGAGTAAGATCGTGGGGGAATCAGGGAGGTCCGATGCAGACGACGACGCCGGCGAAGGGTGTCCGCGAGGGGTCGGCGCAGAAGCGGGAGGCGATCCTCGCCGCCGCGCGCGAGCTCTTCCTCGCCGACGGGGTCGAGCGGACCAGCGTGGACGCGATCGCCGCGAGCGCCGGCGTCTCCAAGCGCACCGTCTACGACTACTACGGCGACAAGCGGAACCTGCTCCTCGCCGTGGTCGAGCAGGCCGTCGACGCGCTCGGCGCGGCCGTCACCGCCGCCATCGACGCCAACCTCCGCGGCGACATCGAGATCGAGTGTGCACTGACGCGGTTCGCGCAGGACATCACCGCCACCGCGCTCGGCTCCTCCGACTACATCGCGCTGGTGCGCCTGCTCTCCACGGAGTCGGTGAACCTGCCCGAGCTCTGGGACAAGCACTGGAACGTGGGCGAGCCGGAGGACGCCGTGGCCGAGCGGTTCGCGGAGTTCGACCGTCGCGGGCTGCTCGTCACCCCCGACCCGCGCCTCGCCGCCGACCACTTCGTGGCCCTCACCGTCTCCTCGTTCGCCAGCACGCTCGGCCGCCCGATCGAACGCGACGAGCAGCAGACGCAGCACCTGATCGTCGAAGGGGTGCGGGCCTTCCTCCGGGCCTACGGGGCCTGACGCGCCGCGGTGCTCCCGGCTCGCGGGGCGCTTCCGCTAGGCCCCGCCCTCCTTGCGCGCGCGGAACGCGATCATGTTCACGCGGTTGCCGCAGCGGACGCTGCAGAAGCGCTTCGAGCCGTTGCGGGAGAGGTCGAGCAGCAGGCCGGTGCAGTCGTCGGCGGCGCACACCCGCAACCGGCCGGTCTCGTGCGAGCGGATGATGTCCACCAGCGCGAGTGCGATCTCCACCCGGATGCGCTCGGCCAGCGGCGCATCCTGCGGGGTCGCGTGCAGGTGCCAGTCGAAGCCGTCGTGGCGCAGCAGATAGGGGAGCGCGTGCGCGTCGGCGAGGATGCGGTTGACGGCCAGGGCCGCCTCGTCGCGGTCGAGTGACCAGATGCGCCGCACCAGGTCGCGGGTCGCGAGCACCTCCGCCAGCTCGGCGTCGCTGCCGTCCTTCCTCCCGGAGTACTGGTTGCGCGCGAGCAGCGAGGCCAGTTCGGCGGGGGAGGGGAGCTCGTCGCCTCCGCTGCGAGACGCGCCGGGCGCCGTGTTGCCGAGCTCGACGGCGAACGCGAGCGCGTCTTCTGTGTCAGGGGTGAAATGCAAGTTGACTCCTTACTCGCGACAAGACTAGCGTCAGGCTCATCATCCTCTTCGACCCTGACAGGTGACTCGCATGTCGCACCGCCGCCCGACGACGCTCGGCCTCCTCATCGCGCTGCTCGCAGCGGCGACCTTCGGGATGTCGGGGGCGTTCATCAAGCCGCTGCTCGAGGGCGGGTGGTCGCCCGTCGCCGCCGTCACGCTGCGCGCGCTGATCGGCGGCCTCGTGCTCCTGCCGTTCGCGCTCCTGTCGTTGCGCGGGCGCTGGGCGGCCGCCTGGCGGGGCCGCTGGCGACTGCTCGGGATGGCGTTGATCGGCGTCGCCGGGACGCAGGTCCTCTACTTCTCGGCGATCCAGCGCATCCCCGTGAGCACGGGCATCCTGATCGAATACCTGGCTCCCGTGCTGCTCGTCGCGGTGGCGTGGGCCCGCACCCGCCGTGCACCGCACGCGGTGGTGCTCATCGGGTCCGCGGTCGCGGTCATCGGACTCGTCTTGGTCGTCTCGCCCGGCGGTGCCGGCCGCCTGGACCCGCTCGGCATCCTGCTCGCCACGATCGCGATGATCGGCTGCGCCGCCTTCTACGTGATCGCCGCCCGGCCGAGCGACGGCCTCCCCCCGGTCGCCCTGGCCTCGGGCGGCCTGATCGTCGGAGGCCTCGCGCTCGGCGCCGTCGGCGCGACCGGACTCCTCCCCTTCACCATGCGGTTCACGGACGTCGAACTTTTCGGACGGCCGACCGCATGGTGGGTGCCGCTCGCCGTGGTCGGCGTGCTCGCGACCGCCGTCGCCTACGCCTCCAGCATCACCGCCACCGAGCTGCTCGGGTCGCGCCTCGCCTCCTTCGTCGGGCTGCTGGAGGTCGTCGCGGCGAGCCTCTACGCCTGGCTGCTCCTCGGGGAGCGCCTGAGCCTCCTGCAGCTCCTCGGCGGACTGCTCATCCTGGGCGGCATCGTCCTCGTCCGCGCGGACAAGGGGGCGGATCCGGAGGTGGTGGCGGCGAGGCGGGTGCCCGAGCCGATCACCTGACCACGACGTCGGCCGTCTCGTTCATCCCGTCGCTGCGCGTCCACTCGAGCCGGATGCGCAGCGACCGCGCTCGATCCGCCCGCACCTCGCAGAGCACCGGCAGCGTCTGGCGAGGATGAACCGTGTACGGCAGACGGACCGGCACCTCGAGATCGTCGCGCGGGTCGACGAGGAGCACCCGGGTGACGGTGACGGCCGACTCGCCGAGGTTCCGCAGCCGCACGAGCCTGCTCCCCACGGTGCGTTCGATGCGCCATCCGTCGGGGGCGGTCTCCGGGTGCGAACGCGGGTCGCGCGTCGACCGCACGAGCACCCGCGTGGACAGAAGGGCCGACACCGACCCGAGGATGCTCCCGACCCCGTCCGGAGACGACCAGTGTGCGAGCTCGATCATCACGGGGTCCCCGATCGTCGAGAGGGAGTGGAAGAGGTCCGGGAGGGTCGGCCGTCGAGCTGCGCAGAGGCTAGGGGACGACGAGGGCGCCGTCGATCCGTCGGGGAATGTCGCTGTCGTCCGTGAGCTCGGGGGGCAACAGACGCGGCGGGCAGTCCTGATAGGCGGTCGGCGTCAGGAAGCGGCGGATCGCGGTCGCGCCGACCGAGGTGTGGACGGACGCGGTCGTGGCCGGCCACGGACCGCCGTGATGCTGGCTCCAGGCGATGGCCACTCCGGTCGGCCAGCCGTTGAAGATCACGCGGCCGACGCGGGCGGTGAGCTGATCGACCAGCGCGGTGACGTCGTCGGACGGCTCCAGATGAAGGGTGGCCGTCAGGGAGCCCTCGACCGCCTCCAGAGCCTGCGGCAGGTCCTGGCGACGGCGGTACCGGACGACGACGGTGACGGGACCGAAGCACTCGTCCGCGAAGTAGTCCGGACGAGAGAGGAACCGCTCCATGTCGATCGTGACGATGACCGGTGCCGTCTGCTCCTCCGTCGCGTAGCCCCGCAGGACGTCGTCCTCCTCGAGTTCCCCGGCCGCGAGGTGGTCGTCGAACGCGGTCCTCATCTGCTCGGTGAGGAGCGTCTGCGACGGCGCCAGCGCGAGACGGTCGCTCAGCGCCGTCAGGAGGCGGTCCCCGGCATCGCCGTCCGGGATGAACACGAGCCCGGGCTTCGTGCAGTACTGGCCGCCGTCGCGGGTGAACGAGTCGACGAGCCCGGTGGCGATCGACTCCGCTCGAGCCAGGGCGGCGGCCTCGGTGACGACGACCGGGTTGATGCTTCCGAGCTCGCCGTAGAACGGGATCGGCGCCGGACGGGAGGACGCGAGGTCGAAGAGCGCCCGGCCGCCGGTCGTGGAGCCGGTGAAGCCGATCGCGCGGATCGCGGGATGCCGGACGAGCGCGACGCCGTCCTCCACCCCCTCGACCATGCCGAGGAGGCCTTCGGGAGCCTCCGCCTCCGCGAGCGTGCGGCGGCTCAGCTCGGCCACCCGTCGCGACAGACGCGGATGCCCGGGATGCGCTTTGACGACGACGGGGCAGCCGGCGGCCAGAGCGGACGCGGTGTCGTTGCCGAGGACGGAGAAGGCGAAAGGGAAGTTGGATGCAGCGAACACACCGACCGGCCCGATCGGCCGGAGGATTCTCCGCAGATCCGGTCGCGGCGGGGTGAGGGTGTCATCGGCGGTGTCGATGGTGGCTTCGAGGTAGGAGCCGTCGAGCACCACCGTCGCGAAGAACCTCAGCTGAGCGGCCGTCCGGGTGACTTCGCCGTCCAGCCGTGCCGCCGCCAGGTGAGTCTCCTCCGCGGCGATCGCGACCAGCTCCTCCCTGTTGCGCTCGAGCATGGTCGCGAGGGCATCGAGCCAATCGGCGCGCCGCGCTCGAGACGCGGAGGCGGCCGGAGCGGCGGCGTCGGTGGCGGCGGCGACAGGGTCCTGGCGCGTCACGCGAAGGCCGCCAGACCGGTGAGCGCGCGTCCGATCACGAGCGCGTGGATGTCGTCGGTGCCCTCATAGGTGCGGACCGCCTCCAGGTTGGCGGCGTGCCGCATGACCGGCCACTCGTTCGTGATGCCGTCCCCCGCGAGGATCGCCCTGGTCGTGTGCGCGATCTCCAGGGCCTCCCGGACGTTGTTGAGCTTGCCGACGCTGATCTGCGCGGGCGTCAGCGCGCCTCGCTCTTTCAGCCGGCCGAGTCGATGCGCGAGGAGGACGCCCTTCTCGTACTCGACGAGCATGTCGGCCAGCTTCGCCTGGGTGAGCTGGTGCTGACCGATGGGCTTGCCGAACACGGAGCGGGCGGTGCTGCGCTCCAGGGCCGCTTCCAGGCAGGAACGCGCCGCACCCATCGCGCCCCAGACGATCCCGAACCGGGCTTCGTTGAGGCAGCCGAACGGCCCGGAGAGCCCGTTCGCCCCTGGCAGGATCGCGTCGCCGGCGAGTCGCACCCCGTCGAGGACCACATCGCACTGGATCGACGCGCGCATGGCGAGTTTGCCGGTGATCGGCGTCGCGGTGAACCCCGGGGTGTCGGTGGGGACCAGGAAGCCGCGGACGCCGTCGGGGGTCGTGGCCCAGACGACGGCGACGTCGGCGATGCTCGCCAGGCCGATCCAGCGCTTCGTACCGTCCAGGACCCAGTCGTCGCCGTCACGCCGGGCGGTCGTCGTCATCGCGGCGGGGTCGCTGCCGCCCTGGGCCTCGGTCAGGGCGAAGCACCCGACGGCCTCGCCGCGCGCCATCCGCGGCAACCACGTCTGTTTCTGCGCCTCCGACCCGTACTTGTGGATCGCCGACATCGCCAGCGACCCCTGCACCGACACGAACGTTCGCCAGCCGCTGTCGGCAGCCTCGAGCTCGAGGCAGACCAGGCCGTAGGCGACGGCGCCTGTTCCTGCGCAGCCGTAACCGGACAGGTGCATGCCGAGGAACCCCTGCTGACCGAGCAGGCCGATCAGTTCACGGCGGAAGTGCGCACGTTCGAAATCGTCCTCGATCACCGGGGCGATGCGTTCGCGGGCGAAGGCGCGGGCTTTCGCCTGCCATTCCCTTTCCGTGTCCGTCAGAAGGTCGTCGTAGTCGAACACGTGCTGGAGCTGGGTGGTCATGGGGGCTCTTTCTCTCGTCGGGCGGCGCTACTGCGCCCAGAGTGCGCCGTTGTGCTCGCCCAGTGCCGGGGCGGCACGGCGATATCGAGCGGGTCGGGCGGGGAAGTGGATGGGGTTGGCCGGTTGTGTGCTCGAGCGCCCTGTCGTCGGATCGACGAAGCGGGCGATCGGCTCGAGGCCGAGGGAGGCGGCGAACGCGAACGCCTCCGGGATGGTGTTGACGAGGCCGGCCGGGACCTGTGCCCTGGTGAGCGCGGAGACCCAGACGGCCGCTTCGTCGGTGCGGAGGGATTCCTCCAGCAGCACGCGGAGCCTGTCGCGGTCGCGCACGCGGTCGGCGTTCGTCGCGAACCTCGGATCGGCGGCGAGATCGAGCCGGAGCACGTCGCAGAGCCGGTGGAACTGCCGGTCGTTGCCGACCGCGATCACCAGGGGGCGGTCCGCGGCGAGGTACACGTCGTACGGCGCGATGCTGGGGTGGCCGTTGCCCAGCCGGGGCGGGGACTGGCCGGTCGCGAGGGAGCTGGACGCCTGATTGGTCAGGGCGGACAGCAGCGAGGTGAGCAGATCGACCTCCACGAGAACGCCCCGCCCCGTGCGCTCCCGCGCTCGAAGGGCCATCAGCACCCCGGAGAGCGCGTTCGACCCGGTGATGATGTCGACGAGCGCCACTCCGACCTTCGTCGGCCCTCCGTCCGGCTCGCCGGTGATGCTCATCAAGCCGCCCAGCGCCTGGACGAGGAGGTCGTATCCGGGGAGGGTCGCGGAGGACCCGAACCCCGTGATGGTGCAGTAGACCAGGCCCGGGTTCGCCCGCCGCAGGGTCGGCTCGTCGAGGCCGAAGCCGGCCATCACGCCGGGACGGAAGTTCTCGACGAGCACGTCGGCGCTCTCGGCGAGCGTGCGGGCGCGGGCGATTCCGTCCGGCCGCCGCAGGTCGCACACCACGGACCGCTTGTTCCGGTTGACCGACGCGAAGTAGGTGGAGTGGCCGTCCTCGTCCACGGGTGGCGCCCAGTGCCGGGTGTCGTCGCCCGCCGGACTCTCCACCTTGACGACGTCGGCGCCGTGGTCGGCCATCATCATCGTGGCGTACGGGCCGGCGAGCACGCGCGAGAAATCCACCACCCGGACTCCCGAGAGCATCTAGGCCTCCGGCAACCGGTGGCGGCGGATGCGGATGTGGCGCTGCTGTGAGAACCCGGTCAGTCCCTCGGGCCCGAGCTCCCGCCCGAAGCCGGACATCTTCCAGCCGCCGAACGGCGCCTGCAGCTCGGTGACGTCGTTCACGTTCACCCCGACGCCGCCCGCGTGAAGTCCTTCTGCGACCGCCCACGCTCGGTCGAGATCCCGGCCGTAGACGTAGGCGGCGAGCCCGAAGGGCGTGGCGTTGGCGAGCGCGGTGGCGCTCTCGTACGGCGCGAAGCGATGAACCGCCACGACGGGGCCGAAGGTCTCCTCGTTCATCGAGAGCGCCGTGGTCGGGACGTGGTCGAGCACCGTCGGCTGGAAGAAGAGGCCGTCCGGGAGGTCGTCCACGACCGCCGTCGACCCTCCGGCCACCAGCGTGGCGCCCCTGGCGAGGGCATCGTCGATGTGCGCCCGGGCGGTACGGATCACGCCGGCGGTCGTCGCCGGACCGCAGGTGACGTCGTCGTCCGTCCCGTGGCCGAGCCGGATGCGCGATGCCTCCTCGGCAAGGGCGGCGACGAAGTCGTCGGCGAGTGAGTCGGCGACGATGACCCGGTTCACCGCGATGCAGATCTGCCCGGTGTTCGAGAAGGACCGGCGGGCAGCGGCAGCAGCGGCCTCCTCCACGTCGGCGTCGTCGAGCACGATGAAGGGGCTCTGGCCGCCGAGCTCGAGGGACAGCCGTTTCATGGTGTCGGCGGCGGTCCGCATGAGCGCTTGTCCGGTGCGGGTGGAGGCCGTGGCGGTGATCATGTCGACCTGCGGGTGCGACGCCAACCGTTGCCCCGCCTCGATGCCGCCGGGGAGATCGGCCAGCACGCCGGCGGGGAGGCCCGCGTCGTGCAGGGCCTGGACGAGCAGCCCGACGGCCAGCGGGGTCTCGAGCGGGGGCTTCACGATCACCGCGTTGCCGGCGGCGAGCGCCGGCCCGATCTTCCAGCAGTACAGGTCGATCGGGTAGTTCCACGGCACGATCGCGCCGACGATCCCGAGCGGCGCCCAGCTGACGATCGATCGGATGTCGGGGCGGTCGCTCGGGCGTACGCTGCCGCCGAGCCGCTTTCCTTCCTCGGCGTAGTAATCGAGGACGACCGCGCCGAACAGGATCTCCTTGCGGCTGTCCGCCAGCGGCTTGCCCTGCTCGAGCGTGAGCGCTGCGGCGATCTCGTCGACGCGCTCGTTCACCAGCGCCGCGGCCCGATGCAGGATGGCAGCCCGTTCGGCAGCGGGCGTCCGGGACCACGTCGCGAACCCGATCCGGGCCGCCTCGACCGCCAGATCGACGTCGGGGGCGCCGGCCAGGGAGGAGCGGCCGACCAGGCGGCGGGTGGCGGGGTCGACCACGTCGATCGTCTCGCCGGAACGGGCGGCGACCCAGCGGCCGTCGATGTAGAGGGACCTGTCCATGCTGCTACTTCACCGCCGGGCCGGAGAACTCGCGGTCGCGCAGGCGGCGCCACAGCTCCTCGTAGTTGCGGTCGTTCTGCTGGTGGGCCTCCGTGGTGCGGTTCGAGTTCGTGTTGACCATGATCATCGGCTGGTAGCCGCGCGCGACGAGGGAGGCGGTGGTGGACGCGTTGATGGCGTGCGACACCGCGACCGCCACAGACGTGGAGGTCGGGCCGACCGGGTACTCCAGGCCGTCGATGAACTGGGACGCGTCTTCGAGCGGGATACCCGTATCCACCGTCACGTCGGCGATCTCGAACAGTCGCTTGCCCGACGAGTGGCGACTGGCGACCTGGGAGGAGTGCGGCACGCTGGTCACGCCGATGACCTTCAGCCCGCGTTCCTTGAACTCGATGGCCATGTCGAGGATGACGGCGTTGATCCCCGAGTGGCTGAACAGGATGAGCGCGTCGCCCTCCTTGATCTGGTGCGAGCGCAGGATCGCCTTGCCGTAGCCCTCCTGGGTGTGGAGGAACCGGTACTGGGCTGTCCCCATGTCTCCGAGTACGTGGTGCATCAGGGCGATGGAGGTCTCGACGATCGGCCGGAACCCGGTGACGCCGCCGGTGCGCGGGAACGTCTCGAGCGCGGCGAACCCGCCGTGCCCGGTCCCGAAGGCGAACACGAGGCCGTCCCCCGCGATCGTGTCGGCGCAGATGGCCCCGGCTGCGGTGATGTTCTCGTCCTGGGTGTCGCGGACCCAGGAGATCTTGGCGACGACATCGTCGAGGTAACGGTGGGCGATGGTCATGATGGTGTCCCTTCTGGACGGATGGAGGTCAGAGCGTGTCGGAGTCGGCGACGAGCGCGTCGAAGCCGGCACGGAGCAGTCGCGCCTCTGCTGCGACGCGCTCCTCGTGCGGCAGCTTCTCTCGCGTGCTGCCGTCGACGCTGGCGAGGCAGAGGGAGGCTGCCGCCACGCCCAGCGCGCGCGCCGCGACGAAGAGGGCGCTCGTCTCCATGTCGGCCGCGATCACGCCGTTCGCCGCGTGGAACGCGAGGGTCTCGGCCGCCCGGGTCGACCGCGGGTCGAGATCGAACATGTCGGTGTAGAAGCCGTCGAAGGTGGCGTACAGGCCGGAGCGGGTGGGGCTGCCGCTCGCCAGCGCCGCGCGTTCCGCGCGGCGGGTGAGGTCGAAGTCGGGCACGGCCGGGTACTCGACGGGGAGGTATCCGGCGGACGTCCCCTCGTTCCGCACCGCGCCGTGCGCGACGACGAAGTCCCCGAGGCGGGTGCTGCCGAGCGTGAGGGCGGTGCCGAGCCGGATGAACTGGGTCACGCCGAGGGTGCTGAGCTCGTGGAGCACGATGGCCGCGATCGGCGCGCCCATACCGAACGCGCTGACCGTGATGCGCTCGCCGCGGTAGGTGCCGGTCGCCGTGGTGAGACCGCGGTCCTCGTTGAGCACGACGGCGTCTTCGAGGATCGTCGCGGCGATGGCGACGCGCCCGCGGTCGCCGACGAGGACGGCGCGGTCGCCGACGTCGTCGCGCCCGCAGCGCAGGTACCAGGCGGTGGGGGAGGGGGCTGTCACGGTGTCTCCTTGCTGATCGACAGGGGTGTGCGGTGGCGGCGTTCGAGCATCGCGGCGGACGCGTCGCTGGCCGCGACCAGATGGTGGTGGAGGCGCTGGGGGGTGAGCCGAACGGTGGGTTCGTCGCCGGCCAGGCGGGCGGTGAGCGTGCCGATGAAGGTGTCGCCGGCGCCCGTCGCATCGGCGGCGGGCACCGGGACCACCTCCACGGAGCCGGCCATTGCGGCGTCGCCGGCGACCGCGTAGTCCACGCCGCGCGCGCCGCGGGTCTCGACGAGCAGGGTCCCGGGGCGGACCCTGGCCTCCGGCCGGACGCCGTCCCTGCTCAGGAAGGGGATCTCGCCGGAGCTGAAGCTCACGAGCTCCGCCCGCCCGAGGATCCGCTCCACGAGCCCGGGGGGAAAGGCGGACGCGTCCGACTTCACGGCCCACGCGAGCCTGGCCGTGTCCGGCAGGGTGTCGAGCACCTGCTCGACGACGTGCCGGGGCGCGACCGTCAGCAGGCACCAGTCCGCGTTCCGGATGAGCGTGGTCTGCTCGGCTGTGAGGTCGTTCCCGTGGCAGTCCCCCGGGTCGAACAGGCAGATGGTCCCGCCCGCCTCGAAGTGGATCAGCGTCGACGTCGGAGTGCGGGAGCCGGACGCGGCCACTCCTGTGTCCGAGGCGCCGTGGGCGCGGAGGGCGGCCCGCCATCGGGCGCCGTTCTCATCGCAGCCGACCCAGCTGACCGCGTCCGCCTCGGCGCCGGCGAGGTGCACGGCGCTGGTGATGTGGACGATGCCGCCCGCGTTGCCGTCCGCGAGCTTCGGGCCGACGATGCTGGTGGCGTCCAGCCCCTCGAACCGTGGGGAGCGGACCGTGGAGTCGAGGCTCGCGTAGCCGACGACGGCGATCCGGATCCCGTCCGTCGCCGTCATCGCAGCGCGTCCAGGGCTTCGTCGAGGGTCGGGACGCTGCCCATGTACCGCTCGATGTCCTCCAGGCTGGCCGCGGCCAGATGGGGGCGGTTGGAGTTCGTCGTCTCGCGGGGGACGAGCACCTCGAAGCCGCCGGCGAAGGCGTCCTGGGCCGTGGCCCGGATGCAGACGTTGGTCTTGACGCCGACGATCACGACCCGGCGGATCCCCTGCTCGCGCAGGAGCAGATCGAGGTCCGTCGCGTAGAACGCGGAGAACCTCCGCTTGGTGACCTCGGTCTCCCGCGGCCCGAACACCGGCTCGAAACCGGGCACATACGCCGCGTCAGCGCTGCCCTCCTGGTGGTGGCGCGGGAGCTTGGCGAACTCGAAGTCCTCGAGCCCGGCACGGTGGCGCTCGACGGCGTGGACGATGAACGCGTCGCTCGTCCGCGCCTGGTCGAGAAGGAGGTGGATGGGGTCGAGCGTGAGTGGGGCGTCCGGGTAGTAGTTCGCCTCGAGCGGCCGGTAGAACGATGCGATCACGTCGACGAGCACGAGCGCGGTCTGCGCTGTCGTTGGTGGGGTAGTCACGGCGGGTTCTCCTTCGGGGCGGTCAGACGAGTCGGCGGGCGTTGCGCCGCTGCTCGCGGATCGCGGTGAGGGTGAGGACGAGGACGACGGCCACGTACGGCAGGGTCGAGATCAGATCGGGGGAGAGGCCGCCGACCGTCTGCAGCCGGATCTGGAGCGCGTCGAAGAAGCCGAAGAGCACACAGGCGAGCGCCGTCGGCAGCGGCCGGGACCGGCCGAAGTAGAAGGCGGCCAGGGCGACGAACCCGCGGCCCGCTGTCATGTTCTCGTTGAACAGGCCGACGGCGCCGAGGCTCAGCGCGACGCCGCCGAGGCCGGCGAGCGCCCCGGCGATGACGCCGGCGACGTCGCGGATGCGGAGGGTGCGCAGACCGAGCGAGGAGCTGATGCCGACCGCCGCCCCGCTCGCCCGCAGCCGCAGCCCGCCCGGTGTCCTGGCGAGCGCCCACGCGATCAGCGGGATCAGGGCGATGGTCAGCCAGAACAACGGATCCTTCCCGGAGAGCGCGGCGCCGACGACGGGGATGTCGTCCAGGCCGGGGATGGTGATCGTCGGCAGCCGCTGCAGGCCCGGAACGTGGAGCGTCCCCGACACCGAGAAGACCGAGCGCAGGACGTAGCCGACCAGGCCGAGCACGACGATGTTGAAGCCGAGCCCGGCGATGATCTCGTTGGCCTTCAACCGGGTGATGATCGCGCTCATGAGCCAGCCGGAGAGGGCGCCGGCGGCGGCCCCGCCGAGCACGCCCAGGACCCAGTTCTGGGTGGCGCCGCTCACCAGCGCGCCGATGAACGCGCCGATGAGCATGTGCGCTTCCAGGCCGATGTTGACGATCCCCGCCCGGCGGTGGATGGCGCCGCCCAGTGCCGCGAGGGCGATCGGGACGGAGAGGACGAGGGCGGAGGAGATGATGTCGTCGATCATGCGTCGTCCCTTCCCGCGCCGCGACGGGCGCGTTTCATGAAGCGGGGGATCGCGAAGGACGCCACCGCGAACACCATCACGGTTCCCTGGAGGATGTCGATCAGCTGGATCGGGATGTTGACGAACAGCTGGACGGTCGACCCGGCGGAGTTCAGTGCGCCGAAGAGGATGGCGCCGACCACGATCCCGATCGGGTTGAACCGGGCGAGGAGCGCGATGGCGATGCCGGTGAAGCCGAAGCTGGCAGAGAAGCCGCTGGTGTACCGATGGACGATGCCGAGGGCGTGGGCGCCGCCGCCGAGGCCGCCGATGAGTCCGGCGCCGACGATCGCGACGAAGACGACGAGCCGCACCCGGAGGCCTTGCGCGAGCGAGAACCGCGGGGCGCTCCCCACCGCCCGGAACTCGAAGCCGAGGACGGATCGGCGCATCCAGATGGCGTATCCGACGACAACGACGATGGCGATGATGAGCCCGACGTTGGCCTGGTTGGGCGGATTCAGCGGGGGCAGTTCGGCGGCGGGGGCGACGTAGGCCGTGGCCGAGTTGGCCTGTCCGCGCTGCTGGAAGAAGGACTGGACGCTCCAGCTCGCGACGCCGATGACGATGAAGTTGAACATCAGCGTCGTCACGACCTCGTCGACCGCCCAGCGCGCGCGCAGCAGGGCCGGGATGACGGCGGCCAGTCCACCGGCCGCCGTCGCCGCCACGAGCGTGAGCACCACCGCGAGCACCGGTGGCAGGCCGCCGACGCTGGAGCCGACGACCGCCGCCGTCAGGCCGCCGAGCACGAAGCTCCCCTCCACGCCGACGGTGAACACCCCGGCGCGGTAGGCGAAGGCGGCGGCCACCCCGGTGAAGAGGAGGGGCGTGGCGGCGGCGAGGGTCGCGTCGATGCGGTTGATGTCGCCGAAGGACTCCCGGACGAGCATCCCGTAGATGACGAAGGGATTGTTCCCCGTCACCGCGAGGACGATCCCGCCGACCAGCAGGGCGATGGCGATGGGCAGTCCGGCTGCCTGGACGGCCGTGAGGATGCGGGCGCTCGCCGTCCCCGCCCGTGAGGCCGGTGAGGCGTCCACGGACGCGGTTCGCAGTTCGGTCATCGGCCCTCCTCCTTCGTGGTCGTGGCGGATTCGCCGAGCATGAGGCTGCCGACCCGGGTGCGCGGGGCGTCGCCGGGGAGCGTTCCGGCGACGCGACCCTGGCAGAGGACGACGATCCGGTCGGCCAGAGCGTGCAGTTCGTCGAGCTCTTCACTGAACAGGAGGATCGCGGCGCCGTCGTCGCGCGCCTGCCGGAGCAGCTCGTGGATGTAGCCGATGCCGCGGACGTCGACGCCGCGGGTCGGCTGGCTGGCGATGAGAACGCGCGGTTCGTCGATGGTCTCCCGGCCGATCACGACGCGCTGCTGGTTGCCGCCGGACAGGCTCGACGCCGGATCCTTCGCCGTGCCGAAGCGGACGGCGGCGCGCTCGAGCACCGCGCGGGTGCGGGCGCCGACGGCGGCGCGACTGAGCCAGCCGGCGCGCCCCAGTTGCGAGAGGCCGGACGACGCGATCGCGTTGTCGACGAGGCTGAGGTCGACGCCGAGTCCTTCCCGTTTGCGGTCGGCGCTGACGTAGCGGACCCCGAGCCGGCGCCGCTCGCGAACGGTGGCCCGGCGGATCTCGGTGCCGTCGAGCCGGATCGAGCCGGCGGAGGCCGCCCGGACGCCGAGCAGGGCTTCGGCGAGTTCTTCCTGGCCGTTGCCGGCCACGGCCGCGACACCGACGATCTCGCCGCGGTGGAGGCGGAACCCGACCTCGGAGAGCCGCGGGATCCCGCGATCGTCGGACGCGCTCAGGCCGTCCACGATCAGGACGGCCTCGCCGATCGCGGGGCGGTCCGCGTCGTCGCGCTCGTCGGGCGCGCGGTCGCCGATGATGAGCTCCGTCAGCCCGGCCCTGTCGATCTCGCCGCGGCGGAACGACGACACGGTGCGGCCGGAGCGCAGGATGGTGATGTCGTCCGCGATCTCGATCACTTCGTCCAGCTTGTGGCTGATGAAGATGACGGTGCGTCCGGCGTCACGCAGCGACAGCAGGAGCCGGAGCAGCTCCGCCGCCTGGGCCGGCGCGAGGACGGCGGTCGGCTCGTCGAGGATGAGGACGTTCGCGCCGCGGTACAGCAGTCGCAGGATCTCCACCTGTTGCTGCAGCGCGATGGACGCATGGGCGGCGGAGAGGTTCCAGTCGATCTCGACGCCGACGGTCGTCGCGAGCTCTGTGGCGGACAGGAGCGCTTGCTTCCGGTTCCACACCAGGCCGGCTCGCGGCTCCGCGCCGAGGACGAGGTTCTCGAGCAGGGTCAGCTCGGGGATGATCGCGAGCTCCTGCTGCACCAGGCCGATGCCGCGCGCGATCGCGTCCCGCGGGCCGGAGAACGTCACCTCGTCGTCGTCGACGAGGATCGCGCCTGTGTCCGGGATGTCGAGCCCGTAGAGCATGCGCATGAGGGTCGACTTCCCCGCGCCGTTCTCGCCGACGATCGCGTGCACGGACGCCTGCCGCACGGTGAGGCTGACGTCGATGTTGGCTCGGACGGATCCGAAGGAGCGGCTCACGCCCCGCGCGCCGATCCGGCAGGTCACCGAACCGGCGGCGGGGGTGGAGGGGGGAGGGATGGGCATCCGGGGGTTCTTCCTACTTGCCGCTGTAGTAGCTCGGGTAGCCCTGGTCGACCACGTTCCAGACCTTCAGGGAGCCGTCGATGATCTTCTTCTTGAGGGCGTCGACCTTGTCGATCTCCTCCTGGCCGATCGCGTCCTTGGTGTACTTGAAGTCGGTGAGCCCGACGCCGTTCTGGGCCAGGCCGTAGTTGACGGTCTTGCCGCCGGGGAAGGACCCGTCCGCGTACTGCTTGACGATGTCCTCGACGGCGACATCGGTCTTCTTCACCATGCTGGTGAGGACGTTGCCCGGCGCGATGCCGTCCTGGTCGTCGTCGACGCCGATCGCGTACCGGTCGGCGTCTTTCGCGGCCTGGATCACGCCGGCTCCGGTGCCGCCTGCAACGGCGTAGACGATGTCGGCGCCCTGGTCGAACATCGACTGGGCGAGCTGCTGTCCCTTGGTGGGGTCGGAGAAGCTGTTGGCGTAGGCCGTGAGCACCTTGACGTTCGGGTCGACGTCGTGCGCTCCCTGGATGTAGCCGACGATGAACTTGTCGATCCCGACCGACTGGGTGCCGCCGATCACGCCGATCACCTTCTCGGGATTGATCTTCGGGTCAGAGGTGTGCGTGGTCTGCATCGCGGCCAACGCTCCGGCGAGGTAGGAGCCTTCCTGCTCCTGGAACAGGACCGAGGCGACGTTCTTCCCCTTCGCCGTCGCGTTCACGAGCACCCAGTCGGTCTTGGCGTAGTCCGCCGCGACCTTCGAGAGGATCTCGTTGTGGGAGTACTCGAGGTCGACGACGAGGCCGAGGTTCTGCTCCCCGGCACGGCGGAGGATCTGCTCGCCCTGACCGACGACATCGGACGATTCGATCGGGGAGCCGGTCATCCCGTTCGCCTTGATGGCGGACTTGTACCCTGCGTAGGCCAGGTCGTTGTACGACTGGTCGCCGAGGCCGCCCTGTGCGATGACGAGCGCCGAGGTCTTGGCCGGGCCGGACGTCGAGGAGGATCCGGCGTCAGCGGCGCATCCGCTGAGCAGCAGCAGCGAGGCCGCCGCCGGAACGAGGAAAGCTGTCAGTACTGTCTTGTTCTTCATGGTTCACTCCGGGGGTAGAGGGGGCGAAAGTGATGTGATACAGGTACTGCGATCCGAGATAGCGGGCGCGGACGACTTCGACCAGGCGGCCGGTCGTGTCGCGGGAGTCTCGGACGATTTCGATGAGCGCCGTCCCCTCGTCGACGTTCAGCACCGCGGCGTCGGCGGCGTTCGCATTGATCGCCCGCAAGGTCTCCTCGCCGGAGGCCAGATAGATCTCGTTGGCCTTCAGTGCCTCGTAGAAGGAGAACCCGGGGCGGGCCGCCTCGCGTTCGCCCATGCTGATGAGGTCGGCGATGTCTGCCGGGACCAGGGCGCGGTGAATGCCGACCGGAACTCCGTCCACCAGCCGCACGCGCTCGACGGACACGACGGTGAGGTCGTCGGCGAACGGTGAGTCGGGTCGGTCGGCCGCGTGCGGCTCGAAGCGCTCGAACGACAGCAGCTCGCTGCCCGGTGCCAGACCGAGCCCGTGGACATGCTCCGAGAAGCTGGTGAAGTCGGGCAGCTGGCGCTCCATCGGGCGAGCATTGACGAAGGTCCCCCGGCCCTGTCGGCGCGAGATGAGTCCGCGTTCGATCAAGGTGTCGAAGGCCTTGATCACCGTGGCGCGACTCAGGTGGTTCTCGCTGGCGAGGGTGTTCTCGCTCGGCAGGAGATCTCCCGGCTGAAGCTGCTCGTCGGCGATGAACGTCTGCAGCGCATTGGCCAACTGGAGGTACATGGGCGGGCCTCCACGGCCCTGCTCGAGGTTTACTTTCATGCTGAACTCCTCCAGGTGCAACGGCGATGTCGTCGTCACATTGTTGCGCTTGACCAGTTGTCCGGTCAAGTGGAGATTGCCACGTGATCGCGCGGATGGAAAGAGGCGAAACCTGGATTTAACAAACGCTGCGATTGCGCGAAACATCGGGCGCGGGCGCCGTTCGGATGTCTGACAGCCCCTCAGCTCAAATGACATCTCTCACACTGTTGACACCGGGAAAAACACTGGGTTCCCCAGCAGGTACATGCGCGAGGTACTCGCAGAAAAGATGAAACCAATAGACGGTGCCGCGCTTCGACGAGCGAACGACCGATCAGAACTGGTCTTTCTCGAGGTCTACGCGATTCTCTGGGATACAGGCATTCTGGGCGACCCCGCGACTTGCCCGGAATGAGGCGATACGGAGCTATTGTGCCCCGCGCTAGCGCGTCTCCGCGTTTTAGATTTTCCAGAGCGGAACCGTTGTGGCGTCGAAGAACCGCACTTCGAGCGGGACCTTCGCGTGCCCAGCGGCGCGCCTGGACTTGAGGTGAAGGGCCGCGTCGATCAGTTCGCGGTTCGCATCCGAGCGAAGGTCTCCGTACACGGAGACAGCGAGCCTGCTGACCTTCGACGCGGCGACCGCCTTGAGAATATGGGCGTCGTTGGCGCTCATTGACAAGCCAAAGACGACCATACTGCCGCCGATCGCGGCGAGCGATCGAAGCCCACGCGCCAAGTAGTCGCTGGTCTGTATCCGCGCGAGCTTCTCGTTACTGCTACCTTCTGCAACGATCAGAGGGAATCGGTCTGCAGCTAGCTGACGTCGAATCTGCTCGATGAGCGGTTCGCCGGTGCGTACCCACGTCAGTTTTTGTAGCTCACCGTTGTCAATGTCCCGGTACAGGTGCAGAGCTCCGTGGAGGTAGTAGATCGTCTGGGCGTGTGGGTCCAGATAGTTCCACACAACGTATTCCGCGGTCGGGCCGTCCGGGTTGCGGAAGCCGTCGTCGGCAGTTGTGAAGTGACTTCCCTTCCCGGCGTCGTCGTGCATCGTCGTCCAGTAGAGAAGCAGGTCGTAGTTGGCGGAGTAGATGCGGCCGAAGGGCTCAATGAACGCGCGCACCCGCGCGTACGCGGCGTCGCTAATGTCTCCCGGGCGTTCTGGGTGCAGACCCGCGAGTGTACGCGCAAGACCATCTTTCAAGTCAGCCGCCTGCGCGCGAAGCTGCGCGATCTCGTCTGCGTGGGCGGCCTCATCCAGCACTTCCAAGGCGTTAGCGGCTGCCAACAGCTGCCGGATTACAAGCTCAAAATCGTAGGTGTTGAGCGAGTTAAAGAACTTGTCGGCAAGGCCGCCGATGTAACCAAGGTTGCTCGCGGTCTCGCGCAACGCCCGGTAAGTGAATCGCGACGCGTCGTAGGCGACGCTGAAACCGTTGCCCAGCAGGAGCGTCCGGGATTTCGCCGTGGCCTGATCTACCCAGGCCAGCGCAGCGTCGTACGTGAGCAGTGACTCCCCCATATATGCAGCTTATTGGTCATACGAACGCCCGAGGGGCTCGCGGGAGGCTGTGCGGGAGGGCGTTGCTGTCACAAGCGCCCGTGTTCCTCGCCCGCGCAGGCCCAGTGACGGGGCACGCATATTCAGGCTTCTCGGCCTCCTCGTCGCTCCCCACGCCCTCGTCCTATCCGCTGGCTCGTTCAGGTAGCGCTCCAGGCCGGCACGTAGTGGCGCACGCGTTCCAAGACGGGCCTGCGATGGCCGAGACGACCCCGAGGCGGAGCAACGGGAAGCGGTCGCGCAAGGCGAGCATCTACCGCCTCGGACTCGGCCGAAGGGCGGACTGCGAGCGGTCTCAGTCATTCCCTGGCGCCGAGTCGTGGATGAGGCGGGAAACTGATACCTCGAACTGATCTAGCGTCCAGCAGTAACTGTTTCGTCGCATAGGTTAGGCATGAGAACCATCGTTCCGACACGCCGGAGTCGGTCAAGAGCGCATGTCATGATTGACACATGTCCGCAAATCTCGCTCGCACGGAAACGGTCGAGTTTGACTTGGGCCTGCCGAAACCCTCCCGGGTCAAAGCCCCACAGCCACGGCGCAAACGCGATCCGCAGCCCAAGAGGCACCTCTGGATTCAGCCCGTACTGTCCGATGCGATGCTTGCGGTCGGAGAGTTTCACACAGCGTTCGAGCTGCCCCTCCACGTCGTCCCGCAGGGTCAAATCCCAGGCAGTCTGGCGGCGCTACGAGTGAACCTCTTGGAGGAGGAGGTCGCCGAGTTTAAAGAAGCGGTCGCTGACGGCAATCTCGTGGCCATCGCCGACGCGCTAGGCGATATTGCCTACGTGCTCTACGGAACCGCACTCAGTTACGGCATAGACCTCGACGCGGTGATTGCAGAGATCCACCGGTCCAACATGAGCAAGATCGGCCCTGACGGCAAACCGCTACTGCGTGAAGACGGCAAGGTGCTGAAGCCGAGTACCTTCACGAAGCCGGACCTGGAGCGTGTGCTGCGGGATCAGCCACCGCTACCTTTCAGCCCCACAACAAGGGGCGCGTGACGGGGTGCTTCATGTCTCACCTGCCGTCTAACCTGTACGCATGGGTCAGCAATGGACGAACAGCTCCGTTCTAGCGTTCGCAGATGGCGCCGATCCGATTGAACGCGCACGCAGCGTCGCAGAAGACCTCCTGCAGGCCGCAGCCTCGTTAGGGCTAGAAGGCCCACCGCTCGACGTTGCCCGACTGGCTGCCGCGTTAGGCGCGCGACTTCGTCCCACCGACTCCCTTACCGATGCCAGAACTGTGAACATCGACGGGGAAACGATTATCGAGTACAACCCGTCCCGTCCGCGCGGCCGACTTCGGTTTAGCCTCGCCCACGAGCTAGCTCATACGAGATTCCCGGACGTGGCTCGTGAGCCGCGCTATAGAACTGAACTGGGGGCGGTACCCGCCGCGGATGACAACTGGGAAGTTGAGTTGGTCTGCAACATCATCGCGGCCGAGCTACTACTCCCTGAAGAAGCCGTAGGACCGCTCGTCAACGTAGAAACCGACATCGACTTCATCATGGAGACTCGACGCAGGTGGGACGTGTCAACCGAAGCGCTCCTACGCCGACTAGTTGAAGCGTCGCCACGCCCGCTTGCCCTGCTTGTGACGTCCGCGAGAGCCGAAGGGTCACGAGTGGACTACCTGCTCACTTCGCCGAGCACCAAGTTGTCCTCAGTGATGAACGCCCTCGCTCACGGTGACCTCCTAGAAGCGAGCCAATTTCGCCGGCCCAGCGCCGTCGGCCAAACCTTGCATCACAAGATCCGTGTAGGCGATCGGACCCTCGAAGCCCAAACCGTTGGAACACCCCCGTTCCCGGGATCGTCCCGACCGCGGGCGATGACGCTGATTGAGCTGGCCGCCCCCGCAAACGCCGACCCACACCTGAGCTATGTGACGGGGGACCTGCTCACCGAACTCGACACGCGCTCGCCGATCATTTTCGCCCACGTCGTCTCTGACTCGACCAGGAGCTGGTCCCGGTACGGCGCCGCCGCAGCATTGGCGCGCGCATACCCTGATTTCCCGGGCGCCTACCGAGCGTGGACGATTGCTGACGCCTCCAATCTCGCCCTAGGAAACGTCCATTTCGTGCAGCGTCAAGACAGCGGAGGCCAGGTTGGAATCGCCAGCATCGTGGCGCAAGAAGGTTACGGCCCTGGGAAGGCCACCCGTCTCCGATATGACGCTCTCGAACAGGGGTTAACTCAAGTCGCGGAGATCGCGGGCCGTGAAGGTGCGAAGGTTCATGTGCCCCGGATTGGTGCCGGTCAAGCCGGAGGGCGATGGGACATCATTGAAACAATCATCAGGAAGACGCTGACAGTTCGCGATGTAGACGTCATTGTTCACACCCTGCGTGCGAAAGGCCCCGAACACCATGACGCTCGAAGCTGAAACGGAAACCCTCCAGCCTCGCATCGTCGTTATCAGCGGACCCGTCGGATCTGGCAAGAGCACGCTCGCGCAGCGGCTGGTCGAGCATTTCGGAGCGACCCACGTCCGCACACAGGAGCTACTCGCCGAGGAAGCCGCCAGAAGAAGCGAAGTTCTTCCTGATGAGCGACGCGCGCTTCAGGACTATGGCGACTTCCTCGATCGAGACACCGGTGGGCGGTGGGTCGCTGATGGCGTAGCGCTTCGCATCGCAGAAGGCGAAATACGGAGCGCGCTCATCGTTGTCGATGCGATCCGAATCCTTCCGCAGATCGAACATCTTCGTGAGGCTTTCCCATCTCGCGTCACCCACATTCACTTGTGGGCCCCCGACGATGAGCTCGCGACCCGCTACGAAGGGCGACGAGAATCGAGCCACATCCGAGAGCTAGATAACTACGGAGAGGTAGCGCAGAACGAAACCGAGCGGCGGACTCACGAGTTGGGCGCGGACGCTGACATTTCGATCAACACAAACCGGTGTTCGGAGGACGACGTCGAGACGCGCGCCGCTGCTGCACTACGGCTTGGGACCCCCCGAAGCGCTCGGCTAGTCGATGTCTTGGTTGGCGGACAATACGGGAGCGAGGGCAAAGGCAACATCGCATTCTTCCTCGCTCCCGAGTACGACCTACTCGTCCGAGTCGGCGGACCGAACGCCGGTCACAAAGTGCCGATAGCCGGCTCGTTCGTGCATCGCCTTCTTCCATCCGGCACGCTGGCAAACGAGACCGCGACTTTGCTCATCGGCCCGGGCGCCACACTGGATGTCGAAGTCCTCCTCAACGAAATTGCTGAATGCAACGTCGAAGTCGGTCGGCTCTTCATCGACCCGCAAGCAATGATCATCGAGGACCTCGACAAGGAAGCGGAAGGCGAACTCAAGAAGACGATCGGCTCGACTGGTAAAGGCGGCGGATCCGCGGCTTCGCGGCGAATCATGGGGCGTTCGGGAACCATCGTTCCAGCTGTCCGACTGGCGAAAGATGTCGTCGAGCTCCAGCCGTACATCCGTCCGGCACGAGACGTCATCGAAGAGACCCTGCGCCAGGGGAAGAAGATCCTTCTGGAGGGCACCCAAGGTACCGGGCTCAGCATCTACCATGGGCACTATCCGCATGTCACAAGTCGCGACACGACCGTGGGCGCCACTCTTGCGGAAGCGGGGATCGGTCCGCACCGACTCCGACGGGTCATCATGGTGATTCGTACTTACCCAATCCGAGTGGGTAACCCCATCCGGGGCGAATCCGGTCGAATGTCGCAGGAGCTCGAATGGCAGGAAATTGCCGACCGGTCAGGACATGACGTTGAGGACCTGATCAAGACAGAGAAAGGTTCCGTCTCCCACACGCAGCGACGTGTCGGTGAGTTCGATTGGGAGCAGCTGAAGAGGGCGTCGGAACTGAACGGAGCGACCGACATCGCACTGACCTTCACTGACTACATCAGTAAAGGGAATGAACGTGCGCGGCGCTTCGAGCAGCTCAGCATTGAAACCGTGAACTTCATCGAGGAAGTTGAACGTGTCGCCGCCGCTCCCGTCACCCTTATCGGAACTCGGTTCGATCGGCGCAGCGTGATCGACCGTCGAGAATGGTGAACAAATGGATGTAGATCAGTTGATTGCTGAGTACCCGAGGCTCTACCACATGGCAACTGCCGGGAGCTGGGACTCCATCAAGACGAATGGCCTCTGGACCACGGAGCAGATAACCACATCCGCAGGCCTACATCCGGATGTCGTCGAAGAATTGCTCACCCGCCGCCGGCCGCGATCGGTCGTGATCGACCATCCCGATCTTGGCGTAGTGAGCGTTCGTGACCAGATGCCCCTCAAAATGGTCTTCCTGAACGAGGTGCTGATCGACATGACAGTCGAAGAGTGGCTGGTCACCTTGAATAACCGGGTCTTCTTCTGGCTGCATGAGAATCGGTTGAACAGGCTTCTTGGTGCCAAGCAGTATCGGAATCACGAACAGGACGTTCTTGTCATCGACACCCGATCCCTTGTCGAAGCACACCACGATCGCGTTCGCCTGGCCCCGATGAACACAGGCTCCACATTGTTCCCTGGAGCGCCACTTCGAGGCACCGGCACCTTCGCACCGATTGCTGAGTACGACTACGCATCCATGCGCGTCGGCAGACTGTCAGAAAATCGAGTAGTCGAACTCGCCGTGATTGATGGAGTGCATGATCTGGCAGATCATGTGGTCGCGGTTCAGCGTCGCGTAGGCGCCACCATCTTGGGAGAGACTCGAGTCCGCTAACCGGCGCGCATCGGACGAACACTCACTGGGGCATGCTTCGCGTCGACATGAGTGCTTGCAATCGTTAGCCACCGCTCACGCCGCCTTGCCCATCATGCCCCTGATCTTGTCGACCCGAACGCGAGCGCCGGCCCCGCGATGCCGACGGGCGGAAAGTCCGACACGCCGACGGCCGTCGGCGATACGCCGGCGCGCAACGAGATGGGACCGCGTTGATGAGAATGGCCACCGCCCGAGGCCAAAAAGCGAAAACCGGTGTCAACAACGTGAGAACCGCGAAAACGCATGGATGACGTGCGAGTGGTGTCAGGAATAACGATTGGGGTGTCACGGTCTGTGCGAGCCGACAATGTCGGTGGTCCGCCGTATTCTCGGGGGAGAGCCAAAAAAAGTCGAAAACACTACATCTAGTGGAATGACAATCGTGTCATTCGGGTTATATAGTGGGTGAACACCGCACGAAGCGGTGAAAAACGAGACTTCAGGGGAGGCCATCATGGACTACGAAAACGACAGCGTCGGCGGCTACGCGGTTCCCGTCGACCCGATGGACCTGCTGCAGTGCGACAGCTGCCAGTAGGCACAGACCGCACGTAGAGAGAACCCCGGCCAGGCGGCCGGGGTTCTCTTTTTTCGTCGCCCCGTAGAATCGACGGGTGCCAGTGAATCCAGCTCTTCAGGGCCGCGCGTTCCCGCCGACCGCCCCGTATCTCGTGGGCCGGGAGAAGGTGCGCGAGTTCGCCCGCGCCGTGTTCGCGACCGACCCCGCCTCCTTCGACCTCGACGCGGCGCGCGCCGCCGGCCACGCCGACCTCGTCGCACCGCCCACCTTCTCCATCGTCGTGCAGCAGCTCTCGCTCGACCAGCTGCTCGCCGACCCGGAGGCCGACATCGACTTCAGTCGCGTCGTCCACGGGGACCAGCGGTTCACCTTCACGCGGCCGGTCATCGCCGGCGACGAACTCACCGGCACGCTCACCGTCACCGCGGTGAAGTCGCTGGGCGCGCACTCGATGGTGACCGCCGAGACCGTGATCGTCGACGCGGCCGGCGAGCACGTCGTGACCTCCACCTCCACCCTGGTCGTTCGAGGGGACGAGTGATGACCCAGCAGACCTCAGCAACGCCCGACTTCGACACGCTGACCGTCGGCGACGTGATCGCCGAGCGCAGCTACGAACTGAGCCGCGACTCCCTCGTCCGCTACGCGGGTGCCTCCGGAGACTTCAACTCCATCCACTACCGCGACGACATCGCGACCTCGGTCGGCCTGCCCGGCGTGATCGCACACGGGATGCTCACGATGGGCCTCTCGGTGCAGCCGGTCGTCGACTGGGCCGGCGACCCGGCACGCGTCGCCGACTACCAGGTGCGCTTCACGCGCCCGATCCTGGTGGACCCGTTCACGGGCGCGACCGTCTCGGTCACGGCGAAGATCGGCCAGCTCGACGCGGAGGCCCGTGTCGCCCGCGTCGACCTCACCACGACCTTCAACGGCGAGACCGTGCTCGGCAAGGCGCAGGTGCGGGTCACCCTGGCATGACCGACACGCCGTCGCCCGCCACCACCGCCCTCGCCGACCTCACCACGATGCGCGTCGGCGGCGTCCCCGCACGCCTCGTCGCCCCCGCCGACCGGGACGCGCTCGTCGCCGCGGCGCTCGAGGTGTGGGGGAGCGGCGAGGACTGGCTGCTCCTCGGCGGCGGCTCGAACACGATCGCCGGCGACGACGGCTTCGACGGGACCGTCATCCACATCGTCACCCGCGGGGTGGAGCGCCTCCCGGCACCCGACGGGCGCGTGCGGCTGCGCGTGCAGGCCGGCGAGCCCTGGGACGACCTCGTGGCGCTCACCGTGCGCAACGGCTGGGCCGGCATCGAAGCGCTCTCCGGCATCCCGGGATCCACCGGTGCCGCCCCCGTGCAGAACATCGGCGCGTACGGGCAGGAACTCGAGTCGGCGCTGCTCGCCGTCGAGTTCCTCGACTACCGCACCGGCGAGGTGACCACGCTCACGAAAGCGGAGCTCGGCCTCGGCTACCGGATGTCGGCCCTGAAGGGCGGACTGGAGGGCATCGTGCTCTCGGTCGACCTCGAACTCGCCGACAACACCGTGCCCGGCGGGGTCGGCGCCCCGCTCAGCGCCCCGGTGGGATACGCGCAGCTGGCCGACGCCCTCGGTGTCGTCATCGGCGCGCGGGTCCCGATCGCGGAACTGCGCCGGTCGGTCCTCGCCCTGCGCTCCTCCAAGGGAATGGTCCTCGACCCGGACGACCCCGACTCGGTCAGCGCCGGCAGCTTCTTCACCAACCCGATCGTGTCGGAGAACTTCGCACGATCGCTGCCCAAGGACGCCCCCCGCTGGCCCGTCACCCCACCGGAGCCGGACGCCGTCATCGGCCTGCAGCCCGACGGCGTGCACCCGCTCGACGTCCCCCCGCTGGCCGACGGCCCGTACGACGTCAAGCTCTCGGCCGCGTGGCTCATCGAGAAGGCCGGCATCCGACGCGGGTACGGCCTCCCGGGTTCGGCGGCCGGGCTCTCGTCCAAGCACACGCTCGCGATCGTGAACCGCGGCGGCGCGACGGCGCAGGATGTCGTCCAGCTGGCGTCGTTCATCCAGGCCCGCGTGCAGTCGGAGTTCGGGGTGCTGCTGCGCCCGGAGCCGATCTTCGTCGGCGTCGCGCTGTAGGCGACCGCCCGGCGCTCTCTGAGAAGATTCTCACGCACCGAACCTAGGCTGACGACAGCACGGCGCACCCGCAGAGCCGTCGACCGAAGGGTACGACCATGGGATTCCTCGACCGCCTCCTCGGACGCGAAGAGCCGCGTCCCGCCGACCAGCAGGCACCCGCCCCGCACGCCGGCCCCGCCGCGTACGCTGCGTCCGCCGCGCAGGCGCCGGGTCAGCAGACGCCGGGTCAGCAGGCGCCGGGTCAGCAGCCGCCGAGTCAGCAGCCGCGCTCGGAGGACGAGATCGCCGTCGAGCGCTACCGGTATCTGCTGCGCACCGCGCCGCCGGAGACCATCGAGCAGGTGCACGAGGAGGCGTTCACGAAACTGACGCCCGAGCAGCGCCGCCTGCTCTTCCAGCAGCTCAGCGAGAACGCCCCCGCCGGTGAGCAGCCGCGCGGCGACGACCCGCGCTCGCTCGCCCAGGCCGCCACCCGCTCCGAACTGCGCCAGCCCGGCACCCTCGAGCGTTCGCTCGGCGGACGCAGCGGCGGCGGTGGAGTCGGGTTCGGCGGGATGTTCGCGAGCTCCCTCCTCGGAAGCGTCGCCGGCTATGTCATCGGATCCGCCCTCGTCGGCGCGTTCCTCCCCTCGCCGACCGACAGCCAAGCGGGTGCGGACAACGGCAACGGCGACGGCGGAGACAACAGCGGCGACAGCGGTTCCGGCGACGCCGGCTCCGGGGACGGCGGCTCCGGCGACGCCGGCGCGACCGACACGGCCAGCGCGGACGCCGGTGGCGCCGACGCGGGCGGCTGGGGCGACAGCAGCGGCGGCTGGGGTGACAGCGGAGGCGGCTGGGGCGATTTCGGCGGCGGCGATTTCGGCGGAGGCGACTTCGGCGGAGGCGACTTCATCTAGTCGGCGGTACCCACGGCCATCACCCCCTCAGCGCTGCCGCGAAGGGCAGCACGGCGGAGGCGCCGGCGTCCAGCAGGGCGCGACCGGCGACGGTGATCGTCCAGCGGCTGTCGACGAGGTCGTCGACGAGCAGGACCGGGCGCCCGGTCGGCACATCGAGCCCGTCGGCGCCGAAACGATCCCAGACGGCGGCCAGACGGAACGCGCTGTTGCCGCCCGGGTCACCGGTCGGCCCTCCACCGCGAAGCGAGAGCGAGCCGAGGAACGGGAGCCTGCCGACCTCGGCAAGGCCCCGCGCCAGCGACTCGACGAACACCGGGCGCCGCCGCGACGGCATCGCGACGACCGCGGCGGGCCGCTCCGCCCAGTCCCAATCCGCCAGGACACGGATGCACGCGGCGAGCAGCTCCGGAGGGCACGGCGCATCCGGGGCCTGCGGAGAGAGAACCTCACGGAGGCGGTTGCCCCAGCCCAGATCGGTGAGCCGGGCGAGAGCCCTGCCCGACTGGAGCTGCTCCGCCGGGGCGATCTTGCCGCGCACGGAGACGCCGAGCCGGTCCGCCCCGGTCGGCCACAGCTTGCGCGGCTCGATCTCCACCCCCACCCGGTCGAGCATCGCCGAGACCGAACCGGAGGCCTCCGCGGCGATCGCGCTCGGGTACCAGGCGCCCGCGCAGTTGTCGCAGCGGCCGCACGGTGCCGCGGCCGGGTCGTCGAGGGCCTCCTGCAGGAACTGCATGCGGCACATGCCGGTGCGCTCGTACTCGAGCATCGACTGCTGCTCCGCCTCCCGTGCCGCGGCGATGCGCTCGTACCGATCGCGGTCGTAGACCCACGGCTGCCCGGTCGACACCCAGCCGCCGGAGACCCGGCGGACGGCGCCGTCCACATCCAGCACCTTGAGGAGCAGTTCGAGGGTCGACGCCTTGAGATCGACCCGGCTCTCCAGCACACGGGTCGACTGCGTCTCGTGCGAGAGCGCATCGAGGACGGCCGCCGCCTTCTCCTCCGAGGGCATGGAGGCGGTGGCGAAGTACTGCCAGATCGCGCGGTCCTCCGGGCCGGGCAGCAGCAGGACGTCCGCGTTCTCGGTCGCGCGCCCCGCGCGGCCGACCTGCTGGTAGTACGCGACGGGCGAGGAGGGGGCGCCGAGGTGGACGACGAAGCCGAGGTCG
The DNA here is from genome assembly GCF_001898805.1 of Leifsonia sp. 71-9. Taxonomy (GTDB): domain Bacteria; phylum Actinomycetota; class Actinomycetes; order Actinomycetales; family Microbacteriaceae; genus Leifsonia. The sequence goes on from NZ_MKVJ01000017.1 coordinate 444,978, forward strand.
GGTTTGTCGAAGCCCATCCCGAGCGCGCTGGTGGCCACGAGCACCTTCACCTCGTTGCGCTTGAGCCGGCCCTCCAGATCCTCCCGCTCGGCGGTGTCGGTCTGCCCGGTGTAGGCGTACGCCTCGAACCCGGCCGTGCGCAGCACCCGTGCGGTGTCCTCCGCGGCCGCGATCGTCAGCGTGTAGACGATGCCGCTCCCGGGGAGCTCCGCGAGGTTGCTCGCCAGCCAGGCGAGCCGCGAGGTCGCGTCCTCCAGGGTCAGCACGCCGAGACGCAGGGACCGCCGGGCGAGCGGCCCGCGGATCGTCAGGACCTCCGCGTGTCCGCTGCCCTCGCCCATCTGCTCGGCGACGTCGGCGACGACGCGCTCGTTGGCCGTCGCGGTGGTGGCCAGCACGGGCACACCGTCCGGGAGGGACGCGATCAGATCGCGGAGGCGCCGGTAGTCCGGGCGGAAGTCGTGCCCCCAGTCGGAGATGCAGTGCGCCTCGTCGATCACGAGCAGGCCGCTGCGCGCGATCAGGTCGGGGAGGTGCTGGTCGCGGAAGTCGGGGTTGTTGAGCCGCTCGGGGGAGACCAGGAGCACATCCACCGAGTCCTCGCGCAGCCGGGCGGAGACGTCGTCCCACTCGTGCCGGTTGGCCGAGTTGATGGTGACGGCCCGCACCCCCGCGCGTTCGGCGGCGGAGACTTGGTCGCGCATGAGGGCGAGCAACGGCGAGACCAGGATGGTCGGCCCGGCCCCGCGCTGCCGGAGCAGCATGGTCGCCACGAAGTACACGGCCGACTTGCCCCACCCGGTGCGCTGCACGACGAGCGCCCGGCGCTGCTCGTCGACGAGAGCCGCGATCGCCTCGTACTGCCCGGAGTGGAAGTCGGCGTCCTCCCGCCCGACGAGGGCGCGGAGGCTGGTGACGGCGAGGTCTCTGGTGGTGCTCATGCAGCCATCGTTCCAGAGGGGGCCGACGCCCGATCGCCGCGCGTGAGGATCCGTGGACAAGTCCCAGGCGTGGGCGGGTGTGCAGAACCTTGTGCCGCCGCCGCGACGGTCAGCCGTCCTTGCGGATCCACCGGAACGTCAGACGGCACGCGATCAGCCCCGCCACCAGCCAGATCAGCAGGACGACGGCCATCCAGCCGAGCTGCCAGCTCCCGCTCGGCTCCTGCGACTCGAACGACGCGGGCAGGAACACGCTCCGCATCCCCTGCGCGATCCACTTCAGCGGGAACACGCTCGCGATGTTCTGCAACCACACCGGCAGAAGGTTGAACGCCAGATAGACGCCCGAGATGAACTGCAGCACCAGCACGATCGGGATGATCACCGCCGTCGCGCTCTTGCCGGTGCGTGGCACGGCGGACAGCGCGATCCCGAGCACCGCCGAGGTCACGATCCCGAGCAGATAGATCCAGACGAACCGCAGCCACGCCTCGGGGTCGGTCGGCAGGTCGACGCCGAACGCCAGCCGGGCGACCAGCAGCAGGAGCACGATCTGCAGCGCGCTCGTGACGATGACCTGGCCCATCTTGCCGATGAAGTACGAGACCACCGGCAGCGGCGTCCCGCCGAGCCGCTTGAGTGTCCCGTTGCTCTTCTCGATCGCGATGTCGACGGCGAGGTTCTGGACGCCGCTCAGGAGGACGCCCGCGGCGATCATGCCGGGCAGGTAGTAGGCGGCCTGGGTGATGCCGCCCGAGCCGTCTGGCGCCGCTCCGACTTTCCCCAGCCCCTGGAACGCGACCGAGAAGATCCCGAGCATGACCACCGGGAAGAGGAAGGTGAAGAAGATCGTGTCGCCCTGGCGGAAGTAGGTCAGGGTCTCGTATCGGGCGCGGGCGATTCCGAGCGGGATGGTCGTCATGCGATCGCCTCCCGCTCCGGGGCGCCGGCCTCGCGCACCAGTTCGAGGTAGATGTCCTCCAGGCTCGGCCGGATGACCTCGAGGCCCCGCGGCTCGCCTCCGAGGTCGGCGGTCAGGCGGGCGACGAGGGCGCCGGGCTCGTCCGTGCGCTCCTGCTGCGGCGCGCCGGCGGCGTCGCGCCAGCTGACGATCGGGACGCGCGCCGCCGCGCCGCCGATCTCGTCGACGGCTCCCATGTCGATGAGGGTGCCGCGGGCGATCACCGCGACCCGGTCGCTGAGCTGGGCGGCTTCGTCGAGATAGTGCGTTGTGAGCAGGATGGTGGTGCCCTCGCGCTTGAGGTCCCGGATCAGGTTCCAGAACTGGTGGCGCGCCTCCGGGTCGAACCCGGTGGTCGGCTCGTCCAGGAACAGCAGCTCGGGCCGGCCGATCACGCCGAGGGCGACGTCGAGCCGGCGTCGCTGCCCACCCGACAGGTTGCGGATGCGCGTCTTGGCCTTGTCGGTCAGACCGACTGCGGCGATGAGCTCGTCCACGTCGCGGCGCCGCGGATAGAACCGCGAGAAGTGCACGAGTTGCTCGCGCACGGTCACATCGGCGGCCTCGATGCCGGACTGGAGCACGATCCCGAGTCGGGCCTTCCAGGCGGTGCCGCCGTGCTGCGGGTCGACCCCCAGCACGTCCGCGGTGCCCCCGCTGCGGTCGCGGTACCCCTCGAGGATCTCGATCGTCGTGCTCTTGCCGGCACCGTTCGGGCCGAGGAGGGCGAAGGTCTCGCCCTCCTCGATGTCGAAGTCGACTCCGCGCAGCGCCTCGAACGAGCCGTACGTCTTGCGCAGGCCCCGGACGGAGACCGCAGCGCGGTGGGGTGTCATGCCCCCATCATGCCGTCTGGCGGCGCCGCTGTGCCGACCGGATCGCACCGAGCAGCGCGAACACCACGATCAGCACGCCCGCGGCCGCGAGCCACAGCGCCCACGCCGTGCCCGGGGTGAGGGCGGCGAGCCAGACCTCGACAGCAGCCAGGCGCTCGGGCGCCGACAGGACGAACAGCATCCCACCGGCGAAGACGACGAGCAGCAGGCCCCACACGACGCCGCCCCAGCGGATCGGGGGACGGGAGGCGGTGGCCGGCATCGGCGCCCAGGCGGACGGAGGCGGCGGGGTGAGCCATGGCTCGGCGGGGAGAGGGTGCGTGGGCTGGGGGGCGGTCGGCTGCTCCGCGGTGGGCAGGGCCTCGGTCGGCTGCGTCTCGGACGGCGGCGCGTCGGTCGGCTGCGTCTCGGACGGGTCGGGGGTCGGGTTCGCGTCGGTGCTCATGGCGTTCCTCACTTCTGCTCGCGCTGGACGAGCACGTCGTCGAGCTGGGCGATTCGGACGACGGCGTCGGGTGCTCCGCCCGGACCGACGAGGATGTTCGTGCTGCAGCTGCCGAGCGGGCGCGGCTGGCACCGATGGACGTGCTCGGCGCCCGACGGGTCGGTCACGACCACGGCGGCTGCGGTCGCGGCCTCCAGCCGCACGGTGGCATCCGCCGGGACGATCACCGTCGTCGTGTCGGACCCCTTGGCGAGGTCGATCCGGGGTGTGCCCGAGGCCGTCACCGCGTCCGTCAGGTCGATCGTTGTGTGCCCCCAGCCCTGGATGTAGGAGGCGTCGGCGGACGGCGCGAGCGTCTGATCGGCTCCGGCCACGATGGACGCTGCCGAGAAGCTCGAACGTGCACCGCTCGGGAGGGCCGCCGTGAGCGCCGTGAGTGCGGCCAGGATGATGCCGAAGGTGATGAGGAACCCGCTGCGGCGGCGCGCGAGGCCCGCGATGAGGGCGGCGAGGCCGAACACGAGGGTGGCCGCGGCGAGGGCGGCGGTCGACGCGTAACCGGACAGGCCGGTCAGCGGGACCCAGAGGGCGGAGGCGGCGGCTCCCGCGATGACGGCGAGGCCCACGGTCAGCCAGCCCAGGGGAGCGCCGACGCGAGGGTTGGCGGCGCGGTAGGCGGCGCGACGGGCACTGGCCGCTGCATTGGCGGAGGCCGCCTGCGCGCGGATCTCGGCGGAGCGCTGCGCCTTGACCGCGCGCATGTCCTCGGCGAGGCGGGCCTTCCAGCGGGCGTGCTCCGCCTTCCACTCGGCCTGGCGCTGCTGCCAGTCCGCGACGTCCTGCGGGCTCGCGCCCACGGTCGGAGCCGGTGGTGCGACGGGCTCGGCCGTGATGTCGAGCGGCGGCGTCGGTGCGCCGCCGTCGGTGGGCGCCTTCGGGTCGGCGCCGTCCTTCGCGTCGCCGGCCTTCTTCGTGTCCGCGTTCGTCGCGGTGGTCGTCGTCGCGCCGTCCGTTCCTGTCGCGAACGCGGCGGAGGCGGTGGGCGGCGCGGTGGGCGCGCTGTCCGTCGCCGGTGCGCTCGGCCAGGTGCCCGGCGCGGGAGGTGCAGGGCGGCTCGGCGGCGTCGCCGCACCCGGCCGCTTGTCGGCCGCGCGCACGGCGAAGACGATCAGCCCGGCGACGAGCGCCAGGACGAGGAGCGTCCAGAACACCCGTCCGACGATCTCGCCCCACCCCCAGTCGTTCCAGACGCCGCCGCCCCCGAACCAGCCGAAACCGCTCGACCAGGGCAGCAGCGAGAAGACGACGAGCACGCCCGCCGCGACGATCGGGGCATCCACGTCGCCCTCGAAGAGACGCTGGAGGTGGATGCGGCCGTCGCGGTCGGGGAGGAGTGCCCAGGCCAGCGCGTAGAGGAGCACGACCGGGGCGCCCAGCACGGCGGCCACGACGACGATGCCGCGGACGATGAGCGGGTCGATTCCGAGGCGGTAGGCGACGCCGGCGCACACACCGCCGACCCAGCCGTCCGCGCGGACGACGCCGAGGCTGCGCATCCAGTCGAAGAAGCGGGAGCCGCGGCCCGAGAGGCCGGTGCTCGGGCCGCCGTAGGGCGGCGGCGTGGTGGAGTCGTTCTGTGACATGCTCCGATCCTGGCGCTCGGAGGCGCCCCCGCGACATGGGGTGACACCCTGAGCGGACCCTGATTCCCCTGCCCGCGGGCTGTCCGGGTGGCTCCGGGTCTGCTTGGATTCTGAACATGACCCCCACCGTGCCTGCCGCCAGGCCGCCGATCGCCCGGCCGCCGCTGGCGCGTCCGCGCGACTGCGTGTTCGGCGGCGTGTGCCAGGCGCTCGCGGATCACCTCGGGTGGCCGGTCGCCGCGGTGCGGTGGATCTTCGTCGGCACGACGTTCCTCGCCGGCGCGGGCGTCCTCTTCTATCTCTGGTTGTGGGCACTGGTCCCCCTCCGCGCTGCAGACGGCGACGAGCCCGCGCAGCGCGTGCATCGCCGGATCAACATCCCCTGGTTCTTCGGAGTCACCGGTGCGGGGGCCGGTCTCGTGTCGATCGTGCTGGTCGCGACGGGCGCGCTGGGCTCGGCCATCGGCCTCCTCTTCCTCTCGATCGTCCTGCTCGTCGCCGCGGTGGCCTGGGACCAGCTGGTCGAGGACGACAGCCTGCTGCCCACCCCGTTGTCGACGACGGCGTTCCGCATCGCCGCGGGCGCGTTCCTCGTGGTCGTCGCGCTCGTGCTCAGCGTGCTCCAGAACGCGCACGGGTCGGGGCCGCTGTGGATCGGGATCATCGCCGCCACCTTCGCCGGTGCGGCCGTGCTGGTCGCGCCCTGGGCGCTCCGGCTCTGGCGTGAGCTGATCTCGGAGCGCACGGCGCGGATCAAGGAGGAGCAGCGCGCGGAGATGGCGGCGCACCTCCACGACTCGGTGCTGCAGACGCTCGCCCTCATCCAGAACCGCGCCGGGGCGTCGAGCGAGGTCGGTCGCATCGCCCGGGCCCAGGAGCGGGAACTGCGCGACTGGCTGTACGCGGACGCCGCCCACGCGGCGGAACGGGAGGATGCGGACCTGGCGGGCGAACTGCGGGAGGTCGCCGCCGCGCTCGAGGTCGACCACGCCGTGCACTTCGACATCGTGTCGGTCGGCGAGCCGGTCCGGAACGCGCCGGCAGAACTCGGCGCGGCCTCCCGGGAGGCCATGCTGAACGCCGCGCGCCACGCCGGCGGCGAGGTGTCCGTGTACATCGAGAACGGGGCCGGCTCCGCCGACGTCTTCGTGCGCGACCGCGGTGCAGGCTTCGACGTCCACGCCCTGCCCGAAGGCCGGCTCGGTGTGCGGGAGTCCATCATCGGCCGGATGCGCCGCGCCGGCGGCACGGCCACCGTCAGCTCTCGGCCCACCGGCACCGAGGTCCACCTGAGCATCGAGTTCGCGAGCGAGGCACCATGACAGACAACACCGACACCGCCCCCTCCGCCGGGGAGGCCGACGCGGGACGCATCACCGTGGTGATCGTCGACGACCACTCCATCTTCCGCTCCGGCTTGCGCGCCGACCTCGACGACCGCCTCGAGGTGCTCGCCGAGGCGGCGGATGTCGATGCCGCCGTCGAGGCGATCGTGCGCACGCAGCCGGCGGTCGTGCTCCTCGATGTGCACCTCCCGGGCGGTGCCGGAGGCGGTGGCGCGGAGGTCCTGCGCCGCACCGTCTCCGAATGCCCGCACACCCGCTTCCTCGCCCTGAGCGTCTCGGACGCCGCCGAGGACGTCGTCGGCGTCATCCGCGCCGGTGCCCGCGGCTACCTCACCAAGGGCAGCTCGGGCGGTCAGGTGAGCGACGCGGTGGTCGCCGTGGCGGGAGGAGACGCGGTGTTCTCGCCCAAGCTCGCGGGGTTCGTGCTCGACGCCTTCGGCGCCGCGGCCGGCGAGCAGGCGGAGAACACCGACGAACTCGACCGTCTCTCGGCTCGCGAGCGCGAGGTGATGCGGCTGATCGCGCGCGGCTACGCGTACAAGGAGGTCGCGGCCGAGCTGTTCATCTCCATCAAGACGGTGGAGACCCACGTCTCGGCGGTGCTCCGCAAGCTCCAGCTCTCGTCGCGGCACGAGCTGACGGCGTGGGCGTTGGAACGCAAGCTGCTGTAGACGCGTCATCCGTCCCCTCCTCGATGGACGGCGCGGTCGAGGATCGCCCGCACCCGGCGAGCGAGACCCGGATCGGCCAGATCGTCCGGTCCGAGCTCCACGATGGTCCAGCCGTCGGCCTGAAGGTCGAGGCGGCGGCGCAGGTCGCGACGGTACTGCTCGCGCTCCCGGTGGTGGTCGCCCTGGTACTCGAGGATCACCCGGCGCTCCGGGAACACGAGGTCCCCGCGGTAGTCGCTGCCGCTCGCCGTCCGGATGGGCAGATTCGATGCGAACCCGAGTACGCCACCGCTCGCGAGCCGGAAGCGGAGGCGGGACTCCTGCGGCGACTCGGCCCGGGGGTCCAGGAGGGCGAAGGCCTGCAGCAGGTCCGGCAGGCCGCGTCGGATCACCGAACGGTCCAGTGCACCGCGCAGCTCGCGGAGGCGGTCGCGGCCCGTGCAGCGTCGCGCGACCGCGTCGCCGACGACCACCAGCTCCTCGACCGTGACGATCCCGGCGAGCTCGCACCAGGCGCGCGGCAGGGAGCTCAGCGGCAGGCCGTCCTCGACGATCACGTCCCCGAACGACACTCTGACCGAGTGCCCGCGGATCCCGGGCCTGCGCGGAGCGCGTGCCGGCGCGGGGACGGACACGTGCAGGCCCGACGGGAGCCGGGCGAGGGGGAGTCCGTGGAGGGCGGCGGCCGTCGGTCCCGAGAAGAACGCGCCGGGAGGAGCGACGGCCAGATAGGCCCTGCACCAGTCGTCGAGCCGGCTGGGCGTCTCCGTCGCCACCACCCCGTGGAACGGCCGGCGGACGGTCGGCCCGCGCAGGCGTTTCTCGGTGTGGCCGAGCGCTCGCGCCTCCCGCACGGCGAGGGGCTGGCGTCCGAGCTGGAGGGCGAGTGCGCTGTTCATGCGCCTCACTCTGCCGCGCCGGCACCCGCCCGATCCGGTTGTCCACAGGCCGGATTCGTTCCCATCCGCCGAGACGTCGCAAGCCGCCCCGTCGAAGCGTGAGTGGTCGCGGAAAAGGGCGTGTCACGACGGTTCACCGCCGCGGGGCAGCGCGTTTTGCGCAGGTGGTGCAGCGTCCCGTACACTGGACGCGGTGGTTGAATCTGCCAAGCTTTTCTGCGCCTTTTTTCGGTGACGGCGACGGCAGTCATGCCGAGCTGTGATCAGGCATTCGGAGCACATTCGGATGCGTGATCGGCTAGCCTTGACCGAGGCTAGGTTTGTCTCAGGACGTGCGGAGCGCTTCGCGGGTTCGTCTTCCCTAGGGCGGTAGCTCAATTGGCAGAGCAGCGGTCTCCAAAACCGCAGGTTGCAGGTTCGATTCCTGTCCGCCCTGCAAGTCGACATTCCGATGTCGGCCCACGAAAGGTGTAACGAGGTGGCCCGAAAAGTTATCGACGAGCCGAGTGAGGACATCGTCGCCAACGCGAAGAAGGATCGCGCTGCGAAGCGCAACCCCTTCGCGCGCATCGCGCTGTTCATCCGCCAGGTCATCGGCGAGCTCAAGAAGGTCGTCACGCCGACCCGCAAGGAACTCCTGAGCTACACGGGGGTCGTGCTCGTCTTCGTGGTGATCATGATGGCGCTCGTGTCCCTCCTCGACTGGCTGTTCAGCCTGGGCGTCGTCTGGGTCTTCGGCAACCCCACCTAGAGCGGACGACTCCCGCTCGAGTGGAAAGCTCGGCCGGACCACCGGCCACCCCGACAGAAATGGAATGAATTCAGTGTCTGAGACGAATCGCGACGACGTGGACTGGGCCACCGCTGCCGAGCAGTCCTCCGAGGACGACGAGGCGCAGACCGGCAACGTGCTGGAGCACGACGAGGACTCGTCCGACGCCGCCGAGCACGAAGCGCTGCACGTCGTGTCCGAGGACGGCACCCAGATCGATCTGGACGCCGTGCTGGACGCGATGGCGGAGGCCGTCGACCCCGAGGCCGACCACGCCGTCGACGAGGCCCTCGAGGTCCACGACGACGAGGAGGCCGAGGCCGCCCAGGAGGCCGTCGAGGACGAAGAAGAGGTCGCCACCGACCCCTACGAGGAGTTCCGCACCGAGCTCCGCGGCAAGATCGGCAAGTGGTACGTCATCCACTCCTACGCCGGCTTCGAGCGCCGGGTGAAGTCCAACATCGAGAACCGCATGGTCTCGCTGAACATGGAGGACTACATCTACGAGGTCCAGGTCCCGATGGAGGACGTGGTCGAGATCAAGAACGGCCAGCGCAAGATGGTCAACCGCGTGCGCATCCCGGGCTACGTGCTCGTGCGCATGGACCTCAACGAGGACAGCTGGTCGGTCGTCCGCCACACGCCGGGTGTCACCGGCTTCGTCGGCAACGCGCACAACCCGACGCCGCTGCGCTTCGAGGAGGCCTTCTCGATGCTGAAGAGCCTCGTCCAGATCGAGGCCGCGCCGGTCAAGGGCGCCGCCAAGGGTCAGAAGGCCACCGCCCGGGTCATCCCGGCCGAGGTGGACTTCGAGATCGGCGAGACCATCACGATCAAGGAAGGCTCGTTCGCGGGCCTGCCCGGATCGATCAGCGAGATCAAGCCGGAGAGCGGCAAGCTCACCGTGCTGGTGTCGCTCTTCGAGCGCGAGACGCCGGTCGAGCTCAGCTTCGACCAGGTCACGAAGCTCTGACCCCCTAGTTTTCAGATCACCGGGTCTCGGAAGGGCCGAGAAACCGGGAGAGCGGCACGGAGCGATCCAACGCCGCTCGAATACACAAAGAAGGAAGAGACATGGCACCGAAGAAGAAGGTCACCGGTCTGATCAAGCTTCAGATCAACGCCGGCGCTGCCAACCCGGCCCCGCCGATCGGCCCGGCCCTGGGTCAGCACGGCGTGAACATCATGGAGTTCTGCAAGGCGTACAACGCCGCGACCGAGTCGCAGCGCGGCAACGTCATCCCGGTCGAGATCACCGTCTACGAGGACCGTTCGTTCACGTTCGTCCTGAAGACCCCGCCGGCTGCGGAGCTCATCAAGAAGGCGGCCGGCGTCGCCAAGGGCTCGGGTGTCCCGCACACCAACAAGGTCGGCAAGCTGACCCAGGAGCAGGTCCGCGGCATCGCCGAGCAGAAGATGGTCGACCTCAACGCGAACGACATCGACGCCGCGTCGAAGATCATCGCCGGCACCGCCCGTTCGATGGGCATCACCGTCGAGGCGTAAGCCCCGACCGCCCTCACACACCCTCCGCCGCAAGGCATCACAGTGGCAGAGCCGGCCAGGCTCGCACCACATTCTCGTTAGGAGAAAACTCATGGCACAGAAGTCCAAGGCCTACCGGGCCGCCGCCGAGAAGATCGAAGACGGCAAGTTCTACACCCCGACCGAGGCCGTCGCGCTCGCGAAGGAGACCGGTTCCGCCAAGTTCAACTCGACCGTCGAGGTCGCGCTGAAGCTCGGTGTCGACCCGCGCAAGGCGGACCAGATGGTTCGCGGTACCGTCATCCTTCCTCACGGCACCGGCAAGACCGCGCGCGTCATCGTCTTCGCGACCGGCCCTGCGGCCGAGGCGGCCATCGCGGCCGGCGCGGACGAGGTCGGCGGCTCCGAGCTGATCGAGAAGGTCGCCGGCGGCTGGACCGATTTCGACTCCGCCGTCTCCACCCCGGAGCTCATGGGCCAGGTCGGTCGTCTCGGAAAGGTGCTCGGCCCGCGTGGCCTCATGCCCAACCCGAAGACCGGCACGGTCACCCCGGACGTGGCGAAGGCCGTCTCCGACATCAAGGGCGGAAAGATCGAGTTCCGCGTCGACAAGCACTCCAACGTCCACTTCGTGGTCGGCAAGGCGGGCTTCACGCAGGAGCAGCTCGACGACAACATCAAGACCGCGCTCGAGGAGATCGTGCGTCTGAAGCCGTCGGCCGCCAAGGGCCGTTACATCCAGAAGGGCGCCGTGTCGACCACGTTCGGCCCCGGCATCCCGCTGGACGTCAACGCGATCTGATCGTCTCGCAGACACTCGAAGGGGTCGTCACCGGCAGCAGCCGGTGACGACCCCTTCGGCGTTGCTGGGGCGGTCGCGGAGATTCTGAGAGAACGTACACACTCGTCAAGGATCGCGACAGACCCGTCTACCCCCTCTTGTGTGGCAGAACGACGGGGGTTTACGCTCGCTCTGGCGCGCGCCGCGCGCCGACTCGATGTCGAGTCCGTCCGAGTGAAGGATGACGTTTCCATGACTCCTCGCACCACACGATCCCTCCACAAGAGGGTCGTCGGAATCATCGCCACCGTGGCCGCCACGGTGGCTTTGTCATTGG
>NZ_MKVJ01000017.1:456111-520248 GCF_001898805.1 Leifsonia sp. 71-9
CGCCGACTCCCTCCCGTCGTGGGCCACCGCCGCGAACGATGCCGGCGCCGCTCCGGCCGACACGACGGTGGAGGGTGAGATCTACCTGCCGCTGCGTGACCAGGCGGGCGCCGAGGCGCTCGCGAAGCAGGTGTCGAACCCGGCCATCGCCGGCTACCGCAAGGCAGTCGCCCCGGCGCAGTGGATCGGGCGCTTCTCGCCGACGCAGGCCGACTCGGACGCCGTGGTCAGCTTCCTGACGACCGCGGGGCTCACCATCACCGCGGTGCCCGCCAGCCGCCAGTACGTGGTGTTCCGCGGGACGCCCGACCAGATCGGCTCGATCTTCGGCACCTCCCTCCACTCGTTCAACTACGCCGGGCACCAGCTGATCGCTCCGGCGACGGCGCCGTCGCTGCCCGCCTCGATCGGCACGAAGGTGTCGGGCGTCAGCGTCGAGCAGTCGCGCACCCTGACCCGCCCGGACTCGATCCAGCAGGGCGATCTCGGCTCCTCCGGTGAGCCGCAGCTGTCGCGCAAGGTCGCCGCCGCTCCGGTGGTCGACACCCCCTGCTCGCACTACTTCGGCGAGAACACGGTGACCGTCCCCGCCGCCTACAACGGCCAGACGAAGTACAGCACCTACAACTGCGGCTACACCCCGCAGCAGCTGCGCAGCGCCTACGGCCTGAGCGACCTCAGCAAGCGCGGCGTGAACGGCTCCGGTCAGACGGTCGCGATCATCGACGCATACGCCAGCCCCACCATCGTGAAGGACGTCAACTCCTACTCCGCCCAGAACGGGGAGCCGGGGCTGACCAACTCGTCGTACCAGCAGCTGGTGCCGAAGCCGTCCGACTTCACCGACCAGGCGCTGTGCCAGTACCCCAGCGGCTGGCAGGGCGAGCAGACCCTCGACGTCGAGTCGGTGCACGCGATCGCTCCGGGAGCGCGCATCCTCTACGTCGGCGGCACCGACTGCAGCGGCGGCCTGGATGTCGCGATGTCCAAGATCCTCGACAACAAGCTCGCGACCATCGTGAGCAACAGCTACGGGAACGTGGGCGAGGCCGTCCCGGCCGACGTGATCCAGGGCGAGGTCAACCTGCAGCTGCAGGCGGCCGGCGAGGGCATCGGCCTCTACTTCTCGAGCGGTGACAACGGTGACGAGGTCGCGAACCTCGGCTACGCGTCCCCCGACTTCCCGGCCTCCTCGCCGTGGGTCACCTCGGTGGGCGGCACGAGCATGGCGATCGACAAGAACGGCAAGATCGCCTTCGAGACCGGCTGGGGCGACACCGTCGACCAGATCGTGAAGAACGCCGACGGCTCGCTGAGCTACGCGGAACCGCTGCCGGGCAGCCGATTCGTCGGGGGTGCGGGAGGCGGCACGAGCGCCGTCTTCGCGCAGCCGGACTACCAGCGTGGCATCGTGCCGGCGGCCCTGGCCGCGGGCAAGCGCGTCTCGCCCGACGTCTCGGCTCTGGCCGACCCGTACACCGGGTTCCTGATCGGTCTGCGGCCGATCGTGGACGACGACACCCTCGCGACCGGCGACTACATCAACGAGACATACGGCGGCACCTCGCTCGCCTCGCCGATCGTGGCCGCGCAGATCGCGATCGTGCAGCAGTCGACGCACACGACGATCGGGTTCGCCAACCCGACGCTGTACGCGGTCAAGCGGGTTCTGCCGGGCAGCTTCCGCGACGTGCTGCCGCAGAACCCGACGCAGGCGGTCGCCTACACGAGCAAGACCAGCGGCAACAGCTTCCTGGTCTCGTTCGATCAGGACACCACGCTGAAGACGGCCAAGGGCTACGACCCCGTGACCGGCCTCGGCGACGTGTCGTTCGACCTGCTCAGCCTGGTGGCGCAGGGCCGCCACTGATCGCAGGAGCTCCGACTGGACCGGCCGTCCCACACCCCCGGGGACGGCCGGTCCCCTCTGTCCGGACTCCTCGGGCCGCGGACCGGCTAGCCTGGTCGCGTGACCGTCACCATCCGTCCCGCCCGCACGGACGACGCCGCTGCGCTCGCGTCCGTCGCCGCCGTGACCTTCCCGCTCGCCTGCCCGCCGCACACGTCGGAGGAGGCCAAGGCGCACTTCATCGCGACCGTGCTGTCGACCGAACGGTTCGCCGAGTACGTCGCCGATCCCGCCCGCCGCGTGCTCATCGCGGAGGACGAGACCGGGGAGGCGATCGGCTACACGATGGTGATCGTGGGCGAGCCGTCCGACGAGGACGTGCGCCGCGCCATCCGGGTGCGCCCGACCGCCGAGCTCAGCAAGTGCTACGTGCTCCCCGGCCACCACGGCGAGGGTGTCGCCGGCCGGTTGATGGCCGAGAGCGTCACGGCCGCCGCGGACGCCGGAGCCGAGGGGATGTGGCTCGGCGTCAACGAGGAGAACGCCCGCGCGCAGCGCTTCTACGGCAAGCACGGCTTCGAGCACGTGGGGTCGAAGCGCTTCCTGGTCGGCGAGCGGTGGGAGGACGACTGGGTGATGGAGCGCAGCCCGATCTCCTGACGCGCACGACCGACGGGTGCGCTACCCCTCGGCGATCTTGAGCACGACCTTGCCGCGGGTGTGGCCGCTCTCGACGGCCCGATGGGCCTCGGCGATCTGCTCGAGCGCGTAGATCTGGTCGACGTGCACGCGGACGTTGCCCGCCTCGAGCAGGCGCGAGATCACCCCGAGCGTGTTGCCGTCGGGAGCGACGCGGTAGTGGGTGCCGCGCACACCGGCCGCGGCGATCTCGTCCTCGAACCCGGGCCAGCTCCCGGTCGGGGCGTTGATGATCAGGCCGCCGGGGCGCAGGACGCTCAGCGAGCGGGACCCGGTGTCGTCGTGCACGTTCCCGACCAGGTCGATCACCACATCCACCTCCTGCACCGCGTCCTCGAACCGCGTGGAGGTGTAGTCGACGACCTCTGCGGCGCCGAGTGAGCGCAGCCACGACGCGTGGGAGCCGGAGGCGGTCGCGATCACGTGGGCCCCGAAGTAGGAGGCGAACTGCACGGCGAAGTGCCCGACGCCTCCGCTGCCCGCATGGATGAGCATCCGCTGGCCCTCGTGTGCCTTGGCGACCTCGACGACCATGCCCCACGCGGTGAGCGCGGCGAGGGGCGCGGCGGCGGCCTCGATGTGGGAGAGGGTGGAGGGTTTGCGCACGACGCTGAGGCTCGGCACCGAGATGTACTCGGCGTAGCTTCCCCCGAACCGCGGCACCATGACCATCCCGAAGACCTCGTCGCCCGGGCGGAGGGGATGGGCGCTGTAGGGCGACTCGACGACCACCCCGCTGAAGTCGTGCCCGAGCACCGCCGGGAAGGAGTGGATCGCGTCGAACACCCCGCGACCGGCGCGCGTCTTCGCGTCGAGGGGGTTCACGCCGGCGGCGACGACCTTGACCAGGAACTCGGCGTTGACGCGATCGGGGGAGGCCGTGTCGCCGATGCGCAGGGACTCCGGGCCGCCCGCCGCATCCAGGAGTGCGGCCCGCATGGTCTTCGGCATTCGTCGTCCCCTCGTCGGTCGCCCTCCACTGGCGCGATCAGCTGATCCCAGTCAATCCCGGGATTGCGTCACCGGTGTTACGCCGGGGTCACCACGTGTGAACACTCTGTTTCGGATACCCCCAGGACGTTTCCAGCGAGGGTCGCGTTAGGATGCTTCGACCCGAACCCGAGGAGCCAGCGTGCAGCGATTCCTGCGCATCGTGCGCCAGCCCTTCGCCGTGCCTCCGCTCGCCCGCGGGTGGGAGCGCGCTGTGCCGATCCTGCTCGCGATCGGCACCGTCGCGGTGCTCGGCGGACTCACGATCATCTGGGCCGCGCGGCTCACGGTCGAGCGCGCGGTCTACGTGAGCGAGCTGGGCGCGGAGGGTGCTCCGACCGCGGGGATGTTCCGGGTCGCGCTGCTGCTCGTCGCCGCCGGCGGGTTCTCGATCGCGCTCGCGAGCGGGCACGTGCGCTCCCGCGTGCGCCTGCTCGACCGCTGGGCCCCCGCTCTCAGCCTCGGCTTCGCCGCGATCTGCTTCGTGGTCGCCTCGCAGGTGACGTGCACCGCGAACTGCCCGGTGCCGATCGCCGATCCCCGGTCGACGGTGCAGGACCTGACCCACACCGTCTCCGCCGTGCTGGGCTTCGCCGCCGCCTGCTACGCGATGCTGCAGGTCGCGTTCGCCGCGCGGCTGCCACGGGTCGCGCGGTTCTCGCTGGTGAGCTGCGTCGCCGTCGCCGCCATCACGATCGTCGGCGGGATGCTGGCGATCGTCCATGTCGCCACGGACGTCGGGGCCTGGCTGGAGCTGATCGGCACGACGGTGGCGATCGCGTGGATCGCCGTGTTCGCCCTCGCGCTCAGTAGAGGGTGGCGACCGGCTCGGGAGCGCGAGCAGGAACAGGCGCAGGTGCAGGAGCGGCAGCCGGCGCGCTGACCGGCGTGGCCGTCGCCTGGCGGAGCAGCTCGATGAGGTCGCCGGCGAGGCCGACCAGTTTGGCGATCTCGGCGTCGTCGCGGTCGACCCAGCGGCACTCGGGCTCGTCGTGCAGGGGCACGAAGCCGTCGTGCTGCTCCCAGACGAAGAGCGTGCGCTCGGCGCCGAGCACGTACTGCTGCCACCAGATCTGACGCAGGTAGCTGCGCGGGATGCTGCGGAAGGGCTTGTTGGTGGTCTTGATCTCGCAGAGCTCGATGCGCTCGTCGGAGCGCACCGCGAGACCGTCCGGGGTCGCGAGATGGCGGCGGTCCCGCTCGGCGTGGAAGAGGGCGTCCGAGGGCTGGATGCCGTGGGTGGCGGCCACCCAGGCGGCGATCTCCGGCTCCCGCACGCGGCCGTGCTGCGTGTACGAGTTGCCGGAGAAGCCGGTCCCGTGCAGCTTGTCGTACACCGCGGCGCGCAACGAGCGCGGCGTCGAGAGCTTGGCGACATCGGTCGCGGTGATGCCGCGGCTGCGCGCCCGCAGCCAGCCGACGCGATCGCTGGAGCGCGCGACGACGCGGGCGAGGTGACCGGTCTGGCCCGGGACCGCGGGGATCACCGGGACGGGAGCCGGTGCGGCGGCCCGCACAGGGCCGCGGCCCGCCAGCGCGACCGGCCGGTAGAGGTCGGCGGAGCGGGCCTGGGCGGGGTCGAGCACCCCTCCATTGTGCCTCGCTCCGGCGACGCCCGCTGTCAGCCCACGCCCGCCGCGCCGAGCTGGCGGCGGGCCTCGTCGATCGTGGCGAGCGTCGAGACGGCCTCATCGAGTGAGTGGAGGGGCGACTCGGTACGGCCTTCTGCGACGTAGCGGGCGAGCGCGGCGCCTTCGTACGACATCCCCTGCCGGTGCGGTCGGCCGTACGCGTCGCGCCAGTGGGCGGCGAGGGAGCCGTCGGCGCGGTGGACGCGCAGACCGCTCGGTCCCCAGAACGGCGCATCCGTCTCGATCCGCCCGGCCGATCCGCTGATCGTGGCCAGCGAGGGGGTGCCCGCCCGCAGCGTCGTGCTGAGCAGCGCCTGCGCTCCCGAGACCGTGCTGAGCACCAGGGCGGCCTGCTCGTCGACGCCGGTGGGCGCGAGGGATCCGCTGGCGATGATGCCCGCCGGCGCACCCAGAGCGAAGGACGCCCACGAGACGACGTACACACCGAGGTCGAGGAGGGCGCCGCCGGCCAGGGCCGGGTTCCAGAGCCGCCCGGCCGGGTCGTAGGTCGCGTTGCCGCCGAAGTCCGCCGTGACGACGCGCACCTCACCGAGGGCGCCGTCCTCCAGCAGCTGCCGGGCGATGTCGGTCTGCGGCAGGTAGCGCGTCCACATCGCCTCCATCGCGAACACGCCGGCCTCCCGCGCCGCGACGACGATGCGGCGCGCCTGGTCGGCGGTCGCGGCCATCGGCTTCTCGATGAGCACGTGCTTGCCCGCGGCGATGGCGAGCAGCGCGTGCTCGAGGTGCTCGCTGTGCGGCGTCGCGACATAGACGACATCGACGCCGGGGTCGCCGACGAGCGCCTCGTACGAGCCGTGCGCCCGCTCGACGCCGTGCTCAGCGGCGAAGGCCGCGGCCCGCTCGGCGGAGCGGGATCCGCAGGCGACGACCCGCTGCGTCGTGTGGGCGTGGAGCGCCTTCGTGAAGTCGGCGGCGATCACGCCCGGCCCCAGCACGCCCCACCGCAGCGCGGGCGCATCAGCAGGATCAGGATGCCGCGGCCCAGGAAGCGCAAAAAGCTCGTCCGTCATCCCCCCAGTCTGCCCTGCCTCCCCGCGCCCTGCCTCCCCGCCCCATGGCGAAGCCGCCGAGCACAGGAAAAGTGCGCTGTCCCGATCGGAAACAGCGCACTTTTCCTGTGCTCGGCGGCTAGCGGCGGGACTAGATGGGTTGGGGGTTGGAGACGGCGGGGGCGGTGCGGGGGCCGGGGGCGGGGGCGGCCCAGTGCACGCCGTTGGCGAGCACGCGGCGCACCTGGGGGTGGAAGTAGACCGGGTACTCCTGGTCGCCGGGGGAGAAGTAGAAGATCTTCCCGCGGCCACGGGTGAAGGTCACGCCCGAGCGGAACACCTCCCCGCCGGTGAAGGAGCTGATGAAGACCAGGTCGTCGGGCGTCGGGATGTCGAAGAACTCCCCGTACATCTCCTGCGCCTCGATCACGATCGGCTGCTCGACCCCGGCGGCGATGGGATGCGTCGGGTTCACGTTCCACACCAGCTCGCGCTCGCCGCCCTCGGGGTTGCGCCAGCGCAGGGAGCAGGTGGTGCCGAGCATCCGGATGAAGATCTTCGAGAAGTGGCCCGAGTGCAGGACGATGAGGCCCATCCCGCCGAGCACGTGCTCGCGCACGCGCTCCACGACCTCGTCGGCGACCTGGTCGTGGGCGATGTGACCCCACCAGAGCAGCACGTCGGTCTCGGCGAGCACGGCCTCGCTCAGGCCGTGCTCGGGATCGGCGAGGGTCGCGGTGCGCACGACGACCTCTTCGCCGAGCAGGTCGCGGAGGCCCTCGGCGATGGCGCCGTGGATGCCCTCCGGGTAGATCGCGGCGATCGCGGGCTGGGTCGTCTCGTGGACGCCCTCGTTCCAGACGGTGACGCGCAGTGCGGCCATGGTTCAGGCTCCCTTCGTGGCGACGCTCGTGTCGGCGGTGTCGGTGGTGCTCGAGTCGGCGGTGCCGACGGTGGCGGGCTGCAGCCGCACCTCGGCCCCCTGTGCGGCGGACGCGTACGCGGCGTCGATCACCCGCGCGCGGTCGAGGGCGAGGGAACCGTCCCAGCGGGACCAGTTCGCCTCGTCGGCGACGTGCTCCAGGAACGTCTCCACGACGGCGAGGTGGCCGCGCCCGGCGTCGGCGGCGACGCGGACGTCTGCCGTCTCCTCGCCGTCGCCGGTGAAGATGGTCAGCTCGCCCGCGGGGGCGTAGTCGACGACGCGCAGGTCCGCGCCGCCCTCGGTGCCGTACAGGGTGATGCCGAACTCGTCGCCGGCGGGGCGGTAGGCGGCCCAGCTCGTCTCCAGGACGATGGAGCCGCCGCCCTCGAGGCGCAGCAGGACGCTCGCGAGGTCCTCCACCTCGTAGGCGGAGCCGACCAGCTGCTTGTCCGACGACGAGCCGCCGCGACCCCGGACGCCGAGCTCGGAGTGGGTGACCGCCGAGACGGCGACGACCTGCGGCTCGCCGAAGAGGTGGAGCGCGTAGTCGAGGACGTGCACGCCGATGTCGATGAGCGGGCCGCCGCCGGCCATCTCGCGGTTCGTGAACCAGCTGCCGAGCGCGGGGATGCCGGCTCGCCGCAGCCAGGTGGCGCGGGCGTGGTACGGCCGGCCGATCTGCCCGGCGTCGATGGCCGCCTTGAGAGCCTCGATGTCGCCGCGGCGGCGGTGGTTGAACGCGACCTCGAGCACGCGGCCCGAGCGGTGCGCGGCGTCGACCATCGTCTGCGCCTCGGCCGCGGTGCGGGCGATCGGCTTCTCGCTGAGCACGTGGATGCCCGCATCCAGCGCCCCGACGGTGATCGGCGCGTGCAGGAAGGTGGGGACGGCGACGCTCACGACGTCGAGGTCGCCGTCGGCGACGAGGTCCTTCCAATCCGCGTAGCGGCGCTCGACGCCGTACTTCTCGCCGAGCGCGGCGCGGGGCTCGTCCTCCATGCCGGCGATGGCGACGAGCTCGACGCCGGGAAGGGTGGCGTACGCCTCCATGTGCTGCTGACCGGCCCAGCCCAGGCCGATCACGCCGGCGCGCAGGGGTCGACCGGCAGCGGCGCCGGAGGAGAGGGATTCGGTGGTCACGAGGTTCCTTTCAGGGGTGGGATGGAGCGGATCGAATCGATTCGATGATCGAGGCGGGGGTCGAAGGGACAGGGGAGGGGTCAGCGCGAGAGTGCGCGCACCGCCCGGGGATCGGGATCGAGCACGTGCTGGATCACCATGATCGCCGCGCCGATCACGCCGCCGGTCTCGCCGGAGCGGGACTCGGTGATCGTCAGGTGCTGGGTGGCCAGCGGCGTCGACCGCTGGTAGACGACCTCCCGCACCCCGGCGAGCAGCTGCTCGCCGACACGGGAGAGGCCCCCGCCGACGATGACCATCGACGGGTTGAGGAGGTTGACGCAGGTCGCCACGACCTCGCCGAGATCGCGTCCGGCCTGGCGGATGGCCTCCTGGACGAGCGGATTGCCGGTGCGCGCGAGGTCGACGACGTCGTCGGTCGTCTCGGCCGGGATGCCCGCCGCTGTGAGCGCGCGGGCGATGGCCGGGCCGCTGGCGAGGGCTTCGAGGTCCGCATCCTGAGCGCCGTGGCTCGGGGTGTCCGCGCCGAACGGAACGCGCACGTGACCGAGGTCGCCGGCCGAGCCCTGGGCGCCGCGCTGGAGCCGGCCGCCGCTGATCAGGCCGGCGCCGATACCGGTCGCGACCTTCACGAACAGCAGGTCCGTCTGCTCGGGCCAGACGCGCGCGTGCTCGCCGAGGGCGAGGAGGTTCACGTCGTTGTCGACCAGAACGGGCACCTCGAAGACGCGCTGGACGTACGCGGGGATGTCGAAGCGGTCCCAGCCGGGCATGATCGGCGGGTTGACCGGCAGTCCGGTCGAGTGCTCCACCGGGCCGGGCACGCCGATCCCGATGCCGACCAGGTCGTCGAGCGGGCGTCCGCTCTCGCCGTAGAGGCGCCGCGCGCTCTCGAGGGCCCAGTCGAGCACGGACTCGGGTCCGTCGGCGATGCGGATGCGCTGGGATTCCCGGGCGAGGATGTCGCCGGCGAGATCGGCCAGTGCGACCACGGCGTGGGTCGCGCCCAGGTCGATCGCGACCACGACGCGCGACGACGGGTTGAAGCGCACCCGCGCGGGCGGGCGGCCTCCGGTCGACACGTCGTCGCCGGCCGGCGCGATGAGGCCGGATGCGGTGAGCGCATCGATGCGCACCGCGACGGTCGAGCGCGCGAGGCCGGTGAGCTCGGCGAGCTGCGCGCGCGTTCGCGGGACTCCGTCGCGCAGGATCGCCAGCAGATCGGCGGCGTCCGTCGCGACCAGCCCCGTCTCGCGCGCGGTGTCGGTCATGCGGTCATTGAACCACACGCGCCGCCCGGCATCCAAAGGTTGTGCACGATCCGTCGACTTTTGATTGACATCCGACAGAAGTCTCGGTTGAATGGACCCGTCGCCATCCGGCGGCATCCATCCGCACCACCACTCGACGAGGAGCACTGTGTCGACGTCAAAACTCTCCGTGCAGCTCTATACGGTCCGCGAGCTGCTGACCGAGGACACGGTCGGCACTCTGCGCCGCATCGCTGACATCGGCTTCACCCAGGTGGAGCCGTTCGCCTTCCTCGAGTTCGGCGACGCGCTCCGCGACGGCCTCGCCGAGGCGGGACTCACGGCCCCCACCACGCACCAGGGCTTCATCGGCGGCGACCTCGACCAGGTCTTCGGCGCCGCGCAGGCCCTCGGCATCCAGACGGTCATCGACCCGTTCGTCGCTCCGGAGCGCTGGCAGACGGCCGACGACGTCGCCGCGATCGCCGACCAGCTCAACGAGGCGGCCGAGGTCGCCGCCCGCTACGGCGTCCGCGCCGGGTACCACAACCACGCGCACGAGATCGAGAGCACGATCGAGGGCACCACCGCCCTCCAGTTCTTCGCCGGCAAGCTGGCGCCGGAGGTCGTGCTCGAGATCGACACGTACTGGGTCGCCGTCGGGGGGGAGGACCCGCTCACGCTGCTCCCCGCGCTCGGCGACCGCGTCGTCGCCCTGCACATCAAGGACGGCCCCGGCACCACGGAGACGAAGGACCAGGTCGCCGTCGGCCAGGGCTCGCTCCCGATCGCCGACATCATCGCCGCCGCGCCCGACGCCCTGCGCGTCGTGGAGCTGGACGACTCGCGCGGCGACCGCTTCCAGGCCGTCGCCGACAGCTTCGCCTTCCTCACCGCCGAGGGCCTCGCGTGAGCGCCGGACGGGTGGGCGTCGGCGTCATCGGCGCGGGCGTGATCAGCAACGAGTACCTGGGCAACCTCACCTCGTTCCCCGACCTCGAGGTGCGCTTCGTCGCCGACATCGACCAGGAGCGCGCTCGTGCGCAGGCCGACAAGTACGGCGTCCCGGGCGCCGGCTCCGTGGAGGAGCTGCTGGCCGACGACGGCATCGAGATCGTCGTCAACCTCACCATCCCGAAGGTGCACGTGGAGGTGGCGCTGCAGGCGCTCGCCGCGGGCAAGCACGTGTGGAGCGAGAAGCCGTTCGCGCTCGACCGCGCCACCGGGCAGGAGCTGCTCGACACCGCGAACGCCCGCGGACTGCGCGTGGCCACCGCGCCGGACACCTTCCTCGGCGCGGGCATCCAGTCCGCCCGCCGCCTGCTCGAGAGCGGACGCATCGGCGCTCCGCTCACGGCGCTCACGCTGATGCAGTCGCCGGGCCCGGAGTCGTGGCACCCCAACCCGGACTTCCTGTTCCAGGAGGGCGCGGGCCCGCTGTTCGATATCGGCCCGTACTACCTCACCGCGCTCGTGCAGCTCTTCGGTCCGGTCGCCCGCGTGGCCGCCGTGGCGTCGAAGTCGCGCGAGACCCGCGTCATCGGCTCGGGCCCGCGCGCAGGCGAGGAGTTCGCCGTGACGGTGCCGACGCACGTCAGCGCCCTCTACCAGTTCGAGAGCGGGCAGACCGCGCAGGCGATCTTCAGCTTCGACTCCAAGCTCGGCCGCACGCTCTTCGAGGTCGCCGGCGTCGAGGGCACCGTCGAGGTCCCCGACCCGAACACGTTCACGGGCGAGCTGCGCATCCACGGCGCCGAGGGCGAGGAGACGGTCGCCTCGACCGGTTCGACGTCGTCCCGCGGTACCGGCGTCGTCGAACTGGCCCGCGCTATCCGCGCCGGTGTGCCCGAGCGCGCCTCGGGCGAGCAGGCGTTCCACGTGCTCGACGTGATGGTCGCGACCATCGAGGCCGGGGAGTCCGGCGTCCCGGTGGAGGTCGCGAGCACCGTGCAGGTGGCTCCCGCCCTCCCCGAGGACTGGGACCCGCGAGCGGCGACGCTGGCGTAGCCGGCGCGGAGACGGGAGGACGTGACTGTGGGAGATGCGACGAACGGCGGCTTGACCCGCCGCGACGAGAGCCGGGCGGGCGAACGCCTCCGGGTCGCCATCGTGGGCGGCGGCTTCATGGCCGAGGTGCACACCCGGGCCGCGCGTGCGGCCCGAGCCGACCTGGCCGGGATCGTGTCGTCGACGCCGGAGAAGTCGGCGGCCGCGGCGGAGCGCCTGGGCGTCGCCCGCGCCTACGGCTCGCTCGACGAGCTGCTCGCGGACGACAGCATCGACGTGGTGCACGTCACCACGCCGAACGCGCTCCACGCGAAGCAGGCGGGCGCGGTCCTCGCCGCCGGCAAGCACGTCATCTGCGAGAAGCCGCTGGCCACCGCCACCGCCGACGCGGAGGAGCTGGTGCGCGCCGCCGAGGGCCGCGTGGCCACCGTGCCGTTCATCTACCGCTTCCACCCGCTGGTGCGGGAGGCGCGCCACCGCTTCGCCTCCGGGCAGGCCGGCCGCGTGCTCAGCATCAACGCCTCTTACCTCCAGGACTGGCTGCTGGGCTCGGGTGACGACAACTGGCGGGTGGACTCGGCGCAGGGCGGCCGCTCGCGCGCATTCGCCGACATCGGATCCCACCTCGTCGACCTCGTCGAGTTCGTGTCGGGGGATCGGGTCTCGCGCGTCTCCGCCACCAAGCGGACGGTCTTCGCCGAGCGGGCGTCGCACTCCGCGATCACCACGGAGGACGCCGTCGCGGTGGTCGTCGAGACCGTGGGCGGTGCGCTCGGCACCCTCCTCGTCTCGCAGGTCGCCCCCGGCCGCAAGAACAAGCTCTGGCTCGAGATCGCCGGCACCGCCGAGAGCGTGGCCTTCGACCAGGAGCAGCCCGAGACGCTGTGGGTCGGCCGCCGGGCGGGCAGCCTCCTCATCCCGCGCGACGGCGACCAGCTGAGCGCGGACGCCGCCCGGCTGTGCGTGGTCCCCTCGGGTCACCCGCAGGGCTACCAGGACGCGTTCAACGCGTTCATCGCCGACAGCTACGCAGCGGTCGCCGGGGAGAGCCCCGACGGCCTGCCGCGCTTCACCGACGGCCTGCGGGCCGTGCGGATCACCGACGCCGTGCTCGACTCCGCCGAGGCGGGCACCTGGATCGAATTGGGAACGGAACGATGACGGATCAGAACGAGTCGGGGCGCACCCACCCGGTCACCCTCTTCACCGGCCAGTGGGCCGACCTCACGCTCGAGGAGGTGGCGAAGCTCGCGAGCGGGTGGGGCTACGACGGCCTCGAGATCGCCGCGTCGGGGGAGCACCTCGACGTCTGGCGCGCGGCCGAGGACGACGCGTACCTGCAGGGGCGCCTCGACATCCTGGACAAGTACGGGCTCAAGGTGTGGGCGATCTCCAACCACCTTAAGGGCCAGGCCGTCTGCGACGACCCGATCGACTTCCGCCACCAGGCGATCGTCGGCTCGAAGGTCTGGGGCGACGGCGAGCCGGAGGGCGTGCGGCAGCGCGCCGCCGAAGAGCTGAAGCTCACCGCGAAGGTCGCGCGCAAGCTCGGCGTGGACACGGTCGTCGGCTTCACCGGGTCGAAGATCTGGCCGTACGTCGCCCAGTTCCCGCCCGTCCCCGCCTCCGTCATCGACGCCGGCTACCAGGACTTCGCCGACCGGTGGAACCCCATCCTCGACGTGTTCGACGGCGAGGGCGTGCGGTTCGCCCACGAGGTGCACCCGTCCGAGATCGCGTACGACTACTGGTCGAGTGTCCGGTCGCTGGAGGCCATCGACCACCGCGAGGCGTTCGGCTTCAACTGGGACCCGTCGCACATGATGTGGCAGGACATCGACCCGGTCGGCTTCATCGTCGACTTCCAGGACCGCATCTACCACGTGGACTGCAAGGACACCCGCCTGCGCCCCCGCAACGGCCGCGCCGGCGTGCTGGGCTCGCACCTGCCGTGGGGCGACCCGCGCCGCGGCTGGGACTTCGTCTCGACCGGGCACGGCGACGTGCCGTGGGAGGACTCCTTCCGCGCGCTCGAGTCGATCGGCTACACCGGCCCCATCTCCATCGAGTGGGAGGACGCCGGCATGGACCGCCTGCACGGCGCGAAGGAGGCCGTCGGCTACATCCGCTCGCTGCTCTGGAAGCAGCCGACCGCCTCGTTCGACGCCGCGTTCAGCAACCAGGACTGAGGCGGCCGCGGCCGCGGTGTCACCCCGGATGGCTAGGCTCGACTCGTGAGTACGGAGAGCATCATCCGGGGTGAGGACTGGTACGGGCGCGACCTCGACGGGGTGGAGTTCACCGACGTCGAGTTCGTGGACGTCGACATGACGGAGCTGCGCTCCTCGGGCGCCACCTTCACCCGATGCACGTTCCGGTCGGTGCGGTTCAACGTGAGCGAGCACACCGACTCGGCGTTCGTGAACTGCAGCTTCCAGGGCTGCAACTTCTTCGACACGACCTTCCGGCGCTGCAAGCTGACCGGCAGCACGTTCCACTCCTGCGACTTCGCGCTGCTCAAAGTGGAGGGCGGCAACTGGGGCTTCACCGGCCTCTCGCGCGCCGAACTGCGGGGCGCGGAGTTCCGCGGGGTGCGCCTCCGGGAAGCCGACCTGGGCGAGGCGCGCTGCGCCGAGTCCCGGTTCGACGGGTGCGACCTCTCGGGCGCGACGCTCACCGGTGCCGACTTCACCGCCGCCTCCCTCGTCGGCAGCGACCTCACCGGGGTCGACCCGGCCGACGTCCTCCTGCGCGGCGCCACGATCGACGAACGCCAGGCCGTCGTGCTCGCCGAGGCCCTCGGGATGCTCGTGGTCCCGACTCCCACCGCCACGTGATTCGTGCCGAATGGCGACTTAGCGGAGCGCTAAGTCGACATTCGGCACGAATGTGGCCGGGTTAGGCGGCCTCTTTGACCTGGCCGTGCTTGATGTGGAGGCGGCGCTGGGCGCGCTTCGCGACCGCGCTGTCGTGGGTCACGATCACGAGGGTGAGGCCGCGGTCGCGCCAGAGACCCTCCAGCAGGTCCATGATCTCGTCGCGGGTCTCCTCGTCGAGGTTGCCGGTCGGCTCGTCGGCGAGCAGCACGTCCGGGTTCTTCACCAGGGCGCGCGCGATCGCGACGCGCTGCTGCTGACCGCCGGAGAGCTCCGACGGCAGGTGGGTGCCGCGGTCGCCGAGGCCGACGGAGGCGAGGGCCTCCGCCGCACGGCGCTTGCGCTCCTCCGCGCTCACCTTCAGCGGGGCGAGTGCGGTCTCCACGTTCTCCTGCGCCGTCAGCGTTGGGATGAGGTTGAACCCCTGGAAGACGAAGCCGATCTCGTTCGCGCGGATGCCGGTGAGCTTGCCATCGCCGAGCTTCGACAGACTCGACGGCCCGAGCTCGACCGATCCCGTGGTGGGGCGGTCGAGGGCGCCGAGCATCTGCAGCAGCGTCGACTTGCCGCCGCCGGTGGGGCCCTGGATGGCGACGAGCTGGCCGTCCGGGATTTCGAGGGTGACGTCCTTGAGGGCGACGACCTCGCGCTTGGACTGGGTGTACTTCTTGGTGACGTTCGTGAGGGTGTACACGGGTGCTCCTTGGGGCGATGGGGTCAGGCGACCGAGCGGAGGGCGGCGGCGGGGCGGAGGCGCGAGGCACGCCAGCCGCCGATCGCACCGGCGATCAGGCCGCCGAGGACAGCGAGGCCGACCGCGCCGAGGATGATCCAGAGGGTGATGGGGGCGTGGAGGGCGATCTCGCTGGTCGAGGCCGCCGCCTGCCGTGCGCCGGCGAAGCCGCCGCCCGCACCGCCGAAGCCGCCTCCGGCACCGCCGAAGCCGCCTCCCGGTGCGTTGGTCGCCGCCGTGCCGACGGCTCCCGCACCGCGACCCGCGGCGTCGGCGACACCGGTCCGGGTGTTGACGCTGCCGGTGAGGGTCGGGGAGACCAGGTTCACGATGAGGACGCCGAGGAGTCCGACGGCCACGCCGATGATGCCGCCGATGACGCCCTGCACGACCGACTCGCCCGCGACCTGCCCGACGATGCGGCCGTTGGACCAGCCGATCGCCTTGAGGGTGCCGAACTCGCGGGTGCGGCGGGTGACGCCGGAGATCGTGAACAGGATGGCGATGAGGAACGCCGCGGCGAGCACGATGAGCGAGAGCCAGGTGCCGAGGTTCGAGATCAGGCTCCCCGCGCTCCCGAGCGAGCCGGAGACGTCGGAGGCGAGGTCGGCCTGGGTGCTGACGGTCGCGGTCGGGAGCGCCTTCGTCAGATCGGTCTTGATCTGCGAGATGTCGCTGGAGGAGGCCGCCGTCACGTAGACGGAGGAGATCTTGCCCGTCTGGCCCGAGAGGGTCTGCGCGACGTCGAGGGGGATGTAGGCGTTGGAGGCGGTGGTCGAGTCGGAGCCCGTGGCCGCGACGACGCCGATGACGCTGAAGTCGGTGCCGCCGATGGTGACGGTGTCGCCGACGGCCTTGCTGGCCGACTTCGCGTAGGCGGAGTCGAGCACGACGACGTCCTTGCCGGCGTCCGCCTTCGTGAAGGTGCGGCCCGAGGTCAGGGTGACCGACGCGAGCGGGCCGACCGACTTGCCGGCCGGGTCGAGTCCGAGCACGCTGAACGAGTCGACGTTGAACGAGCTCCCGCCGGCGCCGTCCGCGCCTCCCGTCGGGGCGGGGGAGGGGACGGTCGCCGCGCTGCCGCCGGTCCCGCCGGCCTGGCGCTCCTGGCGCAGCTGCTGGAAGTCGGGGAGGGTGCCGCTGAAGCTGGTGTTCGTCAGCGAGAGCACCGCGGCCGCGGCGGAGACGTTCTGCACCTTCTGCACGGTCGTCAGGGCCGAGTCCGCCATCACGGTGGCGCCGCGGGTCGGCTCGAGGCGGGAGGTGTTGACGCTGCGGCTGCCGCCGGCGTCCGTCCCGGCGTTGGCGCCGAAGTCGAAGCGTCCGCCGCCGCCCGGCTGGCCGGTCGCGGTGGCGGCCGTCGCGGGCTCGCTGACGGTGATGTCGGTGCCGACGCCGTAGACGGACTGGAGGACGCTGGCCTGCGCGTCCTTCACTCCGGCGGAGACCGCGTTGACGATGATCACGAGGGCGATCGCGAGGGCCATGCCGATCGCGATGATGATCGTCTGCTTGCGACGGTTGAGGAGTTCCCGTCGCAGATATGTGCCGAACATGTGGGCTTCCAAACTGAGCTGTGGTCCGATGATGACGGGGGGACGCTAGGTCCGGCCCCTTTCGGGCGCTTATGCCGTTGCTATGTTTTCGCTGAAGATGTGAGGGATCGAAGCTCTCAGACTGCTCATAGGTTTCGCATAGCCAGCGCGAAGACCCCTCCTCATAATGGGAAAGGTGACCATCAACGCCCGCGCCGCCTCCAGCGCCTCCAGCCAGCCCCGTTCCCTTCTGCGCCGTGCGGACGGCAGCTCCATCCGCGTGCTCGTCGTCGACGACGAGTCCACGCTGACGGATCTGCTGGCGATGGCGCTGCACTACGAGGACTGGGAGGTGAAGACCGCGGCCAACGGCCAGCAGGCGCTGCAGCTCTCGCGCGAGTTCAAGCCGGATGTGGTGGTGCTCGACATCATGCTCCCCGACATCGACGGGCTGCAGGTGCTCTCGCGCATGCGCGCCGACGGCAACGAAGCGCCCGTGCTCTTCCTCACCGCGAAGGACTCCCTCGACGACCGCATCGCCGGCCTCACCGCCGGAGGTGACGACTACGTGACGAAGCCGTTCAGCCTGGAGGAGCTGGTGGCGCGTCTGCGGGGCTTGCTGCGCCGGTCGCGCGCGGCGGTGGCGGACCAGGACGACCCGGTGCTGATCGTGGGCGACCTCGTGCTGGACGAGGACAGCTACGAGGTGCACCGCGATGGCGAGCCCATCCAGCTCACCGCGACGGAGTTCGAGCTGCTGCGCTTCCTGATGCGCAACCCGCGGCGCGTGCTCAGCAAGGCGCAGATCCTGGACCGGGTCTGGAGCTACGACTTCGGCGGCTCCTCCAGCGTGGTCGAGCTGTACATCTCCTACCTGCGCAAGAAGATCGACGCCGGACGCCCCGCGATGATCCACACCGTGCGCGGGGCCGGCTACATGGTGAAGGCAGCGCAATGACCACAGCCCGCACTGCGGGCGCACCGGACTCCGGCGGGGGACACAGCTGGTTCCACCGCATCCGCCCGTTTCGCTCGTGGACGCTCCGCAGCCGCGTGGTGCTCGTCGTGGTGGCGATGCTCGCAGTGCTCGGCGCGGTGATCGGGACGGTCAGCGTGCTGTCGCTGCAGAGCTATCTGATGACCCGGCTCGACGCGCAGCTCTCGAGCGCGCTCGAGCGGGGCCAGCACGCGGCGGACCGCATCAACGGGACGGGGCCGACGAGCGTCGACACCGCCGGGGTCGTGCAGGCGCCCGGTCAGCCGACGGGAACGCTCGGCGCCGTGCGGAGCGCGAGCGGAGGTCTGCTCTTCCCGCCGGTGATCCTCGCCGACCGCCCGACGGACTCGGCGCCGAACCAACCGCTCGCGCCGAAGCCCGTGACGATCAACGGGCTCGCGCTGCTCACCATCCCATCGGACAGCAGACCGCACACCGTCGATCTCGGCTCGGCGCTGGGCAGCTACCGGATCGCGGCCGCGCAGCTCGAGAACGGCGACAGCGTCATCATCGGACTCCCGCTGAGCGATGTGAACGCGACCGTCGCCCAGCTCACGCTCGTGATCGTCCTCGTGACCCTCGCGGGCCTGATCTTCGCCTTCCTGCTGGCGAGCTTCATCGTGCGGCTCGCGATGAAGCCTCTGGAGCGGGTGACCGGCACCGCCGAGCAGGTCGCGAGCATGCCGCTCGACCGCGGCGACGTCGCTCTCTCCGTCCGCGTGCCGGAGGCCGACACCGACCCGCACACAGAGGTGGGCAAGGTGGGCTCCGCGCTCAACCGGATGCTCGGCCACGTCGCCTCCGCCCTGACCGCGCGCCAGGCGAGCGAGCAGAAGGTGCGCCAGTTCGTCGCCGACGCCAGCCACGAGCTGCGCACCCCCCTCGCCTCCATCCGCGGCTATGCCGAGCTGACCCGGCGCGCACCCCACGAGCTTCCGGCCGACGTGACGCGCTCGCTCGGCCGGATCGAGTCGGAGGCGACGCGCATGACCTCGCTCGTCGAGGACCTGCTGCTGCTCGCCCGGCTCGACGAGGGCCGCGAGCTCGACCAGGACCCGGTCGACCTCTCCCTGCTGCTCATCGACGCCCTCAGCGACGCGCACGCCGCCGGCCCCGATCACCGCTGGCGCATCCTCGTTCCCGAGGAGCCGGTGGAGGTCGTGGGCGACGCCCCGCGTCTGCACCAGGTGGTGACGAACCTCCTCGCGAACGCGCGCGTGCACACGCCGGAGGGCACCGTCGTCACGGCGGCGCTCGCCGTCGACCGCGAGGCCGGCCGGGCGATCGTCACCGTCGAGGACAACGGCCCCGGCATCCCGGAGGAGCTCCAGTCCACTCTGTTCGAGCGGTTCGCCCGCGGCGACACCTCCCGCAACCGCGCCACCGGGTCGACGGGCCTCGGCCTCGCGATCGTGCAGGCCGTCGTCGAGGCGCACGGCGGCGACGTGTCGGTGCGCAGCGAGCCGGGCGACACCGTGTTCACGGTGAGCCTGCCCCTCGTGGAGGGCGACGACGCGTCGGCCGAGCCCGTGGCCATGCTGGAGCCGGACGAGGTGGAGGCTGACGAGGTCGAGTCGGCGGAGGCCGAAGCCGACGCGGTGGAAGCCGGGGCGGTGGAGGCCGACGCGGTCGAGGCCGACGAGGTCGAGTCGGCACCGGGAACGGAGCGGCCGTGACCGGCCCGGCGACCATCGCCGCGACACCGTACGGTCCCGCCTCCGCCCCACCCCTGGTGTTCCTGCGCGGCCTGCCCGCGCTGCCGCACGCCCCGCGCGGGATCGACGCCTTCACCGAGCGCCTCTCCCTCCGCGGCACGGACGGCCACCGGGTCTACGCCCTCGGCCGCCCCGACACCCTGGGCGGCGCGACGACCATGCCCGAGATCGCCGACATCTACGCGCGCACCCTCCGGCGTCGGCTCGGTGCGCCGGTCCCGGTGCTGGCGACCTCCACCGGCGCGAGCATCGCGCTCCAGCTGGCCGCCGATCATCCCGAGCTCGTCAGCGCGCTCGTCATCGTCTCGGGCGCCGGCCGTCTCGGCGACGAAGGGCGGCTGCTGCAGCGGCGCTACGCCGACCAGGTGGAGGCGGGGGACCGGCGCGCGGACGCCGAGCTCGCTCTGGCGACCCTCGACTTCTTCGGCGCCGGGCCGATGCTGCGCGCGGTGACGCCGTTCCTGACCCCGCCCGAGGACGTCCCGACGCTCGTGCCGCTCGTACGGGCCGAGGACGCCTTCGACGTCGTCGACCGGGCGCACCGGATCACGGCGCCCACCCTGTTCCACTGCGGCGACCACGACGCGTTCTACCCGCCGGAGGTCGTGCGCGCGACGGCGGGCCGCATCCCGGACGCCCGGGTCGTCATCCATCGCCGGTGCGCACACGGGGAGGTCGTGCTGCGGCCGGCCTACGGCGCCTCCGTCCGCGCGTTCCTGCACCGCCACCGCTGACGATTTGCGCGGCGGCGACCCGATCGCGTACCCTGGATGAAGCCAAAGACCGCTGGTCACCGTGTTCGCACGGAGAGAAGATCCACTCAGGTGGGCGCCCGCGCAGGTGTATGAAGCAAGACTCGCAGGTTTCTGCGTCCTCCAGCTCCGTGCCTCTGCGCCGGAGCTTTTTTCTTTGCCCGCGGTCGAGGCGCACGCCGCTCCCGCGGTGTGCGACGAAGAAGATTGAGAGGTAGGCCATGGCGAACAAGGAAGCCACGGTTGCCGAGCTCGAGAACCTGTTCACGAGCTCGACCGCCGTTCTGCTGACCGAGTACCGCGGTCTCACTGTCGCTCAGCTCAAGCAGCTGCGCACGTCGATCAGTGAGCACGCGACGTACGCCGTGGTGAAGAACACGCTGACCAAGATCGCAGCGAACAAGGCCGGAATCTCGTCGTTCGACGACGAGCTCGCCGGTCCGTCCGCGATCGCATTCGTGCACGGCGACCCGGTCGCCGTCGCGAAGGCACTGCGCGACTTCACCAAGGCGAACCCTCTGCTGGTGGTCAAGGGCGGTTACTTCGACGGTAACCCGCTCACCGCCGAAGAGGTAGGCAAGCTCGCCGACCTCGAGTCCCGTGAGGTTCTGCTGGCCAAGCTGGCCGGCGCCTTCAAGGCCTCGCTGTTCGGAGCCGCATATCTGTTCAACGCACCGCTGTCGCAGGCCGTTCGCACGGTCGACGCGCTGCGTGAGAAGCAGGAGTCCGCTGCGTAAGGTCCCTCGAGGACCAGGCCCCCGGGCCCCGCAAGCGGTGAGTAACCACACACACTAAGGAGAAAATCATGGCAAAGCTGTCGACTGACGAGCTGCTCGACGCGTTCAAGGAGCTCACGCTCATCGAGCTGAGCGAGTTCGTGAAGAAGTTCGAGGAGACCTTCGAGGTCACCGCCGCCGCCCCCGTCGCCGTTGCTGCGGCCGGCGCCGGCGCTGCTGCCCCCGCCGAAGAGGTCGAGGAGAAGGACTCCTTCGACGTCGTCCTCGAGTCGGCCGGTGACAAGAAGATCCAGGTCATCAAGGAGGTGCGCGCCCTCACCAGCCTCGGCCTCGGTGAGGCGAAGGCTCTCGTCGACGGTGCGCCCAGCACCGTTCTCGAGGGTGCCAACAAGGAGGCCGCTGAGAAGGCCAAGGCGCAGCTCGAAGAGGCCGGCGCCACCATCACCCTCAAGTAGTCGACGCCCCCTCGGGGCTCTTCTGCACACAGGCTGACGCTGTACGACGCGGCTCCTCTCGCGAGAGAGTCCGCGTCGTGGAGGGCGTCGCTCCCATCGTGGGGCGACGCCCTTCGTGCGTTTAACGCTGCGGTCTAGAGGGCCCCGACGGGCCTTCCTAGGATGGGTCGCATGGGGAGATCGCACGCACTCGCGCTCGTATTCGTCGGGGTCGTCACGGCCGGAGTCGCGGGGGCGGTGGTCGCGGCGCCCGCATCGGCGGCGCCGAGCGCCGACCTCGTCATCACGGCGTCTCCCGACGCTCCCGCCGCGATCACCGCCGGCACGACGGTCGTCGTCACATACGCCGTGACGAACACCGGCGACGCGGCGTTCTCCCGGCTCGACGTCACCACGGTCGAGAACACCGGGACGGGCACGCTGACACCGGCGACGTGCGTCGGTCTACCGCTGGCTCCGGGCGCCTCCACCACCTGCACCGCCGACTACACCGTCACTCAGCGCGACGTCGACGCCGGCGGGATCGTCCTCAGCGCGTTCGTCACGGCCACCGGCAACCCGGGCGAGACGATCGACACCGCCACCCGGGAGCTGATCCTCGACGCCGTGCGGGATCCGGGGCTCGCGCTGACGAAGTCGGTCACCCCGGCATCGGGTCCGGTCGTCGCCGGCGGCGGCGTGACCTATTCCTACGCGATCACCAACACCGGGACCGTCACCGTGACCGGGCTGACCGTCGTCGAGGGCCTCTTCACCGGGACCGGGACGCTCGGCGCGATCTCGTGCCCCGCCACCACCCTCATCCCGGGCGAGACGGTGACCTGCACCGCTCCGTACACGCTCACGTCCGCCGACGTGGCCCGCGGCACGCTCAGCAATACGGCCACGGCCACGGGCGGGACCCCGGAAGAGACGGTCGTGACGTCGCCCGCGTCGACTGCGACGCGGACCCTCGCGACCGCGGTCGCGACTCCGACTCCCTCGCCGTCGAGCCCCGCTCCGACAGCCGTCGACCCCGCCGTGTTGGCGGACACCGGCTCCACGGCCGGGTTCGGGGCGCTCGGCGCGGCCGCCGTCCTCCTGCTCGCGGGCGGCCTCGCCCTCGTGCTGACGCGCCGTGTCCGGAGGGTCTGACATCGACGCGACCGAACCCGCCGCCGCCGATCTCGCCGCCACCGACGCCGCCGCCACCCGCATCGCCTACGACGCCGTGGCGCAGGACTACGCCGACCTGCTGCGCGACGATCTGCGCGGCAACGTCTTCGACCGGGCGGTGCTCGGCATCTTCGCCGAGCAGCTGAGCGGTGACGGCGGGGGACCGGTCGCCGATCTCGGCTGCGGCCCCGGACGCATCGCGGGCCATCTCGCGGAGCTCGGCCTCGACGTCTCCGGGATCGACCTGTCGCCCGGGATGGTGGAGGTCGCGCGGCGCGAGCATCCCGACATCCCGTTCGCGGTCGGGTCGATGCTCGACCTCCCGTTCGACGAGGCGGAGCTGGCCGGCGCGCTCGCCTGGTACTCGATCATCCACATCCCGCAGAGCGAGCAGGATGCTCTCTTCGCCGAGTTCGCCCGCGTCGTCCGCCCCGGCGGCCGGCTGCTGCTGGCGTTCCAGGTCAGCACCGCGGGGGACGAGGACGTGGGGCACCTGACGCACGCGTACGGCCACGACATCGACCTGCGCACGCGGCGCCAATCGCCCGAGCGGGTCCGTCGCCGGCTCGCGGCGGCGGGATTCACCGTCACCGGTGAGGTGCTGCGCGAGCCGGTCGCGCCCGAGAAGAGCCGGCAGGCGTACCTGCTCGCTCAGCGGGGCGCGGGCTCGGAGTCGTCCGCCTCCTGAGCCGCCGCAGCGGCCTCGGCGTCGGCGAACGCGTTGACCCGGCGCCGCACGACGAACCAGCCGCCGATCAGCAGGGGGACGACGACCACGAGCGCCGCGCCGACGGTGAAGGTGCCTGTTGGATAGTCGAGCAGGATGAGCAGACCCACGATGCCGAGGAAGGCGAGCGCCACGTAGCCGGACCACGGCGACCACGGCATCCGGAACGACGGCCGCGACTCCTCGCCGCGCCGCGAACGGCGGTAGAGCGTCAGCTGGCAGAGCACGATGACGCTCCACGCGGTCAGCAGGCCGACCGAGGTGAGGTTGATGCCGATCTCGAACGCCTGCTCCGGCAGGAACACGTTCAGGACGACGCCGAGCAGCGCGACCGTCCCGGTGATGACGATGCCGCCGTAGGGCACGCCCGAGTGGTTCATCCGCGCCGCGAAGGCGGGGGCCGCTCCGCGCAGGGCCAGCGATCGGGCGATCCGGCCGGTCGAGTAGAAGCCCGCGTTGAGCGAGGACAGCGCGGCCGTGAGGACGACGAGGTTCATCACGACATCCGCGCCCTGCACTCCGATGGAGGCGAAGAAGGTCACGAACGGGCTCTCGTCGGCGGAGTAGGCGCTCGATGGCAGCAGGAGGGCGAGGAGCAGCACCGAGCCGACGTAGAAGAGCGCGATGCGCAGGATGACGGAGTTGATCGCGCGGGGCATGGTCCGCTCCGGGTCGGCGGTCTCGCCCGCGGCGGTGCCGACCAGCTCGATCGCGCCGTAGGCGAAGACGACGCCCTGGACGACCAGGATGAGCGGGACGACCCCGTGCGGGAACATCCCGCCGCTCTCGGCCAGGAGAGCGAAGCCGGGGGTGTGGCCGGCGACCGGGGTCCCGAGCACCACGAACAGCGTCCCGATCACGAGGAACAGCACCAGCGCCGCCACCTTGATGAGCGCGAACCAGAACTCGAGCTCGCCGAACACCTTCACCGAGAGCAGGTTGAGGCCGAACACCAGCACGAGCGCGGAGAAGGCCCACACCCACTGCGGCACCTCGGCGAAGAAGGGGAGATAGGCGCCGAAGAACCGCAGGTAGAGGGCGACCGCCGTCGCGTCGACGACGCCGATCATCGCCCAGTACATCCAGTACATCCACCCGGTCACGAAGCCGGCCTTCTCGCCGAGGAACTCGCGGGCGTAGCTCACGAACGAGCCGGAGTCCGGTCGCCGCAGCACCAGCTCGCCGAGGGCGCGGAGGATGAGGAACGCGGCGAGGCCGCAGACGGCGTAGGCGATCACGAGGGACGGCCCGGCCGCCGCGAGCCGTCCGCCGGCGCCGAGGAAGAGCCCGGTGCCGATCGCGCCGCCGATGGCGATCATCTGGATGTGCCGGGGCTTCAGCTCGCGGTGGTAGCCGGCCGGGCCCTCGGTGCCGGGCCGTTCGGGAGGAGTGCTTCGTCGCATGCTCCGATTGAAGCATCCCGGATGCTGTATATCACTAGCAGGCAATGAATGCATTCACTTGATTTATATAGGCCAGCTATATAAAATGGAGGACATGTCCGAGAACCGCACCGAAGAACTGAGGAGCACGCTGGGCGATCTGGTCGTCGCCAGCCATCGTCTCACCCGCCTCGCCGCCCGGGTCACCGGGAGCACGGAGTCGCCCGCCATCTGGCGCACGCTGAGCGTGCTGCAGACCTCGGGGCCGCTGCGGCTGGGGGAGCTCGCCTCGCACAGCCGGGTCTCGCAGCCGACCATGACCAAGCTGGTCCGCACGCTCGTCGAGTCCGAATGGGTCAAGCGCATCGCTGACACCGACGACGCCCGGGCCTGGCAGATCGCCATCACCGCGAAGGGTGCCGGCGCGCTCCAGGAGTGGCGCGACGAGCTCTCGGCCGCGCTGGTGCCGATGTTCGCCGATCTGAGCGACGAGGAGCTGGCCGCCATGCGCAGCACCGTCGAGCTCATCGCATCCCGCGTCGACCTCTCGACGGCGACCTCCGCGGTCCTCGCCGCCGCGCGCTGAGCGCGCACCTCTCCCGCATCTTCCCGCACCACCGAATCGCCAGGAGCCGTCCACCCTCGATGTCCCACGACAAACCAGACAACATCCTCAAGCAGCCCACCGCCGTGTGGGCCGTCGCATTCGCCTCCGTCATCGCCTTCATGGGCATCGGACTGGTCGACCCGATCCTCCCGGCGATCGCCAAGAGCCTCGAGGCGACCCCGACCGAGACGGAGATGCTCTTCACGAGCTACCTGCTCATCACGGGCCTGGCGATGTTCTTCACCAGCTGGATCTCGAGCCGGATCGGCGCCAAGCGCACCCTCCTGATCGGTCTGGCGCTCATCGTCGTGTTCGCGCTCGCCGCGGGCCTGTCGCAGAACGTGGAGTCGATCATCGGCTTCCGCGCGGGCTGGGGCCTGGGCAACGCGCTCTTCATCTCCACGGCGCTCGCGACCATCGTCGGCGCGGCGTCGGGCGGCACCTCGGCCGCGATCATCCTCTACGAGGCGGCCCTCGGCCTCGGCATCGCCATCGGCCCGCTGCTCGGCGGCCTCCTGGGCAGCTGGAGCTGGCGCGGACCGTTCTTCGGCACCGCCACCCTGATGGCGCTCGGCTTCATCGCGATCGTCGTCATGCTGAAGAAGACCCCCGAGAAGCCCGTCCCGACGAAGCTCTCCGCTCCGTTCCGCGCCCTCGCGAAGCCGGCGCTCGGGTTCCTCGCCGCCGCCGCGCTGTTCTACAACATCGGCTTCTTCGTGCTGCTGGCCTACACGCCCTTCGCCCTCGTGCCCCTGGGCGTCGAGGACGCGATCACGCTCGGCCTGATCTTCTTCGGCTGGGGCGTCTCGCTCGCGGTGACCTCGGTGTGGGTCGCGCCGCTGCTGACCTCGCGCCTCCCGCGCACCCGGGTGCTGTGGATCGTGATGCCGCTCCTGGCGATCGACCTGGCGGCGGCCGGCCTGTTCATCTCGTCCCTCGCCGCGCTCATCGTCTGCGTGATCATCGGCGGCCTGCTGCTCGGCATCCTGAACACGGTGCTCACCGAGTGCGTGATGGAGGCGACCGACCTGCCCCGCTCCGTCGCCTCGAGCGCGTACTCGGGCGTCCGGTTCCTCGGCGGCGCCATTGCCCCGCCGGCGGCGACGCTGCTGGCCGACACCATCAGCCCGGCCACGCCGTTCTTCGCCGGCGCCGTCTCGGTGCTGATCGCCGTCGCGCTCGTGATGATCGGCCACAAGCACCTGCGCCGGGTCGACGCCCCGCAGGAGTCCACGCAGCAGGAGGCCGAGGTGCTGGCGCTCGCGGACGCCGACTGAGCGCCTGCCGAACCGAATACGAAGGGCCGCCCTGTCCTAGTCAGGGCGGCCCTTCTCGCGTCGAGACCTAGGAAAGCCTGTCGCGAGCCTCCACTGCCACTCGATCGTGCCTACCCGAAAGGCGCGATCCGCGGCAGCGGCGCAGAAACATTCTTTCAGATGGACGGGGCTGCTCGGTACACGGCGCGCGGTGGGGCCGTCGAGGAGCGCACGACGAGCGAGACGGGGGAGCGGACCGACCCGCGCCGGGGCTCCCCGCCGCCGAGTTCGTCGAGCAGGATCCGCGCGGCGACGGCGCCCTGCTCGAACGGGCTCTGCGCCATCGTGGTGAGCCCGAACGACTCCGAGAAGTCGTGGTCGTCGATGCCGATGACCGAGAGATCGCCCGGCACGCTGAGGCCGTGGTCCCCCGCGGCGAGGATCGCGCCGAACGCCATCTCGTCCGACCCGGCGAACACCGCGGTCGGCCGCGGACCCGGTCGGTCGAGCAGCCGGTTCATCGCCGCGCGGGCCGCCGGGAGGGCGAAGCCGCCCGGCACGATCCACTCCGGCCGCACCGGGAGGCCCGCAGCCCGCATCGCGATGGTGAAGCCGCGCAGACGCCCGGCCGGCACCTGACTGTTGAGCCCCTCCTCGTCCTCCCCGCCGAGATGGGCGATCTCGGTGTGGCCGAGGCTCAGGAGGTGCTCGGTCGCGCGGCGCGCGGTGCTGCGCTCGTCGATGCCCACGCTCCGCAGGCCCTTCACCGGGCCCCCGACGACGATGGTCGGGTGACCGAGCGAGGCCAGCTGCTCGCGCTCCTCCACGGTGAAGTCGAGGCAGAGCGCGAGCAGGGCGTCGGTGCGCTTGCGCAGGATGCTCCGGTGGAACACCCGTTCCCGGTCGCCGCGGTGGCCGCCGAGATTGAACAGGATCATGTCGTAGCTGGCGGCGCGCAGCTCGGCGTCGACGCCCTCCATCACCTGGGTGTAGAACCAGCGGCTGACCGACGGGACGACCACCCCGAGCGCGAGGGTGCGGCCGCTCGCGAGACCGGAGGCGCTGGAGGAGGCGACGTAGCCGAGCTCGTCGGCCGCCCTCCGCACCGCGGCGCGCGTCGTGTCGGAGACGTTCGGGAGGCCGCGGAGCGCCCGTGACACGGTCGCTGTGGAGACGCCGGTCGCGCGCGCGACCTCCTCGATCCCGGGCATCCGCATCGTCGGTCGCTCAGAGCTGCTCGGAGGCGGCCTGCTCCTGCTGCGCTCTGAGGCGCGCCGCCAGGATGCGGCGGCGCGCCTGCCAGAGTGCGATCAGCAGCAGCACCAGGACCAGGGTGATCAAGGCCCAGAGGAGCGCCGGCTGGCCGGTCAGCTCGCAGACGAGCGTGATGACGAAGAACGCGACCGCGAAGAAGCCGACGAAGCCGATCCCGACGTCGACGGCTTCTCTCGGATCGCTCCAGCGCATCTGCTCAGCCCTTCACTCCGCCGGCGGTGAGTCCCGCGACGATCCGGCGCTGGAAGATCAGCACCAGGATGATGAGGGGGACGGTGACGATCGTACCGGCCGCCATCACGGCGGTGTACGGCTCCTGGTGCGGCTGGCTGCCGGTGAAGGAGGCGATGGCCACGGTGACCGGCTGGGTCGCGTCGCTCGACAGCTGGCTGGAGATCAGGAACTCGTTCCACGAGGAGATGAACGCCAGGATCGCCGTCGTGAACACGGCCGGGGCCGCCAGGGGCAGGATGATCTTGCGGAACGCCTGCGCCTGAGTGCAGCCGTCGATCCGTGCCGCCTCCTCGAGGTCCCACGGCATCTCGCGGAAGAACGACGAGAGCGTGTAGACCGTCAACGGCAGTGCGAACGAGATCTGCGGGATGATCAGCGCCTGGTAGGTGCCCATCCAGCCGATGCTCGTGAACAGCTGGAACAGCGGCGTGATGAGCGCGACGCCCGGGAACATCGAGGCGGCGAGGATGATGCCGAGCACGATGCCCTTGAACCGGAAGTCGAGCCGCGCCAGGGCGTACGAGGCGAAGATGCCGAACACGAGGGACACGACGGTGACGCAGACGCCGATGATCAGCGAGTTCAGCAGCGCCTGGCCGAGGTGGTTGCCCAGGTTCGTGGAGAACGCGGTCGCGTAGTTGTCCCACGTGAAGTGCGTGAACCACGGCGTCGTGTCGAAGGTGTAGCCGACATCCCGGAACGAGGTGACGACCATCCAGTAGAAGGGCAGCAGGCACCACAGGACGATGACGACGGCCTGCACGCCCGTGCGGACGCCGGCGTTGCGACGGCGGGACGAGCCCTTCCTCTTCGTCTGGGTGCGGGGGAGGGCGTTCGCCTCTGCGGTGGCGGCGGCGGGGCCGGCGACTGCGGTCATTCCTTCGCTCCCTTCTGCTGGGCTTCCTGCGTTCTCACGACGTTCGTCCCGAGTATTCGGACGAAGATGAACGCGACGAGGAAGATGATGATGAACGTGATGGTCGAGAGGGCGGCCGCGCTGTTGAAGCCCTGCCTGATCTGGTCGATCACCAGGATCGACAAGGTCGTCGTGGCATGGCCCGTACCTCCTCCACCGCCGGTGAGGATGGCCGGCAGGTCGTAGATGCGGAGGGCGTCGAGCACGCGGAACAGGATGGCGACCATGAGGGCCGGCTTCAGCAGCGGCATCGTGACCCGCCAGAACCGCTGCAGGGTCGACGCGCCGTCCATCTTGGCGGCCTCGTAGACGTCTTCGGGGATGAGCTGCAGACCCGCCAGGATCAGCAGCGCCATGAACGGCGTGGTCTTCCACGTGTCGGCGATGATCACCGCGAACCGGGAGGCCCACTCGTCACTGGTCCAGAGGATGTGCGCCCCGAGGATGGCGTTGGCGATGCCGGCGACCGAGAAGATGAAGAACCACAGCTTGGCGGTGACGGCGGTCGGGATGGCCCACGGCACGAGGATCGCGGCGCGGACGAAGCCGCGGCCGCGGAACGCGCGGTTCATGATGAGGGCGAACCAGAGGCCGAGGACGGTCTCGAGGATGACGGTCGTCACCGTGAAGAAGAAGGTGACGAACACGGCGTTCCAGAACGTGGAACCCAGGTTGCCGGGCGGGCACGCGATGGTGGTGCCGTCCGTCCCCATGCACTGCTGGAACAGCCAGTGGGCGTAGTTCTGGAATCCGGCGAAGCCGCCCTGCACGAACAGGCCGGTGGCCGGGTCGAGGCCGGCATCCTTCTGGAAGGACATGACGATGGCGGTCACGACCGGGTAGCCGATGACGACGGCCAGGAGGATGAGTGTCGGGATGATCAGGTAGAGGGCCCAGCGGCTCTGCTGGCGCCTGTTCTTCTTGATACCGGCCCGGACCGGTGGTTTGCCGCTCTGATTGGTGGATGAGGGGGCGACGACGTTCGACGCTGACATGTGTGCCTCCGGTGACGTGGCAGAAGAGAGGGGGACCGGGCGGCGGGAAGGATCCCGCCGCCCGGTGACCGGTGGACCGGCCGGGTCAGCCCTGGCTGGCCGTCTGGATCGCCGACGCCATGTCCTTCAGCGCCTGGTCGACCGTCTTGTCGCCCTTGAGGGCGGCGTAGGAGTTGTCCTGAACGGCCTTGGTGATCGCCGGGTAGAACGGCGAGACGGGACGCGGCACCGCGTTCTCGATCGACGTCTTCAGGGTGGTCAGGTACGGCAGCTGGGTGTTCAGGTCCGCGTCGTCGTACAGCGACGAGAGGACCGGGGCCAGCGAGCCCTGGGTCACGAAGAACTTCTGCGTCTCTTCGCTCTGCAGGAACTTGAGGAACGCGAACGCGGTCGCCTTGTGCTTGGAGTACACGCTGATGGCCGCGTTGTGGCCGCCCAGGCTGGAGACGCCCGGCTTGTCGGCGGTCACGCCCGGAAGCGGTGCGATCCCGAAGGTGTCCTTGACCGTCGAGGAGCCGTCGGTCTTGGCCAGGTTGTAGACGTACGGCCAGTTGCGCATGAAGAGCAGCTTGCCGGCCTCGAACGCCTGCCGGCCCTGCTCCTCCTGGTAGGTGATGGCCTCGGCCGGGATCTGGCCGTTCTTGAAGCCGTCCACCAGGCGGGACAGACCCGCGTTGGCCTGCTTGCTGTCGACCGTCACCGTCTTGCCGTCGTCGCCGACGATGGTGCCCCCGTTGGTGTTGATGGCCTCGGCCACGTTCACCGTCAGGCCCTCGTACTGGGCGAACTGGCCGGCGTAGCAGCCGATCCCGTTGGCCTTGGCGATGTCGCAGTCCTTGAGCATGTCGTCCCAGGTCTTCGGCGGCGTGGGCACGAGGTCCTTGCGGTAGTACAGGATGCCGCCGTCGGAGGTCTGCGGCGCCGCGTACTGCGTGCCGTTGTAGGTGCCCGACTTGACCGTCGGGGCCAGCAGGGCCGAGTTGTCCATCTTGAAGTCGCCGGTCAGCGGCTGCAGCCAGCCCTTCGCCGCGAACTCACCCGTCCACACCACGTCGACATCGACGACGTCGTAGTTGGAGTCCTTCGCCTGGAAGTGCTGCACGAGGTCGTCGTGCTGCTGGTCCGCCTGATCGGTCTGCTCCTTGAAGGTGACCTTCTCGTCGGGGTGCGCTGCGTTCCACTTGGCGATCAGGGGGCGGACGACGTTCGAGTTGTCCTTGCCCTGCACGTAGGTGATGGGGCCTTTGCCCGTGAGGTTCTGGCTGGCGTCGCCGCCGCTGCTGCTTCCTCCCGATCCCCCACCCGTGCAACCGGCAAGCGCGAGGCCGATCAGGGCGACTCCCGCGACCACGGAGAGACGTGCTGCTTTCATTTCACTCCTCATTGAGCTCTTGGTGCGGGCGCGGGTGCGCCCGCCGACACCGTACTCCGGCTGCGCTCGTCTATGCAAGCGTTTACGTCAAGCGCTTGCATCACGGTTCCGTCACGGTGTTCCACCCTCGGGCGGGGGCCGAGGAGGTGTGGGACCGGTCATCCGCGCCGCGGACGGGCGCGTCGGACGGCAGGCATAGGCTGAGGCCGTGAGCGGGATGCGCGGGATGGGCATGGGCGGCGGAGGCGGCGGCGGGATGCGGTCGCGCGTGAGCGGCGGCGACGCCGAAGCGCAGAAGGCGCTCAACGCCACCGCCCCGAAGATCCCGCACCTGTTCCGCCGGATCGTGTCGCTGTTCGCCGCGCACCGCACCGCCATCATCGTCACGATGGTGCTCGTGCTGGTCGGCGCGGCCCTGTCGGTCATCCCGCCCCTCCTGACCCAGCGCGCCTTCGACGACGGGCTCTTCCCCAAGGGCGGCCCGGACATGCCCGTGCTGATCGAGATCGTCGTCGCGATGATCGTGGTCTTCGTCGGGTCCGCCCTGCTCGGCGTCTGGCAGACGTACCTGACCGCCTCCGTCGGCAACAAGGTTATGGGGGCGCTGCGCGTGCGCCTCTTCTCGCACCTGCAGTCGATGGAGCTGAGCTTCTTCACCAAGACCAAGACCGGCATCATCCAGTCCCGCCTCCAGAACGACGTCGGCGGGGTGGCGAGCGTGCTCACCAACACGATGTCGAGCATCCTGGGCAACACCGTGACGGTGATCGCGGCGCTCGTCGCGATGCTGCTGCTCAACTGGCAGCTGACGATCGTCGCGGTGGTCCTGATGCCCATCCTCGTGATCGCGCAGCGGCGGGTCGGGCAGGTGCGCGCGCGGATCGCGACGCGCACGCAGGAGTCGCTGTCGGACATGACCGCCATCACGCAGGAGACCCTGAGCGTCTCGGGCATCCTGCTCTCGAAGAGCTTCAACCGGCAGGGCGCCGAGGTGCAGCGCTACTCCGACGAGAACGAGAACCAGATCCGCCTGCAGGTCTCGCAGGCGATGAGCGGCCAGTGGTTCTTCGCGATGGTGAACATCTTCCTGTCGTCGATCCCGGCGATCGTCTACGTCGTGTCGGGATGGCTCATCCTGGGCGGCGCGACGGACATCACGGCCGGAACGATCGTCGCCTTCACGACCGTGCAGGCGCGCCTCCTGTTCCCGCTGCTCGCGCTGATGCGCGTCGCGCTGGACCTGCAGACCTCGGGCGCGCTGTTCGCCCGCATCTTCGAGTACCTCGACCTCAAGCCGGCCATCGCCGACCGCCCCGACGCCGTGCCCGTCGACCCCGAGCGCGACCTCGGCCGCATCGAGTTCGACCACGTCGTCTTCCGCTACCCGGACGCGCGGGAGGGCGAGCGCAACACGCTCGACGACGTGTCGTTCACCATCCGCGCAGGCGAGTTCGCCGCCTTCGTCGGACCGAGCGGCGCGGGCAAGACGACCGTCTCGTACCTGATCCCGCGGTTCTACGACGCCACCAGCGGGCGCATCCTGTTCGGCGGCGAGGACATCCGCGGGCTGCAGCAGGAGTCGCTCGTCGCGCACATCGGCGTGGTCAGCCAGGAGACGTACCTGTTCCACGCCACCATCGCCGAGAACCTCCGCTACGCCCGGCCGGACGCGACGCAGGAGGAGCTGGAGGCGGCCGCCCGGCAGGCGAACATCCACGACACCATCGTGAGCTTCCCCGACGGCTACGCGACGATCGTGGGGGAGCGCGGCTACCGCCTCTCCGGCGGCGAGAAGCAGCGCATCGCCATCGCGCGCGTGCTGCTCAAAGACCCCGAGGTGCTCATCCTCGACGAGGCGACCAGCGCCCTCGACACCATCTCGGAACGCGTCGTGCAGCAGGCGCTCGACACCGCCTCCCGCGGCCGCACCACGATCGCCATCGCCCACCGCCTCTCCACCATCGTCGCGGCCGACGTGATCTTCGTCGTCGACCACGGGCAGATCGTGGAGCGCGGGACCCACCGGGAACTGCTGGAGGCGGGCGGCGTCTACACGAAGCTGTACCGCGAGCAGATCGAGGGGACGCTCAGCCCGGAGGGGTGAGGGGGCCGGAGGCGGCCGCTGCAACTCCGAGTGCGGGATGGGTCGGGGGCGGCCGCTGCAACTCCGGTGAATTCGCGGCTGTCGGGCAGGGACTCCGGT
The DNA here is from genome assembly GCF_001898805.1 of Leifsonia sp. 71-9. GTDB lineage: Bacteria > Actinomycetota > Actinomycetes > Actinomycetales > Microbacteriaceae > Leifsonia. Next base: position 489,538 of record NZ_MKVJ01000017.1, read on the forward strand.
TGAACGGCGACCTGAGCGGCGTGTCAGCGCCGGGAGCCGGAGTTGGCCCGGCCTCGGGGGCAACGGGCGGGGACAGGCGTGCCGGGTGCAGGCTGTTGTCGTCGGCTGCCGGAACTCCGGAGTTCTCCGGCGACGCGCCGCTCAGGTCGCCGGAACTCCGGTGCATGGATGCCGGGGTGGCGGGATCGCAGGAGTTACGGCGCCCGGGAGCGCGGGGCTGGGCGGGGCTCGGGGCGGTTTCGCGGTCGGGACTAGATGTGGTGGGTGTGCGGGCATAGCTTGCGTGCACAGCTGTATGCCGAGTTCTGCGCGACAAAAGGGGACCGCGTGACCGCCGACACACTCGAGACCGCACCTGTTCCGCCCGAGGCGACGCCGCCCGATTCCGCCGCACCTCCGGCGTCGGCGCCGCCACCGGCGACCCCGCGCCGCCGACGGCGCGGCGGGCTGAGCATCCAATCGAAGCTGCTGCTGATGCTGCTCGGGGTGAGCATCTTCTCGGTGCTGGTGACGGGCGTGATCGGCTACGTGAACGCGACCGACTCGCTCAAGGAGGCGGCGCTCAAGCAGCTGACGAGCGTGCGGGAGACGCGGGCGGCGGAGATCGAGCGGGTGTTCGCGAACGTGCGGTCGGCTGTGACGCTCGGCTCGAGCAACCAGAGCGCGATCGATGCGTCGAACGCGTTCAACGCGGCGTTCGCCCAGCTCGGGACGGCGACGCTGCCGCCGGCACGGACGCAGGCGCTCGACGCCTTCTACGCGGACACGTTCGTCCCGGCGCTCGACAAGCGCAGCGAGAACACGTATTCGGCCGACGGGTTCACGCCGGAGGGTGCGGGCGCGTACCTGCAGTCGTACTACACGGCGCCGTACAAGCTCGACTACGACAAGGCGATCACGCAGGCGGACGCCGGGGACGGCAGCGCCTGGTCGGCGGCGAACGCGCAGTACAACCACTACTTCAGCGACCTGGTCACCAATCTGAACTTCGACGACGCGCTGCTGCTGAACACGCAGGGCGACGTCGTCTACTCGGCGTACAAGGGCACCGACCTGGGCACGAACGTCCTCACCGGTCCGTACAAGAACTCGCTGCTCTCGACGGCGTACCAGAAGGTGCTCACCACGAACACGCTCGACGCCACCGTCACGACCGACTTCGAGCGCTACCTGCCATCGCTCGGCGTGCCGACGATCTGGGTGGTTTCGCCGGTCGGGCAGGACGGCAAGCTCACCGGCGTGCTCGCGTTCCAGATCAACATCGACACGATCAACAACGTGATGACCGGCAACGAGGGCTGGGCGAAGCAGGGGCTCGGGAAGACCGGCGAGGTCTACATCGCCGGGCCGGACAAGACGATGCGGTCGGCGTCGCGGCTGCTCATCCAGGATCCGAAGGCGTACGAGGAGCAGGCGATCGCCGCAGGAACGCCGCCCGCGGTCGCGAAGCGGATCGTCGACGTCAAGGGGACGGTGCTGCTGCAACCGGTGAACACGATCGCGGTGAACAACGCGCTGAAGGGGAAGACCGGGACCTCGATCGGAGCGAGCTACGTCGGCCGGGAGAACCTCGCGGCGTACGCTCCGCTCGACATCCAGGGCCTCAACTGGGTGATCGTCGCGCGCGAGGACACGTCGGAGGCGTTCGCCCCGGCCGCCGACTTCACCCGCAACCTCGTGCTGTCGACCGCGGCGCTCGTGCTCGTGGTCTGCCTGCTCTCGCTGCTGCTCGCGCAGGTGTTCCTGCGCCCGCTCCGCCGCCTCCTCGACGCCGTGAAACGCGTGGCGGCGGGGGAGGTCGGGGTGCAGGTCGACACGAAGTCGCGTGACGAGATCGCCGACCTCGGCACGGCGTTCAACGACATGTCGCGCAGCCTCCAGGTGAAGGCCGATCTGCTCGAGGCGGAGCAGGAGGAGCACGAACGCCTGCTGCTCACGCTGATGCCCGAGGGGGTCGCGAAGCGGTACCGGCAGGGCGACGAGACGATCGCGGAGGACCACCAGGACGTCACGGTGCTTTTCGCCGACATCGGCGGGTTCGACGAGTACGCCCGCGGCAAGGACTCCGCCGAGTCGCTCGCGCTGCTCAACAGCATCGTGCGCAGCTTCGACGAGGCGGCCGACAAGTACGGGGTCGAGCGCGTGCGCACCACCCGCCAGGAGGGGTACCTGGCCTCGTGCGGGCTGACCGTCCCGCGGGTCGACAACGCCCGGCGGATGGTGGAGTTCGCGATCGCCATGCAGGGCATCCTGGACCGGTACGGCGCTCAGAACGGCATCGAGCTCAAGCTGCGCGCCGGCATCGACAGCGGCACGGTGACGAGCGGCCTCGTGGGCCGGACGAGCGTCGTCTACGACATGTGGGGCGACGCCGTGAACCTCGCGCACCGCGTGCAGGACGTCTCCAGCAGTCCGGGCATCTACCTGACGCAGCGGGTGGTCGACTCCCTCCCGGACTCGGTCGGCTACTCCGACTCGGGGGTGCTGGAGACGCAGGGCGGCAGGGTGCGCGTCTGGCGCATCGACGCGGAGGCGGCCCGTGTCTGACATCACCGGCCAGCCGTGGTTCTGGCCCGCGCTGATCATCGTGATCGGCCTGCCCATCGTGCTGCTGGTGCTCACGGAGCTGATCGCGTGGATGACGCGGCGCGGCAACCCGGCGGCGAAGATCGTGCGCCTGGTGCGCAACTACGTGCTGCCCCTCGGCGCGCTGCTGATCCTCCTGAGCCAGGTGGACCTCGGCTCCCGCGACGTGACGACGACGAAGGTGGTCGCGACGGTCTTCGGGTTCCTGCTCATCCTGGTGCTGCTCAACGGGCTGAACGTCGCCCTGTTCGCGACGGCGGACCGCGGTTCGTGGCGGGCGCGCGTCCCGTCGATCTTCGTGGACATCGTGCGGCTGCTGCTGATCGTGGTGTGCCTGGCGGTGCTGTTCGCGTGGGTCTGGGGCGCCGACGTCGGCGGCCTGTTCACAGCGCTCGGGGTGAGCTCGATCGTCATCGGCCTCGCGCTGCAGAACGCGGTCGGGCCGATCGTCTCCGGCCTGTTCCTGCTGTTCGAGCAGCCGTTCCGGCTCGGCGACTGGCTCGACACGGGCAGCGTGCGCGGCCGCGTGATCGAGGTGAACTGGCGGGCGGTGCACATCGACACCGGCAACGGCATCCAGATCGTCCCGAACGGCTCCCTCGCCGACGCGTCGTTCACGAACCTGTCGAAGGCGCCAGGTCCGTTCCTGCTCTCCTCCACGCTGACCTTCACGACGGACGACGCGCCGCAGGACGTGGTGCGGCTGTTGCGGACGGTCGCGGCCGAGCTGCCGATGCTGGCCAGGGACGCGTCGCCCGCCGCCTACCCGGTCGGCGCCGCGAAGTACCAGATCGACATCCCGGTGGACAGCCCGTCGCAGAGCGACCAGACGCTCGCGCTGTTCCTCACCTGGCTCTGGTACGCCGCGCGCCGGGCCGACCTGCACCTCGACGGCGACCTGACCGACGACTACCGCACGCCCGAGCGGCTGCGGGAGTTGCTGACCCGGGTCGCGGGGAGCCTGCACATCGGGGAGGACGAGGTCGAGGAGTTCGCGTCGCGCGCGACGCTCGAGCGCTACGGGGCGGGGGAGACCCTCCAGCGGGCCGGCAGCATCCCGGACTCCACCGGCGTGATCGCGGTCGGGGAGGCGCGGCTCGACGCGGTGACGGAGGACGGCTCGCTGCTGCCGCTCGGCCAGCTCGGCGTCAACGACTTCGTCGGCCTGACCGCCCTGACCGGGGAGAAGCTCTTCACGTCCGTGGTCGCCCTCACCGACGTCACCCTGGTCACCGTGCCGGTGCCCGTGCTGGAGGAGCTCGTGCGGCGCCGTCCGCTCCTGGCGCGGGAGATCGGGCAGACCATCGACAACCGCAAGGCGATGGCCGAGCGGGCCGGCGGGGACGTCTCCGGGTCGCGCGGACTGCGCCGCTGAACCATCCCGAGGGTGCCATCGCGGCGCACTCGCTTTAAGTGTTAGCCTGGCCTAACACTTGAGTTCGGGAGGGCGTACATGGCGGTCACGACGACGGAGCGAGCCACCGGTTCGCGCGCCCGGCTGCTGTTCCTCCTGGGCCCGGCGTTCGTCGCCGCCATCGCCTACGTCGACCCGGGCAACGTCGCCGCCAACCTGACGGCCGGCGCCCAGTACGGCTACCTGCTCGTCTGGGTGCTCGTCGCCGCGAACGCGATCGCGGTGTTCGTGCAGTACCAGTCGGCGAAGCTCGGCATCGTGACCGGGAGGAGCCTCCCGGAGCTGCTGGGCGCACGCCTCGGCACCGGATCCCGGCGCGCGTACTGGGTGCAGGCGGAGCTCGTCGCCGCCGCGACGGACATCGCCGAGGTGATCGGCGGCGCGATCGCGCTCAACCTGCTGTTCGGGCTGCCGCTGCCGATCGGGGGCCTCATCGTCGGGGTCGCGTCGATCGGCATCCTGAGCATCCAGTCGCGGAGGGGGCAGCGGCCGTTCGAGGTCGTGGTGATCGCCCTGCTCGGCGTCATCGCGGTGGGCTTCCTCGCCGGGATGTTCGTCAGCCCGGTCGACTGGGGTGCGGCGGCCGGGGGGCTCGTGCCGCGGTTCGACGGTGCTCCCACCGTGCTGCTCGCGGCGAGCATGCTCGGGGCGACCGTGATGCCCCACGCGATCTACCTGCACTCGGCGCTCGCCCGCGACCGCCACGGCGTCTCGGCCGACGCGGGGCGGGTGCGCACCCTGCTGCGCGCCACCCGGCTGGATGTGGTGCTCGCGCTCATCGTCGCCGGCGCCGTCAACATCGCGATGCTGCTTGTGGCCGCGGCCTCGCTGCGCGGCGTCGATGGGACGGACTCCATCGAGGGCGCGCACGCCGCGATCTCCTCGGCGCTCGGACCGGTCGTCGGCGTCGTCTTCGCGATCGGCCTGCTCGCATCGGGCCTCGCCTCCACGTCGGTGGGCAGCTACGCGGGCGCCACGATCATGGGCGGGCTGTTGAAGGTGCGCGTGCCGCTGCTGGCCCGGCGGGTCGTGACGCTCATCCCGGCCGTGGTCATCCTCGCCGCCGGAGTCGACCCGACCTGGGCGCTCGTGCTCTCGCAGGTGTTCCTGAGCCTCGGGATCCCGTTCGCCATGATCCCGCTGCTGCGGCTGACCGGGTCGCGCGAGGTCATGGGCGACCGGGCGGATCCGCTGTGGGTGCGGCTGGCCGGGGGCGTGGTGGCGGCGCTGGTCGTGGTGCTCAACCTCGCGCTGGTGGTGCTGACCGTGACCGGGGCGTGAGGTCGGGGCGGGGCGGGGCGAGCGGAGGAGTCTTCGCGCGGCGCGCCGCGGCGGAGCGGGTAACGGAGGAGGGGCGGGGCGATCGGGGGAGGGATGTCCTCCGGTAGCGGCGCCCGTGGTGGTGCGGCCAGGGGAGGAGATCCGGGGGCGGATCGGGGCTGATGTCCTCCGTTACCTGCGCCGGGACGGCGGGTCGGGCCGGATGTCCTCCGTTACCCGCGCGGGATGCCCTGCGGTGCGGTGCGGCGGGTCAGGCGGTGACGACCCAGACGGCGGCGGCGGCGGTTGCGCCGAGCACGATCGTCGCGTCGGCGGTGCGCACGGTGACGTCGCCCGCGAACTCGCGGTGCTCGTCCACGGTCAAGGCGGTGTCGAGGCCGATGCGGAGTTCGCCGAGGTAGCGCAGGATGGCCGGGTCGGCGTCCGAGATGCGGGCGACCACGACCTCCACACCGGTCGGCGCCGACAGCAACGGGACGGCGTCGGGCCGGCGGGGCTGGCCGTCGGCGGTGGGGATGGGGTCGCCGTGCGGGTCGCGGGCGGGGAAGCCGAGGCGGCGGTCGATGCGCTCGACGAGGTCGTCCGAGACGGCGTGCTCCAGGACCTCGGCCTCGTCGTGGACCTCGTCCCAACCGTAGCCGAGCTCCTCCACCAGGAAGGTCTCGATGAGCCGGTGGCGGCGCACCATGGCGACCGCGTGCCGCCGCCCCTCCTCGGTCAGCTCGATGCCGCCGTAGGGCTCGTGGGCCAGCAGGCCCTGCTCGGTCAGGCGGCGGATGCCGTCGGAGACCGTCGCCGCGCGCACGCCCATCCGCTCGGAGAGCTGCTTCACGGTGACGGGATCGCCCTCCCATTCGGTGGCGGACCAGATGAACTTCAGGTAGTCCTGGGCCACGGGCGAGAGGTCGGACACGGGCATGCACGAGAGTCTACGGGCTGTAACAGGATCGATCCGCGGTGCCCGCGCTGTTACCGTTGGTCCCGTGAAGTACGCAGAGACCATCACAGACCTGGTCGGCGACACCCCGCTCGTGAAGCTCAACCGGCTGACCGAGGGGATCGCGGCGACGGTGCTCGTCAAGCTCGAGTACCTGAACCCCGGAGGATCCTCCAAGGACCGCATCGCGAGCCGCATCATCGATGCTGCGGAACGGGACGGCCACTTGAAGCCCGGCGGCACCATCGTGGAGCCGACGAGCGGCAACACCGGCGTGGGGCTGGCGCTCATCGCCCAGCAGCGCGGCTACCGGTGCGTGTTCGTGCTGCCCGACAAGGTGGGCGAGGACAAGCGCAACGTCCTCACCGCCTACGGGGCGGAGATCGTGGTGACGCCGACGTCGGTGCCGCCCGAGCATCCCGACTCCTACTACTCGGTCTCGGACCGCCTGACGGCCGAGATCCCGGGCGCGTTCAAGCCCAACCAGTACGCGAACCCGAACGGGCCGCGCAGCCACTACGAGACCACCGGCCCGGAGATCTGGCGCGACACCGAGGGCAAGGTGACGCACTTCGTCGCCGGCGTCGGCACGGGCGGCACCATCTCGGGCACCGGCCGCTACCTCAAGGAGGTGTCGGAGGGCGCGGTGCGCATCATCGGCGCCGACCCGGAGGGCTCCGTCTACTCGGGCGGCACCGGTCGTCCGTACCTGGTGGAGGGCGTGGGCGAGGACTTCTGGCCGAGCGCGTACGACCCCACGGTGGTGGACGAGGTCATCCCGGTCACCGACGCCGAGTCGTTCCACATGACCCGTCGCCTGGCGCGCGAGGAGGGCATCCTCGTCGGCGGCTCCAGCGGCATGGCCGTCGTCGCCGCCCTGCGCGCGGCGAAGAGCCTCACCGCCGACGACGTCGTGGTGGTCATCCTCCCCGACGGCGGCCGCGGCTACCTGGCCAAGATCTTCAACGACAAGTGGATGCAGTCCTACGGCTTCAGCGAGGTGCCGGACGAGTCCACGGTCCAGGATGTCATCAAGACCAAGCGGGGCGACCTCCCGGACCTGGTGCACACGCACCCGGCCGAGACCGTGCGGGACGCCATCCAGATCATGAACAAGTACGGGGTCTCGCAGCTGCCGGTGCTGACCGCCGAGCCGCCCGTCGTGATGGGCGAGGTCGCCGGTGCGCTCGACGAGACGTCCCTCGTGGACGCCGTGTTCAGCGGACGCGCCGCGATGAGCGACCCGGTCGCCAAGCACATCGGCGACGCGCTGCCGCTGATCGGCGTCAACGAGCCGGTGACGGCGGCGCGCGCCGCCCTGGGCACGGCCAACGCCCTGCTCGTCACCGAGGACGGCAAGCCGCTCGCGGTGCTGACCCGGCAGGACCTGCTCAACTACCTCAGCGACTGAGTCGTGCGGGATGCCCACGCATCCCGCACCTCCGCGCCCGCGCATCCCCGCGGCCTTCCCACCGAACGACACGAACGACACGAAAGACACCGCCATGACCGCCGAGCACGACACGAACCAGGGCTTCGCCACCCGCGCCATCCACGTGGGCCAGGAGTTCGACCCGACGACCGGCGCGATCATCCCGCCGATCTACCAGACCTCCACCTTCGTGCAGGACGGCATCGGCGGCCTGCGCAACGGCTACGAGTACGGCCGCGGCGGCAACCCGACGCGCACGTCGCTCGAGACGCTGCTCGCTTCGCTCGAGGGCGGGGTGAGCGCCCTGTCGTTCGCCTCGGGCCTCGCCGCGGAGGATGCGCTGCTGCGCGCCGTGCTCGTCCCGGGCGACCACGTCGTGCTCGGCAACGACGTCTACGGCGGGACGCACCGCCTGATCAACCGCATCCACCGGGCCTGGGGCATCGGCAACACCACCGTCGACCTCACGGACCTCGACGCCGTGCGCGCGGCGCTGACGACCGAGCGCACCCGCGTCCTCTGGATCGAGACGCCCAGCAACCCGCTGATGAAGATCAGCGACCTGGCCGCCCTCGTCGAGCTGGGGCACACGGCCGGCGCGCTCGTCGTCGTGGACAACACGTTCGCGTCGCCGGCGCTGCAGCAGCCGCTCTCGTTCGGGGCGGACGTGGTCGTGCACTCGACCACGAAGTACCTCGGCGGCCACTCCGACGTCATCGGCGGCGCCCTCGTGTTCGCGGACGAGGAGCTGGCGGAGAAGGTGCAGTTCATCCAGTTCGCCGCCGGCGCGGTCTCGGCCCCGATGGATGCGTGGCTCACGGTCCGCGGCATCAAGACGCTCGCCGTGCGCATGGACCGCCACACCGCGAACGCGCAGGCGATCGCCGAGGCCCTCGTCGGGCACGCCGGGGTCGACGCGGTCTACTACCCCGGCCTCCCGAGCCACCCCGGGCACGAGCTGGCCGCGCGCCAGATGAGCGGGTTCGGCGGCATGATCTCGGTCGCGCTGAGCGGGGGCGCCGCGGCGGCCCGGGCGTTCGCCGAGTCGACGCAGGTCTTCCAGCTCGCCGAGTCGCTCGGGGGCGTGGAGTCGCTCATCGGCTACCCGTCGGAGATGACGCACGCGTCGGTCCGCGGCACCGAGCTGGAGGTGCCGGACAACATCGTGCGCCTCTCCGTCGGCATCGAGGACGTCGCCGACCTGCTCGCGGACATCGACCAGGCCCTGTCCCGCTGACCTCACGCCGCGGACCCCTCCGCACATTTGGACCGAATGTCGCGAATCGCGAGCGCATTCGCGACATTCGGTCCAAATGTGAGGGCGGACGGCGGCGCTCACCACCAGAGGCGCGCGCGTTCGGCCGCCGTGCGTGCGGCCTCCAGCCGGTCCAGGCGCTGACGGAGCGCGGTGGCGCGCTCCGCTCGGGAGCCCGCTCGCCGGTCGCGCCGCGCGAGCAGGGCGTTCAGCGCGCGGCGCGGCCCTCCGGGGAGGACGGCGGCGCGACGCGGGAGGTGGAGCTCTTTCGTGGTCATGCCGCCACCTTCGCCGACCGGCGACCGGTCGCGCGCTCCGATTGACGATCATCGTCAATCGACGCGCCCGCGCGGGGGAAACCTTGCGAGGATGACGGCATGAGCGTCTCCATCGATGTCAGCCGGGTGCGTGCCGAGGGCTACCGGTTCGCGCCGTCTCCGCTCGCCGAGCTGGGGTCCGCGGTGCACCTGCTGGTCGAACCCGCGCACCATCCGGCGCAGAACGGCTGGGTGTCGTCGGTCGCGGCGTCCGTCGAGCCGCAGCTCCTCGAGCGGCTGATCGACGCCGACTTCCTGTGGCGGACCTCCCGCGCCGACATGCTGCTGCCCGCCGAGCCGGGCGCGACCCTGGGCGACGAACTGGACGCGGTGGATGCGCTGAGCGACGAGACCTGGGTGTCGGCGGCGCTCCTCACGAGCAGCTGCGGCACCGTGCCCCTGCACCGGGAGCTCGGCTCGCCCCTGGTCGACCCGGCGGCGCGGGACCTCGCCCGCGAGCGCGCGCTCGCCCGAGGGCCACGCCAGATCGGCTTCGTCGACTACGTGCTCGACAACCCTCCCCGCGCCCGGGCGACGATCCGGCGGCTGCTGGAGGACTGCGAGGCGGCGTTCTTCGCGGAGGCGTGGGCGCAGCTCGTCCCGCGGCTGACCGCCGACGCGCGGCTCAAGCACGACGTGCTCGCGACCTCCGGCCTGCGGCGACTGGTCGACACGGTCTCGCCCGCCGTCACCGTGGACGACGACGGCACCCGCATCGTCGTGGACAAGCTGCAGGACAACGCGACGACCGCCGACGAGGCGGGGGTCACCTTCCTGCCCAGCGTGCTCGGCCACCCTCACCTGCTGGTCGTGCACGCTCCGGGATGGCGGCCGGTCATCCAGTACCCGGTCTCGGGCAGCGCGGTGGCCGGCGGCGCCGCGCCCGGGCCGGCGACGACGGTGGAGGTGATCGAGGAGCGGCTGCACGCCCTCGACAACCCGGTGCGGCTCCGCCTGGCGCGGAGCCTCATCCGCGGGCCGCACACCACCGCCGACCTGGCGGAGGCCTGGAGTCTGAGCGCGCCGGAGGTCTCCCGGCACCTGGCGATCCTCAAGCAGGCCGGCTTCGTGACGACCAGCCGGCGCGGACGCTACGTGGTCTACGTGTTCGACGTGGTCGCCGCGGCCCGGCTCGGCCGCGACATGGTGGAGGCGCTGCTGCGGTGAGGGTCAGGTCGTCAGAGCCGACGCCTCCCGCGCCACGTCGAGCCGCGTGCCCAGCACGGACAGCCGTGCCTTCTTCAGGTTCTCGCGGGCGATCCAGCGGGCATCCGCGTCGGCCGCGGTGGCGAGGCGTTCGAGCAGCGGGACGCCGTCGTCCGGGGCGGCCACCGCGACGACGCTGACCGCGTAGCCGAGCGCCTGACGGAGGACGCGGACGTCGGGGTCGCGGCGCTGCTCCGCCGGTACGGCGAGCAGGAGGTCGATCGCGTCGCCGACGACGGCGCACGCCTCGGCGCCGTGCGGAGCCTGCTTCAGGAGGCGGGGCTCGGCGACGGCCGCGACGGCGGCGCGGACGGGGAGGGCCCGGGTGGCGGGCGCTCCGTCTCCGCCGAGCCACCGCCGCACCTCGCGGAGGCCCTCCGTCCAGTCGTGGTCCAGGACGCGCTGCATCCCGGTCGCCGCCATCTCGCGCACCCGCCAGCGCTCGTCGCCGGCGGCCGTGGTCAGCAGCGGCACCGCCCCGAGCGCACCGGCGGCCAGCGCCGCGCAGGCCGCGACGTACTCGCGATGCGGTTCGGGGAGGTCGACGGCGAGGCGTGGGGGATGGGCCAGCCAGCCGTCGAGGAGGGCGAGCGCCGCGTCCCGGTCGGCGACGGGCGTCGCGCCGGCGGTGTCGGCCAGCCGGGCGGCGAGCTCGAGGTCGGCGCGCGGCCCGGGGAGCCTGCTGTTCTCCCCGAGCGCACGCTCCAGCCCGGCCGGATCCCCGGCGAGGGCGGTGGCCCAGAGGGCGGCGAGGGCGGAGGCGTCGGGAGCCGTCATGCGGCCGAGTCTAGGGGGCTGCGCGGGCCGCGTCAGGGGCCGTTCCGGCGGCGCTGGTCTCACGGCCGATTCATGGCCGACGGGGATTGCCCGCCCGGCGGGTCCGCGCGCATAGTGGTGGCGTGAGGACGGTCGGGGTGGAGGAGGAGCTCCTGCTCGTCGACGCGCGCGGGGTCGCGGCGCCGGTGGCACCTCTCGCCCTCGCGGACGCCCCTCCCGTCGCCGACGGCCCCGAGGTGAGCGCCGAGATCCAGCAGGAGATGCTGGAGACGCAGACGCGACCGCACACCTCCATGGCCGCGCTGCTCGCGGACATCGTCGCCGGCCGCGAACTCGCCGATCGGCTCGCGCTGCGGCACGGGGCGCGGGCGGTGGCGCTCGCGATGTCGCCGCGACGGCTGCGCCCGCACGCCACGCCCGATCCGCGCTACGACCGGATGATGGAGCGGTACGGCCTGACGGCGCGCGGCACCCTGGTCTGCGGCTGCCACGTCCACGTCGCCATCGCCTCCCGAGAGGAGGGCGTCGCGGTGCTCGACCGCATCCGCACCTGGCTGCCCGTGCTGCTCGCGCTGACGGCGAACTCGCCCTTCGCCGGCGGGGTCGACACCGGCCACGCCAGTTACCGCTTCGTCGTCTGGCACCAGTGGCAGAGCGCCGGTCCGACCGACGTGTTCGGCTCGGTGGAGGCGTACGACCGGTTCGAGCGGCTCCTGGTCGACACCGGCGTCATCCTCGACAAGGGGATGCTGTACCTCGACGCCCGGCTCTCGCACAAGCAGCCCACCATCGAGATCCGGGTCGCCGACGTCTGCCTGGACGCCCGCGACACGGTCGTCCTGGCCGCCCTGGTGCGCGCGCTGGTCGAGACGGCCGCGCAGCAGTGGCGCGCCGGCATCCCGCCGCTCCCACTGCCGTCGGCGGCGCTGCGGCTCGCCGAGTGGCAGGCGGCGCTCACCGGCGCGACCGGGCTGCTGCCGCATCCCGAGTCCGGGCTCGCGGGCACCGCCGCGGACGCGGTCACCGCGCTGCTCGCCTACACGGCGCCCGACCTGGAGCGGGCCGGCGACCTCGCGCTGGTGCAGCGCGGGCTGGCGCGCATCCTGCGCACCGGGGGAGGGGCCGGCCGGCAGCGCGCGGCGTTCGCCCGGCGCGGCCGGATGCGCGATGTGGTGGACGCGGCGATCGCGGCCACGCACGAGCAGTCGGAGGACGACGACGGCGACGACGCCGATGTCGCGTGACAGCACGGCGAGCGGCGGCGCGACAGTCCCTTCCGTGCCGCCGCGAAGACGCCTATCCTGCCGAACATGACGGACAAGCAGCTCGCGCACCAGCACGCCGTCTACACCTACGGCTCCCTCCCGCTCACCCTGATGTACAGCCCCACCTCCACGGCGGCGTGGGAGGTGTACTACGGCGGCGACTATCTGGGGCTCGTCGAGGAGCAGCATCCCGCGGGCGAGGTCTGGCCGACCTTCGTCGCCCGGCTCCCCGGCGAGGAGGAGTCCGGCGAGGGCATCCCCTCGGTGGACTGGCGCGCGGCCGTCGACGTGCTCGCGGCGCAGGCCGGGCTCTGACGCGGACGCACCGCGCGGCCCTCAGCCCGGGGCCGTCGCCGGCTCAGAAGGCGAACTGCGCCCACTCTTCGCGCGGCAGCTCGACGCGCTGCCCCCGCGACTCCACGATCCAGTCGTGCGGTGTGCCCGCCAGATAGGTGCAGAGCAGCGTCTCGCTGCTCCACCCGTCCGCCCGATGCACCCACCGGACCAGATGGATGTCCTGCCCTGCCTTCGGCGCATTCCCGATCGGCGTCTCATAGGTCGTCACGCGGCACCCCTCCCCGAACGTGCAGCTTGCTTGGCTCGACCCTAGCGGGGTACACGGCCGGGGGACAAGGGGTGACGGGTGAACGTTCGTCGGTGGAGCGGGGAGGGCGTGACGGGGCCGATCAGCCGGCCAGCGACGACAGCAGCCCCTCGACGCGGGAGCGGATGTCGTCGCGGATGCGGCGGACCGCGTCGGCGTCCTGCCCGGCGGGGTCGTCCAACTCCCAGTCCTCGTAGCGCTTGCCGGGGAAGACCGGGCACGCGTCGCCGCAGCCCATCGTCACGACCACGTCGGACGAGCGCACCTGCTCGGTCTCGAGGATCGACGGCACCTCCTGCGCGATGTCGATGCCCTCCTCCGCCATGACGGCGACGGCGACGGGGTTCAGCCGATCGGCCGGTTCGGAGCCGCCCGAGAGCACGCGCACCCGGTCGCCGGCGAGATGGCGCACGAAGCCGGCGGCCATCTGGGAGCGGCCCGCGTTGTGCACGCAGACGAAGAGCACGGTCGGGATATCGGAGGTCACGGAGTTGCAGAATACTCGCGTTTCAGCCGCTCTTGGGGGACACTGGCGGTGGGTCGTCCTTGTGGCCCGTGCAGAAGAGAAGGCAGAGAACGATGGCAATTGGCACCGTCAAGTGGTTCAACTCGGAGAAGGGGTTCGGGTTCATCGCCCCGGACGACGGTTCGCCCGACGTGTTCGCCCACTTCAGTGAGATCTCCGGAGATGGCTACCGCAACCTCACGGAGAACCAGCGCGTCGAGTACGAGGTGACGCAGGGCCCCAAGGGCCTGCAGGCGTCGAACATCCGACCCGCCTGACGCCTCACCCCGAGAGGCCCGCCACCGCGCTCACGGCCGAGCGCGGCGACGAGCGCCGTCGCGCCCAGACGACATTCGTGCCGAATGTCGGGAAACGCGTCGGCAAAGGCGACATTCGTGCCGAATGTCGCGCGCTCCGGGGCATAGGAACCCCGCAGGGAACGCATGAGGCGCGCATAGTCCCGCGAAAGGTCACGGGAATGTAACGGCGCGAGGGTTGTGCGCATGTCGTACGAACCCGCCACCCTCTCGCTCGACATCGCCGTGCCCGTCTACAACGAGCAGGCGACCCTCGAGTCGTCCATCCGCCGCCTCCACACCTATCTGACCGACTCCGTCGAGCGGAGCTGGCGGATCACCATCGCGGACAACGCCAGCACCGACGAGACCGCCGCCATCGCGGACCGGCTCGCCGCGGAGCTGCCCGGCGTCGTCGCGGTGCATCTCCCCCTGAAAGGGCGCGGTCGCGCGCTCAAGCAGGTGTGGGGCGCCTCCGAAGCGGAGGTGCTCGTCTACCTGGACGAGGACCTCTCCACCGATCTCGCCGCGCTGCCCCCGCTGGTCGCCCCGCTGCTCTCCGGGCACTCCGACCTCGCGATCGGTACGCGGCTCGGCCGCAGCTCGCGCGTGACGCGCGGCGGCAAGCGCGAGTTCATCTCCCGCAGCTACAACCTGCTGCTCCGGCGGACGATGTCCGTCGGGTTCAGCGACGCCCAGTGCGGGTTCAAGGCGATCAGGAAGGACGTCGCGCAGCGGCTCCTCCCGCTCGTCGAGGACGACGCCTGGTTCTTCGACACGGAGCTGCTGATCCTGGCCGAGCGGTCGGGCCTGCGCATCCACGAGATCCCGGTCGACTGGGTCGACGACCCGCAGAGCTCCGTCGACATCGTGAGCACCGCCGTCCAGGACATCAAGGGGATGGCGCGGGTCGGCACGAACATCGCCCGCGGCCGCATCCCCGTCGAGTCGATCTACGCGGAGCTGGGGAGGCGGCCGTTCGCGCCGCCGCGACCGCCGAGCTTCTTCGGCCAGGTGGTCCGCTTCGGCGTCGTGGGGGTGCTCTCGACCGTCGCGTACGCGCTGCTCTACCTGCTGCTGCAGACGATCGTGACCCCGCAGGTCGCCAACTTCGCGGCCCTGCTCATCACCGCGGTGGCGAACACCTGGGCCAACCGGCGCTTCACCTTCGGGGTGAGCGGGCCCGGGATGGTGCGCCACCAGTTCCAGGGACTGATCGTGTTCGGGATCGCGTGGGCGCTCACCAGCGGCTCGCTGCTGGGCCTGCACGCGTTCGTGCCCGACGCCTCGGCACGGCTGCAGCTGGTCGTGCTCACGGTGGCGAACCTCGTCGCCACCCTCGTGCGGTTCGTGCTGCTGCGGCTCTGGGTCTTCCGGGCCTCCCGCCGCTCACCGGCCGCCCCCGCCGCCGTGCAGGCAGACCCCGCCTCCCGACCGCTCTCCCTCACCACCAGCGAAAGCGAGTGACATCATGACCACCACCACGACCACCGCTTCCACCCCCGTGGCGCCGATGCCGACGGCGGACGCCCCGCCCGGCCGCGCCCGCGCGATCCTCCGCCGCCTCGTGCGCGGGAGGGAGGACGCCGCCGCCTGGGAGCGCCCGGCGCTGCTCGGCCTGCTGGCCGTCACCCTCCTGCTCTACGTCTGGGACCTCGCCGCGAGCGGCTGGGCCAACTCGTTCTACTCGGCCGCGGTGCAGGCGGGGTCCGTCAACTGGGAGGCCTTCTTCTACGGCTCCAGCGACGCGGCCAACTCGATCACGGTCGACAAGCCGCCGGCCAGCCTGTGGATCATGGCGCTCTCGGTCCGGATCTTCGGGTTGAGCTCGTGGAGCATCCTGCTCCCGGAGGCGCTGATGGGCGTGGCGACCGTCGCGCTCGTCTACGCGACGGTGCGCCGCCACTTCACGGCGCGCACCGCCCTCCTCGCGGGCGGGGTGCTCGCGATCACCCCCGTCGCCGCGCTCATGTTCCGGTTCAACAACCCGGACGCGCTGCTGGTGCTCCTGCTCACGCTCGCCACGTATCTGACGCTGCGGGGGATCGAGTCGGGCCGCATCCGCTGGGTGGTGTGGGCCGGTGTGGCGATCGGCTTCGGCTTCCTGACGAAGCAGCTGCAGGCCTTCCTCATCCTCCCGGTGCTCGCGGGCGTCTATCTCGCCGCGGCGCCGATCTCGTGGAAGAAGCGGTTCGGGCACCTGTTCGCCGCTCTGGGCGCCGTGATCGTCGCCGCCGGCTGGTGGGTCGCGATCGTCGAGCTGGTGCCGGCGTCGTGGCGTCCGTACATCGGCGGCTCGCAGACCAACAGCTTCCTCGAGCTGACGTTCGGCTACAACGGCCTCGGCCGGCTCACGGGTGACGAGACGGGCAGCGTCACCGGCGGCGGGGCCACGACCGGCGGCGGGATGTGGGGATCGACCGGCATCGCCCGCCTCTTCGAGAACGAGATCGGCGGACAGATCACCTGGCTGCTCCCGGCCGCGCTGGTGCTGTTCGTGCTCGCGCTCGTCCTCGGTCGCCGCCTGGCCAGGACCGACGGCCGGCGCGCCACCCTCCTGCTCTTCGGCGGCTGGCTCGTGGTGACGGCGCTCGCCTTCAGCTTCATGGCCGGCATCTTCCACGCCTACTACACCGTCGCCCTCGCCCCGGCACTGGCCGGAGTCGTCGCGATCGGCGCGGCCACGGCCTGGGGCGCGCGCGACCGCCTCTGGGTGCGCATCGTGTCGGCCGTCGCGATGCTCGGCACGGGCGTGTGGGCGTGGGTGCTGCTGGACCGCGCGGCGGACTGGCTCCCCTGGCTCAAGGTCGTCGTGGTGGTGCTCTCGATCGTCGCCACGGCGATGCTCCTGCTGCCGCAGCGCGGCCGGGCACTCCGCACCGCGACCATCGCCACCACCCTCGTCGCCGGGCTGCTCGCGCCCTTCGCCTACACGATCCAGACCGTCACGACCGGGCACACCGGCTCGATCGTCACGGCCGGCCCCACGGTGGCCAGCGCGATGGGCGGCCCGGGCGGCGGAGGGGGCCGCGGCTTCGGCGGCGGAGGCCAGGGCGGACCCGGCGCGACCGGCGGCACCGGCGGCCAGGGCGGGACCCCGCCGAACGGTTTCGGCGGCCAGGCCCCGGGCGGCACGACCGGCGGGACCAACACCGGCGGGACCACCACCGGCGGCACCGGCGCCCAGACCGCTCCGGGCGGCGCGGGTGGAGGCGCGGGATCGCTCCTCTCCTCCGGCAGCGTCGGGTCCGCGCTCTCGGCCCTGCTGAAGGCGGACGCCTCCTCCTACACCTGGGTCGCCGCCGCGATCGGCTCCAACTCGGCGGCCGGCTACCAGCTGGCCACGCAGGAGGCGGTCATGCCGATCGGCGGCTTCAACGGCTCCGACCCGTCGCCGACCCTGGCGCAGTTCACGGCCGACGTGGCGAAGGGCGAGATCCACTACTTCATCGCGGGAGGCGTCGGGCAGTCGAACGGCGGCAGCAGCGCCTCCAGCGCCATCGCCAGCTGGGTCGAGCAGAACTACACGGCGAAGACGGTCGACGGAGTGACGGTCTACGACCTGACCGAGTAACAGAGGGACGAAGTGTCGGGGGCCCGGGCCATCATGGAGACATGACGGACGGGCCCCCTCTCACGCGCGCGCCCGCGCCCGTCTCCGACACGGCGCCGCACGGGCGGATCGGGGTCGCCGGGGGCACCGCCCTTTACGTCGCCGCGGTGCTCGGCACCGGCATCCTCGTGCTCCCGGCGCTCGCCGCCTCCGTCGCGGGCCCCGGCGCCATCCTCGCGGTGGCCGCCCTCGCGCTCATCTCGGTGCCGCTCGCGGCGACCTTCGCCGCTCTCGCCCGGCGGCATCCCGATGCGGGCGGCGTCGCCACGTTCGCCCGTCGCGCGTTCGGCCCGACCGCGGCTCGGATCGTCTCGTACTGGTTCTTCTTCGGCACGCCCATCGGCGCGCCGATCGCCGCGCTCATGACCGCGCGCTATGTCGTCGCCGTCACCGGCGGGGACGCGGTGAGCACCGTCCTGATCGCCGTCGCGCTCATGGTGGTGCCCGTCGCGGTGACGGCGTTCGGCGTCCGATTCGCCGCGTCGGTGCAGCTGGTGCTCTCGGGCGCCCTGGTCGCGGTGCTCGTCTTCGTGCTCGCCGTGGCCGTGCCGCACGGCGACACTGATCACCTGCAGCCGCTGCTCCCGCACGGCTGGGCCGGCGTCGGCCTGGCGATGAGCCTGTACATCTGGGCGTTCGCCGGGTGGGAGGCCGTGGCCGGCATCGGCGGCGAGTTCCGCGATCCGCGCCGCGACATCCCGCGCGCGACGGCGCTGGCGCTCGTGATCGTCTCGGTCGCCTACCTGGCGATCCAGACGGTCACCGTCCTCGTCCTCGGCGACGCGGCGTCGACGAGCGAGGTGCCGCTGCTCGACCTCGTGACGGTGTCGACGGGCGCGGGCGGTGGCATCGTCGTGGCCGTGATCGCGGCGATCGTCGTCACCGGCGTCTTCAACGCCTACCTCGCCGCCTTCTCCAAGCTGGGAGCGGCGATGGGCCGCGACGGCGACCTGCCGCGCTGGTTCGGCCGTGGTGCCGAGAACGGCGCGATCGCGCGGCGCGGGCTGCTGCTCTCGGCCGTGGTGATGGCCGCGTACTCGGTCGTCGTGCTGGCCAGCGGCGATCTCCAGCCGTTCATCCTCGTGCACACGAGCATCGCGGCGGCGGTCTACGGTCTCGGCGTCGCGGCCGCGGTCGTGCTGCTCCCGCGCTGGTCCGTGGGGTGGTGGATGGCGGTGCTGTCCTGCGTGTTCGCCGCCGGGCTCCTGGTGCTGGCGGGCTGGCACCTGGTGTTCCCCGCGGGGGTCGCGGTCGTCGCCGTGCTGGTCGGCGTCGTGGCGCACCGGGCGCGGCGCGGTGCGCCCGCCCGCGACGGCGCCTGACGGGAGCGGACCGCCGCAGGCGCGGCATCGCGCATAATGAGGGGAACCCGCGCCCGACGGCGGCGCACATCCGAAGGGGGACGCCGTGACGGCAGACGAGCACGCCGAATCGCCGCAGCCTCCCGCGCCCGCCGCGCGGCCGCATCCATCGCGCGCGTCGAGCATGCGCGACGTCGCCGCCCTGGCCGGAGTCTCGCACCAGACCGTGTCGCGCGTCATCAACGGCCACGCCAGCATCCGCGACGAGACGCGCGAGCGGGTGCAGCGGGCGATGGACGAGCTGAACTACCGCCCGAACCGCGCCGCCCGCGCGCTCGTCACCGCCCGCTCGCGCACCATCGGGGTGCTGTCCACCTCCGCCGCGGCGCTGTACGGCCCGGTGTCGAGCATCAACGCCATCCAGGACGCCGGGCGCGAGGCGGGCTACTACATCGCCGTCGCCCAGCTGGCCGACCTGAGTCCGGCCGGCATCGAGGCGGGCCTCGACCACCTGCTGGCCCAGGCGGTGGAGGGCATCATCGTGATCGCGCCGCAGGAGGTGGTGCTGGAGCAGATCGCCGCGGTGCGGCTCGGCGTGCCCTACATCACGCTGCAGGGCGGCACCGCGAGCACCGACCGCGAGCTGTCGGTCGACCAGGTCGCGGGCGCGCGCACCGCGACCCGGCACCTGATCGAGCTGGGGCACCGCACGATCGCCCACTTCGCCGGTCCGCAGGCCTGGTTCGAGGCGCAGGCGCGGCGGACCGGCTACGAGGAGGAGCTGGCCGCGGCCGGCCTGTCGGCGCCGGTCGTCCCGCACGGCGACTGGACCGCCGAGTTCGGCTACCGCGCCGGCCTGCAGCTGCTCGCCGACCGGACGCTCACCGCCGTCTTCGCCTCCAACGACCAGATGGCCCTCGGCGTCTACCACGCGGCCCACGAGGTCGGGCGGCGCATCCCGGAGGACCTCAGCGTGGTCGGCTTCGACGACATCCCGGAGGCGGCGCACTTCTGGCCGCCGCTGACCACGGTGCTGCAGGACTTCACCGCGCTGGGCCGGGGGAGCGTCGAGCGGCTCGTCGCCGAGATCGAGGGAGGGGCGGAGCCATCGGCCGCCAGCATCCTCCCGGACCTGATCGTGCGGGCCTCGACCGCGCCGCCGCGCTGACCGGCCGCGCCCGGGCGTCGGCCCGGGTCAGTCTTCGGTGCCGTCCGTCCACAGTCGCGGCCCGGAGCCCTCGGCGGCGAGCTCGTCGGACGGGTTCTGCAGCGAGCACCGCCGCAGGCTGAGGCAGCCGCACCCCATGCAGTCGGTCAGGTCGTCGCGCAGGTGCTGGAGGTCGCGGATGCGCGCGTCGAGCTCGGTGCGCCACAGACGGGAGAGACGCGCCCAGTCCTTCTTCGTCGGCGTGCGTCCCTCGGGGAGGGAATCGAGGGCGGCGCGGATGTCGGCGAGGGGGACGCCCACCCGTTGCGACACGCGCACGAAGGCGATGCGGCGCAGCACGTCGCGGCGGTAGCGCCGCTGGTTGCCCGCGGTGCGCTCGCTCGCGATCAGGCCCTGGCGCTCGTAGAAGTGCAGGGTCGAGACGGCGACGCCGCTGCGGGCGGCGACGTCGCCCACGGTGAGGACGGGTTCTGCCGGAGTCATTGACCTCAACCATAGTTGAGGTTCTAGGCTCGTGGCATGACCTCCCGCGACACCGACGCCGAGCCCGTCGGCGCCCCTCTCCCTGCCGCGCCCGCGGCTCCGCCCGCCGCCGACGAGACGCCCGCCGACCGCTCCCCGCCGGGCGGCGTGCTCAGCGCCCACTACCGGTGGGTGAGCATCGGCATGTGCCTGCTCATCATGCTCGCCGCGTTCGAGGCGCTCGCGGTGACGACCATCATGCCGACGGTGAGCCGGGAGCTGGACGGCGCCGCCCTCTACGCCTTCGCCTTCGCGGGCCCGCTCGCCGTGAGCGTCGTCGGGATGGTGATCGCCGGAGCCTGGGCCGATCGCGGCAACCCGCGTTCCGCGCTCTTCGCCTCGGTCGTGTTCTTCGCGATCGGCCTGCTGGTCGCCGGGACGGCGCAGACGATGCCGATCTTCGTCACCGGCCGCCTCATCCACGGCCTGGGCGGCGGGGCGCTCACGGTCGCCCTCTACGTGATCGTCGCGCGGGTCTACCCGCCGCGGCTGCACCCGCGCATCTTCGCCGGCTTCGCCGCGGCCTGGGTCGTCCCGTCGCTCATCGGGCCGCTGATCGCCGGACTCCTGGCCGAGAGCGTGGGCTGGCGATGGGTGTTCCTCGGCGTGGTCGGGCTGGTCGTGCTCGCGATGTTCATGGTCGTCCCCGCGATGCGCGGCGTCCACGGCCCGGCGGACGGGGCCGAGCTGCCGCCGCGCGATCTGGGCCGGATCGGTCTGGCCGTGCTCGTCTCGGTCGCGGTCCTCGCTCTCACGCTGTCGGCGGAGGCGACCGGCCCGGTGCAGTGGATCGTGCCGCCGATCGCGGCCGCCGGGGCGATCATCGCGCTGCGCCCGCTGCTGCCGGCGCGGACGCTGCGTGCCGCCCGCGGCCTCCCGAGCGTCATCCTGACCCGCGCGCTCGTGGCGGGCACCTTCTTCGCCGCCGAGGTCTACGTGCCGCTCCTGCTGGTGTCCCAGTACGGCCTCTCGCCCGCGCTCGCCGGCCTCGCCCTGACCGCTGCGGGGCTCAGCTGGGCGGCCGCCTCCTGGGCGCAGGGACGCTTCGACGGCCTCGCGAGCCGCACCGCCGCGTGGCTCGGGCCGCTGGGACTGTCGGTCGCGATCGCCTCCCTGATCGCGACGGCGGTGTTCCACCTGGCCCCCGCGGTCGTCGTCGTGGGCTGGGCCTTCGCCGGCGCCGGGATGGGGTTCCTCTACCCGCGGCTCGGCGTTCTGACGCTCCGGTACTCCACGCAGGACGACCAGGGCTTCAACAGCTCGGCGCTGTCGATCGCCGACGCGATCGGATCGGCGATCGCGCTCGCCGCGACCGCGATCGTCTACGCCGCGCTGCACGCGGCGGGCGGCGCGTGGCCGTTCGTCGGGGCGTTCGTGCTCACCGGGGCGCTGTGCGTGCTCGCCTGGATCGTGGCACCGCGCATCCTCCCGCGCTGACGACCGAGCCAACTGGTATTGTTTTGGTACCAGTGGTACTCAAGTTGTCTGGAGGCATGGATGGAGACGGTCGCGGGACCCGCGGTGCTGGTCAGCCACCTGGGCTACGACAGCCGGGCGCCGAAATCGGCGGTCGTGATCGGGGACGACGTCACCGCCGTGCACGTCGAGCGCGACGACGGCCGCCGGACGGACGCGGTCGTCGGGGCGGCCTCCGGGGTCGCGTCCTGGGGGTCGGCGCGCTACACGCCTGTCGAGTTCTCGGCGCTCGAGGAGAGCGGCCGCTACCGGGTGGTCGCCGAGGTCGACGGGCGACGTGTGGCGTCCGAGCCGTTCACCGTCGCGCCGGACCGCCTTCCCTCCCTCGTCGTCTCGGACATCACGGCGATGTTCCGCGCCCAGCGATCGAGTGGGGAGATCGACCGCAAAGACGCGACCGCGCACTTCTACGGCGATGACTCGGGCCGCTCCGTGGACGCCCGCGGCGGTTGGCTGGACGCGTCGGGCGACTACAGCAAGTTCCTCAGCCATCTGACCTACACGCGCATGATGAGCCCCCAGCAGATCCCGCTCTGCGCGTGGGCGCTGCTCACCGCCGGTCGCGAACTGGCCGCTGCCCACCCGGAGTTCCGCACCAGCCAGTACCCCCGGCTGCGCGACGAGGGCCTCTTCGGCGCGGACTTCCTGGTCCGCTTCCAGGACCCCGCCGGGTACTTCTACACGGGCATCTTCGACGCGCTGACCAAGCGGCTCGAGGAACGCGTCATCACCGCACCGTTGCAGGAGAGCGTGCGGACCCAGCGCTGGCAGGCCGCCTACCGGCACGGGGGCGGTCTCGCGATCGCCGCGCTCGCCCTCGCCGCGACGGCCGACGCGGACGGCGAGTTCGGCCGCGACGCGTACTTCGCCGCGGCCGTGACGGGCTTCGATCACCTGCAGGAGCACAACCGGGCGTATCTGTTCGACGGGCAGGAGTCGATCATCGACGACTACGGCGCACTGCTCGCCGCGGCCGAGCTGGTGAACGCCGCCCGGCTCCGCAGCGAGGGGTCGGAGCGGTTCGAGCGCGCCGGGGCCGAGCGCGCGGCGTCGCTGGCGAGCCGGCTCCGGGCGGCAGACACGGGGGAGTGGCTGATCGGCGACGTGGAGGGTCGACCGTTCTTCCACGCGGCCGAGCCCGGCCTGCCCGTCGTCGCGCTGCTCCGCTGGGCGGAGGTCCTGCGCGCGGAGTCCGGCGGCGACGAGGGCCGGCGTGCCGGGCTCCTCGAGGAGGCCGCGCTCGCCGAGCAGACGGCGCTCGCCGCCCTCCGGGGGCTGCTGACGCGCACCGACGCGGTCTCGAACCCGTTCGGCTATCCCCGTCAGCGCGTCCAGCCGCTCGGAGGAGAGCCGCGGGACGCCTTCTTCTTCCCCCACGCGAACGAGACGGGGTACTGGTGGCAAGGCGAGAACGCCGGGATCGCCTCACTGGCCTACGCCGCCGTCGTCGCCTCCCGGCTGCCCGGGTGCGACGCTCCGACGCGCTCGCGGCTCCTCACGCTGCACGCCGACGTGCTGGCTTGGGTGGGCGGCCTGAACCCGTTCGACTCCTGCATGCTCCAGGGGCGCGGCCGCAACGGCGTCGAGTACTCGGGGGTCTACCAGAACACGCCGGGCGGCATCGTCAACGGCATCACGTCCGGCTGGAGCGACGAGGACGCGATCGCCTTCCTCCCCGCCGAGGCGCCGGACGGCGAGGAGTGGCGCTGGGCCGAGCAGTGGATCCCGCACTCGGGCTGGTTCCTGCTCGCCGTCTGCGCGGGCTGACCGGGCCGGGCGGCAGCGACGGCTAGCCGCCGACGACCTGCGCCAGGCTCCCCGGGGCGAGCCCGAGGGTCCACTCGGCGACGTCGGCGACGAAGCGCGCCTGCGCCGGGTGGCTGAGGTCGCCGGTGCTGTTGACGTACGAACCGCTGCCGTCCACGGCGATGAGGAGGCGGATGCTCGCCGCCTCCGGATCCACCTCGGCGAACTCGCCCGCCGCGACGCCGGCGGCGAGGATCCCCGCCAGCTCGGCGCGGTCGAGGGCGTCCTGCTCGCGCAGCGTCTCCTCCAGGGACGGCGCGAACCGCGAGAGGTGCCGGGCGTTCAGCCAGAGCCGGGCGAGCGGCAGGGAGGCCCCGCTGTCGATGTGGTGGACGAAGTGGGCCAGCCGCGCGATGGGCGTGCCCTCCTGGGGGAAGAACTGCACGCGCTCGATGGTCGCGGCGCGCACGAAAGCCTCCTCCACCAGGTCTTCCGCGGCGGGGAAGTAGTGGGAGATCAGCCCCGGCCGCACGCCGAGGCGCGTCGCGACCGCCCGCAGCGTGATGCGCTCCAGACCCTGCTCGAGCGCGATGGCGGCCGCCTCGGACAGGATCTCCTCGCGCCGCTCCTCGGGAGCTTTCCGCGAGCGGGGGGAGGGTGTGCTTGACTCCATGACCTCCATGCTATTGAATGACTGACCAACAGGTTATTGGCCATGTGACCAACAGCAATGATGCTGAGTCGGGAGAGAGACCGTATGTCCACAGAACGGATCGGCGCCGAGGAGTTCGTCGACGCCTCCACGGCACCGGAGACACGGGGGATCGAGGTCATCGGCGACGCCGAGCGCCACGGCCGCGCCCGCGACCTCTTCTTCGTCTGGGCGGCGCCGGGGGTGAGCATCCTCAACTTCACCGTCGGCGCGACGCTCATCCTCCTGGGCCTGGAGATCTGGCAGGCCATCGCGGTGATCCTCGCCTCGTCGCTGCTCTGGGTCTTCCCCGGCCTCATCGCCGGGAGCGGGCCGGCCGCCGGGACGTCGGGGTCGGTGGTGACCCGCGCGATGTACGGCGTGCTCGGCAATAAGCTCTTCGTGGCCTTCGTCGGCTGGTTCATCGGAGCGGTGTTCCTGTCCCTCACCTGGCTCGCGTCGTCGTTCATGGGCGCCGACCTGCTGCGCCGGATCGGGCTCGACGACCCGGTCTGGGTGCCGATCGGCGTGACGCTGGTCGTCTCCGCGGTGACCGTCCTCGTCGCGATCTTCGGCCACGGGCTGATCCTGCGGATCTACCCGATCATGGCCGTGGTCCTCTTCGTCATCTTCCTGCTGGTCACCGCCTTCATCCTCCCCACGGTGGACTGGGGATACACCGCCCCGCAGCAGCTGAGCGGCGGCCAGCTGTGGTCGGCGATCTCGATCGGCTTCACGATCCTCGCCTCCACGCCGCTGTCGTTCATCAACAGCCCCGACATCGCGCGCTACCTGCCGCGCTCGACCAAGCCGTCGCACATCGCCGCCGCCACCGCGTTCGGCGGCGCCCTACCCTTCATCGTGTTCACGAGCGTCGGCGTGCTGCTGGCGACCGGACTGAAGGCCGGCGCCTTCGACGCGGGCATCGACGTGGCCCTCTTCGACCTGCTGCCCGGCTGGGTCGGCCCGCTGCTCGTGATCGGCGTCATCGTGAACACGATCGCGCTGAACGCGATGACGACCTACACGTCGAGCATGGCGCTGCAGGCAATCGGCTTCCGGCTGCGCCGCATCCCCTCCGCGATCATCGTCGGCGCCGTCGGCACCGCGCTCACGATCTACCTCGTGCTGTCGTCGAGCCTGCTGGAGGCCGCGAACATCCTGCTGCAGCTGCTCGTCATCGTGTCGGGGCCGGCCATGGCGATCTTCGTGGTCGACGTGCTGCGCCGCCGCTACGTCTACGACGGAGCAGAGCTTTTCGACGACTCCCGCGGCAGCCGCTTCTGGTACTCGGGAGGGTGGAGCATCCCAGGCATCGCCGCCCTGCTCCTCGGCGGGCTCGCGACGGCGCTCTGCCTCTCCACCGACGTCTGGACCGGCGCGATCGCCGCCGCCCTCGGGCACGTGGACCTCTCGGTGCCGGTCGGCATGGCCGTCGCCGCCCTCACGTATCTTCTCCTCAGCCGCACTCGACTCGGAAAGGAGGGCCGGCTGTGACCGACCCCACCACCACCCTCTACCGCGACGGCCGCGTGTTCACGGCCGACACCGACCCGGCGAAGGCCTGGGCGAACGCTTTCGCCGTCTCCGGAGACCGCATCGTCTGGGTGGGGGCGGAGGGCGACACCGCGCCCGCCGCCGATCGCGTCGTCGACCTCGGTGGACGGCTCGTGCTCCCCGGGTTCACGGACGCGCACACCCACCTCCTGATGATGGGCGCCGCCCTCGGCCAGGTGTACCTGACCGACGCGCGGTCGCTCGATGACATCCTGCGACTGCTGCAGGAGGCGCGCGCGGCCGAACCGGAGGCGGCCGTGCTCCGGGGGCGGGGCTGGCTGTTCGATGCGGTTCCGGGAGGGACGCCGACCGCGGCGATGATCGACGCGGTGCTCCCGGACGTGCCCGTCTACCTCGACGCCAACGACTACCACTCCTGCTGGGTGAACACGGCCGCGCTGGCCGAGCTCGGCATCACCCGGGACACTCCGGACCCGATCGGGGGCGAGATCGTGCGCGACGCGGACGGCAACCCGACGGGCCTGCTGCTCGAGACCGCCGCGACCGAGTACGCGTGGGGGCAGCGCGACGCCGCGACGACCGACGCCGACCGCGACGCGCACGTCGAGCGCGCCATCGAGGCCTACCTCGCGACCGGCGTCACCGGCGTCGTCGACATGGCGATGGACGAGTTCGGCCTGGCCGCGCTGAAGCGGGCGCAGGAGCGGCACGGCGGCGAGCTGCCGATCCGCGTCGCCGCCCACTGGCTGGTCACGAACACGGGGGACGACGCCGCCAACCTGGCGCAGGTGGAGCGGGCCGCGCAGCTCGCCGCCGAGCCCTCGACCTCCTGGCTGCGCGTCGTCGGGATCAAGCTCATCCTGGACGGCGTGATCGACGCGTGCACCGCGGCCATGCGGCAGCCGTACGCGAACGGCACGAACGCCGACCCGATCTGGCCGCTGGAGCGGCTGAAGCCGGTCGTCGCCGCGGCGGACGCGGCCGGCCTCCAGATCGCCCAGCACGCGATCGGCGACTGCGCGAGCACGATCGCCCTCGACGCGATCGAGCACGCCGTGGCCGAGAACGGCGACCGCCCGCGCCGCCACCGCATCGAGCACCTCGAGTACGCGGCACCCGGCACCGCGGAGCGGATGGCGCGGCTCGGCGTCACCGCCTCGATGCAGCCCGTCCACTCCGACCCGGCGATCTTCGACAACTGGGTCGAGATGCTCGGCGACGAGCGCGTCGACCGCGCCTTCCCGTGGCCCGAGTACGAGGACGCGGGTGCGCTGCTCGCCTTCTCGACGGACTCGCCGACCGCGCCGCACCAGGCGCTCGCCAACATGTACGTGGCGTCGACGCGCGCCTCGGCGCTCGACCCCTCCGTACCCGCGAAGCAGCCCCAGCACGCCGTGCCGCTGGAGCGGGCCGTCGGCCATGCGACCCGGGATGCGGCGGCCTCCGTCGGCGACGGGGACTGGCGCGGACGGATCGCCCCCGGCTTCGCGGCCGATGTCGCCGTGCTCGATGCCGACGTCTTCGCGGACGGGGCCGCCTCCCTGCTCCGCGCCGGCGTCGTCGAGACGCTGGTCGCGGGCCGGAGCGCGTACCGCCTCTAGCGGGCCGGGTCGGCGGCCGCCTCCAGCAGCGGGGCCGGATCCTCCTCGGAGAAGTCCATCACCGGGGGCTTGCGGCGGAAGCCCCCGGTGACGATCGCCAGCACGCCGACGCCGACCGCGACCCAGATCGCGCCCGCGACGAAGGTGGTGCCCGAGAGGCTCGTCCACAGCCACACCGTGAGCGCGAAGCCGATGAGCGGGGCGACGAGGTGCGTCGTCATCGCCCGGGCGCCCCGCTCCTTGCCGTCGATCACGTAGTGCTTGATCACGGCGAGGTTGACGAAGCTGAAGGCCACGAGCGCGCCGAACGAGATCACGGAGGCGGCGACGTCCAGCGGCAGCGCGAGCGCTCCGACCAGGCCGACGGCGCCGACGATCAGGACCGCGAGCCACGGCGTCTTGAAGCGGGCGTGCACCGCGGCGAACACGCGGCGAGGCAGCTGGCCGTCGCGTCCCATCGCGAAGAGGATTCGCGCCACGCTCGCCTGCGACGTCATCGCGGAGGCGAAACTGCCCGCGATGTAGGCGGCGGTGAAGAACGTGAACAGGGCGCCGCCGCCGATGCGCGTCATGACGTCGAGCGGTGCCGAATCGGTGTCGGTGAAGTGGGCGTAGTCCGGGAACACCAGACCCGCGATATAGGCGGTGACGATGAACAGCAGGCCGCCCGCCAGCGTGCAGAGCAGGATGGCCCGCGGGATGGTCCTGCGCGCATCCTTCGCCTCCTCCGAGAGCGTCGACACGGCGTCGAACCCCAGGAACGCGAGGGCGAGGATCGCCGCCCCCGCCGCGATGCCGCTCAGCGGGGTGCCGGCCGAGAAGAACGGATCGAGCAGGTTCGGCACGGACGAGGCGCCCGAGAGGTACGAGAGCCCGGTGATCACGAAGACCGCGATGAAGACGATCTGCACGCCCACGAGCGCGAGGTTGGCCGACGTCACCAGGGTGATCCCGATCACGTTGAGCACCGTGACCAGCACGACCGACCCCACGATGAACACCCAGGCCGGGACGGCCGGGAACGCGGCGTTCAGGTAGATGCCGATGACGAGGTAGTTCAGCAGGGGGAGGGCCAGGTAGTCCAGCAGCAGCGTCCAGCCCGTGAGGAAGCCGAGGTGGCGGCCGAAGGTGCGTTGCGTGTACGTGTACGCCGAACCGGCCACCGGGTAGGCGCGGACCATGCTGGCGTAGCTGCCGGCCGTGAACAGCATGGCGATGGTGGTCACGAGGTACGCGCCGGCGAGGTGGCCGCCGGTGGTCTCGGTCACGAGGCCGTAGGTGGTGAACACCGCCAGCGGCAGCATGTACGCGAGGCCGAACAGCAGGAGGGACGGGGTGCCGAGGCTGCGCTTGAGGCGCGGACCGGCCGGAGCGACGGTGCTCGCGGATCCAGGAGTGGAGTTCACGGTGTGCCTTTCGGGGTGGGTGGAAAGCGTTTACCCGCGAATGTACAGCTTTGGTCCGTGATTGGTAAACAGTTTCTTTTCCCGGGCTCCCGTCACCGCATCAGGGCTCGATGACGGCCTTGACGAAGCCGGGCGCGCGGTCGGCCATGAGCGAGTAGGCCTCGTCGATGCCGTCGAGCCCGAAGCGGTGCGTGACGAGCGGGGCGAAGGTGAAGCGGCGGCTCGCGACGTGGCCGAGCGCCTCGGCCATCGCGCGCATCACGCGCGGGTGGTCGGGGCAGAAGCCGTTGACGACCGTGGCGCCCTTGTACCAGAGCTCCATGTCGAAGGGGGCCGTTCCCGCGTGGTGGTAGCCGACGACGCAGAGGGTGCCGAACGGGCGGACGAGGATGGATGCGGTGGCGAGGCCGGGCGTCACACCCGTCGCTTCGAGCACGACGTCGGCGCGCGGATCCGCGCCGCCCGGGTCGGCGCTGCCGTCCGCCGCCGCGAAGGCGGCGACCTCGTCCGGATGGAGGGCGACCTGCGCGCCGAGGTCGAGCGCGCGCCGGCGTGCTTCGGGGTTGGGGTCGACGGCGATCAGCGTGCGCGGGGCGCGGGTGCGGGCGAGCTGCAGGAGGCCGAGCCCCATGAAGCCCAGCCCGACGACGGCGACGCGCGACCCGGCGTCGATCGGCGTGCGTGAGAGCGCCTCTTCGAGCGTGGCGATGGGTTC
Source organism: Leifsonia sp. 71-9 (assembly GCF_001898805.1). Classification (GTDB taxonomy): domain Bacteria; phylum Actinomycetota; class Actinomycetes; order Actinomycetales; family Microbacteriaceae; genus Leifsonia. The sequence continues at coordinate 519,170 of NZ_MKVJ01000017.1, forward strand.
GCCGATCGCGTGCGCGGGCTCGACGCCGGCGGGTACGGGCAGGAGGAGTCCGGCGTCCAGCACGGCGTGCGTCGCGAATCCCGGGCCGCCGAGCCCGGTGACGAGCTCGCCCTCGCGCCAGCGCGCGGCTCCGGGGCCCGCGGCGACGACGCGGCCCGCGATCTCGTGGCCGAGGGCGATGGGGTCGGCGCCGCTCGCCGGGCCTTCGCGCCAGGGCGTCAGATCGGACGTGCAGACGCCGCTGGCGAGGATCTCGACGAGCACCTGCCCGGGGCCGGGGTGCGGCGTGGGGACCTCCTCGATGCGCGAGGTGCGGGCGGAGACGACGCGACTGATCAGCATGCGGACAGTGTAGTCCGCGTGGTCGATTGTGGTGTTATGTGGACAGCTTGCGGATCGGTCGTGCTCAGGCTCTACCGGGCACTCTCGGGGTGTTCCGACCCGATTCCCCATGTTTCGGGCGTGTGAAACATCTGTTCAGCTCTTGTTACCGTTCACTTATCGTCTTAGTCTGGCATCGGGTGGTATTGATCTGGGATACCGTTCGGTTCACTCGCCCGGGCTCCGCGACGGTCCCGGACGACGCATTTCAAAGGAGAGTGTGTGGTGCAGACGTATACCGCGGCCGTGGTCGCCGCAGGCGGTCAGGGGCGGGTCCACGCCTCCGCCTACCGCGCCGACGAGCGGGTGCGGACCGTGGGGGTCGCCGACATCGACCTCCGCGTCGCCCAGGGCCTCGCCGCCGAATTCGGCATCCCGGCGGCGTACGCCGATGCCGTGACCATGCTCGACGAACTGCGCCCCGACATCCTGAGCGTCTGCACTCCGCCGCAGCATCGCCGCGCCGTGGTCGAGGCTGCGATCGAGGCGGGGGTCCGCGCCATCCACTGCGAGAAGCCGTTCGCCCTGAGCTACGGCGACGCCATCGCGATGGCCGAGCGCGCGACCGAGGCCGGGGTGCAGCTCACCGTCAACCTCCAACGGCGGTTCGAGCCGGTCCACCGCTTCGCCCGCGGCCAGCTCGACGAGGGCCTGATCGGTGAGCTGGTCACCATCGAGGGCTACTGCCCGAACCTGTT
>NZ_MKVJ01000017.1:520254-585121 GCF_001898805.1 Leifsonia sp. 71-9
CGCCCTCTTCTACCGCCACGACGCACCCGCCGACTCGGTGCTCGGCCAGGCCGATGTGAGCACCAACCGCTTCGTCTACGGCGTCTTCGTCGAGACCTCCTCCGTCACCCAGATCGCCTGGGAGGACGGGGTGCGCGCCACGATCTCCACCGGCCGCGAGCCGGCGACGCCGGTGCTCAACAGGGAGAACAACCTCGGGCTGATCCTGCAGGGCACCCGCGGCCGCATCGTCGTGAACGGCCAGGAGGCCGTCGTGCAGCGCTTCGGCGCCGACGGGATGCGCTTCCCGACCCCGTTCGAGACCGACGCGACGACATGGGACCACGGCATCGACCCGGCGATCTTCGCCTGCACCGAGGCGGCCGTCGCCGACCTGGTGGACGCGCTCCAGCGGGGCACGGAGCCGGTGCTCGACGTGCGCCACGCGCTCGCCGGAGCGGAGATCATCTTCGCGACGTACGAGAGCGCGCGGTCGCGCGGTCGCGTCAGCCTGCCGCTCGGCGTCTACGACAACGCCCTGACCACCGGGGTCGCCGACGGGCTGTGGTCGCCGGTCGGCGAACTGCGGTCGACCTGGTGAAGGGGGACGTCATGACGACGGCGACGGTCGTCCTCACCGGGGACGACGTGTACGAGGATCTGTTCGGCGCGGGCGTCGAGCTCCAGGAGCTGCTGGCCGAGGAAGGCCTCGCGACGCGGGTGCGCATCGGCTGCGGATCCCTCGCCTCCGGCGCACCCGGCGCACCCGGCGCACCCGGCGACGCCGTCATCGCCCTCTACCGCGCGGCCGGGGACCTGGGACCGCGCGAGCGCGCCGGGCTGCAGGATGCCGTCGCCGCCGGCACCGGCCTCCTCGCGGTGCACTCGACCGCGTACTTCGACGACGGCGCCGAGGCCGACGATGCCCTCGCCGGGCTGATCGGCGCGCGCTACCTCGACCACGGACCGCGCCCGCACGAGAGCCGCTACCGGGTGCACCTCGCCGAGCATCCCGTGACCGCCGGCGTCGAGCCGTTCGACCTCGAGCACGAGCACTACCGGCTCGCGCTGCAGCCCGGCGCCGACGTGCTCGCCTGGCGCGAGGCGCCGTACGGGCGGGAGCCGCTCGTGACGGCGCACCGCTACGGCCGGGGCCGCGTCTGCTACCTGCAGTTCGGCCACGATCTGCGCGCGTGGGCCTCCGAGGGCGTCCGCGCTCTGGTCGCCGGCGCCGCGCGGTGGCTCACCGAGCCGACCGCCGCCTCCACCCCCGCATCCACCACCGACCCCACCCGTCCGACCGAGACCGAGGACCGCATCCTGCCATGAGAGTGCTCCTGAGACGAGCCGTCTTCTACCTGATCACCGCCTGGGCCGCGATCAGCCTCAACTTCCTGCTCCCGCGCATCATGCCGGGCAGCCCCGCCGACGCGTTGATCGCGAAGTTCCACGGCAAGCTGTCGCCGCAGGCCATCGAGGCGCTCCGCGTGCTGTTCGGCCAGAGCGACGCCAGCCTGTGGCAGCAGTACCTCGACTACTGGAAGAACCTGTTCAGCGGCAACTTCGGCATCTCGTACGCCTACTACCCGACGCCGGTGGCCGACGTGCTGGCGAGCAGCATCGGCTGGACCCTGGTGCTCATCACCGTCTGCACCGTCCTGGGCTTCGTGATCGGCACGGGCCTCGGGATGATCGTCGGCTGGAAGCGCGGCAGCTGGCTCGACGGCCTCATCCCGGTGACGACGCTGCTGTCGAGCATCCCGTACTTCTGGTTCGCGATCTGCGTCGTGCTGATCTTCTCCATCGTGCTGCACTGGTTCCCGCTCTCGGGCGGCTACTCGGTGACCGAGACGATCGGCTGGAACATCGGCTTCATCGGCAGCGCCACGTACTACGCGATCCTGCCCGCGCTCACGATCGTGGTCGCCTCCATCGGGGGCTGGCTGATCGGGATGCGCAACATGATGGTCACCACCCTCAGCGAGGACTACGTGCGCCTGGCGGAGGCGAAGGGGCTCTCCAAGCGCCGGGTGATGGTCACCTACGCCGCACGGAACGCCATCCTGCCGTCGTTCTCGAGCTTCGCGATGTCGCTCGGCTTCGTGGTCGGCGGCTCCATCGTGACCGAGGTGGTCTTCAACTACCCCGGCATCGGCACGGTGCTCTTCAAAGCGGCGCAGGCGCAGGACTACCCGCTCATGCAGGGCATCTTCCTGGTCATCACCATCACGGTGCTGATCGCGAACATGCTCGCCGACCTCATGTACGTCTTCCTCGACCCCCGCACCCGAGAGAGCTGAGAGCGCATCCCATGGCCATCGCAACCGCCACCGTCGCCGACGCCGAGTCCGGCGAGACGGACACCCCCACCTCCCGCTTCGCCTGGCTGCGCGCCTTCCGCCGGCCGTGGACGCTCGCAGGCGTCGTCATCGTCGCCGTGTTCTGCGTGCTCGCGATCATCGGACCCTGGATCGCGCCGTACGATCCGTCGGCCGTGAGCAAGCAGACCCTGGCGCCGCCGAGCCCGGAGCACTGGCTGGGCACGACCCAGACCGGCCAGGACGTGCTCTCGCAGATGCTGTACGGCACCCAGATCTCGCTGCTCGTCGGCGTGGGCGCCGCGATCGTCGCCACCGTGCTGTCGGTGATCGTCGGCCTCGCCGCCGGCTATCTGGGCGGTCTCTCGGACGAGCTGCTGTCCCTCCTCGCGAACGTCTTCCTGGTGATCCCGGCGCTGCCGCTGACGGTCATCCTGGCCTCGTACCTGCCGAAATCGGGATCGCTCGGCATCATCCTGGTCATCTCGATCACCGGGTGGGCGTGGGGCGCCCGGGTGCTGCGCGCCCAGACGCTCTCGCTGCGCAAACGGGACTTCGTGGAGGCGGCGCGCGCGACCGGCGAGCGCACGTCGAGCATCATCTTCCGCGACATCTTCCCCAACCAGATCGCGGTGATCGCGGCCAGCTTCCTCGGCACCGTCACCGGAGCGATCCTCACGCAGGCGAGCCTGGCGTTCCTCGGGCTCACCAACGTGACCGAGTGGTCGTGGGGCACCATCCTCTACTGGGCGCTGGTGTCGAGCGCGATGCTCACCGGGGCGTGGTGGTGGTTCGTCCCCGCCGGTCTCGCGATCGCGCTGCTGGGCACCGGCCTCTCGCTCGTCAACTTCGGCATCGACGAGTTCATCAACCCGCGGCTCCGTCAGGCCGGCATCGGCACCAGGAAGGCGCAGAAGGCCCAGGCCCGCGCTCAGCGCGCCAAGATCGTGCGTCGCCCGGCGCGGGGGCGGGGCGAGCGCGCGGCCCACCGCCCGTTCGACCCGGCGACCAGCGACGTCATCCTCCGCGTCGAGAACCTGCACGTCGACTACATCGGGGAGTCCTCGGTCACGCCGGCGGTCAACGACGTGTCGCTCGCGCTCCGCCGCGGCGAGGTGCTCGGCATCGCCGGCGAGTCCGGCTCCGGCAAGTCCACGCTGGCGTACGCCATCACGCGGCTGCACAAGCCGCCGGCGCAGATCACCAGCGGGCGGATGCTCTACACGAACCCGGACGGCTCCGTGACCGACATCCTCGCGATGGGCGATTCCGACCTGCGGGACTTCCGCTGGGAGGAGCTCTCGATCGTGTTCCAGTCGGCGATGCACGCGCTCAACCCCGTGCTCACCGTCGGCGCCCAGATCGACGACGTCCTGCGGGCGCACCGGCCCGGGATGTCGCAGGCCGCGCGCGCGGCGCGGGTGGTCGAGCTGCTCGGGCTCGTCGGCATCCAGACCGACCGCGTGAACGCCTACCCGCACGAGCTCTCCGGCGGCATGCGCCAGCGCGCGATGATCGCGGTCGGACTCGCGCTCGACCCCGAGATCATCGTGATGGACGAGCCGACGACCGCGCTCGACGTGGTCATCCAGCGTCAGATCATCGAGAAGATCATCGAGCTGAAGGACCGCCTGGGCTTCGCCGTGGTCTTCATCACGCACGACCTGTCCCTGCTCATCGAGCTGTCGGACACGATCGCGGTGATGTACGCCGGCCGCGTGGTCGAGCTGGCGGACGCCTCGGAGTTCTACCGCAATCCGCGGCACCCGTACAGCCAGGGGCTGCTCGCGTCGTTCCCGACCCTGTCCGGCCCGAAGCGCGAGCTCGCCGGCATCCCGGGGTCGCCGCCCGACCTGCGCCGCCTGCCCGCGGGATGCGCGTTCGCCGAGCGCTGCCCGCTGGCCTTCGACCGCTGCCACGAGGTGGTCCCCGAGCTGCTGAAGCTCTCCGGACCCGCCGAATGGCGCCAGGCCGAGGCCGCCTGCCTGCTCTACGAGGGCGACGGCACCGCGCCCGACCGCCCCGCCCAGGACGGCCGCGACGCCGTCGAGATGGAGGACGCCCGATGACCGCGATCGAGACGACGGCCGCCGCCGCGCCCGAGCAGCCCGACGTGCCGGTGCTGGAGGCCCTGCACGTCACCAAGCACTTCGCCGCACGCGGCGGGCTCTTCTCCCGGGGGCCGAAGCGGGTGGTGCACGCCGCCGACGACGTGTCGCTGGCCCTCCACGCGGGGCGCATCATGGCGCTGGTGGGGGAGTCGGGATCCGGCAAGTCCACCTTCGCCCGGCTGCTCGCCCAGCTGCACCCGGTGACGAGCGGGGAGATCCGGTACCGCGGCCGGACCGTGCGCGTGAAGGGCGGCCGGTCGCTGCGCGAGCACGTCAGCCGCGTGCAGCTGATCCTCCAGGACCCGTTCGGGTCGTTCAACCCCGTGGCGACGATCGCCAGGACCCTCACGCGCGCCGTGCGCATCCATCACCCGCAGGCGTCGGCGAAGGAGCAGACCCGCATCATCGACGACCTGCTCGGCCAGGTGAGCCTGCGCCCTGCGCGCCAGTTCACCGCGAAATACCCGCACGAGCTCTCGGGCGGACAGCTGCAGCGCATCTCGATCGCGCGCGCCCTCGCGGCGAACCCGGACGTGTTCCTCGCCGACGAGCCCGTGTCGAGCCTCGACGTGTCGATCCGCTTGGGCGTGCTCAACCTGCTGCGCCGACTGGTCGAGGAGCGCGGCGTCGCCCTGCTCTACGTGACGCACGACATCGCCTCTGCACGCTACTTCGCCGAGGACACCAGCGTCATGTACGCCGGGCAGCTGGTGGAGGCCGGACCGAGCGAGACGGTCACGCAGAAGGCCGCGCACCCGTACACCCAGCTGCTCATCGCCTCCGCGCCGGACCCCTCGAGGCCCGACGACGAGCGCCCGCGCGACATCGGGCAGCCGCCGAGCCTCATCGATCCGCCGAGCGGCTGCCGCTTCCACCCGCGCTGCCCGTTCGCCATGGAGCGCTGCCGCACCGACGCGCCGCCGGCCTTCGCGCTCGACGACGGCCAGTGGGCGAAGTGCTGGCTCTACGCGGACGACGCCGAGGCCGCGGCCGGCCGCGCCGACAACGCGGTCGCCTACGGCCTGGGCCCGGTGCGCCCGGCCGGCCGCCGCATCACCACCGGGCCCCACGCGGCCCCCTCAGACGCTCCAGCGACAACCGAAACCAAGGGAGACCAGCAATGAATCGCAGAAGGTCCGTGCGCCGCGCCGTCATCGGCGCGACGCTCGCCGCCTCACTCGTCGTACCGCTCGCCGCCTGCTCGTCGAACGGCTCGGGCTCGGGTGACGGACTGATCCTCAATGTGGCGAGTCAGTCCGACAGCCTCACCCAGTCCTTCAACCCGTACCTGCCGAACACGGCGCAGGGGGCGACCTACACGAACCAGGGCGCAGGCGGCTTCATCTACGAGCCGCTCGTGCAGATCAACAACGTCGACATCGGCAAGGACATCCCCTGGCTGGCCAAGTCGTGGGAGTGGTCGAACGAGAACAAGACGCTCACCCTGCACCTGCAGAGCGGTGTGAAGTGGACCGACGGCCAGAAGTTCTCGGCCGACGACGTCGTCTTCACCTACGACATGCTGAAGAAGTACCCGGCGCTCAACGTGGGCGGCGTCGACTTCGACACCATCACCGCACCCGACCCCGACACGGTGGTGATGACCTTCGCCTCCCCGTCGGAGACCAAGTTCACCTCGCTGGTCTCGGCCGCGATCGTGTCCAAGCACATCTGGTCGAAGGTCGGCGATCCCACCACCTACGTCGACAAGAACCCGGTCGGGACCGGCCCGTTCGTCCTCGACACGTTCTCGCCGCAGAGCTTCGTGCTCAAGACGAACAAGGACTACTGGCAGGACCCGGCGAAGATCGCGGGCATCCGGTTCATCCCGTACAAGGACAACCAGGGCCAGACGAACGCGCTCGTGCAGGGCCAGGCCGACTGGTCGGGCACCTACATCGCCGACGCCGAGAAGACCTACCTCTCCAAGAGCAAGGACAACCACTACTGGGCGCCCGTGGTCGGTTCCGACGGCCTGATCCCGAACCTCGAGAAGTGGCCGCTCAGCGACATCGCCGTCCGCCGCGCGATCAGCCTGGGCGTCGACCGCGCGCAGGTCGGAGCCGCGACGGACTCGCCGCCGGCGACGAGCCAGACCGGGTTGCCGATGCCCGCGTTCGAGAGCGAGGTCGCCGCGAAGTACAAGGGCCTCGACTTCAAGCAGGACAAGCCGGCCGCCGAGAAGCAGCTGACGGACGCCGGGTACACCAAGGGCTCCGACGGCTTCTACGAGAAGGACGGCAAGAAGGTCGAGTTCTCGGTGAGCTTCCCCGCGTCGTACACCGACATCGCCGCCCGCGCCCAGGTGCTCGTCTCGCAGCTGAAGGACATCGGGATCAAGCTCGACATCGACACCACGTCGGTGAACGACATCAACAAGATCACCGCCGACGGCACCTTCCAGTCGACCATCGGCTACCCGGTCGGCCCCGCGCCCCGCGCGTTCAACATCTACGACTCGATGATGAACCCCAACAAGTACTACCCGGTCGGGCAGGCGACGCCGACGTTCGAGAACATCGAGCGCTTCAACGACCCGGTCGCGAAGGAGCTGTTCGCGCAGTACCCGCTCGCGACCACCGACGAGGAGCGCTCCGCGATCCTCGAGAAGCTGCAGGGGATCTGGATCGACCAGCTGCCGATGATCGTGATGTTCTACTGGGGCAACTACGGCGACTGGAGCAGCGCGAAGGTCACCGGCTGGCCCAGCGAGAAGGACCCGTACTTCGCGCCCTACCCCAACCCGGTGGTGGCGCTGAAGCTGAAGCCGGTCTCCTGAACCTCCGGGAGCATCGGGAATGACGATCCGCGGGCGGGCCGGCGACCACCGGTCCGCCCGCGGTGTGGACAACGAGAAGACGAGATGAGCCGAAACAGATCCGCACTCGTCGTCGTGAACGGCGACGACATCCACCACGACCTCCTCACCGCCTCGCAGGTGTACCAGCAACTGGGCATCGAGGCCGGCCTCGTGACCCGGCGCGGGATGGGGATGAACCGCTTCGTCGACGCCCGGCCGGAGACCGCCGACGCCGACACCTACCTGCTCTACACCTCCGGCGGCCAGTTCCCGACGGCGCAGCAGGAGGCGCTCGCCGCGGCCGTCGCCGGAGGCAAGGGCCTCGTGGGCGTCCACGGAGCCAACATCCTCGGCTGGGAGGGCGACGGTCTCGACCCCGCCGACCGGCCGATGTTCGGGCTGCTCGGCAACCGGTACCTGTCGCACGGACCGGGCCACCACGAGGGCCGCCACACGATCGAGATCGTGGGCGAGCATCCCATCACCGCCGGGATGGCCGATTTCGACCTCTTCGACGAGTACTACGAGTTCGAGCTCGCGGACGAGGACGTGCAGGTGCTCGCCCAGCGCCATCGCGCCGACGGCGCCGTCATCCCCGTGATGTACGCGCGCGAGGTCGGGGCGGGCCGGGTCGTCTACCTGGCCCTCGGCCACGACCTGCGGGCCTGGGGCGAGCCGCCCGTGCGGGAGCTCGTCCGCCGCGCCCTGCAGTGGACGGCGGGCGCGCTGTGAGCGCCGGGTCCGTCACGACGGCCGCGCCGATCGCCGTCATGGGATACACGATCCTGGAGCAGGGACTCGCCGATCTGGAGGGGACGTTCGCGAGGGTCGCCGAGATCGGCTACCTCGGCGTCGAGACGTACGGGCTGGTCGAGGAGTACGGACCGGAGCGCGTGCGCGCGGCCGCCGACTCCGCGGGGCTCGCCATCACGAGTGCCCACACGCCGTTCCCGGCGGGGGCGTCGGCGGACCGCATCCTGGACACGGCCGAGGCACTCGGGGCGGAGACGCTCGTCTGGTCGATGGAGCGGGAGGAGTTCGACTCGCCCGCCGCCATCGCCGCCGGGGTCCGGCGCATCAACGAGGCTGCCGAAAACGCGGCCGTGCGGGGGCTCACGATCGCGTATCACAACCACTTCGCCGAGTTCGCGAACGCGTTCGACGGGCGCCAGGCCTACGACCTCCTGCTCGAGCTGCTCGACCCCCGGGTCGTCATCGAGCTCGACGCGTACTGGGCGCGCATGGGCGGTGCCGACCCGGCCGAGGTGCTGACCCGCCTCGGGGACCGCGCCCGGCTCGTCCACATCAAGGACGGCCCCGCGGTCAGCTACGAGGACGATGTCATGGTCCCGATCGGAGCGGGCGCGATGGACTGGGAGCGCATCCTGACCGCGCCCTCCGGCCTGCGCTGGCACATCGTCGAGCTGGAGCGGCTGAGCGTCGACACCATCGACGCGCTCGAGCAGTCGTACCGCCACCTGGTCGGCGCCGGACTCTCCACGGGGAGGACCGCATGAGCGGGCGCATCCTCTTCCTCGGCGGCAACGGGATGATCGGCTCGGCCGCCGCGCACGAAGCCGTCGCCTCGGGCGCGGAGCTCACGATCGTCACCCGCTCCGAGCCCCGGCGGCCGGTGCCGCCGGGGGCGCGCGTACTGAACGGCGACGTGCGCGATCCCGCCGCCCTCCGCGCGCTGCTCGGCGACGAGCGGTGGGACGCGGTGGTCAACTGGGTCGCCTTCACCCCGGCCGACCTCGACGGCCACGTCGAGTACTTCGGCGAGCGCACCGGCCAGTACGTGCTCATCTCCACCTGCTCGGTGTTCGGGCGGCCGGTGCCGCTCCTCCCGATCACGGAGTCGAGCCCGCGACGGCAGCCGGTGTTCGGCTACGCGCGCGACAAGATCGCGTGCGAGCTCGCGCTCGAGGAGGCCCACCGCGAGCACGGCTTCCCGGTCACCATCGTGCGCCCGTTCCACACCTACGACGAGACGACCGTCCCGCTGCTGTCGGGCTGGACGGCGGTGGAGCGGATGCGGGCCGGCGAGCCCGTGGTGGTCCACGGCGACGGCACCTCGCTGTGGACCCTCATGCACTCCAGCGACTTCGCCCGCGCCTTCGTCCCCCTGCTCGGCGAGGGCCATGCGATCGGCGAGAGCGTGAACGTCGTGAGCGGCGAGGTGCTCACCTGGGACCAGATCCACCTCGAGCTGGCGCGGGCCGCCGGCGTGCGCGACCCGCTGCTCGTCCATCGCTCGAGCCAGACGATCGCCGCGGAGATCCCGGGCTGGGACGAGGTGCTCGAGCACGACTTCCGGCACACGATGCTGTTCGACACCACGAAGCTGCGGCGGCTCGTCCCCGGCTTCGCACCGCGGGTCTCGTTCGCCGAGGGGGCGCGGCAGGTGGTGCGTCACCACGACGCCCATCCCGCGGCGCGGGAGGTGAGCACAGAGCTCGCTGCGGCGTTCGACCGGCTTGCCTCGCCGCCTCACGGTTCCCGAGTGGTATGAATGAGGCACGCGATCGGCAAGGGGAGGATAGCCACTGTGACGCAGCCGGAGACACTCGGGGGTAGTGCGGTCGCCGCCATCCGCCCCGACTACCCCGAACCCCTGTGGATCCAGGTCATCAACCTGATCACCAACGAGATCGCCGCGGGCGTGCTGAAGCCCGGGATGCGGCTGCCTCCGGAGCGCGAGCTCTGCCAGCAGCTCTCCATCTCGCGGGTCACCCTGCGCAAGGCCCTGAGCCAGCTGGTCGAGGACGGCGTGCTCAGCGCCTCCCACGGCCGTGGCTGGTACGTCGCGCAGACCCCGTCGGTCGGCAAGGACTTCCCGAACAGCCTCGAGTCGTTCACCGAGACGGCCACGCGGATGGGGCTGTCGGCGACGTCGCTCGTCCTGCGCGCCGAGACCAAGCCGGCGACCCTCGACGAGGCGGAGGAGCTGGCTGTCGCCCCCGGCACGCCGCTCTTCCACCTGGAGCGCGTGCGGCTGCTCGACGGCGTGCCGATCGCGGTGGACGTCACCCGCATCCCGACCGCGCTCGCCCCGTCGCTCGAGCAGGTCGACTTCGCGACGGCCTCCTTCTATCAGGCGCTCGCGGACGCGGGTGTCGAACCGCTGCGCGCGGACGCGACGATCGAGGCCCGCGAGTCGACGGAGACGATCGCCGAGCACCTCGGGCTCGACCTCGCCAAGCCGGTGCTCGTGATGCGCCAGGTGGCCGTCGACCACAGCGAGCACCCGATCTTCGTCTCGACCATCACGTACGCGGGCGAGCGCTACCGGCTGCGCACGAACTTCGCCCGGGCCCGCTGACCCGCTGACCCGCTGACCCGCTGCGCACATTCGTGCCGAATGTCGACTATGCGAGCCGCATAGTCGACATTCGGCACGAATGTGCCGGGGCACGGCCTCAGCGGGCGGCGGCGAACTCGCGGATGAAGAGGGTCTGCGCGTCGATCATCCGGCGGATCTCCTCCGGGTCGACCGACTCGTCGGAGGCGTGGATGCGCGACTGCGCGGTGTCCTCCGCGCCCCAGAGCACGATCGCGGCGTCGGGCGACACCTTCTTCAGCGAGGCGACGAGCGGGATCGACCCACCGGCGCCGATCGACTCGGCCGGCACGCCGAAGGCCGTCCCGAGCGCATCCATCGCCGAGGTGATCGCCGGATGCGACTCGTCGACCCGGAAGGCGTGGCCCACCTTCACCTTCTCGACCTCCACCTCGCAGTTCCACGGGCGCTGCGACCGCAGGTGCGCCATCAGCGCCTCGAGCTGGGCGTCGCCGTCCGAGCCCGGGACGATGCGCATGGACAGCTTCGCCGTGACCGACGGCAGGAGGACGTTCGACGCCTCGGCCGTGTTCGGCAGGTCCATCCCGAGCACCGTGACCGAGGGCTTTGCCCAGATGCGGTCGGAGAGGGAGCCGGTGCCGAGGTAGTCGACGCCGGGCAGGATGGCGGAGCCGGCGCGGTAGGCGGACTCGTCCATGTCGGCGCCCGGCCAGGCGCCCGCATCCACGCCGGGGATGACCGTGTCGCCGTTCTCGTCGTGCAGGGAGTCGAGGATGCGGATCATCGCCGTCATCGCATCCGGGGCCGCGCCGCCGAACTCGCCCGAGTGGACGGGGTTGGCGAGGGTGCGCACGGTGACGGTGCACGCGACGTCGCCGCGCAGGGCCGTGGTGAGCGCGGGGCGTCCGGCCTCCTGCGGTCCGAGGTCGGCGATAACGAAGGCGTCGGCGGCCATCAGCTCGGGGTTCGCCTCGACGAACTCCTCCAGGTGCGAGATGGTCTCCTCCTCGCCCTCGATCAGGATCTTGACCCGGCAGGGACGGTCGGGACCGAGCAGGCGCAGGGTGCCGTAGTGGATGACGAGACCGGACTTGTCGTCGGCGGCGCCGCGGCCGTAGATGCGGCCGTCGTCCTTGCGGGTCGGCTCGAACGGTTCGGAGCTCCAGCCCTGGCTCGCGGGAGCGGGCTGCACGTCGTAGTGCGCGTAGAGCAGCACCGTCGGCGCGCCCTCGGGCCCGGGGAGGTCGGCGTAGACGCAGGGGTAGCCTCCCGGCACGTCGAGCAGGCGCACGCCGTCGGCGCCCGCCGCCTCGAAGAGCTCGACCACCGCGCGGCCCATCGCGTGGACCGGCTCGGCGTCGAAGCCGGGGAAGGCGATCGAGGGGATGCGCACCAGCGCATCCAGGCGGTCGAGGACGTCGGGCATGAGGGCTTCGGCTTCGGACACGGGCGCTCCTAACGGTTCAGGATGGGATGACGAGCTGGATGAGCAGCCCCGACACGACGACGGACACCCACGAGACCAGCATAGGAATCGTGAACGAGTGCCAGATCGGCACCGGGGTGAGCCGGGTGGATCCGGTGCGGTCGGTCTCCACCGCCGCGATCTGCGAGCCGTTGGCCGGGAAAAGCCAGACGCCGATCAGCGACGGCCACATGGCGGTGATGACGCCGGGCGCGAGGCCGGCGGCCAGGGCGATCGGGATGAGGGTGTTGGTCGTCGCCGACTGGCTGGTGGTCAGACCGGCGACGAGGAAGAGGGCGACGGCCAGCAGCAGCGGCTGCGCGGTGATCAGCTGACCCAGCGGCTCGATGATCGTCTTCTGGTTGGCGGAGATGAAGGTGTCGGCCATCCACGCGATGCCGAACAGCGCGACCGCGGCGACGTAGCCGGAGCGCAGGAGGGGCTGCTCCACCACGAGCGACGGCTTGACCTTGCGCACCAGGATGATCGCCAGGGCGACCGTGAACATCACCATCTCGATCACCGGGGACATGCCGATCGGCACCGGCTTCCCGTCCGCATCGGGGAAGGCGGGGCGCAGGGCCGGGAACAGACCGAGCGCGACGACGAGGAGGGTGCCGACGATGAAGATCCAGGCCGCGGTCTGGCCGCCCGGCGGCACCGTGTGCTCGACGGGGGCGGCGCCGGCGCTCGTCCGCCGCGCGGCCTTCGTGGCTGAGTGGGGACCGGAATCGGAACCGGCACCGGCCGCGGCCTCCGCGCCACCCGACGTCCGGGCGGCGAAGCTCGCCTCCAGCGCCGCGGGCACCTCGACCGTGCCGGCCTCGACCCGCTTGCGGAACACCGGGTCGGCGATCAGCTCCCTCCCGATCCGCTGCTGCACGAACGAGGTCACGATGCAGGCGACGATCGCGGACGGCACCGTGATCGCCAGCACCTGCGGCAACCCGAACCCCTTGGCCTCCATCAGCACGAGGTACGCCGCCATCGCCGCCGAGACCGGGCTCGCCGTGATCCCGAGCCCGGAGGTCACGGTCGACGCCGCGAGCGCCCGCTCCGGCCGCTGCCCGTTGCGGTAGGCCGTCTCGTAGATCACCGGGATCAGGGCGAAGAAGATGTTCGACGTCCCCGACAGCACCGTGAACACGAACGCCACCAGCGGCGCCACGTACGTGAGCCGGCGGGGATTGCGCTGGATGATCCTCGACGCGATCGAGACGAGGAAGTCGATGCCGCCGGCGGCCTGCATCGCCGACGACGCCGTGATCACCGCGATGATGATGAAGAACGCGTCGACCGGGGGAGAGCCGGGCGGCAGCCGGAACACGAACACCAGGATCGCGGTGCCCACCACTCCCCACAGCCCCAGCCCGATCCCGCCGACGCGCACGCCGAGCACGATCGCGCCGATGACGACGCATGCCTGCAGGATGACGAGAACGACTTCCATGGCGACCTCCCCCTCGGCGACAGCATGCCCGACGGAGCGGCCGGTGTGAAGGCCCGGCGTCCGGGATATTCCGTTAAATGCCTTGTTCCGGTGACAGTGGAACGTGCCAATTTCCCGAATGGCACGTAGAGTGGAGCCGGGAGAACGGAGGGAGCGGCATGTCACCGACGATCGACGCGATGTCGCCGGCAGAAGCGCGACGGCTCGCGCTCGAACTCGTGGCCGCACGGCTTCCTGCCGGGTGGTCGCTCTCGCCAGCGTCCGGTCTGGATCTCGTGCTGACGTCCCCGGACGGCATCGCCACGAGCGTGATGGTCGACGCGAAGAACACCGTCGCGCGACGCGACCTGGCGGGCATCGAGGCGAACCTCCGGCCCTCGGCCGGACCATCGGACACCGATGGGGTCAGGCTGGTCACCGCCCGCTACCTCTCGCCCCCGGTGCGGGAGGAATTGCGTGGCCGCGGGCTCTCGTTCGCCGACACGACGGGCAACATCGAACTCTCGTCGGCGAGACCCGGCCTGTTCGTTCGTGACGTCGGTGCGGACGCCGACCCCTTCCGTCGCTCCGGGCGGCCGCGCGGCACTCTCAAGGGCGAACCGGCGGCGCGGGTGGTTCGTGCGCTGGTCGACCGGCGGAGGTCATGGAAGGCGACGGAACTGGTCGAAGCCGCTCGGACGTCCGTGGGCGCCACCTATCGCGTCGTCGACTATCTCGAGAGCGAGGGGTTGGTGACGATGCGGGATGACACGGGGACGTTCACCGTCCCGGATTGGCGGCGTCTTCTCGAGGCGTGGAGCGCCGACTTCAACACGTTCGAGGTCAATCGCGTCAGCGCGTGGATCGCACCGCGTGGCGTTCAGGAACTGACCGAGCGGGTCGGCGCGGCCGGTGCGCCCGTGCCGTACGCGGCCACGGCATCCGTCGCGGCGGCGACCTGGGCTCCGTACGCCCCGGTGCGTTCGGCCTTCTTCTACGCCGAGGATGCGCGAGCGATCGCCGAGACGTGGGATCTGCGACGTGCGGACCAGGGTGCCAACGTCTTCCTGCTGGAGCCGACGAAGCTGGACGACGTCGCCTTGGTCGGGGCCCGGGCCCGCACCGATGGCCTCGTGGTCGCGGCGCCGTCGCAGGTCGCCGTCGATCTCCTGAACGGCCCCGGCCGGAGTCCCAGCGAAGCAGAGGAACTCCTGTCCTGGATGACTGATCACGAGGACGAGTGGCGCTCGTGACCGACGCGATTCTCGTCCGCGCGCGCCGAGCGCTGCTCGACGCTCTCGAGGCGCTCGGGCCGCATCGGGAGTCCGTGGTGCTCGTCGGAGCCCAGGCGGTCTACCTGCACACGGGCGCGGCCGACGTCGCGCTGGCGGAGTTCACGATCGATGCGGATCTCGCGTTCGATGCACGGACGCTGGGAGACGATCCGCGGATCGAGGCGGCGATGATGTCGGCCGGCTTCGAGCACGGCGTCTCCAGGAATCCGGGCGTCTGGACATCGAAAGACGGGGTCCAGGTCGATCTGATGGTCCCAGCGGCTATCGCTGGGAGCGGGCGCCGATCCGTGCACGCTCCTCCGCACGATCGGAGCGCACTTCGGAAGAGTTCCGGGCTCGAAGCCGCGCTGGTGGACCAGTCGTCCCGCTCGGTCTCGTCGCTCGACTCGTCGGACTCCCGGACCTTCGACATCGCGGTCGCCGGGCCCGCAGCCCTCCTCGTCGCCAAGCTCCACAAACTGGCGGACCGGATCGCCGGCGAGCGCGCCGTGGAGAACAAGGACGCCCACGACGTGTACCGGATCCTGGTCGCGATCGGAACGACGGCCCTGGCCGACGATCTGCGCCTGCTCGCAGCCCACCCGCTGAGCGCGTCGACCACGACGGAATCGATCGGATTCCTCGCCGAGTACTTCGCCGCCGGACCGGATGCCGCCGGCCCGCGGATGGCCGGTGCGGCGGAGGAGT
The DNA here is from genome assembly GCF_001898805.1 of Leifsonia sp. 71-9. Classification (GTDB taxonomy): domain Bacteria; phylum Actinomycetota; class Actinomycetes; order Actinomycetales; family Microbacteriaceae; genus Leifsonia. Next base: position 535,640 of record NZ_MKVJ01000017.1, read on the forward strand.
TGGTCGGCGACCCGGCGACGGTCGGTCTGGCGGCGAGCATCCTCGCCTCCGACCTGCTCGCTGCGCTGAGGGTGTGAAGGCCCGGCGTCAGACCCCGGCGAGCAGCTCCGTCACCGCCGCGTCGTCGGCCCAGGCGCGCGCCCAGTGGCGGCCGTCGGCGGGGCCGGTGTCGGCCTCGGAGACGAGCACGTCGGGGGAGGCGTGGTGCCGGTCCGGGTCGATCACGAACGGTTCCGAGCGGGGGTCCGGCGCCGCGCGCACCAGCAGCTGCGTGTAGGGGTGGATGGGGTCGAGGATGACGGCGCTCGACGGTCCGCGCTCCACCACCCGGCCGTGCCGCATCACGACGATCTGCGTGGAGAAGTGCCGCGCGGTGGCGAGGTCGTGGGTGATGTAGAGCACGGCGAGGTTGCGCTCGCGCTTGAGGTCGTCGAGCAGTTGCAGGATCTCGAGGCGGATGGAGACGTCGAGCATCGAGACGGGCTCGTCGGCGATGAGCACCTCGGGCCGCGGTGCGAGGGCGCGGGCGATCGCGATGCGCTGGCGCTGGCCGCCGGAGAGCTCGTGCGGGTACTTGGCGAGGATCTCGGCCGCCGGGCCCAGGTTCACCGAGTCGAGCAGGCGGTGCAGCTCGCGCTCCTCCTCGGCGCGGGTGCGCACGATGCCGTGGATGCGCAGCGGCCGGGCCAGCTGGTGGCGGATCGGGAGGGACGGGTTGAGCGACGAGAACGGGTCCTGGAACACCATCTGCACCCGCTTGCGGTATGCCTTGGTGGCGCGGCGGCCCGTTCCGATGTGCTCGCCGTCGAGGGTGACGTCTCCCGCGGTCGGCTCGACGAGACGGATCAGCATCTTGGCGATCGTCGACTTGCCGCTGCCCGACTCGCCGACCAGGGCCACGGACTCGCCGGGGCGCACGAGCAGCGACACGTCGTCGACGGCGCGCAGCGTGGCTCCGCGCAGGCCGGTCCCGCGGATCTGGTAGTTCTTGCTCAGGTGACGGGCGTCGAGCGTGGTCACGCGCGCGCCTCCTCTCGTGGGGTGGCCGGGCCGCGATCCACATAGCGGGTGCCGGTGATCGGGGTGTCGCCGCGGAGGCTCGGGAACGAGCTCAGCAGGTGCCGGGTGTAGTCGTGGCCGGCGCCGTCGAGCAGCGCCTGCGGAGTGTTCTCCTCCACCAGCCGGCCCGACAGCATGACGCCGACCCGGTCGCTGATCTCGAGCAGCAGCCCGAGGTCGTGGGTGATGAAGAGCACGGCGAAGCCGAATTCGCTGCGGAGGCGGTCGATCTCCTCCAGGATGTTGCGCTGCACCACCACGTCGAGGGCGGTGGTCGGCTCGTCCATGATGATGAGGCGCGGCCGGAGGGCCAGCGCCATCGCGATCATGACGCGCTGGCGCATCCCGCCGCTCAGCTCGTGCGGGTAGCTGCGGAGGCGGTCGACCGGGATGCCGACCGTGCGGAGCAGCTCGGCGGCGCGCTCCCGGCGTTCCGCCTTGTTCAGGCCGGCGCGGTGGTCGAGGAAGACGTCCTCGATCTGCGGGCCGATGCGGTGCACGGGGTTGAGCGCGTTCATGGCGCCCTGGAAGACCATGGAGATCTCCTGCCAGCGGAAGGCGCGTAGCTCGCGGCCGCCGAGGCCGAGGATGTCGGTCGTCCCGCCGTCCTCGCGGCGCCACTCGATCGAGCCGCCGCTGATCTCGGCGGGCGCCTGCAGGAGGCGGGTGATCGTGTAGGCGAGGGTGGACTTGCCGCAGCCGGACTCGCCGGCCAGTCCCACGATCTCGCCGGGGTGGATGTCGAGGGAGACGCCGTCGACGGCGCGGACCGGCCGGTCGGTGGCGTAGTCGACGGTGAGGTCGCGGATGCGCAGCAGCGGCTCGCTCATGCGGCGGCTCCCTTCGGGCGGGACGAGCGGGAGCGCTTCGCGATGGCGGCGGTCCGCAGGCGCGGGTTGATGCGCTCGTCGATGGAGAAGTTGATCAGGCCGAGGGCCGCGCCGAGGATGGCGATGCAGAGGCCGGGCGGCACGAACCACCACCAGGCGCCGAGCGTGATCGCCTGGGCGTTCTGCGCGAAGAACAGGATGCTGCCCCAGCTCTTGCCGCCGGGGGCTCCCAGCCCGAGGAACGAGAGTCCCGCTTCGGCGAGGATGGCGCCCAGGGCGCCGAAGACGAACTGGGAGGCGATGATCGGCATGAGGTTGGGCAGGATCTCGCGGAGCATGATGCGCCAGTTGGACTCGCTGGCGACGCGGGCGGCGTCGACGTAGTCGCGGGAGCGCACCGAGAGGGTCTGCGCGCGGAGGACGCGGGCCGCGCCGGCCCACGACACCAGGGCGATGACGACCGCGATGACGACGATGTCCCGCGACTCGACGTAATCGGTCACGATGATCAGCAGCGGCAGCCCGGGGATGACGAGGAACACGTTGCTGACCAGCGAGGACGCGTTGTCCCAGAAGCCGCCGAGGAAGGCGCCGCCGACGCCGAAGATCATCGACAGGACGACCGTGATCGCGCCGGCGACGACGCCGATGACGACCGAGCCGGAGGTGCCGGCGACCACCTGGCCGAAGACGTCCTGGCCGATGTTGGTCGTGCCGAACCAGTGCGCGGCGCTGGGCGGCTGGAGGCCGGCCGGGCTCGACTGGTTGGGGTTCGGGACGAGGAAGGGCGCGACGATCGCCACGACGGCGAAGAAGACGCACACCGCCAGCCCGACCCAGAACTTCCAGCCGCGGGACGTGCGCCGACGGCCGGTCGCGCGCCCGGTGGCGCGGAAGAACCCGGTGCGCGGCGGTCCCGCGTCCGGCTCGGAGCCCGAGAGGTCGGGGTCGGCGAGTTCTTGCTGCGTGAAGCTCATGATGCTCTCCTAGTTCGCCAGCCGGGTGCGCGGGTCGATGAAGCCGTAGACGAGGTCGACGACGAGGTTCGCGCCGAGCACGGCGAGGGTGATGATGAGGAACAGCGCCTGCATCAGCGGGTAGTCGTTGTTCTGCACGGCGGTCAGCAGGGTGAAGCCGACGCCGGGATAGCCGAAGACGCTCTCGGTGACGACCGAGCCGTTGACGATGAAGCCGAGGGACATGGCGAACCCGGCCACCGACGGCAGCAGAGCGTTGCGCATGGCGTAGGAGCCGAAGACGCGAGTCGGCCGCAGGCCCTTGGCGCGGGCGGTGACCACGTAGTCCTCCGCCATCGTCGACACCATCATGTTGCGGGTGCCGAGCAGCTGGCCGGAGACGGAGGCGAGGATGATCGTGATGGCCGGGAGCATTCCGTAGAGGAGGACGGAGCCGATGAACTCCGGTGTGAAGCCCGGAGTGATGTTGAGGTCGTAGCCTCCGCTCACCGGGAACCAGTGCAGGATCGACCCGAAGACGTAGACGAGGACGAGCGCGAGCCAGAAGTAGGGGATCGCCGAGAAGAACGTCGACGCGGGGAGGATGCCGTCGGTCCAGGTGCCGCGGCGCCAGCCGAGCCACGAGCCGAACACGATGCCGATGACGTAGCTGATGACGGTGGCGAGCCCGACCAGGCAGAGGGTCCAGGGCAGCGCCTGCATCACGACCTCGATGGCCGGGGTGGGGTAGTAGCTCACCGAGAGACCGAAGTTGCCGGTGAAGATGTTGTGGAGGTACTGGCCGTACTGCACGATCAGCGGATCGTGCGAGACGCCGAACTGCAATTCGAGCGCGTGGCGCGCCTCGGGCGGCATCGGGGCGACGCCCTGCGTCTTGGCGAGGATGACGTCGACCGGGCTCCCCTTGACCAGGCGGGGGAGCAGGAAGTTCAGGGTGATCGCGATCCACGCGGCGATCAGGTAGAAGCCGAGCTTGTTCAGGTAGTAGCGCATAGGAGGGTTCCCGCCGGTCGGGGCGCCCGGCGGCGGAAGGGATCCGCCGCCGGGCACCGGGGAGTCACTTGACGGGCTTCAGCGACTTCGCGATGTAGCCGATGTTGCCGGAGAGCCAGTTGGACGGCGTCGCCCAGAGGTTCTCCGTCGTGGGCATCCCGGTGAAGTACTGGTCGCGGTAGGTGGTGACCGCGCCGTTCTGGCTCAGGATGATGTACGGCTGGTTCTCGGCGAAGTAGGTGCCGAGCGCCTGGTAGGCGCTGGTCAGCTTAGCCGGGTCGTTGGTCCCGCCCGCCTCGGCGATGAGCCCGTCGACCGTCGGGTCGTCGAACCGCACGAAGTTGGCGTTCGCCGGCTTGCCGACGGGTGCGCTCTTGGCCGAGTCGAGGCTGTCGCTGAACTGCTGGAACGGGTTGGGGCCGGTCGGGATGCGGTCGTCCAGCAGGTCGAACGTGCCGTTCTGCCGGGCGGTGGAGTAGGCGCCGAGCGACAGCTCCTCCGGGGTCGCGGTGACGCCGATCTTGGCGAAGTCCTGCACGAGGAGCTGGTTGGCCGTGATGGTGTCGGTGTAGCCCGTGACGGTGCTGAGCTTGAAGGTCACCGGGCGGCCGTCCTTGCCGAGCAGCTTGCCGGAGCCGTCGTAGCTGTAGCCCGCGCCGGTGAGGATCTTCTTCGCCTGCTCGATGTCCTGGTCGAGCGTCTTCCCCTTGTAGGCGGCGGGGATGTACGCCTCGTCGCGCGGCTGGAGGAGGCTGGTCGGGTTGGCCGGGGTGTCGGTGCCGCCGAAGGCCTGCTTGATGATCGCGTCGCGGTCGATCGACAGGCTGAGGGCCTGGCGGAAGGCCAGGTCGTCGAACGGCGCCTTGCTGAGGTTGGGCATGAGGACCTTGATGTCCGCGGGGATCGACGTGTACTTGTTGTACTTCGGGTCCTTGTCGACGAACGACTTCTGCACGTCCTGCAGGGCGATGCCGGCCCAGTCGATCTGTCCCGCGTTGAGCGAGTTGAGCGCCGCGGCGTTGCCCGTGGAGGTGACGAGGCGGATGCCGGGGATGCCCGGCTGGCCCTGCTGGTAGTAGTCCTTGTTGGCGGTCAGCGTCACCGACTGCGGCGTGAACTGGCCGAAGTCGAACGCGCCGGTCCCGACCGGCTTCTGGTTGGTCGTCTTGGACGGGTCCGGGATCGACTTCCAGATGTGCTCGGGCACGATGAACGTGAGCCCGAGGAGGCGGTACTCGTTCGGGTAGTCCGGCTGGGTGAGGGTGATGGTGGCGTGCGTGTCGTCCACGGCCTTCGCCTCGGCGATCTTGAGCCCGTAGAGGTTGATCGCCGGGTTCGCCTTGATCAGGTTGTACGTGTACGCGACGTCGGCGGCGGTGAACGGCTTGCCGTCCTGCCAGGTGACGCCGTCGCGCAGGGTGACGGTGTAGGTGAGGCCGTCGGGCGAGACGGTGTACTCCGTGCCGAGCCAGGGCTGGGGCTTCTCGTTCTTGGCGGAGTTGAAGTAGAAGAGGGGCTCGTAGACGGCGCCCAGGATCGCGCCGTTCGCGCCGTAGGCGACGTCGGTGGCGAACGGGTTGAAGTTGTTGGTGAGGTTGCCCGGGTTGCCGGAATAGACGTTGATGTAGCGCGAGCTGCTGCTGGTGTTCGATGAGCCGTCGCCGGCGCATCCCGTGATGATCAGCGTGACGGCTGCCACGGATGCCAGCGCCGCAGCCACTCGCATCTTCATTGACCTGCGTGGGTGCACTTCACTTCTCCTCGGTATCGGGGTGGGTTGACCGAGAGCATACATAGCGGTCACTAGAGGTAGCAAGAGGTATTTTGTTTCCAGAAGATTACGGCTTTAGGTATAGACCAAATGCGTACCACATGGCTACTATGACAAACACCCACCGCCCCACAGGAGGAAATGTGATTCGAGTCGGTCTTCTCGGTTCCGGTTTCATCGCCGACACCTACGCTGACGCCCTGCAAGACGTCCGCGGAGCCGAGATCGTTGCCACCTACTCCCGCGACCTCGCCCGCGCCGAGGCCTTCGCGGAGAAGTGGGGGCCCATCGCGCGCCAGTACGACGACATCGCGGGGCTCTGCGCCGATCCGGAGGTGGACCTCGTCGTCATCGCCCTCCCCAACGAGGCGCACGTGGAGGCCGTCCGGATCGCCGCCGCGGCCGGCAAGGGCATCGTCTGCACCAAGCCCCTCGCGCGCACCGGCGCCGAGGCGGCCGAGATCGTGCGGATCGTGCGCGAGGCCGGTGTCTGGCACGGGTACGCCGAGAGCTCGGTCTTCTCGCCCAACATCGCCAAGGCCCACCAGATGGTCACCGCGGGCGCCATCGGCGCGCCCCTGACCATGCGGGCGCGGGAGGCGCACTCCGGCCCGCACGCCCCGCACTTCTGGGACGCCGAGACGGCCGGCGGCGGCGCCCTGCTCGATATGGGGTGCCACACCGTCGAGTCGGCCCGCCACTTCTTCGGCAAGGACAACCCGGTCACCGAGGTCTTCGCCTGGGGGTCGACCATGGTCCACACCGACAAGACGACGGGAGAGGACACGGCGATCGCGCTCCTGAAGTTCGCCGGCGGCCAGCTCGCGCAGATCGAGTCGTCGTGGATCGAGAAGGGCGGGATGCAGCTGCGCCACGAGCTCGTCGGCACCGCCGGCCGCCTGGTGACCGACACCTCCCACACTCCGGTCTGGGGGTTCATCGAGAACCCCGCGGGCTACCTCGTCGAGAAGGCCGACGCCGAGACCGGGTGGGTGTACCCGGTGCCGGAGGAGGCGCGCGCGTACGGCTTCAGCCAGGAGATGCGGCACTTCGTCGAGCGTTTCGCCGCCGGGACGACCCCGGACGAGACCTTCGATGACGGCTTCATCGTGAACTGCATCCTCGACGCCTGCTACACCTCCATGCGCACGGGCGTCTGGGAGACGGTGAGCTTCGAGCGATGACGCAGACGCCTGAAGCGGCCTCCCTGAGCATCGGCCAGGCGAGTGTCCGCACCGACTACCCCGACCCGCTGTGGGTGCAGGCCGCCGACTCCCTGCGGGGGCGGATCGCGAGCGGCGAGCTGCGGTCCGGCAGCCGCCTCCCGCCGGAGCGCGAGCTCTGCCAGCTCCTCGGCATCAGCCGGGTCACCCTGCGCAAGGCGCTGCAATCGCTCGTCGAGGACGGCGCGCTCGCTCCGTCGCACGGCCGCGGCTGGTACGTCTCGGGCGGGGGCGACACCCGCAACGAGTGGCCGAACAGCCTCGAGTCCTTCACCGAGACCGCCGCGCGGATGGGCCTCGCGGCCACGTCGCGCGTGCTGCGGGCGAGCACCGCGCCCGCGACCATCGACGACGCCGAGCTGCTCGGCATCGCGCCCGGGCTCCCGCTGTTCCGGCTCGGCCGCGTGCGCATGCTCGGCGGTGTGCCGATCGCGCTCGACTGGGCCCTCATCCCCGCGGCGCTCCTGCCGGACGCCGACCGGCACGACTTCGCGGTCGACTCCCTCTACGAGGCGCTCACCGCCGCGGGCAACGAGCTCGCGAACGCCGAGACGACGATCGAGGCGCGCGAAGCCGGGACCGACATCGCCGACCAGCTCGGCCTCGAAGCCGGCACCCCCACCCTCGTGATGCACCAGGTGGTGCGCAACCGCGCCGAGCGGGCCGTGCTCGCCTCGACCGTCCAGTACGCAGGCGACCGCTATCGCCTGCGCACCTACTTCGCCCGACACAACCGAACGGAGACCCTGTGACCGACACCGCCACGCCCGCGACGACGACCGTCGCCGCCGCCCTGGCCTCGCTCCGCCCGGAGGAGATCACCGCCGCGCGCGCCATCCTCGAACGCGACGGCCTGCTCGGCCCGGACACCCACGTGTCGTACTTCGGCCTGCTCGAGCAGGACAAGCGCACGCTGCTGGCGCCGGGCGCGGTGCCCGAGGCCCGCCGTTTCCGGGCGATGCTCGTGGACCTGGCCTCCGGCGCCTCGTTCGACGTCGTCGTGTGCCCGGCCGAGGACCGCGTCGTCTCCGCCGTCGAGCTCGACCCGGCGCAGGGGCAGGTCCCCGTCGTGCTGGCCGAGTTCGGGCTGGTGGAGGAGATCGTGCACCAGGACGCGCGCTGGCTGGCCGCCATGGCCAAGCGCGGGCTCACCGATCTGTCGACGCTGCGGGTCAACCCGCTCTCGGCCGGAGTGCTCGCGCCCGAGGAGAGCGGCCGCCGCATCCAGCGCTGCTTCACCTTCGTGCAGAAGACCCCGGACGATCTCGGCTGGGCGCACCCGGTCGACGGCGTCACCGTGATGGTCGACGTGGTCACCCGCGAGGTCCTCGACGTCATCGACTACGTCGACCTCCCGGTGCCGCAGGAGGACGGCAACTTCCACCTCCCGGAGTGGGTCGGCAAGCCCCCGCGGGCCGGGCTCAAGCCGATCGAGATCACCCAGCCGGAGGGACCGAGCTTCACGATCGACGATGACGGCGTGCTGTCGTGGGCCGGCTGGAAGCTGCAGGTCTCGTTCGACCAGCGCGAAGGGCTGGTCTTCCACAACGTCTCGATCGACGACGACGGCGAACAGCGTCCGGTGCTGTACCGGGCCTCCATCGCCGAGATGATGGTGCCGTACGGCGACCCGAGCCCGCAGCGCTGGTTCCAGAACTTCTTCGACTGCGGCGAGTACCTCCTCGGCGGCTTCGCGAACTCCCTCGAGCTGGGCTGCGACTGCGTCGGCGACATCACCTACCTCGACGCGACGCTGGCAGACAACGCGGGCGAGGTGCGCGTGGTGCCGCAGGCGATCTGCATCCACGAGGAGGACACCGGGATCCTCTGGAAGCACTTCGACAACTGGAACGGCTCCAGCGACTCCCGCCGCAACCGCCGCCTGGTGGTCAGCTTCTTCGTGACCGTCGGCAACTACGACTACGGCTTCTACTGGTACTTCTCGCTCGACGGCGCGATCGAGCTGGAGGTGAAGGCGACGGGCGTCGTGTTCACCTCCGCCTATCCCGGGCCCGGCTACGCGTACGCCTCCGAGCTCGCCCCCGGGCTGGGGGCGCCGTACCACCAGCACCTCTTCTCCGCCCGGCTCGACATGATGGTCGACGGGACGAGGAACAACGTGGACGAGCTGGAGGCGGTGCTCGTGCCGCGCGGACCGGAGAACCCGACCGGCACCGGCATCACCCAGACCGTCACCCGGCTGCGCACCGAGAAGGAGGCGCAGCGGATGGCCGACAACGCCCGCGGCCGCGTCTGGCTGGTCTCGAACCCGCACAAGCAGAACCGCCTCGGTCGCGACGTCGGCTACGTGCTCTTCCCCGAGGGCCGGCCGGCCCTGCTGGCGGACGAGCAGTCGGACATCCACGCGCGCGCGACCTACTCGGCCAAGCACCTGTGGGTCACCCCGTACGAGCCGGGCGAGCTGTACCCGGCCGGCGATCTCGTCAACATGCACCCCGGCGGTGCCGGACTGCCCGCCTGGACCGCCGCGGACCGCGACGTGGAGGACGCCGACGTGGTGCTGTGGCACACCTTCGGGCTCACGCACTTCCCGCGCATCGAGGACTGGCCGATCATGCCGGTCGACTCCGCCGGCTTCGTGCTGAAGCCGCACGGGTTCTTCGGCGCGAACCCGACCATGGACATCCCGGAGCCGGCGGCCCACTGCGCACCGGGCCAGCACGGGCACGGGCACGCGGCACCCGAGCACGCGAGCCACGGCCACGAAGGCCACGGCCACGACGGCCACGACCACGACGGCCACGACCACGAAGGGCGCCACGCATGAGTCTCGGCATCCAGCTCTACAGCGTCCGAGACGACATCGGACCGGACCAGCTGACCGCCACCCTCACCCGGCTCGCCGGCTTCGGGTTCACCCACGCGGAGCCCTACGACATCCTGAGCGACACCGAAGGCCTGAACGCGGCCCTCGACGCCGCCGGGCTGCAGGCCGAGACGGCGCACGCCAAGATCACCGAGCTCGACCACGAGCGCGTGCTCGACGCGGCGGAACGGCTCGGCATCGGCACGGTCATCGTCCCGTTCGTGCCTCCCGCGAGCATCGCGGATCGCGACGGGGTGCTCGCGCTCGCCGCGGCGATCAACGCCCTCGTCCCCGTGGCCGCCGACCGGGGGATCCGCCTCGGCTATCACAACCACGACTTCGAGTTCGCGCAGCGCATCGGCGACCGCACGGTCTACGACGTGCTCGTCGACGCGCTCGACCCGGCCGTGGTCCTGGAGCTCGACACGTACTGGGCCGCCGTCGGCGGGGAGGACGTGAACACGCTCCTCCCGCGGCTGGGCGAGCGGGTGCGCTTCCTCCACGTGAAGGAGGACGGGACGAACCCGTTCGACGTCGCCGAGGTCGTCGGTCTCGCCTCCGCGCTCGAGCTGCCGGTCGTCGAGGTGGTCGTGCACGAGGGGGACGTGTTCCCGCTGATCGAGCGCAACGCCGACTTCTTCTCCGGGCTGGTGCGGGCATGACGGCCACGGGCGTCGGCATCGTCGGGGCCGGCAACATCTCCGACGAGTACCTCAGGTCGCTGGCGACCTACCCGGACGTGCGCGTCGTCGCGATCGCCGACCTCGACCCGGACCGCGCCCGCGCCCAGGCCGAGCGCTTCGGGGTGCCGGAGGCGGTGACGGTGGAGCAGCTCCTCGCGCGCGACGACGTCGAGATCGTGGTCAACCTGACCATCCCGGCCGCGCACGCCGAGGTCGCGCTCGCCGCCATCGCCGCGGGGAAGCACGTGTGGGGCGAGAAGCCGCTCACCCTCGATCTGGCGACCGCCCGCGCGGTGCTCGACGCGGCGGCGGACGCGGGGGTCGTGGTCGCGAACGCGCCGGACACCATCCTGGGCGAGGGCATCCAGAACGCGCACCGGCTGCTCGCGGAGGGCGCGATCGGGGAGCCGCGCACGCTGCTCACCCTCATGCAGGGACCGGGACCGGACGCCTGGCATCCGCGGCCGCAGTTCCTGTTCGCGCGCGGAGCCGGCCCGCTCTTCGACATCGGCCCGTACTACGTGAGCACGATGATCCAGCTGCTCGGACCGATCGCGTCGGTGGAGGCCGTCGGCCAGCGCCCGCGCGCCGAGCGCGTCGTCGGCTCCGGACCGGACGCGGGCACGCGGTTCCCGGTCGAGGTCGACACGCACCTCAGCGTGCTCACGCGCTTCGCCTCCGGCGTCGTCGGGACCTCCGTCTACAGCTTCGACTCGCCCCGGCGCCGCCAGGCGTTCGAGATCACCGGGGCGGACGGCGTGCTGGAGGTTCCGGTCAGCGGCTTCGACGGAGCGACCCGCGTGCTCGCGGGCGACGACCGCGAGACCGACTGGGTCGAGGTGCCGCCGCCCGGCGTGCACCGCGAACGCGGCGTTGGCGTGCTCGAACTCGCCCGCGCCCTGCGCGACGGCCGCGCGCCGCGCGCCTCGGGGGAGCTCGCGCTGCACGCCCTCGAGGTGATGCTCGCGATCGAGCGATCGGCCGAGACGGGCACGGCCGTCGCGATCGAGAGCACCGCTCCCGTCGTGGAGCCGTTGCCGACAGAGTGGGATCCGACGGCGTCGACGCCGCACGGGACCGCACCATCCACGTCGGGAGGAACCCTCCCGGCACCAGCTAGGGGAGTCCGATGAACGGGTACATCACTTTCGCGTCCGCCCGCGCGACGCAGGCCGAGGAGCTCGGGCGCGCGATCCCGCAGATCGCCGACCAGATCGCGGCACGCGCCGACCGGGGCCAGCTCGCGGGACCGGGCCCGATCTTCGTGGGCATCGGCGCGAGCCTCGCCGCGGCGTGCGCACCGGTGTGGTCGCTGCGTTCGCGCGGCATCCACTCGTGGCGGCTCGGCGCGGGCGACTACCCGCTGCCGTTCCCGCACAGCGCGCACCCCATCGTCGGCATCTCGCAGAGCGGCCGCAGCGCCGAGACGCTCGCCGTGCTCGAATCCGTGCCCGAGGAGCTGCGGTTCGCCGTGGTCAACAGCGAGCCGTCCCCGATCGGCCGGATCGCGTCCAGCCTGTCGCTCGGCAACCTCGCCGACAGCTACGCGTCCACGCTCGGCTACACGGCGACCATCGCCGCGCTCGGGATGCTCGCCGACGGCTGGGACGGCGGCCGACCGGACCAGGGCTGGTCCACCCTCGCCGAGACGTTCGCCGACGCGGAGGAGCGGCTCGCCGCACCGGTCGCGGCGCTGGCCGAGCTGTTCGCGACGGTCTCGTCGAGCGACTTCGTCGGTGCCGGTCCGGCCGTCGGCTCGGCCGAGGCCGGTGCCCTGCTGTTCCGCGAGGTCGCCCGCATCCCCGCGACCGGGATGAGCACGCGCCAGTACCTGCACGGCTCGATGGAGTCCGCCGGCGACGGCGTGCACGTGGTCTTCGGCGACAGCAGGGAGCTCGATCTGGCGACGACGCTCGCCGACGCGGGCCATCACGTCGTGCTGATCACGGGCGAGCAGGTCCCGGGATCGCGGACCCTGCACCCGGTGCGGCTCCCGAAGCTCCCGGCGCCCCAGCGCGCGATCCTGGAGGCCCTGGTGATGCAGCAGCTCGTGGGGGCCGTCGCCGACGTGCGCGGCGTCGACATCGAGGAGTTCGTCTTCCACAACGCGGACACGAAGGTGCCCGCGGACGCGGGAGGGGTCGCGTGACGACCACCACCCCCCTGATCGTGGGCTTGGATGCCGGAGGCACCAAGCTCGGCGCACGCGCGGAGGCCTTCGACGGCTCGCGCGTCGTCGACGTCGCTCTGCCGGCGGAGGAATGGAGCGCTTCGCCGGCGAGCGACGCCGCTCGATGGCTGCACGACCGCCTCCGGCGCGTGCTCCCCGACGGCTCGATCGTCGCCGCTCTCGGCGTCGGAGCCCAGGGGCTCGACACCGTCGAGCACGCCCACGAGCTGCGGGAGCAGCTCGCGGCCCTGGGCTATCGCGCCGTCGTCGTCAACGACGCCGAGCTGCTCGTGCCGGCAGCCGGGCGGAGGTCGGGCATCGGCGTCATCGCCGGCACCGGCTCGATCGCGGTCGGCGCCGACGCATCCGGCCGCACACTGTTCGCCGGCGGATGGGGATGGGTGCTCGGCGACGAGGGCGGTGCTCCGGCCGTGGTGCGCGAGGCCGCCGTCGCCGCTCTGCGCGCGGACGACGAAGGTGCGCCCGACGACGGACTCCTCTCCGCCCTGCAGACCGCCTTCGGCGTGACCTCGGCCCCCGCGCTCGCGCGCGCGGTCAACGACGACCCGACTCCGGAGAACTGGGGCCCGCGGGCGCCGGCCGTCTTCGCGGCGGCGGACGCGGGCTCGGCCCTCGCCATCGGCGTCGTCGAGGAGGCCGCGCACAGCCTCGCCGAGCTGGTCGACCGTCTTATCGCCCGGGGAGCCGCCGGGACCGACGTGGTGGTCGCCGGAAGCGTCTTCGCGCATCAGCCCCGCCTGCTCTCGGCCTTCTCCGGGGCTCTGGCGGTCGCGCATCCCGGTCTCGCCATGGTGCCGCTCACGGACGCGCCGGTCGCCGGCGCCGTCGAGCTCGCCCGGCGGCTCGTGGGCTAGCCCGCGACACGCATCCCACCCCCTTCACATCGCAGTACAGCCGCACGCAGAACAAAGGAGTCAGCACATGGCCATCGCCACCGTCAATCCCGCCACCGGAGAGACCCTCGAGACGTTCGAGCCGCACACGGCCGAGCAGCTCGAGGGCATCCTCGCCGCCGCCGAGTCCGCGTTCCGCGGCCTCGCTCGCACCTCGTTCGAGGAGCGCGGAGCGTGGATGCGCGCCGCCGCCGACCTGCTCGACGCCGAGCTCGACGAGGTCGCGGCGCTCGTGACCACCGAGATGGGCAAGACCATCGGCACCGCGAAGTACGAGGTCGCCAAGTCGGCCCGCGGGATGCGCTGGTACGCCGACCACGCCGCCGAGTACCTCGCCGACGAGCACCCGGTCGCCGCGGGAGACGTGGGCGCCTCCGCCGTCAGCGTGCGGTACCAGCCCATCGGCACGGTGCTGGCCGTCATGCCGTGGAACTACCCGTTCTGGCAGGTGATCCGCTTCGCCGCCCCCGCGCTGATGGCCGGCAACACCGGCATCCTGAAGCACGCCTCCAGCGTCCCGCAGAGCGCCCTCTACCTGGGATCGCTGTTCGAGCGGGCCGGATTCCCGGCCGGCGCCTTCCAGACCGTGCTGGTCGAAGGCGGAGCCGTCGCCCCCTTGATCGACGACCGTCGCATCCGCGCCGTCACCCTCACCGGTTCCGTCGGCGCCGGTTCGGCGGTGGCCGAGGCCGCGGGCCGCAACATCAAGAAGTCGGTGCTCGAGCTGGGCGGCACGGACGTGTTCGTCGTGATGCCGAGCGCCGATGTCGCGGCCGCCGCGTCCGCCGGCGTGAACGCGCGGGTGCAGAACTCGGGCCAGAGCTGCATCGCGGCCAAGCGCTACTACGTGCACGCCGACGTCTACGACGCCTTCGAGGAGGCCTTCGTCGCCGGGATGCGCGCCCAGGTGACGGGCGATCCGTTCGACGAGGCCACCTCGTTCGGCCCGCTCGCCACCGAGCAGGTGCGTCGCGACACCCACGAGTTGGTCGCCGACGCGATCGCCAAGGGCGCGACGGTGCTGACCGGCGGGGAGCTGCCGGACGGCCCCGGCTGGTTCTACCCCGCGACCGTCCTGCGCGATGTGACGCCCGAGATGCGGATCTACCGCGAGGAGTGCTTCGGCCCGGTCGCCTGCCTCTACCCGGTCGCGTCCGCGGAGGAGGCCGTGGAGCGGTCCAACGACTCTGACTTCGGGCTGAGCTCGAGCGTGTGGACCACCGACGACGCCGAGGCGGAGCTGTTCCAGCAGGGCATCGAGGCCGGCGGCGTCTTCGTGAACGGGCTCACCGCCTCCTTCCCCCAGCTGCCGTTCGGCGGCGTCAAGGACTCCGGCTACGGCCGCGAGCTGTCGGCGCTCGGCATCCGCGAGTTCACGAACGTGAAGACCGTCTGGCGCGCGTGAGCACCGTCGGGGCCGTGTCGCGACCGCGACCCGCACCGGGTCGCGGGTCGCGGCACGGCCTCGCGCTCGCCCTCGCGCACGAGACGCCGCCGGCCGCGCTGATGATCGCCGGCTGCCTCGCGGGGAGCGCCGCCGCGCTCTGCGCCGCAGCGCTCGCGCTCGCCCTGCTCTCGGCGGGGTACGCGCGGGCCGCGCGGCGCTCGCCGTCCGCGCGCGAGCACGTGGTCGATCTCTGGGCGATGCTGCTCGTGATGGTGGGCATGGCGTTCGCGGGATCGGCCGTGCGGGGGTCGGCGGCCGTGAGCGCCGTCGAGGCCGCAGGCGGCGGGGGGACGGGGGCGGCGCCGCACCACCATGCCATCGCGGCCTCCGGCCCGCTCGCCACCGGCATCGTGGTGGTCGCGGTGGTGGGCTGGCTGGTCGCGCGCCTCCTCCTCGCGCGCCGCGTCGTGCGCCTCCACACGGTCGTCTCCGCTGCGGTGTGCGGGGGGATGCTCGCCGCGATGGCCGTGATGTGACCGTGACGCCGCCGGGTGCGCCGACCCGCGGGGATGCGCATTCCCGTCGGCGTGCCGACCCGGTAGGGTGACTCTGTGGTCGAGGCACAGAGCGATGCGGCGCCGCGCCGTCCGGTGACTCTGACCGACGTCGCGCGGCACGCCGGAGTGTCCCAGCCGACCGCCTCCCGGGTCCTCAACGGCAGCGCCCGCACGGTGGCCGAGAACTACCGCAAGCGCGTGCTGGAGGCGGCGCAGGAGCTCGGGTACACGCCCAACCTCGCCGCGCAGGCGATCGCGCGCGGCACTTCCGGCACCATCGCGCTGGTCATCGGCGGCATCTCCGACCCGTACTTCTCCGCGCTGGCGGCCGCGCTGATGAAGCAGGCGGAGACCTACGGGCTGCGCGTCTCCATCGCGGTCACCGACCGGCGCGTCGACCGCGAGCTCGAACTCGTGCGCGAGCTGCGCGGGCAGCAGCCGCGCGCCATCGTCCTCGCCGGCACCGGCTACGTCGACCCGCCGAACGGCGACGAGCTGGTCGCCGAACTGCGGCGCTTCGAGGAGACGGGCGGCAAGGTCGTGCTGATCAGCCGCACCGACCTGCCGTTCGAGACCGTCACCTTCGACACCCACGAGGGCGCGCGCGAACTCGCGGCCGAGCTGGCCGGCCTCGGCTACCGGCGTGCCCTGGTGCTGGGCAGCGGGACGCCGCTGCTGTCGATGCAGCAGCGGGTCGACGGCTTCGTGGAAGGCTTCGGCGGCACGACCACCGTCGCGTACCCGGAGTTCTCGTGGGCCGGCACGCGCGACTTCATCCGCGCCCTCCCCGACGACGAGCTCGCCGCCCTCGAGCTGATCTTCGCCATCACCGACGACATGGCGCTCGGTGCGATCGCCGGTCTGCGCGACCGCGGGCGGCGCATCCCGCAGGACGTCGCCGTGGCCGGTTTCGACGACATCACCACCCTGCGCGACGTCGTCCCGCCGCTGACGACCGTGCACGTGCCCCTCGACCAGGTCGCGGAGGAGACGGTGCGCCGCGCCCTCGACGCCGACGGGGGAGGGCGCACGGTGCCGGCGCACCCGGTCATCCGCGCCTCCACGCCGCCGGTGCGCCGATAGGTTGGGCGTGTGAGCCTGAACACCCCCACCCTGACCGACGTGGCCGCGCACGCGGGCGTGTCGCTCGCCACGGCCTCCCGCGCGCTCAACGGCAGTGCCCGCAAGGTCAACCCCGAGCTGCAGGAGCGCGTGCTCGCCTCCGCGCGCACGCTCGGCTACAGCGCGAACGTGCAGGCGCAGGCGGTCGCGCGCGGCACCAGCAACGTCGTCGCGCTCGTCGTCGGCGACATCGCCGACCCGTACTTCGCCTCGATCTCGTCCGGCGTCGTGCGGGTGGCCGACGAGCGGGGGCTGGTCGTGACGATCACCGCCACCGGCCCCTACGCCGGACCGGAGTCGACGGCCAGGGAGGAGGCGGCGCTCGACGCCCTCCGCGGCCAGCGCCCGCGGGCCGTCGTGCTGGCCGGCAGCCGGGTCGTCGGCACGGACACCCGCCCCGGCGACGGCGGCCGCGTGGCCGCCATCGGCTCCGGCGCACGGGGACTGCGCACCGTCGACGTCGACAACAGGGGAGGCGCGGCGGCCCTCGCCACGGAGCTCCTCGCGCTCGGATACCGGGATGTCGCCGTGCTCGCCGGGCCGGAGGAGCTCGTGACCGTGCGCGACCGCGTGGACGGGTTCCGCTCGGTCCTGCCCTCGGCGCGGGTCGTGCACGCGGAGTTCACGCGGGAGGGCGGCCATCGGGCGATGACCGCCCTGCTGGCCGCGGGGGAGCGGCCCGACTGCGTCTTCGCGGTCAGCGACGTGATGGCGATCGGCGCGATGGCGGCGCTGCGCGAGGCCGGCATCGTTCCGGGCGAGGGGATCGGCGTGGCCGGCTTCGACGACATCCCGCTCGTGGCCGACGTGACCCCGGCCCTCACCTCCGTCGCGCTGCCGCTGGCCGACATCGGCGCGCGCGCCCTCGAGCTGGCCCTCGCGGACGACCCGTCGCCCGCGGAGCCGGTGCCGGCCGCGGTGCGCCTGCGCGCCTCCACGCCGCGTCGCTGACGGGCGCCCGAGCCCCGGCCTAGAGCTTGACGCCGCCGGAGATCAGGTCGATCTTCCAGTAGCGCTGCAACGACAGGAAGAGGATCGCGAGCGGTACGATCGACACCAGCACGCCGGCGATGACGATGGAGTACTGGGCCGCCTGGCCGCCGGTGATGATCATCAGCCCGTAGAGGCCGAGCGTGAGCGGGTACAGCTGGTCGTTGTTGAGCATCACGAACGGCAGGAGGAAGTTGTTCCAGATCCCGATGAACTGGAGCAGGAACACGGTCACCAGCGCCGGCATCATCAGTCGCGACCCGACGGACCAGAAGATGCGCCACTCGCTGCCGCCGTCGATGCGGGCGGCCTCCATGATCTCGTCGGGCACCGAGGCCTCCGCGTAGATCTTGCACAGGTAGATCGCGAAGGGCGACACCAGCTGGGGGAGGATGACGGACGCGTAGTTGTTCGTCATCCCGAACTTCGCCATGAGCAGGAACTGGGGGATGGCGAGCATGATCTGCGGCAGCAGCACGGCGGCCACGATGAGGCGGAAGATCCATTTGGACCCGGCGAAGCGGTACTTGCCGAGCGCGTAGCCGGCCGCACCCGCGACGACGGTGGAGAGGACCCCGCCGCCGATCGCGTAGATCACCGAGTTGAGCGCCCAGCGACCGAAGATGCCGCCGTTGTAGGTGAAGAGCGCCTGCAGGTTGGTCCAGAAGCCGCCGGTGAAGGAGGGGACGAACGGCGGGGTGGAGAACAGCTGATCGTTGGTCTTGGTCGACGCGATGACGATCCAGAGCACGGGCAGCACGCAGTAGAGCGCGCCGACGATGAGGATGAGGGTGGGCACGATGCGCACACCGGTGCGGGAGCTCAGCGGGGCTCGTCCGGTGCGCGGGGCGGTGGGCCGCGGGGCGGTCAGGGTGGTCATCGGGTCTCCCTCCGGGCGATGCGCCGGCCGATCACGTTGACGAGCACGGTGGCGCCGACCGTCATGACGATGAGGATGAACGAGGTGGCCGCTCCCTCGTAGATGCTGTTGTTGACGAACGCGTCGGTGTAGACGCGCATCAGCGGCACCCAGGTGGACGAGATCGCGTTGGCGAGCGGCTTGAGCGTCGTGGGCTCGTTGAACAGCTGCAGCGCGCCGATCACCGAGAAGAGCGCGACCATCGTGATCGCCGGCGCGATGAGGGGCAGCTTGATGCGCAGCGCGATCTGCAGCTCGGTCGCGCCGTCGAGCTCCGCCGCCTCGAAGAGGTCCTTCGGGAGGCTGCGGACGGCGGTGTAGAGGATGACCATGTTGAAGCCGACCACGCCCCAGACCGCCACGTTGGCGACGGAGAAGAAGATCCCGGTGCTCCCGAAGTAGTCGATGACCTTGCCGCCGATGGGGCTGGTGGCGGGCAGGTACATGAACCCCCAGAGCAGCGAGGCGACGACGCCGGGCACCGCGTAGGGCAGGAAGATCGCCAGCCGGGTGACGCCGACGAGTCGCGCCCGCTTGACGTCGAGGCAGAGGGCGAACGTGGTGGCGAGCACGATGGTGAGCGGGACGCCGATGACGGCGACGATCAGCATGCGCCCGAGGCCGGCCCAGAACTCGGGGTCGACGAGGGTGCTGACGTAGTTGGCGAAGCCGGCGAACACCTCGGTGGGTGCGCCGCCGCCGAGCAGGCCGCCGCCGACCTTCAGCTGCAGGAAGCTGAGGACCACCGCGTAGACCCCCGGTGCCACCGTGAACAGGAGCAGGAGGACGACGGCGGGCGTGACGAGGAGGACGGGCAGAAGGGTCGGCCCGCGGCGCGGGCGACGCCCGGTCCTGGGCGGGGTGGCGGCGGGGGCGCGGCGCCCGGAGCGCGCCGGCGCCGGTGGTGCGGTGCTGTCTCCGATGACGGCCATGAGCTGATTCTCCTCGGACGGAGGTGGATGGGGGATGGGGGATGGGGGAAGGGGATGAGGGTGGAGCCGAGCGGGGACGACGGGGTTTGCGGGCATCGTCCCCGCCCGGGCGGGTGGCAGCGGGTCAGCCGGCGACCTTGAAGCCGATCTTCTTCATGTCGGTGACCGTGTCGGACTGCATGGTGTCCAGCGCGGCCGACAGCTGCGACTTGTTCTGCAGGGCCGCGGCGAACGCGTTCGAGTACGAGTCGAACGTGACGTTCGCGTTGGGTCCCCAGATGTCGAAGGTCCGCACGCCCTTGGCGACCGACGCCATCAGCGTGTTGTAGTCCGGCTGGTTCGACATGAACGGCGGCGGGGTCTTCAGCTCGGGGGCCGACTGGTTCGACAGGCTGGCCGGGAAGACCTGCACGTTCGTGATCAGCGAGGCGACGCCCTCCTTCGAGGAGTTCATCCACTTGACGAACTTGGCCGCCTCCGCTGGGTGCTTCGAGTTGGCCGTGACGGCCTCCGTCTCACCGCCCCAGATGCCGACCGTGTCGTCCCCCGCGGTCCAGGCGGGGAGCGCGACGGCCTCCCACTTGCCCGCGGTGTCCTTGGCGATCGACGGAAGCTGGTTGGGAGCCCACTGCGCCCCGACCCAGCCGACGAGCGTGCCGTTGTTCATGTCGGTGTTCCACTGGGCGGACCAGTTGGGCTCCGGGCTGACGACGCCCTGGTCGACCAGGCCGCCCCAGAAGTCGGCGACCTTCTTGCTGGCGGCGTCGTTGATGTTCACCTTCCAGGTGTCGCCGGAGGCGCTCCACCAGTTGGCGCCCGCCTGCTGCGCGAGGCCTGCGAACCAGCCCGGGTCGGCGGCGGTGAAGTTGCCGATGTACTTGGAGGGGTCGGCCGCGTGGATCTTGGCCGCGTCCGCCGCGTACTCGTCCCAGGTCTTCGGCGGGGTGAGCCCCATCGAATCCCAGATGTCCTTGCGGTAGAAGAACACCATCGGGCACACGTTCTGCGGAACGCCGTAGGTCTTGCCCTCGAACTGCACCTGGGCGAGCGTCGACTTCGAGAAGTCGCCCGAGAGGTCGCCGACGTACTTGTCGATCGGGATGACCACCTTGTTGGCGATCAGGGCCGGGAGGGCCTGGTACTCGACCTCGGTGACGTCGGGGTTGGTGCCGGCCTTGTTGTTGGTGATGAGCTTGTTGTACAGGGTGTAGCCGGTGCCGGACGGCTTGGTCAGCTTGACCTGGATGTCCGGATTGGCCTTGTTCCACTCGTCGACGACGGCCTGCATGCCGCCGTCCCAGTTGACGTAGGACAGGGTGACCTTGCCGCCGCTCGTCGAGCTTCCGCTCGGCGAGCTGGAGCAGCCGGTCAGGACCGTGGCGGTCGCGGCGGCGACGCCGACGATCGCGCCGATGGTCCTCAGCGTTGACTTCCTCACTGTGTGCATCTCCTTTGATGGGGTTCCGTGGTGCGGTGGTCGTGGTGCGGGGCGGTTCAGCCCTCGGCCCAGGCGGGGTAGCGCACGGGGGAGGTCTGGAGGCCGATCCACTGCCGGCGGGTGAAGCCGGCGAGCTGGCCCTCGCCGCCGTGGCGGGCGTAGCCGTCGTTCACGTGCACTTCGTTGCTCGACACGCGCTCGGCGAATGCGAGCCCGCGCATCGGGTCTCCGGTGAAGACCGAGTTCATCAGCGTCCGGTGGCGGTTGACGAGCGCGAGCGCCTCGGCTTCGTCGTCGACGACGGTGATGGGCATCACCGGGCCGAAGATCTCCTCGGTGAACACCGGAAGGTCGGGTGTGACGCCGGTGAGCACGGTGGGCTGGTAGAACAGGCCGTCGTGGGTGCCGCCGGTAGCGATCGTCGCGCCGCCCGCCACCGAGGGCGCGACGAGGCCGTCGGCGAAACGGCGCAGCTGGGTCTCGCTGACGATCGGGCCGAGGTCGACGTCGTCGCGCAGGGGGTCGCCCACCCGGAGGGCGCGGACGCGCTCCACGACGGCCTCGGTGAACGCGTCGGCCACCGCACGCTGCACGATGTGGCGGCCTGCCGAGATGCAGGTCTGCCCCTGGTACCAGAGGGCGGCCCACACCGCGCAGCTGGCGGCCTGGTCGATGTCGGCGTCGTCGAGCACGACGAACGCGTTGTCTCCGCCGAGCTCGGTGGCGACCGGGGTGAAGGTGCGGGCCGCGAAGGCGGCGATCTGGTGACCGACCTCGAACGAGCCGGTGAAGTGGATGAGGTCGAGCCCGGGATGCTCGCTGAGCGTGCGACCGGTGGTCGGGCCGTCGCCCGGGACGACCGCGAGCACGCCCGCCGGGACGCCGGCGGCCAGCGCCGCCTCGGCGAGGATCTGCCCTCCCGCCACCGGAGTCAGCTCCGCGGGCTTGAGCACGACGGCGTTGCCGTAGGCGAGGCCGGGGGCCAGGGCGCGCATCGCCAGGCTCATCGGGTAGTTCCAGGGCACGATCAGGCCGATCACGCCGAGCGGGACCGCGCGCGAGAGCGACAGCTTGCCCTGCTTGTACGGCGGGAGGATGCTGCCCGCGTTCTCGGTCAGCTGCGTCGCCGAGTTGTTCAGCTGGGTGATCGACTGGCCGAGCTCCTCCTCCGCCTTCTCGAGGGTGCCGCCGGTCTCCCGGATGAGCAGGGTCAGCAGCTCGTCGCGCCGGTTCTCCAGCTCCTCGGCGAAGCGGCGGATGATCGCCGAGCGCGTGTTGGCGTCCACGTCGCCCCAGCCCGGCTGGGCACGGCGGGCCGCCTCGACCGCCCGGTCGACCTGGGCCGGGGACGCGTTCCCGTACGTGGCGAACGGGATGCCGGCCGCCTTGTCGAGCACGGGCAGGCCGTCGCCGGCCTCCGGCCGTTCGAACCGGCCATCGATGAACACCTGGACGTCGTAGTCGCGCAGCTCGCGCATGGGGCGTGCCTCCTGGGTGGGGGTGGGGGACGGGGTGGGTACGGAGACGGTCTCAGGCAACGGCGATCAGAGCTTCCTTCGTGACGGGATGTTCGGCCGGCCGGCCGGCGGCGAACCGTTGGACCTCGTGCAGGGCGCACTCGCCGAGGCGGCGCAGCTCGGTGCCGAGCGCGCCGGCCACGTGCGGGGTCAGGACGACGCCGGGCAGCGTGCGCAGGGGGTGACCGGCCGGAAGCGGCTCCGGGTCCGTCACGTCGAGCACGACGCGGAGGCCGGAGTCGCGCACGGCGGCGGTGAGGGCCTCCTGATCGACGATCGGGGCCCGCGCGGTGTTGATGAGCGTCGCCCCGTGGGGGAGCAGGGCGAGCTGAGCGGCGCCGATCATCCCGATCGTCTCGGGCAGGAGCGGCGCGTGCACGCTGACGATGGTGGAGCGCTCGAACAGCTCGTCGAGGCCGGCCTGGCGCGCCCGGCGAAGGATCGGGTCGCCCGGCTCCAGCGAGGGGTCGTAGAGCAGCACGTCGATGTCGAACGGATCGAGCAGCTCGATCACGCGGCGGCCGACCCGGGAGGCGCCGACGATGCCGACCGTGCGGTTGAAGTTGCCGATGGACGGGTCGGGCTCGCGCGTGTAGACGTCGGGGTCGGCCGCGTAGCCGCGGATGTAGTCGGGGACGCGCTTGCCCGCGAGGAGGATCATCGCCAGGGTGTACTCGGCGACCGGGTACGCGTTGGCGCTGGCCGCGCTGGTGACGAGCAGGCCGTGCTTCCAGACCGCGTCGTCGATGTGGCCCTTGACGGTGCCGGCCGCGTGGACGATGGCGCGCAGGCGGGGCATCCTGGCGAGCTCCTCCGCCCCGATGCGCGGTGCGCCCCATCCGGTGATGAGCACCTCCACCCGCTCGAGGAGGCCGGCGGGGGCCGACGCGAAGTCGGTGATCGTCTGCGTCGGGTCCAGGTCGGCGGCGCGGGTGAGCGCGGCCAGGTCGTCGGGGCCGAACAGCAGTCCGGGCAGGTCCGGCCGCATGGCGAATGCGGCGACGGGCGTGCGTCGTGCTGTCATCGTCGACTCCTCGATCGGGTTGGATTGCGCATTCCCAGAATGCGCATTCCCAACTATGCGACGCGGATCGTCGTTCGTCAAGAAAAACTTCGGAGAGGAGTGCTGAGCGCCGGCCGGACGTCAGGAGACGAGCCAGCGGACCGCCCGCTCGAGGATCCGGCGGTGCGTGGGCGCGTCGTACGACGCGGCGTCGTGGCCGAGCGCGTCGTAGAACACCTTCGCGTCGCCGTAGCGGCGCGCCCAGACGAGCGGGTGCTCCCGGCCCTCGTGCTCGTGCGAGGCGAGCGCCACCACGGCCGGGTCGACCCGCAGGTCCGTGTAGCGCTCGTCGACCACGGTGAAGTCGTCCAGCCCGGCGACGAGGGGGTCGCGCTCCGGGTGCACCAGGATGGTCGCCGGCCCGCGGTCCGGATGGAAGGAGGTGCCGCGCGCCCAGACCCCGCCGAGGATCGCCTCCCACTCCGGGATGCCGCGGAGCGACGTCGAGGTGACGTGCGACACCAGCAGTGGGCGCCCGCGGCGGAGGTGCGCCAGCAGGCCGAGGCGGCCACGCGCCTCGGCCTCGGGATCGGGATCGCCGGTGTGCGCCGGGTCGCCGATGTTGAGGACCAGCAGGTCGGGGTCGTCGTCGGTCAGGGCGGCCATGCGCGCGTCGACCTCCTCCGAGGTCTCCACCTCCAGGCCCTGGTCGCGGACGATCGCGGCCAGCCGGGCCGAGGTCTCCGGGAAGGGGTGCCACGGGTCGGCGTAGCGGCCGGCGCCGCTCAGGATCAGTGCTCGCATGGGGTCCTCCTGCTGTTCACGCTACGGGATGGTAAGCGCTCTCCGCTGCGCCGCGCCAATCCCGCGCCCCTCCCGCACGCTCCTGCACCCGCGGATTCCCCGCACGGGTTGACAGTCGCGCGGGGCGGTCTACGGTGACCCACCGGCAAGCGCTTTCTCGCGCTCGAAACCGATCACCGTGGATCGTAAGGAGAACCGTGTCCGACACCGCCGTCGCCTCCCCGCGCCTCACCCCCGACCAGCGCAACGCGTTCGCCGCGTCCCTGCTGGGCTGGATGATGGATGCCTTCGACTACTTCATCATCGTGCTCGTCTACGCCGACATCGGCGCCGAGTTCGGCGTCCCGCTGGAGCAGATGGCCTTCCTGACGACCATCACGCTCATCATGCGCCCCGTCGGCGCCTACCTGTTCGGGGTGTGGGCCGACCGGGTCGGCCGCCGCATCCCGCTGATCGCCGACGTGTGCTTCTACTCGGTCGTCGGCTTCCTCTGCGCGTTCGCGCCGAACTTCACCGTGCTGTTCATCCTGCGCCTGCTGTACGGCATCGGGATGGGCGGCGAGTGGGGTCTCGGCGCAGCGCTCACGATGGAGAAGGTGCCGCGCACCCGCCGCGGCCTGTACTCCGGCATCCTGCAGGCGGGCTACTCGGCGGGCTACCTGCTCGCGGCGCTCGCCTTCCTGCTCGTGCACTCGGTGTTCGGGCTGAGCTGGCGCTGGCTGTTCGCGCTGAGCATCCTCCCGGCGCTGATCTCGCTGATCATCCGCTCGCGGGTGCGCGAGTCCGAGGTGTGGGAGACGTCGCGGGACAAGCTGCGCGCGAGCGGCAGCTCGATCCGCCGGGTCTTCTTCGACGGTGCGGTGCTGCGCCGGTTCGTCTACCTCGTGCTCCTGATGGCGGCCTTCAACTGGATGAGCCACGGCACGCAGGACATCTATCCGACGTTCCTCAAGGCCACCGACAACGGCGGTGCCGGGCTCGATGCGGCGACGGCGGGATGGATCGCGGTCGTCTACAACGTGGGCGCGATCATCGGCTGCATCGTCCTCGGCTCGCTGTCCGACCGCTGGGGGCGCAAGGCGACGATCATCCTGGGCGCAGCACTGACCCTGCCGATCATCCCGATCTTCGCCTTCTCCACGACGGCGGGGATGCTGTGCCTGGGGTCCGCCCTCATCCAGTTCACGACCCAGGGAGCGTGGGGAGCCATCCCGGCGCATCTGAACGAGATGTCGCCGAACGCCATCCGCGGCTTCTACCCCGGCGTCACGTACCAGCTCGGCAACGTCATCGCGGCGTTCAACCTGCCGATCCAGCAGGCGCTGGCGCCGCAGCTCGGCTATCCCTGGGCGATGGCGTCGACGGTCGGGGTGGCGGCGATCGCCGTGATCGTGCTGACCGCGATCGGCAAGCAGGCCCACGCGGTGTCGTTCACGGAAGAGAACGCGGGCGAGGCTCCCGCCGCCAGGGAGGCGTGAAGTGGGAGGGGCTTGCGCCACCCGGATCGGGCCGGTACCGTTCTGGTAAGCGCTTTCCCGCATTGCGGAGCGCGAGCATCGCACGCAGAGCACAAAGGAGTACACGTGTCGTCGATCGGCATCATCATGAACGGCGTCTCCGGACGCATGGGCTACCGGCAGCACCTGGTGCGGTCGATCCTCGCGATCCGCGAGCAGGGCGGCGTGCTGCTCTCCGACGGCACGCGGGTGCAGGTCGAGCCGCTGCTCGTCGGCCGCAGCGAGGAGAAGCTCGCCGAGCTCGCGAAGCGCCATGACATCCCGGACTACACGACCGACCTCGACGCGGCGCTGGCCGACGACCGCTGGCAGATCTACGCCGACTTCCTGGTCACGAAGGCGCGCAGCACCGCGATCCGCAAGGCGATCGCCGCCGGCAAGGCCATCTACACCGAGAAGCCCACCGCGGAGTCGTTCGAGGAGGCGCTCGAGCTCGCCCGCCTCGCCGACGAGGCCGGCATCAAGAACGGCGTCGTGCACGACAAGCTCTACCTGCCCGGGATGCGCAAGCTCAAGCGGCTCATCGACTCCGGCTTCTTCGGCCGCATCCTCTCGGTGCGGGGCGAGTTCGGCTACTGGGTGTTCGAGGGGGACTGGCAGGCGGCGCAACGCCCCTCCTGGAACTACCGCGCGGAGGACGGCGGCGGGATCGTCGTCGACATGTTCCCGCACTGGAGCTACGTGCTCGAGAACCTGTTCGGGCGGGTCGAGTCGGTCTACGCGCACGCGGTCACCGAGATCCCGCAGCGCGTCGACGAGCAGGGCCGGCCGTACGCCGCCACCGCCGACGACGCCGCGTACGCCATCTTCCAGCTGGCCGGCGGCGTGACCGCGCAGCTGAACTCCAGCTGGACCACCCGGGTCAACCGCGACGAGCTGGTCGAGTTCCAGGTCGACGGCACGCACGGCAGCGCCGTCGTCGGGCTCTTCGGCTGCAAGATCCAGCCGCGCAACGCGACGCCCAAGCCGGTGTGGAACCCCGACCTCGCCGACGAGCACGACTACGACGGCGACTGGATCGAGTCGCCCGCCAACGACGTGTTCGAGAACGGCTTCAAGACGCAGTGGGAGGAGTTCCTGCGCCACGTGCTGGAGGACGGCCCGAACGCGTTCGACTTCCTCGCCGGCGCGCGCGGCGTGCAGTTGGCGGAGGAGGGCCTCCGCTCGTCGCGCGAGGGCCGCCGCATCGACCTCGCCGAGGTGCGCCTTCCCGAGGTCGCCCGATGACCGACGTCGCCGTGCGCGCCGTCACGCTGGTCCGCGCGGACGGCACCACCTCCACCGCCGACCTCGCGGCGCCGGCCGTGACCGAGCGTCCCACCTCTCCGCTGCAGTCGCGCGTCGCCTACGCGGCGGCGCACGTCATCCCGAAGCCCTGGGCCGACAACGTGCCAGGCGCTCCGGCCGACATCGACTGGGATGCGACGCTCGCCTTCCGCCGGCACGTCTACGGCTGGGGCCTCGGCGTCGCCGACGCGATGGACACCGCCCAGCGCAACATGGGGCTCGACGCCGCCGCGACCCGCGAGCTCATCCGCCGCAGCGCCGACGAGGCCCGCGCGGTGGGCGGCTCGGTCGTTGCCGGCGTGAACACCGACCACGTGGCGGACGAGGTCATCGGCCTCGACGCCGTGATCGACGCCTACGTCGAGCAGCTGCACTTCACCGAGGATGCGGGCGCCGGGGTCGTGCTCATGGCGAGCCGGCACCTCGCGCGCGCCGCGCAGACGCCGGCCGACTACGAGCGCGTCTACGGGGCGGTGCTCGCGCAGGCGGCCGCCCCGGTCGTCCTGCACTGGCTCGGCGAGGCGTTCGACCCCGCGCTGGCGGGCTACTTCGGCGACGCCGACACGGTCCTGCGGATCATCGAGGCGGGCGGTGACAAAGTGGCGGGCATCAAGATGAGCCTCCTCGACGCGGACGCCGAGGTCGCGCTGCGCTCCCGGCTGCCCGAGGGCGTGCGGATGTTCACCGGCGACGACTTCAACTACGTCGGGCTGATTGAGGGAACGGGGGAGGCGCACTCCGACGCGCTCCTCGGTGCGTTCGCCGCGCTCGCGCCCAGCGCCTCCGCGGCCATCCAGGCGCTCGACGCGGGCGACTCCGAGCGCTACCGCGCCATCCTCGGCCCGACGGAGGCGCTGTCGCGGCAGGTCTTCGCCGCGCCGACCTACTTCTACAAGACCGGCGTCGCCTTCCTCTCCTGGCTCAACGGCCACCAGGACGCCTTCGCCATGGTCGGCGGCCTGCACGCCGCGCGCAGCCTCCCGCATCTCTCGGAGATCGTGCGGCTCGCCGGGGCGTGCGGGGCCCTCGAACGCCCCGACCTGGCCGCCCAGCGCTGGTCGGACCTGCTGCGCCTGAACGGGGTCGACGCGTGACCGCCCCGGCCCGGCTGTCGCTCAACCAGGCCACGATCAAGTACGCGAACCTGGCCGACGCACTGCGGCTGACCGCGGCGGCCGGCATCGAGGCCATCGGCGTCTGGCGCGAGCCCGTCGCCGAGGTGGGGCTGGCGGAGGCGACCCGGATGGTCGCCGACAGCGGCCTCCGCGTCTCCAGCCTCTGCCGCGGCGGGTTCTTCACCCTGCCCGAAGGCCCCGAACGCCGCGCGGCCATCGACGAGAACCGGCGCGCGATCGAGGAGACGGCGGCGCTCGCCGCGGCCGGCGCTCCCGGGTCCGCCGCGGTGCTCGTGCTCGTCGCCGGCGGCCTGCCCGCGGGATCGACGGACCTCGTCGGCGCGCGCGGCCGGGTCGGCGACGCCCTCGCCGAGCTGGAGCCGGAGGCTCGCGCAGCCGGGGTGACCCTCGCCATCGAAGCCCTGCACCCGATGTACGCCGCCGATCGCGCCGTCGTGTCTACGCTCGGGCAGGCCCTCGACCTGGCCGAGCCGTTCCCGGCCGAGTCGGTCGGCGTGGTGGTGGACACCTTCCACATCTGGTGGGACCCGCAGGTGCTCGAGCAGATCGCCCGCGCCGGCGCCGCCGGACGCATCGCGAGCTACCAGGTCTGCGACTTCCTCACCCCCATCCCCGCCGACGCACTGCTCGGCCGGGGAATGATGGGCGACGGCCACATCGACTTCGCCGGCCTGACCGCCGCGGTCGAGGCGACGGGATACGCGGGGGACGTCGAGGTGGAGATCTTCAACGCCGACATCTGGGCCGCCGATCCGGAGGAGGTCGTGGCCCGCACCGTCCGGGCGTTCGAGCGCAGCATCCCGCTGCGGTCTGTGCCAGTGTGAGACGCGTGACCGCCCGCACCGTCGTCGTCGCCCCGGACTCGTTCAAGGGCTCCGCCACGGCCGCCGAGGTGGCGGAGGCGCTCGGCGCGGGCTGGCACAGCGTGCGGCCGCAGGACGCGGTGGTGCTCGCACCGACGGCCGACGGCGGCGAGGGGACCCTGGACGCGTTCGCCGTGGCCGTGCCCGGAGCGCAGCGACGACCGGTGCGTGTGCTCGGCCCGTCCGGCGACACCGTGGACGCGGCCTGGCTGGCACTGCCGGACGGTTCGGCCCTCGTCGAGCTCGCCGCGACCAGCGGGCTGGGCCTCCTGCGATCTCCCGCCCCCTTCGACGCCCACACCGTCGGCTTCGGCCAGGCCATCGCCGCCGCGCTCGACGCCGGAGCGACCTCCCTCCTCCTCGCGATCGGCGGCAGCGCCTCGACCGACGGCGGCGCCGGGATGCTGACCGCGCTCGGCGCCCGGCTCCTCGATGCGGACGGGCAGCCGGTCGCCCCCGGCAATCGCGGCCTGGCGGACCTCGCCCGGGTGGATCTCTCCGGCCTCCGGCCGCTCCCCGCCGGTGGCGCGCACATCCTGAGCGACGTGACCAGCCCGCTGTCGGGGCCGGATGGCGCCGCCGCGGTCTTCGGACCGCAGAAGGGG
Organism: Leifsonia sp. 71-9; assembly: GCF_001898805.1. Taxonomy (GTDB): domain Bacteria; phylum Actinomycetota; class Actinomycetes; order Actinomycetales; family Microbacteriaceae; genus Leifsonia. The sequence goes on from NZ_MKVJ01000017.1 coordinate 565,164, forward strand.
GCGGCCCCCGCGGATGTCCCGGAGCTCGACGCCGGGCTCGCGCGGCTGGCGGCGGTGCTGGGGGCCGCGCTGGAGGCGGGGCAGGAGGGCGCGGATTGCCCGCACTCGGACGCAGGTGCTGCCTCCGCAGCCGTCACCGCGTCCGCTGTCGCACCGGCTTCCGCCGCCTCCGCTGTCGCACCGGCTTCCGCCGCCGCCTCCGTTGTCGCCGTCGACGAACCGGGTACAGGGGCCGCGGGAGGCACCGGGTACGGCCTGCGGGTGTGGGGCGCGACGATGGCTCCGGGTGCGGCGGCCGTCGCCGACGCGCTCGGACTGCCGGAGCGCATCGCGTCGGCCGACCTCGTCATCACGGGGGAGGGGCGCTACGACAGCCAGTCGGCCTCCGGCAAGGCGCCGGAGCACGTCGCCGCCCTCGCGCGCCGTGCCGGCATCCCGGTGCTGCTCGCCGCCGGAGCGATCACCGCGGAGCCGCACGGCTTCGCCGACGCCGTCGCCCTCACCGACCTGGCCGGCGGCACCGACGCCGCCCTGGCCGACCCGCTCCGCTGGGCCCGCGCCGCCGGCGCCGCCCTCGCCTCCCGCGCCGCCGACTGACGCACCACCGCAGCCGCGGCCAACGGAGGAGATCCGCGCCCACCGCTCACGCATCCCCTCCGTTCCCTGCTCGACCCGGGCGCGTCGCGTGGAACCTCCTCCGTTGCCCACGGCGTGGTCAAAGGAGGAGACTCGCGCCCACCGCTCACGCATCCCCTCCGTTCCCTGCTCGAGCCGGGCGCGTCGCGTAGAACCTCCTCCGTTGCCCACGGCGTGGACAACGGAGGAGATCCCGCGCCCGAGGCGGCGTGTCGGAGGGGAACGGAGGGGATTCGGGGTGGGGAGGGGCTGGATCTCCTCCGAAAGCGCTGCGGGCGCCGCGCGCCCTACGGCCGCGCGCCCTACGGCCGCGCGGCCGCGTACTGCGCGCGGATCACGGCGCGCGTGTCGACGGGCAGCCGCTCCGCCGCCTCCACCGTCCACACCGGGCGCTCGCCCGTCAGCGCCCACGCGGCCTGCACCGCACCGCCGTCGGCGACGTACTCCCCGGGGGCCGGGATGACGACGGGCGCGTCGAACACCTGCGCGGCGACCGCGGCGACAGCCGGGTTCTGCGCGGCGCCGCCGATGAGCAGGATGCGCTGCTCGGTCACGCCGACCCCGCGCACGGCGTCGAGCCCGTCGGCAAGCCCGCACAGCATCCCTTCGATCGCCGCGCGGGCGAGGTTGGCTGGGGTGGTGGAGGCGAGGGTCAGGCCGTGCAGGCCGGCCTTCGCGTCCGGGAGGTTGGGGGTGCGCTCGCCCTCGAAGTACGGCACGAGCACCACGCCGCCGGCACCGGGCTCGGCGGTGAGGGCCAGCTCCGCGAGGCCGTCGTGGTCGAGGTTCAGGAGGCGCGCGATCGCGTCGAGCACGCGCGCGGCGTTGAGCGTGGCGATGAGGGGCAGGGAGAGTCCGCTCGCGTCGGCGAAGCCGGCGACGGTTCCTGTCGGGTCTGCGGAGGGGGTGTCCGTGACGGCGAAGACCGTTCCGCTGGTGCCGATGGAGACGACCACGTCACCGTCCGCGGCGCCGAGTCCCAGCGCAGCGCCGGCGTTGTCCCCGGCTCCGGGGCCCACGAGCACGCCGGACGGGGTGCGGCCCGCGGCCTCGCCCGGCCCGAGCACGCGGGGAAGCACCACGCCGGGTGCGCCGGCATCGGCTCCCGGATCGCCGTCCGACGTGCCGCCGGCCTCCCGGCCCGCCACGCCGAGCGCGCGCGAGAACAGGTCCAGGTCGTACTCTCCGGTGCGCGCGCTCCAGTAGGCGGTGCCGCTGGCGTCGGAACGGTCGGTGGTCAGCGCCTCCAGGTCCGGCCCGAGCGGGCTCTCGTCGGCGGGGCCGTAGCCGCGCAGCCGCCAGGTCAGCCAGTCGTGCGGGAGGGCGACGGCGGCGACGCGCGCGGCGTTCGCGGGCTCCGCCTCCCGCAGCCAGCGCAGCTTGGTGGCGGTGAAGGAGGCGACCGGCACGACCCCGACGCGCTCGGCGTACGCGTCAGCGCCGACCTCGTCGATCAGGTCGCGGGCGGCCTGCGCCGAGCGGGTGTCGTTCCAGAGCAGGGCGTCGCGGATGACGCGCCCCTCGGCGTCGAGCACGACCATCCCGTGCTGCTGGCCGGCGATGGAGATCGCGGCCACGTCGTCGAGTCCGCCGGCGGCGGCCAGCGCCTCCTGCAGGGCGTTCCACCAGGCGGCGGGCGCGACCTCGGTGCCGTCGGGGTGGGCGGCCCGGCCGCTGCGCACGAGGGCGCCGGTCTCCAGGTCGCGCACGACCACCTTGCAGCTCTGCGTCGAGGAGTCGACGCCGGCGACGAGTGTCACGTCACTGTGTCCTAACGATCGATCGAGGTGCACGTCGTGGTCGTCATCCTCGCAGGGATGAGCGCCACGACGTGCACCTCGACGGGTGAAGCGGGGTGGAGGGGGAGGTGGGAGGGTGGGCGTCTCAGCGGGCGTTGAGGAGGTGCTCGAGCGCCAGCTGCTGCAGGCGCACGAAGCCGAAGCCCTTGCCGCCGAAGTAGGCGCTCGCGTCGAAGTCCTCGTAGGCGCTGCGGTCGGCGAGCAGGTCGTCGTAGCTCTCGCCGGCGCCGAGCGTCGTCTCCGACAGCTCGTTGACCTTGGCGGCCTCGAGCGCCTCCTGCACGTCGGGGTCGGCGCGGAACGCGGCCGCGCGCTCCTTGAGCAGCAGGTAGGTGCGCATGTTCGCCGCGGCGGAGTCCCAGACGCCCGACGCGTCCTCGGTGCGCGACGGCTTGTAGTCGAAGTGGCGCGGACCCTCGTAGGCCTGGCCGCCGTTCGGGCCGCCGTTCTCGAGCAGGTCGACCAGGGCGAAGGCGTTCTGGAGGTCGCCGTGGCCGAAGACGAGGTCCTGGTCGTACTTGATGCCGCGCTGCCCGTTGAGGTCGATGTGGTAGAGCTTGCCGTGGTAGAGCGCCTGCGCGATGCCGGCGGCGAAGTTCAGGCCCGCCATCTGCTCGTGCCCGACCTCGGGGTTGAGGCCGACGAGCTCGGGGCGCTCCAGCGAGTTGATGAAGGCGAGCGCGTGGCCGACCGTCGGCAGCAGGATGTCGCCGCGGGGCTCGTTCGGCTTCGGCTCGATGGCGAAGCGGATGTCGTAGCCCTTGTCGGTGACGTAGTCGCCGAGCAGGTTGACGGCCTCCCGGTAGCGCTCGAGCGCGGCGCCGATGTTCTTGGCGGAGTCGTACTCGGCGCCCTCGCGGCCGCCCCACATCACGAACGTCTTGGCGCCGAGCTCGGCGGCCAGGTCGAGGTTGCGCAGCACCTTGCGCAGCGCGAAGCGGCGCACCGAGCGGTCGTTGGAGGTGAATCCGCCGTCCTTGAAGACCGGGGCGCTGAAGAGGTTGGTGGTGACCATCGGCACGATGAGGCCGGTGTCGGCGAGGGCCTGCTTGAGGCGGTCGATCTGGGTCTGGCGCTCGGCGTCGGTCGAGCCGAACGCGAACAGGTCGTCGTCGTGGAAGGTGAGGCCGTAGGCGCCGAGCTCGCTGAGCTTGGTCACGGCCTCGACCACGTCGAGCTGGGGGCGGGTGGGGCCGCCGAACGGGTCGGTGCCGTTGTAGCCGATCGTCCACAGTCCGAACGAGAACTTGTCGGCGCGGGTGGGGGTGAGGCTCATGGTTCTGTATTCCTTCAGCGTCGTCGGTGATTTGTTGTTTCGATAAACTTATACCAGGCCGGACACGGCCTCGTCCAGTGCCAGCCCCTCGACCGACTCGCGCTCGATGGAGACGCCCACGAAGCGCTCGTGGTCGGGCGTGACCTCGTGCACGTCGCCCGTGACGACGACGGTCGCCGTCGTCGCGCGGTCCGCGCAGGAGGCGCCGACCCACAGGTCGACCGCACCCGGTTCCACGATCCGCCGGAATCGGCGATCCGTGAAGGCCAGCCGCGTCGACGGCACGGTGAAGCGCACCACGGCCTCCTCGCCCGCCTCGAGCTCGACGCGCTGGTAGCCCAGCAGCTGGGCGACGGGACGGGTGACGCTCGCGCTCACGTCGTGGCCGTAGAGCTGCACGACATCCGTGCCCGCGCGGTCGCCGGTGTTGCGCACGCGGACGGTCGCGGTGAACGCGTCGCCCGCCGCGACCTCCGCCTCCACCTCGAGGCCGTCGTGCTCGAACGCGGTGTACGTCAGGCCGTGGCCGAAGGGCAGCGTTGGCGTGCTGTCCGCGCTCGTGATCTCGGTGGGGCCGCCCAGCCGGGGGTGGAGGTACGAGTAGGGCTGTGCGCCCGCGGAGCGCGGCAGCGACACCGGCAGCCGGCCCGAGGGGGAGACGCGGCCGGAGAGCACGGAAGCGATGGCCGCTCCGCCCTCCTCGCCCGGGAAGAAGGCCTGCAGCACGGCGGCGGGGGCGCCGTCGTCGGTGCGGTCGCCGCCGACGGCCCAGTCGAGCGCGTACGGCCGGCCCGAGAGCACGACCATCACCACGGGGGTCCCGGTGCGCACGACGGCCTGCACCAGTTCGCGCTGCACGCCCGGCAGGTCCAGGCTCTCCACGTCGTTGCCCTCGCCGACGGTGCCGCGGCCGAAGAGCCCGGCACGGTCGCCGACCACGACGATCGCCACGTCCGCGGCCTCGGCCGCCTCGACGGCGTGTGCGAAGCCGGAGCGGTCGTCGCCCTCCACGTCGCAGCCGCGCACGTGGGTGATCGCGGCGTGCGGGAACTCGGCGGTCACCGCCTTCAGTAGCGAGGGGATCTCGAAGCCCAGCGGTACCTCGGGGTGGTGCGCCAGCACGTGGTTCGCGAACGAGTAGCAGCCCATCAGCGCCTCGGGGGCGTCCGCGTTGGGGCCGAGCACCGCGATGCGACGGGTCGCCGGCCGCGTGTCCAGGGGCAGCAGACCGCCGTTGGTCAGCAGCACCACCGACTCCTCGGCCAGCTCCCGTGCGATCGCGCGGTGCTCCGGGGTGTCGAGGTCGATGGAGGTGGGAGGCTCGGCGAAGGTCTCGTCGAGCAGCCCGAGCTCCTCCTTCTGCGCCAGGACGCGCAGCACGGCCTGGTCGACGAGCGCCTCGTCGGTCAGCCCGGCGCGCACCCGTGCGGCGAGCGGCTCCAGGAACGCGTCCCCGGTCGGCAGCTCCACGTCGATGCCGGCGGCCAGCGCCAGCTCGGCCGCCTCGCCCCGGTCGGCCGCGACCGCGTGCATCGTGCGCAGGAAGTCGACCGAGAAGTAGTCGGAGACCACGACGCCGTCGAAGCCCCACTCGTCGCGCAGCACGCCGGTCAGGTACTCGGCGTTCGCGCCCACGGGCACGCCGTCGATCTCGGCGTACGAGTTCATCACCGACCGCACCCCGCCGTCCCGGACCGCCATCTCGAACGGCGGGAGCAGCACATCCCGCACCTCCCGGGTGCCCGCGTGCACCGGGGCGTGGTTGCGGCCGGCCTGCGAGGCCGAGTAGCCGACGAAGTGCTTGAGGGTCGCGTGCACGCCCGAGGACTGCAGCCCGCGCACGTACGCCGTGCCGATCGTGCCGACCACGTACGGGTCCTCGGCGATGCACTCGTCCACGCGTCCCCAGCGCGGGTCGCGGATGACGTCGAGCACCGGGGCGAGGCCCTGGTGGATGCCCAGCTCGCGCATCGAACCGCCGATCAGGGCCGCCATCCGCTCCACCAGGCCGGGGTCGAAGGAGGCGCCCCAGGCGAGCGGCGTCGGGAAGGTCGCGGCCTTCCACGCCGCCAGCCCGGTCAGGCACTCCTCGTGCACGAGGGCCGGGATGCCGAGCCGGGTCTGCTCGACCAGCCGGCGCTGCTCGCCCCACAGCCAGGCGGCGCGCTCGGCCGGGTCCACCGGGCGCGTGCCGTACACCCGGGTGAGCTGGCCGAGGCCGTGCTCGGTCGCCTCCTGGTACGACGTGGAGTTGCCCAGCTCGCCCGCCATCGGCGCGACGACCTCGTCGCCTTTGTCCACCCAGTAGCCCACCAGCTGGGCGAGCTTCTCCTCGAGGGTCATCCGGGCGTGCAGGTCGCGCACGCGGTCGGTGGGGTCGAGAGGGGTCATGGTCAGATCACACTTCTTTCTGCGGCGCGCGGAGCGTCGCCAGGGGAGGGGCCGGTCAGCCCTTGACGGCGCCGGTCAGCCCGCCGACGATGCGGCGCTCGAACAGGCTGAAGAAGATCAGCGCCGGGATCATGGAGAGGGAGGTGAACGCGAGCACCTGCGCGGTGTCGGTGGCGTACTGCGACGAGAACGCCTGCACGCCGAGCGGCAGGGTGAACGTCGAGTCGTTGTTGAGGATGAAGAGCGGCAGCAGGTAGCTGTTCCAGCTGCCGATGAAGGCCAGGATGCCGGTCGTGATCACGCCGGGCAGCGACAGGCGCAGCACCATCCGGAAGAAGAAGCCCAGGCGGCTGCAGCCGTCGATGAAGGCCGCCTCCTGGATCTCGTCCGGGATGGCGCGCAGGAACGGCACCAGGATGATGATCGTCGTCGGCAGCGCGAACGCGATCTGCGGGATGATCACCCCGCCGAGCGAGTTCATCAGGCCGAGGTTGCGCACCACGAGGTAGAGCGGCGTGATGGCCACCGTGATCGGGAACATCAGCCCGGCGGCGAACAGCGCGTAGAGGGCGCCCCGGCCGCGGAACTGGTAGCGCGCGAGCACGTAGCTCGCCATCAGGCCGAGCCCCACGGCGCCGATCGTGGTCACCAGCGCGACGATCGTGGAGTTGAGCACCTGGCCCCAGAACACGCTGCCGCCGAGGACGTTCAGGTAGTTCTGCACGTTCCACGGGTTCGGGAAGCCGGCCGGATCGACCGTGATCTGCGAGTTGGTGCGGAAGCCGCCCAGGATGATGTAGATGATCGGCACGACCATCAGCGCGATCACGACGAACGCGATGAAGTAGACCGTCGGCGAGCCCCAGGGCAGCCGCTCCTTCGTGGAGCGCTTCGACGGGTTCGTGCCGCTCCCGCGGCGCCGGGTCCGCCCGGCGGTGAGCGCGGTCATCGGGTCTTCCTTTCGGTGAGGGCGCCTGCGGTGTCACGGCGGAGCACGAAGCGCTGGTAGATGAGCGCGACGACGAGGGAGATCAGGAAGATCACGACCGCGACCGCGTTGCCGTAGCCGTAGTTGCCCGCGTTGCGGCCGTTCGCGACCATGTAGGTCGCCATCGTCGAGGTGCCCGCCGTCGATGCGACGTACTGGCCCCAGATGATGTAGACGAGGTCGAACAGCTGCAGCGCGCCGATGATCGACAGGAACGCCCAGATCCGCAGCGTCGGCCCGAGCAGGGGGAGGGTGATCCGGCGCTGCATCTGCCAGTAGGAGGCGCCGTCGAGCGCGGCGGCCTCGTACAGCTCCTCCGGGATGCCCTGGAGGCCGGCGAGGAAGAGGATGACGGCGAAGCCGACGTACTTCCAGGTCAGGATGCCCATCAGGGTCCAGATGGCGATGTTCGGGTCGGAGAGCCAGTCGTGCGCGAGGCTGCCGAGCCCGAGGTTGTGCAGCATCCCGTTGAGCGCGCCGTTGGTCGAGAGCATCAGGCTCCAGCCCGTGCCGACCACCACCTCCGAGATAACGTAGGGGACGAAGATCAGGATGCGGATGATCGACTGGCCGCGCATCCGGCGGTTGAGCAGCAGCGCCAGCAGGATCGCGATCGGGCCCTGGATGACCAGGGACATCACGACGATGAAGGCGTTGTGCCCGATGGCCTGCAGGAACGCCGGGTCGGTGAGGATGACGACGTAGTTCTGCAGCCCGACGAAGTCGGTGGGCGGGCCGTACCCGGCCCAGCGGTAGAAGCCGTAGTAGGCGGCCATCGCGACCGGGAGGATCACGAAGGCCAGGAAGACGATGACGGCCGGGCCGGCCAGAAGGGCGATCTCTGCGCGGCCGGACCAGCCGGCGCCGCGCCGGCGCGGCCGCGACGGGAGCGACGCCTTCGCGCCGCTCCCGTCGTGCTGCGCGAGATCCGACGTCGACACGGAGCCGGGGCGGGTGGTCTCGCGGGTGGTGCTCACGGGTGGTCCTCTCAGCCCTTCTTGGCGGCGTCGTTCGCCGCCTGGATGAGGCCCTTCGGGTCGCTCTTGCCCGCCAGCATGTCGACGACCGCGACGTTCAGCGCGTTGCCGATGTTCTGGCCGAGCACGGTGTCGAGCCACTGCGAGACGTACGGCGCCTTGTTGTAGGCGGCGAGCACGTCCTGCAGGTAGGGCTCGGTGACCTGCTTCTGCGCCTCCGTGTTGACCGGCGGGGCGTTGAAGGCCTTGTAGTAGGCCTCCTGCACCGGGGTCGTCGCGATGTAGTTGAGGAAGTCGGCGCACTGCTTCGGCGCCTTGACCGAGCACGAGTAGCCGTCGACGCCGCCCATGATGGCGCCGGGCTCGCCCTTGCCGCCGGAGAGCTCCGGGAAGGGGTAGAAGCCGAGGTCGGGCAGCGGCTTCTGGTCGGGCGTCAGGGAGGCGATCACTCCCGGGTCCCAGGCGCCCATGAGCTCCATGGCCGCCTTGTGGTTGGCCACCAGGCCGGCCGAGCTGCCGGCGCCCTGCTGTGCCGAGGTGGTGAGGAAGCCGTCGTTGAACGGGTTCTGCGCGGCGAAGTCCTGCAGGTCCTGCGCGGCCTTCAGCCAGCAGCCGTCGGAGAAGTCCTTCGAGTCGGCGGTCTTCTCCATCGTCGCGGGCGAGCACTCGCGCAGCGCGAACCAGTAGAACCAGTGCGCGGCCGGCCAGGCGTCCTTCGCGCCGAGCGCGATGGGGGCGACGCCGGTGGCCTTGAGCTTCTGCACATCGGCGCTCAGGTCGTCGATGGTGGCGGGAGCCTCGGTGATCCCGGCGGCCTTGAAGAGGTCCTGGCTGTAGAACAGCCCGCCCGGCAGCACCGAGACCGGCATGGCCCAGACCTTGTCCTGGTACGTCTCGGCCTTGAAGGAGGCGTCGGAGACGACCTTCTTGGTGTCGGAGGAGACCTTGTCGGTGAGGTCCATCAGCTGGCCGGCCTGCACCATCGCCGCCATCTTGCCGCCGCCGCGCTGCAGGAAGATGTCAGGGGCGTCGCCGGAGTTCAGCGCGGTCTGGAGCTTGCCGTCGAGGTCCTCGTTCTGGATCGCCTGGACCTTGATGGTGACGTTCGGGTTCGCCTTCTCGAAGTCGGCGACCGTGGTCTTCCAGAACGCCGCACCGGGACCGGTGGTGGCGTTGTGCCAGAGGGTCATGGAGACCTTGCTGTCGCTGGAGCTGTCGGACGGACCGCTGCAGGCGCTGAGCGCCAGCGATCCGAGAACCAGGACAGCCGCCCCCGTCAGGAGCTTCATGCCTTTCATGTGATTCCAACCTGTTCTCTTCGTTGAGTGGGGCGCCGCCGCGCGATGCCCCGTTTCGGGTGTCGTCTCGTCCGCCGTGCAACTGCCTCGTTCGCGAGCGGCGGGGTCGACCTCGCAGGACCCGGGGTGACCCGGACGGTGAGTGAAGTGTCGCAACCCCGCCCAGACGTGTCAAACGTTTTCGATATCGTTTTCGAAACCGATTTCCGGTGCTAGGCTCGCGCTCCATGGGACGCCGACCGACGATCAACGACGTGGCCGAGGCCGCGGGCGTCTCGGTCGCCACCGTGTCCAAAGCGGTCAACGGGCGCTACGGCGTCGCAGTGCAGACCGTCGAGCGCGTGCTGCAGGTGGTGCAGGAGCTCGGGTACGAGTCCAGCCTCGTCGCCAGCAGCATGCGGTCGCGGCAGACCGGCGTGATCGGCGTGCTCGTGGCCGACTTCGAGCCGTTCAGCGCCGAGATCCTGAAGGGCGTCGGCGCCGCCCTGCACGACTCGCGCTACGACCTCCTCGCGTACAGCGGATCGCGCCAGCTCTCGCCCGAAGGCTGGGAGCGGCGCTCGCTGAGCCGGCTCAGCGGCACCCTGATCGACGGCGTGATCATGGTCACGCCCACCGTGGTGAACGTCTCGGCGGACGTGCCGATCGTCGCGATCGACCCGCACACCGGCCGCGCCGACCTCCCCACGGTCGAGTCCGACAGCTTCGGCGGCGCGCGTCAGGCCACGGAGTTCCTGGTGCAGCTCGGCCATCGCCGCATCGGCTTCCTCGCCGGACGCCCGGACCTGCGCTCCTCCGGACTGCGCGACGCCGGCTACCGGCGTGCGCTGGGCGAGGCGGGCCTGGCCTACGACCCCGAGATCGTCGCCGTCGGCCGCTACGAGCCCGAGACGGTGCGGGAGGCTGCGCTGCGGCTCCTCGCACAGCCCGGCCGCCCGACCGCCGTGTTCGCGGCGAACGACCTCTCGGCCATCACCGTCATCGAGGTCGCGGCGGAGCTGGGCATCGACGTCCCCGGCGACCTGGCCGTCGTCGGTTTCGACGACGTGCCCGAGGCGTCGCAGTCGACGCCGCAGCTCACGACCATCCGGCAGCCCATCCAGGGCCTCGGCGCCGCCGCGGTCGGGATGCTGACGGCCCTCATGAACGACGAGACCCCCGAGAAGACGCACCTCGTCCTCCCCACGCGCCTCATCACCCGCGGCACGACCGCGCCCCCGCGCTGAATCGCCTGCGCCGCGACTGCGGTCCCGCGGGACGATTGCGGCGCGTCGACGGCGCGCAATCGTCCCGGGACGGCGCAGTCGCGGGCGGCAGGGCGCAATGCGGAGCGCGGAGCGCCCGGCGCCTCAGAGGGCGAAGCGCTCCCGCAGCCAGACCGCCTGCTTCTGCCAGTGGACGGTGCCGCCGCCCTCGTGGTCGTTGAACGCGTACACCTCGATCGTGCGATCCTCCGACCCGAGGTGGTTGTAGGCCGCGAAGGTCGTCGACGGCGGCACGACCGTGTCCATCAGCGCGACCGAGAACAGCGCGGGCGCGTGGATGCGGCGGGCAAAGTTCACGCCGTCGAAGTACGACAGCGTGCGGAAGACCTCGTCCACCCGGTCGCGGTGCACCGACAGGTACTGCGCCAGCTCGACGAACGGACCGTCCGCCGCCACGTCGGCGCCGCGCCGGTACGCGCACAGGAACGCGATGTCGGGCAGCACGGCCGATACGCCGTCCGCCAGCGCGCCGGCCGCGATCGCGATCCCGCCGCCCTGGCTGCCGCCGGTGACCGCGAGGCGCTCCGCGTCGACGAACGGCAGCGCGCGCGTGGCGTCGACGGCACGCACCGCGTCGGTGAACACGCGGCGGTAGTAGTAGTCGCGCGGGTCCTCGATGCCGCGGGTCATGAAGCCGGGGACCGACGGGCCGGTGCCGTGCGGGTCCGCGGTGGAGCCTCCCGAGCCCCAGCGGCTGCCCTGTCCGCGGGTGTCGACCATCACGTGCACGTACCCCGCGAGCGCCCACAGGGCGTTGTCGCCCGGGAGGCCGCGCCCGCCGCCGTAGCCCTGGTACTGCACGACCGCGGGGAGCGGGCCGTCCGCGTCTTTCGGCCGGGTCACCCACGCGCTCACCGGTTCGCCCCCGAAGCCCGGGAAGGTGAGGTCCTCCACGATCAGCTGCGTGATCGGCGTCTCGGCCGGGACGAGCGTGGCGGCGCCGCCCGCAGCGCGCGCCTCCTCCAGCGTCCCGGTCCAGAACGCGTCGAAGTCGGCCGGTTCGTCGACCTCCGGGCGATAGGCGAGCAGCTCGGCGTGCGTGAGGTCGGAGAGGGGCATGGCCGACATTGTGGCACAGCGACCGGATGGCCCAGCGACCGGATGGCCCAGCGGGTGGCGGATGCGGGGCGCACGAAAGTTTTCCAATCCGCCGCGGCCACTTGCGGGTCGCTCCGAGCCGCCGTTACCGTCACCAGGAGCCGAGCGCGAGGGAGCGGGACACGATGACGGATGTGGTGGGCCGCCTGCGGGTGGCGATGATCGGCTACGGCTTCATGGGGGCCGCCCACTCCCAGGGCTGGCGTGTCGCGCCGCGGTTCTTCGACCTCCCGGCCGAGCCCGTGATGCGCACGATCGTCGGGCGCGACGCGGAGCGCGTCGAGGCCGCCCGCGCGAAGCTCGGCTGGGAGCGGGCGGAGACCGACTGGCGTCGCGTGATGGACGACCCCGCGATCGACGTCGTCGACATCTGCTCGCCCGGCTCGTCGCACGCCGAGATCGCGATCGCGGCTCTGGATGCGGGCAAGCACGTGCTCTGCGAGAAGCCGCTCGCCAACACCGTCGCGGAAGCGGAGGCCATGGTCGCCGCCGCCGAGCGCGCCGGAGCCCGGGGTGTGCGGTCGATGGTGGGGTTCAGCTACCGGCGCGTGCCCGCGATCGGCTTCGCGCGGCGGCTGGTCGAGGAGGGGCGGCTCGGCACGATCCGTCAGGTGCGCGCCCTCTACCTCCAGGACTGGCTCACCGACGAGGACGGCCCGATGACGTGGCGGCTCGACAAGGAGCAGGCGGGCTCCGGCTCCCTCGGCGACATCGGCGCGCACGCGATCGACCTCGTCGAGCATCTGACCGGCTCGCAGCTGTCGAGCGTGTCCGGCACGCTCGCGACGTTCGTCGAGGAGCGCCCGTTGCTCGGCGAGACCGTCGGCCTCTCCGGGACCGCCTCCGCGGAGCGCGGACGCGTGACGGTGGACGACGCGGCCTGGTTCACCGCCCGCCTCGACGGCGGCGCCGCGGCGGGCGCGATCGGCGCCTTCGAGGCCACCCGCTACGCCACCGGCCGCAAGAACGCGCTCCGGATCGAGCTCTCCGGCTCCCGCGGCGCGATCGCCTTCGACCTGGAGGCGATGAACGAGCTGCAGTTCTACGACGCCACGGCGCCCGCGGGGGAGCAGGGCTTCACCCGCATCCTCGTGACCGAGCCGGAGCACCCGTACATGGCCAACTGGTGGCCGACCGGGCACGCCATCGGCTATGAGCACGCCTTCAGCCACGAGGTCGTCGACTTCGTCACCGCGATCGCCGCCGGCACCGACCCCGAGCCGTCGTTCGCCGACGGCCTCCACATCCAGCGCGTCCTCGCCGCCGTCGAGCGCAGTGCCGCCGCGGGAAGCGCCTGGACCCCGACCAGCTGATCCACCTCGAAAGGCACCATGACCAGACACGCCCTCGTCGTCCGCGGCGGATGGGACGGGCACATGCCTGTCGAGACCACGGACCTCTTCATCCCCTTCCTCCAGGCCAACGGCTTCCACGTGCGGGTGGAGGAGTCGCCCGCGGTGTACACCGAGGCCGAGTACATGGACACCGTCGACCTCGTCCTCCAGATCAACACGATGAACACGATCGAGGACGCGGAGTTCGCCGGCCTGCAGCGGGCCGTCCTCAACGGCACCGGCCTGGGCGGCTGGCACGGCGGCATCGCCGACGCCTACCGCGACAACGCCGACTACCTCCACATGATCGGCGGCCAGTTCGCCCACCACGCGGGCAAGGACCCCGCCGAGCGCACCGGCGAGCAGAGCGACAACTACCTCCCGTACACGGTCCACATCACCGAGTACGGCACGACCCACCCGATCACCGCCGGGATCGACGACTTCGACCTCGTGAGCGAGCAGTACTGGGTGCTCTCCGACGAGTACAACGACGTCCTCGCCACCACCACGCAGTCCGTGCGCCCGTGGGATGCGTGGAACCGGCCCGTGACGGCGCCCGCGATCTGGACCCGCCAGTGGGGCGAGGGCCGCATCTTCGTCTCCGCGCCCGGCCACCGCCTCGAGATCGTGGCGAGCGAGCCCGTCCGCACCATCATCGAGAGGGGGCTGCTGTGGGCGGCGCGTTGAACATCGGGGTCATCGGAGTCGGGAACATCAGCCGGCAGTACTTCGCGCAGTTCCCGGCACTGCCCGGACTGCGGCTGGAGGCCGTGGCCGATCTGGACCTCGCGCGCGCGTCCGCGGTCGCCGGCGAGCAGGGCGTGCGCGCCCTCTCGGTGGACGACCTGCTCGCCGATCCCGGCATCGACGCGGTGCTCAACCTCACCATCCCGCAGGCGCACGCCGACGTGGCGCTCCGCGCGCTGGAGGCGGGCAAGCACGTCTACGGCGAGAAGCCGCTGGCACTCGCCACCGCCGAGGCCGCCCCGGTGCTCGCCCGCGCCGCCGAGCTCGGCCTGCGCGTCGGCAGCGCGCCCGACACCGTCCTCGGCACCGGCATCCAGACGGCACGCGCGCTGATCGACGACGGCCGCATCGGCACCCCGGTCGCCGCGGCGGTGGCGTGGAGCGCACCCGGGCACGAGCTGTGGCATCCCGCGCCCGCGTTCTACTACCAGCCCGGCGGCGGCCCGCTCTTCGACATGGGGCCGTACTACCTCACCAGCCTCGTCACCTTCTTCGGCCCGGTCGTGCGCGTCTCCGGCGTCACCGGGCGCTCGTCGCGCGAGCGCACCGTCGCGGCCGGCCCGCTCGCCGGCACCGCCATCCCCGTCGACGTCGACACTCACGTGACCGCCATCCTCGAGCACGCCTCCGGCGTCGCCTCCACCGTCACCATGTCGTTCGAGGTGTGGGCCACGCGCATCCCCCTCTTCGAGGTGCACGGCACCGGCGGCACGATCGCGGTGCCCGATCCGAACCAGTTCTCCGAGCCGGTGCTCCTCGCCACCGCCGACGACCGGGAGTTCCGGGAGGTCCCCGTCGCCGCCGGCTACGCGGACGCCGGCCGCGGCGCCGGGCTCGCCGACCTGGCCCGCGCGATCGAGACGGACCGCCCGCACCGCGCCTCCGGCGACCTGGCCTTCCACGTGCTGGAGGTCATGGAGGCCGTCGTCACGGCCGGCCGCGAGCACACGGTCGTCACGCTCGCCTCGACGGTCGAGCGGCCGGCGCCGGTGCCGCTGGGGGCGCGGCCGGAAACGTGGTGACGGGCGTTCCGCGGCATCGATCACGACCGTGCCGGACGGCGACGGTAATGTTGCGACGACCATGAACGGCAACACGACGGCGGGGACGAACCTCGACACGGTGCGACGGCACAACCTCTCCACCGTGCTCGGGATGGTGCACCGCGGCGGTCCGCTGGCGCGCTCGGCGCTCACCCAGGCGACGGGGCTGAACCGGTCGACGACGGGCGCTCTCGTCGCCGAGCTGGTGGAGTACGGCCTCGTGCGGGAGCGCGAGCCGGAGACCAGCAACCGCGTCGGGCGGCCGTCGCCGGTCGTCGCCGCGGACGGATGCGTGGTCGCGCTCGCCGTGAACCCCGAGATCGACGCGGTCACCGTCGGCGTCGTCGGGCTGGACGCCACGGTCCACCGCCGGGTGCGGTTCCCCACCGGCCATGTGCCGACCGCGCAGGAGGCCGCCGCCATCGCCGCCGCGGTGATCGACGGTCTGCGGCCCGACCTGGCCGCAGCCTCCCGCGTCGTCGGCATCGGCGTCGCCGTCCCCGGGCTCGTGCGCGAGGAGGACGGCGTCGTGCGCCTTGCTCCCCACCTGGAGTGGGCGGAGGAGCCGTTCGCCGCCGAGCTCGCGGCCGCCACCGGCTACCCGGTGCTCGCCGCGAACGACGCGAGCCTCGGCGCCAACGCCGAGCGACTTTTCGGGGCCGGCCGCGGCGCCTCCGACCTGGTGTACCTCAACGGCGGTGCGTCCGGCATCGGCGCGGGGGTTATCGTCCGCGGGGAGCCGCTGACCGGCATCAGCGGGTACGCGGGCGAGCTGGGACACACACTCGTGAACTCGGCGGGCATCCGCTGCCACTGCGGCGCGATCGGGTGCCTCGAGACCGAGGTCAGCCAGCGCGCCCTGCTCGGCGTGCTCGGGATGCGCGCCGCCGACGGCGAGGAACTCTCGCGAGCGCTGAGCGCCGCCGTCGAAGCGGGGGATGCGGCGGTCACGGCCGAGGTCGACCGGCAGCTCGGCTTCCTCGCCACCGCGCTGCGGAACGCCACCAACGTCTTCGCCCCGGAGCTCATCGTGCTCGGAGGGTTCCTCGGCGCGCTGCACGCGCTGGCGCCCGAGCGGCTGCCGCAGCTGGTCGCGGCGCAGGCGCTCGCCGCCTCGAGTGAGCGCCTGCGGATCGTGCGCGCCGAGCTCGGCGGCGACATCCTCATGATCGGGGCGGCCGAGCTGGCCTTCGGCCCGCTCCTCGCCGCGCCCGCGCCCGCGCGCTGAGCGGCGCCTCCCGCACCCCCGGAATGCGGGGGATGTGCACGGTAACATCGGGCGCCCGCCTGCGATAGGATGAATGGTGTCGCCGAGTCGAATCGATTCGATTCCGGCTTCGAGCGACACCGGCACCGCGTGAACGCAAGCGCGGTGCTTCTTCGTGCATTCGCCGCCCGTGCGCCACCTCACCCCCCGCACCTCCGACCCAGCAAGGACCCTCTTCGTGACCACCGTCGTGCATCCCGGCGACTCCCTCTCCGGCCGTCAGCGTCTGGCGTACATCCTGATCCTCGGCGCGCTCACCGCGCTCGGGCCGTTCACGATCGACACCTATCTGCCGGCCCTGCCGACCCTGCAGTCCGACTTCGGCGTCTCGACGGCGGCCATCCAGTTGACGCTCACGGCGACGACGATCGGGTTCGGGCTCGGTCAGCTGCTGGTCGGCCCGTGGTCCGACAAGATCGGCCGCCGCATCCCGCTCATCGCGTCGACGGCCGTGCACATCCTGGCCTGCCTCGCCGCCGCGGTGGCGCCGAACGTCGAGCTGCTCGGCGTCGCCCGCACGATGCAGGGCATCGGCGCGGCGGCGGGCGGCGTCGTCGCGATGGCGATGGTCCGCGACCTGTTCGGCGGCCGTCCCCTCGTGCGGATGCTGAGCCGCCTGGCCCTGGTGAACGGGCTCGCCCCGGTGCTCGCCCCCGTCATCGGCTCCTGGCTGCTGCTCGTGATGCCGTGGCGCGGGATCTTCGTCGTGCTCGCCTGCTACGGCCTGTTCGTCGTCGTCTGCGTCTCGCTCTGGATCGTCGAGACCCTGCCGAAGGCGCGTCGCCACGACGCCGGGCACTCCACCGTCCGCCAGCGCTACAAGGCGGTGCTCTCCGACCGGGTGTTCGTCGGCATCGCGATCGTCGGCGCCGCGAACTTCACCGGCCTGTTCGCCTACCTGTCGTCGAGCTCGTTCATCTTCCAGGAGATCTACAAGTTCAACGCGCAGGAGTACGGCCTGCTCTTCGCCGTGAACTCCATCGGCATCATCATCGGCGTGCAGTCGTCGTCGCGCCTCACGAAGTACGTCGGCCCGCAGTGGATCCTCGCGGTCTCCACGGTGGTCATGTTCGTGGCCTCCGTCGTGATCGTGGTGCTCGACCAGGCCCACGTCGGGCTGTGGGGCACGGCCATCCCGCTCTGGTTCTTCATCGCCGCCTGCGGGTTCGGGTTCCCGTGCGTGCAGGTGCTCGCGCTCAACAACCACGGCCACGAGGCCGGGACGGCGGCCAGCCTCCTGGGCGCGCTCAACTTCGGCACCGCGGGCATCGTGTCGCCGATCGTCGGAATCCTCGGCGTCGGCAGCGCCGCACCGATGGGCTACGTGATGGCGGCCTGCGCGCTGGTCTCGATCGCCGCCCTCTGGCTGATCGTCCGCCCCCGCACCGTCCCCGCGCTCGCGCACTAGCCCGCCCGCCCTCTCGCGAGACGTGACTCGTCGCGGGTGCGGACCGCCCCGCACCCGCGACGACTCACATCTCGCGACCGGTTCGCCCGGGTACGGTGGGGCGATGGATGCGGACGACACCCCAGACGCCCCGGCCACCCGGCACCCGCAGCTGCGGCAGGCCGCGCGGATCAGCCGGCGCTGGCCGGTGATCTCGGCCTCCGTCGCCGTGCTCCTCGTGCTCGGCCTCGGCGCGATCATCGCGTTCCGCCCCACGGAGCCGTTCTCGCTCGACCTGGAGTGGATGCAGGAGATCGTCGAGCACCGCTCCCCGTTCTGGCTCGGCCCGGCGCTGTTCTTCAACTACGCGGGCGGCGGGATCGTCGGCTCGGCCGTCATCCCGGTGCTGATCGTCCTGCTGCTCCTCGCTTTCCGACGGCCGTGGGGTGCGCTGTTCTTCGCGTCGGCCAGCATCCTGTCCGTCGTGCTGGTGCAGGTGCTGAAGCACACGGTCGGGCGGGCACGGCCGACGGAGATCCTGGTGAACGCCGACGCGGGTTCATTCCCGTCGGGGCATACAGCGAATGCGGCGACCATGGTCGTCGTGCTGGCCATCCTCTTCCCGCGGGTGTGGGTCTGGTGCCTCGGCATCGCGTGGGCCCTGCTCATGGCCGTCAGCCGCACCTATCTCGGCGCCCATTGGATGAGCGACACGGTCGGCGGGATGCTGCTGGGCGCCGCCGTCGCCGTGATCGTCTGGGCTCCGCTCGCGTACCGCCTCGCCCGCGAGCGAACGCTGCCGCACCCCTTCCTCCGCTCCCGCGCGCCCGGCACCCCGCCCTCCACCTCCCCCTGACCCGAGGTTCAGGACGTGGCGCTCATTCGCACCGGAATGGCCGCCACGTCGTGAACTTCGCAGGCCCGGGAGGGCGCGCGGGGCACTACTGTGGCGGCCATGAGGATTCTGCTGGTCGGCGCGGGCGGCGTCGGCGACGCCATCGCCAAGATCGCCGCGCGCCGCACGTTCTACGACACCATCACCGTGAGCGACTACGACGTCGCGCGCGCAGAGCGGACGGTCGGGTGGATCCGCGCCCGGCACGGCGAGGAGGTGGCGTCCCGCTTCCGCACCGCCGCGATCGACGCCTCCGACCCCGACTCGGTGGAGGCCGTGGCGCGCGAGCACCGCGCGACCCACGTCATGAACGCGGTCGAGCCGAAGTTCGTGCCGACCATCTTCGCCGGAGCGTTCGCCGCGGGAGCCGACTACCTCGACATGGCGATGAGCCTGTCGGAGCCGCACCCCACCGATCCGTACGAGAAGACCGGGGTGAAGCTCGGCGACGACCAGTTCGCCCTTCGCGGCGACTGGGAGACGGCCGGCCGGCTCGCCCTGGTCGGCATGGGGGTCGAGCCCGGGCTGTCCGACGTCTTCGCCCGCTACGCCGCCGACGAGCTGTTCTCGTCCATCGACGAGCTCGGCACCCGCGACGGTGCGAACCTCGTGGTGCGGGATGAGGCCGGCAACGAGATCTTCGCCCCGTCGTTCTCGATCTGGACGACGATCGAGGAGTGCCTCAACCCGCCCGTGATCTTCGAGAAGGACACGGGATGGTTCACCACCCCGCCGTTCAGCGAGCCGGAGGTCTTCGACTTCCCCGAGGGCATCGGCCCGGTCGAGTGCGTGAACGTCGAGCACGAAGAGGTGCTGCTGATGCCCCGCTGGCTCGACGCGAAGCGCGTGACCTTCAAGTACGGGCTGGGGGAGGAGTTCATCGGCGTGCTGAAGACCCTCCACCTGCTCGGGCTCGATGCGACGACCCCGGTCCGCGTGCGCAGCGCGGCCGGCCCGGTGGAGGTCGCACCGCGCGATGTCGTCGCCGCCGCGCTGCCGGACCCCGCGACCATCGGACCGCGGATGACCGGCAAGACCTGCGCCGGCGTCAACGTGACCGGCATCGGCGTCGACGGCGCCCCGCGAGAGGTATACCTGTACCACGTCAGCGACAACGAGTGGACGATGCGCGAGTACGACTGCCAGTGCGTCGTCTGGCAGACCGCGCTCAACCCCGTCATCGCGCTCGAGCTGCTGGCGAAGGGCGCGTGGAGCGGGACGGGCGTGCTCGGGCCGGAGGCGTTCCCGGCCCGTCCGTTCCTCGAACTGATGGAGCGCGCCGAGCAGGACGGCGGCTACGGGCAGCGGTGGGGGATGCGCGAAGCACGCTAGGCGGCGGCCGGGCCCGTCAGTAGGCTGAGCCGCATGAGCGACGCTGAAGCGCTGGCGGAGACCGCCGCGAAGCTGCAGGCCGAGGCGGAGGAAGCGCTGCGCAAGGCGCAGGAGGCGGCGGCTGCGGCGGCCGCGGCGCAGGAGGCCGCGGCGGCGGAAACTGCGGCGCAGGCCTCCGCTGCCACCGCCCCCGCCCCCGCCCCAGCGTCCTCCGCAGACGCC
>NZ_MKVJ01000017.1:585152-614169 GCF_001898805.1 Leifsonia sp. 71-9
GCCGGCGCGACCGGGACGGGCAAGACCAAGACCCTGCAGGTGCTCGCCGAGCAGCTCGCCGCCGCGGGCGTGCCCGTCTTCGCCGCCGACATCAAGGGCGACCTCTCGGGCATCGCGGTCCCCGGCGACTCCAACGAGAAGCTGCTGGAGCGCACCAGGGGCATCGGCCAGGACTGGACCCCGCGCGCGGCGACCACCGAGTTCTTCTCGCTCGGCGGCGTGGGCCGGGGCGTCCCCATCCGGGCGACCGTCGCCGGCTTCGGCCCCCTGCTGCTCTCGAAAGTGCTGGGCCTGAACGACACGCAGGAGTCGAGCCTCGGCCTGGTCTTCCACTACGCCGACCAGGCCGGCCTGCCGTTGCTCGACCTCTCCGACCTCCGCGCCGTGCTCACCTATCTCACGAGCGACGACGGCAAGGCCGAGCTCGCCGGGCTGGGCGGCCTGTCGAGCGCGACCGTCGGCGTCATCCTGCGCGAGCTGATCGCGTTCGCCGACCAGGGCGCGGACGCGTTCTTCGGCGAGCCGGAGATCGACACCGCCGAGTTCCTGCGCGTCGCACCCGACGGGACCGGCGTGGTCAGCCTCCTCGAGGTGCCCGGCGTGCAGGACAAGCCCGCCGTGTTCTCGACGTTCCTGATGTGGCTCCTCGCCGACCTGTTCAACGATCTGCCCGAGGTCGGCGACCTCGACAAGCCGAAGCTGGTCTTCTTCTTCGACGAGGCGCACCTGCTCTTCAAGGGCGCCTCGAAGGACTTCATCGCCTCGATCACCCAGACCGTGCGCCTCATCCGGTCGAAGGGCGTCGGCATCTTCTTCGTCACCCAGACCCCGAAGGACGTCCCGAGCGACGTGCTCGCGCAGCTCGGCTCGCGGGTGCAGCACCAGCTGCGCGCCTTCACCCCCGATGACGCCAAGGCGCTCAAGGCGACGGTCTCGACCTACCCGAAGTCCGGCTACGACCTGGCCGAGGTGCTGCAGTCCCTCGGCACCGGGGAGGCCATCGTCACCGTCATGAACGAGAAGGGCGCTCCCAGCCCGGTCGCCTGGACCCGGCTGCGCGCGCCGCAGGGGTCGATGTCGCCGGCCCCGGAGGCGCAGATGGAGGCCACGGTCGCCGCCTCCCCGCTGCAGGCGAAATACGGCATCCCCATCGACCGCGACTCGGCCCGGGAGCAGCTCGCCCGCAAGCTGGACGCCGCAGCGGCCGCCGCAGACGCGGCCGAGCAGGCCCAGGCGCAGGCGCAGGCCGCCGCTGCCGCGGAGAAGGCGGCGGCAGCGCAGGCGAAGGCCGACGCGAAGGCCCAGGCCGCCGCCCAGAAGGAATACGACCGCATCCTGAAGAGCACCTCGCCCTCCCGGACCACGCGCCGCACGACCTCCAAGCCCGCCCCCAACGTTCTGGAGCAGGTGCTCGGGTCGAAGGCGACGCGCGACATCCTGACGGGGGTCGTGGAGGGCATCTTCGGCACGCGGAGGCGTCGCTAGCCGACGGGACCTGGCCGTCGCCGCCGTATCGGGCGACGAGGAATCCAGCCCTACGCGCCGAGCGGGAGGACGTCCTTCAGCCGGAGGCGCTGGTCGTACTGGATGACGCCGCGCTGGAATGCGGCGACCGCCAGGCGGAGGATCAGCGCACCGACGACGAACAAACCGATGGCGATGCCCGCGCCGACCCACGGGTCGAGCGCGCCGGTCGCGTTCAGAAGCAGAGCGGTCATGGGGGAGCTGACGGGGAAGAAGGTGAGGATGGTGACCATCGGGCTGGCCGGGGTGAACAGGACCGCGGTGATGAAGTAGAACGGCGCGATCATGACGATGACCACCGTGCTGTAGAACGGCGCGGCATCCTTGGCGGAGGGCATGGCGGCGCCCGCCAGGACGAGGAGAGCGGTGAGGGTGAGCAAACCGCCGAGGAGGAGCGCGAGCCCGAGGGCGACCCGGAGCGGGTCGACGACGATGTCGCCGATGCCCAGGAAGTCGAGGTCCATGCCGGGTGCTGCGATCGCGTAGATGAGCACACCGCTGAGCGCGACGATGCCGATCTGCACCAGCCCGAGCACGGCGAGGGCGAGGATCTTCCCCTGGATGAGTGCGCGGGCGGGAAGGGAGACGAGGATCATCTCGCTGATCCGGTTCTCCTTCTCCTCGACGGTGGAGTTCAGCATCTGGTTTCCCAGCAGCGTGACGATGAGCAGCAGCAGCACGGCGAGCAGTCCCGGCAGGATCATGGCGCCGAGGCCGCCGGCGGGCTCGCCGTCGGCGTAGGCGTGGATCGTCGTTGCGGGGATCGCGCGAACCAGGGCCGCGGTGCTCGTGTCGAGGGTGGTGTCGACGCTGGCGGTGTACAGACCGCGGGCGAGAGCGGTGTAGTCGGCGTTGTGGACCAGTCCGCGGTCTTTCGCGTGGATCTCCACCGGATCCGTCGTGGGGTCGGCGGGGAAGTGGAGGTAGGCGACCAGCTGGCCGTCCTTCGTCCGCTGCTCCGCGTCCTGGCCCGCAGGGCGTCCCCCGAATTGGGCGGCGGCCGTCTCGGAGATGAGTCCCGAGTCGTCGGCGTATTCGAAGCTGATCTGCTCCGACGCGGCCGGCGTGTTCGTCCCTGCCCAGGTCAGCACCGCGACCATGACCGCCAGCACCGCCGGAAGGAGGAGGGCGGCGACCCAGAACTGCGGGCGGCGGATCGTCCGGGAGACTTCGAACCGGGTGACGATCCGGACCTGGCCGGCGCTCATGCGTGGACCTCCTCGTGTGCCGCCCCGTAGATGCGCACGAACACCTGGTCCATCGACACCCGGTGCGGTTCGAACCGGACGGGTCGTGCGTCTCCGGCGACCAGAGCGGCGAGGATCTCCTCGTCGGTGGCGCCGGCGACCGGTGAGAGCCGGATCAGGTCACCGTCTCGTCGCGCCACGGAGTAGAGCGAGGAGACCGGCGGCTCGCCGAGCAGGCGCACCGAGATCATCCGGCTGCCGTGCGCATCCTGGATCTCCTGGACCGTCCCGTACGCAGCGGCACGTCCGTCGCGCAGCAGGAGCGCCCGGTCGCAGAGCCGCTCGACCTCGTCCATGTTGTGGGTGACCAGGATCACCGTCGCTCCCGCCGTCTTGCGTTCGGCGATCAGATCCATCAACAGCTGCCGATTGACCGGGTCGAGTCCCTTGGCGGGCTCGTCCAGGATGAGCAGGCCGGGGTCGCCCATGATCGCCACCCCCAGCTGCACCTTCTGCTGCTGACCTCCCGAGAGCTTCTCCAACCGCATCCGGGCCCGATCCGCGAGCCCGACGCGTTCCAGATAGGTCTGCGACCAGGAGCGTGCCTCCGTGCGACCCAGCCCTTTGATCTCACCGAAGTACGTCATCACGTCGAGGACCGTGTCTTTGCGGTAGAGGCCGCGCTCCTCCGGCAGATACCCCACCCGCGCGCCCGCCCCGGGGCGGAACGTCTCTCCGTCGATCGACAACCGACCGCCCCTGGGCGGCAGCATCCCGAGCAGCGCGCGCAACGTCGTCGTCTTCCCGGAACCGTTGCTGCCCAGCAGGCCGAATGTCTCACCTGGCTCGACCGAGAACGACAGATCGTCGATCACCACGCGGTCTCCGAAGACCATCCGGAAATTCGAGACGTCAACCCGCATACAGCTCCTCATCGTTGATGGCCGCTCCACGCACGGGCCGAGGCCACGCGGTGGTGTTCCGGGACGACCGGAACGCTTTCGAGCGTAGGAGCGGTCGTGGTCCGGACCGCGTCAGAGGCGCGCTTGTGCAGTATCCGCAGGCATCCGCTTAAGCAATCGGGGCGTTGTCTGCGTACTCCGAGCGGAAGCCCGCGCAATCAGCGCATGCGCAGCCCCGCACCCCGCCTCACACGACGATGATCTCGTATCCGCGTTCGATGAACGCCGCGCGCTGCTCGTCCGTGATGCCGGAGTCGGTGATGAGGGTGGTGAGGGCGGTCGGGCCGCCGACGGTGGCGAACGCCTTCTGGCCGATCTTCGAGGAGTCGGCGACGAACACGGCGCGTGTCGCGCGGCGTGCCATCAGGGAGTTGACGCTCGCCTCGCCCTCGTCGTGCACGGTCGCGCCGATGACGGGGTCGATGCCGTTCACGGCGATGAAGGCGACGTCCATGGTGATCTTCTCGAGCACCAGATCGGTGTAGGGGCCCACCAGTTCGTACGAGCGCTGGTGGACGACGCCGCCGGTGACGACGACCTTGATCTGCGGGCGGATGACGAGCTGCGCGGCGATGTTGATCGCGTTGGTGACGACGGTGAGGTTCGGGTAGGGCGACGGCTCCAGCAGGTCGGCTCGCGAGGCGAGCACCGTGGCGACCGCGGTGCTGGTGGTGCCGCCGGAGAGCCCGACGACGGCGCCGCGGGGGACGAGGGCGCTCGCCGCCTGCGCGATGCGCAGCTTCTGCGGGGCGTGCTGCTCGTGCTTGTACCGGAGGGGGAGGTCGTAGGCGACGGACTGGCCGATCGCGCCGCCCCGGGTGCGGGTGAGCATCTGCTGCGAGGCGAGGGCGTCCAGGTCGCGACGGGCCGTCGCAGCGGAGACGTTGAGCGTGGTGACGATGTCCTCCACCTCGACCTGGCCCGTCTCCGCCAGGAGGTCGAGGACGGCGCCGAGCCGCTGCGATCGGCTCATCGCCGTGCGCTCCCGGCTCCGTTCGCCGCGCGGCAGCGGACGGGACAATTCGAGGGGTCCGCCCGGCTCCGCCGCGGCGCGCGCGTCATCCGCCGTCTGCTCGGAGACCAGGGGCGCTTCGTCCTCCTGGTGCGTTCCGGCGGTGGATGAGCGCGTCACGGGCCGATCCTATCCTGTGCCACCGCGTGGGTACGCGGATGCTTGCGTCAATGATTGCTCATGATCGAACACGCTGTCTAGAGAGCAACTTCGATCAGTGAATCCGGGAGTGAGTGCCCGTGTGACCGGGATGTTGCCATTTGGTGACGATCTCCGGCCCGATGCTTGACGCGATCCCCCCGATCGGGGCATGATCACGAGCATCCATTGAGCGAAAGTGCTTGTTTCCCACGGGAACACGTCAATAAACATCAACGGCTCCGCATTGACGCGCAGGCACCCAGCTGTAACGGCACGTGTTCTTTCGAGAAGTGGGGAATTCAATGAAGAAGGCATTCCGGCGGTCAGCGGCGGTCGCGACCGCCGTCGTCGCCACCATGGCACTCGCCTCCTGCGGTTTCAGCGGCGGGTCCGGGGGCTCGTCCGGCGGCGCGCAGACACTCGACCTGATGGTGGCGAGCTATTCGGACAACACGAAGGCCGAGTGGGAGCAGATCATCAAGGACTTCGAGGCGAAGAACGGCGACATCAAGGTCAACCTGGACGTCGAGTCCTGGACGGACATCAACAACGTCATCAAGACGCGCATCCAGGCGCAGAAGCAGCCCGACATCCTGAACATCGACGCCTTCGCCGGTTTCGCGGCGGACGACCTGCTCTACCCGGCCAAGGACATCGTCTCGGCGTCAACGCTCGCCGACTTCCAGGACGCGTTCAAGAAGAACGCGAGCATCGACGGCACGCAGTACGGCCTGCCGTTCATCGCCTCCGCGCGCGCCCTGTTCTACAACAAGGACGACTTCGCGAAGGCCGGGATCTCGACCCCGCCGAAGACCTGGGCCGAGTTCGAGGAGGACGCGGGCAAGCTCAAGGCGGCCGGGGTGACGGCGTACGGCATGCCGCTCGGCAGCGAGGAGGCGCAGGCCGAGACGGCGCTCTGGTTCTACGGGGCCGGCGGCGGCTACGGCGACGCCAAGAAGCTCACGATCGACAGCTCGCAGAACGTCGAAGGCGCCACCGAGATGAAGAAGATCATCGACCAGGGGTACACGGAGCCCAACCCGGGCTCGACCAACCGCACGCCGCTGCTCAACGTCTTCATCCAGGGGCAGCTGGGCATGCAGGTCGGCCTCCCGCCGACAGTGGGTCAGATCAAGGACAAGAACCCGTCCCTCAACTACGGGATCGCGCCCATCCCGACCAAGGACGGCTCCTCCTTCACCCTGGGGGTGGCGGACCACCTGATGGCGTTCAAGAACAAGACGGACAAGAAGGCCGCGATCACGAAGTTCCTGGACTACTTCTACTCGCCGGCCGTCTACACCAAGTGGGTGGGCGCGGAAGGCTTCCTGCCGACCACCAAGTCGGGCGCCAAGGAGATGGCCTCGGACGAGACCATCAAGCCGTTCCTCGACCTGCTGCCGGACGCCAAGTTCTACCCGTCCACCAACCCGAACTGGTCGGCCGCGCAGGGCGCGATCCAGAGCCAGATCGGACAGCTCGGCCAGGGCGCGGTCCCGGCCGATCTGCTGAAGTCCATCCAGGCCAAGGCCGACGGCCAGTAACCCCGGATGACCAGCACCGCTGAGTCGACTCGCACGGGGGCGGCGTCCGGCCGCCCCCGTCGCGGGTCCCCACCGAAGCGCTCCGGCGCGTCCGACCTGCTCCACGCCGTGCCGTGGACGCTGCCGGCCCTCATCCTGATCTTCGGGGTCGTCCTGTTCCCGGCCGGCTACATGATCTACAACTCGACGCGGAAGATCTCCCTCGCCGGCGTCGACCACGGTTCCGTGGGCCTGCAGAACTATTTCACCGTCCTCTCCCGGCCCGAGCTCCCCGGCATCCTGCTGAACACGCTCGTCTGGGTCGTCTCGGTCGTCGCGATCACCGTGGTGATCGGGCTCGCGCTCGCGCAGTTCCTCGACAAGAACTTCCCGGGCCGGCGCTGGGTGCGGATGGCGATCATCGTCCCGTGGGCGGCGAGCGTGGTGATGACGACGACCGTGTTCGTGTACGGTCTCGACCCCTTCTACGGGATCATCAACAAGTTCCTCGTCGACGTCCATCTGCTCGCCGAGCCGTTCGGCTTCACGAAGGAGCCGGTGCCGGCGTTCCTGTCGTCGATCGCCATCGCGGTCTTCGTGTCGCTGCCGTTCACGACGTACACGATCCTGGCGGGGCTCGCCGGTATCCCTGGCGACATGCTGGAGGCGGCGAAGGTCGACGGTGCGAGCGCGGTGCGCTCCTACTTCGGCGTGACGCTGCCGAACCTCCGCAACGCGATCGCCCTGGCGGCGCTCATCAACATCATCAACGTGTTCAACTCCCTCCCGATCCTCAAACTGATGACGGGGTCCATCCCCGGCTACAAGGCCGACACGACGACGACCTACGTCTTCAAGCTCCTGCAGAACGAGCAGCGCATCGATCTGTCGAGCGCGCTCAGCGTGATCAACTTCCTGATCGTGCTGGTCGTCGTCGCGCTCTACCTGTGGATCGTGAAGCCGATGAAGGAGGCCGCATGACCGCCCCGGCCCCCACCCTGCTCGCCGGCGCCCCGCAGGCGCGCCGCCGCCGCTCCCGCCTCTCGGGCTCCCCGGGGCGCACCGTCGGCAAGACGATCGCGGGAATCGTCATCGCCCTCGTCTTCATCGCGCCCTACCTGATCATGCTGGTCGGCTCGTTCAAGTCGCGGAACAACATCCTCGCGGTGCCCCCGACGTACCTGCCCGACCAGTGGCATCCCGAGAACTACGTCACGATGTGGTCCACCCCGGAGACGCCGCTCCCGTTGAACCTCGTCTCCACGATCGTGATCTCGGTGTTCGCGACGCTTCTCGTGCTCGTGGTCTGCGTGCCCGCGGCGTACTACACGGCTCGGTTCCGGTTCCCCGGCCGCGGTGTGTTCCTCTTCCTGGTGATCGTGACGCAGATGCTGCAGCCCACGGTCCTGGCGACCGGCCTGTTCAAGGAGATGGTCGCGCTCGGCCTCAACGACACCTGGCTGGCCATGATCCTGATCAACGCGGCGTTCAACCTCGCGTTCGCCATCTGGATCATGCACACCTTCTTCGCCGGAGTGCCCAAGGAGGTCGACGAGGCCGCGCAGCTCGACGGGGCGGGCAAGTGGACGGTGCTCTTCCGCGTCCAGCTCCCCCTCGTGTGGCCCGGGATCGTGACGGCGATCATCTACACGTTCGTCGCCTCGTGGAACGAGTTCGCCGCGAGCCTGGTGATCCTGTCCACGGACGCGAACCAGCCCCTGTCGGTGGCGCTGACCAAGTTCGTCGGCCAGTACGACGCCGCCTGGCAGTACGTGTTCGCGGTCTCCGTCGTGGCCGTGATCCCGGTCGTGGTGCTCTTCATGCTGATCGAGAAGCGCCTGGTCGGCGGGCTCACCGCGGGCAGCGTCAAGTGAGGGGCGCTAGGAGATCGGCGCACTTGTCGAGCCTCGTGTTGCCGAAGGACCGAGCTACTTGGCTGCGAGGGCCTCGAGGTGATCGACCACGCCCGGCATTGCGAAGGTCTTGAAAAGGTCCTTCTGCGCGGGGCATCGATCGAGGTCTGGACAGACAGCTGGTATGAGGGCCTTCATCGCGAGCGACGCATGGCCGAGTCCGATTGCATGAGCCAAGATCGGGTTCAGGGTTTTCGTGACCGCAGCCGCGAAAATGTTCGCTGCCGCCTTTGATACCCCAGCACCAATCAACCGTTCTTTGACGCCGTCCGCGATGAACCCAGCGTAGGTCGCCGGGTCGACGGCCTTGGCTGCATCCAGCAGGAGCGAGCAGAGCCAGTGGCCGGCGTTCTCCCGGTGACCCTCCGGCAGGGCGTCAATAATGGCGTTGGCAGCTTCCTCAAACCACGAGCCCGGTTCGAGGATGATGGAGCCGATGAACGCGTAGCCGTTCACTTCTCGAGCGCTGCGCGCGCGATTTCGCCCGACCTGCGGGGTCAAGCGAATAGAAGACTCAGGCCGCGAAGGACGTTGAGGCCGTGGGCTGGAAGGTCCCCTAGTAACTGCTGATGGCCCGCTAGAACGAGCGATTCGCCTCATCGCGCGACCGTCACATTCCTCGCGACGACGTGCAAGGCGATGGCCGTGATGCTTGGGACCGTTTGGGCAAGGGGCTCCGTAGTTGGCCACTGACACTCCGTTCCGCGAGTTGTAAATGTCCCGCTGCGCTTCCTGCGTCCGGCTAGCTTCTCAGGTGCATGTCAAAGCTCTCAAGTCGACCTACCCCGAACGTCAGCTGACCCGACGGTGAGATTCGTGGTACGTCGCGGCCAGTCACCCAGGCGTACCCTCCTTTTGGCGCGCAACTCGGCGAGGACCTGATCCCGAGTGTGGGGCGAACCGCCTGACGCGGCTCCCAGTAGCTCAGGACGTTGCTACACGAAGTCGCGAAGACAGCGGGATTCCCTGTGTCACATCCAGCGCGGTGAAGCGGCGAAAGCCGGTAAGGCCGAACGTTCGCAGCGCGGCCGGAACCGGGTCCAGCAGGTCTTCGAGCACTCGGACGCATTCGTGGGAGACGATGAAACAAGAGCGAAAAGATCGAAGCCGAGTCGTACTTTCGCGAGTTCATCGAGGCAGAATTAATAGGAGGTTCGACTGAGCGGCGCGACCGTCGAGCTCTGCGAGCCGAGGTGGCCAGCTGGCCTAAATGCCGAGCAGCGTCCGGCTGCGCTGACCGACGCCGAGCGCGATCGGCGCCTCGGCACCGCTCCGCTCGCTCCACGCCGCGGAGAGCCCGGCCCAGGCGAGCACCCAGCGCAGCAGGGTCCGCTCGTCCAGGCCGGTCTCCGTGGCGATCACCCGGGCCGTGCGTTCGAGGCGGCCCGGGCGGAGCGCGATCTCCGCGTCGGGGTTGCACAGGATGTTGAGCACGTCGAAGGCCGGGTCGCCGTGCAGCGGCTTGGGGTCGATCGCGAGCCAGCCGCGTTCGCCGAAGTCGAGCACGTTGCCGTGGTGCAGGTCGCCGTGGAGCACCACGTCAGCGGCGGGATGCGCGAGCAGCGCACGCGCCTCCGCGGCGGCCGCCGGGTAGAGCCCGTCGTGGTCGTGCGGCCGGTCGGCGGCGTGCTCGAAGAGCTCGCGGAACCACTCGTCGAGCGGATGCAGGCCGCCCGGCCGTGTGTCCGTTCCGGCGGCGTGCAGGCGGCGCCCCGCGCGGCACAGGATGCGCGTGGCGTCGTCGTCGCCGGCCGGTCCGGACCGCGCCAGCCCGGTCAGCGACCGCGCGCCCTCCGCCCGCTCGAGCAGCACGGCCTCCCCGTCGCCCCCGAATTCCAGCACGGCCGCCGCGGCCTCGCCGTCCCACCACCGCAGCACGTGCGCGCCAGCGGCCTCCTCGGCGACCAGCGCCCGCTTGAGGAACGCGGGCCGGCCGCCCTGCCGCACCGGCTGCAGGGCGCTCGACGGAGTGCCGAACGCCTCCCCGTCCGGCGTCAGGCGCCAGCGCTCGCGCCAGCCGGCGAGCAGTGCGTCCGCATCCGGGGACGACGGCGCACCGCCGGGAGGGCTCCCACTCATCGGCGGCCCTCCCTGGCCGCGTAGGCGCCCGGCGGTGCGCCGATCACAGCCCGGAACTCGCGGCTGAAGTGCGCCTGGTCCGCATACCCGAGCTCGAGAGCGAGCGTGGCGAGCGCGGGCGGATCGTCGGAGCGCAGGGCGGCCGCGGCCTCCTGCAGCCGATAGCGCTGGATGAGCCATTTGGGCCCGAAGCCGATGTGTCCGGCGACCAGGCGCTGGAGGTGCCGGACGCCGAGGTCGAAGCGCGCCGCGAGGTCCTCGACCCGGCGCAGGTCGCGGTCGGCCTCGACGGTCGCGACGATCTCGTCGACGAGCCGGGCGTCGTCACCGGGCAGCGGGAGGCCGCCCAGCCAGGACTCGACGGCGGAGACCGCGCCCGCGTCGTCTCCCGCGTCCATCGTCCGTCGCACGAGGGGGAGCAGGGCTACCAGCCCGTCGACGGCGAGCTCGTCCACCGGCACCACCGCGGGTAGCGAGCGCAGTGAGGTGCCGGTCCAGCCGCGCGCGACGCCCGGGCGCAGCAGCATCCCGAACGCCCAGCCCGTGCCGCGCAGCGTGCGACCGCTCACACCCCGGTTCGCCCGGTGAAGCAGGGCGGAGCCGGGCTCGATCACGAGGTTCGCCGTCGGGTACTCGAGCACCTGCGGGCGCAGCTCCCGGCCCTCCGGCAGCGTCCAGCGCGGCAGCCAGTAGTGGCGGACGAAGGCGCTCGCCGCCTCGCCGGGGAACACCCGCTCGATCCGCACGGGCTCGCCTCCTGTGCGGGTGAGCAGGCCGTTGCTGCGTGGCACGGCGGCGGTGTGCGGACTCACGCTGCCATACTTTCACGGTGAGCTCGATCCGCCCCTTCCAGCCGGCCGACCGGGACGATGTCTACGCGATCTGCGTGCGGACCGGGGCGAGCGGTCAGGATGCGACCGGCGCCTACTCCGATGACGACCTGCTGCCCGACGTCTTCGCCGGCCCGTACGTCGCGTACCAGCCCGACCTCGCGTTCGTGGTCGACACCGGCGAGCACGTCGCCGGGTACGTGATCGCCGTCGCCGACAGCCGCGCCTTCGCCGACTGGTACGAGGCCGAGTGGCTGCCCGGATTCCGCGCCAAGTACCCGGTGGAGCAGGCGCGCGACGACGCCGAGCGCCAGGCGATCGGCTTCGGCCTGGATGTGCGCGAGGCGATCGTGCCCGAGGTCGACCGGTTCCCGGCGCACCTGCACATCGACCTGCTCCCGGAGCTGCAGGGCCAGGGGTTCGGGCGCGCGCTCATCCGCACCCTGCTCGCGGCGCTGCGGGATCGCGGCGTGCCCGGCGTCTACCTCACCATGTCGCCGTCCAACCACGGCGCCCGCGCGTTCTACGAGCGCCTCGGCTTCACCGAGCTTCCGTCGAGCACGCCGGACGCCCCTGCGCTCGCGATCGCGACGGACGCGCGTCTCTGAACGACGCGGCTCAGCGGCCGACGAGGGCGGGGAGGCGTTCGAACCAGTAGAGCAGCTCGGGGGAGTCGCGGCGCAGCTGGGCCAGCGTCATCGAGTCCTGCGGCCGGGTGACCGGGATGTCGAGCTCCTCGACGACGCGCTCCATGTCCTCCAACGACCAGAACTGCCCGCGCATCCGGATCAGCAGGCGGCCGTCCGTGCCGGTGATGAAGAGCTGGGGGAGGGTGTCGAGCGTGCTGCTCTCATAGAGCTGCACCAGCACCACCGCCCCGACCTCCGCCGGCCGCACCCGCACCACGCGACCGAAGAAGCCGCGCTCCCGCACCCCGTCGGCGCCGAGCGTGATCGTCACGCTCAGGAACGAGTACACGCAGAGCACCGTCGCCGCGACGACGAGCAGGTGGGCGATCAGCACGAGCGGCCAGCCGCCGGTGGGGATCGACAGCCAGTAGAGCACGGCGAACACCGGGGTCGTCAGCGCCAGGATGGCGATCACGCCGCGCGTGAACAGGTACCGGAAGGGGCGCAGCACTGTCTCGCGCGTCACGCCCGTCTCCCGTCCGAGTTCCCGTTGCTCTGTCATCGAACCGAGCCTGACTCATCGGTCGGTGTCCCCGGTAGCGGCATTTTGGGGGACACGGGCCGCTTTCGCGGCGTTCTCGCGGGCGCGGATGCTCCGCACCCGGAACGCGCTGAGGATGGTCGCGAGCACCCCGACCGCGAAGACGACGACCGTCCCGACGTCGTGCATCGAGCGCCCGACGAGCAGCGTGATGGCCGCGATCGCGATCGTGGCGCACAGCTGGGAGAACATCTTCTTGCTCATCGCCCCCATCTAACCGGAACCGCCGGGTGCGCGCCGACGGACGGTGCGCTCCCGGCGGTGTGGCCGGAGGGTGGGATCAGCCGAGCGAGACGGCCGTCCACGAGACCGGCGGAAGCTCGACGCTCAGCACGCCGTCGGCGACGGAGGCCGTGGCGTTGGCGCGCAGGCCGACGCGGTCCTGGTCCTGCAGCGTGTTCTTGGCGTACACGTCCTCGTCCCAGAGGCTGAGCGCCTCCTCCACCGTCTGCACACCCAGGTCGCGCAGATCGACGCGGACCGTCTCGGTCTCGGTCTGGCTGCGGTTGACCAGGAACACGGCGGCCCGTCCGGCCTCGGCGTCGTGCGTGGCGACGGCATCCACGATGCCAGCGTCGCCGTGCACCGCGGTCTCGTAGGTGCCCGTCTGGATGCGCGGCCGCAGGATCTCGCCCGCGGCGAGTCGGCTGGTGACCGAGAACGGGAAGAACGTCGTCTGCCGCCAGGTCGGACCGCCCGGCTCCGTCATGATCGGGGCGATCACGTTCACGAGCTGGGCGAGGGAGGCGCTGGTCACGCGGTCGCCGTTCTTCAGCAGCGTGATCAGGAGGTTGCCGAGCACCACCGCGTCGGCGACGGAGTAGACGTCCTCCAGCTGGCGCGGGGCGTAGCGCCACTCGTCGTTGACCTCGTCCGACGCCTTGTGCTCGTCGAGGTACCAGATGTTCCACTCGTCGAACGAGATGTTGATCTTCTTGGCGCTCTTGAGCTTGTGTCCGACGTGGTCGGCCGTCGTGACGACCGTGTCGATGAAGTACTGCATGTCCAGGGAGGAGGCGAGGAACGAGCCGAGGTCGCCGCCGCGCTCCTGGTAGTAGGCGTGCGCCGAGATGAAGTCGACGTGCTCGTAGGAGTGCTCGAGGACGACCCGCTCCCACTCGCCGAAGGTCGGCATCCCGGAGCCGGACGATCCGCAGACCACCAGTTCGAGGTCCTTGTCCGCCATCTTCATGGCGGCCGCCGTGCGCGCGGCGAGCTTGCCGTAGTCGTCGGCCGTCATGTAGCCGGTCTGCCACGGGCCGTCCATCTCGTTGCCGAGGCACCACATGCGGATGTCGTGCGGCTCCGTCGTGCCGTTGGCGATGCGCAGGTCGCTGAGCGCGGTGCCGGAAGGGTGGTTGGCGTACTCGAGCAGGTCGAGCGCCTCGTCGATCCCGCGAGTGCCGAGGTTCACCGCGAGCATGAGCTCGGAGTCGGTCAGCTTCAGCCAGCGGGAGAACTCGTCGAGCCCGACCTGGTTCGTCTCCAGCGAGTGCCAGGCGAGGTCACGGCGCACGGGTCGGTTCTCGCGCGGCCCGACCGAGTCCTCCCAGCGGAACCCGGAGACGAAGTTTCCGCCGGGGTAGCGGATGGTCGTCGAGCCGAGCTCCTTCACCAGCTCCACCACATCGAGGCGGAAGCCGTCCTCGTTCGCGGTCGGGTGCCCGGGCTCGTAGAGGCCGTTGTAGACGCAGCGCCCGAGGTGCTCGACGAACGAGCCGAACAGTCGACGGTTCACGGGAGCGACGCTCGCGGAGCGGTCGAGGGCGATGTGGGTCTCAGACATGGGTTTCCTTCAGGGTCCTTCGGATCGGTGGTGGTCGGGGCGGGCGTCTATTTGACGCTGCCGATGGAGAGTCCGCCCTGCCAGTAGCGCTGCAGGGTGAGGAACGAGACGATCAGCGGGATGATCGAGATCAGGGCGCCGGTGATCACCAGGTTCCACAGCGACTGGCCGCCGGTGTTGACCTGCGCCTGCGACTGCAGCGCCCCTAGGCCGACAGTGACGGGGAAGAGCTGCGGATTGGAGAACATCACCAGCGGTAGGAAGAAGTTGTTCCAGGTGCCGACGACCGAGAGCAGCAGCACGGTCACGACCGCGGGCCGCATGAGGGGCAGCGCGACACGGGCGAAGATCCGCACCTCGCCGGCGCCGTCGACGCGGGCGGCGTCCACCATCTCGGGCGGGATCGCCTCGTCCGTGTAGACCTTCATCAGGTACACCGCGAAGGGGTTGAGCATCGACGGCAGGATGATCGCCCAGATCGTGTTGGTCAGGTGCGCCCCGCTCATCATCACGAACAGGGGGATGACGAGCACCGTCGCCGGGACCATCACCGAGCCGAGCACCACCGCGAAGAACAGGCGGCGGCCGCGGAACCCGTACATCGAGAAGCCGTAGCCGGCGAGCACCGAGAGGACGGTGGCGCCGACCCCGCCGGCGATCGCGTACAGGAACGAGTTGCCGAGCCAGTGCGCGTAGAGGCCGCCGGAGTAGGTGAACAGGGCGCCGATGTTCGAGAACAGGTCGAAGTCGCCCGAGAACCACAGCGCGCTCGTCTTCCCGTCGAAGAGCGTCTGCTGGCTCTTCGTGCTGGCGACGATCAGCCACCAGAACGGCAGCGCGAAGTAGACGATGAACGCGGCGAGGATGATGTGCGGGATGACCTGGCGGCCGCCGCGACGATGCGGGGCGCGGCCGCCGCTGCTCCGGCGGTTGCGCGCGGGACGGTCGTCGTGGGCCGGGGACCCTGACCCGGAGCCGGTTGCGAGGGTGGCGGTCATTTCATCAGTCCACTTCTCTTGCGCGTGGCGAACATGAAGGCGTACGAGCCGACGAAGATCACGAGGCCCAGGGCGAAGGCGATCGCCGACGCGTAGTTGAACTGGTGGTACGAGAAGGCGACGGTGTAGGCATAGATGTTCGGCGTGTAGTTGGAGGTGATCGAGCCGGACGCCATCCCGCGCAGCATCTGCGGTTCGTTGAAGAACTGCAGCGTGCCGATGAGGGCGAAGACGAGCACGAGCAGCAGGGAGGACGCGATCATCGGGATCTTGATGCGGAGCGCGACCTGCCAGGCATTGGCGCCGTCGACCCGGGCGGCCTCGTAGATCGAGGGGTCGACGCCCTGCAGCGCCGCGTACATGATGATCATGTAGTAGCCCGCCCACTGCCAGGTCACGATGTTGACCAGCGATCCGAAGACGTTCTGGTCGGAGAAGAAGTTCGGCGCTTGCAGCCCGAACGCTCCGAAGAGCTCCTGGGCGGGACCGAAGCTCGGGCTGTAGAGGAACCCCCACATCAGCGCGCCGATCACGACGGGGACCGCGTAGGGCACGAAGATCAGCAGGCGCGAGATCTTGGCGAACCGCGTCGTGAGCGCGTCGATGAGCAGGGCGGCGACCAGCGCGACGATCATCTGGGCCGGGATCATCACGATCGCGAACAGCATCACCCGCCAGACGCCGTCGAGGAACAGCGGGTCGGTGAACGCCTTCGCGTAGTTCGCCAGGCCGACCCAGCTGGTGCCGCCGGCGAGGGTGGTGTTCTGCAGGCTCATCACGAAGGCGTAGACGAGCGGGATGAGGAGGAAGAGCAGGAGGAAGACGGCGAACGGGGCGGTGAACGCCCAGCCCCAGCGCGCCCGGCGCAGGCTGACGATGTCGCCGCGCCGCCTGGTCGCCCGGGGTTCGCGCGGTCGCCGCGTCGCGACAGCGGATTCGGTCATCGGGGGAGTCCTTTGATGGGAGCGGATCGGTGGAGGAGGGCGGCGCCCGCGTGTGAGCGGAGTCAGGTGCGGGCGCCGCCGGCGGTCATTTGACCGTGTAGCCCTGCTGCTTCGCGTAGCTGACGACCGCGTCCTGGTAGGTCTTCAGCGCCGCCGTCGGCTGCGCCTTGCCCTTGTTCGTCGAGTTGACCGCGTCCGTCAGCTTGTCGTAGACGAGGTTCTGGAACGGACTGAACTGGAAGCCCTTGTAGTCCGTGGCCGCGGTGAGGAAGACGTCTTTGTTGATCTGCTGACCGCCGAAGAAGTCGTACGCCTTGTCCTTGAAGTAGTCGGACTCGAGGATCGGCTTCCAGAGCGGGAAGAGCGCCGCTTTCTCGATGCCGATCTTCCACGCCTCCTCGGTGCCGAAGATGCCCATCGCGACCTCGGCGGCCGCCTTCTGGTCCTTCGCCTGCTTGCTCACCGCGAACGCCGAGCCGCCGATGTTGATCTGCACCGGGTTGGCCGTGTCCCACTGGGGGACCGGGGCGACCGCCCACTGCGCCGTCTTGTCGGCGCCGGTGAAGCCCTGCAGGTAGCCGGGCAGCCAGGCGGCGGCGACGACCGAGGCGTAGGTGCCGTTGACGAGGTGGGTGTTGTAGTCGGTGGTGGAGGCGTCCTCGGTGCCGACGAGCTTCTTCTGGACGAGGTCGTTCCAGTAGGTGAGCACC
Source organism: Leifsonia sp. 71-9 (assembly GCF_001898805.1). Taxonomy (GTDB): domain Bacteria; phylum Actinomycetota; class Actinomycetes; order Actinomycetales; family Microbacteriaceae; genus Leifsonia. Next base: position 601,992 of record NZ_MKVJ01000017.1, read on the forward strand.
TTGTCGCTGGCCGGGTCGTTCAGGTCGATCGAGATGTCCTGCTTGCCCGAGAGCGTGAAGGGTGTGGCGCCCGCCTGGGCGAAGAGGGCCGTCTGGTACGCACGGCCGTTGCCCTGGAAGTCCGTCAGGAGGGTCTTGCCGCCGCTCGCCTCCTTGATCTTCTCCGCCGCCGCGGCGTACTCGTCCCAGGTGGTCGGCACGGCGATGCCGTACTTGTCGAAGAGGTCCTTGCGGTAGAGGAGGCCGACCGGGCCGCCGTCGACGGGGATCGCGTACGCGTCGCCGTCCCGCGACTCGTCGCTCCACGCGCCCTCGGAGTAGTCGTCCTTCACCGTGTCGGCGCCGAGCTTGCTGAGGTTCGTGATGGAGCCGTCCGCGATGTAGCTGGGGACGACCTCGGATTCGAGCATCACGACGTCCGGTGCGCCCGAGCCCGCCTGGATCGCCGTGGAGAACTTCGTGTACTCGTCGTTGCCGGCGCCCGCGTTGGTCCAGCAGATCTGGACGTCGTCGTGGGTCTTGTTGAACTGGTCGACGACCGGCTCGAAGTTGGGGTACCAGGCCCACATGGTCACCTGGGTCGCATCCGACTTCACGATCTTGTTCTGGCAGCTTGCCGCATCGCTACCGGCGGAACATCCGGTGAGCGCCGCGATCGCCACTGCGATCACGCCACCCGCTGCGAGGAGCTTCTTCATTGGATTCCTTTCGCGTGCTGAACACCCTTGTCCTACAACGTTGTACTACAACGTTGTAGACATGATCGCCTGTCGAATGTGACCGTGTCAAATGGTTTTTCGTCAGCGCACGAGGGCGGGCACGGCGGTCGACTCGCGGGTGCGCAGCTGGAACGGCACGAGCACCTCTTCCGGGGTGAACGGCGCTCCCGCACCCTCGATCCGGCGCAGCAGCAGCTCGACGGCCGTGCGCGCGATGTCGTCGCGACCCGGATCGATCGTCGACAGGGTCGGCATCGAGTACTGCGTCTCGTCGATGTCGTCGAAGCCGATCACCGCGACGTCGTCCGGCACGCCGAGGCCGTTCTCCTGCAGCACGCGCAACGCTCCGAGGGCGATCGCGTCGTTGAAGGCGACGATGGCGTCGAACGGCACCCCGCGCGCCAGGAACTCCCGCATGGCGTCGGCTCCGTTGCGCCGGTGCCACGATCCGACCGGTACGACGAGCTGCTCGTCGTACGCGATCCCCGCCTCCTCGAGCGCCTCGCGATAGCCGGAGAGGCGCAGGGCGGCCGAACCGATCACCTCGCCGGGATGCGCGCCGAGCGCGACGATCCGCCTGCGGCCCTGATCGACCACGTGCGTCGTCGCGGCGCGGGCGCCCTCCACGTTCTGCATGGTGACGTGATCCTTCGGCCCGTTGAAGATCCGCTCGCCGAGCAGCACCATCGGCGTCGCGATCTCCTCGATCAGCCCCACGTCGCCCTCATCGAGCGCCAGCACGCTGTAGAGCACGCCGTCGACCATCTGCGCCCGAGGATGCCGCAGCACGTCGATCTCGCGCTCCCGCCGGTCCCCGAACTGCTCGATCAGGACGGACAAGCCCTTGTCCGCCGCCGCGCGCATGACCGAGTCGGCGAGTTCGGCGAAGTAGGCGTTGCGCAGGTCGGGGATCATCAGTGAGATCACGTTCGTGCGGCCGGAGCGCAGGCTGCGCGCGGACAGGTTCGGCGTGTAGCCCAGCGTGGCGATCGCGTCGAGCACTCGGCGCCGCGTCTCCTCCCGCACGTACGGGTAGTCGTTGATCACATTCGACACGGTCTTGATCGACACGCCGGCCAGCCGGCTGACGTCGTGCATCGTCGCGGCCATCCGCGCTCCTGTCTCTCGCCTTGCGATGACTTTACAACGTTGAAACCGCACCGCCGCGGACCGCACTGCCGAGCCGTCACGACGCGCCCTCCCCTGAGGTGGGACGTCGTGGAGAAGGGCGTGTCAGGCCTTCTCGGCCGGAGCGCCCGACCCCGCCGGCTTCAGGAGGAACGTCGGTGCCAGCCCCGCGGTCGCTCCCACGGCCAGCGCGATCATCACGGTCGTGAGCTCGTCCGCGCCGAAGAGGTGCCCGATCATTCCGATCAGGAGGAGCCCCAGCACGACGAAGGGGGCGATCTGCTGGATGCGATGGCGCGCATCGCGCGGGCCCTGTGCATGCCGGCGCAGACTCGCCGCCCCGAATCTCCGGGTGACCACGCCGAGCGTCGAGAGCGACACGACCATCAGGAACGACCCCCACGCCCAGTGCCCGCCGAGCGGATCGTCGAGATCCGAGGACACGAGCCAGACGAAGCCGGCTAACATCCCGACCGCTGCAGCGAAGTTCACGTAGCCCCACGGACCGTACAGGATTCCGGTCGGCGCACCGCCGCCGTCCACACCCGTGCCGCCGGGATCTCCCTCGACCCTGCCGCGCCCGGCCCCCATGGTCGCCCCGCCGACCTCGCGATTCTGCAACATGCCCCGACACTACGCCTCTGCTGCGAGTGCGGTACCGCGAGCGGGCCACGCACATTCGTGCCGAATGTCGATTTACCCGCCGCCAAAGTCCACATTCGGCACGAATGTCGGCGCAGTCGCCGGGCCTGTCCTCGGCGCTAGGGTTGCGGTCGTGACCGACCTCGGCTGGCGCCCGCTGACCGTGTCCGACAGCGCGGCGATGGCCGACCTCCTGAACGCGATCGACGCGGAGGATCACGTGTGGGGGCAGTACACCGTGGAGGATGCGGCCGAGGAGTTGGAGTCTCCGGTCGACGACCTCCCGACCTCCACCCTGGCCGTGTTCGACGGCACGACGATGGTCGGCTTCTCGGCGGTGCACTACAAGCCGGCGGCCGAGATCGTCCACCGGGTGCAGGCGGCCGGTGCGGTGCGCCCGACCCATCGCCGCCAGGGACTCGGCACGAGGCTCATGCGCCACGGGCTCGAGACCGCCCGCGAGCTGCACGCGCTGCATCACCCCACCGTCCGGCTGGTGGTCGAATCCGTCTACGGCGAGCACGTCGACGGCGCCGTCGCCCTGTACCGTGCGGCGGGCATGACGGCGACGAAACGGAGCCGGCACCTGCGGCATCCACTCGGCGCCGCCATCCCGGATGCGCCGATCCCCGACGGTTTGCGGATCGAGGAGTACACGGCCGAGACCGACGAGGAGTTCCGCGCGATCCGCAACGAGGTCGCCCGGGCCGAGGGGAGGTCGCAGCTCAGCGCCGAGGAGTGGACGGTCTGGGCGGTGAACTCCAGCTTCCGGCCCGAGTCGAGCTTCCTGCTCCGTGACGTCGAGAGCGGGGCAGCGGTGACGGCGGCGACCGGCGTCCGCGACGCCTACTTCCGGGTCATCGCCACGCGGCTCGAGTACGGGGATCGCGGTGTCGCGCAGGTGGGCCTGCGCAATAGCCGTTTCTTGCGTTGCAGTCCTCGACCATCTGTGTCCAGGAAACGGGGAGCGGGAGTTACTAAGCTCCCGCTCCAGCACTTACCCGCTTCGCGCGATCTTTGGCCCAGCGGGCGAACTCTTGTGCTGTTTGGGCGAACTCTTGTGATGTTTCGCGAGATAGTCGTTTCTCGTCGAGTTCATCGAGTGCAGCGGCGAGCGCCTCCGACGCGCCATCATCACTAAGCAAAAGGGGGAGCGCCCACCAAGTTACGGACGCGGTGCGAAATCCCCGAACCGGCTCGCCGGCGACCGCCCGGATCAAATTGCGACGGTCTAGTAACTCCTCAAGCGCTGGGAGACCCAGTGCCGATAACTGCTCGATCATGTCCGCTACTTCAGTGCGCGCGTCTTGGGCGTTGGTTACGCGCCACCATTCCTCGGGGCCTGCTCCGCCGCGGTGGAGACGCTCTCGCCAAATGCCCCATACCTCAGTTGGCGTTTTCCGATTCGCCTTCCGAGACGAGCTGCGGAAGTCGTACCAATCAAGGTCGCCGGGGACGATTATCGACAAGTTGATGATGCAGCGTTGATCGTCAGACGTGTTCCAGGAGGATGATTGCACGTTGACAAGCGCGCAATCGCCACGAGCGGACCATTTTCGCCAGTTGCTACCGGACCCGCGATATCCGCGGTCGCGCAAGAACGGACCTAGTCTGTCGCGCAATTCTTTCTTCAAGGCTTCCTTGGCCGTCACGCCATCAAGATATCGAACTTCCTACGCGGAGTTACCGATCATCGCAGAAGAGCACGCAAGAGATCAGCCATCAGGTGCGGGGCAAAAAATGGCGGAGAATGGGGGATTCGAACCCCCATCAAGGCACCGCAACGCCTGGAATAGTAGCAAAATTCCGCGGAATTACGCGGAAGTGGCATCTCCTGTTATCTCGCTAAATTATCTGGATCTCAGAATTTTGTGGGCAAAGTGTGGGCACGGAGCGGACCCCGACGAGCGGGGCCTGAAGGCTCTATCGCGGCCTGCGTCCGGGACACGGGCGAGGTAATGGGTGCTCGTCTGGAGCCTGCTGGCATCTGGTCCGGTCGGGCGCGACGGTCTAGCGCCCGCCGGATGCCAGCGTCCCTGGGGTTCGGTTGCGCTCAGCTCGCGGTGTTGCTCGGAGAGTCGCTGACATCGCCCACGCCGCTACTTGCGAGTAGCGCTGTGACGTGAGAAGCCTCCTCTGCCAATCGGTTGATCCGACTTCTAACTTCGGGACTTGCCTCTCTGAGATCGGGGTCGCCGGACGCAGCCTGTACCTCGAGGACGATGCGAAGACGCTCGAGCTCGCGCGAAAGCGTTCCCAATTCGCGAAGTGCATTCAATGTCCCAATGTCTTCGCGTTCGGCGGCGGTTCGTGGCCGATACGCGCTGGCAGGCGTCGCTGACAGCCAGCAATCGAACTCGGCCGCCGTCATGCCGGCGAGGTCGTCACTGAGATTCGGGAGGTCGAGCTGCGATCCAGGGCGGCCGATAGGCGCCAGGATCATCGACAGCGGGACATCGAGTCCTCGAGCGATGTTGAGAAGCTGGCTGACGCTGAAGTCCGACTTCCTGCCTGACTCGATGTTCTCCAGAATCGACTCTGTGATATTTCCGCCCTGGATGGCGTTCGCCAACTCGGCCGTGGTGCGAAATCCGCGTTCGCGGCGCGCCAATCTGATGCGCGCACCGAGGTTGGTCTCCGATCGAAAGTCTGCCATTTCAACAGCTTAGCGCCCATTCTGTTGTCATGTAGTGGAATCCCTGGTATGGTCCAGTCAACAACCGAACGATACTTGAGTTGTCGAAACGGAGGAAGACAAAATGACAGGAGACTACATCCGGCCTATCGATGCGGCCGAACTGACCGGACTGTCGCTAGCGGCGCTCGCACAACTGCGCTACCGGCACCAGGGTCCGCGCTTCTACAAGCCCACATCACATCGCGTGTACTACAAACGCGCGGAGGTGATCGCATGGCTGGAGACCGGAATCCAGACCGCGACCTCGGCTCTGGCATAACTGAGCCATTCAAGATGCAGCCCGGCGTCATCCAGGACTTCGCGGACGGCTATCTGGTGCCGGTCGATCCGATGGACGACCTGCAGTGCGAGAGCTGTCAGTAGAACACCTCGTTCACCCCGGCGTGCCGCCGACTGCTCACCCCCGTTCGGGGGTAGCGTGCGGCACCAAATGGAGCGGCTGATTCTTACCCCGGTTGCCGAAGCTCCCGACTCGCGATTCGAGTCAGGGCGGCGGTGACGCATCGTGGCTGAGACTCCCGAACTTCAGAGTCGCAGTCGCCGCTCCACCATCAAATCCGGGCGCGCCGCCCCGAAGCCCAAATCCCCGGCGCATCTCGGAACTTCCATCACTCCTCACAGGGGGCTCCCGCGCGCTCATTCGCGCTGAAGGAGCCCTCCACAGACGAGCCCTCTTTAGCTCGAACCCGGTCCTTCGCATTAGCCACCCCCATGCAAGGAAGGTTGTGATCTCGTGGCTGGAGGAACCCAAGTTCGCACGCGTGCGGACGCCCGTCTCACGGAACTGCTCCGTGAAGTCGACACCATGCGCTCATTCGTGGTCTCCCGGATGCGCGGCCGGCCCAACGAGGTCGACGCCGTTCTGCAGCTCATAAGGGAAACCGTGTGGCGCAGATCTGACACCTACGACCCGGGACGGGGGTCGCCGAACTACTTCGTGTTCGGTATTACCCGTCATGTCGTGCTCCGCGAACTGGAGCGCAAATACGTGCCCGTCGACGACATTCCGTTTGACGCCGAGTCGCACTCGGAGGTCGACCCGCTGGATGCGTTGATCTGCCGGTTCGACGCGCATCGATGGATGGTCCTGGCGGCAGACTACGTTGGGCCATCCGACTGGCGGGTCATGGGCGATCTCAGCCTGTCGGACGGCGACGCGCAGCGCATCGCCGCCGAATACCAGCTGTCGATGCGGGGGCTTCGGACGGTACGGGAACGAGTGCGCCAGGTCGCGCAGACCGTTCTTGCCGCATTGGCTGCAGCGGACGCGGGCCTACCAGTGACAGGGTCGGTGATTCTGTCGTGCGTGCCCGAAAGCGGAGGGTTTCGAGAGGTCGCTGAGATGATCGGCGACGACACCAACACCATCGCAGCGCGACTTCACATTCATCCCGGCTCTGCGCGGGCGCGGATCGCGACCGCGAAGCGATTGTTGATGATCGCCCGGACTGTCCTCGAGCAGGAGGTGCCGGCGTGATCGGTGCCGGCGCCGCGGCCGCTCAGGCGGTGTCGCATCCAAAGACGACACGGAATCTTCTGATCGTCGCGGCCATCATCGTCTTGGTCGTCCCCGTCACGCTCGTCGCCGTGCCGGTCAGCTTGGTTCTCGCGATGGGAACCAACGGATTCGGTGGCAGCGGGGGAGTGTGCGGTGGATCCGTCCCGTCGGTGGAGGCGGGTCAGAAGGTGGACGGGTACGGGCCGGAGCAGTTGAGAATCGCCGCGACGATCATCACCGTCGGCCAGCAGATGAGCGTGCCCCCGCACGGGCAGACACTCGCGCTGATGGTCGCGATCGGTGAGTCCGGCCTCCGCAACCTGGACCATGGCGACGCAGTGGACAACACCACGATCGGCGTCTTCCAGCAAGGCGCCGGCTACGGCACCCCTGCGGAGCGGATGAACCCGGCGACCGCAGCCGCCGCCTTCTACACACGCATGCTGCACGTGCCGGACTGGCAGACCCTCGCGCCAACCGTGGTCGCCCACGCAGTCCAGATCAACGCCGACCCGAACCACTACGCATCATTCTGGGCACCCGCCGAGCAGGTCCTCGCCGCCCTGACGGGAGCCAGCGCCGGTGCGTGTCAGGCGCCGGCGGACGCTCGCGCGGCCGCCGCAATCCTGGTCGGTGCGATCCAGGCGAAGAAGCTGAACTTCCTGGACCCGCGGTACCAAGAGCAGGTCGTCAACATGGCGAACGGGACGGCAACACCGGACTGCGCGATCGACGCGCACGTCCTCCAGCTGATCGTCGTCGCCGTCCAGGCCTTCCAGCAGGTCGGGGTGAGCGACCTCAACCGGCGCTGCACGGGTATGACCCCAGGGGCGGGAACCGCGTCGGCGCATTGGAAGGGCAAGGCTGTCGATTTCTATGCGATCAACCGGCAGTCCCTCACAGGCGCGGACACGCTTTCCGTCCAGTTGATCCACGTCCTGGACCCGTACGCGCCGCATGGGTCATCGGTCGGTCAAAGCGACTGCCGGTCCCGCGCTCACGTGACGCTCGGTGTGCTTACGAACTTCACCAGCGACTTTCCCGATACCTGCAACCACCAGCACATTCAGGTGCCCTGACCAAACGAGTCTCCAAGATGCGCGCCACAAATCGCTCCGAACCGGAAGTTCTAAGTGAAGGGCGCATACGAAACCGAGGTGAACTGAGATGAACAAGAAGCTGATCGCACTCGCTGCACTCCTCCCAAGCCTGGCCCTCGTCGGCTGCGTCGGCACGTCGCCTTCACGGAATCCGTCGTTCACGACGGTGGCGCCGGCTAAGCCGACGCCGACGCCGGCGCCCGCGCAGGACGCGATGCCGGCGGCATCTGGCATCGTCAGCAGCGTCTGGGTCGACGTCTACCCGGGCACCACCGTCAAGGCCAAGCACGGCTGCCGGTGCACGCTCCCGAACTCGCCTTCGGAGCTCTTCCCTGTCGGAACCCCGGTGCTGTTGCTGAAGATCACCATGACCGGCAAGTGGATCCCCTCCCAGGGCAACCAAGACTTCCAGGACGTCACCGGCACCACCCTCAAGGGCACCCAGTTCGACGGCCGCCCCGAACCAGCCGTCCTCGACACCGCCGACGGCCCCGCCGCAGCCAAGGCAGCTGGCCTGCCCTGGCTGCCCAACGGGCTCTTCCACGGGCAGCCGACTTGGACGGTCCCGAATGAGAAGAGTCGATCGTTCGCCGCCGCCTACTTCGTCCCGGCCGGAGTCGATCAGCTCGAACTGACCGTGAACATCCCGTCGGAGGGCAAGGCGAACATCCTCACTGTTCCTCTTCCGGCCTCCGCGACCGGCGCGGCAAACGCGGACGGGGAGTGAATGTCATGGACCTGCTGATCAGCCTGCTCGGCCTGCTGACTCTGATCTGTATCGCTCTGCTCGGCATCGCCGCCTCCGGCTACCTCGCCGCACGGCGGATGCGCGAGGCGCAAGCACCCGAACCATCGACCGATCCCACGGAAAGGAACCAAGAATCATGAACGCACTCAACGAAGCCCTCGTCACCGTCCACGCACGCATCATCACCGTGGCGGCCGTCCCGAACCCCAGCCCGGACTTCTCCGGGCCCGGCGTCGGAGCCTTGCAGACGATCGCGAACGTCGTATTCGCCATTGTCCTCATCCTCGGCGTGATCGGCGGCCTGATCGCCGCCGGGTTCATCGTCGTCGGCCACGTCTCCAGCAACGGACGCGTGCAGAAGGCGGGCATCATCGGCGTTCTCAGCTGCCTCGCCGGGGTCGCCGTCGCGGGCAGCATCGCCGGGCTGATCAACTGGGGCCAGTCGCTCCACGTGGCGTGACCGTCATGATCGCCACTGTCGCATCCGCACCGCCGGATCCGTTCACCCCGAACTACGGATGCTTCGTCGCCGACTTCGGCTGCCAGGCATCCCAAACCGTCGCCCAGTTCATGGGCTCCACCATCAAGAACCTCGGCGACTTCATTGCCACGATGATCGCCGGATCCTTCAACACGAACATCGACCAGGGCAGCTGGAACATCGCCCACTCGCAGTTCCTATTCTGGATTGCGGTCACCGCCCCGGTCATCCTGATCGTCGCACTGGTGCAGATCGGCATCGCGATGATCCTGCAGGACTGGTCACGCATCGGCCGCACCGCCGCCGGCGCAGCCCTCGCCATCCCGTTCAGCGCCATCTGCGTATGGGGGATGCAGAAGGCATCCGGCATCACCGACGACATCACACACGCGCTCACCACTGCCGTTCAAGGCGGCGACCTGAGCCAAAGCCTGCTCCGCGTCGTCGGCCTCTTCGATGCCCCGAAACAGATCCACGGCGCCGTCATGAAGACCATGCAGTTCTCCCAGGACGGCGTCATCTGGGGCATGGCCACCCAAGGAGCACAGGGACCAGGCTCCGTCGGCGAATACGTGATGGCATTACTCATCGTCGGCCTGATGATGATCGCATCGCTGTTCCTCTTCATCGCCATGTCGATCCGCGAATTCGGGCTCCTGGCACTGGCCGCGATGGCCCCGGTCGGGCTGATGATGATCGGCCAGCCCAAGCTCACCGCCTGGGCGCAACGCTGGCTGAACCTCTCCGTCGGCCTCCTCATCGCCAAGCCCCTGGCCGCCGGCGTCGTCCTCCTAGCGGTCGAGCTGACCAAAGCCAGCCTCAGTATCGGCGTCATCCTCGTCGCCGCCGGGGCGGTGATCGCCGCCTCATTCAGCCCGCTCTGGGCAACCAAGCTCGTCTCGTTCGCCGGTGCTGAAGTCGGCACCGCGCTCCACCACCGGTTCTCCGTCCGCGATCAGTTCTCCCGGGCGAGCACCGCCGCCGCACCCGTCCGCACCGCGGCACGAATCGTCAAGGTTGGGAGATAACTCATGACCACCCTCACCGCCGACCAGATCATCACCGAGGAAGGCGCACCCAGGGTCCGCTTCGCCGCCCGAGAACGCCGAGGGATCTTCCTCGGCCTGACGTTCCTGCAACTGGTCGTAATCGGCGTCGCCGTCGCGGTCCTATTCTCCACCCTCCTCATCGACATCAACGCGATCTGGGTGATGATCCCGATCGTCGCCGTCGTGGTGTTCTTCGCCCTCGCCACCTACCGGCGCGAACCGGTCATCGTGATCGTCGCCCAAGCTACGCGTTACGTGCGTCGCAGTCTGACTGGACAGACGATCTTCCGCCGAGATGTCTGGCTCCGCGTGAGCGTCGCCTCCCTCGACGTCGGGCACGCGCACGTCGCCGCGGTCACCCCGGTCGTGACCTCCAAGTTCCTCCTCCCCGGCGCGCTCGGGGACGCGCAGATCATCCAGATCCCCGGTGCCGGCGGCTTCATCTACAACGCCCGCGGAAGACTCGCCTCCGTCACCGTCAAGGTCGGATCGAAAGCCTGGGCGCTGCGCGACAAGGGCACTCAAGAGGCCGCGTACGACGGGTTCGTGGAATGGCTCAGCTCCCTGGAGAACCTCCCCGGTGTCCGTGAGACCACTATCCGGATCCGCGTCGACCGAGCCTCCTCGAACGAACTGCGCGACTACTTGGTCGTCCGGGAGAACGAGCACGACCCGCAAGTCACCGCCGAGCTGCGCGAGCAGTATTGGGCGCTGACGCAGGCGGCGTCGAAACGGTCGATGGGGTTCACGAACTACATCACCCTCACCTTCGACACCGCCGCCCTCAACGGCGCAATCCGGGACGCGGGGAAAGGACTCACCGGCCTTGCCGCCGTGCTCAAGGAGCGGGTCGCCGGCATCGAGACGTCCATGGAGCACGCCCGGCTCACCCCGGCCGGATGGCTCACCTCGGACGAGCTCGACGAGCTGAACGCCCTGTCGGCCGACCCCGTGGCCGCCGCGACGCGACGTGAGCAGGACTCCGGGATCGTATCTGCGCCGTCGCCGGTGATGGGGATCGACGAGGGCTGGGACGCGATCCGCGTGGACGAGTCCTGGCACCAGACCTTCTGGGTCGCCGAGTGGCCGCGCACCGACGTCCGCACCGGGTTCCTCGAACCGCTCCTCTACGCAGGAGACGCAACCAGGGTGATCACCCTACAGGTGCGGCCGGTGGCGACTCACAAGGCGCTGGCCCAGCTGAACCGCGCCCAGTCCGACATGGAAACCGCAGCCACCATCCGGATGAAGCTGTCCTCCCGGATCCCGCTCACCCACCTCCGCGAAGAGGAGGACCTCGCGGTGCGGGAGCATGACCTTGTCGACGGGTTCGGGGATGTCCAGTACCGCGGGTTCGTGACGATCTCCGCCGAGTCCAAGGACGCTCTCGCCAAGGCGCGCACCGACATCGAACAAGCGTCGCATCCGGCCCGGCTCGTGCTCGCGTCAATGTCAGGGCAACAGGCCGCCGGGTTCGTCACCGCGGCGCTCCCGGTCCCGCTGGAAGGGGAATGACATGAAGCAGTCAGCCGTCATGGGCCGTATCCCGGCCAATGAGAAGCTCGGCGCCAACGGACGACGCCGCCAGACCACCACGGAGGACAAGGGCTCGTCCTGGAAGCTGCAGACTGCGGAACTCCCGGCGTCGAAGATGCCGCCGTGGGGGTGGAAGCAGCCGCACAACCTGCGCGGCCCACTGCGCGCCACGCCACCCGCGCACCGGTGCAGCTCCAAGGTCCTCGGTGGCGCGTACCCGTTCCTGGCCGAGACCGGCGACATCCTCACCGGCGCGTACATCGGAGAGAACCTGCTCTCCCGGGCTCCGTTCTGCTTCGACCCCTGGGACGCGTACTCGGCTGAGGCTGTTCGTTCGCATTCCGTCGCCATCCTCGGGGTCAAGGGCACCGGCAAGTCAATGCTGGCCAAGTCCTGGTCCTCCCGGCTCGCAAGGTTGGGCCGCAAGATCGCCGTCCCCCACGACCCGAACGGGGAGTGGGCGCGCGTCGCCGCCTACGTCGGCGGCCGGTCCATCAGCGTCGGTCCCGGCAAGGCCGCCCGGATCAACCTGCTGGATGAGGGACCGCGAGATGCGTCGTTCTCGGATGCCGACTGGAA
>NZ_MKVJ01000017.1:614192-650608 GCF_001898805.1 Leifsonia sp. 71-9
GTACGACCGTCTCGTCGATCCCGAGCAGAGCCAGCCGCTGGAGGTGGTCGAGGCCGGCCACCGACTCGCGCACTCGCTCCGTCGGATGGTCTCCGGTGACCTCACCGGGTTCTTCGACGGACCCTCCACCGTCCGCTTCGACGCCGACGCCCCGATGATGGTCGTCGACACCTCCGCCCTGAAAGGCGCGTCGCCGGAGGCCCAGGCGCTCGCCCGGCTGGCGACCGCGAACTGGATACGCCGCTCCTCTCTCGGCGCAAACCGGCAAGCGCGGGTGATCATCCACGAGGAGGCCGCCGTCGAGCTGCTCAACGACGTCTCCGGCGGAGACGGCCTCGCCGACCGCGTCGAGGACGAGAAAGTCGCACGCCACCTCGGCACCTCCAACTGGTACCTGCTGCACCGGGTTGCGGACCTGGACGCGCTCGGCGACCGCAACAGCGCCCTCCACTCGAGGGCCCTCGGCCTGCTCGCCGACTGCGAAACCCGAATCTCCTACGCCCAGCACTCCGGGGAGATCGCGAGGTCGCGGGAAATCCTGGGCTGGAATGACACCCAAGCCTACCTGGTCCGCAAGCTCCACAAGGGCGAAGGGCTCTGGCAGATCGGCCAGGACCGGGTCGCGAAAGTGCGCAACATCTGCACCGACTACGAACTTGGAATCTTCCGCACCGACGCCATGGGCGGCGAACGAGTATGAGAACACACGGCTCCTCCGGGACGTACGTCGCCCTCTACAGCCTCTTCGCCATCGTCCTCGCCGGCGCCCTCAGCACCGGCGTCGCCACCGCGACCATCACCGCAACCTGCGGCGCAGGCGGGCAGCCAGACAGCGTCTTCGCCGGCCTACAACTGGCAATGGGCGGAAACCCGTCCGGCTTCACCTTGGTGAAGGGATGCGTGGCGCCGGTCACCCTCATCCGCGTCCTCGATCTGCTAGCCGTCTTCCTCCTTCTGACCGCGATCGCCGTTGGGTTGGTCTGGTGGCTTCGCTACCGGCAGTCGGACCGGCACTTCATCAACGACCTCCGCGGCCGCGAAGGACTCGCCAAGCCCGGCGAAATCCGCAAGCACACCTCCGCACGCACCGCTCTTCACCGCGCCAAGACCCTCCGCCCGTCGCTGGTCAACCCCGCTCCGTCTGCGGCCGGCTGGAAGGTCGGGCGCGCCCACGGTCAGGACGTCTACGTGTCGATCGAGGACTCGATCGTGGTTGAAGGCGCGCCCCGGTCGGGCAAGGGCTACCGGTTCATCATCAACGCCATCCTCGACTGGGACGGGCCGCTCATCACCACCTCCACCCGCAACGACAACCTCTCCGCCACGATGCGCGAACGCGCCCGCGTCGGGGACGTGACGGTGTTCGACCCGCAGGAACTCACCGGTATCCGCTCCGCGCTGCGGATCTCCCCAGTAGCCGGCTGCGAGGATCCCCTGATCGCGGACCAGCGCGGGCAAGCGATTATCGCCGGCACCGCGCTCGGCGCATCCAAAACGAACCAAGAATGGGCGCAGGTCTCCTCCTCCGTCCTCTCACGGCTGCTTCACGCGGCCGCCGTCTCCGGGCGCGGCACCGACGCCCTCGCCCGCTGGGGCTCCAACCCGCGCCTCGCCCTCGAAGCGGTAGGTGTGCTCGCCAACCAGGGGTCGCCTGGCTGGTCCGAGGACTTGGACGCGATCATCAACGGCGACGAGAAGCTCCTCGCCAATTCCTGGTTCGGCGTCTTCGGCGCCCTCCGCCCCCTCTCCATCCCGTCAATCAGGAAGGCGATGACACCAGGCCCCGGGGAGCAGTTCGACCTTGACGCGTTCCTTGCCGGATCCAACAGCCTCTACCTCGTCGGCACCGGCGCCGGGGCCGGCTCTGTCGGCGGATTCCTCGGCGCGGTCCTCGATGACGTCGTCGAAACAGCACGACGGAAAGCTCTCGCCTCGCCCGGGTCGCGGCTGGATCTCCCGCTCGCGTTGATTCTGGACGAGATCGCGAATATGTTCTCCTGGCCCGCGCTGCCGCGGATCATGGCCGACGGCGGCGGCATCGGCATCTCGACCATCGTCGTCCTCCAGGCCCTATCGCAGGCCGAGACCGCCTGGTCGCGGTCGGAGGCCGACACGATCTGGTCGGCCGCCACCGCCAAGCTCCTCCTCGGTGGCGCGTCGGATGTGGATCACCTACGCGATGTCGAATCGCTTCTCGGGACACGACGGATCCGGAACACCGGGCACTCCTACAACGACAACGGGTCATCCACGAACGTGCAGAACGAGAAGGTCCCGGTGATGACGATCGACGAGATCCGCCGCATGCCCGAAACCGTCGGACTGCTGGCCTACCGCAACCGGCGCGGGATCCTGCTCGACCTGCGGGGCTGGACCGATCGCCACGACGCTCGCCAGGTCAGTGCGGGCAAGAAGCTCACCGAGCTCGACCAGCAGGTCGTGTTCGCCGAACAGTATCAAGCCGCGCTCGATCGCCGAGGATCAGCAGGGGAGGGAAACTGATGTCCAACCGTCGCCGTCCCGCCCGGGACAACACCTACCGCAGCAACTACCTGCACTCCGGAGCATGGTTCGCCCGCCGCGACCGCTGGTTCCTCGAGGAAGGATCCCGCAACGGCACCATCCGCTGCGCACTCTGCCTCGGTGCTGGCAGTGCCCGCAGCCTCGAGCTGCACCACCTCGACTACCGCGGCGTCACCCAAACCCCCTACGGCTGGACCGCCCAGGAGCAGCACGAGGACCTGACCGCGCTGCACCCGCGCTGCCACGAGTACGTGCACCAGCTGATCGAACGCGACCGGGCCCTCTCAGGGTTCGTCTCCCGTCGCACCGCTTCCGTCCAGGCGATCGCCCGGCTGCAGGCCAAGGTCGCCCACTACATCGAAGCCTCCCTGGAGCAGCAGTGACTGACGACATCCCGCTGGATGACCTCGTCGCCTCCCTCGCCGAGGGCTGGGAAGGCCAGGCGCCGCGGCAGAGTCCGGGGATGCTTGGCATCCGCGTCATCAACTGGCGCACCCTCGAGGACGAGGACGCCCCGCAGGTCTGGACCGATCTACGGGAATGGGTGATCTGGTTCACCCACCGCTACAACCTCGCCTCGCGGAAGATCCCGCCGTGCTGGTTCAAGCACGGTGCCCTCGTCGAAGAGCTCTCCGCCCTCCACACCGCATGGCTGGTCTCCTACGACAGCCTCGACGCCGGCTACGGACCCATCGGCTGGCACGAACGCCTCGCCGTCGCCATCCCACGCCTCGCGACTTGGTACAACGGCGAATGCCACAACGGCCACACCGAACTCCCACAGACCGGCGACGATGGGGTCTCCGCCGAGTGGGCGGACTGGATCACACAAAGCCACTCCCGACCGTAGGTCACGACGATCTGAGTGCGCGCCAATTGCGCGCATTTTCTGGGCTCCGACCGGAACGTGTAAGTGAATGCGACCCGTCAATCGGGCGCGAACAGAAAGGAACAGAACGATGAGCACACGAGTCCCGATCAGCATCGAAGGCAACCTCGTCGCCGACCCCGACTACGGCGAATCACAGAACGGCACCAAGTTCGCCAAGTTCACCGTCGCCGTCACCGACCGCAAGCAAGTCGACGGCACATGGGTCGACGGCGACACCCAGTACCACCGCACCACCGTCTTCGGCCGCACCGCCGAGAACGTCCGCGCCAGCCTCGCCAAAGGCGACACCGTCATCGTCAACGGCAACCTCGAGTTCCGCCACTGGACCGACCAGGCAACCGGCGAACCCCGCGCCGCCACCGAAGTCGTCGCCGACAGCGTCGGACCCTCCCTCCGATACACAACCGCGGAGGTCAACCGCCGAGCCCCAAAAGCTGACGGCCCGGACGCATCTACGACCGGGCCGGAGTGGGGCGCTGAAACACGTACAGCCGGGGCAGCACCGTCTTTCACCTAGATGTCCAACGGGCAGGCGCGTCCCTCCAGCGACATGAGCGGGCTCCGGGTTCTCCGGAGCCCGCTCAGCACGACTAGACCCTCGCCCCCTCCTTTGGGGTTAGAAGAGGATGGCTCACTTCCGTCAGGCTTTTCAAGAATGTGTTCCGGCGTTTGGCCGGACTAGCGGGGAAGTGGTGATTCGGAATTGTTGCATTCGGATGCGCGGGGGTCCATCTGGAGGCGCTGGGAGCCTCACATCCACACGCCGGGCACTCTGAAGGAAGACAGCTACCCGGCCGACTGCTGGGACGAATACCTCACGCGAATCGAACAATCGTCGCCCAAGATCGAGGCTCTTGGGATTACGGACTACGGAACGCTTGACCGTTACCTAGATGTCGTGGCCTACAAGCAGGAGGGTCGGCTTCCTGAGGTGCAGCTGATCTTTCCAAACATTGAGCTTCGGTTCGCGACTGGCACCAGTAAGAACAACGCGGTCAACTTTCATCTTCTAGTTGATCCAAGTGACGAGCATCATGTTGCCGAGACCCAGTCCTTCTTGCGTCAACTGACATTCGGTGTCGGCGGCCAGACCTATTCGGCACATAGTGAGGATCTTGTCCGCTTGGGACGCGCTCACATGAATGATCGAGACCTACCCGAAGCCCAGGCACTGAGAGTTGGAGCGGCTCAGTTCAAAGTCGAAGTCCACCGTTTGCGCGAAGCCTTTGATAACAACAAGTGGGCGCGCGACAACATCTTGGTAGGAGTCGCCGGAGGTTCAGACGGGACTTCCGGGCTCCAAAAGGACGCCGGATTCGCCGCCTTCAGGCAAGAGATCGAGCGACTATCCGATGTCATCTTTGCGGCTCAGCTTTCCCAGCGCGAATTCTGGGGTGGGCAACGCGCCGCATCGGTGGCAGAGCTTGTCAGGGACTATGGCGGTCCTAAGCCCTGTCTTCACGGATCCGATGCGCACGAATTGGACAAGGTCGGTGTCCCCGACGACGATCGGTTCTGTTGGATCAAGGGCGACCTTACTTTCGAATCTCTGCGGCAAGCATGCCTGGAACCATTGCAGCGTGCGCTCGTTGGACCCGAGCCTCCTGCGGGGGCGATCTCGCACCGAGTTGCAGACGGGTTGTCGCTTACGGACGCGAACTGGTTTCCTTCTGGCGACATTCGGTTGAATCCGGGGCTAGTCGCGATCATCGGAGCTCGCGGGTCCGGAAAGACAGCGCTCGCAGACATCCTGGCTAATGTGGCCGGCGAGAAAGCTGACGATTCGCAATCATTTCTGCGGCGGGCGGGCAGCCTTCTCGGAATGGCGAAGGCGAAGCTCACCTGGGCGGACGGGGTCGTTCAGGAAAAGAACCTGCTGGGCGCCCCGGTAGCCGCGGCGCCCAGAGTTCGATACCTTTCGCAGCAGTTCGTGGAGCGCCTCTGTTCGTCTGAGGGCATCTCCGACGAGTTGCTTCTTGAGATCGAGCGCGTCGTCTTTGAATCCCATCCTGTGGAGTCAAGATATGGTGCCACTTCGTTCAAGGAGCTTCTCGATATCCGGGCGGCGCGAGCTCGTTCGACCCGCTCGACGCATGAGGGACTGCTTGCCGACGTAAATCTGCGACTCACCGAGCTGCGCGCCCTGCAGGCTGCGGCGCCAGCGATCAAAACAAAGCTTGAAGAGGTCGCGCGCTCTATCAAAGCCGACAAGGACGCGCGTTCCAAGCTCCTCGCTCAGGGGGCGGCTGATCGCATTTTCCAGCTCAACGCCACGACCGAGGAAGTGGGAAGACGTCAGCGGGCAATCGAAGCTCTCAGCCTCAAGAAGCAGGCGATAGCGGGGCTAACGGATCACGTGGCTAACGAGCGCAGGGCGATCCTTCCCAACCGTTTAGCGAAGTTGAAGGCGACCTATGCTTCAGCTGCGTTCGATGATGCGCAGTGGGCGCATTTCGACCTCGGCTATCAGGGCAACCCGGAAGACGTGCTGGCACAAAGCCTCTCCACGGTCGAGGCCGAGTTGCACCGTCTTACCGGTGTGACGATCGCCGTCACTCAGGACCCTACTGTGACTATCGTCGAGCAGAGTCAATTGCAATCGGCGACCCTCCACGCGCTGGAGGCGGAGGTCCAGCGGTTACAGAGACTTGTCG
This sequence comes from Leifsonia sp. 71-9, assembly GCF_001898805.1. GTDB lineage: Bacteria > Actinomycetota > Actinomycetes > Actinomycetales > Microbacteriaceae > Leifsonia. Next base: position 620,262 of record NZ_MKVJ01000017.1, read on the forward strand.
GAATCGACCAGCTGAAAGCGCAGCAGTACACGACGCTAACTGCGAACATCACGCGCTCAGAAGGCGAGGAGTCGAAACTTCGGGCGGCGCTTACCCGAGCCGAGCAAGCCAGCGGAATGATCGCCGCGCTACTCAAGCAGCGAGACGACGCCTATGGGGCCGTTTTCGACGCAATTATCGATGAGTCGTCCGAGCTCACCGCGCTTTATGCACCGCTGGAAGCGACTATCAACGCAGCTTCCGGAACCGTCAGAAAGCTGTCCTTTCTCGTCAAGCGGAACGTGAACGTTGATGAATGGGCGAGCAAAGGCGAAGCCCTGATGGACCTGCGCACCACCGGGCCGTTTCGCGGACACGGTGCACTGGCGGAAGCAGCACGACAACGGTTACTCACCGCTTGGGCGACCGGTGATGGAAATTCCGTGAAGCAAGCAATGGCCGCGTTTCACTCGGAGTATGACAGCGGAATTCGAACTCATATGCGGGCAGACGTGCAGTCCGCGGAAGACCGGGCTAAATGGGCGGCGGAGGTCGCTGATTGGCTAGTCAGCACCGACCACATTTCGGTTTCGTACGGAGTTCAATACGAGGGCATAAATATCGAACAGCTCTCCCCAGGAACTCGAGGAATTGTTCTCCTGCTCCTCTACCTTGCACTGGACCGCGATGACGAACGACCCCTCATCATCGACCAGCCAGAGGAGAACCTTGATCCGAAGTCGATCTATAGCGAATTGGTGCAGCGTTTTAGGGAGGCTCGCGACCGCCGCCAGGTCATCATCGTCACACACAATGCGAACCTTGTTGTCAACACCGATGCCGATCAGGTGATCGTCGCAACAAGCTCCTCAAGTCGAGTTGGGGCACTTCCAGATCTCTCGTACATCTCAGGTGGTCTGGAGAATGCAACAATTCGCGAAGCTGTGTGCGAGATCCTCGAGGGCGGCAGGGAAGCATTCAGAGATCGTGCGAGGCGACTTCATGTGAATCTGGAGGTTGGGTCTCAATAGGGCTTCGGCAGGCGAAGGTCCGGTGGTCGGGTGGACACTTAGGACATGAACACTGCCCTGCCCCCGCACCAGAGATCGTGGAAAGCGTCGGATAGAGATGCTGTTCGGTTGTGTCGAGAGTGGATGGTTTACCTTGGCGCAGCGGACGTCGTCGCTGCATCTGGGGACGTTGCAGAAGTGTGTGATCTGTACAGCAACCGCTTTTTGGCGTGGGTAGACGACCGTCCGGGGAATCTCGACGTCGATGCCGTGCGTCGGGTCGCTGGAATGGCGGCTTCTGATGGGCGCCGCGCATTGGTGTTCCATCCCGGCGGTGTCTTCCCTGATGCGCAGGATCAGGCGGATGCTCTCGGGGTGGCCCTTTTCCGATACGACGCGCGCGGAGGGAATCTGGATGGCGCTAACCAGGTTGGCCGTTCACTTCGCGTGACCGGTCTGGCCGGCAATTAGCCAGGCGTTACCGGACACGTCCTTCATATTGGTGAGTTGGCGAGCTCACGAGATGGGGGCCAGCAACCGATTGGGCCGCTCGATTGAGTTCGGTACGGGCAGCAGAGCGAGACTTTTCGAGCGTTTCCTCGGTTCCGCGTCGCTGCATCGTCTCGACGAGTTGAGAACGCGCTGACGCGTCTGTAGCGGCCACCACCACGGCACGATTGTCGCGCTTACCCCGAGTGAGGCCAACGTACAAACCAGCTGCGTCGACCCCAGGGCCGACAATCGAGAGATCGGTCGTCTCGCCTTGGACCCCATAGACGGTTGTGGCATAAGCGAGATGTAGGTGTGCGGACGCGTAATCGGGCGAGACCTTTCTAAGGTCAGTCGAATCGTTGGCAGCGGCGAGCATTACATAGTCCTGCGTAACCGTCTTGACTACCCAGTTCTCGCGGTTTTGTACGTTCGCGATGTTATCGTTGCGGCGAGTTTGGACGAAGTCGCCGACGAAGATGATCTGACCGGACTGCCCGCAGAATGCGTCCCTCGTGCTGATCGATCCATCTGCGACTCGTCGAGCCTGGATTGCCTCGCTGAGCATTTGCGCTTCTGAGTGAGTCGACGTGACGAGTGCGATCTTTCGTCGAGCTAGGTGAGCCTCGAACCAAGCGTCCGCCATCGCCTTTTGAGCCTCGACGTCGCTATTCACATTGACTACATGGCCAGAGCGGATCAAGGCATCGGCGACCGCCATCGCTTCCTCTTGGCTGCCCGGATCGCGCAGTTTGAGGGTCAAATTCGCCCAGTCCGGATCCCGGAACCGGTGGATCGTAACGAGTTCGACCTGGCGAGCTGCCCGCCTCCAAAGGAGAGCCATGGCGCCAGAGTGCCCCACCGGCAAGGCCTGGTTCTGATCTCCAACAAGGGCAACACATGCTCCGGTACGTTCGACAACCTCCATGAGCGCATTCGCCGCCTCGAGGTCGAGCATCCCCGCTTCGTCAACAACGATGCGGTCGCCAGGACGCAGTGCCGTCTTCGGCCCGAGGTATCGCGCATCGGTAATCGGGTCGAGCTGTCCTGGACTCAGACACTGCCATTCCGTCGCACCCGCCCTGTTTCTGTTCCATCGCCACCCGTAGTCGTGGAGAAGCTGGTGAAGCGATGACGAGTCGCTATCGGTTTCGCGACCGGCGACAGCGGAGGCCTTTTTCGTCGGAGCCACGATTATCATGTTGCGGCCTCGGCGCCGGAGCGTGGCGCCGGCCACCCTTAGCATGGTCGTCTTGCCCGTGCCAGCGGCTCCCGCGATGGCGACAATTCTGTCCGTTCCCGCCAACGAGGAAGCACCCTGAACCTGGCCCGCATCCAATGTGCGGTTTGGTTCGATTGCATGAGCAACAGCAGTGATTTCAGCGAGCGAAACCACGTTGCCGGATTCAGCGAGGGCGTCCGTTCGTTGAGCGAGCATGGCCTTGAGCGTTGCAGTCGAGGTCGCCATTCGCCTCTTGATGTGTGCTGGTATTTCGGCCTCCGACAGGAGCGTCACTGTGTGTGCGCGGATGGCGAGCGAGACCACTTGGTCGACAATGTTCGCGAGCTGGCCGCGCTCTGCAACCGCCCCGGAGGCGGCGACCGCCCGCATCGCTCCTGCCCGGACATCCAGGTCACTGAAACGGCCTCCGGTCCCGGTCGATCGAGCGTCCGCATCCACGATGGCCTTCGCCGCCAAGAGCTCGAGGTCGAGGTCCGGAATGTCCGTCGATCTTGCCGCGGCTGCGCTGCGCGGCTTACAGAGCTCGGGATCAGCGCGAAGGAGCTCGGCCACCACGACCGATGCCCACTCCTCTTCGTTCAGCTGCCCCGGCTTGTTCGGCCGGCCTGCCGCCCACGCCCACTGATCGATCTGAGTCAGCACGGTCGCGGAAGGCTCCTCGGTCGGATGTTGCTCCCGCCACATGCGAACGTGCGCGGCCTTGTTCGCCTCGATCTGCGCGGAACGCTTCGACAGCGGCCGCACCAAGTGCTGCAGCTGCGCGATCTCGCCATCCGCATTCAGAGTGAAGCCCTTCGCAGCCAGTGCCGCGAGCCAAGCCGGGTCAGTCCGCGACGCCAGGTCGCCCTCCGCATTCACGACGTTCTGGAACCGCAGGGCGACCCGGGTGTCCACGTTCGACCACCTCCCGTCGACGCCCTGGACCTTCACGTTCAGCCAGAGGTGACGGTGCTTGTGCGGGTCCAGCGAACGCGACCGTTCATGCCGCAGCTCGACGACCTCGATGCGGGCGAGGTTCTCCCGGATGGCACCTTGCTTCCCGCGGCGGGCGTTCAGCTCGCTCTGCCACAGCTTGATGATTCGGTCCCGCAACCGGTCCTGCAGATCCTCATACGCGGCCGCCAATTCCGGGTCCAGCATCGCCGCGATCGAGAACGACTTCGGTGCGTTGATCGTCGCGTCCAAAATGAGATCAGCGACCGGAGACTCAAGATCCCGGCCGCGACGCTCACCGGTGAGCGGGTCGACACCGTCGACCCAATCCCTCAACTGGGACCGGGTGAGCAAGTCGTCACGGATGGCACCGCCCTCGACGACGTAGCGGGTCATCACGGCATCCGCGTAACCCGCGGCAGCGAGCGCGCCCTCGGCGGTCTTGGCTGTCAGGGTTGCGTCGCAGACACCGCCGAAGGCGTAGTGGACGGCCTGCTTGACCCCTTGGGCTGCCTGCCCGCGCTTCCAGCGCGCCACTCCGCCTCTCACACTTACACGTTCCGGTTGCGCGCTCATTTTGGCGCGCGCTCGGCGCGTACATCTCGAAGAGTGCCTACGTGCATCGTCTATCTCTTGCCTCTCGTGTTGTCTCCTTGCCCTGGCCTCTGTTTTCTCGGTGTCAGTTCTTCTCTCTTGGGCTGGCTCTTTCATCTCGTTGTCTGTCTATATTTGGCTCTTCTCTCTGGTGTTCCCCCGTTTCTTCGGTCACTTATCATCGGCCTTGTTTGGTTCGGGAGGTTGGTCTTTATGGCTAGACGTTTCCCTCGGGAGTTCCGTGTTCGTGCGATCGAGTTAGTCCGGATCAGCGACCGACCGTTGTCGCAGGTCGCCCGCGAGCTCGGCATCTCGAACTCCGCGTTGTATCGGTGGGTGGCCGAGGACGACTTCGCGAAAGAGCAGGCGGAGAAAGCCGCCGGGGTGGTGCCGGTGCTCGACGCGGATGAGCAAGCCGAGCTGGTCCGGTTGCGCAGGGAGGTGCGCCGGCTGGAGACGGAGAACGAGATCCTGAAACGCGCGGCGGCGTATTTCGCGAAGGAGAACGTGCTCCCAAAACATCTTTCCGACTGATCGAGCAGCTGACGGCCGAGGACCCTCACCGGTTCAAGGTCGCGACGGTCAGCCGGTTGTTGGGGGTCTCCCGCTCCGGCTACTACACCTGGGCGCAGCACCACATCTCCGCGAGGCGGGCGCGGGATGAGGAGATCGCCGCGGTGATCGGACGACTCCGGTCGGAGAAGGGGGCGTTCTTCCACACCTACGGGTCCCCGCGGATGCACGCCGAGCTGCGAATGGGGCACGGGTTCAGGATCGGTCGGAAGCGGGTGGAGCGGATCATGCGCGAGCGCGGCTGGGCTGGCGCGGTCAAACGCAAGTTCCGGTTCCGCGCCAACCCGGCCACCAGCGAAGACCGGGTCAACCGCAACTTCCACGTTCCGGGCCCGAACCGGCTCTGGCTGGGTGACATCACCGAGCACCACACCGCGGAGGGGAAGGTCTACTGCGCCGTCGTCCTGGACGCTTACAGCCGGCTCGCGATCGGCTGGTCGATCGGATCCCGGATGACCGCGGACCTGGTGGTGGATGCGTTGCAGATGGCCCGCTGGAGGCGGTTCGGGGTCCGCGGGGCGATCATGCACTCCGACCACGGTTCCCAATACACCTCCTGGGCCTTCACCTCCCGCGTCCACGAAGCCGGCCTGATCGCCTCCATGGGCTCGGTCGGCGACTGCTACGACTGTCAGTCTGTTTCTGCCGGGACGATCTTTGTTCCGGCAGCCCCGGCCGTGACGGTCTGACTCGTGCTTATGACTGACCCACTTGGTGTCTTTGCGTTGATCTGTCGACCGCCGGCCGGGCGCGCAACAAGCGCTGCCGCCGGTCGGGCGTGACCTAATAGGAGCCTGGAGCAGACTTTGAGAGCGTCCCCGTGACAGTCCTGTCCACCTGCCGGCGACAGCGTGAGACCACGTTAACCGGCAAGGAGACAGCACACCATGACCACTCTCGGATCGTCCCGCTCGGGATTCGTCGTGATCGGCGTCGATACCCACAAACACGTTCACGTTGCGGCGGTGATGGACACGATCGGAGGCATCCTCGCTTCCCTGACGGTCACCACCGATACCGGCGGCTTCACCCGCCTTCTCGAGTGGGCGTCGTCGTTTGGGACGATCCTCGCGTTCGGGATTGAGGGCACAGGCTCTTACGGAGCGACGTTGACCTCATTCCTGCGCCGGCACGGCCACAAGGTCGTCGAGGCAGGACGGGCCGATCGTCGCCTGCGCCGCGCGAACGGGAAGTCGGACACACTGGACGCGGAGAACGCCGCCCGGTCCGTGTTGGCAGGTTTCGCGACCGCGGTCCCGAAGACCGCGGATGGCACGGTCGAGATGATCCGCCAGCTGAAGATCGCGCATGATTCCGCGGTCACAGACCGCTCCGCGACGATGGTCACAATGAAGGCAATGCTCGTGCACGGCAGTGACGAACTGCGCCGAGAGACAAACCGCAAGACCCAGATCATGCTTGCCCGCTACCTCGCCGCGCTGCGACCGCGAGCGCTGGAGACCCCGGACGACGCGCTCCGCCACAGCCTGCGCTCCCTCGCCCGCCGTTGGCAGCATCTGGACACGGAGGCGAAGCAACTCTCCACCATGCTCGAGCAGCTCGTGACCGGAATGGCCCCGCAACTGGTTGAGCAATTCGGCATCGGCGTCGACACCGCAGCTGAGATCCTTATCGTTGCTGGCGACAATCCGGAACGGATCCGGTCCGAGGCCGCGTTCGCCAAGCTCGCCGGGATAAGTCCTGTCCCGACAGGCTCCGGGATGACCAGCGGCAGGCATCGCATCAACCATGGCGGCCATCGACAACTCAACGCCGCGATCTATCGGACCGTCATCGTCCGAATGCGTTTCCACGAGCCGACGATCGCCTACGTTGCCCGCCGCACAGCCGAGGGCAAGAGCAAACGCGAGATCATCCGCTGCCTCAAACGCTATGTCATTCGCGAGGTTTACCACCTCGTCAAAGCAAACCCTCGGACCGGCGAAATCGCGAGTTGACAACTATAGGAGCGTCAACGCGATGATGGAATCCTTCTGGTCCGGCATGCAGATCGAACTCCTCGACAGCCAACCCTGGGCCACCAGACGGCAACTGGGGACGGCGATGTTCTCCTGGATCGAAGCCTGGTACAACCCCCGCCGCCGACACTCCTCCCTGGGCTACCACTCACCGGCCGACTACGAGAAAATCGACCCGACGACAGTCACCCTGGCTGCCTGAAACGACACATCAAACTGTCCGAAGAACCGGGGGAAGATCACTCTCGTCGGCCTCCCACCCCTCTCGGTCCGATGCTTTTCGCGCCTGCGATGACGCGATCCCCTCAACGTTTGACCTCTCCCAGGCCGATGCCGATCGTGATTGACGTTTGGTGTGCCCTCGGCCTTACATCCGCTCTTTGATGCCCACTCGAATGAGCAGCCAATTGACCGGGTACGCCGTTACGAATCCGAGCAGCATCGCCCACTGCATCGCGAACCAGAACTCGGGCGAGTTGACCGGGGCGCGGCCGCCAAAGAGCGCAGGGAAGAGCAGTAACTGAATCAGCGCCATTGCCCCGTACATACCGACCTGCCAGGAGGTGATGGAGGCGGCGTCGGCTTTGAGTGCTTCGATCAGGCCTTTGCGGAGTCCGAGCCCGCGCATGGGGGCGATGGCGAAGTACTGGAAGATGATACCGAGTCCGAAGGCGAGGATGAAGTCGAGGATCCAGACGGCGAACATTTTGTCCTGGAAGAGCCAACCCCAGCCGAAGGCGACGGCGACGGCTGGGATGAGAAAGGCGGCCCACTCCGCGATGAGGTCCCCGAGCGCGCAGCCAGCCCCGCAGTGGTTGGTACCGGTGCCGACGGCCACCGCCATGGGCGTCTCCGCATCGTCCGCATTCTGTGAAGGTGCGGGTGTGCGTCCCCAGCGGAGGTAGCCGCCGAGCCAGAGGAATCCTCCGAACAGCATGGAGACGGGCCAGACGACGTTCATCACGGCCATCTTCTGCGGTCGTCGGATCACATCGACGGCGACGCCGATGGTGCAGGCGATGCCGATCCCGAGGGAAGTCCAGGCGAGGACGTTGAGCCAGGTGGGGAAATCGCCCAGGGCAGGCGTTATCGCGTGGGGAGGCGTCATGCCTCCACTGCTACCCGGATCCTGGCGCGGGCTGTAGCCCGTTGACTCAGCTCTTCTCGTAGCCGAGGACGGCCATCATCCCGGATTCGGCGTGGTAGATGTTGTGGCAGTGCGTCATCCATTGGCCCGGGTTGTCGGCATCCAGTAGCACCGTGAGAGATCGGTGCGGCAACACGATCGCAGTGTCCTTTCGCGGGCCGCCGTCGAGCTGGAACGTGTGGCCGTGAACGTGGAACGGGTGCCACATCATGGTCTGGTTGGCGATGGTGAGCTGGACGCGTTCGCCTTCCCGGACCGTGTAGGCGCCGTCGAGCGGGTTGTTCATGTCGAAGGCTTTGCCGTTGATGCCCCAGTCGTACTTCATCATTCCGCCGGTGAGGGCGATGTCGATGCGGCGGTCGATTCTGCGCCGCTGCAGGGTGTCTGCAGGGGTGGCGCTCAGTACCGCCGCTGTGACCGGTGACGTGTCAGAGGCCGTGTAACCGTTCGCGGTGGGTGTGGGGCTCCCAGAGTTGGAGCGGAGGACGCCGAAGCCGCGGTCGGCTTTGCCGACGGCCTCGGCCACGATCGGGAAGGCACCGTCGGCGACGGTGACGATCGCGTCGTAGCGTTCGCCCATCCCGAGCAGGATGCTGTCGCCCTCGACCGGGTTCACCGGGTAACCGTCGGTGTGTGTGACGGTGAGCCGGTGGCCGCCGACCGAAAATCGGAAGGCGGTGTCGCCGCCGGCGTTGATGATTCGCAGCCGCACCCGTTGCCCGGGCTTGGCGGTGAAGGTGGCCGGGTCTCCGGCTGGGCGTCCGTTGATGAGGTAGTAGGGGTAGTAGACGTCTCCGGCGTCGCCGCCGAGCAGGTTGGAGCCGGTTCCGGTGAGCAGGTTGCCGGCGCGGGTCGGGGTGCCGTCCTGGCCGCCGCCCATCATGCCGCCCATTCCTCCCATCCCGCCCATGCCTTTCATGCCTTTCTTGAGGTCGGCGAGTACCTGGTCGGGTGTCGCGGTGACGCCGTCGAGCCAGTCGTCCAGCACGAGTACCCAGTCGTGGTCGTAGCTGAGGGGTTCGCGGGGGTCTTCGATGACCAGCGGGCCCTGGAGGCCGCGGTCGAGTTGCGGGCCGACGTGCGGGTGGTACCAATAGGTTCCCGGGGCGTCGGCGGTGAACGCGTAGTCGAACGAAGCTCCGGGGCCGATCGGCTGCTGGGTGATCGGGGGAACGCCGTCCATGTCGTTGCGGAGGGCGATGCCGTGCCAGTGGACGGTGGTGTCGTCCGGGAGCTGGTTGGTGACGTGCGCGCGGATGATGTCACCGACATGTGCCCGGATGGTGGGGCCGGGGACTTGACCGTTGTAGGCCCAGGTGGAGGCGGTGCGCCCGGCCAGGTCGATGTCGGTCCTGGCGGCGGTGAGCTGGACGCGGGTTGTTCTCCCGGTGCGCCGCCGGGCCGTTTCGGCAGCGGTGACGGGGCTGCTGGTCGCGGTGAGGAGGTTCGGTCCGCCGGTGCAGGCGGCTAGGGCGAAGGCGGTGGCGACCCCGGCGCCGCCGAGGAGAAGGCTGCGCCGGGTGAGGTTCGAAGAGTTCATCAGATGTCCAGAGAGGAAGCGGCTAGAGGGCCGTAAGGAGTGGGGAGGGGCGGGCGCCGACACGAGGGGGGAGGGGTGACGGCGCCCGCGTCTGGTGCGACCGGGTCAGAGGCTGGCGAGGAGCTGCTTCATGGTGGCGATCTCGGCGCTCTGTGCGGCGGCGATCTTCTTCGCCAGCGCGACGGCGTCGGTGGCCGTGCCCTGTTCGGTCTCGCTCGTGGCCATGGTGATGGCGCCCTGGTGGTGCTGGATCATCTGGGTGAGGAACAGCTTCGACGCGTCTGCGCCGGACGCGTTCCTCAGCGCGTCCATGTCCTGTTGCGACATCGTGCCGTCGCCGCCCATGTCCATGCCGCCCATGTCGGATTTCTGGCCCCAGGTGTCGAGCCAGCCATTCATGGTGTCGATCTCCGGCTGCTGCGCGGCCTTGATCTTCTGCGCGAGTTGGGTCACCCGGGCGTCGATGCCCTGCTTGGCAAGGAGCGTGTCGGACATTTCGATGGCCTGCTGGTGGTGGGGCACCATGCTCATGGCGAAGGTGACGTCGGCCTGGTTGTGGTCGGAGGTGGTGGCGGGGCTCGAGCTCCCGTGGGTCATCCCGGACATGCTGCCCATGCCTGGGTCCTTTCCGGAGGCGCCCGCGGTGCAGCCAGCCAAGGCGGCGGCGGTCAGGAGTGCGCCGGAGGCGATCGCGATCAGTCGGATGTTCATTGTGGGGGTCTCTTTCGTCGTACGAATCTGCGGATGGTAGGCACGCTGAAGCAACACCGCGCGATGCGCGGTGTGCGGTGTGCGTCATCTGCGATCGATAGACAGTGCGAGAAGAGACGGTGGTGATGATCCGACCCTGCGCGTGATCATCCGGGCCAGGGTCGTGGGTGCAGCCCGGGAGCCCAGGCCGAGGAGCGCCCGGCTGAGTACCGGGGCGATCAGGAGGATCGTCGCGGCGAGCAGCGCGAGCGTGCAGATCATGGCAGTCATGTCGTGCATCGGATCACAGCCGTCGATAGCGCATCCCCCGCCCGCCCTGGTGTCGGACATCGCCTGGCTGGAAACGGCAGGGTGCGATTGGTCTGGGTGGGACACTGTCGACGCGGATACCGCTGGCTGGACCGCGACGAACCCGTGTGGTTCGCCCATAGGCGTGCTGACAACGTGCATGGCGAGGATCCCGGTCACGATGCCCGCGACCGCGAAGAGGAGGACGAGCACGCAGCGCCAGGTGCGGGTGCGCATCGAGATGCAGTCGGCGAGCATTTCTCCTCCTTCCGGGAGACAAACTACCGGCGCAGTCTGGATACCCGCCGGGGGTTTAACGCTGACGGGACCTAATGCCCCATCCGTCTCCACATTCGCGTCCAAGCTGAATGGAGAAATCGTTTGAGGAGGCGGACGTGTACGGGTGGATGATGGGCGGCATGGGGGCGTGGTGGATCATTTGGCTGATTGTGCCGTTGCTGATCATCGCGGTTGTGATCGTGCTGGTGGTCACTCTTAGCCGGCGTGGTCCGTCCGCCGGTAGTGGTGCGGTTCAGCCAGGGCGTCCGTCGCCTCGGGACATTCTCGATGAACGGTACGCCCGAGGCGAGATCGACCACGACGAGTACGCCAGGCGTCGGGACGAGTTGGGTCGTTCTGGAAGCTGAGCCCACGGGACCCGTCACGAACGCACGAGTCGGGCGATGGCGTCGCTGGCTTCCTGGATCTTGGCCTGGCCTTCGTCCCCGCCCAGTAGCACGGCGTCGGTGACGCAGTGTTTCAGGTGGTCGTCGACGAGGCCGAGGGCGACGCTCTTGAGTGCGGATGTCAGGGCGGAGATCTGGGTGAGGATGTCGATGCAGTACTGCTCTTCATCGACCATCCGCGCGATTCCGCGGGCTTGCCCTTCGATACGGCTGAGTCGGCGCATGTATCCGGCTTTGTCGGTGATGTAGCCGTGCTGGTGTTCGTGCTCGGCGGTGGTCGTGGTGTCGTTCATGAGGGCTCCAAGGGAGGTCAGCTTCGGGATGCGGGTGCCGGTGTCGCCGGCTGGGTTCGGGATCGTTCGAGGGCAACGCGGGCGCTGGTCTCCGGTCGCAGGTCGAGCCGGCGCAGCAGCTGAGCGTTCAGGGCGACGACGATCGTGGACAGCGACATGAGGATCGCGCCGACCGACATCGGCAGGACGAATCCGATTGGTGCGAGCACGCCGGCGGCAAGCGGCACGGAGATGAGGTTGTACCCGGCTGCCCACCACAGGTTCTGCTTCATCTTGCGGTAGCTAGCGCGGGAGAGTTCGATGACCGACAGCACGGAACGCGGGTCGTCGCTGGCGAGGATCACTCCTGCGGAGGCGATCGCGACGTCGGTGCCGGCGCCGATGGCGATTCCGACGTCGGCCTGGGCAAGAGCGGGGGCGTCGTTGACGCCGTCGCCGACCATCGCCACCTTGCGTCCCTCGGCCTGGAGCTCCTTGACCTTCGCGGACTTGTCCTCTGGCCGCACTCCGGCGAAGTACCGGTCGATGCCGAGTTCGTTGGCGACCGACCGGGCGACAGCGTCGGCGTCGCCGGTGATCATCACGACCTGCACGTTCTGAGCGTGCAGGGCGTCGACCGCTTGCCGGGACTCCTCGCGGATCTCGTCGGCAAGTTTGAGCGCACCGGCCACCTGTCCGTCGACCAGGACGTGCAGGATGATGGCGCCGTCCTCCCGCCAGGCGTCGGCGACGCGGAGTTCGTCCACTCCGGCTTCGTGCAGCAGGTTCGGGCCGCCGACCTGGACGTGGTGGCCGTCGACCGTGGCCGATACTCCGACCGCGGGGGAGGATTCGAAACCTGCGGCTGAGCCGACGGTCACATGGTGAGCGGCTGCGGCGTTGACGATGGCCCGTGCCAGCGGGTGCTCGGAGTCCGCCTCGGCGGCGGCGGCCAGGGCCAGCAGTCGATCGGAGCTGGTGCCGTCGGTGGTCTCGATGGCGGTGACGGTGGGTTCGCCCTTGGTCAGGGTGCCCGTCTTATCGAACAGCACCGTGTCGATGGTGCGCATGCTCTCCAGGGCGAGCCGATCCTTGATGAGCACTCCGCCGCGAGCGGCGCGTTCGGTCGAGATGGCGACGACCAGCGGGATGGCCAGACCGAGGGCGTGCGGGCAGGCGATGACCAGAACCGTGATGGTGCGCACGACGGCCTCATCCGGCAGGCCGAGCAGGGTCCAGACGACCGCGGTGATGATCGCCGCGCCGAGGGCGAACCAGAACAGCCACCCGGCGGCGGTGTCGGCGATCCGCTGGGCGCGGGACGAGGAGTTCTGGGCGTCGCTGACCAGGCGTTGGATACCGGCGAGCGCGGTGTCGTCGCCGACCGCGGTGATTTCAACGCGCAGACCGGAGTCGGTTGCGACGGTGCCCGCGACGACGGCGTCTCCGACGTCGCGGCGGACGGTGCGGGATTCGCCGGTGATCATCGACTCGTCCATGTTCGCCGAGCCGGAAACGACGCGTCCGTCGGCAGGGATGCGGCCACCGGGGCGGACAACGACGACGTCGCCGACTCCGAGGTCGGCGGGGGCGACCTGCACCGTGCTGTCACCCTCGACGCGTTCGGCCTCGTCGGGCAGCAGCGCTGCCAGTGAGTCGAGGGCGGAGGTGGTCTGTGCGAGTGACCGCATCTCGATCCAGTGGCCTAGCAGCATGATCACGATGAGGAGGGCGAGCTCCCACCAGAAGTCGAGTTCGTGGTCCAGGATCCCCAGGCTCGCACCCCAGGACGCCAGGAACGCGACCGTGATCGCCAGCGCGATCAGCAGCATCATGCCGGGTTTGAGCGCCCGCAGTTCGCCGACGGCGCCGGTGAGGAATGGGCGACCGCCCCAGACGTACATGACCGTGCCGAGGACCGGCGAGATCCACGAAACCCAGGCGGCGTCCGGCAGCGGGTACCCCAGAATCATCGCGAACATCGAGGAGAAGCCGACGACCGGGACGGCGATGATGAGCATGATCCAGAACAGGCGACGGAACTGGGCGACATGGTCACCGTGTCCGGCGTGTCCGGCGTGCCCGACCATCCCGCCGTGACCCGCGTGCCCAGCCATGTCATGTCCGCTGTGCCCGGTCATGTCGTGTCCGGCGTGCTCGCCCATCTCGTGGGTCTCGTGGTTTTCGGCGGTCTCGGTACCGGTGGTATGGGCGCGGTGGTCGTGCCCGTCGTGCTCGGTGTGGTCGTTCATGCTTAGCCCTTCACCTGGGTGATGTGCTGGTGTCCGCCTGTACCGGGCGGTGGCGGTTATGCGGTGGTGTATGCCGCGGGGTCGGCGTCGAAACGGGGTGCGCAGCCGGCACAGCAGAACCAGTACCGCTCGCCGTTGTAGTCGCGGTAGAGGCCTTGGGCCTCCGCCTTCGCCTTGCTGACGGTGCTGCCCTTCATCACGACGCACTCGGTAAGGTCGTCCGCTCCGGCCCCGCCGAGGAGGTTGGTGCTTCCCGCCGCAATTATGGCGGCATGGTGGTGCTCGATATTCGTGTTGCAGCAGTTGTCGTCGCTCATGGTGCGTCCTTTTCGTGAGTGGTCATGCGGTTTCGGGGACGGACGCAGGAACACCGGCGGCCGTTCGGGTCGCGGTGTTCTTGGAGCGGAAGCCGCGTAGGCGGAGGCTGTTGCTCACCACGAACACACTGGAGAACGCCATCGCCGCTCCGGCGATCATCGGATTGAGCAGTCCGAACGCCGCCAGCGGAATCGCTGCGACGTTGTAGGCGAACGCCCAGAACAGATTGGTCTTGATGGTGCCCAGCGTCCGCCGGGCCAGCCGGACGGCGTCCGCGGCGGCCCGGAGGTCACCCCGGACCAAGGTGATGTCGGCGGCTTCGATGGCGACATCCGTACCGGTTCCCATCGCCAGTCCCAGGTCGGCGGTGGCCAGGGCTGCGGCGTCGTTGACGCCGTCGCCGACCATCGCCACGGTCTTGCCCTCGGCCTGCAGCCGGCGCACTGTGTCGGCCTTGTCCTGGGGGAGCACCTCGGCGATGACGGTCTCGATGCCCACTGTGCGGGCGACCTCGCGAGCGACGGTCGCGTTGTCTCCGGTGAGGAGGATGGGGGTGAGCCCGAGCTCTTTGAACGCGTCCACCGCTTCTCGGCTGGTCGGCTTGATCGCGTCCGCCACGACGAGTAGTCCTCGCGCTTTCCCGTCCCAGGCCACGCAGACGACGGTCTGCCCGGCAGCTTCGGCGGCGTTCTTGGCCGTTGCGAGGCTGTCGTCGAGCATCATGGACCAATCGTCTAGTAGCGACTGTCGGCCTACGAGCGTCAGGTGGCCGTCGACGATGCCCTGTACGCCGCGGCCTTCGATGTTCACGAAGGATTCCGGGTTGGGGAGGGTTCCGCTGCGGTCAGTGGCCGCGGCCGCGATGGCTTGGGCGATCGGATGCTCGGACGCGGCCTCAACGGCGCCGGCCATCCGCAGTAGCACGGACTCGTCGACGTCGGGCGCGGTGACGACCTGGAGCAATGTCATCTTCCCGGCGGTGACGGTTCCTGTCTTGTCCAGGACGATGGTGTCGACGGTGCGGGTGGACTCCAGCACTTCGGGTCCCTTGATCAGGATGCCGAGCTGCGCTCCGCGTCCCGTTCCGACCAGGAGCGCCGTCGGGGTGGCCAGTCCGAGCGCGCACGGGCAGGCGATGATCAGAACCGCCACGGCGGCCGTGAACGCTGCAGCGGTCGGATGGCCGGTGACCAACCAGGCGACCAGGGTGAGTGCGGCGATACCCAGAACGATCGGAACGAAGATGCCGGAGATGCGATCGGCGAGACGTTGCACTTCTGCTTTGCCGGGCTGGGCTTCCTCGACGAGCTTGGCCATCTGCGCAAGCTGAGTATCGCTTCCGATCCGGGTGGCTCGCACCAGGAGGCGGCCACCGGAGTTCACCGTTGCGCCGGCAACGGCGTCACCCAGTGTGACCTCCACGGGCACGGATTCGCCGGTGAGCAGCGACATGTCGATCGCGCTCGACCCGTCGACCACGACCCCATCGGTGGCGATCTTCTCGCCGGGTCGGACCACGAACTCGTCACCGGTCCGCAGCTTGTCGATCGGGAGGCGCACCTCCAGGCCGTCGCGGATGACCGCCACGTCCTTGGCGCCGAGCTCGAGGAGCGCCCGCAGTGCAGCGCCGGCCTGCCGCTTCGATCGCTTCTCGAAATAGCGGCCCGCGAGCACGAAGGTGGTGACTCCGGAGGCGACCTCGAGGTAGATGTTGCCGGCGCCGTCCGAGGCGGCCACTGTGAAGCTGAACCCGTGAGTCATCCCGGGCATCCCCGCCGTTCCGAAGAACAGGGCGTAGAGCGACCAGACGAACGCGGCCAGGGTTCCGATGGATACCAGGGTGTCCATGGTGGCCGCTCCATGGCGGGCGTTGATGAACGCCGCCTTGTGGAACGGCCACGCTCCCCACACCACGACCGGCGCCGCCAGCGTGAGCGAGAGCCACTGCCAGTACGTGAACTGCAGGGCTGGGATCATCGCCAATGCGATGACCGGGATCGACAGCGCGACGCTGCCGATCAGACGGTTCCGCAGTCCCGTCAGTTCCGGGTCGGCGTCCTTCGTGTCGCTTTCGGGTTCAACAGCCGGGAGTGCGGCTGTGTAGCCCGTCTTCTCCACTTCGGCGATCACGGTGGACACGTCCATGCCGTCCGGCAGGGACACTCGTGCCTTTTCGGTCGCGTAGTTCACCGTTGCGGTGACGCCGTCCAGGCGGTTCAGCTTTTTCTCGATGCGCATGGCGCACGACGCGCAGGTCATTCCGCCGACCTCGAGCTCGAGGGTGGCGGTGCTTGCTGCGGGCGAGGGAGAGGCTGTCATGTGGTGCTCCTCAGGTTCGGACGGCGGTGCGGTTCCTACTTTCGGACGGCGGCGTAACCGGCCTCGTCGACCGCGGCGAGTACGGCGGTGTCGTCCACGCCGGTTCCGGTGGTGACATGCAGAACGCCGTCGGTTGCGGACACCTTCACGTTGTCGACACCGGCGACCTGCGCCACCTCGGTGGACACTGCCCGCTCGCAGTGCTCGCAGGTCATTCCGGTCACCTGGTAGTCGATCGTTTCCATCAGTCCTCCATGAATACTGGGATACCCTCGGAGGGTATCGTCGTCTTCCAACATGATACCCTCCGAGGGTATTCCTGCAACCGGGATGTCCGCCGTCGCGCAACATAGTGGTGTTCGCAGCGGCTCTGTCCGTCGTTCGCAGATCGCCGGACTTCGCCTACGTCGGCGCTGCGATAGTCACTCTCATCGTCATCGACGTTTGGTGTCGCGCCAGTGTCCCGCTCAGGGGCCGAACGTCATCGGGCGATTCGTTCGTGATGCGCCCGAAAACCGGCCTGCGTCTCCGCTCTGCTCACGGGAGGTCGACCGGGACGTCGTGGGCGCGAGCGGCCGCTTGGACGGGTCACTGGATCATTCTTCAGCGGGCACCACCCACTCCGCCAGTTCTTCGACCTGCACCAGGATCGTGTCCCGGAGTTTCCGCACGCCGTCGAGGTCCCAGGTCGCCGGGTCGGGGAACTCCCACTGGACGAACTGGCCCGCGACAGGGCCGGGGAGTTCGAGCCCTGGCTTCATGGCGACGACGATGTCGGCGGTCGCCAAGTCGTCGACTGTCACGGCTCGGGGCTGCGCGTTGGAGCTGTCGATGCCGAGTTCGGCGAGAGCCTGAACGACGGGTTGGCTGGGGCTGTCGGCGGGGGCCGTGCCAGCGCTGGTGGCGTTGGCGCGGTCACCGGCGATGTGACGGAAGAGGTGGGAGCCGAGCTGGGAGCGGCCGGCGTTGTGGGTGCAGAGGAAGAGGACAGTTGGGGCGTCGTTCATACCGTGATCTCGGTTTCGATGGTGGCTCGTGTCCAGGCTTGGGTCGCCGCCTGGACAGCGTCCCACGGTGAGCCGAGTGGTGGCGTGTAGGAGAGGTCGAGGTCGCTGATCTGCTGGACGGTGAGGCCGGCGAAGAGCGCCGTCGCGTAGGTGTCGACGCGTTTGGCGGTCTCGGTGCCGAGGCGGCCGACGAGTTGGGCGCCGAGGAGGCGCCCGTTGTCGGCGTCTCCGGTGACGCGGATGCTGATGGGCTGGGCGCCCGGGTAGTAGCGCTTGTGGTCGTCGGCGGTGGTGTGGGTGGTGACGCTCTTGAGGCCGGTGGCGTGCGCTTCGTAGTCGCGGAGACCGGTTCGCGCGGCGACGAGGTCGAAGACCTTGACGACCTGGGTTCCGACGGAGCCGGCGAAGCGGGCGTCGCCGCCGATGGCGTTCTCCCCGGCCACGCGTCCCTGCTTGTGGGCGGTCGTCCCGAGGGGGAGGTAGGTGACGCCGAGCAGCCGGTGGTGGGTGACGACCCCGTCGCCGGCCGCGTAGACGTGAGGGATGCCGGTTCGCATGTGCTCGTCGACGACGACCGCGCGGCCGGCGCCGAGGGTGGCTCCGGCGGATTCCAGGAGCTGAGTGTTCGGACGGACACCGACGACGGCGAGCACGATGTCGGCTCGCAGGTCGACGGGCTGGCCGTCGTGGTCGGCGCGTACGAGCAGACCGTCCATGTCCTTCTCGACCGAGCGAACCACGGTGCGGGTGCGCACGTGCACGCCGTGGCTGGTGAGTTCCTCGTGGACGGAGGATCCGAGTTCCGGGTCGAGGGTGGAGAGGACTTCGGGCCCGCGTTGCAGGACGGTGACATCGATGCCGCGCGCGGTGAATCCTTCGGCCATCTCGAGACCGACGTAGCCGGCGCCGATGATGATCGCGGTGTGCGGGTCTCGTGCTTCCAGATCACTGTCAAGGGCGAATGTGTCGCCCATCGAGTGGATGACGTGCAGCCCATCGGCGGAGGTGAGCTGGTCGAGTCCGGCGATGCCCGCGTGCGAGGGGAGCGCGCCGGTGCCGACGATCAGCTCGTCGTAGCCGATCACCGACTCGCTTCCATCCGCCGCCCGGACGTTCAATCGCTGACCCGCGACGTCGATGCCGGTGGCGAGCGTGTTGAGCCTGAGGGACATCCCGGTGGCTTCGAGGTCCGCGTGGGTCCTGTGGGCGAGCGACTGCCACGGGCGCACGTCACCGGAGAAGTAGTACGGGATGCCGCAGATGGAGAAGTTCGGGTATTCGTCGGCGACGACGACGGTGACGTCGGTCGCCGGGTCGAGTTCGCGGGCGCGCAGCGCGGCGGAGATTCCGGCGTCGCTGCCGCCGATGGCGACGAGATGCATGAGACGGTTCCGTTCAGCGATCGGTGGTCTGCGGAATGACGACGTCCGCCGCGGCCTCGGCCAAGACCTTCTCAGAGCGGAACAGCGCCAAGGTGAGTCCGACGCCGATGACGGCGCCGACGAGTTGCGCGGCGATGAAGGGGAGGACGGACACCGGGGCGATACCGGCGAACGAGTCGGAGAAGATCCGCCCGATGGTGACGGCGGGGTTCGCGAACGAGGTGGAGCTGGTGAACCAGTAGGCGGCGCCGATGTACGCACCGATCGCGGGCGCGGCAGCAGCGCTGCGTCCGGTCCGGGAGAGCGCGAGGATCAGCATGATGAGTCCAGCCGTGGCGACGACTTCACCGAGAAGCGTCCCGGCGGTGACCCGCTCGGTTGTAGCGATACGGGTGGGAAGCTCGAACATCGCATTCGCGAGCAGAGCGCCGCTGATCGCGCCGACGACCTGCGCAAGAATGTATGCCCCCGCCTCGGCGAGGGTCAGTCCGCTGCGCGCGGGGCGGCCGACGATCCAGTCGACAAGGGACACGACCGGGTTGAAGTGGGCTCCGGAGACGGAGCCGAACACGAGGATCAGCACGGCGAGGCCGAAGGCCGTGGCGATGCTGTTTTCGAGCAACTGCAGGCCGGTGTCGTGGGAGAGCCTGCTGGCGGCGATCCCGGATCCGACGACGACCGTGACGAGGAGTCCGGTTCCGAGGAATTCGGCGAGCAGGCGAGAGAGAAGGCGCGTGTTCATCGGCTTCATCTTGACCCGTAGGAGATACCTCAGTCAACATTGAGGTAATGAACACTGGGCGAAATCTGTTGGAGACGCGAGCCGCGTTGCACGCGGCGCTCGCTGATCCACTGCGACTGCGAATCGTGGATCTTCTCGTGCTCGGCGACCTGACTCCGGGAGAGCTCGTCGCACAGCTGGCGGTCTCCACCAATCTGCTCGCGCACCACCTCGCGGTCCTGGAGCGTGAAGGCATCATCGTGCGCGAGCGTTCGGAGGGCGATCGCCGCAGGACGTACGTGCGCTTGCAGCCGGCCGCGCTCACTGCGCTGGGGCCGTCTGCGGATGCTGCCGCGCGTCGGGTCGTGTTCGTGTGCACGGCGAACTCGGCGCGGTCTCAGTTGGCGGAGGCGCTCTGGTCGCGCTCCAGCAATGTCCCGGCCGTGTCCGCGGGGACGCACCCGGCACCCGGCGTCGCGGAGGGCGCGGTGCAGGTCGCAGCGCGACATGGTGTCGTCCTGGCGGGACGACCGAAGCTGTACGCCGATGTCGTTGAGGCAGGTGACTATGTGATCACGGTTTGCGACCGAGCGCACGAGGAACTCGGGCTGGGCGATGCTCACTGGTCGATTCCCGACCCGGTGCCGGACGGCAGCTCGAAAGCGTTCGAGTTGGCCTTCGAAGAGCTCGCGCGACGGATTGACTCCTTCGCCGCACATCTGATGCCGAGCTAGCTTGTCCGCATCGGAGCCAACGCGGCACCTCTACAAAAAACTACAGACCTCATCAGAGCTGCAGGCGTTCGTCGAGCAATGAACGGCATGATCGTGCAGTGACGCGAGGCTCCCGCGAAGCTCCTGCAATTGCTCAATCTGTCGGTCGATCTCGGTCAAGCGTTCGGCGAGAAGCTCACGGACGTGTCCGCAGGGCGCCTGACCTTGGTCGCGAATCTCAAGGATCGTGCGGATCTGGGCCAGTGTCAGCCCGGCGGCCTTGCCGCGGTGGATGAAATCGATCCGTTGGATCGAGTCGTGCGTGTAATCGCGGTAGCCGACCGTGGTTCGCTCGGCTTGTGGGAGTAGACCTTGCGCCTCGTAGAACCGGAGCGTCTTGGCGGTCGTGCCGACTGTCTCAGCGAGTTCCCCGATCCGCATTGTGGCCTCCTACGAGTCGCCCGGACTGCGTCCGGCCCTTGACCTTCCCCTGCGCTGGAAGGTCGAGAGTGACACTACCAAGTACGAATCCAGGCCTGGAGGAATCAGGATGCCATCCAAGTACGACCTTGCAGTAATCGGCTCGGGAGGGGCCGCGTTCGCCGCCGCGATCCGAGCTACGACGCTTGGTAAGACGGTTGTGATGATCGAACGCGGAACTTTCGGCGGAACGTGCATCAATACCGGGTGCGTGCCGTCCAAGGCCCTCATCGCAGCTGCCGAAGCTCGTCACGTCGCGGCAGACGCGAGTTACCGATTTCCAGGGATCACTACCAGTGCCGGGCCGGTCGACGTTCCCAAGCTGATCGACGGTAAGCAGGAGCTTGTTGAGCATCTGCGGGGCGAAAAGTACGTCGACGTCGCCGATCATTACGGTTGGCAGATCAGACAGGGCGAGGCGGCGTTCGCGGGAACGCCGGAAGCCCCGGTTCTTCAGATCACCACCTCCAGCGGCGAAATCGAAGCTATCGAGGCGGGACACTATCTCGTTGCCACGGGCTCAGAGCCTTGGGCTCCGCCGATCGACGGTTTGGAGAATACAGGCTTTTTGACCTCGACCACTGCCATGGAGATGACGGAACTGCCTGATTCGATGCTCATCCTCGGCGGCGGATACGTCGCTCTCGAGCAGGCTCAGCTCTTCTCACGGCTCGGCGTGCAGGTCACCCTTCTGGTGCGCTCGCGCCTGGCTTCGAAGGAGGAGCCGGAGGTTTCCAAAATCCTTGAACAGGTCTTCGCGGACGAGGGCATAAGGGTGGTGCGCCGCGCGGTGCCGGTGCGGGTGGCCCGTGACGCAGTGACCAGGCAGGTGACCGTGACCGCGGTCGTGTCGGGCGGTGAACGGGAGTTCACCGCTGACCAGCTCATGGTCGCTCTCGGTCGGCGGCCAGTTACGAGTCGGCTCAACCTCGACACAGTAGGAGTCGAGGCCGGCGAAAAGGGAGAGATCGTTGTCAACGATCGACTGCGGTCCTCCCACCCACGGGTCTGGGCGGCCGGCGATGTGACGGGGCACCCGGAATTCGTGTACGTCGCAGCGGCCCATGGCACGCTGGTCGCCGAGAACGCCCTGGCCGGCTCTGATCGCGCCATCGACTATTCGCGGCTGCCTCGGGTGACCTTCACCAGCCCCGCCGTGGGCTCGGTCGGGATGACTGAGCGGGACGCGATTTCGGCGGGTGTTCGCTGCGCCTGCAGAGTCCTGCCGCTCAAGTACGTGACGCGTGCTCTGGTCAACCGCGACGTTCGCGGCTTCATCAAGATGGTCGCGAACGCGGAGACTGGCGAAATCCTCGGTCTGACCGCGGTCTCGCAGGACGCCGGCGAACTCGCAGCCGCCGGCGTGTACGTGCTTGGCAAGACGATCGATGAGGTCGCCGACGCGTGGGCTCCCTACTTGACGATGGCGGAAGGAATTCGCATCGTGGCCAAGGCATTCACTACCGACGTCTCGATGCTGTCCTGCTGCGCCTGATATCCAGGCTCGAAGTGGTTCCTGCCATTCATCCTGCTCATGGATGTCGAGTCATCCGATCCCGCCGCGACAAGCGGCTGGACCAGCTGGTTCACGGTGCCGTCGTTAGCACCTTCGAGACGCGCTCCAGGCTTCCTGGGACGAGCTTGTAGTACGACCAGGTGCCACGCTTCGACCGGGTGATGTAGCCCGCCTCCAGCAGCAGCTTGAGGTGGTGTGAAACCGTCGGCTGGCTGAGCCCGATCGGTTCGGTCAGATCGCAGACGCACGCTTCCTGGCCCTCCGAGTTGGCCACGATCGAGAGCAGGCGAAGTCGGGTCGGGTCGCCGAGAGCCTTGAACGCCGTCGCCATCGACTCCGCCTCGTCGAGGGAGAGGGTCTCGCTCGTCACAGGAGTGCAGCAGGCGTTCACGGGTGTGATCGGGAGTGCTTCGAGAACGGCCATGCGACTAGTGTACCCGTACATTGACAGATTTCGATGAAGCAGGCACACTGTAAATCGAAAACCTTCGATGAATGGAAAAGCACGGATGACTCTCGTCGACCTCACCGCCCCCACGGTCCGCAGCAGCCGTCTCGACGGACTCCCGGTGGCGATCATCGGCGCCGGCCCGATCGGGCTCGCCGCTGCCTCCCATCTGGTCGAACGGGGCATCCCGTTCGAGATCTACGAGACCGGAGATGCCTCCGGCCACACCGTCTCGCAGTGGGCGCACATCCGCTTCTTCTCCCCGTGGAAGATGCTCGTTGATCCCGCTGCCGGCCGACTCCTGGCTGACACCGGGTGGACAGTTCCCGACGAGAAGAAGCTGCCCACCGGCGGCCAATTCCTGGACGAGTACCTTGCGCCGCTGGCTGCGCTCGACTCAATCCGTCCGCACATCCACTACGCAGTCACGGTCACCGACGTCAGCCGCGAGGGCATGGACCGCACCCGCAGCGCCGGCCGCGCCGACACGCCCTTCCTGCTCCGCACCAGCGATGAGGACGGCGTGCGGGAGGTCACGGCCCGAGCCGTCATCGACGCATCCGGCACGTACCTGACCCCGAACAGTCTCGCCTCCTCCGGACTCGACCCGCTCGGGCTGCCGGCCGTCGCCGAGCATGTCTCGCACGCGCTCCCGGATGTGGTCGGGCGCGAGCGCGACCGGTTCGCCGGCAAGCGCGTCACCGTCGTCGGCGCAGGCCACTCCGCAGCGAACACGCTCTTGAACCTCGCCGCTCTCAGGCGCGAGGTGCCGGAGACGCAGATCAGCTGGCTGATCCGCAACGCCAGCGCCGTCCGGGTCACCACCTCGGACGACGACCAGCTGATCGAGCGCGCCGCCATCGGCAAGCGCGTCGACCGCCTCATCGACACCGGCAAAATCCAGCAGCTCGACCGGTTCGAGATCCTCCGCCTCGCCCCCATCGACGGCGGACTCCGCCTGATCGGGCAGCGAGCGGGCGAACGCGTCGAACACGACACTGACATCGTGGTGAACGCGACCGGGTTCCGGCCCGATCTGGACATGCTGCGCGAGATCAGGTTGGACCTGGATGACATCGTGGAGGCGCCGGCCCGGCTGGCGCCCCTGATCGACCCCAACATCCACTCCTGCGGTACCGTCGAGCCGCACGGCTTCGCCGAGCTGCAGCAGCCCGAGCCCAACTTCTTCCTCGCCGGGATGAAGTCCTACGGCCGCGCCCCGACGTTCCTCCTCGCCACCGGCTACGAGCAGGTTCGCTCAATCACCGCCTACCTCGCCGGCGACATCGCCTCCGCGACGAACGTGCAACTCGTGCTGCCGGCCACGGGCGTGTGCTCCACCGGCGCGAGCGGTTCCTCCTGCTGCTCGTAATGAAGAAGGTGACCGACATGGAGTGCTGCGACCCGACCGTCTGCGACCCGTCCGCTTGCGAAGACTGCTGCTAACCCGTTCCATAGACTTGTGTCTATGAACAAGACGGCCGCCGATCCCGCTGGACTGCAAAGCCTCAAGCGCATCAGCGATCCCACCCGCGCTGCCCTCCTCCGAATCATCCTCGATTCCGAGGAGGGCAGAGGTTCCGTGACCCGGATGGCCGAGAGCCTCGGCCTCACCCAGCCCACCGTCTCGCACCACCTGCGGATGCTCAAGAACGAGGGCCTGGTCGAGCGCGAACAGATCGGCCGCACAGCGTGGTACTCGATCACACCCTCCCAGCTCGACCGCGTCGCCAACCTGGTCCGAGACGGCGAGACACGCGATGACACGGCCGCGCTGGAGCGAATCGTCGCCGACCTGACGACACGATACCGAGGGGTGCTGGCACCGGAGACCGTCAATTTGTATGTCCACGACAGCT
This sequence comes from Leifsonia sp. 71-9, assembly GCF_001898805.1. Lineage (GTDB taxonomy): Bacteria > Actinomycetota > Actinomycetes > Actinomycetales > Microbacteriaceae > Leifsonia. The sequence continues at coordinate 644,721 of NZ_MKVJ01000017.1, forward strand.
ACCGGATGCTGGGCGAGCGCGATGGATCCCATCCGACCCGAGCGTCGCAGACCAGCAGCTTCACCATCGATCGGCTCGACGCGCTCCTGCGGGCCGACGAATCGACCCACACAGTGCCGGAAGTGCTGTTCGTGTGCGTGCAGAACGCCGGCCGCTCCCAGCTCGCCTCGGCCATCCTCCGCCAGCTGGCCGGGGACCGGGTGATCGTCCGCACCGCCGGCTCGGAGCCGGCGGAGGCCGTGCGGTCGACGATCGTGAGCGTGCTGGACGAGATCGGCACGCCGCTCGGTGGCGAGTTCCCCAAGCCGCTGACTGATGAAGCGGTGCGGGCGGCGGACTACGTGATCACGATGGGCTGCGGCGACGCCTGCCCGATCTACCCGGGCCGCGAATACCTCGACTGGGACATTCCCGACCCCGTCGGTCAGCCGATCGCTCGCGTGCGCGAGATCCGCAACGACATCGAGGGCCGCGTCCGTGACCTTCTCGAGCGGATCGAAAAGTGAACGATTGCCGAACTCGGCGATAGGCGATTGGAATAAGCATTGATCTACATCTATGCTTATGGAAGACCGTTGAGAACCGAGGAGAACCATGTCCGAGACCACCCCCACCGTCCTGTTCGTCTGTGTCCACAACGCCGGCCGCTCCCAGATGGCCGCGGGCTTCATGCGTGAGCTCTCCGGAGGTCGCGTCGAGGTGCTCTCCGCCGGCTCCGAGCCGAAGGACCAGATCAACCCGGTCGCCGTGCAGGTCATGGCCGAGGAAGGCATCGACATCGCGGGCGAGCAGCCCAAGATCCTCACCACCGATGCGGTGAAGGAGTCCGACGTTGTGATCACGATGGGCTGCGGCAACACCTGCCCGATCTTCCCCGGCAAGCGCTACGAGGACTGGGACCTCACCGACCCCGCCGGCCGCCCGGTCGAGGAGGTCCGCCCGATCCGTGACGACATCAAGCAGCGCGTCGAGACCCTGCTCGCTGAACTGCTGCCCGCGGCGGTGTGACGATCATGACCATCGACGCAACGGGGCGCCGTAGCCAGCCCGAGCTGGCCTATCCGGAAGCGTACCTTCGTCGGCTCGCCGACGACCTCGCCGCCAAGTTCGACGGAGTGTTCAACCGTGAGACGGTGGAGCGCTATGTCCTGGAGTCCTACACCGCGCTGCTCCGCACCGCGAAGGTCAAGGCGCATCTGACGACGCGCACGATCCACTTCGCGACGGAGCGGCTGACCGCCCTGGCTCAGGCCAAGGGTGCACTGCCGGTGATCTGGCCCGAGGTGCTGTTCGTGTGCGAGCAGAACGCTGGGCGTTCCCAGATGGCGGCCGTCCTCACCGAGCACCTGTCCTCGGGGCGGGTCCATGTTCGCTCCGCCGGTTCGATGCCCGCGCACGACCTGAACCCGGCAGTCGTCGAAGTGATGACAGAGGTGGGGTTGGACATGAGCCGCGAGTTCCCGAAGCCCCTGACCGATGACGTGGTGCAGGCCGCAGACGTCGTTGTCACGATGGGGTGCGGTGACGCCTGCCCGATCTACCCCGGCAAGCGCTATCAGAATTGGGAGCTCGCCGACCCGCAGGATCAGCCGATCGAGGCTGTGCGGGCGATTCGCAATGAGGTAGAGCAGCACGTGCGCGAGCTGCTGACGAGTCTGGAGGTGACGCCCGCGTGAGCGTCGAGAACGTTGTCGTCATCGGCTCCGGTCCCGCCGGCTACACCGCCGCGATCTACTTGGCCCGCGCCGGCCTGGACCCGATCGTGCTGACCAGCTCGGTCGAGCTCGGCGGCGCGCTGATGAACACCACCGAGGTCGAGAACTTCCCCGGCTTCATCGACGGCATCCAGGGCCCTGACCTGATGGAGAACCTGCGCCAGCAGGCCGAACGCTTCGGCGCCCGCCTCGTCTACGACGACGCGACCGCGGTCGACCTGACCGGCGAGATCAAGACGATCTCCACCGGAAACGGCGACACCTACCAGGCGCACGCCGTCGTCCTCGCGATGGGCTCGGCGCATCGCAAGCTCGGCATCGAGGGAGAGGACCGGCTCTCCGGGTACGGGATCTCCTGGTGCGCGACCTGCGACGGCGCGTTCTTCAAGAACCAGGACATCGCGGTTGCCGGTGGCGGCGACTCGGCGCTGGAGGAGGCCATGTTCCTCACCCGGTTCGCCAACTCGGTGACCCTCATCCACCGCCGGGATGCCTTGCGTGCATCGAAGATCATGCAGGACCGGGCTCAGCAGAACCCCAAGATCAACATCCGCTGGAACACGCAGATCGCCGAAGCCCACGGCGACGGCAAGCTGAACGGGCTCACTGTCCGCGACACTGTAACCGGCGAGCCGGCAACCCTGGACGCGACCGGCCTGTTCGTCGCGATCGGGCACGACCCGCGCAGCGCACTGGTCGCCGGTCAGATCGATCTGGACGCCGACGGCTACGTCAAGGTCGCTCACCCGACTACCGCGACAAACGTGCCCGGCGTGTTCGCCTGCGGGGATCTCGTCGACCGCCGATACCGGCAAGCGATCACCGCCGCAGGAACCGGGTGTGCCGCTGCCCTCGACGCCCAACATTACCTCGCAGGACGCACCCCCAGAGTGGTTCAGCCAGCAGCCGTCACAATGTGACCGCGGCCGAGAAGGATTGGCGTTTGTTCGCCCGCCCCTCGTACGGCGAATTACGAGACGTGCGATCCCGGCGTCGTTGGCGAGAGACCCTGACGGGGAATCACCAGCCGACGTGATTGCGGCACGGGGTGCTCCGGTACCACGGATCGTGTGTCCGCAGCGCGTCATGGGGCGGACGCACCGGCGGTGCGGACCGGCAAGGGAAGGATTACGCCCGACACCTGGCGCTAGCTACCTTCCCGCACGGCGTTTCAGGCCAGCGTCATGAAGAGTTTCTGGAGTTCGTCGACGGTGATCGGGTCGGAGGTGTCGTCGGGGTCGGTGAGGCACTTCTGCATGGCCGTGGAGATGATCTGGAACCCGGCCTTGTCGAGCGCGCTCGAGACCGCCGCCAGCTGGATGACGACGTCTCGGCATTTGCCGCCGTTCTCGACGGCGGCGATGACGGCGTTGAGCTGTCCTTGTGCGCGGCGCAGCCGGTTGAGGACGGGTTTGATATCGGCGGCTGTCGTGGCCACGGTGGTCTTCTTTCTCGATGGTGAGAATGGTGTCGAGGGTGGAGCGGGTGCGTCGCGGTACCCGCCAGGGTATCGCTTCGCGCTCAGGCCGGGGCCTTCGCGGCGGCGAGCTGGGTGGGGTCGATGGCGCGGATCTGACCGATCAGGTCCTCCAGGTCGCGGGCGGGGAGGGCGCCGGGCTGCGAGAACACAAGCACGCCGTCGCGGAACGCCATCAGCGTGGGGATGGAGGTGATCCGTGCGGCGGCCGCGAGCTCCTGCTCAGCCTCCGTGTCGACCTTGCCGAACGTGATGTCGGGGTGCTTCTCGGACGCCGCCTCGAACACTGGGGCGAACGAGCGGCACGGCCCGCACCAGGCGGCCCAGAAGTCGAGCAGCACGATGCCGTTCTGCTCGATCGTCTCTTTGAGGGTGTCGGCGGTGAGCACGGTCGTGCTCATGCTCAGTCCCTCCCGAAGAGGCGCCCGAAGAACCCTCCTCCAGTCGCGGCGGCCTTCTCGGCGTCGGTGTGGGTGCCGTTGCACCACTGGCTCGCGGGCACCTGCCGGCGCACGTCGGAGACGTGCTGGCCGCAGCCGCTCCAGGTGGTCTTGCCGCAGACTTTGCAGGTGGCGGGGTAGCACATGGGGGTGGTTCTCTCTTCCTTCGAGGTTCGCCGGGGGTGTTTAGCTATACCCCCGTCCGTATAGTACGATACCGGGGAGGGTATGCCAAAGAGCCTTCAGGAGGTAACCAGGATGAAGACGGTTATCGTCGGCGGAGTCGCCGGGGGAATGTCTGCTGCGACACGGCTGCGTCGGCTCGACGAGGTGGCGGAGATCGTCGTGTTCGAGCGCGGCCCCTACGTCTCGTACGCCAACTGCGGGCTGCCGTACTACGTCGGCGGCGTGATCCGCGACCGGTCCTCGCTTCTTCTGCAGACGCCGCAGTCGCTGGCGTCGCGCTTCCGGCTCGACGTGCGCACGGGTCACGAGGTCATCGGCATCGACCCCGCAGCGCGCACCGTCTCGGTGCTCGACCTGGCCGACGGCGAGCTCATGACCGAGAGCTACGACCGGCTGATCCTCGCCGTCGGCGCGTCTGCGCGCGAGGCGGCCGGGCACCCGGGCATCCCGACGCACACCCTCCGCACGGTGGAGGACGTCGACGCGATCGGCGTGCTGGTCGACGCCGCGGCCGACAACCCGTCGGCACTCGTCGTCGGCGGCGGCTTCATCGGCCTCGAGGCCGTCGAGAACCTGGTGCACCGCGGCATCCACGTCACCCTCATCCAGCGGGGCGAGCAGATCCTGACCCCGCTCGACCCCGAGATGGTCGCCCCGCTCGAGGCGCAGCTGCGGAGCCACGGTGTCGACGTGCGCACCTCGGTCACGATCGACTCGGTGGAGGCCGGGCGCGTCCTCCTCGACGACGGCACCAGTCTGCGACCGGACTTCATCATCGACGCCTCCGGGGTCGTGCCAAGCGTCGACCTGGCCCAGGTGGCGGGCCTGCGCCTCGGCCCGACGGGAGGCATCGCCGTCGACGCCGATAACCGCACGAGCGACCCCGGCATCTTCGCCGTCGGCGACGGTGTGGAGAAGGTCGACGCCCTCAGCGGCGAGCCCGCGCTCGTGACCATGGCGGGCCTCGCGAATCGGCACGGCCGCTCGGTCGCCGACGTCATCGTCGGACGCGACGAGCGGAACACGCCTGCGCTCGGCACCGCGATCGTGAAGGTGTTCGACACCGTCGCCGCCAAGGTCGGCTGGAGCGAGCGGCAGCTCGTCGCCACTGGTCGCGCCCACCGAGCCATCCACACCCACCCCGCCTCGCACGCAACGTACTACCCGGGCGCGCAGACCATGTCCGTGAAGCTCCTCGTCGACCCGGGAAGCGACGCCATCCTTGGCGCGCAGATCGTCGGCGGCGAGGGGGTCGACAAGCGCATCGACGTGATCGCCGTCGCCATGGCCGGTAGGATCACCGCCTCCGGCCTCGCCCGCCTCGAGCTTGCCTACGCACCCCAGTTCGGCTCCGCCAAAGACCCCGTCAACCAACTCGGGTACGTCGCAGACAACCTCCGCACCGGCGCAACCCGGGCGATCCAGTGGCACGAGCTCGACGCGGCCGTTGCCGCCGGAGCCACTCTCGTCGACGTCCGCACGCCTCGCGAGCACGCCGCGGGCAGCATCCCGGGCGCGGTCAACATTCCCGTCGACGACCTCCGCGAGCGACTCGGGGAGCTGCCCGACGCGCCGCTTGTCGTGCACTGTCAGGTGGGCCAGCGCGGCCACACGGCCGCGCGCATCCTGGCCCAGCATGGCCGTGACGTCGTCAATCTCGACGGCGGCTATCGCACTTGGGCCGCCGGAGCCACGACGACGGTTCGGCGGTCGGTCGCCGCCTGAACGGCACGCAGAGGACGTCCCGACTGCCGCGGTCACCGCGCTCGCCGGGCTGCCTCGGGCAGGTCGAAGAGTGGCGGCCTGTCCGAAACGCAGCAGCCGATCTCGCAGGAGATACGCCGGTCGCGGGCGTCGGAGATCGGCTGGATGCCCCCTGTGCGCCCCGGCGCTGATGACGACGTGAGGAGCCGCCTGCGGCGGCGCTGCACCGGCTGCCTTGTTTGTCTTTCCGTCGGCCGATCGTAGCTCGCTCCCGGTTCTCCGTGCCGGGCTTTCGACGCTTCTATGTTTGTCAACTTGTCTCGGGTGCGGCGTAGAGGGTGTTGAGGGTCCGATAGAGGTGTCGGG
>NZ_MKVJ01000018.1:0-142196 GCF_001898805.1 Leifsonia sp. 71-9
GCTGATGACCCCGGTCCCGCCGACGAAGAGTGTCCGTGTTGCCGCCATGCCTGTCTCCTGCTCCCTCGCCGACCGACCGATTCCCCCGAAGCCCTCAGCGTAGCGCGGCCCGGGCGTACACTCCACGGCACCCCCGTCCCGATCCCGAAGGAGCTCCTCCCGTCGTGTCCGCCCTCCGAACCTGGCCAGGACTCGCGGTCGCGTGCGTCGTCGCCGTCGTGCTCGCGATCGTCGTCACCGCCATCGTCGGCGCCGTCCTGCGGGCGGTCGCCCGCCGGCGCACCTGGCCCGAACTGCTGGTCAGGAACGCGCGCGTGCCGTTCCGCCTCTTCCTGCTCGTCGCCGTGCTCTGGATCGCCATCGCGGTCGCCCTGCCGCCGGAGGTCCCCGCGGGCTGGCAGCAGGGCATCCAGCACACCATGCTGATCCTGTCCATCGTCACCGGCGTCTGGTTCGCCGCGGCGATGGTGGTCTTCGTGGAGGACCTCGGCCTCGCCCGCTACCGGCTCGACGTGCCGGACAACCGGTACGCGCGAAAGGTGCGCACGCAGGTGCTGATCCTGCGGCGCCTCACCGTGGTCGCGGCGGTGGTCATCGGCCTGGGGGCGGTGCTGCTCACGTTCCCGGCGCTGCAGGCGGCCGGTGCGAGCCTGCTGGCCTCCGCCGGCGTCATCGGCATCATCGCCGGTGTCGCGGCGCAGTCGAGCCTCGCCAACCTGTTCGCGGGCATCCAGTTGGCCTTCAGCGACGCCATCCGCCTCGACGACGTCGTGGTGGTCGAGCAGCAGTGGGGGACGATCGAGGAGATCACGCTCACCTACGTCGTCGTGCACGTGTGGGACGACCGTCGGCTCGTGCTGCCGTCGACCTACTTCACCACGAAACCGTTCGAGAACTGGACGCGCCAGCACAGCGAACTGCTCGGCTCCGTCGAGTTCGACCTCGACTGGCGGGTGTCACCGGCGGGGATGCGGTCCGAGCTCAACCGCATCCTGGCCGCCACCGACCTGTGGGACGGCCGGACGGGCGTGCTGCAGGTGACGGACGCGGTCGCCGGCTGGGTGCGAGTGCGGGTGCTCGTCACCGCCAAGGACGCTCCGACCCTGTTCGACCTGCGCTGCCTCGTCCGCGAGCGTCTCGTCGACTGGATGCAGCGGTACGCGCCGGCGTCGCTCCCGCGCTCGCGCGTCGAGCTGGTGGAGCCTCCCGCGCCCACCGTCCCGACCGCGCGCGCCCAGTCGCAGTCGCACGACGAGGCCCGGCTCTTCGGCGGTTCGCCCGAGAAGGAGCAGCGCGGCGCGCAGTTCACCGAGGCGATCCCGGTGGTTCAGCAGGACGCGGAGGGGGAGGAGCAGGCCCGGCCGTGAGGACGCCTGGGGGACGTCGGCTCTCACGGCCGGCGTCGCTCAGCCGAGGGATTCCGCGGCGGCGACGATCACCCCGGTGACGACATCCGGCGCTGCGAGCATGGAGACGTGTCCGGCAGGGGTTTCCACGATCGTGGAGCCGGCGCGTTCGGCCATGCGGCGCTGGGCCGCGGGAGGGATGATGCGGTCTTCGGTGCCGACGAGCGCCCAGCTCGGCAGCTGACGCCAGGCGGGAGGGCCGGCGGGCCCGACGTTGGCGGCCAGCGCGATGGGGCGCTGGGTCGCGAACACGAGTTCGCGGACGGCGGGGTCGAGGTCCTGCGCGAACGAGTCGTGGACGGTGCTCGCCTTCAGGTACGCGTCCGCGTCGCCCTCCGGGGCTCCCGGGTAGCCGACGACGTCGAGCACGGCGGTCGGATCGGGCACGTCGAGCGCGGATCCCGTGCCGGCGAGCAGGCCGACCACGTTCTCCCCGTCGTCGGGCAGGAACGCGTCGACGTAGACGAGGGCGCGCACATCGCCGCCGCCGAGCGCGGCACCGCTGATGACGGCGCCGCCGTACGAGTGACCGGCGAGGACCACGGGTCCGCTGGTGCGCTGGGCGACGGCGGAGGCCACGTAGGCGGCGTCCCCGGCGATGCCGCGCAGGAGGTTCGGGACGGTGAGCACGGTGAAGTCGCGCTCACGCAGCGCCGTGATGACGGGGTTCCAGCTGGACGCGTCGGCCCAGGCTCCATGGACGAGGACGATGGTGGGGAGTGACACGGGGTTCCTTCCGTAGTGCCGTACCGGGACGAGGCAGTGGGGTCGTGCGGGAGAGGCGGTGGAACAGCCACAGAGTAGGGGACCGGTCCGCGCGCGGCTAGCCCCGCGACCGCTCACAGCGAAGACTCAGCATCAGTGGGACCAACCAGCGCCCCTGCGCTGTTCTCCTCAGTGCGGGCCGCAGCAGGCGGCAACCGCACCGAGGAGGAATCGTGACACAGGAGAACGTGACACCGCGCTACACCAAGGACCCGGATGCGATCGGGCGCCTCACCAAGCGGCAGTACGCCGTGACCCAGGAGGCGGCGACCGAGCCCGCCTTCCGCAACGAGTTCTGGAACAACCACGAGGACGGCATCTACGTCGACGTCGTCTCGGGCGAGCCGCTGTTCTCGTCCACCGACAAGTTCGACAGCGGATCGGGCTGGCCGAGCTTCACCCGGCCGATCGAGTCCGCCGAGATCATCGAGAACACCGACCGCACGTTCGGGATGCGCCGCACCGAGGTCCGCTCCGGCCAGGCCGACAGCCACCTGGGGCATCTGTTCGACGACGGTCCCATCGCCGAGGGCGGCATGCGCTACTGCATCAACTCCGCCGCGCTCCGCTTCGTCCCGCTCGCCGAGCTGGAGCAGCAGGGCTACGGCGTCTACCGCCGGCTTTTCGAGAAGTAAAGGAGAACGAACGAATGACGACAGAGAAGGCGATCCTCGCCGGAGGCTGCTTCTGGGGCATGCAGGATCTGATCCGCAAGCGCCCGGGAGTCACCGGCACCCGCGTCGGGTACACCGGCGGCGACGTGCCGAACGCCACCTACCGCAACCACGGCACCCACGCCGAGGCGATCGAGATCGAGTACGACCCCGAGCGCACCTCCTACCGTGAGCTGCTGGAGTTCTTCTTCCAGATCCACGACCCCTCGACGAAGAACCGCCAGGGCAACGACGTGGGCACCAGCTACCGGTCGGCGATCTACTACACCGACGACGAGCAGCGCCGCGTCGCGGAGGACACCATCGCCGACGTCGACGCCTCCGGGCTCTGGCCCGCGAAGGTCGTCACCGAGGTGGAGGCCGCCGGGCCGTTCTGGGAGGCCGAGCCCGAGCACCAGGACTACCTGGAGCGCATCCCGTGGGGCTACACCTGCCACTTCGCGCGCCCGGGCTGGGTGCTCCCGAAGCGGTCGGAGTCGCTCGCGAGCTGATGACCGGATCACGAGGGGTGCGTTGCGAGACGCGCCCCTCGTTGCGTGCGTGCGCCCGTCAGGCGCGTTCGAGCAGGACCGCCACCTCCAGGTGGCCGGTCTGCGGGAACATGTCGAGCACGCGGCCGGTGCGGATGCGGTAGGACGGCATGCGGGCCAGGTCGGTCGCGAGGCTCTTCGGGTTGCAGCTGGAGTACACGACGTGCGGGATGTCGGAGCCCTCGAGCCAGTCGGCCAGCTCCGTGCCGATGCCGCGCCGCGGCGGGTTCACGATCACCAGCTCCGGAGCCGTCTTCGCCCGCAGCGCGAACGCGGTCGCGTCTTCCGCGCGGAACGCGAGCTGGGGGAGGCCCGCCGCCGCGGCCGTCGAGCGTGCGCTCTTCACCGCCTCCCGGCTCGTCTCCACGCCGACCACGCGCCGCCCGGGCGCCGCGCAGTGCAGCGCGAATCCGCCCACTCCGCAGTACAGGTCCCAGACGCTCGCCGGCGACACCTCGTCGACCCACGCGCTCACCTGGCCGTACAGCTCCTCGGCCACCGCCGTGTTCGTCTGGAAGAAGCTCTGCGGACGCAAGCGCAGGGGGACCCCGCCGACCCGCATCACCAGCGACGCGTCCGGCGTCAGCACGATCTCCCGGTCGCCCTCGACCACCGCCTTGTGCTCGGACTGGATGTTGGCCGACACCACGCGTGTGTTCGGCAGCTCCACGAGCAGCGAGGGCAGCTCGCGCCGGATGCGCGCGACCGCCGACTCGTCCCGCAGCACGAACCGGATCATCAGCTCGTCGTCGGGGGAGAGGGTGACGAGCACGTACTTCAGCTCCCCGCGCCGTTCCGGCACGCTGTAGGGGACCAGCCGCGCGCGCGTGATGAACCGGGCGAGCACCGGCAGGGCGGCGCGCACCCCCGGCGCGCAGATCCCGCACTCCTGCAGGTCGACGCCCCGGCCGCGCTCGTCCAGGATGCCGATCGTCGGCTGCTCCAGCGTGCCGCCGACCACCATCTTCGCCTTGTTGCGGTACCCGGACTCCGCACTAGCGACCGGCGGCAGCCACGCGGCGTCCCCGAAGGGCGCCAGCAGCACACGGGCCGACCGATCCTTCTCCGCCAGCTGCTCGGCGTACGGCACACCCATCAGCGTGCACGACCGGCACACGCCGGCATCGAAGTACGAGCAGTCCATGACCGGTCAATGGTACGCGGTCACGGCCGGGCGGAGTCGCCCGCGCTGCTCAGCCGGGCTCTGACCCGGCTGCCGCCTCTTCCACGCGTCGTATCGCCGCGCGCGGGTCGCCGCCGAGCAGGTGTCGCCGAGCGGGATCGTGCAGGAAGTACCGGACGATCGGCGCGACCACGTTCGGATCGGAGCCGATCCAGTACGGCGCGATGCGAATCCGTTCGCCCGATGTGGTCGTGAGGAGGAGGTGAGCGCCGCGCAGGTCGACGACACCGACCGTCGCCACCTCGTCCCAGGTCAGGCGAATACGTCCGGCCCCTCGCGTTCCGGAGACGCCGTGCTCGGTCAGCGTGAGGCCGGCCGGGATCCGGAGGATCCACACCTCGTGTGCGACGACGCCCACCCCCACGAGGCCGATCCCCAGGACGTACCAGCGCTCGACGTCGACCGGCCCCGCGGAGGGGATCGCCAGGTACCGGAGGATGAGGAAGGCGACGGCGGGCGCGAGCAGGAGAAGCCCCAGCACGAGGAACGTCGAGCGCACGGCGCGCGTCGGAGTGAATCGAACGCCTCCGGGCGACGGATCGATCCGGATCGAGCGCGGGGATGTCGACTCCATCACTCCACGGAGCCCGACTCCGCACCCCAGAACCGCGACCGCCAGCAATCCCGTGCCCACCTGGAGCGCGACGCTCTCGGCGACGAACGCGACCACGGCGATGACGGCGGCTGCGAGCACGAAGAACGCGGTCACGCCCAGCGGGCTGTAGCCGCGTGGACGGATCGTCACGCCGGACGCCCCCTGCGTGGCCAGACGAGGACGGAGGACGGACATCGACATTCCCCCCGTGCTGTGCGTGTTCGACTCGGATTCAGACACTACCAATCGGTCCCCGCACACGACGAAGGCCCCTCTCCCGCAGGAGAGGGGCCTTCGTCGTGTTCCGGTGCCCCCAGTAGGATTTGAACCTACGGCCTTCTGCTCCGGAGGCAGACGCTCTATCCCCTGAGCTATGGGGGCCAGGAGTGCCCGTCCAGGCTAGCATCACTTTTCCGTCGCGCTCGCACAGCCGGGTGCGAGTGCCGGCGGCCGTGTGGGTCAGCCGGCGGGCAGGTTCCCCAGCACGTTCTCCATGAGCGGTGCGGCGTCGCCGGGCTCGAAGAAGGCGGTGGATTCGGCGACGATCCAGAAGGCGCCGCGGAAGATCTGCACCTGTCCGGAGTCGCCGGTCTTGAAGTAGCCCTCGATGGGCGGGGCGCCGTAGGTCGGGACGGGCTGCGCGTCGGTGATCGCGGCGTTCTTGAGCGCGTCGAGCTGGCTCGCCGGCGGCTGGGCGACGGCGATCTGGATGACGTCGCCGCTGGTCTGGTTGAGCCAGGAGCAGGTGGCGCCCTGCCAGTCGGCGACCTTCTTCTCGAGGCTGCCGTCCTTGGGCTTGTAGTCGGGGTTGGGGCCGAAGTTGGGGTTGTAGGCGTACAGCTGGTCGGCGGTGACGATCTGGTCGCAGGTGAGCGTGACGGGGGTGGCCGGCTCGGTGGGCGTCGGCGTGGGCGTGGCCGACGGCTTGGTGGTGGCGGCCCCTCCGCCGGTGGTGGCCGTGGGGGAGGCGGACGGGCTCGCGGTCGGGGCGCAGCCGGCGAGCGCGAGCGCACCGGTCAGGGTCGCCGCGACGACGACGGCGCGGAGGGCGGATCGGGCGGAGTAGGGCATGGTGGCGCTCGGTCTTCCGTGTCGGCGTGTACGTCCCGTCGAGACTATCAAGCGGTCGCGCGGCGCTCCCCGCCGGGACGGCACGGCCGCCCGCTTCGTTAGGGAATCGATGCCTTCCCGCGCCCGGTAGAATCGGTCCTCATGACTCCCGCAGACCTCTCCGCCGCCCTGCTCGACATCGTGACCGCGGTCGTCGACCGGCGCCGAGCGGAGGGTGCCGACCTCGGCGAGCTGACGATCACCCTCGACGACGTGCCCCTCGAGCGGCCGAAGAACCGCGAGCACGGGGACTGGGCGTCCAACGTCGCCATGCGCCTGGCCAAGAAGGTGGGCGCGAACCCGCGGGAGCTCGCGACCGAGATCGCCGAGGCCGCGGCCTCCATCGACGGCGTCGCCTCGGCCGAGATCGCCGGCCCCGGCTTCATCAACTTCCGTCTCGACGCGGCCGCCGCCGGCCAGCTGGCGCAGACGATCCTGGAGGCCGGCGAAGCGTACGGGCGCAGCGACGTCTACCACGGCCTGCTCGTGAACCTGGAGTTCGTCTCCGCCAACCCGACCGGCCCGATCCACATGGGCGGCGCCCGCTGGGCCGCGGTGGGCGACAGCCTCGCGCGCATCCTGCAGGCCGCGGGTGCCGACGTCACGCGCGAGTACTACTTCAACGACCACGGCTCGCAGATCGACCGCTTCGCGCGGAGCCTGCTCGCCGCCTACCTCGGCGAGCCGACGCCCGAGGACGGCTACGGCGGCGCCTACATCGGCGAGATCGCCGCGACGGTGGCCGACGGCTTCGACGGCGACCTCGCCTCCCTCCCGCGCGACGAGCAGCAGGAGGTCTTCCGCTCGCGCGGGACGGCGCTCATGTTCGAGGAGATCAAGAACCGCCTGCACTCGTTCGGGGTCGACTTCGACGTCTTCTTCCACGAGGACTCGCTGCACGAGTCGGGCGCCGTCGAGCGCGCCATCCAGCGCCTCCGGGAGCAGGGCCACATCTTCGAGGCGGACGGCGCCATCTGGCTGCGCACCACGACCTTCGGCGACGACCGCGACCGCGTCATCATCCGTTCGAACGGCGAGCCCGCCTACATCTCCGGCGACCTCGGTTACTACCTCGACAAGCGCGAGCGCGGCTTCGAGCAGAACATCATCATGCTCGGCGCGGACCACCACGGCTACATCGGCCGCATGATGGCGATGACGGAGGCCTTCGGCGACGTGCCGAACGTCAACCTCCAGATCCTCATCGGGCAGATGGTGAACCTCGTCAAGGACGGCGAGCCGATGAAGATGTCCAAGCGCGCCGGCACGATCGTCACGCTCGACGACCTCGTCGACGCGGTGGGCGTCGACGCCGCCCGCTACTCGCTGGTCCGCTCGTCCACCGACTCGCAGCTCGACATCGACCTCGACCTGCTCAGCAAGCGCAGCAACGAGAACCCCGTCTACTACGTGCAGTACGCCCACGCGCGCACCTGCTCCGTCGCGGCCAACGCCGCGAAGGCGGGCGTGGACCGCAGCGTGTTCCGCCCGGAGCTGCTCACGCACGAGAGCGAGAGCGCGCTGCTCGGCGCGCTGCAGGAGTTCCCGCGCGTGGTGGCCCAGGCCGCCGAGCTGCGCGAGCCGCACCGCGTCGCCCGCTACATCGAGGAGGTCGCCGGGCTGTACCACGCGTGGTACGCGGTCCGCGACGGCTCCACCCGCGTCATCCCCTTCGGCGAGGAGCCGGTCACCGACGCGCACCGCACCCGCCTCTGGCTGAACGACGCCACGGGCCAGGTCATCCGCAACGGCCTCGGGCTCGTGGGGGTGTCCGCTCCCGAGCGGATGTGACCGGATGAGCGAGCAGCCCACCCAGATCCTCCCCGACCCGGCGGCCACGCCGGGCACGACGTCCGCACGCACGCGACGGCCCCGCTGGGTGCGGGTGCTGCTCTGGACCCTGATTCCGCTGGTCGTGCTGATCGTGCTGCTCGTCGTCGCCGACATCGCCGCGCGCGCGTACGCCGAGCAGCGGGTGTCGTCCGAGATCGAGAAGAGCCTGCCGGCGGAGATCTCCGGCGACGTGCACGTGCACATCGGCGGGGTGTCGGTGCTGCAGCAGTACCTCGCCGGCACCTTCCAGCGCGTGGAGCTGGACGCGCCGGAGCTGACGGTCAAGGGGGCGCCGCTCAGCGCCTCCATCGTCGCGACGGGCGTTCCCACCGACTTCAGCAAGCCGATCTCGGCCGCGACGGGCACGCTCAGCATCTCGCAGGCGTCGCTCAACAAGCTGGTCACGATCCCCGGTGCGACCGGCGACATCACCCTCGGCGACGGCGTCCTCGGTTACAAGGGGAGCATCGACCTGCTCGGCCTGCCGGTCGGCTACTCGGTCACGGCGACGCCCAAGGCGGCCGGCAAGGAGGTGCTCCTCCAGCCGGACAAGGCGTCCCTCGACACGGGCTCCGGCGCCGACGTCAACCTCACCCGGCTGCTGCAGGCGCTCACCGACCAGGGCCCGTTCCCGGTCTGCGCCGCCCAGTACCTTCCCGACGGCGTCCAGGTCTCCGACATCGCGATCACCCCTGGCCACGCCACCGTCACGCTGACGGCGCACGATTTCGTGATGGACGAGAAGTTCCTCGGCAGCAAGGGGAGCTGCACGTAACACTGTCCGGAGGCTCCCGGCAGCATCGGTAGACTTCTCGTACTTCTCCACCGGCTTCAGGGGCCAATCCGGGTCCGCTCGCCTGAGAGACTCCCACTCGTCGTTCCCGTGAGGTTCTCCCTATGGCTCCGAATCCCCTCGCACCCCCGTGGCTGCATGTTCCGGACGATGCGAACGCGCTCGTCCCCGGTCTCTGGTCCCGCACCGTCGTGCGCGACGAGGGGGAGGTCATCGTCGGAGGCGTGCGCGCGTCCGATCTGGCCGCCCGGTTCGGCACCCCGCTCTACGTCATCGACGAGCGGGAGGCGCGGGAGCGCGCCGCCGAGGTGCGCGACGCCCTGCAGTCCGCCTTCGCCGAGGTCGGCACCGCCGCGAAGGTCTACTACGCGGGCAAGGCCTTCCTCTCCATCGAGGTCGCGCGCTGGATGGCCGACGCCGGTCTCAACATCGACATCTGCTCCGGGGGCGAACTGGCCGTGGCCCTGGCCGCGGGCGTCGACCCCGAGCGGCTCGGCTTCCACGGCAACAACAAGTCGATCGCCGAGATCGACCGCGCCGTCTCCGTCGGCATCGGTGCGATCATCATCGACAGCCTGCAGGAGATCGACCGCGTCGCCGATGCGGCCGAGCGGCACGGGCGCGTGCAGAACGTCCGGCTCCGGGTGAACAGCGGCGTGCACGCCCACACCCACGCGTTCCTGGCCACGGCCCACGAGGACCAGAAGTTCGGCATCGCGCTCGGCGATGCGGCCGACGCCGTGGCGCGCATCCGCTCGCACGCGGGACTGCGCTTCCTCGGCCTCCACTGCCACATCGGCTCGCAGATCTTCGGCGCGGACGGGTTCGTGGAGTCCGCCGCCCGGCTGCTCGCCGTGCACCGCGACCTCCTCGCCGGCGGCGACGTGCCCGAGCTCAACCTCGGCGGCGGCTTCGGCATCGCCTACACCTCCGTCGACGACCCCGCGCCGATCGCCGAGCTGGCGCGCCGCATCGCGGAGACCGTGGCCGCGGGATGCGCCGAGCTCGAGATCCCGACGCCCGTCGTCGCCTTCGAGCCGGGCCGGACGATCATCGGCACCGCCGGGCTCACCCTCTACACGGTCGGCACCACCAAGGACGTGCTCGTCGCGGCCGAGGACGACGGCGAGACCGCGGTGCGCCGCTACGTGAGCGTCGACGGCGGCATGAGCGACAACGCCCGCCCGGCGCTCTACGGCGCCGACTACTCCGTCCGGCTGGCCGGCCGCGTGTCGGACGCCGCCCCCGCGCTCGTCCGCGTCGCGGGCAAGCACTGCGAGAGCGGCGACATCGTCGTGGACGCCGAATACCTCCCCTCCGACGTGCGGCCCGGCGACCTGCTCGCCGTCCCCGCCACCGGCGCCTACTGCTGGTCGCTGGCGAGCAACTACAACTATCTCGGCCGCCCGCCCGTGATCGCGGTGCGCGACGGCGACGCCCGCGTGATCGTGCGCGGCGAGACCGAGGCGGATCTGCTGGCGCGCGATGCCGCGTACGACGGCACCGCCGGTGAAGGAGTCAACCGATGATCGAGTACCGCAACCTCCGCGTCGCCCTGCTCGGGGCCGGGTCCGTCGGATCGCAGGTGGCGCGTCTGCTGCTGGAGCAGGGCGACGAGTTCGCCTCCCGCGTCGGGGCCCGGCTCGAGCTCGTCGGCATCGCCGTGCGCGACGTCGACGCCCCGCGCGACGTCGACCTGCCGCGCGAGCTGTTCACCACCGACGCGAGCTCCCTCATCCTCGGTGCGGACATCGTCGTGGAGCTGATGGGCGGCATCGAGCCGGCCCGCGGCTACGTGCTGGAGGCCCTCAACTCCGGGGCCGATGTCATCACCGCGAACAAGGCGCTGCTGGCCACCCACGGCCCCGAACTGTTCGAGGCGGCCGAGCAGGTCGGCGCACAGCTCTACTACGAGGCCGCCGTCGCGGGCGCCATCCCGATCATCCGTCCGCTGCGCGACAGCCTCGCCGGCGACCGGGTCAACCGCATCCTCGGCATCGTGAACGGCACGACGAACTTCATCCTCGACCGGATGGACGTCAACGGCGAGAACCTGCAGGACGCCCTGGCGACCGCCACCGAGCGCGGCTACGCCGAGGCCGACCCGACCGCCGACATCGGGGGATACGACGCGGCGCAGAAGGCGGCCATCCTCGCCAGCCTCGCGTTCCACACCACCGTCCCGCTCGACCGGGTCTACCGCGAGGGCATCACCGGCATCACCACCGCCCAGGTGGATGCCGCCCGCGAGGCCGGCGCCGTCATCAAGCTGCTCGCCATCTGCGAGCGCATGACCGATCCGGAGACGGGAGAGGAGGGCGTCTCGGCCCGCGTCTACCCGGCCCTGATCGACCGCCACCACCCGCTCGCCGCCGTGCACGGCGCGCACAACGCCGTCTTCGTGCAGGCGGGAGCCGCGGGCGACCTCATGTTCTATGGCGCAGGTGCCGGCGGTGTCGAGACGGCCTCGGCCGTGCTCGGCGACGTCGTCTCGGCCGCCCGCCGCCACGTCGTCGGCGGCCCGGGTGTGGCGGAGTCGACGCACGCCGACCTCCCCGTGCTCGACATCGGCCGGGTGGTCACCCGCTACCAGATCACGCTCGACGTGACCGATCAGCCGGGCGTGCTCGCGTCGGTCGCGCGCATCCTGAGCGACGGCGGGGTCAGCGTCGAGACCATGCAGCAGTCGGTGCCGAGCACGACGGGAGCCGTCGTCATCTCGGGTAACGCTGCGATTCACGGCCCGGGCGCGCCCACCGCTACCCTGGTCATCGGTACCCACGAGGCCGAGGAGGCCGCTCTGGCGGCGACCGTGGAGGCGCTCGCGGCCAGCGATGTCGTGACCGCCATCTCATCCGTTCTCCGAGTCGAAGGATCGTAATGCCCGAGAAGTCCTACAGCCGGCAGTGGCGTGGCGTCCTGCGCGAGTACGCGGACCGCCTGAACATCTCGGAGGCGACGCCGATCGTGACGCTCGGCGAGGGCGGCACGCCGCTCATCCCGGCCGCGGCGCTCTCCGCCCGCACCGGCGCCGACGTCTACGTCAAGTTCGAGGGCATGAACCCGACCGGGTCCTTCAAGGACCGCGGCATGACCATGGCGATCTCGAAGGCCGTCGAGCACGGCGCGAAGGCCGTGATCTGCGCCTCCACCGGCAACACCTCCGCCTCCGCCGCGGCGTACGCGACGCACGCCGGCATCCAGGCCGTCGTGCTCGTGCCCGAGGGCAAGATCGCGATGGGCAAGCTCAGCCAGGCCATCGCCCACAACGCCCAGCTGCTGCAGGTGCAGGGCAACTTCGACGACTGCCTCGACATCGCCCGCGACCTCGCCACGAATTACCCGGTGCATCTGGTCAACTCGGTGAACCCCGACCGCATCGAGGGCCAGAAGACGGCCGCGTACGAGGTCGTCGAGGTGCTCGGTGACGCACCGGACTTCCACATCGTCCCCGTCGGCAACGCCGGCAACTACACCGCCTACCACCGCGGCTACACGGAGGAGCTGCAGCGCGGCGAGACCACCAGGCTGCCCCGGATGTTCGGCTTCCAGGCCGCCGGCAGCGCCCCGATCGTGCTCGGCCACCCCGTCAAGGACCCGGACACCATCGCCACCGCGATCCGCATCGGAAACCCCGCCTCGTGGGAGCTCGCGCTCAACGCCCGGGACGACAGCGACGGCTACTTCGGCGCGATCGACGACGCCAAGATCCTGGAGGCGCACCGCATCCTCTCGTCCGAGGTCGGCATCTTCGTCGAGCCGGCGTCCGCGATCAGCGTCGCCGGCCTGCTCGAGCGTGCCGAGGCCGGCGTCATCCCCGCGGGCTCCACGGTCGTCCTCACGGTCACCGGCCACGGCCTGAAGGACCCGCAGTGGGCCCTCCGCACCGCGGACGGCTCGGACGTGCAGCCCACGGTCGTCCCGATCGACACCGCGACCATCGCCGACGTGCTCGGGCTCGTCCCGAGCGGAGCGACGGCGTGACGTTCTCGGCCGACGCGCTGCGCGGCCGCTCCGTCCAGGTCAAGGTCCCCGCGACCAGCGCCAACCTCGGCCCCGGGTTCGACACCCTCGGCCTGGCGCTGGCCCTCTACGACGAGCTGCAGGTCTCGGTCCGCGACGAGCCGGGCGCGACGGTCGAGGTCATCGGCGTCGGCGCCGGCGAGGTGCCGACCGACGAGACCAACCTGGTCGTCCGCGCGATCGCGCACACCTTCGAGTCCGTCGGCCACCCGCTGCCCGGCCTCTCGCTGGTCGCGCGCAACAGCATCCCGCACGGTCGGGGGATGGGATCCTCCGGCGCCGCCATCGTGTCCGGCATCATGGCGGCCAAGGGCCTGCTCGAAGGCGTCGTCGAGTTCGACGCCCAGAGCCTGCTCGCGCTCGCCAACGACATGGAGGGGCACCCCGACAACGTCGCGCCCGCCCTGTTCGGCGGCCTGACCATCGCGTGGGTCACCCCCGAGGGACCGCAGTTCAAGAAGCTGATCGTGCACCGCGGCGTCTCGCCCCTCGTGCTCGTCCCGTCGCACGTCATGTCGACGGCGCTGGCCCGCAGCCTCCAGCCGGAGTCCGTGCCGCACGAGGACGCCGTCTTCAACGTCTCCCGCTCCGCCCTGCTCGTCGCCGCTCTCATCCAGAGCCCCGAGCTGCTGCACGCCGCGACCGAGGACAAGCTCCACCAGAGCTACCGCGCCTCGGCGATGCCCGAGACCAACCGTCTCATCACGCTGCTGCGCGCGCGCGGCTTCGCGGCCGTCGTCTCCGGCGCCGGTCCTTCGATCCTCGTGCTCTGCAGCGATCCGAGCCAGCGGCTCGCCGCCGCCGAGCTCGTCGCGAGCGAGGCCGAGTCCGATTGGCAGCCGCTCATGCTGGCGGTCGATTTCAAGGGCGCGACGGTCACCCCCGTCGCCGTCGAGAGCGCGGACACGCCCGCCGCCTAGCGTCAAAAACGCCGGGGGCGAGGTGGTAAACTGTGCGTGCACCCGTGAAGAACCCGCCTCACGAGCGAATTCAGCTTCCGGGTGATCTCATAGCAATCATGCCGTCATTCCTGCCTGCGTGCCCGGATGTCCGGGGCGCACCGTAGCGCGGATCAGAACGCAGCTCGGTCAAGGCAGTTCATGTGACGAGTGCTCCACAGCGACGCGCAGAGAGCGCGTCGGGGGAAAGGAATCCTCTTCAGTGACTGATGTCGAACTCCACGCCGGGGGCGTGGACACCAGCGACCTGACCTCGCTCAAGGTGGCGGAGCTCCAGGCTCTCGCCTCCCGGCTGGGCCTCCAGGGCGCAAGCAAGCTTCGCAAGGGCGAGCTCGTCGAGGCGATCGCGGCCGCCCGCGCCGCCACCCTGCCGGAGGTCGCGGTCGAGGCCGCCGCCCCGGTCGAGGTGATCGCCGAGACCGTGCCCGCCGACGCGCCGGCCGCCGACCACGCGACCGCCGCCTCCCAGGTGCTCATCGAGCCGCTCATCGCGGAGCCGGCCGCCGCCGAGTCCGTCGAGCCGGCCGCCGAGACCGCTGTCGCGGATGCCGCGCCGGCCGCTCAGCAGGCGCAGGAGCCGCGTCGCCGCGGCTCGCGCCGTGCCTCCAGCCCCGACGGCACCAGCCTCACCGCCAACGGGCACGTCAACTCCGGCGAGACCGGCGTCGAGTCGCTCATCCCGGACGTCGACGCCCTCCTCGACTCCGCTCTCGCCTCGCGCGAGCAGGCGCAGCGCGACGGCCAGGGCGGCGGACGCCGTCGCCGCGGCCGCGGCCAGGGCGCCCAGCAGGACCAGAACGGCGAGCAGCAGCAGCCGGAGCAGAGCCGCGAGGCCGAGCAGAACGCGCAGGGCGCGCAGACCGCACCCGCCGAGCAGGGCGACGCCCAGGTTCCGGCCGAGGGCGAGCAGCAGTCCCGCTCTGGCCGCCGCAACCGCAACCGCAACAAGAACGGCCAGAACCAGAACGGCCAGGGCAACCAGGGCGACCGTCAGCAGGGCCAGCAGGGTCAGCCCAAGGACCTCCAGGGCGGCGACGAGCAGAAGCAGGGCGACCGCCAGCAGGGCGACCGCCAGCAGAACCGCGGCCCGCAGCAGCAGGACGCCGAGGGCGAACGCTCCGGCCGCTACCGCGACCGCAACCGCAAGCGCCGCGGCGGCCCCGGCGACGAGTTCGAGCCCGAGCTCGCCGACGACGACGTGCTGCTCCCCGTCGCGGGAATCCTCGACGTGCTCGACAACTACGCGTTCGTCCGCACGACCGGCTACCTCCCGGGTGCGAGCGACGTCTACGTCTCCCTCGGCCAGGTCAAGAAGTACAACCTGCGCAAGGGCGACGCCGTGGTCGGCGCCATCCGCCAGCCGCGCGAGGGCGAGAACAACAGCCGCCAGAAGTACAACGCGCTGGTGAAGGTCGACTCCATCAACGGCCAGACCGTGGAGGAGGCGGCCAGCCGCGTCGAGTTCGGCAAGCTGACCCCGCTCTACCCGCAGGAGCGCCTGCGCCTGGAGACCGAGCCCACCAAGGTCACCCAGCGCATCATCGACCTGGTCGCCCCGATCGGAAAGGGCCAGCGCGGTCTCATCGTCGCGCCCCCGAAGGCCGGCAAGACCATCGTGATGCAGCAGATCGCCAACGCGATCACCACGAACAACCCCGAGGTGCACCTCATGGTCGTCCTGGTGGACGAGCGTCCCGAAGAGGTCACCGACATGCAGCGCACGGTCAAGGGCGAGGTCATCGCCTCCACCTTCGACCGCCCCGCCGAGGACCACACCACCGTCGCCGAGCTCGCCATCGAGCGTGCCAAGCGCCTGGTGGAGCTGGGCCACGACGTGGTCGTGCTGCTCGACTCCATCACCCGCCTGGGCCGCGCGTACAACCTGACCGCTCCGGCGTCCGGCCGCATCCTGTCCGGCGGCGTGGACGCGGCGGCGCTGTACCCGCCGAAGCGCTTCTTCGGCGCCGCCCGCAACATCGAGCACGGCGGCTCGCTGACCATCCTCGCCTCGGCGCTGGTCGAGACCGGCTCCAAGATGGACGAGGTGATCTTCGAGGAGTTCAAGGGCACCGGCAATATGGAGCTCCGCCTGTCGCGCCAGCTGGCCGACAAGCGCATCTTCCCCGCGGTCGACGTCAACGCCTCCGGCACCCGCCGCGAGGAGATGCTGATGGCGCAGGACGAGGTCAAGGTGACCTGGAAGCTGCGCCGCGCCCTCGCCGGGCTCGACCAGCAGCAGGCCCTTGAGATGGTCCTCGGCCGCCTCAAGGAGACCTCGAGCAACGTCGAGTTCCTGATGCAGGTGCAGAAGTCGATGCCGCAGCCGACCAACGGCCACGGCACCGCGCACTCGCACGGTCACGAGAACGACCACCGCTAGCTGAGAGAGTGCCCGTCCGTCACGCCGTGTGCGTGCCGGGCGGGCACTTTTCCGTTCCCGGACCCCGCCGGTCCCGGATCCCTCCCGCGAGAAAGCAGCCCCCATGTTCGAATCCGTGAACAGCCTCATCGCCGAGCACGACGACCTCCAGCAGCAGCTCTCCGACCCCGAGCTGCACAGCGACCCGGTGCGCTCCAAGAAGGTGAACCGCCGCTACGCCGAGCTTTCGCGCATCGTCGCCGCGTACAACGAGTGGAAGCAGCTCTCGGACGACCTGGAGGCCGCGCGCGAGCTGGCCGCGGAGGACGCCGCGTTCGCCGAGGAGATCCCCGGCCTCGAGCAGTCCGTGGAGGAGACGGGGGAGAAGCTGCGCCGTCTGCTCATCCCGCGCGACCCCAACGACAGCCGCGACGTGATCATGGAGATCAAGATGGGCGAGGGCGGCGCGGAGTCGGCGCTCTTCGCCGGCGACCTGCTGCGGATGTACCTGCACTACGCCGACTCCAAGCGCTGGAAGGCCGAGATCATCGAGCAGACCTCGAGCGATCTGGGCGGCATCAAGGACGTCCAGGTGGCGTTCAAGGGCTCCTCCAGCGACCCGGCCGAGGGCGTGTGGGCGCACCTGAAGTACGAGGGCGGCGTGCACCGCGTGCAGCGCGTGCCGGCGACCGAGTCGCAGGGCCGCATCCACACCTCCGCCGCGGGCGTGCTGGTCTTCCCCGAGGTGGATGAGCCGGAGGAGGTCGACATCAACCCGAACGACCTCAAGATCGACGTGTTCCGTTCCTCCGGCCCCGGCGGGCAGTCGGTCAACACGACCGACTCCGCCGTGCGCATCACGCACGTGCCGACCGGGATCGTCGTCTCGATGCAGAACGAGAAGAGCCAGCTGCAGAACCGCGAGGCGGCGATGCGCGTGCTGCGTGCCCGCCTGCTCGCCAAGCAGCAGGAGGAGGCGGACGCCGAGGCCGCGGAGTTCCGCAAGGGCCAGATCCGCACGATGGACCGCTCCGAGCGCATCCGCACGTACAACTTCCCGGAGAACCGCATCGCGGACCACCGCACCGGCTATAAGGCGTACAACCTCGACTCCGTCATGAACGGCGCGCTCGAGCCCGTCATCGAGTCGAACATCCTCGCCGACGAAGAGGCCCGCCTCGCCGACCTCGGCAACGACTGACCGCCGAGTACGAAGAGACCCGGCGGCTCGTCAGATGTAGAGGGCGGGGTCGAGCCAGTCGTCGCCGGCGATCTGCTCGTGGCCGGAGCGACGATGCGCGCGGGCGGGGACGCCGGTGAGCACCGAGTCGGGCTCGGCGTCTTTCGTGACGACCGCGTTCGCGCCGATCACGCTGCGCTCG
The DNA here is from genome assembly GCF_001898805.1 of Leifsonia sp. 71-9. Classification (GTDB taxonomy): domain Bacteria; phylum Actinomycetota; class Actinomycetes; order Actinomycetales; family Microbacteriaceae; genus Leifsonia. The sequence goes on from NZ_MKVJ01000018.1 coordinate 17,613, forward strand.
CCGATCGTGATGGCGCCGAGCACCTTCGCACCCGCGCCGACGATCACGCCGTCGTGGATGGTGGGGTGGCGCTTGCCGTGCCCGCTCCCGCGGCCGCCGAGCGTGACGCCGTGGTAGAGCATCACGTCGTCGCCGATCCACGTGGTCTCGCCGATGACGACGCCCATCCCGTGGTCGATGAAGAACCGGCGGCCGATGCGGGCGCCGGGGTGGATCTCGATCCCGGTGAGGAACCGTGCGAACTGCGAGAGGAGGCGGGCGGGCGTGCGCAGCCCGCTCCGCCACATCCGGTGCGCGACCCGGTACGCCCAGACCGCGTGGAGCCCCGAGTACGCCAGAGCGACCTCGGTGGTGGTCCGTGCGGCCGGGTCGTGCCGGCGTGCGTTGCGGATGTCCTCCCGCACTCGTCCGAAGGGCAACGTCAGTCCTGCAGATCCGCCCACAGCGGCGTGGAGATGTACCGCTCGCCGGTGTCGCAGACGATGGCGACGATGGTCTTGCCGGCGTTCTCTGGCCGCTTGGCCTGCTCGAGCGCGGCCCAGACGATCGCACCGGACGAGATGCCGGCGAGGATGCCCTCCTGGCTCGCGAGCTTCTTGGCCACCTCGATCGCGTCGTCGAACGACACGTCGGCGACCTCGTCGTAGACGGTGGTGTCGAGGATCTCGGGGACGAAGTTGGCGCCGATGCCCTGGATCTTGTGCGGTCCGGGCTTGCCGCCGTTCAGGATGGGGGAGTCGAGCGGCTCGACGGCGACCACCTTCACGCCGGGCTTGCGCTCCTTGAGCACCTGGCCCACGCCGGTGACCGTGCCGCCCGTGCCGACGCCGGCGACGAAGACGTCGACCTCGCCGGCCGTGTCGGCCCAGATCTCCTCCGCGGTCGTGGCGCGGTGGATGGCGGGGTTGGCCTCGTTGGCGAACTGCCGGGCCCAGATGGCGTTGTCGGAGGCGGCGACGATCTCCTGCGCCTTCTCGACGGCGCCGCGCATGCCGTCCGGCCCGGGGGTGAGGACGATCTCGGCGCCGAACGCGCGCAGGAGCACGCGGCGCTCCTTGCTCATCGTCTCGGGCATGGTGAGGATCACCTTGTAGCCGCGGGCCGCGCCGACCATCGCGAGCGCGATGCCGGTGTTGCCGCTGGTGCCCTCGACGATCGTGCCGCCCGGGCGGAGCGCGCCGGCCTTCTCGGCGGCGTCGATGATCGCGACGCCGATGCGGTCCTTGACGCTGCCGGCGGGATTGTCGAACTCGAGCTTGACGAGCACGGTGGCACCGGTGCCCTCGGCGAGCCGGTTCAGCCGGACGAGCGGCGTGCGGCCGACCGTCTCGGTGACGTCGGCGTAGATGTGACCCTTGACCTGTTCTGACATGGCCTCTTCCTCGTGGCGGAGAGTGGACGGGGAGCGTCTCCCACTCTAATCCGCGTCGGTGTCGCGGGGACCACTGTGACGGTGCGGGATGGGCGGCCGCCGATGAGGATAGGCTCGGTGGGCCATGCCTCCCGAGACCCCTGCCGCCGACCGCCCGGACGCATCCGCGGCGCTCACCGTCCGCTCCCTGCTCGAACGCACCGCGACCGTGCTCGCGGCCGCGGGCGTGCCCGACCCGGAGGTGGACGCCGAACTGCTCGTCGGCCACGTGTTCGGAGTGAGCCGGGGACGCGTGCAGGCCCTCACCGTGATGGGCTCGTCCGTCGAGGCGCAGGACGCCGAGCGCGTCCGCGAGCTGACCGAGCGCCGCGCCGCCCGCGAGCCGCTGCAGCACATCACCGGACGCGCCGCCTTCCGCTCCCTGGAGCTCGCCGTCGGCCCCGGCGTGTTCGTCCCGCGTCCCGAGACGGAGCAGGTGGCGCAGTTCGCGATCGACGCGCTCCGGTCGGTGCCGACGGCCGAACCGGTCGCTGTGGATCTCGGCACGGGGAGCGGCGCGATCGCGCTCGCCCTGGCCACGGAGGTCCCGCACGCGCGGGTCTTCGCGGTCGAGAACTCGCCGGAGGCGTTCGTGTGGACGCGGCGCAACGTCGACGAGGTCGGCGCCACCAACCTGCGGCCGGTGTTCATCGACCTGGCCGACGCCCTGCCCGAGCTCGACGGCACGGTGGACGTCGTCATCTCCAACCCGCCCTACGTGCCGGACGCGGCCATCCCGCGCGACCCGGAGGTGCGGCTGTTCGATCCGGCCGCCGCCCTCTACGGCGGGGAGGACGGCCTGGATGTGGTGCGCGTGATCTCCCGCGTGGCCCAGCGGCTGCTCCACCCCGGGGGCACCCTCGTGCTCGAGCACGGCGAGCTGCAGGGCGCCGCCATCCGGGCGCTGCTCACGGCCGACGGCTGGCGCGCGGCGGCGACGCACCGCGACCTCACCACGCGCGACCGGGCGACGACCGCACTGCGCTGACGCCGCGGCCCGGTGGGGCACAGCGTCGGCTCAGCGGAGCGCGGTCTCGGCAGAGCACCCTCTCAGCGGGCGCCGTCTCAGCGGGCGCGCCGCTCGGCCTCCCTGGCCGCCTTCTCGGCCTCGCGCTGCAGACGCTCGCGAGCCCGCTCGATGGCCTCCCGCTCCCGTTTGCGCGCCTCCCGCAGCGCCTTCTCCGCCTCGCGGCGCTGTTTGGCCGCCTCGCGAACCGCTTTGTCGTTCGGGACGGCCTCGGGCCGCGGCTCGGCGGCGGTGACCGGTTCGCCGGCCGCGCGTGCGGCGACATAGCGCTCGATCCCGTCGAGGATGCGCTCGAGGCCGAACGCGAAGTCGTCCTGGCCGTCGTCCCCGTCGTCCGAGTAGGCGCCGGAGCGGATGAGCGGTGCGAGATCGGGGAACCGCTCCGGCGTCACCAGCTCGCCGAGCGCGGCGGCGAACGCCTCGCCGCTCTGTGGGGGAGCGTCGTCGCGGCGGGACAGGCGCAGGTCGCGTTCCACGATGCCGACGGCGCGGGCGTAGGACGACAGCAGGAGGGCGACGGACATCTTCTCGGCGTCCGCGAGCGGCAGCCCGCGCATCTCGCGCAGACCCCAGTCGAGCACGGCGAGGTTGTTGGGCATCATCGGTGCGCCCGTGATCGGGATGTCCGGGAACCACGGGTGCGCCTCGATGATGCGGATGCTCGCCATCGCCCACCCCCGGAGCCCCTGGCGCCAATCCGTGGAGCCATCGCCCTCGTCGTCCGGCGGGATGGGGACGTCGCAGACCGTGTCCTGCATCAGGGCGAGCACGTCGTCCTTGCTGGTGACATAGCGGTAGAGCGACATCGTGGTGAAGCCGAGGTCGCCGGCGATGCGGCTCATCGACACCGCGGCCAGGCCGTCGGCGTCGGCGATCGCGATCGCGGTCTCGACGATGCGCTCGATGCTGAGCTCGCGCTTGGGGCCGCGCTGGGGGCGTTCGGCGACGCCCCAGCTCAGCGCGACGGCGCGGGGGAGCGCGTCCTCGACGGCATCGGGCATCTGCTCCGCCTTCCTCGCTGCCGGTCCGGGACGGATCCGGGACCGGTCGTTGACATCCATCCTAGAACTGTGTATCACTTAAACGAAATCGTATGCACCATAAACAGTTTGGTTGATACACAGAAAGGGAACGCCATGACGACAGCGGCGATCGAGATCAGGGGACTGCGCAAGGCCTTCGGCGCGCAGACCGTCCTCGACGGCATCGACCTGCGGGTGGAGGCGGGCAGCGTCTTCGCCCTGCTCGGCCCGAACGGAGCGGGCAAGACGACGCTCATCTCCATCCTCTCCACCCTCGTCGACCCCGACAGCGGCACGGCGACCGTCTGCGGCCACGACGTGGTCGCCGACCGCGAGGGCGTGAAGGAGTCGATCAGCCTGACCGGCCAGTCCGCCGCCGTCGACGGCGTCTTGACGGGGGAGGAGAACCTGCGCATGATGGCGCGGCTCTCGGGCTACACCGCCGCGGGGGCGCGCCGACGCGCGAGCGAACTGCTGGAGAGCTTCGACCTGGCCGGCTCGGCGCGCAAGCGCGTCGCCACCTACTCCGGTGGGATGCGCCGCCGGCTCGACCTGGCGCTGAGCCTGGTCGCCACACCGCCGGTGATCTTCCTCGACGAACCGACCACCGGCCTCGACACCCGCAGCAGGCAGGCGCTGTGGGACATCATCGACGGCCTCGCGCGCGCAGGGACGACCATCCTCCTCACCACCCAGTACCTGGAGGAGGCCGACCATCTGGCCGACCGGATCGCCGTGCTCGATCATGGCGTCATCGTCGCCGAAGGGACCGCGGCCGAGCTCAAGGCCCTGGTCGGCGGCGAGGTCGTCGAGCTGCGGGGCCGCAACGACGAGGTGCTCCGCGAGCTCCCCACCGACGGCACCGTCGACGGGCTGCGTGCCGCCATCGACGAGCTCGACGACCTCGCCCTCCCCGGCGCGTCCATCGGCATCCGCAAGCCGAGCCTCGACGACGCCTTCCTCGCCCTCACCACCCAGAAGGAGGCTGTGCGATGACCGCCCTCGCACCCACCCGCACCACCGTCTCGCCGCTCACCAGCACCGCCGTCTTCATCGGCCGCAGCGTCCGCCACTCGCTGCGCAACGTGGAGGCGCTCACCATGGCGATCGTCCTGCCGGTGATGCTCATGCTGCTCTTCACCTTCGTCTTCGGCGGAGCGCTCGACACCGGCGGGGGATATGTCGACTACGTCGTGCCCGGCATCGTCCTGCTCTGCGCCGGGTTCGGCGCGTCGAGCACCGCCGTCGACATCGCCCAGGACATGAGCGACGGCATCGTCGACCGCTTCCGCACCATGCCGCTGCGCTCGCGCGGCGTCGTCACCGGGCACGTCGTGGCGAGCCTCGCGCGCAACCTCGTCGCGACGGGTGTCGTGATCGCGGTGGCGCTCCTGGTCGGGTTCCGGCCCACCGCGAACGCGCTCGAGTGGGTGGCGGCGCTCGCGATCGTCGCCCTCTTCATCCTCGCGATCACGTGGCTCTACGCCGGGATCGGCATCGCCGCGAAGAACCCGACCGCCGCTTCCGGCTACGGGTTCGCGCTGCTCTTCCTGCCCTACCTGTCGAGCGCGTTCGTCCCGACCGACACGATGCCCCAGTGGCTGCAGTGGATCGCCCAGAACCAGCCGATCACGCCCATCATCGAGACGATCCGGGCGTTCCTGTTCGGTGACGACCCGGGGTCGGAGCTGTGGTGGGCGCTGGGCTGGTGCGCGCTGATCATCGCGGGCGCCTACGTGTGGGCGGCGTGGCTGTTCCGGCGCAAGGCGGGGAGGCGCTGAGCGCGCCCGATCACTGCTGACGCAGCACGACGAGGAAACGTTCCCGTTCCTCGTCGTGTTGCGTCGTCAGCGACCGGAACTCCTCCTCGAACTCCCTGATCACGCGTGTCGCAGAGCGGATGTTCTCCTCTGCGAACTCGGATACGCGCTGGAAGCCGCTGCGGAATCCAGGGTCCTCGCTGACTCCCTGCCGTGCGGCGTGCTGGTGGAAGTCGTCCCGAATGCGGTCGATCTGAGATCGGTACTGCGCCAGCAGCTCTTCCGCCGCCTCGAGGCGGCGCCGCGCGTCCGCGCGTTCCGTGTCCTGCCGGGCCTCCAGGTGGGCGAGCGATGCGTCATCCGTCATGCGATGCTGTCCACCCCTGCGGTGTAGTCGGTGTGCGCGGTGAGGTCGGCGATGCCCGTGGTGACTTTGTCGGCGACTTTGCCCGACAGGACGTGCTTGCCCGCATCGGCGGTGGTCAGCACGCGATGGATCTCCGTGCCGAGCCGTTCGATCGCGGCCGACTGGTTCTCCCGGATCGCCGCGTATCGGCGACGGATGTCCGGCGGCAGGGTGGCGTGCAGCAGTGCGTTCACCGAGGGGAGAAGGAGGCCGTCGATCGACCGTCCGTCAGCGGCGCCTCCGGCGTCGCGCATGATGCCGTCCAGCGTTCCGTACTCGTCGAGGGAGTTGTAGGTCACGTTCTTTCCTCGTCTGTCTAGTGCCCGGCGAAGGCCGCAGCCGATCGGGCGTCCTGCGTCATCGCGTTCACCACGGTGGCGCGGATGCCGGTGTGGAGCGCCTCGACCGTCGCCAGCTGGCGGGCGATGAGCCTGTTCACCGATTCGACCGCCTCGTGATCGAGGTTCTGGTGCACCCCGAGCGCGTGCGCCGCGACGCAGTTCTCGACGTCGGCGGCCGAGACCTGCGGATGGAACAGGGTGTATTCGCGCATCGCATCGTTCAGCTCGGACTGCATCCGCGACTCGAGCTTCTTATTGGCGGTTCTGATCGCCTTCAGCTGCTCGCTGATGCCTTCGATGTCGTCGGCCAGCGCGAGCGCCGGTTTCATCGCGACGAGCACCTTCGGATACGGGGAGGACGTGTCCAGGGCCCAGATGGTTCGCGCCGCGCTCGTCTGCCCGGCGTTGTAGAGGATGACACCGAAGTCGACCTCCGCGGCACCGGTGCCCGCGATGTTGCCCGCGGAGTCGAACGTGTAGCCGCTGTGAATGCCGGTCCCGTCGAACAGGTTGTGATAGTCGGCCAGGGGCCTGTGGGGAACGTCCTCGACGAAGACGGCGGCGCCGGACTGGTTGCCTTTGGCGTTGCCGACGACGTCGAACATGTTGACGTAGTTCGTCAGTGGGTTGAGGCCGGCGGCGTTCTGCTCCGTCAGCCAGGCCTGCGTCGCGGGGGACATGATGCGCCACGGGTCCGGGGCATTGAACGTCGTGCTCGGCCAGCGCTTCTCGGCCGCGACATACAGTGCCTGATATCCGCCCAACGAGTGGCCGACGGTAGTGAACGCGGCACCGGGGTGGAGCGCCTCGACCCGCTCGGCGAAGTCCAACGCCTCCTCGGCCTGGGCGGAGTGTGTGGCGAGCACCACCCCGACGTCGGCGGCAACATCGTGCAGGTCGCCGAAGTTCGTGCCGGCGTAGGCGATGTAGATCTGTGACTCGTCGACAACGCCGTTGATGATCGGTGCCACGGCCATCCCCTGGAAGCCGGTGGTCACGTTGGCCGAGACCTCGGTGATGTGCCATTGCTGCTTTGTCGGGTCGTGGGAGGTGAAGAACGCGCTTCCCGCGTGGTATCGAGGGTTCGGATTGAGAGGATCTACCCGGTAGGCCGCTCTCGAGATCGAGCTGAAACTTTCGTCAGTGATCACGGCAGCACCTCGGAGGATCCGTCGCTGTAGTGCACGTTCGTGGATCTAGTAGGGGGGAGGCTGTCCGGGGCGGGTAGCGGATCGCCGCCTAGCTCCGATGGTCCCATGATCATTCGATAGTCCTCGCCGGCGATGGTCACGACTCCGTTCGCAGCCCAACTCCCTGCGCCCGAGATGGTTCCCTCGCTGGTGTATCTGATCGCCTCCGTGGCTGGAAATCTCTCTCTGAACGTTATGGCTGTCGACCTCTGCAGTTCGTGGTTCTCTTCCGGCGTGGTGGTCATTTGCCGCCTCGCCTCTGCTATAGCGCCCGCCACCTCTCCCACCGTGCCCACTGCGTCTCCGATCACATTCGCCACTATTCCGAACGCGATGCACCCGGCAGTCCCGAGGGCGACAGCGGCGGCGATTGCGAGAACACGCCTGCGCATCGCTACAGCGCCCCCGAGCTCACGCGCGTTTCGGTGGCGCTCGTCGTGGCCACGTCGACGACCGTGCGGACAGCGTCGAAGGCGTTTGCCGACACCGTTCCTGCTGCTGCGCCCTGTTCCATCCGCCCAGAATGGCACAGAATCTGAGGTTTCAGTGGATGTATATCAGTATCTCTACCGATTGGTCATGCGCCCGATCCGGTCCAGACCCGTCCGCAGCGTCAAGAGGCTGACGACTACGCCGCGCGCTCGGCGACCCGCTCGACCGCGTCGAGCAGGCCGTCCGGCGTGCGGAAGAGGTGCGCGTGGATCCCCAGCGAGGCCGCGGACTCCACGTTCTCCACCATGTCGTCCGCGAAGAACGTCTCCTCCGGCTGCGCGCCGTAGCGCTCGAGCACGCGCTCGTACACCACCGGGTCGGGCTTGCGCGCGCCGTAGTCGGACGAGGCGCGCAGGTGTTCGACACCGAGGATGGGCACCAGCTCGGGGGCGAGCCGGGTCAGCCGGCGGGCGACGAGGGGGCCGTTGTTGGTGAGGAGGGTGGCCGTGCCGAGCTCCTGGGCGCGTTCGACGGCGCGCAGCGAGGTCGGCCAGGGCGTCATCGCGGCGCCGCGGATGCGGAGGAAGTCCTCTTCGCTCACGGGGACGCGCAAGGCCGTCCGGAGCGCGTCCAGGTACTCCACCTCGTCGGCGAACGCGCCGGCCTCCGCCGCCCACTCGCCCTCGTGATGCCACCACCGTTCGCGCAGCTCGGCGAGGCTGAGGCCGGTGAGCTGCGACATCCCTGCCATCCGGCGCCGCCAGTCGTACTCGTAGAGCACGTTGTCCATGTCGAAGACGAACAGCACCGGTTCAGTGCTCCCGCTCGGCGAAGGCGTGGATGGCGTCGAGCAGTGCGTCCGTGTCGAACGAGCCGTCCTCCCGCTTGGTGAAGTGGTGGGCGTGCATCCCCGCCTCGCGGGCGCCCTCCACGTTCGGGAGGGAGTCGTCGAAGAGGATGGCGTTCTGCGGCTCGACGCCGAACCGGCCGAGGGCGCGGGTGTAGATGCGGCGTTCCGGCTTGCGGGCGCCGAGCACGGCGGAGACCAGGTCGTTGTTCTGCAGCACGTCCACGATCTCGGGCGTGAGCACCGGGAGCGAGTCCTTGAAGGGGATGGGGTTGTTCGACAGCAGCGACACCGTGCCGAGCGAGGCGGCCTCGTGCAGGGCCGCGATCGAGCCCGGGATGGGCGTCATCGCGGCCTTGCGGGCGTCCTGCCACTGCCCGAGGGTGAGGCGTGCGCCCGTGACATCGGCGAACGCCTCCAGGTACTCCTCGCTGGTCGAGTACTCGCCGATCTCGGCGGCGCGCTCGTGCCCTCCCGCCCACCAGGTGGAGGCCAATCGGTACTGACTCACGCCGCTCAGCTCGGCCAGCCGGGGGAGCCGCCGGTGGAAGTCGTAGTCGTAGAGCGTCTTGTCGCAGTCGAAGAAGTAGACGTCCATCCCTACCAGTATCGACCGTGAACGCAGGGAACCTTGCAGCGGCTCAACTATCATGGGTGCCGTCATGGCACCCATCTACGACTGCTCGGTCGACTCCGAGCTCCTCTCCGGCATGCGTCTGGCCCGTTCGGCCATCGGACGCGGCGAACTCGTCGTCATCCCCACGGACACCGTCTACGGCGTCGCGGCGGACGCCTTCTCGCCCGCCGCGGTGCAGCGGCTGCTCGACGCGAAGGGCCGCGGCCGCCAGTCGCCGCCGCCCGTCCTCGTCCCGGGCATCCCGACGCTCGCCGCGCTCGCCGAGTCCGTGCCGCCCGAGGTCGACGCGCTCGTCAAGGCCTTCTGGCCGGGCGGACTCACCATCGTGCTCCCCGCGGCACCCTCCCTGGTCTGGGACCTGGGGGAGACCCGCGGCACCGTGGCGCTGCGCATGCCGCAGGACACCATCGCCCTCGAACTGCTGTCGGAGACCGGCCCGCTCGCCGTCTCCTCCGCCAACCTCACCGGTCGCCCCGCCGCCCGCACCGCCGCGGAGGCGGAGGCCATGCTCGGCGACTCGATCTCCGTCTACCTCGACGGGGGAGAGGCGGGCGCCTCCTACGAGCGCGTCGAGGGCAAGGACTCCTCGTCGACCATCGTCGACGCCACCGCCCTCGCCTCGGGCGCGGGCACGCTGCGCATCCTGCGCCACGGCGTCATCTCGGCCCAGCAGCTGCGCGAGGTCGTCGGCGACGCCCTCGAGCCGGACGAAGCCCCCGCGCCGACCGCCACGGACAGCTGATCCCGTGATCCTCCTCCTCGCGCTCGCGCTCATCTCGGCGGTGATCACCTTCGGGATGTCGCTCGTCGTCTACCGGGTGAGCCTGAAGTACCGGCTGTACCCCAAGATCCGCGATCGCGACGTCCACACGCGGCCGACGCCGCGGCTCGGCGGCATCGCGATGTTCCTGGGCATCATCGTCGCGTTCGGCGTCTCGTGGCTGCTCTCGAGCCAGTTCGGCGTGCTCTCGCTGATCTTCTCGGACAGCGGGCCCATCCTCGCCATCCTGGGCGCCAGCCTGCTGATCGTCGTCATCGGCGTCGCCGACGACATCTGGGACCTGGACTGGATGACCAAGCTGGCCGGCCAGTTCGTCGCGGCCGGGCTCATCGGCTGGCTGGGCGGCGTGCAGATCCTGTCGCTGCCGATCGGCGGGCTCACCGTCGGCTCGCCCATCATGAGCATCGTCATCACGCTGTTCGCCATCGTGCTCGTGATGAACGCGATCAACTTCATCGACGGCCTGGACGGCCTGGTCGCGGGTGTCGCCCTGATCGCCAACGGCACGTTCCTCATCTACACGTACCTGCTGCAGCGCGAGATCAGCCCGCAGAACTACTTCAGCCTGGCGGGCGTGATCGCGGCCATCCTGGTCGGCGCGTGCGCGGGATTCCTGCCGCTCAACTGGCACCCGGCCAAGATGTTCATGGGCGACGCCGGCGCGCTGCTGATCGGCCTGCTGATGGCGACCTCGGCCATCTCGGTGACGGGCACGATCAACCCGGAGACGCTGCAGACGCTCGGCAAGTCGTCGCTCGTCCCCGCGTTCATCCCGATCATCCTGCCGTTCGCCGTGCTCATCGTCCCCCTGCTCGACTTCGGCCTCGCGGTCGTCCGGAGGCTGCGGGCGGGCAAGTCGCCGTTCAGCGCCGACCGCAAGCACCTCCACCACCGCCTGCTCGACATGGGGCACACGCACCTGCACGCCGTCCTGATCTTCTACGCGTGGACGGCCGTCGTCTCGATCGGCTCCCTCCTCTTCTTCTTCGACCCGTACTGGATGGCGATCGTCTTCCTCGCCATCGGGCTCGTCGTGTGCGCCGTCTTCACGCTCGCGCCGCTCAGCCGCCGCAAGCTCACCGAGGCCGCCGCCGAGCTGGCGCCGGCCGGCACCGAGGAGGCGGCCGAGACCGCCCGCTACGACCAGCTCGACGCCGCCAGTGAGCGGCACCCCTACTCCGACCCGACGCCGGCCGTCGGCCCGCCCGCCCCCACCCACGAGGAGTCACGATGACCGCCCCCCAGGACGGCGCCCCCGCGCCGCGACCGACGGGTCCGCCCGCCCAGCCCACCTCGACGCCCGTCCTCAAGGACGTGCTCAAGTACGGGCTCATCCTCGCCCTGGCGATCGCCATCGTCGGCGCGCTGCTCGGCGGCGTGTTCGCGGGGTGGATCGGCGTGACCAGCGCGCTCATCGGAACCGTCATCGCCGCCGTGTTCCTCAGCATCACCGCGCTCAGCATCCTGATCGCCAACCGCTTCATCGGCTCCGACCTCTTCGTCGGCCTGTTCTTCGGCATCGTGCTGGGCGGCTGGATCGTCAAGTTCGTGCTGTTCCTGGTGCTCGCGATCCTGCTGCGCGACCAGCCCTGGATCAACCCGACGGTCCTCTTCCTGAGCCTCATCGCGGGCGTGATCGGGTCCCTCGTGGTCGACATGATCGTGGTCTTCCGCTCCCGCGTGCCCTACGTCAGCGACGTGTCGCTGCCGGGCGAGAAGCGCTGAGCCGTATCCGATTCGTTACGCTGCGAAAACTCTTGTAGAGTTGTCAGTGATCCCCCACCCGTACGCGCATACTCGCTCCACTTGCGCATCTTTTCGGGTGTCCACTTGTTCGTCGTCGCGAGGGCTTTCAGCTCGACGCCCCGAAACAGGAGATAGCGCTGTTAGCTAACGCTGTGAACCTGCTGGTCCAGGCCGCAAGCTCCGATGATGGTAGCTTCAACGGTCCCTCGATCAACGAGTTCTTCCCACCGACCCTGTTCACCATCGGCGGACTCGAGTTCAACCGCATCATCGTGGTTCGACTCATCGCCCTCCTCGCCCTGATCCTGGTCTTCTGGCTCGGGACGCGGAAGATGCGTCTCATCCCCGGACGATTCCAGTCCGTGGTCGAGATGGGACTCGACTTCGTCCGAGTCAACGTCGCCGAAGACCTGCTGGGCAAGAAGGACGGCCGCCGGTTCCTGCCGCTGCTGACCACCATCTTCTTCATGGTGCTGTTCTTCAACCTGACGGGCATCATCCCCTTCCTGAACATCGCGGGCACGTCGGTCATCGCGCTGCCCCTGCTGCTGGCGATCGTCGCGTACATCGCGTTCATCTACGCCGGCGTCAAGAAGAGCCCCAAGAACTTCTTCAAGAACGCGCTCTTCCCGCCCGGCGTGCCGTGGTTCCTCTACATCATCGTGACGCCGATCGAGTTCGTCTCGACGTTCATCCTGCGCCCGGTGACGCTCACGCTCCGACTCCTGATGAACATGGTGGTCGGACACCTTCTGCTGGTCCTGTTCTTCACGGCCACCTCGTTCTTCTTCTTCACCGCCGGCAGCTGGTGGTCGCTCTTCGGAATCGGCACCTTCGCCTTCGGCTTCGTCTTCACCCTGTTCGAGATCCTGGTCGCAGTCCTGCAGGCCTACGTCTTCGCACTGCTCACCGCTGTCTACATTCAGCTCGCAGTCGCCGAGGAACACTAAGAACGATCCGCGCACCCGCACGGATCGCCATCACGGAAGGAAACACATAACGTGGACATCGCTGCAATCAACGGCAACATCGCCACCGTCGGTTACGGCCTCGCGGCCATCGGCCCGGCCATCGGCGTGGGCATCGTCGTCGGCAAGACCATCGAGGGCGTCGCCCGTCAGCCCGAGCTGGCCGGCCGTCTCCAGGTCCTGATGTACATCGGTATCGCGTTCACCGAGGCGCTCGCCTTCATCGGTATCGCTACCTACTTCATCTTCCAGTAATCCTCTTTATCCCTCGTCAATAAGGAGGAAAGATGCTCAACAGTGTGGTCGTGGCGGCCGCCGAGGAACAGCACAATCCGCTGATTCCCGCGTGGCCGGACATCATCGGCTCGCTGATCTGCTTCATCATCATCCTGTTCTTCTTCTGGAAGCTCGTTCTTCCCCGCATGAAGAAGCTGCTCGATGAGCGTGCTGAGGCGATCGAGGGCAACATCGCGAAGGCCGACGAGGCTCAGCACAAGGCGGAGGCGCTGCTCGAGGAGTACACCGCGCAGCTCGCCGACGCCCGTGCCGAGGCCGCGAAGATCCGCGAGACCGCCCGTACGGACGGACAGAAGATCGTCGCAGAGGCCAAGGACAACGCGACGGCCGAGGCCGCGCGCGTCACCGCGACCGCGCAGGCGCAGATCGAAGCGGAGCGCCAGGGCGCTCTCGTCTCGCTGCGCAGCGAGGTCGGCTCCCTCGCGATCGACCTCGCCTCCGGCGTGGTCGGCGAGGCGCTCACCGACGACAAGAAGTCGCAGGCCATCGTCGACCGCTTCCTGGCGGACCTCGAGGCCGGCGAGAAGGCAGGATCGAGCAAGTAATGGGAAGCGCCACCAGAGAAGCATTGGCCCGGTCCGTGTCGGCTCTCGCCGGCCTGGGATCCAAGGCCGATCTGGCGACGGCTGAGGACCTGTTCGCCGCAGGACGAGTCGTCGCCGACTCCGCCCAGCTCCGCGCGGTCCTCAGCGACCCCTCGGCCGACGCCGCCGGCAAGACCGCGCTCGTGAAGCGCGTGTTCGGTTCGCTCTCCGCTCCGGCGGTCGAGCTGCTGGTGTCGGTCGCCTCCGGGCGCTGGTCCGGCCAGAACGACCTGCTCGACGCGATCGAGGAGCTCGGTATCCGCTCCATCGCCGCGTCGGCACCGCGCAACCTCGACATCGCGGCCGAGCTGCTCGCGTTCGGAGGCGCCGTGACCTCCGATGCGCAGCTCGAGCTCGCGCTGCGCAGCAAGCTCGCGGCGCCGGAGGCGAAGGCGGACCTCGTCTCGCGTCTGCTCGACGGCAAGGCCTCGGCCCAGACCGTCGCGATCGTGCGCCAGCTGACGCTGCAGCCCCGTGGCCGCAGCATCCGCGAGTCGCTCCGTTCCGCAGCGCGGACGGTCGCGGCGCAGGACGGCCAGACGATCGCCACGGTCGTGACCGCGGCGGCCCTGCCCGACGCGCAGGTCGAGCGCCTGCGTGCCAGCCTCGCCGCCCGGTACGGCGACCTCAAGCTCAACCAGGTCGTCGACCCGACGATCATCGGAGGGCTGCGTGTGCAGATCGGCGACGACGTCATCGACGGCAGCATCGCCTCGCGCCTCTCCGAACTTCGACTTCAGCTGGCGGGCTGACCGCCCTCTATACGAGAAACCCAGGTAGGGAACTAACGATGGCAGACATTCAGATCAGCCCCGACGAGATCCGGGATGCGCTCAAGGAGTTCGTCTCGAACTACGAGCCGGCGCAGGCAGGCACCACCGAGGTCGGACACGTCCTGGACGCGTCCGACGGCATCGCCCACGTCGAGGGACTCCCCGGCGTGATGGCCAACGAGCTCATCCGCTTCGCGAACGGGACCCTGGGCCTGGCCCAGAACCTCGACGAGAACGAGATCGGCGTCGTCGTGCTCGGCGAGTTCGACGGCATCGTCGAGGGCATGGAGGTGACCCGCACCGGCGAGGTCCTCTCCGTCCCGGTCGGCGACGGCTACCTCGGCCGCGTCGTGGACCCGCTCGGCAACCCGATCGACGGTCTCGGCGACATCGCCTCCGAGGGCCGCCGCGAGCTCGAGCTCCAGGCTCCGGGCGTCATGCAGCGCAAGTCGGTGCACGAGCCGCTCCAGACCGGTATCAAGGCGATCGACGCCATGATCCCCGTCGGCCGCGGCCAGCGTCAGCTGATCATCGGCGACCGCCAGACCGGCAAGACGGCGATCGCGATCGACACGATCATCAACCAGAAGGCCAACTGGGAGTCGGGCGACGTCAACAAGCAGGTCCGCTGCATCTACGTCGCCATCGGCCAGAAGGGCTCGACCATCGCCTCGGTGAAGGGCGCGCTCGAGGACGCCGGCGCGATGGAGTACACCACCATCGTCGCGGCCCCCGCCTCCGACCCGGCCGGCTTCAAGTACCTCGCCCCCTACACCGGCTCGGCCATCGGCCAGCACTGGATGTACGGCGGCAAGCACGTCCTGATCATCTTCGACGACCTGTCGAAGCAGGCAGAGGCCTACCGCGCCGTCTCCCTCCTCCTCCGTCGTCCGCCGGGACGCGAGGCCTACCCGGGTGACGTCTTCTACCTGCACTCCCGCCTGCTGGAGCGTTGCGCCAAGCTCTCCGACGAGCTGGGCGCCGGCTCGATGACCGGTCTGCCGATCATCGAGACGAAGGCCAACGACGTCTCGGCGTACATCCCGACCAACGTGATCTCGATCACCGACGGCCAGATCTTCCTCCAGTCGGACCTCTTCAACGCCAACCAGCGTCCCGCCGTGGACGTCGGTATCTCGGTCTCCCGAGTCGGCGGCGACGCGCAGGTCAAGTCGATCAAGAAGGTCTCCGGCACGCTCAAGCTCGAGCTCGCCCAGTACCGCTCGCTCGAGGCGTTCGCGATGTTCGCGTCCGACCTCGACGCGGCCAGCCGTCGTCAGCTCGCCCGTGGCGCGCGCCTCACCGAGCTGCTCAAGCAGCCGCAGTACTCGCCGTACCCGGTGGAGGAGCAGGTCGTCTCGATCTGGGCCGGCACCAACGGCAAGCTGGACGAGGTCGCCGTCGAGGACGTGCTGCGCTTCGAGGCCGAGCTGCTCGACCACCTGCGCCGCAACACCGACATCCTCGGTACGCTCCGCGACACCAACGTGCTCGACGACGCGACCGTGGAGAAGCTCGGCGCCGAGGTCGACAAGTTCAAGCTCGAGTTCCAGACCGGCGAGGGCAAGCCGCTCGCCTCGGTCGGCCGCGAGGAGTTCGAGGCCATCGCGGAAGAGGACGTCGACCAGGAGCGCATCGTCAAGGCGAAGCGCTGATCCACCGGATCAGTTAGGTACTTAGGAGACACATGGGAGCCCAGCTTCGGGTCTACCGGCAGAAGATCAAGTCTGCCCAGACGACCAAGAAGATCACCCGTGCGATGGAGCTGATCTCCGCCTCACGCATCCAGAAGGCACAGGCGCGAGTGGCCGCCTCCTCGCCGTACGCCCGCGCGATCACGCGCGCGGTGTCGGCGGTGGCGACCTACTCGAACGTCGAGCACGTGCTGACCACCGAGCCGGAGAAGATCGACCGCGCAGCGATCGTCATCTTCTCGTCGGACCGTGGACTCGCGGGCGCGTTCAACTCGAACGTGCTCAAAGAGTCGGAGAAGCTCGCAGAGCTGCTCCGCAGCCAGGGCAAGGACGTCGTCTACTTCCTCGTCGGACGCAAGGCGCAGGGCTACTTCAGCTTCCGCCGCCGCGCGTTCGAGCGCGTCTGGGTCGGCAACACGGACGCCCCGGAGTACGAGCAGGCCAAAGAGGTCAGCGACGCGATCCTGGAGTCGTTCCTGCGTGACTCGGCGGACGGCGGCGTGGACGAGATCCACATCATCTACAACCGCTTCGTCAGCATGCTGACCCAGGAGCCGCAGGTCGTCCGCCTCCTGCCGCTCGAGGTCGTCGAGGGCGTGGAGGAGCCGGACCGCACGCAGGTCCTGCCGCTCTACGAGTTCGAGCCTGACGTCGGCACGGTGCTGGACTCGCTGCTCCCGGTGTACATCGAGAGCCGCATCTTCAACGCCATGCTCCAGTCCGCGGCCTCCAAGCACGCGGCCACGCAGAAGGCGATGAAGGCGGCGAGCGACAACGCCGACAAGCTCATCACCGACTACACGCGACTCGCGAACAACGCCCGTCAGGCCGAGATCACCCAGCAGATCTCCGAGATCGTCGGCGGCGCGGACGCGCTGAGCGGCGCCAAGTGACACCCGGCCGAGAAGTTTCACAACGAGAAGAGAACGAATCATGACTACCGCTACCGCCGAGGCCCAGGCTTCGACCGCGCAGCCGGCCGGCGTGGGACGCATCGCCCGCGTCACCGGTCCGGTCGTCGACATCGAGTTCCCGCACGACTCGATCCCGGGCATCTACAACGCTCTGAAGACCACCATCACCATCGGTGAGAACTCGACCGAGATCACCCTCGAGGTCGCCCAGCACCTCGGTGACGACCTGGTCCGTGCCATCGCACTCAAGCCGACGGACGGTCTCGTCCGCGGCGGCGAGGTCCGCGACACCGGCGCGCCGATCTCGGTGCCCGTCGGCGACGTGACCAAGGGCAAGGTGTTCGACGTCACCGGCCAGATCCTCAACGCCGAGCCGGGCGAGACGATCGAGATCACCGAGCGCTGGCCGATCCACCGCCAGCCGCCGGCGTTCGACCAGCTCGAGTCGAAGACCCAGCTGTTCGAGACCGGCATCAAGGTCATCGACCTCCTCACCCCGTACGTGCAGGGTGGAAAGATCGGCCTCTTCGGTGGTGCGGGCGTCGGCAAGACCGTCCTCATCCAGGAGATGATCCAGCGCGTCGCGCAGGACCACGGTGGTGTGTCGGTGTTCGCCGGTGTCGGCGAGCGCACCCGTGAGGGCAACGACCTCATCCACGAGATGGAGGAGGCGGGCGTCTTCGACAAGACCGCCCTCGTCTTCGGCCAGATGGACGAGCCGCCGGGAACGCGTCTGCGCGTCGCCCTCTCGGCCCTGACCATGGCGGAGTACTTCCGCGACGTGCAGAAGCAGGACGTGCTGCTCTTCATCGACAACATCTTCCGCTTCACCCAGGCCGGCTCCGAGGTCTCGACCCTGCTGGGTCGCATGCCCTCCGCCGTGGGCTACCAGCCGAACCTCGCCGACGAGATGGGCCTCCTCCAGGAGCGCATCACCTCGACCCGTGGTCACTCGATCACCTCGCTGCAGGCGATCTACGTCCCCGCGGACGACTACACCGACCCGGCGCCGGCGACCACCTTCGCCCACCTGGACGCGACCACGGAGCTCTCGCGAGAGATCGCCTCGAAGGGTCTCTACCCGGCCGTCGACCCGCTGACCTCGACCTCGCGCATCCTCGACCCCCGCTACCTGGGCGCCGACCACTACCGCGTGGCCACCACGGTCAAGCAGATCCTCCAGAAGAACAAGGAGCTGCAGGAGATCATCGCCATCCTCGGTGTCGACGAGCTCTCCGAAGAGGACAAGATCACGGTGTCGCGTGCGCGCCGCATCCAGCAGTTCCTCTCGCAGAACACCTACATGGCGAAGAAGTTCACCGGTGTCGAGGGCTCGACCGTCCCGCTGAAGGACACCATCGAGTCGTTCGACGCCATCGCCAAGGGCGAGTTCGACCACGTCGCCGAGCAGGCCTTCTTCAACGTCGGTGCGATCACCGACGTCGAGGAGAAGTGGGCGCAGATCCAGAAGGAGAACGGCTGATCATGGCTGTCCTCAACGTGAGCGTCGTCGCCGCGGACCACGAGGTGTGGTCCGGTGAGGCGAGCATGGTCGTGGCACGGACCGTGGAGGGGCAGATCGGTATCCTGCCCGGCCACGAGCCGCTGCTCGCCATCCTCGCCACCGGCGAGGTGCGCGTCACCCTGAACGGTGGGGAGTCCATCTCGGCGCAGGCCGACGACGGCTTCCTCTCCGTGGAGAACAACACGGTCACCATCGTGGCCCGTCAGGCCGAGCTGGTCTGACATGTCCGACCAGGCAGCCCCGCTCGACCGCCAGTTCGGTGACGTCCGCGTCCCCGTGCTGGTGGTGATGGCGGGGCTGCCCGGGTCCGGCAAATCCACCATCGGGGAGATCACGGCGGGCCGCATCGGTGCGACCCTGATCTCGGTCGACCCGATCGAGGCGTCGATCCTGCGTGCCGGGATCGACTCCGACCAGCCCACGGGCCTCGCGGCGTATCTCGTCGCCGAGACGCTCGCGGAGCAGGTGCTGGTCTCCGGCCGGTCCGTCGTCGTCGACGCGGTCAACGCCGTCGAGCCCGCCCGCCTGCAGTGGCGCGACCTCGCGGAGCGCTGCGGCGTCCGCCTGCACGTGGTCGAGACCGTCTGCTCTGACGACGAGCTGCACCGCGACCGCCTCGGCAAGCGCGACGTCCCGATCTCCGGCCACGCGGTCGAGCAGAGCATCGAGGAGTACGACGAGTGGAGGGGCGCCGCCGCTGCGCTCCCGCGGATCACCCTCGACACCTCGCTCCCGCTCGGCCAGAACGTCGAGGCGGCGATCGCCTTCGTGGAGCGCTAGGGTGCTCATCCTCCTTCCGCCCTCCGAGACGAAGAGGGACGGGGGATCCGGCGCGCCTCTGGATCTCGACGCCCTGCGCTTTCCCTCGCTCCGGCCCGTGCGCCGGGAGGTCGTGGATGCGGTGCTCGCGCTCTCCGCCGATCGCGACGCGGCGGTGCGCGCCCTCAAGCTTGGGCCGAAGCAGGCGGGGGAGGTGGACCGCAATCGTGCGATCCTCACGTCGCCGACGATGCCCGCCCTCCACCGCTACACCGGCGTGCTCTACGACGCCCTCTCGCCGGAGACGCTCTCGCCGACGGCCGAACGCTTCGCCGCGTCGGCCGTCGCCGTGAAGTCCGCCCTGCTCGGACTGGTCGGCGCCGCCGACCTCATCCCGGCCTACCGGCTCTCGTTCGACTCGCGGCTGTCGCTGGAGCGCGGGGTGCCCTCGCTCAAGAAGCGCTGGGCGCCGGCATCCGGGGCCGCTCTGCGGGAGCACGGCGGCCTCCTCCTCGACCTGCGGTCGGAGGGGTATGCGGCGCTCGGGCCGCTCCCGCAGCGGGCGGGCGCCCACTACGTGCGGGTGCTGGCGCGCGACGAGAGCGGCAACGTGCGGGCGCTCAACCACTTCAACAAGCAGGCCAAGGGGCTGCTCACGCGGGCTCTGCTCGAGGCGGGTATCGATTTCGCCACGACGGCGGAGCTGCTGGAGTGGGCGGCGTCGGAACGCTACGAGCTGACCGAGGCGACGGACGGTTCGGGAGATCTCGAGCTGGTGGTTCCCGAGGTCGCGGGTTCGCCGGGAAAGCTCATGGCCGTGCTGCGCACCGCGGAGGTCTGACGGTTTCGCCCGCGCGTGCGATTTTGCCTCTTGCATCGACGCAAAAGTGAGATAAGCTCACAACAAGCGAGAGGGTCCTCGGATCCGCGAAGCGGGACGCCGCGGGGGTGTCAGCGCGACTCGCAGAATAGTCGGGCCGACGAAGCTCTCGACGTGTCATCCCACGTCGACGTCGGGGTCGTGTGTGAGGGAGCGGAGAGCCGCGTGCGGTCGGGCACGAGCGGACGCTCCCTCGCCAGCGAGAACGATCCCGTCGACGGAGCGTCGGCCCGACTTTTCGCTGTGCACGGACACCGTCGCGCCGCTACGCCTGTGCGGCGCGGAAGCAGCCGACGAAGTGGTCGTCGACCATCCCCGTCGCCTGCATCAGCGCATACATCGTCGTGGGGCCGACGAACCGGAACCCGCGTCGGCGCAGCTCCTTGCTCATCGCGGTCGACTCCGCGGTCACCGCGGGCACGTCCGACCAGGCGCGCGGGCGGGCGCTCTCGGGTGCGCGCGGCGGGGCGAAGCCCCACATGAGCTCGTCCAGCGGCACGTCCAGCGCGAGGGTCGCCCGCGCGTTCGAGATGGTCGCCTCGATCTTGCCCCGGTGCCGGATGATGCGCTCGTCGCCCAGGAGACGCAGCACGTCCGCCTCCGTCATCGCGGCGACCCGCTCGGGGTCGAACCCGTGGAACACCTCCCGGAAGGCGGGGCGCCGGCGGAGGATGGTGATCCAGGACAGCCCCGCCTGGAAGCCCTCGAGGCAGAGCTTCTCGTAGAGGGCGCGCGGATCGCGCTGCTCGCGGCCCCACTCCTCGTCGTGGTAGCGGCGGTACTCCGCGTCGGCTCCCGGCCACGAGCAGCGGTCGAGGCCGTCGTCGCCGTGGATGATCGCGGCGCGGGCGGAGGGCGGGGGAGTGGTCTCGGTGGTGGTCGGAGCGGCGGCGGTCGGGTCGTCCGTGGTCATGCTGCCAGCATGATCCCTTCGTGCTCGAGCAGCCACAGTTTCGTCGGAACGCCTTCGCCGCCACTGTAGCCGGTCACCTTGCCGCTCGTCGACAACACACGGTGGCAGCCGACGATGATCGGCACCGGGTTGGCTCCGACGGCCCCGCCGATCGCGCGGCCGTAGCCGGCGTAGCCGAGGGAGAGCCCGAGCTCGCCGTACGACGTCAGCGTGCCGAACTCCAGGCTCTGCAGGCGCTCCCACACGGCGACGCGGAACGGGGTGCCCTCGAACCGCACGGGGACGTCGAACTCCCGGCGGGCGCCGGCGAAGTACTCGTCGAGCTGCCGCACCGCCTCGTCGAGGACGGCCGTGCCGCGCTCGGGATGCTCGTCGAGCGGGAGGCGGCCGCCGCGCTCGATGGAGAGCGACGTCACGGCCTCGCCGTCGCTCGTGAGCTCGATCCGTCCGATCGGGCTCGGTGTGCGAAGGAGGTACGCGAAGCTGGTCATGACTCGACTCTAGAAGCAGCCGCCGACGGTTTCTCGCGGAAATCGGACATCGGGCACAACTCGCGTTCCGCCCCGCCCTGTGGAGGGGATGCTGCCGCGTCGAGCACCGCGGCCGCCCGTCCTACACTCGAATCATGGCGAACATCGAATACCGCACCCTCGGCCGTTCCGGCCTCGTCGTCTCCACGATCGGCCTCGGCTGCAACAACTTCGGCCGAACGGGGACCGCCTCCGAGACGCAGGAGGGTACGGACGCGGTGATCGGCGCGGCCATCGACGCCGGGGTGACCCTGTTCGACACGGCCGACATCTACGGCGCCGAGCGCGGCCTCTCGGAGTCCCTGATGGGCAAGGCGCTCGCGGGCAAGCGCGACCGCATCGTCCTGGCCACCAAGTTCGGGATGGACATGGCGGGCACGAACGGTCCGGACTGGGGCGCACGCGGGTCGCGACGCTACATCCGCCTGGCCGTGGAGGCCTCCCTGCGCCGCCTGCGCACCGACTGGATCGACCTCTACCAGCTGCACCGCCCCGACGGGATCACGCCGATCGAGGAGACGCTCGACGCGCTGGACGACCTGATCGCCGAGGGCAAGATCCGCTACATCGGGCACTCCAACCTCGACGGCTGGCAGATCGCCGAGGCCGAGTTCACCGCGCGTCTGCACGACCACCCGAAGTTCATCTCCGCACAGAACGAGTACAGCCTCCTGGTCCGCGACGCCGAGCGCGAGGTGCTGCCCGCGGTCAACGCGTACGGCCTGGGCTTCCTCCCGTTCTTCCCGCTGTACAACGGGCTCTTCACCGGCAAGTTCTCCCGCGAGGGCGGTCCGGCGGACAGCCGCATCATGTCGATCCGCAAGCACCTCCTCGACGACGCCCCGTGGGACCGGATCGAGGAGTATCAGGCGTTCTGCGACGAGCGCGGCGTCAGCATGCTGGCGGCGACGTTCGCCTGGCTGCTCGCCCAGCCGGGGCTCACCAGCGTCATCGCCGGAGCGACGAAGCCCGAGCAGATCGTCGCCAACGCCGAGGCGGCGACCTCCTGGACCCCGACGCCGGACGAGGTCGCCCGGATCTCGGAGATCTTCGCGCCCGCGGCCTGACACCCTCGCCCGTTCGCTCTGAGCGAACACGAGAAGTGTTGTGAGTGAGCACTCACTCCGCGTAGAGTCGCCCCGTGATTCCTGAGGATGTCGTACCCGACACGGGCGAGCTCGCGGACGCGTCGCCGCGGCAGCGGGCTCAGCCGCTGTCTCCGGACGACCGCAAGGCGATGATCATCGATGCGGTCATCCCGCTCTTGATCGAGCACGGCCGGGCGGTCACCTCGCGCCAGATCGCCGAGGCGGCCGGGATCGCCGAGGGCACCGTCTTCCGCGCCTTCGGCGACAAGGAGACGCTGGTCTCGGCGGCGATCGAGAAGTACCTCGACCCCGAACCGCTGCGTGAGGCGCTGCGGGCCATCGACCCGGCGCTTCCGCTGGAGCACAAGGTGCGGGCCGTCATCCTCCTGATGCGCGAGCGGTTCCAGAGCGTCATGCGCATGATGGCCGTCGTCGGCACCGAGCGCCCCGCCGTGCCGCAGGAGCGGCACGAGTTCGTGCGGATCATCGCCCGCCTCATCGAGCCGGAGGCGGCGGCGCTCAACCTGCCCCCGGAGCGCGTCGCCTACGTGCTGCGGCTGCTCAGCTTCTCGTCCGCGTTCCCCGCCCTCAACGAGGGGATGGAGTTCAGCGTGGACGAGCTCGCCCGCATCGCGCTCCTCGGGGTCGCCGGCCGGCCGTTCGTCGTCTTCACGCCCGCGGGCGCATCCACCACCAGCAGCACCAGCAGCGCCGACGCGGCGCACGACTAGGAGGTCGCACATGCTCCTGAAACTCCTCGGCCGGTACCTCCGGCCGCACTGGCGCCTCCTCGTCGGGGTCGTCGTCTTCCAGCTCGCGCAGTCGCTGCTGTCGCTCTGGCTGCCCACGCTCAACGCCGACATCACCGACAACGGCATCGCCAAGGGCGACACCGGCTACATCCTGATGGTCGGCGCCGAGATGCTCGGCGTGACGCTGGTGCAGGTGGCGTGCTCGATCGCCGCGGTCTACTTCGGCGCCAAGGTCGCGATGCGCGTCGGTCGCGACCTGCGCACGGCGATCTTCCACAAGGTGGGGGAGTTCTCGGAGCGCGAGGTCTCGCGGTTCGGGGCGCCCTCCCTCATCACCCGCAACACGAACGACGTGCAGCAGGTGCAGATGCTGGTGCTGATGACCTGCACCCTGCTCGTCTCGGCCCCGATCCTGGCGATCGGCGGCATCATCCTGGCGATGCAGCAGGATCTGGAGCTCTCCTGGCTCATCGCGGTGAGCGTCCCCGTCCTGCTGATCGCCGTCGGGCTGATCATCTCCCGGATGGTCCCGCTGTTCCGCCGCATGCAGGAGCGGATCGACCGGGTCAACCGCGTGCTCCGGGAGCAGCTGACCGGCATCCGCGTCATCCGCGCGTTCGTCCGGGAGGACGTCGAGACCGACCGGTTCGCGGTCGCCAACGACCAGGTCACCGAGACGGCCCTGAAGGCCGGCCGCCTGTTCGCGCTGATGTTCCCGATCGTGATGCTCGTGCTCAACGTCTCGAGCGTCGCGGTCATCTGGTTCGGCGGCTTCCGGGTGGACGACGGCTCGATGCAGATCGGCACGCTCACCGCGTTCCTCCAGTACCTCATGCAGATCCTGATGGGCGTCATGATGTCGACGATGATGGCGGTGCTGGTCCCGCGTGCGGCGGTCTGCGCCGACCGGATCAGCGAGGTGCTGGGCACGGAGGCGTCGGTGCGGGCACCGCAGAACCCCGTGACCGAGCTGCCCTCGCACGGCACCGTCGAGTTCGTGGACGTCGGCTTCGCCTATCCGGGCGCCGACCAGCCGGTGCTGAGCGATGTGACGTTCCTCGCCCGGTCCGGAGAGACGACCGCGATCATCGGCAGCACGGGTTCCGGTAAGACCACGCTCGTGAACCTGGTGCCGCGGCTCTTCGACGCGACCAGCGGCCTCGTCCTGGTGGACGGGGTGGATGCGGCCGAGCTCGACCCCGAGCTGCTCTGGTCGCGCATCGGTCTCGTCCCGCAGCGGCCGTACCTGTTCTCCGGCACGGTCGCCTCCAACCTCCGCTACGGCAAGCCGGACGCGACGGACGACGAGCTCTGGCAGGCCCTCGAGATCGCGCAGGCCACGGAGTTCGTGAAGGCGATGCCCGAGGGGCTGGAGTCGCCGATCGCGCAGGGCGGCACCAACGTCTCCGGAGGCCAGCGGCAGCGCCTCGCGATCGCCAGGGCCCTCGTCAAACGGCCGGAGATCTACGTCTTCGACGACTCGTTCTCCGCGCTCGACACCGCCACGGACGCGCGACTGCGGGCGGCGCTGACCCGCTCGGTGTCCGACGCGACGATGATCGTGGTCGCCCAGCGCGTCTCCACGATCGTCGACGCCGACCAGATCATCGTGCTCGAGGACGGCCGCGTCGTCGGTCGCGGCACCCACGACGAGCTCATCGAGAGCAATCCCACCTACGCCGAGATCGTCTCGTCGCAGCTGACCGCGGAGGAGGCGGCATGAGCCAGGACACGGAAGACCGTCCGGCGCCCGCGCGCCCGCCCGTCCGGCGCGGCCCCGGTGGGGGCGGCCCGTTCGGCGGCATGGGGATGCCGGCCGAGAAGTCCCTCAACTTCGGCCCCTCCGCGCGCCGGCTGGCCGGTCAGCTGAAGCCGGAGCGCTGGGCGATCGTCTTCGTCACGCTGCTGGCGGTGGTGAGCGTCGTGTTCGCGGTGCTCGGGCCGAAGCTGCTCGGCAACGCGATCAACCTCGTCTTCGCCGGAGCGCTCTCGAAGCAGTTCCCGAGCGGGGTGACGCAGGCCCAGGTGATCACCAAGCTGCGCGCCGACGGTCAGGGGCAGTTCGCCGACCTCCTCTCGGGCACGACCTTCACACCCGGCGCCGGCATCGACTTCGTCGCGGTCGGCCACGTGCTGATGTGGGTGCTCGCGCTCTACATCGCGTCGTCGGTCTTCAGCTACCTGCAGGCGTACGTGCTGAACGGCGTGACCCAGCGCACCGTGTACCGGCTCCGGGAGGACGTGGAGGCGAAGATCCACCGTCTCCCGCTGACGTACTTCGACAAGATGCAGCGCGGCGAGCTGCTCAGCCGCGTGACGAACGACATCGACAACATCTCGCAGACGCTCCAGCAGACGATGAGCCAGCTGCTCACCTCCCTGCTCACGGTCGTCGGCGTGGTCGTGATGATGTTCGTCGTGTCGCCGCTGCTCGCCCTGATCGCGCTGATCACCATCCCGCTGACCCTGCTCGTCACCTCCCTGATCGCGAAGCGCTCGCAGAAGCTCTTCGTGGCGCAGTGGCGCAGCACCGGCGAGCTGAACGGCCAGATCGAGGAGGCCTTCACCGGCCACGCCCTCGTCAAGGTCTTCGGCCGGCACCGCGAGGTGGAAGCCCGGTTCGGCACGAAGAACGAGGAGATGTACGAGGCGAGCTTCGGCGCGCAGTTCATCTCGGGCATCATCATGCCGGCGATGATGTTCGTCGGGAACCTGATGTACGTCGCCATCGCCGTCGTGGGCGGGCTCCAGGTCGCGAGCGGGGCGATGCAGCTCGGCGACGTGACCGCGTTCATCCAGTACTCGCGTCAGTTCACGCAGCCGTTGACCCAGCTGGGCTCGATGGCGAACCTGCTGCAGTCCGGGGTGGCGAGCGCCGAGCGCGTCTTCGAGCTCCTGGACGCGGACGAGCAGTCGGCCGACCCGGAGCACCCGAAGAGCCCCGAGGGGACCAAGGGCCGCCTCGCGTTCGAGGACGTCTCGTTCCGGTACACCGCCGACAAGCCGCTCATCGACGACCTCTCGCTGGTCGCCGAGCCCGGGCAGACGGTCGCGATCGTCGGCCCGACGGGCGCGGGCAAGACCACCCTGGTCAACCTGATGATGCGGTTCTACGAGCTGGACGGCGGACGCATCACGCTCGACGGCGTCGACATCGCCTCGATGACCAGGCACGACCTCCGGAGCCGGATGGGGATGGTGCTCCAGGACACCTGGCTGTTCAAGGGCACCATCCGCGACAACATCGCGTACGGGCGCCCGGGGGCGACTGACGAGGAGATCGTCGCGGCCGCCACGGCGACCTACGTCGACCGTTTCGTCCACTCGCTGCCCGACGGTTACGACACGGTGCTGGACGACGAGGGCGGCAACGTCTCGGCGGGGGAGAAGCAGCTGCTGACGATCGCGCGGGCCTTCCTCGCGCGGCCGAGCGTGCTCATCCTGGACGAGGCGACGTCGTCGGTCGACACGCGCACCGAGCTGCTCGTGCAGAAGGCGATGAGCGCGCTGCGGGCCGACCGCACCTCGTTCGTCATCGCGCACCGGCTGTCGACCATCCGGGATGCCGACCTCATCCTGGTGATGGAGGCCGGCAGCATCGTCGAGCAGGGCACGCACGCCGAGCTCCTCGCCCGGGGCGGCGCCTACTACACCCTCTACAACGCGCAGTTCGCGGCACCGGCGGAGGAGGCCTAGAGGCGGGCGGCGACCGAGCGCACCAGCCAGAAGACGCCGTAGGCGATCAGCCCGATCGCGATGAGCGCGAGGAGCACGGGCCCGAAGGGCAGGCCGACGAGCGCCTTCAGGCTGCCGTCGAGTCCGCCGGCCTTCTGCGGGTCGTAGGTGACGGCGCCCGCCACGACCAGGCCGCCGACGATGATCAGCGCGATGCCCTTCGCGATGTAGCCGACGCGGCCGAGCGTGGTGGTGACGCCCGCGAGCGCGTTCGGCGGCAGGCGCAGATCGCGCTCGAACCGGTGGGTGATGCCGTTGCGGAGGAAGACGATGCCGCCGGCCACGATCGCGAGGCCGATGATCGCGAGCACGAAGACGCCGCCGGGGAGCGCCAGCAGCCGCGCGCTCATCGTCTTCTCGGACGAGGACGCGTCGTGACTCCCGCCGAGCGCGATCGACGCGGCGACGCCGGCGAGGAAGGCGTAGACCACGCACTTGCCGAGCTCGGTGAGGCGCTTCCCCGCTCCCTGCACCGTCACGGCGACGAGGATCTGCCAGAGGGCGAGGACGACGAGCCCGGCGACGGCGAGCCAGACGACGAACAGGCCGCCGGGCACGGCGACGATCGCCTGCAGCGCACCGGACTGGTCGGCGTCGCCGGTGCCGCCGAAGGCGATCGCGAGGGCGATGCCGCCGATCAGGATGTGGAGCAGGCCGATGGTGGCCAGCCCCACGCGTGCGAGGGCGCGCACGGCGGGGTTGCGCTCGGCTCGGGAGGCGGTTCGGGTCGGTGCGGTCATACCGGGCACCGTACCCGCTCCACGGCGAGCAGGGACGAGGGTCCCACCGTCGCCGAAACTCAGGTACCGTAGATACTCGAGTCCGCCGCGCCATCGCGCAGGCGGCGCAATGTGAATAGAGGAGGCCGGCATGGACATCGACCTCAGCGTCTTGCGTCTCATGGAGCGCGAGAAAGAGATCCCGTTCGACGAACTGGTGCACATCATCGAGCAGGCGATCCTGACCGCCTACCTGAAGCACACCAACCAGGCGGAGTCGCGCCACGGCCACGGCCACACCGACGAGACCCCGGCCGCGCGCGTGCAGCTCGACCGCAAGACCGGCCACGTGAGCGTCTACGTGCCCGAGCTGGACGACGAGGGCAACGTCATCGGCGAGGCGGAGGACAGCCCGAGCGACTTCGGCCGCATCGCCGCCTTCGCGGCGAAGCAGGTCATCAACCAGCGTCTGCGCGACATCGCCGACGACGCCGTGCTCGGCGAGTTCCGCGGACGCGAGGGCGACATCGTCGCCGGCGTGATCCAGCAGGGACCCAACCCGCGCATGATCCACGTCGACCTCGGCAGCGTGGAGGCCATCCTGCCCCCCGAGGAGCAGGTCCCCGGCGAGGAGTACACCCACGGCTCGCGCATCCGCGTGTACGTCACGAGCGTTGCGAAGGGCCCGAAGGGTCCGTCGATCACCGTCTCGCGCACGCACCCCGCGC
Organism: Leifsonia sp. 71-9; assembly: GCF_001898805.1. GTDB lineage: Bacteria > Actinomycetota > Actinomycetes > Actinomycetales > Microbacteriaceae > Leifsonia. Next base: position 46,072 of record NZ_MKVJ01000018.1, read on the forward strand.
TGGTCCGCAAGCTCTTCGCGCTCGAGGTGCCGGAGATCGCCAGCGGCGTGGTGGAGATCGTCTCCCTCGCCCGCGAGGCCGGTCACCGCACCAAGATCGCCGTCCGCGCGACCGAGCCGGGCGTCAACGCCAAGGGCGCCTGCATCGGCGAGCTCGGCCAGCGGGTCCGTGCCGTGACCGCCGAGCTGAACAGCGAGAAGATCGACATCGTCGACTACTCGCCCGACCTCGCGACATTCGTCGCGAGCGCGCTCTCGCCGGCCAAGGTCACCAGCGCGTTCGTCATCGACGAGTCGCTCAAGGCGGTCCGCGCGCTCGTCCCCGACTACCAGCTGTCGCTCGCGATCGGCAAGGAGGGGCAGAACGCCCGCCTCGCCGCGAAGCTCACGGGCGCGAAGATCGACATCCAGCCGGACTCGATCCTCGATCGCGAGTAGGTGCGCGCCGGGTCACCGGGCGCGCGGGTGTAAGATGGAAGCTGTCAGAACGTGCGTCGGATGCCGTTCTCGCGCTCCCCGATCCTCTCTTCTGAGGGTCGTCGCCCGGAATTCGGAACTCGTGGTGGATCACTCCGCCACGCTCCCCGGGCGAGGCGCGTGGCTGCATCCGGTCGACGAGTGTCTCGACATCGCCCTCAAGCGGCGGGCCTTCGGGCGTGCGCTGAGGGTGGAGGGAGCACTCGACCCGACGGCCATCCGGGCCGCACTGAGAGAACAGGCTGAAGAACCAGTGACTTCACATGAGTGACAACCGATGAGCGGCTCGAAATGAGTCCCGTCCGCTACTAACGCCTGCCCTGTCCGGGGTGGGCCCCAGACAGGAGAATTGTGGCTGCAAAACCACGCGTACACGAGGTCGCGAGCGAGCTCGGCGTCGACAGCAAGGTCGCGCTCGCGAAGCTCAAGGAGATGGGCGAGTTCGTCAAGGGACCGTCCTCCAGCATCGAGCCCCCGGTCGCACGCAAGCTGCGTGCCGCCCTCGAGGCCGAAGGCTTCACCCCCGACAAGGCGGCCGCGGCCGCCCCCAAGGCGCCGGCTCCCGGCCCGCGTCCGGCTGCTCCGGGCCCCCGCCCGCAGGCCGCCGAGGCCGAGGCAGACTCCGGCGCGCCCAAGCCGCAGGCGCCGATGTCCGTCGCCGAGCGTCAGGCCGCTGCCGAGAAGGCCGCGGCTGAGAAGGCCGCTGCCGAGAAGGCTGCGGCTCAGACCACCGCGGAGGCCGCGCCCCAGGCCGGCACCCCGGCCGACGGTCCGTCCGACGCGGCGAAGCCGTCCTCGGCTCCCCGCCCCGGCGGCAGCGCCGGCGCCAACAGCAGCATCCCGCGCCCCGGTGCCCCGCGCCCGGGCAACAACCCCTACTCGTCCAACCAGGGCATGGGCCAGCGCCCGAGCACCCCGCGTCCGGGCAACAACCCGTTCTCGAGCTCGCAGGGCATGGGCCAGCGCCCGACCCCGAGCAACATCCCGCGTCCGGCTCCGCCGCGTCCGGGCTCGCCGCGCATCGGCGCGCCGGGTCAGGGCGGCGGCCAGGGTCGTCCCGGCGGCAACCGCCAAGGCGGCGGCGCTCGTCCCGGCTTCCAGCAGCGTCCAGGCGGCGCCGGTGGCGGCGCGGGCTTCCAGCGCCCCGGCGGCGCACCGGGCACGGCCGGAGGCTTCTCCGGTCCCCGTCCGGGCGGTGGCGGCGGTCGCGGTCGTGGACCGGGCGGCGGCACGGCCGGCGCGTTCGGTCGCGGTGGCGGCAAGAGCAAGGCTCGCAAGTCGAAGCGCGCGAAGCGTCAGGAATTCGAGATGCGGGAGGCCCCGTCGCTGGGCGGCGTGTCCGTTCCCCGCGGCGACGGCGGCACGGTCGTCCGACTGCGTCGCGGCTCCTCGATCTCCGACTTCGCCGACAAGATCGACGCGAACCCCGCGTCGCTGGTCACCGTCCTCTTCCACCTGGGCGAGATGGCGACCGCGACCGAGTCGCTCGACGAGGCCACCTTCCAGATCCTCGGTGAGGAGCTGGGCTACAAGATCCAGGTCGTCTCCCCGGAGGACGAGGACAAGGAGCTCCTCGAGGGCTTCGACATCGACCTCGACGCCGAGCTGGAGAACGAGTCCGACGAGGACCTCGAGATCCGCCCGCCGGTGGTCACCGTCATGGGTCACGTCGACCACGGTAAGACGCGACTGCTCGACGCCATCCGCAGCGCGAACGTCGTGGAGGGCGAGGCCGGCGGCATCACCCAGCACATCGGTGCGTACCAGGTGTGGACCGAGCACGAGAACATCGAGCGCGCGATCACCTTCATCGACACCCCGGGTCACGAGGCGTTCACCGCCATGCGTGCCCGTGGTGCGCAGGTGACCGACATCGCGATCCTCGTGGTCGCGGCCGACGACGGCATCATGCCGCAGACGGTGGAGGCGCTCAACCACGCCCAGGCGGCCGGTGTGCCGATCGTGGTCGCGGTCAACAAGATCGACAAGCCGGAGGCCAACCCGGCCAAGGTGCGCCAGCAGCTGACCGAGTTCGGTCTGGTCGCCGAGGAGTACGGCGGCGACGTCATGTTCGTCGACGTCTCCGCGCGGAACAACATCGGCATCCAGGACCTCCTGGACGCGGTGCTGCTCACCGCCGACGCCGGGCTCGACCTGCGTGCGAACCCGAACAAGGACGCCCGCGGTGTCGCGATCGAGGCCAAGCTCGACAAGGGCCGCGGTGCGGTCGCGACCGTGCTCATCCAGTCCGGAACGCTGCGCGTCGGCGACGCGATCGTCGCCGGCACCGCCTACGGCCGTGTGCGTGCCATGGCGGACGAGAACGGCGAGCCGGTCTTCGAGGCCGCCCCGTCGCGTCCGGTCCAGGTGCAGGGTCTCTCCAGCGTCCCGCGCGCCGGTGACACCTTCCTCGTCACCGAGGAGGACCGCACCGCGCGTCAGATCGCCGAGAAGCGCGAGGCCGCCGAGCGCAACGCGCAGCTGGCGAAGGCCCGCAAGCGCATCTCGCTCGAGGACTTCACCCGTGCTCTGGAAGAGGGCAAGGTCGAGGCGCTCAACCTCATCATCAAGGGCGACGTGTCCGGTGCCGTGGAGGCGCTGGAGGAGTCGCTCATGAAGATCGAGGTCGACGACTCGGTGTCGCTGCGCATCCTGCACCGCGGCGTCGGTGCGATCACCGAGTCGGACATCGACCTGGCGACCATCGACAACGCGATCGTGATCGGCTTCAACGTCCGCCCGGACGTCAAGGCCCGCGAGCGCGCTGCCCGCGAGGGCGTCGACGTGCGCTTCTACTCGGTCATCTACAACGCGATCGAGGACATCGAGAACTCGCTCAAGGGCATGCTCAAGCCCGAGTTCGAAGAGGTCCAGTCCGGTGTGGCCGAGATCCGCGAGGTGTTCCGCTCCTCCAAGTTCGGCAACATCGCCGGTGTCATCGTCCGGTCCGGAACGATCACGCGCAACGCCAAGGCGCGCGTCATCCGCGACGGCGTCGTGGTGGGGGACAACCTCGCCATCGAGTCGCTGCGCCGGTTCAAGGACGACGTCACCGAGGTGCGTACGGACTTCGAAGCCGGTATCGGCCTCGGCAAGTACAACGACATCCAGATCGGCGACGAGATCGAGACGACCGAGCTTCGCGAGAAGCCCCGCGTCTAGATCGATGCTCAGAAGGCCCGGCGGTTCATCCGCCGGGCCTTCCGGCTTCGCCACCACTGCGGAACGAAGGAGAAGCACTCATGGCCGACCCGGCACGCGCGAGGAAGCTCGCCGACAGAATCAAGGTCATCATCGCCAAGCGGCTCGACCGCGGTCTGCGCGATCCCCGTCTCGGTTTCGTGACGATCACGGACGTCCAGGTGACGGGTGACCTGCAGCACGCGACCGTGTTCTACACGGTCTACGGCACAGACGAGGAGCGCGAGGGCACGGCGGCGGCGCTCAAGGCCGCGACCGGCCTGCTCCGCACCGAGGTCGGCAAGAACATCACCGCCCGGCTCACGCCGACGCTGGAGTTCCAGCTCGACGCCATCCCGGAGAACGCCGCCCACATCGAGGACCTGCTCCGCGAGGCGCGCGAGCGCGACACCGCGGTGGCGGGGCTGGCCGCCGGCGCCGTCTACGCCGGCGACGAGGACCCGTACGTCAAGCCGCGCGACCTCGACGACGATGACGAGGCCGACGAAGAGGAGTGACCCCGTCGAGGTTCACGTCGTGGCGCTCATTCCGGCCGGTTTGACCGCCACGACGTGAATCTCGGCTAGGGCAAGGTGTACCCGCCCTGCGCCTCCACGGCCAGGCCGTCGGCGAGCAGCCCCGCCAGCGCGCGGTCCCGCTGGGCCGCGTCTGCCCAGACACCGTCGAGTTCGGCGGCCGTCACCGGGATGTGCGACGCACGCAGCTCGGCCAGGATGAGGCCGCGGACCTGACGGTCGCTGCCCTCGTACTTCTTCTGCACCGCTTTGCGCGGTCCGTCGTATGCCGGGTACCCGGCCGCCCGCCAGGAGCAGGTCGTGGCGAGAGGGCATTCGTCGCAGCGCGGGGTGCGGGCGACGCAGACGATCGCGCCGAGCTCCATCATGCCCGCGTTGAAGGCGGCCGCGGCCGGTCGATCGTCCGGGAGCAGAGCCTCCATCGCCGCGAGGTCGCGTCGCGCGCTCGGCGGCCCCGGCTCGCCCTGCCCGTCGACGGCACGCGCGATCACGCGCCGGATGTTGGTGTCGACGACGGGGTGCCGCTCGCCGTACGCGAAGACCGCGACGGCGCGGGCGGTGTAGTCGCCGATGCCGGGGAGCGCGAGCAGTTCGGTCACGTCGTCGGGCACCACGCCGCAGTGCCGCTCCGTGATCGCGACGGCCGCGGCGTGCAGCCAGAGGGCGCGGCGCGGGTAGCCCAGGGACTTCCAGGCGCGCACCGCCTCCCCGGAGGGCACGGCGGCGAGGGCGGCTGGCGTCGGCCAGCGCTCCAGCCACTCCTCCAGGCGCGGGATGACGCGGGTCACCGGCGTCTGCTGCAGCATGAACTCGCTCACCAGCGTTCCCCACGCGGTGAATCCGTCGCGGCGCCAGGGCAGGTCGCGGCGGTTGGCGTGGTACCAGTCGACGACGTCGGTCGCGAGGCTCACGCGCGCTTGGTCCGCTCGCGGTAGGCGCGCACACGGAGGCGGGTGGAGCAGGTGTCGCAGCACGCCTTGCGGACGTGGCTGGCGTCGAGGTAGATCTTGCGGCAGCCCGGGTCGCTGCACTGGCCGAAGTCCTGCGGGTGGTGGCCGAGGTCGGTGGTGGCGGACGCGACGATCCGGGCGAGAGCCGCCCGCGTGTCCGCCGGGTTGCGGGGCCGGAGCGCGTCGCTGCCGGCGAGCTCGAAGGCGGAGCCCGGAGCCCCGACGCCGCCGAGGACGCGCACCGCCTGCTCGGCGTCGGGGGAGCCCGGGGGCAGCGGGAGGCCGAGGGCGCCGGTCGCGAGGGTGCGGAGAGCCTCCCGGGTCGCCTGTGCGAGGGCGAGGTCGTCGTCGCCGGGAGGGGCGGTCGGAGCGAGCCCGACCGCGGCGAACCACTCCGCGAGGCGTTCCGGCGACGTGAGCCGGTCGAGCGGGTCCTCGGTGTACGGGTACCGCAGCGTCCCGAGCAGATCGGTCCACGCGGCGCCCGTGTTGAACACGAAGTCGAGTTCGGCCATGGCCCCAGTGTAACGGGTTGACACGTTACTCGGCACGTGAGAGCGTAACGCTGTGAACCGTTACCTGCCCGCCGACCGGTCCGTCGATCGCCACACGCTGTGGACGCGCGTCCTGCCGTTCCTCTTCCTGCCGATCTACGGCTCCGGCTACATCGCCGGAGCGCTCGGACTGCACGCGATGCGGCCGTTCGCGATGACCTTCTGGCGGTTCGCCATCGCCGGCGTCGTGGTGCTCGCGGTCGTCGCCATCCGGCGCCCCGCCTGGCCGCGCGGCTGGCGGCAGTGGTGGCCGATCCTGGTCGTGGGGCTGCTCATCCAGGTCGTCCAGTTCGGCGGAAACTACACGGCGATGGGGCTCGGGATGCCCGCCGGGCTCACCTCCCTGATCGCGGGCAGCTCCTCGCTCATGATCGCGATCGGGGCGGTGCCGGTGCTGCACGAGAAGCTCAGCGGGTGGCGGCTGGCGGGCGTGATCGTCGGGTTCGTCGGCGTGGCCGTCGCCCTCGCGGACCATCTGGGGGTGCCGAGCGGCCCGGTCGGCGTCTTCGCGGCGTTCAGCGCCGCCGTCGGGTACGCGGGCGGCTCGCTCCTGCAGCGCAAGCGTCTGCACGGCGTGGACAGCTGGGTGAGCGTCGGAATCCAGTTCCTCGTCGCGGCGCCCATCACCTTCGTGCTGGCCTCCTTCACCGGCGGCGTCGCGATCCCGCTCACCCCGGCCGCGCTGCTGCCCCTGGCGTGGATCGCGCTGGTGAACTCCGTGGTCGGCATGTGGCTGCTCGGGCAGATGCTGCGGCACCACACGGCGGCGACCCTGAGCGCCTGGAGCAACCTCATCCCTCCCTTCACCGCCGTGCTCGCGGTGCCGTTCCTCGGCCAGGCGCTGACGCCGGCGCTGGGCGTGGGGCTGGTGATCGCGCTCGTCGGCACGGCGCTGGTCGTGCTGCCGCCGCCGCGCTCGTGGCGGAGGAGCCGGAAGGCGCTCGCGGCGGTCTGCGACCCGCAGGGCGACCGGGAGCGTGACGAGGAGCCGCGCGCCGCCTAGGCTCAGGGCATGAGACTGCCTCCGACCCCGCGCGTGCTGCTCCTCCGGGAGGTGGCGGGGACGATCCGTGCCGCGTCGCCGCTCGGCCGGATCATCGTCGCGGTGGACGGCGGCGGCGGGACGGCGGCCTTCGCCGACGATCTGGCGGAGGTGTTCCGGGAGGCGGGCGCGGATGCGTTCCGCGCCTCGATCGGCGACTTCCACCGCCCCCGCGCGGCCCGGACCCGCTACGGCGCGGAGACGCCCGAGGACTACTACCGCTCGTCGTTCGACTACGTGACGCTGCGGCGCGTGCTGCTCGACCCGTTCCGGCTGGCCGGGAGCGCGGGGTTCCAGACCGCGGCGTTCGACGAGGAGCGCGACGTGCCGCTCGAGAGCCGCTGGGAGTCGGCCGGCCCGGACGCGGTGCTCGTGATCGACGGCGAGTTCCTGCTGCGGCCCGAGCTGCGCGGGGAGTGGAACGCGGCGGTGCTCCTGGTCAACGCGCCCGAGTGGGAGCTGTACGAGCGCGAGGCGAAGCCCGCCGAGGTCGCGGACGTCCTGGTCGACGACTCCGATCCGGCGCACCCGGTGCGCGTGGCCCGCTGAGCGTCAGCCCTGCAGGAGCGGGCGGAGGCGCGCCACGACCGTCCCGGGCACGATGAAGTCACCGCTGCCCTCGACCTCGTGCACGAGCGCCGTGAGCGCGGCGTTGACGGGCGCGCCGCGTCCGATGGCCGCCGCCTCGGCGACGACCGCCCCGTTGAGGTAGTCGATCTCGCTGCGCTGCCCGCGCCGGATGCTCTGCAGGGTGGATCCCGGATTGGGCGTCGCACCCATCCGGCGCTTCATCAGCAGGGGGACGAGCTGCGCGGCCCAGCGGGGTGCGGCGGCGACGAAGCGGAGGATGCGCTGATCGAGGCCCTGGATGCTGCCGTAGCGGATGCCGCGGTCGAAGCCGATGCGGGTGGCCTCCTGCATGCTCGCCGTGATGACGGCGCGCAGCCTCCGGTCGTCGAGCGTCTCCTGCGCGCTGAGGCCGGTGATCGCGGGCATCGCGTTGACCTGGTTGACGATGAGCTTGGTCCACTGGCAGCCCGTGAAGTTCTCGACCGCGAAGGCGGGCATCGCGGCGTCGAGGATGCGGGCCGCCTCCACCGCGGCCTCGGGCGCCGGTCCGTCGCCGGCGCCGAGGTAGGTGTTGGCGGTCGTCGTCACGGTGATATGGCCGGGGGAGAGGTAGCTGGAGGCGTAGAGCGCGAGCGCCCCGACGCACTCCGAGCCGGGCAGCAGCTCGGCCGCCTGGCGCAGGCCGGCCAGCCCGTTCTGCACCACGACGACGGTGATGCCGCGCAGGAGGTGCGCGTTCTCCTCGATGGCGACGCGGGCATCCTGCGCCTTCGTGCAGAGGAAGACCAGCTCGGGCGTGGTCTGCAGAGTCTCGGCCGCCTCCACGCGGGCGACGTGCTCGCCCCAGCCGCCGTCGAGGCGGAGCCCGTCCGCGCGGATGGCCGCCAGATGGTCGCCGCGGGCGGTCACTTCGACGAGATGACCGACACGGTCGAGCAGCGCCGCGACGGCGCCGCCGATCGCTCCTGCTCCGATGACGCCGATCCGCACGACGTCCAGCCTACGACGAGTGCGTCGGCCGGGCGGCGTGCGGATCGGCGATCGGCGATCGGAACGGTCAGGCGATCGGGATGGCGGTGGGCGCGTCGGCGTGCGGTGCGTCCGTGGCCGTCTCGACGGCTTCCCGGTCGGCGGCGGCCGCGGCAAGGCGAGCGGCGAGCCGGCGGCCCGGGAGGGCCAGGGCGATCACGGCGGCGAGGGCGAGCACGGCGGCCCCGACCCAGACGGCCGGGATGGCCGCGTCCACGTAGCCGGTCGGGGTCAGCGTGCCGCCCGCTCCCGTGAACACCGCGGTGAGGACCGCGACGCCGAGGGCGACGCCGATCTCCCGCAGGGTGGAGTTGGTGCCGGAGGCCTTCGCGTGATCGGCCGGGCGCATGTTGGCGAGGACGGCGGTCGAGCTCGGGGCGAAGACGAGCCCCATCCCGATGCCGGCCAGCAGGAACGGCGGCCAGATCTCGGAGTACGCGACGGTCGCCGAGAGCGTCAGGGCGATCCAGCCCATCGAGATGGTCAGCAGCACCAGGCCGACGACGATCGGCAGGCGGGTGCCCGTCCGGGAGGAGACGAGCCCGGTGAGCGGGGCGACGATCATCGGCGCGAGCGTCCACGGCATGGTCATCACGCCGGCCTCGAGAGGCGTGTGCCCCTGCACCACCTGGAGGAACTGGATGAGGATGAACACGGCCCCGAAGATCCCGAAGCTGAACGTCATGCCCACGAGGTTCGCCGCGGTGAAGCTGCGGTCGCGGAAGAGGCGCAGCGGGAGGAGCGGAGCCGGCGTGCGCGACTCCCAGAGCACGAACGCCGTGAGGAGCACGCCGCCGCCGATGAGGGAGATGAGCACCTCGGCGCTGTCCCAGCCCGCGTCGTTCCCGCGGACGATGCCGTAGACCAGCCCGAAGACGCCGGGGGCCGCGAGCAGCAGGCCGACGATGTCGGAGCGCACGCGGGCGCCGAAGCTGTTGGGCAGCGCGAGGAGCACGAGCGGCACGGCGATGACGCCGAGCGGAACGTTCAGCCAGAAGATCGCCTGCCAGTTCCAGCCCTCGACGACGGCGCCGCCGATCAGCGGGCCCAGGGCCACGCCGAGACCGGAGATGCCGCCCCAGATCCCGATGGCCGCCGGGCGCAGCCGCGCACTCACGCTGCCGGCGAGCAGGGTGAGGGAGAGGGGGAGGAGCGCTGCGGCTCCGGCGCCCTGCACGGCACGGGCCGTGATGAGCATCCACGGCTCGGTGGCGAGGGCCGCCGCCGCGCTGGAGAGGGTGAAGACGACGATGCCGCCGAGGAAGACGCTACGGCGGCCGAAGCGGTCGCCCAGGCCGACGGCCATCAGCATGAGGGTCGCGAAGCTGAGGGTGTAGGCGTTGACGACCCACTGGAGCTCCTCGATCGAGGCGCTGAGGTCGCGGGCGATCACGGGGAGCGCGCTGGTGACGACGAGGTTGTCGAGCGTCGCCATGAACATGGGCAGGGAGGCCGCCACGATGGCGAGCCACACCGGGATGCGTCGGCCCGCGATGGTGCGGGCCGGGGCGGAGTCTGTTGCGGTCATGAGCGGGCTTCCTGTTCGCGGATCGGGTGCCGGGTCGATGTTGTAATCGAATGATTACTCCGCACTTTAGTAATCGACTGATAACCTGTCAAGCGTGACGGACAAGATCAGCGAGCGGATCCCCTCGGCCGAGCGCCGGGAGCAGATCCTCGGCGCCGCGGGCCGCGTGTTCGGCGAACGCGGCTACTTCGGCGCGACCACCGACCAGATCGCCAAGGCGGCCGGCATCAGCCAGCCGTACGTGGTGCGGATGTTCGGCGGCAAGGAGAACCTCTTCGTCGAGGTGCTCGGCCGCGCGCTCGACACGCTGCTCGTCGCCTTCACCGAGACGATCGGGGAGTGGAACGCGCAGGGCCGGCCGACCGGGGCCCACGAGGGCGAGCGCAAAGAGATCAGCCGTCGCCTCGGGCTCACCTACGTCAACCTGATCGAGGACCGCGGCATCCTCCTCTCCCTCATGCAGGCGTTCGGGATGGGGCACGACCCCGTCATCGGCGGCAAGGCGCGCGCCGGCTTCATCGCGATCTACCGCATGCTCCGCGAGGACGCGGGGTTCGAGGCCGACGAGGCGCGCTCGTTCCTGGCCGAGGGGATGCTGCTGAACACCCTCCTGGGGCTGCGCCTGCCCGACGAGTACGGCGACGACCCGTGCGCCACCGAGCTGCTCGAGAGCACCTTCCGCACCAAGCTGCAGCTCGTGCTCGACACCACCGGGGCCGACGCGTGACCGGCAGCGGCCTGCTTCTGGTCGACAAGCCGGGCGGCATGACGAGCCACGACGTCGTCTCGCGAGTGCGGCGCCTCGCCGGGACCCGCAAGGTGGGCCACGCCGGGACGCTGGACCCGATGGCGACCGGGCTGCTGATCATCGGGGTGAACTCCTCGACGCGGCTCCTCACCTACATCGTGGGGGCCGACAAGGAGTACCTCGCCACCATCCGGCTCGGGTCGGCGACCACGACCGACGACGCGGAGGGCGACGAGACCGCCCGCGCAGACGCGGCAGCGCTGGCCGCGGTCGAGGGCGACGCGATCCGTGCCGGCATCGCCGAGCTCACGGGCGAGATCCAGCAGATCCCGAGCGCGGTCAGCGCCATCAAGGTGGACGGCAAGCGCGCCTACGCCCGTGTCCGCGCGGGGGAGGAGGTCGTGCTCGAGCCGCGCGCCGTCACCGTGAGCGAGTTCGAGCTCGTCGACGAGCGGCGCACGGCCGACGCTATCGACCTGGACGTGCGCGTCGTCTGCTCGTCCGGCACCTACATCCGCTCGCTCGCGCGCGACCTGGGCGCGGGGCTCGGGGTCGGCGGCCACCTGACCGCCCTCCGCCGCACCCGCGTCGGCGACTACGACGTGCGCGACGCCCACGACCTCGATACGCTCGACCCGGAGGCGGCGCTGCTGCCCGCGGTGGACGCGGCCACGGCGCTGTTCGAGCGCCTCGACCTCACCGAGCAGCAGGCGATCGACCTGACGCACGGCCGCCGCATCCACCTCGCCGACCGGGAAGGACCGGGCGGCGTCCCGGTCGCCGCCGTCGCGCCGACCGGCCACCTGGTGGGGCTCGTCGAGTTCCGCGGAAAGGAAGCACGGACCCTCGTGAATTTCCCGACGGACGAGATCGCCACGGCATGATCGAATGGTTCACCACGGTCCAGGTGATCGTCGCCTGCGCCGCCGGCCTCCTGTGCCTCGTGCTCGGCTTCGCCGGCCGCGTCCCGAACGACCTCACCATGGGCGCCGTCGCGCTGGTGGAGCTGCTGCTCATCGCCCAGCTGGTGGTCACGATCGTGTCGCCCGCGGTGGGCAACGAACCGAGCGGCAGCCTCCCCGAGTTCTACATCTACCTGATCTCGGCGCTCATCCTCCCTGCTGCAGGCGGCTTCTGGGCCCTCATCGAGCGCAACCGCTGGAGCACCGTCATCCTGGGCGGCGTGTGCCTCGCGATCGCCGTCATGGTGTACCGGATGGGGCAGATCTGGTTCGTGCAGGGCGCGTGAGCCCGCGCTCGCCGCGACGCCGCCGCCCACGCGAATAGAATCGTCTTCGATGTCTCCCCTCACCAAGTCCGCGAGCGAGCGCGTGCAGCGCCCGTCGAACCGGCGTATCTCCGGCATCGGCCGGGTGCTCGTCTTCGTCTACGGCGTGCTGGCGCTGGCCGCCACCGGCCGCAGCGTCTTCCAGATCATCGACCGCTTCGACGAGGCGCCCGTCGCCTTCACGCTCTCCGCGGTCGCCGCCGTCGTCTACATCGTCGCGACGATCGCCCTCGTCGCACCGGGCCGCGTCTGGTACCGGGTCGCGTGGATCACGATCACCTTCGAGCTGGTCGGCGTGCTGGTCATCGGCTCGCTCAGCCTGTTCGCCCCCGAGGCGCTCGGCCTGCACGACGTCGACCCGTTCGGCCGCGACGCGACCGTCTGGTCGGTCTACGGGATGGGGTACCTCTTCATCCCGCTCGCCCTGCCGATCCTGGGCCTGATCTGGCTGCGTGGCCACCGCCCGCGGACGGACGCCTCGTGAAGGTCTTCCGCTCCATCGACGAGGTGCCGGACGGCTTCGGTCCGAGCGCCGTCACCATCGGCAAGTTCGACGGCGTGCACTCCGGCCACCGCGCGGTCATCGGCCGGCTGCGGGAGGTCGCGGCCGACCGCGGACTGACCGCCGCCGTGATCACCTTCGACCGCAACCCGCTCGAGCTGATCGCTCCGGAGAAGTGCCCGGCCTCGCTGGTGAGCAACGGGCAGAAGCTCGACCTGCTCGCCGGCACGGGCATCGACGCGACGCTGATGGTCGCCTTCGACCGCGCCCTCGCCGACCTGGAGCCCGAGGAGTTCGTCCACCGCATCCTGGTGGAGCGGCTGCACGCGGCCGAGGTGCTCGTCGGCAGCGACTTCCGCTTCGGCCACCGCGGCGCGGGCGACGTGCGCCTGCTGCGCGAGCTGGGGGAGAAGTACGGCTTCGCCGTCGAGCTCATCGACGACGTGCGGCCCGAGCACGGCCGCCGGGTCTCCTCCACCTGGATCCGGGAGCTGCTCGCCGACGGCGACGTGGCGCACGCCGCCGAGCTGCTCGGCCACATACCGACCCTGCGTGGCGTCGTCGTGCACGGCGCGGCCCGCGGGCGCGAACTCGGCTACCCGACCGCCAACCTGTCGCCCGAGTCCGAGGGGCTGATCCCCGCGGACGGCGTCTACGCCGGCTGGCTGACGGACGGCGACGAGACCTATCCCGCCGCCATCTCCGTCGGCAACAACCCGACCTTCGAGGGCGTGCCGCACAAGCAGGTCGAGGCGTACGTGCTCGACCGCGAGCTCGACCTCTACGGCCACTGCGTTGAGGTGTCGTTCGTGCAGCGCATCCGCGGCATGGTCGCCTACCAGGGCGTCGAGCCGCTGATCGCCCAGATCGCCGACGACGTGGAGAAGGCGCGCGGCATCCTCTCGGCCGAGCCCGCGTGAGCGGCCCCGCGCCGTCGGGCGCGCGGCCGCTGTGGCACGGGCGCGCCATCGCGCTCGTCGGGATCCTGCTGGTCGCCGCGAACCTCCGCACGGCGGTCGCCGCGCTGTCGCCCATCTACGCCGAGATCCGCGCCGAGTTCCCGGTCAGCAGCCTGGGGGTCGGGCTGCTCGGGATGCTGCCGCCGATCTGCTTCGCCGTCTTCGGCCTGATCGCGCCGTCCTTCACCCGGCGGCTCAGCCTCGAGGCCGTCATGCTGAGCGCCCTCGGCGTCATGCTGGCCGGCCACCTGCTGCGCGCCTCGGCGCCGTCGTTCGTCGTGCTCGCCCTCGGCTCCGCGCTGACCTTCGCCGGGATGGGCGTCGGCAACGTGCTGCTGCCGCCGCTGGTCAAGCGCTACTTCCCCGACCGCATCGGCCTCGTCACGTCGCTCTACGCGACCGTGATGTCGGTGAGCACGCTGCTGCCGCCGCTGATCGCCGTGCCGGTCGCCGACGCCGCGGGCTGGCACATCTCGGTCGGGATGTGGGCCGCCGTCAGCCTGCTCGCGGTGCTGCCGTGGCTGCGCATCCTCGTCTCCCACCGCCCGGCGCATCCCGCGCACGACGTGGAGGTGGAGGGCGCCCCGCCCGCCATGGTCGGGAAGGTCTGGCACTCGCCGCTGGCCTGGGCGATGGCCGTCGTGTTCGCCGTCTCGAGCCTCAACGCCTATGCGATGTTCGCCTGGCTGCCGCAGATCCTGCACGACGTCGCGGGCACCCCGCCGGCGGAGGCGGGCGCCCTGCTCTCGGTGTACGCCGGAATGGGCATCCCCGCCGGCTTGCTGGTCCCGTTGCTGGCCGCGCGGTTGCGCAGCGTCGCCGGACTGATCTATCTGGCGGTCGCCTTCTTCGTGGCGGGATACCTCGGCCTGATCCTCGCGCCGGGCACGGCGACCTGGCTCTGGGTGACGTTCGCCGGGCTGGGACCGCTGCTGTTCCCGCTCGTGCTGGTGCTGATCAACATGCGCACCCGCACGCACGCCGGCTCGGTCGCGCTGAGCGGGTTCACGCAGGGACTCGGCTACACGCTGGGCGCCCTCGGACCGCTCGTCGTCGGCCTCCTGCACCAGACGACGGGCGCGTGGACCCTCCCGCTGATCGTCCTCACCGTGACGGCGCTCGCGGCCGCGGCAGCCGGAGCGGTCGTCGCGCGTCCGCGCGCCCTCGAAGACCGCTGACGCGCGCCGAGGCGGCAGCTCGACGCGGCGACGTGGAGCGGCTCGCTAGGCGGGGAGCAGGTTCGCGCGGTGGATGAGCGCAGCCGCGCCGATGAGCGGTCCCTCGGAGGAGAGCGCCGACGGGACGATGCGCACCTTGCGCACGAACGGGAAGTAGTGCTTCTCGATGACCTCGCGCATGTGCGTGAAGAGATCGGGCGTCGAGTGGGAGAAGCCGCCGCCGATGGCGACGAGCTCCAGGTCGAGCAGGGCGGTCGCCGAGGCGATGGCGTGGCCGACCGCGCGGCCGGTGCGGGCGATCGCGTGCCGGGCGACCTCGTCGCCGGCGACGTAGGCCGCAGCCAGCTCTTCGCCGGTCGTGCCCGTGAAGCCGTGCTTCTGCGCCCACGCGACGGTGTGCGGACCGGAGGCCATCGCCTCCAGCGCGTACGGGTTGCCGAAGGTGTCCTCGCCGCGGATGTCGCCGACCTCCACGTGCCCGATGTGCCCGGCGTTGCCCGTGGGGCCGGTGATGACCCGGCCACCGACGATGAGGCCGCCGCCGATGCCGGTCGAGACGACCATGCCCATCACGTTGTCGACGCCCTGGGCCGCGCCGACCCAGTGCTCGGCCATCGTGATCGCGACGCCGTCCATCTCGAGCGTCACAGGCACGTCGAGACCGGCGGAGCGCACCTCGGCGCCGATGTAGTCGCGCATCGGGTAGTCGCGCCAGTGCGGCACGTTCAGCGGGGAGACCAGGCCACGCACCCGGTCGATCGGGCCGGCGCAGCCGATGCCGACCCCGACGATCTCCGCACCGTCGGGCAGCGCGCCGAGCGCGTCGCGCACGATGCCGCCGACCGAGGCCTCCAGATCATCGACCGTCGCGGTGCGGCCGGTCGGGCGGCGGAAGCGGGAGTCGGGCACGAGTCGGCCGTCGGCGTCGACGAGCGCCGCCTCGACCTTCGTGCCGCCGAAGTCGACGGCGAGAGCGAGGGGTGTGGACACGAGGATTACCCTAGACGATCCGCTATCTGCTCATTTGAGCAACGCATGCGCAAAGGTTGCGGACGTCCTAGGCTGGTGAGGTGGCCCTGAACGATACCGACGAGATCCTCGCCGTCAAAGCCGCAGAGCTGTACTACGAGGCGGGCAAGACGCAGGACGAGATCGGCGTCGCCCTCAACGTGAGCCGCTGGAAGGTGGGCAGGCTCCTGGTGGCGGCGCGCGAGCACGGCTTCGTGCGCATCGAGATCGTGCATCCGAGCGCCAGGCGGTTCTCCCTCGAGCGCGAGCTGTGCGGCTTCTACGGTCTGGAGGACGCCGTGGTCGTCCCCGCCGCGGAGAGCGAATCCGAGACCCAGGCCCGCGTCGCGCAGGCCGCCGCGGACTACCTCACCACCCTCCGCCCCGTCCCGCGCACCCTCGGCGTCAGCTGGGGCCGCACGCTGCACGCGGTCGCCGCCCGCCTGCGCCCGGGCTGGGCCGTCGGTGTGAACCCCGTGCAGATCAACGGCAGCGTGTCGAGCACCCGTCAGGCGACGGCGGCGGCCGACACCGCGGTCGTCATCGCGCGCAAAGCGCAGGGCACCGCGACGCTGCTCCCCAGCCCCGCGATCTTCGAGCACGCCGCCACCCGCCGCGCGATCGAGGCCGACCGCTCGGTGCAGTCGGTGCTCGACCTCGCCCGCGGAGCGAGCGCCTACCTCTTCAGCGCCGGCGTCGTCGACACCAGCTCCGTCCACGTCGACTCCGGCTACCTCTCCCCGGAGGACGTCATCGGCCTCGCCGACAAGGGCGCGGTCGGCGACGTCGTCGGCCGGTTCATCACCGACACCGGCGAGGTCGCCGACCCCGAGCTCGACGGCCGCACGCTCGGCCTGTCGCTCGAGGAGCTGCGCACCGCCCGCACGAGCATCGCCGTCATCGCGGGCGAAGCCAAGCACCAGGTGGCGCACGCCGTGGTCGCGAGCGGCCTGTGCACCACCCTCATCACCGACGAAGCCACCGCGAACGACCTCCTCGGCCGCAGCCAGCCGAGCTCGTGAGCAGAACCAGTAAGGAATGACGTGACCATCGAAACCACCGTCCCGCCCGTGCGCACGCTCGCACCGGCGGCGCGTGCCGTCGAGGTGCTCGGCGGCGACCTCACCGAGGCGTCCCTGCGGCGCTACCTGAACGGCATCCCCGGTGTCGACGCCGTCGGGCTCGAGCAGCGGGCCGCGGGCCTCGGCACGCGCTCCATCAAGACCACCAGCAAGCGCTGGGCGCTCGACAAGATCATCGAGCTCATCGACCTGACCACCCTCGAGGGCGCCGACACCCCCGGCAAGGTGCGCTCGCTCGTCGCGAAGGCGCTCACGCCGGACGCCGGCGACCCGTCGACGCCGCGCCCCGCCGCGGTCTGCGTGTACGGCGATATGGTGCCGTACGCCGTCGAGGCGCTCGGCTCGTCGCACGCCGAGGCCCCGGCCGGAGTCGCCGTGGCCGCCGTGGCGACGGCGTTCCCGAGCGGACGCGCCTCCCTCGCCGTCAAGCTGGCCGACACGGCCGACGCGGTCGCGGCCGGCGCCGACGAGATCGACATGGTCATCGACCGCGGCGCCTTCCTCTCCGGCCGCTACGGCCTCGTGTTCGACGAGATCGTCGCGGTGAAGGAGGCGTGCCGTCGAACCGACGGCAGCTACGCCCACCTCAAGGTCATCCTCGAGACCGGTGAGCTCAACACGTACGACAACATCCGCCGCGCCTCCTGGCTGGCGATCCTCGCCGGGGGCGACTTCATCAAGACGTCCACCGGCAAGGTCTCGCCCGCGGCGACCCTGCCCGTCACCCTGCTGATGCTCGAGGTCGTCCGCGACTGGCACCGGCTCACCGGCGAGGAGATCGGCGTGAAGCCCGCCGGCGGCATCCGCTCCTCGAAGGACGCGATCAAGTACCTGGTGACCGTCGCCGAGACCGTCGGCGAGCACTGGCTGCAGCCGCACCTGTTCCGCTTCGGCGCGTCGAGCCTCCTGAACGACGTGCTCCTCCAGCGCCAGAAGCTCGCGACCGGGCACTACTCCGGCGCCGACTACGTGACGATCGACTGACGAAAGCAGACCCAGAATGAGTTTCCTCGAATACGCTCCGGCCCCGGAGTCGCGGTCGATCCTCAGCCTCCGCGACGAGTACGGCCTCTTCATCGACGGCGAGTTCGTCGCCGGTCACGGCACCCCGTTCCAGACCATCTCCCCGGCGACGGAGGAGCGCATCGCGACGATCGCGACCGCCGACACCTCCGACGTGGACGCGGCCGTCGCCGCCGCCCGCCGCGCCCACGACAAGGTCTGGTCGCGGATGAGCGGCACCGACCGCGGCAAGTACCTGTTCCGCATCGCGCGGCTGGTCCAGGAGCGCGCCCGCGAGCTGGCCGTCGCCGAGAGCCTCGACAACGGCAAGCCGATCAAGGAGAGCCGGGATGTCGACGTCCCGCTCGTCGCCGCGTGGTTCTTCTACTACGCGGGCTGGGCCGACAAGCTGGAGCACGCCGGGCTCGGCCCCGCGCCCCGCGCCCTCGGCGTCGCCGCGCAGGTCATCCCGTGGAACTTCCCGCTGCTGATGCTCGCCTGGAAGATCGCCCCCGCTCTGGCGGCCGGCAACACCGTCGTGCTCAAGCCCGCCGAGACGACGCCGCTGACGGCGCTGCTCTTCGCGGAGATCCTGCAGCAGGCCGACCTGCCCGCCGGCGTCGTCAACATCGTCACCGGCGCGGGGGAGACCGGGCGCGACCTCGTCGCCCACCCCGACGTGAACAAGGTGGCCTTCACCGGCTCCACCGCCGTCGGGCGCGAGATCGCCCGCTCCGTCGCCGGCACCGACAAGAAGCTGACGCTCGAGCTCGGCGGCAAGGCGGCCAACATCGTCTTCGACGACGCGCCGATCGACCAGGCCATCGAGGGCATCGTCAACGGCATCTTCTTCAACCAGGGCCACGTGTGCTGCGCCGGCAGCCGCCTCCTGGTGCAGGAGAGCATCCACGACGAGGTCGTCGACCGGCTGAAGAGCCGCCTGTCCACGCTTCGCCTGGGCGACCCGCTCGACAAGAACACCGACATCGGCGCGATCAACAGCGCCGAGCAGCTGCAGCGCATCCGCGAGCTCTCCGACATCGGGGAGGCGGAGGGGGCCGACCGCTGGACCGCCGACTGCGCCATCCCCGAGAACGGGTTCTGGTTCGCGCCGACGATCTTCGACAACGTGTCGACGAGCCACCGGATCGCACGCGAGGAGGTCTTCGGACCGGTCCTCTCGGTGCTCACCTTCCGCACGCCCGCCGAGGCGATCGCCAAGGCGAACAACACGCCGTACGGCCTCTCCGCCGGCATCTGGAGCGACAAGGGCAGCCGCATCCTCGCGGTCGCCGACAAGCTCCGCGCCGGTGTGATCTGGGCCAACACCTTCAACCGGTTCGACCCGGCGAGCCCGTTCGGCGGCTACAAGGAGTCCGGCTACGGGCGCGAGGGAGGCCGTCACGGCCTCGGCGCGTACCTCGTGCCGGGCCGCGCGCTGCCCGCCGCCGTCACCTCCTCCACCCGCTCGACCCGCAAGGGAGCCACGAAATGAGCCGCCTGGCCGTGCCGAAGACCTACAAGCTCTACATCGGCGGGAAGTTCCCGCGCAGCGAGTCCGGCCGCACCTACGAGGTGCTCTCGGCCTCCGGCGCGTTCCTGGCCAACGCGGCCCAGGGCTCCCGCAAGGACGCCAGGGACGCCGTGGTCGCCGCCCGCGCCGCCGTCTCGGGCTGGGCGGGCGCCACCGCGTACAACCGCGGCCAGGTGCTCTACCGCATCGCCGAGCTGATGGAGGGTCGCCGGGCGCAGTTCGTCGACGAGATCCAGAACGCCGAGGGCGTCTCCGCCGCCGTCGCCGGCGCCCAGGTGGACGAGGCGATCGACCGGTGGGTCTGGTACGCGGGATGGGCGGACAAGTTCACGCAGGTCGTGGGCAACGCCAACCCGGTCGCCGGCCCGTACTTCAACATCTCGGTGCCCGAGCCGACCGGCGTCGTCGCCGTGATCGCGCCCCAGGATTCCAGCCTGCTCGGCTTCGTGAGCGCCGTGGCCCCCGCGCTCGTCGCGGGCAACACGGTCGTCGTGGTCGCCAGCGAGCGCTTCCCGCTCTCGGCGATCAGCCTGAGCGAGGTGCTCGCGACGAGCGACGTCCCGGGCGGGGTGGTCAACATCCTCACCGGTTCGCCGGCCGAGATCGCGCCGTGGCTCGCCTCGCACGCCGACGTGAACGCGCTCGACCTGGTCGGCGCGGGCGCGCTGGAGTGGGTCGACCTGCAGATCTCCGCCGCGGAGACCCTCAAGCGCGTCCTCGCCCCGGAGAACGGGCCGGACGCCGCCGCTCCGTCGCTCGACCGCATCGCGTTCTTCACCGAGACGAAGACGGTCTGGCACACCAAGTCCCTGCTCTGACGTCCGCCGCCTCCCCGACCCCCTCGCCCTCCCGCCCGATCTGGGGGAGGATGGAGGGAGCCGGGGAGGATGGTACGGATGCCGGAGGAATGGGAAACGGGGCGAGGCCCGCTCGCCCTCATCGGAGACAGCCTGACGCAGGCCGGTGACTGGGCGAATCTGCTGCCCGGGGAGACGGTCTGGAATTTCGGCGTCGCCGGCGACACGACGGACGACGTGCTCGCGCGTCTCGACGATGTGATCGGTTCGGGGCCGGCGACGCTCGCCCTGCTGATCGGGACGAACGACCTGGCGTGGCGGCGATCGGCGGAGCACGTGGTCCGCAATGTGGAGACCGCGCTCGTGACGATCCGCAAGGAGCTGCCGGAGGCGCGCATCCTGGCCCAGTCGGTGCTGCCGCGCGGAGCCGAGTTCGCCGAGCAGATCAAGGACATCAACCGGCACCTGTGGCAGTTCGCGCCGACGGTGCACGCCGGCTGGCTCGACCTGTGGCCCGCCACGGCGCTGGAGGACGGCGAGCTCAACCCGGCGTACACCGACGACCGGCTGCATCTGAACGCCGAGGGCTACCGGGTGTGGGCGAGCGAGCTCATCCCGGCGCTCGAGCTCGTGCGGGAGCTCCCGCCGTCGACCAGGGCGATCGAGCTGCCGGATCTCGGCGGGGCGGCCTGAGCCGCTCGGCGAGCGTCAGCTGGAGCGCAGCAGCAGCGCGTAGACCTCGATGCCGCGCAGCCAGGTGCGCACGTGGATGCGCTCGTCGCGGGCGTGCAGCGTCCCGCGCTCCTCGGTGCTCATCTCGAACGGTGTGAACCGGTAGACGGTGTCGCCGATCGCGGTGAAGTGACGGCTGTCGCTCGCGCCCAGCATGATGTACGGCGTCACGATCGCGCGCGGGTGCACCTGCGCGAGCGCTCCCGCGACGCGGTCCCACTCCGCGCCCTCGCTCGGCGAGACCGGCGAGGGCTCGCTGGCGTCGACGGCCTCGATGCGCACCTGCGGGTCGCGGACGGCGCGCCGGATGTGCTCCAGGGTCTCGGCGACGGTCGAGCCGACGGCGATGCGGACGTTCACGATCGCTTCGGCCGTCTCGGGCAGCGCGTTGGCGGCCAGGCTGCCGCGCAGCTGGGTGACCGCGGTCGTGGTGCGGACGATGGCGCGCGTCTCGTCGCTGAGGCGGCCGAGAACGGCGCGCAGGAGCGGCTGGAGGCGTCGCGCCCGCGTGAAGACGGCGCGCAGCGGCCCGGAGGCGTGGGCGCCCAGGGTCTCCACCATGCGCAGGTTCGTCTCGGTGAGGCGGGCGGGGAAGGGTTTGGCGTTGAGCCGCGTGATGGCGCGGGCGAGGCGCACCGTGGCGGTCAGCTTCGGGGGAGTGGAGGCGTGGCCGCCGTGCTGCTCGACCGTGAGCCGCACCGAGGTGATGCCCTTCTCGCTCACGCCGACGACCGCGATGGGCCGGGTCACGCCCGGGAAGATGCGCTCCACGATGGCGCCGCCCTCGTCGAGCACGAGCGCCGGCCGGATGCCGCGCTCGCGGAGGGTCGCCACGATCGCCTGCGCGCCGGTGTCGACCGTCTCCTCGTCGTGGCCGAAGCTCAGGTAGACGTCCTCCTGCGGGGTGAAGCCCTCGCCGAGGAGGCGCTCGACGGCCTCCAGGATCGCCACGACGGCGCCCTTGTCGTCGAGCGTCCCGCGGTTCCAGAGCACCCGGCCGTCTCCGGTGCCGGTGATCTCGGCCGCGAACGGCGGGTGCTGCCAGCCCTCGTCGGTGGCGGGGACGACGTCGTAGTGGCCCATCAGGATGGTCGGGCGCCCGGTCGGCGCGCTGCCGGCCCAGCGGTAGAGGAGGGAGCGGCCGTGCTGCTCGCGCTCCAGCGCGGCGTGCACCGCCGGGTAGAGCCCGGGCAGGGCCGCGATGAACGTGTCGAACGCCTCCCAGTCGGTCAGTTCCACGTCGTTGCGCGACATCGTCGGGATGCGCAGGAGGGTGCGGAACCGGTCGAGCGCCGCGTCTTCGCGGGCGGCGACCGGGGCCTCGTCGACGGCGCTCACTCGCCGGCCGCCGTGCGGAAGGCGGCCAGCGCCTCGTCGCTGAAGAGCACGAACCGCACGTGCTCGACGGAGCCGACTCCCGAGGAGAGAACGGCGCGCACGGTGCTGACGGCGATCCGCGCGGCGTCGTCCATCGGCCAACCGTAGACACCGGCCGACACGGCGGGGAAGGCGACCGTCGTCGCGCCCAGCTCGCGTGCGACGCGCAACGAGGAGCGATAGGCGTTCTGGAGCAGTGGCGTGCGGTCCTCGGCGTCGGTCCAGACCGGGCCGACGGTGTGGATGACCCACTGCGCGGGCAGGTCGCCCGCCGTGGTGGCGACCGCCTGGCCGGTGGGCAGCCCGTCGGGCAGCGTCGTTGCGCGCAGCTCGCGGCAGGCCTCCAGGATGGCGGGGCCGCCCCGGCGGTGGATGGCGCCGTCGACGCCGCCGCCGCCGAGCAGGGAGCTGTTGGCCGCGTTGACGATCGCGTCCACGGCCTGGTCGGTGATGTCTCCGCGGACGATCTCGATGGGGTCCGTCATCTCAGCCCCGGTTGTTCGAGAGCTCGTAGACCTTCAGCAGCTCGAGGATCGCGTCGTCGCGCTGGCTGCCGCCCTCCTCGAACATCTCGGACACGTGGGTCCGGAGATGGTTCTCGACGAGGAGCTTGTTGAGGGAGCCGAGCGACTTCTGGATGGCGAGGGACTGCGTGATGATGTCGACGCAGTAGTCCTCGTTCTCGATCATCTTCTCGAGGCCCCGCAATTGGCCTTCCAGGATGCGCGTGCGGTGGAGGGCACGCTTCTTGATGTCCGCGATCACCCCTCCAGGATACCCCGCATCCCATATACCCCTATGGGGTATGTGCTACGGTGGTGGACATGGAAACGACCTACGACATCCTCGGCATGACCTGTGCACACTGCGCCCGGGCCGTCACTGACGAACTCTCGACCCTCGACGGGGTCGAACGCGTCGAGGTGGATGTGGCCGCCGGTCGCGCGACGGTCGCCCACACCGCACCGCTCGGCGACGACGCGGTCCGCGCCGCCGTCGAAGAGGCCGGCTACACCCTCGGCCGCCCCGACCGGCTCCCCCTCCTGTGACGGCGGTCGACGGCCTCGCACGGGTCGACCTCGCGATCGAGGGGATGACCTGCGCGAGCTGCGTCGCCCGGGTCGAGAAGCGGCTGGGCCGCGTGGACGGGGTGACCGCGACGGTCAACCTCGCCACCGAGCGGGCCAGCGCCCTCGTCCCGGCCGATCTCGACGTCGCCGCCCTGGTCGCCGAGGTGGAGAAGGCCGGATACGGCGCCCGCGTCCTGCACGACGACCGCGACGCGTCGGGCGACTCCGACTCCGGCGGCGAGCAGGCGGGGGAGGCACGCGACGGCCGCCGCCTCGTGCCGCGGATGCTCGTGAGTGCGGCCCTCAGCGTGCCGATCATCCTGATTGCGATGATCGAGCCGCTGCACTTTCCCGGCTGGGAGTGGGTCTCGCTCGTGCTCGCCACCCCCGTCGTCCTCTGGGGCGGCTGGCCGTTCCACCGCTCCGCCGCCGTCAACCTGCGGCACGGGGCCACGTCGATGGACACGCTCGTCTCGCTCGGCACGCTCG
The DNA here is from genome assembly GCF_001898805.1 of Leifsonia sp. 71-9. Taxonomy (GTDB): domain Bacteria; phylum Actinomycetota; class Actinomycetes; order Actinomycetales; family Microbacteriaceae; genus Leifsonia. The sequence continues at coordinate 69,703 of NZ_MKVJ01000018.1, forward strand.
CGGCCTACACCTGGTCGCTCGTGGTGCTGCTCCTCGGCGCAGGCGGTCACGTCTACTTCGAGGTCGCCGCGGTCGTCACGACCTTCCTGCTCCTCGGCCGCTACGCCGAGGCCCGCTCGCGACGGCGGGCGGGGGAGGCGCTGCGCGGGCTGGCGCAGGCGTCGGCGCGCGAGGTCTCCCTGCTCGACGAGTCGGGGAGCGAGCGGCGCATCCCCGTGGCCCTGCTCTCGGCCGGCGACCGCTTCGTGGTGCGGCCGGGGGAGCGGATCGCCGCGGACGGCGAGGTCGTCGAGGGCGAGGCCGCGGTCGACGCCTCCGCGATGACCGGTGAGTCCGTGCCGGTCGAGGTCGCGGTCGGCGACGACGTGACCGCCGGGACCGTTGCGGCCGGCGGCATGCTCGTCGTCCGTGCCGAGCGGGTGGGCGCGGACACGCGCGTCGCCCGCCTCGCCGCCCTGGTCGAGCAGGCTCAGCTCGGCAAGACCCGCGCGCAGCGCTCCGCCGACCGGGTGTCGTCGGTGTTCGTGCCGATCGTGATCGGGCTCGCCGCGCTCACCTTCGTGATCTGGTGGCTCGTCACGGGGGACGCCGCCTCGGCGGTCTCGCCGGCGGTGGCCGTGCTGATCGTCGCGTGCCCCTGCGCGCTCGGCCTCGCGACCCCGACCGCGCTGCTCGTCGGCACCGGTCGCGCGGCTCAGCGCGGCATCCTGATCTCCGGGCCGGAGGCGCTCGAGCGCGCCGGTCGCATCGACACGGTCGTCTTCGACAAGACCGGCACGCTGACGACGGGCCGCATGACGGTCGCGCGTTCCGTCGTCGTGCCGGGGGAGTCGGTGGACGACGTCCTGCGGCTGGCCGCCGCCGCCGAGCGCGGCTCCGAGCATCCACTCGGCCGCGCGATCGCGGAGGCGGCGCCGTCCGAGGCCGTCGTCGCGGGCTTCCGCGCCGTGGCAGGCTTCGGCGTCACCGCGATCGTGGACGGCCGGGAGGTCGTGGTGGCGCGCGCGGGGGACGACCTGCCCGTCGTGCTGGCGGAGGCGGTCGCCCGCATCCGGGCCGACGGCGCCACGGCGGTGGCGGTCTCTGTCGACGGCGCGCCCGTCGCGGTGCTCGCCGTCAGCGACCCGCTCCGGCCGGACGCGGTGGACGCCATCGCGCGGGTGCGTGCCCTGGGCGCCGAGCCGGTCGTGCTGAGCGGCGATCACGAGGCCACCGTCCGCGCGACGGTCGCCGGCCTCGGGGAGGTGCGCGCCCTCGGAGGTGTTGCGCCCGAGGGCAAGGCCGCCGAGATCGCCCGGCTGCAGGCCGACGGCCGCACCGTGGCGATGGTGGGCGACGGCGTGAACGACGCCGCCGCGCTGGCGACGGCCGACCTCGGCATCGCGCTGGGCTCGGGTTCCGACATCGCCATCGAGGCGGGCGACCTCACCCTGCTCCGCCCCGAGCCGAGCCTGGTGGCGGATGCCCTGCGGCTCTCGCGCCGGATGCTCGCAGTGATCCGCGGCAACCTGTTCTGGGCCTTCGCCTACAACGTGGCCGCCCTGCCGATCGCGGCCCTCGGCCTCCTCGATCCGATGATCGCGGGTGCGGCGATGGCGTTCTCGAGCGTCTTCGTGGTGCTGAACAGCCTGCGGCTCCGGCGGTTCTGAGCGCGGCCGCGCTCAGCGGATCAATAGCAGGTGCGAATCCGCGGAATCGGGATGTCCGGCGGCGCGTCAACCCGGTCTCCCCTTAAAGGGGGGTAGGGGAGGACATACAACCGGGTCTATCCCCAGCGCAGGGGTTGAGAAATATTCGTTTTGCAGGAAAGGCCCGACTTTGCTGAAGAACCTCAGCCCGCTGCTGTCCGGTGCACTCTTGAGTGCGCTGGATTCGATGAACGACGGCGAGACGCTTACCCTCGTCGGCAGCGGCTATCCAGAGAACACGATCACCGCGCCCATCGTCCGCCTCGAGGACGACACCACCACCGAGGACGCCGCCCAAGCGATCCTCAGTGTGTTCCCGCTCGACAACATCCACCCGTCCCCGATCGCCTTCCTCGACCTGACAGGAGAGTCCTACGACGTCCCCGACGTCGCCTTCGCCGTGAACGGCATCGCCTCCGATGCCGAGCTGCGGCGCGTCCCGATGGAGCGTCTGGGCCTCGAGGAGTTCCTCGAGCAGGCCCGGTCCTCCTCCGTGGTCGTCCGCGTCGGCTCCGACGCCCCGCCGTGCGCCTTCCTGTTCCGCAGGGGAGTGCTCTGACCGGGTCCGCCGATCCCGGCGGCGCCCGCCCCTCGAGACGGTCTCGTCTCGAGGGGCGCGGGTGCCGCTAGGGTGGTGGGGATGTCCACCTCCCGCACCCCGCAGCCGCCCGCCTTCAACCGTGCGGCCCTGGCGCCCGGCCTCATCGCTGCGATCGTGCTGCTCGCCGGTCTCGCCCTGATCGGCGGTGCCTGGTATCTCTACGTCCAGTACGCGGTGGCGATCCTGGCGCTGATCATGTGCGTCTTCGCCGGACAGGCCAAGCAGTGGTGGTGGCTCGTCGGGCTCGTCCCGATCGCCGTCGTCTGGAACCCGGTCTGGCCGATCACGATCGACGACACGGTGCTGCGCGCGCTGCACGTCATCGCGGCCGTCTTCCTCGTCTGCGCGGCGACGCTCATCAAGATCCCGGCCGACACTCGTCGCTGAACGGCCGCGCATCCGGTAAAATGAACGCGTGCGGCGATTCCTGTGCCGCGCTCCCGGCGTCCCCGACGCCCGGTCGGGGCCGCTCGGTCCTCCGATCGGAGGTCGCGCCGGCCCTCACGCCTTAGGCGCCGTGCCCTCGGACAGCGCGCGGCGCACCTTCATGGAGGACCATGTCTCGTTCCGGTCAGCGCACCAGCTCGTCGCGCCCGCAGCAGCAGCGCCGGAGCCGGCACGCCAACAACGACGGCCTCATCCCGGTCCTCGCCCGCAAGGTGCGCGAGGTCGAGGCGAAGGCCGCCGACGGCAAGAAGCTCGGCCCGACGAACCGCACCAAGTTCCAGGTGATCGCCTTCCTCATGCGCGAGGAGCGCGCCCGGGCGAAGGCCGACGCCGAGCTGAGCGACGCGGCGCGCGCGGAGCAGCTGAAGCGGCTCGACGGCATCGCGACCATCCTCGCGAAGACCGCCGCCCGCGACACCTCGCTGATCTCCCTGCTCGAGAGCGAGGCCCCGCCGACCGCGACCGCGCAGAAGATGCGCCGCGACTGGCTGCTCGAGTCCGGCACCGAGCTCAGCCCCGACGACCTCATCATCACCATCGAGCGTCCCGTGGCCAAAGTCGACAGCGTCATCCCGCCGGAGCTGGCGGAGAAGCAGGTCGTGCCGCAGTCGGTGAAGGCGCGCCAGCTGTCCAACCCGTTCCTCGCGCCCGACTTCTCGCGGCTCACGCCGGCGCAGCCGACGCCGCGCCGCCGCCTCGACTCGTGGGAGCTGCTCGGCCCGCTGTTCAAGTCGTTCGAGTACGGCGCCGGCGGCCAGGCCGCCAGCATGGAGCTGCCGCCCGCCCCGGCCATCGACCGCTACTCGCCTCCCGGGCTCGAGCTCATGCACCACCAGGCCCGGTTCGTGGAGAGCGTCCGCCAGGGACACCGCACGTTCCTCCTCGCCGACGAGCCCGGCCTCGGCAAGACCGCGCAGTCGGTCCTCGCCGCGTCCGTCGCCGGCGCCTACCCGCTGCTGGCGGTCGTGCCCAACGTCGTGAAGATGAACTGGGCGCGCGAGGTCGAGCGCTGGACGCCGCAGCGCCGCGCCACCGTCATCCACGGCGACGGGGAGGGGCTCGACGCCTTCGCCGACGTCGTCATCGTCAACTACGAGGTGCTCGACCGGCACCTCTCCTGGCTGAGCACGCTCGGCTTCAAGGGCATGGTCGTCGACGAGGCGCACTTCATCAAGAACCTGCACTCGCAGCGCTCCCGCCTCGTCCTCGGGCTCGCCGACGCGATCCGGTCGAACACGCCGGACCCGCTGCTGCTCGCCCTCACGGGCACGCCGCTCATCAACGACATCGACGACTTCCGCGCCATCTGGCAGCTGCTCGGCTGGATCGACGGCAGCAAGCCGACCGCGCAGCTCATGGAGCGCCTGGAGGAGACGGGGCTCACCCCGGCGGAGTTCGGCTTCTACGCCGCCGCCCGCGAGGCCGTCATCGACATGGGCATCGTGCGCCGCCGCAAGCTCGACGTGGCAGCCGACCTGCCCAGCCGCCGCGTCGTCGACCTGCCGGTCGAGCTCGACGGCGATCTCGGCCGTTCCATCCGCCAGGCGGAGAAGGAGCTCGCCGACCGGCTCGTCGCCCGCTTCCACCGTGCCGCGGCCGCCGGCCGGCCGGACACCTTCGACGGCGACGACGAGGCGCACCGCCGCCACCTCATCCGGCTGGTCGCCCAGTCGGAGCTGGAGGAGTCGAAGTCGGCCAAGACCGGCGACAACGTCTTCACGATGGTCCGCAAGATCGGCCAGGCGAAGGCCGGTCTCGCCGCGGACTACACCGCGCAGCTCGCCCGCTCGGTCGGCAAGGTCGTGTTCTTCGCCAAGCACATCGACGTGATGGACCAGGCGGAGGAGGCGTTCGCGGCCCGCGAGCTGAAGACCATCTCCATCCGCGGCGACCAGAGCGCGCTGTCGCGGCAGAAGGAGATCGACGCCTTCAACAACGACCCGGACGTCTCGGTCGCGGTCTGCTCGCTCACCGCGGCGGGCGTGGGCCTCAACCTCCAGGCCGCGTCGAACGTCGTCCTGGCGGAGCTGTCCTGGACCGCTGCTGAGCAGACGCAGGCCATCGACCGCGTGCACCGCATCGGTCAGGAGGAGCCGGTCACCGCGTGGCGCATCATCGCCGCCCAGACGATCGACTCCAAGATCGCCGAGCTCATCGACGCCAAGCAGGGCCTCGCGGCCCGCGCCCTCGACGGCAGCGACGTCGAGGCGGGCTCGGCCGACTCGGTGCAGCTGGACGCGCTCATCCACCTGCTGACGGATGCGCTCGACTAGGCGGGGCGTCCCGCGAGGGGCGTGAGCACCGCCAGCAGTCGGTCGTCGGGCACGGACGCGAAGAACGCCGCATCCGCGTCCTCGACGGCGCGGACGGCTGCGGTCGCGACCTCTGTGCCCTCGGCGGTGACGGTGAGGACCTTGGCGCGCGCGTCGGCGGCATCCGTGCGGCGCTCGACGAGCCCTTTCGTGAGAAGCCGTCTGGTCACCTCCGACACGATCCGCGGATCGGATCCGGTGAACTCGGAGAGCCGGGCCTGATTCGGCAGCTCGCCCGACCGGCCCAGCCACGAGGCGGAGGTGAGGATGACGAATTGCGGGTGGGTGAGGTCGAACGGGGCCAGCGCGGCGTTCATCGCCCGCTGCCAGCGCAAGGTGGCGTGCCAGAGGAGGAATCCCGGGCTCTCCGCGGGTCCGCCGGAGAATCGTGTCATGCGCGCAGCGCCGCCTGCTCGAGGAGTGCGGCCATCGACTCGGGGAAGTCGCCGCTGATCTGCGGACCGAGTTCGGGGCCGACCGAGTCCGCTCCGGGCCCGGTGATCTGCAGGCTATGCGTGACTCGCGTCCCGTCGGGGGTGTCGGCGAGGTCGTGGCGGAAGGTCAGGACGATGTCGCCGAACTCCGTCCGGTCGGCGTAGGTCGCCCCCTCGACCAGGTCCACGATGACCGAGGTGAACGGATCCTGGCCGGCAGGGGTCACGGTCAGTTCGGTGCCGACGGCGAACGGGCCGCGCAGGTCGAACGTGTCCGCGCCGGGATAGGTGAGCGCTCCCGTGTGCAGATCGCGCAGGGCGGCCCACACGACGGGGCGGGGGAGTGCGGTGGTGGCGGTGTGCTCGGTGCTCCACATCATGATGCCTTTCTCTATGGCTAGATGATCTATGCCTAGACAATAACACCGAGAGGGAACCCCGTCCAGAGGGACCCACGCAACGGCAGGGAAGACCGGACGAACCAGTCTCATGTCGACGGGTGCTGCGAGCGTCGAGCTCGGGCTGGTTGCTACGTTCGCCTTCTTCGCCGAACTCGAGTGAGGGCGACTGTTCCCGAGGCGACGCCTGCCGCAACGAGGGCGTAGGTGAAAACGGTCAGCGGATAGCTACCCTGACGGTACTGAGCCGATCCAGCATTTCCGTCAGCCCGGGGCCAATCGCAGACATCTCCCAGCGGCCAGAACGATACCGTTTCACCAACTTCGGCGAATCGTTGTTCGCTCGTATCGGCGCCAGCTGGGGCCAGGCTATAGAGTCTGCACGTGTTGTGGTGCGCGAGAGCGATCTGTTCGCCTGCCAGGCACAGTGAGAACGCGATGAGCGCTATTGCCGCCGCGGCACAATACCGCTCAACCGAACGATCACCCACGCCGCCCCCCGAGTCATGCCGAACTCAATATGTTCCGGCACATGCACCATAAATCGTCGATAGCGCGACACGGATCCTTCTCGAGGATGGTCTGGTGTCCGACTGCGCGGCCCGGGAAACCGAGATTCGGCACGAAATGTGCCGCCCCGGCGTCAGGCGATTCCGGCGTCGTCCGGGTCGAGCGGCACCGGGCGGTCGTCGTCGGGGAGGATGCGGTCGGCCTCCTCGTCGTCCGTCACGGGGATGTCGTCGGCGTCGTGGGGCACAGGATCGGGCTCGTAGTCGCCCTCCTGCGATTCCCGGAACTCGTCCAGATCCTCATCGCGCCGGTCGCTCATGACACCGAGGGTACCGCTCGGGCCGGGCTCGGTCGAGGGGCGCTCAGCCCGCCAGCGTGAGCACGAAGTACGGGCCGCGCTCGTCGTGGAGGATGCGTGCCTCACCGCGGAACGCAGCGAAGTCGCCCGTGCCGGTGCCAGGGACGATGTACCCGAAGGCGGACGGGTCGTCGGGATGCTGCAGCGCCCCGTGGTGCACCGTGAACGAGCCGCTCCGGCCGTCGGGCAGCGCGCCGGTCACCCGCTCGGCGGCCAGGTAGCCGCGGCCGCCCTCCTCCGTCCCCGACGAGACGAAGTGCGCGACGGACTCGCCGACCAGGCCCTCCGTGTAGCGCTTGCGCATGACGATGGCGCCGACCCAGTCCCCGTCGAGGCCGGCGAGCGGTTCCGGGTCCCAGCCGGTGACCTCGAATCGGGCGGTGATCGTCTCCGTGGTGTCCATGCCCCGAGCCTAAGCACTGCGCTCCCGTGCGCTCTTGTGATTTCGCGACACGGCCGAAGTGGGCTAGACAGGGGTCATGGAGCACCAGAGCCAGGTCGAGATCGAGCGCAAGTACGACGTCGGAGAGGACACTGTTCCGCCCGACCTCGTCGGCGTCGGTGCGGTCGCGGTCGTGGCGGAGCCCGAGACGGCGGAGCTCGTCGCCACCTACTACGACACCGGCGACCTGACCCTCGCCCGCAACCGGATCGCCGTGCGCGCCCGCCGCGGCGGCGCCGACGAGGGCTGGCACGTCAAGCTCGCGCCCGGCGAGGAGGGGCGCGTCGAGCTCCACTGGCCGCTCGGGGACGGCGAGCGCGAGCCGCAGGAGCTGCGCGACGCGGTCGCCGAGGCCCTCGGGTCCGGGCTGGGGGACGAGCCGCTCCTCCCGATCGCCCGCATCGTGAACACCCGGGTGACGACCGTGCTGCGGGATGCGGCCGGCTTCGACCTCGCCGAGCTCTGCGACGACCACGTGCGCGGCGAGAACCTGCGCAGCGGCGGCCGCGACGAGTGGAGGGAGTGGGAGGTCGAGCTCCTGAGCGGTGCGCCGGACAAGCGCTCGGGCCGCACCGCGCTGCTCGACGGCGTCGAGGAGCGGCTGCTCGAGGCCGGCGCACGCCCGTCGGCGAGCGGCTCCAAGCTGCAGCACGTCCTCGAACTCTGACCCGCGCAGTGGACGGAGCGGTCCACGTGCGCGCAATACCTCACGGCCCCACCGAAGTCCAGTGCGTTTTTGTGCTGCGGCGGGAGGTCGGGCATGATGCCTAGGGGCGTTACAGAAACGGCGAGAGACGGAGCACCATGAAGATCGGCATCCTCACCAGCGGCGGCGACTGCCCCGGACTCAACGCGGTCATCCGCGGCGCGGTCCTGAAGGGCGACCGCGTGCACGGCTCGGAGTTCGCCGGTTTCCGCTACGGCTGGCGCGGCGTCGTCGACGGCGACATCATGCCGCTCGACCGCCACAGCGTCCGCGGCCTCTCCCGCCAGGGCGGCACCATCCTCGGCTCCAGCCGCACCAACCCGTTCGAGGGCGAGAACGGCGGGCCGGAGAACATCCAGCGGATGATGGACGAGAACGGCATCGACGCGATCATCGCGATCGGCGGCGAGGGTACGCTCACGGCGGCCCGCCGTCTCACCGACGCCGGCCTGAAGATCGTCGGCGTGCCGAAGACCATCGACAACGACCTCGCGGCCACCGACTACTCGTTCGGCTTCGACACCGCGGTGGAGATCGCCACCGAGGCGATCGACCGCCTGCGCACCACGGCCGAGTCGCACCAGCGCTGCATGGTCGTGGAGGTCATGGGCCGCCACGTCGGCTGGATCGCGCTGCACTCCGGCATGGCGGGCGGTGCGCACGCCATCCTCATCCCCGAGCGGCCGCAGTCGATCGAGCAGGTCGTCGAGTGGGTCGAGTCGGTCCGAGACCGCGGCCGTGCCCCCGTCCTCGTCGTCTCCGAGGGCTTCCACCTCGACACGATGGAGGAGGCGCACTCCCACAAGGGCCTCGACGCCTTCAACCGCCCGCGTCTGGGCGGCATCGGCGAGATGCTCGCCCCCATGATCGAGGAGCGCACCGGCATCGAGTCGCGCGCGACCGTTCTGGGCCACATGCAGCGCGGCGGCGTTCCGAGCGCCTACGACCGCGTGCTCGCGACGCGCCTCGGCATGGCCGCGGTCGACGCCGTCTACGAGGGCCGATGGGGCTCCATGGTGTCGCTGCGCGGCACGGACGTCGTCAACGTCTCCATCGCGGACGCGACCGGCGGCCTGAAGACCGTTCCGGACGCGCGCTACGAAGAGGCCGCGCTGCTCTTCGGCTGAGTCGCGGCTCCCGGGCACCACGTACTTCTGACGCACGGGCAGCAGGTCTAGGCTCCCTCCTACGAGAGTGAAGGGATGCCCTATGCCCAGATTCGTCCAGTTCGAGGAGTTCGGCTCGCGCGATTTCCTGCAGTTGGTGGAACGGGAGCGACCGTGGCCCGGGCCGGGTCAGCTGCTCGTGCGGGTGATGGCGGCGGGGCTCAACCCCATGGACTACAAGGCCTACCGCGACGAGCGATCGGCCGGACGGATGGGCGTCACGCTGCCGAGCGGCATCGGCCAGGACTTCGCCGGGTACGTCGAGGAGGTCGGCGAGGGCGTGACCCGGTTCGCGGCCGGCGACGCCGTGTTCGGCACGGCCCCATTCGCCACGGTCGCCGACTTCGTCGTCGTCGCGGAGGAGGGCCAGGTCGTCGCCAAGCCCGAGCCGCTGACCTTCGAGGTCGCCGGCGCCCTCGGTGTCGTCGGGCGCACCGCCATGGCGACCGCGCGCTCCCTCGGGCTCAGCGAGCACGACACGGTCCTCGTGAGCGCCGCGGCGGGCGGTGTCGGGGTGCTCGCCGCCCAGCTCGCCGTGCGCGCCGGGGCGACCGTCGTCGGGACGGCGGGGGAGGAGAACCACGAGTTCCTCGAGACGCTCGGCGTCATCCCCGTCACCTACGGCGACGGGCTGGCCGAGCGGGTGCGCGAGCTGCTGGACGGCGACCGCGTCACCGCCGCGCTGGACAACCACGGCGCCGGGACCATCGAGGCGGCTCTGGAGCTCGGCGTCCCGATCGAGCGCGTCAACACGATCGCCGTCTACGGTCCCGACGCCCACGGCGCACAGAACGTGGGCGGCGCCTCCGCCGGCAACGCGGAGCTGGCCGAGCTGGCCGCCCTGCTGGCCGAGAACGAGCTCGTCCTGCCGATCGACTCCATCTACCCGATCGAGCGCACGGTCGAAGCCTACGGGCGCCTGGAGGCCGGGCACCTGCGCGGCAAGATCGTCGTCGTGACGGACTGAGGCACGGGGATGATCGACGACGACACCGCCCGGCTGCTGCGGCAGTCGGGGCTGCGCTGGCAGCCGCAGTCCGGCGATACCTTCGCCATCGACCGGCCCGGGATGGCGGGCGAGCGCTTCACCGTCAGCGAGATGACGATCGAGCCGCACCACTTCGAGAGCGGCACCATCCTCGGCTTCAACGGCACGACGGAATGGGCGCTCGACTCGCTAGCCGTGGAGGACGCCCTCTGGATCCCGCGCGAGGACCAGCTACGCGAACTGCTGGGCGGCTCGTTCCGGCACCTGGCACGCACGGCGGACGGCTATCGCGTGACGACGGTGCTGGGCGGGGTCGAGCGGATGTTCGAGCACGACGACCCGGCGACCGCGTACGCGCAGGCGCTGCTCGCCCTCATCGGGGCGTCGGTGGACTGACGGAGGCGGCGCGCCTCAGCCGTCGGAGCGGCGGGCGGCGCGCTCGGCGTCGCGGGCCTTGACCCGCGCGTTCTCGGCGCGCACCGCGGCCAGGGTCGCACGCTCGGTCACCAGCCACTCCGGCGGGTCGGCCAGCAGCGCCTTGATCTCGGCGGTCGTGAGCGCCTCGTCGACCCCGCCGCGGGCGAGACCGGAGTTGGAGACGCCGAGCTTGCGGGCCACCTCGTCGCGCGGGTGCGGCCCCTCGGCGCGCAGGGTCTGCAGCCAGGCCGGCGGCTCGGCGTTCAGCGCGTCGAACTCGGTGCGGCTGATGTCCCGGTCGCGGAACTCCGCAGGGGCGGCGGGCAGGTAGATGCCGAGCTTCTTGGCGGCGGTGGCCGCCTTCATGGTCTGGGGTCGCTTCTCGGCACTCATGGGTTCCAGGTTACCGTTCGGTACGCTCGGGGGATGACCTCCCGATTCGCCCTGTCCTTCCCTCGGGGCGTGTCCGTCGGCAAGTGGACGCGCGAGTTCGAGCGGCGGCACCCGCACGTCGAGCTCGTCGTGGCCCCGAGCGCCGATCCGGTGGCTGCGCTCGCCGCCGGCGAGGTCGACATGGTATTCGCCCGCGACGCCGAGCCGGACGACGCACGGCACCTCATCCCGCTCTACGCGGAGGACGTCGTGCTCGTCATGCACCACGAGCACCTGCTCACCCTCGAGAAGAAGCTGCACCTCGCCGATCTGGCGGACGAGCCGCGGGTCGAGGGCGAGCCGTCGGAGGCGCTGATGCGCCGCATCGCCGAGGGCGAGGGCATCGCGCTGTGGCCCGCCTCCGTCGCCAAATCGCTGCGCCGCAAGGACGTCGTCGCGGTGCGGCTGGAGGACGGGGAGCAGAGCAGCATCGGTCTGACCTGGCCGCGGGAGGGGCAGCATCCCCTCGTCGACGAGTTCATCGGCATCGTGCGCGGACGCACGGCGCACAGCTCGCGCAACCCGGAGGTCGCGGCGGAGCAGGCGGCCACCGGAAAGCAGGCGGGGGCCAAGCCGGCGAAGGCCAAAGCCGCGCGGGGGAAGGGCGGATCCGGCACGAGCGCCACGGGCAAGCCCCGCCCTCGGACCACCGGAAAGCCCGCGTCGCGGGCCGCTCGGGGCCGCAAGCGCCGCTGAGGGGCAGAATGGCGGCATGGCAGCCAGTGCGGGCCGCGACGCCCAGTCCGAGATCTACCGTGCGGGAGTGAGCGGGAGCCGACCGCGCATCCCGGTCGGTCCCGCCGCTCTGGAGCGGGCGGCACAGCGGCGGATGTCGCGGGCCGCGTTCGCCTACGTGGCCGGCTCGGCAGGCGCCGAGCGCACCGCGCAGGCGAACCTCGACGCCTTCCGGGCGCGCCGGATCGTGCCGCGCGTGCTGCGGGACGTCGCCGAGCGCGATCTGAGCGTCGAACTCTTCGGCGTGCGCCGGCCGACTCCGCTGCTGCTCGCCCCGATCGGGGTGCTGGAGCTCGCGCGTCGCGACGGCGACGCCCTCGCCGCGCGGGCGGCCGCCTCCCTCGGCATCCCGGCGGTGCTCTCCAACCAGGCGTCGGCGCCGATGGAGGAGGTCGCGGCCGCCATGGATGGGGTGCGGCCGGGGGCGAGCCGCTGGTTCCAGCTCTACTGGAGCTCGTCGCGCGACCTGGTCGCGAGCCTCGTCGAGCGGGCGGAGCGCAGCGGGTGCGAGGCGATCGTCGTCACCCTCGACACCCACGTCCTCGGCTGGCGGCCGCGCGACCTCGACCTCGGGTATCTGCCGTTCAGCCGCGGGCTCGGGATCGCGCAGTACACCGGCGACCCCGTGTTCCGGCGTCTCGTGGCGGAGCGGGTCGCCGCGGGCGGGGAGCGGGAGCGCACCCGGGTGACCCCCGCAGCCGTCGCCGCCTTCGCGAGCATCCTGCGTCACCATCCCGGCGGACTGCGGGCCAATCTGCGGTCGCCGGAGCCCCTGGCGGCGGTCGAGACGTTCCTGGACGTCTTCGCCGACCCGTCGCTCACCTGGGACGATCTGGCGTTCCTGCGCGAGCGCACCCGGCTGCCGATCGTGCTGAAAGGCGTGCTGCACCCGGACGACGCCCGCCGGGCCGTGGATGCCGGAGTCGACGCGGTGCAGGTCTCGAACCACGGCGGCCGCCAGATCGACGGCGAGGTCGCGGCCCTGGACGCGCTGCCGGGAGTGGTGGAGGCCGTCGGCGGCAGCCACCCCGTCCTGTTCGACAGCGGCGTGCGGGGCGGGGCCGACGCCGTGATCGCCCTGGCCCTCGGGGCACGCGCGGTCGCGATCGGGCGCCCGTACGTCTATGCGCTCGCGCTCGCGGGGGAGGCGGGCGTGCGCGAGCTGCTCCGGAACGTGATCGCCGAGCTCGACATCACCCTCGGACTTGCGGGGGTTCGCTCGTTGGGGGAGTTGGGCGAGGACGTGCTGGAGGGGTGATGGTCGACGCCCGAAGGCCCGACCGCTCGGGTGAACGGCCGGGCCCGGTGGCGAGACTCGATCATCCTCGCGTGGCTCCGGAACCGGAGATTGTGCCGTTCGAGTAGACCGTCGCCGTCATTCCCCAGCTCGTCGTCACATATCCCGGTTGACCGACGTTCCACGTGCAGTTCATCGACAGGCTGCCGGTGCCGCCCCATTCGCTTTTGGCGACGTTGGAGATCGACCATGGCCAGACCACGTAGTTGGTGAAGCAGGTGTGGGAACCCCGATATCCGGCATAGCTCTCACTGACCCAGACGCGGGAGCCGTTGTAGTAGAACGTGCCGTTTTGTGTCTGCGTGTAGGCCGCCCCCGTGACGAATTGGCTCCAGTGATTCGACGAGACTCCGGCGTAAGCTGCCGCGGCCGTCAGCTCGGCTTTCGCGCTCGGACTCAGCCCGGAGTCCCGTGCGATGTCCTCTGCGGTCACAGCAACCGGTTCGCCGAGCGAGAGGACGGTCGAGATGCCGTCCGTACTCTCATACACTCGTGATTCGCCGGGGGCGATGAGGTTGGATGCCGATACCGGTAGCGCTGATCCGACGGAAAGTGGGAACTTGCATGACTGATCTCCTTTGATTGTCAGGCGGGTACTCGACAGCTTGTCGGTACACCTCGATCGTCACATTTGAAGTATCATGCGTGCAACGCGGAGTATTTGCTGCTAGTGTGCAGACTATATCTCATCGAAGGAGCGGAGATGGAAATCCTGGGCCTGATCCTCGCCGCTCTCGCCAGCGCGCTCTATCTCGCCGCTCTCGCGTACGCAGTGATGCGGATCATCCGGACGGACCAGCTCACCTGGCGCGAGCGGTTCGTCTGGATCCTTGGCGTCATCGCATTCCCTCTCGTTGGACCGATCGTCTGGTTTCTGCTGGGCCCGCATCCGCTGGGTCTACGTGCGCCGCAGATCAAGCGCTGAGATCCGGCTGACGGCGGCCTCCCGGGACGGTTACGCGCGCTCGCCGCACCGCGAACGTCCCGCGACGCGGCAGCCGCGGCGGCAGGTTCAGGAGGTGGCGGGAGGCTCGCCGGCCCGGCGCGCGGCCTGGGCCAGCACTTGCGGCCCGGTGACGAGCGCGCGCTTCCAGGGTGCGACGCCGTCGATCTCCACCTGGAGAGAGAAGCTCAGGATGGTCCGGATGAGCACGATGATGCCGAGCACGACGGCGTCGGTCAGCGTCGGACTGGAGGTCACCGTCTTGACCAGGTCGGCCGCGACGAGGATCTCGAGCCCCAGCAGGATCACGCCGCCGAACGTCTCCCGCAGGGTGCGGAACGCGACGGTCCCGCTGCGGTGGTGGCGCCAGGCGACGAGGGAGATCACGACCGCGACGATGAAGCCGAGCGCCATCGCCAGCACGCCGGCGAACTCGAAGGCGACGCCGATGGCCTCGAAGAACGCGTGTCCGCTCATGCGGTCATGGTGCCACAGGGCGGCACGGATCAGGAGACGTGGACGGCCGGTCGCCGTTTCACGTCCTTCTCGGCCTCCCGCAGCACCTCGCGCGTGACCGGGGCGACCTCGCCGACGCCGGTGATGAGGAAGCGGAACATGTTCGAGATCGGGTTGCCCTCGGTCCACTCGAAGTAGATCGTCGGGACGACGCCGGTGATGTCGCGGATCTCGAGCAGGACGGCAGCGATGGTGTTCGGGACGTTGCCGCTCTTGACCTGCAAGACTCGGTAGCCGTGCTTCACCACGCCGTGGACGACCAGGTCCTCCTCGAAGTCCGACGAGTCGGAGCGCAGCACCTCGAGGAAGATCGTGCGGGCGCGCTGCGGGATGTGGCTGTACTTGCGCTCGTCCTTGTTCTTCTGCGCGTACTCCTTCGTCGTGTCGACATCGGGCTCGTGCGAGATGATGCGGATCTCGCCCTCCTCCGCGTCCTCCAGGACGAAGTCGAGAGCGGTGATGTCGAGCGTCACCGAGGTGGCGCGCAGCTCGAACGAGCGCCCGATGCGCGAAACGATCGAGACGACGAGGATGCCGAGGATGAACAGCGTCGCGATGCGGAGGCCGTCGGGTCGCTCGATCACGTTGACGATCGTCGTGTAGACGAAGATCGCGGTGATGATGCCGAAGAGCACGAACCGCCGCGGCTGCTTCTTGCGCCGGGCCGAGAGCGCCACCGCCAGGGAGGCGGACGTGATGAGCACCAGCACGCCGGTCGCGTACGCGCCGCCCTGCGCGTCCACGTTCGCCTGGAAGACGAGGGTGATCAGGAACGCGATCGCGGTGAAGACGAGCACCAGGGGCCGCACCGCGCGCGCCCACTGCGGCGCCATCCCGTACCGCGGCAGGTAGCGCGGCACCAGGTTGAGAAGGCCCGCCATCGCGGACGCCCCGGCGAACCAGAGGATGAGGATGGTGCTGATGTCGTACACGGTGCCGAACACGTTGCCGAGGTACTCGTGCGCGAGATAGGCGAGGGCGCGGCCGTTCGCCGAGCCGCCGGCCTGGAACTCCTTCTGCGGGATCAGCAGCGTCGTGGTGAAGCTCGACGTGATGAGGAAGACGCTCATGATGATCGCGGCGGTCGTCAGCAGGCGGTGGGCGCCGCGGATGCGCCCGGCCGGGTACGCGGGGTCGTCGTCCGGCTTGCCCTTGATCTGCGGCATGACGGCGACGCCGGTCTCGAAGCCGGAGAGGCCCAGGGCGAGCTTCGGGAAGACGAGCAGGGCGACCCCGACGATCATCAGCGGGTTGCCGTTCTGCCGGAACAGCATCCCCCACCAGTCGGAGATCGCGGTGGGGTGGTGGAACACCTCGACGATCGAGGTGCCGACCACGATGACGTTCAGCGCGAGGTAGATCGCCACGAGCACGACGGCGATGCCGATGGCCTCCCGGAACCCGCGGAGGAAGACCGCGCCGAGCAGGGCCAGCAGCACGAGCGTGATGATGACGTTCTGCCCGTGGAACCAGTCGGGCGCGAACGGGTTCTCGATCGCGTGCGCGGTCGCGTCCGCCGCCGACAGCGTGATCGTGATCATGAAGTCGGTGGCCGCGAAGCCGAGGAGCACGAGCACGAACAGCTTGCCCGCCCACCAGGGCAGCAGGCGCTCCAGCATCGCGATCGACCCGGACCCGCGGAAGCTCTCGCGGGCGACGCGGCGGTAGACGGGGAGCGCGCCCAGCAGCGTCAGCGCCACCAGGACGAGCGTCGCGAACGGCGAGATCAGCCCGGCCGCGAGCGCCGCGATCGCCGGCTGGTAGCCGAGGGTCGAGAAGTAGTCGACACCGGTGAGGCACATGACCTGCCACCACGTGTGCGTGCGCTCGGGATTGCGGCCGTGCGGCCCCTGCTGCGTCCCTCGCTCGTCGACGAGCCCCGAGAGCAGCCAGTGCCGGAAGCGGCCCGACTTCGATCCCGCGGCCCTGCCAGGGTGCGTCTGGCCGGGGACAGGGACGGGCGCGGGTGCGCCGTCCGCCGGTGTGGTCGACATCGTCGCTCCTCGTGCTGGGCCTACGCCCTCACACTAGTTCGCTCACCACGCCGACGCGCGGTAGTCCTTGAGGAACACTCCGTAGACATCCTCCCCGGCTTCGCCGCGCACGACCGGGTCGTAGACGCGGGCGGCGCCGTCGACGAGGTCGAGGGGGGCGTGGAAGCCCTCCTCGGCGAGGCGCACCTTCGTGTAGTGCGGGCGCTCGTCGGTGATCCAGCCGGTGTCGACGCTGGTCATCAGGATGTTGTCGGTCTCGAACATCTCGCCCGCGCTGGTGCGCGTGAGCATGTTGAGCGCCGCCTTCGCCATGTTCGTGTGCGGGTGGCCGGGACCCTTGTAGCGGCGGCCGAACACACCCTCCATCGCCGAGACGTTGACGACGTACGCGCGACCCGACTCCGTCGCGGCGAGGGAGGGGCGCAGCCGGTCGATCAGGATGAACGGCGCGGTCGTGTTGCAGAGCTGCACCTCGAGCAGCTCGAGCGGGTCGACGTCGCCGATCGCCTGGGTCCAGCTGTTGACGGTCTTCACGTCGGGCACGAGGCCGCCCGCGTCGATGGCGGTGCCGTCGGCGTGCTTGGCCAGCGACGACGATCCCGGCGCCATCGCGAGCGTCGCCAGGTCGTGCGCGGTGATGCCGCCCTGACCGCCGAGCTCGGCGATCGTGCCGGCGATCGTCGTGCGCGAGAGCAGCGGATGCGCGGCGACCGAGGCCTCCAGGGCCTGCGGGTGCGGGTCGGCGGTGTGGCCGAAGGTCTCCATCTCGGGCAGCGGGCCGTCGGGCAGCGGCTGCGACTCCGCCTCGGCCAGCAGCGAGTACGAGCCGGGGGAGCGGCGCACCGTCTGGGCGGCGTTGTTGATGAGGATGTCGAGGGGGCCCTGCGCCGCGACCGAATCGGCCAGGGCGATCACCTGGGACGGGTCGCGCAGGTCGATGCCGACCACGCGGAGGCGGTGCAGCCACTCGCCGGCGTCGGGCAGCTGCGAGAAGCGGCGGACGGCGTCGCGCGGGAAACGGGTCGTGATGGTCAGGTGCGCGCCGTCCCGCAGCAGCCGCAGCGCGATGTGCATGCCGATCTTGGCGCGGCCGCCGGTGAGGAGGGCGCGCTTGCCGCGCAGGTCGGTGCGCGCGTTGCGCTTGGCGTGGCTGAACGCGGCGCAGGAGGGGCACAGCTGGTGGTAGAACCAGTCGACCTCGGTGTAGTCCTGCTTGCAGATGTAGCAGGCGCGCGCCTTGAGCAGCGTGCCGGCGGTGGTGGACGGCGTGGTGCCGGAGGTCAGCTCACGACCGCGGGTCTCGTCGTCGATCCGGTCGGGGGCGCCGGTCGCGGTGGCCGCGACGACGGCGCGGTCGGCCTCTGCGACGGCATCCCGCAGCTCGCGGCGCCGCGCCTGCTTGACGGCCTTGAACATGTGGCCGGTGGCCTGGCGGACGGCGACGAAGTCGGGGTGCTCGCGGTCGAACTCGTGGAGGCTCCCGAGCACGCGCAGCGTGATCTCCAGGTCGGCGGGGTCGATGCCGACGGCGGGGGAGTCGGAGGGAGGGGTCGTGGATGGCACCGGAGAATTCTACGGTGCCCTCCTGCACGGTCCCTGCCTGCGCGCGCGAAGCCGCACCAGCAGGACGGGAGGCGCCTGCGCGGCCTCCGGCATGGGAGGCTTGAGGCATCATGACGTCTCCTGCACCCGTCCGGCTCCGTGTCGACGACATCCCCGGCCACACCGGTCCGGGCACCGCGAGCGAGGACGCCGTCTACGAGACGTTCGTCGCCTGGGCCGAGGCCGGCGGGATCTCGCTCTACCCGGCGCAGGACGAGTCCGTCATCGAGATCGTCGCCGGTGCGAACCTCATCCTGAGCACCCCCACCGGGACCGGGAAGTCGCTCGTGGCCGTCGCCGCGCACTTCGCCGCCCTCTCCCGTGGCGAGCGCAGCTACTACACGGCGCCGATCAAGGCCCTCGTCTCCGAGAAGTTCTTCGCCCTCGTCGACACCTTCGGCGCCGAGAACGTCGGCATGATGACCGGCGACTCCGCCGTGAACCCGGACGCGCCGATCATCTGCTGCACGGCCGAGATCCTCGCCAACCTCGCCCTCCGCCACGGCGAGGACACCCCCGTCGGCCAGGTCGTGATGGACGAGTTCCACTTCTACGCCGACCCCGACCGCGGCTGGGCCTGGCAGGTGCCGCTGCTGACCCTCCCGCACGCCCAGTTCGTGCTCATGTCCGCGACCCTCGGCGACGTGACCGCGCTCGCCGAGGACCTCACCCGGCGCACGGGCCGCGAGACGGCGACCGTCACGGGCGTCGAGCGCCCGGTGCCGCTGCACTACTTCTACGAGCTGTCGCCCATCCACGAGACCATCGACGACCTCCTGCACACCGGGCAGGCGCCGATCTACGTCGTCCACTTCTCCCAGCTCGCCGCGCTCGAGCGCGCCCAGTCGCTCTCCAGCGCGAAGATCGCCGACCGCGAGCAGCGCGACCGCATCGCCGAGCTGATCGGCGACTTCCGGTTCACGACCGCGTTCGGCAAGACCCTCTCGCGCCTCCTGCGCCAGGGCATCGGCGTGCACCACGCGGGGATGCTGCCGAAGTACCGCCGCCTGGTCGAACAGCTCGCCCAGCGCGGGCTGCTCCGCGTGATCTGCGGGACGGACACCCTCGGCGTCGGCATCAACGTCCCGATCCGCACCGTGCTGCTCACCGCGCTCACCAAGTTCGACGGCACGCGGATGCGGCAGCTCAACGCCCGCGAGTTCCACCAGATCGCAGGGCGGGCGGGGCGCGCGGGATACGACACCGCGGGGACCGTCGTCGCCCAGGCCCCCGAGCACGAGAGCGAGAACCTCAAGGCGATCGAGAAGGCCGGCGACGACCCGAAGAAGCGCCGCAAGATCGTCCGCAAGAAGGCGCCGGAGGGCTTCGTCTCCTGGGGCGAACCGTCCTTCCGCAAGCTGATCGACGCGGAGCCCGAGACGCTCACCTCGTCCATGCAGATCACGAGCGCGATGCTCATCAACGTGATCGGCCGCGGCGGCGACGTCTACGGCCACGTGCGCGCCCTCGTGTTCGACAACCACGAGCCGTGGAAGCGGCAGCTCGCCCTCGCCCGCCGCGCGATCGAGCTCTACCGCTCCCTTCTGACCGCCGGCGTGATCGAGAACGTCGGCGGGGAGATCCGGCTCACCGTCGACCTGCAGCCCAACTTCGCCCTCAACCAGCCGCTGTCGCCGTTCGCGCTCGCCGCGTTCGAGCTGTTCGACGCCGAGTCGCCGCAGTTCGCGCTCGACATCGTGTCCGTCGTCGAGTCGACGCTGGACGACCCGCGGCCGGTCATCTCCGCCCAGCAGTTCCAGGCGCGCGGCGAGGCCGTCGCCGCGATGAAGGCCGAGGGGATCGAGTACGACGAGCGCATGGCCGCGCTCGAGGAGGTCACGCACCCGAAGCCGCACGACGAGCTGCTGCACGAAGCGTTCGCGACCTACGCCTCGAGCCAGCCGTGGGTCGCCGACTTCGAGCTGCGCCCCAAGTCGGTCGTGCGCGACCTCTACGAGCGGGCGATGACGTTCGGCGAGTTCATCGCGTTCTACAAGCTCGCCCGCTCCGAGGGCGTCGTGCTGCGCTACCTGTCCGACGCGTACCGCGCGCTGGGGCAGACCGTGCCGCTCGACCTGCGCACCGAGGACCTCCGCGACATCATCGAGTGGCTCGGCGAGCTCGTGCGGCAGGTGGACTCCAGCCTGCTCGACGAGTGGGAGGAGCTCGTCCATCCCGACGCCGCCCGCCACGCCGCCGAGGCGACCGAGCTCGCGCCTCCCGCGCCGCGCAACGTCACCACCAACCGCCGGGCGTTCTTCGTGCTGGTGCGCAACGAGCTGTTCCGGCGCGTGCAGCTGGCCGCGCTCGACCGGGTGCCGGAGCTCGGGACGCTCGAGGCGGAGGCCGCGGCGCTCGCCGAGTCGGCGGTGCCGTCGTTCACCGAGCAGCAGTGGAATGCGGCCCTCGAGGGCTACTACGAGGAGCACGACGAGATCCTCACCGACGCCGCCGCGCGCTCGGCGAAGATGATCGTCGTCGACGAGACCCCCGCCGCGTCCGAGGGCGTCTGGCGGGTGCGGCAGATCCTCGCCGACCCGGCCGGCGACCACGACTGGGGCATCAGCGCGGACATCCTGCTCGAGGCCTCGGCCCGGGCCGGCGTGGCCGTCGTGCGGGTGACCGCGGTCGAGCGCCTGTAGCGATTTTGACGGCGGACCGCCGCCGTGTGAGTATCTACACGGTCGCTTGATCGCGCGCCAGGTCACTTGCATGACATCCCGGTGAACGGTTGTATCGGGTTGGATCGCATCCCCCACACGAGAAAGAATCCGGTGGACCTCACCCTCATCATCGTGCTGGTCATCGCGCTGGCCCTGTTCTTCGACTTCACGAACGGTTTCCACGACACCGCGAACGCGATGGCGACCCCCATCGCGACCGGTGCCATGAAACCGAAGGTGGCCGTTGCTCTGGCCGCCGTCCTCAACCTGATCGGCGCGTTCCTGTCGACGGAGGTGGCCAAGACCATCTCGGGCGGCATCATCAAGGAGGGATCGGGCGGCGTGCAGATCACGCCGGAACTGATCTTCGCCGGCCTCGTCGGCGCGATCGTCTGGAACATGGTCACCTGGCTGTTCGGCCTGCCGTCCTCCTCCAGCCACGCGCTCTTCGGCGGCCTGATCGGCGCGGCCATCGTCGGCGCCGGGATCGGGGCCGTCGACTTCCTCGTCGTGCTCGACAAGGTCATCCTCCCCGCCCTCATCGCCCCGGTGACGGCCGGTGTCGTCGCGTACTCCGCCACGAAGCTCGCCTACTGGATCACGCGCCGCTACGACGGCCGGCCGGATGGGCGCGGCGGGTTCCGCTACGGCCAGATCTTCTCCTCCTCGCTCGTCGCGCTCGCGCACGGCACCAACGACGCCCAGAAGACGATGGGCGTCATCACCCTCACGCTCATCGCCGCCGGGCTCCAGACGGCCGGCTCCGGCCCGGAGCTGTGGGTCGTCATCTCCTGCGCCCTGGCCATCGCGATCGGCACGTACTCGGGCGGCTGGCGCATCATCCGCACCCTCGGCCGCGGCCTGACCGAGGTGAAGCCCGCCCAGGGCTTCGCCGCCGAGACCAGCACCGCGGCGACCATCCTCGCCTCCAGCCACCTCGGCTTCGCCCTCTCGACCACCCAGGTCGCCTCCGGCTCCGTCATCGGCTCCGGCCTCGGGCGCCGCGGCTCGTCGGTGCGCTGGGGGACCGCCGGGCGCATCGCCACCGGCTGGCTCCTCACCCTCCCCGCCGCCGGCATCGTCGGAGCCGTCGCCGCCCTCATCGCCGGCCTCGGCCCCGTGGGCATCTTCATCGACACCGTGCTCGGCGTCGGCGTCGTCACCCTCATCTTCTGGCTCTCGCGCCGCAACCAGGTCCACAGCGACAACGCGGTCGAGCCCGCGCCCGTCCAGGGCCAGAGCGAGGTCGCCGCATCCGCCCGGGCCGTGAAGATCAAGAAGGTCAAGCCGCTCAAGAAGGAGCGCACGCGCAAGGAGTCCGCATGATCGGCATCGACTGGGTCGCGTTCCTCATCGTCTTCGCCGCCGCGATCGTCGGCGCCTGCGTCGTCGTGAGCCTCTACGCCCTCGGCACGCGCCTGCTGGCCGTGGCCGGCCGCGCCCTCGTGGTGGAGCCGGTGGAGTTCACCGACGCCATCACCGTGATCACACCCGAGGAGGCGGCCAAAGCCCAGCGCAAGGCCGCCAAGGCCCGCCGGAAGAACCCGCTGACCACCGGCCAGAAGCGCCTCGCCCTCAGCGGCGCCTACGCCTGCTTCGCCCTGACCGGCTGCGCCGTGCTCTACGGCCTGTACCTGATCATCCCCTTCTTCCACGCGTGAGGGTGGGGTGGGCGTGGCCGGGCTGACCGGCCGCCCGCCCTGCCCGCCGCCCGCCCCGCGAGGGGTGACTTGTTGCGGGTATCCCACCCCTCATACCCGCAACTACTCACCCTTCGCGAGGAGTGGGCGCGGAGAACCCACTCGCAAGCGCGCGAGGTGTGACTTGTTGCGGGTACTCGGCCCCTTTTACCCGCAACTACTCACCCTTCGCGAGGTGCGGGCATGCGGTGGGCACTCGCAAGCTCGCGAGGGGTGACTTGTTGCGGGTATCCCGCCACTCGTACCCGCAACTACTCACCCTTCGCGAGGTGCGGGTGTGTGGTGGGTACTCGCGAGCTCGCGAGGGGTGACTTGTTGCGGGTGTTCCGCCCTTCCTACCCGCAACTACTCACCTCTCGTGAGGTGCGGGCATGTGGTGGGCACTCGCAAGCTCGCGAGGGGTGAGTTGTTGCGGGTATCCGGCCGCTCGTACCCGCGACTACTCACCCTTCGCGAGGTGCGTGCGGGCGGGCGGGCGAGCCGGCCCGGGGCCGCCCGGGTCAGTCGGTGCCGCGGAGGCGGGCGACGGTGCGCATGAGGTGGTAGACGACGATGGCGGCGATGGTGCCGAGGGCGATGCCGTTGAAGGTCAGCTGGCCGAGGTTGAGCGTGAAGTCGGCGATGCCGACGATGAGGGCGGTGGCCGCGGTGAACTGGTTGACGGGCTTCGAGAAGTCCACCTTGTTGTCGAGCCAGATCTTCACGCCGATGATGCCGATGAGGCCGTAGAGGGCCGTCGTCACGCCGCCGAGCACGCCGGCCGGGATGGTGTTGATGACGGCGCCGACCTTGGGGGAGAGGCCGAGCAGGACCGCCACGATGCCCGCCACCCAGTAGGCGGCCGTCGAGTAGACCTTGGTCGCGGCCATGACGCCGATGTTCTCGCCGTAGGTCGTGGTGCCGGAGCCGCCGAAGAATCCGGCGACGGTGGTGGCGAGGCCGTCGGCGAAGAGCGCGCGGCCGGTGAGCTTGTTGACGGAGGGATCGGTCAGCTGGGCGACGCCGCGGATGTGGCCGACGTTCTCGGCGACGAGCACGAGCACCACGGGGAGGAAGGCGGGGAGGATGCCGAAGGTCGCGGCCGGGTTCTCGAACGGGTTGGCGGGCAGGGCGAAGGTGGGCAGCCCGATCCAGTCGGCCTTGGCCACGGACGAGAAGTCGATCTCGCCCGCGAACACGGCGAAGACGTAGCCGACGGCCACGCCGACGAAGATGGAGAGCCGGCCGAGCAGCCCCTTGAACAGCACGGTGCACAGGATGACGGCCAGCAGCGTCACGAGCGCGGTCCACGGCGCCTGCACGAAGTTGTTCTTCGCCGCGGGCGCCAGGTTGAACCCGATCAGGGCGACGATCGCGCCGGCCACCACGGGCGGCATCAGGGCGTCGATCCAGCCCGTGCCGGTGAGGATGACGATCCCGCCGACGATGGCGAGCAGGATGCCGACGGCGACGATCCCGAAGAGCGCGCTGCCCATCCCGTTGCTGGCGGTCGCAGCGGTGATCGGCGCGATGAACGCGAACGAGGAGCCGAGGTAGCTCGGGAGGCGGTTGCCCGTGATGAGCAGGAAGAGGATGGTGCCGATTCCGGAGAACAGCAGCGTCGTGCTCGGCGGGAAGTGCGTGAGCACCGGGACCAGGAAGGTCGCACCGAACATCGCCACCACGTGCTGCGCGCCGAGCCCGATGGTGCGCGGCCACGTGAGACGCTCGCCGGGGAGCACGATCTCGTGGGCGCCGACGTTCTTGCCGTCGCCGTGCAGCGTCCAGGGCAGGGCCATGTGTGTCCTCCGATAGGTGGCTTGGAATTAGGCTGGTACTCGGCGCGTCGCGCCCATCGGCCGTCCGACCCGGTGAACACCCGGTGAACCGCCCTACGAGATACTACGGGAGACCATCATTTCCGCTCCGACCTCCACGACCGAGCCGACCGCCACGGGGCGCTTGGACCGCTTCTTCGAGATCACCAAGCGCGGCACCACCTGGGCCACCGAGGTCCGGGGCGGTGTGCTGACGTTCGTGACGATGGCGTACATCGTCATCCTGAACCCGCTCATCCTGGGCGGCACGCCGGACGTCTCCGGCCACTCCCTGCAGGGGGCGCAGGTCGCCGCGGTCACCGCGCTGAGCGCGGGCGTCATGACGGTGCTGTTCGGCCTCGTGGCGCGGCTTCCGTTCGCGTTCGCCGCCGGCCTGGGCATCAACTCGTTCCTCGCGGTGAACGTGGTGCAGGTGCTCACCTGGCAGGAGGCGATGGGCCTCGTCGTCATCAACGGTCTCATCATCGTGCTGCTGTCGGCGACCGGCCTGCGCAAACTGATCTTCAACGCCGTGCCCGCGCAGCTCAAGACGGCGATCACCGTCGGCATCGGCCTCTTCATCGCGTTCATCGGTTTCGTCGACAGCGGCTTCGTGCGCAGCACGAACATGTCGTCGCCGCCCGTGCAGCTCGGCGAGGCCGGCTCGATCGCGACCGTCCCGACCCTGATCTTCCTGCTCGCGCTGGTGATCATGGGCGTCCTCATGGCCCGCAAGGTGAAGGGCGCCCTGCTCATCGGCATCGTCGCCGCCACCGTGGTCGCGATTATCGTGGAGGCGATCTGGCCGGTCGGTCCGTCGATGGGCGGCAAGAACGCCGGCGGCTGGAACCTCACCGTGCCGCAGCTGCCCGGTTCGCTCGTCTCGCTGCCGAACCTGAGCCTGGTCGGCCAGGTCGACGTTTTCGGCTCCTTCGGCCGCATCGGCGCACTCGCCGCCATCATGCTGGTCTTCACCCTCGTCTTCACGAACTTCTTCGACGCCATGGGCTCGATGACGGGCCTCGCGCGCAGCGCCGGCCTGGCGAAGGAGGACGGCACGTTCCCGCGCCTGCAGCCCGCGCTCATCGTGGAGGGCGTCGGCGCGGTCGTCGGCGGTGCGACCTCCTCGTCGTCCAACACCGTGTTCGTCGAGTCCGCATCGGGCATCGGCGAGGGCGCGCGGACCGGTTTCGCGTCGGTCATCACCGGTGTGCTCTTCCTGCTCGCGATGTTCTTCACCCCGCTGACGCAGGTGGTCCCGCTGGAGGTCGCGGCCGCCGCGCTCGTCATCGTCGGTGCGCTCATGGTCGTCCAGATCCGCCACATCGACTTCGGCGAGTTCTCGAGCGTCCTGCCGGTGTTCCTGACGATCATCGTCATGCCGCTGACCTACTCGATCGCCAACGGCATCGGCGTCGGCTTCATCAGCTGGGTGCTGGTCCGCTCGCTCTCGGGCAAGGCCCGCGAGATCAGCCCGCTGCTGTGGATCGTGGCCGCCGGCTTCCTGATCTACTTCGCCCGCGGGCCGATCGAGGCGTTCCTGCCCCACTAGGCCGCTGCCGGCCGTCGGGTCCGGCTCGGGGAAACCCCCGAGCCGGATCCGGGGGTTTCCCCGATACCGCCGGATCCCGCGGCCCGCTTGACTGGACGCATGACCAGCACGGACACCCAGAGCCCGAGTTCCCCGAACGCCTTCCCGCACACCGCGGCTCCCGTCGCGCCCGCGGCCGACCGCACCCTCAGCGTCACGAGCTTCGTGCTCGGTCTGGCCTCCATCGTCTTCGGCTGGACCTTCGTCGCCCCGATCGCGGGCCTGGTCATCGGCATCATCGCGCTCCGCCGCGAGCCGCTCGGCAAGACGTTCGCCGTCTGGGGGATCGTGCTCAACGCGCTCATGCTGTTCGGCGTCCTCCTCGGCCTGGTGCTCGCCCTCGCCGGGATCGGCCTCGGGCTGACCTTCCTGCCGTTCGCCTTCCTTTGATCGCGCCTCGCGCCTCGCGGCTCGGGGAGGCGCCCGGCGCCTGAGAGAATGGACGGATGGAACAGCCCCACCTCGTCCGCCCGCACAGCTACGTCGTGCGCGGACGGAAGACCGAAGCGCAGCAGCGCGCGATCGACGAGCTCTGGCCCGCCTACGGCGTCGACTTCGACGGCTCGCCCCTCGACCTGGACGCGATCTTCGGCCGCACGGCGCCCCGCACCGTCGAGATCGGCTTCGGCAACGGCGAGAACCTGCTGACCCTCGCCGAGCGGCACCCCGAGCGGGACTTCCTCGGCGTGGAGGTGCACGGCGCCGGCGTGGGGCGGGTGCTCGCCGGGATGCGCGACCGCGGGCTCACGAACATCCGGGTCGTGCGTCACGACGCGGTCGAGGTGTTCCAGACCGGGCTCGCCGCGGGCAGCGTCGCCGAGGTCCTGATCTTCTTCCCCGACCCGTGGCCGAAGGTGCGGCACCACCGTCGCCGTCTCGTGCAGCCCGACGTCGTGAAGATCATCCTCCCGGCGCTCTCGTCCGACGGCCTGCTGCGGCTCGCGACCGACTGGGAGCCCTACGCCGAGCACATGCTCGAGGTGCTCGACGCCGAGCCCGCGCTGGTGAATGTCGCCGGCGACGCGCACTTCGTCCCGCGCCCGGAGGGCCGCCCCGTCACCAAGTTCGAGCGACGCGGCGAGAAACTGGGCCACGCGATCTTCGACCTGGAGTACCGCCCCCGTCCGTAGGATGGGCGCATGACCACTGGGCTCACCGCCATCGGGCAGACCGCCGACGCTCTGCGCACGACCTTCGACAGCGGGGCGACCAAGCCCCTCGCCTGGAGGGTCGCGCAGTTGCGCGCCCTGCGACGGCTGCTCACCGAGCGCGCTGCGGAGCTGGAGGATGCGCTCCTCGCGGACCTCGCGAAGAACCCGACGGAGTCGCAGATCGCCGAGATCGGCTTCGTCGTCGGCGAGATCGACCACATGCTCCGCAACCTGCGCCGCTGGTTGCGCCCGAAGCGCGTGAGCGTCCCGGGGGCGCTGCTGCCCGGGAAGGCCTCCACGATGCTGGAGCCGGTGGGCGTCGTGCTCGTCATCGCACCCTGGAACTATCCGGTGCAACTGCTGCTCGCCCCGCTCGTCGGCGCGCTGGCGGCCGGCAACGCGGTCGCGCTGAAGCCGTCGGAGCTCGCCCCCGCGACCTCCGCCGCGATGGCCCGGCTCGTCCCTCAGTACCTGGACACGCGTGCGGTCGCGGTGGTCGAGGGCGCGGTGCCGGAGACGACCGAGCTGCTCGCCCAGCGCTGGGACCACATCTTCTTCACCGGCAACGGCCGGGTGGGCCGGATCGTCGCGGCCGCGGCCGTCGAGCACCTCACGCCGGTCACGCTCGAGCTCGGCGGCAAGTCGCCGGTGTACGTCGACGACTCGGTCGACATCCTCGCCGCCGCGCGACGGATCGCGTGGGGCAAGTTCATGAACGCGGGGCAGACCTGCGTCGCCCCCGACTACGTGCTCGCGACGTCGTCCGTCGCGGCCCGTCTCGCCGATGCCCTGCGGGTCGCGATCCGCGAGCTGTACGGTGACGACCCGGCGCAGAGCCCGGACTACGGGCGCATCGTCGACGCCCGCCAGTTCACACGGCTGACCGGCCTCCTCGACGGCGCCGGGACCACGGCGGTGGGAGGCGTTCAGGATGCGGCCGGCCGCTACCTCGCGCCGACGGTGCTCACCGACGTGCCGCGCGACGCGGCCGTGATGGCGGAGGAGATCTTCGGCCCCATCCTCCCGATCGTGCCGGTCACCGGCCTGGACGACGCGATCCGCTTCATCCGGGCGGGGGACAAGCCGCTCGCGCTCTACGCGTTCACCGAGCGCGCCGCGGTGCGCCGCCGCATCCTGACCGAGACGAGCTCCGGAGCGGTCGGCTTCGGCGTCCCGGCGGCGCATCTCGCCGTCGGCGGACTGCCCTTCGGCGGCGTGGGGGAGAGCGGGGTCGGCGCCTATCACGGCGAGCGGTCGCTGCGGGTCTTCAGCCACGAGAAGGCCGTGCTGAGCAAGCCGCTCGCGCCCGACACGATGAAGCTGATCTACCCGCCGTACACGGAGGGCAAGGACCGCTTCGCGCGCGGCCTCCTGCGCAAGCTGGGCTGAACGCAGGTCGCTCGGCCGTGTCTCGGATTCGAGACGGATCGTCCACCCCGCCTCCAGGGCCGGGAGGTAGGTTGGTGCTGTCGGCGGCCACGAACGGCCGACACCCCCGCGCCGGGTCCGTCCGGCGAGCCAACCGCACAACGAGAGGCAACGGTGCCAACCGTGAACCCCACCGCCATGATGGATGATTCCCAGACCCAGCCCGTCCCCGTGACGCCGGCGCCGGTCGTCGACGCGTCGGAGAACGTGTCCGACGTCCCCGACCCGAGCGCCGCCACCGGCCCGACGCGCACCGAGACCGACTCGCTCGGCAGCCGCGAGATCCCGGCCGACGCCTACTGGGGGGTGCACACCTCCCGTGCGCTCGAGAACTTCTCCATCGCCAAGCGCCCCATCTCGGTCTACCCCGATCTGATCGTGGCCCTCGCCAGCGTCAAGCAGGCGGCCGCCCGCGCGAACCTCGAGATCGGCGTCCTGGAGCCGCACAAGGCCGACCTGATCGACCGCGCCTGCCAGCTCATCATCGACGGCCGCTTCCACGACCAGTTCGTGGTCGGCGTCATGCAGGGCGGCGCGGGCACGTCGACGAACATGAACGCCAACGAGGTCATCGCCAACGTCGCGCTCGAGCTCGACGGCCGGCCGAAGGGCGACTACGCGACCCTCAGCCCGATCGACGACGTCAATCGCAGCCAGAGCACGAACGACACGTTCCCGACCGCGATCAAGATCGCGCTCACCTTCGCCCTCGCCCACCTCCTCGACCAGCTCGCTCTGCTGCGCGACTCGTTCGCGAGCAAGGGCGAGGAGTTCCGGCACATCCTGAAGGTCGGCCGGACCCAGCTGCAGGATGCCGTGCCGATGACCCTTGGCCAGGAGTTCCACGGCTTCGCCACCACCCTCACCGAGGACCACGCGCGCCTCACCGAGACCAAGTGGCTGCTCGCCGAGATCAACCTCGGCGCGACCGCCATCGGCACCGGCATCACGGCCGATCCCGGATACGCGGCCGCCGCGGTGCGCCACCTCAACGTCATCACCGGGCTCAACCTCGAGTCCGCCCCTGACCTCATCGAGTCGACGAGCGACGCGGGCGCGTTCATGTCGTTCTCCGGCTCGCTCAAGCGCAGCGCGATCAAGCTCTCGAAGATCTGCAACGACCTCCGCCTGCTCTCGTCGGGCCCGCAGGCGGGGCTGGGCGAGATCAACCTCCCGCCGCGTCAGGCCGGCTCCAGCATCATGCCGGGCAAGGTCAACCCCGTCATCCCGGAGGTCGTCAACCAGGTGGCCTTCTCGGTCGCCGGCGCCGACGTCACCGTCACGATGGCGGCCGAGGGCGGTCAGCTCCAGCTCAACGCGTTCGAGCCCGTCATCGCACACTCGTTGCTGCAGAGCATCACGTGGATGACGCAGGCCTTCCATACCCTGCGCGTCAACTGCGTCGACGGCATCACGGCCAACGTGGAGCGCCTCGGTGCGATGGTCGGCTCCTCGGTCGGCGTCATCACCGCTCTCACCCCGCACATCGGCTACGCGGCCGCGGCCGCCCTCGCCAAGTCGGCGCTGCTGACCGGCCACAACGTGGCCGACCTCGTGGTGGACGCGAAGCTGATGAGTCGCGAGGAGGTCACCCGGCTGCTGTCCCCGGCGCGCCTGAGCGGACTGGAGACCGTCACCACGGCCATCCCGGTGATCGACGCGGAGACCGCGGCGGAGTAGCGGCGGGCGGTTCAGCCGCGCGCGTCCGCCTCCCGGAACAGCGCGATCATGTCGCGCCCGAGCTGGTGCGGAGCCGTTTCGCACGGGCTGTGACCGGTGCGGTACACGGCGAGGCGCGCGCCGAGGGCGTCCGCGTTCGCGGCGTGGAGGTGGGTCGGCCACAGGTCGTGGTCGCCCGTCGCCACCAGCACCGGGATGCCGCTGGCGGCCACGCGGGCGCGGACGTCGGGCACGCGCTTCATCAGGCCGACCATGTCGTCGACGCTCGACCGCCGCGTCAGGTCGAAGCGGGAGCGGACGAACGCGAGACGGCTGGGCGGCACCTTGTTCTTGTTGGTGACGATGCCCCAGATCATCAGGCCGGCGCCCTGGTGCCCGTTCAGCAGCCAGCTCAGCCAGCCGATGACCCGCACGCCGCGGAAGGCCTGGCCGGGCTCGGGCGGCGTCGCCAGCAGTGTGAGGGAGCGGAACAGCTCGGGATGCGCGACGAGCGCGAGCTGCGCGACGATGCCGGCGAACGAGTAGCCGAGCACGTGCGCGGCACCGCCCTCGCGGAGGAAGGCGGCGAAGTCCGCCACCAGCAGGTCGTACGTGTAGTGTCCGCCCGGGGGAGGTCCGGCGTCGGCCGACTCGTACTGGCCCGCGAGGTCGTAGCTCTGCACGTAGTACCCGGCGGCGACCAGGATGGGCGCGAGGAGGTAGAAGTCCTCCTTCGACCCGGTCGCTCCCGGCACCATGACGACGCGCGGGTCCGCCGGGTCGCCGAGGGAAGCGACCGCCAGCTCACCGCTGGGCGCGGCGAAGCGCGAGAAGACCGTGCCGACGGGCGCGATCGACCAGTCGATGTCGGGCAGCGCGGCGTCGAGGCGCGCGGCCTCGCCGCCGTCTCCCGTGATGCCGGGCCGACGCTCTCCGATGGACATGCATTCACGCTAGCCGACGCCGGGCGCGATTGCAGTCAACGGGTCACGTGACGCGGCAGTAGGTCGTCAGGTAACCGATGCCGCCGATGGAGACGGTCACGGTCGATTTGTCGCGGAGGAACACCGGGGGAGTGCGCGAGTAGCCGGCGCCGCCCGGGCTGCCGGTCGAGATCAGGGTGCCCGGCTGAATGGTCGCGGAGTGCGAGAGGAACTCGATGATCTGCGCCACGGAGCGCACCATGTCGGCCGTCGAGGCGTCCTGCAGGATGCTGCCGTCGACGTTGGTGGTGAGCCACAGATCCTGCGGGTCGGCGATCTCGTCGGCGGTGACGACGACCGGGCCGTTGGGGGTGAAGCCGTCGAACGACTTGCACCGCGACCACTGGGCCTCGGAGAACTGGAGGTCGCGCGCCGTGATGTCGTTGACCACGGTGTAGCCCCACACGTAGTCGAGGGCGTCGCGGACGGAGACGTTGCGCGCCGGGCGTCCGATGATCACGCCGAGCTCGGCCTCGTAGTCCACCTGTGTGGTGAGGTCCTCCGGCCAGGAGGTGGTGCCGCCGTGCCCGGCGAGCGAGTTCGGCCAGAGGGAGAACACGGTCGCCGCCTTCTCGCTGCGCAGCTTGAGCTCCGAGGCGTGGGCCGCGTAGTTCGCGCCGATCGCGATGACCTGCGGGGGCCGCAGCACCGCCGACGCGTGCCGCAGCTCGGTCACCGGCGCGAGCGGGCGCCCGGTCGCGACCGACTCGTCGACGAGGGAGCGCACCTCCGCGAGCGCACCCTCCCCGCGTTCGATGAGGTCCTGGAGGTCGCGCGGCGCGTCGGGCATGACCTCGTCGAGGAAGAGGGCGCCGTCGGCCACGACGGCGGCCAGGCGCGGCGCTGCGTCGGGGGTGGTGCTGAGGTGCGAGAATCTCACACCCTCCAACCTATCGGGGAGGCGGGTGCCGCGGTACTCGACAGGCAGTCGGTTCGGAGGCTCCGCCGTCGACGCGGTGTCGAACGTGAGAGACCGTTCAGGCCACGGCGCCGGTGGCGTCCTCCGCGTGCTCCTCGCGCCAGCGGCGGCGTGCGGCGCGGCGGCGCCACGGCGACTCCTCCGGCAGGTGCATCCACAGCGTGCCGAACGCCCAGGAGAGCCGGCGGCCGAAGCCGTGCCAGGTGGAGAACGGGCGCGCCGAGATGCCGACCGTGAGCCGCTCGTCGTAGCGGACGATCACGCCGGGGTCGAGGTGGAAGGCGAGGTCGAGGTCGTCATGCACTTCGCGGAGGTCGCGGTGGACGCGGCTGCGCGCGTCGGCCCAGACCTCCCGCCGCATGGCGAAGTTGGAGCCGAAGATCGGGGGATGCCCGAGCCAGATCTCCATCGACCAGAAGTAGCCGCCGATGTAGAGCACCTGGCCGAGGCCGGCGACGAACGGGTTGCCGTCGTAGAAGACGCCGGGGCCGGTGAGCACGCCGATCTCGGGGGCGTCCACGAACTCGGCCTCGATGTGCAGGAGCCAGTCGACCGGCGGGCGGGAGTCGGCGTCGATGCGCGCGATGATGTCGCCGGTGGCCGCGTCGTAGCCGGTGGCGGCGGCGGGCCAGATGCCGCGCACGGGCTGCTCCAGGACGCGGGCGCCTGCGGCGCGGGCCACGGCCGCCGTGTCGTCGGTGCTGCCGTTGTCGACGACGATGATCTCGTCGGCGGGGCGCAGCTGCGTCGCGAGATCGCCGAGGCTGCGCCGGAGCATCTCCGCGTCGTCGAGGGCCGGGATGACGACGGTGATCGTGGGCACTTCTGGCCTCACCCCTCCCACCTCGTACGACCGGTTGTGATGCGATCCTACGCTTTGCTCGCCCGCCAGAGGTGCATTCCGGCGTAGCTGCGCCACGGGGCCCAGCGGGCGCCGTACGCCGCGAGGGTCCGCGCCTCGCCGGGCAGGCCGAGCCGGGCGGCGCCCTGCCGCAGTGCGAGGTCGCCGGTGAGCAGGATGTCCGGGCTGCCCAGCACGCGCAGGGCGATGTATCCGGCGGTCCACGGTCCGATGCCGGGCAGGGCGAGCAGGCGCGCCTCCAGATCGTCGCGGGATTCGCCCACGTCGATGTGCAGGGAGCCGTCGGCGAGGGCGCGCGCGACGCCGATGATCGCCTCCACCCGCCGTGCCGGGCCGCGCAGCACCTCGTGGCCGCGCTCGGCGATCGCTGCGGCCGTGGGGAAGAGGCGGGTGAAGCCGGCGAGGTCGATCGGTTCGCCGAGCGCGTCGGTGAGGCGGGTCAGCGCGGTGCGGGCGGCCGGGACCGAGACCTGCTGGCCGATGAGGGCGCGGAAGACGATCTCGTCGGCGTCGACCGCGCCGGGCACGCGCAGGCCGGGTGCCGCGCGGACGCTCGGCGCGAGCGCCGGGTCGGTCGCGAGGGCCGCGTCGATCGCGGCGGCGTCCGCGTCGAGGTCGAGCAGGCGCCGCACGCGCGCCACCAGCGGCGCGAGGTCGGCGACGTCGGCGAGGGTGGCGTCGCACTGGACGGCCGGCGCCTCCGTGGTGCCGATGAGTCCGAGCCGCACGACGGCCGGACCGTGCGGGAGGCGGAGCGCGCGGGAGTAGGAGGTGTCGCCTCCCGACTCCATCCCCGCCACGGACCGTGCCGAGAGGAAGGCGAGGAGGGAGGCGCCGTCGAACGGCGCGCGGGCCGGGAGCCGCAGGCTCAGCGTCGCCGCGTCCGCCTCGGTCTGGGTCGCCTCGGTCTGGGCGGCCGCTGCCGGTCGGCGGGCCGCCGCGCGGATGCCGCCCGGCGTGGTGCGGTAGATCTCAGCGATCGTCTCGTTGAAC
This sequence comes from Leifsonia sp. 71-9, assembly GCF_001898805.1. Lineage (GTDB taxonomy): Bacteria > Actinomycetota > Actinomycetes > Actinomycetales > Microbacteriaceae > Leifsonia. The sequence continues at coordinate 103,434 of NZ_MKVJ01000018.1, forward strand.
TGGCGGACGCTCGTGAATCCCGCGGCGAACGCCACATCGGTGATCGGGAGGTCGGTGCCGGTCAGGAGCAGCCGGGCCGTCTGCGCGCGGTGCGCCCGGGCCAGCGCGAGGGGGCCGGCGCCGAGCTCGGCCGTGAGCACCCGACCGAGGTGGCGCGGCGTATAGCCGAGCCGGTGCGCGAGGCCGGGGACGCCCTCCCGCTCCACCGTCCCGTCGGAGATGAGACGCATGGCGCGGGCCGCGAGGTCGTCGCGCATGTTCCATTCCGGCGAGCCGGGCACGGCGTCGGGGAGGCAGCGCTTGCAGGCCCGCAGCCCCGCCTCGTGCGCGGCGGCGGCCGTGAGGTAAAAGGTGACGTTGCCCGGCTTCGGGCTGACGGCGGGGCAGCTGGGGCGGCAGTAGATGCCGGTGGAGTGGACACCGGTGATGAACTGGCCGTCGAAGCGCGTGTCGCGTGCGTTCATCGCGCGGTAGCGCTCGGCGAAGACGGGGTCGTCGAGGGGGTTCGCGGCGGGGCCGGTGGTGCGTGCCATGACCTCAGCCTGACACGCGCCGCCGACATCGGATAGCGGAAAACGGACATGAGCGATCGGCTGCACCCTCACCCGTCGCTAGCCTGGGCGGATGGACGTACTCGACTGGCTGACCGCGGCCCTCGGCGACGAGGCGATCGCGGCGGGTGTTCTCACGACGGATCCCGCGCTCCTCGACGCGGTGCGCACCGACCGCTCCGGCTGGATCGCCGAGGGCGTGCCGCTCGCGCTCGTGAACGCGACCCGGGTGGAACACGTGCAGGCGACGCTGCGCGCGGCGAGCGAGTTCCGCATCCCGGTCGTCCCGCGCGGTGCCGGGACGGGCCTCGCGGGCGGCGCCAACGGCACGGACGGCGCGGTCGTGCTGTCGGTGGCGGGGATGGGCCGCATCGTCGAGATCTCCGCCGAGGACCAGCTCGCCGTGGTCGAGCCCGGCGTCGTCAACTCCGACCTGAACGACGCGCTCGAGCCGTACGGCCTGTTCTTCGCCCCGGACCCGGCGAGCCGGGCGATCTCGACCATCGGCGGCAACATCGCCACCAACGCGGGCGGCCTGCTGTGCGCGAAGTACGGCGTGACCCGGGAGGCCGTGCTGGCGCTCGACGTGGTGCTCGCCGACGGCCGGCTCATCCGGACGGGCCATCGGACGGTGAAGGGCGTGACGGGCTTCGACCTCACGGCCCTCTTCGTCGGCTCGGAGGGCACCCTCGGCGTGATCGTCGGGGCGACCGTGCGCCTGCTCCCGATCCCGGCGGGGGAGCCGCGGACCCTCGGCGCGATCTTCCCGGACGTCGGCACCGCGGCGGCCGCGGCGGCCCGGGTCTCCGCGGCCCGGCTGCGGCCCGCGGTGATGGAGCTGATCGACGGCCCGGCGCTCGAACGCATCTCGGCCTACCTCGGCGAGCAGACGATCGCGGACGCCTTCGGCACGACCGGCGGCGGCAGCTTCCTGCTCGTGCAGTTCGACGGACCGTCGGCAGGCGCGGATGCGACGGCCGCCGGCGCCCTCATCGCCGAGAGCGGCGGCACGGTGAGCGTCGCCGCCGACACCGCCGAGGGCGAGCGGCTGCTGGCCATCCGCCGCGCCTTCCACCCGGCGCTCGCCGCGAGCGGCGAGGTGCTCATCGAGGACGTCGCGGTGCCGCGCTCGCGGATGCCCGAGATGTTCGCCGCGATCGAGCGCATCTCGCAGCGGTACGGCATCCCCATCCCGACCGTCGCGCACGCCGGCGACGGCAACCTCCACCCCAACTTCGTCTACGAGGGGGAGGAGGCGCCCGCAGCGGTCTGGGAGGCCGCGGGCGATCTGTTCCGCACGGCCGTCGAGCTCGGCGGCACGCTGACCGGCGAGCACGGCGTCGGCGTGCTGAAGCGGCGTTGGCTGGCCGACGAGCTCGGCCCGGACTCGCACGAGCTCCAAGTGAAGCTCAAGTCGGTCTTCGACCCGCTCAGCATCCTCAACCCCGGCAAGGTGTTCGGCTAGAGCCGACCTGAACCGGGCTGCGACCGAAACGGCCCTTAACAGACTCGACGCCCGGTGGTGCGGCGATGCCTGCAACGCTCCCGGGACGTCGAGTTATACGACTAGGGTGCCCCTCCGCGGCGAGAACCGCAAGACCTTTCTCGCGGCCCGTCCGGCTGCGCGCAGAGCGAACGGGCTTTGACGCGGTGCCCCGTCACCGGTTGGATGGTGAACATGGCAGAGAACACCAACCAGAAGCCCGAAGTCGACGCGCCCGAGGGCCCGGCTCCGGCGACGCTCGAGATCGTCGACATCGTCGAGGGCACCGGCGCCGAGGCGACGCCCGGCGCCAAGGTCGACGTGCACTACCTCGGTGTGGAGTACGAGACCGGCGAGGAGTTCGACTCCTCGTGGAGCCGCGGGCAGTCCATCAACTTCCCGCTCAACAACCTCATCAAGGGCTGGCAGGAGGGCATCCCGGGCATGAAGGTCGGCGGTCGCCGCAAGCTCACCGTCCCGCCGGCGCTCGCGTACGGTCCGGCCGGCGGCGGTCACCCGCTCTCGGGCAAGACCCTCATCTTCGTCATCGACCTGCTCGGCGTCAGCTGACCCCTCCGCACGGCACGAAGCGCTCCCTCGGCATGGCCGCAGGGAGCGCTTAGTCGTTCGGGCGTGGGAGGGGCGGCTCGGTCAGAGCGCCGGCGGGTGCATGTGCGTCGGCACGGCGATGCGGTTCCAGATGTTGATGGTGCCGATCGCGAGGATCAGGTTCGCGAGCGCCTCGTCGCCGAACTCGGCCAGCGCCCGGTCGTAGAGCTCGTCGGACACGCCGCCGTCGTGGATCAGGGTCACCGCCTCGGTCAGCTCCAGGGCCGTGCGCTCCCGCGGTGTGAACCACGTCGACTCGCGCCAGGCCGACACGGCGAACACCTTGCGGAGCGGGTAGCCGCCTCCCTGCAGGTCGACCGAGTGCATGTCGACGCAGAAGGTGCAGCCGTTGAGCTGCGACGCGCGCAGCTTGATGAGGTCGCCGAGCGGGGCCTCGACGTGCTCGCCGACGTAGCTGTCGAGCGCGACGACCGCGCGGTAGCCCTCGCGGGCGAGGGAGGAGATCTGGATCCGTTCTGTCATGCCTCCACGCTAGGAGCGGCATTGGTTCGGTGTAAGTTTCAATTCGAGCGATTGCGAACAGACCGATTTCCGACCGACCGACTCCTGGAGGCGCGATGGAACTGCACGTGGCGCTGGAGGGGCGGGGCGACCGCACCGACCGCATCTACCGCGCCCTCCGCGACGCCGTGCTCGACGGCCGCCTGCGTCCGGGGGAGCGCGTGCCCCCGACCCGGGAGCTCGCCGCGCGGCTGGAGGTCGCCCGGGCGACCGTGACCACCGCCTACGAGCGCCTCACGGCGGAGGGGTATCTCGTGTCCCGGGTGGGGTCCGGGACGTTCGTCGCCGCGGTCACAGGAGCAGCCGGCGGCCGGCGTCCGGTCGTCGGAGCCGCCCGCCCCGCGCCCGCCTGGCGCGGCCGCGCGGACCCGCTCTGGAGCGAACCGCATCCCGTGGCCTACGACTTCGGGGTGGGGACGCCGGATCCCGCGCTGTTCCCGCTCGCCGACTGGCGGCGCTACGTCGACGCCGAGCTGCGCGGACGGCTGCTGCGCACGGCGCACTACGGCGATCCCGCCGGGGTGGAGCGGCTCCGCTCCGGCATCGCGCGGCACCTGGGTCTGGCCCGCTCGGTCGTCGCCGGTCCCGAGGACGTGCTGGTGACCAGCGGCGCGCAGCAGGCGTTCGACCTGATCGGGCGGGTGGTCCTCCGGCCGGGCGACACGGTCGTGGTGGAGGATCCGGGCTACCCGCCGGTGCGGCAGCTGTTCGAGACGATGGGTGCGCGGGTCGTGCCCGTTCCGGTGGACGACGACGGGCTGCGGGTCGACCTGCTCCCGCCCGCCCGGCTCGTGTACGTCACGCCGTCGCACCAGTTCCCGCTGGGCGGGGTGCTCCCGATCGAGCGCCGTGTCGCGCTGCTGGAGTGGGCGGCGCGCCACGACGCGGTGATCGTCGAGGACGACTACGACAGCGAGTACCGCTTCCGCTCGCGACCGCTCGATCCGCTACAGCGCCTCGACGCGGACGGCCGCGTGGTCTACGTGGGCACCTTCTCGAAGACGATGCTGGCGACCCTCCGGCTCGGGTTCCTCGTGGCGCCGCCGTCGCTGCTCCCGGCCCTGCGCGACGCGAAGCGCCTCACCGACTGGCACGGCGAGCCGGTCTCGCAGCACGCGATGGCGCGCTTCCTCGACTCCGGCGGGTTCGCCCGTCACATCCGCCAGGCCACGCGGGTCTACGAGGGGAGGCAGCGGATCGTCGTCGAGGAGGCGGGGCGCCTGCTGGGGGAGCACCTCGTCGTGGTGCCGTCCGTGGCCGGCCTGCACCTCGCGCTGCGCCCGAGTGGGCCCGGCTTCGACTCCGACCGGGTCGCGGCGCGTGCGGCGACGGCGGGCGTCGCCGTGCAGCCGCTGCCGCGGTTCAGCGCCGGCGAGCGACGGGAGGGGCTGCTGCTGGGGTTCGGGGCCATCGCCGCCGACGACATCCCGGACGGCCTGCGGCTGCTCGCCGACGCGGTGTCGCGCGAGCAGCCGCGGCCGTGAGCCCGGCGCCGGGCATCCGGCGCCTGGCTCAGATCGCGGACCACCCGCCGTCGGAGGCGAGCACGGCGCCGGTGACGTTGGCCGAGTCGTCGCTCAGCAGCCAGGTGATGGAGGCCGCGAGCTGCTCGGCCTGCGCGACCGGCGGGACCACCGTCTGCAGCAGCGGACCGAGGCGCTCGCCGGCCCACGCGGAGCGCATGGTGCCCTCGACGTTGGTGGCGACGCCGCCGGGGGCGACGGCGTTCGCGCGCACGCCCTTGGGGGCGTAGAACACGCTGGTGCTCTTGGTCAGGCCGATCACGGCGTGCTTGGAGGCGGTGTACGCCGCACCGGCGGCGGAGCCGCGCAGGCCCGCCTCGGACGAGACGTTCACGATCGAGCCGGAGCCCGCCTCGACCATGAGCGGCAGGACGGCGCGGCTGAGACGCATGATCGCGGTCACGTTGACGGTGAACACGCGGTCCCAGGTGGCGTCGTCGACCTCGGCCGGCGGCAGGAAGCCGTCCATGATGCCGGCGACGTTGGCGAGGGCGTCGACGCGGCCGCCCGCGGCCTCCAGCAGCTTCGCGATGGTCTCCTCGCTGGAGACGTCGCCCGCCACGGTGGAGATCTCGAGGCCGGGGTTCTCGTCGACCAGCGCGGCGAGCCGCTCGGCCGAGATGTCGCTGCCGATGACGCGGGCGCCCTCGGAGGCGAGGCGCCGCGCGGTGGCCTTGCCGATGCCGGAGCCGGCTCCCGTGACGATGGCGGTCTTACCGGCGAAACGGCCGGGCGTGATGGTGCTCATGGTGTTCTCTCCTCGGGTCTTCCTCGACGGAACCTGCGATGCCCGCACCGGGCGTCGCCCTATTTATAGCACTCGGTGCCATAATGAATCCCATGAGTTCGCCGACAGCCGATCCCGCCCCGCGCCGCCGCGGGCGACCCGCCGACGTGGACCCGGAGCGCGTCGCCCTCCTGGCGCTGCGGCACTTCGACGAGCACGGCTACGAGGCGACGACGATGGACGACATCGCCGGGCTCGCCGGCATCGGCCGCCGCACCCTCTTCCGCTACTTCCCGAGCAAGCCCGCCCTGGTGTGGGGCGGGATGGAGCCGGTCGTCGAGCGGATGAACGCCGTGCTCGAGACGGCGCCCGACGACGAGCCGATGCGGGACGTGCTCGCCCGCGCGATCACGGCCTCCCTCGACCTCGCGCCCGACTCCCTCGAAGCGACCAGGCGGCGGCTGCGCCTGCTCGGCTCCGACCCGGCGCTCATCGCGTTCGGCCTCGCGCGGCTGAGCGCCGACCACGGGATGGTCGCGGCCTTCCTGGCCCGCCGGCTCGGCGAGCCCGTGGACGGCCTCCGGGTGCACGTGCTCGCGGACGCGCTCGGGTCCGCCAACTTCTCGGCGCTCATCTGGTGGGCGCGCAACGACCAGGGCGACCCCGCCGCGATCGCGGTGGCCGCCCTCGACGAGCTGCTGCGCGGGTTCTGACCCGCGGTTCCTCGCGGCTCGGTGTCAGCCGTTCGGGAGGATGACCGCGCGCCCGCGGATCTTCCCCTCGTGCAGGCGCTCGTACGCCTTCGGGGCCTCGTCGAGCGAGTACGTCTCGATCTCGACCTCCACCTGCCCGGCGCGCGCCAGGTCCAGGACCTCGATCAGCTCGGCGCGCGAGCCCCAGTACGGCGTCCGCACCGCCACGTCGTAGGCGATACGGCCGAAGCCGACCGCGAGCGCGCCCCCGCCGATCCCGACGATGGTGACGTCGCCCTCCGCCGCCGCCATCGCGCCGGCGAGCTCGACCGTCGGCTGCACGCCCACGAAGTCGAAGACCGCGTCCGCGCCGCGCCCTCCCGTCAGCTGCTGCACGGACGCGACCGCGACCGGGTTCGACAGGAACGTGTGGTGCGCGCCGACCGCGGTCGCGAGGTCGAGCTTCTCCTGGTTGACGTCGAGCGCGACTACGGTCGCGCCGCTGATCGCGCGCAGGATCTGGATGCCCACGTGGCCGAGGCCGCCCGTGCCGATCACGACGGCCGTCGTCCCCGCGCCGAGCTTCGGCAGCGAGTTCTTGATGGCGTGGTACGGCGTGAGGCCGGCGTCGGTGAGCGAGACGTTCTTCACCGGGTCGAGGCCGTCGAGCGGCACCAGGTGGCGCTCGCTGTCGACGATCATGTACTCCGCCATCGAACCGGGCGCCCCGAGCCCGGGCGGGCGGATCTGCTCGGCCTGGGCGTTGAGGCAGTAGTTCTCCTTGCCCTGGGCGCACATGTGGCAGCGCCCGCAGCCCCACGGCCCGTAGACCGCCACCGCGTCGCCGCGATGCACGCCCGTGACGCCGGCGCCGACGGCCTCCACGATCCCGGCGCCCTCGTGCCCGAGGGTGAGGGGGAGGCCGTAGACGTACTGCTCGGCGGGGAGGCCCATGATGAACTCGTCCGAGTGGCACACCCCGGCGGCGGTGACCTTCAGCAGGACCTGGCCGGGCCCGACCTCCGGGTCGGGGACCTCGACGACGACGGGACGGGAGCCGATCTCGTGATATTGCAATGCCTTCATGGTCAGGACGCTACCCCGCGGGGCCGCGCCGCTCTAGGACCGCGATGGCCCTCGCCACGGCCGCCCGCGCGGCGGTACCGTGTGCGCATGCCGACCATCGAGAGCTTCCCGTCGGGCACGCCGATCTGGGTCGACCTCCAGTCGTCCGACCAGCCGGCCGCCGTCGCCTTCTACCGCGCCTTCTTCGGGTGGGACGCGCCCGACGCCACCGCCGAGACCGGGGGCTACTCCATCGCGACCCTCCGTGGCATCCCCGTCACCGCCATCGGCCCCCTGCCTGCGGGAGTCGAGCGGTCCGTGTGGACGATCTACTTCGCCGTCCCCGACATCGACGCCGCCGCCGCAGCCGCGACGGCCGGCGGGGGAGCGGTGCTGCTGCCGCCCGGAGAGCTGGCGCCCGGCGTCCGGCTCGCGATCGTCGCCGACCCGGCCGGCGCCGTCTTCGGCCTCTGGCAGCGGGAGCAGGACTCGCCCTGGCTGCGCGACGAGCCCGGCGCCGTCGACTGGCTGGAGCTCGTCGAGCACAGGGTGGAGGGGTCGTTCGCCTTCTATGTGTCGGTGCTCGGGGTCGCCGTCAGCGAGATGCGCGTCGGCGACGCCCCGTACGGGCTGTTCGACGTCGGCACGACGAGCGTCGCGGGCGCGACGGAGGCGCCGGAGGGGACGACCGCGCACTGGCTCGTCTACTTCACCGTCGCCGACCTCGACGAGGCGCTCGAGCGGTTCGCCGCGCTCGGCGGGACGGTGCTGGAGCAGCCGACCGCGGCGCCCGGCGTCGGTCGCTGGGCGGTCGTCGCCGACCCGCAGGGAGGCGGGTTCGCGCTGCTCCAGCCGGAGCGCCCGGCGGGCTGAGTCACCGGCGCCGTCTGGTAGACTCCTCAGGTTGCCGTCTAACGGCCGCGGAGAAAGAGAGCCCAGGCATCAGGCCCCGGGCACCGCGCAACGAACAGGAAGGGGATCCCGTCTATGGCACTGGATGCTGATATCAAGAAGGCGATCATCGAAGAGTACGCTACCCACCCCGGTGACACCGGTTCCCCCGAGGTCCAGGTCGCGATCCTGACCAAGCGGATCAAGGATCTCACCGAGCACCTCAAGGAGCACAAGCACGACCACCACTCGCGTCGTGGCCTGCTTCTCCTGGTCGGTCAGCGTCGTCGTCTGCTGGGCTACCTGTCGGACATCGACATCAACCGCTACCGTGCGCTCATCGAGCGCCTCGGACTGCGTCGCTAGTCTCCGCAGATGTCAGCTCTTCGCTGACACCGCGAGCTTCTTCGGAACGGGCCGTCACCTTCGGGTGGCGGCCCGTTCTGCGTGTGCGGACGTCGTCCGCGAGGTCAGCGGTGCTCGGGATCGGTCCCCGGCCGCACAGGGGAGTCGTCGCGCAGGTCGATTCGGGTGCGTCCTTCGTCGCCTTCGCCGACCTCGATGCGGGGTGCCGCATCCTCCTCGGTCGCCTTCGGGGCGGTGGTCAGCTGATCGGTGCGGGCGTCGTCGTGGTCGGGCGTGTCAGCCATGGTGCTCCTCGGGTCGGTCGGACTCCACCATCCCGCGCCCCGGCCCTCCCGACAACCCCTCAGTGGAACTGCGGGATGACCAGCCAGATCCCGTAGAGGACGGCCGCGACGCAGATCGCGATGCACACGACGGCCGCGGCCGTGGCGAGGGGCGGCCGGTGGAAGGTCGCAGCAGCGGATGCCGGAGCCGTCGACCGCTTGTCGGAACCGTCCAGGGGAGCCCCCAGCGCGAGCAGCCGGAGCGCCAGCGCGTAGAAGCAGACGATCACCACGGTCGCCGCGAGCGCGACGAGGAGCACCACGACGAACGAGCCCCAGTCGACGCCGAGGAACTGGCCTGCTCCCGGGTCGTCCGCGGTGCGCAGGAGCTGTGTCGCGTTCATCGTGCCTCCGTCCCCGCCGACGCGGTGGCGCGCGCGTCCGGCGCCTCCTCGTCCACGTCGTTCACGTTCTCGCGGGTCACCGGGTGGCGCCGCGCCAGGGCGTAGAGCCCGAGGCCGCCGATCAGGGCGACGATCGCGACCGCGACCAGCCCGATCACGCTCGTCGACGCGATCCAGGCGGCGAGTCCGCCCACCAGTGCGGCCGCCGGGAGGGTGATGACCCAGGCGGTCGCGATGCGCCCGACGATGCCCCAGTGCACGGAGGCGAGCCGCTTGCCGAGCCCGCTGCCGACGACGGCGCCGGAGGTGACCTGCGTCGTGGAGAGCGCGAAGCCGAGGTGCGACGACACCAGGATGGTCGCGGCGGCACTGGTCTCGGCGGCGAAGCCCTGCGGGGACTTCACATCGGTGATGCGCTTGCCGACGGTGCGCATGATGCGCCAGCCGCCGAGGTAGGTGCCGAGGGCGATCGCGAGGCCGCAGGCCAGGATCACCCACAGCTCCGGGCCGGAGTCCGCGTTCTGGTAGCCGGCGGCGATGAAGGTCAGCGTGATGACGCCCATCGTCTTCTGCGCGTCGTTCGTGCCGTGCGCCAGGGAGACGAGAGAGGCCGAGACGGTCTGGCCGTGGCGAAATCCCGCTTCCGCCCCGTGCGCCCGCGCGTTCGCGGTGATGCGGTACGCGGCGAACGTCGCGAGCAGCGCGACGAGACCCGCGACCGCGGGGGAGAGCAGCGCCGGGATGACGACCTTCGTCAGCAGCACTCCCCAGTTGACGGCGTTGAGACCGCCGCCGATGATCGCGGCGCCGATCAACCCGCCGAACAGGGCGTGCGTCGAGCTCGACGGGAGCCCGAAGTACCACGTCGTGAGGTTCCACAGCACGGCGCCGACCAGCCCGGCGAAGATGAGGGTCGGGGTGATCTCGACCCCCGATCCGCCCTCCTGGATGATGCCGCCGGAGATCGTCTTGGCGACCTCGGTCGAGAGGAACGCCCCGACGAGGTTCAGCGCGGCCGAGATCGCCACCGCGACCCGTGGTTTCAGCGCCCCGGTCGCCACCGAGGTCGCCATCGCGTTGGCCGTGTCGTGGAAGCCGTTCGTGAAATCGAACACGAGGGCGATCACGACGACCAGCACGACGGTGATGAGCACATCCATCTGCGTCCGCCTTCCGTCAGGATCCGTACGGTCTCCTGAGTACGCCGGTTCGGCGCGGCGCGTGTGAACTCCGGGTGAACACTGCCGCCGGTGCGTCGTGCGTATCCTGACGGCATGCACGAACTGCCGGTGGCCGCGGGGGATCCCGAGGCCGTCGCCGACGCCCTGTCGGCCGCCCACGGGATCGAGGTGGCGGGCATGGACGCGCTGGATGCAGCGGTCTGGCGGGTGCGCCGCCGGGACGGGCCCGACTGGGTGGCGCGCGCCTTCCCGGCCTCGCGACCGGTGGACGCCGTGCGCGGCGATGCCGGAATCCTGGCGTCGCTGGCGGAGCACGACTACCCGGCCGAGCGGCTCGCCGCGGAGGACGCCGTCTCGGTCGTCGACGGCCATCCCGTGATCGTGACCGGGTTCGTCCACCCGGTGCCGCGCGAGGAGCGCCGCGACACCATCAAGGCGGCAGGCGGCCTGCGCGCCCTATCGCCGGGTACTCGGGAGCGAACTCGGACCCGACGGCGCCCTCGAACCGGCGGAGCTCGAGCGGCTGGCGGGGCTCATCCCGGCCCGTCACCTGGTCTTCACCGCGCTGAACGTCGCCCGCGGCCGACTCCGCCCCGCGGCCGCCGTCCAGTCGGTGCGGACCGAGGCGGCACGCACACAGAGGATCGCCGACCGTGCGCGCCGGGTCTTCACCGCTCGGCCGTCAGCGCCTCGCGACGACCGGAACTGACGCCCGCGACCGCCCGGTTGCTAGTCTCGGCGCCGTGGCACTCCCATTCCTGCCGTACACCGTCGTCGGCATCGTCCACCTCGTCGCGATCGCGGTCGGCGCCGACGGGCTCGTCGCCGTGACCAAGCCGCTGCTCATGCCCGCCCTGCTGCTCGCGCTGCTCGTCGCGCTGCCGTCTGCGGCGCGCCGCTCCGAGACGGCGCTCTGGGCCGGTCTCGGCATCCTGCTCGGCTGGCTGGGGGACGTGTCGCTGATGGATGCCGGCGCCGGCTTCGTGATCGGGCTCGGGTTCTTCCTGCTCGGGCACGTCGCGTACGTCGTGCTGTTCGTGCGCCGGATGCGGACGGGGCGTCCGCGCTGGTGGTCGGCCGGATACGCCCTGTGGTTCGTCGCGCTGCTGGTCGTGCTCGCCCCGCACGCGGGCGCTCTGCTCGTGCCGCTCGCGCTGTACGGGCTCTCGCTCGTCGCCCTCGGCGTCACGGGATCGGCCTGCTCGCCCTGGATCGCCGCCGGCGCCGCCTGCTTCGTGGTCTCGGACAGCCTGCTCGGCCTCGACCGGTTCCTCCCCGGCGTCGCGCTGCCGCAGGTCGACCTCGCGATCATGGTCACCTACATCGCCGCGCAGGGGCTGATCGCGTTCGGCGTGGTGCGCCGGGCACGCGCGGTCGCGCTCGTCCCCGCGCTGGTCTGACGCCGCTACGCGGTCGGTCAGACGGTCTCCGGCGCGTCTCCGGCTGCCTTCCGTGCGGCGATCGCCCGGTCGACGAGCGTCGCGGCGACGAGCGCGGCCGCGACCACCGCGATCCCGATCACGACGCCCACCAGGCCGATGAGCGGCGATGCAAGGGGGAGCACCAGCACGAGGATGATCGCCGCCGCCGTCTTGAGCGGCCGGATGACGACCTCCGGCACCAGCGGTGCGTGCAGCACGTAGAGCATGAGCAGGAACACCGCGACCGGGATGGCGACCGCGTACTCGACGGCGGTGTCGGACGCGCCGTGGTGCTCCGCTCCCGCCTGCACCGCGACCTCCAGCCCCGCCCCGAGCGCCGCCAGCGCGGCGAACACGAAGAAGTGCCCGTAGCCCCAGTAGAAGGCCCGCCCGCGCTTGCTCGACAGACCCTCGCCCGCCGGCTCGAGGAAATACAGCCACCAGAGCGCGAACAGCAGCACGAGGCCCGCGACGGCGATGGCGACCAGCGCGCCGGACACGCCGTGCGCGGCGAGACCCTTCTGCACGCCGATGGCCGAGGCCGAGACGGACTCCCCGAGCACGATGATCGTGAACAGCCCGTAGCGCTCGGCGATGTGGTGCGGATGCCAGGAGGTCATCCCCGTGCGCTCCGCCCATAGCGGCACCGACAGCTCCAGCACGACGCCGAGCAGGAAGAGCCACGGACGCATCCCGGGCGGCAGGAAGCCCCAGGCGACCCACAGCAGCTGCACCGCCGCGACGCCGCTCGCGTACCGCACCGCGGTGGTGCGGCCCTCCGCGTGCTCGACGGCGGCCCGGACCCACTGCCCGACCAGGGCGAGCCGCATGATGAGGTAGCCGACGATGATCGCGGTGAAGTCGGACTGCGCGAACGCGGCGGGCACACCGGCGGCGAGCACCAGCACGCCGCCCATCTGGACGAGCGTCATCAGCCGGTACGGCACGTCGTCCGTGTCGTAGGCGGACGCGAACCAGGTGAAGTTCATCCACGCCCACCAGATGGCGAAGAACACCATCAGGTACGGGCCGAGCTTGTCGAACGCGTGCCCGGCCTCGCCCGCGTGGGCGAGCTGCGAGGCGACCTGCGCGATGGCCACGACGAACGTCAGATCGAAGAGCAGCTCGAGCGGGCTGGAGACGCGATGGCGCTCCTCCGTCGAGCGACCGGACATCGGGATGCGGAACGCGATGCTCATGTGCGCAAGCATAGGAGGATGCCCCGTCGCATCCTGGCCGCCGTCACCCTCGTGTACCTGCTCGTCGTCGCGTGGATCACGCTGAACCCGTTCCCGCCGGACCCGCACGGCAACCGCCTGCTCACGTCGCTGCTCGCGCTGTTCGCCGAGACCCCGCTGCTGGCCTGGGTGACCTACGACGTCGTCGAGTTCAGCGCGAACATCCTGATGTTCGTGCCGATGGGGGTGCTGCTCACTCTGCTGCTCGGCCGCGACCACTGGTGGCTCGCCCTCGCCCTCGGCGTCGTCGCGACCCTCACCATCGAGTTCGTGCAACTGTTCCTGCCGGCACGCTTCAGCGACCCGCGCGACCTCCTGTCGAACACCCTAGGCACCCTCGTCGGCATCGCGATCGTGCACTTAGCATCCCCCGCCCACCACAAACCCACCCCCGCCCCGTAGCCCGCGAGCACAGGAAAAGTGCTTCGTTCTGCGCATGGAACGAGCACTTTTCCTGTGCTCGCGGGCCACGGGTAGCGTGGAGCGGGTGGAGACGATGGTGAAGGAGCGTGGTGGCGCGCCTGAGCGGTTCTTCGAGGCGGAGGCCGCGGGGTTGCGCTGGCTCGCCGCGGCCGAGGGCGGGGGAGGCGCGCGTATCGTCCGCGTCGCGTCCGTCGAGCCGGGCCGCATCGAGCTGGAGCGCATCGCCGAGGCGCGACCCACGGCGGAGGACGCCCGGGCGTTCGGCGCCGCACTCGCCGCGACGCACGCCGCCGGGGCCGCCGCGTTCGGCGCTCCGCCGGACGGCTGGGACGGCCCGCTCTACATCGGCCGGCGCCCGCTGCCCGTCGCCCACGAGATGTCGTGGGGCCGCTTCTACGCGAGAGACCGCGTGCAGCCGTACCTCGACATCGCGGTGGAGGCCGGGGGCGTCACGGCCGCGCAGCTGCCCGCGATCCGGGAGGCGGTGGAGCGCGTCGCCTCGGGCGAGCTCGACGACGACGAGCCTCCCGCGCGCCTCCACGGCGACCTCTGGAACGGCAACGTGCTCTGGTCAGCCGACGGTGCCGTCCTGATCGACCCGGCCGCGCACGGCGGCCACCGCGAGACCGATCTCGGGATGCTCGCGCTCTTCGGCCTCCCGTTCCTGGACGACGTGCTGGCGGGCTACGACGCCGCGCGCCCGCTGCGGCCCGGCTGGCGCGAGCGCATCCCGCTGCACCAGTTGCACCCGCTCGCCGTGCACGCCGCCGGCCACGGACCGGCCTACGGGCGGGCGCTCGCCGAGGCCGCACGCGCCACGCTCGCGCTCTGACCGCCGGACGGAGGGGCGCGACTGATAGGATGCTCGTGGTCGGCTGTGTGCCGACCGCCGGAGCAGGCTGGCAGGAGCTGGTCCTCGGTGGTGGTATCCGGATGCGCGACGAGCGCAGCCGTGTATTTCTACTGATGGCCAGACGGGCTCAGCCCACGCACCCGCATGGGATGCCGCGTACACGTCGGACGTGTCGATCTGCCTGCTCGCTCCTTGGAGAGTCGCGCCCACACGGGGCCGCGACGTTAAACAAAGGAGAAAGACCTCTTGGAAGGTCCCGAAATCAAATTCGCCGAAGCCGTGCTCGACAACGGCCGCTTCGGCACCCGCACCGTCCGGTTCGAGACCGGACGCCTCGCCCAGCAGGCGCAGGGCGCCGTGGCCGCGTACCTCGACGAGGAGACGATGCTGCTGAGCGCGACGAGCGCCAGCAAGCACCCGAAGGACAACTTCGACTTCTTCCCGCTGACCGTCGACGTGGAGGAGCGCTCCTACGCCGCCGGCAAGATCCCCGGCTCGTTCTTCCGTCGTGAGGGCCGCCCCTCGACCGAGGCGATCCTCGTCTGCCGTCTGATCGACCGCCCGCTGCGCCCCTCGTTCGTCGAGGGCCTCCGCAACGAGGTCCAGATCGTCATCACCGTCCTGAGCATCGCCCCGGACGAGTTCTACGACGCTCTCGCGATCAACGCGGCCAGCGCCTCCACCCAGATCTCCGGTCTGCCGTTCTCCGGCCCGATCGCGGGTGTGCGCCTGGCGCTCATCCCCGGCAACGGCCAGCACGCCGACCAGTGGATCGCGTTCCCGAAGGCCTCGCAGCTCGAGGAGGCCGTCTTCGACCTCACCGTCGCGGGCCGCGTCCTCACCAACGCGGACGGCTCCGAGGGCGACGTCGCGATCATGATGGTCGAGGCGGAGGCCACCGAGCACAGCTGGAACCTCATCCAGGGCGGCGCCGTCAAGCCGAACGAAGAGGTCGTCGCACAGGGCCTGGAGGCGGCGAAGCCGTTCATCCGCCAGCTCGTCGGCGCCCAGAACGTCATCGCGCAGCAGTCCGCGAAGGCGATCGCCGACTACCCGGTGTTCCTGCCCTACTCGAAGGAGACCTACGACAACGTCGCCGGCCTCGCCTACGACGAGCTGGTGAACGTCTACCAGATCGCCGACAAGATCGAGCGCCAGAACGCCGACGACGCCCTCAAGGAGCGCGTCAAGGCGGCCCTCACCGAGAAGGTGGAGGCGGGCGTCCTCGACTCCGAGGTCCTCACCCAGTTCTCGGCGGCCTACAAGTCCGTCTCGAAGGTGGTCATGCGCGGCCGTGTGCTGCGCGAGGGCATCCGCATCGACGGTCGCGGCCTGACCGACATCCGTCCGCTCGACGCTGAGGTGCAGGTCATCCCGCGCGTCCACGGCTCGGCGATCTTCCAGCGCGGCGAGACCCAGATCCTGGGCGTCACCACGCTGAACATGCTCAAGATGGAGCAGCAGATCGACTCGCTGTCGCCGGTCACCAAGAAGCGCTACCTGCACCACTACAACTTCCCGCCCTACTCGACCGGTGAGACCGGCCGGGTCGGTTCGCCGAAGCGTCGCGAGATCGGGCACGGCTTCCTCGCCGAGCGCGCCCTCGTGCCGGTGCTGCCGAGCCGCGACGAGTTCCCCTACGCGATCCGCCAGGTGTCCGAGGCTCTCGGCTCCAACGGCTCGACGTCGATGGGCTCCGTCTGCGCCTCCACCCTGTCGCTGCTCAACGCCGGTGTGCCGCTGCGCGCCCCGGTCGCCGGCATCGCCATGGGCCTGATCTCCGACGTCGTCGACGGCGAGACCCGCTACGCGGCCCTCACCGACATCCTGGGCGCCGAGGACGCGCTGGGCGACATGGACTTCAAGGTCGCCGGCACGAGCGAGTTCGTCACGGCGATCCAGCTCGACACCAAGCTCGACGGCATCCCCTCGGAGGTCCTCGCGGGTGCGCTGACGCAGGCGAAGGATGCTCGCACGACCATCCTGAGCGTGCTCAACGCCGCGATCGACGCGCCGGACGAGATGGCCCCGACCGCGCCGCGCGTGATCTCGGTCCAGATCCCGGTCGACAAGATCGGCGAGCTGATCGGCCCGAAGGGCAAGACGATCAACGCCATCCAGGACGAGACCGGCGCCGACATCTCCATCGAGGAGGACGGCACCGTCTACATCGGCGCCGTCGACGGCCCGTCGGCCGAGGCCGCTCGCGCCCAGGTCAACGCGATCGCGAACCCGACCAACCCGGAGATCGGCGAGCAGTTCCTCGGAACCGTCGTCAAGATCGCCGCGTTCGGTGCGTTCGTCTCGCTCCTGCCGGGCAAGGACGGCCTGCTGCACATCTCCGAGGTGCGCAAGCTCGCCGGTGGCAAGCGCGTCGAGAACGTCGAGGACGTGCTCGGCGTCGGCCAGAAGATCCTTGTGGAGATCACCAAGATCGACGACCGCGGCAAGCTCTCGCTCGCCCCGGTGATCGCCGACGAGGCCGACACGCACGGCCGCGACGCCGCTTCCGAGGGCCCCTCGGAGCCGGCGGAGGGCTGATCCCCGCTCGCTGATCCAGCACGCGAAGGCCGCGCCGACCTCTGGTCGACGCGGCCTTCGCGCGTTCTGGCCGCCGAGGCGGCGGACAGTTCGCCGTCTCGGTGCCGGTCAGTCGCGGGTGAGGAGGGGGCGCAGGCGGAACGGTCGGGAGGCGCTCGTGCGCAAGGCCGCGCAACTGCTCGACGGTGCCCCGCCGGAGTTCGCGTTCGTCGCCGACGGCCCCGCCTACGTCGGCCAGGCGACCGGCGCGCTCGCCTGGGCGTTCGGCCCGCTCGGGGCTCCGATCGCGCGGGGTATCGACATCATCGCCGTGCGCGACGGCCGGCGTCGAGCTGCGGACCCTGATCGTGGATCCCGCCGAGGGCTGACACGCTCCGGCGCCGTGTCGCGGCGTCAGACCAGGCCGTGCCGCCGTGCGAACGGGTCCCAGCCGGAGTCCATGTGCACCTCGAGCTCGACGAGTGTCGCGACGTCGTCGGCGACCCGCTCGCCGTGGAGGTGCCGGATGAGCGCGGCGGTCATGTCCATCCCCGCGGCGACCCCCGACGACGTCCAGCGGTTGCGATCCTCCACCCAGCGCGCCTCCGGCACCCACGTGACATCGTCCCCGTGCGTGGTCGCCCACGCGAACGCGTTCTTGTTGGAGGTGGCGCGATACCCCTCCAATAGACCCGCCGCCGCCAGCACGGCCGAGCCGGTGCACACCGAGGACACGATCTCGGCCGGCGCGGCGAACTCCCGCAGCCAGGCGAGGAAGGCGCGATCGCCGACCAGGCCGCGCGTCCCCATCCCGCCGGGAACCAGCACGATGTCGGGAGTCGTGGCGTCGGCGTCGCCCTGCTGCGCCGCGATCTGCGCGCCCTGCGAGCTGCGGACCAGACCGCCGGCGGCAGGCCCCAGGTACTCGATCTCGAACAGGTCGGTGGCGGTGCCGAGCAGCTCCACCGGCCCGAAGACGTCCAGCAACTCGAATCCCTCGAAGAGCACGATCCCGACACGGCGCATGGGGCGATCCTATGACGGGCGGCGCCGCTCGGGATCAGCGCAGGGCCAGGATCGACAACGCGATCGTGCGAACGTCGTTGATGCGTTTCTCGTAGCGGGCGGCGACGGCGATCAGGATGGCGCCACCCGCACCGAGCCACAGCCACCACGGGACGGCGCCGTACGCGGCCGAGATCCACGGCCACAGCTGCGCGACACCGTGCACCAGCAGCACGACGGAGCCGATCACGAACGGTGCTTGCAGCTTGCACCGAAGCCCGACGAGGACGGTGAGCAGCGCCAATATGCCGAGACCGGTGACACGCCAGAGAGGGCTCGCGGTGAGATCGGCCAGCAGCGACGGCAGCAGAAGGACCAGGATTCCGGGTCCGAGGGCCGACCACGAACGCACCTGCTCCGAGCGGTGGAGGCGCAGTGCCCCGGCGATGATCAGTGCCGCCGCGAGAGGGACGGAGAGAAGCTCGACGGCGTCCACCCGCGATTGGACGAGTGCGAGCAGCGCCACCGCGCTCGCGCCCCCGAAGGCGATCCAACCGGAGACCGGTGTGAGCGGTGGACGTCGGAGCCAGAATCCCGTGACGGAGACGGCGGCGAGCACCCACACGGTCAGAATCGCCCGTGGGGTCGACAGCTCTCCGAACAGGATCATGCTCAGTTCGGCGACGGTCGTTCCGATGAGCGCCGTGGCCAGCAGCGCGGCGGCCGCGCGTTCGGTCCAGGCGCCGATGCGCTCCGCACAGGTGGAGAGCACGGACGCGACGACGACGAGGGTGGCGGCGACAGGGAGCAGCCACGCTTCGAACGCGCCATCCGTCTCGTGCGCAGCGCGGATCCCCGCCGCGATGACTGCGGTGACGAGCGCGAGACCCAGTTGGACGATCGCCACGGTGCGCCAGCGCTCCACCGTGAGCGCCACGGCGGAGCCGATCGCTGTGGCGCAGCTCAGCGTGACCAGAAGGATGGCGCGCAGTGCGGGCTCGTCCGTCACCACGAAGAGCTCCGGCAGGGCGATCAGCGCGAATCCAGCCGGGACGAGGATGAGCGCCATCCGCTGTGCCGCTGCGCTCAGCGGGCCGCGCGGACGCTGGGCCGCGGCACCTGCTGCCACGAGGATCGTCGCGCCGACGATGAGCCACACATCGAATGCGACCGTCGACTGCGCGGCGCATCGTGTGCTTCCGATGACGCGAGCGAGTGCGGCGACGACGATGACGTCGCCACCGCCGAGGATCGAGACCAGCTCGACGCCCTTCGGCAGGCGAAGAAGGCCGGGGCGCCAGACGAGGGTGACGGACACGACGGCGAATCCCACCGCGAGCACGACGATCGTCCGCACGGGACTGCCCGTCGCGCCGAGAACCGCCGATGGGAGAAGACCCGTGACGAGGCCGAGTGCCCAGAAGGTCCGGACAGGCCAGCTGCGCATCGCCGTTCTGGGCGGGGCGAGAATCCCCGCAGCGAGGAAAGCCAGACCCAGAGGGACGCTCATCCATTCGATCGGATCGGGGCGTCCGACGACGATTGCCGCCGTTGTCGTGGCCATCGCGAGTCCCAGCGAGCTGAGGGCGACCCCGGCGCTCAGAGGCGCGCGGCCGATCCGGACAGCGGCGACGAAGAGCCCGCTCAGGGCGATGACGGCGACGATCGTGCGAACCCCGGCCCCACCGAGGAGGGCGACGACCACCTCGAGCAGGGCGTACAGCGTCGCTGCGATGACGACGGTCGTGGAAGCGCAGGCGCCGTACCACCGGGGAGCCGAGAGGGAGATTCCCTCCTGATCCGCGGCGGATGATCGCAGCATCAGGAAGGACGCACACACCGCGACAGCGATCGCTCCGAGAGGCCACGCGTCGGCGGGCGTGAAATCGGCGGACGCGGTGAGCACCCGAGCGAAGCCCCGCTCGGTGGCGACGAGGAGGATGGCGACGATGCCCGCACCGACGCAGGCGTCCAATACGCGCACGCCAGGGCTGTGACGGCGTGGAAGCGCGCTGCCGACGGCCAGGACGGCGCCGGCGACCCCGATGACGACCGGTCGGTACTCCGCGGTCGCCGGCCCCGCGAGCGCGAGCGGAACGGCCGCGACCAGAAGCCCGCCGAGGACCAGAAGCGCGGCGGGGCCTGTCCTCGCCGTTGCGTCAGGCAGGGCCGCACGCCTCCGTCGGTCGGTGAGGCGAATCAGGCCGGCGATCACAAGGAGCGCGGCCGACACGGGCAGGACGTAGGGCTCCGGTGTGCCGGCTCCGGAAACGGCGAGTTGCGTCCACAGGCCGGCGGTTGCGAGGGCGAGAGCGAGCCAGCCGAGATGGCGCCGCCATGAACGGGATGCGAACAATCCGTCTCGCTCGATGGCGCTCACGAGTGCCCCGGCCGCGAGCACGAAGAGCACCGACGAGAGCGGCTCCGGGCCGTACTGCGTCCCGAGTCCCGCCCCTGTCAGGGCTCCGAGCATCGCACAGCTCGCGGTGAGGACGGCACCCGCCTCCAGCTCTCCACGGAGACCTGCCTGCGGCCACAGGATCGCGACGATGGTCGAGACCGACGCGACGCCCGTCGCGACGAGAGCGGGCACGAGGAAGATCGCGGTGCCCGATGACGCGACACCGAACAGGGAGAGGGCGCCGCCCACGACGGCCCACAGCAGCGGAGCGAACGCGACCGCGGCGATGCGTCGAGGTAACGGCGGTTCGACATTCCGCGGATGAAGCACCCACAGACCGACGGCGAGGAGCGCCACGATCTCGCCCGCCAGAGCGACCGTGGAGGATCGGGAGGACACCCGCGACGCCATACCCAGCGCATGCAGAGAAATCGCGCCTGCGGCGGGTGCGGCGAACATGAGGAACGAGGCGACAGGCTCCCGCCGGGTGAGGCCGGGACACGGCAGGGCGACGATGAGTGAACCCACGGCGCACCCGCAGATCGTGGAGGCGGCGACGAGATCCCACAGATCGGCGGGTGGCGACGACTGTGTGAAGGCGATGGGCAGCTGGGCGGAGCCGACGACGACGGCCATCGCGGCCGCCAGAGAGAACGCCAGTCGGCGATCGTGCGAAGGATCACGGTGCACGCGGAGGCGCCCGATCGAGAGCAGAGCGGCGACCAGGACGAGCGATGCAACGAGCCAGAGGGCCGGCGAAGCGACCGCGGTGAGCCAGCCCAGAACCAGGCTGGTCGTGCCGACCGTGAGCGCGAGCACACGGAAGCGGGGTGCGACCGTGTCCGCCCGCAGAAGAGCACCCAGAGCGAGAACACCGACGACGAGGTACAGGCTGACGATGACGGTCCGCTCTCCGGTGAACGGGATGGCGACCATCGCGAGGCCGGAGAGCGTCGCCGCGAGTGCGATGCTCCGAGCCGCAGCGACCCGGCCGAGCCACCACGAGGCGCCGATCACGAGGGCGGCGACGACGAGGGCGATCAGACCCAGCACGGAGCGCTCCGATATCGTCGCGGGTTGGACGGGAAGGTCCTTCCACCAATCGGGCTGCCTTGTGAGCATTCGAATCAGCGGGTGCAGTGCCTCGACGGACGGCAGGAGCGTGTTCAGGCCGCCCACAATGGCCGCCGCGAAGGCGGCAGTGGGTGCGGCGACACGAATCGCCTCGGCGGCGAACCGGCGCCCGCTCGCGTCGAAGGCTCCGACGATCGCGGCCGCCGCGATCGTCGGAGCGACGATCCAGAAACGCGTGTCCCCCAGTCGGAACGCGACGAGCACCGTGGCGCTGGCGAGCGCCGTCCCCGCCACGGCCCCGGCGGTCCTTCCGGCCGCCATCGCGACGGTGGCCGATCCTGGCCAGCCGATCACGGCAGCGGCGTGGGGAGCGAGTGCGAGCGCGAGTGTCCCGAGAAGCCAGGCGGGCGCCCAGGCCGGCCCAGGTGCGGCGAACGGGGCGGCGATCAGTGCGGTCAGTGCCGCGAGCAGCGCCGCGACCAGGAGGGACGAGCGCTCGATCGCGAGCCCCTCCGTCCGCCAGGTCGCCCGGTGGATGAGCGTGCCGAGCAGGGCGGCGATCGCGCCCCAGAAGACCCCGTCCCCGCTGGGGTGCAGCACGCCGATCGAGCCGAGGAGCCCCGCTGTGGCCAGCCCCAGCCCGACCGGGAGAGCCGGGAAGGCGACGACGCTCGCCGCCCGGATGCGGCTCAGCGCGAACCAGCCGAGCAGCATCCCTGCGGAGGCCATGATGGCGACACCCCAGTAGAGGAGCGCATCGGGCTGACCAGCGCCGAAGACGTCGTTGGCGCGCACGGCGAGGATGTCGAGCCCGACCAGGACGACGCCGAGTGCCCCCAGCCCCTCCGCGGTACTGGTGAGCCCGCGCCGGCGCAGGAACGTCGCGACTCCGAGGACCGAGATCGTGACAGCGGCGACGACGACCGATCGGAAGACGAGTCCGGCGACGATCCAGGCCACGGTGAGGAAGAAGATCGCCGCCACTCCGACCAGCGAGACACCGACGATCAGGAGGGCGATCTGAACGCTCGAGTGCCTGCGGGTCGGGGGAGCGTCAGGCTCTGCTGTCGGCTCGGCATCGGAGAGGGGCCAGGGGAAGCCGTGCGGCGGAGGCTCCGGGGTCGGGACGGTCGGCGGGATCGCGGGTGCCGTCGTGGGACGTGACGGCAGAGACTCCGTCACGGAGTCCTGCTGCGCCTGCCGCGTGCGCTCCGCGACCATCGCCTGCAGCTCGTCCCGTGCCCGCCTGGCCTGCACGTTCTCGACCCGGATCCGGGCGATCAGATCCGCTCTCTTCTGCATGAGGGCGTGCGCTTCGAACGATGCCATCCGTACGTGCTCGGCTGTCGGCGTGGCGAGATCGAGGCCGCAGACGGCGCAGGAGGTCAGCGCGAGCGGTGCGAAGCACGCGGGACATTTCGTGAAGTCGGTGAGGTCGGTGGCCGTCGGCGGCCACAGGGGAGTCGTGGCGGTGTCGCCGAAGGGTTTCCGTCATGCCCGTCTTTCGTCGCCGCTGTGAGCGGTGGATCGAGTCCCTTCACTCTGACAGGACGACGCGATGGTTACCTCCGTGCATGCACGGATCTGCAATTCAAGGTTTCAGCAGCGGCCGCAAGCGGTATGGGATCAGCTCGCCCATGTCGAGCGAGGTCTCGGCGCGGACGACGCCCTCGGTGGACTGGATGGCGCCGGTGATGCGGAACAGGTCCTCCGCGTCGCGCGCCAGCACACGCAGGAGCAGGTCGGAGGACCCGGAGAGCCCGTGCGCCTCCACGATCTCCGGGATCCCGGTGAGGTGCTCGACGATCGCGGCGAGCAGCTGCTGCTGCACGTGGACCGTCACGTAGGCGGCCAGCGGATATCCGGCGGCGCGGGCGTCGATGCGCCGCTCGAACGACAGGAACGCGCCGCTGCGCTCCAGCTCGGCGAGCCGCGCCTGGACCGTGTTGCGGCTGAGGCCGAGGCGGTCGGCGAGGGAGACGTTGGTCGACCGCGGGTCGTCCGCGAGGGCGACGAGGATGCGGCGGTCGGTGCTGTCGAACGTGCGCATAGTGTGAAAGGTAGCACCGGAGCCGCGTCCCGGATAGGGCAGTCTGCACGGTCGACACGCCGCTGGTTGTGCGTCCTGATCGCACAGCGTAGCCTTCCGATTACTTCCGGCAAAGGGGCCGGAGGCCGGAGCGGCCCGTCACGAGCGAGCCGCCCCGGGCATGAGAGTGAAGGTTGCGTGAACCGTGACGATCGACAATCAGCCTGGTGTGCACCTCGGCCGCGATGGCGGCCTCGACGACGTGCGACTCCCCGCGGGAGCCGACACCGTCCAGCTCCTGACGCCGACGGGGGAGCGGCTGAGCGACGACCGCTATGACGCGTGGGTCTCCGACATCGGCCCCGACCAACTGCTCGACCTCTACGAGGACATGGTGGTCATCCGCCGCATCGACGCGGAGGCCACCGCTCTGCAGCGCCAGGGCGAGCTCGGCCTGTGGCCGCCGCTGCTCGGGCAGGAGGCCTCCCAGATCGGCTCCGGGCGCGCGCTGCGCTCCGACGACTTCGTCTTCTCCAGCTACCGCGAGCACGGCGTCGCCTACTGCCGCGGTGCGGGCCTCGTCGACCTGCTGCGCGTGTGGCGCGGCACGACCCAGAGCGGTTGGAACCCGTACGACATCAACATGGCGACCCCGCAGGTCATCATCGGCGCGCAGACCCTGCACGCCACGGGATACGCGCTCGGCATCCAGGCCGACGGCACGGATGCGGTCGCGGTCGCCTACTTCGGCGACGGCGCGACGAGCGAGGGCGATGTGAGCGAGGCCCTGATCTTCGCCGCCACCTATGCCGCCCCGGTCGTGTTCTTCTGCCAGAACAACCAGTACGCGATCTCGGAGCCGGTCGGGCTGCAGGCGCAGCGGCCGATCGCCGAGCGCGCCCCCGGCTTCGGCGTGCCGAGCATCCGCGTCGACGGCAACGACGTGCTCGCCGTGCTCGCGGCCTCCCGTGCCGCCCTCGACCGCGCCCGCTCGGGAGGCGGCCCGACCTTCATCGAGGCCGTCACCTACCGGATGGGGCCGCACACCACGGCGGACGACCCCACCCGCTACCGCGACCCGTCCGAGCTGGACGAGTGGCGCGGCCGCGACCCGATCTCCCGGGTGGAGGCGCACCTCGACGCCCAGGGGCGCCTCGACGAGGAGCGCCTCACGCGCATCCACGCGAAGGCCGACGCCGTGGCCGCCGAGATGCGCGCGGGCTGCCTGGCCCTGCGCGACCCGGAGCCGCTCACGGTCTTCGACAACGTCTACGCCGAGCCGCACACCGGCATCGCGCGCCAGCGGGACCACTACTCGCGCTACCTGCGCACGTTCGTCGGGGGTGACGGACGGTGACCACCCTGACCATGGCGAAGGCCATCAACGCGGGCCTGCGCAAGGCGCTCGCGGGAGACCCGCACGTGGTGCTGATGGGGGAGGACATCGGCACGCTGGGCGGGGTGTTCCGGGTGACCGACGGACTCCAGACCGAGTTCGGCCCGCGCCGGGTGATGGATTCGCCCCTGGCCGAGTCGGGCATCCTGGGCACCGCCGTCGGGATGGCGTACCGCGGGTACCGCCCGGTGGTCGAGATCCAGTTCGACGGATTCATTTACCCGGCGTTCGACCAGATCGTCAGCCAGGTGGCGCGGATGCACTACCGGACAGACGGCGCCGTGCGGATGCCGATCACGATCCGCGTGCCGTTCGCCGGCGGGATCGGTGCGGCCGAGCACCACTCCGACTCGCCCGAGGCGTACTTCGCCCACGCGGCGGGGCTGCGCGTCGTGAGCCCGTCCGATCCGCAGGACGCGTACACGCTCATCCAGCAGGCCATCGCCTCCGACGACCCCGTGCTCTACTTCGAGCCGAAGCGCCGCTACCACGCCAAGGGTGAGGTGGACGAAGCCGCCGCCCTGGCGGACGCGCGCCCGATGGGCACCGCTCGCGTCATGGCGACCGGCGGCGACGTGACCCTGGTGACCTACGGCGGCCTGGTGCAGCTGGCCAGGGATGCGGCCGTGGCGGCCGGCGACGAGGGCGTCTCCGTCGAGGTGATCGATCTGCGCTCGCTCTCGCCCCTCGACCTGGACACGGTCGTCGCCTCGGTGCGCAAGACCGGCCGGCTCGTGGTGACGCACGAGGCCGCGCTCTCCGGCGGACTCGGCGCGGAGATCTCGGCGTCGATCACCGAGCGCTGCTTCTACGAGCTCGAGCACGCGCCGGTGCGCGTCACCGGGCACGACATCCCCTACCCGGCCGCACGGCTGGAGTCGGCGCACCTGCCCGACCTCGACCGCATCCTGGACGGCATCGACCGCGTCATGGACCGGCCGAACTCCCTCTCGGGGGTGGAGGACTGATGGCGGTCAAGGATTTCGCCCTGCCGGATCTCGGCGAGGGCCTCACCGAGTCGGAGCTGGTGAGCTGGAAGGTCGCGGTCGGCGACAGCGTGCACCTGAACCAGATCATCGCCGAGGTGGAGACGGCCAAGGCGCTCGTCGAGCTGCCGGCGCCGTACGACGGTCGCGTGTCGCGCCTCTACGTCGAACCGGGGGTGACGGTCGCGGTGGGGGAGCCCCTCGTCGCGTTCGAGGTGGCGGGCGCGGAGCCAGAATCCGCTGACGGTCCTGACGGAGCGGGCGACCGCGCCGACGTGCCGGAACCGACGCTGGTCGGCTATGGCGCCCGTCCCGATGCGACGACCCGGCCCGCGCGCCGGGCCCGCCCCGGTCTGGCTCCGGCCGGACAGGCACGGGAGGCCGCCCCCGCGCGCGAGACCGCAGCGGCCGTCGCCCCCGCGCCCGCGGCAGCGCAGGCGGCCACCGCGACGGCCCTGGCCGAGCGTCCCCGCGCCACCCCGCCCGTGCGCAAGCTGGCCCGCGAGCGCGGCATCGACCTCGGGACCGTGACCGGGACCGGTGCGGGAGGTCCGGCGACGGCGGGCGGGTCGCACCGCCTTCCCGTCTCCGCGGCCCCGACTGCACCGGCGACACCGAGCGCACCGGCGACCGCGGACCGCGGCGACGTGCGCATCCCGATCCGCGGCGTGCGCAAGGCGACGGCCGAGGCGATGGTGCGCAGCGCGTTCTCGGCCCCGCAGGCGACGGTCTTCCTCACGGTCGACGTCACCGCGACGTCCGAGCTCGTCGAGCGGCTGCGCGCGCGCACCGCGGAGGGCGAGGCCAGGCCGGGCCTGCTCGCCGTCGTGGCCAAGGCCCTGTGCCTGGCGATCCGGCGCACCCCCGAGGTGAACGCCCGCTGGGACGACGACGCGCAGGAGATCGTGCAGTCGGGCGCCGTCCATCTCGGCATCGCCGCCGCGACCCCGCGCGGGCTGCTCGTGCCGGTGGTGCGGGATGCGGACCTGCTCCCGCTCACCGACCTCGCCGGCGCGATCCGCACTCTCGCGGAGACCGCCCGCTCGGGACGGACGGCTCCCGCCGACCTCTCCGGCAGCACCATCACGATCACGAACGTCGGCGTCTTCGGCGTCGACGCGGGCACGCCGATCGTGACGCCGGGGGAGGCTGCGATCCTGGCACTGGGTGCGGTGCGCCGTCAGCCGTGGGAGCACGACGGCGGCATCGCGCTGCGCGACGTGCTCACGCTGGCGCTCTCGTTCGACCACCGGATCGTGGACGGTCAGCAGGCGTCGATCCTGCTCGCCGATCTCGGCCGCATCCTGAACGACCCGGCGTCGGTGCTGGCGTTCGTCTGACCGGAGGGGTGCGTCGCCGAGCAGGTTCGGCTATGCGTGCAGCGCCGCGTTGAGCTCCACGCCGGAGCCGGCGCGGCGCAGCACCTCGACGGCGCCGGAGACGGAATTGCGGCGGAACAGCAGCCCGGGAACGCCGGAGAGCTCGACGGCCTTCACCGTCTGCGGGCGTCCGTCGGCGGTGGGAGCGGCGTCGACGACGACGACCTTGGTGCCGGCCGTGACGTACAGGCCCGCCTCGACGACCGAGTCGTCGCCGATGGAGATGCCGATGCCGGAGTTGGCGCCGAGCAGCGCGCGCTCGCCGATCGCGACGCGCTGCGTGCCGCCGCCGGAGAGGGTGCCCATGATGGACGCGCCGCCGCCGATGTCCGAGCCGTCGCCGACGACGACGCCCTGGGAGATGCGGCCCTCCACCATCGAGGAGCCGAGGGTCCCGGCGTTGAAGTTGACGAAGCCCTCGTGCATCACGGTGGTGCCGGGGGCGAGGTGGGCACCGAGCCGCACGCGCGACGCGTCGGCGATGCGCACGCGGTCGGGCGTGACGTAGTCGAGCAGCCGCGGGAACTTGTCGATGCCGGTGACGTGGATGCCGGCGCGCTGGAGGGCGGGACGCAGGCGGTCGAAGTCGGCCGGGAGCACCGGGCCCGCGTTCGTCCAGGTGACGATCGGCAGGTGGCCGAAGATCCCGTCGAGGTTCAGGGTGTTTGGCGCGACCAGGAGGTGCGAGAGGAGGTGCAGGCGCAGGTACGCGTCCGGCGTGGAGGCCGGTGCGGCGTCGAGGTCGATCTCGACCGTGACGGTGTCGATGCGCACGTTGCGTCGGGCGTCCTCGCCGGCCAGGGCCTCCAGCTCGGCCGGTGCGATCCAGGGCTCGCGGCCGGCGGGGATGCGACCGAGCTGCGGCGAGGGGAACCAGGTGTCGAGAACCGTGCCGTCGCCGGCCACGGTCGCGAGTCCGTAGCCCCACGCGGTGCGGGAGGTGGCGGGCGCGGCGGACTCGTCAGCAATCTCGGAAGGCATGGCTCTAGATTAGTAGGGTGCCTCTCGACCTCACCGCCACCTCCACCGACCTCACCCGCCAGATCTGCGACATCGAGTCCGTGTCCGGAAACGAGAAGGAGCTCGCCGACGCGATCGAGGAGGCGCTCTTCGGGCTCGCCCACCTCGAGGTGATCCGCGACGGCGACACGATCGTCGCCCGCACGAACCTCGGCCGCGAGCGTCGCGCGCTCATCGCGGGGCACATCGACACCGTCCCGCTCAACGGCAACCTGCCGACGCGCTTCGAGACCGAGGGCGGCGTCACCTACCTCTGGGGTCGCGGCACCGTCGACATGAAGGCCGGCACGGCGGTGCAGCTGAAGCTCGCCGCCGAGCTCACCGACCCCGCGATCGACGTGACGTGGATGTGGTACGACCACGAGGAGGTCAACGCCGAGCTCAACGGGCTCAACCGGCTCTCCCGCAACCGCCCCGATCTGTTCACCGGCGACTTCGCCATCCTGGGCGAGCCCAGCAACGGCGTCGTCGAGGGCGGCTGCAACGGCAACCTCCGCGTCGAGGTGCGCACCTACGGCCTGCGCTCGCACTCGGCGCGCGGCTGGGTCGGCGACAACGCCATCCACAAGGCCGCTCCCATCCTCGACATCCTCGCCGCGTACCAGGCGCGGGAGGTGGAGGTCGACGGCCTCGTCTATCGCGAGGGCCTCAACGCGGTCGGCATCTCCGGCGGCATCGCGGGCAACATCATCCCCGACGAGTGCATGGTGCACATCAACTACCGGTTCGCCCCCTCCCGCAGCTCGCAGGAGGCCATCGACCACATGCACGAGCTGTTCGGCGACTACGAGATCACCGTCGTCGACCGGGCCGACGGCGCCCGCCCCGGCCTCGACGCGCCCTTGGCACAGGAGTTCGTGGCGGCCGTCGGCGGCGTCGCGAAGCCGAAGTACGGCTGGACCGACGTGGCACGGTTCAGCGCGATGGGCATCCCGGCGGTCAACTACGGCCCCGGCGACCCGCTGAAGGCGCACGCCGACGACGAGCGCGTCGACGTCGAGCAGATCGTGGCCGTGGAGGCCGGACTCCGTGCCTGGCTCACCGGCTCCGGCGCCCGCTGAGCCGGACGCCGCGGTCCGTCCCGCGGCGCAGCCGGGCTCGTGGTGGACCCTGTGGTGGGTCCGGGTGCTCGCGATCTTCGTCGCGAGCCGCGTCTTCACGACCGTCGTCCTGCTGATCTTCGCCGCGAACCAGGGGCAGAACCCGTGGACAGGGCCGAAGCCCGACTACTTCTCGTTCGCGACCATCTGGGACGGGCTCTGGTACAACATCATCGCGGTGTCCGGCTACCCAGCCGCGCTGCCGACCGACGGCGTGCACGTCACCGAGAACGCCTGGGCGTTCATGCCCGTGTACCCGGGCGTCGTCGACGCCGTGATGTTCGTGACGCGGCTCTCCTGGGCGCCGGCGTCCGTGCTGGTGTCGGTGCTCTGCGCCGCGGGGGCCGCCCTCGTCCTCCATCGGCTGCTCCGGCGGGTCGGGCTGTCGGAGTCGACCACCCTGTTCGCGGTCGTCCTGTTCTGCGTCGCCCCGGTCTCCCCGCTCTTCCAGCTGGCCTACGCCGAGTCGCTGCAGCTGCTGCTGCTCGCCGTCGCGCTGCTCCTGCTCGTCGACCGCCGGTACGGCTGGCTGTTCCCGGTGACCCTGGTGATGGCGTTCACCCGGCCGAGCGGGCTCGCCTTCGCCCTCGCCCTCGGCCTGCACGTCGTCTACCGCTGGGTGCGCCGCCGCGACGACCCGTTCCCGCTCCGCGAGCGCGTCCTGAGCGTGTCGCTGACGGTGTTCAGCGGGCTCGCGGGCCTCGCCTGGCCGGCGATCGCGGGCATCGCGACCGGATCCTGGACGGCCTACACCGACACCGAGCTCGCCTGGCGCGCGGCGTACATCGGCTACCAGCACCTCGTCCCGTTCGCGGCGTGGTTCCAGGGGGCGGAGTGGTGGACGACGGTCATGCTCGGCCTGCCGGGCTGGATCGGCATCGTCGTGCTCGTCGTCATCGTCGCCCTGTACGCCGTGCTGCTCTTCTCGCCGGCGGTCAGGAGACTCGGTCCCGACCTGCTCTTCTGGGTGATCGCCTACTCGGTGTACCTCTTCGCGGTGTTCTTCCCGCAGTCGAGCACGTTCCGCCTCCTGATGCCGCTCTTTCCGCTGCTGGGCGCGCTGGCACTGCCGCGCAGCCGCGTCTACCGGGTCGCGCTGGTCGTGCTGTTCCTCGCCATGCAGGTCGGCTGGATCGCGATCTGCTGGGGCGTCGACGGTGCGGATTGGTCGCCGCCGTGACCCGTGGCACCCGCTCGGGGTGGGTGCCGATTTCCACAGGTCGCCGCGGATGTCGGATAATAGGGGGACATCCACGAAAGGGGAGCTGCATGGCGGCCATGAAGCCGAGGACCGGGGACGGGCCAATGGAGGCTGTGAAGGAGGGACGGCTCATCATCGTGCGTGTCCCGCTCGAAGGTGGGGGGCGCCTGGTCGTCTCCGTCAACGACGCGGAAGCCAAAGAACTGCACGATGCTCTCGCGAGCGTCGTGAGTGCCTCCTGAACGAATAACACGTCGGACGGACCCTGAATGCTCAGGGTCCGTTCGTTGTTTCCACGGGTACGTCTACGGCGCGAGCTTGGTCAGCTGCAACAGGCCGTCGCCGGCGGGGGAGAGCGCGCTGATCACGGCGCCGGAGCGCGCGGTCTCGGTGATGAGGGTGCGGAAGCCGGTGGCGACGTCGTCGCGCGCAGCGGGATCGGCGACCCGGCCGCGCCACAGGGCGTGCGCGACGAGGACGGTGCCGCCGGGGCGGACGAGCCGCAGGCCGTGCTCCACGTACTCGATGACCGACTGCGGGTCCGCGTCGATGAAGACGATGTCGTAGGAGTTCTCGTTCATCCGGGGGAGCACGTCGAGCGCGCGTCCCGTGATGAGGCGCACCCGGTTGGAGGCGACGCCCGCCTCGGTGAAGAACGCGCGCGCGTGCTGCTGGTGGTCCAGCTCCTGGTCGATCGAGGTGAGCTGCGCGTTCGCGCCACCGGTCAGCAGCCAGAGGCCGGAGACCCCGACACCCGTGCCGATCTCGACGATGTTCTCGGCGGCCGTCGCGGCCACCACGATGGCCGCCTGCGCGCCCGTGCTGGGAGCGATCGGCTCGACGCCCAGCTCCAGCGATTGCTGCCGCGCCCGCGCGATCACGTCGCTCTCGACGATCACGTCGTCGGAGAATCTCCAGTTCGAGTCCTTGTCTGACACAGTGCTCCTTGCCTCCGGTCCAGGATACGGCCCGCCGACCCAGCATCCGCGCAAGCCCGGCGCGATACTCTTGATGCGTGTTCGGACTGACCTTTGACAAGCTGCTGATCGTGGCGGTGATCGCGGCGTTCGTCATCGGCCCGGAACGCCTGCCGTTGTACGCGGGGAAGCTCGGTCAGTTCGTGCGCTCGCTGCGCGACTTCGCGAACGGTGCGAAGTCCCGGATGCGCGAGGAGATGGGCCCGGAGTTCGACGAGGTCGACTGGAAGAAGCTCGACCCGCGCCAGTACGACCCGCGCCGGATCATCCGTGAGGCCCTCCTCGAGGACGCCCCCGCCCCCACCAGCTCCATCAAGCCGGCGAGCCCCGCGGCCGCCGCCCAGCGCGCCCTCCCGGCCGGCGCCCTGCCGCCGTTCGATCCCGAATCCACCTGATCCGCGTCAGCTCGCCTCGCCCTCGGACGGTGTGGCGATGCCGTTGGATGCGGCCCAGGCCGTGACGTCCCGCCGCTCGATGGCGGTGGCCATGAGGTCGGGGAAGAGGTCGGGCGTGCAGGCGAAGGCCGGGACGCCGATGCCGGCGAGCTGCGCCGCGTGCTGCGCGTCGTACGAGGGCTTGCCCGAGTCGGAGAGGGCGAGCAGGGCGACCATCGTCGTCCCGGAGCCGACGATCGACCGGGCCCGCCGCAGCATCTCCTCGGCGATCCCGCCCTCGTAGAGGTCGCTGATGAGCACGAGCACCGTGTCGGTCGGCTGGGTGATCTGCGACTGGCAGTACGCCAGCGCCCCGTTGATGTCCGTGCCGCCGCCGAGCTGGACGCCGAACAGCACGTCGACGGGGTCGTCCAGCTCCTCGGTGAGGTCCACCACCGTGGTGTCGAAGACGACGAGGCGGGTGCGCACCGCCGGCAGCGACGCCAGCACGGCGCCGAACACGCTGGAGAACACGACGGACTCGGCCATGGAGCCGGACTGGTCGATGCACAGGATGATCTCGCGCTGCACCTGCGTGCGGCGGCGGGCGTGGCCCACCAGCCGCTCGGGCACCACGGTGCGGTGCTCCGGGAGGTAGTGCTGGAGGTTCGCGGCGATCGTCCGGTTCCAGTCGATGTCCGCCGGCCGGGGCCGGCGCGTGCGCGCGGAGCGGTCCAGGGCGCCCGAGACGGCCTGCACGGTCTGGGCGCGCAGGCGCTCCTGCAGCTCGTCCGTGACCTGGCGGACGACGGCTCGCGCGGTCGCCTTGGACGCTTCCGGGATCACCGAACCGAGCCCGATCAGGGTGCTCACCAGGTGGATGTCGGGCTGGACCGCGGTGAGCATCTCCGGCTCCAGCAGCATCTCCCGCAGCCCCAGCCGGTCCATCGCGTCGGCCTGCATGATCCGGACGACGGAGGAGGGGAAGTAGCCGCGGATGTCGCCCAGCCACCGGGCCACGCGGGGCTGGGAGCCGCCCAGCCCGCGGCGGCGGTCGGCGTCGTAGAGCTCGCCGAGCACACCGTCGCGTGCGGCGTCCTCGGCCGAGAGCGCGATCGGCTCCCCGCCGGATCGCACTCCGTCCGCGTCGCCCGAGCCGAGCACCAGCCGCCACCGCGTGAGGCGCTCCTGCGTCGCCGCGTCGTCGTCGCTCATGACACCACCTTCCAGCCGAGGAGCCGTGCGACCGCACGGAGGCCTGCCTGCGCCGCCGCCGCATCCACGTCCGGTGCCGCCGCGGTCGCTGCGGAGGGACCGTCGGAGATCCGATGGCCGATCCTGGCGCGTTCCGCGGGCGTGAACGCGGAGAAGGTGCGCCGGAGGAGCGGCAGGATGTCGTCGAACACGTCGGTGCCGGCGGAGCCGAGCCACTCGTCGAGCAGAGCCAGCAGGGCCGGGTCGTGGATCAGCACGGTCGCGTCCCCGGTGAGGAAGCCGTCGATCCACCCGGCAGCGTCGGCCGGGTCCGCGGCGATCGAGAGCGCCCGGCTCATCCGCGTCGCCACCGTGTCGGTGTCGAGCAGCGCGGCGTCGAGGAGCATCCGGGTGGCTCGGCCCGAGAGCAGACCGGGGACGCGATCGTGGTCCGCTAGCTCCCCGAGCGTCCGCCACCAGCGTTGGAGCAGGTCCTCGTCCTCGAGGAGGGTGAGTCCCCGGTGCGCGGACTCCACGGCGCTTCGCAGCGCGGTCGCCGCGTCGTCATCGAGCGCGACGGCGGCCGGGGGGAGGCCGACGCAGGCGCGGACCGCGGTCTCGTCGAGCACCGCACGCACCTCGCCGGTCTCGACGCCCCGCACGTTCCCGTAGCGGCACACGGTCGCCAGCGGTTCGATCGCGGCGAGGAGCTCGAGGGCGTCGGTGTGCGTCGCCGCCCGTTCCGCGAGTCGGGCGACCACGTCGTGGACCGGCGTCTCCGCCAGGAGGCACTGCGAGATCAGTTCGGAGAGGGCGGCGAGGTCCGGTGCGTCGCGCGCGTCCTGCGCGACCTTCGCGGCGGTCGCGGACGCGAGCGTCGTGCCGTAGACGCTCGCCTCGACGACCGCGACGGCGAGCTCCGGAGACCAGGCGAGCTCCCACGCCTCCTTGAACGTGCCCGTGGTGCGCCCGGCATCGACGGGAGCTCCCCACGGGATGCCGAGGAGGCGCAGCCGATGCAGCAGCGTCGAGCGGGCGCGGCCGGCGTCGGTGCGCAGATCCAGGGTCACGGTCTGGGGATGCGCGGCCGGCTTGAGCCTGGTCGCCCGTTGCGCGCGCTCCAGATCGGCCGCCAGGGGAGTGAGGGGGGCGGCCGCCGGAACCGAGCCGATGTCGTCTCCCACGACCAGCCGGTCGTGGACGAGGGAGAGCGGCAGCGGGTTGCCGTCGGCGAGCACCGAGAGCGCCGCGTCGTCCAGCTCGTCGAGGCCGGGCCCGGGGCGGCCCCGCACCGTCGCCAGCGTGGACGCGAGCCGGTCGGCTTCGACCACGGAGGCCGTGGACGCGTCGATCCCCTGGCGGCGGAGCTCCTGGGCCACCTTCACCAGCCAGACCGTCGCGACGTCCGACGCGGAGCCGGACCGGGCGTGCTCGAAGAGATGCCGGTACCAGCCGGGGGAGGAGACGCCGGCGCCGTAGCCGGAGGCGTAGCTCAGCCGCGACGCCGTCCATGGCACCCAGGCCGCCGCCACCTTCGCCTTCGGCAGCCCGCGCAGCAGAAGCCGGTCGGCCGCAGCGGAGGGGAAGGAGGCCGGCTCCAGCGCCGGAGCGTGCCACGCGCCGCAGACCACCGCGATCCGCTCGTCGCCGCCCTTCGACGCGGCCCGGATGGCGGTGCGCATCGCGGCTTCGCGGAGGGCCGTCATCGCCGTGCCGAGCGGGTCCGCCAGGGCGGTCAGATCGAGGTCGCCGTCCTGACCGACGACCGGCGCGGCGGCCGGCTCGTCGCGGCGCAGCTCGGCGATCGCGGAGGAGAGGGCGGCGAAGCGCTCCAGGACGGATCCCTCGCGCCGCTCGACGGCATCCTCCCACCACCGCTCGGGGTCGTCGTAGCCGGCCGCGCCGGCGAGCGCGGCGATCGGGTCGCGCCCCTGCCGGGCGTCCCCGGCCGTCGGCTGGACTGTTGGCACGGGCTCACGCGGTCCGGCGGCCTCCTCCGGTCCGTCGGCCTCCTCCAGCAGCTCGCGCTGGGCGAGGCGCTGGCGGATGGCGACGCCGTGCGTCTCCGGCAGGTCGATCGAGCGCACGCTGCTCCCGTTCGCCAGGGCCCAGCGCAGCGCGACCCACTCGGGCGAGAAGGAGGCGAGCGGGTAGAAGCTCGCCCGGCGCGGGTCGTCGACCGCGTAGACGAGGCCGGCGACCGGAGGGATCATGTCGGGGTCGCCGGCGAGCGCGGCGATGGGATCCAGCTCGGGCGCGCCCTCGATCAGCACCAGCGTGGGCGCGAGCGCGTCGAGGGCCTCCGCGACCGAGCGGGCCGATCCCGGCCCGTGATGGCGGATCCCGAGGATGTGTACGTCCGGCACCGTGTCGCTCAGTCGCCGAGGTCGCGGCAGGCGCGGTAGAGGTCGGCCCACTCCGGCCGGTTGCGCACGACGGTCTCCAGGTACTCCTCCCAGACCACGGCATCCTGGACCGGGTCCTTCACCACCGCGCCCAGCAGCCCGGCGGCGACGTCGTCCGCGCGCACCGCGCCGTCGCCGAAGTGCGCGGCGAGGCTGAGCCCGCTGGTGACCACGGAGATCGCCTCCGCCGTCGAGAGCGTCGCGGACGGCGACTTGATCGTGGTGCGTCCGTCGGCCGTGACGCCGGCGCGCAGCTCGCGCATCACGGTCACCACCCGGCGGATCTCGCTCAGCGCGGCGAGGTCGGCGGGGAGCTCGAGGGACGCGCCCAGGCTGCGGACGCGGCTCTCCACGATCTCCACCTCCTGGTCCAGCGTGTCGGGCAGCGGCAGCACGACGGTCGTGAAGCGACGGCGCAGCGCCGAGGAGAGATCGTTGACGCCCTTGTCGCGGTTGTTGGCGGTCGCGATGATGTTGAACCCGCGCTGCGCCTGCACCTCGGTGTCGAGCTCGGGGATCGGGATGCTCTTCTCCGACAGGATGCTGATGAGCGAGTCCTGCACGTCCGACGGGATGCGCGTGAGCTCCTCGATCCGGGCGAGCGATCCGGAGCGCATGGCCCGCATCACCGGTCCCGGGACGATCGCGCCCTCCGTCGGGCCCTCGGCCAGCAGGCGGGCGTAGTTCCAGCCGTACCGGATCGCCTCTTCGGCGGTGCCGGCCGTGCCGTGCACCACCAGGGTCGAGTCGCCGCTGATCGCGGCGGCGAGGTGCTCGCCGACCCAGGACTTCGCCGTGCCCGGCACGCCGAGCAGCAGGAGGGCGCGGTCGGTCGCGAGGGAGGCGATGGCGATCTCGATCAGCCGGCGGCTGCCGATGTACTTCGGGGTGATGACGGTGCCGTCCGGCAGCGCGCCGCCGAGCAGGTAGGTCGAGACGGCCCACGGGGACAGCTTCCACTGCGGCGGTCGCGGCCGGTCGTCGACGGCCCGCAAGGCGGAGAGCTCGTCGGCGTACGACTGCTCGGCGTGCTCGCGCAGCACCGTCGGGGTCGGGATATCGGCGATGGTCACGGGAGGGCCTTCCTGATCGAGTGGGCGATGGCGTGGTACTGCAGGGCGGCGGCGAGCGAACGGCGCGCCCTGGCGGGGCCGTCCAGGGTGAGCAGCTGCCGGACGCGGGGGGGCGAGCTCTCCGGAAGGGCGGTCGCCAGCGCGGCCGTGAGGTCCAGGACCGCCGGCGCGGGACCGTCCCCGGGCGAGGCGTCGCCCTCCATCCGGTCCAGGACCGCGCTCGTGAGGGCGGGCGACCACGGCTCCGGCGCGTGCGAGAGCGCCTTCTCGAGCGCACCGATCCCCGTCTTCCGGTCGGCGAGCGCCGCGACGAGCCAGCGTTCGAGCGCCGCGGGTTCCGCCAGCTCGACGAGGTCGATGTATCCGGCGTGTTCGAGGAAGGCGGTGGCCCACGCGGCATCGCGCTGCCGGTGGACGGCCTCGATGAGCGGGGCGCGCAGGGCCTTGTCCGGGAGGATCAGCTCCAGCGTCTGCGGGATGCCGACGCCGGTGGCCGCCGTCCAGGTGCTCAGCGGTGCGTTCTCGACCAGCATCCTCAGCCACGCCACGCGGTCGGGCTCGACCCCGGCCGCCGGTGCCGGGAAGCCGTCGCGGAGCCCGGCCTCGTCGAGCTCCGTCGGCGCGGACACGGCCACGGTGCGCTTCGACAGCAGCCGCCGGTTGACGGCGATGAGCGGGAGGAGCCGCTCCGCCATCCGTCGGGCGTAGCGGCTGTCCGGCAGGTGGCCGAGCAGCACGCCCGCCCGCTGGCGCACCGGCGCGGAGCCGTCATCGAGCGCGGCCTCCAGGAACGGTTCGTCGTCGGCGGAGAGCCGGTCGTCGAACACGGCGAGGAAGGCCTGCTTGCCGCGCGCGGGCAGACCGCCCCAGGCGGACGCGAGCAGGTCGCGCGCGGCCGCCGGATCGGATCGGCGCAGCAGGCGCAGGGCGTCGGCGGCTGCCGCGGTGGGGAGGGTTGGCCACTGCTCGGCCAGCTCGGCCGCGGAGAGCTCCGGCCGCGTCGCCCGTCTCGGCGCATCGACGAGCCCGGCCAGCCAGGCACCCCGCTCGCCCCAGGCCGCGTGGAGTGCGACCGCGAGCGCCTCGTCCGTGCGGGCGAGCTCCAGGAGGGCGGGAAGCCGGCGCGGCGGGACGATCATCCCGTGGCGCGCGGCGGAGTCCAGCCAGAGCCGGAGCAGCCGTGACCGCAGATCGGCGGGCACCGGCGGCTGGGTGAGCAGCAGACCGAGCAGCTCGGCGGCGGCGGGCGGTGCGGTCGGACGGGTCTCCGGCGGCGCCGCGGCGACCGCCGCGCCCCGCTGCGGACGGCGTCCCGCCCGGAGCAGCACGTCCTGGAGGGCGGCCTGGTCGAGCAGCAGGGTGCGCGGGTCCCGCTCGTCTCCGTCGAGCACGCCGACCCCGAGCTCCGACGGCGGACGGGCCGGCCGTCGCCGGTCGGTGCCGACCAGCGCTGTCGCCAGGAGCTCGCCCTGCCACGCTCCGAGGTCGTCGACCGCCGTCACAGTGCCACCACCCCGTCGTCGGTGACGAGCGACAGGATGCGCAGGCGCCCGTCCTCGACCTCGCCGAACACGTCGCACGGTGCCCCGCCCGTGATCGCGAGCATCGTCGTCCGGTCGGCCTCCGGCACGAGCGGGAGGGCGTGGCCGTGCGCGTCGACCACCGCCGTCTCCTCCCCGGCGGCGACGGTCACTCCGCCGAGGAGCACCGGGAAGCGGACCCGCCACGGCGCCGTCGCCAACTGCTCCGCTGCGGCGGCGTGCGCGGAGGCGACATCCATCCCGGCCCCCAGGTCGCGGGCGACCCCCGCCGGCTCGGGGGAGCCGTCGAACAGGGCTCGCCGCGGGGACGAACCGGGATAGAGCCCGACCGTCGCCCGGAGGCGGCTGCCGACCAGCTGCGGTGTGCCGAGGGCGCTCCCCGGTCCGCTGATCTCCAGCAGGAGCACGTGCCCCCCGTCGTCGTCGCGGAGCCAGGTGCGCTGCTGCTGCAGCCGGCCGCCGAGGTCCCGATGGACTCCCGCCACCGACCAGACACCGGTGCGCGACTCCCCGGCGAGGACCTCCGCCGTCGGGACGGGCCACCCGAGCGCCGTGCGCAGCTCGGCCTGCTCGTCGGCGGGAAGCGTCTCGCGCCGCGACCACCCCTGCGCCAGCATCCACCAGCGGCCGATGAGCTGGAGGAGGTCCCGGTCGCCGAGCCCCGCGCGGATCGCCCCACCGGCATCGCGCACCTGCTCGGCGAGCGCAGGGAGCTGCGCGTCGACGAGCCGTGCGGCGACCCCGTCCCACCAGGCCCGCTCCCGCCCGCGGGCATCGGCGAGGCCGGCCCGAGCCAGATCGCCCAGCCAGAGGGTGAACTCCTCGATGCCGGCATCCATCTTGGCCGCGCGTTCGGCCTGCCGTCTCGCCTGCGCC
>NZ_MKVJ01000018.1:142205-264507 GCF_001898805.1 Leifsonia sp. 71-9
GCGGGCGCGCGGTCCTCCGGCGACGCTGTGCGCGAGCGGGCGCGCTTGTCGCGCTGCTCCGCCCAGGTCTGGGCGAACTCGGCCGTGCCTCCGGCTTCTCCGACGCCTCCCGCCGACCACAGCAGGAGCAGCGCGATCGCGTGCTTGCACGGGAACTTGCGGCTCGGGCAGCTGCAGCGGTACGCGGGGGCGAGCAGATCGACGCTCACCTGGTACGGCGTGCTCCCGCTGCCCTGGCAGCGGCCCCAGAGCAGCGAGTCGTTGACCCCGGTCTCCGACCACGGCCCGGGGGCTGCGAGCTTGCGGCCCGCGGCGACGGAGGAGGCGTCAGGAGCGGCGTCGACGATCCGCTGATCGCTCCACGGCGTCACCGCCACGGTTCCCACCGCCGTCTGCGCACGTTCCACCCCATCCCTCGATCCTTGCACGGGACCGATCGTGGCGGGGACGGATGACCGGGAGGTGAATCGCGCGACCGTCGCCGGCGGTCGTGAGGCCGCGCATCCAATACGATGCGGACATGATCGCAACGGAGCAGACGCTCACCCGGCCGACGGTCGCGCGCTACGCCATCGGTTCGCTCG
Organism: Leifsonia sp. 71-9; assembly: GCF_001898805.1. Lineage (GTDB taxonomy): Bacteria > Actinomycetota > Actinomycetes > Actinomycetales > Microbacteriaceae > Leifsonia. Next base: position 142,790 of record NZ_MKVJ01000018.1, read on the forward strand.
GCACCGGCGGCTTCTCCACGCTCCCGGGTCTCGTCCTCGTCTACTACCTGACGGACAGTCTCGGTGTGGCCGCGCTCGTGGCGGGCGTCGTCGTGACGGTGGCCAAGGTGTGGGACGTCGTCATCGACCCCGTGATCGGCGCCCGCAGCGACCGGATGCTCGCCGTGCGCGGATCCCGCCGGCCGATGATGGTGCTCGGAGCGGCCACGCTGCCCGTCTTCTTCCTGCTGACCTTCGCCGTGCCGGCCGGCATGCCCGCGGCGGTCTCGGCGACGTGGGTGCTGATCGCCTTCGTGCTGACGGCCACGTCGTTCAGTCTCTTCCAGGTGCCCTACATCGCGCTGCCCGCCGAGCTCGCCGGGGGGTACGACGAGCGGACACGGCTGCTGACCTGGCGCGTGGTGGTGCTGACGTTCGCGATCCTGCTCTTCGGCGCGGGCGGCCCGGCGCTGCGCTCCCTCGGCGGCTACCCGGTCATGGCGCTGATCGCGGGCGTCGCCATCGGCGGCGGGATGCTGATCTCGGCCTTCGTGGCGCCACGGCACGCTCCCGCCCCGATCGCCCCGCCGCGCGAGTCCGTGCTCGTGACGCTGCGCACGAACTACGCGGCCGGGGTGCGCGTCCTGCGGGACAGCCAGCCGTTCCGCGCGCTGCTGCTCACCTTCCTGCTGCAGGGGCTCGCCACCGGCCTCATGCTCGCTGGGGCGAACTACGTCGCGACCTGGGTGCTGCACTCCGAGGACGCGGTCACCTTCCTCTTCCTGGCCCTCATCGGTCCGGCCCTCGTCGTCACGCCGCTGTGGGGCATCGTCGCCCGGCGGGTCGGCAAGGAGCGCGGCTTCGTCGCGGCGAGCGTGCTCTTCGGGCTCGCGGCCCTGTCGATGGTCGTGCTGCTCTGGGCTCCGGGAGCCTGGGTCTACGTGCCCGTGGCGGTGGCCGGCGCGGCCTACGCCGGCATGCAGTCCCTGCCCATGGCGATGCTGCCCGACGTGATCTCGCACGACGCGCGCCGCAACGGGCCGGGCCGCGCGGGGACCTTCGGCGGGATGTGGACCGCCGGCGAGACGACGGGGATGGCGCTGGGCGCGACCGTGCTCACCGTCGTGCTCGCGATCACGGGCTACGTGGTGCGCTCGGCGGACCCGACCGTCGTCGTGGCCGGGGCGACGCAGCCCGCCGCGGCCGTCGCGGGCATCGTGCTCGCCTTCAGCGCGGTGCCCGCCGTGCTGCTCGCCCTCAGCCTCATCCCCCTCGGCCGCTACCGCCTCCGGAAGGACGACATCGATGGTCTCGTTTGACGCCAGGGCGGTCCTCGCCCGACTCGCCGCTCTGCGCTCGGCCGACGCGCCGACCCACGGCGGGCAGGTGCTCAGCTACGTGTACGACTCGGGTGTCGCCGAGATCGACGAGCTGGCCGCCGAGGCCATGCGGCTCGTGCAGCCGGTGAACGGCCTCGACCCGACGACCTTCACCTCCGTCGCCGTGATGGAGCGGGAGGTGATCGGCTTCGCCCGGGAGCTGCTCCACGGCGGCGACGATGTCGTCGGCTCCGTCACCTCCGGCGGCACCGAGTCGTGCCTCCTCGCGGTCAAGACGGCGCGCGAGGCCTGGCGTGCCGCCGGCGGGGAGGGCCGTGCGCGCCTCCTCGCTCCGGTGACCGTGCACGCGGCGTTCCAGAAGGCCGCCGGGTACTTCGACCTCGCGCTCGACCTCGTGCCCGTCGACCACGAGACGGGACGGATCGATCCCGACCGCCTCCTCGACCGGCTGGGGCCGGACGTCGCGCTCGTGGTCGTCTCCGCCCCCTCCTACCCGTTCGGCACGCTCGATCCGGTCGGGACGGTCGCGGCCGCCTGTGAGGACGCCGGGGTGGCCCTCCACGTCGACGGCTGCATCGGCGGCTGGATCCTCCCGTTCTGGCGCGACGCCGACGGGACCGCGCTGCCGCCGTGGGACTTCCGCGTGCCGGGCGTCACCAGCATCTCCGCCGACCTCCACAAGTTCGGCTACGCCCCCAAGGGGGCGAGCGTGCTCCTGCAGCGCGGCCGCGACCGCCAGCGCCTCCAGTACTTCGCCACCACCGGCTGGCCCGGCTACCCGGTGGTCAACCCGACGCTCCTCGGCTCCAAGTCGGCGGCCGCCCTCGCGGCGTCGTGGGCGATCATCCAGGCGCTCGGAGCGCGCGGACTGGCCGAGCTGGGCGAGTCCTGCCTCCGTTCGACCGCCGCGCTCGCGGACCTGATCGCAGACATCGAGGGGCTGCGGGTGTTCGGCTCGCCGACCGGTCCGCTGCTGGCCGTGACCAGCGACGACTCCCTGCCGGCCGCCCGCCGCGTCGACCCGCACCACTGGGCCGACCGGGCGCGCCTGCGCGGCTGGCACCTCCAGCTGCAGCCCGGCCTCACCCAGGAGGACGGCACCCGCCTCCCGCACACGACGCACCTCACGATCACGCCGGTCACCGGCAGCCGCCTCGACGAGCTGGAGGCGGCCCTGCGCGCCGCCGCGGACGAGGTGCGAGGGGTTCCGCCCGTCGACCCGGGTCCGCTGCTCGGCGCGCTCCCGCCGGGGCTCGCGGAGGGGCCGCTCGACTCGGAGACCGCCGCGGCCGTGCTGCAGGCCGTCGGCATCGGCGGGGGAGGCGACGGCCGGCTCCCCGACGAGCAGGCCCCGTTGCTCGCCCTCATCGAGGCGCTGCCGCGCCCGCTGACGGAACGCCTGCTGGTCGAGCTGATCGCCCGCATCGTCGAGCCGGTCTAGCGGCCGGACGGGTCAGGGGAGCGCGACGCCGACGGCGATCGCGAACAGCACGAAGGCGAGCACGGCCGCGGTCGAGCGCAGCACGTCGATCCGCTCCCAGCGCACGACGACCGCGCGCCAGTCCGCGGGCGGCCTTACGGGATCCCAGTCGTTCACGCCGATGTTGATCGGCACGGTGCCGAGGAACGACGCGAGCACGAAGACCAGGAGGGCCGCGGCTCCCGCGATCCGCCAGGCCAGGCCCGCGGAGCCTCCCGCGACGACGAGGAGCGCGATCGACGCGAGCACCGTCGGCACCATCAGGATCGGGACCACGACCTTCAGCCGCTTCACCAGGGCGATCCGCGTCCGCACGTGGGCGTCGTCCGGCAGGGAGCGCAGCGCCGGCTGCACGCCCCAGCGCACGATCGTCTCCTCACCGGCGAGCAGCCCGGCGAGGACGAGCTGCACGACGATCAGCACCGTCACGGTCAGCTCCGCGGGGAGAGGCCGAGTTTGCGGCCGGCGAGACCGCGGGCACGGGTGGCGAGACGCTCGGCGACGGCGCGGATCGCGGCCGCGGCGGGATCGGCCGGGTCGGTCACGACGATCGGCGCGCCCGCGTCGCCACCGGCCCGCAGCGGGATGCTGAGCGGCACGGAGGCCAGCAGCGGCACCTCCTCGTCCTGGCCGGCGGACAGGCGGCGGGCGACCTCGGCCCCACCGCCGCTGCCGAAGAGGTCGAGGATGCTGCCGTCCGGCTGCACGAGGCCCGCCATGTTCTCGATCACGCCGACGACCTTCTGACCGGTCTGCCGGGCGACGACGCCGCTGCGCTCCGCGACGTCGGCGGCGGCGGGCTGCGGCGTCGTGACGACCAGCACCTCCGCCTGGGGGAGCAGCTGCCCGACCGAGATGGCCACGTCGCCGGTGCCGGGCGGCAGGTCGAGGAGCAGGATGTCGAGATCGCCGAAGAACACGTCGCCGAGGAACTGCTGGATGGTCCGGTGGAGCATCGGGCCGCGCCAGGCGACCGCCGCGGACGCGGAGTCGACGAACATCCCGATCGACACGACCTTCACGCCGTAGGCGACCGGCGGGAGGATCATGTCGTCCACCCGGGTCGGCCGCGGCGCGACGCCGTTCTCGTCGGTCATCCCGAGCACGCCGGGGATCGAGAAGCCGTGCACGTCGGCGTCGACGATGCCGACGCGCAGCCCGCGCTCGGCGAGAGCCACCGCCAGGTTAGCCGTGACCGTCGACTTGCCGACGCCGCCCTTGCCGCTCGTGACGGCGTAGACGCGGGTGAGGGAGTCCGGGCCGAACTGGGCGGTCCGCTCCGCCTTGCCGCCCCGCAGGCGCTCGGTGAGCGCGCGGCGCTCGGCCGGTGTCATCACCGAGACGTCGACGGTCACGTCGGTCACCCCGGGGACGCTCGCCGTGGCGGCGCGCACGTCCCGTTCGATCGCGTCGGCGGCCGGGCAGCCGACGATCGTCAGCTTGATGCCGACCGTCGCGTGCCCGTCGGGGGCCACCTCCACGCCGCCGACCATGTCGAGCTCGGTGATCGGCTTGCGGATCTCGGGGTCGAGCACGGCGGCCAGCGCACGCCCGACGGCGTCCGCCAGCTCAGGCACGGGAGTTCTCGCCTTCTTCCGCGTCCCGCTCCTCGAGGTCCTCGAGCAGGGCGCGCAGCTCGGCACGGATGAAGTCCTTCGTCGCCATGTCCTTCACCGCGAGCCGCAGTGCGACGACCTCGCGGGCGAGGTACTCGGTGTCGGCCAGGTTGCGCTCGGCGCGCTGGCGGTCCTGCTCGATCTGCACGCGGTCGCGGTCGTCCTGCCGGTTCTGGGCGAGCAGGATGAGCGGGGCGGCGTACGACGCCTGCAGCGACAGCACCAGCGTCAGCGCGATGAAGCCGAGGGCCGCGGAGTCGAACCGCCACGAGGTCGGGAGAAGGGTGTTCCACGCCATCCAGGCGACCACGAAGACGGTGAGCCCGAGGATGAACCACGGGGTCCCCATGGCGCGCGCGATCCACTCGGTGAACCGGCCGAAGCGGTCGCTCTGCTCGGCCTGACCGCGCCGCGACGACGACCCCAGGACGGGCGTGCGCAGACCTTTCGGCGCATCGAGACGGGTGTCCTGCTTACCTCGTGCCACTCGAACCCCTCCTTCCGTTCACGATCGGGATGCTGCCGGTCTCGTCGGACGGGGCCGTGCGTTTCACGGGCTCGTCCTCGTCTTGGCTCCGCCAGTCGTCGGGGAGCAGATAGTCGAGGATGTCGTCGATGGTCACCACCCCGACGAGTCGGTGCTTGTCGTCGACCACGGGGACCGAGACGAGGTTGTAGCTGGCCAGGATGCGGGACACCTCGGCCGCGGAGGTGTCGCCCGTGACGGGCTCCAGGCTGGGGTCGAGCAGCGTGCCGAGGCGCACGTGCGGCGGGTAGCGCAGCATCCGCTGGAAGTGCACGATGCCGAGGAACCGCCCGGTCGGCGGCTCGTAGGGCGGGAGGGTCACGCAGACGGCCGCTCCCAGCGCGGGGGCGAGCTCGTGCCGGCGGATCAGCGCGAGGCCCTCGGCGACGGTGGCGTCGGCCGACACGATGATCGGCTCGGTGGTCATCAGACCGCCCGCGGTGTCGGGCGCGTAGCTGAGGAGCATGCGGACGTCCTCCGCCTCCTCCGGCTCCATCAGCTCCAGGAGGTGCTCGCCGCGCTCGTCGGAGAGCTGCGCGATGAGGTCGGCGGCGTCGTCCGGCTCCATCTGGTCGAGCACGTCGGCGGCGCGGTCGTCGTCGAGCTTGGCGAGGATCTGCACCTGCTCGCTCTCCGGCATCTCCTCGAGCACGTCGGCGAGGCGGTCGTCCGGCAGCTCCTCCGCCACCTCGAGCATGCGCTGGGGCGGGAGGTCGAGCAGCGTGTTCGCGAGGTCGGCCGGCTTCAGCTCGGAGTACGTCGCGATCAGCTGCTCCGCCGACTGCGCCTCCCCGCCGCGAAGACGCTCGCGCACCTCGTTCCACGACACGAACGTCGTCGGTCCCTTGCCGAACGGCGAGGAGCCGGTCTTGGGCCGGCGCACGAAGAGCTGGCCGACCGCCCACTCGCCGGTGGGGGACTCCTCGATGGCGACGTCCTCGATGGTGGCCTCTCCGGTGCCGTCGGCGAAGTCCACCTTGCGGCCGAGCAGCTCCGCGATGACGCGCACCTCGCCGCCGCGCTGCTCGAAGCGCCGCACGTTGATGAGCCCGGTGGTGATGATCTGGCCGGGGGAGATGCTCGTCACGCGCCCGATCGACACGAACACGCGGCGCTTGCCGGGGATCTCCACGATCAGGCCGACGACGGTCGGCGGGTCCGATTTGCGGTAGACCACCAGCACGTCGCGCACGCGGCCGACCCGGTCGCCGACCGGGTCGAAGACGCTGGTCCCGGCCAGGCGGGCGACGAAGATTCTGGTGGCACTCACGTGTATAAACCTATGCCCTTCCCACCGCGGGGACCGTGAGAATGGGACAATGGGGCGATGAGCTCCCCAAGCCCTCTCGGCGGCCGCAACCGGATCCTGTTCCCGACCCTCCCGCGCGGCGAGGTCGTCGCAACGTTCGACAGCTACCCCGCGGCCCAGGAGGCGGTGGACGTGCTCGCCCGCGCCGACTTCCCGGTCGACAAGGTCTCCATCATCGGCAGCGACCTCAAGAGCGTCGAGCGCGTGACCGGCAAGCTCACCTGGGGGCGCGTCGCTCTCGCCGGCGCGGCCTCCGGCGCCTGGCTCGGCATCTTCTTCGGGCTGCTCCTCGTGATCTTCTCCCCGACGGTGAGCTTCGCCTTCGTGATCGCCGCCGTGCTCATCGGCGCCGGCTTCGGGATGCTGTTCGGCATCGTCTCCTACGCCATCAACCGGCGCCGCAAGGACTACACCTCGGTCATGCAGGTCATCGCGACCAGCTACTCCGTCCTGGTGGACGGCGACCTCGGCAACCGGGCGCGCAACCTGCTCGACGGCCGGCCGTCGGAGCAGCCCCAGGCCGCGGCCGCGCACCCGAGCGACCCGCCCGCTGCGCCGCACCCCAGCGACCCGCCGAGCGCGTGGCAGCCTCCCGCGCCGCAGCCTCCCGTGCCCCCGGCGGACGGCCCGGAGGACCCGGCGGCACCCCCGGCGCCGCGCGCCTGACCGGCGGGCGGTGGGCCGCTCGGCTCAGCGTGCGCCGAGCCGGCCCATCCACTCCTCGACGTCGTCCGCGGTGCGCGGGATGGCGAGCGACAGGTTCTCGGCGCCGTCGGCGGTGACGAGGATGTTGTCCTCGATCCGCACGCCGATGCCGCGGAACCGCTCGGGCACCGTCAGGTCGTCCGGCTGGAAGTACAGGCCGGGCTCGATCGTGAAGGTCATGCCGGGCTCCAGCACGCCGTCCAGGTAGAGCTCGCGCCGCGCCTGCGCGCAGTCGTGCACGTCGAGCCCCAGGTGGTGGCTCGTCCCGTGCACCATGTAGCGGCGGTGCTGCTGGTTCTCCGGCTCCAGGGCCTCCTCCGCGCTGACGGGCAGCAGGCCCCACTCGGCGGTGCGGCGGGCGATGACCGCCATCGCGGTCGCGTGGATCTGGCGGAAGCGGATGCCGGGGCGGACGATCGCGAACGCGGCGTCCGCGGCCTCCCGCACCGTCTCGTAGACCAGGCGCTGCGTCTCGGTGAACGTGCCGCTGACCGGCAGGGTGCGCGTGATGTCCGCCGTGTAGTAGCTGTCCATCTCCACGCCCGCGTCGAGCAGGATGAGGTCGCCGGGGACCACCGGTCCGTCGTTGCGCGTCCAGTGCAGGATGCAGGCGTGCGGGCCGCTCGCGGCGATGGTGTCGTAGCCGACGGCGTTGCCGTCCGCCCGCGCGCGCCCGTTGAAGACGCCCTCGACGAGGCGCTCGCCGCGGGGGTGCGCCACGATGCGCGGGAGGTCGGCGATCACGTCGTCGAAGCCGCGCGCGGTGGCGGCGACGGCGGCGCGCAGCTCGCCGAGCTCGTACTCGTCCTTGACCAGGCGGAGCTCGGAGAGCTCGCGGGCCAGGCGGTCGTCCTCGGCGTGGTCCTCCGGGTCGGCGTCCTCGGTGAGCACCAGGCGCGCGGTGTCGACGCGGTCGGTGAGGTCGGGGTCCGCCTCACGCAGGATGAGGGTGGAGTCGTCGACGGCGTCGAGCACGGCGGCGACGTCGGCGATCCCGCGCGTCGGGAGGTCGAGGTCGCTCGCGACCTGGCCGAGGGAGGGGCGCGGCCCGATCCAGAACTCGCCGATCTCGGGGTTGGCGTAGAACTCGTCGGAGTCGCGGCCGGCGCGCTCCCGGAAGTACAGGGTGGCCTCGTGCCCGGAGGCGGTGGGCTCCAGCACCAGCACGCTGCCGGGCTCAGAGTCCGAGCCCCACCCGGTGAGGTGCGTGAACGCGGAGTGGGCGCGGAACGCGTAGTCGGTGTCGTTGGAGCGCTGCTTGAGGCGCCCGGCGGGGACGATCACGCGCTTGCCGCGGAAGAGCTCCGACACGCGGGCACGGCGCCGGGCGGCGAACGCGGCCTGCTCGCGGGCGCCCGGGAGCACCTCCGGCCGTTCCGCCCAGCCGCTGCCGATGAACTCCTTGAAGGCGGCGGAGCCCGGAGTGGTCGAGCGGTTCGCGGTGGCGCGCGGGGCCTCTTCGGTCTCGGCGGTGGACGGAGTGGACTGCTGGGACGACATGCCGACCATTCTCCCACTCCTAGGATGGAGTGCATGGCTGATGAGCGACGGTTCCGCGGTCCCGTCGACCTCCACACGCACTCGAGCGTGTCGGACGGGACGGAGACCCCTGCGGAGCTCGTGCACGCCGCGGCGCGCGCCGGGCTCGGCACGGTCGCGCTCACCGACCACGACTCCACCGCGGGCTGGGCGGAGGCCGCCGTCGCGGGCGCCGAGGCCGGCATCACGGTCATCCCGGGCATGGAGCTGAGCACGCGGATCGAGTTCGCGAGCGTCCACATGCTCGGCTACCTCTTCGATCCCACGAACGCGGCGCTCGTGGCGGAGACCCAGCGCATCCGCGACGGCCGGATGCGGCGCGCGGAGGACATGGTGCGCCGGATCGGCGAGGACTACGACATCACCTGGGCCGACGTGATGGCCCAGGCCACGGAGGGCGCCACGGTCGGCCGCCCGCACATCGCCGACGCGCTCGTCGCCCGCGGTCTCGCCGTCGACCGCAGCGCGGCCTTCGCCGGCATCCTGCACTGGCGCAGCGGCTACTTCCAGCCGCACTACGCGCCGGAACCGCTGACGGGGGTGCGGCTGATCCGGGAGGCCGGCGGCATCCCTGTGCTCGCGCATCCCGCGACGGGAGGCCGCGGCCGGGTGATCCCGGAGGACCGCCTGCGCCGCCTGGTCGACGCCGGGCTCTTCGGCTTCGAGGTCGATCACCGCGAGAACACCGAGGACGGCAAGGCGCGGCTGCGCGAACTGGCCGCCCGCTACGGGCTCGCACTCACGGGCTCCAGCGACTACCACGGGGCGGGGAAACCGAACCGCCTGGGCGAGAACACGACCGATCCGGCGGTCCTCGATCGGATGATCGAAGAAGCGACAGGCGCGGCGCCCTTCTTCGCTCCGTGACCAGGTGCGCTTAGCCTGGACCCCGGGGGACGAAAGGCGAGGTGCTCGGGTGAGACGGATGTGGACGGCCTCCGCGTCGGCGGCGGCGCTGATCGGCGCGCTCGTTCTGGCGGGAGGCGCGGCACCGGCCGTCGCGGACACGTCGTACCCGTCGTGGGACGACGTGCAGGCCGCGAAGGCGAACGCGGCGGCGGCCCAGGCCGAGGTGGACAGCATCAACGCGCTGCTGGCCAACCTCCAGACGGCCGCGAACGCCGCCGGAGATCTCGCCGTGAAGCGCGCGGGAGAGTACGGGGCGGCCGAGGCGGCGCTGCAGGCGGCGACGCGCAAAGCCGACGACCTCTCGTCCCAGGCCACCGCGGCCACCGCCCAGGCCGAGACCCTCCGCAAGCAGAGCGGCACCCTCGCCTCCCAGCTGGTGCGCGCCGGAGGCTCCAACGTCACCCTCCGCCTCTTCCTGGGCAGCAGCTCGACGAACCAGAAGTCGCTGCTCTACGAGCTCGGGGCGGTCTCGAAGCTCACCGAGCGCTCGACCGCGCTCCTCGCCGCGGCCGACCAGCAGAAGAACGTCGCCGCCGCCCTCAGCACGCAGGCCGCCGCCGCCGAGACCGTGCGCACGCAGCTCGACGCCGACGCCAAGAAGGCCTACCAGGTCGCCAAGGACGCCGAGGCGGCGGCCGAGGCGCAGCTCGCCGACCAGAAGTCGCACGCGAACACGCTGTACGCGCAGCTCGCGACCCTGAAGAACACCGAAACCTCCGTCGAGCAGAACTACGCGGCCGGGGAGGCGGCGAAGGCCGCCGCCGAAGCCGCCGCGAACCCGGGTGGAGGAGCCGACGGCGTCGCACCGCCTCCCGGCATGGTCGTCGACCCCGCCGGAGCGCAGGCGTACGCGTCGAGCCGCTTGGCGGCGTTCGGCTGGGGGCAGGACCAGATGGGCTGCCTCATCCAGCTGTGGAACCACGAGTCGGGCTGGCGCGCGGACGCGTACAACACGTCGAGCGGCGCCTACGGCATCCCGCAGGCGTGGCCGGCCAGCAAGATGTCGTCGGCCGGCGCCGACTGGATGACGAACCAGAACACCCAGGTGAACTGGGGCCTCGACTACATCAACCGGGCGTACGGCTCGCCCTGCGCCGCGTGGAACTTCGAGATGAGTCACGACCCGAACTGGTACTGACCGGCGGCCGCCCGGTTCGACGCCGGACGGCCCGGTCGCATAGCCTGGAGCCCGACGGAGGAATCGGGAGCGTGTGCGGGTGAGACGGGTCTTGGCGCGATCGGCGGCGGTCGCCGTGCTGGTCGCGGGGCTCGTGACCGCCGAAGCCGCCGGACCCGCGGCGGCCGAGACGAACTACCCGAGCTGGGATGAGGTCGCCGCCGCGAAGGCGAACGCGTCCTCCGCTCAGGCCCAGGTCGACCGCATCAACGGGCTCCTCGCCGGACTCCAGAGCAGTGCGGACACCGCGGCCGACGCCGCCATCCAGCGTGCCGCCGAGTTCGGGGCCGCGCAGGCCGCCCTGCAGGCGGCGGCCCAGAAGGCGTCGGACCTCGCCGCGCAGGCCGAGGCGGCGCGATCCACGGCCGACACGCTGCGTCAGCAGAGCGGCACCCTGGCGGCCCAGCTCAGCCGGGGCGGCGGCTCGGACGTCTCCGTGCGGCTCTTCCTCAGCGACAGCACCGCGACGGCCGACACCCTGCTCTACCAGCTCGGCGCGGTGTCCAAGCTCGCCGAGCGGTCGAACACGCTCCTCCAGCAGGCCACGTCGCAGAAGAACCTGGCGTCGTCGCTCAGCGCGCAGGCCTCCGCCGCTCGGAGCATCCGGCAGCAGCGCGACGCCGACGCGAAGAAGGCGTACGACACCGCCGCCTCCGCCAAGGCCGCGGCCGACGCCGCGCTCGCCGACCAGCAGACGCGCGCCGACACCCTGTACGCCCAGCTCGCGTCGCTGAAGAACACGGAAGCCTCGGTCGAACGGCGGTACGCGGAGGGCGAGGCCGCCCGCAAGGCCGCGGAGCAGCCCGCCAACACCGGGGGAGGCGGCACCTCGGGTGGCGGTGGCTCGGGTGGCGGTGGCGGCAGCGGCGGCGGATCCGGGGGAGGAGCGGACGGCTCCGCGCCCCCGCCCGGAATCGTGGTCGACCCCGCCGCCGCGCAGGCGTACGCGGCCGGCCGCCTGCCGGCCTACGGCTGGGGCGGCGAGCAGCTGAGCTGCCTCATCAAGCTCTGGACCAAGGAGTCCAGCTGGCGCGCCGACGCCTACAACCGGTCGAGCGGCGCGTACGGCATCCCGCAAGCCCTGCCGGGCAGCAAGATGGCGAGCGCCGGCGGCGACTGGATGACCAACGCGAACACGCAGATCAACTGGGGGCTCGGCTACATCTCGGGCCGCTACGGGAGCCCGTGCGCCGCCTGGTCGTTCCACCTCGGGCACGACTGGTACTGACGCAGAAGGCGGCGACCCCGTCGGGGCCGCCGCCTTCTCTGCGAATCGGAACTCAGTTCGCGGGGGGAGTGCTGGGGGCGCTCGACGCTCCGCCGCGCGAACGGCGGCGACGGCGGCGCGGGGCGCTGTTGCCGTCGCGGTGCTGCGAGCCGCCTCCGTCGTGAGTGCCGGCGGCGACGTTCTGGTCGCCCTCGGCGGTGGCGGTGGCGGTGGTGCCGGCGTCGCCGCCGGCCGCCTCGGCCGAGCCCTCTCCGCCGCGGGTGCGGCGGCGGCTGCGGTTGCCCCCGGAGCGCTCGCCGTCGCGGGCGGCGCCGCCGGAACGCGAGCCCTCGGAACGCGAACCCTCGGAGCGCGAGCCGCCGGTGCGGGCGCCCTCGCTCTTGACGACCGGCGTGCTCTTCAGGCGGCCCTTGGAGCCGGCGGGGATGTTGAGGTCCTCGTAGAGGTGCGGGCTCGACGAGTAGGTCTCGACCGGCTCCGGCTGGCCCATCTCGAGCGCCCGGTTGATCAGCGCCCACTTGTGCAGGTCGTCCCAGTCGACGAAGGTGACCGCGATGCCCGTCTTACCGGCGCGGCCGGTGCGACCGGCGCGGTGCAGGTAGGTGTCGTGGTCGTCCGGGACGGTGTGGTTGATCACGTGGGTCACGTCGTTGACGTCGATGCCGCGGGCCGCGACGTCGGTGGCGATCAGGATGTCCTTCTTGCCGGCCTTGAAGGCGGCCATCGCGCGCTCGCGCTGCTCCTGGTTCAGGTCGCCGTGCACGGCGGCGGCGTTGAAGCCGCGGTCGTTCAGCTCTTCGACCAGCTTCGCCGCAGCGCGCTTGGTGCGGGTGAAGACGACGGTCTTGCCGCGGCCCTCCGACTGCAGGATGCGGCCGATGACCTCGTCCTTGTCGAGCGAGTGGGCGCGGTAGACCACGTGCTTGATGTTGGCCTGGGTGAGGCCCTCGTCCGGGTCGGTCGCGCGGATGTGCACCGGGCGGGTCATGAAGCGACGCGCGAGGGCGACGATCGGGCCCGGCATCGTCGCCGAGAAGAGCATGGTGTGGCGGGTCGCGGGGACCTGCTGGAAGATCTTCTCGATGTCGGCGAGGAAGCCGAGGTCGAGCATCTTGTCGGCCTCGTCGAGCACGACCTCCTGCACCTGCTTGAGATCGAGGAGGCGCTGGCCGGCGAGGTCCAGCAGGCGGCCGGGGGTGCCGACGACGATCTGGGCGCCGGCCTTGAGCTGCTCGACCTGGCCCTCGTAGGCCTTGCCGCCGTAGATGCTGACGACCGTGGTCGAGCGGTTGGAGGTGGCGATCTCGAGGTCCTCGGCGACCTGGACGCACAGCTCGCGCGTCGGGACGACGACGAGCACCTTCACGCCGGGCGCGGGGTCGAGGCCGATGCGCTGGATGATCGGGAGGCCGAAGCCGAAGGTCTTGCCGGTGCCCGTCTTGGCCTGGCCGATGATGTCCTGGCCGCTGAGCGCCAGAGGGATGGTCTGCGCCTGGATCGGGAACGGTTCGACGATGCCCTTCGCGGCGAGGGCGTCCACCATGTCCTGGTCGATGTTGAGTTCGGAGAAAGTCAAAAGGTATGCCTGTCGTTCGTTGCGTAAGGTCTACGCCCTGTTCGTGTCGCAGGCGTAGGAGCCGTCGATCCAACGCCGACGGACACGACAAGCCTACTGGACGACCCCGTTACACTGCTGTACGTGTCAACCTGGTTCACGCGCCGACGCTCCGCGGTCGAGCTCCCCCGTCTCGCCCCCCGCGCCGATCGGGCCCCGGCCGTGCGGGTGGACCTGCACGAGGTCATGCCCGATCTGCTGCCCTATCTGGGCCAGGCCGCCTACCTGCAGCTGGACCAGTTCCAGACCCTTTCGCGGGTCGCGGCGGAGTGCGGTTCGCTGAGCGCCAAGGAGCCGGTGGCGGCCGCCGCCGGGCACGCGCTGTCGAAGCACCAGGGGATCGTGGCCGAGATCCGTCGCCGCGGCGACGATCCCGGCGAGGTGATGAAGCCGTTCGCCGACGAGATCGAGGGCTTCAGCGCCCTCATCGTCGGGGCGGACTGGCGCGAGACGCTGCTGTCGGCCCTGGTGACCGGCGGCCTGCTCGACGACTTCTTCATCCGGCTGGCGGCCGGACTCCCCGGCGACATCGGACCGCGCGTCGCCCAGCTCCTCGGCTCGGACTCCGGCCAGGAGGGCGTGCTGGAGGTGCTGCGCGCAGAGATCGCCGCCGACTCGCAGCTCGCGTCGCGGCTCGCCATGTGGGGGCGGCGCCTGGTCGGCGACACCCTGCTCGTGGCGCGCTCCGCGCTGCACCTCTCGGGCAACCGGGCGACCGACGAGGAGCGCATCGAGCCGATCTTCACCGAGCTGATCGCGGCGCACACGCGGCGCATGGATGCGCTGGGCCTCACCGCCTGAGCGGTGCCGCACCCGGGGTGTTCGGCACGCGAGCGGCGTCAGCGCGCGACGGCGCCCTTCGCCAGCGAGTGCAGCAGCTTCTCGTCGTGATCGGCGCGCACGCGGCCGACGACCAGGTCGACGATCGCGACGATCGCCGCCGTGCCGAGCAGCGTGATCCACCAGATCCAGCCGCCGTTCCACTTCAGGCCCGCCCAGGTGAGCGCGACCCACAGGGCGCTCGCGGCGATCACGCCGAGGGCCGGGATGAGGACGGCGCCGTGCGTGTGACGGCCGGGCAGCAGGTAGCGTGCGCCGAGTCCGAGCACGGCTCCGCCGAGTGCGACGAAGAGGAGTTCCACGAGACGGGAATCTAGCCGACGAAGCCGATGCGGCGCGACTCCTCGGCGCCGATCTCGACGTAGGCGATGCCCGCGGTCGGCACCACGTAGATGCGGCCCTTGTCGTCGGTGATGCGCAGGACGCCGGTGCCGTTGTTCACGGCGGTCTCCACCTGCTGGGCGATCTCGTCGGGCGACTGCGCCGACTCGAATCCCAGCTCGCGGGGGGCGTTGACGATTCCGATGCGGATCTCCACGACGTGCCTTTCCGGTGTTCTGGGCCATCTCGAAACCGACCGCCCGATGTGAGTTCAGACTACGGCACACGGCTCGCGGCGCCGGGTCACGTTCTCTGTCGGCGGACGCCGATACCGTGAAGGACATGACGACCCGAGGTTTCCGCCCCCGCGCCGACCGGCGCTCCGGCAGCGGCGACCCCGCCCTCGACGAGACGCAGGAGGCCGTGCTGCGCCTGGCCGACGGAGCGTCCGCGGCCGTGCTGGGCGCCCCGGGCACCGGGAAGACGACGGTGCTCGTCGAGGCGCTCGCCGAGCGCGTGCTCGGCCGCGGCTACGGGACCGACGAGGTCCTCGCGCTCAGCGCCTCGCGCGCGTCCGCGACCGCGCTGCGCGATCGGATCGCCCTGCGGCTGGGGGTGCCGACGAACGGTCCCCTCGCGCGCACCGCCACCTCCCTCGCCTTCCAGCTCGTCGGCGCGCGCGCCCGGCTCACGGGGGAGGAGCCTCCGCGCCTCCTGACCGGCGGCGAGCAGGACCAGATCATCGCCGAGCTGCTCGCGGGCCACATCGAGGACGGCGCCGGGCCCGTCTGGCCGGAGCCGCTCGTCGAGGAGGTGCGCTCGCTTCGCGGCTTCCGCACCGAGCTGCGCGAGCTGATGGCCCGCTGCGCCGAGCACGGTGTCACGCCGTCGCGCCTCTCCGAGCTCGGCGCGATCACCGGGCACGACGAGTGGCGGGCGGCCGCCCGGTTCCTCGCGGAGTACCAGGCCGTCGTCGACAGCTACCGCGGCGGGTTCGTCGACTCGGCCGAGCTCATCGCGTCCGCGGTCGCCGTGGTGCGCGACGGCAGCGCGCTCGACCGGCTGCGCGTCGTCTTCGTGGACGACCTGCAGGAGGCCACGGTCGCCACGGTCGCCCTGCTGCGCGCGCTGGCCGAGCGCGGTGTCGCGGTCGTCGCGTTCGGCGACCCCGACGTCGCCTCCACCACCTTCCGCGGCGCGGAGACCGGCGCCATCGGCCAGCTGGCCTCCCGCCTCGGCGTCCCCGTCGAGCGCCTCGTGCTGGGCTCCGCCCACCGGCAGACGCCGGCGCTGCGCGAGCTCACCGTGCGGGTGACCGAGCGCATCGGCACGGCCGCCGCCGGGGTGCAGCGGCTCGCGGTGTCCGCACGGCCGGCTCCCGCTCGGCCCGTCGCCGAGGACCGCGCGCAGACGGACGACGACGCCCCGCCGGAGGTCCTGCGCATCCTCGCCGCGTCCGCCCCGGCCGAGGCCGCACGGCTCGCCCGCCGGCTGCGCGAGCGGCACCTGCTCGACGGGGTGTCGTGGGACGAGATGGCGGTCGTGGTGCGCTCGGGGGCCCACGTGCCCGGCCTGGCGCGCGCGCTGGCCGTGGCGGAGGTCCCGACCAAGACGAGCATCGCCGGCCGCGCGCTCCGCGACGACTACGCGGCGCGCCAGCTGATCACGGTCGCCGGCGTCGAGGTGGGCGCCGTCGAGCCGACCCCGGCGGTCGCCACCGAGCTGCTCCTCGGACCGTTCGGCGGTCTGGACGCGGTCAGCCTGCGCCGGCTGCGCCTCGCCCTCCGCCAGGAGGAGCTCGCCGGCGAGGGCAACCGGTCGGGGGACGACCTGCTGGTGGAGGCGCTCGCCGACCCGGCGCACCTCGCCACGATCGACTCCTCGCCCGCACGCCGCGCGGGTCGCCTGGCCGAGACGCTGCGGGCGGGCCGCGAGAAGGGCGCCGCCGGGGCGACGATCGAGGAGCTCCTCTGGCACACGTGGGAGCGCAGCGGCCTCGCCGGGCGCTGGCTGGAGCAGTCCGAGCGCAGCGGGATCGTCGCCGACGAGGCCAATCGGCACCTGGACGGCGTCGTCGCCCTGTTCACGGCCGCCCGGCGCTTCGTCGAGCGCTACCCGGAACGTCCCGCCGCCGACTTCGTCGTCGAACTGCTGGGAGCGGAGGTCCCGGAGGACACCCTCGCCGCGCAGACCGCCGGGCCGGCCGTCCTGGTCTGCACGCCGAGCGCGACGGTGGGCCGCGAGTTCGAGGTCGTGGCCGTCTCCGGCCTGCAGGAGAGCGTCTGGCCGAACCTCCGGCTGCGCGGCTCGCTGCTGCACCCGCAGGAGCTCGGCGACGCGCTCGAGGGGCGCGAGACGGCCACGGAGGACCAGCGGGCGCAGGTGCTCGGGGACGAGCTCCGCATGTTCGCCCTCGCGGTCTCCCGCGCCCGCGGCCAGGTCATCCTCACGGCGACGGCGAACGACGACGAGCAGCCCTCTCCGTTCCTGCGCCTGCCCGGCGACCTGGCGGTCGACGACCGCGACGAGGGCATCCACCCGCTCTCCCTGCGCGGGATGGTCGGCAGGCTGCGCCGCCGCCTCGCCACCACGGGGTCGCCCGACGCCGCCGAGGCCCTCGCGCGGCTCGCCGACGCGGGCGTCGAGGGTGCGGACCCCGCCAGCTGGTACGGCCTCACCGAGCCGTCGACGACCGACCCGCTGGTCGACCTCGACGACGAGGAGGCCGTGGTCCGCGTGTCGCCGTCGCGACTCGAGACGTTCGAGAAGTCCCCGCTCGCCTGGTTCGTCGACGCCATGGCCTCGTCGCCGAGCGGCCTCGCCGCCGGCATCGGCACCGTGGTGCACGCCGTCATGGAGGAGGCGAGCACCAGCGATGACCGCGACCTGAGCGTCGAGCGGCTGTGGGGCGGCATCGAGCGCCGGTGGAGCGAGCTGAGCTTCGAGTCCCCGTGGCTGGAGGAGAAGGAGCGCCGCCGCACGAGGACGCTCGCCCAGGGGGTCTCCGAGTACCTGCGCGACTTCGAGCGCGCCGGTGGGGCGCTCCTCGGGTCGGAGGGCGAGTTCGAGCTGCGGATCGGCCGGGCGCTGGTGCGCGGCACGATCGACCGGGTGGAGCGCACGGCCGACGGCACCGTCGTGATCGTCGACCTCAAGACCGGCAACCGCACGCCGACCGCGGCGGAGGCCGCCGAGCACGCCCAGCTCGGGGCGTACCAGCTCGCCCTGGAGCACGGCGCGATCGAGGTGGCGGACGGCCTGCCCTCCGGCGGGGCGAAGCTGCTGTTCGTCGCGAAGGGCGTGCGCGGCAAGGGCTACCGGGAGGTCGCTCAGGACCGGGTGGATCCCGACGGCCTGGAGCGCCTGAAGCAGCGCGTCGCCGACGCGGCGACCGGGATGGCGGCAGCGACGTTCGCCGGGGTCGTGGATCTCGGCGACCGCGACCCGCATGCGAAGTACGAGTACCGCATCCACCTGGTGCCGGCGGTGAGCGCCTGATGCGCGGCACGACGACGAGCCCCGGTGCGACGACGGGGGAGGGACGACCGTGAACGACGAGAACGTGCTGGAGTGGGCCGCGGCGGACGCCGACCTCGACCTGGTCGAGCAGGCGCTCACCCTCGACGAGCCGGACGCCGACGCCGAGCGCGCTGAACGGGCGGTGCGCCCCGTCAGCGCCGTGGAGATCGCCAGGGCCCTCGGCCTGCCCGAGCCGACGCTCCAGCAGCAGGCGGTGATCGAGGCGCCGGTGCGTCCGGCCATCGTGGTCGCCGGAGCCGGCAGCGGCAAGACCGAGACGATGGCCAACCGGGTGGTCTGGCTGCTCGCCAACGGGCACGCCCGCGTCCCCGAGATCCTCGGCCTCACCTTCACGCGCAAGGCGGCGGGCGAGCTCGCCGCGCGCATCCGCACCCGGATCGAGCAGCTCGTCGCGTCCGGACTGACCGAGATCGCCTTCGACCCGTTCGAGTCGCCCGAGGTGGCGACCTACAACGCGTTCGCGAACGCGATCTTCCGCGAGAACGCCCTGCTGATCGGGCGTGAGCCGGAGTCGGCCGTCCTGAGCGAGGCGTCGGCGTGGCAGCTCGCCCGCCGGCTCGTCGTCGGGAGCACCGACGAGCGCCTCGTCGACCTCGAGCGCGGGGTCGACGCGGTCACCAGCGCCGTGCTCACCCTCAGCCGGGCGCTCAGCGAGAACGTCGCCGAGGCCGCCGACGTCGAGCGCATGGTGGAGGGGTTCTCCCGCGTCGTCGAGCTCCCCACGGGCAACGGGCGCGTGAAGGACGTCTACGCCTCCGTCCGCTCCGCCGTCGCCGCGGTGGGCTCGCTTCCGCCGCTGCTCACGCTCGCGGAGGCGTTCGCCGAGGAGAAGCGGCGTCGCGGCTTCGTCGAGTACTCCGATCAGGTGGCGCTCGCCCTGACCATCGCGGAGCGCCTGCCCGCGGTGGTGGACGACTACCGCCGCCGCTTCCGGGTCGTCCTCCTCGACGAGTACCAGGACACCTCCGTCGTCCAGACGCGGCTGCTCTCGAGACTCTTCGCCGGGCAGGCCGTGATGGCCGTCGGCGACCCGCACCAGTCCATCTACGGCTGGCGCGGCGCGAGCGCCGCGAACCTCGGCCGGTTCTCCGTCGACTTCACCGGGCAGCGGCCGGGGGCCGCGCACGGTGGCGCCGACGAGTACGCGCTGAGTACGAGCTGGCGCAACCCCACCCGCGTGCTCGACGCCGCGAACACCCTCGTCGCGCCGCTCTCGGCGGCCTCGCCGGTGCACGTCGAGCTGCTGCAGCCGCGGCCCGGGGCCGCGGCCGGCGAGCTGACGGCGGAGTTCGGTCAGACCGTGGCGGACGAGGCCGAGGCGGTCGCGGCGTGGCTGGGGGAGCGGATCGCCGATCGCGACGCCGACGGCGTGCCCCCGAGCGCCGCGATGCTGTGCCGCTCCCTCAAGAAGATCGACGTCTTCACGGCGGCCCTCGCGCGCCGCGGCATCCCGTACCACGTGCTCGGGCTCGGCGGTCTGCTGGAACAGCCGGCCATCGCCGACCTCGTGAGCGCCCTGCGGGTGATGCACGACCCGACGGCCGGGTCCGAGCTCATCCGCCTCCTCACGGGCGCACGGTGGCGCGTGGGGCCCAGGGACATCGCGGGGCTCCGCCGGGTCGCCTCCTGGCTCTCGACGCGCGACCACCGGTTCCAGGAGCTCGACCCCGAGGTGCGGGACCGGCTGCGGCGGTCCGTCGCCGGGGAGGAGTCGGCCTCGCTCGTCGACGCCCTCGACTTCGTCGTGGAGGCGCCCGAGGGTCACTCCAAGCTCGAGGACATCAGCGCGGTCGGACTGGAGCGGATGCGCGACGCCGGCCGCCTGCTCGACCGCCTGCGGTCGCGGGTCGGCCTCGACCTGCTCGATCTGGTCACCCTCGTGCAGCAGGAGCTCCTGCTCGACGTCGAGGTCGCCGCGAACGAGTCGGCGCAGCTCGGCCAGGCGAGCCTCGACGCCTTCGCCGAGCAGGTCGCCTCCTACCTCGCCGCGGACGACCGGGCGACGCTCGGCTCGTTCCTGGCGTGGCTCGCCGAGGCCGAGCAGCGCGACAACCTCGCGCCGCGCAGCGAGGACCCGGAGCCGGGGACGGTCCAGATCCTCACCATCCACGGCGCCAAGGGGCTCGAATGGGATGTCGTCGCCGTCCCGCGCCTGGTGGACGGCGAGCTCCCCGGCCCGCCGCAGAGCCGCAAGGGCTGGCTCTCGTTCGGGCAGCTGCCCAACGAGTTCCGCGGGGACTCCGCCGAGCTCCCCGTGCTCGCCTGGCGCAACGCCGAAGACCAGAAGCAGATCGACGAGTCCATCGACGCGTTCGAGGCGGAGAACCTGCGGCGGCACCTGGAGGAGCAGCGGAGGCTCATCTACGTCGCCGTCACGCGTGCCCGGGAGCGGCTGCTCCTGACCGGCTCCTACTGGTCGACGCAGACCCGGCCGCGCGGGCCCGGGGCGTACTTGCTCGAGCTGCAGGCCGCCGGGCTCCTCCCCGCCGACGCCTTCCCGGAGTGCGACGAGCCGGACGAGAACCCGCTCTCCCTGACCGCGCAGACCCTCACCTGGCCGCTGGACCCGCTCGGGACACGTCGCGACCGGGTGCAGGCGGCGGCCGACGCGGTGCGGGAGCGGCGTGAACGCGGTGCCGCGACGGGAGGGGTCTACGCCCGCGACCTCGATCTGCTGCTCGCCGAGCGCGCCCGGCGCGCCGAGGACGCCGGGCTCGTGGAGCTGCCGACCCGCATCCCGGCGTCGCGCTTCAAGGACTACATCTCCGATCCCGCGACCGTGGCCGCGACGCTGCGCCGGCCGATGCCGGAGCGGCCGTACCGGCAGACGCGGCTGGGCACGCTCTTCCACCGGTGGGTGGAGGAGCGATTCGGCGCCCCAGCGGGCGGGGCGGACGAGCTCGACGCCGCCGCGACCGAGCTCGACGACCCCGCCGGCGAGCTGCTGGAGGCCGAGCGGCTCGCGGAGCTCCAGGCCACGTTCGCCGCGAGCACCTGGGCGGGCCGGCGGCCGGAGGAGGTCGAGCTCGAGATCCACGTGACCCTCGCAGGCCAGGTGGTGGTGTGCAAGCTCGACGCCGTGTACCGGAGCGACGACGGCGAGCACGAGTACCAGATCGTGGACTGGAAGACCGGCAAGGCCCCGCGCGACGCCGAGGACCTGGAGCGCAAGCAGTTGCAGCTGGCGCTCTACCGGCTCGCGTTCGCCCGGTATTCCGGCGTCGACCCGGCGCTCATCGACGCGGTGTTCTACTTCGTCGCCGACGACCAGGTGGTGCGGCCGGAACGGCTCTACGAGGAGGAGGAGCTGCGCTCGCTCTGGTCCTCCGCGACCGGCTTCATCCCGCCCGAGCGGCCGTAGCCGTCCGCCCGGTCGCCGGGGGTGCGGTCGAGCATCGCCTCGACGTCGTCGATCGCCATGATCGGGCCGGTGGCGTTCGAGAGCGGGTTGACCGCGTTGCTGTGGACCCGGTCCACCAGGCCGTCGAGCATGGTCACGGCATCGTCGACGATCTCCTGGTCGCGCACCTCGCGGCCGTGCAGCAGCCAGCGGGCGACCTCGAGCTCGGCGTACAGCATCGCGCGCTGCGTGAACTGACGGTCGGTGGCGACCTGACGCGCGGAGGCGTAGGCCGTGAGCGCGCCGTCGGTCGCCTCGGCGTTCATGGCGAGCAGCCAGTGCAGGTCGCGCGCCGGGTCGCCGACGCGGAGCGCCGACCAGCCGAGGACCGCCGTCACCGAGTCGCCGTCGACGAGGAACGAGTCCGCGGTGAGGGCGCCGTTGATCACGGTGGGCTGGAACTGCCACAGCGAGTGGTCCGCCGTGGCGTCGCGCCAGCGGTCGCGGAGCGCGGTCGGCAGCAGGCCGGTGGCGGCGGCCGCCTCGATGAGCGAGGTCGCGGAGCCGAGGGAGTCGGCGGCGGAGAGCACGGGCAGTCCGGCCTCGCCGACGAAGCTCGTCGGCAGGGTGTGGATGGCCGCGATGGCGTGTCCGATGGAGCCGGCCAGGCCGTCGCCCGGCGGGATCTCCTCGACCGCGACGTGCTCGCCGGGGAGGAAGTCGTAGACGAGGGCGCGAGTGCTGCCCACCGGCGCCTGGCCGAGGAACTGCGGCACGTCGAACGGCAGCCGGCTGCGGATCCCGGTGGTCAAGGCGCGGAGCGCGACGAGGTCGGCGCTCTGCTCCGATTCGGCGGACTGCGAGAGCGGGACGCGGACGATGCAGACGCGGCCGTCGCGCTCGTCGAGCAGCGCGGCGTCGAACTCGCCTGCGCCGTCGCGGGAGTAGCTGCGGGCGCCGGAGACGGCGAGGTCGGGCACGGCCGAAGCGGCCAGCGCGGCTAGAGTGAGGTGGGATCTGGCCATGGTTCCTAGGCTAAATGGACATCCGCGCGTGGGCTCTGATCGCCACGCCTTGAAAGGTTCTCGATGTCGTCCGCACCCCTCTCCGCCTCGCTGAGCGCCCTCCCGCTCTCCCGTCACGCCGTCGACCGCGACCATGCCGCTCGGTCGCGCCCCGCGCTGTTCGACGAGCTGTGGGAGGAGCAGGGCACCCGGGTCCTCGCGCTCTGGAAGGGGAGAGCGCTCCTGACGCCGGAGAGCGTCCCGGCCGCGACGCCGTCCGGCGACGGGTGGAGTGCGCCCGATGCCGGCGAGGCCGCCCTGGAGCTGCTTCCCGTCGAACGCGTCACCTCCGCCCTGCTGCGCGTCTACCTGGGCCGGACCCTCGTCGCCACCTCGACCGAGCCGGTGGGCACCGCCGTCGTGCTCGAGGTGCTGACGGACGCCGCGGCGCAGGAGCTGGAGCCGGACGAGGCGCGCTGGGGCAACCTGCGCACGGTCGCCACGGCGCTCAGCGACCGCGACGCCGGTCTCTTCACCGAGGCGCTCGCCATCGCGAACTGGCACGCCTCCCACACCCACTGCCCGCGCTGCGGCACCCCGACGGTCGTCCAGCAGGCCGGCTGGGTGCGGCACTGCTTCGAGGACGGCTCCGAGGTCTTCCCGCGCACGGATCCCGCCGTGATCGTCACCGTGCTCGACGCCGACGACCGCCTCCTGCTCGGCTCGAACGCCATGTGGGAGCACACCCGCTACTCGCTCCTGGCGGGCTTCGTCGAGCCGGGGGAGTCGTTCGAGTCCGCCGTCGAGCGCGAGATCTTCGAGGAGGCCGGCATCCGCGTCGTCGACGCCCGCTACAAGGGCTCGCAGCCATGGCCGTTCCCGGCCTCGGTGATGGTCGGGATGACGGCGCGGCTCGCCGACGACCAGGCCGCGTCCGCGCTCGCCCCGGACGGCGAGGAGATCCTCGACCTGCGCTGGTTCAGCCGGCACGAGCTGTGGGAGGCCCGCGAGCAGGTCATCCTGCCCGGCCGCTCCTCGATCGCGCGCGCCCTCATCGAGGACTGGTACGGCGGATCCCTCGACGAGCCCCCGGCGGCGCCGTGACCGAGGGACCCGCCACTCCGGCGGCCCTGCTCGCGGGGCTGGACGCCCAGCAGCGGGTGGCCGCGGAGGCGCTGTTCGGTCCCGTGTGCATCCTCGCGGGTGCGGGCACCGGCAAGACCCGCGCGATCACGCACCGGATCGCGTACGGGGTGGCCTCGGGCGCATTCACGCCCAATCGCGTGATGGCGCTCACCTTCACCAACCGCTCGGCCGCGGAACTGCGCGGCCGCCTGCGCCAGCTCGGCGCCGGAGGCGTCGCCGCCCGCACCTTCCACGCGGCGGCCCTGGCCCAGTTGAACTACTTCTGGCCGCAGGTCACCGGCGGCCAGCTCCCGAGCGTGCTCGACGGCAAGGGGCGGGTGCTCGGTCACGCGGCCGAGAAGCTGTCGCTGCGCGTCGACACCGCCATGCTCCGCGACATCGCGGCCGAGATCGAGTGGCGCAAGGTCTCGGGCCTGACCCTCGACCAGTACGCCGACGCGCTCACGACCCGCCCCCTCCCCGGCACCCTCACCGCCGAGCAGCTCATCGACCTGCACCGGACCTACGAGGAGCTCAAGGACGAGCGCAAGCAGATCGACTTCGAGGATGTGCTGCTCGTCTGCGCCGGGATGATCGAGATGGAGCCCTCCGTCGCGATGCAGGTGCGCGAGCAGTACCGCTACTTCGTCGTCGACGAGTACCAGGACGTCTCGCCGCTGCAGCACCAGCTGCTCGGGCTGTGGCTCGGGAGCCGGCGCGACCTCTGCGTGGTCGGCGACGCCAGCCAGACCATCTACTCCTTCGCCGGCGCGCGCAGCGAGTACCTTCTCGGGTTCGAGCGCGAGCACCCCGGCGCGACCGTGGTGCGCCTGGAGCAGAACTACCGCTCCACCCCCGGCGTGATCGCCACCGCGAACCGGCTCATGCGCGGACGCTCCGGGGCGCTCACCCTGCACGCCGCGGCGACCCAGCGCGCGACCGACGGCGCGCGAGACGTGGCGGACGTCGTGGCGCCCGCCGCCTTCGCGGACGACCGGGCCGAGGCACGCGCCGTCGCCGAGCAGATCGCGGCCGAGCTCGCGGCCGGCGCCCGCCCCGAGAGCATCGCCGTGCTCTATCGCGTCAACGTGCAGGCGGCCGTGCTCGAGCAGGCCCTGGGCGACCTCGGCATCAGCTACCAGATCCGCGGGTCGAAGCGCTTCTTCGACCTGCCGGAGGTGCGTCAGGCGATCATGACGCTGCGCGCGGCGAGTGTCGCGGCGACGGACGAACCGCTCTTCAAGTCGGTCAGCGACGTGCTGCGCACCCTCGGGTGGTCGGTCCAGCCTCCCGCCGGGAGGGGCGCGGTGCGGGAGCGCTGGGAGTCGCTGAACGCGATCATGGGACTCGTCGACGGGATGCCGGCCGACGCGACCTTCCGCCGGTTCACGGACGAGCTGCTGGCGCGGCAGGCCGGCCAGCACGAACCCACCCTCTCCGCCGTGACCCTCGCGACTCTCCACGCCGCGAAGGGTCTGGAGTGGGAGTCGGTCTACCTGATCGGTCTCAGCGAGGGACTGGTGCCGATCAGCTACGCGACCGGCTTCGAGCAGATCGACGAGGAGCGGCGCCTCCTGTACGTGGGCATCACCCGGGCACGCCGCCGGCTGCGGCTCAGCTGGGCGCATCGTGGCTCCAACCCCGGTCGGCCGGTGTCGCGTCAGCCCTCGCGCTTCCTGGCGGAACTCGCCCAGCCGGCCCGTCCGGCGCGCGCGATGGCGGTGCCGGAGTCGTCTCCTCAGGAGTGACGGGCAGACCGAGGCACCCGCATTCCGGATGGGGCATATGCTCCCGCGCGACCCAGCCGCCGGCCTCGGGCACGAAGCGGCTGCTCCGTGCCCTGCCGTGCCGATCCGGTGCCGCGGCGACGTCGCCGCCGCGCACCACTGCATCCACCAGCGCAGCGGTGACGGTGGCGACCGCGTCGGACACGAGCTCCGTCTCGCCCGGCCTGTCCCGGGAGTGGAGCTGCGCGGCCATCGCGGGCCACGCGGGGTCGGCATCGGCGCGGTGCAGGTCGACGCAGCGCACGCAGGCCCCGCGGCCCGGACGCACGAGCGGGCCGACCTCCACGCCGCCGTCGCTGAAGACGACCGGCAGGTGAGGGACGTCCCGGCGCAGCCATCGGCCGTGCCGCGACGGCTCGATCGCGTACGAGGCGACGATGACGGCGAGCGTCGCGGTCTCGACCAGGGGGTCGCTCCAGGAGAGGCCGCTCCGCACGTCGACACCCGCTGACCGCAGCAGGCCGACGATGCGCCCCGCCGTCCGGCCCTCGCCGTCCACGACGACGAGGGAGGGGACGGCCGGAGCCTCCGCCGATCGCTCCAGGACGGAGGACACGGTGCCGAGCAGCCGGTCCACCGTGTCGGGAGAGGCCCGGGCGCGCTTGGCGATCATCCGCAGCCCGGCGACGGACACGCCGTCGGCGAGGGCCGCGATCATGCGCTCCTCGGCCACGCTCACCGGATGCAGCACCAGCCGGGGCGCATCGACGCCGAACTGGAGGGTGTCCGGCGTGCGCCAGACCCGGGGGATGCGGGGATCGAGTGCGAGGACCATCCCGTCATCCTGCCCGGGCGCCGGTGCCGTCCGGCCGTTATCCACAGGCCGACCGGGGCTCGGGTGGTCATCCCCAGCTGAGGTGCCCGAGGCGCCGCGGGTCAGTCCTCGGTGGGTCGCCCGGTGTCGTCGCGGAGGAGGTCCTCGATCGCCTGGTCGAGCGCATCCCGCTCCGGCTCGGTGCCGGTGGCAGCCGCCGTGAGCCGCGCCACCAGGGCCGACGGGTCGTCCAGGTCGCCCGCCTGGGGAAGGAGGTCGGGGTGCGACCACAGGCCGTCGCGCGCGTCCTGGCCGACGGCGTCGGTCACGGCCTGCCACATGGCCGCCGCCTCGCGCAGCCGGCGCGGCCGCAGCTCGAGACCGACGAGGGTCGAGAACGCGGACTCGGCCGGTCCGCCCGACGCGCGCCGGCGGCGCACCGTCTCGGCGATCGCGTCGGCGCGGGGGAGGAGGCGGGTCGCGCTCGCGGTGACGACGTCGACCCAGCCCTCGACGAGGGCGAGCACCGTCTCGAGCCGGGCGAGCGCCTCCTGCTGCTCCTCGGTCTTCGGCGGGATGAGCGCGCCGCTGACCATGGCCTCGCGCAGCTCCTCCGGGTTGGCCGGATCGAAGCTCTCGGCGAGCGACTCGAGCCGGTCGGTGTCGATGGTGATGCCCTTGGCGAACGCCGTGATCTGCGTGATCAGCTGCAGCCGCAGCCACTTGGCGTGCCGGAACAGGCTGGCGTGGGCGAGCTCGCGCACCGCGAGGTAGAGCTGCACCTGGTCCTCGGGGATGTCGAGCCCGGCGCCGAACTCCGCGACGTTCTGGGGGATGAGGGCGGCCGTGCCGTCGGCGAGCAGCGGGATGCCGATGTCGCCGCCCGACACGACCTCCTTGGCCAGCTGGCCGACCACCTGGCCGAGCTGCATGGCGAAGAGCGCGCCGCCGATGGAGCGCATCAGCTGCCCGGCGTTCTGGAGCATGCCCTGCATCTCCTCCGGGGCCTGCTCGGCGAGCACGCGGGTCAGCGCGTCCGAGATGCTGAGCGCGACCGGCTCGGCCAGCTGCGTCCACAGGGGCATCGTCTGGCGCGCCCACTCGGCACGGCCGATGAGCTCCGGCGTGCCGGAGAGGCCCGCGACGCTCGTCGCCTGGTCGAGCCAGAGCCCGGCCACGTTGAAGGCCTGGTCGAGCGTGGCCCGCTCGGCCGGGGTGACGGTGTGCGCCCCGTCGCCGGCCAGGGTGCGGGCCTGCTGCTCGGCGATGTCCCAGTTGATGCCGCCGCCGGGGTTCGCCAGGGCGTTCTGCAGCTGCCCGAGCAGCTTCTGGATGCTCGCCGGGTCGTTCGGCAACCCGGCGGCGCCGGCCAGCTGGCTCGGGTCGATCGACGAGTCTCCGGAGAGGAACTCGCGCAACATGTCCCGGAACTCGTCGTCCGGCTCCTTGTTCGGCTCGTCGGCCATCGTGGGCGCCCCTCGTCTCGAAGTGATGCCGCTGCGGTGTGCGGCTTTCAGGCTTGCCATCTACGCTAGCTCCTGATCTCCAAGAGCCGGGTGGGAATCCGCCCCGGTTGCCCGGCGCGCGGTGCGCCCGTGGCGAACACGACCGAAGGGACCTGCCGCGTGAGCCTGTTCACCGACGACGAGCACGCCGTGGCGGAGCCGCAGCCTTCGATCCGGCCGTCGCGCCGGGTCGTCATCGGGTGGGTCTCGGTGCTCGTCGCGTTCGCGCTGACGCTGGTGCTCGCGCTGGCCCCTGCACCGTTCGTGATCGAGATCCCCGGACCGGTCTTCAACACGCTGGGCACGGATCAGCAGGTGGGCGCGGCGAAGAGCGGCGACGCCAAGGAGCTCATCTCGATCCCGGGCCAGAAGACCTACGACACGGCCGGCTCCCTCGACCTGCTCACCGTCTCCGTCGTCGGCAACCCGGACTCGCGGCCCAGCTGGTTCGAGATCGTCTCGTCGTGGTTCCAGCCGAGCCGCGCGGTGCTGCCGATCGACTCCGTCTTCCCTCCCGGCACGACCACCGAGCAGTCCAACGCCGAGAACGCCGCCCTGATGGTCGACTCGCAGCAGGATGCCGTCGCCGCCGCCCTCAACGAGCTCGGCTACGACTTCCCGCAGGCCGTGGTCGTCAAGCAGCTGATCACGGACACCCCCGCTTCGAAAACCCTCAAGGAGGGCGACGAGATCACGAGCGTCGACGGGGCGCAGGTGAAGAGCGTCCAGGCCCTGCGCGACGCGATCGCGAAGAACGGCACGGACACGGCGGCGCAGATCGGCATCCTCCGCGACGGGGCCGCCCAGACCGTCGCCATCACGCCGGTCGAGTCGTCGGGACGCGCCGTGCTGGGCATCGGCGCCGGGATGGATTACACCTTCCCGTTCGAGGTGAAGATCCAGCTCGACAACGTGGGCGGCCCGAGCGCCGGCCAGATGTTCGCGCTCGGGATCATCGACAAGCTGACGCCGGGCGAGCTGAACGGCGGCAAGCGGGTCGCGGGCACCGGGACGATCGACAACGCGGGCAACATCGGCGCGATCGGCGGGATCCGGCAGAAGATGTACGCCGCGCGCGACGACGGCAAGGCGGAGTACTTCCTCGCGCCGGCGTCGAACTGCAACGAGGTGACCGGCCACATCCCGTCCGGCCTGAAGGTCTTCGCCGTCAAGACGCTCTCCGACTCGCTCGCGGTGCTCAAAGCGGTGAGCACGGGAGGCAGCACCTCCGGCCTGCCGACCTGCCCGGCCTCCTGACGCGCTCCGACCCGGCCTGACACTCCCGGGCGGGCATGGCCCAGCGCCGGGCACGGCGTTCTCCAAGCGATGCGCGCCTAGGATGGACCCGATCTGCACATCACGCGAGAGCAAGAGGGCCGCACGTGAGTTCTACTACCGCCGCACGACCAGCAGGACGCCGCCGTGCGGCCGTCTGGATCACTCTCGGGGTGATCGTCGCCCTGGTGATCCTGTTCTTCGTCTTCGCCGGACTCTATGCGGACATCCTGTGGTACCAGCAGGTCGGGTTCCTGAATGTGCTGACAACGCAGTGGTTCGGCGCGATCTCGATGTTCTTCGTCGGGTTCCTGGCGATGGCGCTGCCGCTGTGGGCCTGCATCCAGCTCGCCTACCGGCTGCGCCCGGTCTACGCCAAGCTGAACAGCCAGCTCGACCGCTACCAGCAGGTCATCGAGCCGCTGCGCCGGCTGGCGATGTACGGCATCCCGATCGTGTTCGGCATCTTCGCCGGCGTCTCGGCGTCGAGCCGCTGGCAGCTGGCCGCCGCCTGGATCAACGGGACGCCGTTCGGCAAGACCGACCCGCTGTTCAAGATCGACATCGGCTTCTACGTCTTCGCGCTGCCCTTCTACCGCAGCGCGGTCGGCTTCGCGTCGGCGGTCGTGCTGATCGCCCTGATCGCGACCCTGGCGACCTGCTACCTCTACGGCTCCATCCGCGCCTCCGGACGCGAGGTGCGCATCAGCAAGGCCGCCCGCGTGCAGATCTCGGTCGTCGCGGCGCTCTACCTGCTCCTGCAGGGCGTGAGCATCTGGCTCGACCGCTACGCCACGGTGACCGACTCCAACGTCGGCGACTCGATCAACGGCGCCGCGTACACCGACGTCAACGCGACCATCCCGGGCCGCGCGATCCTGGCCGGAGCGGCCGTGTTCGTCGCGATCCTCTTCATCGTGACGGCGTTCGTCGGCCGGTGGCGGTTCCCGCTGGTCGGCACGGCGCTGCTCATCGTGGCCGCCCTCGTCGTCGGCGCGATCTTCCCGTGGGTGATCCAGCGCTTCCAGGTCGAGCCCAGCCAGAAGACGCTGGAGACGCCATACATCCAGGACTCCATCGACGCCACCAGGGACGCATACGGGCTCAGCGACATCGAGACCATCCCGTACGACGCCAAGACCGACGCCGAGGCGGGCGCGCTCCGTCAGGACGCGCAGACCACCGCGCAGATCCGCATCATCGACCCGGCGATCGTCAGCCCGTCGTTCCGGCAGCTGCAGCAGTTCCGCCAGTACTACGCCTTCCCGAACACCCTCAACGTCGACCGCTACACGGTCAACGGCAGCGAGCAGGACGCCGTGGTCTCGGTCCGCGAGCTGCAGCAGTCGGGTCTGACGAGCGCCAGCAACTGGTACAACAACACCCTCGTGTACACGCACGGCTACGGCATGGTCGCCGCCTACGGCAACCAGCGCTCGTCGGACGGCCAGCCCGTGTTCATGGAGTACGGCATCCCGACGCAGGGCACGCTCGGCCAGTACGAGCCGCGCATCTACTTCGGCCAGCAGTCGCCGACGTACTCGATCGTGGGCGCCCCGAAGGGATCGAAGTCGGTCGAGCTCGACTACCCGGGCGGCGCCGACGGTGCGCAGCAGACCTACACGACGTTCGACGGCAACGGCGGCCCGAAGCTCGACAACATCTTCAAGCGGCTGGTCTACGCGCTGAAGTTCCAGGACGAGCAGATCGTCCTCTCGGACGCCGTGAACAACAACTCGCAGATCCTGTACGACCGCGACCCGATCAAGCGCGTGCAGAAGGTCGCCCCGTACCTCACGCTCGACTC
Source organism: Leifsonia sp. 71-9 (assembly GCF_001898805.1). Classification (GTDB taxonomy): domain Bacteria; phylum Actinomycetota; class Actinomycetes; order Actinomycetales; family Microbacteriaceae; genus Leifsonia. The sequence goes on from NZ_MKVJ01000018.1 coordinate 173,511, forward strand.
GCAGGCGTACCCCGCCGTGGTCGACGGCCGGGTCAAGTGGATCATCGACGGCTACACCACGAGCGACCAGTACCCGTACTCGCACGTCGGCAGCCTGAGCGACGCCACCGCGGACACCGAGACGCCGAAGCCGGCCTACGCCTTCGACGACATCAACTACATCCGCAACTCGGTGAAGGCCACGGTCGACGCCTACGACGGCTCGGTCACGCTCTACGCCTGGGACGCCAAGGACCCGGTGCTGAAGACGTGGGAGAAGGTCTACCCGTCGACGGTCAAGCCCATCAGCGACATGAGCGCCCAGCTGCTCAGCCACGTGCGCTACCCGGCCGACCTGTTCAAGGTGCAGCGCTCGGTGCTCGGGCAGTACCACGTGACCGACGCGGGCTCGTTCTACTCCCGCGAGGACGCGTGGACGACGCCGCCGGACCCGACGTCCTCGTCGTCCGACCCCACGCTGCAGCCGCCGTACTACCTGACGCTGCAGATGCCGGGCCAGAGCGCGCCGAGCTTCTCGCTCTACACGACCTTCATACCCCAGGCATCCAGCGAGGCCAGTAGATCGGTGCTGAAGGGCTATCTGGCGGTCGATGCGGATGCCGGCTCGACCAAGGGGAAGGTCGCCGCCGGTTACGGCAAGTTGAGACTTTTGTCCCTGCCCTCCAGCGACACCATACCGGGGCCGGGTCAGGTACAGAACACGTTCAACTCCGACCCCACGGTGTCGCAGGAGCTCAATCTGCTGCGCCAGGGCAAGACGGATGTGATCAACGGCAACCTGCTGACGCTGCCGGTGGGCGGTGGTCTGCTCTACGTGCAACCGGTCTACGTGAAATCGACCGGTGAGACCAGCTACCCCTTGCTGCAGAAGGTGCTCGTCGCCTTCGGTGACAAGATCGCCTTCGAGGACACCCTCGATCAAGCGCTCGACTCGCTGTTCGGCGGTGACTCCGGAGCCACGGCCGGTGACAACAACGTGCCGGGCACCGACGCGGGCGGAGGCGGCAGCGGGGGAGGCACCGGCTCCGGCACCGGATCGGGGACCGGAACCGGCACCGGGACGACCACCAACGCGGCACTGCAGGCGGCCCTCCAGCAGGCCAAGCAGGCGCTCGCGGACCGCGAGACGGCCCTCAAGGCCGGTGACTGGACGGCCTACGGCCAGGCGGACGCCCGCCTCCAGCAGGCCCTGCAGGACGCTCTCGCGGCGGAGGGCGGCAAGTAGCCACCGCTCCATTCCTGCCACACCGACGGCGGCCCGTGCGACTCGCACGGGCCGCCGTCGCGTTGTGCGGCCCCTGTGCGCGGACACTATGCTCGGACGCCGCTGTAAGCCGTTCCGTGTGCGATCGCGGGCGGGAGCGCTCCCCATGGATCGGCTGTCAATCCTGCGCGATCCTGGGGATTCCGCTTGCCAGAACTTTGATTGTCCACTTTACTAACAAACATGCTTCTCGATGATGTCCGCCGCCCGGCCGCGTTCGATCCGATCCCGCCGGCGTTCGACGGGCCCATGATCCCGGGGCGCGCCCTCCGGCCGCGCACCAAGGTGCTCCCCGAGCACGCACGCAACCACAACCGGTCGCTCGTGCTGCAGTCGCTGTACCGCGACGGCCGTGCCAGCCGTGCCGACCTCGCGCGGGGGACGGGCCTCACCCGCGTGACGATCTCGGACCTCGTCGGGGAGCTCATCGCCGAGGGCCTCGTGGTCGAGCTCGGCCAGCGCGACGATGCGCGCCCGGGCAAGCCGGCGGTGCTGCTCGACATGGACAGGGGAGCGACCCAGATCATCGGCGTCGACCTCAGCGAGCACGCCGTCTTCCGCGGGGCCGTGCTGGACATCGACGGCCACGTGCTCCACAGCGCGGAGATCGCGCTGGCCGGCAGCAGGGGAGACGAGGCGGTCGCCAAGGCCCTGGTGCTCATCGAGCGACTCGTCGAACTGGCCGCGGTGCCCGTGCTGGGCATCGGCATCGGCTCGCCCGGCGTCGTGGACGCGTCCGGGACGGTGGTCGCCGCCCCGAACCTCGGCTGGACCGACGTCCCCCTCCAACGGCTGGTGGCCGAGCAGACGGGGCGCGCGGTGTTCGTCGCCAACGACGCGAACGCCGCGGTCCTCGCCGAGCACGGCTTCGGGGCCGCCCGCGGCGACATGATGCTCGTGAAGGTCGGCCACGGTGTCGGCTCCGGGCTGCTCGTGGCCGGGGCGATGGTCGTGGGGAGCCGTTTCGCGGCCGGTGAGATCGGTCAGGTCATGGTCGGGACCGACGACGGCGCCGAGGCGCCGTACGATCGCGACCGCGTGCTGGAGGCGTGGCTGGCCGTTCCCCGGCTCGAGTCGCGCGTCGCCGCCGCGGCCATCGCGGGCGAGCCGATCGAGCCGGTGCTCCGGGAGGCCGGGCAGCGGCTCGGCGTGGCTCTCGCCCCCATCGTCGGCGCGCTCGACCTGGCAGAGGTGGTCCTCAGCGGACCGGAGGAGCTGCTGGAGGGCACCCTGCTCGGCGCCGTCCGCACCACGCTGGACAACCGGACGATGGCGGGGTTCCACTCCGCCACGACGGTCCGGATGACGAGCCAGGGTCGCGACATCGTCCTGCGCGGCTGCGTGATCATGGTCATGTCGGCGCAGCTCGGCGTCTCCTGACGCGGTGGGCGGTCAGCGCGCCCAGCTGACCCCGAACGTCGATTGCAGCGCGTGCTGCGCGGCTCCGCGGAATGGCTCGTCCAGCGCCGAGCGCGCGTAGCGGAAGCTGAGCGGCATCGCCGCGCGCACCGGGTGGCGTGCCGCCTCCGCACGCAGGTGTCCGATGAACTCCGGGCCGAGCTCGGCCGACGCTCCGCCCAGCACCACGTTGGGCACGTCGAGCGCCGCGCTGACGAGGAGCAGGGCGCGGGCCAGGATGCGCGCGCCCGAGGCGATGCGGGCCCGCGCCTCCGGCGTCGATGCGAGCTCCGCGATGTCGACCGCCTCGAGGTCGGCGCCGTGAGGGAGCCCGAGCAAGCTCGTGACCGAGACCATCTCCTCGAGGCAGCCGCGGTTGCCGCACGCGCAGACGGGTGCGTCGTCGCCGAAGAGCACCGGGACGTGCCCGATCTCCCCGGCCCGATGGGCGGCGCCGGCCACGACCACGCCGTCGACCATGACGGCCGCGCCGACCCCGGTGCTGAGCGAGACGAAGAGCCGGTTGGCGCCGAAGCCGTCGTCCGCGGAGGTGTCGGCGATGGCCTCCGCGTCGGCGTCGTTGACGAGATGGATGGGAGCGTCCACGACACCGGAGAGGGCGCCCGCCAGATCGAGGTCGCTCCAGCCCAGCTGGACGCTCTCGCGGATGAGCGGTCCGTCGGCGATCCCCGGGACCTGCACGCCGATCGCCGCGACCCGGGCGTCCGTGGAAGCGGCGAGCCGGCGGATCACCGCACGGATGTCGTCGATCGACCCGACCTGCGTCGGCCGGTGGGAGAGCCGGTGCAGCTCGTCGCCGAGCATGCTCAGGACGGCGCCGCGGATCAGTCCCGGCTGGACCAGGACCGAGAGCAGCACCTGCCGCTCCGTGTCCACCCGGAGCGTGGTGGCGCGCTTGCCGCCGGTGCTCTCGGCGAGCTGCCCTTCGGAGACGAGGCCGTCGGCGATGAGCCCCGCGAGCAGCGACGAGACGGTCGCCGAGGTCAGCCCCGTGCGGCGCGCGATGCTCGCCCGCGTCGCGGTGCCGTTGCCCGAGAGCACCAGCTGCAGCGCGGTCGTCAGGTTCTTCTCGCGCACGGCGGCCTGCGTCGCCTTGCCGTGATCGTCTGCCACTGCTCCTGCCGTCCTCGCCGTGCGCCGATCGCGGCGCGTCCTGCCCTTACGACCCTAGCGAATGGGGCGCAAGATGGGGTCATGGGGAACGGACTGATGCTGCTGGACGTGCAGCGCGACATGCTGGAGGGCGAGACCGCGATCGCGGGGGCCGAGGAGTTCCGGCGCGTCATGGGCGAGCTGCTGGAGGCGGCGCGCGACGCGGGCGTCCCCATCGTCCACGTCCAGAACGACGGCGGCCCCGGCGACCCGGACGAGCCGGGCACCCGGGGGTGGGAGCTGGTGTTCCCGCCGGCGCCGGGCGAACCCGTGGTGCGCAAGGACGACCCCGACACCTTCCTCTCGAACCCGGCCCTCGCGGACGTGCTGCACGCCATGGGCGTCGACACGCTGATCGTCGCCGGGTTGCAGAGCGAGCTCTGCGTGCAGGCCACCGCCCTCGGAGCGCTGGAGCGGGGCTTCGCGGTCGTGGTCCCGTCCGGCGCCCACGCCACCTACGACGGGGAGCTGACGGCGGACGGGATCGCGGAACGGGTGTCCCTCGAACTCGACGCGGCCGGCGTGGAGATCGTCGAACTCGACGACGTGACGTTCGGCTGAGCGCGGGGCGCCGGGGCGGGGTCAGCCCGCGTCGCGCTCCAGTTCCACCGCCTCCCGGATGCTAAGGGCGTAGATCCGCGAACGGCCGGGGCGGGCCGGGTCGCCGGTGACGTACGCGACGCTCTCCACATGCTGCTCGAACGCGTTCACCTTGTCGCGCGGGGCGCCGACGATCAGCTGGAAGCCGAGTCCGCGCAGCGCGGAGAGCGCCCGTCCGGTGTACTCGTTGTCCGCCTTGACGAAGCCCTCGTCGAGCACGATGGGGGCGTAGACGGGCACGCGGTCGGTGCCGTCGCCGAGGCGGTAGCGCAGGGCGGCGCCGAGGACGAAGGCGATCAGCTCCTGCCCCTCGCCGCCGGACTTGCCCGCCACGCCCTCGTGCACGATCTGCGCGCCGTCGCGTCGCGTCTCGATCGCGCGGAACTGGAAGTGCTCGCGCGCGTCGAGCACGCGGCGGCGCCAGGCCTCGCCGATGCGGGAGCGCTCCTCCAGTCGGCCGAGATCGGCGCGCAGCGAGAGGAAGTCCCGCTCCACCCGAGCCGGGTCGCGCGTCTCGCCCGGCTCGCCCGCGGTGTGCTTGCGGAGGGTGCGCTTGAACTCGGCCAGGTCGGTGTTGGTGGTGGGGCGCGGGTCGATGTCGAGGGTGGAGCCCTCGCGGAACTCGATGCCGTGCAGCGCCGACGAGATCGGCCGGACACCCCGCCGGATCGCGCGACCGTCCTCCTCGATCTGGGTCAGCAGCGCGCGCAGGCTGTCGCCCATGCTCGCGCCCGCCTTGGCGAGCCAGTCGGACTTCGCCCGCGGGAGGTCGTCCTCGACGAGCGAGCGCTGGATGGCGAGCGCGGCCGGGAGGCTGTCGATCGTGGCGTCGAGCTCGGCCGACGGATCCAGCTCCCGGTAGCGCTCGAAGGCGTTCAGCAGCAGGGTCTCCGACTGCTCGACGGTGCGCTCGTGCACCTCGATCTGGTCGCGCACCAGCCGCTCCGCGTCGGCGTAGCGGCGCCGGACGTCGGCCGCCTCCCGCGGGGCCGCGAACGGCAGGGAACCGAGCAGCGCGCGCTCGGCGTCGTCGAGCCCCGTCGCGTCGAGGTGGTCGGCGACCTCGTCCTCGATGTCGGCGAGAGCGGCGTGCTCGGCGTCGAGCTGGTCGATGACGCGCTGGATGCCCGCGCCGCGTCGTGCTGCGGCGAGCCGGGCCTCGTCCTCGCGGTCGGCCGTGGCGGTGAGCTCGGCGACCTCGGGCCGCTCGACGGCGACCCGCTCGAGGCGCGCGGCGAGTTCGGCGACGCGCTCGGCGGCCGGCGTCACGTCGATCGACGCCCAGTCGAGGTCGGCGACGGAGGCGAGGGCCTCGCGCCGGTGGCGCTCGCCGGCCGAGCGCGACTCGGCGGAGTCGGAGGCCGCGCGGGCCTCGTCGAGCTCCGACTCGAGCCGCGCGATCTCGGCGGTGAGCTCGACGACGCGGGGCGCGTTGTCGAGGCCGATCCAGGAGTCGACGGCCCGGTCGTCCTTGATGACGCGGTCGCGGGAGCCGGTGCGCAGGCCCGCGCGGGTCACGGCGCCCTTGACGCCGATCGGGAGGGACGCATCCAGGTCGTCCGCCGACTCCACGCACAGGATGCTGCGGTCGGCCACGATCTCGTCGTGCAGCCAGCCGTGGAACGGGCTCTGCTCGTCGAAGGACAGCATCGCCGGGACGGTGCCGTCGATCGCCGTGCGCTCGGCCGGGGCGCCGACCTCGGCCGGCACCAGCACGACGCGGCCGCGCATGTCGTTGTCGTTCACGAAGCGGCGCGCGTCGGCGAACCGGCGCTCGTCCACCACGAGGTTCGTGGCGAGGTCGCCGAGGACGCGCTCGACGGCGCGCGACCAGTCGCGGCGGCCGGGAGCGACCTCGAACAGCTCGCCCGCGTAGGGGAGGGCCTCTGGCGCGACACCGATGCCGTCGGCGATCCGCCGTCGACGCGCGTCGGCCTCGGGCGGCACGTTGCTGCGGCGCCGCTCGTACGACGCCTTCTGCGCGGTCTTCTCGGCCAGCGTGCGCTTGACGGTCTCCACCCGAGCGGCCAGCTCCCAGCGCTCGGAGCGGTCGTCCGCCGCCTCGGCGGAGGCGCTGAGCAGGGCGACGGCGCGCTCCTGGGACGCGGCGAGCTCGTCCGCCGTGAGCGGCAGGTCGAGCCCGGCGCTGGTCAGGACCCGCGCCGCGCGATCGCGCTCGCGCTCGAGCTGCGCGAGCATCAGGCCGGCGACCTCCTGCTCGCGGCGGATCGCCTCGGCGGGGTCGCCGCCGAGCGCGGCCAGCTGGTCGAGGGCGTCCTTGTGCGCCCGGTGCGCGGCGGCCTCCTCGTCGGCGGCGGCACGGCGGAGCGCCTCCTGCTCGCGCTTGGCGTCGCGCACGCGGTCGACCTCGCCGCGCACCCAGTCCGCGACCTTCGCCGACAGCCAGACCCAGACGCGGCTGCTCTCCTCGCCGTCGAGCGGCGCGAGCAGCCGGCGCTTGCCGGTCGCGTCCTCCAGGGCCGCGCGGTACTGCTCGGCGCGCACGGGCACGTCGGCGAGCACGTCGAGCTTGCGCCGCGTGGTCTCGAACACGTCGTAGAGGGCCGACGCCTCGCGGTAGCTGCTGAGCGTCGTCTCCCAGCGGGAGAGGGCGCGCGGCTCGGTGAGCACGAACTGCTTGAACAGCTCGTCGATCGAGAAGACGCCCTTCGACGCCTGGGCGCGGCGCAGCAGGGTGAGCGCCTTCAGCTGGGATTCGTCGCTTCCACCGATCCCGAGCTCCTCGCACAGCCGCACGCGGAACTCCGGCTGGGATCCCGTGACCAGGTCGCGCACCGGGTCGACGAGCCGACCGAGCGAGCCTCGCGTCAGCGGTGACGAGCTGCCGGGCTCGGGGCGCAGCTCCGCAAGGCGGGTGAGCGGGAACTCCCCGTGCACGAACACGTAGACGGTCGAGGAAGTCACCTCGTCCTGCGTGGCGGTGTCGCGGCCGAGCCAGGCGAGCCGGGCGGCGGTGATGGTCTCGCCGAGCTCGGTGCGCCAGGTGATCGCCGCGCCCGACGCGAACGCCGTCCCGAGCGGCCGGAGGAAGTGCGTGGTCGTGATGTCGGAGCCGGCTTCGCGCACCTCGTCCGTCTTGCCGCGGGCGTAGCTGTAGACCGTGCGCTCGGAGCGCTGGCGCGTGTCGTCGCGCGCGGCGCGGTTGAACTCCTGCGGGTTGGGCATGATGACCGCGGCCATGGCGTCGAGCACCGTCGACTTGCCGCGGCCCGTCGGCCCGAGGATGGCGAGACCGCCGCGTCCGACCGGCATGGTGTGGAGGTCGTCGTAGCTGCCCCAGTTGAGGAGCTGCACCTGCTCGATGCGGAACTGCCCGCTGTGGATCAGTCCGTCGGCGAGCGGGAGGTCGTCGTCCAGCTCCTCGTGCTCGGCGGTCATCAGGTCGGTCACTCGTCCACCTCCGGGGCGTCGACGTGGGCGTGGGCAGCGGCCGGGGCGGCGTCGTCGCGGAGCTCGGCCCCGCTCGCCTCCTGGAACAGCCGCGTCAGGTGGGCCAGCTCGGTCGTGGTGACGAGGGGCACCACGGCGGGGGAGACCACGTAGAGATCGGGGTCGTCGGTCTCGGGCACGAGCAGCCCGATGCGCTCCATCGCGGCGATCGCGGCGCGGATGCGCCGGTCGACGCGCACCTCGTCGTGCGACGCGTCGGTCTGGAAGCGCCCCAGGAACTCGGCGATGTGGTCGCGGCTGACCGTCACGGCCTCGTCAGCGGCATCGGTGTACGCGTGCTCCTGGCGCAGCAGGATGAGCAGCAGGGACGCGTCGCGGGACAGCGGCTTCTCGCGGCGGAGGAGCACGGGGGCGCCGTCCTCGGCGCTCTGGCGCTTGAAGGCGACCTCGTGGTCGCGGTCGATGGTCAGGGTGAGGAACAGCTCCTCCAGGCGGGCGCGCACGTCGTCCTCGTAGTCGACGAGCCCGCTCCACGCCTCGGGGTGCGTGGCGCGCGTGATGAACCTGCTCGTCAGGAGGGTGACGAGGGCGCGGCGCGCGGCCAGCGGGAGCCGCTCGTCGGCGGCGTCGCCGAACGCGTCGGCGGTCACGGCCTCCACCTCGTCGAGATCCGTGTCGTCCGCGATCGTGTCGGTCATCGCTCCGTCCTCCCGCCGCGTGCCGCGGCCGTCTCGTCGTCCGCGCCGCCGAAGCGGGTGCGCGGGAAGGTCACGTCGCGCGCGGTCTCGCCGGCCACGGCGATGCGCACGGTGTCGTCGCCGTCGAGGACCGTGTCCCGTTCGGCGGCGGCGTCGAGCAGGCTCACCAGCAGGCCGAGGCGCCGGAACTCCGGCGGCGTCGCCGCGTAGACCTCCGCGCCCGTGACCTCCGCGCGTTCGGCGAGCAGGCGCTCGATGGTCTCCTGCACCGCGTCGGGGCTGGTCCCGACCGCGAGGCGCAGGGCGGCGCGCTCCGACGCGGGCAACGCGTCCCGGCTCTCGGTCACGGCCACCGCGATGTCGGGCCGCTCGCCGCCGCGCCAGACCTGCGTCTGCGTGACGTCGGTGAGCGCCCACGGGCCGAGCCCCAGCACGTCCTCCGGCACCGTGACCGGCCCCGGCCGCACTTGGGCCCAGTGGGCGCCGGCCGCGAGGGCCTGGTCGGCCAGCGACAGGAGGCGCTGGTGCTTCTCCGCCCCCGAACGGCTGAGGAACCGGCGCAGCGACGACATCCACCGCACGTAGGTCTCCTGCACGGTCTGCTCCTCGGCGAGCAGCGAACCGATCAGGGTCTCCAGCTGCAGGCGCTGGCGCTCGGTCATCTCGGCGACGGCGAGCGGCTGGGCGAGCACGCGCTCGAGGTCGGCGCGCATCCCGTCGAGCCCGTGGGAGGACAGCATGGAGGCGAAGCCGCGGTAGGCGCGTCCCTCCGGCGTCTGCTCCAGGAGGTCGTTGTCGCGCAGGTACTGCTCGACCAGCGCGCCCTTGCCCACCTGGTCCTCGGTCGCGCGGCGGGCGACCTCCCGGTGCCGCTGCTCGACCATGGCGCTCAGGCGGCGGAAGTCCTCGGGGAGCGACGCGGTGAGGCGCAGCACCTCGCGCAGCTGGCGGCGCACGGCCTCCCCGGCGGCCGGCTCGACCCCGCCCGCCGCGATGCGCGCGCGGCGCGCCTGCAGCTGGGCGATCTGCTCGTCGATGCGCGAGAGCTGCGCGTCGGGATCGGGATCGGTCATGTCGGCCAGCTGGTGGACGGCATGGGCGATGCTGCCGAACCGGGCCTCCGAGACGACGGAGTCGGCGTCCACGAGCTCGCGGACGATGCGGAGCGCCTGGAGCGAGTACTGCGAGAGGCGGTACTCCGCGCGGCCCTCGCGGTCGTGCGGGCGCGAGCGGACCAGCCAGCGGTTGTCGACCCAGCCGCGGCAGTAGTCGGCGGGCGCGGAACGGCGGGGGAGCCCCGGATCCTCCGCGGCGTCGTCCGCGACATCGGCGGACGCCGGAACCGCGTCGCCCTCGGAGACGGCGCTCAGCGCCTCGGCCACCTTCTGGTGGAACCAGTCGGCGGAGACGGGTCCGTCGGCGAACTCCAGATGCCGCGAGAACAGGGGGAGGATCCATCGTCCGTTGTGGCTGCGCAGCAGCGCCCAGGTGGGATGTTCTTCCCAGGCATCCGCGACCGGGTCGGCGGCGAGGGCCTCGTCCATATTCCTCCGCGCTGGGGTTCGGGATCAAAAAAAGGCCCGGACCGGGGATTTCTCCTCGAGTCCGGGCCTGTCCGGTTGCGGGGGCAGGATTTGAACCTACGACCTCTGGGTTATGAGCCCAGCGAGCTACCGAGCTGCTCCACCCCGCGGCACAAGAAATGACTCTAGCACGGGTCTGAGGGGCTGGGAAATCGAACCCGTATCCCGGGCGCGTCCGGCGCGCTCTTCGCGGCGGTAGACCGCCCGTCCCACTAAAGTCGGGTGCAAGACGTAGGGGACAGCGCATGGCGAGTAGCACTCAGAAGTACCGGGTGGTCGTGATCGAGGACGACCCGGATGTGGCCTTCTTCATGAAGACCGTGCTCGAGAAGCGGGCGGACGCGGTGGTGACGGCGATCACCGACCCCTCGCGGGCGCTCTCCACCATCGCCGAATTCGAGCCCGACCTCGTCCTGACCGACATCGAGATGCCGGGCATCTCGGGCCTCGACCTGCTCAAGGAGCTGCGCTCGCAGTATCCCGGCATGCCGGTCGTGGTCATGACCGCCCACGTCTCGGTCGACTACGCCGTCGCAGCGTTGCGGAGCCAGGCCGACGAGTTCCTCACCAAGCCGGTCGCCTCGGCCGACCTCGTCTCGATCGTCACCCGGCTGGCGGAGGAGGGGCGGACCAAGCGCGCCGCCGGCCGTCAGCAGGTGGTGCTCGCCATCGGCGCCCACCCCGACGACGTGGAGATCGGTGTCGGCGGCATCCTCGCCGCGCACCGGGACGCCGGCAACCAGGTCGTGATCCTGACCCTGTCGCGCGGTGCGCGCGGCGGCGACGCGGACGACCGCCAGCACGAGTCGCTCGCCGCGGCGGAGCTGCTCGGCGCCCGCCTGTTCCTGGAGGACCTCGAGGACACCCACATCTCCGCGGCCGATCCGACCGTGTCGATCATCGAGCGGGTGGTGCGGGAGGTCGAGCCCGACATCGTCTACACGCACTCCGCCCACGACCGCCACCAGGATCACCGCGCGGTGCACGCCGCCGTCAACGTGGCGACCCGCAACGTGCGGACCGTCTGCTGCTTCCAGAGCCCGAGCGCGACCATCGACTTCCGCCCCACGCGGTTCGTCCCGATCGACGGCTTCACGGATGCCAAGCTGGCCCTCATCGACTGCTTCCGCTCGCAGGACCTGCGCGCCTACCTCGAGCACGACTTCGTGCTCGCGACCGCGCGCTACTGGTCCCGCTTCGGCGGCGGCACGATGTGCGAGCCGCTCGAAGTCATGCGGGACACCGCCGACATCTCCATCCCCGCCTCGACGATCTCGACCGAGGCCCGACTCCGAAGGACCGCCGAATGACCAGAGTTCTCGTGACAGGCGCGGGCGGCCCCGCGGGCGTCGCCGTGATCCGCTCGCTGCTCGCGAGGGACGACGTCGACGTGCTCGCCGCCGACATGGACGGCTGGGCGAGCGGCCTCTACCTGGTGCCGGCGGCGAACCGCCGGATCGTGCCGGCCGGCCGCTCGGAGACGTTCGTCGACGAGCTCATCGCGATGTGCGGCGCCGACGGCGTGGACGTGCTGTTCTCGACCGTCGACGTCGAGCTCCCCGGGCTCGCCGCCCGCCGTGACGAGCTGCAGGCCGTCGGAACGGCGCTGGCCGCCCCGAGCCACGAGACCCTCGTCACCTGCCTGGACAAGTTCCGGCTGGCCGAGCGGGTGGAGGGCTCCGCCCGCATCCCGCGCACCCGGCTGCTGACCGCCGAGGGCGTGGCGGAGGACTGGGACTTCCCCGTCATCATCAAGCCCCGCAGCGGTGCGGGCTCGCGCGGCGTCCGGCTCATCCCCGACCGCGCGGCGCTCGAGGCCGTGCCACTGGACGACAGCATCCTGATCCAGGAGAACCTGCCGGGGGAGGAGTTCTCCGTCGACGTGCTGGCCGGCCTGGACGGCTCCGTCATCGCCGCGGTGCCGCGGTCGCGCGAGCGGGTCGACTCCGGCGTCTCGATCGCCGGTCGCACCGTGAAGCGGGACGAGCTCTCCGACACGGCCGCCGCGGTCGCGCGGTCGATCGGCCTCACCGGCGTCGCGAACGTGCAGCTGCGCTACAGCGTGGAGGGCACCCCCGCCCTGCTCGAGGTGAACCCCCGCTTCCCGGGCGCCATGCCGCTCACGATCGCGGCCGGCGTCGACATGCCGTCGCTCCTGCTCGACCTCGTGCTCGGCCGCCCGGTGCCCGCGACCGTCGACTTCCGCGAGCTCGCCAACGTGCGGTTCCTCGAGGACGTCTTCCTCGACCCGGCCGACGTGCTGGTCTCGGAGAACGCGGCGCACGCCGACGAGCTCGACGAGTGACCGCCGGGCGTCCCGTGATCGACGTCGCCGAGCTGCTCCGCGGCGACTTCCACGTGCACTCCGCCTTCTCCGACGACGCGGTCAGCACGCTCGCCGAGAACATCGCCGCGGCCGACGCCGCCGGACTCGACCGTCTGCGGTTGAACGACCACGTGCGCGCGTCGACGACCTGGGTGCCGGAGTTCGTCGCGGCCGTCGCGGCCGAGCGGATCCCCTCGGGTCTCACCGTGTTCACGGGCGTCGAGACCAAGCTGCTCGACGTGACCGGAGCGGTGGATGTGCCGGCCGACCTCGTCGTCGGGGCGGGCGGCGTCGACACGATCGTGATCGGCGACCACCAGTTCCCGGGCACGGACGGCCCCTGGTCCCCTCAGGCCACGCGCGACCGCCTCGCCGCGGGCCTCTCGGAGGCGGACGCCCTCGACCTGCTCGTCACGGCCAGCATCCGGGCGATGGAGCGCACCCCGCAGGCGCAGCTCGCCCACTGGTTCTCCATCCTGCCCAAGGTCGGCCTCGACGAGGCGCAGCTCGGAGCCGACCGGCTGACGGCGTGGGCCCAGGCGGCGGCCGCCACCGGCACCGTCGTCGAGGTGAACGAGAAATGGGCGTGCCCCGGCGTGGAGGCGATCGTCGCCCTCCAGCGGGCCGGAGCGCGTATCGTTGCCTCCACCGACAGTCACATCGCGAGCGACGTCGGCCGGTACGACCGGGCGACCGCGCTCCTCACGGAGGCGGCCCGCCGGCTCGCGCCCGAGGGTGAGGACGACCGATGAGCCCCATCGAGCTGAACCGTGCGCAGCGGACCGAGATGCAGCGCGAGATCGACCAGAACCGTCGCTGGGAGCGACGACTGCCGGTGTACGCGGCGATCTCCCTGCTCGTGCTCGCGGCGATCGTCGTGGTCCGGGTAGTGTTCTTCTCGTGACCGGACGCGTCCCGCGCATCGTCATCGCCGATGACGACGACGACATCCGCGGCCTCATGGTGATCGCCGCGAAGCGTGCCGGCGTCGAGGTCGTGGCCGCCGTGGACAACGGCCGCTCCGCCCTCGAGACGCTCCTGTCCGACGACATCGACCTCGCCGTGCTCGACATCTCCATGCCCGGCCTCAACGGAGTGGAGGTCGCCGAAGCCGTCCGCGCGCAGCGACCGGACACCCTCATCCTGATGGTCTCCGCCTCCGTGCAGCTGCTCACGGACCACGGGGTGGTCGCCGAGCGCTCCGACGGGTTCATCATCAAGCCGTTCAGCCCCCGGGTGCTGACGGAGCGCATCCGCGCGATGCTCGGCATCGAGGTGAGCGCATGACGCTCGACCGGCTGCTCGGCCGCCTCCCCATCGATTCGCCGTCGGTCATCATGAAGCAGCTCCCGACGCTGGCCGGTTTCGTCCTGGCGCTCGCCGTGGTGCTCATCCCCGACTTCGTGCCGGTCGACCACCCCGGGTACGTGTGGGCGTCCATCGCCGCGATCGCCGTCGCCACCCTCCTCGCGGGCGTGCTGCCGTGGCACCGGATCCACGACGGCTGGATCACCGTCGTGCCGCTGGTCTCGCTGCTCGCGATCGGCCTGCTGCGTCTCGGCACGGGCGGGTCGACCTCGCCGATCGCGGTCATCCTCCTCCTGCCGTTCATCTGGATCGCCACCGAGGAGGGGCGCCGCAACATCCTCATCGCCACGGCCGGGATGTTCGTCGTGCTCCTGGCGCCGCTGTACGCGACGGGCGTTCCCGGCACCCCCGTCGATCTCGTGCGGGCCCTGTTCTCGCCGGTCATCTACTTCATCGTCGCCACGGTCATCAACGAGATCGCGCACCGGCTCCGCTCCCAGCTGGCCGCCACGAAGGCCGCGGCCGAGCAGCGGGCCGAGCTGCTCGCGCAGGCGGTCACGGCGCAGGACGAGCTGGTGCTCAACGAGGCCCGCCTGAAGACCGCCAACCGGCTCATCCAGAGCATCTGGAACGCGGTGACCGAGCAGTCCGTCATCGGCACCGACCTCGACGGCCTCATCGACGTGTGGAACCCCGGCGCGGAGAAGATGTTCGGGCTCACCGAGAAGCAGGTCGTCGACGGCGATCGGCACATCGTCGAGTTCCATCTGGCGTCCGAACTGGAGGAGCGCCTGCGCGATATGGACGCGCGCTTCACGACGGTCGCCAGTGCGGACGACTTCTCCGCGCTCGTCGACACCGTGCGGGCCGGGTACGCCGACGTGCGGGACTGGACCTACGTGCGCCCCGACGGCAAGCGCGTCCCCGTGCAGGTGGCGGCGACGCCCCGCATCGACGAGAACGGCCACCGCGTCGGCTTCATCTTCGTGGCCACCGACATGACCCAGGCGCGGGAGTTCGCGCGTCTGAAGGACGAGTTCGTCGGCCTGATCTCGCACGAGCTGCGCACACCGCTCAGCTCGATCCTGGGCTACCTCGAACTGATGCGCGACGACGACGAGTCGCCGCTCTCGGACGAGCAGCTGCAGTACCTCGCCGTCGCGGAACGCAACGCGCACCGGCTGCTGCGCCTGGTCGGCGACCTGCTCTTCACCGCCCAGGTCGAGTCGGGGCGGTTCCCGCTCGACATCAAGGACGTCGAGCTCGGCTCCGTCGTCGCGGCCTCGGTCGAGACGGCGCGACCCATCGCGGCCGCGGCCGGCGTCACGCTCGTCAGCGAGGTGCCGGAGGGGCAGGTGGAGGTCCGCGGCGACGCGGTGCGCCTCGGCCAGGCCGTCGACAACCTCATCTCCAACGCAGTCAAGTTCACGCCGTCCGGCGGCACCGTCACCGTCGCGCTGCAGCCGGCCGCGGAGGAGGCGGTGATCGCGGTCACCGACACCGGCATCGGGATCCCCGCCGTCGAGCTGAGCCAGCTCTCGCAGCGCTTCTTCCGCGCCTCCACCGCCACGCGCAACGCCGTCCCCGGCGTCGGCCTCGGCCTCACGATCACCAAGGCGATCGTGACGGCTCACGGCGGCCGGCTCGACATCGCGAGCGAGGAGGGCGTCGGCACCTCCATCAGCATCGCCCTGCCGGTGGAGAC
The DNA here is from genome assembly GCF_001898805.1 of Leifsonia sp. 71-9. GTDB lineage: Bacteria > Actinomycetota > Actinomycetes > Actinomycetales > Microbacteriaceae > Leifsonia. The sequence continues at coordinate 188,977 of NZ_MKVJ01000018.1, forward strand.
GCCGCAGCCGGTGGTGGATGCGCTGCCCGGCGCCGACTCCGTGCCCGCGGCCGGATCCGTGCGCGGAGCGACGTCGTGACCTCGGTCGCCGTCGCCGTCGCGCAGTTCACCCCGCGCGACGATCGGGCGCACAACCGGGAGGTCGTCGCCGGGCTGATCGCGGTCGCCGCCGAGCGCGGCGCGCGGCTGGTCGTGTTCCCGGAGTACTCCTCCTACTTCACCGACCCGCTCGGCCCGTCGTTCGCGCACAACGCGGAACCGCTCGACGGGGAGTTCGTGGACGCCCTCGCGGGCGCGGCGCGCGACCACGGCGTGCACGTGGTCGCCGGGCTGGTCGAACGCACGGACGAGCGGCACCGCTTCGCGAACGCCCTGGTGGCGGTGGCGCCCAGCGGCGACGTGGTCGCCGTCTACCGCAAGCAGCATCTCTACGACGCCTTCGGCTCCCGCGAGTCCGACTGGGTCGTGCCCGGCGAGCTCGGCGAGCCGCAGCTGTTCGAGGTCGACGGGCTGCGGGTCGGCCTGCAGACCTGCTACGACCTCCGCTTCCCCGAGGTCACCCGGCTCCTCGCCGACGCGGGAGCGGATCTCGTCGCCATCCCGGCCGAGTGGGTGCGCGGCCCGCTCAAGGAGCACCACTGGACGACGCTCCTGCAGGCGCGCGCGATCGAGAACACCCTCTACGTCGCGGCCGCCGACCACACCCCGCCCATCGGCGTGGGCGCGAGCGCGATCGTCGACCCGATGGGGGTGACCGTCGCCGCCCTCGCCGAGACCACCGGTGTCGCCGTGGCCGAGGCGTCGCGCGAGCGGGTCGATCAGGTCAGGGAGGTCAACCCGGCCCTGGCCCTGCGGCGGTACCGGGTCGTCCCTCGCGACTGAGCCCGCGGATCAGGCGCTGAGACCGGCGAGCCGGCCGGCCGCCTCCTCCAGCACGCCGATCCGCTTGCAGAAGGCGAAACGCACCAGCGACGCCGTGCGCTCCGCGTACTCGTCGCGGCAGAAGGCGGCCAGCGGCACCGCCACGACCCCGGCGAGGTCGGGGAGCGCGCGGCAGAAGGCGACCGCATCCCGATGGCCGAGGGGAGCGGCGTCGGCGACGACGAAATACGTGCCGTCGGTGGGGAGCACCCCGAAGCCCGCCGCGCGCAGGCCGGCGGACAGGACGTCCCGCTTGTGCGCGAGGTCGGCGGCGATCCCGGTGAAGTACGAGTCGGGAAGAGCGAGGCCGGCCGCGATCGCGGGCTGGAACGGCGCCGCGTTCACATAGGTCAGGAACTGCTTGACGGCGAGGACGGCCGTCACGAGCTCCGGCGGCGCGGTGAGCCAGCCGACCTTCCACCCGGTCGTGTTGAAGGTCTTGCCTCCCGACGAGATGGTGACGGTGCGCTCGCGCGCCCCCGGGAGCGTCGCGATCGGGATGTGCGCGGGGCCGAACGTGAGGTGCTCGTAGACCTCGTCGGTCACGATGATCGCGTCGTGCCGCTCGGCGAGCTCGACGATCGTCTGGAGCAGCTCCCGGTCGAACACCGTCCCGGTGGGGTTGTGCGGCGTGTTCACGAGGATCACGCGGGTGCGGTCGGTGACGGCGGCACGCAGCCGCTCGGGATCGGGCAGGAACGCGGGTGGCTCCAGCGGGACGGTGACGTGCCGCCCGCCGGCCAGGGCGATGACGGCGCCGTATTCGTCGTAGAAGGGCTCGAAGGTCACGACCTCGTCGCCGGGTTCGAGCAGGGCGAGCAGGGTCGCGGCGATCGCCTCCGTGGCGCCCGCCGTGACCAGCACCTCGCGATCGGGCTCGAGCTCGATCCCGTAGAACCGCCGCTGGTGCTCGGCGACGGCGTGACGCAGCACCGGGGTGCCCGGCCCGGGCGGGTACTGGTTCGCCCCGCTCCTGATCGCCTCGACCGCGGCGTCGAGCACCGCGGCGGGGCCGTCCTCGTCGGGGAAGCCCTGCCCCAGATTGATCGCGCCCGTGCGCGCGGCGAGGGCGCTCATCTCCGCGAAGATCGTCGGGCGGACCGTTCCGTCCGCTCCGAGCAGGCCTGCTCCGTCCGCCGCGCGCCGCCAGGCTCCCGAGACCGTCATCTCCACCTCTTCCTCGTGTGCGCCTCCAACCTACGGCCTGGGCCGCCGGGGAGTCGTCGACTACGTTAAGGAGAGTCATCGACAGGCGGAAGGCAGCCCACAGGGGGCGCAAATAGAACACCCAGGTTCGCGTCCCAAGCTGTTCCTGCTTGGAAGGAGCAACACCATGACCGACACCCCGATCACCCCGGAGCCCGCGAAGGCCCAGCACGACGCCGACACCGACGCGGTCGTGGATGCTGGCAGCACCGCCTCCACCGACGCTGCGACCGCGGACACCGCCTCGACCGAGGCCGCGCCCACCGCCCCGTCCGCCGAGACCCCGGCGGCTCCGGCCGCTCCCGCGGTCGAGACCCCGGCCCCGCTCGTCGAGCAGCCCGCCGCTCCGGCGGCCGCGGCGCCCGCCGCACCGGCCGGGTGGACCGCACCCGCCGCCGAGCAGACCGCTCCGGCCGCGCAGCACACCCAGCCCACGCAGCCGCTCGCCCCGCAGCAGCCCTACGGCTCGCAGCAGCCGACGGCACAGCAGCCGACCGCGCAGCAGCCGACCGCGCAGCACCCCGACTACGGCAACGGGTCGTTCGGCCAGCCGGCCTACGCCGGTGCCGCACCGGCCGGTCCCTACGCGCCGCACCCGCACCAGCACACCTATGCCGCCGCGCCCGGCACGCCGGTCCCGCCGACCCCCGGCACCCCGGGCGCAGCGACGGCCGACCGCCCGGCCAAGAAGCGCAACACCGGCCTGATCATCGCCACCCTGGCGATCGGCGCCCTCGTGGGCGGCCTCGCCGGCGCCGGCGCCGGCGTGGGCATCTACTCCGCGGCCACGTCCAACAACGCGACGATCAAGACCGTGTCCGGCCCGCAGAACATCACCGTGAACGACGCCAACAACGCGACGACCGTCACCGCGGTCGCCGCCAAGGCGTCGCCGAGCGTCGTCACGATCTCGGTCACGGCCTCGAGCGAGGGCGGCACCGGATCCGGCATCGTCCTCACCTCGGACGGCTACATCCTGACGAACACCCACGTGGTCACCCTGGACGGCGCCGCCTCCGACGTGTCCATCAGCGTCACGGACAACGACGGCAAGATCTACTCGGCGAAGATCGTGGGCACCGACCCGACGACCGACCTCGCGGTGATCAAGCTCGACGGGGCCTCCGGGATGACGCCGATGACGTTCGCCGACTCGAGCAAGCTCAACGTCGGCGACACCGCCGTCGCGATCGGCGCCCCGCTCGGCCTCTCCGGCACCGTCACCGACGGAATCGTCAGCGCGCTCAACCGCAGCATCAGCATCGCCTCGTCGGCGGCGCCCAAGTCGAGCGACGGATCGTCGGACGGCAACGGCAGCTCGCAGAACCCGTTCAACTTCGACTTCCCGGGTCAGGGCGGCAGCAGCGGCTCGCAGCAGCAGACCACCACGCAGGGCACGATCTCGCTTCCGGTCATCCAGACCGACGCGTCGATCAACCCCGGCAACTCCGGCGGCGCACTGCTCAACAGCAAGGGCGAGCTGATCGGCGTCAACGTGGCGATCGCCAGCGCGAGCGGCAGCAGCAGCGACTCCAGCGGCCAGTCCGGCAGCATCGGCGTCGGCTTCGCGATCCCGGCCAACCTGGCCAAGCGCGTCTCCGACGAGCTGATCAAGAACGGCACGGCCTCGCACGGCCTGCTCGGCGCCTCCGTCGCCGACGCGAGCTCCGACACCAAGGCGACCACGGTCGGCGCGCTGATCAAGGACGTCACCTCCGGCGGCGCCGCGGCGAACGCGGGCCTCAAGGCCGGCGACGTCGTCGTCAACTTCAACGGCGTGCCGATCACCGACGCGACGGACCTCACCGCCCAGGTGCGCGCCCTCGCCGGCGGCGACTCGGCTCCGGTCACGTACACCCGCGACGGCCAGACCAAGACCGCCACGGTCACTCTGGGAACGCTCAGCACCAACTGACCCGCCCCGCGGACCTGAAGGCCGTCCCGTGCTCGCACGGGGCGGCCTTCCGTCGCGTGCCGGGGGCGTCCAGCCACCGGCTGGTAGGCTCGGGCGGACCCGAAAGACGAATGGAACACATGCCGGACGACACCCCGAACACCCTTCCCGGTGTCTCGTATGTGATGCCCGTGCTGAACGAGGCGACGCACGTGCGCGCCGCGGTCGACAGCCTGCTCGACCAGGACTACGCCGGCCCGATCGAGGTCACCGTCGCCCTGGGCCCGAGCATCGACGGCACCACGGAGCTGGTGGCGGAGCTCGCCGCCGTCGACTCCCGCATCCGGATCGTCGACAACGTCGTGGGTTCCACGCCAGCCGGGCTGAACCTCGCCATCCGGGAGTCCCGCTACCCGATCGTCGTCCGCGTCGACGCGCACAGCGTGCTGCCGTCCGACTACACCCGCATCGCGGTCGAGACGATCCTCGAGACCGGCGCCGACAACGTCGGCGGCCTGATGGACGCCCAGGGCACCACCGATTTCGAGCGCGCGGTCGCCCGCGCCTACGGCAGCAGGGTCGGTCTCGGCGGCACGAAGCTCCACGTCGGCGGTGACGCCGGCCCGGCCGAGACGGTCTACCTCGGCGTGTTCCGCCGCGACCGCCTCCTGGAGGTCGGCCTGTTCGACGAGGAGATCAAGCGCGGCCAGGACTGGGAGCTCAACCGCCGGATCCGCGCCGCCGGCGGCACCGTCTGGTTCACGCCGCGGCTCACGGTCACCTACCGTCCGCGCCCCAATCTCTACCGGCTCGGGCGGCAGTTCTTCTCGACCGGCATCTGGCGGGGCGAGCTCGCCCGCCGCTACCCGGCCTCGAACGGTCTGCGCTACTTCGCACCGCCGGTCATGGTGCTCGGCGTCGCCATCGGCACCCTGCTCGGGATCGCCGGCATCGTCCAGGCGGTGCTGGGCGCCACCCCGTGGCTGCTCTGGGGATTCGCCGCCCCGGTCTTCTACGTGCTGATCGACGTCGTCTCGGCGCTGCTCTGGGGGAGGCGCGACGGTTTTCGCCCGTTCCTCTGGTTTCTCGTAGTCTTGCCGTGCATCCATTTCTGCTGGGGGATCGGATTCGTTCTCGGATACCTCTCCCTCACGCGCAACATCACGGCCCACACGGGAAGGTAGGCATGTCAGCACAGGGAAGCGGGGCGCGGACCACGCGGCCGGCCTCGATCGCCGAGCTGAAAGCCGTCGCGCAGCCGCCGGAGGTCCGCGGCCGACGCAACGCCGAGCACTGGACGGCGTCGCTGTACCTGCGCAATCTGTCCCCGTACCTCACGTGGATCCTGCTCAAGACGTCGATCTCCGCCAACGGCGTGACCGGGCTGATGATCCTCACGGGCTGGGCCACGGCCGCGAGCCTGCTGATCCCCGGGATCGGCGGAGCCGCCCTCGCTCTCATCCTCGGGCAGCTGCAGATGCTGGTCGACTGCTGCGACGGGGAGGTCGCGCGCTGGCGCAAGACCTCGTCGCCGGCCGGGATCTTCCTCGACAACGTCGGCCATTACACGACCGAGACCCTCATCGCGATCGCCCTCGGCGTCCGGGCGGCGGGCTTCCCGTTCGAGGCGCCGCAGGACTTCCTCTGGACGAACCTCGGCACGCTGCTCGCCCTCCTCATCGTGCTCAACAAGGCCCTGAACGACATGGTGCGCGTCGCGCGTGCCAACGCCGGGCTGCCGAAGCTCGCGGACACGCAGGCCGCCTACGCGCCGACCAACGGCGTGATCGCCCGGCTGCGCCGCGCCGCGCGGTTCCTGCCGTTCCACCGCCTGTACCACTCCGTCGAGCTGACGATCATGATCTTCGTCTTCGCCATCGTCGGACTCTTCATCGGCTCCGTGCTCGCCGACCGCATCCTCCTCTCCGTGCTCGTGCCGCTCGCGCTCCTCGCGGTCGTCGGGCACTTCGTGGCGATCATGGCCTCCCGGCGCGTCCGTGGCTGAGCTGCCCACGGTCGGCGTCGTGGTGCTCACTCAGGGCACCCGGCCCGTCGAGCTCCGGAACGGGCTCGACTCGGTCGCGGCGCAGCAGGGCGTCCGCACCGACATCGTCGTGGTCGGCAACGGCTGGGACCCGGCCGGCGCCGACCCGGCTCTGCCCGCCGGGGTCGCGACGCTCGCTCTGCCCGAGAACCTCGGCATCCCGGCCGGCCGCAACAAGGGGGTGCCGCTGGTCGAGGGGGAGTGGCTGTTCTTCCTCGACGACGACGCCAGCATCCCCTCGCCGCACTTCCTCGCCGACGCGATCCGGAAGCTCACCGACGATCCGTCGATCGGGATGCTGCAGCCCCGGCTCGCCGACCCCGAGGGAGGGGAGTCGCCGCGCCGGTGGATCCCGCGCATCCGCAAGGGCGACCCCGCGTCGTCGAGCAACGTGTTCTCGGTGCTCGAGGCCGCGATCGTGCTGCCCCGCGCGGTGTTCGAGCGCGCGGGGGGATGGGCGGATCCGTTCTTCTACGCCCACGAGGGCATCGATCTCGCCTGGAAGGTGTGGGATCAGGACCGCCGCGTCTGGTACGCCGGCGACCTGCTCGCCGAGCACCCCTCCGTGTCGCCCACGCGTCACGCCTACTACTACCGCCTCAACGCGCGCAACCGTGTCTGGCTGGCGCGCAGGAACCTCCCCGCCGTCCTCGTGCCGTTCTACGTGGGGTCGTGGACGGGCATCCAGCTGCTGCGCTGGTTCCGCAAACCCGCCGTGCTCCGCGCGTGGTTCGCGGGCTGGTGGGAAGGGTGGCGCACGGATCCCGGGGAGCGGCGCCCGATCCGCTGGCGCACCGTGTGGCGCATGACGCTCGCCGGGCGGCCGCCGATCGTCTGAGCGCCGGTCAGGGCGTGTCCGGTCGATCCACCCCGTCGGCGGCTTCGAGCTCCGGTCGCGACGGCTGGCCGTCTTTCGCGCCGCGTCGGCGGGGGAGCGCACCGCGGACGACGGTGCCGACGCGCATGACCCGGGCACCGGTGGCGCGCCCCAGGCGCAGAGTGGCCCCCGGACCGTCCGTCGGCTGCAGCGCGTCGGGAACGACGAGGGGCGCGGCGCCGAAGGCGAGCCGCGAGTTCTGCACGACCCGGCGCCCCAGGATGTTGTTGCCGGCGCCGCCGATGACGGCACCCACGCCGAACGGGATGGCGCGCGCGAGCATCCCGGCGCCGCCGCGGACGGCGAACTGCCGCAGGAAGACGCTCTTGAGCCGATCGACCAGCGGCCCGACGACCATCGACGGCAGCGTCGACGTGACGAGCTCGCCCCAGTACGCCGTGCGCGTCACGCTCGCGCCGCCCACCTGCCCGGCGAGCTGACGGACCAGGTCCGAACCCTCGCGGCCGAGCATCATGGTGAGCACGAGCGCCCGCGCGCGCTGAGGGTCGTAGACCGCGATCCCGTGGAGCTCGCTGAGCGACTGCGCGTAGAGGGCGGTGGCCTCCAGGAATCCGGCCGTCTCGAGGCCGGAGAGGGCGAGGGTGATGCCGGTTCCGATGGCGGGGATCACGGCGGTCGCACCGACGGCCGCGCCTCCCGTGGTCACGGCGGCCAGATACCGTCGCTCGAGGATCGCGGCCAGCTCCGGTCCTGTCGCGTCGGGATGGCGGCGGCGCAGGGTGCGGAGGTGCGCCACGACGGCCGGGCGCTGGATGCCCAGGAAGCGGTCGAGGGTGGCGTCGACGAGGCGCGGCGTGTCACCGCCGCGCGGGGGGCCGCCGGTCACGGACACGTACGGTTGCTGCTTCTTGGCCATCGGTACCGAGTGTAGGCGTTGGACCTGGAGCGTTCGCACCCCTTGTCAATACTTGTGTTTTATGCACTTACATCCTGAGGCCGGTGCGCGGGAGGCGCTCGTGCTCTGGCCCGCCGGCCGCCGCGTGATTAGTAATAGGTGGATGATCGAACCACTCTCGCCGGCCGCACGCATCTTCGGAGAACGGATCCGTAGAGCACGGCTGGAGCTCGGCCTCAGCCAGGAGGCCGTTGCCGAGCTCGCCCAGATGCACGTCACCAACTTCGGCAAGATCGAGCGCGGCACGGCCAATCCCAGCTTCCTCACCGTCCTCCGCATCGCGAGCGTGCTCGGCCAGGAACTTGCCACCCTGACGGACGGCATCACCGCCGAGCACCTGCCGGACGAGCTCGGGGTCCTCACCGCCGCCGACTTCATCCGGGCCCGGGATCGCGCCACCGGCTGAGCAGGCGCACTCCGCGCGGCACGGAAGCGGCCCCGCCGCCACCGCGCCGCGCGAGCGCATCAGAACGCGATCTGCCAGAGGTACTCCCGGCCGTCGGGCGGGAACCAGCGGACGACGAGGAGCGTGTCGCGCGCCGGGTCGCGGCCGGACAGGCTCGCCCGGACCGCCTCGCCCGGGCGGACGGAGGCGGGCGCGCTGACCTGGAGCCGGGAGCTCCCGGCGACGCTGACGCTGACGCCGTTGAGCACCTCCCGGCTCGTGTTGACGATCCGGTAGTGCGGGGCCGTGCTGCGGTCGACGCGCCACGGAACCCGATAGGCGAACCGGCGGAGACGAAGGGCGGGACGAGGGCTGCGAAGGTTTCTCATGCCGCCGACGTTAGCCACCCCGTCCGACGCTCCCGGCCCCGAATCGGGCAGATAAGCCACATCGGGGGATAACTCGACGGAATTCTTTCTGTGGAGGGTTTCATGCCTCCCTGGAAAAGCGCCCTGATCGGGGAATTCGTCAGCTTCCGTAGTCCTGGTTGTAAAGGTCGAGGACGTCCGAGATCGGCCCGTCCAGCACGAGCCGGCCCTTGTCCAGGTAGAGCCCCCTGGCGCAGAACCGGCGGAGGTCCTTCTCGTTGTGGGAGACGAAGAAGAGCGTCCGGCCCCCGGCGAGGAGCTCGTCGATCCGCCGGTAGCACTTCTCCCGGAAGCCGCGGTCGCCGACGGCCAGCACCTCGTCGACGAGGAGCATGGGCTCTTCGAGCTGCGAGATCACGGAGAACGCGATGCGGACCTTCATCCCGCTGGACAGGTGCTTGTACGGGGTGTCGACGAAGTCGCCGATCTCGGCGAAGTCGATGATCTCGCCGAACCGCGCGTCGATCTGCGCCCGCGTCATGCCGTGCAGCCCCGCGGTGAGGTACACGTTGTCGCGAACGGTGAGGTCGTCCACGAACCCGCCGGTGATCTCGATGAGGGGAGCGACGCCCTCGTGGACGCGCACCGAGCCCTCGTCGGGCAGCAGCACGCCGGCCACCAGCTTCAGGAGGGTGGACTTGCCCTGACCGTTGCGGCCCACCACGCCGATGGCCTCTCCGGACTCGACCTGGAACGACACATCGCGCAGCGGCCAGAAGTCGTCCGGGCGGGTGCGGCGCTCGCGCGACGCGAAGAGGTCCTTGAACGACCGGCGCGCACCGCGGTTGCGGCGGAACCGCACGCCGAGACCACGGACATCGATGACGGCGGCCACTCAGATCTCCTTCAGCACATCGCGCTCGAAGCGCTTGAACACGAGCCAGCCGACGAGCAGGATCAGCAGCGACATCCCGGCGCTCACCCCGACGAGGAACCAGTCCAGCTCCTGGGCGAAGAACGTGGCGCGGTACAGGCTGAAGATGCCCGTCAGTGGATTGAACGCGGACCAGAAGTGCACCGAGAACAGGGTGTCCGCCTGGGCGCCGGGATGCGAGGCCACGTAGGCCGCGCAGTGCTTGGCCGCGACGGTCGCGCCGCCGCAGCCGCCCGGCAGGTCGCGGGCGCTGTAGATGATGGGGGACGCGTAGAACAGGAACCGGAGCCCGAGCTTGACCACGCGCTCCAGGTCGCGGAACAGCACGACGAGGGGCGCGATCAGGAGCCCGATGCCCACGGTGAGGATCGTCTGGATGACGACCGCGAGCGGGAACAGCAGGATGTCGACGTTGACCTTCGCCCCGGTGGCGATCGCGAACACGGCGAGCACCGGCAGCGACAACAGGAACTCGATGCCCTTCGACGCGACGATCCGGTTGACCCAGATGGTGCGCGGGATCATCGTCGAGCGGATCAGCTTCGCCTCGCGCAGGAACGCCCGCGTGCTGTCCGAGACGGCGCCGTTGAACCACATCCACGGCAGCAGGGCCGTCAGCAGGAACACGATGTACGGCTCCTCGCCGACGCCGCGATGGAAGACGACCGTGAAGACGAACCAGTAGATGCCGCTCATCACGAGCGGATCCAGGATCGACCACAGGTAGCCGAGGGCGCTGGTCGAGTAGCGGACGCGCAGATCGCGCTTCGTCAGCAGCCAGAGCGAGTGCCGGTAGCGCGTGAAGCGCGTCCGCTGCGCAGGGCGCACCTCAAGCGAAGAACTGGTCACGAGTACCCATCGTATTGATCGAAGCTGCGTGAGACGTTCACGCAGCGACGACTACACGAAAAGATTCGCGCGCTCGAGGTCCTCCTGGAAGTCGACCTCGACGGCGTACAGGTCGGAGATGTCGACCGGCTCGACCAGCAGGCGGTCCTGCTCGATCGCGAGCTCGATGCCGCGCTCGAAGTAGTCCTGGTCGGCGACGCGCTGCAGCTGGCGCAGCAGGGCGGCCTTGTCGGTGCTCGAGATGTAGTTGATGCCGACGGCCTCGCCGAGCCCGCCCTTGACGGTCTTGGAGAGCTCGTTGATGTAGCCCTCGGGACCGGTCGTGTACTTGACCTCCTCGTCGGCGACCGACGAGGTGTTGACGGTCACGAAGGTCTGGTCGCGGTTCACCATCGCCGCGCCGCGGACGAGGACGGCCGGGTCGAAGACGACGTCGCCGTTCATCCAGAGCACGCCGCCCGGGGCCGAGGCCTGCAGGGCGCGCATGAGGCTCTTGGAGGTGTTCGTCTGGTCGTACTGCTCGTTGTAGACGAACTCGGCGTCGGGGAACGCCTCGATGATGTGCTCGAGCTTGTAGCCGACGACGATCGTGACCTTGGCGTCCTTGCCGAAGGCGGCGTGGATGTTGTCGAACTGCTGCTGCATGATGGTGCGGCCGTCGTTCAGCTCGGTCAGCGGCTTCGGAAGGCTGCGGCCGAGTCGGCTGCCCATACCGGCCGCGAGGATCACTACCTGGGTCGTCACAATCATCTCCTTGGAATCAGCACGGGCGGGCGATGCGGCCTCGTAGCCGTTCGCCGGGACTGGGACGCTTTCACCCAGGGTTCATCCGCGCTTACGCGTATCGACACCCCTTCATGCCTCGACCAGAATACCGACGGCCCCTTTCCGGGGGCAGGGGTTGACGGATGTCGTTGTGGGGTCGTTATGTACCTCACAGGTGTTTCAGAGGTGCCCGGCCGCGCCGGAATCGCCCAGAGGGGTCCCGAGGGCCGAGCGTCTTGGTACGTTAGCGGAGTGAGTTTCGAGCGTGCGCGACAGGACGACGCCGAGCCCGTCGAGGGCGCGGTCGTCCCCGTCGAGCGCATGAGCGACCAGGGGGACACGGGGGACGGGATGACGGAGAGCAGCACGGACGGGGCCGACGCCCCGGCGAAGCCGCGGTCCACGACCAGGCGCACGCCGGCGAAGACCGCCGCGGCCGCCACGGGCACGAGCACGCGGGCGCCGCGCAAGCGGAGCACGGCCGCGAAGCCGCGCACCTCGGCCGCGAGCGCGCCGAAGAGCGAGCCCGCGCCGGACCCGCGCCCCACGGTGCTGGCCGTCGCGGGTCTGCGCAAGCGCTTCGGCGACACGGTGGCCGTCGACGACGTCAGCCTCGACGTCCGCGAGGGCTCCTTCTACGGCATCGTCGGACCGAACGGCGCAGGCAAGACCACGACCCTCTCGATGATCACCGGCCTCCTGCGCCCCGACGCGGGCTCGGTCGTCGTGCACGGCGTCGACGCCTGGGCGGAGCCCGTGCGCGCCAAGCACGTGATCGGCGTGCTCCCCGATCGGCTGCGACTGTTCGACCGCCTCACGGGCGCCCAGTTCCTGCAGTACGCGGGCACGTTGCGCGGTCTCAGCGCGAAGACGGTGCGCGCGCGCTCGACCGACCTCGCCGCCGCCTTCGGCATCGAGGACGCGCTCGACCGCCTCGTGACGGACTACTCGGCCGGAATGACCAAGAAGATCGCGCTGGCCGCCGCGATGATCCACTCGCCGCGGCTCCTGGTGCTCGACGAGCCCTTCGAATCCGTCGATCCCGTCTCCGCGGCGAACGTGGTGGACATCCTCCAGCGCTACACCGCCGCGGGAGGCACGGTCGTGCTCTCCAGCCACGGCATGGACATGATCCAGCGCGTCTGCGACAGCGTCGCGATCATCGTGCGCGGCCAGGTCCTCGCATCCGGGACCATCGACGAGGTGCGCGGCGAGCAGACCCTCGAGGAGCGGTTCGTCGACCTCGCCGGGGGACGCAAGGCAGCGGAGGGCATGGAGTGGTTGCACAGTTTCTCGGACTGAAGCTCCGGCTGATGGTCAACGCCTTCCGGCGGAGCCCATGGCAGGTGTTCGGACTGGTGCTCGGCGTCGTCTACGGCGGCGTCATCACCGTGCTCGCGGTCGGCGCACTGATCGCGGCGCGGCTGGTGCCCGATGTGGGCGCGGTGCGCGACGTTCTCGTGGTCCTGGGCGCGATCGTGGTGGTCGGCTTCCTCCTGCTCCCGCTGATGTTCGGCGTGGACGACTCGCTCGATCCCCGCAAGTTCGCGCTGTTCGGCATCCCGAACCGGGTGCTGTCGACCGGGCTCCTGCTGGCGGGGCTGATCGGCATCCCGTCGTTCGTCCTGATCATCTGCAGCGCGGCCACGGTGGTCACCTGGTCGCGTGACCCGGGGACGACGCTGATGGCCGTCGTCTGCGCGGCTCTCGTCGTGCTCACCTGCGTCCTGGCGTCGCGCGTCTCGACCGCGCTCGCCTCCTTCCTGCTCGCGACGCGCCGCTCCCGGGAGGCGAGCGGTGTCATCGCCGCCCTGCTGCTCGTCCTGCTGGCGCCCGCGATCCTGCTGCTCGTGACCGTCGACTGGGGTCGTGACGGACTCGCCGCGCTCTCGAACACCGCCTCGTGGCTCGCCTGGACGCCGCTCGGCGCCGTCTGGGGCGCACCGGGAGCCGCCGCGGCCGGGGACTGGGGCACCGCGCTGCTGCAGCTGCTCGTGGCCGCGGCCACGGTCGGTGCGCTCTGGCTGGTCTGGGACCTGCTGGTCCGGACCGTCCTGGTGAGCCCGCCGCGCCAGTCCCGGGTGAAGTCGTACCACGGCACCGGCTGGTTCGGTCGGCTGAACGGCGGCCCGACCGCCGCCATCGCCGCCCGGTCGATGACGTACTGGGGACGCGACCCGCGCTACTGGGTGTCGCTGGTGATGATCCCCGTCATCCCGGTGTTCGTGCTCGTCGCGCTCCTGCTCGCCGGCCTGCCGGCTCACTACGTCTCGCTCGTGCCGCTCCCGCTCGTGTGCCTGTTCCTCGGATGGAGCGTCCACAACGACATCGCGTTCGACGGCACCGCCATCTGGTTGCACGTCGTCTCCGGGACCAAGGGCATCGCGGACCGCGTGGGGCGCCTGTTCCCGCCCGTCGTGGTCGGCATCCCGGTCATCGCCGTCGGCTCGATCGCGACGGCGATCGCCTACGGCGACTGGGCGATCCTGCCGACGGTCGCGGCGCTCAGCGGCGCGATCCTGGTGATCGGCCTCGGCCTCTCGTCGATCTCGTCGGTGCTGTTCCCCTACCCGGCGACGAAGCCGGGGGACAGCGCGTTCACCCAGCCGCAGACGTCCGGTGCGTCGGCGGCCCTCGTCCAGTCGCTCAGCTTCTTCGCCATCCTGATCCTGGCGTCGCCCGTGATCGTGTTCCTGGTGCTGGGGCTGACCGTCAGCCCGTTCTGGCTCGGGATCGCCCCCGTCGTCGCCGTCGTCATCGGCTTCGGCTCGCTCTTCGCGGGACTGTGGGCGGGCGCCCGGCTGTTCGACCGCCGTGGTCCGGAGCTGATGGCCTTCGCCACGCGCAACGGCTGAAGCGCGCGTCTAGACTGGAACGATGAACGAGGCGAGCATCTCCGAACCAGGCGGCCTGCCCTCGGGCGGCGGCGCGGCGACGCTGGACCGCGAGCTCGAGGAGCTCCTCCAGAACGTCGAGCCGGGCGACCACGAGCGCTTCTCGCACTACGTGAAGAAGGAGCAGATCCTCGAGTCGGCGATCACCGGCAAGCCGGTGAAGGCTCTCTGCGGCAAGATGTGGACGCCGGGACGCGACCCGGAGAAGTTCCCGGTCTGCCCCACCTGCAAAGAGATCTACGCCAAGCTCCGCGACGAGTAGGCCGGCGCGCCGCGACCCGGCGCGCAGCGGTCCGGCGCGCAGCCGACGCCGCTCACGCGAAGATCGTGGGAAGCACCGGGTCGCCGCGGCTCACCCGGAACGCCTGCTCCGGCAGCTCCCGCATCGCGAGCTCGCGATGCTCCCGCGCCCGGCGCGTCCCCTCGGCGCCGAGATGCTCGGTGTGCACCTTGCCGTCGGTGACCAGCGGGACGAGGAGGTCGCGCCCGGTGTCGTCGGGACGGTCTCCGCTCTCGACGATGTGCACGACCTCGGCCACCGCGGTGCCGCGGTCGTCGAGTCGTCGTACCGGGTGCTTGCGCCCTCCGACGCTCGCCTTGCCGTCCGACTTCTTCGCCACCGGCACCCAGTCGCCCGTGCCGTCGGCCGAGCGATGCGCGACCAGCTTGTAGACCATCCCGGAGGCGGGGGAGCCGGATCCCGTGACGACGGACGTGCCGACCCCGTACGAGTCGACCGGTGACGCCGCCAGCGCGGCGATGGTGAACTCGTCGAGGTCGTTCGTGACCGTGATGCGCGTCTTCGTCGCGCCGAGGCCGTCCAGCTTGTCGCGCACGCGGCGGACGAGCTTGGGCAGGTCGCCCGAGTCGAGCCGGACGGCGCCGAGCTCCGGTCCCGCGACCCTCACGGCCGTCTCGATCGCCTGATCGACGTCGTAGGTGTCGACGAGCAGGGTGGTGCCGGGGCCGAGCGCGTCGACCTGCGCCCGGAAGGCGTCCTCCTCGCTGTCGTGGAGGAGGGTGAAGGCGTGTGCCGCGGTGCCCATCGTCGGGACGCCCCAGGTGCGGCCGGCCTCGAGGTTCGAGGTGGCTCCGAAGCCGGCGATGTACGCCGCCCGGGCTGCGGCCACGGCGCTGCGCTCGTTGGCGCGCCGGGAGCCCATCTCGGCGAGCGGGCGCCCGCCGGCGGCCGAGACCATCCGGGCGGCGGCGGAGGCCACGGCCGAGTCGTAGTTGAAGACACTGAGGATGAGCGTCTCGAGCACCACGCCCTCGGCGAACGGCGCGTCGACGATCAGGAACGGGGAGCCCGGGAAGAACAGCTCGCCCTCTCGGTAGCCGCGGATCGTGCCGGAGAAGCGGTAGCCGGCGAGCCAGTCCAGCGTCTCGCTGCGGACGACCGCGTTCTCGCGCAGGTAGTCGAGCTCCTCGTCGCGGAACCGGAACTCCTGGAGCAGTTCAAGAAGGCGGCCGGTGCCCGCCAGGACGCCGTACCGGCGGCCGGCCGGCAGGCGGCGGGTGAAGGCCTCGAAGACGCACTCCCGGTCGTGCGTGCCCTTCAGCAGGGCCGCATCGATCATGGTGAGCTCGTAGCGGTCGGTCAGGAGCGCGGATGACTCGGTCACGCGATCAGCCTAGCGGCGTGCCGTCGTGGGCGGCGGGGTAGGCTGGATCGCTGTGACGGATGCGCCGATTGGGATCTTCGACTCGGGAGTCGGCGGGCTCACGGTCGCGCGCGCGATCCGCGACCAGCTCCCCAACGAATCCGTCCTGTACATCGGCGACACCGCCCACTCGCCCTACGGCCCGAAGCCGATCGCCGAGGTGCGCCGCTACTCCCTGGAGGTCCTCGACCTCCTGGTCGAGCAGGGCGTCAAGCTGCTGGTGATCGCGTGCAACACCGCGTCCTCCGCGATGCTGCGCGACGCGCGCGAGCGCTACTCGGTCCCGGTGATCGAGGTCATCCAGCCCGCCGTCCGCCGCGCCGTGGCCGCCACGCGCACCGGACGCGTCGGTGTCATCGGAACGGTGGGGACCATCGCCTCCCGGGCCTACGAGGACGCGTTCGCCGCCGCGCCGACCCTCCAGCTGTTCACGCAGGCGTGCCCGCGGTTCGTGGAGTTCGTGGAGGCGGGGATCACCAGCGGCGACGAGGTCCTGCGCGTCACCGCCGAGTACCTCGAGCCGCTGCGCGAGGCCGACGTGGACACGCTCGTCCTCGGCTGCACCCACTACCCGTTCCTGAAGGGCGCCATCTCGTACGTCATGGGCGAGGGCGTCTCGCTCGTCTCCAGTGACACCGAGACCGCCAAAGACGTGTACCGCACGCTCGTCGGCGGCGGGCTGGAGCGGCGCTCGGCCGAGCCACCCACCATCCACTACGAGGCCACCGGCCTCGACGCCGACAACTTCCTGCGTCTGGCGCACCGCTTCATCGGCCCGGAGGTCTCCCGGGTCGACCTGGTGCAGACCGGCGTGATCGACCTTCCGCTCTGATCCACCCACACCACACGAGGAGATCCACGTGACCGACATCATCCGCGCCGACGGGCGCACCGCCGACCAGCTCCGCCCGGTCACCATCGAGCGGGGCTGGAGCAAGCAGGCGGAGGGATCGGCCCTGATCTCCTTCGGCGAGACCCGCGTGCTCTGCACTGCCTCCTTCACCAACGGCGTGCCGCGTTGGATGGCGGGCAAGGGCCGCGGCTGGGTCACCGCCGAGTACGCGATGCTCCCGCGCTCGACCAACGACCGGATGGACCGCGAGGCCGTCAAGGGCAAGGTCGGCGGCCGCACCCACGAGATCAGCCGCCTGATCGGCCGGAGCCTGCGGGCGGTCGTCGACATGAAGGCCCTGGGGGAGAACACCATCGTGCTCGACTGCGACGTGCTGCAGGCCGACGGCGGGACGCGCACGGCCGCGATCACCGGCGCGTACGTCGCCCTCGCCGACGCGCTGGAGTGGGGGCGCGAGCACCGCTTCATCGGCCAGAAGGCGACCCCGTTGATCGACTCCGTCTCGGCGGTGTCGGTCGGCATCATCGACGGCACCCCGATGCTCGACCTCGCCTACGTGGAGGACGTCCGCGCCGAGACCGACATGAACGTCGTCGTCACCGGCCGCGGCCTGTTCGTCGAGGTGCAGGGCACCGCCGAGGGCGCGCCGTTCGACCGCGACGAGCTGAACTCGCTGCTCGACCTCGCGCTCCTCGGCACGACCGAGCTCGCGGGCATCCAGACCGCGTCGCTGGGCGAGAAGGCCTGAGCCGGATGGTCCGCGTCGTCCTCGCCACCCACAACGTCCACAAGGCGCTGGAGTTCCAGCAGATCCTCGGCGACGCCGTGCCCGGTCTCGAGATCGTCCGCTACGACGGTCCCGAGCCCGTCGAGGACGGCTCGACCTTCGTCGCGAACGCGCTGATCAAGGCGCGCGCCGCGGCCGAGCACACCGGGCTGCCCGCCTTGGCGGACGACTCGGGGATCTGCGTGGACGTCATGGGCGGCTCGCCGGGGATCTTCTCGGCGCGCTGGGCGGGACACCACGGCGACGCGGAGGCCAACCTGCAGCTGCTGCTCGACCAACTGTCCGACATGCCGGACAGCGCCCGTGCCGCGCACTTCACCGCGACCCTGGCGCTCGTCGTACCCGGCGCGGAGCCGGTCGTCGTCGAGGGGATCTGGCCCGGTCGCATCGCCCGGCACGCGCAGGGCGGCCACGGGCACGGCTACGACCCGATCTTCGTGCCCGAGGGGCACGACGCGACGGCGGCCGAGCTCGGGCCGGACGTGAAGAACCGCGAGAGCCACCGGGCCCGGGCGTTCGCCGCGATCGTCCCTGCGCTGCGCGCGCTCGCCAGCTGAGAACGGCACTCATTCCTATCTAGCGCGATCGCTGGCTTCGCGGGCGGCACTGTGTCTACCGTAGAAGCGATATGAGTCACGACCACGGGCATTCCGCCAACCGCAACCGCCTCCTGATCGCGATCGGCATCGTCTCGACGGTACTGGTCGTGGAGATCGTCGGCGCCTGGCTGAGCGGGTCCCTCGCGCTGCTCGCCGATGCGGGGCACATGCTGAGCGACCTCACCGGCCTCATCGTGGCGCTCGTGGCGACCATCGTCGCCGCGCGACCGGCGACCGACCGGCAGACGTTCGGTTACCGGCGCGCCGAGGTGTTCGGCGCCCTGGTCAACGGGCTCATCCTGATGGTCGTCGCCGTCGGCGTCGCGATCGGGGCGATCGGCCGCCTGACCGGCGGCGAGACGGAGGTCCACAGCGGCCCCATGCTCATCGTCGCGGCGATCGGCCTCGTCGCCAACCTCGTGGCGCTGCTGCTGCTCCGCCCGGCCGCCGGGCACTCGATCAACATGCGCGGGGCGTACCTCGAGGTCTTCGGCGACCTGATCGGCTCCCTCACCGTCATCGTCGCCGCCGTCGTGATCATGACGACGGGCTTCGCTCCCGCGGACGCGATCGCCTCGCTGCTGATCGCGGCCTTCATCGTCCCCCGCGCCTACCTGCTGCTGCGGGACGTGGTGCACGTGCTGAGCGAGTCGGCGCCGGCGGACACCGACGTCGCCCAGATCCGGGATCACATCCTGCGGACGAAGGGCGTCGTCGCCGTGCACGATGTGCACGTCTGGGCGATCACCTCGGGAGCGCCGGTGTTCACCGCGCACGTGGTGGTCGAGCCGGAGGTGTTCCGCTCAGGCGGGACGGGCGCGCTGCTCGACGAGCTGTCGGGCTGCCTCACCGAGCACTTCGACGTCGAGCACTCGACGTTCCAGCTCGAGCCGGCCGAGCATGCCGAGCACGAGGACGAGTTCCACCGCTAGGCGCGAGCGCGAGTTCAGACCTCGGGGCTCGGAGAGGGGTGCGCAGCGGCCTCGTCGGCCTCGGCGATGCGCTTCTTCTTCGCCTTGTGCAGCGACTGGAAGTAGTGGAACAGCGTCGGGATGAGCGTGATGACCACGGCGCCGATCAGGATGATGTCGATGTAGCTCGACACGAACTTCGCGACCGGCGGGATGTAGCCGATGAGGTACCCGAAGAGCGTCAGTCCCGCGCCCCAGATCAGGGCGCCGATGGCGTTGTAGAGCGAGTACTTCTTGTAGTTCATGTGCCCGACGCCGGCGGCGACCGGGGCGAACGTGCGCACGATCGGGACGAAGCGGGCGAGGATGATCGCGAGCGCGCCGAAGCGGTCGAAGAACGCGTTGGTGCGGCGCACGTTCTCCATGCTGAAGAGGCCGCTCTCCCTGCGTTCGAACACGCGGGGGCCGGCCTTGTGGCCGATCAGATAGCCGACCTCCCCACCGAGGAACGCGGCGAACGCGATCGCGAGGCAGACCCACCAGATGTCGACGCCGAAGACGAGCGACGTGTGGGTGAGCAGGCCCGAGATCACGAGCAGCGTGTCACCCGGGAGCAGGAACCCGATCAGGAGTCCGGTCTCGGCGAAGATGATGCCGCACACGACGACGAGCGCCCACGGCCCCGCGGCCGTGATGATGGTGTTGGGGTCGAGCCACGGGATGAGGCCGGCGTGATGGATCAAGACGCTCCAGACGGGGTTCGGGGTACGGAGCCGAGTTTAGTGTCCGGAAGCTGCACGAACCGTGCGAATTCTCGTCACGCGGGCGAAGATCATCCTGTGGTCGGACTGTGCGGCTGCTTTGCCGGTGCGACGGTCTGATGTGCGGGAGAAGGGACTCGAACCCTCACGCCGTGAAGCACAGGAACCTAAATCCTGCGTGTCTGCCAGTTTCACCACTCCCGCGGCGCGCGCTGGGCGCGGCTACGACAATAGCTCATGCACGCGCGGGGCGACCTCGGTGCCGTACAGCTCGATCGCGCGCATCAGGTGATCGTGGCCGAGCGTGCCGTTGCTGATCTTGAGGTCGAACCGCTCGATGCCGAGCCCGCGGGCGGTGTAGGCGATCTTCTGGGCGACGGTCTCGGGCGAGCCGACGACGAGGGCGCCGTCCTCCCCGGCCTCGTGCTCGAAGCGGGCGCGCGACGCCGGCGGCCAGCCGCGCTCGCGGCCGATCCGGTTGGTCATCGCCTCGTAGTGCGGCCACAGGATCTCCTTGGCCTCCTCGTCGGTCGCGGCGACGAAGCCGGGCGAGTGCACGCCGATCGGGAGGGTGGTGTCCTGCCCGAACTGGTCGAGCGCCTTGCGGTAGAGCTCGGCGAGCGGCTGGAAGCGCATGGGGCCGCCGCCGATGATCGCGAGCATCAGGGGGAGGCCGTAGTGGGCGGCGCGCACGACCGACTCCGGGCTGCCGCCGACACCGATCCACGTCTTCAGCGGGCCGTTCTCCAGGTGCGGGTAGACGGACTGCCCGGTGAGCGACGGCCGGAGGCTGCCCTCCCAGGTCACGGGCTCCTGCTTGCGCAGCTCGGCGAAAAGGTTCAGCTTCTCCTCGAAGAGCTCCTCGTACTGGCCGAGGTCGAGGCCGAAGAGGGGGAACGACTCGATGAAGGAGCCGCGCCCCAGGATGACCTCGGCGCGCCCGTTCGAGACGCCGTCGAGGGTCGCGAAGCGCTGGAAGACGCGCACGGGGTCGTCCGAGCTCAGGACGGTGACCGCCGAGCCGAGGTGGATGCGCTCGGTGCGGCCCGCGATGGCCGCGAGCACGACCTCCGGGGCCGACACGGCGAAGTCCTCGCGGTGGTGCTCGCCGACGCCGATGAAGTCCAGGCCGACCTGATCGGCCAGCACGCCCTCCTCGACCACGTTGCGCAGCACCTGCGCGTGGCTCAGCGGTGCGCCGTCGGCGTCGCGGGTGACGTCTCCGAAGGTGTCGATCCCGAGTTCGATCCTGGTCGCCATGTCAGTCCTCACATTCATGCGTTTGCATGAAGCCGAACGGCCTCGGCGCCGAGCCTATTCCCGCGGTGTCCCGACCGGACAAGCCCGCGGTCAGGCCGCGCGGACCTTTCGGGGCACGTAGCGCGGGATGTAGCGCGCGAGCATCCCGGCGCCCAGCAGACCGAGCACGCCCATCACCCCGCCCGCGAAGGAGATGGAGACGACGGCGGTGAGCAGCGAGACCACGAGGGGAGCGGCCGCCTGACCCGCGTCGCTGGAGAACCGCCAGGCACCGAGGAAGGCCGCCGGGGCATCGCGCGGCGCCAGGTCGGCGCCGAGCGTCATCACGATCCCCGACCCGATCCCGTTCGCCATCGACAGGAAGAGGGAGACGCCGATGTACCAGGCGACCCGGGAGTCCAGATCGTGCGTGAACGACAGGGCCAGGAAGCCGAGTCCCAGGCCGATCATCGACGGGATGGCGCTCCACATCCGCCCGAACCGGTCCATGATCTGGCCGCTGGCATAGAAGAGGGCGAAGTCGACGGCGCCGGCGATGCCGATGATCAGGGCGGTGTTGGCCTCGCTGAGCCCGATCGACACCGCCCAGAGGGGGAGGAGCACGGTCCGGGCCGAGCGCACCGCGCTCACCAGCGCGACGCCGGAGCCCATCCGGACCAGCACGGCCCGGAACGCCCAGATGGTCTGGAACAGGCCGTGCGTCCGCTCCTCGGCCTCCTCCTCGCCGGCGGTCACCCGCTCGCCCGCAGCGTCGGTCGTGCGCGGGCTCGGCCCGAACATCTTCTCCGGGTCGGGCAGGGCGACCAGCACGATCACCGCGCCCACGCAGCCGACGACGAAGATCCAGAACACCGACTGCGTCGATCCGGTCAGCGCGATGATGCCGGAGGCGATCAGCGGGCCGACGAACCAGCCGCAGCGGAAGATCCCGCCGAGCGTCGAGAGCGCCCGCGCGCGGTACCGCTGCGGGACGTAGGTGGTCATGAAGGCGTGCCGGGCGAGTGCGAACACCGCCGTCGCGAGGCCCACGAGGAAGATCCCCACCATCAGCACCCAGTAGTTCGGCGCGAGCAGGCACACCGCGATGCCCCCGATCGCGACTAGGGCCGCGGCGATCATCGAGCGGCGCTCGCCGAAGCGCGACACCACCCAGCCGCTCGGGATGTCGCCCGCCAGCTCGCCGAGCATCACCATGGACGCGATGAATCCGGCCATCGCGAGCGAGGCGCCGAGGTTGCCGGCGGCGATCGGGATGATCGGGATGATCGCGCCCTCTCCGATGGAGAAGAGGAGCGTCGGCAGGAAGGCCGCGAGGGCGACGGAGCGGAAGCTGAAGGGGCGCTCGTCGGAAGTCATCTTCTTAACACCGTACAACTTCCCGGTGCCGCCCCGGCGCGCACGCCCGGCCGGTAGGCTGGATGCCGACATGATTGAACTGGACCTCACCCCGCAGATCGCCGAGCTGCGCTCGACCCTGGGCGACATCACCGCCGTCGTCAACCCGGACAAGCTCCGCGCCGACATCGCCGCGCTGAGCGAGCAGGCCGGTGCGCCCGACCTCTGGGACGACACCGCGAACGCGCAGAAGGTGACCAGTGCGCTCAGCCACCGGCAGTCGGAGCTCGGCCGCATCACCGCGATCGAGCAGCGCCTCGACGACCTCGAGGTGCTCGTCGAGCTCGCCGTCGAGGGCGACGACGAGGAGTCGGCCGTCGAGGCCCGCGCCGAGCTGGAGGCACTGCAGAAGGCGCTCGGCTCCCTCGAGGTGCAGACCCTCCTGAACGGCGAGTACGACGAGCGCGCCGCGATCGTGACCATCCGCTCCGGCGCCGGCGGCGACGACGCCACCGACTTCGCCGAGATGCTGCTGCGCATGTACCTGCGCTGGGCCGAGCGCCACAAGTACCCGGTCAAGGTGATGGACACCTCCTACGCCGAGGGCGCGGGCATCAAGTCCGCGACCTTCGAGGTCGACGTGCCCTACGCCTTCGGCACGCTGTCGGTCGAGGCCGGCACCCACCGCCTCGCGCGCATCAGCCCGTTCGGCTCGGCGGACAAGCGCCAGACGTCCTTCGCCGCGGTGGAGGTCATCCCGCTCATGGAGGAGGCCGTGCAGGTCGACATCCCCGAGGGCGACATCCGCGTCGACGTCTTCCGTTCGTCCGGCCCCGGCGGCCAGTCGGTCAACACGACCGACTCCGCGGTGCGCCTCACCCACCTCCCGACCGGCATCGTCGTCTCGATGCAGAACGAGAAGTCGCAGATCCAGAACCGCGCGGCCGCCATGCGCGTCCTCCAGACCCGACTGCTCCTCCTGCAGAAGGAGGAGGAGGCCGCGAAGAAGAAGGAGCTCGCCGGCACGATCACCGCGAGCTGGGGCGATCAGATGCGCTCCTACTTCCTCTACGGCCAGCAGCTCGTCAAGGACCTGCGCACCGGATTCGAGTCGGGGAACCCCAGCTCGGTCTTCGACGGCGACCTCGACGGCTTCATCGCCGCGGGCATCCGCTGGCGCGCCGGAGCCAAAGCCGAGGCCCAGGCGTAGTCGATCGCGCTCCGACCCCGCACGGACCTCGTGCTCGGCGGGCTGTCAGGCTCGCGCCACGCCCGCGGTGATACGGCGGATGCGCCCGAAGATGCATAGTCTCTACACGTCATGATCCGGTTCGAACACGTATCCAAGCAGTACTCGGGCACGACCCGCCCGGCGCTGAACGGCATCAACCTCGAGGTGCTGCGCGGTGAGTTCGTCTTCCTCGTCGGCGCGTCCGGCTCGGGCAAGTCGAGCTGCCTGCGCCTCATCCTGAAAGAGGAGAAGCCCACCACGGGCAACATCCACGTGCTGGGGCAGGACCTCGGCTCGATCTCCTCGCGCAAGGTGCCGTACTTCCGCCGCAACCTCGGTGTCGTCTTCCAGGACTTCCGCCTCCTCCCCAACAAGAACGTCTTCCAGAACGTCGCCTTCACCCTGCAGGTCATCGGCAAGTCCCGTGGCTTCATCCAGGAGGCCGTCCCGGATGTGCTCAAGATGGTCGGACTCGACGGCAAAGCCCAGCGCCTGCCGCACGAGCTCTCCGGCGGTGAGCAGCAGCGCGTCGCGATCGCGCGCGCCGTCGTCAACAAGCCCCAGATCCTCCTGGCGGACGAGCCGACCGGAAACCTCGACCCCGCGACGAGCGCCGGCATCATGGCCGTGCTCGAGCGGATCAACGCCGGTGGCACCACCGTCCTCATGGCGACCCACGAGGCCGCCATCGTCGACCAGATGAAGCGACGCGTGATCGAGCTCGTCGGCGGCCAGATCGTGCGCGACGAGCGCCACGGCGGCTACGGCGTGACCGCGGCCGTGCCCATCCAGCGCGAGCAGCTGACGGTTCCCGCGCAGTCGGCTCCCGTCCCGGTGGGGGCGCCCGCTCCGGCCGCACCCTTCGCGTCGGAGCCGATGACGCGCCCGAACACGCCCGTCGGCAACCCGACCGGGCCGGTCTCCGTGCCGCAGCCGACTGTTCCGCAGCCGACCGGGCAGCAGCCGTCGGTGCCGCAGCCGGTCGCGTACCCGCCCGCGGCGTACCAGCCGGTCGCACCGCCGCCCGCCGCCCAGCCCATCGCGCCGCCTCCCGCCGCGCCGCAGGCAGCACCGGTCCAGCACCAGCAGCCGGTCGAGCCGGTGCCCGCCGGAGAATCGCTGCCGGACCACCTCAACTTCACCGCGAACCTGGACCTGCGGGGCCTGCGCGAGAACACCGACCGCGACGGCGAGCAGAATGTGGGGCCGACCAAATGAGATTCGGACTGATCTGGTCCGAGGTCGGCAACGGCCTGCGCCGCAACCTCTCCATGGTGATCTCGGTCATCCTCGTCACGTTCATCTCGCTGACCTTCGTCGGCACGGCGGTGCTGCTGCAGGTGCAGATCGGCCAGATGAAGAACTACTGGTACGACCGCGCCCAGGTGGCCGTGTACATGTGCACGGAGGCGGACAACTGCCAGGGCGGCGCCGCGACCGATCAGACGGTCGAGGCGGTCAAGAAGCAGCTGGAGTCGCCGGAGCTGTCGCCGTACATCCAGAAGTTCTACTTCCAGAACCAGCAGCAGGCGTACAACGAGTTCAAGCAGCAGTTCAAGGGCAACCAGATCGCCGACTTCGTCACGCCGGACATGATCCCGCAGACGTTCTGGGTCAACCTGAAGGACCCGAACCAGTCCGCGGTGCTCACCGAGACGCTGGCGGGATCCGCCGGCGTGCAGAGCGTGGTCGATCAGCGCAGCTACCTCGACCAGATTTTCAGTATCCTGGGTGCCGCCAGCGCCACGGCCCTCGTCGTCGCGGTGGTGATGCTGGTCGCGGCGGTGCTCCTCATCGCCACGACCATCCGGCTCTCCGCGTTCTCGCGAAGGCGGGAGATCGGGATCATGCGGCTCGTCGGGGCGTCGAACAGGTTCATCCAGACCCCGTTCATCATCGAGGGAGTGCTGGCCGCCCTCATCGGGGCGCTGCTCGCCGCGACCGTCCTGGTGCTGATCGTGCAGCTGTTCGTCCGCGGACCGCTGCAGAACAGCATCCAGTCGATCAACTTCGTCTCGATGTCGCAGGCGTGGCCGGTGATCCCTCTGATCGTCCTCGTCGGGGTGCTTCTGGCGGCGGCGTCGGCCAACTTCGCCATCAAGCGCTACCTGAAGGTCTGACGCACGATAGACTGGTCTGCTGCCCGGCGATGCGCCGGGCAGCACCATCGTTGAACGTCAGGAGTGAGCCGTGCCCAAGGAGCAGGGACAGAAGGTCGTCGCGACCAACCGTCGTGCCCGCCACGACTACCTCATCGAGGACACCTTCGAGGCCGGTCTGGTCCTCACCGGCACCGAGGTGAAGTCGCTGCGGTTGGGCCGGGCGTCGCTCGTCGACGGCTACGCCTTCGTCGACCGGGGGGAGGCGTGGCTCGATGCCGTGCACATCCCGGAGTACGCCGACGGCACCTGGAACAACCACGCCCCGCGCCGCAAGCGCAAGCTGCTGCTGCACAAGGCCCAGATCGTGAAGATCGAGAACAAGGTCAAGCAGGGCGGCTACACGATCATCCCGCTGCAGATCTACTTCAACGACGGCCGCGCCAAGGTCGAGATCGCGATCGCCAAGGGCAAGAAGGACTACGACAAGCGCCAGGCGCTCCGCGAGCGGCAGGACAACCGCGAGGCCGAGCGGGCGATGTCGAGCCGCCGTCACCTGGGCGAATAGCCGCCTGGCAGACTGAGGGCATGACCGTCTCTCCGCAGCGCCTCCCCGTCCCCGGCACCTACAACTTCCGCGACGTCGGGGGATACCCGGCCGAGGGCGGCAGCACGCGCGACGGCAAGTTGTTCCGGGCCGACGCGCTCGGCCGCCTCGGCGACGCGGGCAAGGAATCGCTGCGCGAGCTCGGTGTGCGCGTCGTCATCGATCTGCGCGACGACTTCGAGGTGGACTCCCTCCCGGATGACCTCGACGGTCTCGATGTGGAGGTGCTCCGGCTGCCCGTGTTCGAGGGGTCGGGGGCGTCCCAGGCGACCATCGGGGCGACCTTGGCCGATCTGTACGAGAAGATCGTCCTCCAGCACCGGGACGTGGTGGTGCGCGCGCTCCGCGAGATCGCGGACACCGGCGACGAGCCCGTCGTCGTCCACTGCACCGCAGGCAAGGACCGCACGGGCGTCGTGGTGGCCCTCGCCCTCCTGGCGGTGGGCGTCGACCGCGAGACGGTACTCGACGACTACGCCGCGACCCAGGCGAATCTGGCGGGGGAGTGGCTCGAGGGGATGCTCGCCCTCGTCCGCGGCTACGGCGTCGAGATCACGCCCGACCTCCAGGTGATCATGGGCGGGAGCCCGCGGGAGGCGATGGCGGCGGTGCTCGACCTCATCGACCGCGACTTCGGCGGCGTGCGGGCCTACCTCCTCGACGCGGGCCTCGACGAGGTGGAGCTGGCGAAGCTGCGCTCGGTGCTGATCCAGCCCGCCTGACCCTCTCAGACTCGGCCCGGGATTCACAGCGAAGTCATCATGCGCTCGCAGTCCGATCGCGGGCTGCGCATGCTTTCCTGTGATCATGGACGAGAACCAGCCGACGCAACCGATGCCCCCGGCGCAGCCGGTGCCCCCGGCGCAGCCGGTGCCGCCGGTGCCGCCGGTGCACGAGCCGTTCTACAAGCGGCACGGCCTCGCGTTCGCGATCTCCACCCTGGTGCTCGGCATCGTAGTGCTGGTCGGGATCGTCGGCGTGGGGACGGTCGTCGCGGTGAACGTGGTGACGCACTCGGTGTCGGCGTTCGATCACGCGGCGCCGGGCGAGCGGGCCGTGCCCGGCCAGGGCAGGAACCGCGGCCAGGGCGGATCGGGCGGATCGGGCGGATCGGGTAGCGGACAGGGCGGCTCGCAGAACGGGAACGGCGGCACGCAGCGTGAACTCGTCCGCGGGACCCTCGAGTCCACCTCCGACTCGACGTGGACCGTGAAGACGGCGGCCGGTGCGACCGTGACGGTGAAGCTCACCTCGTCGACCGCCTACGGCCTCCCGAAGCAGCCGGCGACCAAGTCCGACTTCGCCACCGGCGACGAGGTCGTCGTGGTCGGGACCGACCGCAGCGGCGACACGATCACCGTGACGCGCATCCTGACGCTCACCGACATCCCGCGCCCGCCCTCGACGCCCGGCCCCACGCCCGGTTCGGGCGCACCCTGATCAGGACGCCGCGAAGCGGGCGTGCACTTGCACGGCCACGCGGATCTCGTCCGGCTTGAGCGCCAGGGCGGCACCCCCGGCATCCGCGGACATCATGCGCGCAGCGAACGGCGGCGCAGGCTGCAGGGGAGCGCCGGCATCGCCCAGCAGCCCCGGGTCGCTGAGCGCGACGGGGCGGAGTGCGGACAGCCCGAGACCGGAGGCGTAGCGGCGCGCCTTCGCCACGGCCTCCTCGACCGCGCGCTGCGACACCTCCTCGGTGAGCCGCCGGAGGGTGTCGTCGGCGAGGCTCCAGGTCACCCCCTCCACCGTGACGCCGTCGCGGAGGGAGACCGTGCCCACCCAGTCGGACAGGACCGCCGTGTCGGCGAACTCCGCCTCGATGCCGACCTGTGCGTGGTGGACGATCGGCAGCTGCTCCCCGCTCTGACTCCACGGGCGGTCACCCCACACCCGCAGCTGATCGGACGACCAGCGCAGCACCGGTCCGTGATCGGCGTTCTGGATCTCCCGCAGCCCGGCCGCGAGCTCGGCCTGACGCTCGGTCGCGAGCGCCAGCGTCTCGTGGCGGGACTCGCCGTCGTACGTCACGAGGAGCCTCACCGTGCCGCGTTCCGCAGCCCGTCGTTCCTCGTGCTCGCCCTGGACCGTGATCATCGTCTCCGACATGGACCGATCGTGGCATAGAACGACCCTCGGCGCTGTTGTATGATGAGAAGCTCGCCGGCAGCGGCGAGATCTGCACCTGGACAATTCAACAGCGCGCGACAGCGACCCAGCCACACCAGGCTGCGCATGGGGATGATCGGTTTCGACATTGTCTGCGTGACTGTGAGAAGCGGGTCGAGGATGCATGCTTATCTCGTTAACGACGCATGCAAAACAATAAGTGCCAATTCCAAGAGCACTGTCTCGGCCAAGGCCGACTTCGCCCTCGCGGCGTAAGTCCACCTCCGCCATTTAAGAGACCGTCAGACCGGGAACCGTCTTCTACCCGGATCCTGGCGTCAGCTAGAGGACTAGCTTCTGCGTTGAGTATCAGGGCGCAGAGGGACTTCAACTGATGCTGGGCCCGTCGGATCAGGTGCCAGTGGCAAGATCCGGGGCCGAGAACACGCCTTCACTGGCTACACCCGTAGAAGGCACATGACCACAGCAGTGGACGGGGGTTCGATTCCCCCCATCTCCACCACCAGGCCGCTGTCGCGCGTTGTTCGAACAGGCGCAGAACCACGAAGGCCGTCCCGGATCCGGGGCGGCCTTCGTCCTGCGCCCATTGTGGCCATCCCGCGCGGCCGGGTGTACCGTCGGCGCGTGTCCACCTTCGGTGAGCGGATGAACGAGATGCGGGGCTGGTCGAGCGCGCGTGCGACCGTGGATCTCGATGTCACGGTCGACCGGATGCCGGGCATCGTCCGGCAGGCTGTCGCGACCGTGCCGGGGCTGGGCGTCTCCGAGCTGGGACCGAACGCGGGCACCCTCTTCCGGAAGACGACCCTTGCGTATCGCGCGGGCACCATCGCGCTGACCTTCGAGCCGCAGGGGTCGCGGACCCGCGTGATCGCGGTGACGCGCTCGTCCATGCCCCTGGTCGGCACGGACTACGGGAGGGGGGACAAGGATCTCGCTGCCCTCTTCGAGGCGATGAGGGCGGCGGTCGCCGGCGCGAAGCCGGGGCCGCTCTCGCCGTCGCCGACGCCGTCACTGGCCCTGCAGCGCCTCGCGATCGGGAGGGTCCGCGTGTTCGGGTTGGTCTTCGTCATCGCCGGTGCGATCGGGTGCGTCCTGGCGATCGCTCTTCTCGTCGCGCCCGGCGGCAGGGGCCCCGTCATCGGCTCGCTGCAGCTCGTCCTGTGGGTGCTGATGACGGGCGTCGGGGTCCGCCGGCTGCTCGTCGCGCGTCGCCGCCTTGCCGCGTTCGAAGCCGCCAACGGGCCGCGCGCGGGTGAGCAACGGAGCGGACCACGCGGACGGCCGTAGCCGGAGTCTCCGCCGGAGCCGTGGCCGTCCGCAGCGAGGTCCGCCCTACTCGTCGTCCTTGCTGATCGCCTTGTTGAAGCCGGTGACGGGCTGGGCCTCGTCGAACGCGGCGGCCTTGCGGCGGAAGCCGCGGGTCAGCACCAGCAGGTAGACGAACCCGATCGCCGCCCAGATGACGCCGCCGATGAGGGCGTCGGGGTGCAGGTTGGCCCAGAGGATTCCCGTCATCAGCATGCCGATCCCGGGCAGGACGATGAACGTGAAGATGTCCTTCGGGGTCTTGCGCCGGCCCTTGCGGATGGCGAACCAGGCGATCACGGAGATGTTCACGAAGGTGAACGCGATGAGGGCGCCGAAGTTGATGAACGCCGCGATCAGTTCGAGGGTGAAGGCCGCCGCCAGCAGGCTGATGACACCGACGAGGACGATGTTGAACGTCGGGGTGTGCGTCTTGGGGCTGATGTAGCCGAAGAGGCGCTTGGGGAGGACGTTGTTGCGGCCCATCACGAGCAGCATGCGCGACACCGAGGCATGCGAGGCGAGGCCGGACGCGAGGGTGGCGGCGAAACCGGCGGCGGTCAGGACCGCCTGCAGCACGGGGCCGCCGACCTGGAGCCCGATCTCCGGCAGCGTGCTGTCCTCGATCGCATCGCTCGGGAACGCCGTGGAGGAGGGGAACCGCAGCTGCGTGAAGTAGGCAGCGATCAGGAAGATCGCGCCGCCGATGATGACGGTGAAGAGGATGGCCTTCGGCATGATCTTCGGGTGCTTCGCCTCCTCCGCGTACATCGTGACGGCATCGAAGCCGATGAACGAGAAGCAGACGATGGTGGCGCCCATGAGCACCGCGCCGAGGGTCACGCCGTCGTGGAAGAACGGCTGCATCGAGGCGACGGTGCCGCCGCCCTCGCCCTGCGCGAGCTGCGCGATGACCATGATGACGAACACCGCCATGACGACGATCGAGAAGACCAGCAGGAGCATGTTCATGTTCGAGGTGCCGCGCATGGTCAGGTAGATCACGGTGGTGACGACGGCGCAGTAGATGACGACCCAGATCCAGCCGGGCACGTCGGGGAAGATCGCCTCCAGGTAGCTGCGGATGATCAGGCAGTTGACCATCGGCAGGAGGACGTAGTCGATCAGCGACGTCCAGCCGACCATGAATCCGACGTTCGGGTGGACCGACTCCCGCACGTACGTGTAGGCGGAGCCGGCACTCGGGATGGCGCCCGCCATCTTGCCGTAGCTGATCGCGGTGAACATCATCACGACCAGGGCGACGAGGTACGCGGACGGGACGACGTTGTCCGTGTCGCGCGCCACCATCCCGAACGTGTCGAAGACCACCGTCGGCGTCATGTACCCGAGGCCGAGGCCGACGATGGCCCACAGGCCGAGACTCCGTTTGAGGTTCCCCGACTTCGGGATCGCGGGAGCGGATGTACTCGTCACAGTCTCTCCTAACCGACGTGGCGTGCGGACCGAGCGACTCTGCTCGTCCGCGAGCAGTGACAGCCATCATGGCAGAGGCGTGGAGCGACACGCGCCACACACTCCGTCGGGACGCTGCCCGATTCCGGACGATCCGACCGGCGGGGCCCGGCCCTTGCGTCCTGCGTGGGCCACGCGCCACCATGGCAGCATGAAGAACCGCGTCGCCGGTGCTCTCGCCGTCTCCCTCGCCATCCTGCTCGCCGCAGCGGGCTGCGCGGCCCGGCCGCAACCCGCGGATCCGACGGCCGACAACTGGCAGCACGCGGCGCAATCCGCGCTGGACGACGCGCTGCGCACGACCGGTATCCCGGGCGGGGCGATCACCGTCACGCACGACGACGTCACCTGGACCGGCGTCTCCGGCGTCGCCGACGTCGCGAGCGGTCGGCCGGTGACCCCGGACGACCGGTTCTCCTTCCGCAGCATCACGAAGTCGTTCACGGTCACGGCCATCCTCCAGCTGGTCGACGAAGGGAGGCTGTCGCTGGACGACCCGGTGGCGAAGTACGTCGACGGCGTGCCCGACGGCGACCGCATCACGCTGCGCGAGCTCGCGCGCATGCGCTCGGGGCTGCCGAACTACTCGGCGACGCCGGCGTTCCAGGACGCCCTGCGGATCGACCTGACCCGCGACTGGACCGACGCAGAGATCCTGCAGACGGCCTTCTCCGAGCCCAACGACTTCGCACCGGACGCGCGCTACGAGTACTCCAACACGAACACCGTGCTGCTCGGGGAGGTGCTGCAGAAGGTCACGGGCATGCCCTGGTACGAGGTCGTGCAGGAGGGCATCCTCACCCCGCGCGGTCTGAGCACCACCACCTATCCCGACTCCGAGCCCATCCCGTCGCCGCTGGCCGAGCCGTACCAGGGCGGCGGCGAGGGCCAGAGCCCGGAGCTGCTCCCGGCGATCCCGGCGAACTCGCTCTCGGCGGCCGGCGGATTGGCGGGGACCATCCGCGACCTCGGGCGCTGGGCCCGCATCCTCGGCAGCGGGGAGCTGCTCAGCGACGCGACGGCCGAGCAGCGCACGGCGGCGGCCTCCCTCTCACCGACGACCGACGACCCCAACAGCCCGTTCTACGACGCCTACGGCATGGGGATGGGCGAGATCGACGGCTGGATCGGCCACACCGGCAACGGTCTCGGCTACCAGGCCCTCGCGATGTACGACCCGGCGACGGGGGACAGCGTCGCGATCGTCATCAACGGCACCGGCGACGACCACGACGCACCGGCGCACCTGTTTCAGAAGCTGCTGCCGGCGCTGGGCTAGCGGCTGAGCGCCCAGTCGAGGGCGACACCGAGGCCGGTGAGCACGGAGACGTGGCCCTCGCGCGGGCGCAACCAGAGTTCGCCGCGCGGGAGGCGCTCCAGCTGGAGCGCCGCGTGGCCCGGCGGGACCACCCGGTCGGCGCCGCCCTGCACGAGCAGAACGGGGCAGCGCACGGCCGCGAGGTCGATGCCCCAGGGCGAGACGTAGGCGATGTCGTCGTCGACCTCGCCGTCCGGCCCGTCGGCGGCGCCGGCCCCGGCATCCGCACCGAGCGGGCCCCAGTCGGCGTTCAGGGCCTCGAAATCGCGGGACGTGAAGCTGTCCGGGTCGAACTCCGCGGTGCGGGCGTGCTCCAGCCGGTCGTCTCGGCCGCCGAGTGCCGCACCGAGGCCGGACGGATCCGCCATCCCGGTGAACCAGTCGGGGGAGGCGGTGTAGGGCGCGATGCCGGCGAGGACGACAGCGGCGCGCACCCGCTCCGGCGCGAGCGCGGCGAGGGCGAGGGCGTGCGGTCCGCCGCCGGATGCTCCCGCGGTGACCACTTCACCGATGCCCAGGTGGTCGAGCACGGCGACGACGTCGGCAGCGGCGTCGGCCACCGAACGGCCCGGCCGTGCGTCCGACCCGGGATAGCCGGGGCGGGCGCAGGAGACGACCCGCAGCCCGCGGGCAGCGGCGGCGTCAGCGATCGGCTCGATGACCGCGCCGGTCTGCGGCGTGCCGTGGTGCCAGAAGAGCACGCGGGCGTCCGCGGCCCCTCCGGTGTCGAACCAGCGCACGAGGCGCCCATCCGGGAGCGCCAGGGACTGCGGCTCGGGGGCGCTCATCCGCGCCACGCCTCGAGCTCCTGGAGCAGCTCCGCCTTGCGCTTGTCCGGCGCGAACGACGCCTCGATCGAGTTGCGGGCGAACCGCGCGGCCTGGTCGGCGGTCAGGCCCAGCGCATCCCGGACGGCGATGAAGTTGTCGCCGACGTAGCCGCCGAAGTACGCCGGATCGTCGGAGTTGATGGTGACAGCGACGCCCGCTTCGTCGAGCCGGTGCAGGGGATGGTCGGCGAGGTTCGGCACCGCCCGCAGCCGCAGGTTCGACAGCGGGCAGACCGTGAGGGCGATGCGCTCGGCGGCGAGCCGGGCGACGAGCTGCGGGTCCTCGATCGAGCGGATGCCGTGGTCGATCCGCTCGGCGCCGAGCAGGTCGAGCGCCTCGAGGACGTACTCGGCGGGGCCCTCCTCGCCCGCGTGGGCGACGACGTGGAGTCCGGCCTCGCGAGCGCGGCGGTAGACCCCCTCGAAGAGCGAGGGGGGATAGCCGACCTCGGCGGAGTCCAGGCCGACGCCGACGATCCGGTCGGTGTGGCTCAGCCCGGCACTCAGGATCTGCTCGGCCGAGTCGACCGATTCGTCGCGCAGGAAGCACAGGATCAGCCCGCTCGTGATGCCGAGGTCGCGCTCGGCCTCGTCGAGGGCGGTCCCGATCCCGCCGATGACCTCCCCGATCCGCAGGCCCCGGGCGACGTGCGCCTGCGGGTCGAAGAACAGCTCGACGTGCCGCACGCCCTGCTCGGCCGCGCGTGCGAGGTAGCGGCGGGTCAGCTCGGCGAAGTCGTCGCCGGTGCGGAGCACGTCCATCGTCGCGTAGTAGAGGTCGAGGAAGGACTGCAGATCCTCGAATCGGTACTGCGCCGCCAGCTCCTCCACCGAGCCGTACGGCAGCGAGACCCCGTTGCGGCCGGCGAGCTCGAACGCGAGCTCCGGCTCCAGCGTCCCCTCGATGTGCAGGTGCAGTTCGGCCTTCGGCAGCGCCAGGAGGGCGGCGTCGGAGGGGGAGGAGGCGGCGGAGTCGGGGGAGGGCACGGCATCGGTCATGCAACGATCCTCCCACCTGCGACGGGGCGGATCATCCGTCCGGCCGATGCCCGCCTGCGGGGCGGCGGATAGCGTCGGAGGATGCGCCGCCTCGTCCTCCTCATCTGCGCCGTCGTCGTGATCGCCGTCGGTCTCGCCGTCCACACCGGGGTGCCGGGCGAGGTCGGCGGCTTCGCGGGCGACGCCCTCTACGCGGTGCTCGTGTTCCTGCTCGTCTCGCTGGTCGTGCCGCGCGCGCCGCTGCTGCCGACGGCCGGCGCCGCTCTCGCCTTCTGCTGGGCGATCGAGCTGCTGCAGCTGACGCCGCTGCCCGCCGCGCTCGCGCGCACGGTGCCGGGCGCGTCTCTCGTGTTCGGCAGCACCTTCCAGGCGCTGGACCTCGTGGCGTACGTGATCGGCGTCGCGGCGGCTGCGGGGGTGGACGCCGTCAGTCGACGCGCAGCAGGATCTTCCCGAGGTGGGCGGAGGACTCCATCCGGCGGTGCGCCTGCGCGGCGTCGGCCAGCGGGAACACCGAGTCGATCACCGGGCGCAGACGACGGTCTCTGAGCAGCGGCCACACCCGCTCCTCGACGTCCGCGATGATCTCGCGCCGCTCGGCGAGCGGGCGTGCGCGCAGGGTCGTGCCGTGGATGAGGGCGCGCTTGCGCATGAGCAGCCCGACGTCGAGCACGGCGGGCGCGCTCTCGCGGGTGGCGATCGACATGATGCGGCCGCCCACGGCGAGGGCGTCGAGATCGCGGGCGATGTACGAGCCGCCGACGATGTCGAGCACGACGTCGGCGCCTCGGCCCTCGGTGACCGCGAGGACGGCCTCGACGAAGTCCTGGGTGCGGTAGTCGACCGCCGCGTCCGCGCCCAGATCGCGGCAGAAGGCGGTCTTGACGTCGCTGCCGGCCGTCGCGATCACCTGTGCCCCGAAGGCGCGGCCGAGCTGGATCGCGGTGCTGCCGATGCCGCTCGATCCGCCGTGCACCAGCAACGTCTCGCCGGCGGAGAGACGGCCGAGGCGGAAGACGTTCGACCAGACGGTGGCCACCGCCTCCGGGAGATCCGCGGCCTCGACGAGGTCGACGTCCGCCGGCACGGGGAGGACGAGTCCGGCATCCACAGCGACGAGCTCGGCGTAGCCTCCACCGGGCAGGAGGGCGCAGACGCGGTCGCCGATGCGCCACCGCTCGACGCCGTCGCCGACCGACGCGATCGTCCCCGACACCTCGAGCCCTGGCCACTCCGGCGCGCCGGGCGGCGGCGGGTAGAAACCCCGCCGCTGGCTGAGGTCGGCCCCGTTGATCCCGGCGGCGGCCACGCGGATGACGACCTCGCCGTCGCGCGCCACCGGATCCGCGACCTCGCCGATCCGGAGGACGCTCGGGTCGCCCGGCTCGGCGATGGTCACGGCGCGCATCAGCGGGCCACGCGGTCCGCGTCGCTGCGGGCGCTGAGCACATCCCGGATCTTGACGCGGCTCGAGTACTGGATGGACCCGTAGCGGAAGAGGCGGACGGCCAGGCGCAGCACGATCGCCGCGAGCACGAACAGCTCGGCGATGATCACGATGGCCTGCCACAGCGGCAGCGATCCGAACGCGTTCAGGATGAGCGCGGTGATCGGCGCGGTGAACGGGAAGTACGCGAGGATCTGCACGATCGGCGACTCCGGTGCGCTGATCGCGAAGCTCGACGCGTACAGCGGGATGACCACGGCGAAGATCACGACCGAGAAGACCGGGGCGGCCTCCTTCGCCGTCGGCATGACCGCGCCGACCGCGACCAGCGTGCCCGTGAACAGGGCGAAGCCGCCGATCAGGATCAGCGAGCCCACGATCATCTTCTGCGGGTCGAACACCAGCCCGCTGAGATCGAGGTTCGGGATGTTCAGCTGATCTCGGAAGAACACGTACCCGACCAGCACCGGCAGCGCGAACACCGCTATCTGGATCAAGCCGACGGCGAACAGCGAGATCACCTTGCCGATCAGCAGGTTCGTCGGGTTGATCGTGGTCAGGATCATCTCCGTGACCCGGTTCTCCTTCTCCTCGAGCGTCGAGTTCAGCATCTGGTTGCCGAGGAAGACGATCACGATGAAGAACGCCGCCAGGAAGATCAGCGCCGGGATGATGGCCTCGAAGCCGGGCGCCACGGCACCGTCCTTGAAGGTGGTCGTGGAGGTGTTCACCTCGCCGCGCAGGATGGCGACGTCGGTCGGCGAATCGAGCCGCTGCTCCACGCTCGCGGACAGCAGGGCCTCGGCGACCGAGGAGTACTTGCCGTTCTGGAAGACGCCTGCGTCGGCGCCGTAGACCTTCACGGTCTCGGTCTTCGGGTCGGCGGGGTAGTCGAAGTACGCCTTCGTGCCGCCGATCTGGACCTCCTCGACGCCCTCCGCGTCGCTCTCGATCTGTTTGCCGCCGTACTCGCGCGCGATCGTCGGGTTCACGAGCCCGGAGGCGTCGCTGTAGAGGAAGTCGAAGCGCGCGTTCTTCTGCGCGTCCGCTGAGTTCGACGTCGAGACGTTGGCGGAGATGATGAGCGCACCGAGCCCGAAGACCAGCAGCGGCAGGATGAGCGTGACCACCCAGAACGACCGCTTGGTGACCGTCCGCTTGAACTCGAACGAGATGACGGTGGAGAGGTTGTGGCGGGCCATGTCAGTCCTCCTGGC
Organism: Leifsonia sp. 71-9; assembly: GCF_001898805.1. Classification (GTDB taxonomy): domain Bacteria; phylum Actinomycetota; class Actinomycetes; order Actinomycetales; family Microbacteriaceae; genus Leifsonia. The sequence goes on from NZ_MKVJ01000018.1 coordinate 225,861, forward strand.
GGCTTTCGGCGCCGTAGACCTCGACGAAGATGTCGTCGAGCGACTTGCGGGTGGGGGCGAAGCGGGTGATGTTCAGGCCCGCGTCGAGCAGGCCGCGCAGGATGGCCGCGTCGTCCGCGTCGTTCGCGACCTCGAGCTCTGCGCGCCCGCCGGCGTCCGACGCGATCCGGTAGGCGGGGGAGTCGGGCACGATGCCGTCGTGGTCGACGTGGATGATCGTCCCGCCGAACTGCTCCTGCACCTCCGGCACCGTGCCGTAGGCGCGCGAGACGCCGTCCTTGAGCAGGATGACGCGGTCGCAGAGGCGCTCGACCTCCTCCATCTGGTGGGTGACCATCATGACGGTGGAGCCCGCGCGCTTCTGATCGGCGATGATGTCCATGAGCAGCCGCCGGTTGACCGGGTCGAAGCCCTTCGTCGGCTCGTCGAGGATGAGTAGCTCGGGGTCGTTCATGATCGTGACGCCCAGCTGCACCTTCTGCTGCTGACCGCCGGAGAGCTTGTCCAGCCGCGTCTTCTCCTTGTCGGGGAGGCCGACGCGCTCGAGGTACTCGCGCGACCAGCGGCGGGCCTGCTCGGCGCCGAGCCCCTTCAGTCGGCCGAAGTAGACCATCACATCGATGACGGACTCCTTCTTGTAGAGCCCGCGCTCCTCGGGCAGGTAGCCGAGGCGCTCGCCGGTCTCGGGCGAGAACGGCTTGCCGTCGATGTGCAGCACGCCCGCGGTCGGCTGGTAGATGCCGAGCAGGGCGCGGATCGTCGTGGTCTTGCCGGATCCGTTGCTGCCGAGGAAGCCGAACGTCTCGCCGCGCTCGATGTCGAACGAGAGGTCGCGGATCACCGTCGTGCGGCCGAAGTCCATCCGGAATCCCTGGATGTGGACGAGGGGTTCGAGTGTCGATGCGCTCACGCGTACAGCCTAGGGGTGGGCCGGCGATCGTGGTCAGGGCCACGCCCGGGGCTGTCGGCGCGGGTCGGCGGCGCGGGCCGCGGGTCGCGGGCCGCCGGCGCGAGTCAGGCGAGGGCGGCGAGGAGCGCCGGGTGCAGGTGCCCGTTGCTGGCGAGGGACGAGCCGTTCCCGGGGCCGGGGGTGCCGTCCACCGAGGTGAACACGCCTCCCGCCTCCTCCACGATCGGGATGAGCGCGGCCAGGTCGTAGGTCTTCACGTCGAACTCGCCCACCGCGTCGAGCACGCCCTCGGCGAGCAGCATGTACGACCACATGTCGCCGTAGGCGCGATCGCGCCAGACGGCACGGGTCAGGGCGACGAGCTTGTCCAGGTAGCCGGCGTCGTCCCACTGCGCGATGCTCTGGAAGCTGAGGGAGGCGTGCTCCAGCTCCGAGACGCCCGACACCTGGAGGCGGCGCGGTTCGCCGGTGGTCTCGTCCGCGGTCCACGCGCCCTCGCCGGTCGACGCCCACCAGCGCCGGCCGAGAGCGGGGGAGCTGACGACGCCGACCACGGGGACCCCGTCGACCGCGAGCGCGATCAGCGTTCCCCAGACCGGCACCCCGCGCAGATAGTTGGCAGTGCCGTCGATCGGGTCGATGATCCACTGCCGCGCCGAGTCGCCCTCGGTGCCGTACTCCTCGCCCAGGATGCCGTCCTCCGGCCGTTCCGCGGCGATCAGCTCCCGGATCGCCCGTTCCACGGCCAGATCGGCCTCGGTCACGAACGACCGATCGGGCTTGGTGTCGATCCGGAGGTCCAGGGCACGGAAGTGCTCCGACGAGATCCGGTCGGCGGTGTCGGCGAGGCGCAGGGCGAGGGCGAGGTCGTCGCTGTGGCGGGTCACGGGACGAGCCTACCGGGCGAGGGTCCGGCGGGCGATCCGCAGGTCGCGCAGCGAGAAGCGCCCGTCCGGGAGTGCCGCCCGGATGCTCGCGTCGTCGAACGGCCGGGACGGGCGGATGCCGGCCGGCGGCTCGGGTGCGAACGGGGCGGGCGCGCTGACGCCTTCGTCGAGCATCCGCGCCTGCGCTTTCGCGACGAGCGGGACGACCATCGTCCACTCGGTGAGCTGCGCGAGTGCGCGGATGGTCCAGACCGGCGCGGGGAAGAAGACCGGGCGGCGGTCCGCAACCCGGGCGATCCGGCGGACCGCCTCGCCCAGTGTGAACTCGTCGGCCCCCATGACCGCCACCGTCGGCTCCGGGATGCGGGCCTCGAGGGCGGCGACCAGCACGTCGACCGCGTCGTCGACGGGGACCGGGCGGACCGTCCGCTCGCGGAAGCCGACCGTCGCGAACAGTGGGAGGGTGCGCACGGCGCGGGTCACGTGGTCCACCATGTGGTCGCCGGGGCCGTAGATCATCCCGGACTTGAGGATGGTGTGGTCGATCCCCGAATGGCGGATCAGCTCCTCCGCCGCCCACTTGGTCTCGTGGTAGGGCGAGCCGCAGTCCGGCCGCGCGCGCAGGAAGCTGACCATGACGATGCGCTTCACGCCGGCGCGCTGCGCGGCCTCCACCACCGCGCGGGTCCCGTCGACGTGGACGCGCTGGAAGGTCTGGTCGCCGAGCTCGCGGTTGATTCCCGCGCAGTGGGCGACGACGTCGCAGCCGGCGAAGGCCGCGGCCAGGGCCTCGACGTCGTCGATCTCGGTGCCGGTGCGCCGCGAGACGACGACCGTCTCTGCGGGGTCGAGCCGCTCGGCGAGATGGCGCCCGACGAATCCCGTGCCGCCGGTGATGGCTACGCGCATGACCTTGCTCCTTCGCTTATTAGCAATATAGCGAAACTGTATATAGCAATGGTGCTATATTGCAACCATGACCGACAGCGCGACCGACGTGTTCGCCGCTCTCGCGCACCCGACGCGGCGGCAGATCCTGCAGGACCTCAAGGACGGCGAACTCGCCGCGGGAGAGATCGCCGCGCGCTTCAACGCCACCGGCCCGACCATCTCCCGGCACCTGAGCGTGCTGCGCCAAGCCGGCCTCGTCTCCGAGCGCCGCGACGCCAACCGCATCCTGTACTCGCTGGTGGGGGACCGCCTCGCCCTGTCGGTGGGCGACTTCCTCTCCACCGTGTGCCCCGAGCAGATCGTGCTGCGCGAGGTGCGCAAGCGCGGTTCGGGCTCGAGGAGCGGCCGCGGCGTCGAGGCCTGAGCCGCCGCATCGTCGGGAGTTCGCTGCGAGTTCCCGCGGTCACAGCGTCCTCCGATTGACCGCCCGGTGGGGCGGCGTATCGTCGTGTGCACAGCGCCCCAGACCTTCGACGCGGTCCCATCCGATCCGAGTCGAGTCGAGGTGTGCGATGTCGCAACTCTCTGAGAATCCGACGGCGCGCGACGGCGGTTACTCCGCTCTCGCGACCGTCGTCCGCGATGCCGGTCTCCTGCATCGCCGGTACGGCTACTACTGGACGAAGCTGATCCTCGTCCCGGTGGTCACCGCCGCCATGATCGCCGTCTTCCTCGTGATCGGCGACAGCTGGTGGCAGGTCGTCACCGCCGTCGGCTTCGCCTTCGTCTTCACCCAGATCGCCTTCCTGGGTCACGACGCGGCCCACCGGCAGATCTTCCGCTCGGGGCGCTGGAACGACTGGATCAGCCTCCTCGTCGGCGACCTGTTCGTCGGGATGAGCTACGGCTGGTGGCAGCACAAGCACACGCGCCACCACGCCAACCCGAACCAGGAGGGCGCCGACCCCGACATCGACCTGCCGGTGATCTCCTTCACCCCCAGCCAGGCCGCGGCCAAACGGTCGCCCGCGGTTCGGTGGCTGATCGGCCATCAGGGCTGGTTCTTCTTCCCGATCCTCTTGCTCGAAGGGCTGTCCCTGCACGCCTCGAGCGTGCGGCGCGTCTTCTCGCACGGGGCCGTGAAGCGTCGGCCGGTGGAGATCGCGTTCCTCGCGGTGCGCATCGGGGGCTTCCTCGCCCTGGTCTTCCTCGTGCTGTCGCCCGGCATCGCCGCGGTGTTCCTCGCCGTGCAGCTCGGGCTGTTCGGCTTCTACATGGGGATGTCGTTCGCCCCGAACCACAAGGGGATGCCGCTGGTGCCCCACGGACTGAAGCTCGACTTCATGCGCCGGCAGGTGCTGATGAGCCGCAACATCCGCGGCAACCGCACCCTCGACTTCCTGATGGGCGGCCTGAACTACCAGATCGAACACCACCTGTTCCCGTCGATGCCGCGGCCGCATCTGCGCCGCGCCGCGCCGATCATCCGCGCCTACTGCGAGGAGCGGGAGATCGCCTACACGGAGACCGGACTGCTCCAGTCCTACGCGATCGTCACGCGCCACATCAACAGGGTGGGGCTCGGCGACACGGATCCCTTCAGCTGCCCGCTGCTCGAACTGCGTCAGGTCTCCTCCACGGCGGAGCCCCCGCGAAGCGCCTGAGTGCGCGCCCGCCGCCGCACGCGGCAGAATCTCCCGTATGAACGGCGAACTCGCGGCGCTCATCGCGCTCACCCTGCACGGCAACGACTGGCTCGCGTCCGGGAGCGGACCCGCTCCCGACCTCGACACCGCGAACTCGGCGTTCCAGTACGTCGCGACGGTGCAGGCGACGTCCCCGCGGCGCCGGCTGCTGGGCACGCGGACGTGGACGGCCGAGGGTGTCGGCGCGTGGTTGAGGTTCGTGAAGGACACGAAGGCCCGCCGCCTGTCCCTGGTCGTCGGCGGCTCGCCGTCCTCCGGACTTCCCGACCCGGTCGCTGCGTCGTTCGCGAACGGAGGCCGGTGGGCGCTGGTCAGCGACGGCCCCAGTCCACGGCTCTGGCGATCGCAGTGGGTCGTGCAGGATCGGAACCGTCCCGACCAGCGGATCTGGGCCGTCCGGCTCATCGGCGATCCGCTCCGCCGGCCGTGGCGAGCAGAGCCGCCGGCGTCGCTGACGGTGGCGCGCGACGACCTGCGGAGCGCGCTCGAAACGATCAGGGCCTTCGCTGAGCGCGCCGAGCTCACCACCTGGGCGGCGTGGTTCGGCGAAGCGCTGGACCTTCTCGCTGCGCCGGAGGCGCTCATCCCGTACAACCCCGACCTCGCCCCGGCGACGCTCTCCGTGGAGTCGCGGCAGCTGCTGGCCGCGGCCGTCAAGGCGTGGGTGTTCGGCGGGATGGGGTCGTGGAACGATCTCGGGTTCGACGACGAGGCGCTGCAGGCGGAGTACGCGCAGCGGACCGGCATCCTCTACGGCAGCGTTCTCGCCGCCCTCGTCGCGGTCACCGGCGCGCCGATGCGGCGCGCCGCATGACGCTGCGGCGCCTCAGGCCTTGTCGTGAGTGTCGACGAGTGCTCGCTCTGATTCTCGCGCTTCCGTCTCGGCCCGCACGGAGCGGGCGACCCGCTGGGAGAGCCGGTGCAGAGGGCGCTCCGCCGCGTAGTAGAAACCGGTCGCCACCGCGAGCGCGAGCACGATCGCCACGAGCGCGGGCACGGGGCCGATCCCCATCACGTACGCGACGGCGATCATGAGCGGGCGGTGTACCAGGTACAGGCTGAACGAGATCGTCCCGAGGAACAGGAGCACGCGCGTCGTCAGCACCCGGCTCAGCGGTCGCCAGAGGGTCGCGACGACGATGAGCAGCATGATCCCGAGCAGCACGACGGGGATGGTCGCGACGCGGGCCGGGATGCCGTGGGCCTCGAGGGGACGGCCGATGACGAAGAACGAGGTGATCGCCGTGATGGCGGCCAGGGTGAGCGCGACACCGGCGACGTGCGTCCACCAGCGATCCGCGGTGAGGAACCGGAAGACGCGGGTGATCTGCTCCCAGTACTGCGCGAGCAGCGCGCCGAAGAAGAACATCGGGAGGTAGCTCGTCGCGGGGTCGTTGTTCGCCCAGCCGATCAGGCAGATGACGAGCGCCAGGATCGAAGCGGGGATCGGGTAGCGCCGGACGATGAGCACGTACACGGGCAGTGCGAGCGAGAACACCACCTCCCACTGCAGCGACCACAGTGTCCCGATGGCGTTCGACGTCCCGCCCAGCAGCGTCGCGTCGTGGATGATGTCGATCAGCGGGTAGTCGGCGGGGAGGGCGGCCACGATGGGGGAGGTGCCCGGACCTGCGGTGTGCGGGATGAGAACGTAGGACAGCCAGGCCAGCACGATGGCCGCGAGCACGGGGCCGTAGAGACGCACGATGCGGCTCGGGTAGTACGCGGTCAACGAGAAGCTGGGACGCGTCGCCGCCTTGGTCAGGACGAACCCGGACAGGATGAAGAAGAGGAAGACGGCCTCGGCGCCGAGCCAGACGACGTGGAGGGGCGAGAAGATGAGCAGATTCGCGAGCGGGTTCGCGGCCGGCTTGAGGTAGACGCCGTCCTGCAGGGTCGACCAGTTCAGCGCGAGCACATGATAGAGCAGGACGGACACCGCGGCGAGACCGCGGAGCGCGTCCAGTTCACGATTACGGATGAGGTCACCTCTCACAGAGCGTGGTACACGCGGATAGACTACCCGCCGTCGTGTTCCGACGCGCTGCCACGGACAGCGCGCCGATGCAGGAAAGCCCGGTCAGAATGCTTTCTGACCGGGCTTTCCGGTGGTGCGCCCCCAGGGACTTGAACCCTGAACCCATTGATTAAGAGTCAATTGCTCTGCCGATTGAGCTAGAGGCGCATTCGATTCGGTAACCCGAACCGAGGCTCAACATTAGCAGGGGTTTCGGCCGCTTCGCCAATCGAGTGATCCTCGGGTGTGTCGAGGGTGGAACCGGATATCCCCGGCGTGAGGCTGCCGCGACAAAACGCACGGCTCCACTCGTCACCTGTAGGCCACGGCCTCGACATCACGCTCGAGGTCTTTCACCTCTTTTCGGATTCGTGCGTAAAAGAGGGATTTCGCTTCGCCTTCGTTTGCCAGCCTTGTCAGCGAAACACCAAAAACCTGGTTCAGCGCCGTCCGCATCTGGTCAATAGTCCATTCGTCGAAGTTCGGTATGTAGCCGGAACGGTCGGGCCGCCGAGACGCGAGTAGGCGGTAGGCGGCTACAAATCGTTTAAATTGGGTGTTCTCGGCGACCCCGAAACGGGCAGCCTTGGACGAAATCATCGAGTCGAGATGGTGAAGCAACTGCTGGTGACGTATTTGAGAAAAGTAGACGAGCCACCCGACCGCATGACCTTCAAATCTGCAGCCCGTAATCAAGAGGTCGATATGCCAAACCAGCCGATGCTGCGCCACGGCAAGTCGTTCGGCGTCGCCCTTGGCTCGGATCACGGCATACTTGTAGGCCGTAAAGGCGCGCGCAATTCGGCCTTCAATGCGAGAAATCGACTCCCTTCTAACCGTGAGCCTCGGTCCCTCAAATCTGTAGCCGAGGTACTCGAACGGCTCTGAGAGCGCGCCGGTCGCGGACTTTCCAGATCCATCTACGGGATGTGGGCTGAGTTTCGCCATACCCAAAAGTCGCTTCGCGTCCACCATCGCGGGACCGGTGTCTTTCGACGGCAACAGAATGAGTACGTCGTCGACAAACCGAAAGTATGCCACCCCACTCGAGGCCATTTCTTTGTCAAGGTGCGCTAGGCACAATTCCGCCAGTCCATTAGATATGGCAAGGCCCTGGGGTACGCCAATGGCATTGGAGTGCCCTTTCGAAGAAACCCGTGACCCAGTCGTCGGTGCCCGTGCAGCATCCATGAACAGTTGCACGATGCTCTCGTCTTTGAGTGCGTGCTTGAGGACGGCCTGCAACCATTCGTGGTCGATGCTGGGGTAGAAGTTCTGGATGTCAAGCTTCAGAAAATGGGTGTACTCACGCCTTGATAGCGCAGAGATGACGCGAGCAATAACGTCTTGCGCAAGTGGAGCAGACGCGACGGGCGCCATCTCGCGCATGAAGTTGGCCATGCACTTGAGCACTACTCTGTCTTGAATTCGAGGCTGAGAGATCTCCCTCGGGGCCTTGGCTCTACCCTTCGGTTTTAGGATCAGGTGATACCCCGCGAACCTGTAGCTGCGGGCCCGGAGCTTGTGGTTGAGCCATCGAACGTTGGTGTCGAGATTTGTGCGCCAGTTCGCGGCAGTCATACCGTCCCGCGCGGCGGTAGCTCCGCGTGCCTCTAAGGTCTCGAACGCCGCGACTATCGCGGCTTTTGTCACCGCGGTATTCCAGATTCGGCGGCTCCCGCTAGCTGTCCTACCCACCGATCATCCAAGCAAGGGTCGGTACGAGCAAGGCTGCGGAGCCCATTGCGAGAACTATCGGAATGCAATTGATGCCGATGTCGAGGGCGATTAGCGCGCGCCACTTAGCAAGTTCCACAAGACTTACGTACCTGTAGCTCGGCCTTTCAGGCTTGGCGGCATCCTCGCGATCAAGGCGCCATGTCATTGCGCGCGCAAAGTCGACCGGGCTGTGGTTAGGGGTCCTATCCAAAAGAAGCTGGTACTCCGAGTTCAGCCTCTCAAACGTGCGTTGACGTGACCCTCGTAGACGCAGCGTTCGACTTGCGAAATCCGCGTCGACGGAGATTCTCTGGAACTGTCTGTAGGCCTCGAAAAGTAGCGCAGCCTTCTCCCCGTATCCGGCATTTGCAATAACCAGCGAGGCAATAAGCGTAAGGACTCCGATTGCGCACCACAGATACGCACCGTTCGGCCCGTAAATCGTCGCGTCCTTCAGCATTGCAACACTGACTAGCGCGGACGCCGTCGACAGAGAGATCAGCGCAGCATTCCAAAGCCGTCCTCGATTTTGCATTCTTTGGGCGAACTTCATCCTCGACAGATAGTTGCGCTCGGATCGGGCCGCGAAATCAGAAAGTTGATCGCGTGTGACGAGAGACATTGGCGCTTCGGCCACCTCCGGTAATCCGCTGCGCTAGCAACTAGCGCAATCCAGTGCTCATCGCCCGTAGGCTCAGCCGACTTTGCGGCGCGCGGACAACGATCCGCATCTATCACATGACTCCCGGCCGAAGCGACCGTAGGAGCGGTGGCCGAAGCGATCTCACACTAGCAACGCACTCGAACAACCCCAGAGAGTTTCATGCTTGATGCCCCCGAACTGGGGTGTGTCGAGGGTCAGCGCAGCTCCTTGCGGGGCATCACGATCTCTTTGATGATCAGGATGATGCCGGCGGAGATGGGGATGGCGACGAGCGCCCCGGGCAGGCCGAACAGCGTCGAGCCGGCCAGGGCGGAGATGAGGACGACCGAGCCGGGCACTTGAACGGCCTTGCCCATGACCTTGGGGGTGAGGATGTACGCCTCCACCTGCATGTACACGAGCATGAAGATCAGGACGACGATCGCGCTGACGGGGGAGTGGATGAGCGCGAGCACGGTCATGACCGCGGTCGTGAGCACCGTTCCGATCAGCGGGATGAGGGTGATGAAGAAGGCGGCGATACCGATGAGGAACGCGCCGGGGACGCCGGTGACGAGCAGCAGGATGGTGCTGTAGACGGCGTTGAAGAACGCGAGCACCACCATCCCGCTCAGGTACTTGCCGAAGTTCTGGAGGATGCGTTCGGTGTACTTCGTGAAGCTGTCGCGGTGCGAGCGGGCGACGAGGCGGTAGAGCGACGCCTTCGTCGTGTCGTACGAGGCGATGAAGTAGAGCGTCAGGATGGCGATGAAGAACCCGGTGGTGAGCCCGTTCACGACCGAGAGGCCGAAGCCGACCAGGCCGGAGCCGATGCTGGCCCAGAGCTGCGGATCCTGCACCTCCTTCGCGATCCAGTTCAGGACGGCGGACAGCGTGCCGTTGCTGGTCTCGTTCGCGGGGTCGAACCAGCCCTGCGCCTTGAGCGCCGAGATCTGCTTCGGGATGGAGACGGCGAGGGACTGGATCTGCTCGATGACGAGCGGCAGCACCACCCAGACGATCGCGACGATCACGCCGATGAGCAGGAGGCTGACCGTCACGATCGCCCAGCCGCGCTTCATCCCCCGGCGCTGGAACCAGCGGATCAGCGGGTCGAGGCCGACGGTCGCGAACGCGGCCAGGAACACGGAGAAGATGATCGAGCGCAGGCCGTAGAGCATGAGGCCGGTGAGGACGGCGCCGACGGCGCCGAGCGTGATCAGGTACCCGAAGAGCAGCGGGCTGCGGTTCAGGAGCGGTTCGCCGCGGCGCTCCTCGACGGCTCGGGAGGCCGGGGTCGCCGGCGGTCGGGTGAAGCGCATCGCGCCCTCCTTCAGGTTCCCGCTGAGCGTACGGGTCCCACGTCGCGCGCGACAAGCACGACACGCTCGCCGTCAGGGTGCTGCAGGATCGTTGCGCGACAGCCGGGCGACGCCGATCTTCGAATCGGCCATCCCGTAGAAGACCCAGTCGACATCCCCGATGCGCTCGATGGCGGTCGGGAACACGACGTTCGGGACGATCCCGCTGCGCTCGTCGTCCGTCTCCGCCGCCAGCAGCGGTTCGGCGGTGCGCTGCAGCACCCGCCACGGCTCGTCGGCGTCGAGGATCATGGCGCCCGCGGCGTAGTTGACGTTCTGCTGCTGAGCGACGCCGGTCTCGAGCCGGCCGGTGACCCCGTGGTGCAGCAGGAGCCAGCCCTCCGGCACGCGGATCGGCGCCGGACCCGACCCGATCTTCAGCTCCTCGAACGGATGCTCGGGCCCGGCGAGGAAGCGGTTCCGCCGCCACCGGGTGAGCTCGCGCTCGTCCGCGAGCACAGCGTCCAGCGGCAGGAATGCGATCCAGATGCTGGGCCGCGACTCGGCCAGGGCGGCCGGTGGATGGGCGCCCTCCCCGGCGCGGATCTCGTCGAGATCCCAGACCGGCCGGTGCAGCACGGCGAGGCTCGGCGTCCCGTCCGGAGCGGTGACCGGTTCGGGGAAGAAGACCGTGTCCTTGTTGGGGAAGAGGGCGAGGTCGGTTCCGATCGCGTCGTCGTACTCGAAGGTCACCGGGCCCAGCCGCCTCCACTCGCGCAGCTCGTCCGAGACGGCGACCGCGGTGCGCGGACCGAGCGGCCCGTACGCGACGTAGGTCATCACGTGCAGCCCGAGCCGGGGGATGAAGGTGATGCGCGGGTCCTCGACGCCGGCGTTGCTCGTGCCGCGCTCGAACTCACGCTCCGGCTCGAGCACGACGCCCACCCGCTCGACGCCGACCGGGATGCCGCCCTCGATGACCACCCGGGCGAGCCCGACGCGGGAGACGTTGCCGGCGGCGACCAGCCGGGGGAGCAGGTAGAGCTCGCCGTCCGGGCCACGGCCGGAGGCGGGGTTGAGCACCCCCTCGGCTTCGAGCGGATCCCCGGGAGTGGGGGGCATGACGACGCCCTCCCGGACGAGACGGTAGGGGAACGGTGTGCTCGTCATCGGATGACCTCCCGGTAGAAGAAGAGTTCGCGCTCGCCCGGGGCGGCGTCCCAGCCCTGCGCGAACGACCAGCGTCCGCCGAGCTTCTGGAGGCCGCCCCACGCCAGCGAGCCGCCGCGGTGCAGGGCGAGCTGGGTGAAGGGGGCGTCGAGCGCGTAGAGCGCCTGCCCCGCGGCGAAGTCGCCCGCGGCGTCGGCGTAGAAGAAGTCGAGCACCATCCGGTCGCCCTCGACGGCCGCGCAGGCGACCTCGTAGAGGCTGCCGGGGAGCGGCGACAGGTCGAGGTACGGCTGCTCCTCGAACCGCCAGGTCAGGAGGTCGTCCGAGCGGCCGACCATCGGCCGACCTCCGCAGCCTTCCGAGAGGAACATCAGGTACTCGCCGCCGATGCGCACCGCGCGTCCGTGCTCGTCCCGCGGGACGACCGCGCCCTTCGCCCAGCCCTGCGAGACGGAGTACGGGACCGCGAGGCCGAGCTTGCGCCAGGTCGTCAGGTCGTCGGAGACGGCCGACATGATGTCGCAGGCGACGTCACCGGCCTCGGTGCGCCAGATCGCGTTGTAGAAGAGGACGTAGCGGCCGTCGGCCTCGTAGACCTTGGGGTCCTCGCAGCCGAGGGCCTCGTTCGCCGTCGTCGGGTAGACGACCGGGTTGGCCGGATCGTCGTGCCAGACGCCGTCGCGGTGCACGGCGTGACCGATCCGGCTCGCCGTCGACTCCTTGCGCGGGGACGCGCGGTAGAAGAGGTGGAGCGCGTCGCCGGCCTCGATGACGGTGGGGTTGAAGACCGAGTCGCTGGTCCAGCCGACACCGGTCGGGTCGTCCCACTGGCCCTCCGGCCGGAAGGTCAGCCGGTCGTCCCGCTCGAACGGCCCGATCACCCACTCGGGTCGGTCCTCGTAGCGGGCCGAGAACTGGTCGGTCGAGATGCGGTCGGTGAGGGCGTTCGTGTGCTCCAGGGCCTCCCGATAGCTGGCGCGCAGGGCGTCGGCGGTGACGGGGACGGTGTCGACGGGATCCACGGATCTCCTTGGGGTGGGCGGCTCAGCCCTTGACGGACGAGCCGATGTCGGTCGAGGTGAAGTAGCGCTGGAAGACGATGAACAGCACGACGACGGGGCCGGCGAGCACGACCGCGCCGGCGAGGATGGCGCCGAAGGGGTTGCTCGTCGAAGCCGCGACGGTGCTGATGTAGTTCGCCAGCGACACGGCGAGCGGCTGCATGCTCGCCTCCTTCGTGATCAGGAACGGCCAGAGGAACTCGTTCCACGGGCCGATGAAGGTCAGCAGCACGACGGTGACCAGGGCGGGCCGGACCAGCGGAAGGGCGACCCGCCACAGCACGGTGAACTCGCCCGCTCCGTCGATCCGCGCCGCGTCGAACAGCTCGCGCGGCAGCTGGAGGAAGTACTGGCGGAAGATCAGCACGGCGGCCGAGTTGATCGCGAACGGCAGGATCATCCCGAGATAGTTGTCCGCGAGCCCGTAGTTGCGGGCGATGAGGACGTACAGCGGGATCATCAGCAGCTGGAACGGGATGGTCTGCACCAGCAGAGCGAGCGCGAACGTCGTGCCGCGCCCCTTCCACTGCAGCACCGACAGCGCGTATCCGGCCAGCACGCCGAAGACGACCGTGCACAGCAGCACTCCGCCCGTGAAGATCCCCGAGTTCGCGAGGCCCGACCACAGATTGATCCGAGAGTTGATGGCCCCGTAGTTCTCCAGCGTGAGGTTCGCGGGGTTCGGGAACGCACCGGCGATCGAGGTGTCCGGGGTCGTCTGCAGCGAGCCGACGAGCATGTAGTAGAAGGGGAACAGGAAGGCGATGGCGCCGAGCGTCAGCACGACGCCCTGCAGGATCGCCTGCGGCCGGCTGAGCGCCCGGGACGCCGCCAGGTCTTTGCGTGCCATCAGTCTCGTCCTCCCGCGAATCGGTTCTGCAGCCAGCCGATGATCAGCACCAGGACCACGAGCACGACGCCGATCGCCGCAGCGTAGCCAGGGTGCCCCTGCTGGATGCCCTGCTGGTAGATGAGCAGCACCGGCGAGGTGGAGTGGCCGTCGGGGCCGCCTCCGCCGGTGAGCAGGTACGGCTCGGTGAAGAGGTTGGCGCCGGTGATGGTCGAGAGCAGCAGCACCAGCACGGTCGCGGGCCGGACGCCCGGCACCGTCACCGAGAAGAACTGCCGGACCCGGCCGGCCCCGTCGGTCGAAGCGGACTCGTACAGCTCCTGCGGCACGTTCTGAAGCGCCGCGAGGTAGAGCAGGATGTACAGGCCCAGTTGCTTCCAGGTGACGTAGATCGCGATGGTCGGCATGGCGAGCCACGGGTTGACGAACCAGGTCGGGTTCGGCGCCAGCGGCCCGAGGATGTGGTTGACCAGGCCGTCCCCGCTGAACAGGAAGAGCCAGACGCCGATGATCGCGACGCTCGCGGTCACGTACGGCACGTAGTAGCTGACCCGCAGGAACGTGCGGAACCGCGTGATGCTGTTGAGCCCGCTCGCGAGCACCAGCGACAGGATCACCGTGAGGGGCACGTTGATGATCAGGAAGATGCCGACGTTCAGGAACGACTGCAGAACGGCCGGGTCCGTGAAGACCTGGACGTAGTTGTCCAAGCCGACGAAGGGCTGGTTGACGTTCGCGCCGGGGGCGGCGAAGAAGTAGTCGAAGAACGAGATGTAGACGGCGTAGCAGAGCGGGTAGGCGAAGATCACCAGCACGAACAGCAGGTACGGCGCGCCGAAGAGCCAGCCGAGCGGGTTCTTGCCGAGGATGCGCTGCACGAGCGGCCGGCGCCGACGGGGCGGCGGCCCCGCGGCGGGCGTGGTGCCCGCCGCGGGGGGAGCGGAGACGGTGCTCATGGCTACTTCTGCGCCTGGAGCTTGTCGATCTTGTCGGAGGCCGCCTTGAAGGCGTCCTCGACCGAGCCGCTGCCGTTGATCACGGCCTTGCTGTACGCGTCGCGCAGGGCCTGCATCTGGGCGATGGTGTTGCTGCCCGTGGGGTCGTCCACCGTGCGCGCGCTCTGGTCGCCGAACTCCTTGTAGTCCGGGTGCGAGCTGAAGTACGACGCGTACGTGGTGGCCAGGTCGGTGCGGATCGGCATCTGCCCGGTCACGTCGAGCAGCTTGCCGTCCTGCTCCTGGCTGGTGGCGAACTTGAGCACATCCCACGCGGTGCCCTGGTTCTTGCAGGAGGAGTACATGCCGATGTTCTTGGCGTCAGGGAAGGTGTAGGTCTGGTCGGCCGCCTTGCCGTCCTTGGTCGGCACCGGGACGGAGCCCCACTGGATCTTGTCGCCGTAGTAGGCGATGGCCCACGGGCCGACGATGGCCATGGCCGCCTTGCCGTCGGCGAACGCGTCGCCCTGGTACTGCTCCTTGCCGGCGAGGCCGTCGCTGTAGACGGTCTTCCAGAAGTTCGCGACGTCGAGCGCGTCCTGGTTCGTGATGGCGGCCTTGCCGTTCTCGATGAACGTCTTGCCGCCGGTCTGCGCGGCGAGCAGCGGCAGGTAGTCGAAGTTCACCTGGAAGAACTCACTGGTCGGAGCCGGGTAGATCGCGTACGGCGCGGCTCCCGAGTCCTTGATCTTCTGCGCGGCGGCGAGGAAGGAGGAGTATGTCGAGAGGTCCGGGTTGTCGGCGTCGAGCCCGGCCTTGGCGAAGATCGCCTTGTTGTAGAAGATCATGACCGGGTTCTGCTTCCACGGCATCTGGTAGTAGTCGCCGTCGGAGGACTTGTACTGGTCGGCCGCCGAGCCGCTGCGCGCCTCGATGTACTTCGCGCCGTCCGAGAACTTCGACAGGTCGACGAGGCCGCCCTGCTTCTGCCACTGGCCGGTGGCGGCGGGGAGGTTGTTGAAGACCAGGCACGGGGTGGTGCCGGCGGTGATGGCGGCGCCGATGACCTCCTCGGTGCTCTTGCCGGCGGGCACCTCCTGGGCCTTGATCTGCTCCTTGGGGTGCGCGGAGTTCCAGGCCGACACCATCGACTTGCCCCACTGCACCTCCTGCTCGTTGTTCGAGTACCAGATGGTGATGGGCCCGTGCGCCTTCATGGCGTCGGACGATCCGCCGCCGCCGGAGCCGCACGCGGCGAGGGTCCCGGCGACGATGCCGGCGGTGACGACCGCCAGTGCGGCCCGGTGCAGGGCTGTTCTGCGTGTTCGCATGAGGGTTCTCTTTCGTGAGTGGGTGTTCGCGTTATCGATCGGCGGCGGGTGGCGCAGTGGATGCGCGCACCACCAGCCGCGCGGGGGGCAGGGCGACGTCGGCCGATTCGTCGTGCTCCACCAGCCGCAGCAGTGCGGTGGCGGCGGCGATGCCCCAGCCGGCC
Source organism: Leifsonia sp. 71-9 (assembly GCF_001898805.1). GTDB lineage: Bacteria > Actinomycetota > Actinomycetes > Actinomycetales > Microbacteriaceae > Leifsonia. Next base: position 241,446 of record NZ_MKVJ01000018.1, read on the forward strand.
GGGTCGTTGTCGAGCGTCGTGAGGGAGGGGTAGATGTAGGTGCCGATCTGGGAGCCGTCGAGGCCGGTGATCGACAGGTCGTGCGGAAGCCGCAGACCGCGTTCGTGCGCGACGCCCATGCCCGCGATCGCCATCGGGTCGTTGCCGTACACGATGGCGGTCGGGGGTTCGGCGGCGTCGAGGAGGGAGGTCGTGGCCGCGGCGCCCTGCTCGGGGGAGAAGTCGGTCGCGACGACGACGGGGTCGAGCCCCGCCGCCCGCATCGCGCTCTCGAACCGTTCGCGGCGGCGCAGCCCGTGCAGCATCCGCTCGTCGCCAGAGACGTGCACGATGCGGCGGTGCCCCAGGGCGACGAGGTGCGTCACGAGCTCGTCGATGCCCGCGTCGTAGTCGCGGGTGATGACGGGGAAGGGGCTGCCGCCGACCGGCTCGCCGAGCGACACCGCCTGGGAGCCGAGGCGCTCGATCAGGCCGATCCGGTCGTCCGAGGCCAGGAGGTCGGTGAGCAGGAACCCGTCGACGCGCTTGTCGGACGCGAGCCTGGTGTATGCGCGCTCCTCGGCCTCCTGGTCGGGCACGACGGTCAGGACGAGCACCTGGCCGCGCTCGGCGAGCACGGTCTCGACGCCGGCGATGAACGCCGCGAAGAACGGGTCGACCTCGATGGTGCGGGCGGGGCGACGCAGGATGAGGCCGAGCGCGTAGGCGCGTCGGGTGGTGAGGCCCCTGGCGCTGGGGTTCGGCGTCCAGCCGAGCTCGCGGGCGGCGGCGAGGATGCGCTCACGGGTCTCGGTGGCCACGCCGGGCCGCTCATTCAGGGCGAGGGACACCAGCCCCTTGCTCACGCCGGCGGCGCGCGCGACGTCGTTGATCGTGACGGCGGCCGGGCTCATCGCGGGACCACCGTCGTGAAGCCGCCGGGCTCGACCGCGATCAATCCACGGGCGCCGACGCTCTGCGCGCCGCCGACCTGGTGGCCGGTGCTGTCGTAGCGCACGACCGTCACGGGCCCGGTCGTGCTCAGGCGCTGGGGCACGGGGAGCTTCGTCCCGTTGACGTAGACGTCGAGGCTCGACGAGCCGGCGAGGGCCAGGTGGGAGACGACGGGCTGGACCAGCACCGCGTCGAGCTTCGCCGTGCCGGAGACGTGCGCCGTGACGGAGGTCGTCGAGGCGAGCACGGGGAGGGTCAGCGTCTGCGGGAGCAGGAACACCGGACTCGCGCCGCTGCCCTGGGCGGCGTCGGCCCGCACGTTGGCCGTCGAGCCGAGGGGCACGCTCACCCGGCCGAGCTGGGCGGTCCAGCGCGTGCTCCCCGAGCCGGCCGGAAGCCCGGTCGTGGGGTCGCCTGGTCCCAGATCGGCGATCGGGAGGAGACGCGCCGCCGAGTGCCCCGCAGGCAGGGTCACGGTGACGGTGGAGCCGGACGAGGCGGCGACGTACGCGCCGCCCGACCAGTTGGCCGATCCCGTCCACGCGGAGGCGGGCGTCACCACCGACGCCGACCCGGTCAGTCGGCCGGACTCCGCCTCGACGACCTGGATGCCGTCGGCGGCCGTCGTGCGCGTGAGGGTGGTCGCGGCGCGGGCGATGGCGGGGTGCGCATCCAGCGCGAGCATCGTGAGCTCGGTGTGGATGACCGACTCGGCCCCGCAGTTGCGGTTGACCGTGCCGTCGGCGGCGATGCCGTCGACGCACACGCCGGTCGTCGGGTCGTAGGCCGGGGTGCCGGCGGGGTTGGCCCCGAAGAACCAGGCGGCCTGCGCCCCGGCGAGGGCCGCGAGCCCGGCGGCGCCGGTCGCGTCGGAGGCGGCGACGAGCCCTTCGACCCGCGAGTCGACGCCGTACGCGATCTGCGTCCGGTCGGCCGGGGTGGGCGTCCATCCGTTGTCCGGACCGCCGGACGCGAGGAGCTGCGCGGTGAACTGCGCGAGGTCGGTGGTGGCCGCCTTCTGCAAGGAGGCATCGTCGAGCACGCTCGCCGCGGCCGTGAGAGCGGCCGGCTGCATCGCGCCCCAGGCGTGCCAGAACGTGGGGGAGTTCGCCTCGGGGAGCAGGGCGCCGAACGGCCACTGGCCGATCCCGCCGCTCGCGAGCTTCGCGATGCCCTCCGAGTAGTGCGCGAGCGCGGTACGGGCCGTCTGGTCCGCCGGGGCGGCCGCCGTGTAGGCGGCGAGGCCCAGCACGGCCTCCGCCGTCGGGCTCGCGCTCCCCGAGATCAGCCAGGCGGGCACGGTGACCCCGTTGGCGGTCGTCGTCGTGCCGTACGCGGCGAGCGACTGGCGGCCGAGCGCGCCGAGCGCGAGCCCGAGCCGGTCGGCCAGGAACCCGGCGAACTGCGGGTCAGCGTCGCGGAATCCCGCGTAGCCCTCGCCGAGCGCCCAGACCGTGCGGGCGAGCCAGAACGACTCGGCGGAGTCGCTCGGGTCGGGGAGCTCGACGGGGATGGCCGACGGGTTCAGCGTGCCGTCCGACTGCTGCCAGAGGACCACGTTGCCGGCGTTCGGGCCGGAGTCGGTCTGCAGATACGTGAGCGAGCGCAGCAGTTCGTAGGCGGTCTGCTTGCTCGACGCGGTGCCGTTCTGCTTCCAGTCGCGCAGGTAGACGACCGCGGCGCGGGAGATGTCGTCCGCATCGAAGGCGCCCTGCGCGTACCAGCCGCGCGCGGCGTCCGTGATCGGGCCGCCTCCCACGCGGGAGAACGAGCCGTCGGCCTGTCGGTCGGCGTACACCCACGGGGCGCGCGCGGCCGGCTCGGTGTCCTGCCGGTAGGTCGTGTGCCCGGCGACGCCGGGCAGCAGCGGCACGTCGTCGAGGAGGAAGTCGAGGTGGGCGAGGTTCGTCAGCTTGGCGGGGGCCGCGGTCGCGCGGGCGGTCGCCGCGTCCGGGGCGGCGGGCGTCGCGGTGGCGGCCGCGGCGGGGAGGGCGAGAGCCGTCGTCACGAGTGTCGCGGTGGCGACGGCGAGCAGGGTGATCCGCTTCATTGCGATTCCTTCGTCTGGTGACCGGGAGGATGACCTAAACCGGTTTAACGCACCGTAGGCGGATCCGGCGGATCTGTCAACGGGCGTTCCCGCCCCAGGTGGTCGGGGGCTTGTGGCACCGGTGGCGGCAGGCGAGACTGAACGGACCGGTCGCGGACGACCGCCACCGGCGACGACCGAGGAGGAACCGTGGAATACAAGGACATTCCCACCAAGGCCGACATCGAGAGGATCTCCGCTCTGCGCGAGCCCGGATGCGTCAGCATCTACCTGCCCACCGGCACCACCCCGCCCGAGGCGGACCGCGCGCGCATCGAGCTCAAGAACCACCTCAGCCAGGCCGTGCGCGCGCTGGAGACGCTCGGCGTCTCGAAGGCCCGCATCGGCGCTGTCCAGGCGGAGGGGGAGGTGATCCTCGAGGACCGCGACTTCTGGCGCTACCAGTCCCGCTCGCTGGCCGTCTTCCTCGACGGCGAGGTGGCGCAGACCTTCCGCCTGCCGAACCGGCTGACCAGCGCGTGCGAGGTCGCCGACCGGTTCTACGTGAAGCCGCTGCTGCGCGCGATCACGTTCCCGCAGTCCGCGCTCATCCTGGCACTCGCCCAGAACTCCGTGCGGCTGATCCGGATCGCCGCGGAGGCGCCTCCCACGCCCGTCGAGGTCGAGGGGATGCCGCAGGACGTGGCCTCCGCGGCCGGGCTCCCGTCGATCAGCGGGCGCTCACCGGACGGCCGCGTCCAGGGCTCCGAGGGCCAGAAGGTGCGGATGCTCGAGTACGTGCAGGCCATCGACCGCGCGCTGCACCCGCTGCTCGCGAACAGCACGGAGCCGCTCATCCTGGCGGCCGCGGAGCCGCTCAGCGGCATCTTCCGCGGCGCGAGCACCTACCCGCGCCTCGTCGAGGAGACGATCGGCGGCAACCCGGAGGAGAAGACCGACGAGGAGCTCTCGACGGCCGCGCGCGGGGTGCTCGACGCCCTCTACGCCCGCAAGACCGAGGAGCTGAAGGACGACTTCGAAGCGCGGATCGCGGCGGGGACGGCGCTGGTCGACCTGAGCGACATCGCCAGGGCGGCAACGTTCGGTGCGGTGGAGGCGCTGGTCTTCGACATCGACCGGCGCGTCCCGGGCACCGTCGACGACGAGAGCGGCGCGATCAGCCTCGCGGACGACGACGCGCCGGGCCACTACGGCGTGGTGGACGAGATCATCCGCCGTTCGCTCGCGTCGAAGGCCAAGGTCTACGCGGTCCGCGCGGAGGATGTGCCCGGTGGAGGCGCGGTCGCCGCGGCGGTGCGCTTCCCCGTCTAGCGGCGGCGTCTAGCGGCGGCTGAGGGACAGCACGAGGGACTCCTGCACGACGGCGAGCCAGTCGAAGACCGTCCGGCGGATCTGCGACTCCTCGTCGTGCAGGTCTCCCTCGTCGCCGTCCTGCACGATCCCGAGCCGGGCCGCGAGCACGAGGCGGATGTCGGTCAAGCAGCGGAGCCAGGCGGTCGCCTGCGCTTCGTCGAGCGTGACGTCCACCCGGGAGGCGTCGGACCGGGCGAGGCATTCCACGACGATGCGGGCGTTGAGAGCCTTGCGCTCCGCGATGCCGTCCGCGGTGAAGCGGCGGAACTCGGCCGACGCCACCGGATCCCCGGGGTAGGCGTCGGGCATCAGCCGGATCAGGGCCGGATCGCTGCGGAGCTCGTCGTCCTCGATCGCCGCCTCGGAGGCCAGCTCGGCGGCGTCGGTGGCGAGGCGCAGCAGCAGCTCCGCCTCCTCCGACTCGAAGCGGGCGGTGACGCGGCCGTGGCCGACGGGGTGGAAGAGCCTCATGCGTCGGCCTTCGTCAGCGTCGCCCACAGCCCGTAGTCGTGCATCGCCTCCACGTGCCGCTCCATCTCCTCGCGGGTGCCGGTCGCGACCACCGCGCGACCCTCGTTGTGCACCAGCATCATCAGGCGTTCGGCCTCCTTGCGGGGATACCCGAAGTACGTGCGGAACACGTGGGTGACGTACGACATGAGGTTCACCGGGTCGTTCCACACGATGGTGACCCAGGGTGCGCCGAGCTCGAGGCGCTCCTCGAGGCCGACCGACCCCTCGGTCCGCTCCACCGGTCGCGCATCCGTCATCGGCTCGCCGCCGCGATCGCGTCCGCCGCCCGCACGAGCGTGAGGTGCGTGAGGGCCTGGGGAGTGTTGCCGGCCTGCGACCGGCCGTCGACGTCGTATTCCTCGGAGAGCATGCCGACATCGTTGGCGAGCGACACCAGCCGGTCCATCAGACGCCGCGCGTCGTCCAGCCGGTGCGAATGCGCATACTGCTCGACCAGCCAGAACGAGCAGGCCAGGAACGGGTGCTCGCCCGGCGGCAGCCCGTCGACGCCCTGCTCGGTGCGGTAGCGCAGCACCAGGTCGTCGCGCAGCAGGTCCTCCTCGATCGCCCGGACCGTCCCGAGCATCCGCGGATCCTCCCAGTCGACGTAGCCGACCTGGGCGAGCTGGAGCAGCGACGCGTCCACCTCCCGCGTGCCGTAGTGCTGCACGTAGGTGCCGCGCACCCGGTCGAACCCGTTCGCCTCGATGTCGGCGCGGACCTCGTCGCGCAGGGTCCGCCAGCGGACCACCGGCCCCTCGAGCCCGTCGCGCTCCACCGCGCGGACCGCGCAGTCGAACGCCGCCCAGACCAGCGCCCGCGAGTGCGTGAAGGTCTGCGGCTCGCCCCGGATCTCCCAGATGCCGTGGTCAGGCTCGCGCCAGTGCTCCTCCAGGTAGCCCATGAGTGAACGCTGCAACGCCCAGGAGAACCGCGTCTCGCCATCCCCGACCCGGCGGCCGCGATCGAGCCCGATCATCACCTCGCCGATCACATCGGCCTGGAACTGCGTCGACGCGCCGTTGCCCACGCGCACGGGATGCGCCCCCTGATACCCGGGCAGCGAGGTGAGCTCCCGCTCGTCGAGGTCGCGCTCGCCGGAGAGCCCGTACATGATCTGCAGGTCGCCCGGGTCGCCGGCGATGGAGCGCAGCAGCCAGTCGCGCCAGTGGTCGACGTAGTCGTCGTAGCCGTGCGCGAGCAGCACGCCGATCGTGAGCGACGCGTCGCGCAGCCAGACGTAGCGGTAGTCCCAGTTGCGCTCGCCGCCGAACGCCTCGGGGAGGGAGGTCGTGGCCGCGGCCACGATCCCGCCGGTCTCGAGGTGGGTCAGGGCGCGCAGGAGCAGCAGCGAGCGCACCACCTCGTCGCGGTACGGGCCGTCGTGGTCGCAGCCCTCGGCCCAGCGGGTCCACCAGGTGCGGGTCTGCTCGAGCGCGTGGTCGACGTCGAGCGCCTCGGGGGTCGCCCGGTGCGAGGGGAACCAGGTGAGGCTGAGGTCGACCGTCTCGCCGGCCTTCACGGTGAACTCGCCGTGGTGCGCGTGGTCGGTCGCGTGGAGCACCGGCCCGCGCACGACGATGGCGTCGGGGCCGGCGACCGCGACGAGCGCGGAGGGGTGTTCCGCGGTGTCCTTGCGCACCCAGGGGACGGCCGACGCGTAGCCGAAGCGGATCCGCAGCTCCTGCTGCATCCGCACCGTCCCGCTCACCCCGCGCACCCGGCGGATCACGTCGGCGCGGTGGTCGCCCATCGGCATCGTGTCGGTGACCTCCACCTCCCCGTCGGCGGTGCGCCAGCGCGTGAGGAGCGTCATCGTGTCGCCCTCGTAGCGGCGCGTGCTCTTCGCGGAGGCGTCGACGGGCGCGACGAGCCAGCGGCCGTGGTCCTCGGTGCCGAGGAGGGCGCCGAACATCGACGACGAGTCGTAGCGGGGGAGGCACAGCCAGTCGATGCTGCCGTCCTTGCCCACGAGCGCTCCGGTGAAGCAGTCACTGATCAGGGCGTATTCCTCGATGGGGAGCGACATATCCCCAGTATGGCCGTACTGTGATGGTCATGACGCAGACCGTCGACACTCTCGCGATTCTCGGAGCGAGCGGCGATCTTTCCGCCCGCCTGCTCCTCCCCGCCATCGGCCAGCTCCTGTCCGACCACCCGGACCGCCGGTTCCGGCTGGTGGGCGCCGGCTTCGAGGATTGGACCGACGCCCATTGGCGTTCGGTCGTCCGCGCGTCCTTCACGACGATGAAGGCGTCGGGCCCCGCGGTGGAGGAGGTGCTGAAAGAGACCGTCTACGTGCAGGCCGACGTGACCCAGGCGGCGGACCTCGAACGCATCCTCGCCGCGTGCGAGGGAGCGCCGGCGCTCTACTTCGCCCTGCCGCCCGCGATCACCGCGAAGGCGTGCGGCGTGCTCGGCACGATCGACCTGCCGCGCGGGCTGACGCTCGCCCTGGAGAAGCCGTTCGGCACCGACAAGCGCAGTGCGATCGCGCTCAACAAGCAGCTCGCCACGCTGGTGCCGGAGGAGCGCATCCACCGCGTCGACCACTTCCTCGGCCGGTCGACGGTGTTCAACCTGATCGGGCTGCGGTTCGCGAACAGCATCCTGGAGCCGCTCTGGAACAGCGACCACATCGAGCGCGTCGACATCGTGTACGACGAGTCCCTGGCGCTGGAGGGGCGCGCCCGCTACTACGACAACGCCGGTGCGCTGGTCGACATGATCCAGAGCCACCTCCTGCAGGTCCTGGCCGTGGTGGCGATGGAGCCGCCGTCGACGCTCGACGCGGTCGACCTCCGCGACGCCAAGGCCACCGTGCTGCGCGCCACCCGCGTGTGGAACGACAGCCCGGTGGAGTCGAGCCGCCGGGCCCGCTACACGGCGGGCCAGGTCGAGGGCGAGTCCGTCCCCTCCTACGTGAAGGAGCCCGGCGTCGACGCGTCGCGCGGCACGGAGACGCTCGCCGAGGTGACCGTGCAGATCGACACCTGGCGCTGGGCCGGCGTCCCGTTCACCCTGCGTTCCGGCAAGGCGCTGGGGGAGCGGCGGCGGGAGGTCGTGGTGACCTTCAAGCCCGCCCGGCACGTGCCGACGGGCCTCAAGGGCACGAAGGAACCGACCAAGCTGCGGATCATGCTGGCGCCGGACGAGATGTCGCTGGAGCTCAACGTGAATGGCCCGGGGGATCCGTTCGAGATCGAGCGGGCGTCGCTGAGCGTCTCGTTCGGTCCGGGACAGCTCCTGGCCTACGGGGAGGTCCTGGAGGGGATCCTGGACGGGGACCCGTCGCTCTCGGTGCGCGGAGACACGGCGGTCGACTGCTGGCGGATCGTCGCGCCGGTTCTGACGGAGTGGCGCAAGGACGAGGTCCCGCTGCAGAACTACCGAGCGGGATCGGGGGGCCCGGCGTCCTGGAAGCGGATCGGCTGAGCCCGGAAGGGGTCAGGCGGCGTTGCGTTCCACGATCGCGGGGATCTCGCCCGTGACGGGCTTGCGGAGGTCGGTCCACACGGTGATGGGAGCGGGCTCCCAGCCGAACGCGGCCGGCTCGTCGCTCTCCGGAGTCTCGACGACGCTCTCGGCGACCGGAGCGCTCTCGGCCGAGGCGAGGTGCTGCGGTTCGGTGACCGCGCCGATCTCGCCGGCCTCGAGCCGGTTGCGGGCGTCGACGAGCGCCGCGGCGATGCCGACGGAGACCGACTGCGCGAGCACGGAGTGGAAGATGGTGTCGGTGTCGTCGGCCGAACGGCGCGAGACCGTCCATTCGCCGTCCTCGCCGATCAGCTCGGCGATCTTGACATGCACGATCTCGAGGATCTGCGCGTCCGTCAACTGAGGGACCGGCGCCGCCGGAACCTCGGCCGCGGCGTGCCGCCTGCGTCCAAACATCGCGATACCCCTTCCCTGGCTCTCCGTCGTTACCAGTGTCGGGGAGGAACGAGCTGTCTGCGGCGTGGACACGCCGGTTGATCAGCGGAATTCCGCGGTCAGGAGCCTTTTCGGGAGCCCAGCGGCTTCGACTCGCGCTCGGCGGCGTCCTTGGAGTCCTCCACCACGGTCCCGATCGCGATCGCCAGGGAGAGGGCGGCGCTGATCCAGAGCAGGGGGACACGCCAGTCCCGCACCCCGTTCCTGGTCGACTGGATGGTGGTCCACAGGCCCATGACGGCCGAGAGCACCGCGCCATTGAAGACGTACTTGCGCATCCGCATCCTTTCGCTCTCCCCGTAGCGTACGCTGCCTACGGCGCCGGGGGGACCCGGGCCGGAGGAAGGGATCGGGATGCGCACTGCCGTCGTCGGGGCGGTCCTGCTCGTGCTCGGGGCGATCGCGGTCGCGGTCGGGATCCTGCCGGTGCCCGAGGTCGCGGTCTTGTGGGATCGGGTGTGGCCCATCCTGCTCTTCGTGGTCGCGGTGACGGTCGTCACCGAGCTGGCGGCGGAGGCCGGCCTCTTCACCTGGGTCGCCCAGCGGACCGCGCGGTGGGGGCGCGGGCGCGCCTGGGTGCTCTGGCTGCTCGTGGTCCTGGTCGCCGCGCTGTGCACGGTCTTCCTCTCGCTCGACACGACCGCGGTGCTGCTGACGCCGGTCGTGATCGTGCTCGCCCGCCATGCCGGGCTCAACCCGCTGCCGTTCGCGCTGACGACGGTGTGGATGGCCAACGCGGGCTCGCTGCTGCTGCCGGTCTCGAATCTGACCAACCTGCTGGCCCAGCACGCCATGGGCGACCCCACGCCGGTGGCGTTCGCAGCCTTGATGTGGGCTCCGGCGCTGGTCGCGATGGTGGTGCCGATGGTGGCCGTCTTCCTCATCGCGCGGCGCTCGCTGGTGGTCCGCTACGAGCCGGGCGAGGAGGAGCCGGTCGGCGACCGGGTGCTCTTCGGGACCAGCGCGATCGTCGTCGTCGCCCTCGTCCCGCTGCTCGTCTCGGGGCTGCCCGTGTGGCTTCCGGCGTCCGGGGCCGCGATCGTGCTCGGCGCGGTGTTCCTGGTGCGGCGGCGCTCGGTGCTCCGCTTCGGGCTCATCCCGTGGCAGCTCGTCGTTCTGGCCGCCGGGTTGTTCCTGTTCATCGAGGCCCTGCACGCCGTCGGGCTCGGCGCGGTGCTGGCCGCCGTGTCGGGCACCGGGGAGTCGCCGCTCGCCCTGCTGCGGCTGTCGCTGACCGGGATGGTCGGAGCGAACGCGATCGACAACCTCCCCGCGTATCTGGCGCTGGAGCCGGTGGCGGGATCGCCGGCGCGGCTCGCCGCCCTGCTCATCGGCGTCAACGCGGGACCGCTGATCACCCCGTGGGCGTCGCTGGCGACGCTCCTCTGGCATCAGCGCCTGACGTCGTTCGACGTCGAGCTGCGCTGGAAGCGCTACGTGCTGCTCGGCGCGGTGGTCGCCCCGGTCACGGTCGTCCTCGCCACGCTGGCCCTCGCGCTCACCGTCTGAGCGGCGACCGCGAGGGCAGGGGCGCGGGCGACGTGGCGGCTACTCGGCGGGGAGCAGCTGGGAGGCGCGGACGACCCGCTTGCGCGCGATCGCGATGAGCGCCAGCCCGAAGCCGAACGCCGCCCAGAGGAGCAGCCCGCCCAGTCCGCGCCACACGTCGGAGCTGCTCGCCACGACGCCCTGGAGCGCCGTGATCGCGGGGGAGGTCGGCAGCCACGGCAGGGCCCCGTCGAAGAAGGCGGGCGCCGTCGACACGATCCCCGACGCCAGGGTGATCACCACAACGAGCATCGAGAGGAACCGACCGATGCCGCCGAGGAGCGCCACGAGCCCGTGGTTGACCGCCGCGAACGCCACCCCGACGCCGACGGCGACTCCAGCGAAGCCGAACCAGTGGCCGACGTCGAGGTGCAGCGCCGGCTGCATGATCGCGGCGACGAGCACGCCCTGGACGGCACCGAGCACGGCGGCCGGGACGAATCCGTCGAGCGCGATGAGCCCGGCGGCCCGGGAAGTGAGGAGCGCCCGGCGCGAGACGGCCTGCAGCACGAGGAAGGAGGCCAGCGCGCCCAGCCAGAGGGCGACCGAGGCGAACAGGGGGATGCTGGTCGACCCGAACGCGGCGGTGCCAGACGCCTTCTGCGTGACCGGCTCGGAGGCGACCGAGGCGAGGTTGGTGCGCTCGCCGCTGTCGTAGCTCGGCAGCTGCCCCACCGCGGTCTTCAGCCCGGAGGCGAGGGAGGCCGCACCGGACGCCGACTGATCGGCGCCGGTCGCGAGCGGGGTGATGCCGGTCGCGAGCTGGGAGACGCCGTCCGACAGCTGGGAGGCTCCGGAGGCGCTCTGCGCGGCGCCGTCGGCGAGCTGCGCGGCCCCGGAGGCGGACTGCTGCGTGCCCGCGGCGAGCTGCTGCGCGGCGGAGGCCGACTGCGCGACTCCGCCGGCGAGCGATCCGGCACTGGACGCGAGGGCACTGGTCCCGGTCGCGACCTGCTTGGCAATGTCCTCGATCGACTGCCCGGCCGAAACGGGGGCGGTCAGAGTCCCGAGCACCGTCACCAGTTGCGTGCAGGTGGCGTCGGCCGCACCATGATCCGCGACGCAGGTCGCGAGCGCGGCCTTCGCTGACGCGGCTGCGGCCGATACACCGGTGGAAACTCCGGACGCCCCTGCGGAGAGCTGGGCCGTCTGAGCCGGGAGATCCTTCGTGCCGTCGGCGAGTGTCTGGAGGCCACCGGCGAGTTGCGATGTTCCCCCGGACAGCGTCCCGAGCCCGCTGGAGAGCCCGCGCGCCCCCGAGGACAGCTGCCCGATCCCGCTCGACAGCGACGACGCCCCGCTCGCGAGCTGACCGGCCGCGTCGTTGAGCTGGTGCGTGCCGCTCGCGAGCTGCGTGAGCCCGCTCGACAGCTGGTCCGCTCCGGTCGCCGCCTGGCCGATCTGGTCGTGCAGGGTGTTGAAGCCCACGTACACGTTCTCGAGGTACGTCGACGTGAGCTGCTTGTTGAGCACCGAGGTGGCGGTGGTGGTCACGGCCTGGCTGATCGCCGGGTCCACGAGCTTCGACTTGTCGCTGGTGCGCACGTCGATGGTGGCCTGGGTGGCATCGGCCGCCTCGCCCGACGGGGAGGTCGCCGCCTTCGAGAACGTCTTCGGGATGGTGACGACGGCGACGTAGCGGCCGTCGGCGACGCCGCTCTCCGCGTCCTTCTGGTCGGTGAGGACCCAGCTGAAGTTGTCCTTCGTGCTGTCGAGGAGCCCGGCGGAGAGCTGCCGCCCGAGCGGCACCGTCTGGTCGCCGATCTTCACCGGCTGGTCGAGGTTGACGACCGCGGCCTTCACATCGTCGAGCCGGTCGGTCGGGTTCCAGAGCGCCCAGACGAGCAGGCCGCCGATGGCGAGCGGCACCAGCACGATGCCGATGATCGTGAGCCAGGTGATGCGCTTGTCGGAGCGCATCCGCTCCAGCGAGAACAGGGAGCCGGGGCGGCGGAGGGGGGACGGGCTGGTCATCAGGCGTTCGCCTTCTCGAGGTGGGACGGCGCATGGGCCGTGCGGTCGGGGGAAGCGGTGGGGTCGTCCGGCAGGAGCACCGTGCCGGTCTCGACGCCGTCGGGGAGCAGATCGTCGAGCCCGGCGGGGTCGACGCAGCTCACGACGAGGGCGAAGGGGCGCTGCTCGACGTGCGCCCGGCTGAGCGCGGCCGAGAGCTCGGAGCGGATGCGGTGGCGCTCGACCGGGTCGGTCACGGTGTCGGCGGCGTCGAGGGCGAGCAGCTGCGGCCGGCTCGCGAGCGCCTTCCGCACGTCGTCGACCGGGGTGTCGGAGACGCCGAGGCGCACGACGGAGGTGCGCGAGCGCACGCCCGACCCGCGGGTGGGGAGGACGAGCCCCGCCACCTTCATGGTTCCAGCGTCCGGCTTCGTGCGGCCGGTCACCGCCATCAGGAGGGTGAGCGCCGCCATCCGGTCGCCGCCGTGGACGACGAGCACCTCGCGGTCCCGGAGGCGGAACGACACGTCGCGCAGGACGGGGTGGCGGCGCACGCTCACCGACAGTCCGTCGGCCGCGGCCACGACGTCGGCGCCGTCCTCGGGCCAGTCGGCCAGCTCGAGCTCCTTCTGCAGGCCGTCGCCCTCCACGTCGAACGAGGGGAGGATGCGGTCGAGCCAGCGCGGCATCCACCACGCCTTGTCGCCGAGGAGCTGCAGGATCGCGGGGACGAGGGTCATGCGCACGATGAACGCGTCGACGAACACGCCGACGGCGAGGCCCAGGGCGATGGGCTTGATGGAGGTGTCGCCCTCGGGCACGAAGGCGGCGAACACCGAGATCATGATGATCGCGGCGGCCGTGACCACCTTCGCGGACCCGACGAAGCCGCTCTGGATCGCGCGGCGGGCGTTGCCGCCGTGCACGTAGTCCTCGCGGATGCGGCTGACGAGGAAGACCTCGTAGTCCATGGCGAGCCCGAACAGCACGCCCATCAGGATGATCGGCATGAAGCTGATCACCGGCCCGGTCTTGTCGACGTGGAGGGCGTCGGCGAACCAGCCCCACTCGAAGACGGCGGTGACGGCACCGAACGCGACGCCGACCGAGAGCAGGTAGCCGAGGGCGGCCTTGATCGGCACCGCGATCGAGCGGAACACCATCGTCAGCAGCACGAGCGAGAGCCCCACGACGAGGATGCCGAACGGGAGCAGCGCGCCCGCGAGCCGGTTGGAGACGTCGATCTGCGCGGCCGTGGTGCCGGTGACCTTCAGGTCGACCTTGTACTCGTCGAGGAAGTGCTGGTGCTTGGCGCGCAGCTCGGCGACGAGGTCGGCGGTGCGCTGGTCGTCGGGGCCGGTCGTCGGGATGACCTGGACGATGCCGGTGTCGGCCGTCGCGTTCGGCGTGGAGAGCGGGACCGCGGCGACGCCGGGCATCTCGGCGATCTCGGCGCCGATCTTGTCCATCAGCCCGATCGGGTCCGTGCTGGAGATGATCGAGCCGGTGACGATCAGGGGGCCGTTGTAGCCCGGGCCGAAGTGCTCCGAGATGAGGTCGTAGGTGATGCGGGCGGGGTCGTCCGGGGCGTGCGACCCGGCGTCCGGCAGGGCGAGCCGCAGCTGCAGCGCCGGCACGGCCGCGATCCCGAGCGCGACGATCACGGCGACGACGGTCACGATGGGGAAGCGGGTGACCGCGCGCACCCAGCCGCGGAAGAACCCCTTCGGGATCTCGGCGGTGGCCGCGTGCGCGAGGCTCGGCGCGCCGGCGGAGGCGGGCGCGGGAGCGGGGTCCGCCGCCGGGGCCGTCCGGTCCGCGGCCACGGCGTCGCCGGCCGTCGTCGCGGATCGTGCGGCGCGCTTCTCCGCGCGCCGCGACGCGCGACGCCCCGGCGTGATGCGCGCCCCGGCGAAGCCGAGCAGCGCCGGCGTGAGGGTCAGTGCGACCAGGACGGCGATCGCGACGGCGGCCGACGCGGCGAAGCCCATCGTGGTGAGGAAGGGGATGTTCGCCACTGCGAGACCCGCCAGCGCGATGATCACGGTGATGCCCGCGAAGAGCACGGCGGAACCGGCCGTGGCGACCGACCGCGCCGTGGACTCCTCCGGATCGACGCCCGCCTTCAACTGGCTCTGATGGCGGGAGATGATGAAGAGCGAGTAGTCGATCCCGACGGCCAGCCCGAGCATGAGCGCGAGCAGGGGAGTGGTCGACGAGATCGGCCCGAACACGGTCGCGATGAAGATCAGGGCCATCGAGAGCCCGACGCCGAGCAGCGCCGTCAGCAGGGGCATCCCGGCCGCGATGAACGAGCCGAAGGTGACGATGAGGACCACCAGCGCGATCCCCACACCGATCAGCTCCGTGAGCGACAGGGTCGGGAGGCTCTGCGAGAAGAGCTGGCCGCCCACGGCGACCTGCGAGCCGTGCGGCAGCTCCTTCTGCAGGTCGGCCCCCGCATCCTGGAGGGCCGTCTTCGTCTCCGCGGTGACCGTGGTCTGCTGGCCCTTCAGCTGCACCGTGATGATGGCCGCGGTGCGGTCGTCCGAGATCAGGTTCTTGACGGTGGTGCTGTACGGCGACGTGGCGCCCGAGACGCCGTCGACCTTCGCGAGGTGGTCGACCGTGTCCTCGACCGGGTTCTTGATGCCGGCCTGGTCGACGGTCTCGTTGTCGGGGGCGACGACGACGATCTGCGCGCTCGTGCCGCTGACCTGCGGGAACGTGCGGCTCAGCGTGTCGAGCGCCTCCTGGGATTCCGTGCCCGGGATGCTGAAGGTGTTGTCGGTGCCCTGGTTGAAGGCGACGGCGCCGCCGGCGAGCAGCACCAGCACGAGCAGCCAGAGCGAGACGACCAGCTTGCGGGCGCGGAAGGCCCAGCGGCCGATCGAATACAGGAGTGAGGACACACGTTCTCCAGTGGTGAAGTGACCAGCAGCGTCACGGAATGAAGGGATTCGATACACTGTTGTATCCGATGCTCGACTGTATCGGATACACTCGTGTATCTGGAACTCGACTCAGGAAGGTTTCAGCTTGGACAGCACAGCTCTCAGAGACGGGCGCGACGACGCTCCCGCAGAGTCCGCGCGCCGTCGGCGCACCCGGGCCCGGCTGCTCGACGCCGCGTTCGACGTCTTCGCCGAGCAGGGGGTCCGCGCCGCCAGCGTCGAGACGATCGCGGAGGCTGCCGGCTTCACGCGCGGCGCGTTCTACTCCAACTTCTCGACCAAGGAGGAGCTCTTCTTCGCCCTCATGGAGCGCGAGAAGACGATGCGGCTCGAACAGCTCGACCAGGGCCTCGCCCAGCACCTCGCGCCGCTCGTGGAGTCGGGCGTCACCGAGATCGACGACGCGCAGGTCATCGACATCGTCACCAAGATCCTCGAGCTGCAGTCCGACGACCGGCGCTGGTGGCTGGTGCAGTCCGAGTTCCAGCTGCTCGCCCTGCGCGACGCCACGATCGCAGGAGGCTATCTCGCGTTCCAGGATGGCTTCTACCGCGACCTCACCGAGATCGTGATCACCGCCCTGGCGAGCGCGCACCGCCGGTTCACCATCGATCCCGCCGAGGCCGTGCGGGTGATCGCCGAGCTCTGCGCCAGCGGGGAGGCGCACGCACTGCTCGCCGGAGACGAGCGCAAGTTCGCGGAGCGCCTGTCCGAGAGCGTCCCCGCGGTCCTGCTGGCCCTCACCGAGCGGATCTGACGGAACACCAAGGCATCTTCGCTACTCTCGATCAGATGCGACGCAGAGCCCTCCCGATCGCGCTCGCCGGCGCCCTGGCCGCCGCGGTGCTCACCCTGGCTGCCGCCTGCGCGGGTCCGGCCGACCCACCCGCGGCGTCTCCCCGTGCCGTCGCGACCGCGACGCCCTCCGCGACCCCCGACCCCTTCCCGCGTCAGCCGCTCACGAAGAGCACCCGCTACGTCGCCCTGGGCGACTCGTTCGCCGCCGGGATGGGCGGAGGCGGCGAGACCGGCAAGTGCCGGTCGAGCGCCGCGAGCTACCCCTCGGTCTTCACCCGCGAGTCCGGCGTCGACCTCGTCGTCAACGCCGCCTGCTCGGGAGCCACGACCTCCGACCTCCTGCGCAACCAGCTGATCGCGCTCGACGACCGCACCGACCTGGTGACGGTGAGCATCGGCGGCAACGATCTGGGCGTCGCCGCCATCGCGTCGGACTGCGCGGCGGGCAAGGCGGCGTCCTGCCGCAGCCAGCTGACCTCCGCCCTCTCCCTGCTCAACGTCCTGCCCGACCGGCTCGCGACGGTGTACGACGCGATCGTCCAGGCCGCGCCGAACGCCCGCATCGTCGTGACGGGGTACGCCCTCATGTACGACGCCTCCGACCCGAACGCGAAGGACTTCGGGATGGCGGCGGCGATCAACGCCGCGACCATCGGGCTCAACCAGGTGATCGCGGACGCCGTGGAGGCCGAGCGCGCCAAGGGGGCACCGATGACCTTCATCGGGGTGGACTTCGCCGGGCACGCGATCGGCGACGCCAAGCCCTGGGTGCACACCAGCGGGGTCGACGCGTTCCATCCGACGGCCGACGGCTATGCGGAGTACGCGCGTCAGCTCGTCCGTCGGCTCGGCACAGCGGGCTGAGGCCCCCGGCGCCGACGGCGTCAGGAGGCGGCGGCGCGGCTGTGCTCGCGCGCGAACGCCAGCGTCTCCCGCAGCAGCGCGAGCCGCTCCTGACGGCTCCTGGCCTTGCGGGTGTTGATCTCGGCGACCACCGAGCCGCTCCAGCCGGTCCCGGCGAGCAGCCGCAGTACTTCCGCCACCGGCTGCGTGCCGCGCCCCGGGACGAGGTGCTCGTCGAACACCCGCGCGTCGTCGAGCGCGCCCGACCCGTCGCACAGGTGAACGTGATGGAGGCGGCCGCCGAGCTCCTCGGCGAGACGCAGGCCGTCGATGCCGCTGAGTGCGGCGTGCGAGAAGTCCAGGGTGACCGCGTCGCAGTCCATCGCGAGCGGGTTCCAGCCGGGGGAGTAGGCGGCCATCGACCGGCCGGCGACCTTCCACGGGAACATGTTCTCGACCGCGACGGTGACCCCCGATCGCTCCGCCGTGCGCCGCACGATGTCGAGGAAGCCCTCGGCGTACCCCGACTGCCAGCGGAAGGGCGGATGCACGACGACCGTGTCGGCTCCGAGCTCGGCGGCGAGGGCGGCCGAGCGCTCCAGCTTGACCTGCGGGTCGCGCCCCCAGACGAAGTGGGTCAGCAGCAGGACCGGAGCGTGCACGCTGAGCACCGGCATCCCGTACTGCTCGGCGAGCGCGCGCAAGGGCGCGGCCGACTGGGTGGCGTCGTCGCGCGTCACCATGACCTCCACCCCGTCGAAGCCCAGCTCGGCCGCGGTGCGGAACGCCTCCTCGATGCCGAGCGGGTAGACGCAGGTCGTCCCCATCCCGATGCGCATCACAGCCGCACTCTAACCCCGGGCACTGAACGACGCGTGTCCTACCGCCGAACGGCGTCCCCGTCCAGGCCCCGGACGTGCGCGAGCGACGCTGGTACTGTGGCGAGAACCACCCCCATCGACATCTGAGGGAGAGGATCCACCATCTCAGCACAGCCCGACACCGCCACCTCCACCGAGACCTACGACGTCGTCATCGTCTCGAACCGCCTTCCCGTCGACCGCGTGGTCGACGACGCGGGCGAGGCCGACTGGCGCCCGTCGCCCGGCGGCCTGGTGGCGGCGCTGGAGCCCGTGATGCGGTCGCAGGACGGCGTCTGGATCGGCTGGGCCGGGGTCTCCGACGAGGAGATCGAGCCCTTCGAGGCCGACGGCATCAGCATCATCCCGGTACCGCTCAGCGAGCAGGAGCTGCAGGAGTACTACGAGGGCTTCTCGAACGACACCCTGTGGCCGCTCTACCACGACGTGATCGCGCAGCCGACGTTCCACCGCGAGTGGTGGGACAGCTACGTGAAGGTCAACCGGCGCTTCGCCGACGCGGCCGCCAAGGCGTCCTCGCACGGCGCCGTGGTCTGGGTACACGACTACCAGCTGCAGCTCGTGCCCGCCATGCTGCGCGAGCTGCGGCCCGACCTCGTCATCGGGTTCTTCAACCACATCCCGTTCCCGCCCTACGGCATCTACTCGCAGCTGCCGTGGCGGCGCCAGATCATCGACGGACTGCTGGGCGCCGATGTCATCGGCTTCCAGCGGGTGGCCGACGCGGGCAACTTCTCCCGCGCCGTGCGCCGGCTCCGCGGCTACGAGACCCGCGGGCCCATCATCGAGGTGCCGATCGACAGCGACGATCCCGAAGCTGGCTCGCACCGCCACGTGACGACCAACCGCCACGGCGGCCTGGCGCGCACCGTGCTCGCCCGCGCGTTCCCGATCTCCATCGACACTGAGAAGTACCAGGAGCTCGCCCGCCGCCCCGACATCCAGGCGCGCGCCCAGGAGATCCGCGAGGAGCTCGGCAACCCGCAGACGATCATGCTCGGTGTCGACCGCCTCGACTACACGAAGGGCATCGGCCACCGGCTCAAGGCGTTCGGCGAGCTCCTGCGCGACGGCGCGCTCTCCGCGGAGGACGTCACCCTCGTCCAGGTCGCGAGTCCCAGCCGCGAGCGCGTCGAGACCTACCGTCAGCTGCGCGACGAGATCGAGCTGACCGTCGGGCGCATCAACGGCGACTACTCGACCCTCGGCCACAGCGCGATCGCCTACCTGCACCACGGCTACCCCCGCGAGGAGATGGTGGCGCTGTACTTGGCCGCCGACGTCATGCTCGTGACGGCGCTGCGCGACGGGATGAACCTCGTCGCCAAGGAGTACGTGGCCTCCCGCGTCGACGACGACGGCGTGCTCATCCTGAGCGAGTTCGCCGGGGCGTCCGACGAGCTGCGGCAGGCGCTCCTGATCAACCCCCACGACATCGAGGGGCTGAAGGAGTCCATCCTCCAGGCGATCGCGATGCCGAAGCGCGACCGCACGCGGCGGATGCGCGCCCTGCGCAAGAAGGTGCTGACGAACGACGTCGCGCGCTGGTCCGCCTCCTTCCTGGACGCCCTCACCCGCGCCGCGCACGGCGACCACCCGCTGCAGAACCCCCTGGTGAACCGGCGCTGAGCGTCCGCCTCCGCCTCCGTCCCGCACCGACCAGGAAAGCCGCATGACCGAAACGCCCACCGTCCCGTCCGACTCCGCGCTCGACTCCGCCGTCCGACGGCTCGCCGACGCCGACCGGCTGCTGCTGGCCCTCGACTTCGACGGCACGCTCGCGCCGTTCGTCGACGTGCCGCGCGGCGCCCGTGCGCTGCCGGAGGCGAAGGCCGCCCTGGACCGGCTCGAGAAGCTGCCGCGCACCTGGGTCGCCTACGTGTCGGGGCGTCCGCTCGCCAGCCTGGAGGCGGTGACGGAGGCGGACGAGGACGCCCTGCTGATCGGCTCGCACGGCGTGGAGATCCGGTTCGGCCGCGACGGCGTCTCGCTCGATCTCGACGAGGACGAGCGCACCACGCTGCAGCGACTGGGGGAGACCCTCCAGGAGCTGGTGGACGCGTTCCCCGGCACCAAGCTCGAGGTGAAGCCGGTCGGCTTCGGCGTCCATTACCGCACGGTGGAGGGCGACCGCGGCGCCGAGGTCGTGCGCCGCGCGTACGAGGCGGCCGGCGCCGTCAGCGACGGTCTCACCGTGCGCGACGGCAAGGACATCATCGAGTTCTCCGTGCGCGAGGCGAACAAGGGGGACGGGATCGAGCGGCTACGGGAGTACACCCACGCCACCGCCGTGCTCTTCGCCGGCGACGATGTCACCGACGAGGACGGCCTGCGCGTGCTGCGCCCGGAGAACGGCGACGTGGGCGTGAAGGTCGGCCCCGGCGACACCGCAGCGCAGTACCGCGTGGCGGACGAACAGGCCGTCGCGAGCCTGCTCACGCTGCTCGCCGAGGCGCGCGCCTCCTCCACAGCCTGAGGCGCCGGAGCACCTCTCCACCGATCCCGCGACGCATGGTCCGGCGGGCATGCGAGACGTCCTAGAGTTGTCACATGCCAGAGATCGATTGGAAGCCGCGCTCGCGCGTCGTCACCGACGGAATCGAAGCCACGACGAGCCGGGGCATGCTCCGTGCCGTCGGAATGGGCGACGCCGACTGGGAGAAGCCGCAGATCGGCATCGCCAGCTCGTGGAACGAGATCACCCCCTGCAACCTGTCGCTCGACCGGCTCGCGCAGGGCGCCAAGGAGGGCGTCCACTCGGGAGGCGGCTACCCGCTGCAGTTCGGCACCATCTCCGTCTCCGACGGCATCTCGATGGGCCACGAGGGGATGCACTTCTCGCTCGTGTCGCGCGAGGTCATCGCCGACTCGGTCGAGACGGTCATGATGGCCGAGCGCCTCGACGGCACCGTGCTCCTCGCCGGCTGCGACAAATCGCTCCCCGGCATGCTGATGGCGGCGGCCCGCCTCGACCTCTCGGCGGTCTTCCTCTACGCCGGCTCGATCGCTCCCGGCTGGGTCAAGCTCTCCGACGGCACCGAGAAGGACGTCACGATCATCGACTCCTTCGAGGCCGTCGGCGCCTGCAAGGCGGGCAAGATGAGCGAAGAGGACCTCAAGCGCATCGAGTGCGCGATCGCCCCGGGCGAGGGCGCCTGCGGCGGGATGTACACCGCCAACACCATGGCGTCGGTCGCCGAGGCCCTCGGCATGAGCCTCCCGGGCTCGGCTGCGCCGCCGTCGGCCGACCGCCGTCGCGACTACTTCGCGCACCGCTCGGGCGAGGCCGTCGTCAACCTGCTCAAGCTCGGCATCACCGCCCGCGACATCCTCACCAAGGAGGCGTTCGAGAACGCGATCGCCGTGGCCATGGCTTTCGGCGGCTCGACCAACGTCGTGCTCCACCTGCTGGCCATCGCCCGCGAGGCCGAGGTCGACCTCACGATCGACGACTTCAACCGCATCGGCGACAAGGTGCCCCACATCGGCGACCTGAAGCCCTTCGGGAAGTACGTCATGAACGACGTCGACCGCCACGGCGGCGTCCCCGTCGTCATGAAGGCCCTGCTCGACGCGGGTCTGCTGCACGGCGAGTGCCTCACCGTGACCGGCAAGACCGTCGCCGAGAACCTCGCCGAGATCAACCCGCCCGCGCCGGACGGCGAGGTCATGCGCACCCTCGACAACCCCATCCACGCCACCGGCGGCATCACGATCCTCAAGGGATCGCTCGCCCCCGAGGGCGCCGTCGTGAAGACCGCGGGCTTCGACGCCCAGGTCTTCGAGGGCCCCGCGCGCGTGTTCGAGCGCGAGCGCGCCGCGATGGACGCCCTCACCGAGGGCCGCATCAACGCGGGCGACGTGGTCATCATCCGCTACGAGGGGCCCAAGGGCGGCCCGGGGATGCGCGAGATGCTCGCCATCACCGCGGCCATCAAGGGCGCGGGCCTCGGCAAGGATGTACTACTATTGACGGACGGACGATTCTCAGGCGGCACAACCGGCCTGTGCATCGGCCACATAGCACCCGAAGCGGTGGACGCAGGTCCCATCGCATTCGTGCGCGATGGTGATCTGATACGGGTCGATATCGCGGCTCGCTCCCTCGACCTACTTGTCGACGAGTCAGAGCTGACCGCCCGCCGTGACGGCTGGGCTCCTCTTCCTCCGCGCTATACCCGTGGCGTTCTCGCGAAGTACTCCAAGCTCGTGCGCTCTGCAGCAGAAGGCGCGGTCACGGGGTAGCTCTTCGCTCTCCAGCAGTATCAACCGTTTCGTACGTAAGGGACCGATAAGGCATGTCCTCGGATGCAACCCCCAACTCCGTGTTGCCGTCCGCGGCGCCTGGCAAGGCGTCGCCCGAACAACTGACCGGATCGCAGTCGGTCGTCCGCACCCTCGAGCTCCTCGGCGTCACCGACGTCTTCGGGCTCCCGGGCGGGGCGATCCTGCCGATCTACGACGCGATCGTGGACTCGTCCAAGATCCGCCACATCCTCGTCCGCCACGAGCAGGGCGGCGGCCACGCCGCCGAGGGCTACGCGTCGGCGTCCAACAAGGTCGGCGTCGCCATGGCGACCTCCGGCCCGGGCGCGACGAACCTCGTCACCGCCATCATGGACGCCCACATGGACTCCGTCCCCGTCGTGTTCATCACCGGCCAGGTGTTCTCCACCCTCATGGGCACGGACGCCTTCCAGGAGGCGGACATCGTCGGCATCACCATGCCGATCACCAAGCACTCGTTCCTGGTGAAGCGCGTGGAGGACATCCCCGCCACGATCGCCGCGGCGTACCACATCGCCGGGACCGGCCGTCCCGGTCCGGTGCTCGTCGACATCACCAAGGACGCGCAGCAGAACACGGCGCCCTTCGTGTGGCCGCCCAAGGTCGACCTGCCGGGCTACCGGCCGATCACCAAGGCGCACGGCAAGCAGATCCTCGCCGCGGCCCAGCTGCTCGTCGAGAGCAAGAAGCCGGTCCTCTACGTGGGCGGCGGCGTCATCCGCTCGCGCGCGTCGCAGGAGCTGCTCGAGCTCGCCGAGGCGATCGGCGCCCCGGTCGTCACCACGCTGATGGCGCGCGGTGCCTTCCCGGACTCCCACCAGCAGCACCTCGGCATGCCGGGCATGCACGGCACGGTCCCCGCCGTGCTGGCGCTCCAGGAGTCCGATCTCATCGTGTCGCTCGGCGCGCGGTTCGACGACCGCGTGACCGGCAACACCTCCCTCTTCGCGCCCAACGCGAAGATCGTGCACGTCGACGTCGACCCTGCCGAGATCTCGAAGATCCGCATCGCCGAC
>NZ_MKVJ01000019.1:0-9657 GCF_001898805.1 Leifsonia sp. 71-9
ACCGCATCCTCCGCTGGGCGATCCTCGCCGCGGTGGTCGTGATGGTCGTGCTCGGCACCCTCGTGATCTTCACCTTCGACCCCTGCCCGGTGGGGGCAGCAGCCGACCAGCTGCCGTCCTTCTGCCCGGTCAAGTAACGGAAAACCGCACCTGTGACTACGACTGAATCCTCTGAATCGACCGTCATCGACGGCGTCCACTACCACGAGTTCGACATCGTCATCGTCGGCGCCGGCGGCGCCGGGATGCGAGCGGCCATCGAGGCCGGACCGCACGCCAGGACGGCCGTCATCTCGAAGCTCTACCCCACCCGCTCCCACACCGGCGCGGCGCAGGGCGGCATGGCCGCGGCGCTAGCCAACGTGGAGGAGGACAGCTGGGAGTGGCACACCTTCGACACCGTCAAGGGCGGCGACTACCTCGTCGACCAGGACGCGGCGGAGATCCTCGCCAAGGAGGCCATCGACGCGGTCATCGACCTCGAGAACATGGGCCTGCCCTTCAACCGCACGCCCGAGGGCAAGATCGACCAGCGCCGGTTCGGCGGTCACACCCGCGACCACGGCAAGGCCCCGGTCCGCCGCGCCTGCTACGCGGCCGACCGCACCGGCCACATGATCCTGCAGACGCTGTTCCAGAACTGCGTCAAGCTCGGCATCAACTTCTTCAACGAGTTCTACGTGCTCGACGTCATCATGAACGAGGTCGACGGCGTCGACCAGCCCGCGGGCGTCGTCGCCTACGAGCTGGCGACCGGCGAGCTGCACGTCTTCCACTCGAAGGCGATCATCTTCGCCACCGGTGGGTTCGGCAAGATCTTCAAGACGACCTCCAACGCCCACACGCTCACGGGCGACGGTGTCGGCATCATCTGGCGCAAGAAGCTGCCGCTGGAGGACATGGAGTTCTTCCAGTTCCACCCGACCGGCCTGGCCGGCCTCGGCATCCTCCTGACCGAGGGCGCCCGCGGCGAGGGCGCCATCCTGCGCAACGCCAGCGGCGAGCGGTTCATGGAGCGCTACGCGCCGACCATCAAGGACCTCGCCCCCCGCGACATCGTCGCGCGCTGCATGGTCCAGGAGGTCGCGGAAGGCCGCGGCGCGGGCCCGCACAAGGACTACGTGCTGCTCGACTGCACGCACCTCGGCGCCGAGGTCCTCGAGACCAAGCTGCCGGACATCACCGAGTTCGCCCGCACCTACCTCGGTGTCGATCCGGTCGTCGAGCCGGTGCCGGTCATGCCGACCGCTCACTACGCGATGGGCGGCATCCCGACCAACAACAACGCCGAGGTGCTGCGCGACAACACCACGGTCGTCCCCGGCCTCTACGCCGCCGGCGAGTGCGCCTGCGTCTCGGTCCACGGCTCGAACCGCCTCGGCACGAACTCGCTGCTCGACATCAACGTCTTCGGCAAGCGCGCCGGCAACAACGCCGTCGAGTACGTCAAGACCGCGACCGCCGTGCCGCTGCCGGAGAACCCGGCCGGGTTCGTCCGCGGACTCATCGACGACCTGCGCGCCGGCACCGGCACCGAGCGGATCGCCGCGATCCGCAAGGAGCTGCAGGACGAGATGGACAAGAACGCTCAGGTGTTCCGCACCGACGAGTCGCTCGAGAAGGTCACGGGCACCATCCACCGCCTCCGCGAGCGCTACAAGAACATCGTCGTGCAGGACAAGGGCAAGCGGTACAACACCGACCTGCTCGAGGCCGTCGAGCTCGGCTTCCTGCTCGACCTCGCCGAGGTCGTCGTCTTCTCGGCCCGCAACCGCAAGGAATCGCGCGGCGGCCACATGCGCGACGACTACCCGAAGCGCGACGACGAGAACTACATGCAGCACACGATGGCCTACCTGACCGGTGACCCGCACTCCGCCGACGCGGCGGACCACATCACCCTCGACTGGAAGCCGGTCGTCGTGACGCGTTACGAGCCCATGGAGAGGAAGTACTGATGTCGACCGCCGTACTGGAGACTCCCCCCGCTCCCGAAGCCCCCGTCCAGTCGTTCACGGTGACGCTGATCATCCGTCGCTTCGACCCGGACGTGGACACGGAGCCGCGCTGGCAGGACTTCGACGTCGAGATGTTCCCGACGGACCGCATCCTGGACGCGCTGCACAAGATCAAGTGGGAGCAGGACGGGTCGCTGACCTTCCGCCGCTCCTGCGCGCACGGCATCTGCGGCTCCGACGCGATGCGGATCAACGGCCGCAACCGCCTCGCCTGCAAGACGCTGATCAAGGACCTGGACATCTCCAAGCCGATCTACGTCGAGGCGATCAAGGGCCTGCCGCTCGAGAAGGACCTCATCGTCGACATGGAGCCGTTCTTCGCGAGCTACCGCGAGGTGCAGCCGTTCCTCGTCGCGAACAGCAAGCCGGAGAAGGGCAAGGAGCGCGTCCAGTCGGTCGCCGACCGTGCGCGCTTCGACGACACCACCAAGTGCATCCTCTGCGCCGCGTGCACGTCGTCCTGCCCCGTGTTCTGGACCGACGGCCAGTACTTCGGCCCGGCGGCCATCGTGAACGCGCACCGGTTCATCTTCGACTCCCGCGACGACAACGCGCAGGTGCGTCTCGACATCCTCAACGACAAGGAGGGCGTCTGGCGCTGCCGCACGACCTTCAACTGCACCGACGCCTGCCCGCGTGGCATCCAGGTGACGCAGGCGATCGCCGAGGTCAAGCAGGCCATCATGCGCGGCAAGCCGTAACGGTCCGCCCCGCCGACGAACGCCCCCGGTCCTCCGACCGGGGGCGTTTTCGCGTCCGCGGCGGATTTCGCTGGCCCAGCAGGGTGCGCGGAGGCCGTGTCCCCCGCTAGAGTGACACATCGTGCGTCCCACCAGGGCCACCTAGCCGCTACGAACCCGAGGAACAACCATGGCGTCCGCTCACGACTTCTTCCTGCTCGGCGACCACGAGGCTGCCAAGCAGCTCGTCGTCTCGGCCCTCACCTCCGAGGGCTTCGTCGTCACCTCCACCCCGACCGGTGGACTGCTCGCCAAGCGCGGCAGCGCCGCGTCGACCTTCTGGCTCGGCGCCTTCGCGGGCAAGAACTTCCAGCTGACCTTCCTCGTCGACTTCATGGTCGACCAGCAGGGCCGGCTGGTCGCGCGCCTCAACCGCAACATGGCCGGCGGCGCGCTGAAGGGTGGCGCGATCGGCGCCGCCAAGACCGACACGGCGTTCCAAGAGACCGCCAACGCGATCGCGGCCGCCCTGCACCCTGCGGGCATCCTGGCCGACAGCATCGCCCAGAAGTAGCACCTCACCAGCAGCACCTCACCAACACGACCGACCCCGCATCCCGAATCGGAGCCACTTTCACCATGACCGACCAGAACCCGAACGCCTACCCGCCCGCTCCCCCGGCCGCCTACACCCCGTACCCGACGCAGAAGAGCGGGACGAACGTCCTCGCGATCATCGCGCTCGTCGGCGCGTTCGTCTTCCCCCTCGCCGGCGTGATCTGCGGCCACATCGCGCTCAGCCAGATCAAGCGCAGCGGCGAGAGCGGCCGCGGCCTGGCCATCGCCGGCCTGATCATCGGCTACGTCTACATCGCGTTCATCGTCCTCTTCGTGATCATGGCGATCGTGGGCGGCGTGATCGCCGCTTCCCAGGGCTACTCGAGCTACTCCTACTGAGCCGACCCCGCACAGAGCCCCGGTCGCCGCGCCCCTCGCGCGGCGGGCCGGGGCTCTGTCGTTTCGCCGGGCCGGTGCGGGACGGTCAGCGGCGCCGCAGGAAGGCGTCCTCGCCGGCGTAGTCGAAGTCGCTTTCGTCGACTTCCGACGCCCAGGGCGGCGTGCGGCCGAA
Organism: Leifsonia sp. 71-9; assembly: GCF_001898805.1. Classification (GTDB taxonomy): domain Bacteria; phylum Actinomycetota; class Actinomycetes; order Actinomycetales; family Microbacteriaceae; genus Leifsonia. The sequence goes on from NZ_MKVJ01000019.1 coordinate 3,828, forward strand.
TGACGCGGCCCACTCGATCGCGGGCCGCACCGTCTCCGCGTAGGCGCCGACCGGCCGATAGCCGAGCGCCGTGGCTGCGGAGAGATCGAGTTCGATTCCGGGGACGACATCCCACGGGTGCCCGCCCTGCTCGTCGCCGTCCACCAGCACCTCCGCCCAGTCATGCCCGAGCGTCTCGGCGACGATCCGCGCGATGTCACGCCCCGTCGGGACATCCGGATCGGCCGCGTTCAGGAGGCGGGTGCCGGGATGCCCCGCGACCGTTTCGACCAGAGCCGCAGCGTTCACCGCAGCCGTCGGGTGGTCGTAGCCGCGCCCGCCGTGAGCGAGCAGGACGACGGGACGGCCATCGAGCACCCGCCGCACGAAATGCCACTCCCGAGGGAGAGCCGCGCCCACGCCGTGCACCTTCGACGCCCGCAGAATGGTGACCGGCCGGCCGCTCTCCAGCAGGACACGCTCGGCCGCCACCTTGTTGCGCCTGTAGCCTTCCCGGCTCCGATAGAGCCCGTCCCAGGCGGGTTCGAGGGTGTCGGCGTCCTCCGGCACGGGTGCGCCGAAGCGCGGCCGCTCCACCGAATTGATGTGCCGCCCGTCGCCATCGACGTACACGGCCTTGCTGGAGAACATGACGGTCGCGCCGACGCCGTCGAGGTGCGGGAGGAGCATGCGGGCGTCCCGCGCGGTGAAGCACAGCGCATCCACCACGAGGTCGGCGCCGTCGCGGAGAGCCGCGGCGAGCGCGACCGGGTCGCGCCGGTCCGAGCGCAGGTGGACCACCCCGGCGTCGGCGAGCGCCGCCGGCATCCGTTCGGGATCGCGCCCGGTGACGGAGACGGCCCAGCCGGAGGCGGCGAGCCGGAGCGCGGTCGCCCGGCCGAGAAGCCCGGTGCCGCCGAGGATGATCGCGGATGGCATCCCGCCAGGCTAGCGGCTCGATATCCTGGGCCCGTGGCCAAGAAGTCCCGTCGCGACCCGGAACCGGCGCGCCCCGATCCGTCGGTGCAGCGCGCTGAGGGGACGGTCGAGCCCGAGGAGAGCCTGAAGGATCGCTTCCGCGACGCGACGGAGCCGATCAAGGAACGTCTCGAGAAGCCGGTCGCGCGGGTCTCCCACGTGGCCAAATGGGTGCAGGCGCTGCGGCCGTACCGGGTGTACATCAACTACTCCCACTCGGACGGCAACCTGCGGGCGGCCGGGATGGGCTTCCAATCGCTCTTCGCGATCTTCGCGGCGGTCTGGCTCGGATTCTCCGTCGCGGGCCTCTGGCTCACCGGCAACCCGGAGATCTACAAGGCCCTCGTCCAGCTGATCAATCGGGCCGTTCCCGGGCTGATCGCCACGCCGACCTCGCAGGGTGTGATCGACACCGCCCAGTTGGAGCAGGCGACCTCCTTCGGCTGGGCCGGCGCCATCGCCGCGATCGGCCTCCTCTGGACGGCGATCGGCTGGCTGTACTACACGCGTCAGGCCGTGCGCGCGGTGTTCGGGTTGAGCCGGGACACGACCAACTACGTCCTGCAGAAGATCAGGGACCTGTTCCTCGCCCTCGGCTTCGGACTGGTGTTCGTCTTCTCGGCGACCCTGACGATCGTCAGCACGCAGGCCCTGACGTTCTTCCTCGATCTGGTCGGCCTGCCCTCCGACTCCGCCGTGACCGGTGTCATCACCCGGATCTCGAGTCTCGTCGTGTCCGTCGCGCTGAACATCGTCACGCTGGGGGCGATGTTCCGGGTCATGGCGCGGGTCGCCATCCCGTGGCGCAACCTCTTCTTCGGGGTGCTGCTCGGCGCCGCGGTGCTCGCCGGGCTGAGCGTCCTGGGCGGCGTGCTCCTGGGGGGCGCCACGAAGAACCCGCTGCTGGCCACCTTCGCCGTGTTCATCGGTCTGCTGCTGTGGTTCAACCTCGTCTCGCGGGTCATCCTGCTCTCCGCCTCCTGGATCGCCATCGGGATGTTCGACCGCGGGCTCTCGCCGCGCATGGTCACGCCCGAGCAGGCCGCCGCCGAGCGCGCCGCCGCGGAGCACGAGGCGCGCGTGGTGGTCGCACGGGCGGAGCTCGCCGACGCCCGCACGGAGCTCTCGAAGGCGCACTGGTTCGGCCGGCTGGCGGCCCAGCGGAAGGTCGAGCGGGCGGAGCACCGCCTCAACGATCTGCTCGATCTGGGGAGCGTCGGCGGCCACCGGTAGGCTTGTTCCATGCCCACGAAACCGCTGCGAATCGCGACGATCAACACCAACGGCGTGCGCGCCGCGTTCCGCAAGGGCATGGGCGGCTGGCTCGACGGGCGCGACGTCGACATCCTCGCCATCCAGGAGGTGCGCGCCTCCACCGAGGACCTCGAGCAGCTCCTCGGCCCGGACTGGGACATCGTGCACGACCCGGCCACGGCGAAGGGCCGCGCCGGCGTCGCCATCGCCAGCCGGCACCGCGCCGCGATCCACCGCGTCGAGCTCGGCCCCTCCGAGTTCGACAGCGCGGGTCGTTGGCTCGAGGCCGACTACGAGGTGAACGGCACCGTCGTCACGGTCGTCAGCGCCTACGTCCACTCGGGCGAGGCGGGCACCGAGAAGCAGGTCGAGAAGTACAAGTTCCTCGACGCGATGGAGAAGCGCCTCCCCGAGCTGCAGAAGCACAACGAGCTCGCCGTCGTGATGGGCGACCTCAACGTGGGCCACCGCACCCTCGACATCAAGAACTGGAAGGGCAACGTCAAGCGCGCCGGCTTCCTCCCCGAGGAGCGCGCCTACTTCGACCGCTTCGTCGGCGCGGAGGGCGAGCCCGGCTACAACGACGGCGCCGGCCTCGGCTGGGTGGACGTGGGCCGCAAGCACGCGGGCGACGTCGACGGCCCGTACACGTGGTGGTCGTGGCGCGGACAGGCGTTCGACAACGACACCGGCTGGCGCATCGACTACCAGCTGGCCACTCCGGCCCTCGCGGCACGGGTGAAGGATTACGCGGTGGACCGTGCGGCCGCCTACGACGAGCGATGGTCGGACCACACGCCTGTGGTCGTCGACTACGCCATCTGAAGCATCCGCACCCATCGATTCGAAAGCACGGACATGACCTCACTTCCCCGTCTCTACTCGGGCATGCAGCCCTCCGCCGACTCGCTGCACCTCGGCAACTACATCGGCGCGCTCCTGCAGTGGAAGGACCTGCAGAGCACCCACGACGCGTTCTTCTCCGTCGTCGACATGCACGCGATCACCGTCGCGCAAGACCCGGCGGAGCTCCGCGAGAAGACCCGCCGCACCGCGGCGCAGTACATCGCCGCCGGGATCGACCCCTCCGCGTCGACCCTCTACGTGCAGTCCCACGTCGCCGCCCACGCCCAGCTGCAGTGGGTGCTCGCCACCATCACCGGCTACGGGGAGGCGGCGCGCATGACGCAGTTCAAGGACAAGTCGGCCAAGCAGGGCGCGGACGCGACCTCGGTCGGGCTCTTCACCTACCCGGTGCTGATGGCCGCCGACATCCTGCTCTACGACGCCGAAGTGGTGCCGGTCGGCGACGACCAGCGGCAGCACGTCGAGCTGACGCGCGACCTCGCCGAGCGGTTCAACAGCCGGTTCGGCGAGACGTTCGTCGTGCCGCAGACGCTCACCCTCAAGGAGAGCGCCCGCATCTACGACCTGCAGAACCCGTCGTCGAAGATGTCGAAGTCCGCCGACTCCGGCGCCGGCATCGTCTGGCTGCTGGACGAGCCGGACGCGACGCGCAAGAAGATCATGCGCGCCGTGACCGACACCGACGGCGTCGTCTCGTTCGACCGCGACGGCAAGCCGGGCATCTCGAACCTGCTCAGCATCTACGGCGCCCTCAGCGGCCGGTCGATCCAGTCGATCGAGCTGGAGTACGAGGGCAAGGGCTACGGCGACTTCAAGAAGGGCCTCGTCGAGGTCGTCGTCGGCACGCTCGGCCCGGTCCGCGAGCGCGTGCTCGAGCTGCTCGCCGACCCGGCGGAGCTCGACCGCATCCTCGCCCACAACGCCGCCCGCGCCGACGAGGTCGCCGAGGCGACACTCGCCAAGGTGTACGACAGGGTCGGCTTCCTGCGGCGGGCCCGCTGATGGCGACGCCATCCGTCTCGCCCGTGGAGCTCACGGGCGAGCGGGTGGTGCTCTCCGTGCCCACCGACGCCGATGTGGACCGCATCGCGGAGCTCTGCGTCGACCCCGCGATCGCCGAGTGGACGACGGTCCCGTCGCCGTACACGCGGGACGACGCGGTGAGCTTCGTGAACGGTTTCGTCGCCGACGGATGGGCGAGCGGACGCATCCACACGTGGGGCATCCGTGCGGACGGCGCCCTGGTCGGGATGATCGGGCTGAACGGCGTCGAGGACTCCGCCGCCGAGATCGGCTTCTGGCTCGCTCCTGAGGCACGCGGTCGCGGCCTGATGTCGGAGGCCACCGCGCTCGCCCTGGACTACGGATTCGCTCCGGCGCCCGAGGGACTCGGCCTGCAGCGCATCGTCTGGCATGCTTTCGCCGGCAACGCGGCGAGCGCCGCCGTGGCCCGCCGAGCCGGCTTCACCTTCGAGGGCGTCAGCCGCCTGGGCGCCGTGCATCGCGGCCGGCGTCGAGATGACTGGCAGGCCGGCCTGCTCGCGACGGACCCGCGCGAGCCGGCGGACGGCTGGCCCGCGGAGACCGGGGCGTGACGACGCCCAGCGTCGTCCTCTTCGACCTCGACGACACGCTCTTCGCTCACCGCGCGGCGGTGGAGCGCGGGATCCTGCGGTTCACCGCGTCCCTCGGCGAGCCCTACGGAGCCCTTGAGGCGGCCGAGCTCGTCGTGCTGTGGCGCGACCTCGAAGAGGAGCATTACCACGAGTACCTCGCCGGCCGTCTGGACTTCGAGGGCCAGCGGCAGGCGCGCGCCCGCGACTTCGCCGCCCGCCACGGTGTGACGCTCTCTGCGGAGGAGGCGAGCGCGTGGTTCGCCTCCTACTTCGAGCACTACGTCGCGGCCTGGACGCTCCACGACGACGCGCTCCCCTGCCTCGACGCCCTGCAGGCGGCGATCCCGGGCGTCCGCTTCGGCCTCATCACGAACGGCGACCTCGCCTTCCAGCGACGCAAGGTGGAGTCCGTCGGCCTCGACCGACGCATCCCCGTGCTCGTCGCGTCCGGTGAGGTCGGCGTCGCCAAGCCCGACGCAGCCATCTTCCAGCACGCCTGCACGCTCTTCGACGTGCCACCGGCGGAGGCCGTATACGTCGGCGACCGTCTGCGCACGGACGCCATCGGCGCCGCGGCCGCCGGTCTGACCGGCGTGTGGCTGAACCGGCTCGACGCGGCGCCGGCTCCCGACGACGCGGCGGAGGCCGACGCGCTCGGGGTGCTCCGCATCCGCGGCCTCGACGAACTGACGGGTGTGCTCGCCGGCCGCCTCACTCCGTGACCGCGTCGGTGCGCCGTCGGACGCGCGCCACGGTGGCCGCGGCGACCAGGACGTTCGGCACCCAGCAGGTGTAGGCGAGGAGCGGGTAGAGCAGCTCGAACGTCTGCTGCCCGAGCGCGATGAGGACGCCGTTCTGGAGGCGCAGGGTGACGGCGGCGAACGTGAGGCTGAAGTTGACGATCATCCACGCGCGATGAGCGTTGCGGTCGCCCCGGCTGATCGCGAGCACGGCGCGGATCAGGCTCGCACCCCACGCCAGAGCGAGGAGGGTGAACCCGCTGGTCGCGATCGCCTGCCCGCCCGGGAGCGTTCCCGGGTAGGCGTGGAAGGCCATCACGACCGCGCACGGGGCGGAGACGGCGACGGCCGCCGTGTAGCCGATCCCGACCGCGCGATGCGTCCTGCTCGACTGGC
>NZ_MKVJ01000019.1:9675-183688 GCF_001898805.1 Leifsonia sp. 71-9
ACGATGTGCAGGTAGAGGGGCAGCCGGTAGGTCGCGTAGGTCTGGACCTGCTCGGGGAAGTAGTAGGTGTTGATCACCGGCCACAGCGGGATCGCGACGCAGTACAGAAGGACCAGCAGCGCGGCGATCACCAGGCTCGGGGTCAGGATGAGCAGGACGATGCGGCGGGAGCCGCGGTCGGTCGGAACAGCCGTTGAAATGGTCGACACCTCCAGGATCGTCCTTCCATCCAACGGGGCGCCCGGGCGGCGCGCAGTGGGGCTACCCCCCGAATCCAGTCGCGATCGGGCACGAGCGGTCTCGGCACGGGCGGACTCCTGTGGCAGACTGGCGGCACATCTCAGTGCTGGAGGTCGCAATGGACGCCTGGGTTCTGGTCGTCATCCCCGTCGCGGCGGTGTGGACGGCCGCCATCGTCTTCGCGTTGGCCACCGTCGCCCGGGAGCGGTCCCTGTCCACGACGGAACGCCGGATCTGGATCGGCGCCGTCCTCGTCGCGCCGTTGCCGGCCGCTCTCGTCTGGTTCGCGCTCGGCCCGCATCCGTTCGGCCTGCGCGTCGGCCGCGACCCGCTCTGAGCCGGGTCAGTTGCCCTTCGTGCAGGTCTGCTCGGCGGCCGTCTGACCGGTGACGTCGGACGGCAGCGCGACGGCGGTGGACGTCGGAGCCGGCGTGGAGGTGGCGCTCGGTGTCGACGCCGAAGCGGTCGGGGCGGGCGTGGCCGTCGGTGTCGCCGTGGGCGTCGCGGCCGGTGCGGCCTCGGTCGCCGACCCGGTGGTGCCCGTGAGCTGGATCGGGGTGTCGGTCGTGAGGGCCTGCTGCAGCGCGTCGACGCCGGTCGGCTCGGGGACGACCCGGTTCGCGTCGTCCGGGTCGGTCATGGTCGGGTACTGCACGAAGACGAAGTCGGAGAGCGGGACGCTCTTCAGTGCGAGCGCGATGGAGACCAGGGTGGTCGGCGAGTCGAGGGTGTCGGAGAGCTGGATGTTCGAGGTCGCCGACTTCGCGAGGCTGTAGAGCGTGAGCGGGTTGCTCAGCACGCCGGCGCTGGTCGCCTTGCGCAGGAGCGCCGAGAGGAACAGCTGCTGGTCGCTGATCCGGCCGAGGTCGCTGCCGTCGCCCACGCCGTGGCGGCTGCGCACGAAGGCGAGCGCCTGCGCCCCCACCAGGGTCTGCTCCCCGGCCTGCAGGTCCAGCCCGACGTACGGGTCGGTCACCGCCGTGGCCAGGCAGACGGTGACGCCGCCGACGGCGTTCGACATCGCGATCACGCCGTCGAACGAGATCTCGGCGGCGTACGGGATGGTCAGGCCGGTGAGCTGCTGCGCCGCCAGGACGACGCACGACAGTCCCCCGATCGAGAGCGTCGTGTTGAACTGCCCGCTCGAGACCGCCGAGCTCGGCCCGTTGGACGTCGGGCACGACGGGATGGGCGCCATCAGGTCGCGCGGGATGCTGATCACGGTGGCGTGCTGGTGGTCGGCGGAGAGGTGGAGCACCATCGTCACGTCGTTGTTACCGGCGCCCGAACTCCCGGCGAGCTCGTCCGAGGTCGAGAACTGGCCGCCCTGATCGGTGCGGGTGTCCGTGCCGGCGAGCAGGATGTTGACCGCCCCGGACTCGGCCCCCACCGTCGGAGGCGTGACCGTCTTGCCGGACGCGGAGACGAGGTGGATCGACGGCTTCAGCGAGTGCAGCGTATCCCCGACGGCGTAGGCCGTGACGGCCCCCGCAGACACGACCGCGACGGCCACGACAGCGGCGATCAGGCGTGCCAGCGGGCCGCGCGCCGAGCGGGCGGCGAGGCGGCCATGACGCACGGCGACCGCGTTCGAGGAATGTCTCACATCAGGACGCTAGCCGCCCCACCTGCGCGCAGGCTTTCGGACCCATGAGGAAACCGAGAGACGATCCTGGGAACGAGCCTTCCCCCGCAACGCGCAAGCGCCGCCCGGCGGACCGGGCGGCGCTTGTCGTGCGTGGGCGGATCAGGCGTTCTCGACGTCTTCGTCGACCCAGTCGAAGGTCTTCGTGACGGCCTTCTTCCACAGGCGGAGCTGGCGGTCGCGCTCGGCGGCCTCCATCTTCGGCTCCCAGCGGCTGTCCTCCTGCCAGTTCTTGCGGAGGTCGTCCAGGTTCTCCCAGAAGCCCACCGCGAGACCGGCGGCGTACGCGGCCCCCAGCGCGGTCGTCTCGGCGACGACCGGGCGGATGACGGGGACGCCGAGGATGTCGGCCTGGAACTGCATCAGGGTGTTGTTGGCGATCATGCCGCCGTCCACCTTCAGCTCGGTGAGGTCGACACCGGAGTCGGCGTTGACCGCGTCGAGCACCTCGCGGGTCTGGAAGGCCGTGGCCTCCAGCGCCGCGCGGGCGATGTGTCCCTTGTTGACGTACCGGGTGAGGCCGACGAGCGCGCCGCGCGCGTCCGACCGCCAGTACGGCGCGAACAGGCCGGAGAACGCGGGCACGAAGTACGCGCCGCCGTTGTCCTCGACCGTCTTGGCCAGCTCCTCGATCTCCGGTGCACTGGAGATGAGGCCCAGGTTGTCGCGCAGCCACTGCACCAGCGAACCGGTGACGGCGATCGAGCCCTCCAGGGCGTAGTGCGGCTTCTCGTCGCCCAGCTTGTAGCCGAGCGTCGTCAGCAGGCCGTTCTTGGAGTGGACGATCTCCTCACCCGTGTTGAAGATGAGGAAGTTGCCGGTGCCGTAGGTGTTCTTCGACTCGCCCGTGTCGAACGCCGCCTGGCCGAAGGTGGCGGCCTGCTGGTCGCCGAGGATGCCCGCGACGGGCACCTCGCGGAGCAGGCTCGACGCCTCGACGGTGCCGTAGACCTCGGAGGAGCTCTTGATCTCCGGGAGCATCGACTTCGGGACGTTGAACGCCTCGAGGATGTCGTCGCGCCAGGTCAGCGTCTCGAGATCCATGAAGAGGGTGCGGGAGGCGTTGGTGACGTCGGTCGCGTGCACGCCGCCGTCGACGCCGCCGGTCAGGTTCCAGAGGACCCAGCTGTCGGTGGTGCCGAAGAGCAGGTCGCCGCGCTCGGCGCGCTCACGGGCGCCCTCGACGTTCTCCAGGATCCAGACGATCTTGGTGCCGGAGAAGTAGGTGGCGAGCGGGAGGCCGACGATGGGCTTGAAGCGCTCGACACCGCCGTCTGCGGCGAGACGGTCGACGATCGGCTGGGTGCGGGTGTCCTGCCAGACGATGGCGTTGTAGACGGGCTCGCCGGTGTTCTTGTCCCAGACCACCGCGGTCTCGCGCTGGTTGGTGATGCCGACCGCGGCGATGTCGTGGCGGGTCAGGTCGGCCTTCGAGAGCGCCTGTCCGATGACCTCACGGGTGTTGTTCCAGATCTCGACGGGGTTGTGCTCGACCCAGCCCGCCTTGGGGAAGATCTGCTCGTGCTCGAGCTGGCCGGTCGAGACGATCGACCCGGACTTGTCGAAGATGATGGCGCGGGTGCTGGTCGTGCCCTGGTCGATAGCGACGACGTAGTCGGCCATAGGTAACTCCTTTGTTCTTTGGGGGTGGTGCTGTGAAGGTAAGGGCCGGCCCGGATTCCCGGGCCGGCCCCCGGAGTGCTACTTGATGATCGGGAGCAGGATGATCGCGAGCCAGCCGGCGAGCAGACCGCCGATGACCGGACCGAGGACCGGGACCCAGGCGTAGGACCAGTCGCTGCTGCCCTTGCCCTTGATCGGGAGGATGGCGTGGGCGATGCGCGGGCCGAGGTCACGGGCTGGGTTGATGGCGTACCCCGTCGGACCACCGAGGCTCGCGCCGATGCCGATCACGAGGAGGGCGACGGGCAGAGCACCGAGCGACGCGAGGCCGGAGGCGTCGCCGTTGTGGCCGAAGCCGATCACCACGAAGACCAGCACGAACGTGCCGATGATCTCGGTGACGAGGTTCCACGCGTAGCTGCGGATGGCCGGGCCTGTCGAGAAGACGCCGAGCTTGTTGGCCGGGTCCGGCTCCTCGTCGAAGTGCTTCTTGTACGCCAGCCAGGTGAAGACGGCACCGATGATCGCACCGAGGAGCTGCGCCAGGATGTACAGCGACACCGTGCCGAAGTTGACGTCTACGAGCGTGTGGGCCGACTTCGATCCGAACTCGGTCGCTCCGTTGGCCACGAGGCCGAGCGTCACCGCCGGGTTCAGATGTGCGCCGGAGTTGTAAGCGACGACGACGCCCGAGAACACCGCGATGCCCCAGCCGATGTTCACCATCAGGAACCCGCCGTTGAAGCCCTTGTTCTTGATGAGTGCGACGTTAGCCACGACACCGGTACCGAGGAGGACCAGCATTGCCGTGCCCACCAACTCAGACAGGAAATCTACACCGATATTGTCCACGTTGACCTTCCAGTTGTTCGGTTGACCCGCACCCTGTTGTGCGATGAGGTGTGATCCAAGTCAGGGTGGGCACTTGAACGCTATTGGGCCGTGCCGACCCGGACAAGGACCGTGCTATGCACGTTCGTGCATTATCGGAGCGCCGCGGCTTCGCTCCCGTCCCCGGATACGAGGTGCACCCGGTGGGCGGCGGCCAGTTCCGCTATGAACGCATCTTCCTCCTCGGAACGCCGGTTTGGCGACCATCCGAGCGCGTTTGCCGTGATTTCGCCGATCTCGCGGACCAGCGGGCCACTGACCGAACCGGTGAACGCCAGGCTCGTGCGGCGCAGGAAGACGTCGGAGAGGTGCGCGACGTGCTCCGTTCGCACGAGGTAGTCGACCTCGGCGCGCGAGTAGTCGGGAGCAGCGGCGAGCGGAGCGTCGTCACCGTCGGCGCCGGCGATCGCGTCGATCACGAACGTCGCCGTGGTGCCGTAACGGTGCAGGAGCTGGGCGGCGCGCTCGGCTCCGACGTCGGCGCCGTAGCGGGCGATCCAGTCGCGTTCGGCCTGCGGGGTGGTCGGGAAGCCCACGCCGCCGCCGATGGCGAGGCCGAGGGTGGAGAGCCGGCGCTCCGTCTTCAGCGCGGCGAGGGTCTCGTTCGCCAGGTGCTCGGAGAGGGCGCGGAACGTCGTCCACTTGCCGCCGACGAGGCTGAGGACCGTGGTGTCGCCCAGGCCCGCGAGGGTGCCGGGGACGATGCGGTAGTCGCGGGAGACGAACCCCGGCGCCGTGTCGTCGTGGTGCGGGAGGGGCCGCACGCCGGAGAAGCTGTAGACGATCTGCTCGCGAGTGACCGGGATCGATGGGAAAACGTGCGAGACGAGTTCGATGAAGTAGTCGATCTCGTCCTCGGTGCAGACGGCCGGCACGTTCATGTCGGCGTCGATGTCGGTCGTGCCCACCATGACCCGGCCCTTGAGCGGGTAGATGAGGACGATGCGGCCGTCGTTGTTCTCGAAGAACATCTCGCGGCCCTGGCAGGCCTCGAGCAGGCGCTCGTTGTCGAGGACGATGTGCGAGCCCTTGGTGCCGCCCATGAAGGTCGTGCCCTGGCCCAGCGCCTCGTTGGTGAGGTCGGTCCAAGGGCCGGAGGCGTTGACGACGACGTCGGCGGTGATCGCGAACTCCTCGCCGGACTCGCGGTCGCGCACCAGCACGCCGCCGTCCCGGGTGCCGACGGCCTCCACGTAGTTGACGGCGCGGGCGTGCGGGCCGGAGGCGAGACCGTCGGCGAGGACGTCGAGGGCGAGCCGCTCCGGGTCGTGCACGGAGGCGTCGAAGTAGGTGGCGGTGTACTTGAGGCCCGGGTTCAGCTCGGGGAGCGTCTCGAGGGACTTCTTGCGGCCGTGGAACTTGTGGCGCGGGACGCTGCCGCCGTCGCGCGAGAACGCGTCGTAGATGGTGAGGCCGGTCTTGATGAGGAACGCGCCGCGCTCCTTCGGCTTGCCCTGCTTGTGCGTGAGGAAGCGCAGCGGCGCGGCGAGGATGCCGGAGAAGGTGGAGTAGATCGGGATGGTCGTCTGCAGCGGCTTCACGTAGTGCGGAGCGATCTTCAGCAGGCCGTTGCGCTCGGTCACCGACTCCTTCACGAGACGGAACTCGCCGTTCTCGAGGTAGCGGATGCCGCCGTGGATCATGTGGCTGGAAGCGGCGGACGCGCCGGACACGAAGTCGTTGCGCTCCACGAGCACCACGTCGACGCCCTGGAGCGCCAGGTCGCGGAAGGTGCCGAGGCCGTTGATGCCGCCGCCGATGATGAGGACCTGGGCGGTGGGACGGTCCTGGAGGCGCTTGACCTCGCTGCGGACGCTCGACGTCGCTGTCACGGGAGACTCCTGTATTTCTGTCGATCGGGTGAAACGTGCAGCTATAGTCTTGGTTGCCTGCACAACTTCGATCAAGCCGGATGCACATACGTGCAGGGCCCCCGAGCCGAGAAGACGACCCCGATGACCTCCCCCGAACCCGACACCCTCACGGACAAGGTGCGCGACGCCCTCAAGGCCGGGCACCTCTACTACATGCAGGACCTCACCATGGAGGCCATCGCGCACGAGATGCACACGTCGCGATCGAGCGTCTCGCGGCTGCTCAGCTACGCGCGCGCCTCCGGACTGGTCACGATCCAGATCGCCCAGCCGCACGAGCGGGCCACCCGGATCCAGCAGGAGATCCACGACCGGTACGGCATCGCCGCGCACATCGTCCCGATGCCCAGCGCGATCAGCGACGTCGACCGGCTCGAGCGCGTCGCCATCTCCGCTGCACGGATTCTCGACCGCTTCATCGACTCGAACCAGACCGTCGGGGTCGCCTGGGGCTCCACGATGAGCGCCCTCAGCCGCCACCTCATCCCGAAGGAGCTGCACAACATCGAGTTCGTGCAGCTCAACGGCGCCGGCAACACCTACACGACCGGCGTGCTCTACGCCTCCGAGATCCTGCGCCGCTTCGGCGACACCTTCTCCGGCACGATCCAGGAGTTCCCGGTGCCCGCCCTGTTCGACGACCCGCAGACCAAGGTCGCGATGTGGCGCGAGCGCAGCACCCGGCGCATCCTCGACATCCAGGAGCGGATGGACGTCGCCCTGTTCGGCCTCGGCTCCCCGTTCTCCGAGGTGCGGTCGCACGTCTACGCGGGCGGCTACCTCGGTCAGGAGGACTATGCCTCGCTCGACGAGTCCGGCGTCGTCGGCGACGTGGCGACCGTGTTCTTCCGCGAGGACGGCAGCCACCATGACATCCCGCTGAACCAGCGCGCCAGCGGCCCCGACATCGATCTGATCAAGCGCGTCCCGCGCCGCGTCTGCATCGTGTCCGGCCCCTCCAAGGTGCACAGCCTCCGCGGCGCCCTGGCGGCCGGCCTGATCACCGACCTCGTCGTCGACGAGGGGACGGCCCGCGCGCTGGTGGCCCGCGAGGATGACGCCGGGTTGCCGCGGGAATAGTCCCGCCACGGGGGCGTTGACTACACTCGACAACAGAACAACGTGCTCCGGGGTCGGTGAGAGTCCGAACCGGCGGTCATAGTCCGCGAGCGGGCGGCGTGCGAACGCCACCTGCTGAACCGGTGGAATTCCGGTACCGACGGTAATGCGTGCAGGCTCAGGCCCGTGCGCTCAGTCCGGATGGGAGGCAGCACGAAGCGGTGGTCGGTGACGGCCGCCGCCCGCGCGACCCCGGGACACGTCCGCTCTTCGACAGACAGGACGACGATCCCATGACCCGGGAAGCAGCGATGCGCACCGCGCTCGAGCTGGCCGCGAACGGCCCGGCCACTGGTGTGAACCCGCGGGTGGGCTGCGTGATCCTCGCGCCCGACGGCAGCGTGATCGCCGAAGGCTGGCACCGCGGCGCCGGGACCCCGCACGCCGAGGTGGACGCGCTCTCGAAGCTGCCCGAAGGCGGCGCCCGCGGCGCGACGGCCGTCGTCACGCTCGAGCCGTGCAACCACTGGGGCCTGACCGGTCCGTGCTCCGAGGCGCTGATCGCCGCCGGCGTGGCCGAGGTGATCTACGGCGTGGACGACCCGGGCCGGAACTCGGGCGGGGGCGCGGAACGGCTGCGCGAGGCCGGGGTCGTCGTCACCGGCGGCGTGCTCGCGGGTGAGATCGAAGAGTTCCTGGGCGACTGGCTGACCGCCGCCCGGCTCGGCCGGCCGCACATCACCGTCAAGTGGGCGAGCAGCCTGGACGGCCGCGCTGCCGCCGTCGACGGCACGAGCAAGTGGATCACCGGCACGGCCGCCCGGCAGCGCGTGCACGAGCAGCGCGAGGCCTCCGACGCGATCGTCGTCGGCACGGGCACCGTGCTCGCCGACGACCCGAGCCTCACCGCGCGCGGCGACGCGGGCGAGCTCCTCGCCGCGCAGCCGACCCCCGTCGTCGTCGGCACCCGCGCCGTGCCGAACGACGCCGCCGTGTTCCGCCACCCGCGCCCCGTCGTCTTCGAGGGCACCCACGACCTGCACGCCGTGGTCGCCGACCTCCACCAGCGCGGGTTCCGCCGCGTCTACGTCGAAGGCGGTCCGACCCTGGCGAGCGCCTTCGTCGCCGCCGGCCTGGTCGACGAGTACGCGATCTACCTCGCGCCAACGCTCCTCGGCGGCCCCCGCCTCGCGCTCGGCGAGATCGGCGTCGACACGATCGGCGAGCAGCGGCGCCTGCGCATCCTCGGCGTCGAGCATCTCGGCGGCGACCTCTACATCCGGGCCGTTCCGCTCGCTCCCGCGTCCCCCTCCACCGACTCCGCCCAGGAAGGCTGACATGTTCACCGGAATCATCGAAGAGCTCGGCGAGATCACGGCCGTCGACCGCGTCGCCGACGCGGCGCGGATCACCGTCCGCGGGCCGCTCGCGGTCAGCGACGCGAAGCACGGCGACTCCATCTCCGTCAGCGGGGTCTGCCTGACCGTGATCGGCCAGGATGCACAGACGTTCACGGCCGATGTGATGGCCGAGACCCTCGCGATGAGCACCCTCGACGACGTCGCCCCGGGACGCCGCGTCAACCTCGAGCGCGCCGCGCAGGTCGGCGACCGGCTCGGCGGCCACATCGTCCAGGGGCACATCGACGGCACCGCGACCGTGCTCTCCGTCACCGACGGGAGCGCCTGGCGCGTGGTGCGCCTCAGCCTCGACCCGGAGCACGCGGCTCTGGTCGTGCGCAAGGGATCCATCGCGATCGACGGCGTCTCGCTCACGGTCAGCGAGGTCGGCGGCGGCCGCGAGGACGGCTGGTTCGAGGTGTCCCTCATCCCGGAGACCCTTTCCGCGACCACCCTGGGCGACCGCGTCGCCGGTGATCGCGTCAACATCGAGACGGACATCCTCGCCCGCCACGTGGAACGCATGCTCGCGCTGGGCGAGCGGAACGAACGGAGTGAGTCATGAGCCTCGCCACCATCCCCGAGGCCCTCGCGGAGCTGCGCCTCGGCCGGCCCGTCATCGTGGTCGACAACGAGAGCCGTGAGAACGAGGGCGACGTGGTGATCGCCGCGGAGCTGGCCAGCCAGGAGTGGATCGCCTGGACGGTCAAGAACTCCTCCGGCTTCATCTGCGCCCCGATGACCAACGAGATCGCCGACCGTCTCGACCTGCCGGTCATGGTCGCCAACAACGAGGACGACCGCGGCACGAACTACACGGTGAGCGTCGACGCCGCGAACCGCCTGTCGACCGGCATCAGCGCCGCCGACCGCGCGCACACCCTCCGCGTGCTGGCCGACCTGGACTCCACGCCGGCCAGCCTCCACCGCCCCGGCCACATCATGCCGCTGCGTGCGGTGGAGGGCGGAGTCCGCGAGCGCGACGGCCACACCGAGGCGGCCGTCGACCTCCTCACCCTCGCCGGGCTGACCCCGGTGGGAGCGATCTCGGAGATCGTCGCGGACGACGGCGAGATGATGCGCCTGCCCGGCCTCATCGAGCTCGGCGAGCGCGAGGGCGTGCTCGTGGTCACCATCGAGGCGCTGATCGCGTACCTGCAGGAGTTCCACTGCGACCAGCCGCTGGAGCCGGTGACGCCCATCCCGGAGTCGTCCCGCGTCATCTTCGAGGTCGAGACCACGGTGCCGACGACGCACGGACCGTTCCGGATGCGCGCCTACCGCGACCGCATGACCGGGGCCGACCACGTCGCGATCGTCGCGGGCGAGCCCGGAGCCAACGGGACGCTGGTGCGCGTGCACTCGGAGTGCCTGACCGGGGAGGCCTTCGGCTCGCTGAAGTGCGAGTGCGGCCCGCAGCTCGACGCGGCGCTCGACACGATCCAGCGCGACGGCGGTGTCGTCGTCTACCTGCGTGGCCACGAGGGCCGCGGCATCGGCCTCATCAACAAGCTGCGCGCCTACAAGCTCCAGGAGGACGGCCTCGACACCCTCGACGCCAACCTGGCGCTCGGCCTGCCGATCGACGCCCGCGACTACGGCGCGGCCACGGCCATCCTGCAGGACCTCGGCATCGAGTCGGTGCGCCTGCTGACCAACAACCCGGAGAAGGTGCGCCAGCTCGAGGAGCACGGCATCGACGTGGACGAGCGCGTGCCGCTCGTGGTCGGCGTCGGCGCCTTCAACGAGGGCTACCTGGAGACCAAGCGCGACCGGATGGGTCACGCGATCGGGAGCATCGACCAGACCCCGACGGACGAGACGGCTGCGATCGCAGCGGAGAGGACCACACGATGAGCGGAGCGGGAGCCCCCAACGCGGCAGCGGCGATCGACGGGAGCGGCCTGAACGTCGTGATCGTCGCCGGCACCTGGCACGAGCAGATCACCGACGGCCTGATCGCGGGAGCGCAGCGCACCCTCGAAGCGTCCGGCGCCACCTGGTCGCTGGTGCGGGTGCCGGGCAGCTTCGAGCTCCCGGTGGTCAGCAAGACGGCGCTGGAGTCCGGCGCCGACGCGGTCGTGGCGCTCGGCGTCATCATCCGCGGCGGCACCCCGCACTTCGAGTACGTCTCGGCGGCGGCGACCGACGGACTCACCCGCGTGGCCCTCGACACCGGCAAGCCGGTCGGCTTCGGCGTGCTCACGCTCGACGACGAGGCCCAGGGCATCGACCGGGCGGGTCTGCCGGGCTCCAAGGAGGACAAGGGCGAGGAGGCGGCTCACGCCGCGCTCGCGACCGCGATCACCCTCCGCGAGCTGCGCGGCTGAGGCGACGGCCTCCCGCTACGGCTTCCAGACCATCAGCACAACGACGGCGACGAGGAGCAGGGTCGCGACGCCGGAGCCGGCCGCGATGGCCGGGTACTTCGACACCGTCCCGCCCTCGATCGCCTCAGCGGCGCGACGCATCGTCGGCACCACGAGGAAGAGCGTGAGGGCGAGCGCGACGACGTAGAGGATGATCGACCAGAGGATCCACGGCGTCACGATGCTCAGGTCGTACTTCTTGTCGGCCAGGCTCATCGCGCCGAACCCGAAGACGATCACCAGCAGCGACAGCAGGGACATGAGGTTCGTCGACTTCGCGAGCACCTGGACCTGCCCGGCGTTGCCCGCCCGCACGGCGCGCATCGCGGTCATCGGGATGATGGCCATGGGACCGACGATGAAGACGGCCGCGACCACGTGCAGAACGTTGAACAGAGTATCCATGCGGCCAGCCTAGCGATCGGGCGGTTGCGCGGATTCGTGCGCCCCGCGGTCCGCGCATAAGCTGGAAGACGCGCCACAAGCGCTTCCACACACACTTTTCCCCGCCTCACCAGCTCCGGACGCCCGATCGACGCCGGCACGCCTCGCGGTCTCGCCTCCCGTCCCGGAAGATTCCACGCATGTCAACGACGGCCTCCGTCAACCCAACGCCCTCCCCGCAGCCCGCGAACACCCGCGGCCGCGTCATCCTCGCCAGCCTCATCGGCACGTCGATCGAGTTCTACGACTTCTACGTCTACGCGACCGCCGCCGTCCTGGTCTTCCCCTCGCTGTTCTTCACCAGCGAGGACCCGACCGCCGCGCTGCTGTCGTCGTTCGCCGTCTTCGGCGTCGCCTTCATCGCCCGTCCCGTCGGCTCCATCCTCTTCGGCCACTTCGGCGACCGGATCGGCCGCAAGGGCACGCTCGTCGGCTCGCTGCTGACGATGGGCATCGCGACGGTGCTGATCGGCTGCCTCCCCACCGCGCAGACGCCGGGCTGGGAGTTCTGGGCGCCGTTCCTGCTCGTCGTGATGCGCTTCTGCCAGGGCCTCGGGCTCGGTGGGGAGTGGAGCGGCGCGGCCCTCCTCGCGACCGAGAACGCCCCGGCCGGCAAGCGCGCCATCTACGGGACGTTCCCGCAGCTCGGCGCCCCGATCGGCTTCATCGTCGCCAACGTGCTGTTCCTCATCCTGAACCTCTCGATGAGCGCAGACGCGTTCGCGGCCTGGGGATGGCGCGTGCCGTTCCTGCTGAGCGCGGTGCTCGTCATCGTGGGCCTCTACGTGCGGCTCAAGCTGGTGGAGACGCCCGCCTTCCAGAAGGTCGTCGACGACGGCGAGGTCGCCAAGCTCCCCCTCGCACGCGTCTTCAAGACCAGCTGGTGGCAGATCGTCCTCGGCACGTTCATCATGCTGGCGACCTACGTGCTCTTCTACCTGATGACCGCGTTCACCCTCACCTACGGCACCACCGCGGCCTCCACCGACGCAGCGCGTGCCGCGGCGGAGAAGGCCGGCAAGGCGTTCGACCCGTCGACGTTCGTGCCCGGCCTCGGCTACACGCGCAACGACTTCCTCATCATGCTCATCATCGGCGTGGTCTTCTTCGGCATCTTCACCCTGGTCGCCGGACCGCTCGCCGAGCGCTTCGGGCGCCGCAAGACGCTGATCTGGGTGACGCTCGGGATCATCGTCTTCGGCCTGCTGTTCGTCCCGCTCTTCGCGGGCGGCACGATCGGCACGATGGCGCTGCTCATCGTCGGCTTCACGCTCATGGGACTCACCTTCGGCCCCATGGGGGCCGAGCTGCCCGAGCTGTTCCCGACCAACGTGCGGTACACGGGCTCGGCCATCGCGTACAACCTGTCGAGCGTGCTCGGCGCCGCCGTGGCCCCGACGATCGCGGTCTGGCTGTGGACGGTCGGCGGAGGATCGACCGTCTGGGTCGGCGTCTACCTGTCGCTGGCGGGTGTGCTCACCCTGATCGCCCTGCTGCTCTCGAAGGAGACGAAGGACATCGATTTCACCGACAACGTCAGCTGACGCGTCGCCGAACGACGAGAGCCCCGCGGATCCTGGATCCGCGGGGCTCGTCTCGTCTCGGGACGCGAACGGCGTCAGCCGTGCTCGGCGCCTTGCTTCGACCGGAAGAACTCGTTGGCGCTCTGGCCGTCGATGGTCGTCGGCGCAGCAGGCGCCGCCGGCGCCGCCGGGGCGCCGGGTGTCGCCGGTGCAGCGGCCCTGGCCGTCGGCTTCGGCTGGTCGTCGATCACGGCCTGGAGCGTCTGCGCATCCTCCTTGGCCTTGTCGTCGGCTGCGTTCAGCGTCTTCACCGCGTCGCGCAAGGCGTCGGTGTTCGAGGCCACCGTCTTGTTGAGCAGCGTGGCGTTGGCGGCGATCGCGTCGAGCGTGCTGCCGAGCTGGGCCACGAAACCCGCGAGAGCGGGCTCGGCCGAGCCTCCCGAGCTGCCGCCGACCTGGTACTCGGTGACGAGCTTCGGAGCATCGGCGACGGTCGCCGCATCGATCCGCTTGGCGTGGTCGAGCACGGTCTCGCCGTCGACTCCGACCTTCTTCGCAGAACCGGTCATCTGTTCCCTCCCCTCCTCGGGACTACGCGGAAACGCGTTCGCGGACCGGCGCCGGAGGAGTCCGGTGCCGATCCGCGAGCGACGTCGTTCAGAGCGAGAAGCGCCCGGCGGACGACTTGTCGGACGACACGTAGTGCTGAGAGATCTCGTCGGTCTTGTTCGAGATCTGCTCGAGCAGGGTGTTCAGCGCGGTGAGGGACTGCGTCCACTTGCGCTGAGCGTCGTCGTACGCGGTCTGCGCCTGGCCGTCCCACGAGGCGCGGAGCTTGCCGACCTCGGACTCGAGCTGCTCGAGCTGGGACTTGATGCCGTTGGCACCGGTGCGGATCTGACCGGAGAGAGCGGTGAGCTGTCCGGGGTCGACTGACATCGACTGCATGTTCAAACCTTCCTTATGCCTGAGCCGCTGGGCTCAGGAGCCCATCATCGACGAGAGACCGGAGATCGTCTGCTGGTGCGACTCCTCCGTGCTGACCTGGTCGCGCTCGGTGCCGCTCAGGGCGTCCTCGAGCGTGATGAGCACGTCGTTCAGCTTGCGCGTCTCGTCGTCCCAGCGGGCCATGAGCTGCGAGAACGCGCCAGCCGCCTCACCGGTCCAGAAGCCGCGGAGCTGCTCGATCTCGCCGCGGACGAACTTGACCTGCTGGTCGATCCCGGACTTTGCCGTCCCGACCGCTTGGGCACCGCGCTTGAGCGCGCCCTCTTCTGCTGAGATCACTCCATCAACCATGACACTCCATTCCTGTTTCCATCACTGGTACGCACGGCAAGACCCCCCAAGCTCACCGACATGCAAGTGCACATGAGGTCATGTCGACATCGGCCACGCTATTGGCGTTGGTGCGGGAGTGCAACCTCTCCAGGGGGATATCAGTGCTAGCACCCATGCGGCCCGGCGGCGTGTCGGCTTGGCTAGGATGAGACGGCGTGGCGGTCGGCACCGCCACCGCGCATACAGGGGGAGGCACGGACCGGGTGAGTCAATCCGTCAGCACACTTCGGGCGCTTCTGCGCATCTCGGTCCAGAGCGAAGGCAGACGACTCGACGTCGGCGTCCCCGCCCACCTCCCGCTCATCGAGCTGATGCCCGGCTTCGCCCGCAGCCTCGGCGTCCTCGACCCGACCATGACCCACGTCGGCTACACCCTCCAGCGCGCGGACGGCAGCACCGTCGACCCCAGCCGGGGCGCGCTCGACCAGGGCATCCAGGAAGGCGAGCTGCTGACGCTCGCCCGCGGCGCCCTGCTCGCCGAGCCCCTCGTCTACGACGACATCGTGGAGGCCGTGCTCGACGCGACCGCCGAGCAGCACCGGCCGTGGACGCCCGCCGACAACACCCGCACCGCCCTCGCCGTGAGCCTGACCATGCTCGGCGTGTGCGCCGTGCTGCTGGTCGCCGCGGGGCACTCCCTCGCCATCGGGATGATCGTCGCGATCTGCGGCGCCGTCCTCCTCCTGACCACGTCGGCCGTCCTGTCACGCGTCGGGCAGCCGGAGGCCGGGTGCGGGCTCGGGCTCGCCGCCGCCGCGTTCGGGGCCGTCAGCGGCTACCTCGCCGTGCCGGGAGGCGAGGCCCTCTGGGGCTGGCCGCTCGCCGCCGCGGGGCTCGGCGCCGTCGTGATCGGCGGCGCGGCCCTCGCCTTGACCCCCTATCGTCCCGAGCTCCAGCTCGTCCCCGTCGCCACGGGGGCGGCCGTCGGCATCCCGGCCGTGATCACCGGGCTCCTCCCCGACGCCCAGACGGCGGCGTACTCCCTCACGGTGGCCATCGTCGCCACCCTGGCCAACGCGCTCCCCTGGCTGGCGCTCAGCTCCACGCGTCTGCGGGTGATCAGCCCGCAGAGCGACAGCGAGGTGTTCGCGAACCCCGCGCCGATCGACGCGGAGGACGTGCGGCGCCGTGCCGCGGCCGGTCACCGCGCCCTCGTCGCGCTGCGGCTCGCGCTCGGCCTCTCCGTGCTGGCCTCGACGCCGGTCGTCGCCGGCGCGACGCCGCTCGGCGCCGTGCTCTGCGCGCTGGCCTTCCTCGGTCTGATGTTCCCCGCCCGTCAGAGCTATTCGCGCAGCAACGTACTGACCCTGATGGCGCTCGGGACGGCCGGGATCGCCGTCACCGGACTCACGGTCGCGATCGCCCAGCCCGGGCTCATCCCTGCGCTCCTCGCGGTGCTCGGGGGCGTGACCGTCATCACGATCGTCATCACCCTCCTCGATCCGCGCGTGCGCGTGCGGCTCGGCCGGCTGGCGGACACCGCTGAGGTGGTCGTGCTGGCCCTCCTGCTCCCGATCGGCGTCATCGCGGCCGGACTGGCCTGATCCGTGGCGAGCAAGACCGACCTCATCGAGGCGCAGAACTTCTCGCGCCGCCGACTGCTCACGGCCTTCGTCAGCGGGGCGCCCGGCGGCAAGGAGCTCGAGCCCGCCCGTCCGCTCCGCGCGGTCGTCATCGCCATCGTCCTCACCGCGGCCGTGCTGCTCGCCGGCGCGTTCTACGGGCTGATCCAGCCCGGCCTGCCGCAGGGCTGGCAGAACGGCCGCATGCTCATCGCCAAGGACACCGGCGCGCGCTACGTCTCCGTCAAGGGCGTGCTGCACCCGGTCATCAACACGGCGAGCGCGCGGCTCCTCATCCCGTCGTCGAGCTTCGCCGTGATCACGACCGACTCGCACGCCCTCTCCGGCATCGCGGTCGCCTCCCCGGTCGGGATCGTAGGGGCGCCGGACGCCCTGCCCGCGCCGGACGCCCTCGTGAACACCGGCTGGACGGCCTGCGTCACCGACGACGGCGGCATCGCGACGACCATCGCCACCCGGCCGGCGGCCACCGCGACCTCCCGCGCGGTCGTCGTCGAGAACGGCGGCGAGCGCTGGGTCGTCGCGGACGGCCTCCGCTACCGGGTGGACGACGAGAACGCGGATGCCGTGCTGCGCGCCGCGGGCATCGACTCCCTCGCACCGGTCCGGGTCTCGTCCGACTGGCTCAACCTGTTCTCCCCGGGCGCCGCACTGGAGCCGCTGGTCATCACCGATGCCGGCACGCCCGTCCCCGGTGGCGAGCTCGACGACGGCCCACTGCTGGTGGGCGAGGTCGTCCACACCTCGGGCAGCCCGGCCGAGCAGCGATTCGTCGTGCAGCCGGACGGGGCGCTCGCCACCCTCAGCCCGCTGGCCTGGCAGCTCTACCAGCTCGGGTCGGGCCGGACGATGGCGGCCGTGCGCGATGTCTCCGCCGCCGCCGTCGCGGGCCTGCACACCGCCAAGGCTCCGGCCGGCGGGGCGGATTGGCCCGCCGACGGCTTCACGTCGATCACGGCGAGCGACCGCGCCTGCGCCCTGCTGTCGACCGACTCCGGTGGCACCCGCACGGTGCTCGCGACGGCCCCGGCGTCCCGGAAAGCCAGTGCAGGTGTGGCGGTGCAGGCGGGCCACGGCGCCCTCGTCGACGCAGCGGGACGCGGCAGCGGAAGCGCGGGGATGCTCACCCTGGTCGACGCGACCGGGACGGCCTTCGCCCTGCCCGGCGCCGACGACGAGACCGTCAAGCGGCTGGGGTACACGCCGGACGACGTCGGCACGATCGAGCAGAGCTGGGTGGCGCTGCTGAAGAGCGGACCCGAACTGAGCACGTCCGCCGCGGGGGCGACCTCGACCGCGTCCGCCGGATGACCCGCCGTCGCGGACGGCTCGCGATCGCCGGCCTCGCGGGTGCCGCTGCCGTGCTGCTCGCCGCGGCACCGGCCTCCGCCCTGGCCGCACCGGTCGGCGCGGTCACCGGCGTCCCGGCCTTCTCGACGGTCGCCACCGCGGCCGATACCGGCTGCACGGACGCCGCGACCTTCATCCCCCAGCGTCCCCCCGCTCTGAACCAGCTCCAGGCGCCCCTCGCGTGGGACACCACCCGCGGTGCCGGCGTGGTCGTCGCCGTCGTCGACTCCGGGGTGGATGCGGCGAATCCGCACTTCGCCGGGGTCCTCGCGGGCGGCACCGATCTGGTCGGCGACGGAGCCGGGTCGGCCGGCTACGCGGACGGGTACGGCCACGGGACGGCCATCGCGGGCGAGATCGCCGCGCAGACGGTGACCGGCTCCGGAGTGGAGGGGCTGGCTCCCGACGCGCGCATCCTGTCCGTGCGGGTCTTCGCCGGCACCGACGACCAGGCCGTCGCCGCCGGCATGGGCCCGAGCATCTCCCGCCTCGCCGCCGGCATCCGCTTCGCGGCGGACGCCCACGCCCAGGTGATCAACGTCTCGCTGTCGACCGCGGTCGACGATGCCGCCCTCCGCGACGCCGTGTCGTACGCGACCGCGCACGGCAGCCTGATCGTCGCGAGCTCGGGCAACCGCGACTCGTCCCTGGCGGTCGAGAAGGACCAGCAGGACGGCGTGCGCTACCCGGCCGGCTACCCCGGCGTCCTCGGGGTCGCCGCGACCGGCGCGAGCGGCGTCGTGACCGACGACAGCATCCACGGCGCACAGGTGGCGCTGAGCGCGCCCGGCCAGAACGTGCTGACGGCGGCGAACACCGGTGGCGACTGCGTCTACGCCTCCAGTGCACCGGCGACGAGCTTCGCCACCGCCTACGTGTCCGCGGCGGCCGCGCTCGTCGCCTCCGCCCACCCCGACGAGACGCCGGCCCAGTGGGCCTACCGGCTCACCGCGAGCGCCATCCGCGCGCACCCGGACGCACGCGACGACGATTCCGGGTGGGGAGTCGTGCAGCCGTACGAGGCGATCGTGCTCGTCCCCGGCTCCGAGACCGCCGGCCCGGTCAATCCCTTCGCCACCGCTTCTCCGTCGGCGGGAGGCCCCGCAGCGGCCTCGACGGTGAGCGTGCGGGCCAACGACGACAGCCAGGCCCGGCAGTCGGCCATCGCCGTGGCGGTCTCCGTCGTGGGGGCGAGCCTGCTGGCGGCCATCGCCGCGCTGAGCATCCTCTTCGCACGGCGGAGACGGGCCGCGGCGACGGCGGACGTCTAGCCGCCGAAGACCACCGCCGCGATCCCGATCAGGCCGCCGACCGAGACGGCGCAGGCGGCGACGACACCCGCGACGGTGACCCATCCCGCCTTCCGGCTGGCACGGCCCACCGAGCTCATCGACGGCGCCTCTGCGCGGGTGGCCTCCGGCCCCGTGCCGAGATCCGGCCCCGGAGCGGGCGGCGCCGGGATCGGACGCGGTTCGTACACGTCGACCGCGTTCGCGCCGACCGCCTCGACCGCGCGGGTCGACGCCGGCAGCCCGGTGGGCAGCACGATCGGGGTGCGCTGTGCGCGCAACGAGCGACGGGTGCGGGGCACCGGCGTGCGCGGCGGGACGGCGGGGGTGCCGGGGTGATCGGGGTCCGCGGTCGGCGTGGGGCGGGCGATGATGGTGTCGTCCGCGTCGCCGGGGGCGCTGGGGTCGATCGCGGCGCTGGGGCTGCTGGGTTCGCGGGGCGCCTCCTCCGCGTCGTCCGGACGGTGGACGACGCGCGTCGCCGCGACCGGGTCGTCGTCGTCGCGGTGGACCACACGGGTGGCGTCCAGAGCCGGGTCGCCGACACGGCGCGGGCTGACGATCGTGTCGTCGAGCTCCGCCGCCGGCTCGGGATCGGGCTGGGGCTGGGGCTGGGGCTGCAGCTGCGGCTCGGGCTGAGGCTGCGGCTGCGGCTGCGGCTGCGGCTGCGGCGCGGGGTGGGGCTGCGGCTGCGGCGCGGGGTGGGGCTGCGGCTCAGGCTGGGTCTGCGGCCCGGGGTTTGGCTCAGGCTCCCTGTCCGGCCCGGGATTTGGCTCAGGCTCCCTGTCCGGCTCGGGGTCGAACGGAGGGGCGGGCTCGGGCTCGGTCGGCGCCGGCGCGGCCGTCTGCGGGTCGGGGCGGACGGGCTCGACAGGAGGCGCCGGTGGGGCGAACGGCGCGACGGGAGTTCCCCGGTCGAGTGGCGACTCCGCGGAACTCGACGTTCGGCGCACGATGACGGTCTCATCCAGTCCCTCGGGCTCGGGCTCGGGCTCGGGGGCGGGGCGCTCCACCACAACGGTCTCGTCCAGAGGCTCCGGACGCTCCACCACGACCGTCTCATCCAGAGGCTCATCCAGAGTCTCGTCCGCGGACTCCGGCCGCTCAACCACGACCGTCTCGTCCAGAGGCTCCGGCCGCTGGACGACCACCGTCTCGTCGACCGGTTCGGGATCGGGGTCGGGATCGGGGTCGGGCTCGGTGCGGCGGACGATCACCGTCTCATCCAGCTCCTCGAGCTCGACCCGGTCGTCGAGCTCCGGCTGCTGCTCCTGCTCCCGCTGCTCCTGCTCGCGCTGCTCCTCGCGACTCATACGGGCACCGTGTCCCCGTCGTCGGTCCATCCGGCGGGCTCGCGGGTGTCGGCGGGTCCGGCCGTGCCGGGGTCGCCTCCGGCGAGCACGTCCACGACGACGGCAGTGACGTTGTCCCGTCCCCCGGCGCGGTTCGCCGCCTGGATCAGGGCCGCCGTGGTCGCCGGCGGACGCCCTCCCGCGACGAGGATCTCGCGGAGCTGCTCGTCGCTGAGCTCGCCGTGCAGGCCGTCGGAGCACACCAGGAGGCGCTCTCCGGTGGTCACGGGCATCAGCCAGCTGTCTGCGCGCGCGTCCACGGAGCCGAGGGCGCGGGTGATCACGTTCTTGTCCGGGGCGGAGGCTCTCTCGTCGTCGCGGAGCACGCCGGCGTCGATCCGCTCCTGAACGAGCGAGTGGTCGACGGTCAGCTGCTCGAGGTAGCCGCCGATGAGGCGGTACACGCGCGAATCCCCGACGTTGACGATGAGCCAGTGCGGCCGTCCCTCGTGCACGACCAGGATGACGCCGCTGAGCGTGCTGCCCGCCCCGCGCGCCGTCGTGGCGGCGAGCGCGGTCGCGCGACGCGAGGCCTCGTCGATCGCCGTCGACACCTGCAGCAGGTCGACGACCCCGCCGGTGCACAACGTGTCGCGGAGCGCCCCGATGACCGCGGCGCTGGCCTGGGCGCCCGCTTCGTGACCGCCCATCCCGTCGGCGACGGCGAAGACGGGTGCGACGGCGAGGCAGGAATCCTCGTTGGCCGCGCGGCGTCGGCCCACGTCGCTGCGGGCGTCCGCGCTCAGCTGCACGCCGGAGACGACGGCGGTCATCGGCCGTCCTCCCGTTCGATGCGCAGGCCGACGGTCCCCAGCAGGAGTCGCCCGGACACCGGGGCGGAGTCGCCGGGGGCGAGCTGGCGCTCCACGCCGTCGAGGTCGAGGAACACCCCGTTCGTCGACTGGAGGTCGGTGACGACCCAGCCGTCGCCGTCCCGGGTGAGGCAGGCGTGCTGCTTCGAGAGGGTGCGGGAGGTGTCGGGGACGGCGAGATACTGCACGCCGTGCTCCTCCCCCGCGGGGCGGCGACCCAGGACGACCACGTCGGCCTCCAGCGGATGCCGGCCGCCGTCGTCGGTGACGAGCGTCCAGGTGGCGACGGCGCGACGCTCGACCACGATGGTCTCGGCCGCCTCGTCGTCGAGGTCGATGCCATTTTCGATCGGCTCAGGCGCGGGCTCGGGCGCCGACTCGGGCATGGGCTCGGGATCGGGCACGGCGACCTCCGGGGTCGGGATGTCCGCGGGGGCATCCATGAACGGCGTGCGGATCGGCGCCGGATCGGCGACGGGTTCCGCCGGCGGGGCGACAGGCGCGTACGGGGCGCCTGGTTCCGTTGGCGGAGAGACGGGTTCCGCGGGCAGGGCGACGGGTTCCGCTGGCGGGGCGACAGGTTCCGCGACCGGAGCGGCGGCCTCCACGAGCGAGGCCGGAGCCGCGGGCGGCACCTCAGCCGTCGGCGGCGCGACAGGCACCGCCGGAGCCACCGCGACGGGAGGCTCGACGATCGTCGCCACGGCGCCGAAATCCGGCTCCGGCTCGGGCTCGGGAGGCGCGGTCCGCGCGGGCGGAGCCTCCGCGGTCGCCACGGGCTCGCGGGTGGACGCCAGCACGGTGGCCCAGACCGGCGGCAGCAGCACGGCCAGCGCGGTGGAGCCCGCGCCGCGGCCGAACGTACGGCCGATCCGGTTCGCGGCGAGGGCGCGCAGGACGATCGCGTAGACGCAGACGACGGGGATGAAGAAGAACACGACCGTCCAGGCGGGGCGCCCGCCGAGCCGGAGGATCTCCGCCTCGTTCAGCACGGGCACCCACGCGCGCCACGGTTCCACGTTCCGCCGGGCGAACACCCGGGAGAGTGCGGCGGCGTACCAGAGGAAGACCGCCAGCCCGATGATGAGGCCGACGAGACCCGCGACGAGCGCGAGGACGACGAGGGTGGCGGTGCTGTCGGTCATGCGCTCGCCTTCCGGGTTCGGGGCGCCGTGAGCAGTCGCCAGGAGAGCCGCAGGCGCGGGCGCCCGAGGGCACGCACGAAGGAGGCGGGATTGATCGCGGCGAGCAGCGAGCGCACCGGTCCGCGGTCGGCGCGCAGGCGCGCCCGCTCGGTATCGAGGAGCTCCCAGGCCCGCTCGGCAGCCTCCCGCGTGGGCGGGTGCTCGGCGAAGACGGCGATGTCGGTGAGCGCGGCCAGCTCGATGGCGGCGGGAGAGCCGATCGCGGCCGCGACATCGCGACGCGTCCCCGGGAGGGCCGGATCGCCGCCATCGGTGCGGGCATCCATCAGCTCGGCCCAGGCCCCCACGACGGCGACCTCCGGCACGGGTGCACGGCGACGACGTCCGCGCCGCATCCGCTTGGCGATCAGGAGCACGAGGAAAGGCAGCGTCAGCAGCAGGAGGGTCGCCACGGCGAGGCCGACGATCGCCAGCACGCGCAGCAGCACTGTCACCCACTCGGGCTGCTCCTGCACGACCGCGCGGGTCGCATCCCGGTCGTCGTGCTGGGCGGCGGGCGGCAGCACCGTGCCGACCTGAGGCTGCTCGGGGACGGTCGGGTTCTTGGGCAGCTGGTGGTCGAGCGAGATCAGCGTCGGGGCCTTCTCGAACTGCGGCTCGACGTCGACGGTCGTCCACTCCCCCGCTCCCGGCGCGCGCACCTCGATCCAGGCGGCCAGGTTGGCGCCCGTGCACTTTCTGGAGCAGGCCGGGATGCCGCCGGTCTCGCCCGTGCCCATCCGCACGCCCACCACGACCCGCGACTCGTAGCCGACCGCCCGCGCGAGCAGGGCGCCCGCCGCCGCGAACTGCTCGTCGTCGCCGACGCCCGCGACCAGCAGGTCCGCGCTGGAGGCGCTCCCGACGCGGTTCTGCTGCTCCAGCAGCTGAGCGAAGAGCGCCTCGATGCGTGCGGTCGAGTGGCCGGCGAAGCTCGACTCGAACGGGTAGGCGGACTGGCTGCGCAGGGCGGCGATCCAGGTGGCGGCCTGGTCGTCCTCCGCCAGGGAGTGGCTGAGGTAGCCGCGGTCGCGCAGGCGGGAGATGAGCTCCTGGAATCCGGCGGCCGTCCGCGGCTGCGCCTGCGCCTCCAACCACGCCGCCAGCTCGGGATGGGCTTTCAGATCGACGAGGCTGCTGGTGCCCGGATCCGTCAGCGGGACGGCCGGCGTCCCGGTCCCCTGCACCTCGTAGCTGTCGCCGCTGCGCACGCCGCGCGCGCCGTCGGCGGCCTGAGTGGTGTCGATTCCCGCGCCGGTCTGCTTGTCCAGGTAGAAGGCGTCGGCCAGCGCCGCCGCGCGGGGTCCGCCGAAGGTCGGGGAGGTGCGGGCGTCCGCCGGCATCGGCAGCCAGATGCCCGAGTAGCCGTCGGCGATCGTGACGGTCATGGTCCGCGCGCCGGGAGCGGGCGAGCCGCCGGGCAGGCGCGAGAAGCGGGTGTCCCCCGAGACGAGGAAGTGCTCGCCGTCCCAGTCGTCCAGGGTCGCCAGCCGCAGGCGGTCGATGCTGGACCCGGCTCCCGAGACGGAGAACAGCTCGCGGTCGTACGCGCCCTTCTCGAAGGACGCGCGGTAGCGGCCGAGCGGGGTGGTCTGCTGCTGCACCACCAGCAGAGGCTCGGTCGAGGTGCGCAGTGTCTCGCGCGTGCTGGTGCCGGCGAGCGCCGGACCGGCGGTGAAGCCGGCGACCAGAGCGACCACCAGGAGGCCGGCGCCCAGCAGCCGGCGACGGACCGCGGCGCCGGCCGAGGCCGACCCCTGCCGCACGACGCCGACGGTGCCGCGGGCGGCGGCCAGCGCAGCGCGGCGTCGCAGCCGCGCCCGGAGGGTCAGCCAGACGAGCGACGCCGCGACCAGCAGCAGGCCGAGCAGAACTTCGCGGGGCGCGTCGATGCGGATGCCCAGCAGGAGGAGCGGAGCGCCGGGGTCGGTGGCCCCGAAGGCGATGCCGAAGACGCCCATCCCCAGCACGACCGGGACCGCCGCGGCCGCGCGGCGTTCGGGCGAGAGGGCCAGAGCCGCGGCGAGCGCGGATCCGATCAGGAAGAGCGCGTAGACCGGCACGAGCACCGCCTGGTACTGGCCGACCGGCAGGTCGAGGGTGAGCAGCTGCTTCCAGCCCAGGACGATGCCCGTCACCCCGTCGAGGAGGCCGCGCAGCACCTCGAGCGGGGAGACCAGCGCCGAGGGCACGGCGAGAGGAACGACGCCGACGATGTAGAGGCCGGCGACGACGAGGATGTGCACCCACGCGGGCCACCGCCGCAGCCGTGCGACGACGGCGGTCCCGACTCCCACGACACCGGCGTAGGCCGCGACCGCGACGAGGCGCGGCGTCTCGTACAGCGGCCACGCGAGCGCGCAGGCGAGCGCGAGGCCGACCAGGACGTAGGCGGCGGCCAGGACCGTCTGCGGCACATCCAGCCGGAGCGCTGCCGCCCGCTGCGAGCGGGCCCGACGAGCCGCCGCCCGAGCGCCGTCGCCTCCCACCGGCGCGCTCACTGAAGCGCTCCCCGCGCGATGAGCTTGCCGAGGTCGTCGAGGGCGCCGACGGTGAGGACGCTCATGGGGCCGAAGCGCCGGAACGCCGGGTCGGCGCCGAGCTCGCAACGCACGGCGACGCACTGCGTGTCGGGGCCGAAGGCGATGGAGGCTCCGCGCAGCCGGCCCAGCGGCGTGTGCGCGCCCGTGACCAGGAAGACGACCGACAGGTTCGGATTCGACTGGGCGGTGAGCTTCGCGACGTCCTCGAGGCGGCTCGCCCGCTCGGCCAGCTCGATCTCCGAGAAGCCGTCGAGCATCGCCGCCGCGTTGCGCGTCGGCAGCGTGCGGATCGTCACGACCTCGCCGCGCACCAGTTCCGGGCGCTCGGCGCTCGTCGTCACCACCAGGTCGCGACCGTCGCGGACGGCCTGGAGGCTGAGCGACGCGGCCACGCTGACAGCGAGCTCGAACTCGTCGTCCGACTCGTATTCCTCCTCGGCGGTGATGCCGATGGTCACGGCGATGCGCGAGTGCCGCGCCTCCTCGTACTGGCGCACCATGAGCCGACCGGTCTTCGCGGTCGACTTCCAGTGGACGTGGCGCCGGGAGTCGCCCGGCACGTAGTCGCGGATGGCGTGGAACGCGAGGTCCGCATCGACGATCGTGCTCGTCGGGAGACCCTCGAGGTCGCGGATGAGGCCGGCGCTCGTACCCGGGATGACCGCGGTCACGGGATGGACGTGGAGCGTGTGCACCTCCGGCCAGAGCGCCTCGCGCCGCAGCAGCCCGATCGGGTCGCCGCGGGAGACCGAGACCGGGCCGACGTCGATGACGCCGCGTCGGGCGGCCGCGATCGACAGCCGCTCGGTGTGCTCGGCTCCCGCCGCGAGGAGCGGCACGTACGCCTCGGCGAGTCCGGACCCGATGGGCACGTCCACCCGCCCGGGCAACGACGCGCGGCTTCCCGCGTTGCGGACCACGAGCCGCCCGGTCACGTCGTCGCCCGCGACGACCCGCTCCCGGTCCAGGGCGAGCTGCACCCGGTAATCGTGGGAGCCCAGGAGGAAGGGGATGCAGACGACGATCAGCGCTGCGGCGGCCGCAGCGACGATCCAGCCGAGGCTCCAGCCGGCGACCCAGCCCGCGATCGCTCCGGCGACGAGCACGCAGACGACCAGCCAGCCCGGCGCGGTGACGGTCTCCACCAGCCAGCGCACGGAGGCGCGCAGCGCCGAGCCGACGGCCGCCGCGGCCGCACGGCCCCAGAAGACGCCGTCCTCGACGATGCCGGTGCTGCTCCTCGTGACGCTCGTGACCGTCGAGGCACGCGTGCGCGTGCCGGTGACGGTTCGCGTCAGCCGCGAGGAGGTGTCGTCGTACTCTGCCATCCGCCTCAGGCCGCTCCGTTCTCCACGGGCGCCTCGACGTCCAGCAGGATCTGCCCGATCACGGCGTCGGGCGTCACGCCGTCGAACTCCGCGTCGGGGTTGAGGACGAGGCGGTGCGCGAGCACGGGCAGCGCGAGGTCGCGCACGTCGTCGGGGGTGACGAAGCTGCGTCCGTGGGCGACGGCCCAGGTGGCGGCGAGGCGGGCCAGGGCGAGGCCGCCGCGCACGCTGACGCCGAGCTTGACCTCGCTCGCCCGGCGGGTGGCCGCGATCAGCCGCATGATGTAGTCGAGCACCAGCGGGCTGCTGTAGACCCCGGCGACCAGGTCGGACATCGTCACGATCAGCTGGGCGTCGACGATCTCGGGCACCTCGCGGCGCGGGTGCATCGCGCCCTGCAGGATCCGCAGGGTCGACGCATCGTCGGGGTAGCCGATGGAGGCGCGGATCATGAAGCGGTCGAGCTGCGCCTCCGGCAGCCGGTAGGTGCCCGCCTGCTCCACCGGGTTCTGCGTCGCGATCACCACGAACGGGACGCCGACCGGGCGGGTGACGCCGTCGACGGTGACGCGGCCCTCCTCCATCACCTCGAGCAGCGCCGACTGGGTCTTCGGGCTGGCGCGGTTGATCTCGTCGGCCAGGACCACGTTGGCGAAGATCGGGCCGGTGTGGAACTCGAACTCGCCGCGCTTCTGGTCGTAGACCGTGATGCCGGTCACGTCGCCGGGCAGCAGGTCCGGGGTGAACTGGATGCGCGTCGACGTGCCGCGGATGGTCTGGCCGAGGGCGCGGGCGAGCGCCGTCTTGCCGGTGCCGGGGACGTCCTCGAGGAGGATGTGGCCCTCGCTCAGCAGGGTCGCGAACACGAGCTCGACGATGTGGCGCTTGCCGAGCACCGCCTGCTCGACGTTCTCCACGAGCTGGGCGAAGGTCGACTGGAACCAGGCGGTCTGTTCGGGGGTGATGGTCATGCGTCTTCCTCGGTCGTCGGTCGCGGTCGTGGCGGTCTCGATGTCATGGCGTCGCTCATCCGCCCGTCCCGCCGGTGCCGCCGGCACCTGGGTCGGGGTTGGTCGGCGCTGCGACGCCGCAGCGGGTCAGGGTCCGTTCGCCGAGCGCCTGGTACGCGCCGGTGAAGGTGATCTTGTAGCTCACGGTCCGGGTCGCGGGGTCGATCGAGACGTCGGTCGTGTACGCCCCCGCCGACTTGACCGCGCCCGAGAACACGATGTCGTCCTTCGTCGGTGCGACCGTGCAGTCCGTCGGCACGTTGACGGTGACCGTCGTCGGGATGGTCGTCGGCGTCACAGGCGCGTTCGCCCCGCACGAACTGGTGCTGTCGAGGAAGCAGTAGCTGTAGGTGATCTGGCCCGGATCGCTGTCCTTCGACAGCGCGAAGTCGTGGGTGAGATTGCCGTTGATCCGGTAGTAGACGCCGAACAGCGACCGCGGCGGCACGTTCGGCGCCGTCACGCTGAGGAACTCGTATCCGCTGGTGAAGGCGCCGGAGGTGATGGTGCGCGACGGGTCGACGCCGACCGTGTAGGTGACGCCGGGGCCGCCGGGCGAGATCGTGAAGGTGTACGCCGACTGCGTGCCGGTGGCGACCGCGCCGAAACCGTTCGCGGCGCACGCCTGCCCGAAGTACCTGGTGTACTCCTGCAGTCCGCCGAAGTTGTTCGAGGCCTGTCCTCCGGGCATCACCGGGTTGCCGTTGCCGTCCATCGAGCACGACGGCTGCGGCGCCCCCTCCCGCCACACCGCGTAGAGCACGTTGACGCCCTTGGCGCTGTGGTTCGGGTCCACCCCGACGTCCTTCAGCTGCAGCGCCGTGTTCGACGACGCGACGAGCGATCCGTTGGACGTGACGATCGGCGCACCCGACACCTGCACGGACTGCGCCCACGCCGAACCGGTGTTGCCCGATCCGAGCGGCGGCTGGAACTGGCTGACGGGGATGACGGAGATGTTCCGTGATCCCGGGGAGGCCGTCCCCGTCCACGTGGTCGTCGCACCGGTGCGCGGCACCTGGGCGACGGGGTTGCCGTCGATGCTGATCTGGAACCCGCTGGTGTCGTCGCTCGACTGGATCGAGAGCGAGATCACGCCC
Organism: Leifsonia sp. 71-9; assembly: GCF_001898805.1. Classification (GTDB taxonomy): domain Bacteria; phylum Actinomycetota; class Actinomycetes; order Actinomycetales; family Microbacteriaceae; genus Leifsonia. The sequence goes on from NZ_MKVJ01000019.1 coordinate 37,636, forward strand.
AGCGTCGCCGTCGTGCGCGCCGGGTCGTAGACGGTGCCGCTGCTGCCGCCGCTGATGACCGGGGGCTGGTACGCCCAGGTGACCACCGGCGTCGTGTCGAGCGACTCGCCCACGGCGTTGACCGCCCGCGCGGTGAAGGTGTGGCGCTGCCCGTTCACGAGACCGCCGACGGTGCAGGAGTAGGTGCCCGCCGCGCCGGCGGAGCAGCTCGACGGCACCTGCTGGCCGTTCTCGTAGATCGCGACGCCGCGCAGCCCGGGGTGCGCGAGGGCAGCCTCGCCGAGCGTGACGAGGAGCGTCACGCTCGATCCGGTGAAGCCCGTGGTCGTCACGGAGCTGGGCTGCGCCGGATAGCCCTGGACGTCGAGGGTGAGGGTGCCGCCGCCGGTGCGGCCCTGCGCGTCGGCGACGGTGTACGGGACGATGCAGCTGCCGCCGGCCGGCTTCGGTCCGCCCGGCCAGGTGGCGGTGATCGCGCTGGTCCCGGAGGCGGAGATCGACGCGACCGCGCAGGTCGTCTGCCCGAGGCCCACGAGCTTGAGGCCGGAGCCCTGCTTGCCCTGGAACGGGTCGTACTCCCCCGCCACGCCGATGACCGTGACGGAGCAGGACGGTCCGCCGCTCACCGAGCACGACTGGGTGAAGGTGGCGGCGCGCGGGGCGTCCGGCGGCGCCGCTCCCACGACGAGCGTGACGTTGGCGGTGAGGCCGCCGAACGAGGTCACCTTGACGGTGACGTTCTCGCGGGCGCCGGGGTGCGCATCCGCCCTCGCCGTCGCGGTCAGCGTGCGCCCGGACTGGGTGACGGCGAAGTTGGTCCCCGAATACACGATCGCGTAGTCGAGCGCGCCCTGGTCGCCGACGCGGCCGCCCTCCCAGCTGGTCAGGTCGGCGTACAGGTCGATGGTCTGGGAGGCGCCCGGAGCGACCGTACGGCTGACCGAGTTGAGCTGGGCCTGCGGGCTCTTGGGCTGGATGACGACCGGCACCGGCAGGGCGGTCCAGGTGCTCTGCCCGGCCAGGCGCACCTGTACCGTGCAGGTGTCGGTCCACGGCGCCTCGCGGCCGGCCGCGTATGTTGCGCTGGAACCGCCGCCGGGCGTGCACCGGGCGTTCGCGCGCTGGACGGCGAACGAGTTGTCGTCGCGCACCTGCAGGGCATCCCCGGAGACCAGGTCGACGGCCTCCTTCAGCGGGATGGATACCGACTGCTCCTCTCCGACCTTGTAGGCGGTGAGCCCGCCCGCGAGCTGCAGGCGCATGTCGTCGAACGCGGGGATGCGCAGGAAGCCGTAGCCGACCGACTTGCGGCCGGTCTGGTCGATCCCGGTCAGCGCGAAGGGCACGAGCGCGCCGTCGCGAGGGACCGGCCCGCTGATCCGGTGCCCCGTCACGGTGTACGACGACGCCGACGGCCCCCAGATCGAGAGCGTGAGGTCGGAGATGCTGCCGGAGCTCCACACGGTCTTGCCCGCGACCACGTCGATCCCCGTCGCGAGCTCGCTGCGGTCGCGGGTGCCGACCACGGTGTCCGTCACGACGGGCACGTCGGTCGCGGCCTCCGCCGTCACGGTCACGACGATGAGACCCTGCGCGGTGCTGGAGGTCGCCGAGGACTTCACGGTGTAGATGTACGACTGCACACCCTCCACGTCGCCCGGGAGCAGGCGGACCGTCCCCGACTTCAGGTCGGTGCCGGAGGCGATCAGGCCCTTCAGGCGGTTGTACTCGCTGGAGCCGGGGAGCTCGGGCGCGTTGGGCACGACGGAGACGAGGCTGAGCATGCCGCCCGCCGGGTCGCGGTCGTTCAGGAGCGGCTGCACCGTGAGCGGCGTGGTCGAGCCCTTCACCGTGCGCACCGCGTCGCTGTAGGTGATCGGCGCGACGTCGGCGTCCGCGCTGCCGAGGACGGCGATGCGGATGACCCCGTCTCCGGTGGCGCCCGCCGGATCGCGCAGGGTGTAGCCGAACGACACCTGGCCGCCGCTGACGCCGCCGCCGGGCGCCGTGTAGACGATCGATCGGCCGTCCGGCCCGATGGTCGCGGCGCCCGACCCGGCCTTCGGCTGGGCGAGCGACGAGAGCACCGTGGCGTCGCCGTCCGGGTCCTGGCCGGCCGAGGGAACGGCGAGGGTGACGGTCCCGCCGGCGCGGACGCGGGCGGTCAGGGTCGACGGCTCCGGCGCGCGGTTGGCGCCGTCGGCGATGACGGTGACCGTGATCTCCGTCGAGTCGAGGCGGCTCGGGTCCGATTCGACGTAGTCCGAGTAGTGGAGCGTGTAGACGCCCGCCTTGGTCGGCGCGAGGTAGCGCACGGTGTCGCCGGCGGCGAAGACGAGCTCGCCCGGGGCCCCCGAGCCCTCGATCTGCGAGGAGAGCACGAGGCGCTCACCGCGCGGCGCGATGTCGTTGGCGGTGACCGGGATGTCGACCTGCGTGCCCGCCCGCACCGTCACGGCGTCGGGGCGCGCGATCGGTCCGATGCCGGTCGCCGGGTCGACGAGGAAGACCGTGATCTCGCCCTGGACGGTCTGCCCGGCGCCGTCGCCGATCGTCACCGTGGCGGTGCCGATGCGTCCGGGCCTGCCGTCCGCCGTGGTGCCGCTGACGCGGACCTGGGCGTTGTCGACGACGCTCGCCGACAGGCGGTCCTCGTCCGCCGTGACCGACTGGACGGCGAGGACGCGGCCCGACGTGTTCTGGACGGCCGGGAGCACGTCGAGCGTCGTGTCCTCCTGCGCGCGGGCGAAGGCGACGAGCGGCGGGATGGTGAGCGCCCGGCCTCCCGCCACCACGCTGAAGCGGAGCACGCCGGTCTGCTCGGCCTTGGTCTGCGCGTCCTGCACGGTGTAGCCGACGAAGTACTCGCCCGCGGCCTTCGCCGTGAGCTGGATGGTGCCGGCCGCGCCGTTCGGCGTCACCGTCGCGTAGTCCTTGTCGCCGGTGGTGATGACCGCGTCGGTGAGCCGGTACGAGCCGGAGCCGCCCTCGACGTGGTCCGCGATCGCCTCCGTGCGCGGCTCGCCGACGCCGGTGACGACGGCGGCGGGCACCGTGGTGAGCGCCGGATCGGCCGCGACCGAGACGACGAGCTCCTTCGTCGTCTGGGCGCCGCGCGCATCCACCACCGTCACGGTCACCGCGTAGGTGCCCGCGCCGGCGTTCGGGTCGGTGTGGCGGACGGCGACCCGGCCGTCCGCGGTCGCGACGACGCGGATCGGGGCGGCGGCGTCCGTCTTGCGGGCATCGGCCAGGGCGATCGGATCGCCGTCCGGATCCACCCACGCGGAGAGCACCGGGACCGAGACGGTGCCGCCCGGCGCGAGCGACACGGTCGGCCAGGTCTGCATGCAGTTGTCGATGCCGCACCAGGCCGGGGCGCTGTTGTCCGCGTCCGCCACGACGTGCAGCGTGACGGTCGCCGGCTGGGACTGCATGAGTCCGTCGGTCACCACGTAGCTGAACGTCGCGGTGCCGCTCTGCGCGCGCACGTGGATCGCGAGCTGCTGGTCGTCGGCCGTCAGCGACAGGTCGCCGAAGCCCGGATCGCTGAGGCCGCCCCCGAGCGAGTCGGGCACGATCGAGAGCACGGCGCGCTTCACGGGCGAGTGCGCGTTGAGGAGCACGGGGAGGATGGCGGTCGCGCCCGCGCGCACGCCGAAACTCGACGGCTGCGCCACCGGCGGCATCTCCTGGGTGACCTCCTCGACCTGCGTCGTGGTCTCGGTCTCCTGGGTCTTCTTCTCGTCGTCGGCGTTCCACTGGGACGGCGGGATGAGCGTTCCGTCCGGGATGGTCCAGAGCGTCCCCGACTCGGTCTCGTCGAGCACGGCGCGCTGGCCGTTGCTCAGGATCTGGGGCGCGAGCGAGCGGGCGTCCTCGAGCGTGCCCTGGGGCACCTCCAGCGTCGTGGTGCCCCCGGTGGACGACCAGAGGCGCCCGGCGGTGGTGGAGAGCCACGCGCCGTAGACGGTGCCCGCCACCTCGGTCGGCGCGGCGGGAGTGCCGGATGCGTCGACGGTGCGGCCGGACTGACCGCTGCGCACCTGCACGGCCACGAGCCCGGAGCCGTCGGCGAAGTAGGCGGCGGCGCCGTCGGAGGTGCTCCCGGCGATCGCGTCGCTGCCGAGGCGCACGTCGACCGCGGCATCGCGTCCGGCGATCCACGCCTTGCTCTGCGCGGGCGCGGCGAGCACCCAGGTGCCGCCCGCGAGCGCGAGCGCGACCTTGGCCGAGGCCGGCGGCGAGGAGGCGAGCTTCGCGGCGTCGCCCGTCCAGGTGCCGCGCGCGGCGTCGTAGACGCGCACCGCGCGCTCCTTCGCCGAGTACAGGGCGACCGTGCCGTCCGCCCCCACGGCGACGGCCGTCGCGACGTAGCCCTCGGCGCCCTTCGTGGTGCGCTCCTGCTGCAGCGGGTCGATCGGGACCGGCTTGCCGGCGGATCCCTGCGCGGAGAGCTGTTGCACGTACACCGTGCCCGCGTCGGTGAGGTACGCGGCCCAGTCGCCGTTCGAGAGCACCTGCCGGGTGCCGCTCGGGGTGGAGGCGCCGGTCGAGCCGCCCGACGACGATCCCGAGGCCCCGGACGAGGACGCGGCCTCGGCCGTCGACCCCTCGACGAGCGCCTTCGGGTCGGCCGGATCGACCTCCCACGCCTGGCGGAAGCCCTGCGTGAAGACGATGCCCTGGGAGCCGTGCTGCACGACGCCGCTCGGATCCTCCGCATCCCGCACCGTGCTGAGCTGCTTGAGGTCGGTGTCGACGCGCGCGTACTGGCCGGAGGCCTTCGTCACCCAGACGGAGCTCTCGACGGCCTCCGACTTCTGGGTGTCGTACCCCTGCGCGATGACGGCGCCCGTCACCACGAGCGCGATGGCGGCGACGACCGCGGTCACGGCGGTGGCGCGGCCGAAGCGGCGACGAGGTGCCCGCTGCTTCACAGCACCCCGCCCGCGATCAGGGCGACGCCCACGCCGACGACGGCGACGACCGCCACCCCGGCGCCGATGAGGGCGGGGACGATCGGGTTGCCGGCCCAGCGGCGCTCGCGCACGACGAGGCCGTCGCGGTCGCGCTTGGCCTCCGCCGCGGCCTCGGCCTGCTTGGCCTCGCGCTGCGCACGCCGCGAGTCGGGGTTGACGGTGGAGACGACGGGGCCGCGGCGGTCGCGGTCGTCGAGGTCGATCAGGCCGGCGGCGCGCGCCCACTCGGGCGAGGCGACCTCGATCGCCGTCGGCGGGATGCCGAGCTCGTACTGCACCCAGCGCAGCTCCTCGGCGAACGCCTGCGCGGAGGCGAAGCGGCGGGCCGGATCCTTCGACAGCGCGGTCCGCAGCGCCTCCTCCAAGCGCGGCGGCACGTCGTCGCGGCCGGTCGGCGTGTAGACGGCCTTCAGGATGCGGCCGGTCATCAGGTCGCGCGTGTTCGCCTGGCGGCGGTCCGACTCGAACGGGCTGCGCCCGGTGAGCAGGGTGTAGACGGTGGCCGCGAGGCTCCACACCTCGCTCGCGATCGTGCCGTTCGTGGTCTCCTGCAGGACTTCCGGCGCCGACCACGGGACCGACATCGCGACGTCGCCGTCCTCGTCGTCCGCGGCGGCGATGCCGAAGTCGGCGAGCACGGCCGAGCCGAGCGCCGTGATGAGGATGTTGGAGGGCTTGATGTCGCGGTGCAGCAGGCCGGCGCGGTGCACGGTCTCGACGGCGCCCGCGATCCGCACACCGGTCTCGAGCACGGTCGTCAGCGCGAGGGAGTCGCGTCGGAGCCGCGCGCTCATCGTGTCGGGGCAGTACTCCATCACGAAGAACGGGCGGCCGTCCGACGAGATGCTCGCGAGGTGCACGGTGACGATCGCGGGATGCGCGCTCAGCCGGGCGAGGATGTCCGCCTCGGCGTTGAACGCCCGCAGGGTGTCGTCGTTCACCGCCTCCGCGGCCAGCACCTTCACCGCGACCACACGGCGCGGGAGGTCCTGCTCGTACAGGAAGACGTCGGCGAAGCCGCCGGATCCGAGCGGTCGGATGACGGCGTACCCGGGCAGCACGGGCGGGGAGGCGATGGCTCGTCTGCTCACGCCTCGGCCCTCCGCTCGTTACGACCGGGCATCACGGTCCTCTCCCCCGACGAACCGGATCGTGCGGCCCCGGTCTGGTCACAGGGCCACCGGAACCCCGGCGTCCTCACCAGCCTATTCGATTCCATCCGCCGGATCATCGCCCCGTTCGGGTCGCAGGGAGGGCGAGCTGGGCGGAGAACAGACCGCGCTCGCGGCTGACGACCTGAGCGCGTCCCGGCACCGACGGGATGGGCTTCACCCGGTCGATCAGGGCGCCCTCCTCCGGGTTGCCGCCGAGGATGATGCCGGTCACGCCGAGGTCGGTGAACCCCTGGATGATCGGGTCGTACGCCTGACGGCTCGCACCGCCGGTGCGCCGCGTGATGATGACGTGGAGGCCGACGTCGGCCGCCTGGGCGAGCAGCGGGCGAAGCGCCGCCACCGGGTTGCCCTGGCTGGTCGCGACGAGGTCGTAGTCGTCCACGATCACGAAGCCCTCCGCGCCCTTCCACCACGAACGGTCGCGCAGCTGCTCGGTCGTCACGTCCTGGCCCGGGAGGCGGCCGGAGAAGAACTGGGCGAGCTCGCCCACGCCCGACATCGCCTGGTCGTGCGACGTGATGTACGCGCCGAGGTACTCGCTCGGGATCTCGCCCAGCAGGGCGCGCCGGTAGTCGATCGCGAAGATCTTGGCCTGCTCCGGGGTGTAGAGCCGGCCGATCTCCTGCACGATGCCGCGCAGGAACGAGGACTTGCCCATCCCGGAGTCGCCGTAGAGGTAGAGGTGCGACTCGGCGGCCAGGTCGATGCCGAAGGGGGCGAGCTGGGCCTCGTCGACACCGAGGAGCAGCCGGCGGTCGCCCGCGGGCGCCTGGGCGCGCACCTCGTCGAGCGAGATGTCCTCCGGCAGGAGCCGCAGCTTCGGGCCCGCCGGTCCGCGCCAGGCGTTCGAGACGCGGTCGACGAGGTCGTCGACGCCGTCGACGAGGCGCGACGCGTCTCCCGAGCCGTCGATGCGCGGCAGGGCGCCGAGCATGTGCAGCTTGCTCGGCGCGAGACCGCGGCCGGGGGCGTCGGCGGGGACGTTCGCGGCGGCCTTGCGGTCGATCTCGGAGTCGCTCGCGTCGCCCTGGCGCAGCTCCACGCGGGTCTGCAGGAGGTCCTTCAGGCTCGAGCGGATCTCGAGCCACCGGTTCGTGGTGACGACGAGGTGCACGCCGAAGCTGAGTCCGCGCGCCGCGATGGCCTGGATGCGCGGTTCGAGCGCCTCGTACTCGGTCCGCAGCGTCGACCAGCTGTCCACCACGAGGAACACGTCGCCCCAGCCGTCGTCGACCAGGCCCTCGGCGCGGCGCTGCCGGTAGGTGTCGATCGAGTCGATGCCGTGCTGGCGGAAGTACAGCTCGCGGGCATCCAGGATCGACTCCACCTCGGCGACCGTGCGGCGCACGGACTCCTCCTCGGTGCGGGTCGCGACGCCGGCGACATGCGGCAGCCGCTGCATGCCGACGAAGCTGCCGCCGCCGAAGTCGAGCACGTAGAACTGCAGCTCGAGCGGCGTTCCGGTGAGAGCGAGGGACGCCACCAGCGTCCTGACGAGCGTGGACTTGCCGCTGAGCGGTCCGCCGACGATCGCCACGTGACCGCCCGCGCCGCCGAGGGAGACGACGAGCTGCTCGCGCCGCTGCTCCAGCGGCACATCGACGACGCCCAGCGGGACGGTGAGCGAACCCGCCGCGCGCCACGACGGCGACACGAGCCCGAGGGCCGGGTCGACCGCGAGGTCGGGCATGAGCCGGTCGAGCGGTTCGGGATCGCGCAGCGGCGGCAACCAGACCTGGTGCGCCGCGGGACCGCGGCCGCTCATCCGCTCGACCGCGATCTGGAACGTGCTGCGCTCCTCCACCGGCTCGACGGCGGTCGTCACGATCGGAGCGTCGGTGGACTCCGGCAGTTCGAGCGGCTGCGCGGCCGCCGTGAAGAGGGCGACGTCCGCGGCGGTCGCCGTCACGGGGCCGTCGCCGCCGCCGGCACGGCGGCGCGTCTTCGGCGGACCCGAGACGTAGGCCGCGCGGAACTGCGTCATCGACTCGGTGTCGGCCTTGAGGTAGCCGACGCCCGGCTCCTGCGGGAGCGTGTACGCGTCCGGGACGCCGAGGACCGTGCGCGACTCGGCCGCGGAGAACGTGCGCAGACCGATCCGGTACGAGAGGTAGGTGTCGAGGCCGCGGAGCTTGCCCTCCTCCAACCGCTGCGAGGCGAGCAGGAGGTGGATCTGGAGCGAGCGGCCCACGCGGCCGATGCTCACGAAGCTCTCGACGAACTCCGGCTTCGCGGCGAGCAGCTCCGAGAACTCGTCCGCCACGATCAGGAGCGCGGGGAGCGGCTCGAGGTCGGTGCGGCCGTTGCGGCGCGCCTTCTCGTAGTCCGACACGTTCGCGAAGTTGCCGGCGGCGCGCAGCAGTTCCTGCCGCCGCACGACCTCGCCCTGCAGCGCGTCCTGGAACCGGTCGACGAGGGCGAGCTCGCTGCCGAGGTTGGTGATGATGGCCGACACGTGGGGCATCCCCGCCATCCCGGCGAAGGTCGCGCCGCCCTTGAAGTCGACGAGCACGAAATTGAGCTGCTCGGGAGAGTGGGTCAGGGCGAGCGCGAGCACCAGGGTGCGGAGCACCTCGGACTTGCCGGAACCGGTGGCGCCGATGAGCACACCGTGCGGTCCCATGCCCTGCTGCGCGGCCTCCTTGAGGTCGAGCACCAGGGTGGCGCCGTCGGTGTCCTGTCCGATCGGGACGCGCAGGCGGTCGCGCTCCAGGCGCCCCGCCCAGGCGCGGTCGAGGTCGACCTCGCGCACGTCCGGGAGGCCGAGCAGCTCGACGAGCTCCAGCTGCGCCCGGGTGGTGCCGCCGTCGGTGGCGGCGACCGGCCCGGCGTAGAGGGGCAGGAGCCGGCGTGCGGTGGCTTCCGCCTCGACCACCGAGACGGTGTCCGGGGTGAACACGCGCGTGTCGGACTGGAGGTCGATGGCCTCGGCCCGGTCGGCGGGCGCGGCCGGGTCGCCGGGCAGCGCGAGCCGGAGCACGTCCGTGTCCTCCAGGGCGCCCCAGCGGGTCGGCAGCTCGATGACGGTCACCCCGGCGACGCCGTCGCCGCCCACGAGCGGATCGCCCGCCGGCACGCGTGCGCCGTCGACCACGAGGATGACGTGCGGAGCGGCCTTCGCCCCCGGCGAGAACCGCGGGCGCTCGCGCAGTTCGGCGGGCAGCATCCTGGCGAGCTCGTCGATGGAGGAGGAGATCGCGCGCGCCGGGCCGAGCCGGTCCTCCACGCGGACGGACTGGACGTGCGGGAGCCACTTGGCCCACTCCCACTGCGAGAGCTGGCCGTCGCCCGCGAGCACCGCGATGCGCACGTCGTCGGGCGACTGCATCGTGGCGATCCCGAGCAGCATCGAGCGGGCGAGGGATCGCACGGCGTTCTCGTCGCCGCCGGTGATCTCCACCCGCGAGTAGTCGGTGAGCGGCACGGCCAGCGGCAGGCGCGGCTGCACCTCGTGCGTCAGCATGAAGCGGTGCGCGGCGGAGGCCGCGACCGGGTCGAGCTGCGCGAGCGGCGGCAGCTCGGGGGCCTCCAGCGTCACGCACAGCGGCTGGTCCGAGACGCCGATGCGGGCGAGCAGGAAGTCCTCGTCGGAGGCGATCCGCTCCCACACGCGCGTGCGGTCCTCGGTGATGAACGGGAGCGCCGACGGGGCCGGGTTCACCCAGTTGCCGTACCGGCGCTGCTGACGGGCCGCCGTGCGGACGGTGTCGCGCAGCTCGGAGAGGTACGCCAGGTACTCCCGCCGGCTCCCGAGCACCTGCGACGTGCGCTGCGACCGCTGACGCCAGCCGTTCACGGCCACGAAGCCGAGGGAGGAGAGCAGGAACATGCCGCCGGTGATGAAGCCGGTCGGGCCGGCGTTCGAGATGGTGACCATCACGATCGCGCCGATGCTGCCGAGCATGGGCAGCAGCGACGTGATGAGGCCGCCGCTCTCGCTCGGGACGAGCTCGGGTGGAGCCTGCACGACGATCTTGCCGCCGGGGACGCGCGGGGGTGCGAGCCGGGGACCAGCGCTCATGACGCACCTCCGAGAAGTCTGCTGATGGTGAAGACGCGGTTGCCGAGCTGCACGCGGACGCCGTCCTCGACGAGGGTCCGCACGCCGGGCTCCAGGCGCCGGGAGGCTCCGGTCTCGTCGAGGAGCTCGGTGCCGTTGGTCGATCCGCCGTCCGTGATCCACGTGCCCGAGAATGAGTGCTCGAGGCGCGCGTGCGTCTTGGACACCGTGTGCTCGGGGTCGCGGACGACGACGAGACGATCGCCGGGATCGGTTCCCGCGGGGGCACGGCCGAGGTTGACCGCCACCGGGACGGGCAGCTGCTCCCGCTGCCCCGTGTCGAAGATCAGGAGGAGCTCGCCGCCGGTCTCGCCGCCGACGACGCCTCCTGCCGCCTCCACCGGCACGGGGCCGGGTGCACCCGGTGTGCCGGTCCCCGTTCCCGTCCCGGTGCCCGTGTCTGCGGACCGGCCGGTGTCGCCGACGACACCGCGCACGTCGCGGGACGGGATGACCTGGGGCGGTGCGAGGACGGGCGCGGACGGCGCCGCAGGGGCGGCCGGCGGCGCCGGAGCGATGGTCGGCGCGGCGCCGGGGAGCACCGTCACCTGCTCGGAGAGATCGAAGGAGACGCCTCCGGGCAGTGGAGGCGCGACGATCGACGGCGCGGCCGGGGCAGCGGACTCCGTTGCGACGCGGCGCGGGACGGCGACCACGACGGTGCCCGCGGCGCGGTCCGCCCAGGAGCGGCGTTTCGCACCCCGGTCCCAGGCCGACGATGCTTCGACGATCCACGCGCCGACCCCCAGGGCGAGCGAGCCCGCGCCGACGAGGAAGGAGCGCACGAACGCGCGACCCAGTCCCGGGGAGAACGGGGCGTCGCTGCGCGAGACGCGCAGGCGCAGGAGGGCGTTCCCGAGGCCGAGGCCGGTGCGCGCCTGCAGGACGAGCAGCCCGGCGGCGAGCTCGACGACGGCGAGGGCGGTCAGGACGGCGGAGCGGGTCAGCGCGGCGACGACGACGGCGACGACGGCGACCGCGACGACATCGATCGTGAAGGCCGCGAGTCGAGCGCCGACGGCTGCCGGGTTGCCGGCGAACTCCGGGCCGAGCGGGGACGCGTCACGGGCGACGACGCGAGATGCCGTGGGGAGCGCGCCCACGGCCGGCACGTCTCCCGTGGCAGGTGCGCCTGCCGGGGCGGGCGCGGACGGGCGGCGGTCCTGCGGCACGCCGCAGGACGGGCAGCGGGCGGTCCCGTCGGGAAGCGTCTGCCCGCAGTTCCAGCACGAGACAGCGCTCATCACGCCATCACCCCTCTCATCAGGTCGATGACGCCGGCGGCGACGAGGCCGGCCGGAAGCGCGAAGACCACGCACAGCGCCTCGACGAGATCGGCGAGGCGGGACCAGAACAGCGAGCTCGCCCCGCGGCCGACCGCGACGAGCACGGCCGAGGTCGCGATCCCGATCAGGAGCAGACCGGCCGCGGCGACGCTAAGGCCGAGCGCGCCGGACGCGAGCATCGCCGCGACGACGACGGAGAGCACGACCACGGCGGCCGAGGCGCGGGGAACCCAGCGCAGCAGCCGCACCGACGAGCGGCGGGCGCCGAGCACGAGGGCGAGGGAGGCGGTCGCGGCCAGGACGAGCTGGCCCCAGAACCGCAGCGGATCGGCCGGCTGGAGCGGGATGAGCGCCACCGGGGCGGAGATCGCCGCCATCCCGGCGATCTGGACCGTCGCCGTCCGCAGGCGTGCCGTCGACTGGCCCGCGATGCGACGCGCACCGGTCAGGGTGACGGGTTCCCCCGGCTCGGGCACGCGCTCGCGCACGGCCCAGCGGGTCGACTGATAGCGCTGGTAGTCGATGAACATCCCGGGCGGCACGTCGAGGAGCATCGTCGGGAGGGCGCGCAGCGCGACGGGCGCGGCGCCGAGGGTGATCGCCGCGGCGCCCTGCGCGGGCATCCCGAGCAGCAGAGCCAGGGCCCAGATCGCCCCGAGGATGAGCAGCACGACGGCGGCGGCGCCCGCGGAGTCCCTTACCTGCTCGGAGGAGGCCACGAGGGCGATGACGGCGGCGAGCACCGCGGCCGCCGCGAGGCCGGTGAGGACCACGAGCGGGATGCTGTGAGCCGAGGCCGGGATGGCCGCGGCACCGGCCGCGAACGCGAGTGCGAGCGGTCCGAGTGCGGCGGCGGGGGAAGCGGTCGTGGTCGCCTTCGGGTCGGCGAGGTCGTCCCGCGTGCGCACGGACCAGGTGATCCCGACGATCAGGGCGGCGACCCCGAGCCCGACGGCGCCGCCGATCCGGATGCCGGCCGGGAGGGAGTCCGCACCCCCGAGCACGAGTGCGCTGACCAGCACGCCGACGGCGCCGAGAATCCACCAGGCGACCGTCTCGGTCGTGACGGCGGCGCCGGAGGCGGTAGCGCTGCGTCTGCCCGGCTGCGGGCGGTCACGGAGGTCGACCACCGAGAGGAGCGCGCCGTCGTCGAGGCGCCACGCGGGCTGGTCGATGGCGACCTCGCGTCCCGTGCGCTCCACGAGGACCTGCTGTCCGGCCTGCAGGCGGAGGCCGATCCCGTCGAGCGCCGTCTCGAGCAGCGTGCCCGCGGGGACGACGATCTCGTGCACGCGTGCACCGTCGACGATCGCGAGACGACGCCGCTCGGTCACGCCCGTCGGCACGGTTCAGTCGAGATCGTGTTCACGCCCGCATCCTTCAGCACCTGGTCGGTCGACGTCCGCGGCTCAGCCGCGGCCGCCGGGACCGGCCGACGCCGACCGGGGTCCGCGCTCCTGGTCCTCGTCGATCTTTGGAGCGATGGGACCGCCGAGCCCGCGGCCCTGCCGCTTCTCGTCCGATCGGCCCGCCCCGCCCGCGCCGCCCATCATGCCCGCGCCGGCACCACCGCGCGCGGCGGCCCCTTCGCCTGCCGCTCCGGCAGCGCCCGAGCCCGAACCGGATCCGAGCAGTCCGCCGGTTCCGGCGCGTCCCGCGCCCGCGAGCGAGCCGGAGCGCGCCGCAGCGGACTCCGCCGCACCGCTCAGACCGCCGAGCTTGCCGCCCGCGCCACCGGCGCCGAGCGAGCCCACCTTGGCGTTGAGACCCGAGCCGAGCATCGATCCACCGCGCGCGGCGACGAGCTTCGCCCCGCCGAGCGCGAGCGCCCCGCCCGCACCGGCCGCCAGGCCAGGAGTCGAGCCGAGACCGCCGCCGTTGCCGCCGCCGAGACCGCTGCCGCTGCCACCCGAACCCAACCCGGGCGTCGTCGAACCGCCCGAGATCGGACCGTCCGGCGTGATGGAGCCGTCGATGCCGGTACCCGGCGTCACGCCGGTCCCGGTGTGCCCGCCACCGGTCGAACCGCCGGTGTGCGGGAAGCTGATGACGCCGCCGGTGTCGACCTGCGAGAGCGGCTCGATGTGCGCGCCGGGGTAGGTGCTGAAGGAGCCGCCGGCGGGGATGCCGCCGCGGGGGCCGCCACCAGTGCTGTCGCGCGATGTCGACGAGCTCGAAGACGTCCCGTCCTTGTCGCGATTGTTCTCGGGCGCCGGGACTCGGGCCGGGGGCTCCGGTGCCATGTCGTCCATCACCTCGCCGATGCGCTGGACCGCCTCTCGCGCGTGGCTCTCGCGGTTCGCAGCGAGAAAGTTGTTGACGATCCCCACTGCGCCGGCCCCGGCCACGATCGACAGCGGACCGAAGGTGAAAAGTGCGCCGCTCACCGCGGACTGGAGGATGTTCGCCTCGGTGCCCGACAGCGATGCAGGGGCCTTCTGATCGAGAGAGTTGATCTCGTGGTGGGCCAGATCACGCCGTCGCTCGTTTGCGTGCTCGACCGCGTTCTGGACGGATTCGAGAGACGCGCTCACGTTGGCGGCCCTGGTCGACACGCTCGACAGCGCCGTAGTCGCCGCCTCATCGGCCTGCCCCTGGAGTCCGCTCTGGCTCGCCGCCTTATCCAACGCCGACTTCAGATCGTCGAACTGCTGCCTGATCCGGTCCGCTGCTGGCAGCTGGACATCCGTCGCCGTCGTGGAAAGCGCGCGAAGGCGTGTCTCCCAGGTTCCGTTGCTCATGCGATACCCCCTGTTGTCTTCTTTTTGCGTCGGCCGCCGAGGACGACCACCACCACGATCACACCCGCGACGACGAGCACACCGACCACGATCCCCACGATAAGCGGGACAGAAACCCCGCCGCCGCTCTGCGGCTGAACCGCCGCCCCGGGTGTCGCCGACGGGGCAGCCGTCGCCGCCGTGCCCGCATCCGCGATCTGCTTCGCCGTCGGCTCACCCGAGGCCTTGTCCAGCAGCGGATTCTTGTCCGGATACTGCGACGGGTCCACCGCCAAGAGATGAGTAAGTGAGACCGGCCCGTAGCCGAACCCGCCCGTCTCGTCCCGCGCGAGCGGGTGATCCTCCGGCGTCGTGTTGTGAATCAGCGACTGGATCAACTGGTTCGCCGTCGCCTTCGGATACTTCTGCTTCGCAACCGCCAACATGCCCGCGACGATAGGAGTCGCGAGAGAAGCGCCCGACGTCGAGGTCGCAGTCCAGCTGCCGGCTTCGACGTCGCCGATTCCTGCAAGCCCCTCGCCTGCAGCGACAACAGTCACCTCGTCGACGATGTTGGGGACGCTCGGATTGTTCTCCGATGGCTGGATTGCGCCTGTGCTGGTGACCGAGTTCACGGCGACCACCCCGTTCGAGGCTGCCGGAAAAGCGGTGTTCTGGCTGGGATCGTTGTTGGTCGAGCCGACGACGACGACCCCATGCGCAATCGCCTTCGCAAGCTCCGTGACGTCGCCCGAGGTAAGCGAATCCCAGGCGACGGAGGTGGTGACGATGCTGTTCCCATCGGCGACGGCCGCATGAAGCGCCTGACCGAAGTCGCTCAGATCACGTCCGTCGACGACCTCCGTGGAGCATTTCTGTCCGTCGCCAAGACCATAGAAGGTGACGTCGGCCTTCGGGGAGATGCCTTTCACCGCGCTCGGACCTTGCCCGTTGCCGATGAGCTGCGAGGTGATGTTCGTGCCGTGCCGGGAGTTACTGGTCACCGTCGTCGTGGTCACCGGCGACGCACAAGACATGGCGTCGGAGACGGTCAACGACGTTCCCTGGAACACGGGGAGGTCCGGATTGATCTGTCTGTCGATCACCGCGACCTTCACCCCCTTGCCCGTCCACCCCTCGGACTGGACCTGGCCGACCTTGTAGAAGTCGTACCACCAGCTCGACCCGGTATCGGCCATCGCCGAAACCGCAGGAACCGTCGCCAACGCCACAGCGAGCACGCCCGCGAACATGCCCCGCAGGGCTCCCCTCGACTTCATCGCACCCCATCCTGCAACCGTCGCGCACACCGCGCATCCGTGCGGCCACTGCCTTTCGGGTCTCGCAGCGTCGGCGCCGGCGGCATCCCCCGAGACTCCACCCACAAGTATCACGGATGGTTCGTCTACCGCCAATCATGGAGCGGACCAACCGGGCTCAATCGAGGACGAGCGCGCGGACGCTTCCGAAAGACCGCCCGGACGGCACGATCGCAATCGGCCACCGAGGGCGGCCGGAATAGGGTGCGGGCACGGTGGTGGGAGCTTCCGGGCGTCGGTATCGTCGGGGCGTATGGGGGAATACGTTGCAAAGCTCGCGGCGCTCGCGGGCGCTCCGCGATACGGGATGGGGTCGGCGTTCACGAAGGCCGGCGAGGCTCTCGGGGAGGTCGCTCACGCAGCGCAACGCGCACGCTCGGATGTGGGGTTCAGCGGAGAGGCGGGGCACGCCGCCGAGTCACTGCTGGAGAGCCGCCGCCGGGCGCTCATCACGATCGCCGACGGGGCGTCGAAGGTCCCGGCACTGATCACCCGGGCGAACGACCAACTCGACCATGCACGCCGTGTCGCGAACGAGATCGGCGCCCGCACGGCGCCGCCGATGCGCGCCGAAGCTGCGGCTGCGGCGAAGGCCGCGCTCGAACGCTCCAACGAACAGGATGCCAAGCGCGCGTACACGGCGGTCGTGAAGGAGCTGCGCGCTCTGGCGGCGGAGCTGAAACCGCTGGTCGCGGACCTGTCGTCGGGTTCGTTCCCTGGCACGACCCAAGCGGGCCAGGCGAACGCTCCCGGGGGCCTGCGCGCGCTCAGTCAGCTCACACCCGCTCAGCTGGCAGCGCTGTCGACGGCCCAGCAGATCCGGCTGGCTGCGATGCTGTCGAAAGACCCGGACAAGGTCTGGGGATGGTGGATCACCCTGAGCGACGCCCAGCGCGCCACGTTCCTGACACACCTCGCCCCGTTCCTCGGCCGGCTCGACGGGCTGCCGCCGGCGGTGCGCGTGGCGGCGAACCGGACGAATGCCGGGACCGATCTGGCGGCCAACGAAGCGGAGCTGGCTCGGCTTCGCGCGCTTCCCGGAAGCCCCGAGAACACTCACAAGATCGCCCTGCTCGAGACGGAGAACGACTACCTGAAGCGCGCGGTCGACGGCTCGGTGCAGCTGTACCTCTACGACCGCGACGCTTCGCGGGTGATCGAAGTGGTCGGCGATCTCTCGCAGACGCCCACCAACGTGATCTACTACAACCCCGGGACGTTCACCGGGATGCCGGACTTCTGGAAGGGCGGGGTGCAGGCGATGGCGGGGTCGCTCGTGCAGGACCATCCGGGAGCTCTCGTCTTCGTCACCAAGGACGGCGCCTTCCCCGGCGAAAACGACACGAACCTCGGTGAACCGGACATGACGCGCATCCTGGAAGCGAACTCGGCGACATCCACCACGACGACCGCGGAACGGCTGGCATCGCTGCAACGCGGCGTCACCGCGAATCCGCAGTACACGTACGCGCAGGCCACGGCCATCGGCCACAGCTGGGGACTGGCGAACATCACCGCCTCGGAAGAGGCGGGAGCGCACTACGACCAGGTCATCTCCCTCTCCGGCGCCTGGATGCCGAAGGGATGGACCCCTGACCCGTCCACTACGTACCGGGACTACTCCTACCCGGACATCCTCCAGTACGCGCAGGAGTTCGGCGTCGTCGGTGAGAACCACGTCCCGCGCCGACCGGACAGCGGCTTCTCCTACGACCCGTACTACGAAGCACCTTCGGCGTTCGACTTCTTCGGCAACCACAACCTGATCACGACGGACTCGCAAGCGAACAAGTCCCTTCTGAACGACGTCAGGTGGGAGATCTTCGGGTGATGAAACGCGTATCGAAACTACTGATGGTTCTCGTGCTTGCCACCACCATGACTGCTTGCACCGGCAACACAGGAAAGGGTCTGACACCGATGGAGACATTCGATTCGGCGCGCACGCCGCAGGAGGGCAAGGCCCAGTCGCTGGAGATGCAGGACGAACTCGTCGGCCTGATCCCCTCGGACTGGATCGCGAAACGCTCGACCGAGCAGGTATCGCACGTTCGCAAGTGCGGGCCGAGTGACGCCTACTCCTGGATGGGGCTGACCTCCCTGACGTTCACGTCCCCCCGTGACACCGACGAACTGGTCGATTCGATCGCCGAGCACTACAAAGATTCAAGATTCACCGTTTCGATCGGCAAGAATCCCTCCGGGTACCGCCGCGTGGACCTCACGGGTGTCGACGGCGAGGGATATCTCGTCGCGCCCGCCTCGAAGGACCTGACCAAACTGACCATCGATGCCTGGTCCCCCTGCTTCCTCCTGCCCGACGGCATGTCGGCGCTGGACAAGTTCTGAGGCGCGGGCATGAGGCGGATCACGGCTGATCGCCGCACGGCGGCGGAGGCGGCGAGCGGAATCGCCGACACCCTGCCGTTGGTGCGGGAGTCGGCGACGCGTTTCCCCGGGGGTATCGCCGCCGGCGTAGAAGGAACGGAGGACTTCGACGGGGCGTTCAACGACGCGACGAGCGCGATCGCGAACACGCTGCCGTCGGTCGCGTCGCTGATGAAGAGCACCTCCGACGCCATCGTCGCGACCGTCGACGATCTGCTCGGAGCGGACCAGCAGAGCGCGACGGATCTGCGCGCGATCGACCGGGCGTTCTGACGCGGAGGACCGACAGCGTCCCGCAGCGATCCTCAGTCGAGGAAGAGCGCGCGGAGTCGTCGCGTGGTGAGGATGAGGCCGAGGACGACCATCACCACGAAGTAGAGGACGTGCCACAGCATCCCGAGGTCGACGGCTCCGGTCGTGAGCCCGCGGACGAGCTCGACGCCGTGCCAGAGCGGGAGGCAGCGGATGACCCACTGGATCGCCTCCGGGTAGACCGTGATCGGGTAGAAGGTCGCCGACAGCAGGAACATCGGCAGCAGCACGAAGTTGATCCAGTCCATCTGCTGGAAGGTCTTCATGTAGCTGGTGACGCCCATCCCAAAGCTGGCGAAGCCGAAGGCGATGAGGAGCACGGCCGGGAGCGCGAGCAGCGCCCACCACGACAGGTTGAGGCCGAGCGCCTGCATGACGAGCATGAAGCCGAGGGCGTAGAGGGCACCGCGGGCGAGTGCGAGCAGGATCTCGCCGAGGGCGACGTCGAGCGGCCCGAGGGAGGTGGAGAGCATCCCCTCGTACAGCTTGGCGAAGTGCATCTTGAAGAAGACGTTCCAGGTGGAGTCGTACACCGCGCCGTTCATGGCGGCGGTCGCCAGGAGGGCCGGGGCGATGAAGGCGGCGTACGAGACCGGCTGCCCGGTCGAGGTGTGCACGTCGCCGACGAGCTTTCCGAGCCCGATGCCGAGCGAGAGCAGGTAGAAGATCGGCTCGAAGAAGCCGGACACGATGACGAGCCAGTTCGTGCTGCGGGTCGCGCGCCAGCCGCGCTGCATCACCGAGGTCGCGTTGCCGGCGTAGAGGGCGCGCAGCGGGCGGGAGCGGGAGACGGTCGCCGTCATCCGGTCGTCGGTCGCGGTCATTTGTTCAGCCTCCGCCCGGTGATCCGGCGCGCCCACAGCCAGAACACGACCGCGAGCGCGGCCAGGTAGACGACGTGCACGATCGTGAGCCACAGCGGCTCGGGCGAGCCGTAGGCGAACACGCGGGAGAGCTCGGTGGCGTGCCAGAGCGGGGAGATCCAGCCTATCCATTGGAGGTAGTCGGGCATGTTGGTCAGCGGGAAGAAGGTGCCGGAGAACAGCGTCATCGGCAGCAGCACGAAGCGCATCAGCATGGCGATCTGGCCGGTGTCCTGCTCGAGGGTCGCGACGTAGGCCATGACCGGGGCGCCGAAAGCCAGGCCGGCGAGCGTCGCGACGAACACGGTCACCCACCCCCACGGCCCGGGGACGGCGCCGAAGAGCAGCATGAACGCGTAGTAGACGATGCTCGTGCCGAGCAGGCGCGCGATCACGGAGATGACGATGCCGTCGATGATCTGACCCGGGGCGATCGGAGCGGCGTTCATGCCGAAGAAGGTGGGGTTCCACTTGAAGCCGAGCATCACCGGGTAGGTGAACTCCTCGCTCGCGACGGTGACCGCGGCGGTGCAGAGCAGCGCGGGCGCGACGAACGCGAGATAGCTGACGCCGTCGATGGCGTTCGGCCCGGTGTTCGCGCTGATCAGGCTCCCGAGGCCGACGCCCATCGCGAAGAGGTACACGAGCGGGTTGCCGAAGCCGGTGACCAGCAGCGTCTGCAGGTACGACCGCATGACACGGAAGCGGTGCTCGGCCACGTACCAGGCGCCGAACCGCCGCGGACGCACGGCTGCGGCGAGCGCCTCCCGCGCGTCGCCGGACGTTCCCACACCGGTCTCGGCGCTCATTCGATCAGGCTCCGGCCGGTGAGCCGCAGGAACACGTCCTCCAGGCTCGACCGGCGGACGAGGCTCGTGAGGGGATGGAGGCCGCGGTCGGTGATCCGCGCGAGCTCGGCCTCGCCATCCTCGCTGTAGACCAGGATGCGGTCGGGCAGCACCTCCACCCGCTCGCCGATGCCGCCGAGCTGCCCGGCGACCTCGGCGTTGCGTTCGGAGCCGAACCGCACCTCCAGCACCTCGCGGGTCGAGTACTCGCGGATGAGGGCGGCCGGCGAGCCCTCGGCCATGATCCTGCCCTTGTCCACGACGACCAGCCGGTCGCAGAGCTGCTCGGCCTCGTCCATGTAGTGCGTGGTGAGGACCAGCGTCGTGCCCTGCTCCTTCAGGCGGAAGAGGCGGTCCCAGAGGATGTGCCGCGCCTGCGGGTCGAGGCCGGTGGTCGGTTCGTCCAGCAGCAGGATGCGCGGGTCGTTGATGAGCGCCCGCGCGATCGTCAGTCTCCGCTTCATGCCGCCGGAGAGGTCGTCGACCTTGGCCTTCGCCTTGTCCTCCAGCTGGGCGAACTCGAGGAGCTCGTCGGCGCGACGGCGCACGCGGGCGGACGGCAGGCCGAAGTAGCGGCCGTAGACGATGAGGTTGTCGCGCACGCGCAGTTCGGTGTCGAGGTTGTCCGCCTGCGGCACGACGCCGAGCTGCGAGCGGATCTCGGGGCCGTACCGGTCGGGGTCGAGCCCCAGGATGCTGAGGTCGCCGCCCGTGCGGGTGGAGACGGCGCCCACCATCCGCATCGTCGTGGACTTGCCGGCGCCGTTGGGGCCGAGCAGCCCGAACGACTCCCCCGCCTCCACCTGGAAGCTGATGCCGTCGACCGCGGGGAAGTCCCTGTACGTCTTGACGAGGTCGGTGGCGGTGATGACGGGCGTCGGCATAGTTCAGCACTGTAGCCCCGGCCGGGGACATCCCGGCGATCCAAGGGAGTCAATCTAGGTTGACGATGGAGCCGACGTCAACTATGGTTGACCGCATGGACAGCAGCACCCTCCGCACCCTCGCCGGCGACGCCGGGTCCGACGACCCGATCGTCGCCCTGCGCGCCATCTCCCGGATGCACCGCGAACTCGACCAGATCGAGGCGGTCGCCGTGCGGCGCGCACGCAACGCCAACGCCACCTGGCAGCTCATCGCCCTGGCCCTCGGTGTCAGCAAACAGGCAGTCCACAAGAAGTACGGTCGGATGTAGACCGCCACCCGTCTGCCCTCCCCTCGTCGCAACCGAAGCACCCCGAACGGAAGACCATGACCACCGAGCAGCCCACCGCGTCCCCCCGACGCCGCTCCCCCTTCTCCCGGCGCCCCGACGACGCCGGCCCCCGCGCCCGTTTCAGCCAGCTCCTCCCGTACCTGCTCGAGCACAAGAAGGTGCTCGCGTTCGTCGTCGTGCTGAGCGTGCTCGGCGCAGCGGCGAGCCTGGCCCAGCCGCTGCTCGTCAGCCAGGTGATCGACATCGTCGGCAAGGGCCAGGCCCTCGGCGGCATCGTCTGGGGCCTGGTCGCGCTCGTGGTGGTCTCGGGCCTGATCTCCGGCTACCAGCACTACCTCCTCCAGCGCACGGGCGAGGGCGTCGTGCTCTCCTCCCGCCGCAAGCTCGTCGGGCGGATGCTGCGCCTGCCGATCAGCGAGTTCGACACCCGCCGCACCGGCGACCTCGTCTCCCGGGTCGGCTCGGACACCACCCTCCTGCGCGCGGTGCTGACCCAGGGCCTCGTCGAGGCGATCGGCGGGGCGCTCGCCTTCGTCGGCGCGCTCATCGCGATGCTGATCATCGACCCGGTGCTCCTCGGGCTCACGGTGCTCGTGGTCGCGGTGTCGATCGTGGTCGTCACGCTGCTCTCGGGCCGCATCCGGGTCGCCAGCCAGAAGGCGCAGAACAAGGTCGGCGACCTGGCCGCGGCGGTCGAGCGGGCGATCAGCTCGGTGCGGACCATCCGCGCGGCCAACGCGACCGACCGGGAGATCGCCGCCGTCGACGAGAACGCCACCGGCGCCTACAAGATGGGCATCCAGGTCGCGAAGATCTCGGCGCTCGTCGTGCCCGTCGCCGGGATCGCCATGCAGGTGTCGTTCCTGGTCGTGCTCGGCGTCGGCGGGTTCCGCGTCGCCAGCGGTGCGATCACGGTCGCGAACCTGGTGGCGTTCATCCTCTTCCTCTTCATGATGATCCTGCCGCTCGGCCAGGCGTTCGGCGCCATCGCCGCCGTCAACTCGGCCCTCGGCGCGCTGGGACGCATCCAGGAGATCCTCGACCTGCCGACCGAGGACCAGCGCGACCGCGAGATCGCGCCGCTGGCCTGGACCGTCGGAGCCGCGAACGAAGGCCTCGCTCCGGAGGCCCCGGCCATCGAGTTCGCGGACGTGCACTTCGCGTATCCCGAGCACGACGAGGCGACGACGGGTGACGCCGGGTCGCCCGCCTCCGCTCCGAAGTCGGTCGAGCGCGTCGCCGTGGAGGCGTTCGGCGGTGTGGACGTCGTCGCCGAGGCCGAGGTCGCCGCGGGCGCCGGGGCCGATGGGGAGTCGGCCGCCCCGCACGGCGGTGTGCTGCACGGCGTGAGCTTCACCGTGCCGCGCGGCAAGCGCACCGCGCTGGTCGGGCCGTCCGGTGCGGGCAAGTCGACCATCCTGGCGCTGATCGAGCGCTTCTACGACGTCGACGCGGGCGAGGTGCGGTTCGGCGGCCTCGACGTGCGGAGCCTGGAGCGCACTCCCCTGCGCGAGCAGATCGGCTACGTGGAGCAGGACGCCCCCGTGCTCGCCGGCTCGCTGCGCGACAACCTCACCCTTTCGGCGCCGTACGCGACCGACCAGGCCTGCATCGATGTGCTGCACGCGGTCAACCTCACCGAGGTGCTCGAGCGCAGCGAGCTCGGACTGGCGGCCCCGGTCGGCGAGGACGGGATCATGCTTTCCGGCGGCGAGCGCCAGCGTCTCGCGATCGCACGGGCCCTGCTCGCGGCGCCGCCCGTGCTGCTGCTCGACGAGTCGACCTCCAGCCTCGACGGCCGCAACGAGCAGCTGATGCGGGAGGCCATCGACGCCGTCGCGGAGGACCGCACCCTGCTCGTGATCGCGCACCGGCTCTCCACCGTCGTCGACTCCGACCAGATCGTCGTGCTCGACCACGGCCGGGTCGTCGGCGTCGGCACGCACTCCGAGCTGGTCGCCAGCACCCCGCTCTACCGCGACCTCGCCAAGCACCAACTCCTCGTCTAACCCGACTCACGCCGCGGCCAGCAGCCGCCGAGCACAGGAAAAGGGTCCGTTTCGACGATCGAAACGGACCCTTTTCCTGTGCTCGGCGGCTGGCGGGGCGGGTTAGGCGCGCAGGTGGTAGCGGAGGGAGGCGAGCTCGGCGTGCAGGGCCGCGGGGACGCGGTTGCCGAAGCGGTCGAAGAACGCGTCGGTGAGGTCGCACTCGGCCAGCCAGCTGTCGCGGTCGACCTCGAACAGCGCCTCGACGTCCTTCGCCGGGAGGTCGAGTCCGTCGAGATCGAGCTCGTCGATGCGCGGGAGGCGGCCGATGGGAGACTCCACGGCTCCGGCACTGCCCTCCACGCGGCGGGCGATCCACTCGATCACCCGGGCGTTCTCGCTGAACCCGGGCCAGAGGAAGCCGCCGTCCTCGCCCTTGCGGAACCAGTTGACCTGGAACACGGCCGGGGCGTCGGCGCCGAGCTTCTCGCCGATCTCGAGCCAGTGACCCCAGTAGTCGGCCATGTTGTAACCGCAGAACGGGAGCATCGCGAACGGGTCGCGGCGCAGCTCGCCGACCGCGCCCTCGGCGGCGGCGGTCTGCTCGGACGAGATCGTCGCGCCGATGAAGACCCCGTGCTTCCAGTCGCGGGCCTGCGCCACGAGCGGCACGTTGGTCGCGCGGCGCCCGCCGAAGAGGATGGCGTCGATCGGCACGCCGTCGAAGGCGTCCCAGTCGTCCGCGATCGCCGGGCACTGGGCGGCGGACACGGTGAACCGCGAGTTCGGGTGTGCCGCGGGGCGACCGGACTCGGGCGTCCACTCGTTGCCCTCCCAGTCGATCAGGTGCGCGGGCGGCTCCTCGGTCAGCCCCTCCCACCACACGTCGCCGTCGTCGCGGAGCGCCACGTTCGTGAAGATCGTGTTGCCCCAGAGCGTCTCGACCGCGGTCGCGTTGGTGAGCTCGCCGGTGCCGGGCGCGACGCCGAAGAAGCCCGCCTCGGGGTTGATGGCGCGCAGGCGGCCGTCGGGACCCTGGCGCAGCCAGGCGATGTCGTCGCCGACGGTCTCGACCGTCCAGCCCGGGATGCTCGGCTTCAGCATGGCGAGATTCGTCTTGCCGCACGCGGACGGGAAGGCCGCGGCGAAGTGGAACGCGCGCCCCTCGGGCGACGTCACCTTGACGATGAGCATGTGCTCGGCCAGCCAGCCCTCGTCGCGCGCCATGACCGAGGCGATCCGCAGGGCGAAGCACTTCTTGGCCAGGATGGCGTTGCCGCCGTAGCCGGAACCGTACGACCAGACCTCGCGCGTCTCGGGGAACTGCACGATGTACTTGGTCTCATTGCACGGCCACGCGACGTCGTCGCGGCGGTGACCGGCCTCGTCGATGAGCGGAGCACCCACGCTGTGCACGGTCGGCACCCACGGCTGCCCGGCCGCGATGAGGTCGAGGACGGTGTTCGTGACGCGGGTCATCATCCCCATGCTGACCGCGACGTATGCCGAGTCGGTGAGCTGGATGCCGACCTGCGAGATGGGGCCGCCGACCGGGCCCATGGAGAACGGGACGACGTACATCGTGCGGCCGCGCATGCTGCCGGCGAAGACGTCGCGCAGCTCCGCGCGCATCCCCTCGGGCTCGCGCCAGTTGTTCGTGGGGCCGGCGTCGGCCTCGTCGACCGAGCAGATGAACGTGCGGTCCTCGACCCGGGCGACGTCGCCGGGGTCTGTGCGCGCGAGGAAGCTGTTCGGGCGCCACTCCGGGTTCAGCCGGATGAGCTTGCCCTCGGCGACGAGCTGCTTGGTGAGGCGGTCGGCCTCCCCCAGGGAGCCGTCGCACCAGACGATCTCCTCCGGCTCGGTGAGCGCCGCGATGTCGGCCACCCAGGCGTGCAGGGCGGCGAGGCCGGCGGTGGCGTCGTACGTGGCGTCGTCGCGGATGGCGTCGCGGTCCGCGTCGGTGCGGCCGGTCTCGGTCAGCGGAAGCTCGGCGATGGTCATTCCCGTCGTCCTCTCGGTCGGAAAGAAGTGCTGTGAATCCAGCTTCCGCGACCTTCTGGGGGTCGAGCGGGTCGAAAGGGTGGAAAGAATCGCGATTCTTTCGCTATCGTGAACGCATGGAGCCGTTCACCGCCGAATCGGGCGCCGACATCGCCACCCTCGGCCACCGCATCCGCCACTTCCGCACGAACCGCGGGCTCACGCTCGACGAGCTGGGGGCGGAGGTCGGTGTCGCGCCGAGCCAGCTCTCCCTCATCGAGAACGGCAAGCGCGAACCGCGGGTCACGCTGCTCGTCACGCTCGCGAACGCCCTGGGCGTCCAGCTCGCCGATCTGCTGTCGGCCGAGCCGCCGGACGAGCGCGCCGCCCTCGAGATCGAACTCGCCCGGGCGCAGCGCGGCACCCTCTACGGCTCGCTCGGCCTGCCCGCGGTGAAGCCGACCAAGGGCACCCCGACCGAGACCCTGGAGGCCCTGGTCGGCCTGCACCGCGAGCTCTCCCGCCGCGCGTCCGAGGCGATCGCCACCCCGGAGGAGGCCCGCCGCGCCAACACCGAGCTGCGGGAGCGGATGCGCGCCCAGAACAACTACATCCCCGCCATCGAGGAGCTCGCCGAGGAGCGCGTGCGCGCCTCCGGGCACACCCGCGGCGCCCTCACGCACCGCGAGGTGAGCGTGATGGCGGAGCAGCTGGGCTTCGAGCTGATCTACGCCAGCGACCTCCCGCGCTCCACCCGCTCCATCACCGACCTGGAGAACGGCCGCATCTACCTGCCGCCGGCCTCCATCCCGGGCGGCCACGGGCTGCGGTCGATGGCGCTGCAGGCGATGGCGCACCGCCTCCTCGGCCACGAGCGGCCGGACAGCTACGCGGACTTCCTGCGGCAGCGGCTCGAGATCAACTACTTCGCCGCCTGCTGCCTCATGCCGCGGGATGCCGCCGTCGCGTTCCTCGCGGAGGCCAAGAAGGAGAAGGACCTCGCCGTCGAGGACTTCCGCGACGCGTTCGGCGTCACCCACGAGGCGGCGGCCCTGCGCCTGACGAACCTCGCCACCGCCCACCTCGACATGACCCTCCACTTCCTGCGGGTCGGCGACGACGGCGCCCTCTACAAGGGCTACGAGAACGACGGCCTGCCGCTGCCGACCGACGTCACCGGCTCCATCGAGGGGCAGGTCGTCTGCCGCAAGTGGGGCGCGCGCGGGGCGTTCACGCACACCAACCGGACCACCGAGCTCTACCAGTACACCGACACCCCGGTCGGGACCTACTGGTGCGCGACCCAGGTCGGCTCGACCGCCGAGGGCGGCTACTCGATCAGTGTCGGCGCGCCCTTCGACCAGGCCAAATGGTTCCGCGGGCGCGAGACGACCGTGCGGGCCGAGTCCCGCTGCCCGGACGAATCGTGCTGCAAGCGGGCGCCGTCCGAGCTGTCGGGCCGCTGGTCGGGCAAGGCGTGGCCCAGCGCCCGGCTGCACGCGCACATCCTGTCGCCGCTGCCGTCCGGCTCGTTCCCGGGCGTCGACGACTCGGACGTGTACCGGTTCCTGCAGCAGCACTCCGGGGCGTAGCGCCGGCGGCCGCGACTGCGGTGCGTGGGTACGTTTGCGCGCCGGCGAGCGAGTGCAGTCGTACCGCGGGGCCGCAGTCGCGCGGCGGCGCGGCGGCAAGCCGGCCGCGGGCTACTTCGGCTGCATGCGGATCGCGCCGTCGAGGCGGATGGTCTCGCCGTTGAGCATGGCGTTCTCGACGATGTGACGCACCAAGGCCGCATACTCGGCGGGCTTGCCGAGGCGGGAGGGGTGCGGGACCTGGGCGGCGAGCGAGTCCTGCGCAGCCTGCGGCAGGCCCGCCATCATCGGGGTCTCGAAGATGCCCGGGGCGATGGTGACGACGCGCACGAGGCTGCGGGCGAGCTCCCGGGCGATCGGGAGGGTCATGGCCGCGACCCCGCCCTTGGACGCCGCGTAGGCGGGCTGGCCGATCTGCCCGTCGAACGCGGCGACGGAGGCGGTGTTGACGATGACGCCGCGCTCCGGGCCGAACTCGCCCTCGAGCGGCTCGGTGGTCACCATGGCCGCGGCGGCGAGGCGCGTGACGTTGAAGGTGCCGATCAGGTTCACGCGCACGACGCGCTCGAAGTCCTCGAGCGGGAGGACGCCGTCGCGGCCGAGCATGCGGGCGGCGGTCGCGATACCGGCGCAGTTGACGACGATGCGGAGCGAAGCGAGCTCGGACGCCGCGTCGACCGCCACCTGCACCTGGTCGCCGTCGGTCACGTCCCCGGGCACGAACCGCGCGGTCGGGCCGAGGGCGGTCGCGGCCTTCTCCCCCTGCGAGCTGGGGAGGTCGAGCAGCACGACGCGAGCGCCCGCGTCGGTGAGCGCGCGCGCCGTGGCGTTGCCGAGGCCGCTCGCGCCTCCGGTGACGAGGGCCGAGCATCCGTCGATCAGCATGGTTCTCCTTCCGGTGCGCGCGTCAGCGCAGCACCTCGATCAGGGTCGCGTTGGCGGTCCCTCCGCCTTCGCACATGGTCTGCAGGCCGTACCGGCCGCCGGTCGCCTCCAACTCGTTCAGCAGCGTCCCGAGCAGACGCGTACCCGAGGAGCCGAGCGCGTGCCCGAGGGCGATGGCCCCGCCGCGCGGGTTGAGCCGGGCGGGGTCCGCGTCGAACTCGCGCTGCCAGAACAGCGGGACGGAGGCGAACGCCTCGTTCACCTCGTAGGCGTCGATCTCGCCGAAGCGCACCCCGCTGCGGTCGAGCAGTTTGCGGGTGGCGGGCAGGATGCCGGTCAGCATGAAGAGCGGGTCGCTCCCGGCGACCGCGAACGAGTGGAACCGGGCGCGGGGGCGCAGGCCGAGCCGGGCCGCGGCCTCCTGGCTCATGATCAGCGCTGCCGAGGCGCCGTCGGTGAGCGGGGAGGAGTTGCCCGGCGTGATCCGCCAGTCGAGCTGGGGGAAGCGCGCGGCGAGCTCGTCCGTGCGGAACGCCGGCGAGAGGCCCGCGAGCCTCTCGGCGGTCGTACCGGGCCGGATGGTCTCGTCGGCGACGACGCTTCCGCTGTCCGGCGTCGGGACGGGGACGAGCTCGCCCTCGAACGCCCCGCTCGCCGCCGCCTCCGCCGCACGCTGGTGCGAGGTCACCGCGAAGGCGTCCAGCTCGGCCCGGGAGATGTCCCAGCGCTCGGCGATCAGCTCCGCCGAGACGCCCTGCCCGACGAGCCCCTCCGGGTAGCGGGCGTGCATGAGCGCCCCGCCGCGGGAGGCGCTGCCGACGTTCGAGCCGAGCGGCGCCCGACTCATCGACTCCACGCCGCACGC
The DNA here is from genome assembly GCF_001898805.1 of Leifsonia sp. 71-9. GTDB lineage: Bacteria > Actinomycetota > Actinomycetes > Actinomycetales > Microbacteriaceae > Leifsonia. The sequence goes on from NZ_MKVJ01000019.1 coordinate 66,118, forward strand.
GATGACCACGTCATACGCGCCCGAGATCACGCCCTGGGCGGCGAAGGCCGTGGCCTGCTGGCTCGACCCGCACTGCCGGTCGATCGTGACCGCGGGCACGCTCTCGGGGAATCCCGCGCTCAGTACCGCCGTGCGCGTGATGTTCGCGGCCTGCTCGCCCGACTGCGTGACGCAGCCGCCGATGACGTCGTCCACGATCGCCGGGTCGATCCCGGTGCGGGCGACGAGCTCCATCAGCACCCCGGCGAGCAGGTCGGCGGGGTGGATGCCCGACAGCTCCCCGTCCGGCTTGCCGCGGCCGGACGGGGTGCGGACGACGTCGACGATGACGGCTTCGCTGCGCGGCATGTCAGGCTCCGAACGGGTCCGGGGTGAGCGTGTACTTCGTGCTGAGGTACTCGTGGATGCCCTCGAGGCCGCCCTCGCGCCCGAGACCGGACTGCTTGACGCCGCCGAACGGCGCGGCCGCATTGGAGAGGACGCCCACGTTCAGGCCCATCATCCCGGTCTGCAACCGCTCGATCATGCGCTGCCCGCGCGCGAGGTCCTTGGTGAACACGTAGGAGACGAGCCCGAACTCCGTGTCGTTCGCCATGCGCACGGCGTCGTCCTCGGTCGAGAACCGCACGATCGAGAGCACCGGCCCGAAGATCTCCTGGCGCAGGATGTCGCTGCCCGCCTGCACGTCGGTGACGACGGTGGGCTGGTAGAACGTGCCCTGCCCTTCCACCCGCGAGCCGCCGGTGAGGACGGAGGCGCCCCGGGCGACGGCGTCCGCGACGAGCGCCGCGGCCTTGTCGACGGCGTCGGAGTCGATCAGCGGGCCGATCGTCACGCCCTCCTCGGTGCCCCGGCCGACGCGCATCCCGTTGACGCGCTCCGTGACGCGGCGGGCGAACTCGTCGGCGACGTCCTCGTGCACGATGAACCGGTTGGCGGCGGTGCAGGCCTCGCCGATGTTGCGGAACTTGGCCAGCATCGCGCCGTCGACGGCCTTGTCGAGGTCGGCGTCCTCGAAGACGACGAACGGGGCGTTGCCGCCCAGCTCCATCGACGTGCGGAGGACGTTCTCCGACGCCTGCTTCAGCAGCGAGCGGCCGACCTCGGTCGAGCCGGTGAACGACAGCTTGCGCAGGCGCGGGTCGGCGATGATCGGCCCGGAGACCTTCCCGGAGGTGGAGGTCGTGATCACGTTCAGCACGCCGGCCGGGAGGCCCGCATCCTCCAGCAACCGGGCGAAGTACAGGGTGGTGAGGGGCGTCAGCGCGGCCGGCTTGACGACCACGGTGCAACCCGCCGCGAGTGCCGGCGCGATCTTGCGGGTCGCCATCGCGAGCGGGAAGTTCCACGGCGTGATCAGGAAGCACGGGCCGACGGGATGCTGGGAGACGATCATCCGCCCGGTGCCCTCCGGGTTGGTGCCGTACCGGCCCGCGATGCGCACGGCCTCCTCGGAGAACCAGCGGAGGAACTCGCCGCCGTAGGTGACCTCGCCGCTCGCCTCCGCCAGGGGCTTGCCCATCTCGAGCGTCATCAGCAGAGCGAACTCGTCGCGGCGCTCCTGCAGCAGGTCGAACGCGCGGCGCAGGATCTCACCGCGTGCGCGGGGCGCGGTGGCGGCCCAGTCGTCCGCTGCGGCGACGGCGGCGTCGAGAGCACGCGCGCCGTCCTCAGGGGAGGCGTCGGCGATCGTCTTGATCAGGTCGCCGGTCGCCGGGTCGTAGACCGGCAGGGTGCCGGCCGAACCGGACGTCCACTCCCCTCCGATGAACAGTCCGTCGGGGACCCGGTCGAGCAGGGCCTTCTCATCCATAGCGTCGTTCCTCTCCGTTGTCGTCCGTCACCGCCGACTGCACCAGCGGCACCGATCGGTGGTCGATGGTGGTGGCCAATGCGATGACGGTGGATGTGCGGGTGATGCCGGGGCCGCTGACGACCAGGTCGATCACCCGCTGCAGGTCGGCGTTCGAGCGCGCGACCGCGCGGATCAGCAGGTCGCCCGGCCCCGTGATCGTGTGCACCTCGAGCACCTCGGGGATGCCGCGCAGGTGGTCGACGACGGTCACCCGGCCATCGCCCTGCGCCACCTCGGCGGTGACGAAGGCCGTGACCGGATAGCCGAGCCGCTCGCTGTCGATGGTGGGCGCGAAGTCCTTCACCACGCCGGAGCGCTGCAGCCGGTCGAGCCGGGCCTGCACCGTGCCGCGGGCGACGCCCAGCCGGCGGGAGGCCTCGAAGACGCCCAGCCGCGGTTCCTCGGTCAGGAGCGCGATCAGGTCGGCGTCCAGCTTGTCGATCATCGGCCTCCTTCGGTCCTCGCACATCGTACGACCCGCACGGGCGGCTTCCTACAGGCTGGCGGGAATCCCCAGGAACGGGAGGGCAGCCTGCTTGAAGGCGCGCGCGCTGAGCGTGGTGATGTGGTCGCGACGCGGCACACGCACGAGGCGGGCGCCCAGGATCTCCGCCGCCGCCTCGGCGTCCTCCGCGACGGGGTCGATCTCCCCCGCGACGAGGAGGGTCGGCAACCCGGTCGGCCCGAGCGGGAGCGGATGCGTCCCCATCCCCTGCACGCACGCGGCCAGGGCCTCGGTGTCGACGCCGGGCGCGCGGCGAAGGGAGGCCAGCAGCGGCCCGAGCGGGAACTCGGCCGCCGGCATCTCCACGCCGTCGCGCACGACCGCCTGGACGGCCGAGATGCCCCAGTGGCCGAACTGCTCGACGGTGCCGATCCCGCCGACGATCAACCGGCGCACGCGGCCCGCCGGGATCTCGGGGACCAGCCCGGCGAGCGCGAGCGAGACCCAGCTGCCCATCGAGTAGCCGATCACATCGACCGTGCCGAGCCCCTCCGCGTCGAGTACGGCGCGCAGATCGGCGGCCAGGAGCGCGGGCGAGTAGGCGGCGGGCTCGTGCGGAGCCTCGCTGCCGCCGTGCCCGCGCAGATCGGGGACGAGGGCGCCGCGTCCCGCTGCGGCGAGCGCCTCCACCCAGCCCGTCGACTCCCAGGTCAACGCGCCGGTGGTGGCGAAGCCGTGCACGAGCAGCACGGGATCGGGGCCGGGGTGGCGGGTGACGTGGAGGCGGACGGGACCGGTCATGCCCCCATCCTCCCCCTCCGCCGAGTGGCGCGCGTCACGCTCGGGCGGTGCGGACCCGGCCGAGCACGGCGTCGGCCAGGGTGTCGACGGTGTCGGCGGCCTCGGCGAAGAAGTCGTCGTCGACGGTTCCCGTCTCGCGCAGGAGCTGCTCGCACACGAGCAGCGGATCGCGGCCGGACCAGGCTCCGGGCTCCGCCAGGACCGGCTCGACGACGCTCGGGCCGCCTCCGCGACGGGCGCGGTCGAGCGCGCGCACGGTGGCGTCGTGGACGGCGAGGGCATCGGCTCCGTCGACCAGTTGCACGGGCATCCCCTGCACGCGGGAGGATCCAGCCGCCCCGACGAAGACGACCGGCAGCCGGGAGACGGCGGCCGTCGTCATCGCCTCGTCGATCTCGCGGGCCGTGCTCCCCGGGCCGAGCAGCACCAGGGCGACGCCGCCCGTGCGGTCGAGCTTGGCGCCGAGCGCCCAGGCGACCGCGTGTGTGACCGGGGAGCCGTCGGCGGCGCGCGCGAGGCGGGACTGCAGGGCGAGGGAGGCGTCGGCGCCCGTCGTGACGGCGACGCCGAGGTCGCGCGCGGCGGGGAAGGCGAGGTCGCGCGCCGGGTCGAGGGCGGCCGCGCTGCCGACCTGGACGGCCTCGCGACCGGAAACGGAGCGGTACCCGGGCAGGTCCCCGCGGCGTTCCAGCACCCGGGCGCCCGCGTCGATGCGGCGGACGGTCGCCAGGGTGCGGTAGAGGCGGCGCAGGAGTGCCGGGAGGCCCACGGGCGCGACGGTCACCGTCTCGAGGGTGGTCAAAGGCATGGCGACCACTCTCGCCCACCGGCGCGGACCGGGCAACGCGGGCGGGAATCGCCCGTCAGATTGTCCAGCTAGTCGCCGACTCCGGCCCTTTCGCTGTGCAATGTGCTCTTCGCGAGCCGCGACGGCCACCAGATCGCGCGGCCGATGTCGTACGACAGCGCGGGCACGAGCAGGGTCCGCACGACCACCGTGTCGAGCAGCACCCCGAACGCGACGATGAAAGCGATCTGCACCAGGAACAGGATGGGGATGACCGCGAGGGCCGCGAACGTCGCCGCGAGCACGATGCCGGCCGAGGTGATGACGCTCCCGGTGACGCCGAGGCCGCGCAGGATCCCGGGGCGGCTGCCGATCCGCAGGGACTCCTCCCGTACCCGGGTCATCAGGAAGATGTTGTAGTCCACCCCCAGCGCGACGAGGAACACGAAGCCGAAGAGCGGCACGGTCGCGTCCGCTCCCGGGAACCCGAAGACGTGGTTGAACACGAGCGCCGAGACGCCGAGCGCCGCCCCGTACGAGAGCACGACGCTGCCGATGAGCAGCACGGGCGCGAGGATCGAGCGCAGCAGGAGCATCAGGATGAGGAGGATCACGCCGAGCACGATCGGGATGATCTTGGCGAGGTCGCTCTGGGCGGTGTCGTTCGTGTCGAGCGCGATGGCCGTGACGCCGCCCACGAGCACGTCCGGGTCCTCCGCGGGGAGCGTCGAGCGCAGGGTGCGCACGACCTGCTCGGCGGCGGCCGAGTCCGGCTCGGCCGAGAGGGTCGCCTGCACGAGCACGCGGCCGTCCTTCACGATCGGGTCGGCCGGGGCCCCGGACTGCGCGGGGCGCACGTTGCCGGCGTAGAGGGTGGCCGTGGCGATGCCGTCGGTCTTCTTCGCCGCGGCGAGCACGGCGTCCGCGTGCGCCTCCCGGGTCACGATGAGCACGGGCGAGCCGGAGCCGGCGTCGAAGTGCTCGGCGAGCACCTTCTGGCCGTCGGCGGCGTCGGACTGCGAGAGCACGAGGTCGGTCTGCTCCACACCGTTGGCCTTGAGCTGCGTGAGGCCGAGCGCGCACGCGGCGAGCAGCACGAACGACACCAGCCAGGTGACGCGCGGGCGGCGGGCGATGAGTCGCCCGACGCGCAGCCAGATGCCGCGGATGCCCTCGAGGCCCGCGATGCGGGGGCCCGCCTCGTGCTCGTGCCGGTGGTCGTGCTCGCCGATGACCTTCGGCCGGAACGGCCAGAACGACGCGCGGCCGAACACGGCGAGCAGCGTGGGCAGCAGGGTGAGCGCGGCGAGCAGCGAGAACACGATGCCGATCGCGGCGATCGGCCCGAGGCTCTTGTTCGAGTTGAGGTCGGAGAAGAGCAGGCACAGCAGGGCCAGGATGACGGTCGCCCCGGAGGCCGCGATCGGCTCCAGCGCCGCCTTCCATGCCCGGAGGATGGCGACCCAGCGGGAGTCGACCTGCTCCAGCGCCTCCCGGTAGCGGGCGACCATCAGGAGCGAGTAGTCCGTCGCCGCTCCGATGACCAGGATCGACAGGATGCCCTGGCTCTGCCCGCTCAGCTTGATCCAGCCCCAGAGGGCGAAGAAGTAGACGACGAGGATCGCGGCGCAGAGCGCGAACACCGAGGTCAGCAGCACCAGGAACGGCAGCAGCAGCGCCCGGTAGACCAGCAGCAGGATGACGAAGACGGCCGCGACCGCGACGAGCAGAAGGATACCGTCGATGCCGCCGAAGGCGTTCACCAGGTCGGCGGTCAGCCCCGCGGGGCCGGTGACCCAGCCCTGGGTGCCGCTCGGGAGGTTGTCGTGCAGCGTCGTGCGCAGGTCGGCGACGACGGTCTTGACCGAATCCGAGTCGGCGATGGGGACGATGAACTCGACCGCCAGGCCGTCTTCCGACGGGATGGGGCCGGCGACGCTGGTCGTCTGGTCGCCTTCGGGCGCCTGCACGCCCTTCACCTCGCCGAGCTTCGCGCCCAGCGCGGCGTAGTCGGCGAGCGCGGACGACGGGATCGCGCTGTCGGAGCGCACGACCACGATCGCCGGGATCGCGTTGGAGTCGGTGAACTTCTGCTGCCAGTCCTGGACGGCGGTGGATTCGGCGCTGGCCGGCAGGAACGCGGCCTGGTCGTTGCTCGAGACGCCCGAGAGCTTGCCGAAGGTGGGGCCGCCCAGCCCTGCCAGCACCAGCCAGACCAGGATGAGGACCGTGGGCAGCACGATGCGCAGCCAGAGGGGCGGCCGCGCCTGGGTCTTCGTCGGCTCCGTCACGTCATCTCCAATTAGCTAGCCAAGTTAGTAATCAGCTTAGCGCCGAGTTCACGCCGACGCCACACTACCCCGGATCGGCGATCCGGGGTGGGCGAGGACGGCGGGGAGCCGCGCGTCAGGAGGCGGCGACGAGCTCCGCGCCGGCATGCGCCATCTCCGCGAGGGCGGCGTCGGAGGACTCGGCGGCGACGCCCGCCACCAGTCCGGTCAGGACCCGCACGTGCTGGCCCTGGGCGAGCGCGTCGAGCGCCGACGCCCGCACGCAGTAGTCGGTCGCGATCCCCGCGACGTCGACGGTGTCGATGCCGTGCTCGTCGAGCAGATTGTGCACGGTCGAACCGGCCTCGGTGCGGCCCTCGAAGATCGAGTACGCCGGAACGCCCTGGCCCTTGAGCACGTGGTAGTCGACCCGGGAGGTGTCGAGCGCGGGGTGGTACTCGGCCCCGGCCGTGCCGGCGACGCAGTGCGCGGGCCAGGTGTCGACGAAGTCGGGCTCGGCCGCCGTGGCGAAGTGGCCGCCGTTGTCGGTGTCGCCGTCGTGCCAGTCGCGGCTGGCGAGGACGATCGTGTACTCGTCGCCGTGCTCGGCCAGGTACCGGGTCAGGCGTTCGGCGACGGCCGCTCCCCCGGCGACGCCGAGCGCGCCGCCCTCCGTGAAGTCGTTCTGCACGTCGATGATGAACAGCGCCTTGCCCATGCGGGCCTCCCTCGGCTGGTCAGGGTTCGGAATGGCCGATCAGGTGTTCGACAGGTTGTCGCCGCACTTGTACACGCCGGTGACGAGGGTGTCGATCGCCTGCTTGGCATTGTCGCCCACGTTGCCGAGAGCGTACACGGCGAAGGTGAGCGGGGTGCCGTCGGCGGAGTCGATGATGCCGGAGAGCGTGTAGCCGTTGTCGATCCAGCCGGTCTTGGCGTGCACCGCGCCCTGGGCGGCGGAGTTGGCTCCGGTGAACCGGTTGTATCCCGGGCCGAGCGTGCCGGACTGGCCGGAGACCGGCAGGCCGTCGTAGATCACGCCGAGGCCGTTCTCGCGGTTGAGCACCTTGATGAAGAGCCGGGTCATGTACGACGGGGGCACGGCGTTGTTCGCGCTGAGCCCCGAACCGTCGGCGATGTGGAGGCCGGCGGTGTCGATCCCGTAGCCCTTCAGCCCGGCGAGCACGCCGGCGTTCTCGGCGTCGAAGGTGTTGCCGGCGCCGTTCTTGATCGACACGAGGCGGGCGAGCTCCTCCATGATCGTGTTGTCGGAGTACTTCATCGCCTGCTGGATGAGCGTCGTCACCGGCTGCGACTGCACGGCCGCGAGCTGGCGGGCGCCGGCGGGCGCGGTGCCCTCGGTCACCGGGACGCTCGTGCCGAGGTACTGCTGGAAGTACTGCATCGCGCGGCCGACCGGGTCGGTGCTGCGCGGGGACTCGACGGCGCCCGGGTTGTCGCGGTCGCCGTCGACCATCAGGGCGGTCATGTACGGGGTCGACCCCTCGACGACGCGCTCCTCGTTCTCGTCCCAGCTGGGCTGCCACACCGGGCCGCCGAAGAGGGAGGTGTCGACGACGATGGAGGTGATCGGCTGCCCGCCCATCGCCTGCTTGGCCTGGTTCGCCAGATCCTGGATGGACGGGGCGCCGGTGTAGAACGCGCCCTGGCCGCCGGGCAGCCGTGACAGCGTCACGTCGCCGCCGCCGACCACCACGATCTGGCCGGGAGTGCTGCCGGCCACGACCGTCGTCGAGACCCGGTAGTCGGGGCCGAGGGTCGCGAGGGCCGCGGCGGAGGTCACGGTCTTCATGACCGAAGCGGTCGGACCGGGGGTGCCGCCGTTGCGGTCGAACAGCACCTCGCCCGTCTTGGCGTTCACGACCTGGGCCTCGAGGTTGCCGAGGCGGCCGTCCTGCGCAAGGCCGGCGACCGAACACGTGCGGATGCGGCTCGCAGCCGGCTGCGCGGCGGGGACGGGCCGTGCCGGGTCGACCGTGGCGGTCGGGGTAGGGGTCGGCGTCTTCGTGGCCGACGCGCTCGGGCTCGGCGCCACGGCCGCGGACGCCGGCGAGCCGACGGTCGCGCCGAGGGCGACGCTGCCGGTGCCGAGCACGATCATGGCGGCGGCTCCGCCGGCGACGATCCAGGTGCGGGGGTGCTTGCGGATGGCCGTCATGATGCCGGCGGTCACGCCCGCGAGACCCGCCGCGACGCCGGTGCGCGGGCTCCCCGCGGGAGTCGACCCCGTCGTCGCGGCGGCTTCGCGCTCGGCCGAGCGTCGCTCGGAACGGGTCGCGGGCGCGTCGGCGGGGACGCCGGCGTCGGGCGCTGCGGCATCCTGATCGAGGGAGGGGGCGGGGGTGGTCGACGGGATCGACGGGTCTGACTCGGTGCCGTTCGGCAGACCGGAGTCGGGCTGGTCCGATTCGTGCATCCGGGTATGCTACCTGCATTTTCTGGGAGCGTCACCCGTCAGGGGGCCACGGGTGGAGGGTGCTCGCTCGGCGGGAGGAGACCTCGCTTAGCCTGATCCCAGGGGTCCGGACGCTCGGATGGAACCTTTTCCGCCGATCGGACACTAGAGGATATGAACAACGCTGGAACGGACGAGGCCGACGCCTGGTCCCGGGCGCGGGACGGGGATCCGGACGCGTTCACGTCGCTCTTCGACGCGCATCGCGACCGCGTCTTCGGCCACGCGCTGCGCCTGGTGCGGCAGCCGCACGATGCCGAGGACGTCACCGCCATGGTCTTCCTGGAGGCCTGGCGCCGCCGCGACGCCGTGCGGGTGGTGGACGGTTCGATCATCGCGTGGCTGCTGGTCACGGCGAACAACACCGTCCACAACCTCGAACGCAGCAAGCGCCGCCACCGCGAGGCGCTCGCCCGGATGCCCGAACCCGCGCACCAGCCCGACCATGCCGACGACGTCGCCGACGACCTCGACAACCAGGAGCGCGACCGTCGCGTCCGCGATGCGTTCAGCACCCTCTCCACCGCCGACCAGAACGTCATCACGCTCTGCGTGCTGGAGGAGCTCCCGCTCGCCGACGCCGCACGCACGCTCGGCGTCCCCGTCGGGACCGTCAAGTCCCGGCTCTCCCGCGCCAAGCGCCGCCTCGGCGACCTCGCGCTCATCCCCGACACGGTCCACCCCGCCTTCGAAGGAGGTGCAGAATGACCACCACCGGCCCCGTCTTCGACCCGGCGCGCAGCGCCGCCCTCCGCGACATCCTCCACGAGACCGTCGCCACCGCTCCCGCGCGTCCCTCGCGCACACGGTTCGCCCTCCTCGGCGGACTCGTCGGCGCCGCCGTGCTCCTCGCCGGCGGAACCGCCGCCCTCGCCCTCACGGGCGCCCTGCACTTCGGCGCGCCGGACCCCGTCCCCGTGCCGATCACACCCACGCCGAGCATCACGCCGACGCCGACGCCGACCACCACGCCGACGGCCCCGCGCATCCGGGTGCAGTCCGGGCCGATCGCCCGGCACGACGTGGACACGCTCGCCGACCGGACGAGGTGGTCCATCGACCTCCCGGGCATCGACGACGGCTGCCGGATGAATCCGCAGGCGTACAGCGTGGCCGACGGCCTCAGCGTGTTCGTCTCCGGCGCCCGGCCCAAGGAGTACGAGGGCGGCGGTGCGTGCACCGAGAACACGGACGAGCGCGTCGGCCTGACCATGGTCGACACGACCGACGGCGAGGTCCTCTGGAAGCGGGAGTGGAGCTACACGTCCGATCGCGACGGCGGCTTCGCGGGTACGCGCTTCCAGCTCCTCGGCACGTCCGGACGCGCGATGTTCACCTCCACCGACGGCACATCGGGCGCCCACGACGTGATCGACCTGAACACCGGGCAGACCCTGGCCACCTACGACGCCCGTGCACTGCTCTACGGCGTGGCGGTGCCGGACGACTCCGGCGATCTCGTGGTGTCCAGCGATCCGACCCGCGGGACTCCCGGCACGATCTCGCGGGTCGACCCGATGGACGCGTCCGCCCCGCGGTGGACCACTCCCGTCGACGGCACCGGCCCGGTCGTCGCGCCGGGGACCAGCGACGCATCGGTCCTTCCGGCGTACTACTACCTGGCGAACGACCCGAACACCCAGGTGTTCGGGACGATCGATCTCGCGTCGGGCGCCTTCACCCGGCACCCGGAGTTCACCGACTACAGGCTGACGTCGAGCCTCGTCACCCTCTGGGCGGCGGGCGCGGCGAACGGCTCGTCCGACGTGACCGCGCTCGACGGATCCGGGACGGCGGTGTGGACGCGGCACGTCGCCCCGGGCGCAGCCCTGGTCCCCGTCAGCACCGTGGCGAGCCCCGCGGGAGCCGGGCAGACGGACCTCGCGCAGGCGGGCCAGTTCGCGATCGCCGATGCGGCGGGCGTGACGGTCATCGACCAGCTGTCGGGCGACACGGTCTGGACCTCCGCCCCCGGGGCGTGCAGCGCGTCGATCGGCCGCGGCGTCGTCTCCGCCCTCGCCGACACGGCGCGGAACGCGTTCACCCTCCAGCTCGGCGACTCGACCGGATGCGCCATCGACCGCACCACGGGGAAGGCGCTCCCCGACCTCGGCGTCCCGGCGTCGCCGCTCGACTCGCTCGGGCCGAAGAACACCTACGCGACCTCCTGGGAGACCCGCGTGGGAACCGCCTACGACCGAGCGACCGGCCGCGTCCTCTGGACCGTCGACCTGGACAGCAGGGAGTACTGGGACTTCGCCGGCGGCTACCTCGTCCGCCTCCACGGCAACCGGATCGCGTCGATCGGCTGAGCGGCCGCGGAGCGACGGCGGCTCCCCGGGACGAATGCGGCCGCGCGACGGCACGCGAACGTCCCGGGGAGCCGCTGTCGCGTCAGCCGTCGAGCGCGCCGACCCCGACCTGCGTGCGCCACCACGGCGTCTCCACGAAACCGCGCTTGAGGTACAGCAGCTCCATCGCGCCGGTCCAGCCCTCGACGCCCTCCAGCGCCGACAGGGTGTGGGAGATGAAGTCGTTGAGCTCGGCGACCGATGGGGTGATCAGCTCGCAGAAGAGCGAGTTGTCGTCCAGGATCGCGGCCAGGTAGCGCACGGCCGGGTACTCCGACAGCGCGTTGGCCACGGCCTCCAGCCGCGCGGGGGCCACCCGGACGAGGAGCAGCGTCTCCGCGCCCATCCCGAGCGCGGCCGCGGGGACGAGCGTCAGGATGTCGACGCAGCCCTTCGCGCGGAGGCGGTCGAACCGGCGCCGCACGCTCGACTCGTTCATCCCCGTCTTGTCGCCGATCGCCTGGAAGGTCACCCGGCCGTCCTCGCGCAGCTCGGTGAGGATGCGGCGGTCGGCGTCGTCGAAGTGCGCGGGCTCGCAGTACTCCGGGTCGATGAGGGAGGTCTTCTCCGCCTCGGCAGGCAGCTTCATGGTCTCGGCGTAGAGCTGCCTGCTCCAGTCGTGCCGCACCTTGTAGACGTGCATGATGATGTCGCTGCGCCAGCGCTTGATGCCGGCGATCGACTGCAGCGACTGGATGAGCTTCGGGTAGTGCGCGGCGCCTCCCGTCACCACGACCTCGGCCATGATGTCGTACTGGCCGGTCACGAGGGTGAGGAACCGGACGTCCTCGTGCGCGACGAGGGCGGCCGCCACCTCCAGCTGCGTGCCCGGCCGGCAGTTCAGGCGCACGAGGAACGAGTCCACCTGCCCGGAGCTGCCGAGAGCGGGGACGATCGCGATGCGCACCACGCCGTCGGCGACCAGCTGCTGACCGCGGCGAGCGACCGTCGCGGTCGAGCTGCCGACCATGTCGGCGATCGCGGTCCAGCTGGCGCGCCCGTCGTGCTGCAGGGCGACGATGATCTTGCGGTCGAGTTCGTCGAGGGTGTCGAGCGCCTTCACGCGGCCGTGCCCGACCGGGGCGGCGCGACCTGGTGCAGGAAGCCGCGTACGGTGGCCGTCCATTCCTCCGCCTCCTCGATCTGCGGCGAGTGCCCCGATTTCTCGAAGATCGCCAGACGCGCGCCCGGGATGAGCGAGACGATCGTCTCGCTGCACGAGACCGGGGTGATCCAGTCCGTGCGGCCCACCGTGACCAGGGTCGGCGCGCTGATCCCGGGGAGAGCCCCCTTCAGATCATAGTTCGGCAGGTTCTGGGAGAACGCGTAGTTGTGCGCCTCGTAGCGGTAGGGGGTGGCGGCGACCTTGCGCTCGACGGCCTCCGGGTCGTAGACGAAGTCGTACAGCGGGAGGATCTCGCGCCAGCAGTCGCGCAGGTCGTCGTCGTCGCGTACCCGGCCCTCGTCGATGCGGTCGAACTTCTCCATGTCGACCGTGACGCGGTCGGAGGCGAGCGCGTTGGCGCGGGACAGCTCCGAGTGGGTGTTGTCCGGCGCGGTGTCGCGGAGGACGAGCGCGCGCACGCGGTCCGGGTACCGGATGGCGTATTCCATCGACATGAACCCGCCGTAGGAGCCGCCGGCCATGATGATCTGCTCGGCGCCGATCCACTCGCGCAGGCCGTCGATGTCGGCCGCCCACTGCTCGTGGCTGAACTCCCCCGCTCCCTCGCTCTCGCCCGACCCGCGCGCGTCGAAGACGACGACGCGGTAGTCGTCGGCGAGCCGCCCGAAGCTGGCGCGCGGCTCGGCGCGCGAACCGAGGCCGGGGGCCCCGTGATGCGTGATGATGACCGGCGCGCCCTCCGGGCCGAGCACCTCCACGGCGAGGCGGTTGCCGTTGATCTCCACGAACTCGGCGGTGGTGGTCGCGGCGGCGAACTCCGGGGAGACGTCCTGGTTTCCGGTCACGGTGGGTCCTTTCTTCAGAGTGCGATGGTGCAGGAATCGAGATCGCGGGGGAACGCGGTGAGCGGGCGGGCGCCGTCCGGCGTCACCAGCATGCTGTCCGAGATGCGGTAGCCGGCGTGGCCGGGGAGGTAGATCCCCGGCTCGTTCGAGACGATCATCCCCGCCTCGAGCGGCGTCTCGTCCCCGTCCTCGAGCCACGGCGGCTCGTGCATCCCGAGGCCGATGCCGTGACCCTGCCGGTGGCGCAGGTAGTCGCCGAGCCCGGCGTCGCGGATCACGTCGAGGCAGTCGCGGTTGGCGTCGCGGCACGCGCGACCCGGGCGGATGGCGCGGCCGCCGACCTCCTGCGCGAGCCGGACGGCGTCGTGGTAGCGGCGCTGCTCGGCGCTCGGCTCGCCGAGCACGAAGGTGCGCTCGCCCTCGACGAAGCGGCCGCCGACGGCGCAGCCGAGGGAGAGCATGAAGGTGTCGCCCCGCTGCAGCCGGTATCCGGAGGGCAGGCCGTGCGGATAGGCGGAGTTGGCGCCCGCGTAGACCAGACCGCCCGCGAGCGGTGAGACGACGATCACGTCGTCGTGCTCCTCGTACATCGTGGAGACGCCGACCCCGCCGACGTGCGAGGCCAGCTCGGCCTCCGTCGGCAGGGTCGCGCCCGCCGTGATGCTCTCGCGCACCAGGGCGACGCCCGCCTCCAGCATCAGGTCGGTGATCCGCGCTGCCTCCGCATGCAGCGCGACCTCCTCGGGAAGCTTGAGGTAGCGGGCGACGGTCACGATCGGGGTGGGGAGGGCCTCCGCCACGGTCAGTTCGGCGAAGGCGGCGTGCTGGCGCTCCCAGGTCATGCCGGTCGAGTAGCCGACCCGGCCCGCGCGGCCCACCCGGGAGGCGAGGGCGCGGAACGGAGGCACGACGCCCGGGAACTCGGCGTACGAGACGATCTCGGCGCGCGCCTCCTGTCGCTCGGCGTTCTCGCGCTCCAGCTCGGGGACGAGCAGCACGGCACCGCCGTCGGCGCCGAGCCACACGGCGACCGGCCGCTCGCAGGGGTGGTGGAAGAAGCCGGTGAGGTACGCGACGTCCTCGGGCGCGTCGGTCAGCAGCGCGTCGAGTCCGGCGGAGCGCATGCGCTCGCGCACGCGCTCCTGCAGCCGGTCGAGCGCGTCGGCGCTCAGGCGGGTGGTGAACACGGTCCTCCTTCGGATCGTCTGGTCGGTGCGGCGGTCAGCGGCGACGCGACCGCGGGTTGCGGGCGTCGTTGTACGCGATCGACAGCAGCGTCGCGGAGAGCACGAGCAGCAGGATGGCGATGGAGGGGAACAGGGTCAGCCACCAGGCGCTCGACATCGCGCCCGACTGCTGGGCCTCGTAGAGGATGCGGCCCCACGACCACACGTTCGGGTCGCCGAGGCCGAGGAAGGCGAGCCCGGCGGCCGACAGGACGGCACGCGAGGCCGTGACCACGACCGAGACGACGATGACGGGCGTGACGGCCGGGACGACGTGCCGGACGATGATCCACAGCGGGGAGGTCGTCATGAGCCGCGCGGCGTCGACGTACGGCAGGCGCACCACCGTGAGAGCCTGCGAGCGCACCAGCCGCGTGACCTCCGGCCACGAGAACGCGGCGACCACGAGGATGATCGTGCCGGTGCTCGGGCCGACCAGGGCGGCGATGAGGATCATCAGCGGCAGCACCGGGAGCGACAGCGTGAGGTCGACCAGCACACTGATGAACCCGTCCAGCCGCTGGAAGTACGCGCCGACCACGGCGATCAGCGTCCCGACGACGATGGCGATGGCCGAGGCGGCGACGGCCACCAGGATGCTCTGCTGCGAGCCCCAGACCACCTCGCCGAACACGTCGCGGCCGAGGCTGTCCGTGCCGAACCAGTGCGCGAAGCTCGGGGCCGCGAGCACGGGGTCGCCGTAGCTCGGCGGATAGGGGGCGATCAGCGGGGCGCCGATCGCGACGATGGTGAGCAGGATGAGCACGCCGAGCGCCAGCATCCCGAGCGGCTCCCGGCGGAAGGCCTTCCAGGTCTGGGCGCTCGCGCGGCCGTTGCCGAGGGCGACGGGTTCGAGCCCGACGGCCTCCTCGGTGACGGTCGCCGCGTTCTGGACGGTCGCGTCGGTCGTCATGCCTTCTTCACTCTCGGGTCGAGGAAACCGTAGACGGTGTCCGTGATCATGTTCGCGACCACGACCGTGATCGCGAGCATCAGGAACGCGCCCTGGAGGACGGGGAAGTCGAGCTGGGTGACGGCCTCGTAGATGCCGCGCCCGATGCCGGGGTAGGCGAACACGGTCTCGGTGAGCACCGCCCCGCCGACGAGGAAGCCCAGCTGCAGGCCGATGAGCGTGGTGGTCGGCAGCAGCGCGTTGCGCAGGGCGTGCTTCCAGAGCACCCGGCGGTAGGGCAGTCCGTTCGCCCGGGCCAGCGTCGTGTAGTCCTCCCCCAGCGCGTCGATGAGCGTCGAGCGCATCGTGAGCACGTACGAGCCGAGCTGCACGAGCATGAGCGAGAGCGCCGGCAGGATGAGGTGCGTCGCCACGCTCCCGTACCAGGCGAGCCCGTAGGCGTCCTGATCGTACGCCCCGCCGATCGGCAGCCAGCCGAGCATGAGCCCGAAGACGAAGAGCAGCAGAACGCCGATGCTCGGGACGAAGATGGACTGGCCGGTCACGCCCACGATCTGCACCAGCCGGTCCAGGAACCGCCCGCGGTGGGAGGCCGCCAGCACCCCGAGCGGGATGCCGACGACCACCGTGGCCACGAGCGCCGTGCCGGTGAGCAGCAGCGTCCAGGGCAGGCGCTGCATCAGCACATCCAGCACCGGGATGGACTGCGTGAACGACACCCCGAGGTTGCCCTGGACGAGCTGCCACAGGTAGATGCCGTACTGCACGATCATCGGCTGGTCGAGGCCGTACTGCTGAAGCAGGGCGGCCCGCGCATCCTCGGTCATGTTCGGGCTGGCGACGGCCAGCGCCGGATCTCCGGGCAGCAGGCGCAGCAGGAGGAACGTCACGGTCACGGCGAACCAGATCGTGAGCAGACCCCGGCCGAGCCGTGGGAGGAGGAACAGGAACCGGGACACGCGGGTCTCCCTGCTTTCGGTTACTTGCCGGCCGGGTGCGCGCTGGCCAGCGACACCGGGTTGACGATGGAGAGCAGCTCGCTGGGCTTCGAGACGAACCCGGTCCACTTCGAGCTGTGGGCGAAGTACAGGTTCTGCGTGTACATGATGTTGTCGTACACGTTGTCCCGCACGATCTTCGCGGCCTCGCGCATCAGCTTCACCTTGTCGTCCTTGTCGGTCGTCGCGGTGCCCTGGGCGATCAGGTCGTTGAGCTTCGCGTCGTCGACGTAGGTGTAGTTGATGGCGCCGCCGGGCAGGTACGCCAGCGTCATGTTCGTCACCGGGTCGTCCATGATGGCGAAGTTGCCGGCGTAGATGTCGAAGTCGCCCTTGTTGGTCATCGCGAGGTACGTGTTGCGCTCCGTGCCCTGCAGCTCGATCGCGATGCCCGCCTTCGCCGCGCTGTCCTTCACCAGGGTCGCCCACTGGCTGGTGACGCTGTCCTGCAGCGAGTAGATGAGGCGGAACTTCAGCGGGAACATGCCGTCGGAGCCGGCGGTGTAGCCCGCCTTCTCCATCAGCGTCCGCGACTCGTCGGTGTCGAACGCGTACTCCTTGATCGACTTGTCGTAGTAGTCCTTCAGCACCGGCATCAGCGGGCTGGAGCCGGTCGAGACGGCCTGACCCTGCAGCACGACCTTGCGGATGGCGTCGTAGTCGACGGCGTGCGCGAGCGCCTGCCGCACCTCGACCTTGGCCAGGTCCGCGTTGTTCATGTTGTAGGTCATGTGCGCGTAGCCGAGGCCGACGGCCTCCTCGACGGCGATGCCGCTCGTCGCCTTGAGCTTGGCGACCTGCGCCGGCGGGAGGGCGTTGGCGATCACGTCGACCTCGCCGCTCTGCAGCGCCAGGATCTCGGTGTTGATGTCCGGGAACACGCGGTAGACGACCGAGGCGGACAGCGGGGTGCCGCCCTCGACCAGCGGGTAGTCCTCCACGCGCTCCAGCGTGTAGCTCTGCCCGATCTGCACCTTGGTCAGCTTGTACGGGCCGGCGCTGACCCAGCCGCCGTCGCTGCCGTCGTTCGGGAACGTCGCCACCGACTCCGCCTTCTCGAAGACGTGCTTCGGGACGATGTTGCCCCAGAAGCCGATCTCCTCGACGATCGACGAGTCCGGCTTGGTGAGGGTGAACTCGACCCGGGTCTTCGAGACGGCCGTCGCCGTGTCGAGGTTGGTGAGCTGGCCGTAGAAGGTGCCGGAGGGCTTGTCCTTCTTGACCGCGTTCATCGTCCAGGCCACGTCCTCGGCGGTCAGCGGCTCGCCGTCGCTCCACTTCAGGTCGTCGCGGATGTCGTAGAAGCCGGTGGTGTCGTCCACGTAGCCCCACTTGGTCGCGACCTGGGGCTCCTTCGAGCCGTCGTTCGCGATGCTCAGGAGGTGCGGGTACATCAGGTTGGTGATCCAGTAGTCGCTGCGGCTGTTGCCGACGAGCGGGTTGTAGTTCACGACGTCGGTGGTGGTGGCCACCGAGAGCGTCTGCGATCCGGCCGTCGCCGTGGAGGCGGCGGGCGGGGCGCTCGGGGCGCAGGCGCTCAGGGCGAGCGCCGACGCGGCGAGCACCGCAGCGGCGAGTGCGATCTTCCGTGGGCGCATCAGACCCACACCTCCTTCAGGACCCGCAGAGTGTTGCCACCCACGACGGCGCGGATCTCGTCGTCGGAGTAGTCGTGCTTCACCAGCCAGCCGATGATGTTGTAGAACTCCTCGGCCGGGTTCTCGAGGCCGTCGACGTACTCGACCTTCTCGTAGTCGACCGTCCCGTGCGCCTGCCCGAGGGACAGGTTGGACGAGAAGGCGTCGTGCAGGCCGACGTGGTCGCCGAAGAGCGTGTCGGGGCCGAAGCTGACGTGCTCGAGACCGACCAGGTCGACGCAGTACTGGAAGTGGTCCATCACCGACTCCAGCGAGTGGCGCGGGTGCGCCGGGGACAGCGTGGTGTGCGGCGCCGCCTCGATGCCGATCACACCGCCGCGCTTCGCGCACTCGATGATCGTCTCGTCCGTCTTCATGCGGTTCGTCGGCCAGAGGCCGCGGGCGCCCGCGTGGGTGATGAAGGTCGGCTTGGTGGAGGCCTTGATCGCGTCCACGGCCGTGCGGTCGCCCGAGTGCGAGACGTCGATCGCGATTCCGAGCTTGTTCATCCGCTCGACCGCGCGCTCGCCGAAGTAGGTGAGGCCGCCGTCGCCGCGCTCCTTGAGCCCGGAACCGAGGGTGTTCGCCTCCGAGTAGGCGATGCCCATCTGGCGCACGCCGAAGCCGTAGAGCACGTCGAGCCGGTCGACCTCGTTCTCGATCATCGTGGAGGCCTCGAGTGCGAAGACGTGCGCGATGCGGCCGGTCGCGGCCGCGTACTCGATGTCCTTGATCGTCTCGCCCTTGATGACGAAGTCCTGGTGCGCGAGGTCCGCCATGCGCACGCCGAGGTCGAAGAGCACGTCCTGGTACTTCCAGCCCGCGTCGCTCGAGATGCAGCAGGTGCCGTCCATCCCGTTGTCGAAGACGGCCGTGATGCCCGAGCGGCTGAGCCCCTCGTAGCCGGTTGGTTCGCGGCCCTGGCGGATGTGGTCGCGGAGCTGGGTCATGTCCTCGGGGAAGACCTGCACGTGGTCGTGCAGCGAGATGACGGTGGACTCGGTCAGCAGGCGCGTGGTGCGCTCCGCCTGGGCGTCGCTGAGGCCGAGTCCGGCGTAGGCGGGCACGCGGCCGATCTGCTGGGCGTAGCGGAACTCCCGGTAGTCCTTGCCGGCCTCGAGGTAGTCGTAGGCCGTGTAGCCGGTGTAGCGCGGGGAGGGGTCGAGCACGCTTTCTCCTTCGTTCCTGGTGAGGTGGTGGTCGCGGTGCGCACCTGGCGCAGTACGACACAATCTCGCCGATATCCGGCATCTGTGTCAACATGTGTTTGAAAATTCGGCAAATCTGTTTCCCAATTGAAACATTCCGGAAATCACTCACATGCAAGGATGTCAGCGTGGACACTACGAACCCTTCCGGCGACGAGGTGTTGCGGGTACGCAACCTCTCCGTCGCGTTCACCGGCTCCGGCCCGGACATCCCGGCCGTGCGCGAGGTGGACATCAGCGTCGGCCGCGGCGAGTTCGTCGCGCTGCTCGGCGAGTCCGGCTCCGGCAAGTCCGTGACCGCCCGCGCGATCATGGGACTCGGCGACGAGTACTCCCGCGTCACCGCCGACGAGCTGCGGCTCGGCGACGTCGACCTCCTCACCCTGAACGAGGAGGGCCGGCGGCGGCTCCGCGGCGAGCGCATCGCCCTGGTGCTGCAGGACGCCCTCTCCGCCCTCAACCCCGTGATGACGATCGGCGACCAGATCGGCGAACTGTTCCGCGTGCACCGCCGGGCCAGTCGCCGGCAGGCCCGCGCCCGCGCGGTCGACCTGCTCGGCCTCGTCGGCATCCCGGCCCCCTCCCGCCGCGTCGACGACTACCCGCACCAGTTCTCCGGCGGCATGCGGCAGCGCATCCTGATCGCCATGGCGATCGCCCTCGACCCCGAGCTGCTGATCGCCGACGAGCCGACCACCGCTCTCGACGTGACCGTGCAGGCGCAGATCCTCGACCTGCTCGGCTCGCTGCGCGACCAGCTCGGGATGGGCATCCTGCTCATCACGCACGACCTCGGCGTCGTCATGGAGGTCGCGGACCACGTCTCCGTCATGTACGCCGGGCGGATCGTCGAGAGCGGCAGCGCCGATACGGTCTTCGCGCATCCCGCCCACCCGTACACCGAGGCCCTGCTGCGCTCCGTGCCGCAGGCGGCCCAGCGCGGATCGGACCTGCTCACCATCCCCGGCTCCCCGCCCAGCCCGGCCCGGGTGCCGCGGGGCTGTTCGTTCCACCCGCGCTGCCACCTCGCCGTGGACGCCTGCGCGACCACCCGGCCTCCCCTCGTGGAGGTCGCCATCGGCCGGCGCGCCGCCTGCCTCCGATCCGAGGAGCTCATCGGTGAACTCGTCTGACCCCCGCCCCGCCGCCGTGCTCCCCCGCCCGGAGGACGACCCCCGTGAGGTCGTGCTCGGCGCCTCCGGTCTCGCCCGCCGCTTCGCCTCCGGCTCCCGCCTGCGCCCCGCCACCGTCTCCGCGGTGGACGGCGTCAGCCTCGAGCTGCACGCCGGCGAAGTGCTCGGCATCGTGGGCGAGTCCGGCTGCGGCAAGTCCACTCTCGCCCGCATGCTCGTCGGGCTGGAGCGCCCGGACGACGGCACGCTCACCTACCGCGGCCGCGACGTCGGCCGCGGCCGGCTGAGCGACCGCAAGCACCTGCGCCAGGGCGTGCAGATGATCTTCCAGGACCCGTACGCCTCCCTCGACCCGCGCATGACCGTGCTCGACATCGTCACCGAGCCCATCGCGGCCGCCCACGCCATGAACCGGGCCGACCGGCGCGCCCGCGCGGTCGAGCTCCTGGAGCTCGTCGGCCTGGGCGAGGACATGCTCGGCCGATTCGCCCACCAGTTCTCCGGCGGTCAGCGCCAGCGCATCGGCATCGCCCGGGCGCTCGCGCTCGACCCCGACGTCCTCGTCTGCGACGAGCCCGTCTCCGCCCTGGACGTCTCCGTGCAGGCGCAGGTCATCAACCTCCTCGGCGACATCCGCCGCCGCCTCGGCGTCTCGATCGTCTTCATCGCGCACGACCTCTCGGTCGTCCGCCACATCGCCGACCGCGTCGCCGTCATGTATCTCGGCCGCATCGCCGAGATCGGCGACACCGACGCGATCTACGATCACCCCTCCCACCCCTACACGCAGGCCCTGCTGTCGGCGACCCCGACCGCCACCCGGGAGGGCCGCGGCCGGCTGTCGCAGCGGCGCATCCTCGGCGGCGAACCCCCGTCGCCCGTCGACCCGCCCGCCGGCTGCCGCTTCAACCCGCGCTGCTGGATGGCCACCGACGAATGCCGCACGATCGTCCCCCCGCTGCACGCCCTGTCCGGCCCCGGCATCCCGGTCCGCGACGTGTCGTGCCACCACGCCGAGGAGGCCGTGCTGGCGGGGTGAACCGCCTCCCCGTCCGGTCGTGCACGAAGATGGAACCGCGCTTCGCGACCGGACATTAGGGGATATGGACACAGAACGATTCGACGAGGCCGCGGCCTGGTCGAGAGCGCGTGAGGGCGACTCGGCGTCGTTCGCCTCGCTCTTCGACCGGCACCGCGATCGCGTCTTCGGGCAGGCGCTGCGCCTGCTGGGGGCCCGGCACGATGCCGAGGACGTGACCGCCGTGGTCTTCCTCGAAGCCTGGCGCCGGCGGGACGCGGTGCGCATGGTCGACGGGTCGATCATCGCGTGGCTGCTCGTCACGACGAACTACACCGTGCGCAACCACACGCGCAGCAGTCGCCGGTACCGCAATGCGCTCTCGAAGCTCTCGCAGCCCGCCCCGCAGCCGGACAGCACACCGGACGTCGACGACGCCCTCGACAACCGCGGGAGGGACGCGGCCGTGCGCTCGGCGTTCGCCGGCCTCCCTCCGCGCGACCAGGACGTGATCACGCTCTGCATCCTCGAGGAGATGCCGCTCGCCGACGTCGCCGCGACGCTCCGGGTGCCGATCGGCACCGTCAAATCACGCCTGTCCCGCGCCAAGCGCCGGCTGGGCGACCTCACCCTCGCCGGACTCGACCCCGCAGCGACGGAGATCGCCGCCGGCCGCCCCGCCCTCGAAGGAGGTGCAGAATGACCACGTCATCCGCTTTCGACCCCACACGCAGCGCGGAGATCCGCGCCCTGCTCATCGACACCGTCGACTCGACCACGATCCGCCGCCGTCCGGCCACGTTCGCCCTGGTCGCGACCCTCACGGGCGTCGCGCTCGCTCTCGCCGGGGGGACCGCCGCCCTCGCGCTGTCCGGGGTGCTCCACTTCGGCGCCCCCGAGCCGGCTCCGGCACCGCCGACACCCGTCGTGACGCCGACACCCACTCCCACACCTACGCCGACGCCCACCCCGACGACGCGCCCGGTCGTCCAGTCGACTCCGATCGCGCCGCACGATGTGTCCGGCCTCCCGGCCTCCCCCTCGTGGAGCCTGGACCTCGCCGGTACGAACACGGAGTGCACGATGCTCACGAGCTGGGACCTCTCCGACGGGCGTGCGCTCTATCTCAGCGGCATCCGGCCCAAGGAGTACGAGGGATCCGACTGCATCTACGATACGGACGAGGACATCGCGCTCACGCTCGTCGACACCGAGCACGGGACGAAGCTCTGGACCCGCGAGTGGGCCTTCACTCCCGACCAGCTGAGCCTGCAGACGACGCTGCGGGTCCTCGGCACCTCGGGACGCGCGGTGATCGCCTACGGCAACCCCGGTTACGGCCCCCACGAGGTGCTCGACCTCACCACCGGCCAGACCGTCGCTCCCTTCGATCCGGGCATCCCCCGGTTCTCACTCGCCCGCGATGCGACGACCGTCGGCGACGCGTCGGGCGACCTGCTCATCGTCGACGCGCAGCGCGGCGCCGACGGCTCGGAGTCGTCGACTCCGTCGCTCCGCCGGATCGACCCGCGAGATCCCGCGCATCCGAAGTGGTCGACGACCGTCAACGGCAACCTCGTCGACTTCCTCCCCGCGGTCGACAGCGCGACGGCCATCCCCATCAGCTACGGCAGAGGGTACGGCCAGGACTCGCGATCCTTCACGGCCATGGTGGACTCCGTCAGCGGCGCCGTGACCGAATCGAGCGCTCTCAACAATGTCGACACGTTCGGGTCGGTCTACGTCACGCAGACCGGCGGCCTGGACGGGGCTCCCCGGGAACTCACCGGCTTCGACGCCACCGGCGCGAAGGTGTGGACGACGGCCGCGCCGCCCGGGACGATAGCGCAAGCCGTCGCGACGGCCGGCGCGCAGGCCGCTGGATCACGTGGTGGGACCGACTCCGGGCTGTTCGTGGTCACCGGCGCCGACACCGTCACGCTCTACGATCAGGCGACGGGAACCGCGCGCTGGAGCGCGACGGCGACGGGCTGCGGTCCCCAGACGACGGGGGGCATCGGCACTGTCCAGGATGCGCGTGACGCGATCGTGACCTCCGTCGGTGGTCAGACCTGCTCCTTCGATCGCACGACAGGCGCCCCTGTCGCGAACACACGCGGCGACGGCTTCACCCAGCTCCTCGGCACGCGCAACTCCTACACGTACGACCCCCAGGACGCCTCGGCGGGGATCGCGACCGACATGGCGACCGGGAACGTCCTCTGGACCCGTCCGCGCCGGCTCTGGGAGTCCTGGCGGTTCTCCGGCGGCTACCTCGTCACCAACGACGGCAACCACCTGGAGTCGATCGGCTGAAGCCGGAAAACGACGAACGGCCCGCGGTTCTCCGCGGGCCGTTCGTGTCTCTTCGGAGCCGCCCAAGGGAATCGAACCCTTGACCTTCTCATTACGAGTGAGATGCTCTGCCGACTGAGCTAGGGCGGCGTGGGCCGGGCTTCCGCTCGGCGCACAGTCAGATAGCTTACCCGATCCGGCGGGGTGTTCACGACCATCGGGAAGGGACGGCCAGACGGATCAGTGAACCTGCGAACCGAGCGCCTGCAGCTGGTCGAAGGAGCTGCGGAGGCGGTCGGCGAGCGGCTCGACGCCGCCGTGGTCGGCCCAGCAGGACCAGGCGTGGCGCATGCCGGCGAACGCGACGTAGGTGACGAGGCGGGCGCGCTGGTGCAGCGCCTCCGCGTCCTCGGCGAGAGCCGGGTCGTCGTGGGCGAGGCGGCGCTGCACGACGGCGCTGAGGGCGTCCTCGAACTTGTGCATGCTCGCCATGCGCTGGGCGAAGAGCTCCGGGTTGTCCTTCAGGAGGGCGCGGCGGAGGGTGTGCATCTCCTGCAGGCTCGCCGCCGTCTCACCGGGTGCGGCCGGGTCGGGCTCGCCGAGCTCGCCGCCGTCGATCGCGGCGATCAGGAGCAGGCTCATCCCGTGAAGGATGGGCTCCTCGGGTCCGGCGGCGATGAACCGCTCGACGTCGTCCTCGTGCGGCAGCTCGGGGAGCTCGCCGATGATCGCCGTCTCCTTGGAGGGGAAGTAGTTGAAGAAGGTGCGCGGCGAGACGTTGGCGGCATGGCTGATCTCGTCGATCGTGACCCGGTCGAACCCGCGCTCGCTGGTCAGAGTGAGCGCGGCGAGCTGGATGGCGCGCCGGGTGGCGATCCGCTTCCGCTCGCGCAGGCCGAGTTCGGGATCCACCGCTGAGTCAGGTGCCACAGTCACACGCAGATTATTTCATCCTCTGCAAAATTGCACCACTCGATCGAGCGAGTGTGACGCCGCGGACACGGTCAGCACGTCTTGCCGGCGGAGGGCAGCGTCCCCTTCACCAGGAAGTCGTCGACGGTGGTGTTCACGCACGAGTTCGACTTGTTGTACGCCGTGTGGCCTTCGCCCTTGTAGGTGAGGAGGTGGCCGTTCTGCAGCTCGCTCGCGAGGTTCTTCGCCCACACGTAGGGGGTCGCGGGGTCGTTGGTCGTGCCGACGACGAGGATCGGCGCGGAGCCCGCCGCCGCGATCGGGCCGCGCTTCACGGTCGTCTTGTACGGCCAGGTGGCGCAGCCGATGTCGCCGTACGCCATATACGGCCCGATCACGGGCGCGTCCTTGGCGAGCTCGGCCGCCTGCGAGCGCATCGTCGCGGGGTCGGCGTCGTACGAGTAGTCCAGGCAGTTGATCGCCATGAACGCCTCGGTCGAGTTGTCCGAGTAGGTGCCGTCGCTGTCGCGGCTGTTGTACGCGTCGGCCAGGGTGAAGGCGACGGAGGCGCTCCCCCGCATGACCGACTCGAACATCTGGCTGAGGTACGACCAGGCCTTCGCGTCGTACAGCGGGTAGATGATCGCCGTCACCAGGGTGTTCGCGCCGAGCTCGCGGCCGTCCGAGTTGCGGATGGGGCTCTTCTCGACGGACGCCAGGAGGGCGGAGATGGTCTTCATCCCGTCGTCCACGGTGCCGTTGAAGGGGCAGTCCTTCTGGGTGACGCAGTCCGCGAGGTACGCCCGCAGGGCGCTCTCGAAGCCCTGCGCCTGCACCTTCGTCACGTCGAAGTTGCTGGCCGCGGGGTCGAGGGCGCCGTCGAGCACCAGCCGGCCGGTCTTGCCCGGGTAGAGGTCGGCGTAGACCGCGCCGAGATAGGTGCCGTAGGAGTAGCCGAGGTAGTTGAGCTTCGTGTCGCCGAGGACGGCGCGGAGGAGGTCGAGGTCGCGGGCCGCGCTCACGGTGTCGACCTCGTCGAGGAGCGATCCGGTGTTCTTGGCGCACGCGGCGCCGAAGTCCGTCGAGGACGCGGTATTGGCCGCGATCCACTCGTCCGATCCGCGCACGCCGGGCGTGATGTCGTAGAGGTAGCCGTCCATCTGCTTCGCGTCGTAGCACGTCACCGCCGTGGAGCGCCCGACGCCGCGGGGGTCGAAGCCGACGACGTCGAAGTGGTCCTGCAGGGTGCTGTCGGTCGCGTAGCCGACGCTGTCCTTCACGAAGTCGTTGCCGGAGGCGCCAGGGCCGCCCGGGTTGACCAGCAGAGAGCCCTGCTTGGTGCCCTTCGCCTTCTGCCGGATGAGGGCGAGCTCGATCCCGCCCGCCGACGGGTCGTCCCACTTCAGCGGCGCCTTGGCCGTGGTGCACTGCATGCCGCCGGAGCAGTCGCTCCACGTCAGCACCTGGTCGTAGAACGGCTTGAGGGCCGCCGAGACGTTCTCCTGCACCGGCGTGGAGGTCGCGGCCGTCTTCGGCGGGATGAACCAGGTCACGCATCCGGAGAGGGTGAGCGCCGCGACCGCGGCGATGGCGACGGAGGCCAGACACAGGGAGCGGCGCCGGGCGCCGGGACGGGCCGAACGGGTGGTCACAGGTCGGTCCCCTTTCGCGCGGCGGTGCCGCGAAGGATGGTCGTGAGCATCGCCTCCAGCGCGAGCGCCGGCGCGACGTTGCCGTCGATCCGTTCGCGGGCCGTCTGGACCGCGTCCATCGCCGCGAGCGTATCGGCGGGAGTCGTGTGGGCGCTGAGAGCCTCCAGGCGCTCCAGCAGCTCGAGGTTCACCAGCTCGCTGGCGCTGCCGAGCTGCAGCATCATCACGTCGCGGTAGAGGGATTGGAGGTCGACCAGGATGCGGTCGATCCCGTCGCGGAGGCTGCGTGTCGCCCGTCGCTTCTGGTCCTCCTCCAGCTGACGCAGCTGGCCGCGCAGCGCCGGGGGCACCGTCCCTCCCGGCTCGACGCCGAGCGAGCGCAGGGCGTGCTCGCGCTCCTCCGCGTCCCGCTCCTCGGTGATCGCCTTCGCGTCGGCGCCGGCGATCTCGAGCAGGGAGGCGGCGGCGAGGACGGCGCCGGAGACGGAGCGGATGCCGAGGGCCAGCGTGAGGGTCTCGGAGCGGCGGCGGCGAGCCTCCTCGTTCGTCGCGAGGCGGTGCGCCATGCCGATGTGGCTCTGGGCGTGCCGCGCCGCGCGTTCGGCCGTCGCGGCATCCACCCCGTCGCGGCGCTCGATGAGCGCAGCGACGTCGGCCACACTGGGCACCTTCAACCGCACGGTCCGGACGCGCGAGCGGATCGTCGGAAGCAGATCCGCGTCGCTGGGGGCGCACAGGATCCAGACCGTCCGCTCGGGCGGCTCCTCCAGCGCCTTCAGCAGGACGTTGGAGGTGCGCTCGCTCATGCGGTCGGCGTCCTCGATGACCATCACCCGGTACCGGCCGACGGACGGCGCGAACTGGGAGCTCGACACCAGGGTGCGCACCTCGTCGATGGAGATGATGACGCGTTCGGTGCTGAGCACCGCGAGGTCGGGGTGCGTCCGCGCCTCCACCTGACGGCGGGCCGCGAGGTCGCCGTCCGGCGTGCCCGGGCTGAGCAGGGCGGTGGCGAACGCGTACGCCAGGTTGGAGCGCCCCGATCCGGGCGGCCCGGTAATGAGCCAGGAGTGGGTCATGCTGCGGGCGTCGGCGCCCTCGGCGGCGGCGCGGACGACGGCGATGGCGTCGTCCTGCCCCGTCAGGTCATCCCATACCGCCATGCGTTCCAGGCTAGCGTCCACGGCGGACACCGGCCCGGTCAGACCCGGCCATCGAGGCGCTGGCGGATGTCGGCCGCGATCTCGTCGATCGGGCGCGACGCGTCCACCACGAGGAAGCGCTCCGGCTCCCCCGCCGCGAGCTCGAGGAACGCCGCCCGCACGCGGGCGTGGAACTCGGAACGCTCCGCCTCCAGCCGGTCGTACCGGGTGCGGGACGTGTCGAGTCTGGCGCGGGCGGCCGTCTCGTCGAGGTCGAGCAGGATGGTGAGGTCCGGCAGCAGGCCCTCGGTGGCCCAGAGCGAGAGATCGCGCACCTCGTCGCCGCCGAGGACGCGGCCCGCGCCCTGGTACGCGACGGAAGAGTCGATGTAGCGGTCCTGGACGACCACCTCGCCCCGCTCGAGGGCTGGACGGACCAGGGTCGCCACGTGATGCGCGCGGTCTGCCGCGTACAGCAGTGCCTCGGCGCGCGGAGCGATGTCACCGCGATGGTGGAGCACGATCTCGCGGATCTCGACCCCGGCGTCCGTGCCGCCGGGCTCACGAGTGCGCACGACCGTGCGCCCCTGCGATTCGAGCCACTCGGTCAGGAGCGCGGCCTGCGTGGACTTGCCGACCCCGTCCCCGCCCTCGAGCGTGATGAAGAGCCCGCTCACTCGGCCGCCGGCTTCGCCGCGGTGGTCTTCTTGGCCGCCGTGGTGGTCTTCTTGGCCGCGGTGGTGGCCTTCTTGGCCGTCGTGGTCTTGGCCGCGGTGGTCTTCGCCGCCGTGGTCTTCGCCGGCGCCTTGCGAGTGGTCGCCTTCTTCGCGGGAGCCTTCTTGGCCGGGCCCTTGGCACGCTTGTCGGCGAGCAGCTGCACGGCGCGCTCGAAGTCGACCTCCTCGACCGTCTCGCCGCGCGGGATGGTCGCGTTGGTCTCGCCGTCGGTCACGTACGGCCCGAACCGGCCGTCCTTGACCTTGATCGGCTTGCCGCTGACCGGGTCGGCGTCGAACTCCTTGAGCGCGCTGGACGCCCGCCGGTTGCCGTACTTGGGCTGCGCGAAGAGCTCCTGCGCGCCGGCGAGGTCGATCGTGAAGATGTCGTCCTCGCTGGTGAGCGAGCGGGTGTCCGTGCCCTTCTTGAGGTACGGGCCGTAGCGGCCGTTGGCCGCCTGGATCTCGTCGCCGCTGTCGGGGTCCGTCCCGACCACCCGCGGGAGGTCGAGCAGCTTGAGGGCCGTCTCGAGGTCGAGGGTCGCGA
Source organism: Leifsonia sp. 71-9 (assembly GCF_001898805.1). Taxonomy (GTDB): domain Bacteria; phylum Actinomycetota; class Actinomycetes; order Actinomycetales; family Microbacteriaceae; genus Leifsonia. The sequence continues at coordinate 94,471 of NZ_MKVJ01000019.1, forward strand.
TGTCCATCGACTTGAAGAGGGAGGCCGTGCGCGGCTTGGGAGCCGAAGCCTTCTTCGCCGGCTTCTTCTTCTCGACGACCTCGCCGGTCTTCGCGTCGGCCTGCGGGTCCTCTTCGGGGTCCGCCTCGGTCACGTACGGGCCGAACCGGCCGTCCTTCGCGAGCACGATCTTGCCGGTCTCGGGGTTGGAGCCGAGCACGCGGTCGGTCTGCACCGGTGCGTCGATCAGCTCGTGCGCCTTGGCCGGGGTCAGCTCGTCCGGTGCGAGCTCCGGCGGGAGGTTCACGCGTCGCGGAGTGGCGTCCTCGGCGGCGTCCGCCTCGGCCACCTCCAGGTAGGGCCCGTACTTGCCGATGCGCAGGGTCACGCCGTCGTCGATGGCGATCGAGTTGATGCTGCGCGCGTCGATCTCGCCGAGGTTGTCGATCACCCGGCGCAGGCCCTTGTGCTTGTCGCTGCCGAAGTAGAAGCTGTTCAGCCAGTCGACCCGCTCGGCGGCGCCGTCGGCGATCCGGTCGAGGTCGTCCTCCATCTCGGCGGTGAAGTCGTACTGCACCAGGTCGCCGAAGTACTCCTCCAGCAGCCGGACCACCGAGAAGGCGACCCAGCTGGGCACGAGCGCCTGGCCGCGCTGCGTGACGTAGCCGCGGTCGATGATGGTCGAGATGATGCTGGCGAACGTGGACGGCCGGCCGATGCCGAGCTCCTCCAGCGTCTTCACCAGGCTCGCCTCCGTGTAGCGCGGGGGCGGCGTGGTCTCGTGTCCGTCGGCCTCGACCTCGGCGACAGCGAGCACCTGCTTCGGTTCGAGCGGCGGGAGCTTCGCCTCTGCGGCGTCGGAGGAGTTGCGCTCCTCGTCCTTGCTCTCCTCGTACGCGTTGAGGAAGCCTCGGAAGGTGATCACGGTGCCGCTGGCGGTGAACTCGGCGACGGTTCCGTCGAGCGTCCCCTCGGTGATCGTCGCCTCGACGGTCACCGAGGCCGTCTGCCCCTTGGCGTCGGCCATCTGCGAGGCGACGGTGCGCTTCCAGATGAGGTCGTAGAGGCGGAACTCGTTGCCCCGCAGCACCTTCTCGAGCTCGGCGGGGGTGCGGAACACCTCGCCGGACGGGCGGATGGCCTCGTGGGCCTCCTGCGCGTTCTTGCTCTTCGACGCGTAGGTGCGCGGCTTGTCCGGCACCGTCTCCGGTCCGTAGAGCTTCGCCGCCTGGTTGCGCGCGGCCGTCGTCGCCTGCTGCGACAGCGACGCCGAGTCGGTGCGCATGTAGGTGATGTAGCCGTTCTCGTAGAGCGTCTGCGCGACGCTCATCGTCTGGCGGGCCGAGAAGCGGAGCTTGCGGGCGGCCTCCTGCTGCATCGTCGAGGTCGTGAACGGCGCGGCCGGCCGGCGCGAGTACGGCTTGGAGTCGACCTTCGAGACGGCCACGACCGTGCTCGGCCGGCGGATGGCCGCGGCGAGCGCCTGCGCGGCGTCCTCGTCGAGCGTGCGGGCGTCGGAGGTGAGACGGCCGTGGTCGTCGAAGTCGCGTCCGGTCGCCACCCGGGATCCGTCGACGCGGGCCAGGCGGGCCTGGAAGGAAGTGGCGTCCTCCGGAGCGAGCTGGGCGGTCAGACCCCAGTACGAAGCGGGCACGAACGCGAGACGCTCGCGCTCGCGGTCGACGACGAGGCGGGTGGCGGCGGACTGGACGCGGCCGGCGGACAGGCCGGGGCCGACCTTGCGCCAGAGCACCGGCGACACCTCGTAGCCGTAGAGGCGGTCGAGGATGCGGCGGGTCTCCTGGGCGTCGACGAGGGCGGTGTCGATCTCGCGGGTGTTGTCGCGCGCCTTCTCGATGGCTTCGCGCGTGATCTCGTGGAAGACCATCCGCTTGACGGGGACCTTCGGCTTGAGCACCTCGATGAGGTGCCAGGCGATGGCCTCTCCTTCGCGGTCCTCATCAGTGGCGAGCAGGAGCTCGTCCGCGTTCTTGAGCGCGCGCTTGAGGTCGGCGACGGTCTTCTTCTTCTGGTCGGAGACCACGTAGTACGGCTCGAAGTCCTTCTCGACGTCGACCGAGAACTTCCCGAGCGACCCCTTCTTGAGCTCCGGCGGCAGGTTCTTGGGCTCGATCAGGTCGCGGATGTGACCGACGGAGGCCATCACCTCGTATCCGTCGCCCAGATACTGGGCGATCGACTTCACCTTGTTCGGAGACTCGACGATGACGAGTTTCTTCGTGTCAGGCACCTGACTCCTCTTATATGTACGACGATGTCGCCCCGACCGATGTCGGTAGCACGCTCCCGCGATTTGCCCGCGGAGCCCGGTCCTCGGCGCAAAGCCGGACGAGCGTGGGCCGGACGGCCCAACAGGCAAACCATACACACCTTGCCCGACGGTGTGCCTAATCCGACGTGCCCCGTTCGCCGTGGGCGCAGGCACCTCGACCCGATGATCTCTTGCGGCGGAGGGTGGGCTGAGGACAATGGAGGCATGGCAACGACATCACTGACGACGTACACCGCCAAGCTGACGGACGGCCCTCTCGAGGGCAAGACGATCACCACCGAGTTCCTCCCCTCCGGCGACCCGCGCCCCCGCCTGGAGATCACCGCCTCCGGCGGCGGAAAGCGCTACCTCTATATCCGGGTGTCCGGGACGGACACCGAGTACGCATCGTCCGACGCGAACGCCGACCGGCCGAGCGCGGTGGGCTACCGCTACCGCGAGACCCTGTTCGACTGATCCGCCCCCGCCGGTCCGGCACGAGCCCGGCCGGCGACGCGCGCCCCTCCGGGCAGGGCGACGCCCACGCCGACGAGCACCTGGACATCCTCCACCGCGCACTGGTCGAGGTCCGCCCCGTTCGCCGCCGCCACCTGCGCGCCGACCGCACACGGCTCGCCGCCGACCCGACCGACCGCGGCGTCCGCCGCGGCGAGCGCGGCCAAGTCAGCGGCGACGGCCGCTCGCCGGTGGGCGACAGAGACGCCGCCCACAGCGAGGGTCGCCACGAGCACCGCCGTGAGCGCCCCCACGATCGCGAGCACCAGCACGCTCGCCCCGCCCTTCTCTCCACTCTCTCGGTCCACTCCACTCTCTCGGTCCTCTCGGCTCCCTCGGCCCTCTAAGGCCCGTTTCGCCGTCATCCCGCTCCCCCGTCCTGACCGTTCGGAGCGTTCGCGGATTCGTCCAGCGCGCAGGCGCGGCCGCCGATCCGGAGTCCCGCCGCGCCGAGGCCCAGCACCGTGCTCGGTGCTGACAGGGTCACGCACACCATCCCCTGCTCCCGCGCGATCGCTCGTTCGAGCCCCGGCACCGAATGCGCGCCCATGCCGCGGGCGGCATCTCCACGACCCAGCAGCCTCGCATCGACCGCGGCCGCATCGATCAGCCGGAGCTGCTGGCCGCCCGCCTGCACCGCGCCGATGCCGACCGCCAGGCAGACGAGCGCAGCGGGGAGGGCGGCGGCGAACTCCGCCGTCACGCTGCCGCGTTCGCCCTCAGCCGGCGACGGTGAGAGCACGATGCACCAGCTCCGTGAGCAGGCCGCGGACCTCGTCGCTGCGGAGCACGAGCGCCAGGAGTCCGGCGATGCCCACCGCGGCCACCGTGATGATCGCGTACTCCGCCGTCGCTGCTCCCTTCTCATCGTGCAGCGCCTCTCGCAGTCGCCTTCGTCCCCATCCGTCCATGTCGATCGTTCCCCCTCTGTTCGAACGCCCGCTTCGTTCGATGCGGTGCGTGCTTCCATCCTTCGGCGAGCGCCGACGCGACGGGCCGGAGATCATGGATCGGTGGAGAACATGTCAGAAGCCCTCGACGGTGGATGAGATGAGACCGAGCACCATCGGGGCGACTCCCAGAAGGAGGAAGGACGGCAGCACGCAGAGCGCCAGCGGGAGGAGGAGCCGCACCCCGAGGTCGGCGGCGGCTCGGCGCCCCGACGCTCGCGCTGAGCGGCGGCGTTGCTGCGCTGCCGACGTGAGCAGCTCGGCCGCCGGCGCTCCGGCGCGTTCGGCCAGCTCCAGCGCCTCGTCCACGGCGGCGCCGTCGGCCGTGTCGAGCCCCAGCCTGTCGCTCGCCTCGGCGACCAGCCGGCGGGCCCGCTCGATCGAGAGCCCCGAACCGACCCCGATCACGATGAGCTCCTCCTCCAGCCCGGGAATCCCGCCCCGGGGCGTGGCGCGCCGGACGAGGGCCGCCGTCCACAGCCGCCCGGCGACCGCCAGCATCGCTCCGACCCCGAGCAGACCGACCCCGACGGGAGTGCCGGTCAGGACGCCCAGCACGTCGACGCCGAGCAGGAGCGAGAACCCGATGCCGACCAGGGGCAGCCAGCCCACCAGCCGCGCCGTCGAGCGCGGCCCGCTGAGGGCGACCTCCACCTCCCGCGCCACCTCGGCCCGGTCGCGCAGTGCCGCGGCGGCGCCCCGGAGCGCCGGGCTCAGCGGCGATCCCGCGGCGACCGCGACGATCCACGCGGCGGCGAGCGCGGACACGCCGTCGTCGCGTCCGGAGCCGCCCGCCTCCCTCGCGAGCGCGTCCTCGACGGGCGCCCCCGCCTCGACCAGCGCCACCACCCGCCGGATGAGCGGGTGCGGGCTCGCCCGTCCGACGTGCCGCCAGGCCGAGGGAGGTGCGATGCCGGCGTCGAGCAGCACGGCCAGCGCCTCGGCGGCGGACGCGATCCGATCCGCCTCCTCCTCGCCATCCCGCGCCACGCTCATCCCCCGCCTCCCCGGTCGGCATCGTCTGCTCCGGCGGGCAGCGGCCGGATGCCGAGCCGGCCGTCCTCGCCGGTCACCAGCCGGCCGAAGCCGGCGACGCGCCGCCTCGTCCCGCTGCGTTCGACATGGACGACGAGCCCGATCGCACTCACCGCCTGGCGTGCCAACGCGCGCTCGCCCAGCCCGGCGAGCGCCCCGAGCGCTTCGAGGCGAGCCGGGACGTCGAGGAGCGAGTTCGCGTGCAGCGTGCCCGCCCCGCCGTCGTGCCCGGTGTTGAGCGCGGCCAGCAGATCGCGCACCTCGTCGCCGCGGCACTCCCCGAGGACCAGGCGGTCCGGGCGCATCCGGAGCGCCTCCCGCACCAGGCGGCGCAGATCCACCCCTCCCGCGCCCTCCAGGTTCGGCTGCCGCGACTGGAGTCCGACGACGTGCGGGTGCGGGATGCGGAGCTCCGCGACGTCCTCGATGACCACGATCCGCTCCGTCGGCGGCGCATGCGCGAGCACGGCAGCCAGCAGCGTTGTCTTGCCTGCACCGCCCGCGCCGGTCACGAGCAGATTGGTGCGGGCGGCCACGGCCCGCTCGAGGAGTGCGCGCTGCGGCGGGCTGAGCGAGCCCGCCGCCGCCAGCTCGTGCAGCGTCATGACGTCGGCGCTCGGGATGCGGATGGACAGCAGCGTGCCGCCGGTCGACACCGGCGGCAGCACCGCGTGCACCCGCACCCCGCCGCGCAGACGGACGTCGACGAACGGCGTCGCCTCGTCGATGTGCCGACCGCCCCGCGCGATCAGCTGCACCGCGAGGCGGCGCACGTCCGGTTCGTCCGCGTGCCAGTCGTCGATGCGTTGGAGGCCGCCCGGACCTCCGTCGCACCACAACTCGCCCGTCGCGGTGATGAACAGGTCGGTGATGCCGGGACGCTGGAGGTACGGCGTCAGGACGCCGAAGGTCTCCCACAGGCCGGGCGCGTCCGACGGATGTGCTCGTGATTCGGTGAACATCCCCCGAGCCAAGCCGAGGTTTCGCCGGTGGAGACGGCAGTCCGGCCGATCTGTGGAGAAGCCGGTTTCCCACAGCAGCGGGGGCGAGCGGCGTAACAGAGCGTTAAAAAAGGGGGGCCGCACCTATTGGGGGGAACAGGTGCGGCCACTGCGGCGCAGGATTGGGGGGAATCGTTTGCGCCGCACGCACGAATTTACATTCGGCCGGGTCCAAGTTTACGCAGAATCAATGCAAACGCAAGTCTCCGTGAGGGAGGTCTTCGCGAGGTTGTAGAGTCAGGCATTGTCGCGCCACGACAGAACAATCAGCATCGCAAAGGAGCGAACAGCCTCCCCATGAGCAACACAATCGACAACCTGCTGCATGAAGCCCGACGGTTCTCGCCGAGCGAGGAGTTCGCCGCGAACGCCGTGGCGACAGCCGATCTCTACGAACGCGCCTCCGAGGACCGGCTCGGGTTCTGGGCCGACCAGTCCCGTGAGCTCCTCCACTGGCACAAGCCGTTCACCCGCACGCTGGACTGGACCAACCCTCCGTTCGCGAAGTGGTTCGACGACGGCGAGCTCAACGTCGCGTACAACTGCCTGGACCGTCACGTGCTGGCCGGCAACGGCGACCGCGTCGCGATCCACTGGGAGGGCGAGCCGGGCGACTCCGTCTCGCTGACCTACGCCGAGCTCACCGCCGAGGTGAAGAAGGCCGCCAACCTGCTGACGAGCCTCGGCATCCAGGCGGGCGACCGCGTCGCCATCTACCTGCCGATGATCCCCGAGGCCGTCATCGCCATGCTCGCCGTGGCGCGCATCGGCGCGGTGCACTCCGTCGTCTTCGGCGGTTTCAGCGCCGAGAGCCTGCGCTCGCGCATCGACGACGCCGAGGCGAAGCTCGTGATCACCGCCGACGGCGGCTGGCGCAAGGGCCGCGTCTTCCCGCTGAAGGACGCGGTGGATGCCGCCCTCACCGGTGCGGAGAGCACCGTCGAGCACGTCCTCGTCGTCAAGCGCGGCGGCAACGACGTGGCGTGGACGAACGGTCGCGACCTCTGGTGGCACGACGAGATCGCCCAGGTCGACGCGGATCACGTGGCCAAGGCCTTCCCCGCCGAGCAGCCGCTGTTCATCCTGTACACGTCGGGCACCACCGGCAAGCCGAAGGGCATCCTCCACACCTCCGGCGGCTACCTGACGCAGGCCTCGTTCACCCACAAGAACGTCTTCGACCTGCACGCCGAGAGCGACGTGTACTGGTGCTCCGCGGATGTCGGCTGGATCACCGGCCACAGCTACGTCGTCTACGGGCCTCTCGCCAACGGCGCCACCCAGGTGCTGTACGAGGGCACCCCGGAGACCCCCCATCCCGGCCGCTGGTGGGAGATCATCGAGAAGTACAAGGTCTCGATCTTCTACACCGCTCCGACCGCCATCCGTTCGTTCATGAAGCTCGGGCGCCAGCACCCGCAGCGCTTCGACCTCTCGAGCCTCCGCGTGCTCGGCTCGGTGGGCGAGCCCATCAACCCCGAGGCGTGGATGTGGTACCGGGATGTCATCGGCGGCGGCGAGACGCCGATCGTCGACACCTGGTGGCAGACCGAGACGGGCGCCATCATGATCTCCGCCCTGCCCGGCGTCACCACGCTCAAGCCGGGCAGCGCGCAGGTTCCGCTACCGGGTGTCTCGATCGCCATCCTCGACGAGGCGGGCGTCGAGGTCGGCAAGGATCAGGGCGGCCTCCTCGTCGTCACGGAGCCGTGGCCGAGCATGCTGCGCGGCATCTGGGGCGACCCGGACCGCTTCGTGGAGACCTACTGGTCGAAGTTCGGCGACAAGTACTTCGCCGGCGACGGGGCCCGCTACGACAAGGACGGCGAGATCTGGCTCTTGGGCCGCGTCGACGACGTGATGAACGTCTCGGGTCACCGCCTCTCGACCGCGGAGATCGAGTCGGCGCTCGTCGCCCATCCTCTGACGGCGGAGGCTGCCGTGGTCGGTGCGGAGGACGAGACGACCGGTCAGGCCGTCGTCGCCTTCGTCATCATCAAGGAGAACCAGCTCGAGACCGCCCAGTCGATCGACGTGGCGGCCGAGCTGCGCAAGCACGTGGCCGAGCAGATCGGGGCGATCGCCCGCCCGCGCGACATCTTCGTCGTCACCGAACTGCCCAAGACGCGCTCCGGCAAGATCATGCGCCGCCTCCTGAAGGACGTCGCCGAGGGTCGCGAGGTCGGCGACACGACGACGCTCGCCGACACCGCGGTGATGAGCTCCATCCAGAGCAAGCTCTCCTAACCGGGGAGACGACGAAGGGGCGGTGCCGCGCGGCACCGCCCCTTCTCGCGTTCCGGGAGCTCTACTCGAACGCGACGACGATCTCGACCTCGACGGGCGAGTCGAGCGGGAGCACCGCGACGCCGACCGCGGACCGGGCGTGGACACCGGCCTCGCCGAAGATCTCGCCGAGCACCTCGGAGGCGCCGTTGATGACGCCGGGCTGACCGGTGAACGCCGGGTCGGAGGCGACGAAGCCGACGACCTTGACGATGCGGGTGACCCGGTCGAGCGAGCCGAGAACGCTCTTGACCGCGGCGAGGGCGTTGAGGGCGCTCGTGCGGGCGTACTCCTTGGCGTCCGCGGCCGGGATCAGGCCGTGCCCCTCGCCGACCTTGCCGGTCGCGGGCAGCGCACCCGAGACCATCGGCAGCTGGCCGGAGGTGTAGACGTGGTTGCCGTCGACGACGGCGGGCGTGTACGCGGCGACGGGCGGCACGACGCTCGGGAGGTCGATCCCGAGTTCGGCCAGGCGCGCCTCGACGGCGGCCATCAGGCGTCCGCCCCGTCGGTCACGGGGCGCTTGAGGTAGGCCACCAGACCGCCCTCCGGACCGGTCACCACCTGGACCAGCTCCCACCCCTCCGAACCCCAGTTGTTGAGGATCGCGGCGGTGTTGTGGATCATCAGGGGCGTCGTGAGGTATTCCCAGCGCGGCATCGTGCTCCTTGCGTTCGGGGCGTTTATCAGGTTGATCACCTACTCTGATCCTATGTCTGCGAAAAAACCACGGGCTAGAGTTATGCTCGGCGCACTCGGGGGATTCCTCGGGATGAGCGCCGTCGCGGGGCTCTTGGTCACTGCCGCTGTCACGCCGGCGATCGCCGTGACCGGCATGGCCGCCAACAACGGCATCGGCGTGTTCGAGGGCCTTCCCGAGTACCTCGAGATCGGCACCCTCGCCCAGCCGACCACCATCTACGCGAAGAACGCCGACGGCTCCGACCGCGCTCTCGCGACCTTCTACTCCCAGAACCGCCTCCCCGTGACCTTCGGCCAGATCTCCCAGGCCGCCAAGGATGCGGCGATCGCCGGTGAGGACCCCCGCTTCTACAGCCACGGCGGCGTCGACATCCAGGGCACCATGCGCGGTGTGCTGTCGACCGTTTCCGGCGGCGGCGTGCAGGGCGGCTCGTCCATCACCCAGCAGTACGTGAAGAACGTGCTGCTGCAGAAGTGCGAGGCGATGCCGGTCAAGACCGCGGAGCAGAAGAAGGCGTACCAGACCTGCGTCGACGAGTCGACCGGCGTCAGCCCCGACCGCAAGGTCAAGGAGATGAAGTACGCCATCGGGCTCGAGAAGAAGTACACGAAGGACCAGATCCTCGTCGGGTACCTCAACATCGCCGGCTTCGGCGGCTCCGTCTACGGCATCGAGGCCGCGGCGCGCTACTACTTCAACACGACCGCTGCGGCGCTCACCCCCGCGCAGTCGGCCAGCCTCATCGCCATCGTGAACGAGCCCACCTCGCTCAAGCTGGACAACCCGGATTCCGAGACCAACGGCGCCGCCAACGGCTACGCCAAGAACAAGGAGCGCCGCGACTACATCCTGCAGAAGATGTACCAGTACAAGAAGGTGACCAAGGCCCAGTTCGACGAGGCGATCAAGACCCCGATCGAGCCGGTGATCACTCCCTCGGTGCGCGGTTGCCAGACCGCGGGCGGTTCGGCGTACTTCTGCGACTACGTGCAGAAGATCATCCTCAACGACCCGACCTTCGGCAAGGACGAGGACACCCGCGCGGCGAACTTCAACCGAGGCGGCTACAAGATCTACACCTCCCTCGACCTCGACCTGCAGCAGGTCGCCGAGTCGACGCTCGATTCGTATGTGCCAAAGAGCTACAAGGTCGACCTCGGCGGCGTGCTCGTCGGCGTGCAGCCGGGCACGGGACGTGTGCTCTACATGGCCCAGAACAAGAACTACACGCAGGACCCGGAGGAAGCCGCAGGGGGTGACGGCTCCTTCAGCGCGATCAACTACGCGACGGACTACGCCTACGGCGGCTCCGGAGGCTTCCAGGTCGGATCGACGTACAAGGTGTTCACGCTTGCCGAGTGGCTCAAGCAGGGTCACTCGCTGAACGAGACCGTGAACGCGAACGTCCGCACCTACACGAAGTTCAAGAACTCGTGCACGGGCGATTGGACCGGCTCCTACAAGCCGCTCAACGACTCGGGCGGTGAAGAGGGTCAGCGCAGCGCGCAGAACGCGACCACCAACTCCATCAACACGGCCTTCGTGTCGATGGCCTCGCAGCTCGACCTGTGCGAGATCAAGAAGGACGCCGAGGCGTTCGGCGTCCACACCGCCACCAACGCCGAGCTGAACTCCGACCCCGCGTCGGTACTCGGCACGAACAACATCGCGCCGCTGACCATGGCGACCGCCTTCGCCGGCATCGCCAACAACGGCCTCACCTGCTCCCCCATCGCCATCGACAAGATCATCGACGGCAGCGGCAAGGAGGTCGCACCTCCCGCGACCAAGTGCACGCAGTCGGTCGACCCGACGGTGGCGAACACCATGGCCAAGGCGCTTCAGGGCCCCGTCCAGAGCGGAACCGCGGCCGGGATGAACACCACCGGCAAGGACATGATCGGCAAGACCGGTACGACGGACGGCAACGAGCAGCTCTGGCTCGTCGCCGCCACGACGAAGGTCGCCGGCGCGTACTGGGTCGGCAACATCACCGGCCACCAGGACATGCGCCGCATCTACCCGACGCACGGGACCACTCCCGCGATCGCCCGTACGGCTGTGCAGCGCGCCATGATGTCGGCGGCCGTCGGCAAGTACGGCGGCGACGACTTCCCGGCGGCGCCGGACAAGCTCGTCCGCGGTGTCCAGATCACGATTCCGGACCTCGCGGGCAAGTCCCCGGACGAGGCGAAGAACGTCCTCAAGGGTCTCGGCCTCGAAAGCGCCGACGGCGGCCCCCAGGATTCGGTCCAGCCGAACGGCACCGTCTCAGCCACCGATCCTGCCGCCGGCAGCCCGGTGGGCAAGGGCACCGTGGTGACGATCTTCACCAGTAACGGCTCCCTGGTCGCCGTCCCGAACGTGGTCGGCCAGAAAGCCTCCGACGCGCAGAAGGCGCTCACGGGCGCCGGGTTCAGCGTGAAGATCTCCGGAAGCGGCGGAGGGGATGCGGTCGTGCAGACCCAGGAACCCGCCGCGAACACGCCCGCGAAACAGGGGACCCAGATCACCCTCACCGTCGCCGCGGCTCCCGGTTCAGCACCCACGCCCGGCGGAAACGGCTAGTGGCTCGCGGGACCGCCCTCCGCCCGTTGGGCACCGCGCTGGCGGTGCTCGGCGCGGCGGGAGCGGCCGCGTTCGCCTACGGGTCGCTCATCGAACGCCGCGCGTACACGCTCCGTGAGGTCTCGGTGCCGGTGCTGCCCGCCGGCTCGGAGCCGATCCGGGTGCTGCACCTCTCCGATCTGCACATGGCGCCGTGGCAGCGCGACAAGCAGGAGTGGGTGCGTTCACTCGCCGCTCTGAAGCCGGACCTCGTCGTCGACACCGGCGACAACCTGAGCCACGAGGACGGCCTGGTCGGCGTCCGCGCCGCACTGGACGCCTTCCGCGGGACGCCCGGCGTGTTCGTGCACGGTTCGAACGACTACTTCGGCCCCCAGCTGAAGAACCCGCTCAAGTACTTCGCGGGCCCCTCGAAGAGGAACGGCTCCACCGCGCCGCGACTCGACAACGCGTCGCTCACGGCGTATCTGCGTGATCTCGGCTGGCTCGACTTGAACAATGCGGCCGGCTCCCTCGACGTCCGGGGCACGCACCTGGAGCTGTTCGGCGTCAACGACCCGCACATCCGCTTCGACCGCGTGGAGGCCATCCCGGGTGCGCTCGACGAGCTCCGCGAGAACGACCCGTACAGCGACGACGCGACCTGGCCGGAGGATGCCCCCACGGTCGCGCGCCCCACGGTGACGCTCGGTGTCGTGCACGCCCCGTACCGCCGCGTCCTGGACGCATTCGTCACCTACGGCGCCGCCATGATCTTCGCCGGCCACACGCACGGCGGCCAGGTCTGCGTGCCCGGCTACGGCGCGCTGGTCACGAACTGCGACATCCCCCGCAAGCAGGTCAAGGGCCTGAGCATCTGGCGTCACGCCTTCCGCTCGGCGTTCCTCAACGTCTCCGCCGGCCTCGGCACGTCGATCTATGCGCCGGTGCGCTTCGCGTGCCGTCCGGAGGCGACGCTGGTGACGCTGACCGCGGCGGCGTGACGCCCCCGGTGGTCATCAGCACCCCTCGCGCTCGTGTATCCTAGATGAGGCCTTCAAGGCCATCGGGGTGTGGCGCAGCTTGGTAGCGCGCTTCGTTCGGGACGAAGAGGCCGCAGGTTCAAATCCTGTCACCCCGACCAGATAGCAAAAGGGAGAGATCGGTTCGCGAAGCGAACTGGTCTCTCCCTTTTGCTGTCTATCGCTGGCGTCTTCCCGGCCCCTGCCGCGAGGGGCCCCGGGCGCCGCTGAACGCGAAGCGTGAGGCGGCGTTCGGGGTAGCGGGAGGGTGCACCCCGACCGGATAGTTCGTCTTCTCCCCTGCCACGTCGCGCGCGATGGTGAATACTGGCCCCACGATGCTCTGAGTGAGGAAGCTGGTGGCGGTATGCGCAAGTGGTCCGTCGTCCTCATCCTCGGCAGTGCGCAGTTCGTCATGGTGCTGGACGGCACGGTGATGAACGTCTCCATCTCGACGGTCGTCGCGGACCTGCACACGACCGTGACCGCGATGCAGGCGGCCATCACGTTCTACACATTGACGATGGCGGCGTTCATGCTGGTGGGGGCGAAGCTCGGCGATGTGTGGGGGCGCAGGCGTGCGTTCGTCATCGGGTCGATCGTCTACGCGGTGGGTTCGTTGACGACGGCGTTGGCGCCGAACATCGGGATCCTGTTCCTCGGCTGGTCGGTCGTCGAGGGGCTGGGCGCGGTGCTGGTGATCCCGGCGATCGCCGCCCTGATCGCGGGCAGCTACCAGGGTCGCGACCGGATCACCGCCTACGCCGTAATCGGTGCCGTCTCCGGGGCGGCGGTGGCGGCCGGGCCGCTGATCGGCGGGTTCGTGACCACGTACTTCGACTGGCGTTACGTGTTCGTCGGCGAGGTCGTGATCATGGCGGTCGTCGTCGTCTTCACCCGCGCCATCCCGGATCCGATCGGGCGGCAGCCCGCCCGGATCGATCTGTGGAGCGTGCTGCTCTCCGCCGCGGGGCTCGTCTTCGTCGTGTTCGGGATGCTGCAGAGCAAGGTCTGGGGCTGGATCCTGCCGCTGAAGCCGCCGGAGATCGGCGGCGTCACGATCGCCCCGTTCGGCATCTCGCCCACCGCGTGGCTGATCCTGCTGGGCGCGGTGCTGATCTGGGGCTTCGTCCGCCGCCAGAAGCAGCTGGTGCGGGCCGGGAGGCCGCCGCTGGTGCACGTGGAGGTGTTCTCGATCCGACGGCTGCGCAGCGGCCTCACGGTGCTGGGTGCGCAGTACGCGGTGACAGCGGGGCTGTTCTTCATGGTGCCGGTCTACCTGCAGATGACGCTCGGCCTGGACGCCCTGCAGACCGGGATCAAGGTGTTCCCGCTGTCGATCGCGCTGATCCTGTTCTCGATCGTCGGCACGACGCTGTCGCGGCGCTGGTCGCCGCGGCGCATCGTGCTGGTCGGTCAGGTCGTGCTCGTCGGGAGCGCTCTGCTGTTGCTGGGGTCGGTGACGACAGACCTCCGGAGCTGGCTCTTCGCGGCCGGGATGTTCCTCACGGGCGCCGCGCTCGGCCTCCTGGCGTCGCAGCTCGGGAACGTCAACATGTCGAGCGTCGACGAGACGCAGACGAGCGAGGTCGGCGGGCTGCAGGGCGTGTTCCAGAATCTCGGCTCGTCGCTCGGCACCGCTCTGATCGGCTCGGTGCTGATCGGCGCGCTCGCCACCTCGTTCACGTCGGGCGTCGCGGCCAGCTCGCTGCCGCCGTCGGTGCAGTCCGAGGTCCAGCAGCGGACCGAGGGCGGCGTGGCGATCGTGCCGGCGACGAGCGTCGACGAGATCGCCACGGACGCCGGCCTGTCGACCGCGGACGCGCAGACCCTCGCCGGCATCTACCGCGACGCCCAGGTGTCGTCGTTGCGGGTCGCGTTCTTCGGTCTGACGGCGATCACCCTGATCTCGCTGGTGTTCTCGCGCGGACTCCCGTCGGACCCGCCGGAACGGCCCGCCCGCACGGAGCGGAAGGGACGAAAAGAGGAGCGGCACGACACCGGCGCTCGGTAGGCTGCCCCCATGGAGACGCACGAGGTCTGGGCGAACCCGACCACCCTGCTGACGCTGGACGGCCGCGTGCTCGAGGTGTTCGGGTTCACCGACGCCCAGCGCTTCCACCTCGCCTTCCGGCCGGTGCTCCAGCGCAGCAAGAAGCTCGTCACGATCACACCGGAGAGCGGTCCGCAGCTGAGCTTCTTCTACGACCGGGAGAACGCGGACCGGCTCGACGCGTTCGCCCGCCTCCTCGAGGCGGCGCATCCGCCACGCTGAGGGGTGCCGCACCGCGGCGAGCAGACCTCAGAAGGCGTCGGGCCGGGCGAACTCCACGTTGGCGTAGCGCGAGTCGGGATCGATGTGGGCGCGCACCAGCGGGACGGTGCGGTTGACCGCGGTGTCGATGCGGCCGCGGAGGTCCTCCGAGGTGATCGCGTAGTCCGCGAAGTCGCTCTCGGCGGCGTAGATGCCCAGCGGGAGCGTGAGCGACTGGAAGAAGCCGAAGAGCGGGCGCATCTGGTGCTCGACCAGGAGCGCGTGGCGATCGCTGCCGCCGGTGGCTGTGAGCACGATCGGCTTGTCGACGAGCGCGTACTGGCCGATGTGGTCGAAGAAGAGCTTGAACAGGCCGGTGTAGGTGGCGCGGTACGCGGGCGACCCGACGACGATGACATCCGCCGCCTCCACGGCCTCCAGTGCCTCCACGACCTCCGGTCCGAGGTGCGACCGGAACGGCCCGGCACCGAGCTGACCCAGCAGGGGCGCGAGCTCGATCGTGCGGTGCGTGCCGCCGACCGCTTCGGCGAACGACCGCGCGACCTCGTCCACCAGGACGGTGGTGCGGGAGGGATGAGTGGGGCTGCCGCTCACTCCGACGACCGTGGGGACGTGTGCCATGCGGGGACCGCCTTCGTGTGACTTCGGCTCGGGAACGCCCTCACGCTACTCGCGTGGCGCGCGGGACTCCTCCCCCGGCGTCACGCACCGTCATGCAGCCGGGTAGAGCTCCGAGACGATCTCGAGCGAGCGGATCCGGCCCTCCACGGTCGCCGCGCCGGAGGACACCATCAGCTCGTCGGCGCCCGTCGAGCCCAGCAGGGCGTCGAGACGTGCGCGCACCTCGTCGGGCGTGCCGATCGCCTGGCGGGCGTTGCGGGCGGCGATGAACTCCTCCTCGAGCGGGCTGAAGTCGTACGCCAGCGCCTCCTCCACACTCACCGGCTGCGGCTTCTGCCCCTGGCGCATGCGCAGGAAGGAGAGCTGGCCCGGGAGGGACAGGGCGCGGACCGTCTGCGGGTCCTCGTCCGAGACGACGTTCACGGCGATCATCGTGTGGGGCTGGTCGAGCAGGTCGCTCGGCTCGAACTTCGACCGATAGAGGTCGAGCGCCGCCTCGGTGTTCTCGCCGGCGAAGTGGTGGGCGAAGGCGAACGGCAGGCCGAGGGCGGCGGCGACCTGGGCGCTGAAACCGCTGGATCCGAGCAGCCAGACCTGCGGGGCGTCGCCGAGCCCGGGGACGGCGGTGATCGTGTGGAGCGGGTTCGCGTCGCTCATGCCGCCGTAGAAGAAGCCGAACAGGTCGAGCAGCTGCTGCGGGAAGTCGTCGACGCCGAGACCCTGCTCGCTGCGTCGCAGCGCCATCGCGGTGGCGCCGTCGGTGCCGGGCGCCCGCCCGATCCCGAGGTCGATGCGGTCGCCGTAGAGGGCGCGCAGCGTGCCGAACTGCTCGGCGACGACGAGCGGCGCGTGGTTCGGGAGCATCACTCCGCCCGAGCCGACGCGGATGCGCTCGGTGGCGGCGGCGACGCCCGCGATCAGCACGGCGGGGGCGCTGGAGGCGATGGCCGGCATCCCGTGGTGCTCGGCGACCCAGAACCGGTCATAGCCGAGCGCCTCGGCCGCCTGCGCGAGCCGGACGGTGCCGGCGACCGCGTCGGCGTTGGTGCCATCGGCGGGGCGGCTGGCGAGGTCGAGGACGGAGAGGGGGATGCTGCGTTTCGTCACACTGAAGCCAACCGGGCGACGCGGGATGTCATTCCATCCCGCGCCGTCCGATCGCTCAGGACTGGCGGACCTTGCGTGCCCAGAAGACGACCGACACGGTCACCAGACCGGCTGCCAGCAGTCCGCCGCCGACCCAGATGGCCCAGATCGCCATGGTCGAGCCGGTGTCGGCGAGGCCGGAGGACGAGGAGGACGGGTCGGAGACCGTGGCCGCGGAGTCGGCGGGGAGGACGGTGACGGAGGCGGGGCATTCGTGGTTGCTCGTGCGCCCCACGCCCACGAAGGAGTAGACGCCGACCGCGTCGGCCGGGAGCGTCACGGACAGCAGGTCGCTGCCGTCGGCGTTGGACTGCTTCGCGAAGTGGACGCTGCTGGTCTCGGCCTTGAAGACCGCGAGCGTGATGCTCGCGCCGTCGGATCCGGAGCCGGTCCAGTCGATGAACTCCTGCGACGCCCACGTGCCGGGCTGGCAGACCAGGTGGACGGTGTCGCCCGCGTGGGCGACGGCCGTGTCGAACTGGCAGGGCGAGCCCTGCGTATAGTCGACGGCATTCGCCGCGGTGGGCGCTGCGAGCAGCACCGCCGCGGTCACGGCTGCCGC
Source organism: Leifsonia sp. 71-9 (assembly GCF_001898805.1). GTDB lineage: Bacteria > Actinomycetota > Actinomycetes > Actinomycetales > Microbacteriaceae > Leifsonia. The sequence goes on from NZ_MKVJ01000019.1 coordinate 111,386, forward strand.
CGCGAGGATCTTCTTGAGCATGGCCACGCCTTTCGCCGCCCGGCTTCGACGTCGGGAATTTGATTAATCCTCACTTTACTCCGCCGGCGCAGTCCACGGCAATCGAACCGGTGGTGGATTCTGTCCCCACATCGGGGGTGGAACCCGTTCCGGGGAGCGTCGGCGTCGTGGTCACGGCCACCTGCGTGCCGGTCTGCTTCACCCCGAGGAAGTCCACCTCCACGGTCTTCTGCTCCCCCGGCGCCAGCGTCACCGTCAGGACGGCCACCGGCCTGCCCTGGTCGGTCCCCGAGACGGTGGAGTCGACCGCGCTGCCCTTCGTGGTGCCCGCGACGAGCCCGCCGGACGGCCCGTAGACGACCACCCGGGTCTGGATCAGACCCGGGGCGACGCCCGACAGCCCGCCCCCGGTGACGAACGCCGGCAGCGACGTCGCCGCGTCCGCGGGCGCGCGGTTCGCGAGCGTCACCGCGATCCGGGTGGTCGGCTTGCCGTCGGCGCGGCAGACCGCGGCCCCCGCGGCCACCGAGGTGTGCAGGTAGTAGTCCATCTTGGAACCGGTCGCGTCGTTGAAGTACACGCCGATGCCCGCGGTCGACGCGGTCGAGATGGGGAGGCCGCCCGCCAGCGTCGTCGAGGCGAGGACCGCCTGCTCCTCGGGATGCGCGCTCCAGATCAGGAGCCGGTGCGACGAGCCGGCGGCGGCCAGCGAGGAGACGAGGGCGGAGCCGTCGATGCCGCCCGCCGCGACCCGCTGGAACACCGCCGCCGCGGCCGAGGCGAAGAACGCGTCCTGCTGATGCGGATCGACGTAGCGCTGGTACACCTCGCTCAGCAGGAGGTGGACGGCGTTCGCCGACGTGAGCGTGTCGCCGCTCGGGAGCGCGATCGGTCCCGTGGCATGGAGCACGGCCGCGAGCACCACCGGATCCATCGTGATGACGCCGTCGACGGTCCCGCCGTTCTTCAGTGTCCACATCCGGGACGCGGTGGAGGCCGCGAGCGGGAAGTCGGGGGTGAAGTTGACGTCCTGGAGGTACCGCCCGACGAGCGGGCCGAAGAGCCCCGTCGGCCCCTCCGGGATCGAGGCGACCGGCTCGGTCCACGGCCCGATCGAGGTTCCCGCCTGCTGAGCGACCAGGGAGATCGCGCCGTGATCCGCCCGGATGAGGGCGACCGACCCGATGAGGCCGCCCGTCGCTCGCAACTCCGCGGGGTTCTGGGCGACGAGCAGGTACTCGCGGGCGCCGCCCGCGCCGAGCATGGCGGGCAGCAGCTTCGCGCCGTTGCCGACGGCGTCCACCGCCGGCGTCGCCTCGGCGAACAGGGTGCGCAGCCGCTCGACCGCCGAGCCGACGGGCTGGATGGTGGCGGAGGCGTCCACCGTCGCCAGCTCCTTCTCCGCGCCATGGAAGGCCGCCTGCGCCTTCGCCACGACCGGCTGCGCCGCGATGAGCGGCGCGAGGTCCACTCGGCCGCCGGTGACCGCGAGACTCCGCGGGTCCGCGGATGCGGCGACTCCGACGAGGGGCTGGATGACCCGGGAGGCGACCTGCTCGGTCGCGCCCGCGGCCGTGCGCACCGCCGTCAGGTTCGGCCCCACCCACGGCACGATCTCCACGGCGCGCCAGACGGGGTCGCTGGTCAGCGCGGCGGCGGAGGACGCGTGCTTCTCGAGCGTGACCGCCGACGATCGCGCGCTCGCGAGATCCCCGGCCACGATGGCGTGCTGGATGCTGTGCGCAGCGGGCAACGCCGCGTTGAGCTCCTGCCGCGCGAGGAAGCCGCGGACGCCGATCCAGGCGGCCAGGGCCGCGATGACGAGGAGCACGGCCACGACGATCCAGATCGTCAGCCGACGGCGGCGCCGTCGACGGGGAGGTGCGGGCTCCGCCGGGAGGGGCGGCGCCTCCTCCTGCGAAAGACCGGTCACCATGGGATCAAATGTAACAAATCCTCACTTTTTGGCATCCCCCGAAACGAGGGGGTCGGCCGCGCCGGTCGACGCCCTCCGGCGCTAGCGGCCGAGGCCGCGGTACGACCAGCCCGCCGCACGCCAGGAGGCCGGGTCGAGCACATTGCGCCCGTCGATCACGCGCTTCTCGCCGACGATCTCGCCGAGAGCGACCGGGTCGAGACCCCGGAACTCCGGCCACTCCGTGATGAGCACCACGATGTCGGCCCCGGCGGCCGCCTCCTCGGCGGTCTCCGCGTAGCCGAGCTGGGGCGCGCGCCGACGCGAGTTGGGGATCGCCTCGGGGTCGGTCGCGGTCACGATCGCCCCCGCATCGGCCAGTCGCACCGCGACGTCGAGGGCCGGCGAGTCGCGGATGTCGTCGGAGTGCGGCTTGAACGCGAGCCCGAGCACGGCGACCCGCAGGCCGGCGAGCTCGCCCGCCTCCTCGCGCACCAGCTCCACCACCCGGTCGCGACGGCGCAGGTTGATCTTGTCGACCTCGGCGAGGAACTCCACGGCCTCGCCGCGGCCCAGCTCGCGGGCGCGCGCGGTGAAGGCGCGGATGTCCTTGGGCAGGCACCCGCCGCCGAAGCCGACGCCGGCGTTGAGGAAGCGGCGGCCGATGCGCGCGTCGTGCCCGATGGCGTCCGCGAGCTGGGTGACGTCGGCGCCAGTGACCTCCGCGATCTCCGCCATCGCGTTGATGAACGAGATCTTCGTCGCGAGGAACGCGTTGGCCGCCACCTTGACGAGCTCGGCGGTCGCGTAGTCCGTCACGATGACCGGCGTTCCGGCCGCGACGGCCTTCGCGTACACCTCGTCGAGGATGCCGGCCGCGCGCTCCCCCGCCGGACCGGACGGCACGCCGTAGACCAGGCGGTCGGGGCTCACGGTGTCCTGGACGGCGAAGCCCTCGCGCAGGAACTCGGGGTTCCAGGTGAGCGTGACCTCGGGGGCGCGTTCGGAGACGAGGGCCGCCAGCCGCGTCGCCGTCCCGACGGGAACGGTGGACTTGCCGACCAGCACGTCGCCGGGCTTCACATGGTCGAGCAGCGCCGTGAAGGCCGCGTCGACGAAGCGGAGGTCGGCGGCGTCGCCGTCCGCGCTCTGCGGCGTCCCGACGGCGACGAAGTGCACGTCCGCGTCCTCCGCGGCGGCCAGGTCGGTGGTGAAGCGCAGCCGGCCGCTCGCCGTCGCCGACGTCAGCACCTCGGGCAGCCCCGGCTCGAAGAAGGGGGCCCTCCCCGCCGACAGCTCGGCGATCTTCGCCTCATCGACGTCGATGCCGACGACCTCGTGCCCGAGGTCGGCCATCGATGCGGCGTGGACCGCGCCCAGGTAGCCGCAGCCGATCACGGAAATACGCATGTCGCCTCTTCTCGCCGCGCGTGCGGTCGCTCAGGTGAAATCGGGGTCGGGTTCGCTGTCGTACACGGTCGCCGACGTGCCCACCGGCCAGTGGCGCCGACCGTTGTTGAGCACGCCCCGGCTCTCCTGCAGGTAGCAGTTGCCGCAGAGGGACTCGTAGCCGACGTCCACGCCGTCGATCGCGACCTGCGCGCCGTCGAAGACGAAGACGCCGTCGACGGTGCGCGCGTTGAAGATCGCCTTGCGCCCGCACCGGCAGATCGTCTTCAGCTCCTCGAGGCTGTGCGCGACCTCGAGCAGGCGTCTGCTGCCGGGGAACGCGACCGTCTGGAAGTCGGTCCGGATGCCGTACGCGAGCACCGGGATGCCCTCGAGCAGGGCGATCCGCAGCAGGTCGTCGACCTGGGTCTCGGTCAGGAACTGCGCCTCGTCGACGAGGAGCGCGCTCACATCCGTGTCGTAGCGCTTGATCGTGCGCTCGCGAAGCTGCTGGAACTTGCCGTACGCGTCGGTCTCGGGCGCGATCAGGAAGTCGACGTCGCGGGTGACCCCGAGGCGCGACAGGATGCCCATGTCGCCCTTCGTGTCGATCGCCGGCTTCGCGAGCAGCACACGGTGACCACGCTCTTCGTAGTTGTAGGCCGCCTGAAGCATCGCCGTGCTCTTGCCGCTGTTCATCGCGCCGTAGCGGAAATACAGTTTTGCCACGGATCGATCCTAGACGGCGCCGACGAGTGTCAGGTGAGGTACCCGTCTTCGGCGGCGCGGCGGATGAGGTCGGCGCGCGAGCTCGTCGGGCGCCCGGCCTTGCCGTACTTCTCGCGGACGCGGCGCAGGTAGGTCTTGGCCGTCTCGTACTGCACGTTCATCGCCTTCGCGACCTCGGAGGTCGTGCGGCCGTCGGCGTAGAGCACCAGGGCCTGCCGTTCGCCGTCGCTCAGGCGGGGACGGGCGGCCTCCGGGATGATCGGGCGCGGGCGCCAGACCAGCTCGGGCGCCGGGGTCCCCCGGTCTCCGCCGCGGCCGATGGCGGCCAGGGCGGCGGCGAGCAACTCGCTCATCGGCTGGGACTTCGTCACGTAGGCGAGGGCGCCGGCCGCGAGGGCCGCGTCGCGGTCCTCCTGTGTGTCGACCGCGCTCAGGACGATGACCTTGGCACCCGCCGCCCGGCAGGTGCGCACGCGCGCGCCGATCGAGACGGACTCGCGCAGCTGGAGGTCCATGATCACGAGGTCCGTGGGGAACGCGTCGCTGTGCACGAGCTCGATCCAGCTGCCCGCCCGCAGGACGAGGTCGAACTCGGGGGCGTTCTTCTCGATCCAGGTGGCGAGGCTGTCGAGGAGGATCTCGTGGTCGTCGAGGATCGCCAGCCGTGCTGGCGCGGGGACGGGGGATGCGGGGGTGGTGCTCATGATCTGCGGCTTCCAGGATAGGCGAATCGGAGCGCCAGCTCGCCCGCGCGCACGCGCAGGCCCGTCTCCATCGAGACGGAGCGGAGGGCGCTGAGATAGGGGACGAGCTCGCGCCGGATCTCGCGCCGCTGCTGCGCGACGCGCGCGGTGAGCAGGAAGGAGGGGTGCTCGGGGTCGGCGACGTCGATCCGGAAGCTCGCGGGGTCGAGGCCGGGGAGCTCCGAGACGGTCGCGACGAGCGCGGAGACGATGGCCCGCTGCTCATCCGTGAGCACTCGGTCCAGCCGGTCCGGGTCGTGCACGCGGTCGTGGACGCGGCTCGCGGCGGCCGCGCCGTCTGCGTGGTCCCGACCGGCGAAGGCGAGCTCGACGGTCTCGTCGAGCCAGGTGCGCTCGATCGACGACACCGCCAGCGCACGGAGCCCGGACGCGAGCGCGGTCGCCCGGTCGCGGTCGGCCCCGGTGATCTCGCCGCGGGCGAGGAGGCCGCTGAGGAAGGGGACGATCTCCTCGAACGACGCCGCGCTCTCCTGGGCGACCTGGCGCTGCGCCGTCTCCCGCAGCTCGCCCTCGAGGCGTTCCTGGCCGGCGCGGGCGACCTCCCGCCAACGGAGGGTCTCGCCGGTCATGGTCCAGGCGTAGCCCGCTCCCCCGGCGGCGAGCGCCAGGACCGGCGTCGCGGCGACGGTGGCGTAGACGATCGGTCCGGTGTGGATCGCGAGGGTCCCGGCCTGCAGGGCGGCGAGGGCGCCGACCACCACCGCACCCGCCAGGGCGACGGCGAGCACCTCGAGCACCGGTCGGTAGAGCGGCATCGCGATCAGCAGGAGGGCGATCGCGATCTGCCCCCAGTCGTCCTGGATGCGCAGGTTGCGGCCCCAGACGGATGCGTCGAAGAGGCAGGCGGCGACGATCGCCAGGCCGATCACGGCCACGTGCGACCAGCGCCCGAACGGTGCGAGTCCGGGGTGCGTCCGCACCGCGGCCACGGCCACGGCAAGCACCAGGATGGCGATGGCCGTCACGGCGAGCGTCGGGGAGCGGAGCTGGTCGAGGTGCCAGATCGTCGAGGTGATGGCGTAGCCGATCGCGGTCGCCCCGATCAGCGGGACGAGGAGCCAGGCCGATTGCACGCCCAGCGGATCCAGGCGCTGCGGCGTCCGCTCGACCGGCACCGAGCGCAGGCGCACGATGGTCTCGGAGGCGATGCCGCGCGGGGCGCTCATGCCACCACCTCCGGAGCGCACGGGACGACCATGATGACCGTCGTCCCGACGTCGGCGCTGGAGTAGACGGTCACCGTCCCGCCGACGCGCGAGATGCGGTCGTGCACCGATTGCCGCAGCCCGAGCCGGTCGCCGGCGGTGGAGTCGGGCGCGAAGCCGCGACCGCCGTCGACGACCATCACCGAGAGCGAGTCGTCGCAGATGCTGAGTGCGACCTCCGCCGTGGCACTGCCGGAGTGTCGGATGACGTTGACGAGGCACTGCCGGACGGCCAGCCCGATGGCGCGGAGGGTCGTCTCGTCGAGGCGCGCGATCGAGGCGCGCTCGCCCGAGACGTCGATCGCGAGCCCTTCGTCGCGCGCGTCCTCGATGGCACGGTGCAGGTCGCTCCGGTACCAGGGGTCGTCGCCGATCGGCTCGGCGGTGGTCGACTCCTTCAGAGAGGGGAGGCCGCGGCCGATCGCGTCCAGGTCCGCCGCGATGCGCTCGCGCAGGCGCTCCTGGAGCGGGCCCGGTTCCGATCGCGAGACGGCCAGCAGCTCGCTGAGCACCGTGTCGTGGGTGTCGGCGGCGAGGTCGGCGATGAGCGAGCGTCTCAGCTCCACCAGGCGCACGTCGCGGACGGCGCGGTGGATGGCGGACTGGGGGCGGCCCCGCGAGCCCCGGGTGAGTCCGTCGAAGGCCAGGACGCCCACCAGGAGCAGGTACGCGCCGAGCGAGATCGCATCCGTCGTGAACACCCGGTCCGTCGTGACGGCGGCGAGCAGGACCGCGGCTTCGGCGAGCGCGAAGCCGAGCGAGGCCCAGAGGATCCCGGCGAGGGCCCCGGTGCCGGTGCCCCCGACCAGGGTCATCGCGACGACCGGCAGGGCGACGACGAACAGGTTCGTGTCCCGGTAGGCCGGTGTGCCGAGGAAGATCGCCACCACGTAGAAGTAGGTGCACACCGTCCCGACGGCCAGGTAGGCGATCGTCAGGGCGACGGTGCGCCCGCGCGCGAGCAGTGCGAGGACCGCCAGCAGGGCGACCATCGGCAGGAGCATCACGAGTGTCAGCCATGAGGCTCCGCTCACACCCTGCCCGAAGCCCGAGAAGAGGGCGTTCCCGAGCGCCGCCACCAGGCAGACGAGGCCCGCCCAGCGGGCCGCCGTCGCGAGTGCTCGCGAGTTGGCCACCCTCGAGAGGTGGGTGGGTAGGCCGAGGGACACGCGATGCCTTTCGCGAGAGCGGGCGGTCCGGCGCCGGCCGGAGGGGTCGGATCGTCCCGGCTCCCTCGGGAATTATGGCATCCGCCGGGCATCGCGTGTACCCCGCACGTCCCCCAATCTTGTACCCCATCCGGGCGCCCTCCCCTCCCGGCGCTCAGAACAGCGTCGGCTGCAATCCCGCGGCCAGCAGCGACGCCCCCACGAGGGACTCCGCATCCGGGGCCCCGCCGTGCGACGCGGGTGCCCCGCCGACCGAGCCGCTGCCGGTGCCGGCGGTGCCGCCGCCGGCGCCGGCGCCCCGACCGTTGGCCGCGCCCACGACGCGCCGCTCACCCTCGGTGTCCCGCAGCATCCCGAGGGCCGACGATCGCACGCCGCCCGTCAGCGGATCCTCCTCGCCCCGCTCGAGCCCGTGTGCCCGGATCAGCGGCTTGATCCGTGCGGCCAGCCACTTGCGGTACTCGGCGGGCGCGTAGGTGCCGCGACCGTACATGCTCCGGTAGCGCGGGAGCAGCTCGGGATGCTCCTTCGAGAGCCAGAGGTAGTACCACTCCTTCACGCCCGGCTTGAGGTGGAGGGCGGTGTAGAGCACGGACGTCGCACCGGCCTCCTTCGCCTGGCGCAGGGCCTCATCCAGGTGCGCGCGAGTGTCGGTGAGGTACGGCAGGATCGGCATCAGGAACACCGCGCAGTCGAGACCGTGCTCGCGCACCGCGGTGACGGTCGCGAGCCGGGCCTTCGTGGTCGGCGTGCCCGGCTCGACCGACTGCTGCAGCTCGTCGTCGTACACCGCGATGGACATCGCGAGATCGACGGGGACCCGCTTCGCCGCCTCCGCCAGGTGGTCGAGATCGCGACGCATGAGCGACCCCTTGGTGAGGATGCTGAAGGGGGTTCCCGTGTCGGCGAGCGCGTCGATGATGCCGGGCATCAGGGAGTACCGGCCCTCGGCGCGCTGGTACGGGTCGGTGTTGGTGCCGAGCGCCACGGGATGCCTCCCCCAGCTGGGCCGGGACAGCTCCTTGCGCAGCACCTCGGCCACGTTGACCTTGACGATGATCTCCTGGTCGAAGTCCTTGCCCTGGTCGAGCTCCAGATAGGTGTGCGTCGGGCGGGCGAAGCAGTAGACGCACGCGTGCGAGCACCCCCGGTACGGGTTGATCGTCCAGCCGAAGGGCATCGGACCGCCACCGCCCGGGATCTTGTTGAGCGCCGATTTCGCGAGCACCTCGTGGAAGGTGATGCCCGCGAAGTCGGGCGTGCGCACCGAGCGCACGAGGTTGTTGAGCCGCGCGAGCCCGGGCAGCGCCGCCGGTGCTTCCGCCGTGAGTTCCTGCCCGCTCCATCTCATGACCTCATTCGAACATATGTTCGAATGATCGTCAAGCCTTCCGCTGGACGAGTGCAGCGCGATGATACGGTGGCGGTCGAGTGACGACGCGCCGTGCATCGCCTTCGGCGTCCTCCTGCTCGCGCTCGGCGGCGCCGCGTTCTGGGGAGCCCGGTACGAGCCCACGCTGGTGGGATCCGGTCTCGTCGCCGTGGCCCTCGGGCTGATCGCGTTCCTCCTCGGTGGATTCGGCGTCCACGTCGCACGGAGCGCGTCGCCCCGAGCGGCGGCGGGACCTGTCCTGCTGCTCACGATCCTCACCGTCGCGATCGGTTTCGTCGGCAACGGCATCACAGCGGTCGTGAGCGCACTGGGGTCGAGCACCTACGGTCTCGTGGCGAGCCTGCTGCTGTTCGTCGTCGCGCTGAGCGTCGCCCTGCAAGGTGCGCTGATCCACGGCGCGGCGAAGACGCTCTGAGGAGCGCACCTCCGCCGCGCCGTGGGCCGGCCGGAGCCGGTTCGGACGACCGTGCTCGTCACGCCGCGCGCAGGGCGACCTCCTCCCCGTCCCACCGCGCACGCAGCCAGCGGTCGTGGCTGGCGACCACGACGGCGCCGGGATACCCGCCCAGCGCCTCCTCCAGCTCCGTCGCGAGCCCCAGCGAGAGGTGGTTCGTGGGCTCGTCGAGCAGGAAGAGGTGGGGCGGCCGGGCGAGGATGAGCGCGAGCGCGAGCCGGCGCTGCTGACCGACGGAGAGCGCGCCGACCGGCCGGTCCAGATCGCGCGGGGCGATCAGTCCGAGGCCGACGAGCGGGATGCTCTCGGCCCGTCGCTCCCCCAGCACCGCCTCGTAGACGGCGCGGGGCGAGGCCGACGGGTCCGGGAAGCGCACGTCCTGCTCGAGCAGTCCGACGCGCAGCCCGCGCCGGCGCCCGACCGAGCCGTCCGTCGGCTCGAGGCGGCCGGCCACCGCAGCGAGGAGCGTCGACTTGCCCGCCCCGTTCGCTCCGGTGACCAGCACCCGCGACTGCGGCGCCACGTCGAACGACGGGACGTCGAGCCGGCCCGGGATGCGGAGCCCGCGCGCGTGCACGAGCAGGCCGCCGTCCTCGGCGAGCGGCTGGAAGCCGGACGGGATCCCGCCGAAGCGGAGCACCGGCGGCGGCTTGCGCACCTGGGTGCGTTCGAGCTCCTCGCGGCGCCCCGTCGCGTTCTTGATCCGGCGGCTGATCTGCTTGTCGAGCGTGCCGCCCTTGAACGACTTGGCGAACTTGTCGTTGTCGCGCACCTTGCCCGACCAGGAGATCGAGCGCGCCGTGACGTCGGCGGCGAAACGCAGCGCAGCCAGCTCGTCCTGCTCGTCGGCGAACTGCTTCTCCCAGCGCTCCCGCTCCGCCGCTTTCGCGGCGAGGTAGTCGCTGTAGCCCCCGCCGAACGCGACGGGGCCGCCGCGCGCCGGATCGATGTCGAGCAGGCCCGTCGCCACCGCGTCGAGGAACGCCCGGTCGTGACTGGCGAACAGCACCGGCCCGTGCCACTCGCGCAGCCGTCGTTCGAGGAACGCGGCGGCCGCGTCGTCGAGGTGGTTCGTCGGCTCGTCGAGCAGCAGCGCGTCCGGCTTGCCGAGCAGGAGCGCCGCTAGGGCGAACCGGCTGCGCTGGCCTCCCGAGACCTCCGAGAGGCGCCGGGCCAGCGGGATGCCGCTGACGCCGAGCCCGGCCAGGAGCTCGTCGCGGCGAGCCTCGATCGTCCAGATCTCCGCCCGCTCGGCGGCCTCGAGAGCCCGGTCGTAGCGAGCGGCGGCGCCGTCGTTGCCGTCGGTGAGGGCAGCGGCGGCGGCCTCCAGCTCCCGTTCGATCTCCCGCACGCCCGAGAGGGCGTCTTCGACGAGCGATTCGAGCGAGTCGTCCGGCCGGAACCGGACCTCCTGCCACAGGAAGCCGACCCGTGCGGGACGGTGGATGGTGCCGCCGTCGGGCGACTCCACCCCGGCGAGCAGCCGCAGCAGAGTGGATTTGCCGGCGCCGTTCTCGCCGATCAACCCGAGGCGCGAGCCGGGGGCGACGGTGAGGGAGACATCGGAGAGGATGCGGCGCGCGCCGTAGCTGAGCGAGACGCCGTCCGCGCGAAGCGGAGTGAGTGTGGTGGATGCAGGCATGGATAACCGCCTTCCGAGCGCTCCGGTGTACCGGATTCCCGCCGGGCGTTGTCCGTCGTGAGCGGCGCGCGAGCGCTATGAACGCGATGACCTGAATCGAAGGGTCACCCACTCTGTCGACGGCGCCTCGGGCGCGGGACGAAAGGAGGTGATCACTTCATAGCGCTGACGACCCTAACAGGCCGTCGGCGCCGCCGTCTACCCTCGCAGGGAACTACCGGACGAGATTCAGCGTCGCCGCGGTCTCCGCCAGCACGCGCGCGGCGTCATCCGGCCGGTCGTTGAGCGTGGTCCCGACCGTCGGGATCAGCTTCTCGATGGTCGGCAGCCAGCCGTCGTAGCGGTCGGGGAAGCAGCGCTTCAGCAGGTCGACCATGATCGGGACGGCCGTGGAGGCGCCCGGGGACGCGCCGAGCAGGCCGGCGATCGAGCCGTCCTGGGCCGCGACGACCTCGGTGCCGAACTGCAGCACGCCGCCCTTCTTCGCGTCCTTCTTCATGACCTGGACGCGCTGGCCGGCGGTGATGAGCTCCCAGTCCTCGCCCTTCGCCGTCGGCATGAACTCCTGCAGCGCCTTGAGCTTCTTGGCGCGGTTGGCGAGCAGCTCGCCCGCAAGGTACTTCATCAGGTCGACGTTGTCGCGGGCGACCGCGAGCATCGGCCCGAGGTTGCCGGCGCGGACGGAGCCGGGCAGGTCGAACCAGGAGCCGGTCTTGAGGAACTTGGGGCTGAATCCGGCGTACGGGCCGAACAGCAGCGAGGCCTGGCCGTCGACGACACGGGTGTCGAGGTGCGGCACCGACATCGGCGGGGCGCCGACGGCGGCCTTGCCGTAGACCTTCGCCTGGTGCTGGGCGACGATCTTCGGGTCGCTGGTGCGCAGGAACTGACCGGAGATCGGGAAGCCGCCGAACCCCTTGATCTCGGGGATGCCGGCCTTCTGCAGCAGGTGGAGCGCACCGCCGCCCGCGCCGACGAACACGAAGCGCGCCTGCACCTCGTGAGGGGTGTGGCCGACCTCGTGCCGCACCTTGATGCGCCACAGGCCGTCCTTGGTGCGCTTGATGCTCCGCACGCGGTTGTTGAGGGCGAGCTCGGCGCCGTTCGCGACGAGGTTGTCGACCAGGGCGCGGGTCAGCGCGCCGAAGTCGACGTCGGTGCCGGAGGTGGATCGCGTCGCCGCGATGCGCTGCTTCGCGCTGCGCTTCTTGGTGAGCAGCGGGGTCCACTCGCCGATGACGGCCGGGTCCTCCGAGTACTCCATGTCGGAGAACAGGGGCTGCTTCTTGAGGGCCTCGAAGCGGCGGCGCAGGTAGCGCACGTTGTCGCGGCCGCGCACGAACGTCATGTGCGGGGTCGGGTTGATGAAGGTCTCGGGAGCGGGCAGGTCGCCGGCCTCGACCAGGCTCGCCCAGAACTGGCGGCTGAGCTGGAACTGCTCGTTGATGCTGATCGCCTTCGCGGGGTCGACGGAGCCGTCGGCCGCCTCGGGCATGTAGTTCAGCTCGCAGAGGGCGGCGTGACCGGTTCCGGCGTTGTTCCAGGGGTTCGAGCTCTCCTGGGCGACTTCGCCCAGGTTCTCGTAGATGCGGATGCTCCAGTCGGGCTGCACACGCTGCAGGAGTGCTCCGAGCGTCGCGCTCATGATGCCGCCGCCGATGAGGACCACGTCGATGGGAGAGTTGCTCACCGTACGATCTTACGGTGCCCCCGGCGCATCCCCGGGTTTCCCGGGGGAAAGTATCTCGATGTCGAGACAATCAGCAGGTGGCGGCCTCAGTTCACCCGCTCGTAGATGGCGACGAACCGGGCGACCGGGAAGGCGGCCACCGTCTTCGCGACGAGCGGGAGGTCGACGTCGGCGAGCGTGCGGAACCGCACGCAGCTCTTGCCCATGTCGAGTCTCCTCCCGCCACGCGTCCACTCCTTCCGGAAGCTGCGCTCCTCGGCCGAGTCGCTGTAGAGCGCCATCAGGTACAGCGACGTGTAGTGCTTCTGGGCGGCGAGACTCACGTAGGCCAGCGGCTGCCGGTTGTAGGTGTCGGGGAACGTCTCCAGCGGGACCACCCAGCCGGGCATCCGCCACTGGACCCCGAGCCGGTAGCCGTCGGGCATGGCCGCGGCGACGGTGTCGAACACGGGCTGGAAGACCTCGCGCCGCTTCGGGGGCAGCGCTTCGAGGTACTCGGCGACCTCGGCGGGCAGGGGTTCGGCGCGCATGGGATCATGGTAGCCGTCGGCGACCGCCGCGTGGAGGGGCGGGTCGCGTTCCCGCGTCGATCCTCAGCCGACCGCGGCCGCCCCGGCGACGATCAGGGCGATGCCCGCGACGATCATGCTGGCGGTCAGCACCCCGAACCCCACCCAGACGAGCGCGATCACTCCGCTGGGCCGCTGCGGATCGCGTCCCAGCACCGAAAGGAAGAAGCCGGCCGGGATCAGGATGGCCGTCGCCAGCACCCCGATCGCCGCGACGTGCATCCATCCCGTGACGCCCGCCGCATCCAGCAGCACGAGCACGACGAGGCCCAGGATGACGAGGACGCCGGCGTGCGCGTGGCCGGCGCGGAAGAAGCTCTTCTGCAGGGCGTTCGCACCCTGCTTGCCCGTGACGACGCGCAGCAGGAAGGTCCCGCCGTAGGCGATGCCGATGACGGTGAGCAGGACGACGCCCGCGATGATGGCGCTGGCCGGTTGGAGCAGCATGGTCCGCCTCCTTGGATAGTTGAAGTATCCAAAGACTAGATAGTGCTACTATCCATGTCAAGAGTCGACGAAGGAACGGTGGCGGCGTGCGGATCTCCGAACTGGTCGAGCGGACGGGCGTCCCGCTCGCCACCCTCAAGTTCTACCTGCGCGAGGGGATGCTGATGCCCGGCGAGGCGCGCACCGCGACGCGCTCCGAATACGGCGAGGAGCACGTCCGCCGCGTGGCGCTGATCCGGGCGCTGTCCGACGTCGCCGGGCTGCCGCTGCAGCGGGTGAAGACCGTGCTGGGCCTGATCGACTCCCCCACCGCCTCCCTCTTCGAGTCCCTCGGCAGTGCCGTCGCGGCGCTCCCGCCCTACACCGACGACGTCCGCGCCGACGAGACGGAGCCGTCGGCCCCCGAGTATCCGCGCGCTCACGCCGCCATCACGGCGCTCGGCCAGGTGTACGACCCGCGCTTCGCCGCCGTCGCCCAGCTGGAGCGCGCCCTGGCGGGTGTCGAGACGGCGGGCATCCCGATGACCGCCGATCGCCTCGACGTCTACGGCGCGCACGTGCGCGCGATGGCCGAATTCGACCTCGCCCGGATGCCCGAGGAGGGCCGGGAGGAACAGCTCGGATACGCCGTGCTCGGAACCGCGCTCTACGAGCCCGTCATCGCCGCGCTCCGCAGGCTCGCCCACCAGGACATCGCGGCACGTCAGCTCTCCGAAGGCTCTGCCTGACGCAGCGACATTCGTCACAAATGTCGGGAAAGCGCAGCGCTATCCCGACATTTGTGACGAATGTGGCGTGGGCTCAGGCCTGAACGGGAGTGGAGAGCCGCTCGGCGACCAGCTCGGCGATCTGCACGGCGTTCAGCGCGGCGCCCTTGCGGAGGTTGTCGTTGCTGATGAACAGCGCAAGGCCGCGGCCGGCGGGCACGCCCTCGTCCTGACGGATGCGGCCGACGAAGCTCGGGTCCTTGCCGGCGGCCTCGAGCGGGGTCGGGACGTCGGTGAGCACCACGCCGGGAGCCGACGCGAGCAGCTCCTCCGCGCGGGCCGGACTGATCGGCTCGGCGAACTCCGCGTTGATGGAGAGCGAGTGGCCGGTGAAGACCGGGACGCGCACGCACGTTCCGCTGACGAGCAGCCCGGGGAGGCCGAGGATCTTGCGGCTCTCGTTGCGGAGCTTCTTCTCCTCGTCGGTCTCGTTCAGGCCGTCGTCGACGATCGAGCCCGCGAGCGGGATGACGTCGAAGGCGATCGGACGCACGTACTTGACCGGCTCCGGGAGGGCGACGGAGGAGCCGTCGTGCACGAGCTGCAGGAGGTTCTCGTCGGCGACGGCGGTGCGGACCTGGGTCGCGAGCTCCTCGGCGCCGGCGAGCCCGGAGCCCGAGACGGCCTGGTAGGTGCTCACAGTGAGGCGCTCGAGTCCCGCCTCGTCGTGCAGGACCTTCAGCACCGGCATCGCGGCCATGGTGGTGCAGTTGGGGTTGGCGATGATGCCCTTGCGCGCGTCGGCGATCGCCTCCGGGTTCACCTCGGAGACGACGAGCGGGACGTCCGGGTCCATGCGCCAGCCGCTCGAGTTGTCGATGACGATGGCGCCGGCCTCGGCGAAGCGCGGGGCGTGGGCCTTCGAGCCGGTCGCCCCGGCGGAGAAGAGCGCGATGTCGACGCCGGAGACGTCGGCGGTGGCGACATCCTCGACCGTGATCTGCTCGCCGCGGAACGGCAGCGTCGTGCCCGCCGAACGCGAGGATGCGAAGAAGCGGACGGACGCGGCCGGGAAGGCGCGCTCCTCCAGCAGGCGGCGCATCACGCTGCCGACCTGGCCGGTCGCGCCGACGACGGCGATGTTGAGTCCAGTGGTCTCGCTCATGGTGGTGGCCCCTTCGGGTCGGTGGTCTTGGAGGGTCGAACGTGATGTCCGCCGCCGCCATTCCCTCGCGGGCGGCGGCCGACGGGCCGGGATCCCCTAGCGGCCGGTTCCGGCGTAGACGACGGCCTTCTCGTCGCCGTCGAGGCCGAACGCCGTGTGGATGACGCGGGCCGCCTCGGCCACGGTGTCGGCGCGGGTGACGACCGAGATGCGGATCTCGCTGGTGGAGATCATCTCGATGTTGATGCCCGCGTCGTAGAGCGCCTCGAACAGCCGCGCGGAGACGCCCGTGTTGGTGCGCATCCCGGCGCCGACGAGCGCGAGCTTGCCGATCTGGTCGTCGTACTGCAGCGACTGGTAGCCGACCTCGTCGCGCTCCGCGGTGAGAGCGGTGAGCACGCGCTGACCCTCGGACTTCGGGAGGGTGAACGAGATGTCGGTGAGGCTCGTGGCGGCCGCGGACACGTTCTGCACGATCATGTCGACGTTGGCGTTGGCCTTCGCGACGATCTTGAAGATCTGCGCCGCCTTGCCCGGCACGTCGGGAACCCCGACGACGGTGATCTTCGCTTCGCTCAGATCGGTGGCGACTCCGGAGATGATCGGCTCTTCCACGGTTCCATCCTTCTTCGCGGCCTCGGCCGCAGCTGCTTCGTTGAGGACGTACGTGCCCTCCTTGTTCGAGAACGAGGAGCGCACGTGCAGGGTCACGTTGTGGCGGCGGGCGTACTCGACCGCGCGGATGTGCAGGACCTTCGCGCCCGCGGCGGCGAGCTCCAGCATCTCCTCGCTGGTGATGCGGTCGATCTTGCGCGCCAGGGGCACCTGACGGGGGTCGGAGGTGAAGACGCCGTCCACGTCGGTGTAGATCTCGCACACCTCGGCGCCGAGTGCTGCGGCGAGGGCGACGGCGGTCGTGTCGGAGCCGCCGCGGCCGAGAGTCGTGATGTCGCGGGTGTCGCGGTTGAAGCCCTGGAAGCCGGCGACGATCGCGATCGCGCCCTCCGAGAGTGCGTCCTGGATGCGGCCGGGCGTGACGTCGACGATGCGCGCCGCGCCGTGCTGCGCGTCGGTGATCATGCCCGCCTGGCTGCCGGTGAACGAACGGGCGTCGTAGCCCATGCTCTTGATCGCCATCGCGAGGAGCGCCATCGAGATGCGCTCGCCCGCGGTGAGGAGCATGTCCAGCTCGCGCGGCGCGGGGATCGGCGTGACCTCGTGCGCCAGGTCGACCAGCTCGTCCGTCGTGTCGCCCATGGCGGACACGGCGACGACGACCTCGTTGCCGGCCTTGCGGGTCTCGACGATGCGCTTCGCGACGCGCTTGATGCTCTCGGCGTTCGAGACGGACGAACCGCCGAATTTCTGCACGATAAGGGCCACGGACACTCCTGGACTGACGGGTTTCCCATCCTACCGTCCGGGTGCATGCCCCGATCCCCATATGACGACACGGCGCCGGGAGGTGCTCCGTACGGTCAGGAGACCTGGCGACGGCCTTCGAAGGCGCGGCCGAGGGTGACCTCGTCGGCGTACTCGAGGTCGCCGCCGACCGGGAGGCCGGAGGCGAGCCGGGTGACCCGGATCTCGAGCGTCGTCAGCAGGCGGCTGAGGTAGGTGGCGGTCGCCTCGCCCTCGAGGTTGGGGTCGGTGGCGATGATGACCTCCTGCACGGTGCCGTCCGCCAGTCGCTGCATCAGCTGGCGGATGCGCAGGTCGTCCGGTCCGACGCCGTCGATCGGGCTGATCGCGCCGCCGAGCACGTGGTACAGCCCGCGGAACTCACGGGTGCGCTCGATGGCGACGACGTCCTTCGCCTCCTCCACGACGCAGATGAGTTCGGGCGAGCGGCGCGGGTCGCGGCAGATGGTGCAGGTCTCCTGCTCGGAGACGTTGCCGCAGATCTCGCAGAACCGGACCTTGTCGCGCACCTCGAGCAGCACCTCCGCCAGCCGGGTGACGTCGAACGTCTCGGTCTGGAGGATGTGGAACGCGATGCGCTGCGCCGACTTGGGGCCGATGCCGGGCAGGCGGCCGAGCTCGTCGATCAGCTCCTGGACGATGCCTTCGTACACCGGTTACCTCATCCCCATCGTGGGCGGAGCGTCGATCTCCTCGATGAAGGTCGCTCCGAGCAGCTCGCGCACGACGGCCTCGCCGTAGCGCTGCGGCTCCTGGAAGGTGGGCGTGCGGGCTCCGCTGGCGGCGGCGGAACGCTGCGCGGCGGGCGCCGACGCGGCAGGCGCCGACGCGGCAGGCGCCGAGGCTGCGGGCGCGGCCGGGCGAGTAGCGGGCGCGGGCGCCGAGGCGGGACGGGCGGGTGCGCTCGCGGCTCGATCGGCGGGGGCCGGGGCGACCGCCCAGTCGCCGGCCGGCTCGTCCGGGGTCGGCGGCTCGAACGGCGGCTCGGTCTCGTCCGGCGGCACGTCGTCGAAGGGAGGCTCGTCGGCCGCGGGAGCGGTCGGAGCGGGAGGCGTCGGCGCGGCCGGGGCTGCGGACGGGCGGGTCGGCGCGGGGGCGGCGGCCGGAGCAGCGGGGCGCTCCATCGTGGCCACGGCGGCGGCGGCGGGAGCCGCACCGGCACCGGGGATGCTCACGATCGCCCAGTCGGTGACCGGCCCCGTCGGCGCGGACGCCTCGGGGGTCGCGGCGGCGGCCTGCTCGGTCCGGGGCGCGGCAGCGGTCGGCGCGGCGTTCGCTGGAGCCGAAGCCGGAGCCGGAGCGGCCGCAGCGGGGGCGGCAGCGGGCTGACCGGCGGCACCTGCGCCATTGGCGTCGCCCGGCCAGGTGTCGGCGACCGGAGCGGTCGGGGCACCGGCGCCGGGGCGCTGGCCTCCACCCGGGCCGCCATCGGCGCGCGCGATGAACTTCACGCGGATGCCGAGGATGTCGACGATCGCCTGGCGGAGGTACTCGCTGACACCCGGGGTGCCGGGGGCCTGCGACTGACGGAAGCTCTGCACGTCGTTGTCGCTCGGGAACGACAGCGTGAGCACGTCCCCGTCGAGCGCGCGGACCTGGGCGGTGAACACGACCATCCAGGCGCTGCGCTTGGCGCGCTGGACGGCATCCAGGATCTGCGTCCAGGAGTCCTTGACCTGCTGCGTGGTGACCGGTGCGACCGGCGCGGGCGCCGCAGCGGCGGGAGGTGCTGCCGCCGGCGCGGGCTTCTCGGCGGGCGGGGTGGCCTTCTCGGCGGGAGCGGCGTCCGTGGGAGCGGCCTCGGCGGGAGCCGCAGCAGCGGCCTCCACCTCCGTCGCCCCGGCGGGTGCCGTCTCGGCGGGGAGCGCCTCGGGGGACGCGGTCGGTGCTGCCGCCGTCGGCGCGGCGGCCGGTTCCGGAGCCGCGGGCGCGGCCGCAGGAGCGGACGCGGCGGCGGGCGCGGGCGCTGCAGCGGGCGTCCGCGTCGGAGCCGGGGCTGCCGAGGCTCGGGAGGCGGCGGCCGCCGCTCCCCCGTCGCCGTCGCTGACGCCGACGCGGCGTTCCAGCCGCTCGACGCGGGCCAGGGCGCCGCGCTCGGAGGCGTCGCTCGACGGGACGAGCACGCGGGCGAGGAGGAGCTCGAGGTGCAGTCGCGGCGACGTGGCGCCCGTCATCTCGGTGAGGGCGGCGTTCACGATGTCGGCGGCGCGGCTCAGCTCGGCGGCGCCGAACTTCATGGCCTGCATGCCCATGCGGTCGAGCTCGTCCTGCGGCACGCCGCGGAGCACGGCGGCGGCGCCGTCGACACTGGTCGCCGCGACGACGATCAGGTCGCGCAGGCGCTCCAGCAGGTCCTCGACGAACCGGCGCGGGTCCTGACCGGTCTGGATCACCCTGTCGACGGCGGCGAACGCACCGGCGGCATCCCGCGCGGCGATCGCGTCGATGACCTCGTCGAGCAGGGCCGCGTGGGTGTAGCCGAGCAGGGCGACGGCGCGCTCGTACTCGATGGCCTCGCCCTCGGAGCCGGCCATCAGCTGGTCGAGCAGCGAGAGCGTGTCACGCGGTGAACCGCCGCCGGCGCGCACCACGAGCGGCAGCACGCCGGGGGCGACCGTCATGCCCTCGCTGTCGCACAGGCTCTGGACGTACTCGAGCATCTGCGCGGGCGGCACGAGCCGGAAGGGGTAGTGGTGGGTGCGGGAGCGGATGGTGCCGATGACCTTCTCGGGCTCCGTCGTCGCGAAGATGAACTTCACGTGCTCCGGCGGCTCCTCGACGATCTTGAGCAGCGCGTTGAAGCCCTGCGGCGTCACCATGTGCGCCTCGTCGAGGATGAAGATCTTGTAGCGGTCGCGGGCCGGAGCGAAGATCGCCCGCTCGCGGATGTCGCGCGCATCGTCCACGCCGTTGTGGCTGGCGGCGTCGATCTCGACCACGTCGAGCGATCCGCTGCCGTCGCGGCTGAGCTCGACGCAGCTCGCGCACTTTCCGCACGGGGTGTCGGTCGGACCCTCCGCGCAGTTGAGGCAGCGGGCCAGGATGCGGGCGGACGTCGTCTTGCCGCAGCCGCGCGGGCCGGAGAAGAGATAGGCGTGGTTCACGCGGTTGGTGCGCAGCGCCGTCATCAGCGGCTCCGTCACCTGCGATTGGCCGATCATGTCGGCGAAGGTGTCGGGCCGATATCGGCGATAGAGAGCGGTTACCACTCCCACATGCTACTTGCCGCCGCTGACAATCGGGCGGGCGGGCGGGTCAGCGGCCGGGGACGGTGGAGGGTGCCGTCAGTGCCGCCGCGATCGCCCGCCACACGGCCTCCCTCCCCCGCTCCGTCGGCTGCGCCGCCGCCCCCTCCGGGAGGTTCAGCGGCGTGTACGGCGGCGTGTAGAAGAGGTGCTCCGCACCCGCCGCCCTGACGTACGTGTCGCCGGGGCGCGCGGGCCGCTGGCGCGCGGCCTCGTCCATCCACGCGCATCCGTTGTTCAGCTGCTCGTCGCTGCCGGCGCAGCCGAGCACGACCGGCCCGCGGATGCCGCTCAGATCGAGCACCGATGCCGGCTCGACGTCGTTCGTCCCGGTCATGCAGGGGACCCAGGCGCCGTCGACGGTGATCGCCGGGCTCGGGACCGGGGACGGGCACACCAGGCCGGTGGTGCCGCCCGGGGCGATGGCGCCGTAGACGAGGTCCGGGTGCGCGACCGCGAGCCAGAGGGCGAGCGGAGCGCCGCGCGACGTGCCCATCACGAAGATGCGCTGGTCGTCGACGCCCTTCTGCGCCTTGAGCCAGTCGACGGCCGCGAGCAGCCGCTCGGCGGGCACGGTGCGGCGCGGCTCGAGCTGGCCCGCGCTGCCGAAGGTCGAGAGGTCGAGCGCCGGGTACCCCATCGCCGACAGGGTCGCGGCGGCGAGCACCCCGGTCGGCGTGCCGGGGTCGGTGCCGTCGAGCACGAGGACGCCGGGACGGAGGCCCTCCGAGCGCAGCACCGGGGCGAAGTAGTCGGCGCTCAGGCCGTCGTCGAACACCGCCGCCGCCGGCGCCGCCGCGGTCAGGCCCACCCGCTGCACGTGCGTGGCCGCCACGCGCAGGCCACCGACCGTCGCGCTGAGCGCCACGGAGACCGTCGCCCCGCCCCAGGTCTGGTCCGAGGTCGCGGCCTCCCCCTTCGCGCTCCGCATGGTCCAGAAGAGTCCCATCGGGTCGGCTCCGGAGTACGGAGCCTCCACGGGCGCCTGCCGGGCGAGGTCCACCTCGCCGTCCGGCGGCACCGCGTACACGGCCGTCGACGACCAGGTGCCGCCCGACTGCGTCACCGCGGAGACGGTCACCCGGCCGCCCGGCGGGAGCCCCGCGAGGCTGATCCGCGCGGGCTCCCAGACCCCGGTCGGATTCGTCTCGACGACGAAGCGCGGCCCTCCCGCACGCGCGGTCGTGCAGCCGGCCAGCGAGGCGAGGCCGACGGCCGCGACGGCGAGGGCGGCGACGATCCGGGCGGCCCTCACGATCGCGTCGCTCTCAGGACGATCTGGGCGACCGCGTTCCAGAAGGCGACGCGCGCCTGCTCCGTCGCCTGCGCGTCGGCCCCCGATCCCGCCGGCGCGCCGGGACGACCACGCGGGAGCGCCACGGGCAGCCCCGGCGGGACCGTCACGGCGTGACCCGCCCGCGGCGCGTTCTGGATGCTGTCGCCGGCCCGCCTCCCGCGCGCCGCGGCGAGGGCCGCCTGTCCCGAGCAGGCCGAGGCGAGCACCGTGTCGCGCCCACCGCAGGCGAGGACCACCGGCCCGTCCACGCCACCGAGCGGGATCACGGATGAGGCTGAGTCGGGACCGGGCCCGACGCGGCAGGGCAGACCGGCGCCGTCCTCGAACGCCGGAGCGGTGGACCCGGAGGGCAGGCAGAGGAGCTGGGGCGCGCCTCCCGCGGCGAACAGCCCGTGGACCCGGGTCGGGAACCGGGTCGCCGCCCACAGCGCGAGCGGCTCGGAGACGCCCGTGCCGTAGACGAAGACGTCCCGCGCGTCGATGCCCTGCTGCGCCGCGAGCCAGGCGAGGGCGTGCTCGACCGTCGTGCTGTCGACGACGCTGGAGGCGCGCACGCCGTCCGGTGCGGACGACACCGGGAGCACCAGCACCGACGCCCCGAAGCGGGCGAGCAGAGGCGCGGCGAACGCGGCCGAGGCTCCCGGCGCGGGGTCGTCGAACATCAGAACCGCGGGTGTGATCGGGCGCTCCTGCGACGTCGCCTTCCAGAACTGCGCCACGGGCTGGTCCTCGTGGGTCTCGCGCGGGAAGCGGGACGTGCCGGCGCCCTCGAGGTCGCGCGTGTAGAGCGTGTGCGGCCGCAGGTCGTCCGCCAGCCCCTGCAGGTCGAACGTCCGCGACGCGACGAGCCGATCGGCGTCGAAGGCCGCGAGGGTCACCGGGAGGGTGTCGTGCATCCAGTGCGTCGCGAGCGCGGTTCCGGAGAGCTCCGGCCCGTCCAGCGACCAGAACAGGCCGACCGAGTCCGGCTCGGCGAAGGGGGCGAGCTGCGGCCGGGCGGTCGCGAGGTCGAGCATCCCGCCGGCCGGGACGGTGTACGTCGCCGACGACCGCCAGGTGCCGCGCCCGTCGGTCAGCGTCGCGGTGATCCGCAGGCGGCTGCCGGGCTCGCCGCCGACGAGCTGCAGGGGCACCGGCCAGAGCACCGACGTGTAGTGGATGAGCGGCGGCGTGACGAAGCGCGGGCCGACGGGGCCGTCCGCCGCGGTCGCGCATCCGCCGAGGGCGAGGGCGAGAGCGGCGACGGTCGCCACCACCGCCGTCAGGGCGGCGACGGGGCGGCGCGGCCGGGAGCGGGCGGGAGGCTGTCGCCGTCCGTCCCCGTCGCCGCCCCATCGCCGCATCGTGGATCCTGCCTGCTAACCCTCGCCCGCGACCGCCTGGAGCGATTGCCGGGCGATCTCCAGCTCCTCGTTCGTCGGCACCACCAGCACGGTGACCGCGGAATCGTCCGCCGAGATCACGCGGGCGTCTCTCGACGTGGATGCGTTCCGTTCGGGGTCCAGCCGGATCCCGAACACCTCGAGGCCGCGCAGCGCCTCCGCCCGCAGCTGCTCGTCGTTCTCGCCGACGCCCGCGGTGAACGTGAGCACGTCGAGGCCGCCGAGCAGCGCCGTGTAGGCGCCGATGTAGTGGCGGAGCCGGTGCACC
Organism: Leifsonia sp. 71-9; assembly: GCF_001898805.1. GTDB lineage: Bacteria > Actinomycetota > Actinomycetes > Actinomycetales > Microbacteriaceae > Leifsonia. The sequence goes on from NZ_MKVJ01000019.1 coordinate 134,238, forward strand.
ACCGTGTCGATCGCGAGCCGTGCGGCGGCATCCCCGCTGTCGGCCGCGTGGCGCACGTCGCGCATGTCGCCGCGCCCGGCCAGGCCCAGGAGGCCGCTGCGCCGGTTGAGCAGCTCGTCGAGCGCATCCGTGTCGAGGTGCGCGCGCCGCGCCAGATGGAGCAGCACCGCCGGGTCGAGATCGCCCGATCGGGTGCCCATGACGAGGCCCTCCAGCGGGGTCAGCCCCATCGAGGTCTCCACGGAACGGCCGGCGTCGACCGCGCAGGCCGAGGCGCCGTTGCCGAGGTGCAGCACGATCTGCTTCAGCTCGGCGAGCGGGCGCCCGAGGAACTCCGCGGCGGTCTCGGACACGTACTTGTGCGACGTCCCGTGGAATCCGTAGCGGCGGACGCGGTACTTGTCGGCCAGCTCCGCGTCGATCGCGTACGTGTACGCGGCGGGCGGGAGGGTCTGGTGGAACGCGGTGTCGAAGACGGCCACGTGCGGCACGTCCGGGAACGCCTTCTCGGCCGCCCGAATGCCCTGCAGATTGGCGGGGTTGTGCAGCGGTGCGAGATCGGCGAGGTCCTCGATGTTGATCTCGACCAGCGGGGTCACGATGGTCGGCTCGAAGAACCGCTTGCCGCCGTGGACGACGCGGTGGCCGACCGCGACGAGGGGGTTCTCGTCGAGGCTCGGCCCCTCGCTCGCGAAGAGGTCGAGCATCGCGCGGAATCCGGCGGTGTGATCCGGGATGGGGAGGGAGCGCTCGGTCGTCCCGCCCGGTCCGCGGTGGCGGATGTGCCCGGACGCCTCCCCGATCCGCTCGATGAGGCCACTCGCCAACGCCTCCTCGGAACCGGCGTCGATGAGCTGGTACTTGAGCGACGAGGAGCCGCTGTTCACCACGAGGACGGCGCTCATGCGAGGGCCGCCTGGATCGCGGTGATGGCGACGGTGTTCACGATGTCCTCCACGGTCGCTCCGCGCGACAGATCGTTGATCGGCTTGCGCAGGCCCTGCAGCACCGGCCCGATCGCGACGGCGCCCGCGCTGCGCTGCACCGCCTTGTAGGTGTTGTTGCCGGTGTTGAGGTCGGGGAACACGAAGACGGTGGCGCGCCCGGCGACGTCGGAGCCCGGCATCTTCGCGGCGCCCACCGCGGCGTCCGCGGCGGCGTCGTACTGGATGGGGCCGGCGACCGCCAGCTGCGGCGCCCGCTCCCGCACCAGCGCCGTCGCCGCGCGCACCTTGTCGACGTCCGCGCCGGCTCCGGAGTCGCCGGTCGAGTACGAGAGCATGGCGACGCGCGGCTGGATGCCGAACTGGTCGGCAGTGCGCGCAGACGACACCGCGATGTCGGCCAGCTGCTCGGCGGTCGGGTCCGGGATGACGGCGCAGTCGCCGTAGACCAGCACCCGGTCGGCGAGCGCCATCAGGAACACGCTCGAGACGACGGACACGCCGGGCGTGGTCTTGATGATCTCGAAGGCCGGCCGGATGGTGTGCGCCGTCGTGTGGGCGGCTCCCGACACCATCCCGTCGGCGAGGCCGAGGTGCACCATCATCGTGCCGAAGTACGACGCGTCCGTGACGGTGTCCGACGCCTGGTCGACCGTGATGCCTTTGTGGGCGCGCAGCTTGGCGTACTCCGTGGCGAAGCGGAACCGCAGCACGTCGTCGAACGGGCTGATGACCTCCGCCCGCGAGAGGTCGAGGCCGAGCTCGATGGCGCGCGACCGCACCTCGAAAGGCTCGCCCAGGATGGTGAGCCGGGCGACGCCGCGCGCGAGCAACGTTCCTGCCGCGCGCAGGATGCGGTCGTCCTCCCCCTCCGGGAGCACGATGTGCTTGTTCGCCGCACGCGCCCGCTCGATCAGGTCGTACTCGAACATGAGCGGCGTGACGACGTCGTGGCGCGTCACGTCGAGGCGGCCCAACAGGGCGTCCGCGTCGACGTGCCGCTCGAAGAGCGCGAGGGCCGTGTCGTACTTGCGCTGCGAGTCGGCGGCCAGCCGGCCGCGCGCGTGGGTGATCCGCACGACGGTGTCGTAGGTGTCGAGGCCCGTGCGGACGATCGGCAGCGGCGAGCGCAGACCGGCGAGCAGCCGCTCGATCGGCTCCGGGAGGTCGAAGCCGCCGTTCAGGACGATGCCGGCGATCGACGGGAAGGTCCCCGACGCGTTCGCCATCAGCACGGCCAGGAGCACCTCGGTGCGGTCGCCGGGGACGACGACGACCGCCCCTTCCACGAGCCGGGGCAGGACGTTGTCCATCGACATGCCGGCGACGACCACGTCGAGCGCCTCCCGGCCGAGCAGGGTCTCGTCGCCGGCGATGAGCGTCGCGCCCGTCGCCTCGACGATGGAGCGGATGCTCGGCGCGACGAGGAACTCGTCCTCCGGGATGGCCCAGACCGGCGGACGGTCGCCGCCGCGCTCGGCGGGGACGATCTCCGAGATGGTCTCGACGATCTCGTCGAGTCGGGAGGCGTCGGCGCGGTTGGCGACGACCGCGAGCAGGCTCGCGTGCTCCGCGCGCATCTCGACCAGTGCCAGCTCGGCGAGGTGCTGCAGGTCTTCGGGCGAGCGCGGCTCGGCCTGACCGAGCCGTTCGCCGAAGCCCTGCCCGACCCGGCCGCCGAGCACGAGCAGCACGGGAGCGCCCAGGTTGGCGGCGATGCGGGCGTTGTAGCCGAGCTCGGTCGGGCTCCCGACGTCGGTGTAGTCGGACCCGAGGATGACGACGGTGTCGAACCGCGTCTCCACCGCCCGGAACCGGTGCACGATCTCGGCGAGCGCCGCATCCGCGTCGACATGGACGTCCTCGTACGTGACGCCGATGGCCTCCTCGTACGAGAGATCGGCCGTGACGCGCTCCAGCAGCAGCTCCAGCACGTAGTCGCGCTCGACCGTCGAGCGGGCGATCGGGCGGAACACGCCGACCCGCCCCACGGAGTGCCGCAGCGCCTCGATGACGCCGAGCGCCACCGTCGACTTGCCGGTGTGCCCCTCGGCGGAGGTGATGTACAGCGAACGGACCACGTCTCAGCCGATCCGCTCGATGGCCGGCAGGCGGTACTCGCCCGAGAGCACGGCGGCTCCCGGCGCGTACATCCGCATCAGCGGGCGGAACTCCCCCTCCGGCGTCGGCAGCCAATTGGCGGCCTGGGTGGGATCGGTCGGTCGGGTGGTGCTCATCGTGATCGTCAATCCTCCGTCGTCGTCGTACACGATCCCCCTCGTCCGGTCGCCCACGGAGTACCGGTCCGCCGCGTTCGCGACGAGGAAGTACCCCGGGAGGTCGTACATGGTGAGGGACCAGAAGGCGCCGACCGGCGGGGTCGGCGCGAGGCGCAGCCGGTAGACGTGCTCGCCCGTGAGCGCGTTGCCGTCGGCGTCCTCGTACGTCGCGGAGTACACGGCCTCGTAGCCGTGGTTGCCCCACAGGCCGCCGAGCGCGGCACCGGCGCGGACGGCGTAGCGGGTGCGCGGGTCGTCGAGCGTCCAGGCCGGGTCGTCGAGCGTCCCGACCTCGAAGAAGTCGAGGTTGTAGTCGAACGAGTGCAGGGTGAGCTGCCAGTGGTCGACGACCGGCGCTCCGGTGCGCAGCGAGGCCTCGAGCGCCTCCTTGCCGACCGCGTAGCCGGTCTCCAGCGCGGCCTGCACCTCCGCCGGGAGCTCGCCGACCGGGACGTCGCCCGTGAGGCCGAGCTCGGCGTAGGTCGCCAGCGCCGCGCGATCGCGCTCGGCCGGCGGGAACGCTTGCGACCACACCCGCATCCGCTCGAAGAAGGTCAGCGCCTCGCTCGCGCCGGGCACCACCGGTGGCACGCCCTCAGGAGGCGTCAGCGACCGGCGCAGCGGCGTCAGCGTCAGGGCGTCCTGGAGGGCGTGCACGGCGGGCAGGTCGTCCTCCCCGTCCACGGCCCAGCGGCCGACGATGGACGCGATGCGCGTCGGGAAGTGGATGCGCGTCGGGCCGGCAGCGGCGTCGGCCGGGTCGGCCTCCGGACCCTCCCACTCGGGCGGGAGCAGCAGGAAGTCCCCCGCTCCGCCTCCCGTCGCGCGCGTGCCGACATAGGCGAAGTTCTCCGTCCACGCCGAGACGAACTGCAGCACGTAGTACCGCTCCCCCGCCTCCGGGACGCTGAGCAGCACCGGGCCGACGCTCAGATCGACCTGCGCCATCGAGTACACCGTGTCGTTGTTGATCGACACGAAGGTGTCGTCCGGCCCCGCGAGCGTGCGACCGTGCCCGAACACGTTGTACGGGGTGGGAGGGACGGCGCCGATCCCGGCGCTCACGAACCGCTCGACCTGCTCCAGGTCGAACACGAGGGGGAAGCCCACGACATACGCTTCGGAGGCCAGCTCGGCCATCTGCTCGGTCACTCCACCATTCCATTCTTCGGCGGGATGCCCATTCTACAGACTGTAGAAGAGCGGGCGATGCTGCCCTCACTCTACGCGGGCGCCCCGCGACGATGGAATGAAAAAAGACCCCCCACGCACCCGCCAGAGCCCGGTTACCCTTGCTGCGTTTCCGCCCTGGGGGAGTTGGCCTGGATGGCGCCACGTGGGGAGCCGTCGAACAGTCTAGCGGGTCGATCTGAGGGCTCGTGCACCGACCCCCTCCTCGCGTCCGCTAGGATATTGTGAGCCGTCGCCCGCAAGGCGGTGGCAACCCAGGAGAATTCGCCTAGTGGCCTATGGCGCACGCTTGGAAAGCGTGTTGGGTGCAAGCCCTCGGGGGTTCGAATCCCCCATTCTCCGCCAATTTCCAGAGCTGATGAGGGCCCCGAGATCCGCGTGGTTACGCGGAAGTCGGGGCCTTTGCCCTTTCCTCAGCCAGCCGATTTAGCTCTCCGTGCCCACACTTTGCCCACACTTTTCTGATGACCTCCCTCATTGAGGCGCATCGCGACCTCGTCGAGGTCGTCGTCGAAGAGGTCGGCGTAGGTATCGAGGGTCATCGCGGCGGACTTGTGGCCGAGCATCCGCTGGACGGCTTTGACGTTCGCCCCCGAGCTGACGGCCAGGCTCGCGGCTGTGTGTCGGAGGTCGTGAGGCGTGAGTCGCTCGAGGTCTGCTGCTGCGAGCGCTGTCAGGAACCAGGAGCGCTTGTTCTTGCTGGCGCTCGGGCGGCGAAGAAAGCCGCCGAAGCGATCGGCGAAGACGAGGTCGTCGAGGCCCTTTCCTCCGCAGAGTCGAGCGAGCGGCTCGGAGAGGAAACCGGGGAACGGGACGGAGCGTCGCTCCCAGGACTTGGGGAAACCCTCGATGATGTTGCCGTCTACCTCGGTGGCGGTGTGGTTGATCTCCAGCCGGCGCCGCTCCAGTGAGACATCTCGGACACGGAGGCCGGTGGCCTCTGCCCAGCGGAGTCCGCAATAGGCGAGGACCATCAAGAGCGTCGCCTGCATGTCGGTGTCGGCGGCCTCGGCGAAGCGGATGACCTCTTCATGGCTGAGGTATCGGCGTGCTTTGTTCGAGTGCTTGCGCGGTGAACCGTCCGCGCCTCGGGCAACGTTCTTAGTGATTCGGCCGTCCTTGAGCGCGACGTCGAGGATGCCGGCGAGGACACCAACTGCGCGGAGCACGACGGTCGCTGATCGCGGCCTCGACGCATCAGCTGTCCACGCGGCACGTGGGTTCGACGCGGCCGACCCTTGGCCGAGCTCTCGGATCCATTGCGCGACGGCGCTAGGCCGGATGGCACCGACGGCGGCGGTTGCCCAACGCGGTTCGACGTAAACGCGCCACGACGTCTCGATCGAGTGGAAACTCGAGGGTTTCATCGCCTGTCGCTTGTTCGCGAGCCACCCCGGAGCGAGTTCGCCCACGGTGATTCGTGCCGCTTGCGGATCGACGAACGACCCCGCTGCCTTAGAAATCTCGACATTTGCCAGGTACAACTCGGCGTCGCGCTTGGTCTTGAAGCCGCGTTTGTCGGTTTGCCGATGCTCGGGGGTGCGATATCGGACGCGCCAGCGGCGGCCAGCAGTTGTTTCGTATGGCGTAACGGTTCCCATGACTACCTCCTCACTCACACGTTCCGGACATAGCCGCGATTTGGCGCGCTACCCGCGAAGCGTGTCTTGTGAATGAGACGCGCTCAGAAGAACCGCTAAATTGCACGCATGGATGACTGGTGGAGCGGCACCCACTGGTGGAACCAGCAAAGCCGGGAACCGGTCGCGATTGGTCGGGAGTGGTTGGTACCGTCGGAGCACATTGGCGTAGCTGCTTCGAGTCGCGCCTCTGCTGGCTTGCGCCGCAATGGTGTAGTCGCAATTCAGGAGGAATACGGCGTTGCCGATGATTGAAGCCTCGACGAAGCCCGTTGATTGGTTCAGCTCGATCAACTGGGGGACGGTGCCGGACTGGGTAACTGGGCTCCTCACCGCGGCAACCCTGTTCCTCGCAGTAATGATCCTCCTAGGAGATAGACGTCGTGCTAAGCGAGCCGAAGCCGACGCCTTCTCTACCTGGCCGGTTTTCATGGGCACGCACGCCGTGCCAGACCTTCCCGATTACGCCGTGGAACTCCACGCCTACAACGCGGGGGATAAACCAATCCTGTACACGATGGTGATGGTGCGGCCGGGAAGTCCGCAGCATGCGCTACAGACGATGTCCACCAAACCGATTCCTCCGCAGACCGAAGTCGTCTCGAAGATCGGCTTTGACAACATCTGGTACGACTCTCCGCTGCTCATCCAGTTCAGAGATGCAAGGGGTCAGACATGGCTCCGGGACGTCAACACGAACAAGTACATCGGCAAGAGTCAGGTGAACAAGTGGTACCGGAAGTACGGCAAGACGAGGGCAGGGATGTATCACTTCCTTTTCACAAACCGCAATCGCGACCTAATCAAGAAGGACATGGAGGAGCAGCGACTGAGATGGGAGGCCGAAGAGGCCGCGCGGGTGCCCGAGAAGACCCGCAAGAAACGTGGACGCGTGCGATGACCGCTGTGCCTGACCGTCATTGGGCACACCAGCACCTCCCAGCGCCGGCGTTTGCCGCAGCCCACCAGGCCGGCGGAGCACGGATGTCGCACGTTCGTGATTTGATTCGGCGCATGAGCGACAACGTCGACGAAGCACCTGCGTGGCAAGAGGCCATGCGGCGTGCGTACCTCGGTTACCTCCAGCTCAGGTATCGAGATCCTATTCAACGGCAAGCGCAAGCCCACCTTCATGACGATCTGACGTTCGTGGAAGCCCGAACATCAAGCTTTGCGTCAGCTCCCAAAGCAGTGCAACGGCAAGTCATCCGCGAACTAGAACATCAGATCGAGGTTCGCAAGTCTGGCAACGCTTCCCCGCCCTTTCAGGACTCGTCGCCGTTTTCGGGACGACCATCACGCTGATAGGCGCGATCTTTCTGGCGATCTACAACGGTTGGTTCGGGCTTGTGACCGCTCTCACCGATCCTTCGACCGGACAGGTACATGGCATAACCGCCACCGAGTCCAACTCCGTCGTCGGTGGGATCGCACCCGCGATCGTTTGCTTCGCAATCTGCTTCGTCGCAGTTGGACTCCTGGCCTTCTTCACGGCGAAGAACCGCGACAAGCGACGGGCAACAAGCGTGGTCTGGCTGCGCGCTTACAAAAGAGCGCGAACCTAAGGAGAGAGGGAGTCGGTGAGAGCGTGGGACTCGAACTCTAGCCACGGCCCGCTCAACCCCCCGCACTACTGCCAAAGTCCGCGGAAAGTCGGCATCATGGAGTGCTCAAGAACGTTACCCGATGCGCTTGGATTCTCCTCAAATGTTGTCAAAATGTTGTCACGCAATCGGGCTCGCTGAACCGGCTGAGATCCGCCCCCGAGGTGACCGCTCGGGCGACGTCAAGTACGTTCCATGGGTTTGGAAATGCTTGATCTGGCTTCAGTGGAGGGTGCATCAGCAAATGCTGCTCGTACGCACCATTGCAAACTGTCATAGCGACCGGTTTAAGGTAACGCTTTTGGAGGCTTTCTGCCGCCGGGTAGATATGCCACGTCTCCGGCACCCGCCCGGATGCAAACCCGCCGCTTGGTCAGCCTCTCTTGAGCCGCGGAGATTAGCGTCGCCGTAGAGTGTCGCTTGGCGTTGCCTGCCGATAGCGCAGCTGACGTGCATGCCGGACCACGACATGGTGTACGGCCGAATGTATTCCCGCCGCGCCGGCCCGGATGCCCGAGTCCGGAGCTCCAGCCAGTGCGAGCCGAAAGCGGCCTTGGACAACTTGCGCTGATCCAGTCACGGCGGGAGCTTCTCATCTAGCACTCGCGCCTCAGGCCGTTTCGTGAACCGAATCAGCGGTCCGTCCGGTCATCGGGTCGAATGCGCGGGGACCGGACGGAGGTGGAAGTCGTCGACGTTCCCGACCGTGCTGCGCAGGTGCGCGAGAGCATCCAGCCGGATTGTGTCAGCTGCAGCCAGGGCGCCATCGTCGACCTCGATCTCTGCTGCGCCTTGCAAACGATGACCGACCCACCGCAGTTGTACTCGGTTGACGCCGTGCACGCCGGGGGTGTCGGCGAGGGCGTGTTCGACCTTGTGGACGAGTTCGGGTTCGATGCCGTCCATCAGGCGACGGCCGACGCTACGCACGGTGCCCCAGAGGAGGATGACGATTGCGATGGAGATCAGCAGGCCAACGATCGGGTCAGCGATCGGGAAGCCGAGCATCGCCCCAAACGCTCCGAGCACGACGGCGAGGGAGGTGAATCCATCCATCCGGGCGTGGACGCCGTCGGCGACGAGGGCGGCTGAGCCGATCTTCTGCCCCACCCGGATCCGGTAGATAGCGACCGCCTCGTTGCCGGCGAAGCCGATGAAACCGGCAGCAACAACCCACCACAGGTTGTGCAGCGGCTGCGGGTTAATGAAGCGCTCGATCGACTGCCAGGCGGCGACGATCGCCGAGAGAGCGACGACAACGATGATGAAGAGACCAGCAAGGTCTTCAGCCCGACCGAACCCGTAGGTGTAGCGACGGGTGGCGACGCGACGGCCGAGGATGAACGCGATCCACAGCGGCACCGCGGTCAGCGCGTCCGAGAAGTTATGGACCGTGTCCGCCAGCAGCGCCACCGAACCACTGAGAAGCACGACAACGAACTGCAGGATCGCTGTTCCCAGCAGCAGGAACAGGCTGATCTTCAGCGCCCGAACCCCCTCGCGGCTGGCTTCCAGCGCGTCGTCGATGGATTCGGCGGCGTCGTGCGAGTGCGGCACGAACAGGTTGTAGAGGAACCCCTTGAACCCGGTCGGGTGACTATGGTGGTGGTCCTGGTCGTGGTGGTGACCGTGGTCATGCGCGTGGTCGTGCTTCTGCTCGCCGTGCGGGTGATCATGCTCGTGATCGCCGTGGGGGCGGCGATCGTCGTGGTTGTGCTCGCCGATGACTCCGTGGTCGTGGTGCCGGTGCGGAGTGGTCACGCTGTCGCCACATCGGGTTCGGTCTGGTTGTGGTGGTGCCGGGGACTTCCGCCGAGGGCGTGTTCGGCTTGGAAGATGGCGTCCGAAACCAGCTGTCGGGCGTGCTCGTTGGCCAGCTGGTAGAAGACGCGGGTGCCTTCCTGCCGGGTGGAGACGATTCGGGCGAGGCGAAGTTTTGCCAGGTGTTGGGAGACTGACGCGGGTGTCTTGTCGAGGATGTCGGCGAGATGGTTGACCGAGAGTTCCTGGTCGCGGAGGGCGAGAATAATCCGCACCCGGGTGGCATCGGCGAGCATGCCGAACACTTCCACGGCCAACTCGACGTACTGGCTGTCGGGCAAGCGCCCACATATCGCGTTATCTGCATCCATACGCAGATTATGGCATAGGTTGTCGGGACTGAGGTCCCAGAGTCGCGTGAGAAGGGCCGGGACATCGATGGAGGAAACTGATGGCGCGCAGTCTGACGTGTAAGGCGTGTGGCGAGGTCATTGTGGGTGATACCGACGACGACTTCGTGGAGAACGCTCGAAAACATGCTCGCGGGCACGGCCACGTGGGCCCGGCACTGACAAGGGAGCACATTCTGACCCGGTTTGAGCACAACCACTCGGGCGATCACAGCCATGACGGCCGCGACCACTCAGACCCGCAGGCTGGTTAGAGACTGGCGATGAGGTCGGCGCAGGCCCGTTCGCAGCGCCGGCATACATCGGCGCAGATGCGGCAGTGTTCGTGCATGCTGGCGTGCTTGTCACATTCGTCTGCGCACGCGCTGCAGGCCGCGCGGCACGATTCCAGTGCCGCTCGGGTGACGTTTGCGTCGTAGCCGGTGTGTCGGGAGAGCACGTTGGCGGTGGAGGCGCAGATGTCGGCGCAGTCGAGGTCAGTGCGCACGCACTTGACCAGGTCTGCGACCATCTCCTCGCTAAGGCACGCGTCCGCGCAAGCGGTACAGGTTTGCGCGCACTCGATGCACGCTTCGATGCAGGCCACGAGCTTCTGCCGGTCGACGTCGCCGAAGTCGGCGGGGTAGCTGTCGAGCATTTGTTCAACGGCGGACATAGTGCTTCTCCTTCACGATCAGCAGCCCCTACATGGGCGAGGGTACGCCGAAAGTGCAGGCCGCACGATCTTGCTCGACGCGATTGATTGCCGATCCATTGCGGGCTCGGAATGGAGTGCAGGCGCAAGGCTGCACATCCGTACCCCCTAGCGGCAATCGATCCCCCCGACAGACGGACCCTTTCCGAGCGGCAGGCCGCGACGCCAACGAGGTGAGCGCATCGTCCTGATCAGCGGCGTAGTTCGGGCGACGGCTCCACGAGCTTTGGGAGAAGCCGGGCAATTGGATCACTCAACTTCTTCCGACGATGTCCGCTCGGTCGTTGCTCAGCACTGCTCCGGGTCCTCGCGGGCAACGCAACGCACGCGGAGCGCGGGCGAAGCGACCGTTCAGGACAGTTTGCGAGAATGATCCTGATCGAGCTAGTAGGGGATGAACATGAATCGCGCACACGATGCCAATGGGCATCCTCGCACGCGCGCGTTTCTGCTGGCATTGGCCATGTTGTTTGTCGCAGTTCTGGTGACCATGGCATGGGTCCATTCAAGTCCTCGCCATGCCGTTGGCGGCTTCCCTGCGGATGCCGTGGTGGCGGCGCAGCCGAGTCCGGTTGACGCTGTGCATGACCCGTCCGAAAGCCACAGCGACAATAGCTCCTCCGCGGAATCAGAAGACCATTCGTACCTTCGTTCTCGCCACAGCGACACACCTCTCCCCCTAGCCAACGTGGTGGCCGTTCGAAGCGCCGCCACGGCGCCCGTCGACCTCAGACGCGTTCCGACGCGTGCACCCAATGAACGACTAGTCGCTTCGCCGGACTGGTCTGTCGCAGTGGTCAAAATTTCAGTGAGTCGAACCTAGGAATCATCTTCCCGGGACCGTCGCGTCCCGATCCGATGTACCTACTAGCCGCCAGGCGCGGCATGTTCTCGCGTCATCCCCTGCGCGCCACGGTTCGCCGACTCATTGAAAGCCCCAACCATGAAACACTTCCTCTCCATTTGTCTAGGAAAGACTGTTCGATCTCTGCTGCGACTCGCCCGCCGCGGATCTGCGCTCCCCGGCCTGATAGTCGAACGAATCGATGGTGCGCTCCTCCCGGACGTGCTGGCCTCCCTACCCCGCGGCGTGGTGGTGGTCGCCGGAACTAACGGGAAGACCACGACAACCAAACTCATCGTTGAAGTTCTTCGAGCGCACGACCTGAAGGTCTTCTCAAACCCGAGTGGCAGCAATTACAGCCGCGGCATCCTCTCGTCGCTTTTGGGACAAATCTCGTTCTCAGGCCGACTCGATGCAGACATTGCCGTGCTTGAACTCGACGAGGGACACGCGGCCGCGTTTGTGAGCGCGGTGCCGCCACGACACTCTCTCATTTTGAATGTGATGCGAGATCAAATGGATCGATATGGCGAGATCGACCACACGACGAATTTGCTACATCAAGTCGCTGTGGCAACTACGCACGATGTCATCGTCAACGATCTAGATCCCCGGCTACACAGTGAACGCTTTCTGCAAGATGTCGACGCTGCCGTATCAACCTTCAGCGCATCCCCTGAACTTCAACCCCTATTTCCCGGGGACGACGAGCTGCTTGAGACGGATCAACGGGCAAAGATCGCAATCTTCGACCAGACCACGCTTGAGCGGATTGAGCCAACTCCTGTCGCATCATTTGACGGCGCTTCGCTTCCATTCACGCTCCCATTCGGAGGTTCGTACAACTCCCTCAACGCGGTCGCTGCCCTGTCGATCAGTCGTGCCGTTCTCGGTAGCGATTTCGATCCACACCGCGCTTCCGAAGCACTAGCCCACGCAGCGCCCGCGTTCGGGCGCGGCGAACTCATCACGTTCAAGGGACAGACGATCCACCTGGTCTTGGTTAAGAATCCCGGCGCATTCCGGGCAGCGTTGGAATCGTACTCGGGCGACGGCGCTCACACGATGATCGCGCTCAATGATCATGACGCCGACGGGAAAGACGTCTCCTGGATTTGGGATGTCGATTTCGCCCCCCTCAAATCCGACAAAGTGCAGCTCGTGACCGGAACACGCGCGCCCGATCTTGAGCTGCGGCTTCACTACGACGACATAGCGGTGGCCATCCGCGAACCTGATATTCGACGCGCATTGGACCTCTTCGTCAAGACTCCAACGCCGACTCTCAAGCGCATCTACTGCACGTACACGGCGATGCTCGCGATCAGACGCACGCTCCGTCCCGGAATCCTTGGAGAAGCAGCATGAAGCGCACGCTTACAATCCTGTCGCTTTACCCCGCGCAGATGAACGTCTACGGCGACCGCGGCAACGTGCTCGTCCTCCGGCGTCGCCTGGAGTGGCGAGGCTACCGAGCCAACGTGCACGAACTCCATCCCGGCGAAACGCTCCCCCGAGACGTCGATCTCGTCGTCGGCGGAGGCGGCCAGGACCGCGGACAGGTCGCAATTCAACCGGACCTTCTTCGACACCGTCACGACTTGCGGGCAATGGCCGAAGACGGCACCCCAATGCTGATGGTGTGCGGGTTGTACCAGTTGTTTGGCCATTCCTTGCAAGTAAACGACGGCACCCGACTGGCCGGGATCGGGATCCTGGACCTAGAGACCCGGCCAGCGCCCCAGCGCAGCATCGGCAACATCACCGCCGAAACGTCGGATTTTGGAACGCTCATCGGATACGAAAACCACGCCGGAGCGACCACTCTCGGCCCAGACACTCAACCCCTGGGCACAGTAGCGGCCGGCCAAGGCAACAACGGCAAAGACCGCACAGAAGGCGCACGCAGGTGGACCACCTTCGGCACGTACCTCCACGGGCCCCTCCTGCCACGCAATCCCTCCTTCGCCGATCACCTCATCCGCGTCGCGCTCGAACGTCGCTTCGGCCAGGTCGAGCTGCCTGATCTCAGCCACGCTGCCGAACAGCTGGCGCGGGCCTCCGGAAGTCGGCGTCGGTGACGCCCCGACATGCCCGAGGGCTGGAAACTCGAATCGCGCAAGCCCGAAGGGCTAGTCGCGAAACGTTCGCTCTGCTGCGCTCGATGTGGGCTGACTATACGCACTTGCGGCCGCTGGCGCTAAGGCCTTACCAGGAGCGCCTGACCTTCGCGTGGTCAATTATTACCGGCGCAATTCTCATCGCAGCAGTGACGGTGAGCCTTGGAGCGGTCTACGGCATCATCGCTCCCGCCGGCACTATCGACCGCGGCCTCAGCGAACCTGCGACCGCTACCTCTCCCCCAGAGACGCGACCGGTCCCCAGCATCGCGCCCACTCCGGTGCAGCTGCGAGTGTACTCGCTGACTGACCCCGGTAGCCCTTGGTTCCTCGTCAACAAGCTCCGCCCCATCCCCGGCGCTGCCACCTATGAACCCGGTGACCTGACAACCCTCCCCCCGAATATCCCCAACCCAAATGGTCAATCCCTCCGCCGGGCTGCAGCAGCAGCATTCGTCCAGCTCGCCGCCGCCGCGAAAGCTGAAACCGGAGCGACTCTCGTCGCCCAAAGCGGATACCGCTCCTTCAAATACCAGACCGATGTCTACGCCTCCTACACAAAGTCCGACGGAGGAGCTTCGAACGCGGACGCAACGAGCGCACGACCCGGTTACAGCGAACATCAGACGGGGATGGCTGTCGACATCCTCGACACGCAAAGCGGTTGCGGGCTCGAGGACGATTGTTTCGGAAGGTCGCCCACGGGGGTGTGGCTTGCTGCAAACGCCTACCGATACGGATGGGTCCTTCGCTACCCGCCCAAAAAATCGATGGTCACGGGGTTCGCTTACGAGCCATGGCACTTTCGGTGGGTCGGCACAGCGTTGGCGTCCCAGCTCCGCGACAGCGGAAAGCAGACATTGGAAGAGCTCTTCGGGCTTGCTCCCGCGCCCAACTATTCTGACCAACCAGAAATGACCGCACACTAGCTAAACGCTGTCTCACGCTCTCTTCGACCCGGGGAACAGACACCAGCGCGAGTAGGTCCGCTGTGACTACTCCCAGGCAACCTTCCGGTATACCCCGGGTGGGTATATCATCCAGTTATGGATCCCGCCTTGCCGACCGGTGTTGGGCGCCCGAGTGGGTGGATGATTGTCGGCGCGAGCGGGCTGGGGCTCGCGTCGGCGTATTGGGACGACTCGTGGCATTCCACGCTCGGCCGAGATAGTGCCCTGATTCCTCCGCATCTTCTGTTGTACGCATCGATCGTCGCGGTTGGCTTAATCTTGGGTCTCTGGGCGGTGCGGATACTTCGCGTTACTCGTTCCTTGAATGCCCTTGTTCGCGCGCCGGGGCTAATCCTCGCCGCGGCAAGCGCTACTGCCACAGCGATCGCCGCTCCCGCTGATGCCTTTTGGCACAGTACTTTTGGTCGCGACGCAGTCTTGTGGTCGCCTCCGCACCTGCTGTCGGTGATTTCAACGACGGTCCTCTTGGGTGCGATGCTGGTCAGCGTTTCGGATCGACCGTGGCGCCAGTTGCAGATCGGGCTATCCGCCGTCGTGCTGGCTGCAGCTCAGATCCTTGTGATGGAGTACGACACGGATGTCCCTCAGTTCAGTGAGAAGCTCTATCTGCCTGTTGCTCTGCTCTCGTTGCTGAGCGCTGGGTGGGTGATCATTCGCACGACCGGGTTCCCATTCGCCCTCACAACGGCGATCGTCGCGTATTTCCTGTTGCGCGCGGCGCTGACCGCCGGGCTCACCGGGGCGGGTTGGTTGGCGCCGGACCTGCCGCTTGCGCTTCTCGGGCTGGCGGCCGTTGATCTTCTTCAGAGCCTGCCACGGTTGCGATGGTTGGTCGCCGCCAGTATCGTGGCCGCCCTTGAATCCTTCCTCTCTGCAATCGGGCTCAGCAGCGTGGAGATAGAGTCGATTCTGCCGTGGACGATGGCAGTGGTGGGCGCGGCTCTCGTCGCTGTCTTTGTGGTCGGCGTCAGGAATCGCGCTGTTACAGCGACGATCGTTCTCCTGCTCGGGTTGAGTTTTGCGCTGCTCACACCGGAGCCGGCTAGCGCGCATGATCCCGGGCAGGGGCCGTCCTTCGGAACGGCGGCCCTTTCGGTCCAGGGTGACGGGTGGGGCGAGCTTACCGTTACCGTGGACGACTTCCGCACCACGGCGACAATGGCGGGTCGGGCGTGGCTGGTTGCCCGGCGGGCCGGCCAAACGATTACGGCACCGCTGGCGGCCGGGTCGGTGAGCAGGTCCGGTCGGGCGACCGGTCGAATCTCACTTCCACGTCCAGGCCTGTGGTTCGTCTACGCCGACGTTTCATCCTCTGTCGGGAAGCTTGAGGTGTGGCTTCCGATCTCCCAGGACTTCACTGGAACCATCAACCAAACTCGGCCCCTATATCAACCGACGGAAACTCGTGAATGGTCCCCGCCGCAATACCTCTTTGCCGTGTCACTTGTCGCGATCGGAGCGGTGCTCGTGGTCTGGTTGATCGTCTGCGTACGCCGAGTCCCGACCTCGGGAGCCACGCGGCGGTCTTACACGAGCGGCCCTCCCCCATCATTGCCTGGTTGATGAGGACTGAAGCTGCTCCCGGTCGCCCTCGTCTAGGCCGCCTGCCCGGGTGCTTACGACCGGACCAACCGCGCTATCGCGTCCGATGCTTCCTTGATCTTGGCGTCCGCTTCCGCGCCGCCCAGCTTGACCGCGTCTGTGACGCAGTGTTTGAGGTGGTCGTCGACGAGTCCAAGAGCCACCGATTGCAGCGCCGAGGTGAGCGCGGAAATCTGGGTGAGGATGTCGATGCAATACTGCTCCTCGTCGACCATCCGATACACCCCACGGGTCTGGCCCTCGATCCGCTTCAGACGGTTGAGGTATTTGTCCTTATCGGTGATGTAGCCATGCGTTGATTCGGTAGCGGTGTCCATCGTCTGTCTTTCTTCGGTTGCCTTTTTTACGCTTGTCGCGCCAGCTCTGGCGGAGCAGGTTGATCGGTTCGATCGAGCATGGCACGGGTGCTCACTTCTGGTCGCAAGTCCAGGCGACGCAACAGCTGCGCGTTCAGTGCGACGACGATCGTGGACAGCGACATCAAGATCGCGCCGACCGACATCGGCAACACGAATCCTATGGGAGCCAGAACACCCGCCGCGAGCGGCACCGAGATCAAGTTGTAGCCGGCCGCCCACCACAGGTTTTGCTTCATTTTGCGGTAACTGGCTCGGGACAGCTGGATGACCGAGAGCACCGAGCGGGGATCGTCGCTGGCGAGAATGACGCCAGCGGACGCGATCGCGACATCAGTGCCGGCGCCGATCGCGATCCCGACGTCGGCCTGGGCCAGCGCGGGCGCGTCGTTGACACCGTCACCCACCATCGCCACCTTGCGGCCTTCGGCCTGCAGTTCTTTCACCTTGGCGGCTTTGTCTTCCGGGCGGACGCTAGCGAAGTAGCGGTCGATTCCGAGTTCGGTGGCAACGGATTTGGCGACAGCGTCAGCGTCACCGGTGATCATGACGACGTCTACGTTTTGGGCGTGAAGCGCTTCGACGGCTTGCCTGGACTCTTCGCGCACTTCGTCGGCGAGTTTGAGCGCGCCGACGACCTGCCCGTCGACCAGTACGTGCAAAATGATCGCTCCCTCTTCGCGCCAGTCATAGGCGACATCGAGTTCGTAGCCGTTCTCCTGCTCCAGGAGGCGCGGGCCGCCGACCTGGACTCGAGAACCGTCAACAATTGCAGTTACACCGATCGCCGGGGACGATTCGAACCCGGTGGCTCTCGGAACAGTGAGTTGCCAGTCGTTTGCCGCGTTCACGATCGCTCGGGCGAGTGGGTGTTCGGAGTCGCTCTCTGCAGCGGCGGCCAGAGCGAGCACACGAGCCTTGTCGTAATCGTCGGTCGCTTCGATCGCGGACACGGTCGGTTCGCCCTTGGTGAGCGTTCCAGTCTTGTCGAACAAGACGGTGTTCACCGTCCGCATGCTCTCCAGCGCCAGCCGGTCCTTGATCAGCACGCCGCCACGCGCCGCTCTCTCGGTCGCGATCGACACGACGAGCGGGATCGCGAGGCCGAGTGCGTGCGGGCAGGCGATCACCAGAACGGTGATGGTACGCACGACCGCGTCGTCTGGGAGCCCGATCAGGGTCCAGACGATCGCTGTAATGATGCCGGAGCCGAGAGCGAACCAGAAAAGCCATCCAGCAGCGGTATCGGCGATCCGTTGGGCGCGGGAGGAAGAGTTCTGGGCTTCAGTGACCAGGCGTTGGATGCCGGCCAGGGCGGTGTCATCGCCGACAGCGGTGATCTCTACCCGCAGGCCGGAGTCGGTGGCGACCGTCCCGGCGATGACGATGTCACCTGAACCGCGTCGGACGGTGCGCGATTCACCGGTGATCATGGACTCGTCCATGCTCGCCGAACCGTCCACGATCTTTCCGTCGGCCGGGACGCGGCCACCGGGCCGGACCACGACCATGTCCCCGACCTGCAACTCGGACGGTGGTACCGGTATGGTCCGCTCGCCGTCGACCCGTTCGGCCTCGTCCGGTAGGAGCGCGGCCAGGGAGTCGAGGGCGGAGGTTGTCTGGGCGAGGGAACGCATCTCGATCCAGTGCCCGAGAAGCATGATCACGATCAGCAGGGCGAGTTCCCACCAAAAGTCGAGCTGGTGGTCGAGGATCCCAAGGCTCGCGCCCCACGATGCAAAGAACGCCACCGTGATGGCCAAAGCGATCAGCAGCATCATCCCGGGTTTCCGGGAACGAAGTTCAGCGGCGGCACCGATGAGGAAAGGCCTCCCACCCCACACGTACATGACCGTGCCCAGGACCGGCGAGATCCAGCCGATCCATGCAGCGTCGGGGAGGTGGTAGCCGAGGATCATCGCGAACATTTGGGAGAAGACGACGACCGGCACGGCCACGACCAGCATGACCCAGAACAGGCGATGGAATTGCCCGACGTGGTCGCCGTGACCGGCATGCCCAGTCATGTCGTGCCCACTATGCCCAGCCATATCGTGACCGTCGTGGCCCGCCATGTCGTGGCCGGCGTGGGTGGACGTCTTCGGTTCCTCCGGTCGGGTCGTGTCGTGGTGGGCGTGCGCATCCGGACCGGTCTGCACGGTGTGCGCGGGGACGGAGTGGTTGTCCCGCCCGGCGTGATTGGTCATGGTTCCTACCCTGTAACGGTTGCAGGTTTCTGTCGAGATCAGCTCTGGCGTCGAGACGACGCCTAATGCCAGTCGCGGTTGCGTCAGGCGGTGGCGTAGCGGGCGGGGTCGGCGTCGAACTTGGGTCCGCATCCGGCGCAGCAGAGGTAGTAGCGGGTGCCCTCGTAGTCGCGGTAAAGGCCAGCCGCTTCTGCGTCCGCCTTGACGACCAGGCTGCCCTTCATGACCGGGCATTCTGCCAGGTCGGTGGCGGCCGGTCCGAGCAGGTTCTGGGTCCCGGTGGGCGCCCCGTGATGGTGATCGGGTGCGCTGGGGGTGTGGTGGTGGTTGTCGGTCATGGCAGTTTCTTCCTTCGACGGTTGGGTTGGTGGGTGGGTTCAGGCGCTTTGAGGGGCCTGCTTGGCGGTCGCGCGCTGTACGAGCCTCTCTGTGTTGCTTGCGTTCGACTCGAACGAGCGGAGGCGGAGGCTGTTGCTTACGACGAAGACGCTGGAGAACGCCATCGCGGCGCCCGCGAGCATGGGATTCAGCAGGCCCAGAGCAGCCAACGGGATGGCTGCCACGTTGTAGGCGAACGCCCAGAAGAGGTTGACTTTGATTGTGCTGAGGGTGCGCCGGGAGAGACGGATTGCGTCTGCGGCGGAGCGGAGGTCGCCGCGCACCAGGGTGAGGTCCGCGGCTTCGATGGCGACGTCCGTGCCGGTACCCATCGCCAAGCCGAGATCGGCCTGGGCCAGGGCGGCGGCGTCGTTGACGCCGTCACCGACCATCGCAACGACTTTGCCTTCGGCCTGCAGCCGGGTCACGATAGCGACTTTCTCCCTGGGAAATACCTCGGCGATGACCTGCTCGATCCCAACCTGTGCGGCAACCTGGTTGGCGACAGTCTCGTTGTCGCCGGTGAGGAGTACGGGCGTAAGGCCCAGTCGTTTGAATTGTGTGATCGCCTCGGCGCTGGTGTTTTTGATCGCATCCGCTACGACGAGAACGCCACGCGCGGTTCCGTCCCAGGCGACGACGATCGCGGTTTGCCCTGCCTCTTCGGCAGCTTCCTTGGCAGTGACAAGCGTCGAATCGGCCGGAACCGACCATTCTGTCAGCAGCGAATTACGCCCGACCAATACGAGGCGACCGTTGACGACGCCCTGCACGCCCATTCCTTCAATGTTGGCGAACGACTCGACCGTGGGAAGGGTTCCGACGCGTTGCGTGGCTCCCTTGGCGACGGCTTGCGCGATGGGGTGCTCAGAGGCGTCTTCGACGGCGCCTGCCAGTCTCAGTAGTTCGGCCTCCTCGACCCCTTCGGCCGTGTGAATGGCCACGAGGGTCATCTTGCCGGTGGTGACCGTGCCCGTCTTGTCGAGCACGATCGTGTCCACCTTGCGGGTGGATTCGAGTACTTCCGGTCCCTTGATGAGGATGCCGAGCTGGGCGCCACGGCCGGTTCCGACCAGCAGCGCGGTCGGTGTCGCCAGCCCGAGCGCGCACGGGCAGGCGATGATCAAGACAGCGACAGCGGCGCTGAAGGCGGCTTCGATCGGGAATCCGCTTGCCAGCCAGACGACGAGTGTGGTGACGGCGATTGCGATCACGATGGGGACGAACACGCCGGAGATTTTGTCCGCCAGGCGCTGCACTTCGGCCTTGCCCGATTGTGCATCCTCAACGAGCTCCGCCATCTGTGCCAACTGGGTATCTGTTCCGACTCTCGTCGCGCGGACGACAAGCCGTCCGCCGGCGTTCACGGTTGCGCCCACCACGCTGTCGCCCACACCAACCTCGACTGGGACAGATTCGCCGGTCAGCATGGACGCGTCGACCGCGCTCGTGCCGTCCACGACGACACCGTCGGTGGCAATCTTCTCCCCTGGGCGCACCACGAACTCGTCCGCGACGGCGAGCTGATCGGTGGGGATGCGCGTCTCGATGCCGTTACGGAGCACGGCCACGTCCTTGGCGCCGAGCGCCAGAAGGGCGCGCAATGCTGCACCAGCCTGGCGCTTCGAACGTTTCTCGAAGTATCGGCCGGCTAGGACGAACATCGTCACTCCGGCAGCGACCTCGAGATAGATGTTGCCGGCGCCGGTGTTGTGGGCGACCGAAAATTCAAAACCGTGGGTCATCCCTGGCATTCCGGCCGTGCCAAAGAACAGGGCATATAGAGACCAGAGCAGGGCAGCGGACGTGCCGACGGAGACAAGCGTGTCCATCGTCGCTGCCCCATGCCGGAGGTTGATGAACGCGGCCTTGTGGAACGGCCAACCGGCCCACACGATCACCGGGGCGGCCAGCGTCAATGACAACCATTGCCAATCGGTGAACTGGAACGCCGGAACCATTGCCAGCGCGATCACCGGAACAGAAAGCGCGATGCTCCCGACCAGTCGCTGTCGCAGCGCAATGTGCTCCGCGTCGGGGGCGTCCTCGGGCGCTGCGTTTTGCGGAGCCACGACCGGAAGCGTGGCGCTATATCCTGCCTTCTCCACCTCGGCGATCAGCGTCTGCGGATCGAATTCGGCCGGGGCGCTCACCCGCGCCTTCTCGGTGGCGTAGTTCACCGTCGCGTTGATCCCGTCGAGCTTGTTCAGCTTCTTCTCGATTCGCATCGCGCACGATGCGCAGGTCATTCCCCCGATTTCGAGTTCGATGTTCGCGGCAGGAGGTGGTACGAGCGCTTCGTTTGTGGCCATGTGATCCTCCGGGATCGGGCAGCGCCAACAGGCGGATGAATGGATTGGCGGTGCGAGGGGCCGGTGTAACTCACGGGCGACTGCTCAGCGTGAGTGGGTGAACATCCCACCGCGTCTGCCGGGAACAGCAGCCGGACGATGGTGAGGCTGGCGCCAAAGGAGGCATCCAGCCCCACTCCAACCTGTTTGATGGGTGAGCTCAGCTCAGACACGAACGGCTGAGTAGCCCGCCTCCTTGACCGCGGCGAAGACTTGTGCGTCATCAAGGTCGGTCGCGCTGGTCACAACCAGCTTGCCGGTTGTTGCGGACACGTCGATGTTTTCGATACCTGCGATCTGTTCCACTTCTTCGCGGACCGACATCTCACAGTGACCGCAGGTCATCCCGGTGACTTCATACTCAGTCGTCGACATTGTCATTCCTCCAGAAATACGGGCAAGGGGTATCCTTCCCTCAACAACATGATACCCCCTGCCCGTATTCCACCAAAGTGAGCATGCGCCACGAATGTGCCCGATGTTCGTGCGGACAGTCGACGCGGCTGCTATTTCTGGTACGCGAGCACGGTCATCATGCCCGACTCGCCGTGGTAGATGTTGTGGCAGTGGCTTAGCCAGAGGCCGGGGTTATCGGCGTCGAAGTCGACACGAAGAGTCTTGCCCGGAAGGACGATCGAGGTGTCTTTGCGGGGACCGCGGCCGGGGTGTTGATAGGTGTGCCCGTGCAGGTGCATCGGATGCCACATGGTGGTGTCGTTGACGAATTCCAGTTGCACCCGCTCCCCCTCGTGAACCGCGAGGGCGTCTTGCAAGGGCCGGTCCGGATTGAACTGCCGGCCGTTGACTGCCCACTTGTACGAGTTCATGCTGCCGGACAGCTTCATTTGCACGGTGCGGTCGACGGCGCGTGACTTCAGCTGCACCGCGTCGTCCGCGATCAGATCTTCGGCCACCCCCACCCGCGGCGAGTTCAGCTCGGGCAGCGTCTTCAGGGGCGCTGGCGCGGCGCCAGTGCCGGTACGGAGGATGGCGTATGCGGCGGCGTCCTTGCCCTCAGCGGAGGCAACGAGTGGGAAAACTCCGTCGCCGGCGGTGACGATGACGTCGTAGCGCTCCCCCATCCCGATCAGGAGACTATCGACCTCGCTATGCCGGACGGGGTACCCGTCGGTGTGGGTGATTGTCAGGGTGTGGCCGCTGATAGCGACCCGGAATGCAGTATCGGCGCCAGCGTTGATGAACCGGATCCGGATTTTCGATCCAGGCTTGCTTGTGAAGGTTTCCGGGTCAGCAGCGGGCCGGCCATTGATCAGATAGAGCGGGTAGTAGACGTCGCCGGTGTCACCACCGAGCAATGCCGAGTTGGTGCCCATCAGCATGTTTCCCATCCTCATGAGCATTCCGTTCATCCCCATTGCCCCCATCCCTTTGGAGAGATCGTTCAACACTTGGTCCGGTGTGCTGGTTACTCCATCGAGCCAGTCGTCGAGGATGACGATCCATTCTTGGTCGTAGCTCAGGGGTTCTCGCGGATCGTCGATGATTAGCGCTCCATAGAGGCCCCGGTCGATTTGCACGCCGACGTGCGGGTGGAACCAGTAGGTGCCCGGGTGCTCGGCAGTAAAGCTATAGCGGAAGGCGTCTCCGGCAGCGATCGGGTTCTGGGTCAGCGGAGGCACACCGTCCATGTCGTTGCGCAGAGCAACGCCATGCCAATGCACCGAGGTGGACGCAGGTAACCGGTTCGAGACGTTCGCCTGGATAGTGTCACCGGCACGAGCGCGGATGACGGGAGCCGGTGTTGACCCGAACGTCCACGTGTCAGCGATCCGACCCGCAAGATCGAGTTGCGAGGGCTGGGCATCCAACGCCACAGCAGTGACCCGGCCGGTCCGCCGGCGCGCCTTCTCCGCCGCCGCAACTGCAGCGGACGTTGGGGATATCAGAGCGGGTGTTGCCGGGGTGCACGCAGCAAGCGCGGCCAGGGTGGCGGCACCGATGCTCGCGCTGAGGAAGGTACGTCGGCTGAGTGGGCGTGGGGGTTGGGCAGAAAGCGGCATGGCAGACCTCATGAGGCAGAGCAGAGCAAAAGGAGAGGGGCCCGGTGAGGTGGCGCAGGGGGAATGTGGATCCCACCCCACCGGGGTCAATGCAGGCGTGAGTCAAAGATCGCGACCCGCGCACGCTAGCCGAGGGCCGCCAGCATGGCTTTCATATCGGCGATCTCCGCAGTTTGGGAGTTGACGATGTTGTCGCCGAGCTTCACGGCGGCACCGTCCTTGCCACCCGACTGTTCCTGCTTGGCCATGGTGATCGCACCTTCGTGGTGCTGGATCATCAGGGTGAGGAATTGCTTATCAAACGCAGTTCCGGTTGCGGCCTTCAAGCTGTCCATGTCCTGCGCGGTCATCCCAGGCATCGAACCCATGCTGGAGGAATCGGTAGGCATCGGCGTGGACATATTCATTCCGGACATGTCGTCGGGGGTCGGCGAGCTCGAGCCCATTCCGGGCATAGTGACCGGTTCACCCCAAGACTTCAACCAGGACTTCATCTGTTCGATCTCGGGCTGCTGGGCGGCTTTGATCTTCTCGGCCAGGTCCTTGACCTGAGTTGAAGCGGCACGGGATGGGGCGAGGTCGGCCATTTCAATGGCGCCTTCGTGGTGCACGATCATCATCTGCGCGAATGTGACGTCTTGCGCGTTGTGCGCCGCGGTGGGTGTCGAGGACATACCGGACATGCCGGACATGTCTCCCATGCCGGAACCGGTGCAGGCGGTGAGGAGGCCACCAGCGGCCAAGACCACGCCGGCAAGGACAAGACGAGGTGCGATTTTCATCAGTACTCCAAAGGATTGGTTTGGGATTTCGAGGTTGTATCCGATGAGAGAAGCAGAGCTCTCCCCAGGAGCCTTTAAATCCGCAAAACCTGGAGAACCAGCGGGCGATCGCTAGCACGCACCGCGATCTCTTGTCGCCATTGCGCGATCAATCGAGGCGCGCCGAAGGAAAGTTTGTTCCCCAACGGGGAAGCGGGCAGGAAAAGCAGGGTGGCGCCGAGCAAGAAGAGGCAGGCGTGCATGGTGTCGTGGCTCATCGGTGCGACTAGGGCGTGTTGATAAACCCGGTGTTGAGCCAGTGGAGGGTGGCGGCGAGGCAGAGGGCGGCGTGGTAGTTGCGGGCGGTCTTGTCTGATCTCATCGCGAGGCCCCGCCATTGTTTGAGCCGGTTGAAGCAGCGTTCGACGACGTTGCGTCCGCGGTAGCGTTCCCGCTGCTCGGGCCCGAAGTCGATGGGCCGGCCCGGCTTCCGGCGGCGGTGCGCGATCTGGTCGTCTCGCTCGGGGATGGTCGCCGCGATCTGGTGCTGCCGCAGCCAGGCCCGGTTTGCTTTGGAGGGGTAGCCCTTGTCCGCCAGGACGCGCTCCGGCCGCAGCCTGGGGCGCCCGGCGGTCGGCACCCGGATCTCACTCAGAGTGGCCGGGAGCATGATCGTGTCGGCGACCTGGCCGCCGGTGAGCACAAACGCCAACGCCCGGCCACGGCCGTCGCAGACCAGGTGGGACTTGGTCGTCAGGCCCCCGCGGGAGCGGCCGATCGCATGATCAGGCGGCTCCGTCCCGAACTTCGTGTAGTTCGATCGGGCCCTTTTTTGGGCGCGGCAGCGTGGCGCCGTGCTGGTGCACACGCACGATCGTGGAATCGATCGAGGCCACCCAGTCCAACTCGCCAGAGGCGTGCGCTTGTGACTGCACCTGCTCCAGGACCCTCGCCCACACACCCAACTTGGCCCACCGGTCGAACACCTTATAGACCGTGTTCCACTTCCCGAACTGCTCCGGCAGATCCCGCCACGGCGCCCCCGTTCGATACCGCCAGGCCGTCGCCTCCACGACCTGGCGCGGATCGACCGGCGGCCGGCCCGTGGCCGCGGCCTTCGGGAACAGCGGCCCGATCACCGCCCACATCTCATCCGAGATCACATCACGCGACACAACACCCAGCCTCGCCGAACGAAGACCAAAAGTCGTTTATCAACACACCCTAGGGCCGTCGTGGAGGTGCGTGCCACGTCCGCCGCGACCGAGGGATGTTGGGGGGTGGGCCCCGCCAGAGAAGAGGCCATGCTCGTTAGGTCGCTATGGGCGAAGTCTGCGGTGGAAGTGGCCGTCATGGGCGTGTCGATTCCCGTATGCATGGCAGCGATTCCGGAGATGAGTGCGAGCACCATCAGTACCCGACCCGTGCGCTGTCCCTGTCCATCTCCTCAAGAATACCCACCAGTGGTATCGCAGGGAAACCGGTGCGGGGCATTCTCAGCTCCGTACTTCAGACCCGGCCTCTGCGGCACTGCTGGTGCTCTGTCCAGCTTCGTCGACGTTGTGTCGACAGGGCTGGTTACATTGGGTCGTTGATGTGAAGATGGTTGCAGGTGTCGTAGAAGTCTTGAAAGTTGCGCAGGGCAGGTTCGTTTCCCGCCCTCGCTCGACAGTTATTTTGGCCAAGGCCCGAACCATACGGCATCCTCGGGTCGAGTATGCGGATCAGCGCCAGGGAATTGCCGTCTGCGCCGGTCGCTAGGCTACCGCCGAGGCGGTAGAAGTCCACCGCGTGGCCACCGCCCCCGGCATAATGCTGCGAGTAAATCCCAGCACCTTCAATCTGGCCGGTACAGCGCCGGTTGATGTCACTGACGCCGACGGTTGCGAAGGTGTGCAAGGCGATCACCATGACCTGCAGAACTTGGGTGTCGATCCCGCAGTTCGGGACCGAGCGGCCCTCCGCGATCCATCGGATCTCCATGATGTGGTCGGGGGAAGAGCCGGAAAGTTGGCCAGCCGCGACGTACCCCATAAGCTCTTGGGCGAGGGCGCGGGCGTCAGAGGACACCGGGGCGCTGGATCCCGCAGCGCGTGCGGCGGCCGCGGCGGCGGCTTCCGCTGCCGCTCGTGCCGCAACGCCGGCCTGATACTGCTGTTCCGTCGTAGCGGTGGCGCTGGTCAGCGACGCAAGCTGGGCCTGCAGCTCGTTCTCGTGGGCGGTTTGTGTAGCCAGCGACGCAATCATGTCCTTCTGTGCCTGGACCGCTTTGGCCAACGCGGTCTTCGCGGTGACGGCAAGCGTGGCGAGAGCGTCCTTCGCGGCAACGGCCTGATCGCTGGCGGCATTTGCGTTGTTGCTGTCCTGCGCTGCCTGCGAGTACAGCCGGTTGATGGTCGACGCCAGCTTGCCCAGACTACTCAGGCGATAGAGCAGGCCCGCTCGGTCTGAGGACTTGCTGATCAGTAGCGTGCCGGTGAGATTGGGACCGCCCGTGCGGGCGAACTTCGCCATCACTGTCGCCGCCTGCTGGTGGGAGGTTTCGGACTTGACCTTCAGCTGGGCGGCCGCGGCCGTGAGCCTATCTGCCTTGTTTTGGCCCGCTGTGAGTGCGAGCTGGGCTGCTTCGTTGTCTCTTTCGCGGGCGACTGCGGCGTCCTCGGCCGCTTTTACTTGCGTCTTGAGATTCGAAAGCAGGGCGGTGATCGCATTGACTTGGGCCTGTTTTGCCGCCTCGCTTGAACGTGCGGC
The DNA here is from genome assembly GCF_001898805.1 of Leifsonia sp. 71-9. Taxonomy (GTDB): domain Bacteria; phylum Actinomycetota; class Actinomycetes; order Actinomycetales; family Microbacteriaceae; genus Leifsonia. Next base: position 161,123 of record NZ_MKVJ01000019.1, read on the forward strand.
TTGAACGTCACCCCACGATGGATAAGAATCGGCCATCGCTTTGGGGGCGGTGATGCCGCCCGATGCGGTGATAAGGACTGCAATTACCAGTCCAGCCCAAAGTCTCCACGAGCCCATGCCGCGCGTGAGAGTTGAGACGTGACGTCGTTGCATTCAAGGTCCGAATCGTATGTGCGAAGAAGTAGCCTTCGGAAAGAGATGGGTCGTTGGCTCCCCGACGCTAACCTGTGACCGCTTCTCCCTCCCCCGCAACACGCCGTCACCGAATTCGAGCAGGTTCGACGCGGGATCTTCTTTCGCAGGAGTTGGCGACGCCCCGCCAATACTGCTTGCGAGTGAACGGAGCGTCGATTCATCGTGCCGCGTTGGGGTGCTCTCGTACGACCGGGAGATCTTGCCCCGTCGGCGCGGTTTGCTGTGGACACCATCAACATTGCCCCCGGGCGGCGCGATGACGGTCCTCTGAGAGGCCCCGCCCGCAAAATGGGTGATTTGCTGCCAGCTCAATCACCGCACCACCACCACGGGATCGAGTAGGCCCGTGATGGCACCTGACCATCGACACGACGTAACGTTGTTCTGCGGTGTCCGCGGAAGCGCACTGTGTCGTCACATTCTCATTGAAAACATAGAGAGGAAGAGGTAGAGCGCGCTAGCGGCGACAGAGACTACGGCACCGCCGATAAGGAGGCGATGTCTACGGGCCTTCGCCGGGAGCACGGGTTCAGGTGCAGCTCCGGTTTCCCACCAGGGCCGCTCATTTTGATCGTCTGGCACCTTTCTCCTTCTTGCCGAGCTGTCTAGCGGGGCCTGGGGCGTCAGTCCTGTCTAAATCCGATGAAGAGTCCGCCGGTCGCTTTGGAACTGAGGTTGTAAAGCAGAGCGATAAACATCCCGCCCACCATGGTGGCGAGCGCACCGGCGAGCCCTACCACGACCGACCCGACGAGCGCGGTTCCGAGGTTGATTACTTTGGCAACGCTTGAGGCGGAGGATGCCGTGGTTTCACCCGCCGGGCCGGAGAGGAGGGAATCGATTTGTTGGAACGCGCCGATTTGGTCAAGGATCGTCCAGAGGAGGGCGCTGGCAAGTACGGTGACTGCGGCCATGATCAGGCCGACAAGGAGGGACACCTTCGCCATCGGCCACACACCCGTGTAGACAAGGTGAAGTCGGGCGTCGTAGCGTTCGGCGCTTTCGCCGATGTTGTGTTGTCTGTTCATAGGAACTCCTTCGGGGCATTTGTCGGGCGGATTGATCAGATCGGGAGCGTGACCCCACCGATGAGGGCTTGGAGGCTATAGATCCACGCGGTCCAGACTCCGGTGACCATCAGGAGGCCGATCACGATCAGGACGGTGCCGCCGGCGATGTTGATGGCTCGGATGTGTCGGCGGAGGAAGCTGATGGCGCCGGTCGCCCAACCGATTCCGAGGGCGAGGAGGACAAAGGGAATACCGAGGCCGATTGAGTAGAAGCCGGTCAGGATGGCGCCGCGCGCGGCGGATTGGCTGGACAGGCTGAGCGAGAGGACGGCGGCGAGGGTGGGTCCCATGCAGGGTGTCCAGCCGAGCCCGAAGACGATTCCGAGCAGGGGTGCGCCGATGATGCCGGTCGAGGGGCGGATGGGCATTTTCAGGGTGCGTTGGAAGAACGAGAAGGTGCCGACAAAGGCCAGGCCCATCACGATCACTAGAAGGCCGAGCAGACGGGTGATGAGGTCTTGCCAGCGCACTAGCCAGGACCCGAAGGCGCCGAAAAGGGCACCGTAGGCGATGAACACGATGGCGAAGCCGAGGACAAAAAGCGCGACTCCGGTGACGGTTCGACGTCGGCTGACGCGCCCCGTGGACCCGGTGACTCCGCCGACGTAGGCCAGATACCCGGGCACCAAGGGGAGCACGCATGGGGAGGCGAACGAAACCAGGCCGGCGAAGATCGCGATCGGGATGGCCAGTAGCAGTCCACCGTTGGCGATGATGGAGGCGAATTGTGCGCCCACTAGGTCGCCGCCGATCGGCGCCAACTGGGTTGCGGGAGGAGCCTGGTCATTTCTGGCCAGCAGTGATGGCACCGGCGAGAATGAGGGCTGCGGCCATCGGGTATCCGGCGGCGAGGTCGACCCAGCCGGGGGGCTGTGTGCCGAAGACGCCGAGGTGGGCGAGCCAATGTTGCAGGCCGACCAGGAGTCCGATCAGCATGATCAGTTGGCCAACGCGCAGGAACCGGCGTTTGCGTAGGTAGCGTGCACGCAATTGCTCCGGGGTTGGTTTGGCGTCCTCATGAGTGGAACGTCGCCGAGGGGGTTCTGCGTTCTTGCGGGCCATGGTTTGCCTTTCTGCTGCTGTTGTGGTCGATCGGGTGCTTGGTTCAGAGGCCGCTGTAGGAGTGCAGGCCTTTGAAGAAGACGTTGACGATGCCGAAGTTGAACATGACGGCGGAGAAGCCGATGATCGCCAGCCAGGCCGAGCGGGATCCGCGCCAGCCGCGGGTGGCGCGAGCGTGGATGTAACCGGCGTAGACGACCCAGATAATGAAGGTCCACACTTCCTTGGTGTCCCACCCCCAGTAGCGCCCCCAGGCCTTTTCTGCCCAGATCGCACCAGCCATGAGCGTGAAGGTCCAGAGGATGAAACCGACGATGTTGATCCGGTACGCCAGGTTCTCCAGGGTGCCCGAGCTGGGGAGGGTTGCCAGGAACCGCAGCGGGGCCGGTCGGCCGTCGGCGATCTGCGTCTCTCTGCGTGTCTGCAGCAGTTGTACGGCGGAGAGCGCGAAGCCGATCGCGAAGAAGCCGGTAGCGATGATCGCGACCATCACGTGGATGACGAGCCAGTATGACTGCAACGCAGGCGGTAACGGTGCAACCTCGACGTAGTAGCGCATGCTAGAGATCCCCAGGAGGATCAGCACAAGCCCGGTGACGAAGGAGCCGAGGAATCGTAGGTCGTACCTGAGCGTGACAACGAGGAAGACGCCGACGATCAGCAGGGTGCCGGTCATCGAGAATTCATACATGTTTGCCCACGGCACGCGTCCGGCGGCGATGCCGCGGAAGATGTCGGCGCCGAGTTGAACGATGAAGGCAAGAACGGTGAGTGAGTATCCGGTGCGCAAGCTCGCCGACCCCAACCTCGAGGAGTCGGCCTGGTCCACCAATCCGCGGATGAGGGTTGTCGTTCGTGCCGGACCGGGCGTGTTGCTGGCCTCCGCTTCTTGCGCGCGCCGGGCGACGGCACTAGGAACAGAGGCGGTCGCGTGAGCGCTGCGCCGGGCGAGGTCCAGCGCGAAAGCAATGAACGCTGCCGCGTAGAGGACCATCGAGCAGATCAGCAAGATGACGGAGATCTGTGACAAAGAGTCGGTCACGGTGTTCCCTTCAGGTCGGTGTTTCGTTGTGAGTCCTGATCGGCTTCACTTGTGCTGCGCAAGGCTGCTTGGTGGGCGGACGCCAAGTCGGCTACCGCGTCGTGTAGTTGGGGGTCGTCGCCTCGAGCGAGTCCGGCGTACTCGATGCGGACGGGTTTGGCTTCGTCGACGATCGCTTTCACCCACAGGCGTCGGCGTGGCACGAACAGGGAGGTGAGAAGGCCGCCGAGCGCGGCGATGGCGAAGAACAGCACCCACCCCTGGGCCGGGTCGTGATGGATTTCAAAGGACGCGAACCGGGACACGCGCTCCAGCGTGATCGAGCCGAGACCGTCGGGAAGTTGCTGCGTCTGACCGAGTTTGAGCTCAATTGACCGGACCCCGGTCGTGCCGCCGGTGAGTTGGGTGAGCTTCGTGGTGTCAAGTGCGTACACGGACTTGGGTGCCCCGGTGTTGATGCCGAGGTCGCCGGAGTATGCGTTCAACGTCAGAACGGGATTGGTGAGGTCGGGGTACGAGGAATAGAACGCTCCGGTGCTTGCGGTGGACTTCGTGGGATAGAAGAAACCGATCAAACCGACTTGTTTGGCAAGTCCGTCGGGGACTTTCACGACGCCGAGGGAGGTGAGGTTCGCGTCTTGTGGGAGGAAGGGGATGTCGTCGCTGAACACGGCGTGGCCTTGCGGGTCGCGGACTGTGATCCGGGGGGCATACCCATTTCCGAGCAGATAGACGTCGGTGCCACCGATCGTGAGGGGTTCGTTGACTTTGATCGTGCGGCTCGACTTGTCTGGCGAGCCTTGGGTTTGGGTCGTGACGGTCGCGGTGTAGTCGGTTGGGAGTCCGCGTGCCCGCTTGTTCTGGGTTTCGTAGGTGACCGCGAGCTTGTTCAGGGTGAGCGAATAGGGGGCCAGCTCTGTGGGGCTGAAGAAGCGGCCGGGGTTGAACGAGTCGTAGGCGGCGAGGGTGTTGATCATGCTTTGCCCCTCGACAACCACCCGGTTGCCGTTGAACCCGAACCCGCCGCCGATTCCCACCGTGATCAGGATCCCGACCAAGGCGATGTGAAAGGTCAGGTTGCCCGCTTCGCGCAGATAGCCCCGTTCGGCGCTGACCGACAGCTCCCGCCGACCAGCGGCCTGCGTGCCGGAGAAGGCGGCAATCCGGTAGCCGCGTTTGCGGAGAATTGTTGCCGCCGTGCTGATTGCCGTTGCGGCCGTTGCCGCCGAGGCGGCTCCCCGACCAGCTGACAACTCGATGGAGATGTGGCCGCTCATCCGTGATAGTCGGGCGGGCGTTTTTGGTGGTGTCGCGCGGAGGGAGCGGAGGTGGTGGACCGTGCGTGGCAGGACGCACCCGATCAGAGAGATGAACAGCAGCAGATAGATGCTGGAGAACCAGAACGAGGTGTAGGCGTCGAAGGCTTGGAGTTTGTCCAGCACTGGCGCGAGGCCGGGGTTGTTTTTGAAGTATTGAACGACACCGTTGGGGTCGGAGCTGCGTTGCGGGACCAGGGATCCGGGGACGGCGGCCAGAGCGAGCAGCAGCAGCAGGAACAGGGCGACGCGCATGCTGGTCAGCTGTCGCCACATCCAGCGCATCCATCCGGTGAACCCGAGTGCCGGTTCGGTGATTTTGCCCGGGTCGGGTGGTCTGACGTCGACCTCGATGTGGTCCAAGGGCCTAGACATCGGACCGCTTTCGCATCGAGTTCGACCGGGGTACGTCTTCGGGGGCTCCTGCAGCATCGTCGACGGCTGGGGTGGTGGTGACGGCGGGGTTCGGGTCGTCGAGAGGTGTGGGTTGGTGCCCGTCACGGTACGGCGAGTCTTCGGGTTCGGGGTGGCGTTTGGTTTGCACGAGGAATAGCGCCGCGCCGAGCGCGACCAGGACGAAGGAGGCCCACACGTTGGCGGGGATACCGAGGAACGTGTTACTGGTGGGATCGATCCGGATTGCTTCCAGCCAGCTCCGGCCTAGGCCGTACCAGATCAGGTACACGGCGAAGGCTCGCCCCCATCGCAAGTTGAGGCGGCGTTCCAACACCAGGATGATGCCGACCCCGATCAGGTTCCAGATGATCTCGTAGAGGAACAACGGGTGGAAGAGCGATCCAGCAGGGAGGCCGGCAGGGAATTTGGGATTGCTCGCTTCGATCTGCAGGCCCCACGGCAACGTGGTTGGCAGGCCGAAGAGTTCGTGGTTGAAGTAGTTGCCGAACCGTCCAAGCGATTGCGCGACGAGCAGGGCCGGTGCCAGCGCGTCTGCGAAGGACCAGAACCGGATTTTGGTTTGCCGGCACCCGATGTAGGCGCCGACGGCTCCGCCGATGAGGGATCCATAGAGGGCGTTCCCGCCGTCCCAGATGGCGAACACCTTCCACAGGTTCGCGCCGGGGTAGAAGTAGTCGCCGGTGTGGGTGAAGACGTGGTAGAACCGGGCACCGACGATGCCTAACGGCACCGCCCAGAGAATGATGTCGAGAACGACGGGGCCGCGGGCGCCCCGCTGGGCGAGTCGTTTGGAGGTGATCATCGTGGCTGCGACGATTCCGGCGAGAATGCACAGCGCATAGGTGTGGATGGTCAGTGGACCAACCGCGAACTGGGCGAACACGGGGTCGGGGCTGGGAATGCTGAGGTGGCGGTTCATGAAAGGGCTTTCGGTGAGGGGTGTGCGGGTGGAGGCTCCTAACTTCGAGGAAGGGTGTCACGGTCCCTGTTCTGTCAGAACGGTGCTGATTAGTGCGCTGAGCACGGACGCGTCCGGCAGTTGGCCCAGGATGCGAGCGGCGACGCGTCCGTCCTTGTCGACGACGAGTGTGGTGGGGACCGCGTTGGGCGCAACAATCCCGCTGAACGCCAGTTGCATGGCACCGTCGGAGGCGTCGAGCACGCTGGGGTAGGTCACTCCATAGGTGCGGGCGAACGCGCGGGCGGTTTCGGCTTGGTCCCTGACGTTGGCACCGAGGAATTCAACACCTTGTCCGGCGAACTTTGTGTACGTCTTTTCGAGTGCGGGTGCCTCCGCCCGGCAGGGGGCGCATCCGGCGTACCAAAAATTGACGACCAGAACTTTCCCGGCGTACATCGCTGAAGTGGTCGGTTTGCCATCCTCGAGCTTTCCCGCGAATGCGACAGGTGCCGCACGATTCTGGGGTTTGATTTCGGTGATGGTGCCGTCGCCGGCGACGTAGTTCTTCCCGGATCCGTCTTTGTACTGCTGAGCGAGGGCATCGTTGTTGCTGCTGCACCCCGCCAGCGTGACGACGAGCATGACAGCTGTCGCTACCGAGGTGACGGCGGTACGGAGCCTGATGGTTCGCGGGGTGGGGTTAGCCAAGTGTGATTCCTCTCGCGCTCATGAATGGTTGCGGGTCGATCCGGTTACCGTTGACGCGGACTTCGAAGTGCAGGTGGCAGCCGGAGGAGCCGCCCGTCGTACCGACCTGGGCGATGTTCTGGCCGGCTTGAACGGTTTGGCCCACGTTGACCAGGACTCCGCGCTCGCGGATGTGCGCGTACCCGGTCATCACCCCGGAGCCGTGGTCAAGGAGCACCCAGTTGCCGTAGGTTCCAAGCCAGCCTGCGTATACGACGCGTCCGGGGGCGGCGGCGAAGATCGCGGTGCCGCACCCGGCGGCAAGATCTGTGCCGTAGTGGAATGCGCCCGAGCTGGCGACCGGTTTGTCCGGGCGTGGCCCGAACCGGTCGCTGATCCATCCGGACACCGGTTTCGCCCAACCTTGTCCACCGAGTTGCCCACCGTCCCCTGAGGGCACCGGTGCACCACCTGCCGCAGCCGCGGCAGCAGCGGCTGCGGCTGCGGCTGCGGCGGCCGCTTCTTGCTGACGTCGGGCCTCTTCCCCTTTGCGGTAGTCGGCTTCGGTCGCTTTGCGGTTCTCGACCAGCAGTGCCAGTTGGGCTTGCAGGGTTCCCTGTGTCTGTCGCTGTTCAGCCAGCTGGTTCGCTGCAGTACGGCTGGCAGCGACCGCATCCTGCAGCGTCTTTTCGGCAGCGCGGCTAAGGTTCGCTAGAGCGGCTTGGGCGGCATCCGCCTGGCGGGTAAGTGATCGGACGGTGTTTGCGCTGGTGGTAGCGGCGGCGAAGGCCCGATTGGAGCGTTGCGTGAGTTGGCTCATGGTGCCGAGTTGGAACAGCAGCGTCTCAGCTCGTTGCCCGTTCAGCAGGAACAGGGTGGTCGGTTCGCCGTTGCCGAAGCGTGCGAGTTGGGCGACCAGTTGGCCGGCGCGTGCTTGGGATGCGTTCGCGCGCGCCTGCGCCGCATCGGCCGAAGTACGCAGCGTTTGTGCTCGGTAATTTGCTAGATCGAGTCGTGCTTGCGCCTTCTCGTAGTCGCTGCCACGGTCGGCTGCTGCCGCCTGGGCGGTGCGGACGTTGTCTTCCAGTGTGCGCAGAAGATTGGTGATCCGATTGATTTCGGTTGCTTTCGCACTCTCGCTTGAGCGTGCGGCTTCAACCTCCGCCCAGGACGGATAGTCGGCGCCTCGTGCCGGGCCTGCTGCCACCAGCTGGCTACTGAGTAGGACGGTCAGGATCAGCACAGCCACTGGCCACCGCACTCGAATTGGTTGGACTCGACGCGTGCTCTTCGTCGAGCCCCGTGTTGCGCTCATAGGGTGCCCTCGATCAAGGTGACCCAGCTGGTGCCGTGATCGGCGGTTGCGACGATTCCGCGGGCATGGGCACCGAGGATCCACAGTTTTGACGCGCCCTGCACTGTTGCCAGCGACTCGGGCAGAGAGTCAAACGTTCCTTTCCGCGCCCAGGTGGAACCGTCGTCTGTGGTTACCCAGATCTTCTTGCTGACGTCGACGCCGACGAATTGTCCCGGTGCTGCGTCCACCGGGGCGACCAAGTACAGGATCGGCCGTCCGGGCAGGGCAGTGAAGGTCAAACCGGCGTCCCGGCTGATCTGCACGCCGGCCTGGGTTGTGGCAAGGAGCGTGTCCGGTGCGTTTGGGTTGACCGCGAGCTTCCGCAACGAGAGGGTCGCGCCATCGTGCCAGGTGTGACCGCCATCATCGCTGATCCGGACGCGTTGTTGGGCCGCGTCGTAGCCGTAGATCCGCACGCGGGCGTCACTTGTCGGGGCGGTAACAAGGTCGTGGAAGTCGGTGTGACCGGCTAGCGAAACAGGCTTCCAGGATTGTGCGGCATCGAGGCTCTGGATCAGACCTAGGTTCGCGGGTAGCTGCTGCGGGTTGTTGCCGGGGTCGGGGTGCCCGGATGCGAACATGACGCCGGAACGGGCGACAGTAAACCCCATTGTGTCCTGGCTACTAACGCCGACCCGGGCGGTGGTATCGGTGGCGAAACCATCTCCTAGTTTCGCCGCGTCGATTGCCCACACCCCCTGGTGGGTCGCGGCAAAGATGCGACCGTGCGTGGCATCCAGGCCATGCACGTGTCCGAGCTCGTTCATTCTCGGAGCCGCCGGTGTTGCGGCGCTGCAACCGCTGAGCAGGACAGTGACCGCGAGGGTGCTGACGATGAGGGCCGAGGTGTGCCGACGGATGCGCGATGGCATGCTTATTTCACTTTCTGCGTAAGCCACGCATAGGGGTCGACCGGGGTTCCGTTGACGGAAATGCCGAGATGCAGATGGGCGCCGGTGCTGGCCCCTGTGCTGCCGACCAGGCCCGACCAGTTGTCGGACCTTGACGGTTTGTCCCACACTGAGCGCGAGCGAACCGTAGGCCATGTGGGCGTAGAGGCTGCTGACAGTTTGTCCCTCGATTTGGTGGTCGATGATGGCGTACACGCCCAGGCTTCCGGACGGATTGCCCACCTCGCGGACGACGCCGTCCGCTATCGCCTGGATCGGGGTTCCGGCGCCCGGATTCATATCGATGCCCTCGTGATAGGAGGAGCAACCAGAGCACGGCGCGACTCGGTAGCCGAATCCGTCGCTGATTGGCACGCCGACATCGAATGGCCACTGGATCGGGGAGGCGGGGTCGTTTGTGAACGTGTTCGCTGTCCGCAGGAAGGTGTTCGGAGTAGTGACTGCGGCTTTTGGTTTCGGTTTCGGCGGCGGCGGCGCGGTCACAGCGACTTCTTCGCGTGTGACGGGTGCCGGGTCGGTAGCGGCGACTGTTACCGTTTGCAGCTCTCCCGGTCGTGCCGTTGCGATCTGTTGCCGTTCGCCGGGCACGATCGCATAGGCCGGGAGGGCGTAGGTTCCGAACAAGGTTCCGGCCAGCGCCAGCGCAGCAATCGGCGCCCATCGTTTGCGGGTACGTCGTTGCCGAGTGTTTGCCTCGGGACGCGTGACCGGTCGACGCCGCTCGGCGTCGCGTCGGGCGCGGCGTGATTCGTGCTGGTAGGCGGCCGCGGGAAGCGCGTTCGCGCTTTGTCGGTGGCGAGAGTGTGCGGGCATCGTGGCGAAAGGCTCCGACGTTTTGGCGTGAGAAGACCCGTAGGTCGGCTCAGAAGGGTAACGACGAGAAATGCCGACCGGAGGCCACATTCATCGCCAAATAAACTGGGGAGGGTGTTGTGACGGAGACCATCCGAAGAGAAGCGTCGATCACGTCACAGCAGGGAGCGCAAACCCCACGCCAGCCAACCGCTAGTGCTTGCTAGTCAAGTCGGCGTTGCGCCGTGGGGTCCAGAGGTGCCGGTCTAGGTGCGGCTTATGGAGAGCGCGACTAGCGACGGTCCATGCGCTCGAACAGACGTAATTGACGCTATGGCGACAGGCGCGCTTCGCTGCACAAGGTCAACAAGCGCGAGCCCTCTACTTACCGCGAAGAGCGAGACGGCGACGGCGATCACGACCAGAACGCACGCGGCGCCTGCGATCGCACAACTGAGCTCGCAGACCGTGTCGCACTGCGGTCCCGGGGAGCTCTGAAGGCTTTCGGGTGCGCTTGCGACTGGCGAAACCGGAACAATGGGCGGCTCAATGTGTGGTTGGGTCGCGACAGAGTGGGCGTTAGGTTGGCTGCCAACCGCAGTCGCGACGGACTCATGCGGGTGTGCCGAGTTCATGGATGTCATCACAAACATCCCGACCACCAACGCCATCAGCGACAGAATTGCGAGCAGGATCCGATGCCGGCGCATAGCAACGACCCGGTTCGGGTCGAGTCGCGGGAGCGTCATGTTTCAGTCCTGGGTTGATGGTTTGGGGCACCCGCATCTTAGCGAGGGGTGATGGGCGGGAGCAGCAAACCGGATGATGTGTCTGCGTTTATAGGTTAGGTGGAGAGCTTGAGCGTGGTGCCCTGCGCTTGCCGAAAGTCAATGTGGAGGTGATCGCAAGTGTCGTCGAACGGCAGGAAATTGGTGACGGCCACGCTCCCCCGGCAGCCCACCTGGCCCAGATCTGTATTCGGAGGCATCACAGGGTCAAGCGCGCGAATTAGCTTCAGCGACCCCGGATCTCCGCCCGTGAGCGGGCGACCATTTAGCAAGTAAAAGTCCACGGCATGACCTCCGCCATTGGCGTAATGCGAGGACGCACTACCCGCACCTTCGATCTGACCGGTGCACCGTCGGTTGATGTCACTGACGCTGACGGTGTTGAAGTTCGCTAATGCGACTTCGATGGTCTGCAGCACCCGATAGTCCACACCACATCCAGGAACGGCGCGACCCTCCGCCAGGTTCCTGATCTCCGGGATGTGGTCGGGGGTGTACCCCGTCAACCGTCCTTGCCCAACAGCGACCATAAGAGTCTGCGCCAACCGCTGTACCGTCGGCGATACGGTCGACTCCACCGTGGAGTCCAGTTTCGCGCTGTTCTCAGTGATCGAAAAGGCTTCTCGGGCCGCCGCTGGAACGGCAGCTCCGCCACTCAGCAACGTCTGTACAGCGACGCCCGCTCGAGACGCAGTAGCGGCGCCATCGGCAGAAGTCGCATACGCGGGCAACGCCGCCGTGCCGACGAGCCCACTCGCCGCTGCAACCACAACAACCTTCGCCCAGATCGAGCGCAGCCGCCGGTTTTGCGAACGGTCTTCGATTGAGGACCGAGACGCAAATGGGGCACAAGCCGGCCGCACGTTGCTACGTCGGCGCGAAGTGGGCGCCGATGGGTCGTTGCCTACGGCGCGAAATGAGTCCTCTCGAACCCCGTGGGATGCCGCGACCCGACGTTTGCCCTGCCGGACCGACGCGGATACGCGGCTTGATGCTCGCCGATCCAGCGTCTGGGGAGGAGTCAACTCGATTTCGCGGCGTTCGAACGCGTGTCTTTCGCGTCGAGACGAGAAAGCGTCCACTGCAGCCGTATGGTTCGAGCGCCTTTCCGTCGGCTCGGATCGCGGCAGGCCGCCCGGCTCGACGGCGTCCTGTGACAGGGAGAAGTCCCCAGCAGACGTGCTCGAGCGTGCCACGCAATGCCTTTCGCCGGGGGGGATGCGAACGGACCAGGTGATCCAGAGTTCGCAATGGGAATACCCGGTAATGGTATGCGCTCGTTACCAACTTGTCACATTCTGTGTCTGAGCCTGCAGTCAGGCCGGAACCGCCGACGGCGTTGTCGCACCGTTCATGGTCGTCGCCCTAGCGGATACAGCCGCAGCCGGCGCGTTGCCATCTTCGTCGCATTCGTCGCGGACGGGCAATAACGAGATCGGCATCCTCGTGCCGCTGACCTCGAACGGTTGCGCATCGTCTGGAGGGTCGGCCGGCGGCCTGCGGGTAGCCGGCCAGTTGACCGCGCGGATCGGCATAACGGTCCCGCAATCGGCACGGTCGGGCCACCGGCGCAAAGGTGCGCGAGTAGCCATTGGGCCGCGAATCCAATAAGACAGATTCGCCCATCGTCAACTGAGAGGCGCACATATCAGCCAATCCGCCGCGGTCAGCAATGAAATTGTCGATGACCACGAGGCCGAGCAAGATCAACGCCGTAGCGAGCCGATCATGACAGTCGATTCGTGTACCGGCGCCGATGCGCCTGCCGTAGCGCACAGTGCCGCGCAGAACTCGGCGTCCCTGGGTCGGGCAGCGCGTGTCTTCGACTCGCGCATGGTCGCTTGTGCAGCGTCGGAGGCGTGACCAAACCCCAACGCCTGCTATCAGCGCAGCGGCGAGAATGAGCAGGACGACCGGCACGACGCGCACGGCGCGCAGTCCCGACCTCCAGTTGCTGGGCTCAGCGATCCAGTTGAACTGTGTGAGACCCCGTGTGCATCACGCGTTCGGGATCTCAGGCTCGGTGGTTTCCTTGCGGATACGGCCCAAGGTGCGGATGATGTGGCACATGACTAGATCTGGCTCGCTGAGTCAACCCCGGGGGGTGCCGACCGATCATGTGCACCGCGCGCTGTGGCGGCACATTGGTACCCCTGCGGCGATCTACGGCACGATCGTCTACGCGAGCGTGGTCGCTGCGACGTCGATCGGTCTCAAAGAGTCAAGCGCGGCATGGCAGGTGCTCATCTTCGCCGTGGTCAGCGTCATCGTGTTCTGGGTCGCGCACGTCTTCTCGACCGCTCTCGGTTTCCAAGGAGATGCCGACCGCCTTCGGGACAGAGTGAGGGATTCACTTAGGCAGGCCTTGCAGGAATCGAGTGGGATGCCAGAGGCAGCCGTCGTTCCATCCGCTCCGCTTCTGCTGGCCGCGCTCGGGTTAGTGACGATCGACACCGCAATATCAGTCGCGCTCTGGTTGGCAGTAGTGATGCTTGCGTTGCTGGGCTACCTCGTCCTGTCGGTGCGCTCTCGACCTTGGTGGGCGCGCATCGCGGCAGCGCTCACCAGTGCGCTCTTCGGCATCCTCGTGATCCTCCTCAAGACAGCCCTGTATTAGACCGGACAACGAGCCTGGGTCAGCGCTTCTTTGAAGCTGAGTGCCAGCCCTGAAGTGACTCTCGCCTCAGGCCAAAGTGAGGGGCGAAGGCGGCGCTGATTGGCTGTTCCGGTGTGCGGGAACGGCCTGAAGATCAGGCCCGTGAATGTGATCGCCCTGCACGAGTGCATGGAGATCGACATTAGGCGGGCGACTTGTGCACGGATGCCGCGTAGACCTGCGCGAGCGATGCGTTCAGGCGCGCGTTGAATTGCTCACTGGTTTGTTCGGCGGCGAGCCCTTCGAGCAATGCGCGGGCGAAGCTTGCGATCATGCCCGGTTCCTTGGCCAGCAGGTCGCATGCCTCGTCACGGCTGTACCCACCGGAGAGCGCGAGCACTCGCAGCACCCGCGGGTCGGCGGCCAGATCGGTGTAACGGCCCGTTAGCGTCGGGATCGTCAGTTTCAGCATGATCGCGGCGTCGTCTGGCAGCGCCTCCAGGCCAGCCAGCAAAGCGTTGTGAAGCAGTGCCTCTGCCTCGTTCTTATGTGGGCTGTGGATGCTGACCTCGGGTTCGAGAATCGGCACGAGCCCTGCCCTCGCGATCCTTGCGGCGTACTCGAATTGTTGGTCGACAATGGCGCTCACGCCGCCCTTATCCGCGTCGTCGATCAGGGAGCGCATTTTCGTGCCGAACATGTGGTTCCGGTTAGCCAGCTCAAGAAGGTCATCGAGCGTGTCAATCGGCTTCATCAACGACACCCCGTGCCGCTCGTCGGCAAGCCCCTTATCCACTTTGAGAAACGGTACGACTCGCTTTTCGGCCCAGAGATAGCGCCCTGTCGGGACGCCGCCGATATCGCGTTCCATGGTCTGCTCGAACAGGATCGTACCGAGTACGCGCCTTCCATCAAACGCTGGGCTGGTGATGACGCGGGAGCGCATTTCGTGGACCAGGTCGAACATCTCCGCCTGGGATTCGTATCGGCTCTCGGGGATGCCGTAATCGGCCAGCGCCTTTGGAGTGCTACCGCCGCTCTGGTCCAGTGCGGCAAATAAACCGCGACCGGAACGGACCTGCTCCAACTGCGTCACGTTCATGCGTTCATCCTGATCCGGCCCCGGAGTCCGTGCAAGACCACCTATACGCTGCCGAGCGGTTAGACAAAAGAGCAGACTCTGCGCTCACTGCCAACCCCGGGTGCGGTCAGTTGAAGAGTTGTAGGAGTGGATTTGCTGCGATACCGATGGCGAGGGACACAGCGCCGAGCACAATCGTAAGGCGGAGGCTGTGAGCGCCGACGGATTCCGGCACGGCCGCGGTGTTCGGTTGCCCGATGTCAGTTACGCCTCGCTGGAACAGGGGGAAGATCCAGCGAAGGTAGTAGAAGAGGCTGGCCACTGAGTTGGCTGCCGCGAGGATCACAAGCCAGTCCAGGTTGGCCTCGAATGCGGTGGTGAAGGCCGTCAGTTTTCCTACGAATACCGCGGTCGGCGGTGTGCCAACCAGCCCGAGAAGGCAGATGGTCAGACTGAGTGCGGCCCAGCGGTGGCGGCGGAAGAGTCCGGTGTAGTCGACTAAGGCGCGTCGGCTGGCGAATGCAGAAACGACGGCGAATGCGCCGAGGTTGGTGATTGTGTAGCCGAAGAGGTAGTAGAGCAGGCTCGGCAGAGCGCGCGTGGGTTGCTGATATGCGGCCACGATCATCAGCAGGTAGCCCACTTGGCTAATGGTTGAGTAGGCCAGCAGCCGGCTGACGCTGGTTTGGAAGAAGGCGGCGAGGTTACCCAGTGTCATTGTGACCGCGGCGAGCAGGGCGAGGATGAGGGTCCAGTTCAGGGGGACGTGTGCGAAGACGTCGGTGCTGAGCCGGAAGAGTGCTACGAGCGCGCCGATCTTGGGGATGGTGGCGATGAACGCGGCGACCGCCGGCGTGGCGCCCTCGATGGCGTCGGGCACCCAGAAGTGGGCGGGAACGGCGCCGGCTTTGAACAGCAGCCCGGCGGCCAGCGCGAGAATTCCGATCGCCGTTGCTCCCATCGGTCCGCGTGGCAGGCTGCGGCCGAGTTCCGCATAGGAGGTGCTACCGCCGGTGGCTAGGAGCAGTACGACACCGACCAGTATGAGCATTCCGAATAGGGCGCCCATCAGGTAGTACTTCAGCATGGCTTCGGTGCCAAGGCGGTCTTTTGCGAACCCGACCAGTGCGTAGAGGGGGATGCTGGCCAGCAGGTATCCGGACGCGAGCACGAGCAGGTCGCTGGCACCAGCGACCACGGTGGTGCCGAGTGCCCCGAGCAGCAGCAGCACGTAGAACTCCGATTCTCGCTTCATGCCGGCAATCTGGTCATTGGCGAGCCCGATCACGATTGCTGTGCCCACAAGCACCGCAAGGCGTACCGCGTTCAGTGCGATGTCGATCGTGTAAGTCCCCGCGGCCGTGACCACGGGCGGCTGTGTCATCGCGACAACGGTGGCGAGCACGGCGACGAGGATGCCGACTAACGCGAGGACGCGGACCAGCCATTGCCTTCGCCGGGGCAGCCAACTGCCCACCAGGAGACCGAGCACTGCTGTCACGGTGACCGCAAGTTCCGGGACGAGGACGGTCAGATCGATCTCCTGCCCGGCCTGCATACCGTTCATCGGCCGACCAGAGCTATCAGGGCGTGGGCGGCAGGCTCGATCACGCCCAGCAGGAATCTGGGCACCACGCCGATGATCACCGACAGCAGTAGCAGTGGCGCGATGGAGGCGAACTCGCGTGAGAAGACGTCCTTGATGGGTGTGTCGGCGCCATCCGACGTGGTAAGCACCCGATCGGTTTCGAGTGGATGCCGCTGGTGGCCGAGGAAGATGCGCTGGAACATGCGTAGCAGCAAACTGGCGGTGATCACGATCCCGACCACGGATAAAGCTGTTGGTATCGGCGCCGCCCCGAGGCTGCCAGTGAAGATCTGGAACTCGGCGATGAAGCCGGAGAGCCCAGGCAGTCCCAGGGATCCGAACACGGCCACCACCATCAGCCCGGCGAAAACCGGCGCCCGTGTCGCCAGTCCGCCGTAGGCGTCGATATCGAAGGTTGCCCCGCGGGCGTAGAGCACCCCGGCGAGCAGGAACAGTGCCCCGGTCAGTAGGCCGTGGCTGACCATCTGTGTCACCGCACCGCTGACCGCCAGAACTGAAGCTTGCACGTTTGATCCGGTTGCGAGTCCCGCAGCGCCCAACCCGAGGATGATGTAGCCCATATGGTTGATCGAGGTGTAGGCGATCATGCGTTTCAGGTTCGTCTGCGCCATCGCCACCAGCGCACCGTACAGCACAGAGATCACCCCGACGATGACAAAAACCATCGCGTAAGCGCGCCACGCGTTGGGGAGGATCGGCATCGCGATCCGCACGAAGCCGTAGGTGCCCATCTTCAGGAGCACGCCAGCAAGGATCACCGAACCCGCAGTCGGCGCTTCGGTGTGCGCCGGCGGCAACCAAGTATGGAACGGAACCGTCGGGGTCTTGATGGCAAGCCCAAGGCTGATGGCGAACAGGATGGCCCCGGCGAGCACCGGACTAGATTTCAGCGGGTCTTGCCGCACCAATTCCGGAATGTCGAAGGTGTGCGGTGTGCTGGCCAGATAAAGGCCGATGAAACCGAGCAACAGCGCCAGAGATCCGATGAAGGTATAGAGGAAGAACTGAAGGGCCGCCCGCGCCGCGCCGGCGTGACCCCATCCGGCGATGATGAAGTACATGGCCACGATCGACAGGTCGAAGAAGACGAAGAACACCAGCAGATCCAGCGACACGAACAGGCCAAAGGAGACGGTCTGCAGAAACAGGAACAACACCACCCAGGCGCGGGTCCTGCGCTGTTCGCGTAGTGAGTAGATGGCGCAGGCCAGGAACAGTACCCCGGTCAGCGCGACCAGCGGCAGCGAAAACCCGTCGACGCCGATGTGATAACCGGAGCCGAGCGTCGGCAGCCAGCGAATGTTCTCCTCGTAAGCGAACCCGGTCCTCCCGCCGCCGATATACCCGATCCACAGCAGAACGATCAGCGCAAGCTCAACGGACGCCAACACCACCCAGGCCCACGCGAAGAACCGCACCCGGGTTCGCGGCACCACCATCAGCAGAGCAGCCACGACCGTGGGCAGGAATACGAGGCCAGAGAGCACGGTCACCCCACGAGAACGAAGACGGCGGCAAGCACGACCAGGATGATGATCGCCTGGACGTAATACTGGTAAATCAGCCCGGTCTGCGGGCGAACAGCGGATGCGGCAAGCTTGCGCGCGCCGCCGGCAACAGCACCGACCGCCCCGCTGAGGCCGCGCTCAAGGCGGGAATCCACAAAGCGAGACAGGCGCAGTGCGCCGGCGCCAAGGGCATCCCCGACGTGCGCGATGACCCGGTCGTCGAAGCGGGCGCACCACACGGACAGCGCGGTGACCGGACGGACGATGACGGCGTTGATTTCAGCCTCAAGCCCGAGCCAATCTCGCAACCACCCGAACTCGGCGACCAGCTCGTTCGCACCCTCCAGCCGCCGATGCTGCCACCGCGCCACGACGACGATCACCGTCACCGCCAGCAACGCCGACACCACTAGCTCCCAGGGGGCAGGCACAATGGGCTGTGGTAGACCGAGCGCCCGCGCCCATGCGGCGGACAACGACGGGATACCGGAAACACCGAGCACGGCTGCCGCGGCGGCCAATCCCGGCAACGGCAGCAGCTCACTGACCGGCATATGCCCCGCCCTGATTGAGGCCAGCGGATCATCGGTTACGGGTTTCGTCCAGACGACGGCCAGCGCCTTGGCCGCATAGGCCGCGCTTAACCCGGCCGCGGCGAGACCGATGATGTACAGGGCTGCGGAGCTCGGAAGTGTCGCGGCGAGAATCTGATCCTTGGCCACCCAGATCGACAGCGGCGGCAGCCCTCCCAAGGCCAGTGCCCCGATCGTAAACGTGACACCGGCTGCGGGATGCATGCGGGCAGCACCGCGCAACCGCAACAGATCCTTTGTGCCCAACAGGGCAAGCCAGGCGCCAGCCACCAGAAATAGCAGACTCTTCACCGCTGCGTGCGCCACGAACTGGGCTGCCCCGCCGACGATGCCACCGACGCCTGCAGCCAGCACGATGAAGCCAATCTGGGAACAGGTCGATGCCGCCAACAATTGCTTCAGGTCGCGTTGCGCCACCGCAACAGCCCCAAGCATCAGTGCCGTCAACGCGCCGACCCAGGCCACCACGGGGCCCAGCCAGCCGGTGGCCGCCATGCCGGGTTCGATCCGTAGCAGGAGGTACCCTCCGGCGGCAACCATGGTGGCCGAGTGGAGCAGGGCCGACACCGGGGACGGGCCGGCCATGGCATGCGAGAGCCAAAAACTGAACGGCAATTGCGCCGATTTGCCGAGAGCCGCCAGGGCCAAACCGGCCAGGATCACATCGCGCCAGCCGCCGGGGATGCTTCCGAGTTGCGTCAGATTTAGGCCAGCCCCACCACCGGCCAGCGCAGCCCCGGCCGCTACATACATGCCGACGTCTGCGGATCGTGTCGTGATGAACGCGATTCCGCCCGACCGCACCCGATCTGTGTCGGGCCACCAGAATCCGATCAGCGCGTAGGAGGTGGCGCCCATGATCTCCCAGGCTGCGAGCAGCGTGAACACGTTCGTGGCGGTCACGGTTACCAACATGGCGGCGACGAACAGCAGCAGCGTGCCGAAGAAGCGGGCCCGAGCCTCGCCGCGTCCAATGTCCCCGACCGCGAAAACAGATACAGCCAGGAACACACCGGCGACCGTGATCACGGCGATCGCAGCTAGCCCATCCACCGCGAGAGCGGCCGGTACGCCGTCTAGGGCTGCGACGTGGAACGTCGGTCTCATAATCGCCGCATCGATCGCCAAGCCCAGTTCGACGAACCCCACCGTGACCGCGGCCGCCGGAGCGATCGCATCCGCCCGCCGACCGGCGAGAAGCAGCACAATCGCCATCGTCGCGGGCAGCACAGCGAGAATGAGAAGAATCACCGGCGGCTAGCCCTTCAGATCGGATGCGGAGTCGACCATGTCCACGTCCCGGGTGCGGAAGATCGCGGTCGTTACGGCGAAACCCATCGCCATCTCCACCGCCATCGCCGCCATCGCCACCAGAATGACGGTCTGCGCGTCCGGGCGTCCCGGGCTAATGAAGTACCAGACAGCCGCTGCCGCCACAATGATGCCGTTGATGGTGAGCTCGAGACCCATCATGATCATCACGATCGACTGCTGACTGAGCAGCCCGTACAGGCCGACCGCGAACAGGGCGGCAGCAAAGATCAGGAACAGGGGCAGCGTCATCGGCCCAAGCCCCCTTTCACCGGATCCTGTGGTGGCCGGATACTCAGGTCGTCACCAAACCGGTCGTACCGGCCGCGCGCGGAGGAGAGCACGATCACCGCAACCATCGTCGCGAAGAGGACGATCCCGATGATTACCATGACCAGCATGTGAGGGCCCATGATATCTAGCCCCAAATCCTTAGTCGGCTCGAGCGCGGACGCGCGGCCCGTCCGCGGCCACGGGGTAATCAGCGCGCCCATAGCGAGGACGACAAAGACGACGGCCGCGATGACCAGTGACATCCGGTTGTTGTGGACCATCTTCATCGGCATCAGACCGGCCGGATTCATCATGTACATGAGCATGAAGACCAACATGATCATCATCTCCATCACCATCATCAAGATGACCAGCACACCCAGATACGACAGCCCCAGCAACAGGATCGGCACAGCCGCGAGAACGAACGAGGCCAGCAACGCGAACGTTGCACGCGCCATCGAATTCACCCGAAACACCGTGACGCCGCACGCCACCGACCCCAGAGCACACACCCCGAAAACAATCGCTTCGACCATCAGCGCTCACATCCATCCGACTAAGACGAAGATCGAGACCACCAGCGCCTGCAGAATCCCCGCAGGCAGCAGCACAATCCAGCTGATCTCGGTGAACCGCTCCATCCGGATCGTCGGCCACCGCTGCCCCACCCACACCAACACCGCCAGTACGGCCACTGTCTTCACCAGCAGCCACGCCCACCCCGGCAGCACCGGTCCGGCATCACCGCCGAGGAAAAGCGGAACCGCCATCGCACTGCCCACCGTCAACATCAGATACCGACCGACCAGGAAGACCAACCGATCGACGCCGGACAACTGCGCCGCCACTCCACTGGCGATGTCACGACCAACAGCTTGATCAAATGGCCCCCAGAAGGAGAACCCCATCACCGAGAGCAGGAACACGATAAAGGCCACCGGCATAACCACCACAAACCAGAGTCCTCCGGTCTGTGCCGCGGCAATGTCGCTGACCCGCAGGGAGCCGGCGCCGACAGCCACCGTAACCAGGGCAAACATGTGCGGCAACTCATAGGCGAGACCCTGGGCGAGGAAACGATTCGCGCCGACCACTCCCCACGCCGAGTTCGAACCCCAACCGACCATCCAGACCGCCACCCACGCAAGCACCTCCATCGCGTTGAACCAGACCACGCCAATGGAAAGATCGCTGATCGCATGGGGACCCCGCGGCTGACTGTCAAATGGCAGTATCAGCAGCGCCATGATCGCGGCGATGGGCAACAGGGCGCCGCCGACTCGCGCGAGCAAACGGTCGGAACCGGGAACAGCGGTGCGCTGCCGCACCAGTAGCCGGGCCACCTCGCGCGCCGGTGCCGCCCATGCTCCGGTCCACGGGGAGCCGGCCTGCCGGGCACGCATCAGCGCCGTGGTAGCAGCCACGGCGTACCCGAACACGCCAAGCAGTCCCACCGCGACCAGGGTGCTCCACAGTGCGTCCTCGAACTTCGCCGCCTCACCCATGGGAACCACCAAGTGAGCGCGCGTGCAACGCCTCCAGATCGGGATCGAACGAGGCAACGATCAGCCGCGCGGCGGCGACCTCCTGTCCTGCCAGAACCGAAGGCAACATCGAGAGGCCGGCGCGTGCGTGCTCGGCACGCTGCACACCCCACGCACCACCCGCTGACTGACCGTTGGCTACGGGATTCTCGATGACCGATGTGATCTCCTCGACCCATCGCCCGCATCGTGCCCACACATCCCCACGAAGACTTCCGGGCGCATCCGAACCAACCTGGCCCAGCCCGCTCATCGACCAGCGCAGGACCCGCGAACGACGAACCCGCCGAATCCACCGAACAAAGCGAGGATGCACCGCTGCTCCGGGGGCAGATTCCAGCAGCTGATCGCGCAGCCAACGACCGGTGTCAGCCGCGCTCTCCCAGCCCGCAACACTCAGG
This sequence comes from Leifsonia sp. 71-9, assembly GCF_001898805.1. Classification (GTDB taxonomy): domain Bacteria; phylum Actinomycetota; class Actinomycetes; order Actinomycetales; family Microbacteriaceae; genus Leifsonia. The sequence goes on from NZ_MKVJ01000019.1 coordinate 182,580, forward strand.
AAGCGCTGCAACGAATCGGCAGCAGCAGCAGCCCTCACCCTCTGCTGATCATCCGCCCCCGCGTCGAACCAAAATGACGAGCGTGCCCAATCACCGACGACCTCCGGCTCAGCCGCCTGCACAACGTCGCCCTGAACCACGAGACGCACGATGAGCCCTGATGGCCAGGCTGACAAAGCCGGCCCGAGAGCAACATGCAACTGATCGAGCTTCAACCCATCGCGGTCCCTGCCCCGATCGGCCATCGGAATGCCACCAGGCATCTCCATACTCATATCCATTTCGCCCATGCCGGCCACGTCATGGTTGTCCATGTCGTGACCAGTCGTGCGCGCGTCGACGTTGTCGTGCGGCTGAACGGTCGAGCTCCAGTCCATGCCATCGGGGTCCATGCCGCGAACGCCAGCATCGATACGCGGCGCTGCATCAGCCCGTAGGCCCGCGAGACCCCACATTTCCGTACGCGACTCGTCGAGCTGCCGGGCAACCGCATCCGGCATCGCAACACGAACCAGCGCGCGAGGACTCGGTATCTGGTCCCAGAGGCGGTCGACCACTTCGCTGAAACGGTTTCCGCCGCTCCCACACACGACCAGGATGTCGGCGTTCGCCGGGGTGACGGCCTCACCCCAGCCCCGCCGCCGCAACTCACGCTCCACAGCCAATCGGGTCGCCGTCGAGCCGGACGCACCCACAACAAATGCTCGAGGAATCGTGAGCTGCAACAGACGGCGGGTCACGTCCACCGGAAAACGCCCTCGCGCCAGGCGTAGACGACCGCGGTAACCAGCACAGCAAGGAAGGCGAACATCTCGACTACGGAACCGGCACCCGTCTCACGCACCGCGAGCACCCACGGGTACATGAAAACCATCTCCATGTCGAACACCAGAAAGACGATCGCAATCGTGTACCAACGCACGTGGTACCGAGAGACCCCATGCTCCGTCACTGGCATACCCGACAAGAACGGTTCCTGAACCAACACCCGACCCGAGATGCGCACCAGCCGGGATATGCCGTAAAGCGCGACAAGCAGGAGCAGAGCTACGGTAAGCACCACCAGAACATAGATCATTTCGCCACCTCCTTGTCCAGAATTCCCCCCA
>NZ_MKVJ01000020.1:0-7282 GCF_001898805.1 Leifsonia sp. 71-9
CGCCTGCTGGCCGCGTCCGGTCCCACCCAATTGCTCAGCATCCCCGAGAAGCTCCCGTTCGGAGCGCCGGTCGCCACCGCCGTCCGCGTGCTCCCGCCGACGACGTCGTCGGACGAGCTCATCTGGCTCCTCGCCCACGACACCGCCCCCGAGCCCGAGGCGCTCGCCGCGCTCCTCGCCGCGCTCGAGGTGTCGCCGTCGGTCGCCGTGGTCGGGCCGAAGCTCGTCGACGCCGAGGATCCGGCGTTCATCCGCGAGTTCGGCGAGGCGATGACGCCCTTCGGCGCCGCCGTCCCCCTCGTCGAGAACGAGCTCGACCAGGCTCAGCACGACGGTCTGAGCGACGTGCTCGCGGTCTCCTCCGCGGGGATGCTCGTGCGCCAGACCCTGTGGGAGGCGCTCGACGGCTTCGATCCGGCTCTCCCCACCGCCGACGACGGGCTCGACTTCTGCACCCGCGCGCGCCTGGCGGGATACCGGGTGACGCTCGTCGCCCAGGCGCGCGTCGCCATCGGCGGCGACGGTCTCGCCGGCCCCAACCTCTCGCCGAAATGGCGCGTCCGCCGCCGCCTCGTGAAGGAGCGTCGCGCCGCCCAGCTGCACCGCCGGATGGTGTACGCACCGGGCTGGGCCGTCCCGTTCCACTGGCTCAGCCTCGTCCCGCTGGCCATCCTGCGCTCGCTGGTCCGGTTGCTCCGCAAGGAGCCGGGCTCGATCGGCGGAGAGCTCGCCGCGGCGTTCCGCGTCGCGTTCTCGGGCATGGCGGTCGGCAACGCGCGCCGCCGGCTGGCGAAGAGCCGCACCGTCACCTGGGCGGCGGTCGCGCCGCTCCGCATCCCGTTCGCGGAGGTCCGCCGGGCGCGCGCGCTCAAACGGGAGGCGGCGCTCGTCTCCCAGCAGGGCGAGAAGCAGGATCTCGACTTCTTCGGGACGGGCGGCGGCTGGACCGTGCTGGTCGCGCTCGTCGCGGGCGCGCTGCTGTTCTATCCGCTGGTCGGCAACGGGGCGCTCGCCGGGGGAGGCCTGCTGCCGCTCGACACGTCGGTCGGGCAGCTCTGGGCGAACCTCGGCTACGGGTGGCGGGATGTGAGCCTCGGCTTCACCGGCGCCGCCGACCCGTTCTCCGCCGTGCTGGCGGTGCTCGGCTCACTGACGTTCTGGCAGCCCTCCCTCTCCCTCGTCGTCCTCTACATCGTGGCGCTGCCGCTCACCGCGCTCGGCGCCTGGCTGGCCGCCGCGCGGCTCACGGCCCGCACCATGCTGCGCGTCTTCGGCGCCCTCGTCTACACGTTCGCCCCGACGCTGTTCCTGGCGATGCAGGACGGCCGCCCCTCGGCGGTGCTCGCGCACCTCCTGCTCCCGTGGCTGTTCTTCGCCGGCCTCGCGGCACGGCGATCGTGGGCGGCGAGTGCGACCACCGCACTGCTCGCGGCCGCGACGGCGGCGTGCGCGCCCATCCTGCTCCCCGCGCTCGTGATCGCCTGGATCGCGGCGATCGTCTTCGCCGGTCGTCGGGCCGCCCGGATCGCCTTCATCCCCCTGCCGACGATCGTGCTGTTCGCTCCGCTCGTCTGGCAGCAGGGCGCGCGCGGCGCCTGGTTGTCGATCCTCGCCGATCCCGGGGTGCCGCTCGACTCCCGGCAGACCCCGGCCTGGCAGCTGGCACTCGGCTTCCCCGACGGGATGCTCGGCGGCTGGCACGACCTCCTCGAGGCCACGGGATTCGCGCACGCCCCCACGATCCTGGTCGCCATCCTGCTCGCGCCGCTCGGCATCCTGGCCCTGCTCGCGCTCTTCCTGCGCGGAACGGTGCGCGCGGTCATGGCCCTGCTGGTCGCGCTGGCCGGCTTCGTGACCGCGGTCGGTGCACTGCACCTCCAGGTCGCTGCTGCCGGCGGGACGGTCGTCCCGGTCTGGCCGGGGACCGCCGTCAGCCTCTACTGGCTCGGGATGACCGGTGCGGCCGTCCTCGCACTCTCGGCCCTCGGCCGCGCCGCCGTGTACCCGGCCTGGGTCGCGATCGTGGCCATCGGCGTCGCCGCGGCTCCGGTCGCGATCATGACGGACCGGGGCACCGCGGAGGTCGTGGAGAGCGACGGGCGCACGATGCCGGCGGTCGTCACCGCCAAGGCGTCGACGCAGCCGCGGACGGGCACCCTGCTGATCACTCCGCAGCCGGACGGCGGCATCGCGGCCGAGGTGGTGCGCGGCTCGGGGGCGACCCTCGACGACCAGTCGACGCTCGCCAGCACCCGGCGGACCGTGACGGGCGAGCAGAGCGACCTCGCGACCCTCGCGGGCAACCTGGCGTCGCGGAGCGGGTACGACGCGACGAAGGAGTTGACCGACCTCGGCGTCGACTTCGTGCTGCTCGCTCCCTCGGCGCGGACGCTCGACGGGAACGACACCGGCACGGCGGACGCCACGCAATCGCGCGCGACGGTCGCGCTCGACGCCAACCCCGTGCTCGCCGGCGTCGGCACGACGGCGAACGGCCGGCTCTGGGCGTTCGCCCGCGGCACGGACGCGGTGCCGTCCGCGGCGGCGATCCCCGCGGACGCAGGCGGGATCTGGCGGATCCTCGTGCTGCTCGTCCAGGGCATCGTGGTCGGCGTGACGCTGCTCATGTCCATCCCGACCACGCGTTCGGCCGACCGCGTCGCCGAGCTCAACGCCCGGCGTGCGCAGGGCAAGGGCCGCGACGTGGTGGCGGTGGAGCCCGACGACAAGCCGGAGCCGACCGCCGAGGGCGACGAGACGATCGCGGACGAGAGCGTGGCCGAGTACGACGCCGAGCCCGAGGACGAGGCCGTCGTCGAGTCAGCGGACGAGGACGAGGCGAGGGCGGCGGAGCCGGAACCCGAGACCGAGCCTCGGATCGACGCGGCGGACTCGTCCGTTCCGGAGAACGCGTCCGTTCCGGTGGAAGCGACCGTTGCGGCGGACGACCCGATCGCGGAGCCGGAGCCGGAGCCGGAGCCGGAGCCGGAGCCCGAGCCCGAGCCTGAGCCGGCGGCGGCGACACCGCCTGCCGTGCCCCCGACCATCCCCGCCGTCGCGCCCGTACCGCTCGCACCGCACGCCGACCGGGTGCCTCTGGTCGGCCGGCCGCCGGTCGCGGTCGCCCTTCCGGCCCCCGCCCCCACCGCCGACGAGGTCGTCGCGCCCGAGGAGTCCGAGGCGTCCGCGGAGGACGAGCCCCGGCTCCCCACCCGGCCCGTTCCCATCGTGGAGGAGCAGCCGACGACGCTCGAAGACGGACTCGAGGAGACGATCATCCGACCGCGACGTGCGACCGACGATGGAGGCGACCGTGGCTGACAAGCGTGGACTGGCCCGGATCGGCGCCCGTGCGCTCGGCGGCATCATCGGCGCCGGTGTGGCGGTCGTGGCGATCGCCGGAGCGACGCTCCTCCCACTGCCCGATTTCGCGATCGGCGCCCCCGCGAAGACCGTCCGCCCCGTCGCCGCCGACCAGCAGCGCGTGTGCCCGGGCCCGATCCTCGCCCTGGCGGCGGACGCGGGGTCGGCGACGCAGGCCAGTCCGATCGGGCAGGCCACCAGCACCTACGGCACCGACGGTCCCGATGTGCAGGTGCGCAGCCTGAAGCCGGACTCCGACTCCGATTCGCGCAGCCAGGCTCCGCAGGCCCTCACCGTCTCCACGCCGGAAGGCTCGAGCACCCCGCCGCTCTTCGCGGGCGCTCAGGTCCAGACGGCGACGTCCGACGACCTCGCCGGTCTCGCCGCCTCCGCGTGCGCGGAGCCGGCCGCCGACACGTGGCTCGTCGCCGGGTCGACCTCCCTCGGCCAGACGAGCCTCGTGCTGCTCGCCAACCCGACCTCGGTCGACGCGACCGTCTCCTTGGGCATCTACACCGAGACGGGCGAGGTCAGCGCTCCCGGTGCGGCCGGGATCACCGTCCCGGCCGGCGGCCAGAAGGTCGTCCCGCTCGCCGGGCTCGCCCCGGCCGCCTCCGCGCCGGTGGTCCACGTGCAGACGACGGGCGGCGAGGTCGTCGCCACGATGCAGCAGAGCTTCGAGCAGGGCATCCAGCCGCAGGGCGTCGAGCTCACCGGCGGGACGGGCGCCCCCTCCCGCCAGCAGATCATCTCCGGGATGACGATCGCGAACCTCGCCGCCGTCACGGCCGCCGAGTCCGGTGAGAGCGTCGGCGTGGAGTTCCCCGCGCTGCGCATCTTCGTCCCCGGCACCACCGACGCCGACATCACGGTCGGCGTCGTGGGGGAGGAAGGCACCGCGGCCGGAACATCGCACGCACAGACCGTGAAGGCGGGGAACGTGGCGGAGATCCCGCTCACCGACCTCAAGGACGGCAGCTACACGGTCACGGTCAACTCGTCGGTGCCTGTCGTGGCCGCCGCGCGCACGACCAGCATCGGGGCGTCGAAGCGCGACTTCGCCTGGTTCGTCTCGTCGGCCCCGCTGGGCGACTCCCTCCTCGCCGCCGTCCCCGGCGGTCCCGGCGGAGTGCTGCACCTGGCGAATCCCGACGAGAAGGACCGCACGGTCACGATCACCCCCGACGACGGCAAGGCCACCAAGCTGGTGGTGCCCGCCGAGGGGGCGGCTCACCTCGCCGTGAGCGGGACGCGCTACACGATCGACGGCGCCGAGGGACTCCGCGGCAGCGTCAGCTTCGCGGCCGACGGCGCGAGCAGCACGTTCGCCCTCGCTCCTCCCGGACCGCTCGCCGCCCCGATCGAGGTCTACCCGCGCTGAGGCGGCCGGCCGACGTCAGAAGTGGCGGAACCGGTCCGGCGCCAGATCCCACGGATCCTTGCCGAGCAGTTCGGCGACCGCGCGGAAGACGCAGCCCTCGATGTACATGCGGCGGTGGATGTCGTCCTCGCGGTGCAGCTTCGTCAGTCGCTGGATCGGCACCCGGTAGAAGACGATGCGGCGGCGCGAGTGGTCGACCCGCCAGCGGTCCACCCCGTCGGTGCCGGTGTTGCCGATCGGCGTCGCCGCCACCTCGAAGTGGACGTCGGCCAGCTCCTCCGGCCAGACGCCCTTGAGGTAGTCGGCGGTGGAGGCCACCGTCATGTCGAAGAAGTCGATGCGGTTCTGCAGCATCGGCAGGTGCGGCCCGGTGACCGGTCCGCGGGCCCCGCGTCCGTGCCGGCTCCGCCAGCGGCTGGTGGCCGGTGGCTGACTGCTGGTGCGGCGGTTGCGGGGCATGTCGCCATCCTACGTCGCACGCGCTCGGGTAGTCTGAGCCCGATGTTGAGCCGTCCGTGTTCCCGTGTCGCGTGTCCGCGCGATGCCGTCGCCACGCTCACCTACGTCTATGCGGACTCGATGGCCGTCCTCGGGCCGCTGAGCCTCTCCCACGAGCCGCACACCTACGACCTCTGCGCCATCCACGCCGAGCGGCTCTCGGCGCCGCAGGGCTGGAGCATCGTGCGGCACGAGGTCTTCGGTGAAGTAGGTTGAGGAACGTGAACCGACGCGATACCGATGACTCCCGCACGCCGCTCGACGCCGTCGTCAAGGCCTACGACATCCGCGGTCTGGTCGGCGAGCAGCTGACCCCGTTGCTCGTCGAGGCGGTCGGCGCCGCCTTCGTCGACGAGGTCGGCGCGGCCGGCGGCGAGCTGGTCGTCGGGCACGACATGCGCGACTCCTCCCCGGGGTTCGCCGAAGCGTTCGCCCGCGGTGCGCAGGCACGCGGCGCCGACGTCGTCTCCATCGGACTCTGCTCGACGGACGAGTCGTACTACGCCTCGGGCGCCCTCGCGGCCCCCTCGGCGATGTTCACCGCCAGCCACAACCCGGCGACCTACAACGGCATCAAGCTCTCCCGTGCGGGGGCGCAGGGGCTCAGCATGGACACCGGGCTCTCGGGCGTGCGCGACCGCGCCGCCGCGTTCCTCGCCGAGGGGATCCCGCCGGTCGCGACCCCGGGCACGTACCGCGAGGAGGACGTGCTCGCCGCGTACGCGGCCTACCTCCGGTCGCTCGTCGACCTGAGCGGCATCCGCCCGATCACCGTCGTCGTGGACGCGGGCAACGGCATGGGCGGGCTCACCGTCCCGTCGGTGCTGGGGGAGGCCGCCGGGCTGCCCGCCCTCCCGATCACGATCATCCCGCTCTACTTCGAGCTGGACGGGACCTTCCCGAACCACGAGGCCAACCCGCTCGAGCCGTCGAACCTCGTCGACCTGCAGAAGGCCGTCGTCGAGCACGGCGCCGATCTGGGCCTCGCGTTCGACGGGGATGCCGACCGCTGCTTCGTCGTCGACGAGAACGGCGACGCGGTCAACCCGTCGGCGGTCGCCGCGATCGTGGCGCTGCGCGAGATCGCCCGCGCCCGTGCCGCCGATCCCGATGCCGAGATCACCGTCATCCACAACCTCATCACCTCCAACATCGTCCCCGAGACGATCGAGGCGGCCGGGGCCACCCCGTTGCGCACCCGCGTCGGGCACTCGCTGATCAAGGCCGCGATGCGCGAGTCGGGCGCCGTCTTCGGCGGCGAGCACTCCGCGCACTACTACTTCCGCGACTTCTGGAGCGCCGACAACGGGATGCTCGCAGCGATGCACCTGCTCGCGGAGTTCGGCGGTCAGGACCGCCCGCTGTCCGAGCTCGCCTCCGCCTTCTCGCCGTACGCGCAGTCGGGCGAGATCAACTCCACGATCGACGACGTGCCCGCGGCATTCACCCGCATCGTGGAGGCGTTCGCCCCGCGCGCCGAGTTCGACGAGCTCGACGGGCTCACCGTCCTCGGCCAGGTCGGCCAGGACGAGCCCTTCTGGTGGTTCTCCGTGCGCTCCTCCAACACCGAGCCCCTGCTCCGGCTGAACGTCGAGGCCGCCGACAGCGGCACGATGGCGCGGATCCGCGACGAGGTGCTGGCGCTCATCCGCGCCTGACGACGCCCCCGTCGTCATCGGGCGCCCGCTCCCGGGCGCACAATGCGAGAATGGGTGCCATGCCAGCTTCGACCGTCTCCGAAACCGCCCTGCCCTTCAAGGTCGCCGACCTGTCCCTCGCCGCCGCGGGCCGTCATCAGCTCCGGCTCGCCGAGAACGAGATGCCGGGCCTCATGGCGCTCCGCGAGGAGTTCGGCCCGTCGCAGCCGCTCGCCGGCGCGCGCATCGCCGGCTCGCTGCACATGACCGTGCAGACCGCCGTCCTCATCGAGACCCTCGTGGCCCTCGGCGCGCAGGTGCGCTGGGCGAGCTGCAACATCTTCTCCACCCAGGACGAGGCGGCCGCGGCGGTCGCGGTCGGCCCGACCGGCACCCTCGCGGC
>NZ_MKVJ01000020.1:7372-120446 GCF_001898805.1 Leifsonia sp. 71-9
CTCGTCCACAAGGGCCGCGAGTTCGAGGCGGCCGGCGCCGTCACGGCCGAGTCCGAGGGCGACAGCCACGAGTACCGCGTCATCCTGTCCGTCCTGCGCGAGTCGCTGGCCGCGTCGCCGGACCGCTGGACCCGCGTCGCCGAGGGCATCATCGGCGTCACGGAGGAGACCACCACCGGCGTCCACCGCCTCTACGAGCTCGCCAAGACCGGCGACCTGCTCTTCCCGGCGATCAACGTGAACGACTCGGTCACCAAGAGCAAGTTCGACAACAAGTACGGCATCCGCCACTCCCTCCCGGACGGCCTCAACCGCGCCACCGACGTGCTGATGGGCGGCAAGGTCGCCTTCGTCGCCGGCTACGGCGACGTGGGCAAGGGCGCCGCCGAGGCGCTCCGCGGCCAGGGCGCGCGCGTGATCGTCAGCGAGGTCGACCCGATCAACGCGCTGCAGGCGGCCATGGACGGGTTCCAGGTCGCACGACTGGAGTCGGTGATCGACCAGGTCGACATCCTCGTCACCGGTACGGGCAACCTGAACGTCGTCACCCTCGACCACCTGCTGGGCCTCAAGCACCTCGCGGTCGTGGCGAACGTCGGGCACTTCGACAACGAGATCGACATGGCGTCGCTCGAGGCGCTGCCGGGCGCGGAGAAGATCGAGATCAAGCCGCAGGTGCACGAGTGGCGCCTGCCGACCGGCCGCAGCATCCTGGTGCTGTCCGAGGGCCGACTGATGAACCTGGGCAACGCCACCGGCCACCCGAGCTTCGTCATGAGCAACTCCTTCGCCAACCAGGTGCTCGCCCAGCTGGAGCTGTTCGTCTCGAGCGAGAACTACCCCGTCGGCGTCTACGTGCTGCCGAAGCACCTCGACGAGAAGGTGGCGCGCCTCCACCTCGACGCGCTGGGCGTCGAGCTGACCGTCCTGACCGAGGAGCAGGCCGCCTACATCGGCGTGCCGGTGGACGGCCCCTACAAGGTCGACCACTACCGCTACTGATGACACTCGAATTCACCGACCGCGAGCTGCCCGGCGGCCTGACCCTGCGCGTGCGCACGGAGCAGGACGCCGCGGCCCTCGCGGCCGCATACGTCCGCAACCGCGGCCACCTGGCGCCGTGGGATCCGACCCGCACCGAGGAGTTCTTCACGGAGGAGGGGCAGCTCGCCCGAACGCGTGAGCTGCTCGCCCTGCGGGACCTCGACTCCGGCCTCCCGCTCGTCCTCGTGGACGGCGACGAGATCGCCGGGGGCATCGACCTCAGCAACATCGTCCGCGGCGCCTTCCAGAGCGCCATGGTGGGCTACTGGCTCGACCGGGCGCACACGGGCAAGGGGCTCGCCTCGACGGCGCTCACCGCCGTGCTGGACGCCGCCCGCGGGTTCGGCCTGCACCGGGTGCAGGCGGCGACACTGCTCGCCAACCACGCGTCGCAGTCCGTGCTGACGCGCGCCGGATTCGAGCGCATCGGCGTCGCGCCCGACTACCTGCAGATCGCCGGACGCTGGCAGGACCACGTGCTCTTCCAGCGCATCCTGCACGACTGAGGCGGTCAGACCTCCGCGAACGCGCGGACGGGGAACGTCCCGAACCCCTCGACGGCGGGCGGCGCGGCGGTGAAACGCGCGCCGCGTGCCGGGAGCTCGCCGAGGCGGGTGAGGTGCTCGACCACGTGCACCCCCTCGGCGAGGAGCAGCGAGTGGACCGGGCGGGAGCCCCCGCTCTCGGTGTCGTCGATGTTGAGCGAATCGATGCCGACCAGCGCGGCGCCCTGCTCGGCGAGGTAGGCCGCTGCCTCCTCGGTCAGGTACGGAGCGCCGCTCGCGTACGCGGGCGTGCCGAAGTGCGCATCCCACCCGGTGTGCACCAGGACGGCCGCTCCCGCGACGTCGCGGTCGAAGAAGACTTCGGCGGGAACGCCGCGGTCGGTCGCGTCGTCGACGTGCACGACCTCGGCCCGGAGGCCGACGAGCGTCGAGAGATCGAGCGACGCCAGATCGCCGCCGTCCGCGTAGCGGTGGTAGGGGCTGTCCAGGTAGGTGCCGGTGTTCCCGATCATGGTGATCACATCCATGGCGAACTCCGTCCCGGGCGCGTATCGCGCGCGGGAGTCCTCGCGGGTGAGGTGCGGCGTGATCACCGGCGCCGGGAGTCCGGGATAGGTGACCAGCCCGGCGCGGATGGGGTGGCTGAGATCGACGACTCTGCGGGCGGCGGGAGCGGCCGGCGTCTCGATGCCGCGACTCCCGCGGTGCTGCTCCGCGACGATGCTCAGGCCGGTCAGCTGGACGCTGCTCACCAGCGCCAGCCCGAGGTGCTGGACGAACAGCCGCGCGACGTCGTCCTCGGTGAGCTCGGCCGAGGGCAGGTCGAGCCGGAACCCCTCCGCACGGAGTCCGCCCCCGTTGGCGAAGGAGACGGTCGCGTCGAAGTGCGCGCGGTACTCGGCGGGTGCGGTCTCGGTCACGGTGCTCCTAGCGGTCGGGGAAGGCGTGCGGGAGTCCCTCCAGGACGGGAGAGAGACGGTCCAGGCGCTCCTGCTCGAGGGCGAGCCCCCGTGCATCGCGCTGACGGCGCAGCAGCGCCACCCCGACGAGGAACGTCTCCGCGTCCACATCCGGAAGGGGCGACACGAACGCCGACGTCTCCCGGGCGAGCTCGGTGCTCAGGCCGTAGCGGGCGGCCGGCGTGAGCTGCGGCGCCTGGCGCACGAACTGTGCGATCCGACGTGAGAGCCGGTCGGGGAGGCGGCCCACGTCGGCCGTCGTCGCCCAGCCGGCGAGTGCGGGCGAGAGGTAGAGGTCGAGGGGTCGCGGTGCGGGGACGCGCACGAGCTGGCTGTACGTCCCGGCGAGCAGATCGCCCAGCCGCTTGGACCGCGCGTTGAGCAGGCCGACCAGGGCCGCGATGCCGCCGACGGTCAGGAAGATCTCCAGGACGCCGGTCAAGGCCCGGATGAACGCGTGACGGAACCCGATCGCGCCGCCGTCGTCGCGCACGATGCGCGCTCCGACGGCCAGCTTGCCGAGCGAGCGGCCGCGCGAGGCGAGCTCGACGGTCAGCGGCAGCACGACGGTCCCGAGGACCAGGATCAGGACGACCAGGGCCTGCACCAGCGCGGCGTCCAGGCCGCCGCCGGTCGCGACGAGCAGCAGCACGCAGCCCAGCATGACGAGCACGTAGACGACCCAGTCGATGAACGTGCCGGCGGCACGCAGGATGTAGCTGGCCGGCTTGACGTCGAGGGTGACGGCCTCGCCGGTCACCAGTTCGCGCTCGACCGGCCCCGGGAACGCGTCCGCCGCTGCCGTCATGGCTATCATTCAAGCAGATGGATCTCGACGCATACACCGCAGCGCGCAGCGCCGACTGGGACCGGCTGGCCCAGCTGGCGAAGAAGGGGCGCCTGGACGGCCACGACGCGGATGAGCTCATCGATCTGTACCAGTCCGGCGCGGCCGATCTGTCGGCCATCCAGACGAGTGCGGGCTCGACCGCCGTGGGCGATCGGCTCTCGCTGACCCTCAGCACCGCGCGGCTGCGCTTCACCGGCGCGAGCGCCAACCTGTTCTCGCAGATCCCGCGCTTCTTCGCCCTCGAACTGCCCGCAGCGCTCTACCGCATCCGCTGGATCGCCGTCGCCGTCGCCGCCGTCACCATCGTCATCGGGACGCTGTACGCGCTGTGGATCACCGGCAACCCGGACGTGCTGCGCAACCTCGGCAGCGATGCGAACCTGCGCCAGTACGTCGACCACACCTTCATCGACTACTACTCGAACAACCCCGCGTCGTCTTTCGCGGGCCAGGTGTGGACGAACAACGCCTGGATCGCCGCCCAGTGCATCGCCTTCGGGATCACGGGCCTCTGGGTTCCGTACGTCATCGTCCAGAACGCGGTCGGCGTCGGGACGGCTGCGGGCGTCATGTTCGCCTACGGCCGCGGGGACGTGATGTTCTCCTACATCCTCCCGCACGGTCTCCTGGAGCTCACGAGCGTCTTCGTCGCCGCAGCGGCCGGCCTCCGCATCTTCTGGGCGTGGATCGCCCCCGGTGCCCGGACCCGGGCGCAGGCGCTCGCTGAAGACGGTCGCGCCCTGTTCACGGTCGCCGTGGGCTGCGCGATCAGCCTGTTCGTCTCCGGCCTGATCGAGGGTTTCGTGACGCCCTCGTCGCTGCCGGTGTGGGCGAAGATCGCGATCGGTGCACTCGCGCTCGCCGCCTTCCTCTTCTACATGATCGTCGTCGGGCGCCGAGCCGTGCGCCTGGGCGAGACGGGGGACCTCGGCGAGTTCGACGCGGGAGCGCGCCGCATCGTCGCGGGCTGACCGGCGTCTACAGCCGTCCGGCCGCCTTGAGCGCCAGGTAGCGGTCGGAGAGCGCCGGAGGCAGGTCCTCGGGCGAGCCCGTCACGACGTCGCCCCCGAGCCGCTGGACGGCCGCCGTCACCCGGCTGATGTCGAGCAGCGAGCGCTCGGCCGCTGCAGCGCGGTACACGTCCGTGCGGTCGGCGCGCTCCCGGGTGGCCAGCAAGGTGTCCGGATCGGTGACGCTCGCCACGACGACGATGTGCTTGCGGGTCAGCTGGGGCAGCACCGCCAGCAGTCCGCGGGATCCGCCGGGGGCGTCGAGCGAGGTCACGAGCACGACGAGCGAGCGCTGGCTCGTCATCGCGGCCACCTGCCCGGGCACCGCGGACCAGTCCATCTCGATGAGCGCCGGGTCGATGGTGGCCATGACGTCGACCATCCGCGAGAGCAGCTCGGGGCCGTTCGCCCCGTGCACCCGTCCCCGCACCACGCGGTCGTAGGCGAGGAAGTCGACGCGATCGCCCGCGCGCGTGGCGAGGGCGGCGAGCAGGAGGGATGCCTCGAACGCCGTGTCGATCCGCGGCTCGTCGGCGATCCGGGCGGCGGAGGTGCGGGCCGTGTCGACCACGACGACCACGCGGCGGTCGCGCTCGGGGCGCCAGGTGCGCACCATGACGCGCGCTCCGCTGCCGCCGGTCGGGTCGTGCCGCCGGGCCGTCGCGCGCCAGTCGATGGAGCGGACGTCGTCCCCGCGCACGTACTCGCGGAGTGAGTCGAACTCGGTGCCCTGTCCGCGCAGGAGCACGCTCGTGGTGCCGTCGAGCTCACGCAGCCGCGCCAGCCGGGAAGGCAGATGCTTGCGGGACGAGAACGGCGGGAGCACGCGGATGCGGCCGGGTGCGGCGAGCGTGGCCTGCCGGGCCCAGAGATGCAGGGGGCCCCAGGCCCGCACGGTGACCTGGGTCACCCGGCGCTCTCCGCGCCGCCACGGCCGCAGCGCGACCGTGAGGCGCCGGCGCTCGCCCGGGGGGAGGTGGAGGGCCTGGCGGGACGTCGAGGCACCCGCCGAAGGCTCCCAGGCGTCGCGCAGCGTGCCGCGGATGGTGCGCCGGCCGGTGTTGGTCACGAGCAGCTCGGACACCGTCTCGGCGCCGAGGCGCACGCGATCCGGCAGGGAGCGTTCGAGGACGACCCGGCGCGGCGAGGCGGCGACGGCGAGGTCGACGACGCCCAGCACGAGGCAGAGCGCGACCCAGCCGCCGAGGGCGGCATAGGCGAGCGGGGCCTCCCCGCCCAGCAGCACGACGGGGACGACGCCGAGCGCGAGCAGGGCGACGAAGCGTCCGGATACGGTCATGGCGGGCCTAGATCGGAACCTGGACCTGCTGGACGATCGAGCGCAGGATCGCGTCGGCGCCCACTCCCTCGAGCTCCGCCTCCGGCCGCAGCTGGATGCGGTGCCGCCAGACCGGGACGAGCATCGCCTGCACGTGGTCGGGCGTGATCGACTCGTAGCCGGACAGCCACGCCCAGGCCTTGGCCGCGGCGAGGAGCGCGGTGGTGCCGCGCGGGCTCACGCCCAGGCGGACCGACGGACTCCGGCGGGTGGCGCGGGCGAGGTCCACGATGTAGCCGAGCACATCGGGGTTCGCCCCGACGGCAGCCGCCGATTCGCGCGCGGCCTGCAGTTCGGCGGCCGTCAGGACCGGGGTGACGCCCGCGGCGACGAGATCGCGCGGGTTGAAGCCCGCGGCGTGACGTCGCAGCACCTCCACTTCGGTCTCGCGCTCGGGCACGTCGAGCGTGAGCTTGAGCAGGAAACGGTCCAGCTGGGCCTCGGGCAGCGTGTAGGTGCCCTCGTACTCGATCGGGTTCTGGGTCGCTGCGACGATGAACGGGTCGGGCAGGCGGCGGCTCACGCCGTCGACGCTCACCTGACGCTCCTCCATCGCCTCCAGCAGCGCGGACTGCGTCTTGGGAGGGGTGCGGTTGATCTCGTCCGCCAGCAGGATGTTCGTGAAGACCGGTCCTTCGCGGAAGACGAACCCGCCGGTCTGCGCGTCGTAGACCAGCGAACCGGTCACGTCGCCCGGCATGAGGTCGGGGGTGAACTGCACGCGCTTGGTGTCGAGGCTGAGAGCCTGGCTGAGCGAGCGCACCAGAAGGGTCTTGGCGACACCGGGCACACCCTCCAGCAGGACGTGCCCGCGGGCGAGCAGCGCGATGATCAGCCCGGTGACGGCTCCGTCCTGTCCGACGACGGCCTTGCCGACCTCGGCGCGCACGCGGGCGAGCGTCTGGCGCAGGGCGGCGGCGTCCGCGGGTGCGGGATGTGCGGGGGCTCCGGTCGTGACGTCGGTCATGGCTCCATTCTTCCGGTCGGGCCCGCATCGGCGGGGGAGACGGCGGCAGCGGCGGCTCGTTCGAGCTCCGCGAGGTGGTCGGAGAGGGCGACGAGGTCGCCGTCGGTGCGGGGGATGTCGTCGACCAGCAGCCCGCGGATCTGCTGGCGGTCCCGGCCGACGAGGGCCGCGATCGCGTCGGCGACCTCGGTGGTGGTCGCGGTCCGGGGGAGGCCGGCGACGGCGGCGAGCCGGCCGACGGTGCCGATGCGGAGGGAATCGGCGGCGCGCAGGCGCGCGGAGGACCGCTGGTAGAGCCGGGCCCGCCCCTCCCGCGTCTCGCCGGCGCGGACGACGACGGGGAGGTTCTCGACGACGAGCGGTCCGAACCTCCGGCCGCGCCAGACGGCCGCGGCGACGAAGACCAGGACGAGCAGGAGCAGCACGGGCGTCACCCAGCCCGGGGTGAGCGCGGCGATGTCGGGCGGCCCCGTCACCGGGCGGTCGTCCAGACCGGGCAGATACCAGACCAGCGTGCGGTGCTGGCCGAGGAGGGTGAGGCCGAGGGCGGCGTTGCCCTCGCGATCCACCCCGTCGTTCATCAGCAGCGGGGCCGAGCCGACGAGGTAGACGGTGGTCCCCGTGAAGGTCGTGCGCACGAGGGAGGCCGCACCGGACGCGTCGGCGAAGCACGCGGCGCCGTCGTCCTGGAGCCGGAACGTTCCCGGCACCGTCGACCCGGCGGTGTTGGCGGTGGCGCGGGGGTCGATCCGCTCGGCGCGCTGCGCGGCGGCCACTCCGCATCCGGCGTCCGCCGGTCCGGTCGGCTCGCCGCTCGCCCGTGCACCCGGCGCCACTTCGCGGAGGGTCTGGAACGAGGGCTCCACGATGACAATGGTCTTTGCGAGCTGCGCGAGCTCGCGGTAGGCGGACGCCTCGAGGTTGCCGGCGTCGTCGAAGACGAGGACCGTCGCGTCCCCGCCGGCGGTGTCCGTGCGGACCTGTTCCAGGGAGGTGGCGCTCCGGACGTCGACTCCTCGCGCGCCGAGCACCTGGGCGAGCGCCTTGCCGCCGGTGGGCGCCGCACTGCCCGGATCGAGCGGGGCGCCGGAGTGCGAACGGCCGCCCGTGAGGAGGATGCCCGCCAGCGCGACGACCACCGCGATCGCGCCCAGCACGACCCACGGCAGCGCTCGCCTGCCCGTCTGCCGCACCGTGGGCGAGACGGAGGTGGCCTCGACGGGAGCGGAGGTCTCCGTCGGGCGGTCGGGCGTACGGGTCGTCGTCATGACACCGCCACCGGCAGCGCGGGGCGGGCCTGCTGCAACCGCTGGTCGAGAGCGACGAGCTGCTGATAGGCCGCGGCCGTGCCGGGCCGGTCGAGGTAGCGCACGGCGTCGAACGACCGCGCGGCCTCCGTCAGCTGCTCCCGTTCCGCCGGGAGGACGGCGGCGGCCGTCGCGGCGAAGTGGGTCGCCGTGGTCCCCGGCGTCACCGCGACGAGGGTGCGCTCATCCAGACCGACCGCGATCGCCCGGAACTGCTCCTCGATCGCGAGCACCCAGTCCCCGCCCGAGGCGGCCTCCTGCGCCGACTGCCGCAGCTCGTGCGCGGAGCGCACGTCGTCTGCGCCGAAGAGCGGTCGCCGGTCGAGGGAGGAGCGCCGGTTGATGCGCGGTCGGCCGAAGATGACGAAGGCGGCGACGATCAGAGCCGCGATCACCAGGACGACCACCAGGAGCAGGACGGGTCCCGCGTCACCGGTCGGGCCCTGCAGGAGCGAGTTGATCCAGTCGGAGACCGCCTTCGAGGCGAGGTCGAACCAGGTCGGCTTGGCGGCCTGGTACTCGGGCCTGGCCAGCTCCTCCCTGATCCACTCCTGGGCCTGCGGGGAGGACGGATCGACGGGGATGTCGAAGCGCACGGGCCTCAGCTACCCGGCCAGGGTGGCGTCGTCGGGGCCGCGGCGGGCGCCGCGGGTGCGGGCACCACGTACGGGTCGGGGAGTTCTTGACCCGCTTGGCGCGCTTCCACGAATCGGACGAGCTGCAGGTCGAGCCCTTCCTTCCGCATCCGCAGGTCGAGGTAGAGCAGGGAGACCGCGGCGGTCTCCACGACGCTCCCGATCGCTCCGACGACGGCGCCGACGACGCTCGCCAGCGCGCTGACGCCGAGCTGGCCGACGATGACCTGGGTGAAGGAGGACGCGTCGTCGGTGCTCAGCGAGGTGGGGGCGAAGATGCCGCCCAGCATGCCGCCGATGAGGCTGAAGGGTGTCGCCACGATCTGGGTGACCATGTAGATGATCACTCCGATCAGGGCGATCAGGCCGAACGACTTCCAGAAGTAGCCGTTCGTGAGCCGCCAGGACCGGGCGACGGCCTCGCCGATCCGGAGCCGCTCGAGAACGATGGCGCTCGGCACCAGTGCGATCTTGGTGTTGATCCAGATCGCCAGGGCGACCAGGCCGAAGCCGCCGAGGATGCCGACGGCGACGGCTCCGACGACGCCCGCCCCTCCACCGAGGGCCGCCAGAGCGAAGACGACGGCGACCACGAGGGCGATCGCCACGAACCAGGCGAACGACACGAGGAAGGTCCAGCCGATCAGCGCACCGATCCGGCCGCGCACGAGCTGCCAGAGCGACCGGAACGTCAGCTTCTCGCCGAGCGTCTCGCGCGCCACCTCTCCGACGACGACGCCCTGCAGGAGGGCGCCGGAGATCGCGGAGACGACGAGCGAGAGCAGGCCGAGCACGACGGTGCCGCCGATGGCGCCCGCGAGCAGGGTGTTCCGGTCGGACGCGTCGGAGTTGACCACGCGCTCGAGGAGGAAGTAGACGGCGCCGGCGAGGACGACGGAGACCAGGATGGTCGGGATGCCCTGCAGCAGCAGCGCCGCTCCGACGGTGATCTTGGGGTTGCGGCGCAGCGCCTGGAAGGGGGCGCCGATCAGTGTCCCGAACGACAGCGGGCGCAACGGGATCAGTCCCGGCTTGGGCGGCGGCGCCCAGCCCGGCTGCTGACCGTATGGGCCGTACTGGCCGCCGGCCTGCTGCCACCCGGGCTGCTGCTGCCACGCGGGGGGCTGCTGGCCGTAGCCGGGCTGCTGTCCGTAGCCGGGCTGCTGTCCGTAGCCGGGCTGCTGTCCGTAGGCCGGAGGCTGCTGTCCATAGCCGGGCTGCTGTCCGTACGCCGGAGGCTGCTGCCCGGCCGGCTGCTGACCGTATCCCGGCGCGTACTCGCCGTAACGCGGCTGCTGCTGCCCCTCCGGCGCGCCCGGAGGCGTGCCGCCCTCCGGCGCCGTCCCCCCGGCTGCCTGCGGTGTCTGACCGATCTGCTCGTCGCTCACGCCGTGCCCTCTCATCCCCGCCCGTCGTGCGTTGCTCCCATGCTGGCACATCCGTCGCCGCCGCACTGCCCCGTCCACAGGGGGCGGGAGGCTCGCTCCTTCTCCACAGCGATCGTGCGGACGCCTTCCACGGCTCGACCAGGGGACTCGACTACAGTTGTGCCGTTGCATCCGCGGCCGCCGGCCGCCCGAGAGGGGTTCAGGGAACTTCGCACATGACTAGTCGCATCCTGGTGGTCGACGACGACACCGCCCTCGCCGAGATGATCGGCATCGTGCTGCGCACGGAAGGGTTCGACCCGGTGTTCTGCGAGGACGGCGCACAGGCCGTGGAGACGTTCCACGCCGCCAAGCCCGACCTCGTGCTCCTCGACCTCATGCTGCCCGGTCTCGACGGCATCGAGGTGTGCAGCAGGATCCGCGCCGAGTCGGGGACCCCGATCATCATGCTGACGGCGAAGTCCGACACGGCCGATGTGGTCAAGGGGCTCGAGTCGGGTGCGGACGACTACATGGTGAAGCCGTTCAACCCGAAGGAGCTGGTGGCGCGCATCCGCACCCGTCTGCGCCCGGCCGCCACCACGCCGCCCAGCGAGCAGCTCCGGATCGGCGACCTCGTCGTCGACGTCGCCGGGCACGAGGTGCGCCGCGGCGAGCAGCGCATCGCCCTCACCCCGCTCGAGTTCGACCTCCTCCTGGCCCTGGCCTCCAAGCCGCAGCAGGTGTTCACCCGCGAGATGCTGCTGGAACAGGTCTGGGGATACCACTACAAGGCCGACACGCGTCTCGTGAACGTGCACGTGCAGCGGTTGCGCGCCAAGGTCGAGAAGGACCCGGACAACCCGAAGATCGTCATGACCGTGCGCGGCGTCGGCTACCGCGCCGGCGCGGCGACGTAGCGCGGAGCCGGTCGCGATGCGGTTCCGATGGCCGGACAGGGAGTGGTGGCGGCAGGCGCCGTCGCGCCTCTCCCGGCAATGGCGCCGGTCGCTCCAGCTGCGCACCGTCGCGATCACCCTGGCGCTGACCGGCGTGGCCATCCTGGTAACCGGGATCTACATGGCCCTCAGCATCTCGAACGACCTCTACCAGTCGCGGCTCGACCAGGCGCTGCGCGATTCCAGCCGCGCCACGACCGCCGCCCAGACGACGATGAACGCGTCGGACGTGTCGTCGGCGGACGGCGGACGCAACCTCCTGAACTCGGCGCTGCAGTCGGTGCAGACGTCGACCTCGAGCCGCCTCGTCGCGGCCTACCGGGTCCCGGGGCAGGACACCAGCGTCCTCGCCCCTCCCGACCGGGGGAGCCCGGCGTTGAACTCGGTCATCTCGGAGTCGCTCCGGGCGAAGGTCCAGGGCGGCGGGACCCAGCAGTTCTACCAGTCCGTCGCGCTGCCGGGAGCCTCGGGCGCGACCGATCCGGGCATCGTCGTCGGCACGCAGCTCACCCTTCCGTCGTACGGGCGCTACGAGCTCTACATCGGCTACAACCTGCGGGATTCGGAGAACACCCTCCTCTTCATCCAGAACACGCTCCTGCTCGCCGGGCTCGCCCTGATCGTCCTGATCGGCGCGATCACCTGGGTCATCGTGCGGTTCGTCGTGGAACCGATCCGCGTCGCCGCACGCACGAGCGAGCGGCTCGCCGCCGGCGATCTCGCGGTGCGCATCCCGGAGCGGGGGGAGGACGTCTTCGCCACCCTCGCGCGCTCCTTCAACGGGATGGCGGACAGCCTGCAGAGTCAGATCAACCAGCTGGCGACGCTCTCGCAGCTGCAGCAGCGCTTCGTCTCCGACGTCTCCCACGAGCTGAGGACGCCGCTGACCACGATCCGGCTCGCGGGCGACGTCATCTACGATCAGCGCGCGACCTTCCCGCCCGCGACGGAGCGCACGGCCGAGCTGCTGCACACGCAGGTGGAGCGGTTCGACCGGCTGCTCTCCGACCTCCTGGAGATCAGCCGCTACGACGCGGGGTCCGTCGTGCTCGACCCCGAGCCCACCAATCTCGTCCGGCTCGCCGAAGACGTGATCGACGAGCTCCGCGCGCTCTCCGAGCAGAACGGCTCGCCGCTGACCCTCGACGCCCCCGGAGGTTACTTCGACGTCGGGATGGATCCGCGGCGCATCCGCCGGGTCGTGCGCAACCTCATCGGGAACGCGATCGAGCACGGCGAAGGCCGGCCCGTCGTCGTCACCGTCGACAGCAACGAGACGGCCGTCGCGCTCACCGTCCGCGACTACGGCATCGGGATGAGCCACCAGGACGTCAACCACGTCTTCGACCGGTTCTGGCGCGCCGACCCCTCGCGCAAGCGGACGCTCGGCGGGACCGGCCTCGGGCTGGCCATCTCCCTGGAGGACGCGACCCTGCACTCCGGGTGGCTGCAGGTCTGGTCGATGCCCGGCCAGGGGTCCTGCTTCCGGTTGACCCTGCCGCGCGTCCCCGGCCGCGAGATCGTCGCCTCGCCGCTGCCGCTGCCGCCGGCGGACGCGGGGGAGCTGCCGGACGGCCTGCCGACCGGGGACGCCGCCCTGCCCGCGACCGAGAGCGAGGCCCGCGCATGAGCCGCCGCCCGATCCGCGCGCTCGCCGCGGCCCTCGTCGTCGCGGTCGCCCTCGTGCTCTCCGCGTGCGCGAGCATCCCGGACGCCGGGCCGGTGCGCCCGGGCGGGACCGTCGCGCAGGTGGACGACCCGCTCGACCTCGACTTCAACCCCTCCAAACCCGAGAAGGGCGCCTCCCCGCAGCGGATCGTGCAGGGCTTCATCGACGCCGCCTCCAGCCCGAAGAACAATTTCCAGATCGCTCGCGAGTACCTCACCAGCGCGATGGCGGCGACCTGGAACCCGGACGAGTCGGTGACGGTCGACGACGGCCGCAACCGCACCTACGACCATGACGGCGACCAGTGGAGCGTCGAGGTCGACCCGGTCGCGAGCGTCGACTCCGTCGGCACCTACCACCCGGCGACGACCAAGGCGCCGATCGGTCTGCGCTACGAGCTCGTCAAGCAGGACGGGGAGTGGCGCATCGCCGTCGCCCCCAACGGCGTCGTCATCGACGATCCGACCTTCCGCGCGGTCTACACGCAGCAGACCCTGTACTTCTACAGCCCGGACTTCGGCTACCTCGTCCCCGACGCCCGGTGGTTCCCCGCCCGCGTCGCGACCTCGGCGACCCGGGTGGCGAGCGCCGTCCTCGCCGGCCCGGCGAAGTGGCTCGCGGGAGCGGTGAGCAGCGCGTTCCCCGACGGCACCCAGCTCGCCGTGCCGTCGGTGACGACGGCGGGCGGTGTCGCGCAGGTCGATCTCAGCTCCGAGGCCGGTCGCGCCGACACGGTGCAGCTCCAGCGCATGCAGCTGCAACTGGAGCAGAGTCTGGGCAGCCTGGCCCAGTCGGTGCAGCTGTCCATCGAGGGCAACGTGGAACAGATCTCCCCGCTCAGCTCGGGAGCTGCTCCCCAGCAGGATCCGCCCGTGGACTCGCATCCCATCGTCTACCGCGGAGACACGTTCGGGCTGCTCTCCGGCTCGAGCGTCGCCTCGCTGAGCGGGCTCGGCGACCGGGTCGTCGCGCTGCAGCCCACGGCGGTCGCGTTGGACGCCGCGCGCGATCAGGCCGCCGTGCTGTCCGCCGGCGGCGCCTACCTCGTCAGGCGCTCCGGGGACACGGTGCGGGTGGATGCCCGACCCGGCCTGATCGCGCCGACCATCGACAACAGCGGCTGGGTCCTGTCGGTCCCCGGGGACGCACCGGCCGCCGTGCAGGCGACCGGGTCGAACGGGGAGGCCCACGCGGTCGCCACCGACTGGCCGACGGCCGTCGGGATCCAGTCGATCGCGGTCTCCCGCGACGGCACGCGGATCGTCGCGCTGCTGCAGACCTCCACGGGCTACTCGCTCGTCGCGTCCGGGATCGTGCGGGGCTCGGGGGGAGTCCCGACCTCGCTCACCCAGCCCGTCGAGCTCGCGGTCGGGTCGGGCACGCCGCTCTCGGTCGCGTGGACGAGCGAGCTGAGCGCGGTGCTGCTCACCTCCACGAACGGCGACGCCACGAGCATCGTCGAGCAGACCATCGGCGGTGAGCAGACCGTCACGACCGGACCCGGCGGCGGCCGGACGATCGTCGGGGCCAACGGCCTCGCCCGGTACCTCGTCCTCACGTCGGAGGGGAGCCTCCAGGCGCCGACGGGCACCGGGTGGCAGGCCCAGGCCGACAAGGTGGGAGCGGTCGCCGTCCAGCTCGGGCAGCCGTAGCCGGTCCTCCACAGGGCGTCGCTGTGGGCGCGTCCTCCACAGATCCGGAGATCGTCGCCCCGAGGCCGCCCGGCGTCGCGAGGCTGGACGCATGACTTCACTCACCCTGATCCGTGAATCCGTCCGCGACGCCGCCGCCGTCCTGCTCCCGGTGCGATGCGCCGGGTGCGGCGAACCCGACCGGAGCCTCTGCTCCGCCTGCCGGCGCGCGCTCGCCCCGCGGGTCACGGCGGCGGCCGCCGGCGGCGTGCCGCTCTGGGCGGCGCTCGAATACTCCGGGGTGCCGCGGAAGGTCCTCCTCGCGTTCAAGGAATCGGGGCGGGTCGATGCCGCGCCTGCGCTCGGCCGCGCACTCCGGGCGGCGATCGTCGAGGCCCAGCGCGCGAGCCCGGCGCCGCTCGCCGGGCGGGCGGATGCGCTCCTGCCCGTGCTGATCCCGTCGACCGCCGCCGCGCGCCGGAGACGCGGGTTCCATCCGTCCAGGATGATGCTCGCCCGGGCCCGCATCCTCGTGCCTCCGCTCTGGCGGGCGCTGCGCCTCACCCGGCAGACGCAGGACCAGGCGGGGCTCTCCTCGGCGGGGCGCGCGGCGAACCGCGACGGCAGCCTGGAGGCGTCCCGGCGGCTCCGCGGTCGTCGCTGCCTGATCGTCGACGACATCGTGACGACCGGGGCGACAATCGCCGAGGCGGCGCGGGCCATCGAGGCCGTCGGAGGGGTCGTCGTGGGCGCGGCGGCGGTCGCGCGGACGCCACGCCGGGGTGCGCAGAACCTCCCAGAAGGATTCCGGATGCCTCCCAGCGAATAACATTCGTTTTCCGGTTCCCATACCCAGGGGGGAGCACTACGGTGGTCGAAAAGGCGCGAGGGTCGCCCACCGTGATCAGGGCGGCACCGCGTCGGATCAGGGAGGTCTCCATGGACATCAACATCATCGGACGCAACCTGGGAATCACTGATCGCTTCCGTGAATACGCGACCGAGAAGTCGGACAAGGTCGCGCATCTGGCAGAGCGGGCCATCTCCTTCGAGATCAAGGTCAGCCGCCACAACGAGAAGCTCGGTGGCCAGAACGGGAACGACCGGGTTGAGCTGACGCTCGTCGGACCGGGGGCGGTGGTGCGGTCGGAGGCGACCGGCACCGACAAATACGCGGCGTTCGATCTCGCGCTGGGAAAGCTCCTCGAACGCGTGCGCCGGGCCAAGGACCGCCGCAAGGTGCACCGCGGGCAGCATCGCCCGACCTCGCTGCGCGAAGCGAGCACGGACGGCTTCAGCGCCGTGGGGCTCGCGGCGGCGCCGGTGGCGGTGCTCGACCAGGTCAGGACCGGAAGCGTCCCGGTGGTGCAGGACGAGGAGACGAACGACGAGGCCGGCGAAGAGGAGTACTCGCCCGTCGTGATCCGCAAGAAGGTCTTCGCGTCGCTTCCGATGACCGTCGACGACGCCCTCTATTACATGGAACTCGTCGGGCACGACTTCTACCTGTTCGTCGACCAGGAGACCGAGCGGCCGAGCGTCGTCTACCGACGCAAGGGCTGGGACTACGGCGTGATCGCGCTGGACGACGACGCGGATGAGCTGCAGGAGGTGGCGACCGCCAGCCGCAAGCTCGGCTGACGGCAGCGAGCCGATGGCGTCCGCCCGGGCGGCGGCCGCCATCGGCGCTCACATCCCACGGATTCACCCTCCATTCGGCTGCCTTTCAGCTGACGCAGGAGGAACCGGGCGGCTGATCCCGTACGATGTCTCTAACGTCGGCGGTGCCAGCCGTTCGGCGTGCGTCCGACAGGGACGCGGGCACGATCGGCCCGACCGAACACAAGTGGAGTGCATCAGTGGCCTCAGTTCTGGAAAAGGTTCTCCGTCTCGGCGAGGGGCGCACCCTCCGCCGGCTCGAGGCGTACGCGAAAGCGGTCAACGCCCTCGAGGACGACTTCTCGGCTCTCACCGACGAAGAGCTCATGCACGAGACGGTGGAGCTCCGCGAGCGGTACAGCAACGGCGAGTCGCTCGACGACCTCCTCCCGGAGGCGTTCGCCGCCGTCCGCGAGGCGGCGAAGCGCACCCTCGGCATGCGGCACTTCGACGTGCAGCTCATGGGTGGGGCCGCGCTCCACCTCGGCAACATCGCCGAGATGAAGACCGGTGAGGGCAAGACCCTCGTCGCGACCACCGCCGCGTACCTCAACGCGATCGCCAGCCGCGGCGTCCACGTCATCACGGTCAACGACTACCTGGCCAGCTACCAGTCGGAGCTCATGGGCCGCGTGTTCCGCGCGCTCGGCATGACCACCGGCGTCATCCTCTCCGGTCAGACCCCGGAGGAGCGCCGCGAGCAGTACGCGGCCGACATCACCTACGGCACGAACAACGAGTTCGGCTTCGACTACCTGCGCGACAACATGGCCTGGCAGGCGCAGGACATGGTCCAGCGCGGCCACTACTTCGCGATCGTCGACGAGGTCGACTCGATCCTCATCGACGAGGCCAGGACCCCGCTCATCATCTCCGGACCGTCGTCCGGCGAGGCGAACCGCTGGTTCGTCGAGTTCGCCAACCTCGCCAAGCGCCTCACGGTGGGCGAGGACTTCGAGGTCGACGAGAAGAAGCGCACCATCGGCGTCCTCGAGCCCGGCATCGAGAAGGTCGAGGACTACCTCGGCATCGACAACCTCTACGAGTCGGCGAACACCCCTCTCATCTCGTTCCTGAACAACGCCATCAAGGCCAACGCGCTGTTCAAGCGCGACAAGGACTACGTGGTCATGAACGGCGAGGTGCTCATCGTCGACGAGCACACCGGCCGCATCCTGGTCGGCCGCCGCTACAACGAGGGCATCCACCAGGCGATCGAGGCGAAGGAGGGCGTGGAGGTCAAGGCCGAGAACCAGACCCTCGCCACCGTCACGCTGCAGAACTACTTCCGTCTCTACAAGAAGCTCTCCGGCATGACCGGTACGGCCGAGACCGAGGCCGCCGAGTTCATGAGCACCTACAAGCTCGGCGTGGTCCCGATCCCGACGAACAAGCCGATGCAGCGCATCGACCAGCCCGACCTCGTCTACAAGAACGAGCAGTCCAAGTTCGAGCAGGTCGTCGAAGACATCGCCGAGCGGCACGAGAAGGGCCAGCCCGTCCTCGTCGGCACGACGAGCGTCGAGAAGAGCGAGTACCTCTCGCGCGCACTCGCCAAGAAGGGCGTGCGCCACGAGGTCCTGAACGCCAAGAACCACGCGCGCGAGGCCGCGATCGTCGCCCAGGCCGGGCGTCTCGGCGCCGTCACCGTCGCGACCAACATGGCCGGCCGCGGTACGGACATCATGCTGGGCGGCAACGCGGAGTTCATCGCGGTCGCCGAGATGAACGCGCGCGGGCTTTCGCCGGTGGAGACGCCGGACGAGTACGAGGAGCAGTGGGACGAGGTCTTCTCGAGCGTCAAGGCGAAGGTCCAGGAGGAGGCCGACAAGGTCATCGACGCCGGCGGCCTGTACGTGCTCGGCACCGAGCGCCACGAGTCGCGCCGTATCGACAACCAGCTCCGCGGTCGTTCCGGCCGCCAGGGCGACCCGGGCGAGAGCCGGTTCTACCTCTCCCTGACGGACGACCTGATGCGCCTGTTCAACGCCGGCGCGGCCGAGAGCCTGATGGGCCGCTCCAGCGTGCCGGACGACATGGCGATCGAGTCCAAGGTCGTGAGCCGCGCCATCCGCAGCGCCCAGTCGCAGGTCGAGGCGCGCAACGCCGAGATCCGCAAGAACGTCCTGAAGTACGACGACGTCCTCAACCGCCAGCGCGAGGCCATCTACGGCGACCGCCGCCAGATCCTCGAGGGCGACGACCTGCACGAGCGCGTGCAGAAGTTCCTCACGGACGTGATCGACGACATCCTCGACCAGCACACGGGCGAGGGCAACGGAGACGACTGGGACTTCGACGCGCTGTGGGCGGAGCTCAAGACGCTCTACCCGATCGGCGTGAGCATCGACGAGGTCATCGCCGAGGCCGGCAACAAGGGCCGGATCAACCGCGAGTTCATGCGCCGCGAGATCCTCTCGGACGCCCGCATCGCCTACCAGCGTCGCGAGGAGTCGCTCGGGGAGCCCGCCATGCGCGAGCTCGAGCGCCGCGTCGTCCTGTCGGTCATCGACCGCCGCTGGCGCGAGCACCTCTACGAGATGGACTACCTCAAGGACGGCATCGGCCTGCGCGCCATGGCACAGCGCGACCCGCTGGTCGAATACCAGCGCGAGGGCTACGCCATGTTCCAGCAGATGATGGGCGCCATCCGGGAGGAGACCGTCGGCTTCCTGTTCAACCTGGAGGTCGAGGTCAACCAGGCTCCCGGCGAGGTCGAGTCGCCGTCCGTCGCCGCCAAGGGCCTCGCCCGCGGCGAGGGGGAGCAGGCCCTCAGCTACTCCGCGCCCGGCGAGGGCGGTGGCGTCGAGGTCCGCAACCAGCGCGGACAGATCGAGAAGGCCGCCACCGCGCGGGCCCAGCGCGCGCAGCAGCAGGCCGCCCCGCAGGCCGCGGCGCCGCAGCAGGCGGCGACCCAGCGCGGAGCGTTCGGCCAGGCCGTCCCGGCCGACGCCGACGAGGCGCCCGCCAACCGCGCGGAGCGTCGCGCGCAGTCCAAGAAGCGCTGACCCGAAAGGTCTCGCAGTACCGTATGGCGGCCCTCCGGGGCCGCCATACGGCGTTTGCGGGTCAGAGGACGCTGATCGCGGTCGCCCGCCAGCGAGCACGGTGACGTTCGAGCCGGAGGGCGATGGCCCGCGAGCGCGACGCCTGATGCACCATCACGACGGCTTCGACGACCCCCTCGGCCGGATGGGTGAGCAGCGGGGTGCCGATGGAGAACCTCGGTCGCATGGCCTCCTGGGCGGAGACGGCGCGCGAGCGCGCGGCGATCACCGTGCGCCGCAGCAGGTGGACGAAGACGGAGTCGGTGACCCACCGGCCGATCTGGTCGAGCGCCCGGGCGCCCGCCAGGATCTCGACGACGCACAGGGCGAGATTGGCGCACAGCAGCGCAGGGTCCTGGTCGAGCCTCGCCTGCTCGGCGTCCTCGTCGGCAGCGCTCTGCGCGGACGGAGCGGCCGGCCGTGAGCGGGCGGCGGCGGCCGGGCCGCCGGCGGCCCGACCGCGGGGCCGGTGGTTGACGGGGTGCGCCACGAACGACCGTCGGGCCGCCTCCGGTAGCGCGTCGTGCAGACGCCCTCGCTGGTCGTGCCACGTGGTCGTGGCCTCCTCCGCCGGGGTCGCGCGTCCGCGCGGGGCGAGTCGTTCGATCGTCGTCGCTCTCGTCGACATGGGTCTCCTTGTGCTGTGCTGGGTGTGGTGCTGCGTGCGCCGCGACGGCGATGGGGGACGCGGCGGAGACCGACCGCCCGCCGGACATGCTGCCGAGCCGGTGCCGATGCGCGCTGGAATGACTGTGCTCACGATGCCCCCTGATCTCCGTCACGGCCCCCCGGCCGTGGTTCGCACGACCTCACTCAAGCAGTGGCGGGCGGGGGAGTCCAGGGTGCCAACGCGCGTGTGGATAACCGGCGTCCGGCTTCGGGGGTCCGCCTACACTAGGGGGGTGTCGACGCTCAGTGATCTCATCCATGCCCAAGGCCGTTCGTCCGAGGCCGACGTGGAATGGCTCCACGGACTGGTCGGAGACTGGCAGCTGCTCGCCGATCTGGCGTTCGCCGACATCGTCCTCTGGGTGCCGACGACGGACGACGACTTCGTCGCGGTCGCGCACGCCCGCCCCTCCAGCGCGGCGACCCTCTTCTACCGCGACTTCGTCGGCCAGCGCATCAAGCCCGAGTGGAAGCAGCAGGTGACGGACGCCTTCCGCACGAAGGAGATCATCGACACCTCCGCTCCCGACTGGTACGAGGAGACTCCGACGCGCGTCCGCGCCGTTCCGGTGATCCGCCGCCTCACGGTCCACTCGCCGAACACCGCGGACGAGCCGATCGCCGTCATCACCCGGCACACCAACCTGAGCGAGGCACGAACTCCGAGCCGCCAGGAGCTGACGTTCAACGAGTGCGCCAACGACCTGTTCAGCATGATCGCGACGGGCGACTTCCCGGACCTCGGGGCCCCCGCGGCACCACGACGTGGGGCTCCCCGCGCGGCGGACGGCCTCATCCGGCTCGACGTCGACGGCACGACGACGTTCGCGAGCCCCAACGCGCTGAGCGCCTTCAACCGCATGGGCTTCACGGGGGAGCTGGAGGGTCAGTCGCTGGCAACGGTCACGACGGGTCTCGTCGCGGGGACGCTCACGGTCGACGAGTCGCTGCCGCTGGTCGTCACCGGCCGCGCCCCGTGGCGCACCGACATCGAGGCCCGCGGGGTCACGGTCTCGCTCCGCGCCATCCCGATCCGCAACCGCGGGGAGCGGGTCGGGGCCATCGTCCTCTGCCGCGACGTCTCCGAGCAGCGTCACCAGGAGCGCGAGCTGATCACCAAGGACGCGACGATCCGCGAGATCCATCATCGCGTGAAGAACAACCTGCAGACCGTGGCGTCCCTCCTGCGTATCCAGGCCCGCCGGACGCACTCGGAGGAGGCCCGCGAAGCGCTCAGCCAGGCCATGCGCCGCGTCGCCGCGATCGCCGTCGTCCACGACACGCTCTCGACCGGCCTCGCTCAGATCGTGGACTTCGACGACGTGTTCGATCGCGTGCTGCTGCTCGTCGCCGAGGTCGCCGCCAGTCACACGACGACGGTGCACCCGAAGAAGACGGGGTCCTTCGGAACCCTCCCGAGCGAGTACGCGACGCCGCTCGCCCTCGCGCTGACCGAGCTGGTCACGAACGCAGTCGAGCACGGGCTCGCCGGACGCGAGGGACAGGTGGAGATCATCGCCAACCGGTCGGCGGAGTCGCTGACCGTGAAGGTCGTCGACAACGGCTCCGGCCTGCCGGAGGGCAAGGTCGGGTCGGGCCTGGGGACGCAGATCGTCCGCACGCTCATCCAGGGCGAGCTGGGCGGCGCGATCGACTGGCACACGCTGATGGGGCAGGGGACCGAGGTCACCATCGAGGTCCCGCTGCGCTACCTCACCACGATCTGACCCGGGAACCGCCCCTCGACGAGAAAAGCCGAGGGGCGCTCCGCGGAGTCGGTGCTGTGCGGGGTGCTAGGTGTCCGTCCAGCTGGCTGCGGAGCGCCGCCTCGGCGGTGCTGTGGTGCGTGGTGGTGAGTCGGTGGGGCGCGGCGCTAGGACGCGCGGCGTGCCCGAGCGGCGCGGCGCTTGAGAGCGCGGCGCTCGTCCTCGGAGAGACCACCCCAGACGCCCGAGTCCTGGCCGGTCTCGAGTGCGTACTGCAGGCAGATCTCGGTGACGGTGCAGCGCGCGCAGACCGCCTTCGCCTTGTCGATCTGGTCGACGGCGGGACCCGTGTTTCCGACGGGGAAGAAAAGCTCGGGGTCCGCGGTCAGGCAGGCGGCTTTGTCGCGCCAATCCATGAAGATATGCTCCTTGTTTGCTGAATGTTTCCTGGCCTGAATGGCCTAGAATGCAGATAAGCAGTCGGGTTACAGGGTTCTTCAGATCCGTTGGGAAAAAGACCTGCCCACCACCCTGTGAGCACTAACTCGACCTCCAATATGCTCCCATAGCGCTTAACTCGAATCAATAGTTTTGTATGGGATAACGCTGAGAACACAAGACAGAAATGGTGGGGTGGTATAGTGCCCGGTTCGGCCACGCGTCCGCCGGCGCTCCTGGCGCTCGCGGTGATCCTGTTCCTGGAGGCTGCGCTGGTCACCGGACTCGCCGTCTGGCTCCTGATCGATCTGCTCACGCTGACGCCGGAGTACCTGACGACCGCGATCGCGATCTTCGTGCTGACCGCCCTGGCGGCGGTCTGGGTCATCGTCACGGCGGTCGGCATCCTGCGCAAGCGGGCATGGGCGCGGGCCTCGACGGTGACCATCCAGATCCTGCAGATCGCCGTCGCCGTCGGCTGCTTCCAGGGCCTCGTCGCGCGCCCCGACCTCGGCTGGGCGCTGCTCATCCCCGCGATCGTCGCGGGCGTCCTCGCGCTCACGCCGTCGGTCGTCCGCGCCACTGTGCGCAACACGGAGCAACACGAATGAGCATTCGGCGGGAACAAGACGCAGACTGAGTGCGTTATGCCCGACATCGTGACTGATCTCTCCGCCCCGCAGCAGACCCCCGCACCCTCCACCGCCTCGCCGGCCTCCGTCGACGCCGCCCGCGCCGGTTACGACGCCTGGCGCCAGACACGGCTCTCCTCGGTCGTCGGCCCGACCGGCAACCTCGCGCTCATCGAGACGCGCTGGCTGGCCGTGGGCGACACCACCACCGCGGAGGAAGCGCTCGCCGGGCAGCCCGAGACCGTCACGGCCACCGAGCTCAGCCGCCGCAACCTCGAGACGGGCGAGCCGGAGCGCGGCATCCGCCTGTGGGACGCGGCGTCGCCCGCGATCCGCGCCTTCGAGACCATCGACGCCTTCCCGTTCGACCCGTCCTGGGTCGTTGAGGCGGAGTTCCACCCGGTCGCGGCCGACCGCACCGTGCCGTTCGAGCACCTGCGCGACAACGGCCTGACCCGCGAGCTCGTCGTCCCCGGTGACATCACCTTCAGCCGCGACGGCGCGGACTACACGCTGAGCGCCTTCGACGACGACGGCACCCTCCTGCTCGTGTTCGCCGACGCCACGAACGGCGCCGAGGGGGAGAGCGGGACGTACGCGTCCGGCCGGTTCCTCTTCGTGCAGCGCGACGGCGACCGCGTCGTCCTCGACTTCAACCGCGCATTCGTGCCTCCCTGCGGCTTCTCGGACCAGTACAACTGTCCGCTGCCGCCGCGGAACAACCGCTTCTCCGTGCCCGTCCCCGCGGGTGAGAAGCGTGTCGTGCTCCGCGCGGGCGGCGCGCACTGAGCGCATCCGGCACCGACAACCCCCACCCCTCCCCACAGCACAGGAGAACTCCGTTGAGAAAGACCCCCCTGCTCGCGACCCTCGCGATCGGCCTCGCCACGGCGCTGGCCCTCGCCGGGTGCTCGGGCGCCTCGTCCTCGTCGTCCGCGTCCGGTACGGATGCGACGATCGCCGTCGGCTCGCAGAACGAGCCGGTGCACCTCGACAACACGGCCGGCAGCGGCAGCGGTGTGACCGAGGCGTTCAACGGCAACGTCTACGAGGGCCTGTTCAAGCTCACCGACGACGGCAAGGTCGAGCCCCTCCTCGCCACCAAGTACACGACCAGCGAAGACGGCCTCACCTACACGTTCACCCTCCGCGAGGGCGTGAAGTTCCACGGCGGCTCCGCATTCACCAGCGCGGACGTCAAGCGCAGCATCGAGCGCGTGACCGCCGACGACTCCCAGTCGGCGCGCAAGTCGCAGCTCGCGGTGATCTCGGGCATCGAGACCCCGGACGCGCACACGGTCGTCATCACGCTGAAGAGCCGGTCGATCTCGCTGCCGTACAACCTCAGCTACGTCTGGATCTACGGCCCGGGCGTCAAGGACTACAAGACCGCGGAGGACGGCACCGGACCGTACACGCTCGGTACGTGGAAGCGCGGCAGCTCGCTCAGCATCGAGCGCTGGAGCGGCTACTGGGGCGCCAAGGCGAAGAACAAGGAGGTCGTCTTCGACTACTTCACCGACGCCTCCGCGCTCTCGAACGCGCTGCTGACCAACCAGGTCGACATCGTCACCAACATCCAGAGCCCGGACTCCCTGGCGCAGCTCAAGGGCAACAAGGACTACACGATCAACGACGGCAAGTCGACGGTCAAGGAGCTCCTGGCCTTCAACGACCGCGTAGCGCCGTTCGACAAGGCCGAGGTCCGCAAGGCCGTCTACTCCGCGATCGACACCAAGAAGCTGCTGAACTCCATCTGGGGCGACTACGGCACGCTGATCGGCTCGATGGTCCCGCCGAGCGACCCCTGGTACGAGGACCTCACCAAGGTCAACCCGTACGACGTCTCGCTCGCCAAGAAGGAGCTGGCCGAGGCCGGCTACCCGGACGGCTTCACCTTCACGCTCGACACCCCGAGCTACGACCCGCACCCCGCGGTCGCCGAGTTCGTGAAGAGCGAGCTGGCGAAGGTCGGCATCACGGTGAACATCAACACCATCTCCGCCGACGAGTGGTACTCGAAGGTCTTCAAGGAGAAGAACTTCGAGGCGACGCTCCAGGAGCACGTGAACGACCGCGACGTGGTCTGGTACGGCAACCCGGACTTCTACTGGGGCTACAACAACCCGCAGGTCACCCAGTGGGTGAACGAGGCCGAGCAGTCGTCCACGACCGCGGAGCAGACGGCGAAGCTGAAGCTGGTCAACGAGCAGATCGCGAAGGACGCGGCGAGCGTGTGGCTCTACCTCACGCCGCAGATCGTCGTCGCGTCGAGCGACCTCTCCGGCTACACCGTCAACGGGCTGAACTCGACGTTCTACACGTACGACATCGTCAAGAAGTAGCGCCCCGCGCGAGTTATCCACCGATCGCCCGGGGAGTCCGCGACGGACTCCCCGGGCATCTACGCTGAAAAGACCATGGCTCCTTATCTGTTGCGTCGCACCGCGTTCCTCGTGGTGTCGTTGCTGCTCGCCATGGTCGCCCTGTTCTTCCTTCTGCGGGTCCTGCCGGGCGACCCGGCCAACGCGCTGCTCTCGGTCAACGCGACTCCGCAGCAGATCGCGGCGGCCCAGGAGCAGGTCGGCAGCAACCGGCCGCTCGTCGAGCAGTTCTTCTCCTGGTTCGGCAGCCTCCTCTCCCTCGACCTGGGCGAGTCGTTCATCACCTCGCTCCCGGTCGGGCCGGAGATCGTCTCGCGTCTCGCCGTGACGGTCCCGCTGACGCTGATCTCCTTCGTGGTCGCGCTCGTGCTGGCGCTCCCGATCGGCTTCATCGCCGCGTGGAAGGCCGACCGCTGGTACGGCATCGCGCTGTCCGCGTTCTCGCAGCTCGGGATCGCCGTGCCGGTCTTCTGGGTCGGCATCCTGCTGGTCAGAGTCTTCTCGATCAACCTGCGCTGGTTCCCCTCCGGCGGGTTCCCGCGCGACGACTGGGCCGATCCGGCGGCGGCGCTGCAGTCGCTCGCGCTGCCGATCATCACCATCGCGATCGTGATGAGCGCCTCCATCGCCCGGTACGTCCGGAGCGCGACGCTCGACGTGATCGGGAGCGACTACCTGCGCAACGCCCGCGCGCTCGGCTCGGGTTTCGGTGCGGCGATGTGGCGTCACGGTCTGCGCAACGGCGCCGTGCCGGTCATCTCCATCCTCGGCATCGAGCTGGCCACGACCTTCCTCGGCGCGGTGGTCGTCGAGAGCGTCTTCACCCTCCCCGGGCTCGGGAGCATGCTGCTGCGGGCGATCGAGCAGCACGACTTCCAGAGCATCCAGGGCATCCTCTTCGTCTCGACCTTCGCCGTGCTGATCATCGGCTTCGCCGCCGACGTCGTGCAGCGCCTCGTCGATCCGCGCCTGCGGCAGAGCATCTCGGGCAACCGATGAGCGCGGTCGTCGATCAGGCCGCGGCGCAGGGCGCCGCTCCGCAGCCGGGCGTGCGTCGCCGCGGCCGCCGCTCCGTCACCCTCGGGATCGGGCTGACGCTCGTCGGCCTGGTCGTGATCGTGGCGCTCGTGTCGTTCTTCTGGCTCCCGTACGCGCCCAGCGATACGGCCGGCAGCCGCCTCGAACCACCGGGCGCGGCGCACTGGCTCGGCACCGACAAGCTCGGCCGCGACCTCCTGTCGCAACTGATGGTGGGCGCCAGGATCGCGCTGGCGGTCGGCCTCGGAGCCGTGCTGATCGGGGCCGTGGTCGGCATCACGATCGGCCTGCTGGCGGCGTTCGCATCGACGTGGCTCGACGACACCATCTCCGCGGTCCTCGACATCCTGATCGCCTTCCCGACCCTGCTGCTGGCGATGCTGATCGTCGCGGCCCAGGGTGCGTCCCTCGGCACGGCGATCCTCGCGATCGGCTTGGCGATGTCCGCCGTGATCGCGCGTCTCACGCGGGTGCTGTCGAAGCGCGTGCTGTCGCAGCAGTACGTCACGGCCGCTCGCACCTCTGGCACGAGCTGGCCGGGAATCGTCGCGCGCCACATCCTCCCCAACATCTGGCCGACCCTGCTCGTCAACCTGGCGCTGCAGTTCGGGATCGCGGTGCTCGCGGAGGCGAGCCTCTCGTACCTGGGACTCGGCGCCCCGCCGCCGAACGCCTCCTGGGGCCGCCTCCTGCAGGAGGCCCAGGGGACGGTGGCCGTCGCGCCCGTCGGCGCCATCGCGCCCGGCATCGCCCTCGTGATCCTCGTGATCGGCGTGAACCTCGTGGCCGACGGGCTGCGCGACGTCGCAGACCCGACCAGGAGGCGATCGCGATGATCCTCGACGTGCGAAACCTCTCCGTCGCCGCGCGCGACGGGTCACCGCTCGTGCGCGACGTGTCGTTCTCGATCGGCGCGGGGGAGCGGGTGAGCCTGATCGGCGAGTCCGGGTCCGGCAAGTCCCTGACCTCGTTCGCCGTGGCCGGGCTGCTGCCCGACGGGCTGACGGCGGCCGGCAGCGTCGAGCTCGACGGCGTGCAGGTCGTCGGGGCCAAGGAGCGCGACCTCGTCCCGCTGCGCGGCCGGACCGTGTCGTTCGTCTTCCAGGAGCCGCTCACCGCGCTCGACCCGCTCATGCGGCTCGGCCAACAGGTCGCGGAACCGCTGAGGCGCCACCTCGGCCTGCGCGGGGCCGCGCTGCGCAGCGCCGTCCGGGAGGCGCTCGACGAGGTCCGCCTGCCGGACCCCGAGCGCATCGCGCGGGCGTACCCGCACGAGATCTCGGGAGGCCAGCGCCAGCGGGTCGCCATCGCCGCCGCGCTCGCCTGCCGCCCGCAGCTGCTGATCGCCGACGAGCCGACGACCGCCCTGGACGTGACCGTGCAGGCCGAGGTGCTCTCCCTGCTCGACACGCTCATCGCCGACCGGGGGATGTCGCTGCTGTTCGTCAGCCACGACCTCGCCGTGGTGTCCCGCATGACCGACCGTGCGCTCGTCCTCCGCGGCGGACGCGTGGTGGAGGAGGGCGCCCTCCAGCGCCTCCTCGACGCCCCCACGGACCCGTACACGATCGAACTCGTGCGCAGCGCCCGTGAACTCGACGCCGCACTGGAGGTGCCGTGACCGCCATCCTGGAGCTCCGTGACGCCGGATTCCGCTACCGGCGTGCGACCGGTGCCGCCCTCGAGGGCGTCTCGCTGACCGTCGAGGCCGGCCGCAGCGTCGGACTGGTCGGCGAGTCCGGCGCGGGCAAGACCACCATCCTCTCCCTGCTGCTCGGCCTTTCCAGCCCGACGAGCGGCGAGGTGCTGTTCGACGACGCGCCGCTCGACCGCCGCGACCGCGCGCTCATGCGCGAGTTCCGACGCAGCGTGCAGACGGTCTTCCAAGACCCGTACTCATCTCTCGATCCGCGGCAGAGCGTCGGGCGGATCGTGGGCGAGCCGCTCGCCTCCCTCCGGCTCGCTTCCGGAGCCGAGGCCCGCGACCGCGTCGCGGCCGCGCTCGAGGCCGTCGCGCTCCCCGCGGATGCAGCCGGCCGCTACCCGCACGAGTTCTCCGGCGGCCAACGCCAGCGCATCGCGATCGCCCGCGCCATCGTCTCGCGCCCGCGGGTGCTGCTCGCGGACGAGCCCGTCAGCGCTCTCGACGTGACGACGCGCATCCAGATCGTCGAACTGCTCGGACGGCTGGCCGCGGATGAGGGGATGACCGTGGTGATGGTCTCGCACGACCTCAGCGTCGTCGCCTCCCTCTGCGCCGAGACGGTCGTGCTGCAGGGCGGCCGCATCGTGGAGCAGGGGCCGACCCGGGACGTCCTGCGCTCTCCGGCCGACCCCTACACGCAGCGGCTGCTGGCGTCGGTGCCGCGGCTCCCGGCCTAGCCGGCAGCGGGCACCGGGCGACCGTCAGTCGAGGCCGAGCTTCTTGCGGAGCGAGGCGACGTGCCCGGTGGCCTTGACGTTGTAGAGCGGCAGCCGCACCGAGCCGTCGGGGTCCACGACGAAGGTGGAGCGGATGACGCCCTGCACGACCTTGCCGTAGAGCTTCTTCTCGCCGTACGCACCGTAGGCGTTGTGCACCGCGAGGTCCTCGTCGGACAGGAGCGGGAAGTTGAGCCCCTCCTGCTCCTGGAACTTCTTGTTCTGGGCCGGGGCGTCCTTCGAGATCCCGATCACCCGGTAGCCGCTGGACTTCAGCGAGTTGAGGTTGTCGCGGAAGTCGCAGGCCTCCTTGGTGCAGCCCGGCGTCATCGCCGCCGGGTAGAAGTACACGATCACGTTCTCCCCGGCGTAGTCGCCGAGCGAGACGGGGGAGCCGTCCTGGTCGGTCAGGGTGAACGCGGGTGCCGTGTCGCCGGCTTCGAGTCGCACGTCAGTCATGCCTCCATTCTGGCGCACGCGTCGCGTGTGCCGTGAGGAGGATCAGCGGGCGAAGGTCGTGAGGAGGCGCTGCAGCGAGTCGAGCCTGGCCTTGCCTGCCTCGCCCAGGGCGCCGGACTCGACGGCCTCCATGATGGCGCAGTCCGGAGCGTCGGGCAGGTGCGTGCAGCCGCGCGGGCAGTCTTCTGCCAGCAGTGCAAGGTCGGTGAACGACTTCAGGATGCTGTCGGTGTTCACATGACCGAGGCCGAACGAGCGGACGCCGGGGGTGTCGATCACCCAGCCGTGCCCCTCGCCGTTCTCGACGCGGAGGGAGACCGTCGACGACGACGTGTGCCGCCCGCGCCCGGTGACGACGTTGACGTGCCCGGTAGCCCGGCGGGCTCCGGGGACGATCTCGTTGACGAGCGTGGACTTGCCGACACCCGAGTGTCCGACGACGACGGTGTCGTGACCGACGAGGGCGGCCTTGATCTCGTCGACCGGGATGCGGTCCTCCCGGCTGGTGAAGACGGGCAGGTCCAGCCCGGCGAAGTTCTCGAGGAAGGGGCCGGGGTCGGCCAGGTCGATCTTCGTGACGCAGAGCATCGGCGCGATCCCGGCGTCGTAGGCGGCGACCAGGTAGCGGTCGACCAGCCGGGTGCGGGGCTCCGGGTTCGCGGCGGCGACGACGATGAGCATCTGGTCCGCGTTCGCGACGACGATGCGCTCCACCTCGTCGGTGTCGTCGGCGCTGCGGCGCAGCAGGGTGGTGCGCTCCTCGATGCGGACGATGCGCGCGAGCGTCCCTTCCTCGCCGGTGGTGTCGCCGACGACGGCGACGCGATCGCCGGTGACGATCGGCTGCCGGCGCAGCTCGCTCGCGCGGGCGGCGGTCAGCTGGTGCTCGTCGCCGGAGTCCTCGTCGAGCAGAACGGTGTAGCGGCCGCGGTCGACGCCGAGCACCCGCGCGATGCGGGCGTCGGCGTGCTCGGGCCGGGTCTTGGTGCGCGGCCGGTTGCCCTTCGGGTTCGGCCGCGACCGGATGTTCGACTCGTCGTAGACGTCGTACTCGTCGTCCTCGTCGTCATCCGCCCACCAGGCGCCCGTGTTCTCGGTCACTGCGGCGTCGTGCCTTCCGCGAGCATCCTCGTCCAGAGCTGGGTGAACTGCGGCAGCGTCTTCGCCGTGGTCGCGACGTTCTCGATCTCGACGCCGGGGACGACGAGCCCGACGATCGCGCCCGCGGTCGCCATACGGTGGTCCTCGTAGCTCTGCCACACTCCGCCGTGCAACGGGCGCGGCTCGATCCGGAGACCGTCCTCGAGCTCCGTGACCGCACCGCCGAGACCGTTGATCTCGGCGGCCAGTGCAGCGAGCCGGTCGGTCTCGTGGTGGCGGATGTGGCCGATGCCGGTGATCTCGCTCGGTCCGTCGGCCAGCGCCGCGATCGCGACGAGGGCCGGAGCGAGCTCGCCGCCGGTCGTGAGGTCCAGGTCGACGGCGCGGACGCGCTCGGGACCGGTGACCGTCAGACGGTCGCCGTCCCGCGTCACGGTCGCACCGAACAGAGGGAGCAGGTCGGCGAGGTCGGCTCCGACCTGGGTCGTGGTCTCGGGCCACCCGGTGATGGTGACCGAGCCGCCGGTCACGACCGCCGCCGCCAGGAACGGCGCAGCGTTGGAGAGGTCGGGCTCGATGTCGACGTCGAGCGCCGCGATGGCGCCCGGGCGAACGATCCAGCGGCCGACCTCGGGGGACTCCACCTCGACGCCGCGCGCGGCCAGCGCCGCGATGGTCATCTCGATGTGGGGGAGGCTGGGGAGGCGCTCGCCGGAGTGGGTCAGGTCGAGCCCGTCGTCGAACCGGCTGGCCGAGAGGAGCAGCGCGCTGACGAACTGGCTGGAGCTGGACGCGTCCACGCTGATCGCACCGCCGGAGACGGAACCGGTGCCGTGCACCGTGAAGGGGAGGGAGCCTCGGCCGTCGTCGTTCACATCGACGCCGAGCGCGCGGAGGGCGGCGATGATCGCGCCCATCGGGCGGCCGCGGGCGGAGTCGTCCGCGTCGAACGACGTCGGGCCGAGCGCGAGCCCGGCGATCGGCGGCACGAAGCGCATGACCGTACCGGCCTGACCGCACTCGATCGTGGTGCTGCCGAGCAGCTCCTCGGCGGGCGTCACGAGCAGGTCGGCGCCGAACTCGCTGTCGCCGCCCTTCTCCTCGATGCGCACCCCGAGGGAGCGGAGCGCCTCGATCATGTTGGCCGTGTCGCGGGAGTGCAGCGGCGCACGCAGCAGCGACGGGCCGTCGGCGAGGGCGGCGAGGACGAGCTCGCGGGCGGTCAGCGACTTCGATCCCGGCAGGGACACGGACGCCGAGACCGGCCCGGAGGCGACGGGAGCGGGCCAGAGCGTGTTCGGCTCCTCCGTGCGGGCGTCGCCGTACGGATCGAAGTCGGGAGCGGAATATTTCGAGATCAGCATTGTTGTCAAGGGTATCCGTGTTCCCGTCTGAAGGAAGGACATCCCGTGGCATCCAGGACCGCCGTTCTCGACGCTCCACGCGTGGCGACGACCCGTCGCGCAGCCCTCGGGACCCGCTCCGGCGGGGCGGCGCGCAGCCGTCGGGGCGCTTCGGCGGCGGCACAACTAGACTTGCCCCTGATGAGCACCGAAACCGAGGACAGCGGTCGCCTCTTCGAGGAGCAGGCCCTGCCGTTCATGGACCAGCTGTACGCAGCGGCCCTCCGCATGACCAGGAACCCGGCAGACGCACAGGACCTGGTCCAGGAGACGTACGTCAAGGCGTACGCCGCGTTCGCGCAGTTCCAGCAGGGCACGAACCTCAAGGCGTGGCTGTACCGCATCCTCACCAACACGTTCATCAACACCTACCGCAAGAAGCAGCGCGAGCCGTATCAGGGGACGATCGACGAACTCGAGGACTGGCAGCTCGGAGGGGCGGAGTCCATCTCCGCGTCGTCCAGCCGGTCCGCCGAGGCCGAGGCGATCGACCACCTGCCCGACAGTGCCGTCAAGGACGCGCTGCAGGCCATCCCGGAGGACTTCCGGCTGGCCGTCTACCTCGCCGATGTGGAGGGATTCTCCTACCAGGAGATCGCCGACATCATGAAGACCCCTATCGGCACGGTGATGAGCCGGCTGCACCGCGGTCGCAAGATGCTGCGGGAACTCCTCACCGACTACGCGCACGAGCGCGGGCTCTCTGCTGTCCAGCCCGCCGCCGTGCAGACCACCAGGAGCACGAAATGACGGACTGCGGCTGCGACAAGGCCAAGAAGGACCTCGAAGAATACCTGCGCAACGAGCTCTGCCGCGAGGATGCGGCGGACATCCGTGAGCACCTCGCGAACTGCGACGGCTGCACGAACGAGGCGCACCTCAACGTGGTGCTGACCGAGGTGGTGCAGCGGGCGTGCAAGGAGACCGCGCCCGAGACGCTGCGCACCGAAGTGCTGCTGCGCATCCGGTCCTTCCAGGCGACCGCCCACTGACCCCGCTCGTCGGTCAGTCGGTCCACTGAGGGGTCGGCTCGCCGGCCCCCGCGAACCGCGCCTCCCAGATCCCGTCCAGCTCGGCCGTCGTCGACGCGTCGAGGGCGATCGCTCCGACGGCCACGTTCTCGGCCAGGTGCTCGGCGCTCGAGGTGCCGGGGATGAGCAGCGCGTTCGGCGCGTGGCCGAGGAGCCACGCCAGCCCGACCTGCGCGGGCGTCGCCCCGAGCCGCTCCGCCGCGGCGATGACCTCCGGCTGCTCCGTCGCCTTCGGGATGCCGGGGAAGCCGGAGCCGAGCGGGAAGAAGGGCACCCAGGCGATGCCCTCGGCGACGCACAGCTCGAGCATGGGCTCGAACCGGCGCGCGACGATGCCGTAGGCGTTCTGCACGCACGCGATGCCGGCGGGCAGCGCGCGGCGGAGCGTGTCGATGTCGACGGCGCTCAGGCCGATCGCGCCGATGACGCCGGCATCGCGCAGCGCGAGGAGCTCGGCGAGCTGGTCGTCGAGGTCCACGAGCTGGTCACCCTCCGCGACGATCCCGGGGCCGACATCCAGACGCCGGAGGTTGACGATGTCCAGGCGCTCGTGCCCGAGCGTGCGGAGGTTGTCCTCCACCGCCTGGCGCAACTCCTGCGGCTTCTGGCCCGGCCGCAGCGGGATCGGGCCGCCGGGGTTCTTGAGCGCGCCCACCTTGGTGACGACGAGCACGTCGTCCTCTGGCCGGATCGCGCGCCGGATGAGGTCGTTGGCCACGCTGTCGCCGTAGAAGTCGGCCGTGTCGATGTGGTCGACGCCGAGCTCGACCGCGCGGCGGAGCAGACGCTCGCCGGACGCCGCATCCGTGGCGAACCGCTCCAGCGCCATCGCGCCGTAGCCGATGCGCATGACCGGGTGCCCGGCGAAGTCGTAGGTGCCGCCGGGGCGGAGGGACGTGTCGCTCATGGAGGGACTCTTCTCTATACTCGTCAGAGAGCGGAGGGACCTCCGCTTACTCATCCACTATACGGAGGAGCCTCCGTTTTGTCATCCCCCGAGACCGCGACGACCCGTTCGCGCGCACCCCGCGCCGATGCCGCCCGCAACCGCGCGCTTCTCGTCGACGCCGCACGCGCCGCGTTCGCCTCCGGAGGCGAGCAGGTCTCCCTCGAGGCGATCGCCCGGGAGGCCGGAGTGGGGATCGGCACGCTCTACCGCAACTTCCCGACCAGGGAGGACCTCATCGCGGCGGTCTACGCCAGCGAGCTCGACGCCGTCATCGCCGCGGCGGACGGCCTGCACGACGCCCGACCGGCCGACGTGGCCCTGCGGACGTGGCTGGACCGCTACGCCGCCTTCGTGATGACCAAGCGCGGGATGGCGGAGTCGTTGCGCGCCGGCGCGCTCGCCGACGCCGCGAACACTGCGCACACCCGCGAGCGCGTGAACGGCGCCGTGGGAGCCTTCCTCCAGGCCGGAGCGCAGACCGGGGTGCTGCGCGGCGACCTCGCCGCCGACGACGTCACGACCGCGCTCGTGGGGCTCTTCCTCGCCACGCGGGACGTCGCCGACCCGGCGCAGATCGCCCGCCTGCTCGACCTGCTCGTCGACGGCCTCCGCGCGCGTCCCTGACGATCGGCGGACGCCGCAGCGCCGATCAGCTGCCCGTGCCCACCTGGTGCAGGAAGAAGAGCGCGCCGAGCGGATCGGTCGCCTGAGCGAACCTCCCGAACTCGCTGTCCCACGGGTCGCGCACGATCGTTCCGCCGAGTTCGACCACGCGCTGCGATGCGGCCTCGGCGTCCGCGACGCCGAAGTACACGACCCAGTGCGACGGGACACCCGGCGGGAGCATCCCGTCGGCGTCGTAGATGCCGCCGCTCGGGGCATCCGGGTCGCCGAACGTCGCGTAGCGGAAGTCCGCGGTGTCGCCGAGGACCTGCGTCTGCCAGCCGAAGACCTTCGTGTAGAAGTCGACCTGGGCCGGGTAGGCGCGCGCGTAGAGCTCGTGCCACGCGATGCCGCCGACCTCGGTGACGAGCTCGAAGCCGCGGTGCTCCCGCGGCTCCCACAGTCCGACGACCGCGCCGCCCGGATCGGCCACGACGGCGAGACGACCCTGGTCGCCGACGTCCATGGTCGGGGCGAGGGACTGCGCACCGTTGTCGCCCGCGGCCTTCTCCGCCTCCTCGGCGTCCTCCACCAGCAGGTGGGTGAGCCACGCGTCCGGCTGTGCGCCCGGCATCGCGGGGCCGAGCCCTGCGACGGTGCGGCCGTCCTTGCGGAAGGTGAGGTAGCCGCCGTACTCCGCCCCGGACTCGTCGGCGGTCCAGCCGAAGAGGGCCGTGTAGAAGTCGCGGGCGCGCGGGGCGTCGGACGAGGCGAGATCGACCCAGCAGGGCTCGCCGAGGCGGTGATTCGTCAGCACGGTCATACGCTCAACGTACGCCGGGTCCGGTGGCTCGCGGAAGGCCCGCCGGACAGCGAGAAGGGCTGCCGGACCGAGGTCCGGCAGCCCTTCGACCGCTCCGCGTCCGGCGCGGCTAGAGCGTGAGCGCCCGCTGGATCAGCACCGACTGCTCCTGCGCGTGGCGCTTCGCCGAACCGGCGGCCGGAGCGGCCGACGGCGGGCGGGAGACGACGCCGAGCGGGCGCGGGCCCAGCTTGGAGGTCTCCAGGATCATGTACGGCCAGGCGCCCTGGTTCTCGGGCTCGTCCTGCACCCACACCAGCTCGGCGTTGGGGTAGGAATCCACGACCGCCTTGATCTCGGCGCCGGGGAGCGGGTAGTACTGCTCCACGCGGACGAGCGCGATCTCGGGGTTGGGGTTCTTGTCCAGCTCGTTCAGCAGGTCGTAGTAGAGCTTGCCCGCCAGGAGCAGGACGCGCTTGACCGCGGCCTTGTCCGTGATGCGGGCGTCGTCGATGACCGGCTCGAACTTGCCAGAGGTGAACTCGGACACATCGCTGGTCGCACCGCGCAGGCGCAGCATCGCCTTCGGCGTGAAGACCACCAGCGGGCGGCGCGGGCGGGCGTAGGCCTGACGGCGCAGCAGGTGGAAGTACGACGCCGGGGTCGACGGCCGGGCCACGGTCATGTTGTTCTCGGCGCACATCTGCAGGTAGCGCTCGATGCGGGCGCTGGAGTGGTCCGGTCCCTGACCCTCGTAGCCGTGGGGGAGGAGCAGGACGAGCGACGAACGCTGGCCCCACTTCTGCTCGGCGGAGGAGATGAACTCGTCGATCACGATCTGGGCGCCGTTGGCGAAGTCGCCGAACTGGGCCTCCCACAGCACGAGCGCGTCCGGCCGTTCGACCGAGTAGCCGTACTCGAAGCCCATCGCCGCGTACTCGCTCAGGAGCGAGTCGTAGATCCAGAACCGGGCCTGGTTGTCGCTGAGGTTGGCGAGCGGCAGCCACTCCTGGCCGTTCACGCGGTCGTGGAGGACGGCGTGGCGCTGCACGAACGTGCCGCGGCGGGCGTCCTGACCGGCGAAGCGCACCGGGGTGCCCTCGATGAGCACGGAGCCGAGGGCCAGCAGCTCGCCGAAGCCCCAGTCCACGCCGCCGTTGCGGCTCATGTCGCTGCGCTTGTTGAGCAGCTGCTGCAGCTTGGGGTGCACGGTGAAGCCCGCGGGCGGGTTGTTGAACGCGTCGCCGATGAGCTGGATGACCTGCTCCGTGACGGCGGTGGTCTCCGGCTCGCCCACGTTGTCGTCGGCCTGCTGCGCGGCCGGCTGCTCGAGCCCGGCCGCGACGCCGTCGGCGGTCACGATCGGGGTCGAGTTGGTCTGCGCGGCGTGCGTCTCCATGAAGGCGCGCTCCAGGCGCTCCTGGAAGTCGCGGTGCGCCTGCTCGTACTCCTCCTCGGTGATATCGCCGCGGCCGACGAGGGCCTCGGTGTACAGGCGGCGCACGGAGCGCTTCGCCTCGATGAGGTTGTACATGAGCGGCTGCGTCATCGACGGGTCGTCGCCCTCGTTGTGACCGCGGCGGCGGTAGCAGATGAGGTCGATGACGACGTCGCGCTTGAACTCCTGGCGGTACTCGAACGCCACCTGCGCGACGCGCACGACGGCCTCCGGGTCGTCGCCGTTCACGTGGAAGATCGGCGCCTGGATGGTCTTCGCGACGTCGGTCGAGTAGACCGAGGTGCGGCCCTCACCGGGAGGCGTCGTGAAGCCGACCTGGTTGTTGATGTTGACGTGGATGGTGCCGCCGGTGCGGTAGGCCCGCAGCTGCGACATCTGCATCTGCTCGACCACGATGCCCTGGCCCGCCATCGCGGCGTCGCCGTGGATGAGGATCGGGAGGGTGAGGAAGGTGCCGGCGGGGCGGCGGTCCTGCTTGGCGCGGACGATGCCCTCGAGCACGCCGTCGACGGCCTCCAGGTGCGAGGGGTTGGCGGCCAGGTAGAC
Organism: Leifsonia sp. 71-9; assembly: GCF_001898805.1. Taxonomy (GTDB): domain Bacteria; phylum Actinomycetota; class Actinomycetes; order Actinomycetales; family Microbacteriaceae; genus Leifsonia. The sequence continues at coordinate 43,963 of NZ_MKVJ01000020.1, forward strand.
CGGCATCTCCTCGCCGGCGGCGCCCTTGAAGGTGCCCTCGGTGCCGAGGTGGTACTTCACGTCGCCGGAGCCCTGCACGGTGCGCGGGTCCTGGGTGCCCTCGAACTCGCGGAAGATCTGGCCGTAGGTCTTGCCGGCGATGTTCGTCAGCACGTTGAGGCGGCCGCGGTGCGCCATGCCGATCGCGGCCTCGTCCAGCCCGGCCTCGGCCGCGCCCTGGAGGATCGTGTCGAGCAGGGCGATGGTGGACTCGCCGCCCTCGAGGCTGAACCGCTTCTGCCCGACGTACTTGGTCTGCAGGAAGGTCTCGAACGCCTCGGCCTCGTTGAGCTTGCCGAGGATGCGGAGCTGCTCGTCGTGGGTCGGCTTCTCGTACGCGCGCTCCAGCTTGTCCTGGAACCACTTGCGCTGCGCCGGGTCCTGGATGTGCATGTACTCGATGCCGACCGTGCGGCAGTACGAGTCGCGCAGCACACCGAGGATGTCGCGGAGCTTCATCGTGCGCTTGTCGCCGAACTGGCCGGTGACGAACTCGCGGTCGAGGTCCCAGAAGGTGAGGCCGTGGGTCTCGATCTCGAGGTCGGGGTGCGACCGCTGCTTGTACTCGAGCGGGTCGATGTCGGCCATCAGGTGGCCGCGCACGCGGAACGAGTTGATGAGCTCCTGGACGCGCGCGGTCTTGTCGACGGCGCTGGCCAGGTCGACGCTGATGTCCGGATTCCAGTTGATGGGCGCGTACGGGATGCGCAGCTCGGCGAAGATGTCCTCGTAGAAGGTGCGCTTGCCGATCAGCAGCTCGTGCACGATCTTGAGGAACTCGCCCGAGCCCGCACCCTGGATGACGCGGTGGTCGTAGGTGCTGGTGAGCGTGATCGTCTTGCCGATCGCCAGGCCGGCGAGGGTTTTCTCGCTGGAGCCCTGGAACTCCGCCGGGTACTCGAGGGCGCCGGCGCCGATGATCGCGCCCTGCCCCTTCATCAGGCGGGGGACCGAGTGCACGGTGCCGATGCCGCCCGGGTTGGTGAGCGAGATGGTGGTGCCTGCGAAGTCGCCCGCGGTCAGCTTGTTGGCGCGCGCCTTCTGCACGAGCTCCTCGTACGCGGCGAGGTAGTCGCCGAAGCGCATCGTGTCGGCGCGCTTGATGCTGGGGACGAGGAGGGCGCGGCTGCCGTCCGGCTTGGGGATGTCGATCGCGATGCCGAGGTTGATGTGCGCCGGGGCCACGACCGACGGCTTGCCGTCGACCTCGTCGTAGTAGACGTTCTGGCTCGGGAACTCCTTGAGCGCCTTGATCAGCGCCCAGCCGATGAGGTGGGTGAAGGAGACCTTGCCGCCGCGGGCGCGCTTGAGGTGGTTGTTGATGACGATGCGGTTGTCGATCATCAGCTTCGCCGGGATGGTGCGCACGCTGGTCGCGGTGGGGACCGTGAGCGAGGCGTCCATGTTCGTGGCGAGCGACTTGGCCATGCCGCGCAGCGGGGTGACCTTGTCCTCGGCCTCCTCGCCGTCGCCGACGACGGAGTTGGGGGAGGTGACGGGGGCGTCGGCCGGGACCGGCGCGGGCTTCGGCGCCACCGAGGTGGTGCGCGCGACGGGCTGGCTGCCGATCACCGGGATCGGGGTGGTGACGGGGTGGGCGTCGGACGGGGCCGTCGGCTCCGCGGGCGCGGGGACCGTCGGTTCGGCGGGCGACGGGGCCGTCGGCTCGCTGGGGGTCGGGACGACCGGTTCGGCCGGGGTGGGGGCGGGGGTCTCGTCAGGCGAGGGCAGGGAGGCGTCCGCGTCGCCCTCCTTGACCGTGGGGCGGTAGCTCTCGAGGATCGGCCACCAGGACTTGTCGACCGAGTTCCTGTCCTTGACGAACTGCTCGTACAGCTCGTCCACGAGCCATTCGTTGGCCCCGAACTCGCCCGACGATCCGTCGTCGGTTCCCACTCCGGTCAATTGGCTCGACACAGCCGCTCGCCCACTCTCTCCATTGATTTCGTCCGATCGGGCGGCTCGTGACCGCCCGCTTCCATCCGAACATCAAGCCTAATCCCATCGGCGCATCCGTGCAGGCGCCCAGTCGGGGGCGATACCGTTATTCCCATGCAGTTCTATGGAACGACGCCGCGCCACGATCTCACCTACTCGGACGTCTTCCTCGTCCCGTCCCGCTCGGACGTGACGAGCCGTCTGGACGTCTCGCTCGCCCCGGGGGACGGCACCGGCGCCACCATCCCCATCGTGTCGGCCAACATGAACTCGGTGACGGGCAAGCGCCTCGCCGCCACCCTCGCCCGCCGCGGCGGCCTGGGCGTCCTCCCGCAGGACATGCACCTGCAGGACCTCGACGACGCGATCCGCTGGGTGAAGTCCCAGCCCGTCGCCTTCGACACCCCGTACCCGGCCGCTCCGGAGGAGACCGTGGCGGACGTGCTCCGCCGCATCCCGGCCGTCGAGGGCCACGGGATCGTCGTGCACGACCAGTCGGGCGCGTTCCTCGGCTGCCTCGCCGCGGTCCAGCTCGGCTCCGCCCTGCCCGACGCGCGCATCGGCGACCTGCTGCACGGGACGCTGACCGCGCTCGACGCCGAGGACCTCACCGACGGCCGCGCCGCGTTCGAGGTGATGGATGCCGCCGGGCTCGAGTTCGCGCCGGTGCTCGACCACGGCCGTCTCGTCGGCACGCTGAGCAAGAAGAGCGCCCTGCGCTCCACCATCTACACGCCCGCGGTCGACGCCTCCGGCCGTCTGCGCGTCGCCGCCGCCGTCGGCATCAACGGCGACGTCGCGGGCAAGGCCACGGCGCTCGCCGCTGCGGGCGTCGACGTGCTCGTGATCGACACGGCGCACGGCGACCAGGACGGCATGCGGCGCGCGCTGCACACGGTGAAGGGGCTGGGTCTCGGCCTGCCGATCGTCGCGGGCAACGTCGTCACCGAGCAGGCCGTGCGCGACCTCGTCGCCGCCGGCGCGGACATCCTGAAGGTCGGTGTCGGCCCGGGCGCCATGTGCACCACCCGCATGATGACCGCGGTCGGCCGGCCGCAGTTCTCCGCGGTGCTCGAGACGAGCGAGACCGCCCGCGAGCTCGGCGCCCACGTGTGGGCCGACGGCGGGGTGCGCTACCCGCGCGACGTCGCCCTCGCCCTCGCGGCCGGCGGAGCCTCGGTGATGATCGGCTCCTGGTTCGCCGGCACGATCGAGGCGCCCGGCACGCTCGACCGCGATGAGCGCGGCGCCCTCTACAAGGAGAGCTGGGGCATGGCGAGCACGAAGGCCGTCAACGGGCGGTTCGAGCGCCTCGACGCCTACGACCTCGCGCGCAAGACGCTCTTCGCCGAGGGCATCTCCAGCTCGCGCATCTACCTCGACCCGCTCCGCCCGTCGGTGGAGGACCTGCTCGACATGATCACCACCGGCGTCCGCAGCTCCTTCACCTACGCCGGGTCGCGCAGCGTCGCCGAGTTCCACGAGCGCGCCCTCGTCGGCATCCAGTCCGCCGCCGGCTACGAGGAGGGCAAGGCGCTGCCGGTCAGCTGGTAGCGCGCGCCCCGCCGGGCTGAGAAGGCTCTGTGAGCGGCGGCCCGGCGGAAATGCGAGACTCTGGCGAACGGGTTGTCCCCGACGAACCCACCCCGTCGGAGCGAGCGCTCCACGTCGAAATGAGGCCCGTCGTGACCCCATCCCCGTCCGCCCCGAACCGCAAGCAGCGGCAGGCAGAGGCCCGAGCGGCGAAGCTCGAGCAGTTCAAGAAGGAGCAGGCGCGCCGCACGCGCAACCGCCGGATCGGGATCGGGTCGGCCATCGCCGGCGCGGTCGCCGTGGTGGCGCTGGTCGCGACGATCATCGTGACCGCGCCGAAGGCGGCGACGTACGAGGCGGGCGGCAAGAGCGTCTCGATCGAGGGCGTGAAGACGTTCGACAACACGGCCGGCCACGTGACCGGTGCCGTCGACTACAAGCAGACGCCGCCCGCGGGCGGCGAGCACAACCCGATGTGGCTCAACTGCGGCGTGTACGACCGGCCGGTGCCGAACGAGAACGCCGTGCACTCGCTGGAGCACGGAGCGATCTGGGTCACGTACTCGCCCGATCTCCCCGCCGGCCAGCTCGACCTGCTGAAGACGAAGTTCCCGCGCACGTACGCGGTGCTCTCGCCGTACGACGGCCTCCCGGCCCCGATCGTGCTGAGCGGCTGGAACGTGCAGCTGCAGGTGCAGAAGGCCGACGACCCGCGCATCGCGAAGTTCTTCGAGGCCTACTGGCAGAGCCCCTCCGTCCCGGAGCCGGGCGCGTCCTGCACGGGCGCGTTCGACGCTCCCGGCAAGGTCTCCTAGCCGATGGGCCGCGCGCCGGGACGGGCGTGGCCGCTCGTGCTCGCCGGTCTGGTGATCGTCGCGGTCACCGGCGTGCTCGCCTTCTCCGCGGGCCGGCTGAGCGTGGGCGCCCCGCGGACACCGGGGACGACGAGCGCCGAGGCCGGCTTCGCCCGCGACATGCAGGAGCACCACCAGCAGGGGGTCGAGCTCGCGATGATCGTGCGCGACCGCACCGACGACGCCGAGACGCGCCTCCTCGCCTACGACATCGCCACCACCCAGAGCCAGCAGGCCGGTCAGCTGTACGGCTGGCTGACCGGCTGGGGACTGCCGCAGGCCGCGACTGAGCCGTCGATGACGTGGATGACGCGCCCGGCGACGGTCGGCGGGACGGCGGGGGCCCACGACCACGGCGGCGGCGCCCACGTGCCGGGGGAGCCGATGCCGGGGCTGGCGACGCCGGAGCAGATCGCCGCGCTGCGGGCGGCCTCGGGCGTGGAGGCCGAACGCGTGTTCCTCACGCTGATGATCGCCCACCACCGCGGCGCGGTCGAGATGGCCGATGCGCTCCTCGCCCGCAGCGAGGACCGCACGGTGCGCACCTTCGCCGCCGGCGTGGTCTCGAGTCAGAACGCCGAGATCACGCTGATGGAGTCGATGCTCGCGGCGCGCTCCTAGGAGCCGTCGCCCTGCTGGGTGGTGCCCCCGCTGCCGCCGCCCTGCTGGGTCGAGCCGCTGCCGGTGCCGCTGCCGTTCCCGCCGCCGAACTGGCGCGGGTCGAAGTTCTGGTTCGTGCCGAAGCCTCCCCGCTGCGGGCCGTCGGTCGCGTGGCCGGTGAAGAAGCCGGCGAAGAACACGATCGCGAGCACCGCGACGGCGCCGACGACGATGGCGGTGTTCTGCGCCCAGACCGGCCAGCGGCGCAGGATGCTGCCGTCGGCGGCAGGCTTCGCGGCGGCCGGCTGCTGCCAGGTCTGGTGCGGCGCGGGCTGCGGGGGCGCGTAGTGCGGCGCGGGCTGCTGCGGCGGCGCAGGCTGCTGCGGCCAGCCTGCGGGGACGCCGGGGTTCGGGACGGCGGCGTTCGGGTCGGCGGTGCTCATGACGGTTCCTCTCGGTCGGTGCTGAGGTCACTGTCGGAGCCGGCCCTGCGCGACGACTATGGCCGTTCGATGGGGACGCTGGGAATCCGCCCCGCATCCGCTGCGACGCCTCGCAGACCGCGCCGCTATACTGGCCGGGAAATGGACGACCCTCCTTCTTGTAGCCCATTCCAGCTCCCGAGTCCGCCGTGCCGGCGTGAGCGGGGTGACCACCGTGCTCGCTGAGTGGCTCCTCCTCGGCGTCGGATTGCTCTTGACGATCGGCACCGGCCTCTTCGTCGCGAGCGAGTTCGCGCTCGTGAACCTCGACCGCGGTGACCTCGAGGCCCGGCGCGCGCGCGGCGAGTCCCGCCTGTCGATGACCATCGCGGCGCTGAAGATCACCTCGACCCATCTCTCCAGTGCGCAGCTGGGCATCACGCTCACCACGCTGCTCACCGGTTACACGATGGAGCCAGCGATCAGCACCCTCCTGCGCGGGCCACTGCTCGCCACCGGCCTGCCCGAGGCCGCGGTGACGCCGATCGCGACGATCGTGGCCATCCTGGTCGCGACCCTGCTGTCGATGATCCTGGGCGAGCTGGTCCCGAAGAACTTCGCGCTCGCCCTGCCCATCGCGACGGCCAAGCTCGTCATTCCGTTCCAGACCGTGTTCACCACGGTGTTCCGGCCCTTCATCGCGCTGCTGAACGGCACCGCGAACGGCTTCCTGCGCCTGCTCGGCATCGAGCCGAAGGAGGAGCTCTCGGGCGCCCGCACCGCCGAGGAGCTGTCCTCGCTGGTGCGCCGCTCGGCCAGCGCCGGGGTGCTGGAGGCCGACACGGCCACTCTGCTGAGCCGCACCCTCGCCTTCTCCACCCGCAACGCCTCGGACGTGATGACCCCGCGTCCGCGCATCGAGACCGTCCGCCGCACCGATCCGGCGCAGGCCGTCATCGGGCTGGCGCGGAGCTCCGGCTTCTCTCGATTCCCCGTCGTCGACGAGGACGTGGACGACGTCGTCGGGTTCGTGCACGTCAAGCAGGCGGTCGCCGTGCCGCGCGAGCGCCGCGCCAAGGTGCCCGTCTCCGCGCTGCAGACCGACGCCCTGCGCGTGCCGGAGACGATGAGCCTGGAGACCCTGCTCGGCGAGCTGCGCGGCCGCGGCTACCAGATGGCCGTCGTCGTCGATGAGTACGGCGGCACCTCCGGCATCGCGACCCTCGAAGACCTCGTCGAGGAGATCGTCGGCGAGGTCGCCGACGAGCACGACCGCACCCGCGCGGGCGTCGTGCGCGGCCGCGACTCCATCACCTTCCCCGGCATCCTGCGCCCGGACGAGCTCGAGGAGCGCGCCGGGGTCACCGTGCCGGAGGAGGGCCCGTACGAGACCGTCGCCGGCTTCGTCATGAACGAGCTCGGGCGCCTGCCCAAGGTGGGCGACGAGGTCCCGATCGAGGGCGGCACGCTGCGCGTCGAGCGCCTGGAGGGGCGGCGCGTCGACCGCATCCGGTACACGCCCGACCCGGTGACGGACCCGACCGCGGAGGGGGTGCGCCATGAGTGACTGGATCGGGATCGTCTGGCTGGTCGTGCTCCTGCTGGTCAACGCCTTCTTCGTCGGCGCCGAGTTCGCCGTCATCTCCGCGCGCCGCTCGCAGATCGAGCCCCTCGCGGAGCGCGGCAAGCGCAGCGCCAAGACGGCGCTCTACGCGATGGAGCACGCCACGCTGATGCTGGCGACCACGCAGCTCGGCATCACCGTCTGCTCGCTCCTCATCCTGAACGTCTCCGAACCGGCCATCCACCACCTGCTGGAGGTCCCCCTCCACGCGACGGGATGGTCGGAGGAGGTCATCGGCACGGTCGCGTTCATCGTGACGCTGGTGCTGGTGTCGTTCCTGCACGTGGTCTTCGGCGAGATGGTGCCGAAGAACATCTCCTTCTCGATGCCCGACCGGGCCGCCCTGCTGCTCGCGCCGCCGCTGGTGGCGATCGGCCGCGCCGTGCGTCCGATCATCGTCGCGCTGAACGCCACGGCGAACAGCGTGCTGCGCCTGTTCCGGGTGGAGCCGAAGGACGAGGCCGCCAGCACCTTCACGCTCGACGAGGTCGCGACCATCGTGAACCAGTCGACGCGCGAGGGCGTGCTGATGGACCGCACCGGCGCGCTCACCGCCGCGTTCGAGTTCACCGAGAAGAAGGTGCGCGACGTCATGGTCCTCCCCGGGACCCTCGTCTCCCTGCCGCCGTCGCCGACCCCGGCCGACGTCGAGCGCGCGGTCGCGAAGCACGGCTTCTCCCGCTACGTCGTTCCCGACTCGGACGGCGAGCCCACCGGCTACCTGCACCTCAAGGACGTGCTCGACCTCGAGGAGACCGGCTTCGAGCTGCCCGTCCCCGGCAAGCGCGTGCGCCGGCTGGTGACGGTGTTCGTCGACAGCGACCTCGAAGACGCGCTCGCGACGATGCGCCGCTCGGGGAGCCATCTGGCGCGCGTCGTCGACGCCGAGGGCGAGACCGCCGGCGTGCTGTTCCTCGAGGACATCATCGAGGAGCTCGTCGGCGAGGTGCAGGACGCGACCCGGCGCTCCTGAGCGCCGGGTCGCGTCGCGGTGTCAGCGGAGCCGGGTGTTCAGCGCCACTGCGCGCGCAGGTACTGCGGCGGCCAGTAGTCGATGGTCGCGCCGAGCTCGTGGGCGGCCCGCAGCGGGAAGTGCGGGTCGCGCAGCATCGCGCGCGCCAGCATCACCGCGTCGGCGGCGCCGCTCTCGACGATGTCCGCGGCCTGCTGCGGCGTCGTGATGAGACCGACCGCACTGACCGGGACCTCGGCCGAGGAGCGCACGTGCTCGGCGAACGGGACCTGATAGCCCGGCCCGAGGGGGATGCGGATGCCGGCCGCGATGCCGCCGCTCGAGATGTCGAAGAAGTCGGCCCCGGCCTCCTGCGCCCAACCGGCGACGGTCGCGGTCTGCTGCTCGTCCCAGCCTCCCGGGGCCCAGTCGCTGCCGGAGAAGCGGACGAAGAGGGGCACATCGTCGCCGACCTCCTCGCGCACCGCGGTCACGATGCGCAGGAGCAGGCGGGCGCGGTTCTCGAGGGAGCCGCCGTACTCGTCCTCGCGGTGGTTGGCGAGCGGCGAGAGGAACTGGTGCAGCAGGTAGCCGTGGGCGGCGTGCAGCTCCAGGATGCGGAAGCCGACGTCGACGGCGCGGCGCGCGCCGGCGCGGAAGTCGTCGACGAGCGCGTCGATCCCGGCGAGGTCGAGCGCGACCGGCACGGCCATGTCGCCGAACGCCTCCGCCGACGGGGCGACGGTGGTCCAGCCGCCCTCGTCCAGCGGCACCGAGCCGCCGGTGCGGTCCTCGAAGCCCCAGGCCGCCCAGCTCGACGCCTTGCGGCCGGCGTGGGCGAGCTGGATGCCCGGTACCGCGCCCTGCCCGGCGATGAAGTCGACGATCGGACGCCACGCCTCGGCCTGCTCGTCGGTCCAGATGCCGGTGTCCTGCGGGGAGATGCGCCCCTCCGGGTTGACGGAGGTGGCCTCGGTGAAGACGATGCCGCTGCCGCCCGCGGCGAACGAGCCGAGGTGCACGAGGTGCCACTGCTGCGGGATGCCCGTGCGGTCGAGCACGGAGTACTGGCACATCGGCGAGGTCCAGATGCGGTTGCGCGCCGTCACGCCGCGCACGGTGAAGGGGTCGAAGAGAGTAGTCATCGTCAGTTCCAAGCCGCCAGACCCTCGAGATATGCCCGGAGGTCCGCAGCGGTCGTGAAGACGTGCCCGGTGATGCCGACCGCTTCGGCGCCGCGCACGTTCTCCTCCTTGTTGTCGATGAAGACCGTCTGCGCGGGCGTGACGCCGAGCTCCTGCAGCACGTGCTCGAAGATCGCGGCGTCCGGCTTGATGGTGCCGAGCTCGCCGCTCACGAACACCTGGTCGAACAGATCGCCGAGCGTCCCGTGGCGGAAGTAGGAGCCGAAGTCGCGCCCGGCGTTGGAGAGGAGCGCCAGCCGGGTGCCGCCCTCCTTGAGGTCGAGCAGCACGTCCAGCGTGCCCGGGTCGATCGTGAGCCAGCTGCGGAAGTCGGCCAGCCACAGCCGGTGGATGGTCGCGTCGTTCCACTGCTCGCCCAGCTCGCGCTCGATCCCGCGCCAGTACTGCTGGATGCCGAGCGTGCCCTGGTCGAGATCGTGCCGGTGCCGCCAATAGGCGGGCCAGAACACGTCGTGGTCGCCGCCCGCCAGCTCCACCAGCGCGGCACGGTCCGCCTCGGTGGGGGTGACGGAGATGACCTCGCCGTAGTCGAACACGACCACTCTGCCCGGGATGTGGATGCCCATGCTCCCAACTTATCGCGGGCGGACGGGCCCCTCGCGGCCGGAGAACCTATCGTGGGGGGAGGAGGTGCGATGAACGACGCGCAGAAGACCCGGGTCCGCCAATGGGGAGAGGCCGACGCCGCGGAGTGGATCGCGGCGCCCGGCGAGGCGAGCGACAAGTACTCCCGCGGGGTGCTCGGCGTGGTCACCGGCTCCGACCGCTACCCCGGAGCGGCGGTGCTCGGGGTGGAGGCCGCCGCCCGCACCGGTGTCGGGATGATCCGCTATCTCGGCGCCCCGCGACCGGCCGAAGAGGTGCTCCGCCGTCGCCCCGAGGCCGTCTCCGCCGGAGGTCGCGTGCAGGGGTGGCTGATCGGCTCCGGGATGGACGCCAGCGCCCGCCCCTCCGACGACCTGCTCCGCCTCCGCGCCGCGCTCGCCGACGGGACGCCCCTGGTGGTGGACGCGGGCGCGCTCGACCTCGTCCGGTCGGCCACCGGTCCGGTCGTGGTGACCCCGCACTACCGCGAGCTGGCCGGCATGCTCGCCGCGCAGGCGGACGACGACTCCGACGCGGTGACCGCGGCCGAGATCGCGGCGGACCCCGCGGCCTGGGCGGACCGCGCCGCGCGCAGCCTCGGCGTCACGGTGCTGCTGAAGGGACACACGACGCACATCGCCGTCCCGTCCGGCGGCCGGTTCACCGTCACCGCCGGGACGGCCTGGCTCGCGACCGCGGGCAGCGGGGACGTGCTCGGCGGCATCCTGGGCGCGCTGGTCGCCACGCACGCCGACGAGATCGCGTCGCAGCGTCACGAGGCGCTCGCCGCGCTCGCCGCGACGGCCGCGTGGGTGCACGGCCAGGCGGGGGAGCGCGCCTCCGACGGCGGCCCGATCGTGGCCCTCGACATCGCGGACGCCGTGCCCGCCGTGGTCCGTGATCTTCTCAGGGAGCAGCGCCGTGCTCTCAGCGGAGGGGCGTGAGCCGTCCCCTAGGATGAGGCGCATGGGGATGGACGCAGCGCCGATTTCGGCGTCGGCCGCTCCGGCGTCGGCCCCGGGGGCGCTGCGCCGGGCGCTCGCGCATCCCCTCGCGCTCTGGATCGGCTTCCTGCTCGTCCACCTGATCGTCGGCGGTCTCGCCCTGCACGGGGGCAAGGGCCTCGGCGACGTCTTCTTCGTGTACAAGCCGTGGGCGCAGCTGGCCGCCCAGGGCACCGAGATCGTCGGGGTGAACTCCGACTGGGTGTACCCGTTCGGCGCGCTCGTGCCCGTCATGCTGCCGCTGCTGTTCGGCGCGGACAACTACGTGGGCGGCTGGCTCACGCTGGTGCTCCTGCTCGACGCGGCGGCGTTCGCGACCCTCATCGTCGGCCGGGACCCGCGCCGGATCACCGCCGCCTGGTGGTGGCTCGGCTTCCTGCTGCTGCTCGGACCGGTCGCCGTCGGCCGCCTCGACTCCGTCGCGGCCGCGCTCGCGATCGTGGGACTGCTCTGGCTCGCCGTCCACGAGCGCGCCGCGGTGGTGGTGCTCACCATCGCCACCTGGATCAAGGTGTGGCCGGCCGCCGTGCTCGTCGCCGCCGTCGTCGCGCTCCGCTCCCGCTGGCACATCGTGCTGGTCGCCGCGGTCACCTCGGCCGTCATCGTGGCGGTTCCGCTGATCTTCGGCGCGGGGATGCACCTCCTCAGCTTCATCACCATGCAGACCGGCCGCGGCATCCAGATCGAGGCGCCCGTCAGCACGTTCTGGATGTGGCAGGCCGCCTTCCACGTCCCCGGCGCGGCCGTCTACTACGACTCTCACCTGATCACGTTCCAGGTGAGCGGCGCCGGCACGGAGCTGGCCGGGTCGCTGATGAACCCGCTGCTCGCGGTCACCTGCGTGGTCGTCGCCCTCCTCGGGATCCGCGCCCTGCACCGTGGGACGCCGTACACGCGCATCCTGCCGGAGCTCTCCCTCGCGATCGTGACCGCCCTCATCGCGTTCAACAAGGTCGGCTCGCCGCAGTACATGACCTGGCTCGTCGCCCCGGTCCTCATCGGGCTCGTCTACCAGGGCAAGGGGTTCCGCACCCCCGCGATCCTCGTCCTCGCCGCCGCCGGCCTCACCCAGGTGTTCTACCCGTTCCTGTACGACTACCTGCTGCTGCCCGACCCGGGGATGGTCGCCGTGCTGACCGTCCGCAACCTCCTGTACTTCGTCATCCTCGGCTGGGCGATCGGGGCGCTGTGGCGTCATCGGCACGCCGACGACGCCGTCTACGACACCGTGCCCGCCCGGGTCTGGCCGTTCCGCGCGCCCGTCGCCGCGGCGGCCGGCGCCCCGCTCCGAGAGGAAACACCATGATCGTCGCCTTCTCCGTCGCCCCCAGCGGCGGCCCCGACGGCTCCGACTCCGTGCACGACGCGGTCGCCGCCGCCGTCCGGATCGTCCGCGAGTCCGGGCTCCCGAACCGCACCTCCTCGATGTTCACCGAGATCGAGGGCGAGTGGGACGAGGTCTTCGACGTCGTCCGTCGCGCCACCGAGGCCGTCGGCGCGTTCGGCACCCGCGTCTCGCTCGTGCTCAAGGCCGACATCCGCCCCGGCCACACCGGCGAACTCGACGGGAAGCTCGAGCGCCTGGAGGCCGCGCTCGACGCCTGAGCGGGCCGGCACCGGTTAGCCCACTCCGTCCAGGTGTGTTGGCTGATCGTCAGCTCGAATATCCGTTAGTACGTACGTCTGTCGCGAGCGCGCGTTGGTTCCGGAGGGAATCCAACGAATAGTCCTGAACGTGGCAACGGCAGTTGTGTTCTCTGCGGAAAAATGCGCGATTGGATCAATGAGGTCCGGGTCAACGATCGCGGCTTCGATGGGACCACCCGTGTCTGGCAGAAACCACATGGCGCCGACCGAGCGGCGCTGGCCATCCACCCTTCCGCGCAGGGTGGCGGTATCTTCTTCGCTTGTCTTTGCATCCAAGGCGTCTAAAAGCGCTAGTGCGCCGCTTCGACGAATAGAGAGTACGAGTGGATCATCCTGCGGTCTCCTGAGCTCGCCCTCGACGTTCCAATCGGTCCGAGAAATTGCCTTCGCTGCGCGCCGCAGGCCTGCGTGGGCCTTAGTAGGCAGCTGGTTGGTCATACCGCCGAGAAGTGTGAAGCTTTCTTCTTCGTCGGAGTTTCCTGCGCGAGAAAGAACCGCTGCCACGATTCCGAGCGACAACGAATGCTGTGATTCAGTTCGAGCTTCGATGAAACTCCCGTCTTCCTCTTGGGGCGGCGGGACGCGGAGAACCAGATGAACTGATCCGGGAGTCGGAGCCACGATGTGCAGCGGAGAACGAAGACGCTGGCGCCCCATTGCCTGTTTGGAGATCTCTTTGACCGCGTCCGATACACCTCGAACGAATTCGGCGAAGCTGAACGCGTCGGTCTCGTGGCCAGGAACTGATTCACCAGAAAGATGAATGTCAAGTTCGGCTTGAAATCCGTTCGTCAACTCGAATAGAGCGTGGCGGAGTTCAGGAACTTGGCTCGCCGAAGCTTCGAGGGAAGTTCGAGCAATTCGCGACGCGAAGTCGTCGCCAGAGGCCGCATGCCATGCGCGACGGAGCTCACGCTCAAGCTCTTGCGAAGAACTCATGCGATCACCTCCAAATAGCCCTTTGAGACATTGTGGCGCGTGCCACCGTCGTCGGCGCGCACGGACGACCAAGTCTGGTGCCAGTAAGGCGCAGAATCCGGCTCCTCACGGATTGCGATGAATGCATCTACCAGGCCATTCATGGGCTGCAGGCGTCGTCCCGCCCCGTTCGACGTCATCAAGTGCGAGAGGGAGTCCTGCGAGTTCGGAGATAGATCGTTGAGTTCGATTTGTCGCGCTAGCACGACGACGTCGATGTCTTTAGGTGCGGCCGAAACTTTGTGTGTGACGAATCCTCCGTCCACCCAGTAACGATGGTTCGGGAGAAGCACAGCCATTTGACGCAACCACACGCTGAACGCATCGAAGATCAATTGACGTTGCGTCGCGAAGGGTGCGTTCGTCACAAACATGGCTTCAAGCTCATCGAGGGTCGCCCGGTGACGCCCCGCCGGTAATAGCCCTTCAGACGTGAGGCTGGGAATACTCAAATCTCCCCCAAATATGTCGTACCTGAGTGAGCTTATTGGAGGGTCTTGCCCTCAGGCACTCCCCAAAATGGGCTGCGCTGCATGTTTAGGACGATCCCGCATGCGTGAGGCCGCGCTCGACGCCTGAGCGGGCCGGATTTCACACGATCGTTACGTGGGACGACCCCTGGCGGGCATCGGGTCGAAACGATTCGATATAAGCTGTGCGAGTGAATCCCGGAATCGACGGGCCGACGCAGTTGTCGTCGGCCCGTACTCGTCTTGCGCTGCTCGCCCTCGCCCTGGGCGGGTTCGGCATCGGCTCCACCGAGTTCGTCGCGATGGGGCTGCTGCCCAACATCGCCCACGACCTCCTGCCGCAGGTCTACGCGGCGTCGTCGACCGACGCGATCGCGCAGGCGGGGTGGATCATCTCGGCCTACGCGCTCGGCGTCGTCGTCGGGGCCCCGACGATCGCGGCGGTCGCCGCGCGGCTCCCGCGCAAGAAGCTGCTGCTCTGGCTGCTCGTCGCCTTCACCGTCGGCACGATCGCGTCGGCGCTCGCGCCCACGTTCGGGCTGGTGCTGGTCGCCCGGTTCATCTCGGCGCTCCCGCACGGCGCGTACTTCGGCATCGCCTCGCTGGTGGCGGCGTCCCTCATGGGCCCGGGCAAGCGCGGGCAGGGCGTGGCCTTCGTGCTCTCCGGGCTCACCATCGCGAACGTGATCGGGGTGCCGTTCATCACCTGGGTGGGGCAGACCACCAATTGGCGTGTCGCGTATCTGGTCGTCGCGGCGATCTTCGCGCTCACCTTCGCCGCCGTCGCGCTCCTCGTGCCGTGGCAGGCGGGCGATCCGAAGGCGACGCTCCGCAACGAGCTGCGGGCCTTCGGGCGCCTGCAGGTCTGGCTGGCGCTGCTGATCGGGGCCATCGGCTTCGGCGGGTTCTTCGCCGTCTACACGTACATCTCGCCGATGGTGACCACGGTCACCGGGCTGCCGGAGTCCGCGGTGCCGTTCGTGCTCATCCTGATCGGCATCGGCATGACCGTCGGCAACATCCTGGGCGGACGGATGGCCGACCGCAGCGTGGAGCGCAGCATGATGCTGTTCTTCGTCGTGCTGCTGGTGGGGCTGGCCGTGCTGTTCTTCACGGCGGCGACGCTGGCCGGGCTGCTGATCTCGGTGTTCGTGATCGCGGGAGCCGCCTCGGCGCTCTCGCCCACCATCCAGACCCGGCTGATGGATGTGGCGCACGACAGCCAGTCCATCGCCGCGGCGCTGAACCACTCGGCGCTCAACATCGCGAACGCCTCGGGCGCCTTCCTCGGCGGCCTCACGATCGCCGCCGGATTCGGCTACGTCTCGCCGGTCGCCGTCGGCGCCGTGCTCGCCGTGGCGGGCATCGTCCTGGCGCTGGTGTCGTTCGGCATCGACCGCTCGCGCATCCACCGCGGCGTGGACACGGGTGTCGTGCACGCTCAGCGCCCGACGGTGCCGATCGACTGACGGACGCGCGAGGCGTCAGTCGTTCTGCAGCAGGATGCCGTCCTGGATGGCGCGCTTGCGCAGGGCGACCTTGGTGCCCACGTCGTAGCCGGCCACGCGGTACTTCTCGCGGATGCGCTTGAGGTAGCTCTTCGCGGTCTCGTCGGAGATGCCGAGCTGGAAGGCGACCGCCTTCACAGGCTCCCCGGCGCCGTAGAGCGCCATCACGCGGCGCTCCTGCGCGCTGAGCTTCGGGGCGCCGCCGACCTCGCCGGCGTTGAGCGCCAGGTCGAGCTCGGCCGAGATGAACGACTCGCCCTTGCTGGCGGCGCGGATGGCCTCCACGATCATCTCGGCGTCCTCGCTCTTCACCAGGTAGCCGAGCGCACCGGCCGCCAGGGCCTCGCGCACGACGGCCGGCTCCGAGTACGTGCTCATCAGCACGGTGCGGACGCCGGTCGTCTTCAGCGTCGAGAGCTTCAGCGAGACGGGGATGTTGTCCTTGAGGTCGAGGTCGAGCAGCACCACGTCGACCGGGAACTCCGGGTGCGTGAGCAGCTCGGGCCAGCTGGCGACGGCCGCGACCATGTTGATGTCGTCCGCAGCGTTGCGGATCCACTCGGTCAGGGCACCGAGCAGCATCTTGTGATCGTCGACGATGGCGATTCTGATGGGGGGAGCCTCGCTCACGAGCAGCCTCTCTTCGGTTCTGGTGCGGCCGTCAGGTCGGGTCGGCCGTGGTGTCGCTCACAGTGGTGATGTCGATCCGGAGCGTCGAGCCCGAGAACGACTCGACGAATCGACCCACTTTACGGATAGCTTGCCATGCCGCGGGGTCTACCCCGTTTCGCGGCACACCGGTACTCGCGATCGTGATGGCCATCGTCGTCCCGGCCGTGGGAGAGCCGGGGAGCTGGGTCGCGGGCCGCGAGATGTCGAGCGAGAGGCTGCGCGGCTGGCCGGCGCCGGTGCGGACCGGGTCGCTGATCAGCAGCCACACCGCGGTCAGCAGCCCGTCGCGCTGATCCCGCTTCAGCCCGGCCGCCAGCCCCTCGGGATCGGTCAGCGCCACGGTCGGCCCGAGCAGGGCGGACTCGGTCACCGCGTGGTACAGCCAGGTCTCCTTGCGGCCCTGGATGAGGTGCAGCCGCAGCTCGGTGGCGATGCTCGCCGCCGCATCCGCCGTCGCCTCGTCGAGGGGGAGCGGGGTGCGTCCGGTGGCCACGCCGTCGAGCAGGCGCTCCGCCGCGAGGTCGAGCCGGGCGAGCTCCTCCGACGCCATCATGCCGACGGCGTAGCCGGGGGACGACACCGTGCTCTGCACCTGCACGAGGTCCAGCTCCAGCTGGACGAGCGTGCGCAGCGAGCGGATGATCTGCATGCCGATGAGCGGGGGTGCGACCGCGATGGCGATGGTCACGACGCCCGGCCCGAGCATCCGGACGTCGGCGCCCGATCGCAGCACGAGCACGACGGCGAGCACCAGGCCCAGGGCCGCCGTGACGATCACGATGTCGCGTGCGGGTCGCACGGGAACGCAGAGGAGGAGGGCCGGCCCGACCGCCGCGGCGGCCGTCAATGGGACCCAGTCCGGCGAGGAGGTCCCCACGACGTCGAGGGCGACCGCCGCGGCCCAGAACACGAGGGCGGCCGCGAAGAGCCAGGCGGGCAGCTCCTCGGGGAGGCGGAATCGCAGCACGAGCGCGGCCACGAGGGTGGCGGCGATCAGGGTCCACGCCGCTATGCCGAGGGGGAGCGCGGGATAGGCGCCGACGTTCAGCACGAAGAGCACGAGCAGGAACGCGATCAACGCGAGGGAGGCGACGTTGAAGCCCAGATCGAGGCGGGCGCGGCCGAGCGCGTCGCGTTCCTCGCCGCCCGGGCGGGCGAGCCCGGGGCGCCGGATGGTCGCTTCGTCCGCTCGTCTCATTTCGGCACCTCCAGCACCACGGTCGTCCCGCTGCCGGGGGAGGAGAACAGGCGGGCGTTGCCTCCGACGTCGCGCAGCCGCGCGACGATCGACTCGGTGTAGCCCAGCCGGCCCTCCTCGATGCTCGCGACGTCGAAGCCCTTGCCCGCATCGGTGACCATCGCGCGCACGGTGGTCTCGTCGTCGGTGATCGTGACGTGCGCCTCGTTCACGCCCGAGTGCCGGCGGACGTTCTCCAGGCACTCGCCGAGGGCGAGAAGGAACGAGTCGAGCACGTCGCTCGGCAGCAGCACCTGGCCGGAGCCGTGCCAGTTGACCTCGAGCCCCATCCGGCGGAAGCGCTGCTTGACCGACTCCAGGGTGTTGCCGAGGGTCGACTCCTCCACGGGCTTCAGCCGGTAGTCGCCCGAGCGGGCGGGGTCGGGGGTGAAGCCGAGGCGCAGCTGGCGCAGCAGCGCGGCATCCTCCGCCGCCTGCTCGCGGAGGGCCCCGACGCCCACGCCGACGCCCGAGTGGGCGAGGAGGGTGAGGGTGGCGAGCACGGTGTCGTGCAGCAGACGCGCGCCCTGGCGGCGCCGCGCCTCGGTCTCGCTCGCCTGACGCTCCACGCGGTAGGCGCGGCTCATCGTCGAGATGCGCTTCAGCGTGCGCGGCACGGTGCGGGACAGCCACACGCCGGTCGCGGTCAGGGCGACCCAGCCCGCGACGACGAGCAGCACGGGCTCGGCGAGGCGGGACTGGGTCACGAGGAGGGTGGCCAGGACGGCGGCGAGGGTGACCACCGCGGCGCCGATCAGCACGAAGAGCCGCGCGCGCGAGGTGATCGAGAGCACGGACAGGCACGCGATGCCCACCGCGCCGACGACGCCGACCACGCTCAGCGCGGACGGACCGAGCGGCTCCATCGGCAGCAGGTTGACGAGCACGATCGCGGAGCCGGCGACGACGATCACGCAGATCCACAGGGTCGGACGCAGCAGCGTGCCGAGCTGGAACTGGGCGTACGCGAGGCAGGCGAGCAGGACGAGGGAGGCCAGGTAGAGCGGCAGCGGCAGCGTGCCGGGGATGCTCAGGCAGACGAGGGCGGTCGCGCTCGCGGTGAGCCCCACGGTGCGGGCGGTCGCTGCGAGGAGCCGATCACGCTCCTTCTGGATGCGCGACATCCTCCTCCGTTCCGCTCAGGCCGCGAACAGGCGCCGCAGGTGCTCGCTGACGGCGTCGTCTTCGATGAGGAACCCGTCGTGGCCGAAGTCCGAGCGGATCACCACAGGAACTCTACCGTCGATCGTATCGGGCAGGTGGGAGGCGATGACCTCCTGCCCCTCGACCGGGAACAGGCGGTCGCTGTCGACCCCGAGCACGAGAGTCCGCGCGGTCACCCGAGAGAGGGCGGCGGCGACACCCCCGCGATCGCGCCCGACGTCGTGCGAGTTCATCGCCTGCACGAGGGTGATGTAGCTGTTGGCGTCGAAGCGGCGCGTGAACTTGTTGCCGTGGAAGTCGAGGTACGACTCGACGGCGAACCGCCCGCCGCCGCCGAGCGGGCTGATGCCGCTCTGCCAGGTGCGCTCGAACCGCGCGTTCAGCTCGGACGGGCTGCGGTAGTTGAGCAGCGCCATCCGCCGGGCGAGCGCGAGGCCCTGGTGCGGACCGTCGCCGTCGCCGGCGTCGTAGTAGACGCCGCCGCGGTGCAGCGGGTCGGTGCGGACGGCCTCGATCTGCACCGAGTTGAGCGCGATCTGGTCGGCCGTGGAGAACGGAGGCGCGGCGAGCACGGCGAGGCGCTCGACCCGTTCGGGGAACGACACGGCCCACTCGAGCGCCTGCATCCCTCCCATCGAGCCGCCGACGACGGCCGCCCAGCGGTCGATGCCGAGCACGTCGGCGAAGGCCGCCTGCGCGTTCACCTGGTCGCGGATGGTCGTGAACGGGAAGCGCGGTCCCCACTCCGCGCCGTCCGGGGCGATGGAGGCGGGCCCGGTCGTCCCCTGGCAGCCGCCGAGCATGTTGGGCACGACCACGAACCAGCGGTCGGTGTCGATCGCCTTGCCGGGGCCGATGATCCCGGACCACCAGCCGGCGGTCGGCTGGCCCGGTCCGGAGGGTCCGACGGCGTGGGCGTCGCCGGTGAGCGCGTGCAGCACGAGCACGGCGTTGTCGCCCGTGGGGGAGAGCTCGCCCCAGGTCTCGTAGGCGACGCGGACGTAGGGGAGGGACTCGCCGCTCTCGAACGAGAACGGGCCGATGCCCGCGAACCGGCGGCCGGCGGGCGGGTCGGTCTCCTTCCACGCCCCGCTCGCCGGAGGCTTGCCGAGCAGCGAGCGCGCCTGAGCCTCCGTGATGAAACTCGACGGGGCCGTATCGGCGGATGTCTGCCACTCCATAGGCCCATTCTCCCGGAGCGGGAGACGCGTCGGCGCTCTGTTACGTCGCCGCCGGTGCTATAGGCTTCCTGGGACTTGGCTTTCAGTGTGATGAGAGCTTCTACAGGTGTTGCGGGGTGGGCAGGATCATGATCGTCTTCTTGATCATCGGCGGGGTGGGGTTGGCGCTGCTGCTGATCTCGATGCTCTTCGGAGAGCTTCTGGACCTGCTCGACGGCGCCCTCTCGGGCACGGGTCTCGGCGCCGGTCTCACGATCTTCGGCGCGTCCGGCCTCCTCGTGCTGGCCAACGACTGGCCGGTCGGCTTCGCCTACGTGATCGCCGCCGCGGCCGGCCTCGTGACGCTGGTCGGCGTGCAGCTGCTCGTCCGGCGGTTCCAGAGCAGCGAGGACGGCGCCCCGTCGAACCCGGCGGATCTCACCGGCGTCGCCCGCACGCGCATCAGCCCGAACGGCGGCGAGGTCAGCCTCGACGGCCCGCACGAGCTGGAGGCGCGCCTCGCCTACTCCGACGACGAGATCCCCGCCGGGACGGTCATCCGCGTGGTCGAGACCCACGGCTCGCGCGTGAAGGTCGCCCGGCTCGCAGCCGCCTCCCTCCCCGTTTCCGAACACACCGACCCTGAGAAGGACTGAGACATGACCACTCCCTCCTCCATCGCCGGCATCATCGCGGTCGTCGGCATCGTCGTCGCCGTCCTCGCGGTGTTCCTCTTCATCGCCAGCCGCATCCGGCGCGTGGCGCCGAACGAGGCGCTCGTCATCGTCGGCCGCGGCGCCGGACGTCCCTCGGCCGCCGCCACCGCGTCGGGCGAGCACGAAGGCGGCCAGCGCGTCGTCATCGGCGGCCGCGTCTTCATCTGGCCGATCCTGCAGCAGGGGTTCGCGATCTCGCTGGAGCAGCGCCAGATCGGCATCGTGGTGGAGGGCGTCGACAGCAACTTCATCAAGCTCGCGATCCAGGCGAGCGTCAACTTCAAGGTGTCGGGCACCCCGGAGGGTGTGCGCCGCGCCGCGCAGCGCTTCCTGTCGCAGCAGAACTCGCTCACCGAGATCATCCAGCAGTCGCTGGAGGGCTCGCTCCGCTCGATCATCGGCAACATGCCGGTGAAGGACATCATCTCGAACCGCAACGCCCTCTCGGAGGCCGTGGTCGAGGCGACGAAGGTCGACCTGGCCGAGCAGGGCCTCCAGGTCGACCTCCTGAACATCTCGGACATCTCGACCCCGGGCACGAACTACCTCGCCGACCTCGGCCGCGCGGAGGCCGCGCTCGCCAAGCAGAACGCCGAGATCCGGGAGGTCGAGACCGCTCGCGCGAGCGAGTTCGCGCGCATCGACGCGGCCGAGCAGATCGCCGAGCGCCAGAAGGCGCTCAGCCTCAAGCAGGCGACGATCAAGGCCGAGACCGACCGTGCCAACGCCGAGGCGGAGGCCGCCGGTCAGCTCGCGCAGGCCGAGCAGCAGAAGCTCGTCGCCACCCAGGAGCGCGACGCCCTCGCCGAAAAGGCGAAGGTCGAGCAGGAGCGCCTCGACATCGAGGTGCGCAAGCCGGCCGAGGCCGACGCCTACGCGACGGTCCAGCGCGCGCAGGCCGAGCGCGACGCGACCAACGCCGCCACCGAGGCCGACGCCTACAAGCGCCGCACGATCGCCGAGGCCAACAAGGTCGCCGCCGTGCAGGACGCCCAGGCCGCCGCCGAGTCCGTCCGCCTGGCCGGTGACGCGGAGCGCGACCGGCAGATCGCGCTCGCCGCCGGTGTGCGCGCCGACGGCGAGGCGCGTGCCGCCGCGATCGAGGCCGAGGGTCTCGCCGAGGCGCGGGCGACGGACGCGAAGGCGGAGGCGCTGCGCAAGTTCGGCGAGGCCGGCCTCGCCTCCGAGATCATCGACCGCCTGCCCGAGATCACCCGCGCCGTCGCGGAGCCCCTGGCCAACATCGACAACCTCACGGTGATCAGCACCGACGGTGCGTCGGCGGTCACGAAGACGGTCGGCCAGGTCGTCAGCGAGGTGCCCAAGGTCGTGAAAGACCTGACCGGGCTCGACCTGGGCTCGATCCTCGGCTCCCTCGCGGGCGGTGCGCTCGGCGCCAACGCGCTGAGCGCCGCAGCGCCGGGCACCGCGACCCGGGTCGACCGGGGCGCGACGACGACGGCGACCGCGGGCGAGTAACGACGCACGGCACGAAGGGCGGCGGGGACTACTCGCCGCCCTTCGGCGTCTCCCGCTCCTCGTCCTCGTCGCGGGGGAGGTCGAGGCGACGCTCCGGATCCGCGGGCGGCTGGTGCCGGATGCGCTGGGTGCGCTCGTTCAGGTACGACACGATCGTCGCGCTCGCGGTGCCGACGATGGCGATGCCGCCGATCATCAGGACGACCGCGAGGATGCGTCCGGTGACCGTCACCGGGTAGTAGTCGCCGTAGCCGACCGTCGCCATCGTGACGCACGCCCACCACAGCGCGTCTCCGAAGCTGTGGATGTTCGCCCCCGGCGCGTAGCGCTCGGTCCGGAACACGGCCAGCGAGATCGTGTAGATGAACATGACGACCGCGCTGCCGGCGATGACGAGCACCCGGCGACGCAGGTGCGCCGCCGTGTCGCCGCGGAAGGCGTGGATCCGGCTGAGCCCGGTGAGCAGGCGGAACGGCCGCGCCATCGGCAGGAACACCGAGAGCAGGTCGACCTTGTTGCGCCGCACGAAGCGCGCCTTGTCGGCCGAGAGCAGCAGCCGGACGACGTAGTCGATCAGGAAGAACAGCCAGACCGCCCCCAGCACCGTCACGAGCAGCACGTGCAACCAGGTCGGCGGACGCTCGTCGAGGATGTCCCAGGTGTAGGCGATCAGGAAGGCGACGCTCGCCAGCACGCCGGGCCAGGCCGTCGCCCGTTCCCAGTGGTCGCGCCGGGCGTCGTCGCCCACGGTCTCAGTCCTTCACCCGGAGCGCGCCCTTGTGGAAGCGGTACGGCGCCGCCTGCGCGACCGGCTTGACGACGATGAGGTCGAGATCGACGTGCCGCGGGAGCTCGAGCGCGTGCACGATCGTCTCCGCGATGTCCTCCGCGGTCAGCGGCTCCGGCACGTCCTCGTAGACGGCGTCGCGCTTCTCCTGGTCGCCGCCGAAGCGGACCAGGGAGAACTCCTCGGTCGCGACCATGCCGGGGGCGACCTCCACCACCCGGATGGGCTCGCCGTTCAGCTCCAGCCGCAGCACCTCGGTCAGGGCGTGCTGGGCGAACTTCGCCGCGTTGTAGCCGCCGCCGCCCACGTAGGCCTGGTGGCCGGCGATGGAGGTGAGGTTCAGGATGTCGGCGTGCCCGGTCTCCGCCGCGCCCTCGCGCAGGAGGGGGAGCAGTGCGCTGACGACGCGCTTGGTGCCGAGGACGTTGATCTCGAACATCCACACCCAGTCGTCGACGCTGGACTCCTCGACGGAGGCGAGGCCGTGCGCGCCGCCGGCGTTGTTGACGAGGGCGTGGACGCCTCCCGTGGCCGCCAGGTGGTCGCGCAGCGCGTCGACGTCCTCCTGGCGCGTGAGGTCGGCGACGAACACCTCGGCGCCGGTCTCCTCCGCCAGCGCGCGCAGCCGGTCCTCGCGGCGGGCGACCCCGACCACGTCCCAGCCGCGCTCGCGGAAGAGGCGCACCGTCGCCGCCCCGATGCCCGAACTCGCTCCCGTCACGACCACACGTCTGCTCATGGTCCCTATTCTCACGGGTTACGGCGTGTTTCGGGTGCGTTGCCCGTGCGCGAGGCGCACCTCTACCCTGGTCTGGAGGCGGTGGCAGGGCCGCTCGTCGATTTCCACCCGAAGGAGCTACGCCATGACCGACGCCGCCGACTGGCAGTTCGAGACCAAGCAGATCCACACCGGTGCTGCGCCCGACCCCGTGACCAACGCGCGCGCCACGCCGATCTACCAGACCACCTCCTACGTCTTCAACAACGCGGAGCACGCCAAGAACCTCTTCGCTCTGGCGGAGTTCGGCAACATCTACACCCGCATCCAGAACCCGACCCAGGCCGTGGTCGAGGAGCGCGTCGCCGCGCTCGAAGGGGGCACCGGCGCCCTCCTCGTCGCCTCGGGCCAGGCGGCCGAGACCTTCGCCGTGCTCAACATCGCGCAGGCCGGCGACCACATCGTCTCGTCCAGCTCGATCTACGGCGGCACGTACAACCTCTTCAAGTACACCCTCGCGAAGCTCGGCATCGAGACCACGTTCGTCGAGAACCAGGACGACGCCGAGGAGTGGCGCCGCGCGGTCCGCCCGAACACCAAGCTCTTCTTCGCCGAGACCATCGGCAACCCGAAGATCAACATCCTCGACATCGCGCTCGTCGCCGACGTCGCGCACGAGGCGGGCGTTCCGCTGATCGTCGACAACACGATCGCGACCCCGTACCTCATCCGCCCGTTCGAGCACGGCGCCGACATCGTCGTGCACTCGGCCACCAAGTTCCTCGGCGGACACGGCACCGTCATCGGCGGCATCGTCGTCGACGGCGGCAGCTTCGAGTGGTCGAAGAACGTCGAGAAGTTCCCGGGCCTCACCGAGCCGGACCCGTCGTACCACGGCGCCAGCTACACCGCCGCGGTGGGCGACGGCCTCGCCTACATCATCAAGGCGCGCGTGCAGCTGCTCCGCGACCTCGGCTCGGCGATCGCCCCGGCCAGCGCCTGGCAGCTCATCCAGGGCATCGAGACCCTCTCGCTGCGTGTCGAGCGCCACGTGCAGAACGCGCAGGAGATCGCGGAGTTCCTCGAGAACCACCCCGACGTCGCCACGGTCAACTACTCCGGCCTGCCGACCAGCCCGTGGTACGCCGCCGCGAACAAGTACGCCCCCAAGGGCGTCGGCGCGGTGCTCTCGTTCGAGCTCAAGGGCGGCGTCGACGCCGGCCGCGCGCTCGTCGACAACCTGGCGCTGTTCAGCCACCTCGCCAACATCGGCGACGTGCGTAGCCTCGTCATCCACCCGGCGTCGACCACGCACTCCCAGCTGACCCCGGAGCAGCAGCTCACCGCGGGCGTCACCCCGGGTCTGGTGCGCCTCTCGGTCGGCCTCGAGAACATCGACGACCTGAAGGCGGACCTGTCGGCCGGCCTGGCCGCCGCCCGTTCGGTCGCCGAGGCCGCGCGCGCGTAGCCTCCCGCCCCACCACGTGACGAGCCGTCGCGGGATCCGGAACCTCCGGAGCCCGCGGCGGCTCCTCCGCGTTCAGAGGGTGGGCTGCTCCGCGTCGGCGAACGCCAGCTTGGGCACGAAGAACAGCAGGACGGCCGCGACCAGGGCGCCGAGCCCGCAGATCGTCCAGACGAGCATGTAGCCGAACAGACTCGCGGCCGTCGCGGTGACGGTGGCCGCCCCGGTCAGGAGCACCACGCCGAACACGGCGGAGGCGAACGAGCCGCCGATGGTCTTCGTGGTGTTCGTCATGGCGGTGGCGACGCCGGTCTGGCCGCGTGGCGCCGCTGCCGCTGCGGCGGCCGGCAGCGCTCCGACCAGCGCTCCGGAGCCGATGCCTGCGATCGCCATGTTGGTGAACACCTGCCAGGTCTCCAGGTGGAACGGCAGGAAGAGCAGGTAGCCGATCGCGACCAGGAACGACGCCACGATGAGGGTGACGCGCGGGGTCAGCCACGACGAGACCAGCGGGAACAGCACGGCGCCGACGATCATCGAGATCAGATACGCGCCGATCAGGATGCTGCGCTGGCCCGCCGAGAGGCCGAGACCGTAGCCGTTCACCGGGTCGGTGCCGGCGTAGGTGCTGAGCGGCGCCTGAGCGCCCAGGAGGCTGATCCCGACGAGTCCCGCGGTGAGCTGGATCGGCCACATGTTCGGCCGGCGCAGCACGCGGAGGTCGATCGCCGGGTCGGACTGCTTCAGCTCCCATTTGCCGAAGGGGATGAAGGCGAGGATGCCGGCGGCGATGAGCACCCACACCCACCACGTGCCGACGCCGTTGATCCGCAGGAAGGTGAGCCCCGAGGTGATGAGCAGCAGTCCGAGGGTGAGCAGGAGGAAGCCGATGCCGTCGAGCCTGCGGTCGGGGGTCGGCTCCGACTCCGGGACGCCGAACAGGATGGCGAAGAACACGAGGGTCACGGCGATCGCCGGGATCATCAGGGTGATGGTGAGGTTCTGGCCGACGGCCTCGAACAGCAGCCCGGCGCCGATCGCGCCGAGGATCGCGCCGAGCTCCAGGGCGACGACGAGCAGGCCGGCGGCGCGGCGGGTCTGCGACGCGCCCGTCCCGCTGCGGCGGCCGCGGTCGAAGATCAACGCCACCTCCAGCGGCAGCCAGACGACGTAGAAGCCCTGCAGGGCGAACGCGATGAGGAACATCGTGAAGTTGCCCGAGAACGCCAGCGCCCACGTCGCCAGGGCCGTGATGACCGTCGCGATGAGCAGGATGCGCTTGTGGCCGAACATGTCGCCCAGCTTCGCCAGCGGCGGCACGACCAGGGCGGAGAGCAGCAGCTGCGCGGCCTCGAACCAGTTGTAGTCGGCGTCGTGGATGCCCAGATGCTTGACCGTGTCCGAGATCAGGGGCACGTAGTAGCCCTGGAGGATTCCGCTCGTGAGCTCGACGACGGCGAGCCACCCGATCAGGCCGGCGGTGACGCCGATCGCGACAGCGGCCCGGCGGGGAGCGACGGTCTTCTCTGAGGTCATGCTGGATGCTAGCACCGGTCGGAGGCGGGTAACGTAGGGGGGTGGCCAGCGAACTCGACGACTCAGGTACAGGTGTTCTCGCAGAGACGGAACGGGAAGTGCTGGGCTGGTTGGAGTTCGGCGACGCCGCCCGCCATCTCGCGGGCGAGGTGCTGGAGTCCGGGTTCGAGCCCGACATGGTCATCGCGATCGCGCGGGGCGGCCTCCTGCTCGCCGGCGCCGTCTCGTACGCCCTGGGCATCAAGGCCTGCGGTGCGCTGAACGTCGAGTTCTACACGGGCGTCGACGAGCGCCTCCCGGAGCCCGTGGTGCTGCCGCCCATGCTGGATTCCTCCGCTCTCGACGCCAAGCGGGTCCTGCTCGTCGACGACGTGTCCGACTCCGGCCGCACCCTCGCCATGGTCGTCGACCTGATCTCCGCCTCGGGCGCCGACGTGCGCACCGTATGCCTCTACTCCAAGCCGCGCACCGTGCTCGAGCCCGACTTCGTCTGGCGCCGCACGGACCGCTGGATCACCTTCCCCTGGTCGGCCCTGCCGCCGGTCACCGCGGCGCACTGACCGCAGCCGTGGCGAAGTCGCTCGCCGAGCTGGCCGCCGACGGCTCGATGGATCCGGGATGGGCGCACGCCCTCGAGCCCGTCGCCGACCGCATCGCCGCGATGGGGGAGTTCCTGCGCACCGAGGTGGCGGCCGGGCGCCCCTATCTCCCGGCCGGGCCGGACGTGCTCCGTGCGTTCCGGGCGCCGCTCGCCGACGTGCGCGTGCTCATCGTCGGCCAGGACCCGTATCCGACGCCCGGCCATCCCATCGGCCTGTCCTTCGCGGTCGAGCGGCACGTGCGGCCCGTGCCGCGCAGCCTCCAGAACATCTACCGCGAACTGCGGGACGACCTCGGCGTCACCCCTCCCGCCCACGGCGATCTCAGCGCGTGGGCGGACAACGGCGTGATGCTGCTCAACCGGGTGCTCACCGTGCGTCCCGGCGCTCCCGCCTCGCACCGCGGGGCCGGCTGGGAGGCGGTCACCGAACACGCCATCCGCAGCCTCGTCGCGCGCGACCAGCCGTTCGTCTCCATCCTGTGGGGGAGGGACGCCTCGACGCTGAAGCCGCTGCTCGGCGACAACCCGGCGATCGAGTCGCCGCACCCGAGCCCGCTGTCGGCCTCGCGCGGGTTCTTCGGGTCCCGTCCGTTCTCTCGGACGAACGCGCTGCTCGAGGAGCGCGGCCTCGCGCCGGTGGACTGGTCGCTCGAACCGTAACGTGCCCGCAATGTGGGCGACGTAGGCTTGTCGTCGTGCTGGAAGAGGAATACGAGACGCGCCGTGAGCTGCCGCGTCACCTGCGCAAGCCGCCGGCGGCCGAGCCCGCCTTCGAGTACGCGCTGCGCGAGGCGCGCCCGGAGGACCTGCCGCACGTCCGCGAGATCTACAACCACTACGTGGCGAACAGCACGGTGACCTTCGACGAGGACGCCATGACGCTCCGCGAGTGGCGCAGCAAGTACGCGTACCTCCACAAGCTCGGGATGCCGTTCATCGTGGCCGAGTCGCCGAACGGCCAGATCCTCGGCTACGCCCTGGTCTCGCCGTGGAAGCAGAAGCGGGCGTACCGCTTCACCGTCGAGAACTCGATCTACCTCGGCGCCGCCTCCACAGGCAAGGGGCTCGGCCCTGTGCTGATGCAGGAGCTGATCGACCGGTCGAAGGCCGCCGGACTCAAGGAGATGATCGCCGTCATCGCCGACAAGGGCGCCGAGGCGTCGATCAAGATGCACGAGAACTTCGGCTTCGTCGAGATCGGCCGGATGGGTCGCGTCGGCTACAAGTTCGATCGCTGGCTCGGCACGGTGCTGCTGCAGAAGTCGCTCAAGTGACTCCCGCCCCCGGGCGCGTCGCGTCCGTGTGATGCGGCGGGCACGGGGCTAGGCTCGCGCTGTGAGCACAGTGACTTCCGGCACCGGCCAGGTCGCACCCGCCGCCCCCGCGACGCCCGCGAACCTCCCGCTGCGCAAGCGGCCGATCGACATCTTCTTCCTGGTGATCTTCTCGTTGTTCGTGGTCACCTGCATCATCAGCGACGCCATCCCGACGCTCGGGATCCCGCAGACCGCCACGACGACGAACATCCTCGCCCAGTGGAACTACACGTACTCGTCGCAGTACGACCCGCTCTACCAGGCGGAGCCGCTGTGGCTGCGGTTCATCACCGGCACCAGTGCCTTCGTCTACCTGCCCTTCTACGTGCTGCTGATCGTCTGCCTCGTGAAGGGGTTCAACTGGATCCAGCTGTTCGCGGTGATCTACGCCACCATGATCATCAGCCTCACGGCCATCCCGATCTTCGGCGTCGAGTTCTTCGGCCCGGTGGGGGAGCGCACGCCGCACCCGATCATCTTCCTGCTGTACAACGGGCCGTACGTGCTGGTCCCGCTCCTGCTGCTCATCCGGATGCGCAAGCCCCTGCCGTTCACGAGGAGGTTCTGAGATGCCCCTGCTGGAAGACCTAACCGTCTACGAGGACGGCGACGTGTACACGGTCTACGACCACACCCTCCTGGAGGGCGACGAGATCGGCCGCGGGCGCCTCCTCGGCGAGATCCGCGTGACGGCGGACGGCACGTACGAGCCGTCCGGCCTCGGGGCGGTCTACGACTTTGTCTCGCCGGCGGGGACGATCGACGACGCGCTGGCGGCCTTCGTCGGCTCGGCCTGACCGGCCGGTCGGCGCCGGACTCAGGCGGGGTGCTTGCCGCCCAGCTCCAGCAGCCCGACGCCGCCGATCACGAGGACCAGCCCCGCGACCTGCACCCAGGTGAGGGGCTCCTTGAAGAACACCCAGGAGATCAGGGCGATCGCGGCGACGCCGACGGCCGACCAGATGGCGTAGGCGATGGCCAGCGGCACCCCGCGCGAGAGCGACTGGGAGAGGGCGACGAACGACGCGACGTAGCCGACCACGACGATCACGAACGCCCACCACTTCGGGTTGTCGCCCGAGGTGAACTTCAGGAACGTCGTGGCGACGATCTCGGTGGCGATCGCGATCCCGAGGAAGATGTATCCCAGCACGAGCACACGCTATCGATCGAGAAGGAGTCAGGGATGGACGACACGGCACGGGTACGGCAGTTGCGGATCGTGGTCGAGGCGGAGGACTACGACGCGGCGCTGGCGTTCTTCCGCGACGCGCTCGGGCTCCCCGAGCAGGAGGCGTACGCGGGCGACGGGGGAGCGCAGGTGACCATCCTCGACGCGGGGCGCGCGACGCTGGAGCTGGCCAATCCCGCGCAGAAGGCGATGATCGACCAGGTGGAGGTCGGGCGCCCGGTCGCACCGCACATCCGGCTGGCCTTCGAGGTGGGCGACGGCCGAGCGGTGACCGCGCACCTCGTCGACGCCGGCGCCGAGCTGATCGCGCCGCCCACGGTCACGCCGTGGAACTCGCTCAACTCGCGGCTGTCGGCTCCGGCCGGCCTCCAGCTCACGGTGTTCCAGGAGCTGGGGGAGGAGCCCGCCGCCGAAGCCTAGGAACGGGCTATGAACTCACTACGCATGCGGTGAAGAGCCCGTCCGGGCGGCCGTTCCGTTCGTAGGGTGGAGGCACGACATCGTCGGACGGCATTCGCCGGCCGAGTGAGGCCGATGAACAATCGTGGCCCGGGCATCTCGCTGTGCGAGGAGGGGTGCCCGGGCCACGTCCATGCCGGCTCAGCTCTTCGGCGTCGCCCTGCTGAGCACCACGTGGCCCGCCAGGGCGGCGAGCACGGTGGGGACGAGCAGCCAGGCGGCGAGGCCGAGCGGACCGGCGGAGGCGAACCAGTCGCCGACGGCCGGCCAGCTGTCGGTCAGCGTCACCAGGGCGACCACGCCGACGAGGAGCAGCACGAGCACCGCGCCGGCCGCGAGGATGCCGTTCATCCGCCAGCGCATGAAGAGCGTGGCCGAGAAGGCGCCGACGGCGAAGAAGAACAGCATCCCGCACAGGACGATGAAGAAGCGTCCGAGGAAGCTCTGGTCGGCGAAGTACACCGAGGTGTAGAGGTGGCCGCCGAGACCCCACCCGTTCGTCCACTCCTCGATCGCCGACAGCGTCGCGAATCCCAGCGCGTAGCCGATGGACAGGATCAGGAAGGTGAGCCCGGAGCCGAGCGAGAAGTCCCGGCGGGTGGTGCCGTACCCGAGGGCGAACGGGAAGGTCGCCGAGATCACCTGGATGCCGATCACCAGCATGTAGACGAAGACGTAGAACGCTCCGCCGCTCCACTGGGTGCCCTCGAGCGCCTTCGCGCGGTCGGGGCCGGCGCTCGCCGCCCAGATGATCCACCAGATGAGCCAGTTCACCAGCCAGATGAAGCCCATGATCACGATGGGCAGCCAGATGACGGTCCATTTGTTGACGAGGTTCAGCCGGACGATGCGCCAGACGCGGTGCTGGCGTGCTTCGGAGGTCGGGAGCGCCAGGGCTCCCGGATCGATCGCGGTCATGCGCTCTGCTCGAATTCTGTCTCTCGGACGTTGGTCTTGCGGACGATGAGCTGCTGGAGGGAGACCGGGGCGAGTTCCAGCCCGGCCGCCCCGGCGGCCGCGCGGTCGGCGCCGCTCAGGCCGGAGACGGTGACGGAGGCGAGGCCGCCGATCCCGTCGCGGTGGAGCACCTCGTGCGGCGCGACGAACGCGTCGACGGCGCTGCGGGGGCCGACCACCGTGGTGGCGGAGCTGCGCAGCTCCTCCGCGTCCTGGTCCATCAGGATGCGGCCCTGGTCGATGACGATCACGTGCTCGAGGAGGTTCGCCACCTCGTCGATCAGGTGCGTGGAGAGGACGACGGTTCGTGGGTGCTCGGCGAAGTCTTCGAGCAGGCGGTCGTAGAAGATCTGCCGCGCCACCGCGTCGAGGCCGAGGTACGGCTCGTCGAAGAAGGTCAGCGGCGCCCGGGAGGCGAGGCCGACGATCACGCCGACAGCGGAGAGCTGGCCGCGGGACAGCTTCTTGATGCGGCGGTTCACGGGGAGGCGGAAGTCCTCGATCAGGCGCTCGGCGAACTCGGCGTCCCAGTGCTCGAAGAACCACGGCGCGCTGCGGAAGACGTGCTTCGGCTGGAAGTCCTCCGGGTAGCGCTGGCTCTCCTTGATGAAGCAGAGGTGCGAGAGCACGCGCGCGTTCTCGGCGGGGTTCTCGCCGAAGACGCGGATGTCGCCGGAGCTGGGGAAGTCCTGGCCGGTGATCAGCTGCATGAGCGTGGTCTTGCCGGCGCCGTTGCGGCCGAGCAGGCCGTGGATGCGGCCGGGCTGGATGGTGACGGAGACGTCGTCGATCGCGGTGAACGACCCGAATCTCTTGGTCAGTCCCGAGACCTGCACGGCCGGGACGGGGGCGGCGCTCATGCGCGCACTCCTTCCGTTTGGATCATCTGGGCGAGCTGGGTGGGGTCGATGCCGAGCTTGGCGGCCTCGGTGAGGAGCGGGCGGAGGTATTCGTCGCGGAACGCCTCGCGCCGCTTGGCGACGAGCTGCTCCCGAGCCCCCGTGGAGACGAACATTCCGATGCCTCGTTTCTTGTAGAGGATCCCCTCGTCGACGAGGAGGTTGACGCCTTTGCCGGCCGTGGCCGGGTTGATGCGGTAGAAGGCGGCGAACTCGTTCGTGGACGGCACCTGCGTCTCGGCGGGGTAGACCCCGTCGATGATGTCGTCCTCGATCTGCTCGGCGATCTGCACGAAGATCGGCTTGCCCTCTTCGATCATCCGAACCTCTTTGGTTCATTACTCATGTAACTAACCAACCAGGCCTGTCCCGGTTTGTCAAGAGCGAGATAGCCTGGCGCTATGGCGGAACTCCACGAGCTCACCGCGCTCGCGCTCTGGCAGGAGCTGCAGAGCGGACGCGTCTCCCCTCGCGAGCTGACCTCGCACTACCTCGACCGCATCGAGCGGCTCAACCCGGAACTCGGAGCGTTCGTCACGGTCACGCGCGACGCCGCACTGACCCGGGCGGACGAGGTGGCGGAGCACGTCCCGAAGACCGCGCCGCTCTGGGGGCTGCCCTCGGGCGACAAGGACCTCTGGCGTCGCGCCGGCGTCCCCGCCGGCTTCGGCTCGCGGGCCTTCGCCGGCTATGTCCCCGACACGAGCGACGAGATCGTCGAGACCCTGGATGCCGCGGGAGCCGTCAGCCTCGGCAAGACCAACGCACCCGAGTTCGGGCTGCCCGCCTACACGGAGTCGCTCGCTGCGCCTCCCGCGCGCAACCCGTGGGATCCCGCGCTCGGTGCCGGCGGCTCCAGCGGCGGCGCGGCCGTTGCCGTGGCCAGCGGGATGCTGCCCTTCGCGCCCGGCTCGGACGGCGGCGGTTCCGTCCGTATTCCCGCAGCGGCATGCGGTCTCGTCGGCCTCAAGCCCACCCGCGGTCTCGTCCCCGCGGGCAGCGGGATCGCCTCCCTCGGCGGGCTCGTCGTCGACGGCCCGCTGGCGCGCACCACCGCCGACGCCGCCCTGCTCCTCGACGGGATGATCGCCAAGGTCGGCGACCGCATCGGCCACCACTACACGCTTCGCGCTCCGTACGACGACGACGGCCCCTTCCTCGGCACCGCCGTCCGCGGCGAGGGCCGCTTCCAGCTGGGCGTGATGACGACCTCGGCCTGGGACGACGCCTACGAGATCACCATCGCCCCGGAGGCGCGCGCCGCCCTCGACGCCGCCGTCGACGCCTTCACCGCGATGGGTCACGGGATGGAGGAGACCGCGCTGCGTCCCGACCCGACCTACGCACCCGCGTTCCGCACCATCTGGCAGGCCGGCGCCGCGGGCGTCCCGCTCGAGGGCGAGGCGCTCGACCTCCTGGAGCCGCTCACCTCCTGGCTCGTCCGCCGCGGCCGCGAGCTCGGCGCCCGCGAGCTCAGCGAGGCACTGTCGGCGCTGACCGCCTACGAGCGCTCGTTCATCGCCCAGCTGTCGTCGTTCGACGCCGTGCTCACCCCGGCCCTGGCGATGACGCCGCGACCCGTCGGCTGGTACGACGCCGACGACGGCGAGCACAACTTCGCCCAGCAGGTGCAGTACACGCCGTTCACCTCCATGGTGAACGTCACCGGCCTCCCCGCGATCGTGCTGCCCATCGCACAGACCGAGAACGGCCTCCCGATGGGCGTGCAGCTGATCGGCCGCCCCGGAGGCGAGCGCACGCTGCTCTCCCTGGCCGCGCAGCTGGAGCGGACGGTGCGCTGGACGGACCGCCGGCCGCCGCGCTGGTGACGAGCGACGCCGTCGCGATTCCCTGGGGGTCGGACAAGCAGAGCGTGTCCGGCTACGTGCTCGAGGGCCGGCGCATCGCACTGAGAGTGTTCCTCCCCGGAATCGACGCCGCCGGGAGGCTCCGTCGATGGCGGTCCCTCACCGGTGAGGAGGTCGTCGGAACGACGCGGTGGAGGGACCTCGTCGAATCGCACGACGACCTCCCCGCAGCCGAAGCGATCGACCCCGCCACCGGCACCATCGACGGTGCGACGGCGGCCGCGTTGTCGGACAGCCTCAGAACCCTCGTCGGGGATGTGGACGTGCACGTCGCCCGCTGGCGGGGGTACGTGGGTGATGCGACTCCCGCGTCGGGACCGCTGGACGGGGAGCACACTGTGACGACCGAGCCCCTCGCGGCGGTGTTCACTCCCGCGCGTCCGCTGCCGTCCTTCGTGTGGATCCCGGAGGCGCGGCTGTCGATCGGGGCGCCGCTCTACGCCGACTCGGTGTTCGTCTCCGGGCCCGAGGAGAGCCTGGCCGCGATCGCCCGGGATTCGGAGCTGGAGAGCGCCGCCCTGCTCGCCGATCAGCCGCTTCCCCTGCCGGGCCTGGAGTAGCCCGACCCGCAGCCGTCAGTCGAGCGTCCGCCGCAGCGCCGCGGGCGCCCGGTTGTGCCAGGCGTCGGTGACGAGCTCGCGCAGGAGCGCCGGTTCGATGGTCGCGAACGCGACCTGCGCGGCGGAGAGACGGCCGGCGAACCAGCGCTCCGAGCAGTGCTCCGGCCACGCCGCGGCGGCGTCGCCGATGCCGGCCTCGCCGAGCATCAGGTTGATCGTCGACGACTCCGCGTCGAGCATGGTGGCGAACCGGGTGCCGCGCACGGCGGCGTCCACGGGATCAGTTGACGGGGCCGGTGTACTTCTCGCCCGGGCCCTTGCCGATCTCGTCGGGGATGGGGGAGGCCTCGCGGAAGGCCAGCTGGAGGGAGCGCAGTCCGTCGCGCAGGCTGCGCGCGTGCTGGTCGCCCAGGTGCGCCGCGCTCGCAGTGACGAGGCCGGCGAGGGCGTCGATCAGCTTGCGGGCCTCGTCGAGGTCGGTCTGCGCGTCGGGGTCGTCGGCGAGCCCGCACTTGACCGCGGCGGCGCTCATCAGGTGCACCGCCGTGGTGGTGATGACCTCGACGGCGGGCACGTCGGCGATGTCGCGCGTGGCCTCAGAGAGGGCCTCGTCGTGGTGCTGGGGGTCGGCCTCCTGGTAGGAGAAGGAGGGGGATGTGTCGCTCACTGCATTCCTCTGTTAGAATCGTTCGGGCTCCGGGACTTCTGTCCCGGTACGAAAGTGGAGATTCCTCCCACCCGCGCTTGACCGCTTACAGGTTACCGGGTTGTTGCACTCCGCCGATGCGCTCCGGCGCGGAGGTAGACAGGGTGCTGTACCAAGCACTGCGATTTCGATCGCAGGGCTGTGCTGGTGCGTGGAACCTCCTCTTTCGCCGGATCGTCTCCCGATGATCCGCGGCTGTGAAGCATCGCTCGATCAGAGGAGACAAACATCAGCGATCCCCGTACGAATGACCGTATCCGCGTCCCCGAAGTTCGACTCGTCGGCCCCAGCGGAGAGCAGGTCGGTGTCGTCAAGATCGAGGTCGCCATCCGGCTCGCTCAGGAGGCGGACCTCGACCTCGTCGAGGTTGCGCCGAACTCCAAGCCGCCGGTCGCGAAGATCATGGACTACGGCAAGTTCAAGTACGAGGCTGCGCAGAAGGCCAAGGAGGCCCGGCGCAACCAGGCGAACACCATCCTCAAAGAGGTGCGGTTCCGCCTCAAGATCGACAAGCACGACTACGAGACCAAGCGCAAGCGCGCCGAAGGCTTCCTGAAGGCCGGCGACAAGGTCAAGGCCATGATCCTCTTCCGCGGTCGCGAGCAGTCGCGCCCCGAGCAGGGTGTCCGCCTCCTGCAGCGCTTCGCCGAGGACGTCGCCGAACTGGGCCAGGTCGAGTCGAACCCGACCATCGACGGCCGCAACATGGTGATGATCATCAGCCCCCTGAAGAACAAGTCCGAGGCCAAGGCCGAGGCCAACGCACAACGTGCCGCATCGAAGGCTCGCGCCCAGGGGCGCGACACCGATGAGGTTGCTGACGCAGACGACGCTGCGCAGTCCGACGAGAGTTCGCCCGCCCAGGCGACCAACGAGGAGAAGTAATGCCCAAGCAGAAGACCCACTCCGGCGCCAAGAAGCGCTTCAAGATCACCGGCTCCGGCAAGGTCATGAAGCAGCAGGCCGGCATGCGCCACAACCTTGAGGTCAAGTCCAGCGACCGCAAGCGTCGCCTGAACGCCGACCAGGTCGTGCCCGAGGTGGACGCGAAGGTCGTCCGCCGGATGCTCGGCAAGTAACCCCACCCGTACGTTTTAAGGAAGTTTGACTAATGGCAAGAGTGAAGAGGGCTGTCAACGCCCACAAGAAGCGTCGGGTCATCCTCGAGCGCGCCGAGGGCTACCGCGGGCAGCGGTCGCGCCTCTACCGCAAGGCCAAGGAGCAGGTCACCCACTCGCTCGTCTACTCGTACCGTGACCGCCGCCAGCGCAAGGGCGACTTCCGTCGTCTCTGGATCCAGCGCATCAACGCCGCGAGCCGCGCCAACGGCCTCACCTACAACCGTCTGATCCAGGGCCTCGGCCTGGCGGGCGTCGAGGTGGACCGTCGCATCCTCGCCGAGCTGGCCGTCACCGAGCCCGCGACCTTCGCGGCCCTCGTCGAGACCGCCAAGAAGGCCCTCCCGGCCGACACCTCGGCCCCGAAGGCCGCCGCGTAAGCAGCTGCACCACCACGAACGGCCCGGTCGACTCACGTCGACCGGGCCGTTCTGCGTCTGCGTCGCCGGCTCCCGAGCAACTCCGGAGAATCTCGGCCAGGGCAGGCGAATCACCGTTCGAACGGTGAACTGAGCGGCGCGCCGTATGCGGTCTCCGGAGTTGCAAGTCGACACCGGCAACTCGGGACGGTCGCGAGGGTCGGCGTGGGATGGCACGTGCGGCGCCGGAACTCCGGACGATCGGGAGGACGCGCCGCTCAGTTCACCGGAGTTCCGGCGTTCCCGGCCGGCAGCCGGCTGATTTCCGGAATTGCGGGGCGCCGGGGTCAGTCGTCGCCGCCGTGACCGCCGTGGCCGGGCTCGGTGCCGTGGTCGCCGTGGTCGTCGCCCACGTCGTGCGTTGCGGGGTTGTCGGCGCCCTGGTCGTCGCCGATGTCGTGGGTGGCGGGGCCCGGCGCGGGCACCGCGGCGGGGGTGGGGCGCGGTGCCGGCGGGGAGGGCGTCGCGGCGGGCACGCCGACGTGGTCCTCGATCACGCTGGGCGGGTCGTCGGCGCCGCCGCGTCCGGTCGTGGCGGCCAGCGCTCCTGCCGTGCCCGCGCTCAGCGCGAGTGCGACGGCACCCGCGATCACCGCTGCTCTGGTTCCTGTCCTCATGGGTCCTGCCTCCTTCGGCTCTTCCCTGGGACACGAGACGCGGCGCGAAAGGGTTCGATCCAGCCTCCCGAGCCCGGCAGAGGGCTGCCCCTAAGCTGGTCGCATGCTTGACAATCCGCGCTCTCCGCGCGTCCGATCCGTTGCGAAGCTGGCGAAGCGGAACGCCCGGTCAGAGACCGGCCTCTTCCTGCTCGAAGGGCCGCAGGCCGTCGCCGAGGCGCTCGGCTTCCGCCCCGAACTCGTGGTGGAGCTCTACGCCACGCCCACCGCGCTCGAGCGCTACATGGACATCGCGCAGACCGCCGTCGAGGCGGGCGTCGATGTCGAGTTCGTGACCGAGCAGGTGCTCGAGACGATGGCCGACACGGTGACGCCGCAGGGCTTCGTCGCGGTCTGCCGGCAGTTCCCGACCTCGGTGAAGGACATCTTCGCCGACGGACCGAAGCTCGTCGCCGTGCTGGAGGAGGTCCGGGATCCGGGCAACGCCGGCACGATCATCCGGGCCGCGGACTCGGCCGGAGCGGACGCGGTCGTGCTCACCGGTCGCACGGTCGACCTCTACAACCCGAAGGTGGTCCGCTCGACCACCGGCTCGCTCTTCCACGTGCCCGTCGCGGTCGGTGCCGACCTGGCCGACGTGATCGGTCGCGCGCGGTCGGCCGGGCTCACGGTGCTCGCGGCGGACATCAAGGGGGAGGACCTGCTCGCCGCCCGCATGGACGGCCTCCTCGCCCGCCCCACGGCCTGGGTCTTCGGCAACGAGGCCCACGGGCTCGACGACGAGCAGCTGGAGCTGGTGGACCGCGCCGTCACGGTGCCGATCTACGGCAAGGCCGAGTCGATGAACCTCGCCACGGCGGCCTCCGTCTGTCTCTACGAATCGGCGTTCGCGCAGCGGTCCTGACCCAGCCCTTAACCGTTGCGTTATATAACGCGACGATGATAGGTTGCTGCCATGGACGCATTGGAAGCCGTCGGGGACCCCGTCCGCCGACGTTTCGTGGAGCTGCTGGCGGCGGGTGAGCGCACCGCGGGAGAGCTCGCCGCGCTGGCCGCGGACGAGTTCGGCATCAGCCAGCCCGCGGCGTCGCGACACCTCCGCGTGCTGCGGGAGGCGGGCGTCGCCGACTCCCGGGTGAGCGGCCAGCAGCGGGTCTACACGCTCGACGGCGCCGGACTCGCCGACGCGGCCGCCTGGTTCGACGGGCTGGGCGCGTTCTGGGAGCAGCGCCTCGACGCGCTCGGCACCGAGCTCGCCCGCGGCCGCAAGCGGACCCGCCCTGATCGGCCCTCCTCCGTGCGGGCGGTCGGATCGTGACGCTCTGGGGGGACATCGCGCTCGACGGCGCACGCCGCTCGGTCACCGTGGAGCGGGAGTACCCCGCGACGCCGGCCGAGCTCTGGAGCGCCCTCACCGATCCCGCGCGCCTCGCCCGCTGGATCGGCGTCGTCAGCGGGACGCGGGCTGCGTTCCAGCTCGACATGGGCGGCCCCGGCCAGGACGCCCGGGTGTCCGGGCGCGTGCTGGCGTGCGAGCCGGGGTCCCGCCTCCTCGTCAGCTGGCGGTTCGCCGGAGCGGGGGAGACGGAGGCCGAGACCGAGCTCGAGGCGACGATCGAGCCGAGAGGGGAGGCCGCGGCCCTCCTGCGGCTGCATCATCGCCGCGTGCAGGCGGTGACGGCCTCGGTCTACGGCGCGGGCTGGCAGGACGTGCTCACGCACCTGGCCAGGGAGCTCGGAGCGTCCGCCTCGGCCGAGGAGCACGACGGCTATCTCGGCGGTGCCGCTGACCCGGCGGCCTTCGACGCCGCGCTCGCCGACTATCGCACGGCGGAGGCCGCACTCGTCGCGGGGGAGACCGAGCGCGTCGACGGACTCTCGGGAGTGCTGCTGCGCCGGGTGCTCGACGCCCCGCGACCGGACGTGTGGGACGCCCTCACCCTCCCGGACCGGGTCGGCCGCTGGCTCTGGCCCGTGCTCGGCTGGCCGGACGATCCCGCGCGCGAGCGCCGGCTGCGGCTGGGCGACGTCATGCGCCTCGGCGACGAGAACGTGGAGGGCGGCGTGCAGGAGCTGGAGGTGCTCGACCTCGACGAGGGCCGGCTCCTCCGCCTCAGCTGGGGCACCGCGTCCGTCGCCTTCCGGCTCGACGACGGCGACGCCGGCACGACCGTCCTCACCCTGGTGCAGGACCCGATCGAGGAGATCTTCGGCGCCGGGCGGCTGCGCTCGGCGCCGGACTTCGCGGCGGGCTGGCACACGCTGGTCGACCAGCTCACGCTCCTGCTCGCCGGTCTGACGGTCCCTGATCCGCAGGGGCTCTGGGAGGCCGCTTATCCGGTGTACGCCGACGACTAGACTGAGGAACCGTGTCTGAAACCACCG
Source organism: Leifsonia sp. 71-9 (assembly GCF_001898805.1). Taxonomy (GTDB): domain Bacteria; phylum Actinomycetota; class Actinomycetes; order Actinomycetales; family Microbacteriaceae; genus Leifsonia. Next base: position 83,353 of record NZ_MKVJ01000020.1, read on the forward strand.
AAATCACCGAAGGCTCGGTCGAAGCGGCGGTCGAGGCGGCGCTCGCCGCGATCGACGCCGCGGGCGACTCGGCCGCGCTCAAGGCCGTGCGGCACGAGCACACCGCGGAGGGCTCGCCGCTCGCGCGCCTGAACGCGAGCATCCGCTCCCTGCCCGGCGACCAGAAGGCCGCGGCGGGCAAGCTCGTCGGCGGCGCCCGCGCCCGCGTCGGCCAGGCGTTCGCCGCCAAGGAGCAGGCGATCGCCGCCCAGGAGGAGGCCGCAGCGCTGGCCGCCGAGACGGTCGACGTCACCGCCCTCGCTTCCCGCTGGACCCCCGGCGCCCGGCACCCGCTGTCCCTCCTGCAGGAGCGCATCGCCGACAGCTTCGTCGGCATGGGCTGGGAGGTCGCGGAGGGGCCGGAGCTCGAGAGCGAGTGGTACAACTTCGACGCGCTGAACTTCGACGCCGACCACCCGGCGCGCGCGATGCAGGACACCTTCTTCGCCGCGCCCACCGACTCGCACCTCGTGCTGCGCACCCACACCTCCCCGGTGCAGCTGCGCGCCCTGCTCGGCAACGAGCTGCCCGTCTACCGGATCGCGCCCGGGCGCGTGTTCCGCACCGACGAGTTCGACGCCACCCACCTGCCGGTCTTCACCCAGACCGAGGGCATCGCCGTCGACAAGGGCCTGACGATGGCGCACCTGCGCGGCACCCTCGACCACTTCGTCAAGACGCTGTTCGGCGACGAGGCGAAGGTGCGCCTGCGCCCGAACTACTTCCCCTTCACCGAGCCGAGCGCCGAGCTCGACCTGTGGCACCCGACCTTCAAGGGCGGCGCGCGCTGGATCGAGTGGGGCGGCTGCGGCATGGTCAACCCGAACGTGCTCCGCTCCGCGGGCATCGACCCCGACGTCTACTCGGGCTTCGCGTTCGGTGTGGGCGTCGAGCGGGCGCTGATGTTCCGCAACGACGTGAAAGACATGCGCGACATGGCCGAGGGCGATGTCCGCTTCTCCCAGCAGTTCGGAATGGTGGTCTGATGCGCGTCCCCCTGAGTTGGCTCGGCGAGTACGTCGACCTCGAGCCCGGAACGACCGCGGAGGAGGTGCACGCCGCCCTCGTCGCCGTCGGGCTCGAGGAGGAGGACATCCACACCTTCGAGATCTCCGGACCGGTTGTCGTCGGTGAGGTGCTCGACTTCGTCGAGGAGCCGCAGAGCAACGGGAAGACGATCCGTTGGTGCCAGGTGCGCGTCGCCCCCGAGGGGCAGACGGCGGCCGACGGCGGCGAGGACGTGCGCGGCATCGTCTGCGGCGCGAGCAACTTCCTGCGCGGCGACAAGGTCGTGGTGACCCTGCCCGGCTCGGTGCTGCCCGGCCCGTTCCCGATCGCGGCCCGCAAGACCTACGGTCACGTGTCGGACGGCATGATCGCCTCGACCCGCGAGCTCGGCCTCGGCGACGACCACGCCGGCATCCTGCGCCTCGTCACCATGGGCCTCGACCCGGAGGTCGGGACCGACGCGATCTCGCTGCTCGGCCTGGACGACACGGCCGTGGAGGTCAACGTCACCCCCGACCGCGGCTACGCGTTCTCGATCCGCGGCATCGCCCGAGAGTACTCGCACGCGACGGGAGCGGCCTTCCGCGACCCGGCCGACGCCGTCACGGTCGCCCCGGCGGCCGAGCACGCGCGCGGCTTCTCGGTCGCGATCGACGACCGCGCGCCCATCCGTGGGCGCATCGGCTCCAGCGTGTTCGTCACCCGTGTCGTGCGCGACGTGGACGGCAGCCGCCCGACGCCGCCGTGGATGGTGTCGCGCCTCAAGCTCGCCGGCATCCGCTCGATCTCGCTCATCGTCGACATCACGAACTACGTGATGCTGGAGCTCGGCCAGCCGATCCACGGCTACGACCTCGACAAGGTGACCGGCGGTCTCGTCGTGCGCCGGGCGCACCCGGGGGAGACCCTGGTCACGCTCGACGAGCAGGCGCGCGCGCTGCACGTCGAGGACCTCCTGATCACCGACGACTCCGGCGCCATCGGCCTCGCGGGCGTGATGGGCGGCGCCTCCACCGAGATCGGGGAGGGCACCACCAACGTCCTGATCGAGGCCGCGAACTTCGACCCGGTGTCGATCGCCCGCACCGCCCGCCGGCACAAGCTGCCGAGCGAGGCGTCCAAGCGCTTCGAGCGCGGGGTCGACCCGCGCGTCGCCGTGGCGGCCGCGGCGCGCGTCGTGCAGCTGCTCGAGCAGCTCGCCGGCGGCCACGCCGACGAGCTCGGCTCGCTGCACGACGCCGCGACCGACGCGGAGGCGATCCGCCTCCCTGACGGCTACATCGCCGGCCTGATCGGCGTGGAGTTCACCGCGGACGAGGTGCGCGGGGCGCTCGCCGAGATCGGCGGAGCGGTCTCCGAGACCGCCGGTGCGCTCCTCGTCGTTCCGCCGAGCTGGCGGCCCGACCTGCTCGACAAGTCGGACCTCGCGGAGGAGGTCGCCCGCATCGTCGGGTACGACCGCATCCCCTCGGTGCTGCCGGTCGCGCCTCCCGGGCGCGGGCTCAGCCGCGAGCAGAAGCTCCGCCGCGGCGTCGCGCAGATCCTCGCGGACAACGGCGCCACCGAGGTGCTCGCCTTCCCGTTCGTGAGCGAGAAGCAGAACGACCTCTTCGGCTCGCCCGAGGCCGGCGGCGTGCCCGCGGTCAAGCTGGCCAACGCGCTCGACGCGACCGCGCCGTACCTGCGCACGTCGCTCCTGCCTGGACTCGTGGAGGTCGCCAAGCGCAACATCGCCCGTGGCCTCGTCGACCTGTCGATCTACGAGCTCGGCACCGTGTTCCTCCCGGACGCGTCGCAGCTCGGCAGCGAGACGCTCCCGCCCGGCGCCGCGCTCCCCGACGAGGAGACCCTCGGCGCCCTGAACGCCGGCATCCCGGCCCAGCCCCGGCATCTCGCCGGGCTGGTCGTCGGCCACACGGTCGAGAAGCAGCCCGGGCTGGAGGCGGTCGCCGCCGGCATCGCCGACGCCCTCGCCATGGTCGCGCAGACCGCTGCGGCGGTCGGCGTGCAGGTCCGCCCGGAACAGAGCAGCCACCAGGCCCTGCACCCGGGACGCACCGCGCGGCTCCTCGCCCGCGGTCGCGACGGCGTGGAGACGGCCGTCGGCTATGCGGGAGAGCTCCTCCCCGCCCTGGCGGCCGAGCTCGACCTGCCCCGCGTGGTCGCCGTGTTCGAACTCGACCTGGACGCGCTCATCGCCGTTTCGTCCGACGACATCGTCGCCCGTGTGATCGCCGGCTTCCCTGCCGCGACGCAGGACCTCTCCCTGGTGGTGCCCGCCGAGGTGCCCGCGGGCGAGGTGCTCGCCGCGGTGCAGGAGGGTGCGGGCGCGCTGCTCGAAGACATCCGCCTCGTCGACGACTACCGCGGCACCGGGCTGCCGGAGGGACGCAAGAGCCTGACGTTCGCCCTGCGCTTCCGCGCCGAGGACCGCACTCTCACCGCCGCCGAGGCGAGCGAGGCGAAGCTCTCCGGAGCGGCGCTCGCCGCCGAGCGGTTCGGGGCGGCCATCCGCGAATGACGCCGTGGCGCCCGCCGAGTGGCGGCGGGCGCCGCGGGGCCGCTAGGGTGGACGCATGCTTTCCGTCCGGTGCACCGCGAGCTCGCGTGCGGCCCTCGCCGCCCGCGCCCTGCGCCGACGCCTGCGCGACCGCCGAATCTAGGCGGCGTTCGGGCGACCCTTCGTGGGTCGACGTGGGCGTCGCCGTCGCCGAGGCCCCTGTCGTCCACTCACTAAGGAAGTAGCATGACCTTCTCGGTCGCCGTCGCCGGCGCATCCGGATACGCGGGTGGGGAGCTCCTCCGCATCCTCGCCGATCACCCGGACTTCGAGATCCGCACCGTGACCGCGCATCAGAACGCCGGTCACCCCCTCATCGCGCACCAGCCGCACCTGCGCTCGCTGGCGCACCTCACGCTCGTCGAGTCGACGGCCGAGAACCTCTCCGGCCACGACATCGTCTTCCTCGCCCTGCCGCACGGCAAGTCGGGCGAGATCGCCGCGCAGCTGCCGGCGGAGACGCTCGTCGTCGACTGCGGCGCCGACCACCGCCTGGAGGACCCGGCCGACTGGGCCGCCTTCTACGGCGGCGAGCACTTCGGCTCGTGGGCATACGGCGTGCCGGAGCTGCAGGTCGGTGACGGCCGCCAGCGCGAGAACATCGTCGGCGCGACGCGCATCGCCGCACCGGGATGCAACGCCAGCGCCGTCTCGCTCGCACTCGCGCCGGGCATCCACTCGGGACTGGTCGAGGAGCAGGACGTGGTCGCGGTGCTCGCGGTCGGCCCTTCGGGCGCGGGCAAGAGCCTCAAGACGATGTACCTCGCGAGCGAGATCCTCGGCTCCGCCAACCCGTACGCGGTCGGGGGCACGCACCGCCACATCCCGGAGATCCAGCAGAACCTCCGCAAGGCCGGCGCCACCGCCCCCACCGTCTCCTTCACGCCGGTGCTCGTGCCGATGTCGCGGGGCATCCTGGCGACCACGACCGCGCGGGTGAAGCCCGGCGTCACGGCCGAGCAGGTGCAGGCGACGTGGGAGGCCGCGTATGCGGACGAGCCGTTCGTGCACGTGCTGCCCGCCGGGTCCGTGCCGCGGACCGCCGACGTGCTCGGCTCGAACACCGTGCTGATCGGGGTCGCCCTGGACGAGGCCGCGGGCCGCGTCGTGACGGTGCTCGCGATCGACAACCTCTACAAGGGGACGGCCGGCGCCGCCATCCAGTCCGCCAACATCGCCCTCGGCCTCGACGAGACGACGGGCCTCGCAGTGAATGGAGTCGCACCGTGAGCGTTACCGCAGCATCGGGATTCGCCGCCGCCGGCGTCGTCGCCGGACTCAAGTCGAGCGGCAAGCGCGACCTCGCGCTCGTGCGCAACCTCGGCCCGCTCACCGCCGCGGCCGCCGTCTTCACCACCAACCGCTGCAAGGCGAACCCGGTGCTGTGGAGCGAGCAGGTCATGACCGACGGCGTCGTGTCGGCGATCGTCCTCAACTCCGGCGGCGCCAACTGCTACACCGGCGCGCAGGGCTTCCAGACCACGCACGCGACGGCCGAGGCCGTGGCCGAGCGGCTCGGCGTCTCCGCCGGCGACGTGCTCGTCTGCTCGACCGGCCTGATCGGCGACCAGCTCGACCTGAGCAAGCTCATCGCGGGCGTCGAGTCGGCCTCCACCGCGCTGGCGACCGACGCCGGCCTGGGCGCCGCCGAGGCCATCATGACCACCGACACCCGTCCGAAGGAGGCCGAGCACCGCGCGGCCGAGGGCTGGACGGTCGGCGGCATGGCGAAGGGCGCCGGGATGCTGGCGCCGGGCCTCGCGACCATGCTCGTGGTGCTCACCACCGACGCCGTGCTCGACTCCGAGCAGCTGGACCGCGCACTGCGCACCGCCACCCGGGTCACCTTCGACCGGCTCGACTCCGACGGCTGCATGTCCACCAACGACACCGTCGCCCTGCTCGGCTCCGGCGCGAGCGGCGTGGTGCCCGACGAGGCGGCGTTCGCGCTCGCCCTCACCGAGGTGTGCCGCAGCCTGGCCGAGCAGCTCCAGGCCGACGCCGAGGGCGCCTCCCACGACATCGCCATCGAGGTCGTGAACGCGCACTCGGAGGACGAGGCAGTGGAGGTCGGACGCGCGGTCTCGCGCAGCAACCTCTTCAAGGCCGCGATCTTCGGCAACGACCCCAACTGGGGCCGGGTGCTCGCCGCCGTCGGCACGACCGGCGCCGCGTTCGACCCGTACGGCATCGACGTCGCGATCAACGGCGTCCAGGTCTGCACCGCGGGGGAGCCGGACCAGCCGCGCGACCTCGTGGACCTCACGCCCCGCGCCGTGCACGTGTTGATCGACCTGCACGCGGGGGCCGAGACGGCGACCATCCTGACCAACGACCTCACGCACGACTACGTGCACGAGAACAGTGCGTACGCCAGCTGAGATGACGACTCCTTCAGACATCGACCCCGCCGGCATCGACCCGGCAGCCATCGACACCGAGGCCATCGACACCGAGGCCATCGACGAGGCGGAGGACCGCTCAGCGGCGGCCGCGAAGGCCGCCACTCTGATCGAGTCCTTGCCGTGGCTCAAGCGGTTCCACGACCAGATCATCGTCATCAAGTTCGGCGGCAACGCCATGGTGAACGAGGACCTGCAGCGCACCTTCGCCGAGGACATGGTCTACCTGCGCTACGCCGGCATCCGCCCGGTCGTGGTGCACGGCGGCGGCCCGCAGATCTCGGCGATGCTCGACCGGCTCGGCATCCACTCCGAGTTCCGCGGCGGCTACCGCGTAACCACCCCGGAGGCGATGGATGTGGTGCGCATGGTGCTCACCGGCCAGATCAGCCGCGACATCGTCAGCAACATCAACAAGCACGGCCCGCTCGCGGCCGGCCTCTCGGGAGAGGACGCGGGCCTGTTCCAGGGTCGGCGCCGCGGAGCGGTCGTGGACGGCGAAGAGGTCGACCTCGGACTCGTCGGCGATGTGGTCGGGGTGAACCCGGAGGCCGTGCACGCGCAGATCGCGGCCGGCCGCATCCCGGTCGTCTCCTCCATCGCGCCGGACATCGACGACCCGGGGCAGGCGCTCAACGTGAACGCCGATGCCGCGGCGGCCGCGCTCGCCGTCGCCCTCGGGGCCGCGAAGCTGGTCATCCTGACCGACGTCGCGGGTCTCTACAGCGACTGGCCCGACCGCGACTCGCTGCTGTCGAAGATCGACTCCGACGACCTGCGCGAGCTGCTGCCCTCCCTCGAGTCGGGCATGATCCCGAAGATGGCGGCCTGCCTCGACGCGGTCGACGGCGGTGTCGAGAAGGCGGCCATCATCGACGGGCGCGTGCCGCACTCGATCCTGCTCGAGGTGTTCACGCAGTCCGGAATCGGAACGGAGGTGGTGCCCGCGTGAGCGAGCTGACACAGGGACAGTGGAAGGGTCGCTTCGGCGACGCGATCATGCGCACGCTGGCGACGCCGAAGCTGATGCTGGCGCGCGGCGAGGGCTGCCGGGTCTGGGACACGGACGGGGTCGAGTACCTCGACTTCCTCGCCGGGATCGCGGTCAACTCGCTCGGGCACGCGCACCCCGCGCTGGTGGAGGCGGTCAGCCGTCAGGTGGGCACGCTCGCCCACGTCTCCAACTACTTCTCGACCGCGCCGCAGCTGGAGCTCGCCGAGCGCCTGCGCACCATCACGGGCGCGGGCGACCAGGGGCGCGTCCTCTTCGGCAACTCGGGCGCGGAGGCCAACGAGGCCGCCTTCAAGCTCGCCCGCCTCAACCGCGGGCCCCACGGCAACCGCACCCGCGTGCTCGCGCTGAACAACGCGTTCCACGGCCGCACCATGGGCTCCCTCGCCCTCACCGGCAAGCCGCCGATGCGCGAGGCGTTCGAGCCCCTCCCGGGCGGCGTCGAGCACATCGACTCCACGATCGAGGCGCTGGAGGCGGCGATCGACGACCGCGTCGCCGCGCTCTTCATCGAGCCGATCAAGGGGGAGGCGGGCGTGCTCGACCTGCCCGAGGGCTTCCTGGTCCGCGCCCGCGAGCTCACCGAGCAGCACGGCGCGCTGCTCATCCTGGACGAGATCCAGACCGGTGTCGGCCGGACGGGGCGCTGGTTCGCGTACCAGCACGAGGACATCCTCCCGGACGCGGTGACCGTCGCGAAGGGGATCGCCGGCGGCGTGCCGATCGGTGCGCTCGTCACGTTCGGCTGGGCGTCCGACCTCTTCACCCAGGGCCAGCACGGCTCGACCTTCGGCGGCAACCCGCTCGCGACCGCGGCCGGCAACGCCGTGCTCGGCGAGATCGAGCGCGCCGGCCTGGTCGAGAACGCCGCCCGTCGCGGCGAGGAGCTGCGCGCCATCATCCGCTCCTACGACTCGCCGCTCATCGGCGACGTGCGCGGAGCCGGCCTGCTGATCGGCATCGGGCTCACCGAGGGGGAGGCGCACCGCCTGTCCGACGCGGCCCTCGCCGAGGGCCTCATCATCAACGCCCCGAACGAGTCCAGCATCCGGCTCGCGCCGCCGCTGATCGTGGGCGACGCCGAACTGGCGGAGTTCCGGGAGCGCTTCGGCCGCGCCCTCGCCGCCCTCTGACCTCCCGAGACGAAAGAGACCGATGACCAGGCACTTCCTCCGCGACGACGACATCACCCCGGCCGAGCAGGCCGAGATCCTGGCACTGGCGGCCGAGCTCAAGCGCGATCCGTACGCGCACAAGCCGCTCGCGGGCCCGCAGACCGTCGCCGTCTTCTTCGACAAGACCTCGACGCGCACCCGCGTCTCGTTCGCCGTCGGCATCGCCGACCTGGGCGGCAGCCCGCTCGTCGTCTCGAGCGCGGACAGCCAGCTGGGCGGCAAGGAGTCCGTCGCCGACACCGCGCGCGTGCTCGAGCGCATGGTCTCCGCGATCGTATGGCGCACTTTCGCCCAGTCGGGCCTGGAGGAGATGGCGGCCGGCACCCGGGTGCCCGTGGTCAACGCCCTCTCGGACGACTTCCACCCCTGCCAGATCCTGGCCGATCTGCAGACCGTCCAGGAGCACAAGGGCTCCCTCGCCGGGCTGACGATGAGCTACTTCGGCGACGGCGCGAACAACATGTCGCACTCGTACCTGCTCGGCGGCGCGACGGCCGGGATGCACGTGCGCATCGCCGCCCCCGCGGAGTACGCGCCCGCCCCGGCGATCCTCGCTGACGCACGCCGCATCGCCGAGACCACGGGAGGCTCGGTCGAGGTCTTCACGGACGCGGCGGCCGCAGCGGCCGGCGCCGACGTGGTCGTCACCGACACCTGGGTGTCGATGGGGCAGGAGGCCGAGAAGGCGCAGCGCCTCGCCACGTTCGGCGACTACCAGGTCGACGCCGCGATCATGGCGCAGGCCGCACCGGACGCGATCTTCCTGCACTGCCTCCCCGCCTACCGCGGCTACGAGGTGGCGGCGGACGTCATCGACGGCCCCCAGTCCGTGATCTGGGACGAAGCCGAGAACAGGCTGCACGCGCAGAAGGCCCTGCTGGCCTGGCTGCTCGCGAAGAACCAGGAGGAGGCCGCATGAGCGCGGAGACGGACGGCACCGGAGTCGGCAAGACCGGAGAGGGCTCGCTCTGGGGCGCCCGGTTCGCGGGCGGACCCTCGCCCGAGCTCGCCGCGCTGAGCAAGTCCACCCACTTCGACTGGGCGCTCGCCGCCTACGACATCGCCGGCTCGCGCGCGCACGCCACGGCGCTCGCCGCCGCCGGCTACCTGGACGACGCCGAACTGGCCGGGATGCTCGACGCCCTCGACCGGCTGGACGCCGACGTGGTGTCGGGCGCGTTCGTCGCGGCCGAGTCGGACGAGGACGTGCACGGAGCGCTGGAGCGCGGCCTGATCGAGCGCGCGGGCGCCGAGCTCGGCGGCAAGCTGCGCGCCGGCCGCAGCCGCAACGACCAGATCGCCACGCTGGTGCGCCTCTACCTGCGCGACCACGCCGGCGTCATCGCCGAACGCCTGATCGGCCTCATCGACGCGATCGCCGCCCAGGCCGACGCGCACCCGACGGCGATCCTCCCGGGCCGCACCCACCTCCAGCACGCCCAGCCGGTGCTGCTGGCCCACCACCTGCTGGCGCACACCTGGCCGCTCGTGCGCGATCTGGAGCGCCTGGCCGACTGGGACAAGCGCGCGGACGTCTCGCCCTACGGCGCGGGCGCGCTGGCCGGCTCGACGCTCGGGCTCGACCCGCTGCTGGTCGCGCGCGAGCTCGGCTTCGCCGCGAGCTCGGAGAACTCGATCGACGGCACGGCCGCGCGGGATGTCGTGGCGGAGTTCGCGTTCATCGCCGCGCAGATCGGCGTGGACCTCTCCCGCTTCGCCGAGGAGATCATCCTCTGGAACACGCGCGAGTTCGGCTTCGTCACCCTCGACGACGCCTACTCGACCGGCTCGTCGATCATGCCGCAGAAGAAGAACCCCGACATCGCCGAGCTGGCCCGCGGCAAGTCCGGCCGCCTGATCGGCAACCTGACGGGGCTGCTCACGACGCTCAAGGGCCTCCCGCTCGCGTACAACCGCGACCTGCAGGAGGACAAGGAGCCCGTGTTCGACTCCGTGCAGACGCTGGAGGTCGTGCTCCCGGCCTTCGCTGGCATGGTCGCCACCCTCCGCTTCCACACCGACCGGATGGCGGAGCTCGCGCCGCAGGGCTTCTCGCTCGCGACCGACGTCGCGGAGTGGCTGGTCAAGCAGCACGTCCCGTTCCGCAACGCGCACGAGATCACCGGCAGCCTGGTGAAGTTCGCCGAGGAGAACGGCCTGGAGCTGCACGAGGTGGACGACGCGCAGCTCGCCGCCGTCTCTCCACTGCTGACCCCGGAGGTGCGGTCGGTGCTCACCGTCGAGGGCTCGGTCGCCAGCCGCGCCGGCGTCGGCGGGACCGCACCGGATCGGGTGGCCGAGCAGCTCGCGTCCCTCACCGAGCGCGTGCGCGCCTTCACCGGCTCGTTCGCCGCGACGCGACGGGACCTGGTCTGATGGCCCGCCCGGAGCAGACGCCGCCGAAGCGTCCGTGGATCATCCCGACGGTCGTCGTGGTCGCCATCGCGGTCATCGTCGTCGGGCTGATCGTCGCGGTCGCCGCCGGCGGCCGCATCTTCTGACGCGGACCCGGCCCGAGATGCCGCTGCACCATCCCCGTCGCGAGGTCTTCGAGGCGTCGTCGCTGGAGGTCGCCCCGCGCCTCCTCGGCGCCGTGCTCCGCCACATCACCGCCCAGGGGACGGTCGGGCTCCGCATCACCGAGGTGGAGGCGTACATCGGCGACGGCCTCGACCCCGGCTCGCACGCCTTCCGCGGCCGCACCAAGCGCAACGCGGTGATGTACGGGCCGCCCGGCCACCTGTACGCGTACTTCACGTACGGGATGCACGTGTGCGCCAACGTCGTGTGCTCGCCGGAGGGCGAGGCGACGGCCGTGCTGCTGCGCGCCGCCGAGGTCATCGAGGGCGAGTCCCTCGCGGAGGTGCGCCGGGTGGGGGCCAGCGGCCGCACCATCCCGCACCGCGACCTCGCGCGCGGCCCGGCGCGGCTGGTCGTGGCGGCGGGCATCGCGCTCGCCGACGACGGAGCCGACCTGTTCGGCGGGCGCTTCGAGCTGCTGCTGCCGGACGAGCAGGCGGAGTACGAGACGGGCCCGCGCACCGGCGTCTCGGGCGCGGGCGGGGGAGCGGCGTTCCCCTGGCGCTACTGGCTGCCGGGCGACCCGACGGTGTCGCCGTACAAGCGGCACCCGAAATCGGACGACTGAGCTCAGGCCGCGACGAAGCGGAACAGGCCCGCGCAGACGCACGCCCAGGTGATGCTGACGAGCGTGCCGATGATGAACCGTTCGCGCGCCTCGGCGGTGTCGAGCTCGGTGAAGCGGCCGACGCCCTTGATGGCGATCAGCACGCCGAGCGCCTCCGGGAAGCCGGCCATGATCGCGCCGGTGGTCGCGAAGCGCTCCAGGAAGCCGATGGTGGTGCCGCCGCGCAGCACCTCGCGGGTGGCGTCGGCGGCGGAGCCGGTGGAGCGGTCGTGCACGACGATGCCGCCGTGGTCTCCCGCGACGATCGTGCTGCGCGCGGCCAGCGCGAGGACCAGCTGGGAGGCGGGGCCGCCTCCCGCGACGCTGAGGGCGAGCGCCGCGATGCCGATGAAGAGGCGGAACTCCAGCGGCGCCTGCTCCTGCGGCAGGACGGCGAGGATGAACGCGAGCGCGAGGAGGCCGGTCGCCGTGTAGACGAGGGGACGCCGGGGTGTGCGCAGGGTCGCGACCATGCAGCAGAGGGCGGCGATCGTCAGCAGCAGGACGAGCATCCACACGGTGTGCGCGAAGAGGAAGGCGAGGAAGGCCGCCGGGGGCAGGGTCGTCATTCGTCCTCCGAGTCGTGCGCGGTGGTGGGGGGAGCGGCGAGCTGTGCGGCGTCGGCGCTCGCCAACAGCCTAGTCAGCGCGGGGACGGCCGCCAGCTCGACGCGGAGGTTCGCGGCGCGGGCGCGGTCGCTCACCGATTGCGGGGTGATGCCCAGGCGCGCGCCGGCTTCCGTCTGGGTCAGTCCCGCGGAGAGGAGGTCGTACAGCTCCCAGCCGGCGGGGGAGCGCGCGTCGCGCAGGGTGAGGAGCAGGTCGGCGAGCGCTTCGACATCCCGAGCGGCCTCGGGGTCGACGAGGGCCTCCACGGCGAGGCGGGTGGGGGACTTCTTGGCGCGGCCGACGGCGGCGCGGGCTGCGACGAAGGCGTCGCCGCTCGCCGCGCGGGTCTGGGCGGGGAGCGGGAGGCGGATGGCGCCGATCCCGACCCCGACGCTCCAGAGTCCGTCCCGGGTCAGTTCGAGCACCAGCGCCAGCGCGGTCGCCGGGTCGGGTGTCAGCGCCTGGAGCTCGTCCCCGGCGTTGCGGTCGACGGGGAGGGCGAGGGTCTCGCCGTGGCGCTCCTGCAGGGCGCGCAACGTGTCGGTGGCGAGGTCGGGGCCGGTGCGGCTGCCGACCTGGTCAGCGGTGATCACGAACATCGGTCCTCCTGAATCGGTCAGGGCTGGTGGCCTGATCGGTACTCTATCAGGGATATAGACCTGATTACTAGTCCATCAGGTCCACGGACCTGACTGCCGACGGCGGGGAGGCCGGCCCTCCCGCTGATAATCTGGGTGGATGTCCGAATCCGCCACGCTCGAAACGCAGGCCATCGACCCGTCCTTCGACGACATCTGGGACGAACTGGTCTGGCGCGGTCTCGTCCACGTCTCCACCGACGAGGCCGCTCTCAAAGAACTCCTCGCGGGCGGACCGGTCACGTATTACTGCGGCTTCGACCCGACGGCGGCGAGCCTCCACCTCGGCCACCTCGTGCAGCTGCTCACCATGCGCCGCCTCCAGCTCGCCGGCCACAAGCCGCTCGGCCTCGTCGGCGGCTCGACCGGCCTGATCGGCGACCCGCGCCCGACCGCCGAGCGCACGCTCAACACGCGCGAGACGGTCGCCGAGTGGGTGCGCTCGCTGCAGGCGCAGGTCTCGAAGTACCTCAGCTTCGAGGGCGACAACGCCGCGCGTCTCGTCAACAACCTCGACTGGACGGCGCCGCTGTCCGCGATCGACTTCCTGCGCGAGATCGGCAAGCACTTCCGCGTCGGCACCATGCTGAAGAAGGACGCCGTCTCGGCGCGCCTGAACTCCGACGAGGGGATCTCGTACACCGAGTTCAGCTACCAGATCCTCCAGGGCCTCGACTTCCTCGAGCTGCACCGCCAGTACGGCTGCGTGCTGCAGACCGGCGGCAGCGACCAGTGGGGCAACCTCACCAGCGGCACCGAGCTCATCCGCAAGGTCGAGGGCGCGCACGTGCACGCCATCGGCACGCCGCTCATCACCAACAGCGACGGCACCAAGTTCGGCAAGAGCGAGGGCAACGCGATCTGGATCGACGCGGAGCTGACCAGCCCGTACGCGTTCTACCAGTTCTGGGTCAACACCGACGACGCGGACGTGATCAGCCGGCTCAAGGTGTTCACGTTCCTCACCCGCGACGAGATCGCCGAGTACGAGCGCCTCGTCGCCGAGGAGCCGTTCCGCCGGGCGGCGCAGCTGCGGCTCGCGCGCGACGTGACGACGCTCGTCCACGGCGTGGCGCAGACCGAGGCGGCCATCGCGGCGGCCGAGGCGCTGTTCGGCCAGGGCGACCTCGCCTCCCTCGACCGCGGCACGCTGGAGTCGGCCCTGCGCGAGCTGCCCAACACGACGACCGCGCCGGGCGCGACGATCGCCCAGGCGCTCGTCGACACCGGGCTCACCAGCAGCCTCGGCGAGGCACGCCGGGCGGTCGCCCAGGGCGGCGTCTACACGAACAACGCGAAGGCGGAGGACGCCGAGGCGCCCATCGGCGACGCGGCGCTCCCGGGCGGGATGGTCGTGCTGCGGCGCGGCAAGAAGACGCTCGCCGGCGTGTTCGTCGAATAGGCCGACGAGTAGTCTGAACGCATGTCCGACCAGGATCGCGACGACAGCGACGACGCGCTGGTGGCCCGCCTCGATGTGATCGAGGAGCAGCCGCTGACGGCGCGCGCCGACGCCTATGCGCAGCTGCACGCCGAGCTCTCCGAACGGCTCGAGGGAGCCGACGCGCACCGGCATGACTGAGCGGCTCGACGTCGCTCTCGCCGCGCGCGGACTGGCCCGTTCGCGCACGCACGCCGCGACGCTGATCGCCCAGGGGCTCGTGACGGTCGACGGCGCTCCGGTCGTGCGCGCGTCGGCGAAGGTCGGCGAGGAGCAGAGCGTCGAGGTCGCGGGCGCCGACCACTACGTCAGCCGCGGCGCGCACAAGCTGATCGCGGCGCTCGACGCCTTCGACGTGCCCGTGGCGGGGCGCCTCGCGCTCGACGCGGGCGCCTCGACCGGCGGGTTCAGCCAAGTGCTGCTCGAGCGCGGTGCGGCGCGGGTGATCGCGGTCGACGTCGGCCACGGGCAGCTCGCCCCGCAACTTTTGCTGGAGGAGCGGCTCGCGTTGTTCGAGGGCGTCAACGTGCGCTCCCTCACCGCCGAGCAGCTGGCCGGGCTGACCGGCGACGACGCCCGGCCCGACCTCGTGGTCGCCGACCTGTCCTTCATCTCCCTCGGCCAGGTGCTCCCCGCCCTGCGTGGCACGGCCGTGCCGGAGGCGGACTTCGTCCTGCTGGTCAAGCCGCAGTTCGAGGTGGGGCGCACCGGCGTGCGCGAAGGGATCGTGCACGACCCCGTGCTGCGGGCGGACGCGCTGACCGGCGTCTTGTGGGCCGGGTTCGACCTCGGGCTCGGCACGGCGGGTGTCATCGCGTCGCCGATCGCGGGCTCGCACGGCAACCGCGAGTTCCTCATCCACCTCTCGGAGCGCGGTGCGAACCCGACGGAGTGGCTCGACCGGGCGCAGGACCTCGCCGGCTGAGCGCAGGAGGCAGCGGGCGCAGGCCCGGCGGAACAACCCGTGAATTCTCCACAGGTGCGGGCGATCGACCCAGACCGGGCCGAATCTCCGACAGAATGGGAGGACGAGCACGACCGGAGGGAGAGTCGGGTATGGGAGCAGCGACGCGATACATCCTCGTCGTCGCGCACACCGGCCGTCAGGACTCCCTCGACGCGGGCGTGCGCGTGTGCACGCAGCTGCTCGAGGCCGGCGTCATCCCGGTGCTCAGCGCGGACGAGCGGCGCGACCTCCTCGCGGCGGAACCGGGCCTCGACCGCATCGCCCTCCTCGGCGACGAGGTCGCGGCCGACGAGCTGGAGCTGGTGATCGTGCTCGGCGGTGACGGCACCATCCTGCGCGCGGCCGAGCTGGTCCGCGGCTGCTCCGCGCCGCTGCTGGGTGTCAACCTGGGCCACGTCGGCTTCCTCGCCGAGAGCGAGCGCGACGACCTCGAGATCGCGGTCGCACGCGGCCTCGCGAAGGACTACACGGTGGAGGAGCGCATGACGCTCTCCGCCCGCGTGAAGGTCGGCGACGAGGTCGTCTACGAGAGCTGGGCGCTCAACGAGGCCACGGTCGAGAAGGCCAGCCGCGAGCGGATGCTCGAGGTGGTGATCGAGGTCGACGGCCGGCCGATGTCGAGCTTCGGCTGCGACGGCGTCGTGATGTCGACCCCGACGGGATCGACCGCCTACTCGTTCTCGGCCGGCGGCCCGGTCGTGTGGCCGGGCGTCGCCGCGCTGCTGCTCGTGCCGCTCAGCGCGCACGCGCTGTTCTCGCGCCCGCTGGTGGTCGACGCGGAGTCGTCGCTCGCGGTCGAGCTGCTGGACCGCACGGGCGGCGAGGGGATCCTGTGGTGCGACGGCCGTCGCGCCTTCGACCTGCCGCGCGGCGCTCGCGTGGTCGTGCGCCGCTCGCCGGTGCCCGTGCGCCTGGCGCGCCTGCACCCGGGGCCGTTCACCGACCGGCTGGTGCAGAAGTTCGATCTTCCCGTCACGGGATGGAGGGGGCCGGCGGGCCGTGACTGACGTGACCGACGTACGTGGAGCGATCGAGGAGATCTCGATCAAAGACCTGGGCGTGATCGCCGACGCCTCCCTGCCCCTGGGCGCGGGATTCACCGCGATCACCGGCGAGACCGGCGCGGGCAAGACGATGGTGGTGTCCGCCCTCGGCCTGCTGCTCGGCTCGCGCGCCGACACCGGAGCGGTGCGGCTCGGGAGCGGCCAGGCCTGGGTCGAGGGGCGCTGGCGCGTCATCGACACCGGTGAGGTCGTCGAGCGCGTCCGCGACGCCGGAGGCGATGTCGACGCCCTGGGCGGGGGAGCGGCCGAGCTGGTGCTGAGCCGCTCGGTCTCCGCCGAAGGACGCTCGCGCGCCGTCGTCGGCGGGCGCAGCGCTCCGGTGAGCGTGCTCACCGAGCTCGGCGAGCAGCTCGTCGTCGTGCACGGCCAGTCCGACCAGATCCGGCTGCGGTCGGCGGTCGCGCAGCGCGAGGCGCTCGACCGCTTCGCCGGTCCCGACTTCGGGGCGGCCGTCGACGCGTACGCGCAGGTCTTCCACCGCTGGCGCGACAACACGGCCGAGCTCGACGAGCTCGTCGCCGACCGCGACCGCCGCTCGCGCGAGGCGGACGACCTCCGGCTCGCGATGTCCGAGATCGAGACGGTCGCACCCCAGCCCGGGGAGGACGACGAGCTGGCGGAGCGCGCCGAGCGCCTCACCAACCTCGAAGAGCTGCGGCTCGCCGCGGCCGGTGCCCGCGAACTGCTGTCGGCGGAGGAGTCCGAGGGCGCGGACGCGCTGGGCCTGCTCGACAACGCGCGTCGCCAGCTCGACCGGATGGCGCCGCACGACGCGGCGCTGGGTCCGCTCGCCGAGGCGGTGGCCAACGCCAACTACCTCATCTCCGACATCGCCGCCCAGCTCTCGACGTACCTCGACGGGCTCGACACCGACGGCGCCCACGAGCTCGGGCTGGTGCAGGAGCGGCGCTCCGAGCTGGCCACGCTCGTCCGCAAGTACGGACCGACGCTCGACGACGTGATCCGCACGCTCGAGACGGGCAGCCTGCGCCTCCTGGAGCTCGACGGCGACGCCGACCGCATCGAGGACCTCGCACGGGAGGTCGAGGCCGACGAGACGCTGGCCGCCGAGCTGGCCGCCGATCTCAGCGCCCGCCGCCGGGAGGCCGCCGAGCGCCTCTCCGCCGCCGTCTCCGACGAGCTCTCCGCCCTCGCGATGCCCGACGCGCGCGTCGTCGTCGAGGTCACCGAGCGCGACGATTACTCGGCCACCGGCCGCGACCAGGTCTCGATCCTGCTGCAGCCGCATCCCGGGGCCGAGCCCCGCCCGCTCGGCAAGGGCGCGTCCGGCGGCGAGCTCTCGCGCGTCATGCTGGCGATCGAGGTCGTCATCGCCGGCGCCGACCCGGTGCCGACCTTCATCTTCGACGAGATCGACGCGGGCGTCGGCGGCGCCTCGGCCATCGAGATCGGCCGCCGGCTGGCGCGACTGGCCGAGAGCGCGCAGGTCATCGTCGTCACCCACCTGGCCCAGGTCGCCGCGTTCGCGACCAACCACCTCACGGTCGTGAAGGGCAACGACGGGTCGGTGACAGCCTCCAGCGTGCGCCGTCTCGACGGCGACGAGCGCATCGCCGAGATGGCGCGCCTGCTCTCGGGCCTCCCCGACTCCGAGAGCGGCCTCGCCCACGCGCGCGAGCTGGTCGAGATGGCGGCCGCCGCCCGCTGATCCGTCGCGGCGCGCGAACCTCTCGCAGCCGATGGTGATAAGCTGCAAGCCCGTGGTGGATAAATCTGAAGCGGGCATCTCGAACGGCATTACCAAGCACATTTTCGTGACCGGTGGTGTCGTTTCTTCGTTGGGCAAGGGCCTCACGGCGGCCTCCCTGGGCAACCTTCTGACCGCGCGCGGACTCCGCGTCGTGATGCAGAAGCTCGACCCCTATCTGAACGTGGATCCGGGCACGATGAACCCGTTCCAGCACGGCGAGGTCTTCGTGACCGACGACGGCGCCGAGACGGACCTCGACATCGGGCACTACGAGCGGTTCCTCGACATCAACCTCGGCCAGTCGGCCAACGTGACCACCGGTCAGATCTACTCGAACGTGATCGCCAAGGAGCGTCGCGGCGAGTACCTCGGCGACACCGTCCAGGTCATCCCGCACATCACCGACGAGATCAAGCGCCGGATGCGCCTCCAGGCCCAGGCCGGCCCGGACGGCGAGCCCGCACCCGACGTCATCATCACCGAGATCGGCGGCACGGTCGGCGACATCGAGTCGCAGCCGTTCATCGAGTCGGCCCGCCAGGTGCGCCACGAGCTCGGCCGCAAGAACTGCTTCTTCGTGCACGTCTCGCTGGTGCCGTTCATGAACGCCTCGGGCGAGCAGAAGACCAAGCCGACGCAGCACTCGGTCGCCGCGCTCCGCTCGATCGGCATCCAGCCCGACGCGCTCGTCCTCCGCAGCGACCGCCCGGTCTCCGAGAGCAACAAGCGCAAGATCGCGCTCATGTGCGACGTGGACGAGGCGGCCGTGGTCAACGCGATCGACGTGCCGAGCATCTACGACATCCCGACCATGCTGCACGACCAGGGCCTGGACGCCTACATCATCGACCAGCTCGGCCTCGACAAGGCGGCGGACGTCGACTGGAACGGCTGGGCGCGCCTGCTGGAGGCCGTGCACGACCCGAAGCACGAGGTCACCATCGGCCTGGTCGGCAAGTACATCGACCTCCCGGACGCGTACCTCTCGGTCACCGAGGCGCTCCGCGCGGGCGGCTTCGCGCACCAGACCAAGGTGAAGCTCAAGTGGATCCCGTCGGACGAGTGCCAGACCGCCGAGGGCGCCGCCCACCAGCTGAGCGAGGTCGACGCGATCTGCGTGCCCGGCGGCTTCGGCGTCCGCGGCATCGAGGGCAAGGTCGGCGCCCTGCGCTTCGCCCGTGAGAACGGCATCCCCGCGCTCGGCCTGTGCCTCGGCCTGCAGTGCATGGTCATCGAGTACGCCCGTCACGAGGCGGGCCTCGCCGGCGCGTCCTCGTCGGAGTTCGACCCCGAGACCGAGTTCCCCGTGATCGCGACGATGGCGGAGCAGGTCGAGATCATCGCCGGCGGCGACCTGGGCGGCACCATGCGCCTCGGCCTCTACCCGGCCGTGCTCGCCGAGGGCTCCCTCGCCGCCGACCTGTACGGCTCAAACGAGGCCAGCGAGCGCCACCGCCACCGCTACGAGGTCAACAACAACTACCGCGAGCAGATCGCCGACGCCGGCCTGTGGTTCTCGGGCACCTCGCCCGACGGCCACCTGGTCGAGTACGTCGAGCTGCCGCGCGACGTGCACCCGTTCTACATCGGCACCCAGGCCCACCCCGAGCTGCGGTCGCGCCCGAACAACGCGCACCCGCTGTTCGCCGGCCTGGTCGGCGCGGCGCTCGAGCGCCAGAAGGCGAGCCTGCTCTTCGAAGTCGCCGCGGAGGGCTGATGAGCGACGGCCTGCTGTCGGACGAGGCGTTCCGCCCCGAGATCGTCTCGTCCGAGACGGTCTTCCACGGCCGGGTCTGGGACGTGCGCCGCGACGTGTTCCGCTACAACGACGCGGACATCACCCGCGACTACGTGGACCACACGGGCGCGGTCGCCGTGCTCGCCCTGGACGACGCGGGGCGGGTGCTGCTGATCAAGCAGTACCGGCATCCCGTGCGGCACCGCGACTGGGAGATCCCGGCCGGGCTGCTCGACATCCGCGGGGAGGACCCGCTCGCGGCGGTCAAGCGCGAGCTCGCAGAGGAGGCGGACCTCGTCGCCGACGAGTGGAACGTGCTGGCCGACATCTTCACGAGCCCCGGCGGCAGCGACGAGGCGATCCGCATCTACCTGGCGCGCGGCGTGCGTCCCGCGCCGGAGGTCTTCGACCGCGAGGAGGAGGAGGCCGACATCGAGACGGCCTGGCTGCCCCTCGACGACGCGGTGGACGCGGTCCTCGCCCGGACGGTGCACAACGCGCCGCTCATCATCGCGCTGCTCGCGGCTCGAACAGCGCGTGAGAAGGGCTGGGCGACGCTCGGCGCGGCGGACGAGCCGTGGCCGACCCACCCGAAGCTCGCCGGGGAATGACCGCCGCGGCGGAGGTGGACGCCTTCCTGAGGCACGTGACGATCGAGCGCGGTCTCTCGGCGAACACCGTCGCCGCCTACCGGCGCGACCTCTCGGTCTACACGGCGTGGCTCGACGAGCGCGGGGTGGGCGACCTGCGGGAGGTCACCAGCCCGATGGTGTCGGAGTTCGTTGCGCACCTCGGCACACGGCCGGAGTCGCCGCTGACCGCGTCCTCCCTCGCCCGGGTGCTGTCGACCGTCCGCGGCTTCCACCGGTTCCTGCTGGAGGAGGGGCGGGTGGAGCAGGACGTCGCCCATGAGGTGCGACCCCCGAAGCTCCCGAGCCGCCTCCCGAAGGCGATCACGATCGACCAGGTGAGCGCCCTGCTCGCGGCGACCGACGGCGAGGAGGTCGTGAACCTCCGCGACAAGGCGCTCCTGGAGCTCATGTACGCCACCGGCGCCCGCGTCAGCGAGGCGGTCGGGCTGAACGTGGACGATGTCATCGACGCCGACATCGTGCGCCTGACGGGCAAGGGGAGCAAGCAGCGCATCGTCCCCCTCGGGAGCTACGCCCGGGCGGCGGTCGACGCCTACCTCGTGCGCGCCCGACCGCTGCTCTCGACCAAGGGCCGCGCCACGCCCGCGCTGTTCCTCGGGATGCGCGGGGCACGGCTCTCGCGCCAGAACGCCTGGCTCATCATCCGCGCCGCCGCCGAGCGCGCGAACCTGCCCGTCGAGATCTCGCCGCACACCCTCCGCCACTCGTTCGCCACGCACCTGCTCGCCGGGGGAGCGGACGTGCGCGTCGTGCAGGAACTGCTGGGGCACTCGTCGGTGGCGACGACCCAGATCTACACGCTGGTGACGGCGGATACGCTGCGCGACGTCTACACGTCGGCGCACCCGCGGGCGCGCTGATCCGCGGCCCCGCGAACCGCCGCTCTCCCGCCCGGCGGCAGGGGTTCGCCCCGGATAGACTGTCCCCTTGAACAGACCGCCTACGACAGGGACGAGGAACACCCCGGTGACGCGCAACGACCAGGTCAGGACCGAGCTTCCCGGTATGGACGAGGCTTCCCTCACCACGAAGCTCGGACCCACCGGGCGACCCCTGCGCGCGTTCCCCCAGCCCGCCCCGCTGAACCAGCACGGCCCGGCCCGCATCGTGGCGCTCTGCAACCAGAAGGGCGGGGTCGGCAAGACCACGACCTCCATCAACCTCGGCGCCACCCTCGCGGACTACGGCCGTCGCGTGCTGGCCGTCGACTTCGACCCGCAGGGTGCGCTCTCGGCCGGCCTCGGCGCGCAGACGCACGACGTGACGACGATCTACGACCTGCTGCTGAACCGCAACGCGGACGTGCAGGGCGCCATCCAGACCACGAGCGTCCCCGGCCTCGACATCATCCCGGCCAACATCGACCTGTCGGCGGCGGAGGTGCACCTCGTCAACGAGGTCGCCCGCGAGCAGATCCTCGCCTCGGTGCTGCGCAAGGTCAGCGCCGACTACGACGTCATCCTGATCGACTGCCAGCCGTCGCTCGGCATCCTGACCGTGAATGCCCTCACGGCGAGCCACGGCGTGCTGATCCCGCTGGAGTGCGAGTACTTCGCGCTGCGCGGTGTCGCCCTGCTGATCGAGACGATCGACAAGGTGCGCGAGCGGCTCAACCCGGCGATCGAGCTCGACGGCATCCTCGCCACCATGTACGACTCGCGCACGCTGCACTCGCGCGAGGTCCTGGAGCGTGTCGTGGACGCGTTCGGCGACCGCGTGCTGGAGACGGTGATCTCGCGCACGGTGAAGTTCCCGGACGCCTCGGTCGCCGGCACCCCGATCACGCAGTTCGCCCCCGAGCACGCCGCCGCCGAGGCCTATCGCCAGCTCGCGCGGGAACTGATCTTCCGTGGCGCCGTCGCCTGACGACGCCCCGCAGGGCACGCTGGCGACCCCGCCCGAGGCGGACGGGGCGACCGGTGCCGACGCCGGATTCCGCGTCGCGGTCGGCGCCTTCGAGGGGCCGTTCGACCTCCTGCTCTCGCTCATCACGAAGCACGAGCTCGACATCACCGAGATCTCGCTGAGCCGCGTCACCGACGAGTTCATCGCCTACCTGCGTGCGCTCGACACCGCGGACAGCCTCGACGAGGCGAGCGAGTTCCTGCTCGTCGCCGCGACGCTGCTCGACCTCAAGGTCGCCGGGCTGCTTCCGCAGGGCGAGCTCGTGGATGCGGAGGATGTGGCGCTCCTAGAGGCGCGCGACCTGCTCTTCGCGCGGCTGCTGCAGTACCGCGCGTTCAAGGAGGCGTCGGCGTGGTTCGCGGGGACGCTGGAGGCCGAGAGCAGCCGGCACACCCGCACCGTGCGACTGGAGGACAAGTTCCGCCAGCGCGACCCGGAGCTGGTGTGGACGCTGGGCCTCGACGACTTCGCCGCGCTCGCCACCCTGGCGATGACGCCCCGCGAGATCCCCGTCGTGGGCCTCGACCACCTGCACGCGCCGCTGGTGAGCATCCGGGAGCAGGCGGCCGTGGTCGTCGGCCTGCTGCGCGGCGGCGAGCAGCTGTCGTTCCGGCAGCTGGTCGCGGGCGCCGACCAGAAGGGCGTGGTGATCGCGCGGTTCCTCGCCGTGCTCGAGCTGTACCGGCACGCGGCCATCGCCTTCGAGCAGCTGGAGCCGCTGGGCGAGCTGACGCTGCGCTGGACGGCGGAGCACTGGTCCGAGGAGAACCTGACCAACCTGGGAGCGGATTATGACGGTTGAGAACGTGTCCGGGATCGTGGACGCGGACGAGGCCCCGGAGCTGACGGACGCGACCGACACCACGGAGGTGCCGGCGCCCGTCGCCGACACCGACATCGAGCGCGCACTGGAGGCCATCCTCATGGTCGCCGACGAGCCGATGAGCGTCGTGACCCTGGCGACCGCGGTCGGTGCGCCGGTGAAACGGGTGCGGCAGGCCATCGACGTGCTCGTGGAGGACTTCGACGGCAACGCCCCCGGCGGGAGCGTGCGGCGCGGCTTCGAGCTGCGCGAGGTCGGGGGAGGCTGGCGCGTCTACGTGCGCGCCGAGTACGACCAGGTCGTCGCCGGCTACGTGCTGCAGCAGAACCCCACCAAGCTCTCGCAGGCCGCGCTCGAGACCCTCGCCGTGATCGCCTACAAGCAGCCGATCAGCCGCGGCGCGATCGCCTCCATCCGCGCGGTCAACGTGGACTCCGTGGTCCGCACCCTGCTGGGCCGCGGACTCATCACAGAACTCTTCACCGACAGCGAGACGGGTGCCATCAACTACGGCACGACCGACCTGCTGCTCACCCAACTCGGCATCAACTCCGTGGACGAGCTGCCCAAGATCTCCCCGCTGCTGGCGGACGGAGCGGAAGGATTCGATGCCGATGTCCGTTGAGGACGCACCCCAGGGCGAACGCCTGCAGAAGGTCATGGCCGCGGCGGGAGTCGCCTCCCGCCGCGTCTCCGAGCAGCTGATCGTCGAGGGCCGGGTGACGGTGAACGGCCAGGTCGTCGCCGAGCTCGGCCGCCGCATCGACCCGGAGAACGACAAGGTCGCCGTCGACGGCACCGCCGTGCAGCTGGACACCAGCCGCCGCTACGTCATGCTCAACAAGCCCGTCGGCGTCGTCAGCTCGATGCGCGACGAGCAGGGGCGCCCCGACCTGTCCCGCTTCACCTCCGAGTTCGCGGAGCGGCTGTTCAACGTCGGGCGGCTGGATGCGGAGACCTCCGGGCTGCTCATCCTCACCAACGACGGGGAGCTCGCCCACGTGCTCGCGCATCCCAGCTTCGGCGTCACGAAGACCTACATCGCGCGCGTGCGCGGCCAGGTCACGCCGCAGACGATCGCGCGCCTCACCCGCGGCGTCGAGCTCGAGGACGGGCCGATCTCCGCCGACCGCGCCCGCCTGCTCCAGGGCGGCGGCGGGGCGAACGACTGCCTCGTCGAGCTGACCCTGCACTCCGGCCGCAACCGGATCGTGCGCCGCATGATGGCGGAGGTCGGACATCCCGTGATCGAGCTCGTCCGCCGCCAGTTCGGCCCGCTGCACCTCGGCACCCTGAAGGTCGGCGCGATGCGCGACCTGACCAAGGAGGAGCTGGGCAAGCTGCTCACCATCTCCCGCGAGGGCTCCGCCGACTCCGCCGACCCCGCCGAGCGCTGACCCCGCCGGCCCTGACCCCCTCCCGATTCGTGCCAAATGTCGCCTTTGGTGCCGCCAAAGTCGACATTTGGCACAAATGTGTGGGGGAGGGGTGCGGCGATGAGGGGTGCCGCCGCTGACTAAGGTGGATGCGTGAACGAACCCGCCTCCCGGCTCACCGGTCCCGTCCGCGTCGTCGGCGCCGGGCTGCTCGGCGCCTCCGTCGGACTCGGGCTGCGCGCCCGCGGTGTCGACGTGCTGCTCGCCGACGCCTCGCCCGCCCACCTGCGGCTGGCCGCGGACTATGGGGCGGGGCGCGCGGACGACGGAGGCTCGGAGCCGTCTCTGATCGTGGTGGCGGTGCCGCCGGACTTGGTGTCGCGCGTCGTCGCGGACGAGCTCGCCGCGCATCCCGCAGCGGTCGTCACCGACGTCGCCAGCGTGAAGGTCGCGCCGCTCTCGGAGCTGCAGGAGTCGGGCGCCGACCTGTCGCGCTACGTCGGCTCGCACCCGCTCGCCGGGCGCGAGCGCGGCGGCCCCAGCGCGGCCCGCGCCGACCTCTTCATCGGCCGCCCGTGGGTGGTCGCGGCGCGACCGGAGAACCCGCGCGAGGCCGTCAGCCTGGTGGAGGCGCTCATCCTGGACCTCGGCGCGACGCCGGTCGAGATGGGCGCGGCCGACCACGACGCGGCCGTCGCCCTCGTCTCGCACGCGCCGCAGATCGTGTCGAGCCTGATGGCCAAGCGCCTCGCCGGCTCCACCGACGCCGCTCTCGGCCTCGCGGGCCAGGGCGTGCGCGACGTGACCCGTATCGCGGCGAGCGAGCCCGAGCTGTGGGTGCAGATCCTCGGTGCGAACGCGCCCGCGATCGTCGAGATCCTGCACGCCTACCGCGACGACCTCGACCGCGTGCTCGTGGCCCTCGGCGACGTGGATGCGGCCGGCTCGCGGCGCGCGATCGCCGAGGAGATCGCGGGCGGCAACGTCGGCGTCTCCCGCCTGCCCGGCAAGCACGGCCAGGACAAGCGCTACAGCTCCGTGGTCGTGATGGTGGAGGACCGCCCCGGCGAGCTCGCGCGCCTCCTGAACGAACTGGGCGACCTCGACGTGAACCTGGAGGACCTGCGGCTCGAGCACTCGCCCGGAGCCGCCTTCGGCCTCGCCGAGATCGCCGTGCTGCCCGAGGTGCTGACCCGCACCGTGAACGACCTGACCGACCGCGGCTGGAGGATCGCCGGATGACAGAGCTCGCACAGACCCCGATCGTGGTGGCGGTCGACGGACCCGCCGGCAGCGGCAAGTCGTCCGTCTCGAAGGCCACCGCCCGCCGGCTCGGCTGGGCGTACCTCGACACCGGCGCCGCGTACCGCGCGCTGAGCTGGTACGTCGTGCAGCGCCGGCTCGACCCGACCGATTCCGCGGCCGTGATCGACGCGCTGCCCGACTTCGACTACCGGATCGGCACCGACCCGTCGGGGGAGGACCCGGCCGAGACGGGCGTCTTCGTCGGCGATCACGACGTGACCGACGCCATCCGCGAGCCCGACGTCACCGCCGTGGTGAGCGCCATCGCGCGGGTGCCGGAGGTGCGCGCCTACCTCACCCAGCTCTTCCGCGACATCGTGCGGCGCTCCGGCAAACCGGGCGTCGTGGTCGAGGGCCGGGACATCACGACCGTGGTGTTTCCGGATGCTCCCGTGCGCATCCTGCTCACCGCCGACGAATCCGTTAGAATTGCCAGACGTTCTGCTGAGCTGATCGGCCATTCCGCCGCCCATGTCGGCGAGGCGCTGCTCCGGAGGGACGCGGCCGACTCCCGGGTCGTCGACTTCATGAACGCCGCGGACGGTGTGACCACCGTCGACTCCACCGACCTCGACTTCGACCAGACCGTGGATGCGGTCATCCAGGTCGTACAGAAAGAGACCCATGTCTGACATCGACAACGAGCCCGTCGGGGCCGACGACCTCGCCGAGCGGCTGGCGGAGATGGACGACGTCCTCGCCGTCCAGCGCGCCGCCGCCCTGCGCAGCGGCCTCAACGACTACGAGCTCGACGAGAGCGACCTCGACATCCTCGAGACCGTCAGCGAGGACCCGAACGCGATCACGTTCCTCCCCGCCCTGCCGGTGCTCGCCATCGTCGGCCGCCCCAACGTGGGCAAGTCGGCGCTCGTCAACCGCATCCTCGGCCGCCGCGAGGCCGTCGTGGAGGACACCCCCGGTGTGACCCGCGACCGCGTGTCGTACCAGGCGGAGTGGAACGGCCGCCGCTTCACCCTCGTCGACACCGGCGGGTGGGAGCCCGACGCCCGCGGCATCGACGCGTCCGTGGCCGCGCAGGCCGAGGTCGCGGTCGACCTCGCCGACGCGGTGCTGTTCGTCGTGGACGCGACGGTCGGAGCGACCGCGACCGACGAGCACGTCGTGCGAATGCTGCGCAAGACCGACAAGCCGGTCTTCCTCGCCGCCAACAAGGTGGACGACGCGCGCCAGGAGCCCTTCGCGACCGAGCTGTGGTCGCTGGGCCTCGGCGAGCCGCGTCCCGTCTCGGCCCTGCACGGCCGCGGCGTCGCCGACCTGCTCGACGACATCCTGAAGGCGCTGCCCGAGGTCTCGGCCGTCGCCAAGCAGGAGGTCGGCGGACCCCGTCGCGTCGCGATCGTCGGCCGGCCGAACGTCGGCAAGTCCTCCCTCCTGAACAAGGCGGCGGGGGAGGAGCGCGTGGTCGTCAACGAGCTCGCCGGCACCACCCGCGACCCGGTCGACGAGCAGGTCGAGTTGGCCGGCAAGGTGTGGCGCTTCGTCGACACCGCCGGCATCCGCCGCCGCGTGCACCTGCAGCAGGGCGCCGACTTCTACGCGTCGCTGCGCACCTCCACCGCGCTGGAGAAGGCGGAGGTCGCCGTCGTCGTGCTCGACGTCAGCCAGCCCATCAGCGAGCAGGACGTGCGCATCATCGACCTCGTGCTCGAGTCGGGCCGCGCCCTCGTGCTGGCCTTCAACAAGTGGGACCTGCTGGACGACGAGCGCCGCCGCTACCTGGAGCGCGAGATCGAGCAGGACCTCGCCCACGTCTCCTGGGCGCCGCGCGTCAACATCTCGGCCCGCACAGGCCGCCACCTCGAGAAGCTCGTCCCGGCGCTGGAGCTCGCGCTCGAGTCGTGGGACACCCGCATCCCGACCGGCAAGTTCAACGCCTTCCTGGCCGAGCTCACGGCCGCCCACCCGCACCCGGTGCGCGGTGGCAAGCAGCCGCGCATTCTGTTCGGCACGCAGGCGACCAGCCGCCCGCCGACATTCGTGGTCTTCACGACCGGGTTCCTGGACCCGGGATACCGGCGCTACATCATCCGCCGGCTGCGCGAGGTCTACGGCTTCGAGGGCACGCCCATCGTGCTCAACATGCGCGTGCGCGAGAAGCGCCAGCGCTAGGCAGCGCGCGCCGGTCGCGAGCTTCGGGCGCCGAAGTTCACGTTGTTGCGGTCATCTCCCCGGATTCGACCGCAACAACGTGAAGCTCGGTGCCCTTGTGCGTCAAGCGGACACGCGCGAGCGATTCTGAGAAATTCGGTGACGAGTCACCCCCAGATCGGGGGCGACCATGTTGGGGGTATTTGTCCCCCACCGTGTCCTCACTATGGTGGACAACCGAGAGCTACCCGACCGCGCCACCCGAAGGCGCGGACTCTCATTATCAAGGACGCATACCCGATCATGAGTTCTACAAGTTCATACACCCCTGCCCGAAAGCGCCAGCTCGGTTCCGAGAAGCGCACGACCCCGCTGCCGACGGTCCACCCGAAGCCGTCGGACCGCAAAGTCACCTGGAGCCGCGTCGCCATCGTGCTGACGATCGTCTTCTGGGCGATCTACGTGGTGACCACGATCATCCGCCAGTTCCTGGTGCTCGGCACGCAGGACTTCCGGTTCACGATGGAGGCGATCGGCTACACGGTCGTCGTCACCTTCCTCACCTTCTCCGCGCTGATGTACCTCGTCGCCCGCCAGGGCGCGCTGCAGCGGTTCCAGAAGCACGTGCGCGTTCCCCGCGCCGAGCTCGACCGCCACTTCTCCGAGAACCAGCCGACCATCACCGTCCTCGTGCCCTCCTACGCGGAGGAGCCGGAGGTCGTGCGGATGACGCTGCTCTCGGCCGCGCTGCAGGAGTTCCCCTCCAAGCGCGTCGTGCTGCTGCTCGACGACAACCCCAACCCGACCGACCCGGCCGTGATCGAGCGCCTCGAGGCCACCCGCGACCTCGCCGCCAGCATCAGCGACCAGCTGTCGGAGCCGCGCTTCCGCTTCACCGACGCGCTGCTGCGCTTCGAGCTGGGCGACGGCCGCGCGTTCGCCTCCACCGACGACGCCCGCGAGCTCGCCGACCACTACACCTGGGCCGCCGAATGGCTGTACGCCCAGGCCGACGCTCACGCCATCGACGACCACGTGGACGTCTTCTTCGCCGACCAGGTGCTCCGCGCCCTCGGCGACGACCTCGCCCTGACGGGGGAGGCCGTGCGCGCCGCGATCGAGGACGGCGCCACCCTCTCCACCGAGCGCGTCGCGCAGCTGTACCGCCGCCTCACCTGGACCTTCGACGCCGAGCTCGCCGTCTTCGAGCGCAAGCAGTGGGCCTCCCTCTCGCACGAGGCCAACAAGGCGATGAACCTGAACGCCTACATCGGCCTGATGGGTGGCGTGTACCGCACCGAGGAGACGCCGGACGGCCCCATCCTGACCCCCGTCCCGGCCGGCCAGCGCCGCCCGGGCGACATCGAGATCCCGGACAGCGACTTCCTGCTCACCCTGGACGCCGACTCCATCCTGCTGCGCGAGTACTGCCTGCGCCTGACCTACTTCCTGCAGCAGCCGGACAACGCCCGCGTCGCCGTCACGCAGACCCCGTACTCGTCGTTCCGCGGTGCAGGCACCCGCATCGAGCGCCTCGCCGGTGCGACCACCGACATCCAGCACATCCTGCACCAGGGCAAGTCGTACTACGGCGCCACGTTCTGGGTCGGCGCGAACGCGGTCATCCGCAAGCGCGCGCTGGAGGACATCGTCGAGACCGAGTTCGTCGGCGGCTTCGAGGTGCGCCGGTACATCCAGGACCGCACCGTCATCGAGGACACCGAGTCGAGCATCGACCTCGGCACCCACGGCTGGACCCTGGCGAACTACCCGGAGCGCCTGAGCTACTCCGCCACCCCGCCGGACTTCGGCTCCCTGATCGTGCAGCGTCGCCGCTGGGCGAACGGCGGTCTGCTCATCCTCCCGAAGCTGTGGCGCCAGGTGAAGGAGCGTCGCCGTCGCGGGGAGAACGTCTCCCGCATCGAGCTGCTGCTGCGCGTGAACTACATGGCCTCCATCTGCTGGGCGAGCTTCGGCCTCGTCTTCCTGCTGGCCTACCCGTACGACGGCCGCCTCCTGAGCCCCATGGTGCTGCTGGCCGCGCTGCCGTACTTCATCAGCCAGGCCTCCGACCTGCGCTACTCCGGCTACAAGGCCACCGACATCTTCCGGATCTACGGCTTCAACCTGATCCTGCTGCCCGTGAACCTGGCCGGTGTGCTCAAGTCGATCCAGCAGTCGCTGACCGGCAAGAAGATCCCCTTCGCCCGCACGCCGAAGGTCAAGAACCGCACCGCGTCGCCGCTGCTCTACGTGGTCGCCCCGCTGGCGATGGTCGCCTTCTCGCTGTTCACCCTGTGGCGCGACTGGAACGCGCAGAACTGGGGCAACGCCGCGTTCGCCGCCTTCAACGCCACCCTCGCGATCTGGGCGATCATCTCCTACATCGGCATCGGCGCCACCATCGTCGACATCTGGCTCGGCCTGACCAAGCCGCTGTACGTCGAGAAGGGCAAGAAGCGCGACGCCGCGGCTCCGGCTCCCGCCACCGAGTCGCTCGACTGGCGTTCCGTGCTGTACCACGGCCACTCCGGCGGGGAGGTGCCCCACCTGGAGCGCGCCGCCGCCGCGGGTGCCACGGGTGCTGCCGGTGCTGCCGTGTCCGGTGACTCCGTGGTCGACGACGCTGAGAAGCAGGCCGCCTGATGGCTCGCGACACGAAGGCCGCGGACGCGGCCCAGATCGAGCGCGCCCAGGCGCCCGAGTCCACCTCCGGCCGCCGGCTCGGCTTCTGGCGGGTCGTCGGTGCAACGCTCGTCGCCGCCATCGTCATCACCGGCGGTGTCGTCGGATTCCAGTGGTGGAGCGCCCGCGCCGCCGTCGATTCCAAGCCCTGGTTCGCCTCCTACGTCGACGTGACCGCCACCCCGCGGTTCGCGTTCGAGAACATGGGCGCCACCTCCTCCAAGGACGCCGTGCTCTCGTTCGTCGTCTCGTCGAAGGAGAAGGCGTGCACCCCCTCGTGGGGCGCCGCCTACACCCTCGACCAGGCCCGTTCCTCCCTCGACCTGGACCGCCGCATCGCGCGCCTCCAGCAGCAGGGTGGCACCGTCGCCGTCTCGTTCGGCGGCCTGAACAACGACGAGCTCGCCGTGAAGTGCACCGACGCCACCGAGCTGAAGGATGCGTACGCCTCCGTCGTCGACCGGTACAAGATCGGCACCATCGATCTCGACCTCGAGGGCAACGGCCTGACCGACACCGCGGCCGCCGAGCGTCGCGCCACCGCCATCGCCGACCTGCAGAAGGAGCGTCGCGCCGCCGGCAAGAGCCTCGCCGTGTGGCTGACCCTCCCCGTCGCGCCCAGCGGCATGACCTCCGACGGCACCAACGCCATCGCCGCCATGCTCAAGGCCAAGGTCGACATCGCCGGCGTCAACGTCATGACCATGGACTTCGGTCAGTCGAAGGATGCCAAGAAGTCCATGGCGCAGAACGCCCAGGCCGCCGTCACCGCCGCTCAGCGTCAGCTCGGCGTGCTCTACGACCGGGCCGACCTGCACCAGAGCGACCCCAGCCTGTGGGCGAAGATCGGCGCCACCCCCATGATCGGCCAGAACGACGTGGAGGATGAGGTCTTCAGCCTCAAGGACGCCACCGCCTTCAACACGTGGGCCCTCTCCGAGGGCATCGGCCGCATGTCCATGTGGTCCGCCAACCGCGACAAGACCTGCGGCTCGAACTACGTCGACACCTCCGTCGTCTCGGACGCCTGCTCCGGCGTCAGCCAGGGCAAGCAGACCTTCGCCGGCATCCTCTCCAAGGGTTTCGACGGTCACATCTCGCTCGGCGAGTCGTCCGTCACCACCGCGGAGCCCACCAGCACCGCCGTCGCCGACGATCCCGCCACCTCCCCGTACGCCATCTGGACCCAGACCAACTCGTACCTCAAGGGCACCAAGGTCGTCTGGCACCGCAATGTGTACGTCGCCAAGTGGTGGACCAAGGGCGACGTGCCCGACAACCCCGTCCTGAACGCGTGGGAGACCCCGTGGGAGCTCGTCGGCCCCGTGCTGGCCGGTGAGACGCCCATCCCGCAGCCCACCCTCCCCGCCGGCACCTACCCCGAGTGGACCGGCACGGGACAGTTCGACAAGGGCCAGCGCGTACTCTTCGACGGCGTGCCCTTCGAAGCCAAGTGGTGGACCCAGGGCGACAGCCCCGAGGCCGCCAGCTCGGACCCCGACTCGTCCCCCTGGACCCCGCTCACCCAGGACGAGATCGACCAGATCCTCGGCGGTTCCACCGCCGGATGAGACTCGGCGGCGGGATGCAGACCCCCTGCTCGCATCCCGTCGTCGACCTGACTGGACACATCCGCTGCGGGGCGGAGGTTCCAGGCGGCGATACGCGCCGGCTTCGTCGGGAAGCCCCTGAGCGCGCGTTCGTCGTCGTGTCGGCGGGGCCGTCAAGGCACCTTCGGGTTGGTGCACGACGCACCCCCGCCGACACGCTAAGATAGTGGAGTTGCCTCGCTTGGTGCCCAGCGCCTGGGTGGGGCAGCAACGGGCTGTGGCGCAGCTTGGTAGCGCACTTGACTGGGGGTCAAGGGGTCGCAGGTTCAAATCCTGTCAGCCCGACGTCACGACAAAAAGAGAAGGGTCCTGGTTCGCTCTGCGAACTGGGACCCTTCTCTTTTTGTCGTGACTCGCTGCGGACTTCCCGGGCCCCGCCGCGAGGGGCCCCGAGCGCCGGAGAACGCGAAGCGTGAGCCGGCGTTTGGGGTAGCGGTGGGGTGCAGCCTGGTGACCGGCGTGGAGATCGTGACGCGTCAGCCAACCGGTTCGGCAACCGGCACACGATGCTCTTCCATCTCGCTGCGTGACCGGTGTCTAGAACGCGTCTCGTGCGTTAGCGGCGGTTCCGGGGTGAAACCTCGCCGATCAGGAGGGCAGGTGTAGATGACCGTCGACGTACGTCGGGTAGTCGGGTAGCGCCCAGTCCCCGCCGCGGTCTTCTGCGGAGAACCGGGCGACGAGGTCGGGAATGCGCAAGGCGGTGGCGAGGGCGGTGGCCGACTGGAAGGCGCTGATCGCGAGCCGTGAGTTCGGCATCCCGAGGCGCAGCAGGCGAGGTTTGACGGTGGCTTGAATCTCGTCGACGAAAGGCCGCAAGACCCGGTCGTAGCTCGCCAGCGCACGAGGGAGGTCGGCCGGGGTGCGATTCAGCTCGCCGGCGAGCACGTACGCCCCGACGAGGCTGCCCGAGACGCCCATGCCGCTGTAGGGGGAGGCGCAGTGCGCGGCGTCGCCGACGAGCACGACGCGACCCTTCGACCAAGTGTCGGTGCGTACCTGCAGAACCTCCTGGGAGT
The DNA here is from genome assembly GCF_001898805.1 of Leifsonia sp. 71-9. Taxonomy (GTDB): domain Bacteria; phylum Actinomycetota; class Actinomycetes; order Actinomycetales; family Microbacteriaceae; genus Leifsonia. The sequence goes on from NZ_MKVJ01000020.1 coordinate 116,388, forward strand.
AGAAGAAGGGAGCGTCATTCATGCCGTCGATGAAGCGTTCGGTCTGCCAGCCTGCATCGCGGAACCGGGCAGCCCAGAAGTGCTTCTGCTCCTCCACCGGAGCGCGGTGGATCGCTGTGGCCTCGGCCGATTGCTCGCGGAGCACGAAGTACACCTGGGTCTCTTCGGGGCTGTGGCTGCGGCGCATGATCTGCCGCCCGCCGGGCACCATGTAGGTGTCGCGGATGCTGCCATCCGAAGCGATGCGAGGGATGAACCAGTAGGCCATGTGAATTCCGACGCGCCGATACGGGTCGGCGCCATCGGGGAGGAGAGCGCGGCGAATGCGGGAGCCCTGTCCGTCGGCGCCGACGAGCAGATCGAAGTCTTCGGATGCGCCGTCGGAGAAGTGCGCGGTGACCTTCGTGTCGTCCTGCTCGAAGCTGTCGACACTCGTGTCGAAGAGGAACCGGGCGCGATCGTGGACGGCGTCGTGGAGGATGCGCACGAGGTCGCCGCGCATGATCTCGTACTCGGAGGTCAGAGACTGCCTGCCGGTGCCGGAGGTGTTGGCCATGATCGTGGCCCGGGGTCGTCCCTGAGCGTTCACGAACGCGACGCCCTCCTCGTCCACGCGAGCCGCCCGGATCCGGTCGATCAATCCCATCCGTCGAGCCGCCTCGATGCCCTGGCCTCGCAGGTCGACCTGCGCACCGGTGGCGCGGAGCGCCGGGAACCGTTCGACCACCGTCACGTCGTGGCCAGCGCCGGCCAGCCAGAACGCCAGCGCCTGCCCGGCGATCCCGCCACCGCAGATGAGTACCTTCATCTCACACCACCTTTGTCTATCGCTGATAGGTTGCACTCATCGTCGCCTATCGGTGATAAGTTGTCAATGTGGCGAAGCTCGATCGGGACACGGTGATCTCTGAGGCACTCGACCTCCTGGATGAGGTCGGGTTGGACGGTGTGAGCACGAGGCGCCTGGCCACGAGGCTCGGCGTCGAGCAGCCATCGTTGTACTGGCACTTCCGCAACAAGGGGGAACTGCTGGCCGCGATGGCCGAGGCGGCGATGGTGCCGCACGCCACCGCGCCGCTTCCCGGTCCCGACGAGCGCTGGCAGGATTGGTTCCTCGAGAACACCCGCAGCTTTCGTCGGACCCTGCTCCTGCGCCGCGACGGCGCGCGGCTGCACGCCGGCCTCGTCCCGAACGGTGATCTCGATCGCATCGCTGCGAAGATGGAGTTCCTCACGCAGGCGGGCGTGCCGGAGCGTGACGCGCAGTTTGCAATGCTCGCCGCCAGCCGATTCACAGTGGGCAGTGTGCTGGAAGAGCAGGCGGACGCGCAGGCGGCGATCACCGCGGCGGGGGAGTCCGACGCGCTGCCTCCGATAGACCACACCCGTGCATTCGAAGAGGGACTGGAACTGATCGTGGACGGCCTCGCCCGTCGCGTCGACCCCGCCCCCTGAGTTGAGGGTCTTCGGCGGCATTCTCGCTGCCGCCGTCTGCGCGAGTCACATCCGCGGTCGCACGCAAGCCGACCCTCTACACAGGGGTATCCGGCGAGTCGTCCGGGGCTGCATCCTCTAGCACCACCCGAAGTCGCCGTGCCGGGTCGAACGTGTCCGGAATCCCATCCAGCGCCGCAAGCCCCGCTGCCGCCCCATCTAGCCGCGCCGTCACCGCCGCGAGCGAGACGCGTGCTCCCAGCGTGGGGGAGACCTCCACTAGCGCCGCCGTCAGCGCCCGGATCGCCATCCAGTCCGTCTCCGCGCCGAAGAAGCGGGCGACGTGCGCCGACTGGATCGCGGCTTCGAGCTGGAAGCGACGGCCGGCCGATGGTGCTGCAGCAGCCAGCTCGTGCGCCCGCCGCAAGTAGGCCTCACCCTCCGCAACGAGCGCCCCATCCCACAGCCCCGGATCCTGCGCATCCAGCGGGACGAACGCACCGTCGACCTCGCGGGCCGGCGCCCGCGACGACGAGAGCGCGATCAGCGCCGCCAGCCCGAACGCCTCGGGTTCGGTGCCGAGCAGTGCCGCCAGCGTCACCGCCAGGTAGAGCGCCTCGCCGGCGAGGGACGAGTCGCTCGTGCTGTCCCAGTCGATCGCGAAGGCGCCGTAGATCGCCTCGAGTACGGCGGGCAACCGGTCGGCCATCTGGTCGCGCGACGGGACGCTGAACGGGATCCCCGCATCCCGGATGCGGCGCTTCGCCCGCACGAGCCGCTGGGCCATTGCGGGCGCGGGGACGGCGAAGGCGCGGGCGATCTGTGCCGCCTCGAGTCCGAGCACGGTCTGCAGCATGAGCGGGGTGCGGATGCTGACGTCGATCGCCGGGTGCGCGCACACGAACAACAGCTCGAGCCGCTTGTCCGGGAGGGCGTCGAGGTCGGGGAACGCTGCGTCGATGTCGATCACGCCATCCCCTTCTTCCAGTGGTGCGGAGGTGCGGTGGGCAGCCGACTTGAACACGTCGCGTTGGCGGTTGCGGGCGACGGTGAGGAGCCAGCCTTCGGGGTTGGCGGGGATGCCCCGGCTGGGCCAGGTGGTGAGCGCCTGCTCGAAGGCGTCGGCCAGGGCGTCCTCGGCGAGCGCAAGGTCGCGGGTCGGGGCGGCGAGGATCGCGACCAGCCGACCGTAGGATGCGCGGGCGGTGCGTTCGGCGACCGCCCGCGCATCCGCGTCCGTCACGGGGCGGGAACCCACGTGCCGTCGACGACGTACGTCGCGGTCGGGCGCACCTCCACGGGACCCCACGCGGCGGACGGGGCCTGCTTCGCCCACTCGAGGGCGGCATCCAGGTCGGGAACGTCGATGACGACGGTGCCGCCGAGCTGCTCCTTGGTGTCGGCGAACGGGCCGTCCTGGATCTGCGGGCCGGCCTCGGTGATGCGCAGCGTCGTCGTCGCGGACGACGGCTGCAGCACCTCGCCCGAGCGGAGCACGCCCGCGGCGTGCAAGTCCCGCGCGTACTTATCGAAGGCGGCCATGCCCTCCTTGAGGGCGGCCTCGTCGAGTTCGCCGCTGGCGGCCAGCTCGGGGTAGTGCATCAGGATCGTGTAGCGCATGGTGAGAGTGTCCTTCCGGATCGTTCGATGATGACACTTGGATGACGATCGGGCCAGGCGCGGATCGACAGTCTGCTGCGGGTCGGTGAGGCTGCGCCGGCGCTGGTCGCTGGACGCGGGGACTGTCTGTTCCGTTACGTCATCCCGCGATGGAGCACTTCGCGAATGCGTGTCGCCACCTCGTCCGCATCGGACCCCTGCTCCACCAGCTGCATGCCCGCGTTCAGGAGTCCGCGCACGAGCGAGATATCGATCACAGGTCGGCTGCTGTCGAGCTCGCGAACGATCTGGATGAGGGGACCGACCAGGGTGTCATGGAGGGCGATGATGTCCTCATGTCGTTCGGGCGTCAGCTCGATCTTCTGCAGGATGGACGCGATCCGGTGTTTCCCATCGGCAGCCATCATCAGGTTCGTCGTGATGTAGGCACCGAGCTTCTCGGCGGGTTCGACCTCCTGGAGGGCCTGCTCGATCTCCGCACCCCATTCCCGGAACGCCTCGATGGCGACCGCCACGATGGCTTCGTCCCGGGAGGCGAAGTACTCGTAGAAGCTGGACCGCGCCAGTCCTGCTCGTTCTGCTGCGCTTCGCGCCGTCACTGCGTCAGCGCCGGACGACAGCAGGATCTCCTTCACCGCGCTCAAAAGCGCCGCGCGCTGAACGATTCGGTGTTCTGCGACGGTGGGAGCAGAGATCCTTGGCATCCGTATAGTATGCCAAGGAGCAAGTTGCCGACACCGTGTCGGTAACCTGTCGAGCGCGGTGGTCGCGCTCGACGACTCGACACTGAGGCAAACACCGTGACTGAATCCCTCTCCGCCATCTCGACGGTCTCCATCTACGTAGCGATGGGCTTCTATGCCGCGGCGTTCATCGCCTTCGCGCTCGACATCGCTCGACGGGGAGCGCTCGCGACGGCCGACGAGAGGGGGTTCGTCCCGAGCGCTGTGGCGCGGCGGGCGGAAGATGAGGCGCCCGGGAGCGTTGCCGTCGCCATTGGCGGCC
>NZ_MKVJ01000020.1:120454-158221 GCF_001898805.1 Leifsonia sp. 71-9
GCACCGCCACAGGCGGGGGAGACGAGCGCGAGTCGGCCCGGGCTCGCCCTGCGTCGTCGTCGATCTGGTGGGCGTTCGCGCTGACGATGGCCGGCTTCGCCTTCCACCTCGTGGCGACCGTGCTCCGAGGCATCGCGGCCGCCCGCGTCCCGTGGGCGAACATGTGGGAGTTCTCGCTGACGGGCACTCTCGTCATCGTCGGCGTCTTCCTGGTCGCGAACCTCACGTGGAACATCACCTACCTCGGTACGTTCATCGTCGGTCTGGTCCTCGTGCTTCAAGGGGTCGCCCTGCTGCAGTATTACGTGCCCGTCGTCCCGCTCCAGCCCGCGCTGCAGTCGTACTGGCTCGTCATCCACATCATCGTCGCCGTCCTGGGCACGGCATTCTTCGCCCTCGGCTTCGCACTGTCCGGACTGCAATTGCTGCAGCACCGGCGCGAGACTCACCTGGCCGAGTCGCGACCGTCGCAGCAGTTCCGGTTCCTCGGGACGCTGCCCAACTCGGTCGCGCTCGAGAACCTCGCCTACCGGACCAACATCGTGGGCTTCATCGCCTGGACCTTCACCCTCATCGCCGGGGCGATCTGGGCCGAGAAGGCGTGGGGTTCCTACTGGGGGTGGGACACCAAGGAGGTCTGGACCTTCGTCATCTGGGTCCTCTATGCGGGTTACATCCATGCGCGTGCCACTCGTGGGTGGCGCGGGTCGCGGTCGGCCTGGCTGTCGATCGTCGGGTTCGCCGCTGTCATGTTCAACTTCGGCGTGGTGAACGTGTTCTTCAAGGGACTGCACGCCTATTCCGGGCTGTGAGTCCGTCGTCCTCCGCACACGAGAACAAGAAAGAGTCCACATGAACACCGACCTCAATGAGGTATCAGCCCCAGCGGTGACGAGGGGTTCCAGGGTGACGCCTCGTCGGGTCTACCGCTCCTTGGCCGCCGCGGAATCGGTCACCTGGACCCTCCTGATCGCGGGGATGCTCCTGAAGTACGTGGCGCACCTCGGGGCGCTGCCCGTCCTGATCGCGGGATCCATCCACGGGGTCGTGTTCATCGCCTATGCGCTCATGGCTGCAGTCGTCGGCGTCAACCAGAACTGGGGAGCGATGCGCACCGTCTCGGCGGTGCTGACCGCGATCGTCCCGTACGCGACCATCCCGTTCGATCGGGCGCTGGAGCGGCGAGGACTACTCGACGGGGGCTGGCGCCTCCGGGCGGGCGACGGGCCGAGGGATCACAAGTGGGAGCGCAGAACTCTGCGCTGGCTCCTGCGCCGACCGGTCCTCCTGGTCGCGGTCATCATCGTGGGGATCCTCGCCATCTTCTCCGCGCTGCTCCTCATCGGGCCGCCCGGAGGATGGGGTGCGCAGTAAGTGCGCTTCCGCCACCCCAGTGACACGCCGCGCGAGCGGGAGGGAGGCGGGTCACACCCGCGTCGGCGCCCCCAGCCCTTCCGCCGCCGCGACCATCGCGGCCCGCGCCGACTCCACCGTGATCAAACTGTTGCCGGCCACGATGTGCAGCCCATACGCATCCTCCAACGCCACCAGGTTCATCGCGAGCGTCGCGATCTCCAGCCGTGGCGCGAACACGCCCGCCGATACCCCGCGCTCCAGAATCCCGGTATACGTCGCCAACTGGCGGAGGTACATCCGCTCCACCAGCTCGTCGTGCAGCTGCGACGTCCCCGCGAGCACATCGAACTCGTACAGCAGCCGCATCAGCGCGTCATCCGGCCCGCTCGGCAGGCCCTCCCGGATCGCCGCGGCCAGCTGCAGCTGCGGCTCCGCGATGGCCGCGACGACCGCGTCCCGGTGGTCGCAGAACCGCTCCAGGCCGGCGCGGTGGGCCTCGACGAGCAGGGCGTCGAGGTCCTCGTAGTAGTAGAGGATCGCGCCGCGGGTGAGGCCGGCCTTCTCGGCCACATCGGCGAGCGAGAGCGAGCGGAGGCCGTGCTCGCCGACGGCGGTGAGCGCCGCCTCCACGAGGTCGGCGCGGCGTTCGTCCTGCTTGCGCGGTCTGGCCATCAGTTGACACTAGCCGATCGGCGTGACACGCTTACGGAATTCTTTGACACAAGCGTCAAAGAATGATCCAGTTCATCGCCGAGAGGGATTTCCGTGACCGACCTGCTCCTCACCAACGCGTCCGTCCGCACGTTCGACGACGCCCAGCCCTGGGCGCAGGCCGTCGGGATCACGGATGGGCGCATCAGCTACGTCGGCACGATGGACGACGCCCCCGCCGCACGCCAGTCCCGCGACCTCGGCGGCGCCTCCCTCACGCCCGGCATCATCGACAGCCACAACCACCTGCTCCTCGGCTTCGACCAGGACGCGGTCAGCCTGGAGGGTGCAGACACCCTCGACGAGGTGCGTCGCCGCATCCGCGAGCTGGCCGACCGCCGCCCCGACCTCGACTGGATCTGCGCCGAGAACGCCGTCTACTCGATCGTCAGCGGCCGCCGCCCGAACGCGGACGACCTCGCCGGCCTCACCGACCGCCCGATCTTCGTCACCACCTACGACCAGCACTCGGTCTGGCTCGACGAGAAGGCGATGCGCGTGCTCGGGATCGCCGACGGCGGCGACATTCCGTGGGGGAGGCCGGAGCGCCGTGCCGACGGCAGCGCCACCGGCTGGGTCACCGACTTCTACACGAGCGCCATGACGACGGCGGGCCTCGCGGGGCTGCAGCGCGACATCCCGATGTACTCGCCCGAGCGCCGCTACCGCAAGCTCATCGGCAGCCTCGAGCTCGCGACGGCCACCGGCATCACCACCGTGGTCGAGCCGCAGGTGCCGCTCGCCGAGATCGACCTGCTGTACCGCGCCCGGGCGGAGGGGCGCCTCAGCTCCCGCGTCATCACGGCACTGTTCCACCCGATCGACGCCGACGCCGCCTTCCGCCGCGACCTGCGCGACGCGGTCGACTCCGCCCCGCACGACGACCGCCTCCGGTTCGGACCGGTCAAGCTCTACGCCGACGACGTCATCGAGCCGCACACCGCGTGGATGCTCGACGACTACGCCGACCAGCCCGGCCACCGCGGCCACCCGAGCGCCCCGGTGGGCGAGCTCACCCGCATCGTCACCGAGCTCGACCGGCTCGGCTTCCAGACCCACACGCACGCGACCGGCGACGGCGGCATCCGCCTGGCGCTGGATGCGATCGAGCACGCCGCCCGCACCAACGGCACCGTCGACCGGCGCCACGGCATCGTGCACGTCGAGTGCCTGCACCCCGACGACCTCCCGCGCTTCGCCGCCCTCGGCATCACCGCCGCCATGCAGCCGCGGCACTGCTCGCCCGACCTCGTCGCGGGCACGTGGATGGAGAACGTCGGCGAGCAGCGCTGGGACCGCGCCTGGCGCATCCGCTCGCTCATGGCCTCCGGCGCCCACGTCGCCCTGTCGAGCGACTGGCAGGTGGGGGAGATGGACCCGCTCGTCGGCTTCTACTCCGCCCTCACCCGCGCCGGCCTCGACGGCCGCGACGCGTGGACGCCCGGCGAGCGCACGACGCTCGACGACGCCCTCCGCGGCTACACCCGCGAGGGAGCCTGGGCCTGGCACGCCGAGGACCAGCTCGGCATCGTCCGCGTCGGGGCGAAGGCCGACCTCGTCGCGTGGTCGGACGACCTCTACACCCACGAGGCCGACCCGGCCGGCCTGCTCGACCAGCGGGCCGAACTGACCATCGTCGGCGGTGAGATCGTGCACGACGCCTCCACCGCCTCCGCCACCCCGCACGTCTACGGCGGGCTCGCGCACTGCTCGGCGCACGCCGAGACCGCGCCGACGCACTGAGCGCCGACCCGCCGAACGCGGCGAGCCTACCCAGCGCGCCGCGTCCGCCGATCACACCGCCCCACTGACGGCCCCACCCCACGCCGCCACCCCACCCCGTTCCTCCCACCGTCGCGAAGGAAACCCCCATGTCCCAGCTCGACCCGGCCATCGCGCCGTCCCGGACCGCGGAAGCACCGCACACCGCGGGCACCCCCGGCCTCCGCCGCACCCTGAAGCTCCGGCACATCGTCTTCCTCGGCCTCGCCTACATGGCGCCACTAGCGGTCTTCGACACGTTCGGCATCGTCGCCGACGTCACCCACGGCCACGTGCCGCTCGCCTACCTCGTGGTGCTCGTCGCCGTGCTGATCACGGCGCTCAGCTACTCCCGGATGGTCAAGGTCTTCCCGATGGCGGGCTCGGCCTACACGTACACGCGGGAGGCGATCAACCCGCACCTCGGGTTCCTCGTCGGCTGGGCGGCGACGCTCGACTACCTGCTGCTGCCGATGATCAACGCCCTGCTGTCGGCGATCTACATGTCGGCCGCGTTCCCCGCGGTGCCGTCGTGGGTGTGGATCCTGTCGACCATCGTCATCTGCACCGTCCTGAACCTGATCGGCGTGCAGATCGCGGCGAAGGTGAACGTCATCCTCGTCATCATCCAGGTCGTCGTGGCCGTCGCGTTCGTCGGGCTCACGATCAAGAACATCGTCGACGGCGCCAACGGGGCGTCGTTTTCGACGACCCCGTTCTTCTCGCCCGGGCTCGACGTGCCGGCCATCGGCGCCGGCGCCGCCATCCTGGCGCTGTCGTTCCTCGGGTTCGACGCCGTCAGCACGCTCGCGGAGGAGGCGGAGAAGCCGCGCCGCGACATCCCGCGCGCCATCCTGATCATCGTCGCCGTCGCCGGCGTGTTCTTCGTCAGCGTCACCTACGTGATGCAGGTGCTCTTCCCCGACGTCTCCACGGTCGGCAACATCGTGGGCGCATCGCCCGAGATCGCGAAGTACATCGGAGGAGCGGCGTTCCAGGCCGTGTTCATCGGCGGGTACATGGTGGCCGTGCTGGGCTGCGGCATCACCCAGCAGATGAGCGCCGCCCGCCTGCTCTACGCGATGGGGAGGGACGGGGCGCTGCCCAAGCGTTTCTTCGGCTCCCTCAACCGGGCGGGCGTGCCCGCGGCGAACGTGCTGCTCATCGCGGCGCTCGCCTGCTCGGCCGTGTTCCTCGACCTCGGGCGGGCCGCCTCCCTCATCAACTTCGGTGCCTTCGTTGCGTTCATCTTCGTGAACCTGGCGGTGATCTTCACCTACATCCGGTTCGTGAAGGAGCGCGGCTGGCGCGTCGCCCTCGGCTACCTGGTGCTGCCGGGACTGGGCGTCGTGATCAACGTCGCGCTGTGGTTCAGCCTGGAGCCGAGCGCGATGATCGTCGGCGGCGTCTGGGTCGCGATCGGGCTGGCGTACCTGCTGTGGCGCACGCGGTTCTTCCGGGTGAGCCCGCCGCCGCTGCACGGGCCGACGGACCTGTAGGCGGCGCGGCGCCGACCGGGCCGCCCCGGTTCAGTCGGCCTCGAGCGTCTGCAGGTCGCGGGGGAGCAGCGGCCGCATGAAGGTGCGGTCGTAGCGGACCACGCATCCCGAATCATCCCGGATGCGGTCCGCCGCGATGAACTCGGGGTCGACGCCGAACCGCTGCCGGTACTGCTCGTACGCGGCGAGGGAGGGGAAGGTGAAGAGCGCCAGCGCCTGGTCGCTGGCGCCCTCACCGGGGAGGAAGTAGCCGTGGTGCTCCCCGCCGTGGCGGTTCACCAGCCGGATCCAGGCGGCGGCGAACTCCTCGAACGCCCCGAGCTTCGCCGGGTCGATCGTGTAGCGAACCACGCAGGTGATCACGGCGTGCTGACCTCGCCGTCGTCGTCGCGCCGGATCCCCTCCAGCACGGCGTCGCTCGGCTGCCCGCTGGGGCCGTAGCGCAGGGCGCGCGGCAGGTCGCAGGCGTGAGCGAACTCCCGGATGTCGAAGTTCGGGTCGGCGTGCAGGAGCACCTGCCCGACGACCCAGGCGACGTTGGTCTTCACCCGCCCGGTCTCCTCGTCGGACAGCACCCGGTCGGACCGCTGCTCCTCGTCGTCGTCCAGACGGCTGTGGCCGGCCTGGTCCGTGCGATAGGGCGCGTCCGACCAGTCGTGATTCTTGATCTCCGCCGCGAACTCGGCGGCGAGCCGGCTCAGCACTCGGTCAGCCGCCCGGGTTCTCGACGGGCTTGTCGTCGGTGTCGGTTCCGGCGTCGGGGTCGACCTCGCTGGGCCGGGGGAGGTCGTCGGGGCGCGGCTTATCGGTCATCGGCTCCACCACCCGACGCGGTGTCCTCGCCGTCGTCCGGCGTCGCTGTGCCGTTCCCCGAGCCGTCGGGCAGATCGTCCGGGTCGGGTCGTGCGTCCTTGTCGTGGTCCATGCGGATACCCCTTCTGTCGGTTGCGCTGCGACAGTACGCCGTACGGGGAGGCGGCGTCAGGGGGTTGCGGACGATCCGGCAGGGGGTGCGGCTTCTCGGCCGTCCTCCAGCACGAAGCCCACGACCTCCACCTCGTCGTCGCCGGACAGTCCGGGATAGTGCTGCAGGAGGCCGCTGCGCAGCTCGGCGAGAGTCGCGCCGGCCTCGAGCCTGGCGTGCTCGGCGGTGAGCGTGTCGAACGTGCGGCGCTCCACCGTCGTCACGGTTCCGCGCAGGGTGCGGTGCTCGTCGTCGTCCTCGAAGACGAAGAGCGCCGGTCCGAGCGCGATCGGGTCGTCGTGGCGCACGGTGACCGTCTTGCGGCCGGAGGCGACGGTCTCGTAGTGGCGCTTGTGGAAGCGGACGATCCGGGAGCCGTCGGCATCCGGGAAGACGTAGGTGTCGGGCAGGAGCTTCCGGATCGGGCGCAGCTGCGGCCCCGCCGGGGTGGGGACGGCGACGAGGACGTCCGGGTGCAGGTCGAGGAGCACCTGGCGGCAGCGGCCGCACGGCGGGATCAGGCCGCGCCCGCCGTCGCCGGCCGCGGCGATCGTCAGGAGCGGACCGGCCCCCGCGGCCGCCGCGACGCCCAGCACGACGAGTTCCGCGCAGGGGCCGCCCGTGAAGTGGAAGACGTTGACGGCCGTGTGGATGCGTCCCGCCGTGTCCATCGCGGCGGCGGCGACGCTGTGGTTCGGGTCGTCACCGAGGGTCGCTGCGAGGCGCTCGGCCGCGTCGACGACCCGCTGCTCGGATTCGAAGAGATTCACGACTCGGTGGTCTCGGTGTGCGTCGCGTCGTGGACATCGGCGATGTACGCCTCCATCGTCCCGCGCAGCTCGCCGAGCAGCGTCTCGAACTGCTCGAGCAGCGCGGGCGGGTGCTTCGCCATGACGGCGGCGATGCGGTCGCCGAGGGGGTGGAAGAAGTCGTCCGCGATGGTCTGGACGTTCGGGGTGGAGTGGAGGGTGACCATGCGCCGGTCGGCGTGCCCGCGGCTGCGCACCACGTGGCCCGCGGCCTCGAGCCGGTTCAGGAGGGTGGAGGTCGCGCCGGCGGTGAGGCCGATGCGGTCGCTGAGCCGGGCGGGGGTGAGCGGCGTGCCGCGCTCCTCGGCGGCCAGGATCTCGATGAGGGCGACGGCGTCGGTCGAGTGGAGGCCCTCGCTCGCGGCGAATTCGCGTGCCAGCTCGGAGTAGCTGGCGCCGTACGCGCGCAGCGCTTCGTTGAGGCGCTCGCGCTGGTCGTCGAGCGTGTCGTGCGCGCCCTGCGTCTCCGCGTCCGTCATCGCGAGGCCCTCCCGTCACCGGCTGCTGCCGGAGATCAGGTTATCAAAGCATGAAGTTGTTCCATGGTAAAGTAACTCGCTGGTGAAACAACAAGGAGGACAAGATGGCGGTATCCGCAGGCGCGCGGCGCTGGATCGGGCTGATCGCGGTCGCGCTCGGCGTGGCCCTGATCGTGGTGGACACGACGATCGTGAACGTGATCACGCCGTCGGTGATCGATGACCTGAAGATCGACTCGAGTCAGGCGCAGTGGATCCAGGAGTCGTACGCGATCGTCTTCGCCGCGCTGCTCCTGGTCTCCGGGCGCATCGCCGACCTGCGCGGCGCCCGGACGGTGTTCATCGGGAGCGTCGTCCTCTTCGGGCTGACCAGCCTGCTCGCGGGGCTGGCGCCGAACGGCGAGATCCTCATCCTGGCCCGCTTCCTGCAGGGCATCGGGGCGGCGGCCATCCTGCCGACCTCGCTGGCGCTGCTGAACCACATGTTCACGGGGCCGGCGCGTGGTCAGGCGTTCGCGGTCTGGGGTTCGACGATCGGCGCGGCCACCGCACTCGGGCCGGTGCTCGGCGGCTGGCTCTCCGAGCACGCGTCGTGGCGGTGGGCGTTCGGGATCAATATCCCGCTCACGGTCGTCATCCTCGTCATCGCGGCCGTGTTCCTGACCCAACCGCCGCGGTCGCGCGGCGGGATCGATGCGCTCAGCGCCATCCTTTCCGTGCTGGGCCTCGGGCTGCTGGCGTTCGGCCTCGTCGAGGGACGCGTCTACGGCTGGGTGACGAGCGAGAAGGTGTTCACGCTGTTCGGCGGCACCTGGGATGAGGGACTCTCGCCGGCGTTCGTCGCGCTCGTGCTGTCGGTCCTGCTGCTCGCGGTCTTCGTATGGCGTCAGATCCTGCTGAGCCGGGCCTCCAGCGCGCGCCCGCCGCTGATGGATGTGAAGCTCTTCTCGATCGCGTCGTTCCGCAACGGCAACGTCGCGACCATGATCATCGGGCTCGGGGAGTTCGGGATCATCGCCGTGCTGCCGCTCTGGCTCCAGTTCACGCTCGATTACTCGCCGCTCGAGGCGGGCGCGACGCTCGTGCCCATCGCGATCGGCAGCTTCGTCGCGAGCGGGATCAGCTTCCCGCTCTCCGAGCGCGTCTCGCCCCTGGCCCTCGTGCGCATCGGCCTGATCCTGGAGGTCGTCGGCCTGGCCGGGCTGGGTGTCGTCGCGGCGTACACCGACGCGAACTGGTGGTTCATCGCGCTCGTGCTGTTCTTCTACGGCATCGGCGTCGGTTTCGCCACGTCGCAGGTCACCAACGTGGTGCTCGCCGACGTGCCCGAGGGGGAGGGCGGCCAGAGCTCCGGCATCCAGAGCACGTTCCGTCAGCTGGGGTCCGCGCTCGGCATCGCGGCGCTGACGACGGTGTTCTTCTCGTCGCTGGGCGGCATCCTGCACGGCAAGCTCACGGACGCGGGACTCACCGGTGCGGAGGCGACGAAGCTCAGCAACGCGGTCACGGACAGTGCGGGAGCGGTGATCGAGCCCCTCGCGTCCAACCCGCAGACGGTGTTCGCGGCCGACGCGGCGCGGGAGGCGATGACGCAGGCGATCGCGATCGGTTCGTACCTCGCGGCCGGGTTCCTCGTCGTCGGGGTGATCGCGACGCTGCTCATCCCGGGCAAGCCCCGTGCGGTCGAGCCGGAGGCCGTGGTGGCCGCCGCCGCCGCTTCCGAGTAGCACCCGAGGGGCGACTGCGCCCTCGTGGTATGAATGCGCCCTCGCGACGGGGCGCGCTCGTACCGCGAGGGCGCCGTCGTCTGACCACTCGTTCGGTGCTCAGGAGATCCGGCGGGCGAGCGCGTTGCTGAACCGGCCCTGGGGGCGCGTGCTGTACGTGCGCTGGCCGAGCCGCTGCAGGCAGTGGAGGCGGTAGTGCTCGATCAGCGTCGGCACGACGCAGAGCTCGTCGGCCAGGAACTCGATGTCGTCGCTGATCTGCTCCGCAGCGGCGTACTCGACCGGGTCGATCAGAAGTTCGGCCGCGTAGCTGTCGGCGATGCGCTCGTTCTGCTCGCTGTCGCTGCGGTGGCCGTAGTACGCGTGGCCGAGCTCGTGCGCGACCGTGCACCGTCGTTCGAACGGGGTGAGCGTCAGGTCGAAGTAGATCCGGTCCTCGTCGGGGGAGTAGTAGCCGAACTCGCCGCTCGGCAGGTAGGCGCCGTGCACGCGCAGCCCCATGCTCGCCGCTACCCCCATCAAGAACCGCATGTCCGCCCCCGTCATGTCACTCCGCGTGCGGCTGATCCGCTTTCCGCGTTCCTCGCTTCGCCGCGAGCGCCACACCCTTCTTCGTGGGGAGCTCGTACGAGACCTCGAAGTCCTCGTAGACGTGGTCATCAGTATTGCGAGGGGGACCGACAACGGCGCCCTCGAGCCGGGGAGCACCGTATCGCGCCCGGTCGAGCGCTCTGCGCGTCAGCTCCTCGAGCAGCGCCAGGTCGGGAACGGAGCTGAGGTCCACCGTCGGCGGGGAGTCGGGATCGACGGCAGCGCGGTCGGTCGTCGCGGGATCGACTGCAGCGCGGTCGCGCGTGAGCGCATCGCCGAAGAAGCGCTCGACCTTGTACTCGGCCTTCCTCGCCACCCCGTTCGCTTCCCAGTTCGTCACCGTCCGGGTCGAGACGCCGAGCTGCGACGCCAGCTCCTCCTGCGTCAGGTGGAGGCGTTCACGGGCGTCGCGGAGCTCGTTCCAGGTGATGACCATAACGCCATTCTGGCAACGGTCGGCAATTTACGCAAGCAATTCACGACAGAAACACGCGAAACCGGAAACTATTTCGATGACAAATTTGCTGAATTACGCAATAGTTGCATAAACTGAAGCCATGAACACGGCGAGACGGCTCAACGGGACCGCGCTCCGCATCCTGCGGCAGGCCCTCGGCATCACCGCCCGCGACCTCGCGGCCCGCGCCGGCATCGACCCGAGCTTCCTCTCGCGGCTCGAGAACGGCGCCCGGCAGCCGTCCCCGCCCGTGCTCCGCCGGCTCGCCCACGGATTGGGCGTGCCCGTCGAGGCGATCTCCTACCCGGTCCACACCGCGACCGCCTGAGTACCACCTCCTGCGTCGAACTCCGCCTCTCCGAGGCGCTGTTCGTCGCGCCCACCGAACGTGAAAGAAGGACTGCAATGACCTCCCCGACCGGGCATCCACCGCCCGACCTGCTCGACGCGATCCGCGAGCTGCTGCGCCTCCTGGACGACGAGGAGCTGGAGCAGGGCCGCCCCGACGCCCTCGCCGACTCGACGCCGCTGCACTGCTTCGACTGCGAGACCGACGTCGACCCCGACGACTGGGACGAGCACGAATGCGGCCTCGGATGAACCGGCACGCCGCCATCGGATCCCCGCACCAGCGCGTCATCCGCACGGTCGTCCAGGCGGTCATCGCCGGCGTCCCGACCATCGTCGCCATCATCGGCGTCGTCGCGGACCAGTGGCCCGCCGAGTGGCTCGTCGCCACCGCCCGTACCGCGGTCGCCATCCAGGGCGTGCTCGCCCGCATCATGGCGATCCCCGCCGTGGATGCGTGGCTGACGGGGCTCGGGCTCGGGTCGGCGCCGAGGGCGGACGCGACGACGCCCCCGCGGCCCCCGGCCGAGTGATCGGCGGCCGCACACAGACTTCGGACACCCGTCCGAGGACCGCCTGAAACCTCAGGCGGAAGGAGCAACAGAAAGGAGAGCCATGAGACTGATGGAACCGCTGGCCCCACCCGGGCGCTACGACGCGGCTGATCCGTTCGGCAACTACGGGGGTCGGCAGTATCCCCACACGGGCAGCGACTGGAACGGCGTGCCGGCCGGCACCGCCGCGATGGCGATCGGCACCGGTGTGGTGGTGAACAAGCAGTGGCACGCGGGCAACGGCAACACCGTCACGGTGAATCTGCCCGACGGCCACTACTACGCCTACCTCCACCTCAACGCCGAAGCGCCCGTGGCGGTCGGTCAGGCCGTCACGATCGGTCAGGTGATCGGGTACGTGGGCAACACCGGCACGAACAGCCAGGGCGCCCACCTGCACATCACCGTGAGCGACTCGCCGTCGGCCTACGCGGGCCTCGGCAACAAGATCGACCCCTGGCAGTTCATCCAGGACCACAAGAACGACACCGACCCGGTTCCCCCGGGAGAACAGGAAGAAGACATGTCCTACAGCATCGTTCCCAGCACGGACGGCACCATCTACCTGTGCTCGCTCGTCACCAACAAGAAGGTCGGCATCGGCACTCGGCGCACGTGACCCTGCTGCAGCGCTATAAGAAGAACAACTCGAACGACGCCATGCTGCCGGTCGAGATCGACATCGTGCAGAACTACATCTCGTCGATCAAGCCGTGACGCTCGTCGCCTGAACGCCCCGCCCCTGCTGACCGAAACAGCAGGGGCGGGGCTTTCTGCATGATAGGCACTCCGCGCCGATTCCCGGGCCCCGGAAAACCGGCCATCCACCCCTTTGTAACGATTCCTCGACAAGCTTGTTCAGTCAATCTTGACTATGCTACTTTGACCTAGCCATCCAACGACGGACCCGGCAAGGAAGGAATCCCGTTCCCGTGACCACACACCTTCACTCGAGCACGCGGCGTCTCGCCGTCGGTGTCGCCGGCCTCGCCGCCGTGCTCCTCGCCCTCTCCGGCTGTGCCGCGAACGCGGGCAGTCCCGCGTCCACCGACGACGCCGGCGTGCTCATCGACAAGGCCTCGTGCGACCGCAACCGTGCGGCCGGCCCGATCACCTACATCTCCGGCTACGGCTACTCGGCCAGCGCCGGGCAGATGGATGTGTTCCTCGCCAAAGAGCTCGGCTACTTCAAGGCCCTCTGCCTCGACGTCGAGATCAACGCCTCCGGGGCGAACGGACAGCAGCTCGTCGCGAGCGGGCAGGCGCAGTTCACCGCGCTGGGCTCGGCCTCCGACGTCATGCTCGCCGCCGCCAACAGCAAGAACCTCACCGCGGTCGCCACCTACGGCACCACCTCGCCGTTCTCGATCTTCGCGAACGAGAGCGTGAAGTCCCTCAAGGATCTCGAGGGCAAGAAGCTCGGCTACTTCATCAACCTCACCCCGATCGCGTCCGCGATGCTGGACGACGCCGGAGTGGACGTGTCGAAGGTGGAGCTGGTCAAGATGACCAACTACGACCCGACCGTCGTGACCCGCGGGCAGGTCGACGCGATCGTCGGCTACGCCTCCAACCAGCCCGAGAAGCTGCGCGCGGCGGGGCTGCCGTTCACCGAATTCCTCCCCGAGGACTACGGCGTCAAGGGCACCTACAACGTGATGGAGGCGAACACCGGCTTCCTCAAGAAGAACCGCGAGGTCGTCGCCGACTTCATGCGCGCCGACCTCAAGGCCGTCGAGTACTGCCTCGCCCAGAAGGACGAATGCGTCGAGATGATCTCCAAGCTCGCCGCCGACAACAACCAGGGCTCCGCGTTCCCCGCCGACCAGCAGGCCCGCACCTGGGCCGTGGAGTCGAAGTGGGTCGAGGAGTCCACGGCCGGCGCACCCGGCGTGCAGACCGAGGCGGAGTGGAAGCCCGAGTACGCGCTCGTCAAGAAGTACGGCGACGTCAAGGAGCTCCCGGCGATCGGCACGATGATGGACCCCGACCTCGTCGCGGGACTGTACAAGGACGGCGCACTCGTCTGGCCGGGCAAATGACCGGCGGCGTCGACATCGCGGGCGTCACGAAGGCCTTCGGGCCAGACGGGCGCCGGACGACGGTCCTCGACGACGTCAGCCTGACGATCGGCCGCGGCGAGTTCGTCTCGGTCATCGGCCCGAGTGGATGCGGCAAGTCGACGCTCCTCAAGGTCGTGGCCGGCCTCATCCCCGCGGACTCGGGCTCGGTGACCATCGACGGAGAGAGCGTCAGGACGGCGACCCGCGACAAGCTGATCGGCCTCGTCCCGCAGTCGCCCGCCCTGCTGCCGTGGAAGACGGTGCTGGAGAACGTGCGCCTCCCGATGCGGGTCAACGCGAAGGCCAACGCGGGCCGCTCGCTGCGCGACCCGGCCGAACTGCTCAGCTCGTTCGGGCTGGGTCAGGCGCTGAACAAGTACCCGTCCCAGCTGTCCGGCGGCATGCAGCAGCGCGCCGCCATCGCCCGCGCCTTCGTCTTCGACCCCGGTGTGCTGCTGATGGACGAGCCGTTCTCGGCCCTCGACGAGATGAACCGCGACCAGCAGCGCCTCGGCCTGCTCGAGTTCTGGCAGTCGAACCGCAAATCGGTGCTGTTCGTCACCCACTCGGTCCCGGAGGCGATCATGCTCTCCGACCGCATCGTGGTGATGGCCGCCCACCCGGGCCGCATCGCCGAGGTCATCGACGTCGACCTGCCGCGCCCCCGCTCGGTCGAGGCGTACGCGACGGACGCGTTCCGCGACCTCGAGGGCCACGTGCGCGACACCCTGCACAGCGTGATGGAGGAGACCCATGTCTGAGACCCAGACCATGGCGACGGCGCGCATCGCCGCCGCCGCAGCCCCCGCCCCGGGAACCGGGCCGGGCCTCGTCAAGCGCCTCCGGGTCACGACCTGGCTCCCGCCGCTGATCGCGTTCGCCGTCGCCGGCGTGCTGTGGCAGCTGGTCGCGATCACCAACCCGTACGTCATCCCCACGCTCGACGCCATCGGCGCCAGCCTGGTGGGCGACGCCGGGATGTACGCCTCCAACCTGCTCGTCACCGCGCAGGAGGTCGTGATCGGCGCCGCCGCCGGCATCCTCGGCGGCTTCCTGCTCGCCGTCGTGATGGCCGAGTTCCAGATCGTCGAGCGGGCGGTCATGCCGCTGGTCGTCGTGGTGATGGTCACACCGATCGTCGCCATCGCACCCGCCCTCGTGGTCGCGTTCGGCTTCGGGATGATGCCGAAGTACATCGTGACCGGCCTCGTCGTGTTCTTCCCCATGCTCGTGAACTCCCTCGCCGGGCTCCGGGACGTGGACGGACGCGCGCTCGACGTGATGACGACGCTGCACGCCAGCCGGTGGGAGATCTTCCGCCACCTGCGCCTGCCGGGCAGCATGCCGTACTTCTTCGCCGGGCTGCGCATCGCCCTGCCGCTCGCCATCGTCGGCGCCGCGGTCGCGGAGTTCGTCGCCGCCGGCCAGCAGGCCGGGCTCGGCTCGCTCGTCACCGTCTCCGCCGCGCAGGCCAACCTGCCGGTCACCTGGGCCAGCATCGCGCTGCTGTGCGTGATGGGCGTCGTGCTCGTCGCCGCCCTCGCGATCGTGCGCAAGCGGGTGCTGTGGTGGAGCGACGGCGAGATCGTCGCGCGCTGACCCGGCCTCCACACACCACATCCACCGAATCAGGAAGCTGAGGATCATGAGACAACTGCGCTTCGGGCTGTTCGAGAACGCCCAGGCCAACGACTCCGGCACCGCCACCTGGCGTTACCCCGAGAACAAGAGGCACCTCTTCGACACCCTGGCCTACTGGCAGGAGATCGCGAGGATCTGCGAGGACGCGCACTTCGACTTCCTCTTCCTCGCCGACGCCTGGGGCTGGGCCGACGTGAACGGCGAACGGCCGGACATCTGCTCGGTCGAGGGCCTGGATCTCCCGCGCCTCGACCCGGCGATCGTCGCCGCCGCGCTCATCCCGACCACGGAGCAGCTGGGCCTGGTGATCACCGGCTCCACGCTCCTGGAGCAGCCGTACGCGTTCGCCCGCCGCATGGCGACCCTCGACCACCTGTCGGGAGGCCGCATCGGCTGGAACGTCGTGACGACCGGCACCGCAGAGACCGCCGTCGAGGCGTTCGGCGTGCCGATGGTCGCGCACGACGAGCGGTACCGGATGGCGGACGACTTCATGGAGCTCGTCTACAAGCTGTTCGAGGGCGCGTGGGAGCCGGACGCGCTCGAGCGCGACAAGCTCGGCCGCTACGCCGACCCCGACAAGGTGCACCGCATCGAGCACGACGGCCCGTACTTCCGCTCGCGCGGCTACGGCAACACGTCGTACTCGCCGCAGGGGACGCCCGTGCTGTTCCAGGCCGGCAGCTCGCCCGCGGGCAAGGCGTTCGGCGGCAAGCACGGCGAGGCGATCTTCCTCGGCGGCGGCAGCGTCGAGAAGCTGGCGGAGCACGTCCGCTCGATCCGCGCCGAGGCGGTGGCCGCCGGCCGGCGCGCCGACGCGGTGAAGCTGATGTCGGCGTTCGCCTGCGTGGTCGCCCCGACGCACGAGGAGGCGCAGGCGAAGTACGACGCCATCCTCGCCTCCCAGAGCCCGGACGTCGCCGTCGCCTCCTACGCCTGGTTCACCGGCCTCGACCTCTCGTCGTACGCGCCGGAGACCCCGATGACCGACCTGAGCACCGAGCTCTCGCAGACGCAGATCGCGCGCTTCGCGGGCCAGACCGTCGGGGACGTGCTGAAGGACTGGCACGCGCACGGCGTGGGCGTCATCCCGTTCGTGGGGAGCGCGGAGGAGGTCGCCGACCACCTCTGCGCCCTGGCGGAAGGCGCCGACCTCGACGGCTTCCTGCTCACCCCGCAGGTGCAGCCGGGCTCGACGCGCGACTTCGTCGAGCTCGTCCTGCCCATCCTGCGCGAGCGCGGCGTCGCCCCGACGGGCTACTCGGCGACCACCCTGCGCGAGCGCCTGCTCGGCCAGGACGCGTCGACCCTGCCCGCCGACCACCCGGGTGCGGCCGCGCGAGCGGGCGTCGCCGCGGGCGTCGCTTGACCGCGATGACCTCCGGTCTCGTCTGCGTCGTCGGGAGCGTCAACCTCGACACGCTGGTGCGGCTCGACCGGCTGCCCGAGGTGGGGGAGACCCTGCTCGGGCAGCCGCTCGGCTCGCTCCCCGGCGGCAAAGGCTTCAACCAGGCCGTCGCCGCCGCGCGGAGCAGCGCACCGACCCGCTTCTGCGCGCAGCTCGGCGACGACGGCGCAGGCCAGGACCTTCGCCGGGAGATGCTGCGCGCCGGGCTCGACGTCGACCTCCACCTCTCGGAGGGGGTCCCGACCGGGTCCGCCTACATCGCGATGCTCGCCGACTCGGCGAACAGCATCATCGTGTCCCGCGGAGCCAACGCCGAACTGACGCCGGATGCGGCCGCCGCCGCCGTCGAGGGCGCGAGCGTCGTGCTCACCCAGCTGGAGATCGACCCGCGGACGGCCGAGGCGGCGCTCGCCGCGGGGCGACGGACCGGTGCGCGCACCATCCTGAACGCGGCGCCGGCGGAGGGGGTGACGCCATCGCTGCTCGCGGTGACGGACCTGCTCGTCGTCAACGAGACCGAGGCCGAAGCGCTCGGCGGGATCGACGCTCTGCTGGGCGCGGGCCCGGACGCGCTGGTCGTGACCCTCGGATCCCACGGGGCGCGCTGGCTCACACCGGGCGGCGACGACCTCGCCGTGCGCGCGTTCGAGGTCGACGCGGTCGACACGACCGGCGCGGGCGACGCGTTCTGCGGCGCGCTCGCGGCCGCTCTGGCCGGGGGAGCGGATGCGCTCAGCGCCCTTCTGCGGGCGTCGGCGGCCGGCGCGGTGACGACCACGGCGGTCGGTGCTCAGACCGAGCTGCTCACGCCCGCCGCGATCGACCGGCTGCTGGTCGGGGCGGCCTGAGCAGCACGTGCGGCGCGGGCGGCCCGAGCGTGGGGCCGCCCCGCTGTCAGGAGGCGGTCTTCTCGTCGGCGAACACGTACTCGCCGGCGAGGAGCCGCTCCCGCAGGTCGCGCGCCCACTGCTGCTCGGCGCGCAGGCGGATGCTGGAGAGCTCGAAGATCTCGCGCACGTAGTCCGGCGTCGTCGACGACTTGGCGGTGTCCTCGATGTTGTACGCGTTGCTCAGCACGATGGCGTCGATCTTGCTGATCCGGTGCTCCAGCGCCTCCACCACCTCGCGGCGGCTCAGCACGTGCATGAACGAGGGGATGGACATGACCGGCTTGGTGTCGAACACCTCCACCTCCCACAGTGCCGAGCGGAACAGGCGGAGGAACTCCACCTCGCCCTCCGGCGTGATCGTGTAGGTGGTGCGCGCCGGGCGCTTACCCTCGACCTTGGTCGTGTCCTCGGTGACGTAGCCGTCCTTCTCGAGGGAGCGCAGCGCGTTGTAGATCGAGCCGGGCTGGATGTTGGCCCATTCGTCGACGTGCCAGGTCATCAGCTCGCGGCGGAGGAAGTAGCCATGGACGGGCTGGAACTGGTGGACAGCGCCGAGCACGACCAGTCGGGTGGTAGACGACATGGTCCGATCCTAGTGCTATCCGGTATCTCAGGGTTGTTTGCATGATCAAATCTGCATAGTATTCAGATACATAGACAAACTTGACTAATCGCATCGACGCGATGGACGAGGAAGGCCGACCCACATGAGCAACGACACCGCACTGAGCGACTCCGCGCAGCTGGCTCTGCGCCGCGCCTTCGCCGCGTACCCGACCGGCGTGGTCGCCGTCGCCGCGCTGCGCGACGGCAGCCCCACGGGCATGGCCGTCAACTCGTTCACCTCGATCTCGCTGGAGCCCGCGCTCGTCGCCGTCAGCGTCGCGCGCACCTCCTCGACCTGGCCGGTGCTCGCCGGCAGCGAGCGGCTGGGGCTGAGCGTGCTCGGCGCGGAGCACGGCGCCCTCTGCCGCCAGCTCTCGTCGCGCACCGGCGACCGCTTCCAGGACGCGGATTGGCACCCGACGACGGACGGCGCGGTGCTGATCGACGGCGCCGCTCTCTGGCTGGAGTGCGGCGTCAGCGCGACCTTCGACGGCGGCGATCACGAGATCGTGCTGCTGGAGGTGCACGCCGCCGAGGTCTTCCCCGACGTCGCACCGCTCGTCTTCCACCAGAGCGCCTTCCACCGGATCGGGACGGCATCCTGACCTCCGGGTTCCGCGGCGTCGTCGCGGCGGGCGACCGGCGCGGGAGGCTGCTGGGCTTCCCGACGGCGAACCTCGCGATCACCGCAGGCGAGCCGCCCGCCGACGGCGTCTACTCCTGCTGGGTGACGCTCGACGGCGAGACCGCACCGCGCGGGGGCACCGTCAGCATCGGGGCCAATCCCACCTTCGACGACGTGAGCGACCGGCGCGTGGAGGTCCACATCCACGACTTCGGCGGCGACCTCTACGGTCGGTCGGTCGCGGTGGAGATCGTCCGGCTGCTCCGCGAGAACTCGCGACTCGGCGGCGTGGGCGAGCTCACCCGTAAGAGCGCCGAGGACGTGCGGCGCTCGCGCGCGATCCTGTCGCGGCTGCTGGTCGCCTGACCGGGCGCGGCCCGCGCGCTACAGGCTGTCGGGGTCGAGGTTCAGCGCGGTCCCCTCGAAGACGACCTGCTGCGTGGTCGAGGTCGGCAGGTCGGGGTTGAGCCAGTAGAGGTCCGCGACCTGGATGCCGAAGCGCTGGGCGATCCCGGCGGGTGCGTCTCCCGCCGAGACCTGGTAGGTCTTGGGCGCACCGGAGGCGGTGGTCGCCGTGACGGCGCCGCTCGCCCCGGGGTTCGGGCCATTGTCGACGGGGTGCACGTTCGACGTGCGCACGGGCACGGACCAGCGCACCGTGTTCACGGCCAGCACCTTGTCCGGGCCGAGCTCCTGCGGCACGCCATCGAACGACGGCGCCGACGAATACGTGACGAGCGCCAGCAGGTAGGAGGGCTGGCCGACGCTGCCCAGCGTGCTCGACGAGGCGGTCGCCGGGGAGGTGGTCGGTCCGCCGAGCTGGACGTCGCCGACGCCGTGATAGGTGATCCCGTCGCCGACCTGGGGTGGCGTGTCGAGGAAGGTGACGGAGACCGGGACGGGCACGGTCGACGTGAAGCCCGTGTACTGCGCCGAGTAGGTGTTGTCCCCGTTGGAGACGACCCGGTAGTGGTAGTGGATGCTGCCCTTGGGCGAGGCGACATCGCCTTCGGCGACGACCGTGCCCGCCGGGACCGGCGTCAGCGTGGGCGGAATGACCGGGGCCGGCGCCGGTGACGAGGTGATCCCCGAGCGGCTCGCGTCGCCGGTCGCCGTCGGCGTCGGAGTGGCCGCACGTGTGTGCGTCGCCGTGGGGTGTGCCGTGCCGCCGAAGAGCGCGCATCCCGTGAGGGCGACGAGTATCGCCGCGCCGACGGCCGCGGCCTCGATCGATCGCCGCGCGTGTGCCGTGAACATCGTCCCCCTGTCCAGGACCGCCACCCCGCGGCCTCTCGTCTTTGTGGATCCTAGACGATCACGTCGCGCCGTTGCGCACGCGCTCGTGCATCCTCCGGGCGGCGGCGCCCAACGCGGCCTCGGCGGCGGGCTGGGCCGAGGCGGGCACGCTCGACGTGCTCAGGGCGACGATGACGAATCGCGAGCCGTCGGCGTGCTCGGCGACCCCCGCCTCGTGGCGGAGGTTGAGCAGCGTTCCGGTCTTGGAGGCCCACGCCGTGTCGTCGGCGACGATGTCGGGGGCGAGACGGTGGCGCAGGAGGTTCGAGCGGAGGTGGTCGCGGAGCCGGGCGGCGGCCTCCGGATGGACGCCGCGCTCGCTCCAGACCGCTTCGAGCAGGTCGGCGAAGGCGCGGGCGGTGCCCGTGTTGGTGCGGGCGACATCCAGCTGCCGGATCGGATGGCCGTGCGCCGGTGTGCTCCCGCGGATGGCGAGGGTGTGGGCGAGGTGCGCCTCGTCGGGGGCGAACCGTTCGAGCGGGGTGTCGGAGAGGTCGGCGAAGGCGTGGCGGACGGCGATGCCGTGGATGCCCAGCGCCTCCAGCTCGGCCATGACCTCGCCGGGCGGGACGAGGCCGAGGAGGGCATCCGCGGCGCCGTTGTCGCTGATGGTCAGGGCGAGCGAGACCAGATCGTCCACCGCGATCACGGACGGATGACGGAAGCGGGTCGTGCCAGGGAGGCTGCCCGCGGCATCCCCCGCGGGCACGGTGACCGGTGCCGACCCGTCGAGCCGGCCGTCGGCGACGCGGGTGAGCACCGCGAGGGCGATCGGGATCTTGGTCAGCGACGCCGCGGGCGTCGCGACGTCGCCGTCGAGGTCGAGTTCGCGGCCGGTGCGGAGGTCCCGGACGAGGATCGAGGCCCGCAGTCCGGCCTGTGCCAGGTCCCTGCGCACGGCGTCCAGGAAGCGCGCGTCATGCATCGGCGCGACCCGTCGTCCTGGGCGCGACGTCGCGGGCGCGCGCACCGAGCGCGGCGGCGAGTTCGTCGCCGACCGCCTCCCCGACGGTCGTCACGTCGTTCTCGCTGTCCCCGACGAGCGCGAAGCCGCGCGCGACGCCGAACCCGGTGAACCGGCGCCAGTGCAGACCGAGTTCGTGGGCCTCCGCCGCCGTGCAGAGCAGCAGATCGCCGTCGGCGAGCACGGAGGCGAGGCAGGAGGTCGTCGAGCCGTCGACGGGGAGCTGGCTCGGCAGCAGGCCGACGGCGAAGGCGGCGCGCACCAGCGCGTCCCGGATGTGCGGCACGTCGTCCTCGGGCCCGATGCGGAGCCGTGCGCCGGCGTCGTCGTCGCGGGAGCGCGGGGTGCGGCCGGGCCGCAGGTCGTCCAGGCGCAGAGCGTCGCCCGCATCCCGGCGCCCGGCGGCGCCCAGCTCCGCGGTCCAGGTCGCCGCATCCGGCGCGACGCTCGCGACCGCCAGGCGCACGCCCCGGGTCGCCGCGAGTTCGGCGCGTCGGGCCGGCGTGTCTTCGCGGAACTCGAGCCGGAGCCCGGCGGCACGCCCCGCGGCATCCGTCACCGCGAGCTCCCGCGTCGGACAGCCGACCGGCACGGCCACCGTCACCGGTCGCAGGCGCGCGCGAGCCGCATCGAGCTCCAGTTCGTCCGCGAGCCGGATCAGGCGCCGCGCGGAGGGGAGGAGGTCACGGGCGAAGGGTGTGAGCACCGCGCTGCGGGCGGTCCGTTCCAGCAGAGGACTGCCGAGGCGTCCCTCCAGGGCGAGGATGCGCCGGCTCGCGACGGACTGTGCCACCTCGAGGGCGGCCGCCGCGCGCGTCACGCTGCCGCGGTCGCCGATCTCGACGAGCACCCGGCACGCGGCGATCAGATCCACGGCTCCACCCTAGACGCATGCCGATCGGGCATCGTTCGGAGCGATCCGGTCTTCGACAGGATCGTCGCGGCGGGCGAGGCTGCCGACATGGACATTCGCAAACGATTCCTCACGGTCACCGGCGGCACCGCCGTCGCACTCGCGGTCGCGATCTCGGGATGCGCGGCATCCTCGCTCGCCTCCGCTCCGGCCGCCGCGTCGGCGCAGAGCACCTCGGCCTCGGCGACGAGCGGCGCGGCCACCCAGGGCAACACCGCCGGTACTCAGCGCGCGTTCGCGGAGCTGGAGCGCACCCACGGCGCGACGCTCGGCGTCACGGCGATCGACACCGGCTCCGGGCGCACCGTCGCCTACCGCGGCGGGGAGCGGTTCCCCTTCGCCTCCTCGAACAAGACCTTCATCGCCGCCGCGCTGCTCCAGCGCTCGTCCGACGCCGACCTCGACCAGGTCGTCCACTACACGAGCGCCGACCTGCTGTCGTACGCGCCCATCACGAGCAGGTTCGTCGACACGGGGATGACCGTGCGCGAGCTGATCGACGCGATGCTGCGGTTCAGCGACAACACCGCCGCCAACCTCCTGGTCGCGCGCGTCGGCGGCCCGGACGCGGTCGAGCAGTGGCTCCGCGGCATCGGCGACCGCACGACCAACGTCGACCGCATCGAGCCGGACCTCAACGAGGCGCTGCCCGGGGACGCGCGCGACACGACGACGCCCGCCCAGTTCGCGAGCGATCTGCGCTCCGTCGTGCTCGGCTCGGCGCTGGAGACGACGGACCGCACCCTCCTGCGCAACACGATGCTCGACAACACGACGGGCGACGACACCATCCGCGCGGGCGTCGACCCGGCGTGGCCGGTGGCCGACAAGACCGGGACGGGGGAGTACGGCGTGCGCGACGACATCGCCGTGGTCTACCCGGCCGGTCGCGCGCCCATCGTCGTCGTCACGCTGTCCCGCAAGGCGGCGCCGGATGCGACGCCCGACAACGCGCTGCTGGCCGCCGCCACGAAGACGGCGGTCGCAGCGCTCCGCTGAGCGGGTCGCCCGCGCGGGCTCCCGGCGGTCACCCTGCCGTGCGCACCTCGTCGTCCAGGACCCAGTCCGGACGCACGTAGTGGCAGGTGTAGCCGCCGGGGTGCTTGCGCAGGTAGTCCTGGTGCTCCTCCTCGGCATCCCAGAACGTGCCAGCGGGCTCGACCTCGGTGACGACCTTGCCCGGCCAGCGCCCGGAGGCGTCGACCTCGGCGATCGTCTCGCGGGCGACGCGCTCCTGCTCGGGCGTGAGGTACAGGATGACCGAGCGGTAGCTGGTGCCCACGTCGTTGCCTTGACGGTTCTTCGTCGTGGGGTCATGCACCTGGAAGAAGAACTCCAGGAGGTCGCGGTACGAGATCACGGACGGGTCGAAGTCGATCTCGACCGCCTCCGCGTGGTCGCCGTGGTTGCGGTAGGTCGCGTTGTCGGTGTGGCCGCCCGCGTAGCCGACGCGGGTGCCGAGCACTCCGGGCATGTCACGGATGAGCTCCTGGAGGCCCCAGAAGCAGCCGCCGGCGAGGATGGCGCGTTCGGTGGCCATCAGGCGTTCGCCGCCTTCGCGAAGAGGGGCGCGAACTGGCCGTACCCTTCCTTCTCCAGGTCGGCCAGCGGCACGAAGCGCAGCGCGGCCGAGTTGATGCAGTAGCGCAGGCCGCCCTCGTCGGCGGGGCCGTCGTCGAAGACGTGGCCGAGGTGGCTGTCGCCGTGCGACGACCGCACCTCGGTGCGCACCATCCCGAGCGACGTGTCGGAGTTCTCGACGATGTTCTCGGCCGAGAGCGGCTTGGTGAAGCTGGGCCAGCCGCAGCCGCTGTCGTACTTGGTCGTCGAGGCGAAGAGCGGCTCGCCCGACACGACGTCGACGTAGAGCCCTGCATCCTCCTTGTCCCAGAACTCGTTGTCGAACGGCCGCTCGGTGGCGGCCTCCTGGGTCACCGCGAACTGCTCCGGGGTCAGCCGGGCGATCGCGTCCGGATCACGTGTGTACTGGGCCATCTCGTACATCCTCTCTGCGTCTTCCACTCGCACCCGCAACGGTACTGCGCCCCGCTGTGCGAGGCCAGGGGAGGGGGACTCCTGCGTCACACGCGCCCTCGCCTCGCTCGCGACATTTGTGCCGAATGTCGACTTTGGGCCCCGCTTTCCCCACATTTGTGACGAATGTCGGCTGAGAGGTTGTCGAGAAAGCCTACCGCGTCGGCTTCAGCGATATATCGTTGAGTATCGTTGACGACTCCTGAGGAGGACATCATGAGCGGTTCGAATTCGTTCCCGACCGGAGGCTTCGGCCCCGGGATGACGGCGGACGGCATGTGGCAGGCGTTCGAGCAGTTGCGCTCGACGTTCGAGAAGCGGGTCGGCACCCGGATGGGTCGCGGCGACGTGCGGGCCGCGGTGCTGTCGTTGCTCGCCGAGAAGCCGATGCACGGCTATCAGATCATCCGGGAGATCGAGGAGCGCAGCGGCGGCAGCTGGAAGCCGAGCGCCGGTTCCGTCTACCCGACCCTCCAGCTGCTCGCCGACGAGGGGCTGCTCACGGCCGAGGAGTCGAACGGTCGCAAGACCTACGCCCTCACCGAGGCCGGCCGTGCCGAGGCGGCGGAGGCGGGTCCGGCTCCGTGGGAGTCCGGCAGCGCGGGCAGCAGCCCGAGCGACCCGTTCGGCCCCCTCCCCAAGGCGGGAGTGGAGCTGGCGCAGGCGGCGGCCCAGGTGCGCCGGACCGGCACGCCGGAGCAGGTGGCGCAGGCCGTGACCGTGCTCGACGAGGCGCGGCGCCGACTGTACTCGATCCTCGCGCAGGACTGACGGGGTGACGTCCGTTCGCCCGGGGGCCGGCGAGCAGGCGGGGGCGGAGGCCGCGGCGGGGGACACGCGCCGCCGCTACCGGCGCATCCTCCGGTTCGCGGGCTGGAATCTCGCGGTCACCTGGTGGTACGAGCTCTTCCTGCCGCGCATCGGGCTGGCGCGCGTGGCCGAGCGCACGCGGTCGAGGCGCATGCAGCGCTTCGCGCAGCGCTTCCACGTGCTCGCCGTCGACCTCGGCGGTCTGATGATCAAGGTCGGCCAGTTCATGTCGTCGCGCCTGGACGTGCTGCCGCCCGAGATCACGGCCGAGCTGGAGGGCCTGCAGGACGAGGTGCCGCCGGTCGCGTTCGCGGCGATCCGCTCCCTGGCGGAGGCGGAGCTGGGCGTGCCGCTCGACCGCGCGTTCGCGTGGGTGGACGAGACCCCGGTGGCCGCGGCTTCCCTCGGCCAGGCGCATCGCGCGCGCCTGTCGGCTCAGGATGCGGAGGAGACCGGGCTGGACGCGGTCGTCATCAAGGTGCAGCGTCCAGGCATCGGCGCGATCGTCGACGTCGACCTGTCGGCACTGCGCCGCGTCGGTCGCTGGCTCAGCCATGTGCGGCTCGTCTCCGACCGGGTGGATGCGCCCGAGCTCGTCGAGGAGTTCGCCCGGACGAGCCTGGAGGAGATCGACTACCTGCACGAGGCCGCGAGCTCGGAGCGGTTCGCGGAGGACTTCGCCGCCGACGACCGCGTGGCCGTGCCGGCCGTTGTCTGGGAGCGCACCACCCGACGCGTGCTCACCCTCGAGGACGTGACGGCGATCAAGATCACCGACGCCGCCTCGCTCCGGGCGGCGGGCATCGACCCGGCCGAGGTCGCCCCGGTGTTCGCGGCGGTGATGTTCGACCAGCTGTTCTCGAACGGGTTCTTCCACGCCGACCCGCACCCCGGCAACATCTTCGTCTCACCCCTCCCGGACGCCGCCGAGGGCGAACGGCCCTGGCGGCTGACCTTCATCGACTTCGGGATGATGGGGGAGGTGCCGACCACGCTGCGCACCGGCCTGCGCAAGCTCCTGATCGCCGCCGCCTCCCGCGACGGCAAGGGCCTCGTGGATGCGATGCGCGACGTCGGCGTGCTGCTGCCCTCCGCGGACACATCGCAGCTGGAGCAGGCCATGACGCAGCTCTTCGCGCGGTTCGGCGGCATGGGCTTCGCCGAGCTGCGGGAGGTCGACCCGCGCGAGTTCCGCGACTTCGCCAACCAGTTCGGTGACGTGGTGCGGTCGCTGCCGTTCCAGCTGCCGGAGAACTTCCTGCTCATCGTGCGCGCGATGTCCCTGACGTCGGGCGTGTGCAGCGCGCTCGACCCCGGCTTCAACCTGTGGGACTCGATCGAGCCCTACGCCTCACAGCTGCTGCGCGACGAGCGCGGCAACGTCGTGCAGGACTTCGCGAAGGAGGCGCTCTCCATCGCCGGCGTCGCGTGGAGGCTGCCGAAACGCGTCGACGCCCTGATCGACCGCGTCGAGGACGGCAGCATCGCGGTTTCGTCGCCGCACCTCGAACGGCGCGTCGACCGGCTGGAGCGCACGGCGCGACGCCTCGTCGCAGCCGTCGTGTTCGCGGGCGTGCTGGTCGCCGGAGCGGTGGTGCGGCCGAGCGACACCGTGCTCGGGACGGTGCTGATGGTGGCGTCGGTCGTACCGCTGGCGGTCGCCGTGTTCGCGGGGCGCCGCGGGAGGTAGGGCGCGGATCGGGGTGATCGCGGCGGCCGCGACGCTGCGGGTTCAGGCGGCCCGCCGCCGTCGGCTCAGGCCACCCGTCACCGACAGATCAGGCGCCCCGTCACCGACAGATCAGGCGTCCCGCCGCTGTCGGTCAGGCCACCCGTCGCCGTCGCGTCGACAGCACCGCCAGCGCAACACCCACCAACAGCATCCCGCCGCCGAGCAGTGCCGGGACCGTCGCGTCCACGCCCGTGGCGGCGAGGGCCGTCGTCGACGTGCTCGCGACGGCGGGCACCGCGGCCGGTGTCGCTGCGGGTGCCGTCACCGTGATGTCGAGGCGGAGGATGCGCTGCAGACCGTCCATGCCGACGCCCACGGCGACGAGGCTGTGGGCGCCGGTGAACGTGGCGGGGATCTGGAAGGACGCGGCGGCGAAGCCCTGGGGGTCCACGGAGACCGGTGCCACGGCGAGCGGATCGGAGTAGACGCCGAACGCGGTCTGGGTGCCGGGTCGGAAGCCGGAGGCGAGGAGGAGCAGGGTCTGGCCGGCCTTCACCGTCGTCGGATCGTCGCCCTTCGACGGCGGCGCGGACTCGGTGGGCGTCGGGAGGGTCGGGGGCACCGCGGGGGTCGTGGCGGCGACGACGTCGACGGCGGTGGTGGTGGCGACGGCCGCGTCGTGCAGGGCCGTCTCCAGGGCGACGCTCGCGGTGGTGACGGCCTGCTCGGCCGCGTCGGACGCGGACGCCGCCGCCGTGGCCGCCGCGATGGCGGATTCGAGCGCGTCGCCCGTCGCGGTGACCTGCTGCTGCGCGGACGCGAGCGCTGCCTGCGCCGCGGAGTATGCCGCGAGCGCCGCGTCGTGGTCCGGCCCATCGCCCGGGATCGCCTGGAGGGCGGCCTCGGCGTCGGCGAGCTGCTGCTGGGCGTAGAGGACGCCCTGGTCGGCCAGGCCCTTGGCCGCTTCGGCATCGTCGCGCGCGCCGGCCGCCGCATCCCGCTTCGCTGCGAGGTCGTCGGCGTGCGCACGCGCGGCCGTGACGGCGGCTTGCGCGGCGTCGGCCGCGGCCGCGAGCTGTCGGGCCGTGGCCGAGGCCGCGGCCGCCTGGGCGGCCGCCTGCTGCGCGGCCGTGAGCGCGGGTGGCGTCTGGAACACGGGCGGTGGGGCGAAGACGATGCCGGGGTTCTGGGGGATGATGACTGGCGGAGTGGTGATGGTCGGCACGAACCCGAACTGGCCGGCCGCGAAATTCAGTTGCGAGCCGCCATTGCTCACGTGGATCTGCCCGTCGACGACCTGGACGTAGAGGCCCGGGCTCAGGGTGCCGGCGCTCGTGCTCGGCCCGGGCAGGACCGGGGGCACGGGCGTGGCATTCGCCGGAGCGGCAGCGAGGCCGACGGCACCCCCGGTGAGTGCGAAGGCGGCGAGGACGGCGGCGATGGCGCGTCCGGTGCGCCGGCGGTGAGAGACCATTCCGTCAGTGTGGCAGCACCGGTGCGCGGGAGGCGCGACCCCGTTGAGGGGTGGCACTGGAGTGCGTCCCGAAAGTTGGCCACGTTGAGAGTGCACCTTTAGTGGGTGTTGGTTGAGCGATCGGTCCTTGTATACGCGGGTGGGGCTCTCATATGTTCGAAGCGGGGGATCGTTGACTTTGTTCGCGGCCGGTTCGGTGGCGAACTACGCGTCGACACCCTTTCGCTGACGAAAGGACAAGTTGATGAAGTTCACTCGAGCAATCACCGTCATGGTCGGTGTCGGAGCGCTGGCAGCGTCTTTGCTGGTCGGTGGCGCCGCGAATGCAGCCACGGTCCAAGACGACACACCAACGCTGGGCGGCGTCGTGGTGGAGGGACCGGGCGCTAACACGGTGCAGTTTCCGGACGGCACCTACGTGAAGTACCCGGAAGGTTCGCTCCCGCGTTTCGAAGACGGCTACGGGAACGTCAACGGTGCTCCCAGACGGGACCACAATCGACGTTCGTAGCGCGAGCGCAGGCGGAGTCACCCCGCGAGCGGTCTATCCGCCGGTGACGATCTGGTACTCGCGAGCCGCAGTCGAGGAGATGTGGCGGGCGAAGAACAACATCAACAACGTCTGTCGGATCCTGCCGCTGTCCTTCTTCGCCTCGCTGGGCTGTACCGCTCCGGGGAATCTGGCTGACGCGCTGGATAAGGCGCACTACCAGCAGAAGCGGATCAAGGCTCTCTATTACCAGTGCATCGGCGCCACGTACTGCAGCTACTACACCTACACGGTCGCCGCATAGGCAGTTCGGGGCTGCCAGAATCGATCTGGCAGCCTCGACTCAGATAGGAGTGAACGTGTCGTTCCGGATTACCTCTCCCCAGGGCAAGGTCACCTATGTTGTCGTGGGCTACGCCATCGCTCTGACCGTCGCTATCGTTGCCGCGCTGAGCGCGACCCCTACAGTCGGGGTCCTGTTGTACTCCGCCACCGTGGTGCTCCTGGTTGTCTTCGGAGCGCGCACGTTTCGTGGCGAGGGTGAGGACCCGAACGGGACCCGCCCCTCGTGGCGGATGACCGCGAAACCCACGGCCGGTTTCGTCCTCGCGGCGTTGCTTGTGCTTCAGGCGGTCTCAACCGCGACGACAGCGGCCACGGCCCACGAACTCGCACCGCTGTACGTATTCTCCGTCGTGTTCTCTCTCGGATTGGCGGGCGCCTACCTGAATTCATCTCTCCGCCTGCGTAACCTCGCCTAGCGTAAGCGTCGGTGCTGCGGCGACCTGATTCGCCGACCGTGTCTCGTGCCAGCGTCGGCGAAAGCCGGCCGGGGTGTCCCAGCCGAGGCGTACGCGAATGCGTTCGGTGTTGTACCAGCGGATATATTCGTCGACTTCCCGCTCGCACTGTTTGATCGATTCGAACTCGGCGTGACGAAGGAACTCTTGTTTCAGGTGGGAGAAGAAGCTCTCCGCGGCCGCGTTGTCCAAGCAGGTGCCGCTTCGGGACATCGAAGGGGTGACTCCCCGCGACCGTAGCTGCTCGCGATAGTCGGGTAGTTGATACTGCCACCCTCTATCCGTATGCAGGATGGGGCGATCATCTTCGAGCTTGGTCGCCGTTGTAGAGATCCATCAGCGGCGAAAGAAAGAGAACGATCCCGGCGGCAGCGAACTGAGTCACATCGGTCACCCACTTCTGGTTAGGTGCGGTCGCCGCGAAGTTGCGCTTGAGGAGGTTCGGGGCGGTCCGTGCGCTGGCGCCGTCTGGAACTGACCAGGGTGAGCGCTCCCGACGGCGCCGGCGCGCGCGGCAAGCGCATCCTTCTTCGCGCATCAGTCGTCGCACAGTCTTGCCGCTGAGCACGATGCCATGCGCGCGCCGTAGCTGCATGCGGACGCGCCTGTAACCATAGGCGCGGTATGCGCTCTCGAATACGCGGGTCACCACCGGGCGCACGGACGCGTAGCGATCCGGCTTCTCCTCGCGCTTTCGTCGGTAGTAGTACGTGCTTGGCGCCAGGCCGACGGCCTTCGCGAGAGCGCGCACCGGATACCGGTTCGACAGTGCAGCGACGATCTCGACCTTCTCGCTCGTGGACAAGCGCACATTCACCGTCGCGAGGATGCCCTTCTGAACTGCAGCCTCAATCGCGAGCTGGTCGTTCCGAGCGCTGCTGCGCGGAGTCAGCCCCCCCGCTCGCCCAAGGCACGATACTTGACGACCCATTCCTCGAGAGCGCGTGCCGCGTGAAGCTGAAACCGCTTCATAACCTTCGCCCGCGTCGCGCCAGCCTCGAACGCTCGAACGGCCGCCAGCTTCGTTTCTAATGTGTAGTCGTGGGACTTGCTCACGGCTGTCAACTCTAGAAGTCCGCCGCGCCCATACTTCTGGTACCAATGCCACCCCGTGGAAACGTGTATCCCGACCTTCCGAGAGGCCACCATGTATCCGTTGCCCTCATCAACAGCAGCCGCTAACGCTTTACGCACGTCCAGACGATCATCGCGACCACTGCGCCGTTGCACCGGTGCCCCATCGGACACATCCCGATAGCGCGCGATCCACTTCTCAAGAGTCGTCTGCGACCTCAACCCGAATGCGGTGATGACTTGACGGTGGGTTGCGCCGTGCTGAAACATGCTGACGGCCGCCAACTTCGTCTCTAGCGGAAACGTCCGCGCCGGAGGCGTAGGAGCGAGTAGCTCCGCAAGACCGCCTGCGCCATAAAGCTGCGCCCACGACCACCCACACTTCTCACCGATTCCAACGGCATACGCAGCCTTTCGATAGCCGAGCCCGCCCTCCAGCAACCGTGCGAACTCGATCCGCACCTCATCCGAATAGCCCACCTGATTCCCTCCACGTTGATCCGTGGTGTCCAACTTTCGGGGCGCAGTTCGCACAGTCACGCTCGCAGCCCAGCCGCTGTCCTGTGACGCACGCGGCCGGGATCGTGCTGCTCCTCGAGGAGACGGCGCTCGCCGTGCTGGCGCTGCGGGCGTGGCCGCGGTCCGTCCTGGGTAGGGTGGCCGCATGGAAGCCACGAGCGACCGCATCCCCTGGGCGGACGCGCCCCGAGAACTGACCGACGAGATCGGCCGCCTGCTGGGCGGATCGGTGGTCGACGCCGCCGACCAGACGGGCGGGTACTCGGCCGGACTGGCCGTGCGCGTCGGGACCGCCGGCGGGAGCCGCGCGTTCGTGAAGGCGGCGCCGGCGGAGCTCGGCGGGACCGTCGACCTCTACCGTCGCGAGGCGGAGGTGCTGCGACGGCTGCCGGACAGTGTCCCGGCACCGGCGCTGCTCGCCACCATCGAGGTGGGGGACTGGTTCGGGCTCGTGACCGAGGAGGTCGACGGGCGGCACCCCTCCACCCCGCCCGCGCACGATGAGCTGCGTGCGATCCTCGACACGATCGGCGAGTTCCCGGACGCCGGCGGTCTCGGCCTGCCGCGCCTCGTGGACGAGTTGCCCTTCGCGGCGTGGCCGACCCTGGACGCCGATCACGCCGATCGGCTCACCGACCTCGAACGGCGGAACGTGGACCGCCTGACCGCGTTGGCCGCGGCCGCCGGCGATCACCTCGTCGGCGACCGGCTGGTGCACCTCGACGGCCGGGCGGACAACATCCTGCTCGACGCCGGGGACCGCGTCTGGTTCGTGGACTGGGCGTGGGCGTGCCTCGGAGCGCCGTGGATCGACGGGCTGGCGGTGCTGCTGGACGCGCGCCTCAGCGGCGCGCCTGACACGAGTGCGCTGCTCGCGCATCCCCTGCTCGCCGCGGTTCCCGCTGCGGGGATCGACGGGGTGCTCGCCGGGCTGGCGGGGGAGTTCCGGCTGAGTTCGCTGCAGCCCGCACCCCCGCGGATGCCGGCGCTGCGCGCGTTCCAGGCGGCCGAGGCGCGGGCGGCCCGGGACTGGCTGGTGGAGCGCGGCGCGATCGAGTGAGCGCGGCGGCGCCCGCGGTCAGAGCGCCGTGCCGTGGAGGTGCGCCGCCCCGTGGACGCCCACCTTTCCGTGCAGCGGGCTCGGCGTGTACCGCAGTTCGATGATCTCGTCCGCGGTGGAGCGGTAGAAGACGTTCTGCGTCCCGGCGACGGGATCGGCGAACGCCGTCGGCGCGGACGCGGCGGGGAAGGATCCCTCGCCCCCGGTCAGCGGGTTCACGTGCCAGCCGGACGGGTCGTTCCAGAACTCGTACACGAGTCCGTCGGCCCCGATGTGGATGACGTGCCGGGTGCCGACCGGGGCGGCAGGGTTCGACTCGAAGGAGTAGCCCGCCGGCGCGAGCCCGGGCATCGGCGACGGGCCGCCGACCTCGCTGGTCAGGTTCTTCGGCGACCAGGCGCCGTTCGCGAACGACTGCTCGTGGATGTCCCGGTCCTCGCCCAGCCACGGGACGTGCCGGGTGCCGTCTCCGGCAAAACCGTAGCCGGTGGGATGCGGGAGGGCGTCGCGGGAGGCGCCGACATTCGGGCCGAGGTCGCGCGGCGGTCCCCAGCTCCCGTCCGTCATCACGTACTCGTACAGCAGCTGGTCGTCGCCCACCATCACGATGTGCTGCGTCTGCGCGGCGTCGAACGCGTAGCCGCCGGGCGCGACCGCCGCGTGCGGGCCGGTCGACGTGGTGAGCGGATGCTGCACCCAGGCCGCATCGTCCCCGGTCCCGCGGCTGAGCAGATGCACCGTGCGGTACTGGTCGCGGAACACGACGTGCTGCGTGCCGTAGTGCGCCGACGCCCAGCCGAACGGCGGATCGACCGCCCGCACCACCGTCGCGGACGAGTCCATGAGGTCGCCGTGGTGCCAGCCGTCCGACTGATAGAGCTCGTGGATGTGGCCGTCGTCGTCGCTCAGGAAGACGACGTGCTGCGTCCCTTCGGTGTCGAAGACGTAGGCCGACGGATCCGAGGTCGGCTGCGGCGCCTCCGCCTCGGCCGTGATGTCCTTCGCGTGCCAGACGTCGTCCGTCCCGCAGTAGAGCTCGATGAGATGGCCGTCGGAGGAGGAGCCGTCGCTCTGCCGGCGGTAGACGACGTGCCGTGTGCGCTCCGCGGCGAACAGGTACGCGACGACCCCGGAGAGCGCCGCGGGCGCGCCGAACTGACGGGTGAGGTTGCGGGTGGTCCAGCCCATGGTCTGCTCCCTTCGGGGAGTGCAGCGTCGGGGTCGCCGGCCGGCCACCCCCTGTGGCCGGCCGGCTCGACGCCGGTCCCGCCGATCGACGAGGCGGAGAAGGCCGGCATCGGTCATACGTATCCTGACGGCTGCATGATGCACCCGCGGGCGGGTCCACGGCAACGGGCAGTTTGCGCGCGCCCGGTTCGCTAGTTAATGCATATAAAGCGCCCCTCGACGCGCGCCCCGCGCAGGGCGCATGATCCCGTCATGAGCGATCTCGACAACACTGCTCCCACGACGCTCGGCCCGGGACACGTTCCCGGCGGCATCCCGCTCAAGATCCATCTCGGCGAGTCCGAATACGCCGCCCTGATCCGCATCGCGCAGCACCGGGGCACGAGCGCATCCCAGCTGATCGAGCAGCTGGTGCTGCACGCCCTCAGCCACACGCCGGTGCCGCCGCCCGCGGACTCGCAGCCCAAGCGCAAGCACACGAGCTACGAGGAGGCGACGAGCGGCTACCGCGCCGATCCGATACCGATCATCCGCCCGGTGCCCTGAGCGCGGCCGCCGGTCGTCCTCAGCGCATCTGGGAGAGGGCGCCGAAGAAGAGGGACGCCCAGACGATGAAGAAGCCGACCTGGAACAGCGTGAACAGTGAGCCGAGGAACACACCGGCCCGTGCGAGCCCACGGCCGCCCTCTCCGCTGATCCGCGTCTGCTTCATCCCGATCGCGCTGAGCACGACCCCGACGACGGGGATGACGAAGGCGGCGATGAAGCCGATGAGGGCGAACGTGTTGGTCTTGGGCACGGCTGCGCCGGGAGTCTGGGTCACGTCCACTTTCTAGCGCATGGCGGTGGGCTGGTACGCCCGCGCCACGCGGGAGGCCGCGGCCGCGAGCGCGGCGAGGCTGGCGGTCAGGACGGAACGGTCCTGCCCGGCGGCCCAGCGGGTGGCGGCACCGTCGCGGTATTCGATCAGCGTGAGGGCCTGACTGTCGGCTCCCGCGCCGATGCTCGTCTGGTGCAGGCCGAGCACCTCGACCGGGAGGCCGTGGGCGGTGAGCGCCGCGGCCAGCGCCTCGACGGGGCCGACCCCGTCGTGCGTGGTCGTGCGCTCGTCGCCGTCGATGCGGACCGTCACCGTCGTGCGGGCGCGCCCGTCGATCTCGGAGGTCGTGTAATCCACCAGGCCCACCGCTGCGTCGGCGGTCGCGAGATAGGTGTTCCGGAACAGGTCCCAGAGCTGCTCCGGCGTCGCCTCGTCGCCGGTCGCGTCGGTGTGGCGCTGCACGTGGCGGGCGAAGTCGATCTGCAGGCGGCGCGGCAGCTCGATCCCGTAGCCGGATTCGAGCAGGTAGGCGATGCCGCCCTTGCCGGACTGCGAGTTCACGCGGATCACGGCGTCGTAGCCGCGGCCGAGATCGGCCGGGTCGACCGGCAGGTACGGCACCCGCCACTCCAGCTCGGACTCGGGGCGACCTTCCGCCGCCGCACGCGCTCGGTGCTCGGCGAAGCCCTTGCGGATCGCGTCCTGGTGCGTGCCGCTGAACGCCGTGTGCACGAGGTCGCCGACGTAGGGGTGGCGCGGGTGCACCTCGATCCGGTTGGCGTGCTCCACCGTGCGGCGGATCTCGTCGATGTCCGAGAAGTCGATCATCGGGTCCACGCCCTGCGCGTGCAGGTTCAGGGCGAGCGTGGCGAGGTCGACGTTGCCGGTGCGCTCGCCGTTGCCGAACAGGCAGCCCTCGACGCGCTGGGCGCCGGCGAGCACCGCCAGCTCGGCGCAGGCGATGCCGGTCCCGCGGTCGTTGTGGGGGTGCACCGAGAGGATGACGCCGTCGCGGCGGGCGAGGTTCTTGTGCATGTACTCGATCTGGTCGGCGTACACGTTGGGGGTGGCGATCTCGACGGTGGCGGGCAGGTTCAGGATGACCGGCCGCTCCGGGCTCGCCTCCCACAGCTCCGTCATGGCGTCGCAGACCTCGAGCGCGTAGTCCGGCTCGGTGAGGTTGAAGACCTCCGGTGAGAACTCGAAGCGCACGTCGGGCAGGTCGCCGGCGAACTCGAGCACGTCGCGGCCGCCGGCGAGGATGAGGTCGGTCAGGGCGTCGCGCCCGTGGCCGAGCACGACCTCCCGCCAGATCGGGGCCGTCGCCGTGTAGAGGTGGATGACGACCGGATTCCGCAGTCCCCGCACCGAGGCGACGGTGCGTTCGATGAGGTCGCGGCGGGCCGCGGTGAACACGACGATCGTCACATCCTCCGGGGCCAGCCCGGTCTCGGCGAGCAGCCGCACGAAGTCGTAGTCGGTCTGCGACGCCGACGGGTAGCCGACCTCGATCTCCTTGTAGCCCATCGCCAGCATCAGCTCGAAGAACCGCCGCTTGCGGGCCGGGTCCATCGGTTCGGCGAGGGCCTGGTTGCCGTCGCGCAGGTCGACCGGCACCCACAGCGGCGCCTGGGTCAGCCTCCGGGACGGCCAGTCGCGGTCGGCGA
This sequence comes from Leifsonia sp. 71-9, assembly GCF_001898805.1. Classification (GTDB taxonomy): domain Bacteria; phylum Actinomycetota; class Actinomycetes; order Actinomycetales; family Microbacteriaceae; genus Leifsonia. Next base: position 155,725 of record NZ_MKVJ01000020.1, read on the forward strand.
GCGGCACCTCCACGCGGGAGAAGACGTCGCGGTAGCGGTGCGAGGGCATCTGCGACGCACGCTGCCGGTTCCAGGCGGGCGCGTCCGCGGGGACGGGGCCCGCGGGGGTGGAGAGACGGGGGAAGGCGGTGCTGGTCATGGTTCGAGTCCTTCGGGGTGGCCGGAATCGGGGATGACCGGCGCAGCCCAGCAGCCACGACGGGGAGCCGGTCGGCTAGACCCCGTCGTGGCGGCGAAGAAGGAGGGACTCGATGCGGAGCATGTGCCGACTGTAGCACAAGTCCTCAGACAAGTAGAGGAGTAAGGGACGGATCCCCCTCTCGGCGAGGCGAGGGGCGGGCGCTGCTGGTCTAGGGTCGGTGGGATGAGCCCCGAGATCGACGCCGTCCGCACCGAGATCGACGCACTCGACGCACAGCTCGTCGCGCTGATCGCGCAGCGGCAGCGCTGGGTCGAGGCGGCGGGGAGGCTGAAGAGCGACCGCGACGCCGTCCGCGCCCCCGACCGGGTGGAGGCGGTGATCCGGAAGGTCCGCGCGCTCGCCGAGACGGCAGGGGCGGATCCGACCGTGGTCGAGCGGACCTATCGCGCGATGATCGCCGCGTTCATCGACCTGGAGCTGAGCGTCCACGCCGGCGCCGACAGCCGAAGCGCTTCCGCGGAGGGCTAGGCGACCACGCGGCGAGGCGGGCTCGGCCTCAGAGCTCCACGGTTCGATCGACAACGGCCTGGGCGACCGTGGAGATCCCCTGCTGGTGGGAGCGCGCGTAGCCCCGCAGCACGGTAAAGGCGTCGTCGATGGGGATGCGGTGGGTGTGCGCGATGACGCCCTTCGCCTGCTCGATGACGATGCGGCTGTTCAGCGCGTGCTGCAGCTGCCGGCGGATCTGCTCGCTCTCGGCGAGGGTGCGCTCGTGCAGGATCCCGATCGTCGCCACGTCGGCGAAGGCCTGGGCGGCCACCCGGTCGTTCTCGCTGAGCGGGCCGGGCTCGGCGCGCAGCAGGTTGAGGGTCCCGATCGTGGTCTCGCGCAGGCGCATCGGGATGGCGTCGACGGCGGCGAAGCCCTGCTCGATCGCCTTCTCGCGGAACAGCCGCCACGCGTCGGGAGTGCGCGAGATGTCGGGGACCGAGACGACGACACCGGTGGAGAAGCTCTCGATGCACGGCCCGGCGTCGGCGGAGAGCTGCATGACCTCGACCAGCCGGCTCGCCTCGCTCGTGGAGGCGATGAGGTCGAGGTCGCCCGACGCGTCGGCGAGCAGCACGCCCGCGGCCGTCGCGTCCAGCAGGTCGCTGCACGTGTCGACCAGATTCTGCAGCATGTCGACCACGTCGTAGTCGGCGACCAGGGTGTCCGCGAGGTGGGCGAACGCCTGCAGCAGGTCCTGCTCACGGCCGGGTGCGGTCATCGGGAGTCCTCGATCCGTCCGTCTCGTCGCGAGAAGTCCAACCGCCCGTCGAGGAGATCCTGCGAGACCGCCATCATGGTGCGCCCGGTGGCGAAGGCGTGCGACTGGATCACGAGGCGCGCGTCCTCGGCGGTGAGTCCGAGCTGGGCCAGCACCATCCCGGTCGCCTGGTGGATGATGCGGCGGGAGAACGGGGTGACCTCCGCCTCCTCGGTCTCGTTCGCCAAAGCGGAGACCGCTTGGTGCAGCAGGATGCGGGCGACCTGATCGGCGAGCGCCGTCGCCTGGCGCACGTGCACCCGGGTCAGGATGCCGGGCTCTGTCGTGTACATGTCGACGGCCCCGATCTTCAGCGGGCCGATCAGCATCGGGAAGGCGAACAGGGCGCCGATGTCGTCCTTGATCGCCTCGGAGAACGACGGCCAGTCGGCGCGCGGGCTGCGCATATCCGGTTCGAGCACCGGACGCTCCAGGCGGAGCGCGTCCCAGCACGGGCCCTCGCCGAGGTCGAACTGCAGTTCGTCGAGCCGGGCGGCCTGCGCATCGCTGGCCGCGACGGTCTCGGTTCCCAGGAGGTCGCCGATCGTGGACACCGAGGTGCCGGTGACGGGGAGCACGTCGACGAACGGTCGCGCCAGCTCCAGCCGGGGCAGCTCGTCGTCGCGCAGCCGCGCCAGCACCACGCCGAACCGGTCCTCCGATCCGTGTGCGCCCGTCACAGCCGTCCCGCCTTGCCCATGCTCACCACGGTACTCTGCTGCGCCGCGGCCAGGCGGTGCTCTGCGAGGATGGCGGGATGACGAAGCCGTTCGAGGAGCTGATCGCCGAGGGCGAGGAGGCCGACGTCACCGGCTGGGACTTCGGCTGGCTGGAGGGCCGGGCCACCGAGGAGCGCCCGCCGTGGGGATACGCACGGCTGCTGGGGGAGCGGCTGAGGGAGGCGTCGGCCTCCCTCGACATCCAGACCGGAGGCGGCGAGGTGCTGGCCGAGGCGCCGGGCTTCCCGCCGGTCGCCGTGGCGACCGAGTCGTGGCCGCCGAACGTCGCCCGCGCCACGTCCCTCCTTCACCCGCGCGGTGTGGCGG
>NZ_MKVJ01000020.1:158230-279740 GCF_001898805.1 Leifsonia sp. 71-9
ACGCGGCGTTCGACCTGGTGACGAGCCGGCATCCCGCCACGATCTGGTGGGACGAGATCGCGCGCGTGCTCCGGCCGGGCGGCACGTATTTCGCGCAGCACGTGGGCCCGGCGAGCGCGTTCGAGCTGATCGAGTTCTTCCTCGGCCCGCAGCCGGAGGCGCGGCGCGGCCGGCACCCGGACGACGAGACGGCCGCGGCCCGGGCGGCGGGTCTCGAGATCGTGGACCTTCGCACGGCGCGCCTGCGGATCGAGATCTTCGACGTCTCGGCCGTGGTCTACCTGCTGCGCAAGGTGATCTGGTGGGTGCCGGGGTTCGAGGTGGAGCCGTACCGCGACGCGCTGCGGCAGTTGCACGAGCGCATCGCGGCCGAGGACCCGTTCATCGCGCACTCGACCCGGCACCTCATCGAGGCCCGGCGTCGGTGACCGCCCGTACGATGACAGCCATGACCCAGAGCGCCCCCGAACCGTTCGTCGTCGCCGACGCCGCCGCGTGGCGCGCGTGGCTCGACCGCCACGAAGGCGACTCCGACGGGGTCTGGCTCGTGCTGGCGAAGAAGGGCACGACCGAGCCGACGACGCTGACGTACGCCGAGGCGCTGGACGAGGCCCTGTGCAGCGGCTGGATCGACGGGCAGAAGCGCAGCCTCGACGCCGCCACCTTCCTGCAGCGGTTCACCCCGCGACGCACGGCCTCCCTCTGGTCGGAGCGCAACATCGGGCTCGTCGCGGCGCTGACCGCCGACGGCCGGATGCGACCGCGCGGGCAGGCCGAGATCGACCGGGCGAAGGCGGACGGCCGGTGGGAGCGCGCGTATGCGGGCGCCTCCTCCGCCCAGGTGCCGGACGACCTCGCCGCCGCGCTCTCGGTCTCGCCGTCGGCCGCGGCGCTGTTCGCGACGCTCAACGGGACCAACCGCTACGCCGTGCTGCACCGGATCATGACGGCCTCCAACGCCACCACCCGCGCCAACCGGCTCGCGAAGCTGGTCACGATGCTCGAGCGCGGCGAGACCCCGTACCCGCAGTAGGCCACGAGCGGAACGCGAGCTCGAGGGAGGGGAGCCGCTCCCGCGCGAACACCGCGGTGAGGATGCGGTCGCCCAAGTCGACGCCGAGCCCGTAGACGTGCGCATCCGTGTCGACGCGCATGCCCGGCCGGTCCACGCCGTCGACGCTGACCGGGATACCGTGCTCGATCGACCGGTCGGTCGCGGCCCCGAGCAGCTCGCCCGGGAACTCGTCCGGCGCCGCGCGCACCCTCTCGTCGCGGAAGGCGTTCATCAGGATGTAGTTCACGTGCTCGACGAGCGCGAAGGCCGGCGTGAGCCACCGGACCTCCGCCGGATCGACGACGTGGGTGGTGCGGACCGCATCCCACAGCAGGGGGTATCGCATGCGCTCGCGTGCCCGCAGCATCCACTCGGGGAGCGGGCGCACCGGAGGGGCGTCGAGATCGGCCCGCACGGCGTCGGGGAGGTCGGCGAGGTTGGCGGGGTCGGACCGGTCGGCGGGATTGCGCCAGAACGTGTACGAGAAGGTGGCCTCGGTCAGCGTGGTGGCCCCGTCCATGGTGTGCGACGTGGTGCTGACGGCGGTCTCGTCGATCGCGTCCTGCGGCACCAGGGTGAGCAGCGGCACGGGGAACGCGCGCGCGATCTCGTCGGGGCCGGGAGGCTCGGGCAGGTCGAGCGGATCGATGCTGTCGTCGAAGTACACCCGTCCAGTCTGTCGGCGGCGAGGCTCGGAGGGCAGATCCGGCGGGATCGTCCACGCGTGTAGGAACGGTGCTAGCATCCCGTATCACGGATCGTATACAGCGCTGTCCCGAATCCGAGTGAGGTGCTCCTCGTGCTCAGCAGTCCCGTACCCGCGACGCCCGGCCCCGCCCGTGAGCCCAATCGCGTGACGACTTCCATCGCGCGCACGTTCAGCGACTTCCGGCAGGCGGTCTCCGACTCGTTCGTGCCGCTGGAGGTGACCAGCTCGCGGCCCGATCCGTTCTGGGGGAGGATCCGGCGGGCCGGTGCCGACGAGGTGCACGTCTATGAGGTGAGCGCGGGCGAGCACGTCGTCGAGCGGACGCCCGAGCTGATCGCCGGCTCCGACCGGCACTACTACAAGCTGAGCCTGATGCTCTCGGGCACCGGCCTGCTGATCCAGGACGACCGGGAGGCCACCCTCCAACCCGGCGACCTCGCCGTGTACGACACGAACCGGCCGTACTCGCTGGTGTTCGACGACGACTTCCGCACGATGGTCGTGATGTTCCCGAAGCACCTCATCGCCCTGCCGCCGGACGTCGTCGCCCAGCTCACGGCCGTGCAGATGAGCGGGCGGAGCGGCGTCGGAGGCATCATCGCGCCGTTCCTCGCCCAGCTCGCCGGCAACCTGGAGCAGCTCTCGGGGCCGACCGGCGCGCGGCTCGCGCACACCGCCCTCGACCTCGTCACCACGATGTTCGCCAACGAACTGGACCTGACCGGTGCGCTCGACCCGCACCAGGCGCTGATGCAGCGCATCCGCACCTACATCGACGCGAACCTCGCCTCCACCGACCTGGGGCCCGCGCAAATCGCGGCCGTGCACTTCATCTCGACCCGGCACCTGCACGGCTTGTTCCGGGAGCAGGGGACGACGGTGTCGTCGTGGATCCGCTCCCGGCGGCTCGACCGCTGCCGGCGCGACCTGGTCAACCCGATCTACGGCGACCGGCCGGTCGCGGCGATCGCGGCGCGCTGGGGCTTCGTGGATGCGGCGCACTTCAGCCGGGTGTTCAAGGCGGCGTATGCGGAGTCGCCGAGCGACCTGCGAGCAGCGGCGGCGGCCGGGACGCACCTGGGCTGACCCGGGGTCGAGCCCGCCTCGCGTTGCCGCGGAGCCCGCCTCGCGTTGTCGCGGAGGGAAGGGCGCTTGACGCCCAGAGCACGATCCCGCCCGCGGCATTGAGGCGCCCGCCCGGGCGCACGCACGATGGGGTCGGCCCGGGCGATGCGGCACGGGCGGAGACGGAGACCCGATGCCCGGCAGCGCCCTTCCCCCGATGGACCTCCCTGCGGTCAGCAGACAGGTGGTCTTCTCCGCCCGCGGTGTGATCGAGACGGCCGAGCAGACCGTCCCGGCGCTCGGCCCCGGCGACCTCCTGCTGCGGGTCGCCCTCGTGGGGGTGTGCGCCACCGACCTGCACCTCCTCGCCGGTCACATCGGCGACCCGTTCCCGCTCGTGCCCGGGCACGAGTTCGTGGGCGAGGTCGCGGCGATCGGGGACTCCGCCGCCGCCGGACGCGGGCTCGCCGTCGGCGACCACGTCGCGGTCGAGATGCTGCTGCCGTGCCGCTCCTGCGCGCGCTGCCGGGAGGGCCAGTACAACCTCTGCGAGGCCGACGACCCCGCGAACGGGCGGCCGCACGGGCGCCAGCTGGGCGTCAACATCCCGCGCACCGTCGCCCCGGGGATGTGGGGCGGCTACGCCGAGCACCTGTTCGTCCCGGCCGAGGCCGTCGTGCACCGCCTGCCCGCGGCGATGCCGTGGCAGCGCGCCGTGCTGGTCGAACCGCTCGCGGTCGCCTGCCGCGCCATCGCGCGTGGGCGGGTTGCGCTCGGCGAGAGCGTCGTGGTGATCGGGCCGGGACCCGTCGGCATCCTCGCCGCCGCGGCCGCACGCTCGGCGGGAGCCGGGCGGGTGATCGTGGTCGGGACGCGCGCGAACCGGCTCGAGCTCGCCCGCGCGTTCGGCGCCGACGCCGTCGTGAACTCCCGCGAGACCGACGCGGTCGAGGCGGTCCGGGAGGCGCTGGGCGGCTCCCTGGCCGACGTCGTGATCGAGATCGCCGGTGCGACGGCGGCACAGGAGCAGGCCGTGCGGCTCGTGCGCCGCGGCGGCCGGGTGGTGCTCGCCGGCGCCTGCGGAGCCGACGCGCCCGTGACCTTCCGCGCCGACGAGGACCTGCTGACCCGGGAGATCGACGTGCTGCCCTCGTTCCTCTCGGCCGGCGGCTTCGAGCCCGCCATCCGGCTCCTCGAGCGCGGCGACTACGACTACGCATCCCTGGTGACCCACCGGTTCGGCCTCGACGAGGTGCGCACCGCCTACGACACGATCGAGAGCAGGGACGACGGGGTGCTGAAGGCCGTCATCGACCCCGCCGTCGGGGTGGCGGCGCGATGACCGGCGCGACGAACGCTCGGGAGCGCTTCGCCGGGCGGGTGGCCGCCGTCACCGGCACGACCAGCGGGATCGGGCGCGGGATCGCGTCCGCGCTCGCCGCGGAGGGGGCCCTCGTGTTCGGGCTCGACGTCGAGCCGGGCGGCATCGGCGAGCACATCCCGTGCGATGTCTCGGACGCGGAGAGCGTCGCCCACGCGGCGGCCGACCTCTTGGCGCTCAGCGGAGGACGGATCGACCACCTCGTCGCGAACGCCGGCATCCGCGGCTCGAACACGGCCGCCGAGGACGTGCCGATCGGCGCGTTCGACGCCGTGCTCGCCGTGAACCTGCGCGGCGTCTTCCTCACGCTGCAGGCGTTCGCGCCGGCGATGCTCGCGGCCGGGAGCGGCAGCATGGTGGCCGTCGCGTCGATGTCGGGCAACCGCGTCGTCAACGTGCCGCAGCGCACGGTCGCCTACAACACGGCGAAGGCCGGTGTGACCGCGATGGCGCGCACGCTCGCCGTCGAGTGGGGGCCGCGCGGGGTGCGCGTCAACACCGTGTCGCCCGGATACGTCTCGACGCCCCTGCTGGAGGCGGACTCCGCCCTCCACGGACAGTGGCTCCCGAACACCGTCCCCGGCCGCTTCGCGACGGTGGACGAGATCGCGGCGGGCACGCTCTACCTGCTCTCCGACGACGCCGGCTACTGCCACGGCACCGACCTGCTCATCGACGGCGGCTACTCGCTGCGCTGACCCGCCCACGCCCCTCCACGAAAGGAACACCATGACCGACACCACGACGAACGACCTCCACGACCCCGCGACCGACGAGTGGCGCACGTACGACGAGTTCGCCGCCGGCATCGACACCTACCGGCTGCCGAACACCGACCTGACCGGGACCTCCCTGGTGCTCACCCTCGACGACGGCTCGACGCTGTCGCTGGCGTTCGAGGCTGACGCGGTGGTCTGGTCGGCCAGCGCCGCTCTCGGTGTGGGCGCGACGGAGGGCCGCGACCCGTACGACGCGGTGGCGGCGCGGGACGATGTCGTGTTCGTGAACCTGCCGCTGACCAGCGTGGAGCGCGAGGCGATCACGGTCGTGTACTCGACCGCCAGCCACCGCGCGCTGGTCGCGCACTCCGTGATCGGCGAGGAGGAGGTGGAGGGCACGCCCCGCGTGCGCCAGACCTTTCACGCCGCGGTCACCGACGGCGGAGACCCGACCGGAGAAGTGCCCGCACCCTCCCGCGACCTGATCGGCAAGCGCAACGTCTACCGCTACAGCCCGCACCACCTCTACGAGCACGTCTACGTGTCGTCGCAGCGTTACGCCTGGCAGTGCCTGGAGGGCGTGCAGCGCGGCCACGGCGACATGGACCTCTCGACGGTGTGGAAGTTCGCCGACGGCCTCTACCTGTTCTGCTTCCGCGAGTTCCGCATCGCGGTCGCCAGCGTCTGGCTGCACGACCTCGGCTACGACCTGCGCACGACCGGGATCTTCCTCGGCCTGAACGGGGCGGGGGAGTCGGAGCACTCCCGCGCCGGCGGCCACATCTACCCGCTCGGCTCCGTGTCGTACCCCGACGCGCAGCCGGTCTGACCTGCACCGCCCGCCCCGAACCGGAAGACGACCATGACCTCCAACCGCGACATCATCGCCGCCCACTACGCCGCCAGCGACCGCGGCGACCTCGAGGGGATGCTGGCCCCGCTCGCCCCCGACGCCCGCTGGACCGAGATGGCCGGGTTCCCGTACGCGGGCACCTACATCGGCCCCGAGGAGGTCGCCGCCGGCGTCTTCGCGCGCATCGCGGCGGAGTGGGAGGGCTACACGGCCGCGATCACCGAGCTCGTCGACGGCGGGGACACCATCGTCGGCCTCGGCACGTACAGCGGTACCCACCGCGAGACCGGCCGGTATTTCGAGGCACGGGTGGCGCACGTCTGGCGGCTCGCGGACGGCCGCGTCGTCGCGTTCGAGCAGTTCACCGACACCGCGAAGGTGCGAGAGGCCCTCTCCTGAGCGCCGGATCCGGCCGCGGCAGCCGCCGGGCGAGCACTGACGGGCAAGAAGGGTGCCGGGACAGGCAACTCGCCGGGTAGCGCCCGGCCATAGGTTTCACACCGAGATGCCACGACGAAGTGGTCGTGGCGCAACCCGAGAGGCAGGGAAGCGCATGAGGAAACACCTGTTCTACGCCGCAGCGGCGGTCGCGGCATCCGCGGCACTGGTGCTGAGCGGCTGCAGCGGCGGCGGGGGAGGCGACGCGTCGTCCCCGATCGTGGTCGGCTCCGTCAACACCAAGAGCGGCCCGGCGACCTTCCCCGAGGCGGCGCAGGCCGCAGCGGCCGTCTTCGCCGCCCAGAACGCCAAGGGCGGGATCAACGGCCACAAGATCGACTACAAGGCGCTCGACGACAAGGGCGACCCGGCCACGGCCTCCGCCAACGCCCGCGAGATCGTGGGCAGCGACGAGGCGGTCGCGATGGTCGGCTCGGCGAGCCTGATCGAGTGCGAGATCAACGCCAAGTACTACGAGCAGCAGAAGATCCTCTCCATCCCGGGCGTCGGGGTGGACACCGGCTGCTTCGACAGCCCCAACATCTCGCCGGCCAACGTCGGCCCGTTCAACGACATGACCCTCACCCTGTACTGGGGCTCGGAGGTCGCCAAGCTCGACAACATCTGCGTCCTCCTCGAGATCGCCGGCAGCACCCGTCCCGCCTACCAGAAGGCGATCGACAAGTGGACCGCGATCACGGGCAAGAAGCCGCTCTACATCGACGACACCGTGCCGTACGGCGCCAGCGACTACACGCCGTACATCGTCAAGGCCAAGGACGCGGGCTGCAAGGCCCTCGCGATCAACCCGGTCGAGCCGGACGCCATCGCCCAGGTCAAGGCGGCGAACGCGCAGGGCTGGAACGACGTCACCTGGCTCTACCTGACCAGCGTCTACAGCGACAACTTCGCCAAGGCGGTCAGCGACGCCGGCGCCGGGATCTACGTGCCGGCCGAGTTCTACCCGTTCACCGACGCGTCCAGCGACATCAACAAGGACTGGCGCGACCTGATGACGAAGAACAAGATCCCGCTCACGTCGTTCTCGCAGGGCGGCTACCTGGCGGCGAAGTACTTCATCCAGGTCGCCGAGGGCATCAAGGGCGACATCACCCGCGAATCGGTGACCAAGGCGCTGCACGACATGAGCGCGATCACCAACCCGATGGTCGGAACGCCGTACACGTTCGGCACCGCCACGGTGCACGACGGCAACACCGCCGGCTGGCCGATCAAGCTCGTCACGGGCACGAACGCCTGGGAGCTGAACGGCGACGACTGGATCACCATCCCCAAGAAGTGACCCCGGTGGGGCCCGCCGACCGGGCGGGCCCCATCCCGCGTCGTCGCCATCCCCCCGCCCCCGACCCGAAAGGAGCCCCGATGCTGCAGGGCGCCCTCGCCGGCCTCGCCGCCGGCGGACTGTACGCCGTGCTCGCGGTGTGCCTCACCCTCATGGCCCGCCTCGTGCGCGTCGTGAACTTCTCGCAGGCCGCGACCGGCATGTTCGGCGGCTTCGTGGCCGTGTGGCTGGTCAGTCAGGCCGGCTGGCCGATCTGGCTCGGCTCGCTGGTCGGCGTGCTGATCGGCGGCGCGCTGAGCGCCCTGATCGGCCTCATCATCGCCACCTGGCTGCCGGAGGCCGACATCACGACGCGCTCGGCCGTCACGGTCGGCCCGCTGCTGATGCTGATCTCCCTCTCGTTCATCCTGTTCGGCAACAAGCCGCAGCCGTTCAGCCCGATCCTCTCCGGGCCGGCCTTCTCGGTCGGCGGAGTGGTGGTGAGCCAGGTCACGGTCGTGACGGTGGTGCTCGCCGTCGTGGTGGCCGTCGCCTGCCGGATCGTGCTGGTGCGCACCTCCATCGGCACCAAGCTGCGGGCGCTCAGCGAGCGGCCCACCACGGCCGAGCTGATCGGCATCCCGGCCCGCCCGTTGAGCGTCGCCGTGTGGGCGGTGACCGGGCTGATCTCGGCGCTGGTCATCATCATCGTGGCGCCGTCGCAGTCCAACGACGCGACGAGCCTGTCGATGCTCATCGTCCCGGCCTCCGCGGCCGCGCTGCTCGGCGCGTTCCGCCGGCTCGACCTCGCGGTGGTCGGCGGCCTCGTGCTCGGGTTGCTGAGCGGCCTGGTGGCGCAGATCGACGCGGTGTCGTTCGTCCGCAACTTCCTGCCGTTCCTGTTCATCGTCGGATTCCTGCTGTGGATGCAGCGCAAGGAGGTGTGGGATGCGGCGCGTTAGCGGCATTCCGGCAGCGCGGATCGCCCTGCCGTTCATCGTCGGGGCCGTCGGCCTGGCCGCGGGCTACCTGCTGAGCGTCGGTCTCTCCGGCTACTTCGTCTTCCTCGCCGTCAGCGCCGTCGTCGCGGCCATCGCGATCCTCGGCCTCGGCATTGTCACCGGCAGTGCCGGGATGATCGCCCTCTGCCAGCTGACCTTCGCCGCCGTCGGCGCGTGGATCGTCTCCCTGCTGAACACGTTGGAGGCGCCGGGCGGGTTCATCGTCTGGCTGATCCTCGGCGGTCTCGCCGCGGGCGTCGTCGGCGTGCTGGTCGGCCTCCCCGCCCTCCGCCTGCGCGGCGTCAACCTCGCGGTGGTCACTCTCGGCTTCGCGGCCGCCGCCGATGTCACGCTGGTGCAGATCCAGTTCCCCGGCTCGACCGACGGCATCTCGGTGCTGCGGCCGGACGCGTTCAGCGACGACCGGTCGTACTTCTTCTTCAGCGTCGTGGTGCTCGTCATCTGCGGCATCGCCGTCTACTTCCTGCAGAACGGCCGGTGGGGCTCCAGCTGGAAGTCTGTCGCGTTCTCGGAGCGCGGCACGGCCTCGGTCGGCGCGAGCGTGCGCGGCGCCAAGCTCACGGCCTTCGCCGTCAGCGCCACGCTCGGCGGCATCAGCGGCGGCCTCATCGCCGGCCAGGTGGGGCTGCCGTTCGCGAGCAGCTTCACGCCCATCCAGTCGCTCGCCCTCTACGTGCTCGCGATCATGTCGGGCGCGTACCTGATCGACATGGCGATCTTCGGCGGCATCGTCTGGATCGCCGTGCCCGAGCTGCTCAAGCGCTGGGGCATCCCGCAGGACTGGGGCTTCGTGATCTTCGGCGTGCTCGGGGTGCAGGCGCTGACCAGCGGCTCGAACCTCGGCCAGGGGATCCGCAACGCGTGGTGGAAGCGGCAGGCGGCCAGACGTCCCGTCGTCGCCGCGGCCGCCGCCGTCGAACCCGAGCCCGCGTCGCCCGTCGCACCGGCTGCCTCCACCCCTCCTTCGTCGGGAGCGCCGGTGCTGGTCGTCGAGGACCTCGGCGTCGCCTTCGGCCAGGTGAAGGCGCTGAACGGCGTGAGCCTGGAGGTGCGCGAGAACACCATCATGGGGCTCATCGGCCCGAACGGCGCGGGCAAGTCGACCTTCGTCGACGCGGTCACCGGCTTCCTCCCGCAGCACACCGGCACGGTCAGCCTCGACGGGCGCGACCTCGGCGGGCTCTCCGCGAGCAAGCGCGCGCGGCTGGGTCTGCGGCGCACCTTCCAGCAGGACCGCGTGCCGCCGACGCTGACGGTCGAGGCGTACGTGCGGTTCGTCGCGCGCCGCCGGCTCACCGCCGCCGAGATCGACGAGACCCTCGCCTTCTTCGGCTGCCCCGCCTCCCGCACGCGGCTGCAGAGCGTCGACGTCGGCACCCGGCGGCTCGTGGAGGTCGCGGCCAACGTGCTCGCGCAACCCCGCATCCTGGTGCTCGACGAGCCGGCCGCCGGCCTCTCGCACGAGGAGCACGTCGAGCTCGGCGAGCGCCTGCTGCAGGCGCCCGAGCGGTTCGGGATGTCGATCGTGCTGATCGAGCACGACCTCGACCTCGTGCGGTCGGTGTGCTCCAGCCTCACGGTGCTGGACTTCGGTGAGGTGCTGGCCAGCGGCCCGCAGGCGGAGGTGCTCGCCGACCCCGCCGTCATGAAGGCGTACATGGGTGAAACGGAGATGCTGTGAACGCGCTCGTCCTGGATTCCGTCGCGGTCAGCCGCGGAGCGGGCCCCGTCATCAGCGGCGTCAGCCTGCGCGTCGAGCCGGGCCGCATCACGGCCCTGGTCGGTCCGAACGGCGCGGGCAAGACCAGCCTGCTCGAGTCGATCTCCGGTGTCGTCGCGCCCAGCGCCGGCACGATCAGCGTCGACGGCGAGTCGATCGCGAAGCTCTCCCGCGTGCAGCGCGCCCGCCGCGGCATCGTGCACATCGAGCAGGGCCGGGCGATCTTCCCGTCCCTCACCGTGCAGGAGAACATCCGGCTCACCGCGGGCTCGCAGCAGGGCGTGGATGAGGCGCTCGCGCAGTTCCCGGAGCTCGAGAAGCGGCGCACGAGCGCCTCCGGCCTGCTGTCGGGCGGCGAGCAGCAGATGGTCGTGCTCGCGCGCGCCTTCGCCTCGAAACCACGGTTCCTGCTGATCGACGAGATGTCGCTCGGCCTGGCGCCGGTGGTGTTCATGCGCCTGCTGCCGATGATCCGGCAGTTCAGCGAGTCGGGGGTGGGAGTGCTGCTCGTCGAGCAGTTCACCCACCTGGCCCTCGGCGTGGCGACGGACGCCCTGGTCGTCGCCGGCGGACGGGTCACCTTCGAGGGCGAGGCGTCGGCGCTGCAGGCGTCGCCCGAGGTGCTGCACCGCGCGTACCTCGGGGGCTGAGCGGGGGAAGAGCTGAGCGGGCCGCGTCTCCCCGGGCGCGGCCCGCTCGTGTTTCAGGCGTCCAGCGCGATGGTCGGCACGTCCACGATGTGGGCGCCGCCGTCGGCGACGATCGTCGCGCCGGTGATGTAGGACGACTCGGCCGAGCCGAGGAAGCGGATGACGGAGGCGATCTCCTCGGGGTGTGCGGGGCGGCCGAGCGGCACGGCGGCGGTGACGATCCGATACCCCTCCTCGCGGCTGGACAGCCCGGCGGCGCGGGCGAAGTCGTCCATCTCCTCGTCCGCCATCGGCGTCTGCACCCAGCCCGGGCAGACCGCGTTCACGCGCACGCCGAAGCGGCCGTAGTCGCGGGCGAGGGAGCGGGTGAGGCCGATCAGGGCGTGCTTGCCCACGGTGTAGCCGGCGACGCCCGGTCCGGCGAAGAGTCCCGCGAGCGAGGAGACGACGACGATCTGCCCGTGCGACTCGACCAGAGGCGTCAGCGCGGCGCGGGCGAGGACGAAGGCGGTGGTCACGTTGGTGCGGAACGACAGCTCCCACGCGGCGTCGTCGGTCTCGTCGACCGTGCCGAGGCCGTGGCCGCCCGCGTTCGCGACGACCACGTCGATGCGTCCGAGCTCGGTCACGATGCGGTGCACGGCGGCCTCCGCATCCTCCCGCACGCTCGCGTCCGCGACCACGGCGAGACCGCCGGTCTCTGCGGCCACCGCTTCCAGGGGGCCGGGCCGGCGGCCGACGAGCACGACGCGCGCCCCCTCGGCGGCATAGCGGCGGGCGGTCGCGGCGCCGATGCCGGTGCCCCCGCCGGTGATGACGACGACCTTGCCGTCGACGGATGCTCCGCGTGAGGACACGGCGGCCTGCTTTCTCTCGGTGATCGGTGGGCTCGGGTCAGGCGGGGAAGGAGGAGCGGGCCAGGTAGCCGAAGTCGGAGACCAGCGCGTGCCCGTTCACGGGACGCGACGCCGGTGAGGCGAGGTACAGCACGTGCCGCGCCACCTCGTCCGCGGTCTGCACGGGGAAGTCGGCACCGGCGAAGCCGCCCGGCCCGACCTCGAGATCGGCGCGCGCCATCGGGGTGTCCACGATCGAGGGGCAGACCGCGTTCACGCGCACGCCGTCGCCGGCGAGGTCGACCGAGAGCGCCCGCATGAGCTGCAGCACGGCGCCCTTCGAGGCGTTGTACGGCACCATCCCGGGCGCCGCGACGAAGCTGGAGTCGGAGGCCAGCAGCACGATCGCCGGCGCGGCCGAGCGGCGCAGCTGGGGGAGGGCGTGCTTGACGAGGAGGAACGGGCCGGTCACGTTGACCGCGAGCACGGCGTTCCACGCGTCCAGCGCGATCTCGTCGACGGGGGAGCCGAAGGGGCCGGAGACGCCGGCGCAGGCGACGACGACATCCACCCCGTCGAGGGCGGCGGACGCCTCCGTCACGGCCGCCTGCACGGAGGGCTCGTCCGTGACGTCGACGACGAGCGCCACGGCCCCGTCGATCCCGGAGGCGCGCAGTTCGGCCTGCACCGCGCTCAGCCCCTGCTCGTCTCGGTCGAGCAGCGCGACGCGGGCGCCCTCGCGCGCGAACGCCAGCGCGGTCGCCCGGCCGATGCCGCTGGCCGCGCCGGTCACGATCACCGACCGGCCGGCGAGTCCCAGCTCCATCGTCGTCCCCCGTCCCGTGTCGCGGTCACTCGCCGGCGAGGAGGAAGGCGGCGGCCTTCTCACCGATGAGCACGCTCGGGGCGTTCGTGTTGCCGGTCGTCACGCGCGGCATGATCGACGCGTCGGCGACCCGCACCCCGCCGACGCCGTGCACACGAAGGCGCGGGGTCACGACCGCCAGGTCGCCGACGCCCATCGCGCAGGTGCCGACCTGGTGGTGGTAGGTGACGACGGTCGAGCGCACGTAGTCCTCCAGCTCGTCGTCCCCGACCTCCGGGCCCGGGTAGAGCTCGGTCGCGCCCCAGGCCGCGAGCGCGGGGCGGGTGCCGATGCTGCGGCACTGACGCACGGAGGCGACGAGCGACGCGACGTCGTCGGCGTGGCCGAGCGCGTCCAGGTCGATCAGCAGCGGGTCGTGCGGGCCGGGGCCCGACAGGGTCACGCTGCCGCGCGCCTTCGGCGAGACGATGCCCGCCATCAGCGAGAAGCCGTCGGCCGGGCCGGTCATGCCCTCCTGGTACATCGGCACGGAGAAGTGGATGGGCTGGGTGTCGGGCACCTCCCTGTCGGGGGTGCTCTTCCAGAACAGGTGCGACTGCGTCACCGAGACGCCCTCGCGCGGTGCGCCGACCTCCTTCTCGGTGGTGAAGATCACCGGCGAGAGGAGGTGGTCGTGCAGGTTCTTGCCGACGCCCGGGAGGTCCGCCACCGGGGCGATGCCGAGCGCCTCCAGCTCGGCGGCCGGGCCGATGCCGGAGCGCAACAGGATGCGGGGCGAATCGAGGGCACCGGCGCACAGGATCACCTCGTCGGCGCGCAGCTGCTGCACCTCCCCGCCCTGCTCGAACTCGACGCCCACGACGCGCGGGGCTCCGTCGTCGCCGGGCTCGATCAGGAGGCGGTGCACCCAGCAGCCGGTGCGCACGTCGACGCGGTCGCGCACGGGCTTGAGGTACGCGAGGTAGGTGTTCAGCCGCTGGCCGTCGCGCACGGTGATCTGCTGCTGCGAGACGCCGTCGAGGTGGTCGCCGTTGTAGTCGGGGTTGTGCTCGAGGCCCTCCTCGACGGCCGCGGCGATGATCGACTCCTGGATGGGGTCGAGCGGATAGTCGTCGGTCACGTCGAGCAGACCCTCGGCGCCGTGCAGTTCGGAGGCGCCGCCGGAGAACCGCTCGATGGCGCGGTAGACGGGCAGCACGTCGTCCCAGCTCCAGCCGTCGTTGCCGAGCGCCGCCCAGTGATCGAAGTCGGCGGGCGCGCAACGCACCCAGATCATGGCGTTCAGCGAGTGCGAGCCGCCGAGCACCTTGCCGCGCGGCAGGTGCAATTGTCGGCCGGCCGCATGCTCCTGAGGGACGGTGAAGTAGTCCCAGTCGTCCGGGCTGTGCCACAGCTCGCCCATGCGGCTCGGGTCGTGGATGGCGGGGTTCGTGTCCTCGCCGCCGGCCTCAAGCACGGTCACCGCGATCCCGGCGTCGGCCAGCCTCCGGGCGACGACGGAACCCGCCGACCCCGCGCCGATCACGATCACGCTGCGTACACCGTTGGTCTGCATCCGGACGCCTCTCCCTCGAGTCGTTCCGAGACTCCCATGCGCCGCCGGGCCCGCGGAACGGCGGCCGGCCGGACCTTCGCGGACGGTCAACGGGCGTGCCGCCGCGGTCAAGGGCGGCCGCGGCTGCGGCGCGCGGTCGAGGCGCGCGGTCGGACCGCCGACCGTCACTCGGTTGCACCCGTTCGCCTCCGCACGGCACGATAAGGCGCGGAGGTGATGACGTTGTCTCGCCGTAGACCCCCGATGGCCGCGCGTCTCATCGCCGTCCCCTCCATCCCCGTCGCCGCCGCGGCGCTGGCCGGCGCCGCACCCGCGCCCGGCAGCCAGCCGTGGCTCGTCGTCGGGCTCGCCTTCTTCGGGGTGGCCGCCGTCGGGATGCTCGCCGCGGTGGGCATCAAGATGCGCCGCACGCCGAAGCCGCCGCAGCAGCGGCCGCCGGCGCCGCCGGTGCCGCCTGCGCCGCGGGACGGGCGGGGGCGGGACGGTGACCAGGATCCGTCTCCGGACCCGGATTCCGAGGCGCGTCCGGAGGCGGGGACGCCACCGGAGGACCGGGAGCCCTAGCCCTCGGTCGCGTTGTACCGGGAGAGCATCCCGGCGAAGAGGGCGAGCTCGTCCGCCGACCAGCTGGTCAGGCGCTCGTCGAGGGCCGCTCGCACGTTCACCGCGGCACGGTCGAGCAGTTCGCGGCCGCGGTCGGTGATCGCGAGCGCGTGGCCGCGGCCGGTCTCCGCGTCGGCGCCGGCGATCAGGCCGAACTCCGCGAGCGCGCCGAGCTGGCGGGAGACCGTCGAGCGGTTGAGCTGGAAGTGCCCCGCGATGTCGACGGCACGGCAGCCGGGGTTGGCGCGGATGTACGAGAGCAGCGACTGGTCGACGAACGACAGGGCTTCGTCCTCGCGGCGCACCCGTGCCGTCCCGCGGCGGGCGATCGTCGTCAGCTCCACCTGGATGCGCTCGACGGCGGCGCTCCTGTCAGCACTCTCAGGGTCTCGGACGGCCATACGCCCCAGCATAGCGGTTGCATTGTGCAACAATTGATGTTGCTCAATGCAACCTCGATCCGTAAAGGTGCCATGTCCAACCACCGCGTCGTCCCGATGACCGTCCCGCCCCGCCCGTCCTTCTGGCCGGCCGCCGCCTTCTGGAAGGCGCTCGGGACGCACCTGCTCATCCCGCTCTTCCTCGCGACCGGGATGGCCCTCGCCTACCTGGGCGCGTTCCACCAGCCGGAGCCGCACGACCTCCCGATCGCGATCGTCGGCGACACCCCGACCGCGGAGGTGTTCGCGCAGAAGCTCAACGACGCCGCCCCGCAGAAGCTCGACGTGACGACCGTGAAGGACGAGGCCGCCGCCCGCACCGCGGTCGAGAAGCGGGACATCGCGGCCGCGTACGCGACCGACGCCACGCACGCCACGATCATCGTCGCCTCCGCCGCGTCGGAGACCACCGCCTCCGCCGCCGAGAAGCTCCTCCTCCCGATCGCCTACCAGCAGCACCTGCCGGTCACCGTCGACGACGTGCGCCCGGTCGGCCCGCAGGACGGCACCGGCCAGGGGCTGTTCTTCCTGCTCGTCGCGCTGAGCGTCGGCTCGTACGCGAGCGCCATCGCGGTCGCGGCCGTGACGGCCCGCATCGCCATCGGCTGGCGGTTCGCCGTCGCCGCCGCGACCGCGCTGGTCGTCGCGGGGGTCGGCGTCGTCGTCGCCGGCCCGATCTACGGCGTGCTCTCCGGCAACGAGTGGAGCATCTGGCTCCTGGCGGCCCTCTACGTCTTCGGCATCGTGACCATCGGGATCGGGCTGCACCCCATCCTCGGCAAATGGACGACCCCCGCGCTCACCCTGCTGTTCGTGATGCTCAACTTCACCAGCTCGGGCGGGATCTTCCAGGCCGTGCTCTCCCCGGCCCTGTTCGCCGGACTCAACACCTTCTGGAACGGCGCCGCGTGGCTCGACGCCGCCCGGGCGCTCACCTACTTCCCGGGGGAGGCGTTCGGGTTCGCCGGGCTGCGGCTCGCGCTCTGGGCGACCGCGGGCATCCTGCTCATCGTCGTGACCCACGTCGTGAGCGCCCGGCGCCGCCAGCTCGCCGACGAGTCCCGCCTGGTCACCCCCGCCGAAGAGGAGGCCGTCGTAGCGGCGTAGTGCTGCGCGGGTTCTCGCGCGAACTCGTGCCGGCTCGGCGGCCGTGGTCAGCGGGTCAGGAGGTCGTCGGCCGTCTGGTCGGGGAGGACCACGCTGACCTGGGTGCCCCACGGGTCGGCGGCGACGATCGAGCGGCCGTCGTCGGCGAAGGGGAGGCGGTGGTCGCGCAGGCGGGCGGCCAGGGCATCCAGCTCGGCGCGGGCCGGGACGGTGATCGCCACCTCGCCGAGGCCGAGGCTGGCCGCGCGCGGGCCGGAGCCGGCGCTGTTCCAGGTGTTCATGGCGATGTGGTGGTGATAGCCGCCCGCGGAGGCGAACAGGGCGCCGCGGACCTCGCTCATGGTGGCTTCGAAGCCGAGCGCGTCGACGTAGAACGCCTTGGCGGCGGCGATGTCGCCGACCTGGAGGTGCACGTGGCCGACGGTGCCGTTCAGTGCGGAACCGGCAGCCAGGACCTCCGGCGCCAGATTGGCCTGCAGGTACGCGTTGGGGTCGAGCCAGGTGGTGTCCATCAGGATCTGCCCGCGCTCGTGCTTCCAGGTGTCGCGCGGGCGATCGGTGTAGAGCTCGACGCCGTTGCCCTCGGGGTCGGTGAAGTAGAAGGCCTCCGAGACGAGGTGGTCGCTGGAGCCGACGAAGCGGCTGCGCGGGTCCTGCGCGGCGCGGTAGACCGTGGCGGCGAGGTTGGCGGCGTCGGGGAAGAGGAAGGCGTTGTGGAACAGTCCGGCCTGGCGCGGATCCACCGCGGGCAGGTCGGGCGTGTGGATGAGCGACACCATCGGCACGCCGTTGCGGCCGAGCACGCGGTGCACCTCGCGACCGCGGGCGTCGGCCTTCTCGTCGAGCGCCTCGAAGGCGAACGCGGCGGAGTAGTACGACGACATCAGCTCCAGGTCGCCGACGCGGAGGGTGGGGGCCGCCATGTGGGTGGAGGCGTCGAGCAGCTGGTCGGTGGTCATCGCGGAGTCCTCGATCGGGAGAATGGTTGTCGTGTCAACCAAATGGTAACGCGTTTTAGTTGACGCTTCAACTATCGGTGCCCTCCCGCACGCACATTCGGCACGAATGTCACGAAACGGCGAGCGTTTCACGACATTCGTGCCGAATGTGTGCGGGGCGGAGGCGGGGCGATTTACATGTCGCGGTAGCGCTTGGCCGCGGCGAGGGCCTCGCGCAGGCCGTCGGCGTCGAAGCGCGTGACGTAGCCGGGGGTGTCGCGCTGGATGCGCCATCCCTCGGCGAGCGGTCCGATGTCGACGGCGTCGAAGCCGAACTGGTCGATCAGCGCGGCGACGCGGTCGCGGGCCTCCGCGTCGTCGCCGGCGACGACGAGCGCGCGGCGGCCGGGGGTCCCCGCGGCCTGGCCCTCGGTGGTGAGGGAGGCGGCGCCGATGTGGTTGAACGCCTTCACGACCTTCGAGGTCGGCAGGACGGCCTGCAGGCGCTCGGCGACGGTGGTCGACTCGTCGTCGAGCTCCGGGATGTTGCCGTCGCGCTGCGGGTAGTAGTTGTCGGTGTCGATGACGATCTTGCCCGCGAGCTCGGCGACGGGGAGGGTCGCCTCGGCCGCGAGCGGCACGGTGACGACGACGAGGTCGCCGGCCGCAGCCGCTTCGGCGGGCGTCGCCGCGCGCGCCTGCGGGCCGAGCTCGGCGACGAGGTCGGAGAGCGTCTCGGGGCCGCGCGAGTTGCTCAGCACGACGCTGTAGCCGTGGGCGACCGCGAGGCGGGCGAGCTGGGAGCCGATGTGGCCGGAACCGATGAGTCCGATGGTTGTCATACTCGGGCGAACCGGTGCGGGGCACGCAGCATTCCCGGACCCAGCGACCTCACGCGCAGAGGCCGACGCCCGCCGAGGTCAGGATGACGGTGCGGTTCTGCGCCGCGACGGCGTCGGAGTACGCGCCGCTCGCGTCCGTCTCGGGCCGCCAGCCGCACCAGTCGTGCCCGACGCCGGCGGTCGTGAGCTCGGCCGCTGGCACGCCGAGGCCGACGAGCGCCGTCTTCACGGCCTCCGCCCGGCGCTGCGACAGCGCGAGGTCGGCGGTGTTGCTCGTGGCCTGGTCCTTGGAGGCGGTGCCGGTGATGGTGACGACCTGGCCGTTCTGCTGGATGGCGGGGACCAGCGACGCGAGCGTCTGCTGCGCGGCGGCCGGGTCGGCGAACGTGGCCGTGTCCTTGGTGAAGCGCAGCTCGCTGTCGCGGATCACGACGGGGTGCGACCAGTCCGTCTTCGTGGCGACGGCCTCGACGGGCACCGGCGTCACCGCGGGCAGGCCGGTCGTCGCGCCGCCCGAGGCGGGCTCCGGCAGCAGGGAGAGCGTGCCGCCCGCCGCCTTCACGACGGCGGTCCAGATGGCCTCCAGATTGCTGCGGGCCGGGATGGTGAGCGGCTGCTGATCGCCCGCGGTGTCGCCCATCCCGGACCAGTAGACGGTGACGCCCTTCAGGTCGGTCGGCAGCAGGTTGCGGGAGGTCAGATCGGCGACGACCTGCGCCGGGTCGGCCGAGAGCAGGCCGCTGCCGGCGAAGTCGAGCGGGTCGGTGGTCTGGAGGCCGCTGCCGACGACGAGCACGCCCATCGGGTTCTTCCCGAGGTTGCGGGCGGCCTGGTCGATCGCGCCGAGGAAGTCGACCTGCGGGTTCGCGGCCTTCAGCCCGTCGATGTACTGCGTGATCTGGGTGAGCTTGGTGCGCTGCTCGTTCTGGCACACGATCGCGTCCTGCGCGGTGGAGCCGATGAGCGTCGTGCCCATCACCTGCGGGGTGCCGGAGGGGATGACCACGGTGACGCTGCCGTTGCTCGCGCCGACGGCCTTCAGCTGGCTGGTGCCCGAGGCGGGCAGGGCGGTCGTGGGCGCGTTGGCGGTGCTGCCGGCGACGACGCCCAGGTTGCGCGGTGCGGACTGGTCGCACGCCTGGCCGGACGCGGTCGCCGACGAGCAGGCGGTGAGGCCGGCCGCGAGGGCGAGCACGCCGGCGACGGCGAGAGCGGTGCGGATGCGGGGGAGAGTGGGCACGAGTGCTCCTCGAGGTCAGGGCTGGGCAGGCCAGGCGGGGTGCTCGGCCGGCGGGGTGGAGGCGGCGTGCGCCCCCGGTCCCGCCTCGACCGCGGCGCTGCTGCGCCGGGCCTTGAGCTCGCGGATGATCTGGCTCGTGCTCTCGGGGTCGCGCTCGCGCTGGGCGAGGCGGACGCCGAGCTGCGCGCGCACGACGTCCACCCGGGAGTGGAACGTGACCCGGGCCCCGGTGTAGCGGACCGCGTCGTGCGAGTCGAGCTGGTAGGCGAGGCGGGTGGCCTCGGCGGCGGCTACGGCCTCCCCGCGGAGCTTGTCGCGGTGAACGCGCAGCTGCTCGGCATGCGCGTGCGCCTTCTCGGCCGCGGTGAGCAGCGGCTTGGTCGTCATCCACGCGATCACGAAGCTGACGGCGCCGGAGGTGGCGAGCACGCCGAGCATGAGGAACGCCATGATCGTGTCGGGCGCGGTCCACGAGAACGTGGGCGCGGCGGGAGCGGTGTCGCCGCCGACGAGGCCGGTGAGGCCGCCGGACGAGGACGCGTCCATCCCGGCCTTGATCCGGGCCACGGTGATCGCGGCCAGCAGCGCCGCCCACACCAGGGACAGCGCGATGGCGGCGGGGATCCATCCCCTCGCCATGACGCGCGCCTGCACGCGGCGCAGGATGATCGCGACGGCATGCGGCAGCGTCACCACCGCGAGCGAGATGCCGAGGGTGATGACGTACATCTGCAGGCCGATCGAGCCGTACTGGCTGTCGTTGCGCAGCAGCAGCGTGAGGGCCTGCGAGAGCAGGATGTAGTCCACCGCGAGCATCGCGACGAGCAGCACGTACACGAAGACGTGCGCGACGAGGGAGAGGTGCCCGACGGTCGGGCGGTGGCGGGGCGGGCGGGTGACGATGTCCCTGGCCATGGTCGTCCTTCCTGTCTCAGGCGTAGTTGTGGAGCTGGGGATCGCTCCCGAGCAGACGGGCGTCGAGGCGCTGGGCGGCCTCGTCGGCGCGGAGGATGTCGGCCTCCGTGCGCTCGAGGGCGCTGCGGATGAGCTCCTCGCGCGCCTGCGCCTCGGCGACCCGCGCGGAGCACACCGCGATGTTGCGCGTGCGCTGGCGCTCGAGCTCGGCCGCGCCGGCGCGCTCGAAGGCGGCGAGCTCGTGCTCGAAAACCTCCAGCGTCTCGACGTCGACCGCGTCGCGCAGCCTCCGCAGCCGCCAGAGCATGCGGCGCTTCAGCCGCGAGACGTTCGGGACGCGGTATTCGGTGAGCCGGTCACGCTTGGCCATCGGCGGTTCCCCCTTGCCAGTGTTCGATTGCGTCGGTGCGCGTGGTCAGCCAGTCGGAGCGCCGCAGTTCGGGCGTCCCCTCCCGGCCGGGGTCGCGGTCGACGGCGTCGCGGGGCAGGGCGGCGCGGTAGGCGCCCCAGTAGACCGCGATCTTCTCGTCGGACCGGTCGAAGTGCCGGGCGGCGCGCAGCCGGGCGGCGGTGAAGCGGGCGTGGATGACCGCGGCGAGCTCCTCGGCGCGGCGGTGCCGCCGGGCGATGCGGCGCTCGAGGCGGCGCAACTCGGCGTAGGCGGGACCGTCGCCGACGGCGATGCGGGCGTGGTCGCGCTCGGCGGCCGGGAGGGCGTCGAGCCGGTCGTCGAACGCGTCGAGATCGGTGCGCACGGCCGCGGTGAGGAGCCGGTGCTCCGTCAGCTCGCGGCGCACGCGCCGGTGGAAGCGCTGCTCCTCCCGGCGGGCATAGGCGTTGGCACGGGCCTGGAGCGCCGCGACGGTGGGCGGCGCGCCGGCTTCGGGTGCGGGCGCGCCGCGCAGCGCCTCGGCATCGTGCCGTGCGCGTTCTTCCAGGCGGCGCCGGGTCAGCGGACCGACCCTGAGCGGCTGCGTCGTCATAAGGGGGGAGCGTAAGGAGGGGCTCTGGGGGAAACCCATGCGGCGGTCGAACGTTTCCTGAAAGTGACCGAACCGTGACCTCCCGGTGTCGCAGCCGTCCCGGCCCCCGCCTCGTGAGAGCCGAATGTAAAGAAACGGTAAGAGCACCCTGAATCCGCGGTGGAACGGGGACGCCGTGCCCGCTGCCCCCGACGACCTGATGCCTCTGCTGTCCCGCCTGGTCACTCCTCAGACAAGCTGACAAGGGAGGCGCCCCGTCGGATACACTCGGCGCATGCCCGTGCTCCGCGCCCCGCTCGCAGACCAGGCCGCCGACGCGCTCCTGGAGCGCATCCGTGCGGGTGAATGGACCCTCGGCCAGAAGCTGCCGGGCGAGACGACGCTGGCGCCGCAGCTCGGGGTCGGCCGCTCGACGGTGCGGGAGGCGATCCGCCAGCTGGCGGGGCGCGGCGTCCTCCAGTCCCGTCAGGGGTCCGGGGTGTTCGTCACCGCGCTCGACGCCCCGGAGGACTGGGATGCCGTCCTGCGCCGGGCCGACATCGTCTCGGTGATCGAGGCGCGCATCGCGATCGAGTCGGAGGCCGCCGCGCTGGCCGCCGAGCGCCGCACCCCGCAGCAGCTGCGCGCCCTGCGCCGCGCCCTCGACGCCCGCAGCCGGCTCGGCGCGGAGCTCGAGGCGCACGTGGACGCCGACACGGCGTTCCACCGTGCGATCGTCGCCGCCGCCCACAACGACATCCTCGCCGAGCTGTTCGACGGGTTCGTCCCGCGGCTGCGTCAGGCGATGGTGGAGATGCTGCGCCTGCGTCCGCTCGCCGACGAGGACGCGGACCACGAGGCGCACCGCGCCCTGCTCGACGCGATCGCCGACCGCGACGCCGTCTCCGCCTCCCGCCTCAGCCGCGACCACCTGACCTCGATGAAGGAGCGCCTCTCGTGATCTCGCCCGACGCCCCCGCCGTGCTCGAGCTGCGGGAGGTGACGTTCCGGCGCGACGGGACGCACATCCTCGACGGCATCGACCTGACCGTGCGCGCCGGCGAGCACTGGGCGCTGCTCGGCCCGAACGGGGCGGGCAAGAGCACCGTGCTCGGCTTCTGCGGCGCGCTCACCTTCCCGACCTCCGGCACCGTCGACGTGCTCGGCCGCCGGCTGGGGCGGGTGGAGCTGCAGGAGCTGCGCCGCCACATCGGGCACGTGAACCCGCGGCATCCGGTCCGCTCGCCCCTCACCGTCACCGAGGTGGTGCTCACCGGCCTCACCGGCACCCTCGAACCGCCGATGCGGTGGGAGGCCACCGCCGCCGAGATCGCGCGAGCCCATGTGCTCCTCCACTCCGTCGGTCTCGACTCCCGCCGCGATGCCCGCTGGCCCACGCTCTCCCAGGGGGAGCGCGGCCGCACCCTGATCGCCCGCGCCCTGATCGCCGACCCGCAGCTCCTGCTCCTCGACGAGCCGACGACCGGCCTCGACGTCGCGGCGCGCGAACAGCTGCTCGAGACGATCGACGGCCTCGCGCACACCGCGCCCGACCTCGCGTCCGTGCTGGTGACGCACCACCTGGAGGAGCTGCCCGAGACCACCACGCACGCGCTGCTGATCTCCCACGGCCGCATCGTCGCCACCGGCCCGATCGAGCAGGCCGTCACGACCGAGACCGTCACCCGGGCGTTCGAGCACGCCATCCGCGTCGAGCGCGCGGAGGGGCGCTGGAGCGCCCGGGCGGTGCGGGAGCGGGCGACGGCCGGGTAGACCTCAGCCCGCGCGCCGCTCGACGACGGCGCGCTCGACGTCCTCCTGCACCAGCTCCATGTTGAGCTGTGCGGCGGCGAAGGCCGCGCCCGCGGCGGCGGCGCCGACCTGGGCGAACGGGTCCGTCACGTTGCCGGCGGCCCAGACGCCCGGGACGGCGGTGCGGCCGGCCGGGTCGGCGGGCAGGTGCTCGCCCATGCCAGACGGGTGCTCCGCGATCGTCAGCCCGAGGCCGGCGGCGAAGGGGAGCCGCACGAGCGACGGCGACGCGATGGCGATCGTCGCGCGCGGCACGACGCTCCCGTCCTCCAGGCGCACGCCGGTGACCCGGCCGTCGGTCGACTCCAGGACCGCGACCGCGCCGTCGACCACGCGGATGTCACGCGCGGCCAGCTGCTCGCTCTCGTCGGCGCCCGGCACGGGGAAGCCGTTCGTGAACAGCACGACGTCGTCGCTCCACTGCCGGAACAGCAGGGCCTGGTGCACGGCGCGCGGACCGAAGGCGAGTACGCCGATGGCGGTGTCGCGCACCTCCCAGCCGTGGCAGTAGGGGCAGTGGACGACGTCGTGCCCCCAGTGCTCGCGCACGCCGGGGAGGTCGGGGAGGTCGTCCACGAGCCCGGTCGCGATGAGCAGCCGGCGTGCGCTCAGCTCGTCGCCGCCCGCGGTCACGACGAAGCCGTCGCCGTCGGCGCGCGCGTCCGTGACGGTGGCGCTCCGGACTTCGCCGCCGTATCGGCGCACCTCCGCGCGGCCCTGCGCCGCGAGCTCGGCGGGCGGCACGCCGTCCCGGGCGAAGAGCCCGTGCACCGCTGCGGCGGGGGCGTTGCGGGGCGCCCCGGCGTCGAGCACCAGCACGGTGCGGCGAGCGCGGGCGAGCATGAGCCCTGCGCTCAGTCCGGCGGCGCCGCCGCCGATCACGATCACGTCGAATCCCTCGTTCTGCATGGTCCGATCCTCAATCCGGTCCTCCACGCTGGCAAATATCCTTGCCGGAATGGCAAAATCGAAGGATGAGCGACGACCGGGACCACGCCCTCGACGGCGTCGGCACGCGGCTCCGCACCCTGCGGACCAAGCGCGACCTGACGCTGACCGACCTCTCCGAGACCACCGGCATCTCGATCAGCACCCTCTCCCGTCTGGAATCGGGGACGCGGCGGCCGACCCTCGAACTGCTGCTCCCGCTCGCCCGCGCGCACGGGGTGACGCTCGACGACCTCGTCGATGCACCGCCGACCGGCGACCCGCGCGTGCACCTGCGTCCGCAGCGGCTCCACGGTCGCACGGTGGTGCCGCTCACACGCCGACCCGGCGGCATCCAGGCGTACAAGATGGTCATCCCGGCCGGCCCCGACATCCCCGAGCCGGATCCGCGCACGCACGAGGGCTACGAGTGGCTCTTCGTGCTCAACGGCCGGCTGCGCCTCGTGCTCGCCGAGCACGACCTCGTGCTCGAGCCGGGCCAGGCCGCCGAGTTCGACACGCGCGTGCCGCACTGGTTCGACCGGGCGGACGGGGAGAGCGTCGAGTTCCTCAGCCTCTTCGGCAAGCAGGGCGAGCGGATGCACGTGCGGGCGCGGCCAGTCGGAGGCACGGCGGACTAGGCTGTTCGTTCGTGCCCGACTACGCCATCGCCGACGACGGGGCGCGCATCGCCTTCGCCGAGCGGGGGACCGGCGTCCCCGTCCTCCTCACCGCCGGCCAGGCGACCGGGATGCACGGCTGGGGGCCGTTCGCCGACGCGCTGGCGGAGGACTTCCGCGTCATCGTCTTCGACCATCGGGGCATCGGCGCGAGCGATCTCGGCGACGCGGGGCATTACACGACGCGTGCGTTCGCCCAGGATGCCGTCGCCGTGCTCGACGCGGCCGGCGTCTCCGCCGCCCACGTGGTCGGTCATTCGATGGGCGGCCGCGTCGCCCAGTGGCTCGCCGCCGACGACCCGGAACGGGTGCGCCGCCTGGTGCTCATCGCGACCACGGCGAGCGACCGATCGGGCAAGAAACGCGACCCGGCCGTGATCGCCGACCTGCTCAGCGGCGACCGGGCGCGGATGACGCCGCTGTTCTTCGACGCCGACTGGGCGCTCGCGCATCCCGAGGTCGTGGATGCGTTCTTCACCCGCGTCGCCACGCGCGAAGCCCTCCGCGGTCACTTCGCCGCGAGCCGGGACCACGACGCCCGGGAGGTGCTGGCCGCGATCCGCGCCGAGACGCTCGTGCTCCACGGCGACCACGACGCGCTGACCCCGCTCGCCCAGGCGCGGCCCCTCGCCGAGGCGATCCCGCACGCCACCCTCCGCGCCTTCGATGCCGGCCACGGGCTGCACCTCGACACCCCGGAGGTGGTGGAGGCGGTGCGCGCGTTCCTGTTCCCGGTGCCGCCGCCGCGGGCGAGCGTCAGGCCGCGACCGTGAACCGTCCGTCGCGGGCGGCCTCCACGAACGCGGCGTAGTCCTCCTCGGCCTGATCGGCGTAGGCCGACGACCACCGGGCCACGGCGCGCGGGAAGCTGTCGCCCGAACCGAGATACCCGGAGACGAAGGCCGCCTTGGGCGACCGCGCGTGCGCCCGCGCGAGCACCACCGCGCAGATGCGCGCGTAGTCCCTGAACTGCGCACCGTTCATCGCCGGGATCTCGAACGACGCGTTGCGGTTGCGGAACAGCCGCAGATAGAAGGTGAAGCCGCCCTCCTTCAGGAACCCGAGGAACGGGTCGGAGACGGCCTGCAGGATCCGCTGGCACGCCACCACGCGATAGCCCTGCTGTTCGGGGAACAGCGCCGGGTCGAGGTAGCCCGGCAGCGGGGTGACGCCGCCGAACTGCTCCACGACGGAGGCTCCGGCCTCCTTGAGCTGGAGGATGAGCGTCTCCTCCGCCGGGCCGCGCAGCGCCAGGATGAAGCACCGCGTGCCGACGCTGCCCACGCCGACGACACGGCGGGCGACATCCAGCAGCCGGTACTGCGAGAGCAGCAGGGCCACGTTCGGCGGGACCGTCTCGCGATAGCGGTGGAAGGCCGCGTCGGCGAGCGCCCGGATCTCGGGTTCCGCCCGTTGCAGCACCGGCGGCCGGTCGACGAACCGCATCCCTCCGGCGCCGTCGTCCTCGAGTGCACGCCGGACCACGCGCTGGCTGGTGCGCTTGCCGGAGGCGACAGCGACCTCCTGGATCATCCGCACCGTGTCCGGCTGCAGCCGGCGCCGGCGCTCGTTCACCGAGGTCGGCCGGAAGTAGCGCTCGCGCAGCGTGCTCTTCAGGGTGCGGGCGAGCCAGTCGCGATAGCTGGCCGCGGCCTCCTCCGCGATGCCGACGAGCTCCTGCTCCGGTGCCCCGAGCGAGCGACCCGCGACGACGACGCTGCAGAGCAGCCGCTTCAGGTCCCACTCCCACGGACCGACGGTCGCCTCGTCGAAGTCGTTGATGTCGAACACCATCGCGTTCTCGGGGGAGCGGAACATGCCGAAGTTCGACAGGTGCGCGTCGCCGCAGACGACCACCTCGGCGCCGGTCGTCGGGCCGGTGGCCAGGTCGGCCGACTGGATGGCCGCGGTGCCGCGGTAGAACGAGAACGCGTCGGTGCCCATCCGCTGCACCCGCAGGTCGACGAGCCACTGCAGGCGCGCCTCGTGCTGCGTCGCGAGGATGCCCAGCGGGTCACGGCCGGGGGACGGGCTGTACTCGGCGTGCGCGGAGCGCGGGACGCTCTCGCGCATCCCGCGGCCGGCCTCGCGGAGTTCGTCTTCGTCGAGCGGCGTCTCGGCCCGGTAGCCGACGGTGTCGATGTCCATGCTGCACCCTCCTCGCGTCGTGGCGAGCCGCCGGCGCGCGTCGGGATGCGCTCGCGGGCGCGCTCAGCCTAGTGCCGGGGCGGCCGATAGGTTAGACCCCGTGGAGGACTGGATCGAGCACCGCCGGGCGGACGGCGAACGCGTGGGCTGGATGCGCCCGGAGGGCGAGGGATTCGTGCCCGTCGACCTCCTGGGCCGCGAAGTCTCGGGCGCCGTCGACTGGCTCACCGCCGAGGAGACGCTCGACGGCATCGGGATCGGCTACCTCGCCGACCTCTACGAACTGCGCCTGGACGACGGCAGCTGGCTGCGCGTGCGCCTGGCCGAGGTCTCGCCGAACCGCATCGTCGCGAAGCAGGACGACTTCGGCGCGGTGGGTGCGCCGCAGCTGTACTACACGCTGCCCTTCCCGCTCCCGGAGACGCTGCGACCGCTGTCGCGCTGAGGCGCCGTGAACCAGACCGCGAGCCGCCGGGCGATCGCACCGATCTCCTCGATCTCCCCGGCAGCGACGGCCGGGATGAGGTCGAACTGCGCGTCCTCGTCGTACCGCTGTTCGCAGCCGTTGAGCTGCAAGAAGAGCACGCAGAGGACCCATCCGGTGCGCTTGTTGCCGTCCAGCAGGGCGTTGTTGCGCAGGAGCGAGTGCAGCAGCGCCGCGCCCTTCGCGTGGACGTCGGGGTAGGCGTCGCGGCCGAACAGGGTGGCCGCCGGCCGTGCCGGGTCTGGTGCGCCGCGCGCCGCGCTCGTAGCATCGCGGGGGACGGGGAGGCTCCCGGGAATGGACGCGACGCGATGATCCCGCTGACGATCGGAACCCTGGTGGAGGCGCCGGAGCGCCCCGCCGTGATCGACGCCTCCCGGTTCAACCGGCACACGTTCTGGTGCGGGCAGAGCGGGTCGGGCAAGACGTACGCCCTCGGCGTCGTGCTGGAGCAACTGCTCCTCGAGACCGAGCTGTCGATGGCCGTCCTCGACCCGAACGCCGATTTCGTGCACCTGGCCGAGACCCACGACGACGCCGATCCGGAAACGGCCGCTCGGTATGCCGATGCCGACATCCGGGTGTTCCACAGCAGCACGATGCAGGAGCCGCAGCTGCACACGCGCTACGTGGATCTCAGCGTGCGATCGCAGGCCGCCGTCGGGCGTCTGGACCCGATCGAGGACGAGGAGGAGTACAACGCCCTCCTGCATCTCGACAAGAGCGCAGCGCACTTCGAGAAGAGCGCCTTCCTCGACGCGCTGTCGCGCTCCGACGACCCGGCCCGACGGCGTCTGGGACTTCGGATCGACAACCTCGAGATCCTGGACTGGCCGCTCTGGTCGTTCGGCCGCGCCTCCACGGTCGACGCGCTCGACGAGCGTCCGCGGGCGACCGTCCTCGATGTGGGCGGCTTCTCGCACGTCAGCGAGCCGCAGGCGGCCGCCCTGTGCGTGCTGGAGCATCTCTGGGAGCACCGGATGGACCGCCGCCCGCTGCTCATCGTGATCGACGAGGCGCACAACTTCTGCCCGCCCACCGCCCGCAACGACATCGAGCGCCAGCTGACCGAGCAGATCATCCAGATCGCCGCCGAGGGGCGGAAGTTCGGGCTGTGGCTGTTCCTCTCCACGCAGCGCCCGTCGAAGATCCACCCGAACGTGCTCTCGCAGTGCGACAACCTCGGGCTGATGCGCATGAACGCTCCGCGCGACCTCGCCGAGATCGCGGACGTGTTCGGCTTCGTCCCGTCGTACCTGCTCGAACAGTCGCCGACGTTCCGCAAAGGCGAGGCGCTCTTCGCCGGCGGGTTCTCGGACGAGCCGCAGCTGGTGCGGGTGGGGCGCCGGCTCACGGTGGAGGGTGGCGGCGATCTGACCGTGCAGGCGAGGGCGGCGGGATGAGCGGCGAGCCCGACCCGTCGATGGACCTGAACCAGTCCGACGACCAGACCGTCCGCGTGCAGCGCGCCCTCTGGCGGCACTGGGGCACGCCGGCGGCCATCTACGGGACCATCGTGTACGCGAGCGTCGTGGCCGCGTCGTCGCTCGAGGACGACCACCCCGACTCGGCCCTGCGGATCCTGGCCTTCAGCCTCATCAGCATCGTCGTGTTCTGGCTCGCCCACGTGTACTCGACCGCGCTCGGGTTCCACGGCGATGCGGCCCACGTGCGGGACCGCCTGCGCGACTCGCTGCGGCATGCCATGGCGGAATCGGCCGGGATGCTGGAGGCTGCGGTCATCCCGAGCGTCCCTCTGCTGCTGGCGACGCTGGGCGTGCTGGACGCCGAGACGGCCGTCACGATCGCGCTCTGGCTGGCCGTGCTCATGCTGGCGCTTCTCGGCTACCTGGTCTTCCTCGTCCGAGGCCGACCGATCGGGATCTGCCTCCTCGGTGCCGTGGTCACCGGGCTGTTCGGGGTGCTCGTGATCCTGTTGAAGATCGCCCTGCACTGAGGCCGCGCCTGTCGCATCCCTCCCTCAGAACGCCGCGATCCCCTTGCCGATGAGAACCACGCCGATCACGAGCAGCAGCACCGACATGACCGTCGCGTTGTTGCCGACGAGCCAACCGCGGAGGGAGTCCAGCGGCCCGCGGATGCGATCCGCGGCCAGCAGGTAGCCGATCACCGGGATCGCGACGGAGCTGGCGGCGACGATCACGAAGATCACGATCACGACGATGTCCGCGCCGACCGACAGCCCGGCCGTGCCGATCGCGACGCCGGCGCCGGCGGCGAGCAGCAGGTTCTTGGGGTTCACCGCGGCCAGGATGAACGCGAGGCCGAGGCTGCGCCCGGCCGTCATCTGGTCGATGGCGGCCATCCACTTCGGCAGCGCCGCGGTCTCGCCGGGCTTGGGCCGCGAGCGCCACTGCCGCAGCGCGAGGAGGAGCAGGAGCACGCCCAGGACGATCTTGATCGTCCCGCCGATCGGCTGCGACGCGTCGGGGTCGGCGGCCGGGATGAGCCCGGACAGCAGGGTGAAGACGACCACCGCCACGATGATGCCGAGCAGCCACCCGAGCAGGAAGCCGACGCTCGTGCCGCGCGCCTTCGGCGACAGCAGCATCAGGATCGCCGCGATGATCGGAATCGGGCTGATCGCGATCCCCAGTGCCAACGGAAGCGTGTCTCCGATCGCTCCACCCATGTGTCAGTCCTTTCGTCGGTCGTCGTGGTGAACCCTGTGTTCCGTGCGCTCCGCCTTGCGGGCCGCGGACTCCTCTTTCATGAGCACCCTCGTCTCGCTCAGATCGCCGATCGCCGCCCGCCAGACGCGGGCACGCGGGTCGGAGTCGATCAGCACCGCGCGCACCAGGAGGGTGAGCGGCACGGCGAGGATGGCGCCGAGCGGCCCGAGCACGACGGCCCAGAACAGCACGGAGAAGAACGTGAGGGTCTGACTGAGCGCCACCGCGTTGCCGACGACCTTCGGCTGGACGATCGACTGCACGACCGCGTTGATGATCCCGTAGACCACGATCACGGCGACGACCGTGCCCCAGCCGCCCGTCAGGTAGCCGAAGACGAGCGGGGGGACGATCGCGATGAAGTACCCGACGTTCGGGATGTAGCTGCACAGGAAGGCGAGGATCGCCCAGAGCAGCGCGGCCGGCACGCCGAGCAGCCAGAGCGCGAAGCCGTTGATCACGCCCTGCACCAGTCCGAGCACGGTGGTGACGACCATGTAGCGGCGCACGCTGTGCGCGAAGCCGCTCATCGCGTAGACGAGGTTCGGGCGGGTCGGCTCGAGCTGCCGCAGCAGCGTCGGGGTGTAGGCCGCATCGGCGGGCATCAGGATGAGCATCGTCAGCACGACCACCCCGAACGACAGGAACCCGAACGCACCGCCC
The DNA here is from genome assembly GCF_001898805.1 of Leifsonia sp. 71-9. Classification (GTDB taxonomy): domain Bacteria; phylum Actinomycetota; class Actinomycetes; order Actinomycetales; family Microbacteriaceae; genus Leifsonia. Next base: position 188,795 of record NZ_MKVJ01000020.1, read on the forward strand.
AGCAGCCCGGTGAAGAAGTCGAGGAACTTGGCCGGGTCGAAGCCGGACGCGATGGTCTTGACCTCCTGCGGGCCGACTCCGATGCTCTGGAGCCACGTTCCGATGTCGGCGCCGATCTGCTCGAGCTGGCCCTTGTACTGCGGCAGCATGCCCACGAACTGCGCGAGGGCGACGATGAGGACGGCCGCGAAGCCCGCGAGCAGGGCGAACACGGTGAGCGCGACCGCGCCGGTGGCGACGCCCTCCGGCGTCCCGTGCCGGGTGAGCCACACCCGCACCGGCTGCGCGCAGATCGTGAGCACGAGAGCAAGGAGGGTCGGGGCCAGGATGCTGCCGATGGCGGCCATCCCGAACGCCACGACCACCGCGGAGGCGAGGGCCAGGAGGATGCGCACGCCGCGTCCCGTGCCCGCGCCGGTGCCGTCGCCGCCGGAGTCGGTCGCGGTGGGCGGTGCGGGTTCCGGCGCCTTCGCACGGCGGTGGAACGGCCACCACTCAGGGGCGGGCATGATCGTCCGCGTCCGTGCGGAGCGCGGCGAGCGCCTCCCGGTTGGTCTCGAAGTAGCGCACGCCGTCGCCCAGGCACAGGTGCTCGATCCGCTCCCGGATCCCCGGGCGGACGCGCGAGAGAGACAGATCGGCGTTCTGCCGCTGCAGGAACTCCTGCAGCCCCTCCCACGACTCGGCACCGGTGACGTCGATGTCGGTGACGGCCTCCATGTCGAGCACGAGGTGGGCGGCGCCGGCGGATTCGACCGCGCCCTCGACCGCCTGCTGGAACACGGTGCTGTTCGCGAAGAAGAGCGGAGCCGCGAGCCGGACCACGATGACGCCGGGCGCGGTCTGCTCGCCGCTGGGCGCCTCCGCCAGCAGTGAGGCGTTCGGGTCGCCGTCGGCCTTGAGCGTGTCGATGGGCGGGTTCGCGGCACGGCGGGTGACGTTGATCACGGCCAGCACGAAGGCGATGACGATGCCCGCGATGGGGCCGATCAGCAGGGCGCCGAGGAAGCAGACCGCGCCGATCACGAACTCGAAGCGGTCCAGCCGCCAGAGCTGGGCGAAGTCGCGGATGCCGAGGAGCGGCACGACGGCGACCGCGACGATGGTGCCGATGGCGGGGGAGGGGACGTCCTCCAGCAGCGCCGTGCCGAAGATCAGGAGCAGCAGCGTGCCGAGCGCGGTGATCAGCGTGGGCAGCTGGGTGCGGGAGCCGGCCTGGTCCATCGCCGCGGTGCGGGAGGTGGAGGAGCCGACCGTGAAGGCGCCGGTGACGCCCGCGCCCAGGTTCGCGACGCCGAAGGCGAAGAGGTCGCGGTTGGGGCGCGTCGGGTAGTCGCGCTTCTGGCCGTAGGAGCGGGAGACGAGCAGCCCTTCGCCCATCGTGACCATCGTGAGCGCGATCGCCGACGGCACGAGGGCGAGCCAGTCGGTCCACGCGATCACCGGCCAGGTGAAGGTCGGGGGTCCGGCATCGACCTTGCCGAGCACGGAGACGCCCGCCTTCTGGGCGTCGGTCAGCACGACGACGATGGTGCCGACGATCAATACGATGAGCGCCCACGGGACGGCCGCGGCGATCCGCCGCCCGACGAGCAGGACCACGAGCGCGCCGAGGGAGATGACGAGCGACCAGATGTTGAGCTTCGGGAGACCCGTGATCAGGCCGCCGAGCTTCTCGAGGAACTCGCCGCCGCTGTCGATCTTCACCCCGAGCATCTTCGCCGCCTGCGACACCAGGATGTCGAGCGCGAGGCCGCCGACGAAGCCGATCAGGATGGGCTTCGAGAGGAAGTTCGCCAGGAACCCGAGCTTGAAGAACGAGCAGAGCAGGAAGAGCACGCCGCCAATGAGCGCCTGCGCGAGCGCGAGGACGATGTAGTCCTTGCCGCCGGCCACGGCCATGCCGCCGAGGGAGGACGCGACGAGCGCGGCCGCCGCAGCGTCCGGCGACGCGACGAGCTGGCGCGACGAGACCGTGAGCGCGTACAGCACCGCCGGCACGACGAGGGCGTACAGGCCGGCCGTCGGCGGCAGCCCGGCGATCTGCGCGTACCCGATGTTGAGCGGGATGGCGATGGCGAGCAGGGTGATGCCGGCCAGCACCTCCTGCAGCCAGGTGCTGCGGTTCAGACCCGCGAGGGGCCGGATGCGCGACGGCGCCGGCGACCGGGTGGCCGTCGGCGCCGCCGATGCGGATTCGGGCACGTCAGCTCACCTCTCCTGGTCGGATGACGTACCGGATGCTCACGCCGTCGGCGCCGCCGGCGGGGTGGGGGCTGCCGGTGCCGCGGGAGCAGCCGGGGCGGCGTGTGCGCCCGCCGCGGGCTGGTGGCCGAGGGCGACAGACTTCAGGTGGTCGAACTCCGCCTGGTTGATGGTGCCCGCGTCGAGCAGGGCCTTGGCCTTGGCGATCTCGTCGGCCGGGCTCGCCGCCGCCACCTGACGGATGTACTGGTCCGTGGCCGACTGCACCTGGCGCGCCTCCTTCTGGCTGCGCTCCGCCATCCCGGGACCGCGCGCGATCAGGTAGACCAGCGCCGTGAGGAACGGCACGAAGATCAGGAAGAGGATCCACAGGGCCTTCCACCAGCCGTTGAGCTTGTGGTCGCGGAACAGGTCGCTGATGATCGAGAACAGCGCGAACAGGTACGCGATGAACGCGAAGCTCCAGAAGAAGAGCCAGATGATGTTCCAGAAGTTGTCCCAGAAAGACATGTCGTTCCCCTCCTTGCCCGGGTCGGTCGTGACCCTGGGTGTGGCCTGAGAGTAACGCCGCGCGGGAGCGCGCGTCTAGAGCCGTGTGGCCCCGCGGCGTTCTGCGCGGCGGCGCGCATCCTCGTGCGCCTCGCGCACCAGGTCGAGCACGGCGCGGAGGGTGCGCTCGCCGGGGAGGACGACCGCGACCCAGCCGTACGGTCCGTACACCGGGTGGGGGAGGAGCACGTCGACGGCGGCGGGGTCGTGCGGCCCCTCCCCGACGAGGGCGGCGAGGCGATCGCGGCCGACGTGGATGTTGACCCGCCAGCGTCCGCCGCCGAGCCGGGAGAGGGTGTCCTCGGGGTAGTCCTTCGTCACGATGGTGGCGTACGGCTGCGTGTTCTGCGGGACCCGGCCGTCCGGGGCGAAATAGAAGAAGGAGTCGCCCCAGGCGAGCTCGGGGGAGCCGTCCCCCGACTCCGGCTGGAGCACGAGCGAGCCGTCCAGGCGGCGGACGGCGGCGACGATCCGGTCCATACTGTGGGTGTCCATGGTTCAAGTGTCCGATTGAAGTGCTTATGGAGGGTTCGTGACATCCATCGCCGCCGTCGCGACGGCCTCGGGCTACTCCCGCCAGCAGATCCGCGACCTCGAGCGGCTGGGCGTCATCCCGCCGGCGGAGCGCGGTCCGAACGGCTACCGGAGGTTCACCGCGACGCACGTCCGGGCGCTGCGGGTCTACCGCGCCGTCGCGGCCGCGGTCGGCCCGGTCGATGCGCGGCGCGTGCTGCGGGAGGCGTGGACCCTCCCGCTCGCCGAGGCTGCTGCGCTGCTCGGCGCGCTGCACGTCGGCCTCGCGCGGGAGCGGGAGCAGGCGCAGGCCGCACTCCACGCCCTGCGCTCGATCCGCGCGGAGGGGAGCGGCCGCCGACGGACCGACGACGTCGCCCTCACCATCGCCGAGCTGGGCGACGCGCTCGGTGTGCGGGCCTCCACCCTCCGGTTCTGGGAGCAGGAGGGGCTCGTCTCCCCGGATCGCGTCACCTCGCGCGGAGCCAGGAGCTACCCGCCCGCCGCCGTGCGGGAGGCGCGGATCGTCGCGGCCCTGCGTGCCGCCGGCCACGGGATCCCCGCCGTCCGCTCCACCATCGACGCCGTCCGCGGGTCGGCGGACCTCGGGGACCCGGAACGGGCGCTCGCGCAGCGGATCGAGGCGCTCGCGCAGCGCACGCTGGCGCTGCTGGAGGCCGGTGCGGACGCCGCCGCGCTGCTCCGAGAGCGCGTCTAGACGGTCGCCGGAGGCCCGGCTAGCCTGCGGACTAGTTCGATCGCCGCCGGCAGGACGAGGGAGGGATCCATGACGACCGCACCCTCCACCGTCCGGCGGCCCTGGCTGCTCCCGACGCTGGCGGGGTACCAGCGCGGTTGGCTCGGCCGCGACATCGTCGCCGGGATCTCCGCGGGCGCGGTCGTCGTGCCGCAGGCGATGGCGTACGCGACCATCGCCAACCTCCCGGTCGAGGTCGGCCTGTACACCGCGATCGTGCCGATGCTCGTCTACGCGCTGCTCGGCGGCTCGCGCGCGATGAGCGTCTCCGCCACCTCCACCATCGCGACGCTGACCGCGACGACGCTCGTGTCGGTGGGCGTCGTCGCGAACTCGGACCAGATCCCGCGCGACCTCGTCACGCTGACGCTGCTGGTCGGCGCGATCCTGTTCGTCGCGAGGCTGCTCCGCCTCGGCTCGCTCGTCGAGATCATCAACCGCCCGACCCTCCTCGGCATCCAGGTCGGCGTCGGAGCCACGGTCGCGGTCGGTCAGCTGCCCAAGCTGCTCGGGGAGACGACCGCGCCGACGGGCGAGGGATTCGTCCGGTCGATCAACGCCGTCATCGCGGCCGTCCCGCAGGCGAATCCGTGGACGGCCCTGCTCGCGGTGTGCTCGATCGCGGCGCTGTTCCTGTTCAAACGTTTCCTGCCGCGGGTTCCCGGGCCGCTGATCGTCGTCGCCGCCGGCATCCTGCTCGTCGCCTTCGGCGGGGCGAAGGAGGCCGGCGTCGAGCTGATCGCGCCGGTCGGGCAGGCGTTCCCGCTCCCCGTGCTGCCCTCGTTCGATCACGTGTTCCAGCTCATCCCGGGCGCCCTCGCCATCGCCGTCATGGCCTTCCTCGAGACGGCCGCGGTGGCGCGCGGCATCCGCGACCTCGACGATCCCCGCATCGACAGCAACCGCGAGCTCTTCGCCATCGGCGTGGCCAACCTCGTCGGCGGCTGGTTCCAGGCCCTCCCTGCCGCGGGCGGTTTCTCCCAGAGCGCCGTGAACAAGGCCGCGGGGGCCCGGTCGCAGGTGGCGGCCATCGTCACGGTGGTGCTCGCCCTGCTGATCGGGCTGTTCCTCGGGCCCATGATCAGCCTCCTACCGCAGGCGACGCTCGCGGCACTCGTGTTCGTGGCCGTCTTCGGCCTGATCGACGTGAAAGATCTGGCCCTGCTGTGGCGCATCAGCAAGCGCGACTTCACCATCGCAGCCGTCGTCACCATCATCGGCTTGACGGCGGGACTGCTCGCGGCGGTCGCCGTCGGCGTCCTGTTCACGCTCGTCCTGGTCCTGGCCGCCATGAACAAGCCACGCATCCACGCGGAAGCCGCCGCCGACGGCCACATGGCCGTGACGCTGCTCGGCCCGCTCTACACGGCCAACGTCCTCGCAACCGAGCAGGCCGTCCTCGACGCCGCCGACGCCGCCGCCCAGGTGGCGACGCTCCACGAACTCACGCTCGACTGCTCCACCCTCCAGGACATCTCGATCACCGTGATCCTGGCGTTCCGCGACCTCGACCGTGAGCTCGCGGGCCGCGGAGTCCGGCTCCGCGTGCGCGGCCTGCCCTCCGCGGCGCGGGAGATCGCCGCGCGGACGCCGTGGTTCCAGGGGCTGGAGGCGGACGGGCGGGTGGTCTAGGCGGGCGCGGGTGGGGCGAGCTCGGGTGGGGTCGTGCGGCCTAGTAGTCGATCTTGACGCATTCGCTGCTGATCTGGATCGTCATGTTGGTCAGGCTTGCGCTGAAGGAGAGGCCGGCTCGCATCTCGTCGGTGGAGACGGGGCCGATTTGGCGGACGTGGTATCCGAGGTCTTTCCAGTGGGCGCGGACCTTCTCGGTGACGGCGTCGGGGTCGAACGTTTCTGGATCGACGCGTTGTTGCACGAAGATCGAGTACTGCTCGGCGGTGGCGGGCATGTCACAGGCACCCATCGCCCAACCCGAGCGGTTCTTAGGGTCGAATACGGTCGGGGTACTCCGCTGTCCAGCCATTCGCCGCCGACGAACTGTGCGAGGTCGCCGGTTTGAGCGAGGGTCTCGGTGAGGAGCTGGTCGACGGTCTTAGAGGAGAAGCCCTCGGGGTGGCTGAGGACGTCGCCGTCGCCAGGCATGGTCATGTTTCCTCCTAAGGATGCGCAGCCGCCAAGGGTCGCGGCGATCGTTACGGCGAGAATGGTTCGAATGGTGCGTGATGTCATCGCCGTTTGGCGCCTTCTCCGGGTGCGGTGGCTCCGCCGTCGATTTGCCGTCGAGGCCGAGGCCGCGGGAGACGCGAGCGGCATTGTGCAGGGCCTCGGTCGCGTCGTCCGGTAACTCTGGCCCCTACTCGCTTGCGGAGCCTCCGTATACGGTCGGACTGTGCCCGTCGGTACACTCAAGCATCCTTCTGACTCAATCCCATGAGACGCATTCGCTGTACACGAGTATGTCCATGGCTTTGGTACTCGCGCTGAAGGAAAGTCCGGAATTGTTGTGGAGCGCGACGTTGATGGAGCGGAGACCATCCGCATCGGCTGTCGCAGGACCGATCTGGCGGATCTGAGAGCCGAAGCCCTCCCAACTCGCGCGGACCTTTTCAGTCATGGCGTCGGGGTCTAGGTCGGTCTCGGGGCCGGCGAGTTGTTGGACGTGGATGGTGAATTGCGCCAGGGCCGACGACACGTCGCAGGCTCCCAGCGCCCAGCCCGTCCTATTGCGCGGGTCAAAGACTCTGGGTGGGACGCCGGTGTCCAACCATTCGCCGCCGAGGAGTTCGACCATCTCGTTAGTCTGCATAAGCGCTTCGTCGAGTAAATGGCTTTCCGGTTTCGAAGCGCTGGCCGACGGGGAAGGGCTGTCGTCATGGGGATCTGTCATGGTACCTCCTTGTGGAGTGCAACCGGCCAGCAGGGTAGCAATAAGGGTTGCAGTGAGAGTGGTTCGGATCCTGCGCGCTGTCATCGCCGCTTCGCGCCTTCTCCGGGACGGGTGGCTCCGCCATTGATCTTGTTGTCGAGGCCGAGGGATGCCGCGGCCGCGTTGTGTACAGCTTCGGTGCCCTTATTGAGGTAACCATGGCCGCCTGAGGCGTGCGGTTCGGTGAGGGTGCCGTTGTCTTTGCCGTATCCGAGTGTGTCGTGTCCGTCGGTAGGGGCGAGGCCCTCCGATGGGTCGCCTTCGGAGGAGAACCCCCGAGCGCCGAATTGTGCCTCTCGCGGGTCTGCGCGGCCGGAGAAGTCGCGTCCCATCCAGGCCACACCGTCGCGGGAGGACTCGCTTGCGTAGACGTGCTGTCCGCCGCCATCCACGTGCAGGTCTTTCACCCCGCGGATATCGCTTTCGATGCCGGCCGAGGCCAGGAACACCACGGATTGGACGTTGTGGTTGATATCGCTGACGGCATTGCCGACCACGGTGGTGCCGTAAGAGTGCCCGATGACCGCGGTAAACGGGTCAGAGTTTCCTCCGAGGATGCTGCTGGCCGCCCATTGACCGTCTAGTTCGCGGGTCAACCGGGCGGCACCTGCGCGGGCGAAGTCGCCGTGGAGTACCGAACCCATGTCGGGTGGGGCGTACCCGATCCATGCCACGACCATGTGGGCCACACCGGGTTCTGTCAAGAATTGCTCGTTGAACACATTCAGTGCACCATTGGTCCAACCTGCGAGGCGGTCGGGCTCTCCGAGCGCACTGTTCATGCCGGGAACCATCCACGTGACTTTCCCGTCCTTCTCGGCCCTCGTGTCGCCGACCGCGACCCCGGCCAAGGGTGGGTCGTTGTGAAGGTGATAGGAGAGCAGCCCTCGCGGTGGTGTCAGCTGTTTGGCGAGTTGCTCGTAGTCCAACAGCGGTCCCGAGAGCTTGTTGACGCCGAGCGCCTTCAGGATGTCCTGCAGGACGATGCCTTGCGGTGAGTCGGGGCTGATGGTGGGGTCGGCGAGATCGCGGGTGAATTGGATCATGTTGGCGTGGATGCGGGTGTCGGCGTCCAGGCCGGGGAGGTTGCCGATGATGGTGGGGACGGCTTGGCACCACTGTTCCCGCTGTTCCGGGGAGAGCTTCTTCCACCAGGTGGCCACGGCTTCGGCTTCCGGCGGGTTGTCCCAGAACTGTTGCATCAGCCCGGGGTTCTCGGCCAGGAGTGCGGCGAACTGGTCGGGGCTGAGGGTGCCCAGCAGGTCGATCGACCCGGAGGTGGTGGCATCCAGACGGGTGAGGGTCGTGAAGGTGGTGGTGAACCGGGCCGATTCCCATTCGGCGGTGTCGCGGAGAGCTCCGTGCAGGGTGGCTTCCATCTCGCGGGCGAAGAGGTCTTCGGCGGTGTGGAATTCGTTCTGCGCGGTGCGGGCGCGGGAGCGCGCGTCGTCCAAGCGTTGCTGGGCGTCGTCCAGGTGGACGCGGGCGACCATCAGGTCCGCCTCGATGTCCCCGGCGCGACGGCGTAACGACGCCGTCGCCTCCGCGGCGACCACCTGGTCGCGGGGGGAGGCCGATGGGGAGCTGTGCTGCTGGGTCAGCAGCAGTCCGAGCAGGGCGGCATGGTCGGCGGTGAGCGTGCCGACCAATGCCTGCGCCCGTTCCAGGTCTTCCTGCGCCTCCACCGCCGACTCCAACGCCAGATCGGCGGCGGACTGGGCCGACTGCATCGCCCCCGCCCACCGGTGTGAGGCGTCCGCCGCCGCCTGGTGCTGCTCTGCCGCGGTCTGGGCTGCCTGCGCCAGCCGCAGCAGGCGGTCCCGGAAGGCGTCCGCCGCGATCCCGGACCACGCCGGGGCCGCGAGCATCCCCTGCGCCTGGAGCATCCGCTGCCTTTTCCCGTGCAGCCCCTCGGCCAACGAACGTAACTCGTAGATCAGTTCCTGCACCGCCTCCTGCTCGCCCGGGGTCGGGTCCTCCTCGAACAGAACCGGTGACCAGTCCCGGTACTCAGAACGCACGAACGTCCACCGCGAATGCGTCCGCGTCAGCGGCATCCCGGCCCTCGAACACGTCCGCCGCGGAACCCAGCAGTCGTGCCAACGCGTCCAGACCCACGCTCACCGTCGACCGGCCCGGACCCCAGTACGACTCGAACCGATCCACCGTGCTCACCGCACGCCCGCCCCCGAACCGACCGGCCGTCACCTTCGGATCGGTGCCCCGGCCATCAGGCGTCAATTCACTGCGCGCCTCCCGCAGCATCGCGGTGTCGACCGCGACCACTCCACCCATACCATCCCCGAATCCTCAATGAGAAATACGATATCGATGTCCAGGATGGAAAATCAAACGAGGTGTGCGGATATCACGCTCAAGGATTAGGCGCGGCAGGCGGCTCCAGCCCACTCCAGCACCCGCAGCGCCCGGAGGGTCTGCCACCGGCTGGGCTCGCCGACCCGCTCCATCGTGATGGTCGTTCTGCCGGGGATGACGGCCTCCAGCGTCCAACGGCCGTCCGCGCCGCGCTTGCTCTCGACGAGCGCGACGGCCTCCGCGACCCGCTCGTCGGCGGGCGCGCCGGCCGCGCGCAGGTGGTCGAGCCCGCGGAGCACGTCGTAGCGCCAGTAGGTCGGGAAACGGAAGGTCAGCCAGTCCTCGTCGATCAGGGAGCCGTCGCTCTTGCGTCGCAGCAAGCCGCGCTCCAGCAGGTATGTGTGTCCGCGGGCGAGCTCCGCCGAGACGTCGGTCGGGCCACCGGCGTCGCGGTAGGCGGCGAGCCCCTCCAGCGCGCAGATCGTCGAGTGGAACGAGGACGGCGCGGTGCGGTCCTCGGAGTAGCAGTTCCAGCCGCCGTCGTCGTGCTGATCGGCGAGCAGGAGGCCGACGATCCGTTCGCTGGGGGAGCCGAAGGCCGCGCCCGCGATCAGCACGCGGCCGTTGATGCAGGGCTCGACCTCGCCCTCGAAGAACGGGCTGTGGCCCCACTCCTCACCCCAGTCGACGTTCTCGCGCACGCGCTGCAGCGCAGCCGACATCCGCGGAGCGTCCGGCTCGGCGCCGAGCGTTGCGAGGAGGAGCAGGGTGTCGTCGGTCGCATCCCAGTCCTCGGGCTTCCACACCGCGCCGCCCCAGGTTCCAGCAGCGTCCTGGGCGTCCAGCAGGGCCGCACCCCAGCCCTCGGACTCGACGGCGGCGCGGTCGGCCGCCCACGCCCGAGCGGGCTCGTGCAGGAGGTCGCGCCGGGTCTGCCAGCGGATCGAGGGATCGCCGTCGAGGAGCCACGCGGTCACGTCCACGGCGCACACGCTACTCCGCGAACGACTGCGTTCCCAGCACGCTCAGCAGGGCCAGCTTCTCGGCCGCCTCGGTGTGCGGGGGCGCGGTCAGCACGAGCAGGCACTGCGAGAGGTCCTCGGTGAAGAGGGCCTGGCAGTCCAACTCCAGCGCGCCGAGCTCGGGATGGAGGAGGGTCTTGTGGTCCTCGAAGCGGCGCGCCACCTCGTGCCGCTCCCAGATCGCCGCGAACTCCGGGCTTTCGCGCAGCAGCGCGCGCACCACGTCGCCCGCGCGGGAGCGCTCGCCCAGCGCGCCGTACGCATCCCGCAGCGAGGCGACCTGCGCCCGGCTCTGCCGGTCCCGGTCGTCCTCCGGATACATCGAGCGGGCCGACTCGGGATGCGCGAACCAGCGGTACACCTCGCTGCGCTCCAGCCCGGTGAAGCCCGAGCGGTCGCCGAACAGCGCCACCGCCATCCGGTTCTGCACGAGCGTCTCTCCCAGGTTGGAGAGCACCATCGCCGGGCTGTCGTCGAGCCGGTCGAGCACGCGGAGAAGCGCCGGCGGAACGTGGGCGCCGCCGAGGCGGTCCGGGGTGTTGTGGCCCGCGATGCGATGGAGGTAGTCACGCTCGTCCGCGGTCAGCCGCAGGGCGCGGGAGAGGCTCGCGAGCATCTGCTCGCTGGGCTGCGGGCCGCGCTGCTGCTCGAGGCGGGTGTAGTAGTCGACCGACATGGCGGCGAGCAGTGCGACCTCCTCGCGGCGCAGCCCCGGCGCGCGGCGGCGGGCACCGACGGAGAGCCCGACGTCGGCGGGCTGCAGCGCCTCCCGGCGGCGGCGGAGGAAATCGGCGAGGGCGGTGCGATCCATCCCTCCATCATGCGCCGCGTCCGCGCCGCGAACCAGGGATCGCGGATCCCCCGATCACCGGGTCTCTCCCGGTCGGCGGCGTCACCGCCGAGGCTGAGGGCATGGACATCACAGGAAACACCATCTTCATCCCGGGAGCGACCAGCGGCATCGGCCTCGCCCTCGCCGTCGCCCTGCACGACCGCGGCAACACGGTCATCGTGGGCGGACGCCGCACCGAGCTGCTCGAGCGGATCGCCGCCGAGCACCCCGGCATCGACACCGTCCGCATCGACACCGCCGACGCCGAGAGCATCCGCACGGCCTCCGCCGCCGTGATCGAGCGCCACCCCGAGCTGAACGTGCTGGTCGCCATGGCCGGCATCATGCGCGTCGAGGACTGGCGCAGCCCCGCCGGCTTCGTCGAGACCGCGGAGGCGATCGTCACCACGAACCTGCTCGGCCCGATCCGGCTTATCGGCGCGTTCATCGAGCACCTGCAGACCCGGCCGGACGCGACCATCGTGACCGTCTCGTCCGGCCTCGCCTTCGCGCCGCTCGCCGTGACGCCGACCTACAACGCCACCAAGGCCGCCATCCACATGCTCAGCGAGAGCATCCGCCTCCAGCTCGCCGGAACCTCCGTGCGGGTGCTGGAGCTGGAGCCGCCGGCGGTGCGCACCGGTCTGATGCCGGGCCAGGAGGACAGCCCTGTGGCCCAGCCGCTCGACGAGTTCATCGACGAGGTCATGGGCCTCATCGAGACGCAGCCGGAGGCCACCGAGCTGCAGGTCGAGCGCGTGAAGTTCCTGCGCTACGGCGAGGCCCGCGGCGACTACGCCCAGGTCGTGGCGGCACTCAACGCCGCCGACCCGCACGGCAAGGCGCCGGCCGAGGCAGCCCGGACCGACGCGGCCTAGCTGTCGCTCGCGGGCCGCGCGCGGCGCTGCCGCCGTCCCCACCCCCGGCAACTCCGGAGAATTCTGTTACCGCAGCCCGAATCGCCGTCCGAACGGCGAGGTGAGCGGCGCGGCGCGGCGGAGCTCCGGAGTTCCGGGGGCGCGTGCCGCTGCCCGCGCACGGAAGCCGGTGCGCCGTTCCGGTGTCGGCCGGTGCCGCGCCGGTCAGGTTGCCGGTGCTCCGGTGTTGGCTGCCGCCGCGCCGGTCAGGTCGCCGGAGCTCCGGTGCCGGCTGACGCTGCATCCTCAGCTCGCCGCAACTCCGGTGCCGGCTGACGCCGCGCCGCTCAGGTCGCCGGAACTCCAGCGAGCCGGGCGCGGCGGCGCCGAAGCTCCGGAGTTCCGGTGCAGCGGCATGCGGGAGGGCGCGGGCCTCGCGGCCTAGCGGTCCCGGCGCTCGACCGTCAGGGCGAGCCAGGCGGCGAGGTCGGCGATCGCCGCGTCCACGTCGTCCCGTACGGCGGGTGTGAACGGCTCGTCCTCGTGCACGGCGTCGACGCGGAGGATGCCTGCCTTCCGGTCCGCCGTGGCGTCGAGCTTGCCGACCAGGCGGTCGTCGTGGAGGATCGGCAGCGCGAAGTAACCCCAGCGGCGCTGGGCGGCGGGCTTGTACATCTCCAGCAGGTATTCGAAGCCGAAGAGGTCCGAGGCGCGCACGCGGTCGTGCACCAGCCGGTCGAAGGGGGAGAGCAGGGCGGTGCGACCCGCGAACGGCGCGCCGACGGCCTCCGGATCGACCCGCCAGTCGAGGTCGCTGCCCTCCACCCGCACCGGCTCGCCGGCGTCGCCCACCAGGACGGCGCGGGCGATGCCGAGCGCTCGGAGGCGGCGGGCGTCCCGCAGCGGCTTGGCCTGCGCCTCGGGCACGATCTCGACGCCGGCCGGGTAGACGCGCTCGGCGACGTCCCAGGTGCGCTGACGCCCGATGCGGCCCGCGACCGCCACCTCGCCGCGGCCCTGCAGCAGCTCGAGCATCCTGGTCACGTTCTGGTTGTGGGTCCAGCCGCTCGACTGCCACGGCACGGCGGCCGTGTTGGGGATGTCCTTCGACAGCAGAGGGCCCTCGGCGCGCAGCCGGGCGAGCAGGTCGACGCGGAAGGCGTCGTTGGCCGTCAGCCAGGCCGCCCAGGCGGGGACGTCGTCCGGCCAGCGCGACATGCGGTCGAGGTGGAGGCCGAGGTCGGAGACCGCGCGGACCATCGCGAACGGCGGCTGCTTCGGGTCGTCCATCGCCTTGACCTCGTAGAGCAGCCGGTCGGTCTCGAGGGCGGTCTGCACCTCCCCTGGACGGAACGCGGGGCCGAGCCGGGTGAAGGCGATCAGCTCGGCGCTCGGCGCGACCGCGGCGGTCGGGTCGAGCTGCAGGAAGGTCAGGTGCTCGACCAGCGGCACCAGTCCCTCGGGTCTCGTGGCGTCGAGGCGCTGGGCGCGCACGGCGATGCGGCGGGCCTCGTCGCGGGAGAGGATCATGCGGCTCCCGCCCCGACGATCTGCTCGGCGAGCAGGTCGCCGACGAGCGGCCCCATCGTCAGACCGGCGGCGCCGAAGCCGGCGTTGACGTAGACGCCGGGATGCCCCTCCAGCTCCCCGACGGAGGGCAGCTCGCCCTCGGGCAGCGGGCGGAGTCCGACACGCGTCTCGATCACGGTCGCGTCGGCGAGGCCCGGTGCGACGGACAGCGCATCGGCGAGCACCTGCTGCTGGCCGGCGGCCGTCACTCGGGCATCGAATCCCGAGCCGGTCTCGCGGGTCGCGCCCACGACGACGCGGGAGTCGTCGAACGCCACCAGGTAGTGCGGGGCGACGGGATGGACGGACGGCCAGTCCCGCGTGTCCACGCCGTCGAGGCGCAGGTGGGTGATCTGCCCGCGCTGCGGTTCGACGGGAACGCGGGCTCCGAGGCGGTCGAGCACGCGGTTCGTCCACGCACCCGCCGCGACGACCAGCGCGTCCGCGTGCAGCTCGCGCTCCTCGATGCGGGGGACGCCGTCGGCGCCCAGGAAGACGGTGCCGTCGACGCGCTGCGCGCCGTGCGCCTGCGCTCCGGCGAGCAGCCCGGCCCGCAGCGCGCGGCCGTCGACACGTGCGCCGCCGGCGATGTGCAGAGCGTGGAAGCCGTCGCCGAGCGGAGGGAAGAGGTCGCGTGCGGAGGCGGCGTCGATGCGGCGCACCACGCCGATCGTGCGGGCCTGCGGCGCCCGCGCGGCGATGCGCTCCTCCGCCGCGTCCACGACGGAAGCCTCTCGGTTGACGATGAGGGCACCCGAACGGCGGAAGCCGATGTCGTCGACACCGACCTCGGCCAGCCGCTGGATCAGCTCCGGGTAGTAGTCGGCGCTCGCCGAGTACAGCTCGTAGAAGTCCCCGTCGGCGACCGAGCTCCACGGCTGGATGATGCCGGCGCCCGCGTCCGTCGCGCGCCCGGTCAGCCCGGCGTCGGCCACGGTGACGGCGATGCCGCGCCGGGCGAGAGCGAAGGCGGTCGCCGCTCCGGCGACGCCGCTCCCGATCACGAGGACGCTCGACGCGGTACCGGCTCCGCTCATCGGGCGGCCGCCTCGGCGATCGCCGCCCCGAGGTCCTCCGGACGCGTGAACATCGGCCAGTGTCCGGTCGGCAGCTCCACCACGTCGTAGCGGTCGAGTGCGCCGAGCTCGCGGCAGAACTCCGCGCCCGCGTCGATCCAGCGGCGCAGGTCGGCCTCCCCGAACTCGCAGGCGATGACGGTCGCGGGCACGGCACGGCGCCGGGCGTCGTCACGGAGCTCGATCGCCCCGGTCACCACGCCGCCCGGCTCGGGGACCGCGCTGCGGCGGAAGGCGTCGCGGAGGGCGTCGTCGAGATCGACCAGGTCCTCGTCGTCGAAGTCGTCCCAGTCCGGCAGCGGCACCTCGCCGTCGACCGGGGTCAGCCCGCTCGGGATGACATCGCCCGGCGCGAGCGGGGACGAGTCGACGAACACGATGCGGGCCACGCGATCGGGACGGGCGTCGAGAGCAGCGTTCGCCAGCGGGCCGCCGCCGGAGTGCCCGACGAGCACCACGTCGCGCGCGGCCGGATCTCCCGCGGCGTCGACCGCGGCGGTGATCGCCGCGACGTGCTCGGCGACGCCGATGCCCGCCCGTGGCGACGTCACCGCCTCCAGCCCGGGAAGGGTCAGGGGATGCGTGCGATGGCCGGCCGCCTCGATCACCGGCGTCACCCGCTCCCACGCGCTCGCGTTCAGCCAGAATCCGGGGACGAGGACGATCTCCATGCCCCGACGGTACTCCGGGCCGCGGACATCCGGCCGGGCCGCGCGCGCCGCACGTCGAGGGAGGCACTGTCGCAGCCTCCCTCGCCCGCGCCCCGCGGCCTACTGTTGGCGCCATGACCATCGATCTGACACTGAACAACGGCGTCGTCATGCCCGCTCTCGGGCTGGGCGTCTTCCAGAGCCCGCCGGAGGAGACCAGCGCGGCCGTCGAGACCGCCCTCGCGGTCGGCTACCGCCACATCGACACCGCGGCCGCCTACCTGAACGAGCGCGAGGTGGGGGAGGGGATCCGCCGCTCGGGCCTCGACCGCTCCGACGTGTTCATCGAGACCAAGGTGTGGGTGACCGACTACGGCCGCGACGAGACGCTGCACGCGTTCGAGAAGGCGACCGGCAAACTCGGCGTCGACCGGCTCGACCTGCTCATCCTGCACCAGCCCGTTCCGAGCCGCTTCGAGACGACCATCGCCGCCTACCAGGCGCTCGAGACCCTGCTCGCCGACGGCCGCGTGCGCGCGATCGGCGTGAGCAACTTCACGCCCGCGCACCTCGACCGCCTGCTGGCCGAGACGGAGATCGTCCCCGCCGTCAACCAGGTGGAGCTGCACCCCTACTTCTCGCAGCCGGACGTGCGCCGCGCCGACGAGCAGCACGGCATCGTCACCCAGGCCTGGTCGCCGATCGGCGGCATCACCTTCTACCCCGGCTGGGGCGAGAAGCGGCGCAGCGTCATGGACGACCCCGAGCTCGCGGCGATCGGCGCCGACCACGACAAGAGCCCCGCGCAGGTCATGCTGCGCTGGCACCTGCAGGAGGGGCGCTCCGCCATCCCCAAGTCGACGAACCCCGAGCGCATCGCCCAGAACTTCGACGTCTTCGACTTCGAGCTCTCCGACGACGAGCTGGCCCGCATCGACGCGCTCGACACCGGCGAGCGCAGCGGCCCCGACCCCGACGTCCTCCGCGAGGAGCTCTTCCAGCGCGTCATCCCGGAGGCGTGAGCGGTCGGCGCCGGGGGCTTGCCGTAACTCCGGCATGCGGCTTCGCCGCGCCGCTCAGTTCGCCGTAACTCCGGCGATCGGGCTCGGGCGTCCTGATCTCACCGGAGTTCCGGAAGGCTCGGGGCGCGGGTAGGCCGGGCGGCCCGCGTCACCTGGATCGCCGGAACTCCGGCGATCCAGGGCATGTGGGCCGAACTTGCCGGAGTTCCGGTGGGGTGAGCGGCGCGTCGCGGCCGGTGTCCGGAGTTCCGGAGGCCGGGCAGCGACGCGGATGCGCGCGCGGACGCAGGTGCGTGCGCAGACGCCCCGTGGGCGCGGAGGCACGCGCACGCGTCCGTCGGCTCAGGAGGCGTCGTGCCAGGACCAGATGTCGTCGCCGCGCAGGGTGGCGTCGGCGCCGCCGTCGTCGTAGATCACCTGGCCGGCCATGTGCGTGTTCCCCACGCTCGTCAGCCAGATCAGGAGGTTGGCGATCGACTCCGGAGGCTGGTGGTAGTTGAGCGGCATCGGCACGGACGCGTCGACCATCGCGGCGCCGTCGGGCGTCGCCAGCAGGTCGGCCGTCATCGGGGTGACGACGGTGCCCGGAGCGACCGCGTTGAGCGGGATGCCCGATCCGGCCCAGGCGTCCGAGATCGACTCCCGGCGCACCCAGCGGGCGAGCGCGCGCTTCGACGACGGGTAGACGATGTAGCCGGTCATCGGGTCGTCGGTCACGTAGCCCTGGGCGATCTCGAGCGCGCGCTGTTCGTCGCCGGCGAGCGCGGCCTCCACCATCTCGGGGGAGTTCTGCTGCAGCGACGCCATCGACGAGACGACGGCGGCGCGCGGGGCGTCGGACTCCCGGAGTGCCGGGAGCAGCGCCTCCAGCAGCTCGGTGACGCCGAAGTAGTTGACCGAGATGGTCTTGGCGATCGGTGCGGAGATGCCGGCGCAAGCGATCACGGCGTCGACGCGGCCGCCGGCGAGCGCGATCACGGCCTTCGCGGCCTCGGAACGGCCGGTGCGGGTGGAGAGGTCGGCCTCGACCTCGGCGCCGCGCAGGTCGACGCCGATGACCTTCTCGCCGCGCTCGCGGAGCAGGGCGGCCGTGGTGGCGCCGATGCCCGACGCGGATCCGGTGACGACGTAGGTGCGTGTCATGTCATGTCCTTTCTACGGGTGAACATTATTGACAGACTACGCCAAAAAAGGATGCGCAGTGCTAGTGTCGCCGCCGTGACCGATTCCGCCGACCGCACGCCCGCCTCCCGCGGCCGGGGCCGCCCATCCGTGGTCGACCATGACGCCGTCGCGGAGGCCGCCATCCTGCTCTGGACCGAGCGCGGCTACGAGCAGACCACCTGGCGCGACCTCGCGGACGCGACCGGCGTCAGCGAGCGCACCCTGCTGCGCCATTTCCAGACGCGCGCCGCCATCGCCTGGACCGGGGTGGATGCGGCCCGCGAACGGCTCGCGGCCGCGCTCGCCGCCGCGACGCCGGACGAACCGCTCGCCGACGTGCTGCGCCGCGCCGTCGTGAGCTCGGTCTCGCACGACTCGGTGCGCCGTCTCGGCTCGCAGTGGGCGACACTGGTCTCCACCGAACCGGAGCTGGCCGCCTTCGGGCAGCGCAGCAACCTCCCGTGGACCGCCGACCTCGCCGACCACATCGCCGCCCGTGTGCCGGAGGCGCCGCGCGCCGTCGCCAACGCGGTGGCCGCCGCGTACGAGGCCGCGAGCCGCTCGGCGCTCATCGACTGGGCAGCGGGCGACGCGGGCGACCCCGCCGACGCGGTGGATGCCGCCCTGCGCTGGCTGCGCGTCGACGCCGCCGAGGCCGCCGAGGCCCCAGGCGCCGCCGACGCGGCCGAGGCCCCGGACGCAGCCGACGCCCCGGACGCCGCCGCCGACGCCGACCCCGCTGCCGACGGAACGAGGAGAAGATGACCACGACCCCCGCACTCGAGGTCTCCGCGCGCGACCTCGATGACCTCCGCCGCCGCGTCCGCGAGACGCGCTGGGCGCAGCCCTGGCCGGTCGGCGGCTGGGAGGCCGGCGCCGACCAGGACGAGCTGCGGCGGCTCGCCGCCTACTGGGCCGACGGTTTCGACTGGGAGGAGCAGCGCCGCCGGATCGAGAGGCTGCCGTGGGGGAGCACGACGCTGGACGGCATCCCGCTCGCCTACCTCCGGTTCGACGCCGAGGGCTCCGATGGTTCGGACCGTCCCGCCCGCCTCCCGATCGTGCTGACGAACGGCTGGCCGAGCAGCGCCCTCGAGCTGGTCGAGGTCGCACGGCGCCTGGCCGCCCCGTCGCAGTTCGGGGGCGACGCGGCGGACGCGACGACCGTGATCGTCCCCGCGCTCCCCGGCTTCCCCTTCTCCCCGCAGCGCGCCAGCCACGACGACCAGACGCACGAGCTCTGGCATCGGCTGATGACCGACGTCCTCGGTTTCGACCGGTACGCCGCGCACGGGGGCGACCTCGGCGCCGGGATCACGTCCCGGCTCGCTCAGGCGCATCCCGAGGCCGTCGCGGGCATCCACCTGCTCGCGGTCGCCGCGCCGGCCCACGTCGACGAGACGACGCTGACGGACGAGGAGCGCCGCTACCTCGCCGCGGTGCAGGCCTGGGTCGCGGAGGAGGGCGGGTACCAGCACGAGCAGCAGACGCGCCCTCTCACGCTCGCCCCCGCGCTCTCCGACTCGCCCGTCGGCCTGCTCGCATGGATTCTGGAGAAGCACCGCGCGTGGAGCGATTGCGCCGGGGAGGTCTCGCGCGTCTTCAGCGACGACTACCTCCTGACGCTCGCCTCCCTCTACTGGTTCACGAACTCCATCGGGACGTCGTTCCGTCCGTACTGGGAGTACGCCGCGGGGAGGACCGTCCGGGTGGAGCGCGTGAGCGTCCCGACGGCGGTCGCCGTCTTCCCGCACGATCTCACGCAGCCGCCCCGGAGCTGGGCGGAGCGCTCGTACGACGTGACCCGGTACACGGCGATGCCGCGCGGCGGCCACTTCGCCCCGCACGAGGCGCCGGAGCTGCTCGCCGCCGACATCGTGGAGTTCCTCCGGTCGCTGGTCTGACGCCGAGCGCTTCGACTGCCTAGCGCTTCGCCTGCCGAGCGCTTCGCCTGCCGAGCGCTTCGACCGCCTAGCGCTTCGACGCGCTCCGGTCGTTCGTCCCGTACAGCGCCGCCGCGATGAGGAGGGGCTGGAACGCCAGCCGGATCAGCCGCTTGCGGTCGGTGTCGAGGCCGAACGCGCTGCGGTGGTGCTGCCACTGCGAGACGTTGCCGGGGAACACGGCCGTGAAGAACGCTGCGGCGATCCAGCCGACGGTGCTCCGGCTGGCGAGTCCCTTCCGCTGCGGGGTGACGGCGAGCGCGGTTCCGAGCGCGATTTCGACCACTCCGGAGGCGAGAACGGTCGTGTCCGCGTCGAGCGGGACGAAGTCCGGCACCTGGGCCTGGAAGTCCTTTCGGGCGAAGGTGAGGTGGCTCACCCCGGCGAAGACGAGGCCGGCGCCGAGGAGGATGCGCGCGGTAGTGCGGGCGGCGCTCATGCGGCGGCGTTCTGGACGGTGGAGGCGGGGTGGGCGGTGGAGGTGGGGGAGGCGGGGATACGTCGCGTCATACCCCGATGCAACGCCGTCCGCGCGTTCTCTGCAAGCGGACAGGGTCGCGGGCGTGCTGCCGGAATATCCTCCGACCGGATTCGTTGAACTTGAGTGCACACCACTCAACTTTAGAAACAGGAGATCACGTGCCCGAGAACTTCACTCCCGAGAGCGGCGGAGCCGGCTCGTTCGACGAGTTCCTGGCCCGCTACCTCGCGGGTGAGCGTGCGCGCGCCGCGCGCTCGATCGACATCAGCCGGTTCTTGAGCCGGCGCACGCAGGAGATCCTCGCCGAGGCGGGCCGCTTCGCTCTGGAGCACGGCCACCGCGAGCTGGACGCCCTGCACATCCTGCGCGTCATGGCGGGCGAGGAGCCGGCCGCCGACGCGATGCGCGGTATCGGGGTCGACCCCGCGCGCGTCGTGCTCGCGGCCGAGCAGCGCCTCCCCGCTTCGGGCGAGATGGTGGATGCGGACGCCGCCTCCATCACGACCTCGGCCCAGCGCGCGCTCTTCCACGCCTACCAGGTCGCCCGTGCCTCCGGATCGACGTACATCGACCCTGAGCACCTTTTCTTCGCGCTCGTGATCGGCCAGGACGCCCCCGCCGGGCAGGTCCTGCAGGCCGCCGGCGTGACCGCGGACGCCCTCACCAACGCCATGCGCCAGACCGCCACGGTCGGCGCCGGGGGCATGGGCGAGCCCGAGGCCGCCGAGGACGAGTCCGACACCCCGATGCTCGACCGCTTCGGCACCGACCTGACCGAGCTCGCCCGCGAGGGCCGGCTCGACCCGGTCGTCGGCCGGCTCGACGAGATCGAGCAGACCATCGAGATCCTCTCCCGCCGCACCAAGAACAACCCGGTGCTGGTCGGCGAGGCCGGCGTCGGCAAGACCGCGATCGTGGAGGGTCTGGCCCGCGCGATCGTCGCCGGCGACGTCCCCGAGCAGCTGCAGGACAAGAAGGTCGTCACGCTCGACCTGGCCGGTATGGTCGCGGGCACCCGTTACCGCGGCGACTTCGAGGAGCGCCTCACCGCGCTCATGGACGAGATCAGCGCCGGGACCGACGAGCTGATCGTCTTCATCGACGAGCTGCACACCGTCGTCGGCGCCGGAGGCTCGGGTGAGTCCGGCGGCATGGACGCGGGCAACATCCTGAAGCCCCGCCTGGCGCGCGGCGACCTGCACCTGGTCGGCGCGACGACGCTCAAGGAGTACCGCCGCATCGAGAAGGACCCGGCCCTCGAGCGCCGCTTCCAGCCGGTGACCGTCGGCGAGCCCAGCGTCGAGGACGCGGTGCTCATCCTGCAGGGCCTGCGCGGCGCCTACGAGGAGCACCACGGCGTGCGCTACACGGACGACGCCCTGCGCGCCGCCGTCGAGCTCTCCGACCGGTACGTCTCCGACCGCTTCCTGCCCGACAAGGCCATCGACCTGATCGACCAGGCCGGCGCGCGTCTGCGCCTGTCGCTGGGCAAGCGGGTGGATGCGTCCGCGCTGATGCAGAAGCTCGCGACCCTGGAGTCCGAGAAGAACTCCGCCGTCGCCGGCGAGCACTACGAGGAGGCGTCGCGCCTGCGCGACGAGATCGAGACCGTCCAGCACTCCCTCGACGAGCTCGGCCGCGCCCCGCGGCCCGACGCGGTCGTGGGCGAGCCCGAGATCGCGGGCATCGTCTCCCGCGCCACCGGCATCCCGGTGTCCCGCATCGGCGACGCCGACCGCGAGCGTCTGGCCCGGCTGGAGTCCGAGCTGCACGAGCGCGTCATCGGCCAGGAGGACGCGGTCACCGCGGTCGCCAAGGCCGTGCGCCGCAACCGCACCGGGCTGGGCGACGAGCGCCGCCCCGTCGGCAGCTTCCTCTTCCTCGGCCCCACCGGCGTCGGCAAGACCGAGCTGGCGAAGTCCCTGGCCGGGTCGCTCTTCGGCGACGAGAAGGCCATGCTCCGCTTCGACATGAGCGAGTTCGGCGAGCGCCACACGGTCGCGCGCCTGGTCGGCGCCCCTCCCGGGTACGTCGGCTACGACGAGGCCGGCCAGCTCACCGAGCGCGTGCGCCGCAACCCGTACTCGGTCGTGCTGTTCGACGAGATCGAGAAGGCCCACCCCGACGTCTTCAACCTGCTGCTGCAGGTGCTGGACGACGGACGCCTGACCGACGGTCAGGGCCGCACGGTCGACTTCCGCAACACGGTCGTCATCATGACCTCCAACCTCGGGTCGGAGTTCCTCGCCTCCCGCAGCGGAGCCCTCGGCTTCGTCGCACCGGGCGCGGACGGCTTCTCCTCCGAGAAGGACCTGCGCGACCGCGTGATGGGCAAGCTGCGCGAGGCGATGCGGCCCGAGTTCCTCAACCGCATCGACGAGATCGTGCTCTTCCGCAAGCTGGACGCGGAGCAGCTGCGGTCGATCGTGCGCCTGCTGCTGACCGCCACCGAGCACCGCCTGGCCTCCCGCGGCATCGCCTTCGAGACCACCGCGGCAGCCGTCGAGTGGATCGCCGACGCGGGCTACGAGCCCGAGTACGGCGCCCGCCCGCTCCGCCGCGTCATCCAGCGCGAGGTGGACGACCGCATTGCCGACCTGATGGTGACCGGCGAGGTCGCCGAGGGCGGCACCGTGGTGGTGGATGCCGTGGAGGGCGAGCTGCGCGTGAGCGCGCGGTCCGTCTTCGCCGCGGCCGCCTAGCCCGCACCAAACGAATAGTCACAACACGCCGCGTCCGCATCTGCGGGCGCGGCGTGTTGCGTCCGATGGATGGCTACGCCGACTCCCGCACCACGCGGGAACCCGTGGTCGGCTCCGCGACCGGCTCCAGGCCGATCGCGACCCGCGCCGCGTGCGCGCCGAGCCGCTCCGCCTCCACGTGCAGCGTGGTCAGCGCGGGCGCCCACAGCGCCCCGTACTCGCTGTCGCCGAAGCCGATCACGGCGAGGTCGCCGGGGGCGGCCAGCCCGAGCTCTGGCAGTGCCGAGAGGATGGCGAGCGCCGTCTCGTCGTCGACGGTCGCGATGGCCGTGGCCTCAGGATGCCGCTGCCGCAGCTCCGCGATCGCGCGGGCCGTCGAGTCGCGGTCGCTCCCGGTCGTGACGACTCCGGCCGCGGTGAGCCCGAGGCGCTCGGCCGCCTGCGCGAGGTGCGGCAGCCGGTCGTGCGGAACGTCGGAGTGCGGCCCCGGCGCCCCGAACGCGACCACCGCGTGCCCGCGGTCGCGCAGGTGCGCGAGCTGGGTGAGCGCGTGCGACGCCAGCCCGTAGACCCAGCCGCCCTCGGGCGCCGCCGGGTTCACGTGGCGGAACGGTCCCGAGATGTCGACGACGGCGCGCGGCGACACCGCCGCGATCGCCGACTGCAGGGCGTGGTCGTGGGTGCCGTGCTGCACCAGGAGGCTGTGGTCGTGGGCAGCGAGCTCCGTGCTCATCCCGAGGATGAACCCCTCCAGGATCGGGCCGCCGCGCCGTGCGCCGACGTCGAGCAGCACGACGCGTGACGTGCCCTCGCGCAGAGCCCGCGCGACTCCGTGCGGCACGTAACCCAGGGCGCGCGCCGCCTCCCGCACCCGCTCCTGCGTCTCGGGCCGGATCACCTGGCCCGGCGTGCGGTTGAGCACGAAGCTGACCGTCGCGGGGGAGACGCCGCTCGCCCGCGCGACCTCCTTGATCGTCACGCTCACGGCCCGATCCTAACGTGCACTAATTCGATTTAGTAACTACCGTGACCAGAACCGATCGAAGGAGCATGCAGTGAAATCCATCCGAGTCACCGGCGTCGACACCAACGAGTGGGTCGACATCGAGAAGCCGACCGCGGGACCCGCCGACGTCCTGCTCGCGATCAAGGCGTGCGGGATCTGCGGCTCCGACGCGATGTACTCGCACTTCGGCGGCATCCCGCCCCGACAGGGTGCGACCCCGCTCGGGCACGAGCCGGCCGCAGAGGTCGTCGAGGTCGGAGCCGACGTGCAGGGGATCACCGTCGGCGACCACGTCGTCATCGACACGATGGCCTTCACCGACGGGCTCCTCGGCTCGGGCGGCGCACAGGGCGCCCTCTCGGAGTTCGTCGTGGTCCGGGATGCGGTGCTCGGCCGTCAGCTGCGCGTCATCCCGAAGGACATCCCGTGGGACGTCGCCGCGCTCAACGAGCCGATGGCCGTCGCCTACCACGCCGTCAACCGCACCGACCCGAAGGACGGCGACAAGGTCGTCATCTTCGGTGCCGGCCCGATCGGCCTGGGCGCGCTGCTCGGCTACCGCCGCCGCGGCGCGTCGCACATCGTGGTCGTCGACATCCTCCCCGCCCGGCTGGAGAAGGCGCTCGAGATCGGCGCGGACGCCGTGATCAACTCAGCCGAAGAGGACCTCGCCGCCCGCCTCGTCGAGCTGCACGGCGACGCCGCCACCGCGATGGTGCGCGGCGTCCGCCCCGGCACCGACATCTACCTCGACGCCGCCGGCGTCGGCTCCATCCCGCAGGCCGTCGCCGGCTTCGCCAAGCACGGCGCGACGCTCGGCATCGTCGCCGTGCACAAGCGCCCGGTCGAGCTCGACTTCGGCGGCATCCTGCCGACCGAGCTGACGATCGTCTGGTCGATGGGCTACCCGACCGAGATCTTCGAGGTCACCGACGACCTCATCGCGAACTGGCAGAAGTACGCGCTGATCATCAGCGACCGCCTCCCGTTCGAGAAGGCCCTCGACGCCCTCGCCCTGGCGGCGACCCCCGGTGCCGCGGACAAGGTGACGGTGGTCTTCGACTGAGGTGGGCGCGGGGTGCGCAAAAGGGGCGCCGCGCTCGCAACTGCGAGCGCGGCGCCCCCATCGCGGCTACGCGTATCGACGGACGGCCGCGCGGATGTCGTCGGCGAACCGGTAGATCTCATCCAGCGAGGCCAGCTCATGCTTCGTCTCGTTCTTGTCCTCGTCGAAGAGGCCGATGTGCTTCTTGGACTTGCCGTTGAAATGCAGGCGAGCGATCGGCTTCCGGTTGTTGTCATCGAGGAGGATCGCGAAGTACGACTTCGAATCGCGCTGAGCGATTCTCAGCGGCTTGACCTCGCTGCAGGCGATGGCCTTGACGATCTGATAGCCCTCCAGCTCCTCGAGCGTCGTCTCGATCTCGGTGTCGCGGTCCAGATCGCTCTCCGCGGGGGGCTGGCTCGTGAGTGCTTCCGGCTCGGAGGGGCTCGCCGAATACGTCGAACTGCCGAGAGCGGTTTTGAGGCGATCGTTCACCTGGTCGTTCAGGAACTGGCTCGTCGCCTTCCGCACCAAAGGGGTGAACTGGTCGCGCACCCGTTGGGTGATCGGCCCGTCGTAGACACGGCTCGTGAAGAAGCGGACCCATTCCTCGTCGGGCTCCCGGAACTCGCTGGCGAGAGCCCGCTTGATCTGACCGATGTACTTCAACTCGCCTGCGGCGTTGATGATCGAGTCGAGGTCGAACGCATCCTTGGTCAGCTTCCGCAGCTCCGGGATCAGCGTCTCGTCGATGTCGAGCAGGTCGAGAACGAGGAACGGCTTGTCGTCCATCCGGTTCGGCGCGTCAAGGTCGGTGTAGAAGTGGTAAACCTCTCCGTTGGTCAGCACCGCGACGCGAGCGTTCGTCACGGCGAAGTAGCGGAACAGCTGTGACGCGTTCTCGATCGTGAGTGACTCGTTCGACTTCTTGCATTCGATCAGCATCTGGACTTCACCGTCCCGCATGATCGCGTAGTCGATCTTCTCGCCCTTCTTGATCCCCACATCGGCGGTGAATTCCGGCACGACCTCTAGAGGGTTGAAGACGTCGTAACCGAGGACGTTCGAGATGAACGGCATCACGAAGGCGTTCTTCGTTGCTTCCTCAGTGTGGATGGCGTCGCGCTGATTCGCGACTTTCACTGCGATGGCGGCGAGCACCTCTGCAAAATCCATGGGTCTCCTTTGGGGTGGATCGTGATCCAAAGATACTGAAGAGTAGGTATCTAGACGTGACTCATTTCGGTCAACCCACCCGGAATGGGGGTGCGGGCGGACGGTAGCGCCGGAGCCCCTTTCCTGTACATCTCCAAACCTCCCTTCACCTCGCACCGACCGATTCCACAGCCCGGCTTGGAAGCGTAGACGGGTGTCTACTCACGATCCGAACCGTCCGCCGCTGATCGACCGCATCCTGGCGCCGGTCCAGCGGCTGGAGCCGCGCATGCCGCGCACCCGGGGCCGCGCGATCTGGCAGTTCCTGGGCTTCACGCTCGTCGCAGCGGTGCTCAGCTCGCTGTTCGTTCTTCCGGGTTTCCTGGGAACGGGCGTCGCGGCGGCCGCGGGCATCTCCGACTTCAACGCGCTGCCCGCGAACCTGCAGATCCAGCAGTTCGCGCAGAACTCGACCGTGTACGCGAAGCAGGGCGGTCAGGACGTGCCGATCGCCACGTTCTACGCGCAGAACCGGCAGGACGTGTCCTGGGATGCGGTGTCGCAGAACGTGAAGGACGCGGTGGTCGCCGCCGAGGACCCGCGGTTCTACTCCGAGGGCGCGGTGGATGTGCTCGGCACCGTGCGCGGTGCGCTCGCGACCGTGGTCGGCGGGGACGTGCAGGGCGGGTCGTCGATCACGCAGCAGTACGTCAAGAACGTCGAGGTCGAGAAGTGCGAGGCGCTGACCGACGCGAAGAAGGTGCAGGCCTGCTACGACGACGCGGCCGGGCAGACCCTCCAGCGCAAGGTGCAGGAGATGCGCTACGCGGTGGGGCTGGAGAAGAAGTACAGCAAGAAGGACATCCTGATGGGGTACCTGAACGTCGTCGGCTTCGGCGGTCAGGTGTACGGCATCCAGTCGGCGGCGCACTACTACTTCGGCGTCGACGCCAACAACCTGACGCTGGCGCAGGCCGCGACGCTGGTCGCGATCGTGAACAATCCGGCGAACCTCCGCATCGACGAGCCGGACAGCAAGACGAACGGCGCCGCCAACGGGTACGCGCTGACGAAGGCGCGCCGCGACTACGTGCTCGACCGGATGTACGTGAACCACAAGATCACGGCGGCCGACCGCGACGCGGCGAAGAAGACGCCGGTCACGCCGGCCGTCACGCCGACGACCTCGGGATGCGCGGCGGCGCAGCAGTACAACGCGGCGTTCTTCTGCGATTACGTGCGCGACACCATCCTGAACGACCCCGCCTACGGCAAGACCAGCGACGACCGCTGGGCGACCCTCAACCGCGGCGGGCTGAAGATCTACACGACGCTGAACCTCGACCTCCAGTCGGTCGCGCAGCAGTCGCTGAGCAACTACATCCCCGCGTCGAAGGCCGGCATCGACCTCGGGGCGTCGAACGTCTCGGTCGAGCTCGGCACGGGCCGCATCGTCACGATGGTGCAGAACCGCGCCTTCAACAACACGGACCAACCCGTGGACGGCACGACGGCGGTGAACTACAACACCGACGAGGCGTACGGAGGCTCGTCGGGCTTCCAGACGGGCTCGACGTTCAAGGCGTTCGACCTGGCGGCGTGGCTGGAGGCGGGGCACAGCCTGTACGAGAACATCAACGCCTCCCAGCACACCTTCCCGATGTCCGACTTCACGAGCACCTGCGGCGACATCTCCGGCCCCTCCTGGCAGGTGGCCAACGACGAGGGATCGGCGAGCCGGCTCTCCGTGATGTCGGCGACGGCGGAGTCGGTGAACACGGCCTTCGCGATGATGGCGACGAAGGTGGACCTCTGCTCCATCCTGAACGCGGCGAAATCGCTCGGCATCCACACCGCCGCGACCGGCGGCACGCTCAACTCGTACCCGTCGATGATCCTCGGCACCAACGAGGTCGCCCCGCTCACCATGGCGACGGCCTACGCGGGCATCGCCAACGGCGGCACCGTGTGCACGCCGATCGCGATCGACAAGGTCCTGAACGCCGACGGCAGCGCACACAAGGTGAGCGCCACCACCTGCACCCAGGGCCTCGACAAGAACGTCGCCGCCGGCGTGACCTACGCGCTCGAAGGCGTGATGACCGACGGCACGGCCACCAGCGCCAACCCGTGGGACGGTACCCCGATCATGGGCAAGACGGGCACCACCGACGACTCGCTGCAAAACTGGCTGATCACCTCCACCACCAAGGTCGCGCAGGCGACGTGGGTGGGCAACGTTTCCGGCCAGACGCCGCTGCGCAGCCTCAGCTTCGACGGCGTGGGCGGCGGCAATGTGAAGTTCTCGATCGTGAAGCCGATCCAGAAGGCGCTCGACCAGCTCTACGGCGGCGACGACTTCCCGAAGCCGGAGAGCACCTCGCTGTACGGCAGCAAGGTGACGGTCCCCGACGTGGCCGGCAAGACCCCCGACCAGGCGCAGAAGCTGCTCGAAGCGCTCGGCCTCGACGTCACGGTGGACCAGACGCCGGTCGCGAGCACCGAGCCGGCCGGGACCGCCGCAGACACCGACCCCGCCGCGGGATCGGCGGTCGAGGGAGGCGCGAGCATCACCATCCAGCTCAGCAGCGGACAAGCCTCCACGACCCCCACACCGAGCACCGGACCCAAATCGACGAGTCCCCCCGCACCGACCCCGGGCCCCGACAACAACAACGGCTGACCCGCCCGCGAGCACAGGAAAAGTGCGCCGAATCCGCCTGGATCGGCGCACTTTTCCTGTGCTCGGCGGCTAGGGGCTGGGTGGGTGCGGCGTCAGCGCAGGGCGAGTTCGGAGAGGAGCGCGCGGAGGGCGTGCTCGTCGTCGGCCAGCGTGGTGACGCGCTGCGGGGCGGCCAGGAGTTCGCGGGTGGCGGCGTCGGCGTCCGGGACGCTGCCGAGGGCCTCGGCGATCGTCTCGGGGAACTTCTGCGGCTTCGCCGTCTCGAGCACCAGCATCGGCACGCCGGGCTCGACGTGCTCGCGCGCGATCTTCACGCCGTCGGCGGTGTGCGGGTCCAGGATGACGCCGCAGCGGTCGGAGACGGCGCGGATCGTGGCCAGCCGGTCGGCGTGGGTGCTCGTGCCGCTCACGATCCCGAACTCAGCGCTGAACCGATCGAGCTCGGGGGAGAGGTCGAACTCGTCCTGGGCGTCCAACTCCCGCCACGCGGCCGCGGTCTGCTCCGCGGAGCGGCCGAGCAGGTCGAAGACGAACCGTTCGAGGTTCGACGCGCGCGACACATCCATCGAGGGGCTCGACGTCACGAAGGTGCGCGCGGCGGGCCGCGGGCGGTAGTGGCCGCTGCGGAAGAAGTCGTCGAGCACGTTGTTCTCATTGGTGGCCAGCACGAGCTTGCGCACCGGCAGCCCCATGCTGCGGGCGTAGTGCCCCGAGAGGATGTTGCCGAAGTTGCCCGACGGCACCGCGAACGACACCTCGAAGCCCTCGCGCTCGGCCGCGGGGAGAGCGTCGGTGATCCGCAGCCACGCCCAGATGTAGTAGGCGATCTGCGCCGAGATGCGGCCGAAGTTGATCGAGTTGACGGCGCCGAGGCGGTGCTCGCGCTTGAAGGCGCCGTCCTCCGCGATGCGCTTCACGAGGCGCTGGCAGTCGTCGAAGGTGCCGTCGACGACGATGTTGTGCACGTTGTCGTCCAGCAGCGAGTACATCTGGGCGCGCTGGAAGGCGCTCATGCGGCCCTGCGGCGAGAGCATGAACACGGAGAGCCGGTCCCGGCCCCGCAGCGCGTACTCGGCGGCCGAACCGGTGTCGCCGGAGGTGGCGCCGAGGATGTTGAGGACCTCGCCCGACTGGCCGAGCACGAAGTCGAGCGCCTCGCCGAGGAACCGCATCGCCATGTCCTTGAAGGCGAGCGTCGGGCCTTCCGAGAGGCCGACCAGCGTGATGCCGTCGTCGAGCGCGTGCAGCGGGACGACCTCCCGCGACGCGAAGGCCTCGGGCCGGTACGCCGCGTGGCAGAGCCGGCTGAGGTCGTCGCGGGGGATGTCCGTCGCGAACAGTCCGATCACCTCGGTGGCGAGGCCGGCGTAGTCCAGCGGACGCCACTGCTCCAGCAGGGCGGCGCTGAGCCGCGGCAGCTCCTCGGGGACCGCGAGTCCGCCGTCGGGCGCCAGCCCTTCGACGAGGATGTCGCAATACGATCCGAGCCGGCCGCCGCGTGTGGAGATGTACTGCACGTGTCGTTCCCTCGTCCTTCGGGTGTGGTGTCGTTTCAGCCTAGGCGACGCGGAGGCCCGCGATCGTCTCGGACGGGCCGCGGCTACGCGGCCGCGGCGGCGCTCTCGCCGAGCCAGGCGGCGAGCACCTCGCGGCGCAGCACGTTCGCGCGCTCGGCGAAGCCGCGCTGCCGGCGCACGTACTCCGCCTTGCCCTCGGGCGTCTCGATCGCGACCGGCTCGGCGCCCCACGGCCGCATGTCGTACGGCGACGCCTGCATGTCGAGCCAGCGGATGTCGCGGGCCAGCTCGAACGCGTCCAGCAGCAGCTCGCCCGGCACGAGCGGGCCGAGCTTCATCGCCCACTTGTAGACGTCCATCCCCGCG
This sequence comes from Leifsonia sp. 71-9, assembly GCF_001898805.1. GTDB lineage: Bacteria > Actinomycetota > Actinomycetes > Actinomycetales > Microbacteriaceae > Leifsonia. The sequence goes on from NZ_MKVJ01000020.1 coordinate 219,112, forward strand.
TGGAGGCAGCCGGGCTGCTCCAGCGCGGGCTGCGTCTCCCGGGTGGGCGCGAAGCGGTTGCGGGGCACCGCGTCGGGCGTGAAGAAGCGGAAGGCGTCGATGTGGGTGCAGCGCAGGTCGTGCGCCTCCACGACCGCGTCGGTGCCGGGGCCGCCGAGCCGCAGCGGCACCTCGTGGCGCGTCTCGTCCTGCCGGTAGACCATGGCCCACTCGTGCAGCCCGAAGCAGCCGAACTGGCCGGGGCGCGCGGCGGTCGAGCGGAGGATGCGCTCGATGCCCCGCAGCAGCGACGTCTTCTCGGCCTCGAACGCGGTGCGGTCCACCACGAGCGCGCCCGGCGTCGTGCCGGGTGCGTACCAGCGCCAGGAGGCGCGCGGATCGTCGGCGGCCTCCGCCAGCTCGATGCCCGGCCCGGGATGCCACCGGCGCAGCACCCGGGGCGCGTACGAGTAGTAGGTGAAGAGGAAGTCCTCCACCGGGTGCTTCTCGCCCCGGCCCGACCGCTCCCGGTGCCCGGCCGTGAGCGCGTCGGCGCGCGCGGCGTGGGCCGCCTCGCGGGCGCGCCAGTCGGCGGGATCGAGCAGTGTGGTCACCCCTCGAGGATAGGTCAGGCGGGCGCCGCCGGGTCAGGCCGGCGACTCCAGCGGGTTCGCGGCCAGCTTCGCGCGCACGCCGCCGAGCACCAGCCGGTGCGCCTGGGTGTCGGGCTTGCGCTGCGCCTGATCGGCGACGCGCGCGCCGAACTCCGCGGCCAGGTCGAGCCTCGGGTACGCGGCGACGACCTCCCGGCGCAGTTCGAGCGGGACGTCGTCGGCGCGCGCGCCCGAGATGTCCAGCCCCGTGGCGGTCTCGAGCAGGTAGCCCTCCTCGTCGAACGCCGGGTCGACGGACGGCCAGTTGTGCCGCACGATCACCTCGTGCGCGCGGGTGCGTCGGGCGGTCTCCCAGCCGGCGCCCGCCGTGAGCGCGACCGCGACGTGGCCGCCCGCGTCCTCGTACGAGAGGGTCACGTTGTCGAACTCCGGCACGATCCCGATGTCGTGGAGCAGCGCCGAGACGTACAGCAGCTCGTGGTCGATGCCCGTGCGCCCCTCCACCTGCGCGAACGCCTCGGCCCACAGCCACGAGCGCACCACGTGGTTGAGCAGCGCGGGCGAGTGGTAGGCCGTGGCGAGCTCGCGCGCGGCGCGCGCCGCCTGCGTGTCGGGTGCGGAGGGGAGGTCGGAGAGCAGCATCCCCCCCATCCTGCCAAGGCGCCCGGACTCGCGCCGCTCAGATCCAGCCGGAGGCGGGGGAGATCGCGCCAGATGGCGCGAGCTCAGTCACGGGTCGGGTCGAGCACGGCGATGCCGACGGGCGGAGCGGAGGCGGCGGCGGGGAGCAGGAGGGCGGCCTCGGCGAGGCCGACGTGGGAGCCGACGAGCGCCCGCGGCGAGACGGCGCCCGACGCGACGAGGTCGAGCATCCCGGCGTAGTCGGCGGCGGCCATCCCGTGGCTGCCGAGCACGTCGAGCTCCCAGCCGATCACGCGGTCGAGGGGGAGCACCGGGCCACCGCCGGGCAGCAGCCCGATCTGCACGTGCCGACCGCGTCGCCGCAGCGAGTGCAGGGCCGCCCCGGCCGTCGCGGGCGAGCCCACGGCGTCGACGGACACGTGCGCGCCGCCTCCGGTCAGCTCGGCGATCGCCGACGGAGTCGCGTCGTCCGCCTCCAGCGTGTGCTCGGCCCCGAACGCGCGCGCCAGGTCGAGCGCGGCCGGGGATCGGTCGACGGCGATCGGGCGCGCCCCCAGGGCGGCGGCGATCATGACGGCGCTGAGCCCGACGCCGCCGGCGCCGTAGACCGCGATCCACTCGCCCGGCCGGGTGCGCGCCCGCGCCGTGACGGCCCGGTACGCCGTCGCGAACCGGCAGCCGAGGCTGGCGGCCGCGGCGTCGTCGATGTCGTCCGGCAGGGCGACGAGGTTGAGATCCGCGGCGCGCACGGCGACCAGCTCGGCGTGCGAGCCCCAGTGCGTGAAGCCGGGCTGCGTCTGGTCGGGGCAGACCTGAGCCTGCCCGCTGCGGCACCACTCGCAGCGCCCGCAGCCGTTGACGAACGGCGCCGTCACCCGGTCTCCCGGCCGCCACCGCTCCACACCCGCGCCGACGGACTCCACCACACCGGCGAACTCGTGGCCCGGCACCTGCGGCAGGTGGACGCTGTCGTCGTGCCCGGCCCAGGCGTGCCAGTCGCTGCGGCAGAGTCCGGAGGCCGCGACGCGGACGATCGCGCCGCCGTCGGGGGCGACGGGATCGGCGACCTCCGCCACCCGGACGGGTCCGGCGAACGTGTCGTACAGCAGGGCTCTCATGGGGCTCCCGGGGTCAGCGCCGCACGGCGCGGCAGGCGAGGTGGACGGCGAGGCGGGTCTCCGGGTCGCCGAGGTCGAGCCCGAGCAGTTCCTGCGCGCGGGCGACGCGGGTGGAGACGGTGTTGCGGTGGAGGCCGAGGGCGTCGGCGGTCGCGGCGATGCCGGACTCGTGGTCGAGGTAGGCGGTGAGCGTCTCGACGAGCTCGGGCCCGCGGGCGATCAGCGGCGCGAGCAGGGACTCCGCGGCCGGGACGAAGGTGTCGCTCTCGGTCCAGGAGAGCAGCAGCTGCTCGAGGCCGAGGGCGTCGATGCGGACGAAGTGCCCGGTCGCGGAGCGGTCGGCGGCGATCCGCGCGGCGTCGGCCGCCCCGTCGATGGTCGCGACCAGTCCGGCCGACCCGCTCTCCAGCGTGCCGACGCCGGTCGCGACGTTGAACACGCGGCGTGCGGCGGTGTGCAGCGCGTGCAGGGCGCGCACGTTCTCCTCCACCCGGCTCGGCGCGGGAGGCGCGGTGAAGCTGAGCCAGCCGGTCACTCCGCGTCCGCTCGTCGCGGCGTGCGAGTCGATCGGCAGGCCGGTCAGCTCGCGCGTCACGAAGCGGAGCAGCTGGAGGGTGTCGACGCGGGAGCGCCCGATCAGCCGGAACCCGAGGTGGTAGCCCGTCGTGCGCCAGCCGCGCTCCAGCATCCGCTGCTCGAGCTCGGCGTCGCGGCTGTCGCGCAGCTCCAGGAAGTCGCGCAGCAGCCCGGAGGAGACGGCGGCGTCGTTGACGTCCGCGACCTCGTCGATGAGGATGCGCGCCGCGACCGCGGGCATCGCCACCTCAGCGGCGACCGCGAGGGCGCTGAGCTGCTGCTGCCCGAGGCCGCGCCCGAAGACGGCCAGCCGCAGCCCGGCGCGGCTCGGGGAGTCCACGCGCACGGAGGCCGCCGCACCCTCGGGCAGCGAGACGGTGTCGATCCAGGGGCCGAAGTCGATCGCGGCGTGGACCGGGGCAGGCAGTGACTCTCCGGCCTCCAGGAGCACGCCTTCGCTGTCGATCAGGGCGACGCCGTGGCCGACGCTCGCCGAGAGGTGCCGCAGCAGGTCGGCGAGGTTGGCGGCGTGGTATTCGATGGACTGCGCGACCCGGCGCACATAGCCGAGGGTGAGGGCGTCCCGGCCCTCCAGCAGCTCCCAGCCGGCCCGGGCGAGCGCCATCGGCTCCCCGGTGTCGAGCAGGGCGAGGCCGAGGCGTTCGGCGAGCGCCCGGGTGCCCGCGCCGAACGCCTCCGCGCCGGGCAGCGCCAGCCCGCGGTAGCCGCGGTCGCGCACCCGGCGTACCAGCGCATCCTGCTGCCACGGGGTCGTGGGCGGGGCGACGGTGAGCACGGCGAGGGCGCCGTCGCCCTCGGGAGCGAGTTCCGCCTCGGCCGAGGCGACGACCAGATCGCGCCACACGACGGCGGGATCCGCGCCGGCGATGGCGCGCAGTCCGCCGTTCGCGGGATGCGCGAAGAGCGCGGCGAGGTCCAGCTGGTCGTTCACGCCGCCACCTCCAGCCCGGCCAGCCCGAAGCCGGCGGGCGTCACGTGGCGCAGGCGGTCGGCCGTCGCCGTCCACCACGCGGGAGCCGGGAGGGCGAGCACCGTCACATGCCGCGCGAGCGTGACCCCGTCCACCTGCAGGATGTCGCGGGAGATGGAGTCGACGGCCACGATGATCTCGGGGCTGGCGGCGGTGGTCTCGCCGTCGCGTACGACCGCGAGCAGCTCGGAGCGGGCGACGAGCCGAAGCAGTGCGCCGTCGTCGGCGTCGACCTGGATGGCGCTGACGTACGGGTCGTCCGGCAGGGGGACGATCGCGCTCACCCGTCCCGAGCCCAGCAGGCGGCCTCCGGTCGCCCCGGCCAGCTCGCCGGGGGAGAGGGCGCGGTCGGCGCTGGCGTCGCCGAGGGCGAGCGCCCGCTCGAACGTGCCCAGGACGGCGTGCTCGGCCAGGTCGCCGACCGTGAAGCCCGCGACGAGCACCGCACCGCCTCCGCCGGCCTGCACGATGGCGGAGCGCACCTGGCTCTCGACGTCGGCGGGGCGCTGCGTGTCGATCACGACGACTCCGCCCCCCGTGTCGCAGACCGTGATGACGCCGGGGACCGCGTCGACCAGGAGCGAGACCTGGTCCAGGCGGGGGAGGGCACGGCCCATCAGGTCGGCGTCGACCAGTGCGAGGCGGTCGGCCAGCAGCAACGGGGTCAGCCCGTTCATCCCGGCGCCCTCGAGCGCGCACACGGCCGCGGCGCGCACGCCGGTCCAGCGCTCGGCGGCGTCGACCAGCGGACCGAACACATCGGCGCCAGGGAGGCGCTCGGCGAGCAGGTACGTGGAGCCGGCGAAGGCGACCGCCACGCACGGCGTCGCGGGATCGAACTCGGCCGGGGTGCGCGAGGTGAGGGGCCAGGCGGGGGCGTCCTGCACCATCAGCTCGAGCATCGTCGTCCCGCCGCCTCCACCGGAGCCGAGCAGCGAGAAGCCCCTGGCGAGCGCGGGCAGGCGCTCCGGCCCGAGGGTTCTCATGCCCTCCAGGGTAGGCGGTGCGGGCGCCCGCCTGCGCGAGCGCCCGCGAGCCGTGGTGCTGCTCAGACCAGCGCCGAGGTCTCGACCGGGACGAACTCCTCGGTCAGCCCGAACGCGCGCGGGCCGAACGCCGCGAGCGCTTCGGGCGTGCGCATCATCTCCGGCGTGGAGATGCCGAGCACGCGCACCCGCTGGCCGTAGCGCAGGCCCTCGGTCGTGATCGGCTCACCCGACTCGATGTCGGTGACGCAGATGAGGTCGGGCACGATCGCGACGAGCTCGCCGTCGCGCAGGGCGATGAGGTTCTCGTTCTGGAAGCGGATCTCCAGCGTCTCGGAGGCGCCCGCATCCAGCGACGAGATCGTGGCGCGGCCCTTGGCGAAGCCCTCGGTCGTGCGCCGCTCGACATCCGTCACCTTGCCGGAGAAGAGCTCGCGAACCTCCGAGTAGAGGGTCGTGGAGAGGGTCTGCGCGATCGCCTCGAACGGCGAGCGGTGCTGCTCCCGCGCCTCCCGGATCGCCCGGCCCAGCGCGAGCGCCATCGAGAGCGTGCGGGGGACGGCCGTGCGCTTCACGTCCGCGCCGGTCATCGCGTACTCGGCGATGTGCCCGACGCCGCCGAGACGGATGGTCACGCCGCGCGCGAGCCACTCCATCTGCCGGTCGTCGTCGCCGGTGTCGATCACGACGGTCTCGCCGCGCTCGCCCGCGAGGGCCAGCGGGGAGCCGTGCACGCCGTAGACCGCGAACGTCTCCATCGAGAGCTCCGGGAAGGCGCGGCCCATGCCGTCCGCGTCCACCACCGGCAGACCGGTCTCGGCCGCGACGATCAGCGGGATCATCGAGTTGATGCCGCCGCACTCGATCGGCATCGTGGCGTCGGCGGTGCGGCCGAGGTGCGCCTCCAGCGTGCGCAGCGCGAGGGTCGGCTCGGTGCCCGCGGGGATCTTCTCGATCATCACGGTCGGCGCGCCCATCTGGGCCGTGGGGATGACGAACAGGTCGTCGTCGAGCTCGTCCGGATCGAGGATGGTGATGCCGCGCTCGCCGGGACCCTTCTGATCCAGCACGCGCGCGACGAGCATCTGCCCGATGTAGGGGTCGCCGCCGCCTCCCGTGCCGAGCAGGGTGGCGCCGCGGGCGAGGTCGGGGAGGTCCGCGGCGGTCAGCGTCCAGCTCATGCGGCGGCCTCCTCGAGGGTGCGCTCGGCCGTGCCGTCGAAGCGATGCGAGGGGAGGTCGTAGCCGAAGTAGCCGGGGCCGACCATCGCGAGCGCCTCGGCGCTGTGCCAGCGCGGGTCACTGGGTGCGGCGATCACCCGCACGCGTTGACCGTAGCGGAGGGCCTCCGTCGTGATCGGCTCGCCGCTCTCGGCGTCGAGCACGATGATCAGGTCGGGAGTGGTCACGAAGACCTCGTCGCCCGCCTGGGCGATCAGGTGCTCGTTCTGGAACGACAGCGCGAGGGTCGAGTCGGCCGCCGACCCCGTCGCCGTGCCCTCGATGCGGGCGCGCCCGCGGGCGAAGCCGGCCGTCGTGCCGCGCTCGACGTCCACCACCTTGCCTCCGAAGAACTCGCGGCCGCCGAGCAGCGAGACGGTCGCCGCGACCGGGTCGGCCTTGGCGGTGCGCGCCTCCGCGATGCCGGATCCGATGGCGACGCAGTGCGCGAGGGAGCCGGGGACGAGCGCCTCGCGGGCGACCGTGCCGGTCATCGGGAAGCCCGAGATCATGATCGAGCAGCCCATCTCGACGCAGGCCACACGCGCGATGCGCTCCGTCCAGTTGTTGTCGACGGTCTGCAGCACGCCGACGTTGCCCTTCTCGTCCGCGAACGCGAGCGGGGAGGCGGTGACGCCGTACAGCGTCGGGAGCACCATCTGCAGCTCCGGGAACGCGCGGCCCATGCCGTCCGCGTCGATGAGGGGGAGGCCGAGCGCGGCGGCGGCGGCGACCGGGATGGTGGAGTTCACTCCGCCGACCTCGGCGCACGCCACGTGCGTGACCGGCCGGCCCAGGTACGTTCCCAGCGCGGTCACGGGCGCGATGACCTCGTCGAGGCTGGGCAGCTTCTCGACCATGACGGTCGGGGCGCCCATCATCGCCACCGTGAGCACGAGGGCGTCGTCGGGCACCTCGTCGAGTCCGACGACGGTGACCGGTCCGTGCTCGGCCAGCGCCTGCTTCGCCAGCAGCGAGCCGATGTAGGGGTCGCCTCCGCCGCCCGTGCCGAGTACCGCGGCGCCGCGCGAGAGGTCGCCGATCGCGTCGGCGGTGAGCGTCCAGCTCATACCCGCACCTCCATCGCCAGATCGCCGACGGCCTTCACGCGGATGCGCGTCGCGTTGCCGGGCAGGTACGGGATGGGGACCTCGTCGAAATCGACGATCGCGACCGACGAGGGGGAGGCGCCGGCCGCGATCGCCTTGTCCACCGCCTCCGCCCGAACGGCGGCGATGGCCTCGTCGCGACGGCCGGGCTCGACGGCGTACACCTTGTCGATCTCGCCCCCGACCTGTGCGATGGAGGCGCCGATCGCGTTCGCGACGGCGTAGTTCTCCGGCCGGTGCACGGCGCCGAAGATCGGCAGCTCGTCCGGCAGGAGGATGGACCCGCCGCCGACGGCGACGACGGGGATGGGGTCGGGGGAGGTGCGCATCCGGTCGACGGCCTCGGCGACGCGCTCGGCGATCCGGTCGAGCACGCGCTGCACGAAGGCGGGGTCGAGGTGCGCGACCTTCGCGGGGTCGCCCACCTGCGCGCGTCCGGCGGCGACGGCGATGTCCGTCGCGGTGAGGGTCGAGCCGCCGAACACCAGCGCCTCGGTCGTCAGCCGGTAGCCGACCGACTCCGGGCCCACCTCGGCGGTCTCGGTGTCGACGATGGAGCCGCCGCCGATGCCGAGCGAGAGCACGTCCGGCATCCGGAAGTTGGTGCGGACGCCCGCCACCTTGACCTCGTTCGCCGTCTCGCGCGGGAACCCGTTGACCAGGAGGCCGATGTCGGCCGTGGTGCCGCCGATGTCGACGACCGCGCAGGTCTCGAGCCCGCTGGTGAGGGCGGCGCCGCGCATCGAGTTGGTCGGGCCGGAGGCGAAGGTGGCGACGGGGTAGAGGCGCACGTAGTCCTCGTCCATCAGCGTGCCGTCGTTCTGGCTGAGGAAGATCGGCGCCTCGATGCCCTGGGCGCGCACCGCGGAGGTCAGACCGTCGACGATCTCGCTCGCCAGCTCGCGCAGCGCCGCGTTGATGATCGTGGCGTTCTCGCGCTCCAGCAGCCCGATGCGCCCGATCTCGTGCGACAGCGAGATGGCGACCCCGTCGCCGAGCTCGTCGGCCAGGATGGCGGCCGCGCGGGTCTCGACGTCGTGGTTCACCGGGGAGAAGACGGACGAGATCGCGACCGACCGCACACCGTGCGCGGCCATGTCGGCGGCGATGCCCTTGAGCTCCGCCACATCGAGCGGCGAGATCGGGCGGCCGTCGAACTCGTAGCCGCCGTGCGCCAGGTAGCTGCGGGCGTCGATCGCCTCGATCAGCGCCTCCGGCCAGTCGACCAGCGGCGGGAGGGCCTTGGTTGCCGGGAGCCCCAGGCGCAGCGCGGCGGTCGGCGCGAGCCGCTTCGCCTGCACGAGCGCGTTGATGAAGTGCGTCGTCCCGATCATCACCGCGTGGATCTCGGAGCCCTCGAACGAGCGCGCCTCGCGCAGCGCCTCGATGGCGCTGACGATGCCGGCGGTCACGTCCGGGCTGGTCGAGTTCTTGACGCCGGCGAGAGGGGTCCGGCCGTCCATGAGCACTGCGTCGGTGTTCGTTCCGCCGACGTCGATGCCGATATGCATGGTGTTTCGCTTTCTGCCGCGGTGACGGCGGGTGGGGCTGGTGGAGACGGGTCGAGCTGGTCAGTTGGAGGCGACGGCCTCCGGGCCCGGCGTGCTGCCCGCGGCGGTGCCGTCGGCGGCCTCCGGGGCGTCCTGGATGGTGCGGGCCCGGCCGACGCCGCGCACCCAGCCGAGCTTGCCCGCGATCGTGTACAGGATGATCGAGAGGAAGAGCGACCAGAGGGCAGGGATGCCCCAGGTGAAGAAGTAGCCGAACAGGGACGACACGAGCCAGACCACCAGGGTGGCCGGGACGATGCGCGGCGCGAACTCCGGCAGCCGGCCCGACGCGCGCGTCGCATCCAGCTCGCCGCGCCAGCGCCGCACGAAGAAGTACTCGGCGACGATGATGCCGGCGATCGGCGGGAACGCGACGCCGAGGATGATCAGGAAGCCCGAGAACTGCGACAGGATGCCGGCCGCGGCGAGCACCGAGCCCACGATGCCGAGCACGATCGTCGTGGTGACGCGGTTGAGGTTCTTCGCGAACGCGGTGGAGATAAAGTTCACCAGGCCGAGCGTCGAGGAGTACAGGTTCCAGTCGTTGATCTTCAGCGTGCCGGTGATCACGATGATGAGGCCGACGAAGCCGATCGACGAGGTGACGATCGCGACGATGTTGCCGGTCGCGGCGGCGTGGGCGAGCAGCACGCCCGCCAGGCCGATCACGAACTCGCCGAGGGACACGCCCACGACCGTCTGCTTGATGACGTCGGCGCGGCTCCGGTTGAACCGCGTCATGTCGGCGGTGATGATCGCGCCGACGATCAGGCCGCCCGCGACGATGCCAGTCCCCGCCCAGACCGACATCGTCGGGCCCGGCGCCGGGGAGGTGAGGAGGTCGCCGATGGAGTGCTTGCTGAGCTCGCTGATCACGGACCAGCCGACCAGGATGAGGAAGAGGGGGACGGTGATGTTGGCCAGCCACTGCATCCCGACGAAGCCGTAGGCCACGATCGCGGTCACGGCCAGGCCGAACAGCAGGCTCCAGACCCAGATCGGCAGCACACCGGGCATCAGCGCGTCGAGCGACTCGGCCGAGATGGCCGACTGGATGCCGAACCAGCCGATCAGGCTGATGCCGATCGCCAGGCCCACGAGGGCCGCGCCGACTTCGCCGAAGCCGGTCCACCGGGCCAGGAGGGCGGTGTTGAGCCCCTCCTTCTGCCCGATGATGCCGACGATGCACATGATCACCTCGAGGATGATCGAGCCGAGGAGCAGGGCCAGGGCGGCCTCGCCGAACGTCATGCTGTAGCCCAGAGTCGCTCCGAGCAGGAACTGCGAGAGGGCCGAGACCTGACCGAACCGCTGGACGGCGATCCCGAACCACGGTTTGCGTGCGCCGGGGGTCACACGGGAGAGGGCGAAGTCATCGGCAGGAGCTGTGCGTGCCATGAGGGGGAGTCCTTCTGACGGGGACGGGTGTGGGGGTTCCGAACACCGTAAACCGGCCGCCGACGACGGGGAATGTGCGATCTGCACGAAGTTGGGATGGTTCTGTGCGGTGTGCACATCCTTACGCGCCGGTCGTGTCAGCGTTCGCCGAGCACCCGCACCACCGGCCGGTCGGCGTCCGCCCAGTCCAGCGTGTCGAGGTCACCGGATTCGACCCAGCGCAGGAGGTCGTGGTCGGTGCTGCTCTCGGGCACCGCGCCCGTGAGGGCCGCGGCGTAGCAGGCGAGGTCGATCGCGCGCGTGCCGACGACCGTGGTCGTGCGGTCGAGCAGGGCGCCGACCCGGATGGGCACGCCGAGCTCCTCCCGGATCTCCCGTTCCAGCGCCTCCTCGGGCGTCTCGCCCGCCTCCACTTTGCCGCCGGGGAACTCCCAGCGGCCCGCGGCGTCCTTTCCCGGCGCGCGGCGGCAGGCGAGCACGCGGGAGCCGTCGGCGATCACGGCGGCGACCACGCGCAGCGGCTCGGCGTCGGCAGGGGAGGGAGGCATGGCTCCATCCTTGCCCGGATCCGGGCCGCGCGGGCACTAGCATCCAGGTATGTCGGCTCCCGTCGGCGCGCGGCGTGCGCCCCTCGTGATCGGGTTCGTCCTGAGCCTGCTCGTGCAGCTCGCGATGATCGTCGTGGGCGTCTGGCTCGTGCTCCTCGCGGAGGACGACGACTCCACCCTCCTGCTGCTCGCCCTGTGGTGCACCATCGGCACCCTGTACGAAGTCGTGGTGCTGATCGTGCTCGGGCGTGCCGCCCGTCGGCCGCCGGTGGAGGGGGACCGGCCCTCCCGGTTCGAGGTGGGGCGCGTGGCGCGGCTCGTGTCGATGACCGCGACCATCCTGGCCAGCCTCATCGGCTTCACCGCGGCGGTGCAGGTGCTCGGCCTCCACAACGACCCGGAGGTGGGGTCGATCACCGACATCGTCGGCGTCTGGTCGATGCTGCTCGCGTGGGGGTTCCTGCACTGGGGCTTCTCGCAGATCTACTACCAGCGGTACTACTCGAGCGACGTGCCGATCCTGCGGTTCCCGGCGACCGAGCATCCCCGGTTCGTGGAGTTCGTGTACTTCGCGTACACGCTCGGCACCTCCTTCGCCGCGTCCGACGTGGAGGTGCTCACCACCCGCCTGCGCTGGACCGTGCTCTGGCACTCGGTGCTCAGCTTCTTCTTCAACGGCCTCATCATCGTGCTGGCGCTCAACACGATCACCTCCTTCAACGCGTAGGAGCCCCGCCGCGGGCGGTGCGGGGCGGTGGTGGCGGCTGGCAGGATGGTCGGGTGAGCGCATCCATCCCGTCCGTCCTGCTCGTGATCGACCTGCAGAAGGGGGTGCTGCCCGGCTGCTGGGACGCCGACGGCGTCGTCGCCCGCGCGGCGGGTCTCGTGGACCGTGCCCGCGCGGCAGGCACTCCGGTCGTCTGGGTGCAGCACGAGGCCGACGACCTCCCCGCCGGCAGCGACGAATGGGCGTTGGCCGACGGGCTGGACCCGGCCACCGGCGAACCCGTGGTGCACAAGCGCTACCGCGACGCCTTCGCAGACACCGATCTCGACGAGGTGCTCGAGGGCCTCGACGCCGCCCGCCTGGTCTTCGCCGGCGCGCAGAGCGACTACTGCATCCGCACCACCACGCAGAGCGCGGCGGTGCGCGGTTACGACGTCACCCTCGTCGAGGACGCCCACACCACGACCGACGCGGAATGGGACGACGTCGAGATCACCGGGCGGCAGATCGTCGCCCACACCAACCGCTACTTCTCCGGCCTGCGCTACCCCGACCAGCAGTTCGCGGTCGAGCGCGCCGCAGAGGTCGAGTTCGGGTAACCGCCGGGCGGGGGACGGAACGACGGGGGACGGGGACGGCATGACGGGACGACGACGCGGTCGTCTCAGGCTCCTCGCCGGCGCGGCGCTGGCGGGGTACGTCGTCGCGGCGCTCGCCGGATGCGCGCCGGCGCAGGACCGGCCGCAGTTCTGGTCGCCGTACGGGCCGCCCGGGTTCCGCCAGCCGGGAGCGCCGATGCCGTTCGTGCCCTCGCCCGAGCCGTCTCCGGAGGGGGAGGAGGGAGTCGCCGATCCGGTCGATCCGGACATGCTCCTCACCCACACGTTCGTCCTCTCCGACGGCACGGCGGTGACCTGCACCCTCCAGCTGGCCGCGGCTCCGGACGACGTCGTCGACGACGGCGGCGCGGCGGCCGAACTCGCCGCGAAGACGCTGCGGACGACCGACTGGGAGACCGTGATCTCCGGCCCGAGCTCGCTGCCCTCCTTCACACCGGAACAGGCTTCGGTGCAGTCCGAGGCGTATCAGCGCTCGGACGAGGCGCTCGGCCGCATCGTCACCGAGCTCTTCGATCGCGTCCCCGCGCGTGGATACTCGGTGATGGGGCAGAGCTCCTGCGGGTGAGTCCGGAATCCGGCGACCTGACCCGGCGCGCCGCCTGAAACGCCGGAACTCCGGAGGTCGGCGCCGTCAGGGGCGGGAGCTCCGGAGTTCCGGGGTCGTGCGGGGTGCGGGTGCGGTCAGACCTGCGCCCCGAGCTTGAAGCCCTTCTCCTCGTCGCCCGCGCGGGTGTACGAGAAGCCGTCGGCGCCGATGGTGACCTCCATCTCGGAGTCGTCGGTGCGGGCGGTCAGCGGCTGGGGGTTGCCGTCGAGGTCGAGCACCAGGGAGGCCTCCGTGTACCAGGAGGGGACGACCGGGTTGCCCCACCAGTCGCGGCGCTGGTTGTCGTGCACGTCCCAGGTGACGACCGGGTTGTCGGGATCGCCGGTGTAGTAGTCCTGGGTGTAGATCTCGACGCGGTGGCCGTCGGGGTCGCGCAGGTAGAGGTAGAAGGCGTTGGAGACGCCGTGGCGGCCGGGGCCGCGCTCGATGCGGTCCGAGAGGCGCAGGGCGCCGAGCTTGTCGCAGATGGCGATGATGTTGTGCTTCTCGTGCGTGGCGAACGCGACGTGGTGCATGCGCGGGCCGTCGCCGCCGGTCATGGCGGTGTCGTGCACGGTCGGCTTGCGGCGCATCCACGCGGCGTAGGTGGTGCCCTCCTCGTCCTGGATGTCCTCGGTCACGCGGAAGCCGAGGTCCTCCATGTACGCGACGGCGCGGGGGACGTCCGGGGTGACCTGGTTGAAGTGGTCGAGGCGGACGAGCGCGCCGGGCGTGTAGAGGTCGTAGCGCCAGGCGAGGCGCTCGACGTGCTGCACGTCGTAGAAGAACTCGTACGGGAAGCCGAGCGGGTCCTCCACGCGCACGCTGTCGCCGATGCCCTTCGTGAACCCCTCGGACCGGCGCTCGATGCGGCAGCCGAGCTCGGTGTAGAAGGCGACGGCACGATCCAGGTCCTCCGGGGTGCGCACGCGGTACGAGAAGGCGGCGACGGCGGCGACCGGACCCTTGCGCAGCACGAGGTTGTGGTGGATGAACTCCTCGAAGCTGCGCAGGTAGACGGCGTTCTCGTCCTCCTCCGTCACGACCAGGTCGAGCACGTCGACGTAGAAGTCGCGGCTGGCCTGCAGGTCGGTGACGACCAGCTCCATGTAGGCGCAGCGCAGGATGTCCGGCGGGGCGGCCTGCGGGGTCGGGATGCGGTTCGCGGGAGCGGGGATGGGGCTGCTCATGGTGGTTCTTTCTCTTCGTCGAGTGGATGCGTGGGTCAGTGGGCGCCGAACGTGGGCGTGTGCACCGGGCCGAGCGTGATGTGGACGGCTTGCTGGTCGGTGTAGAAGTCGATGGAGCGGTAGCCGCCCTCGTGGCCGAGCCCGGAGGCCTTCACGCCGCCGAACGGGGTGCGCAGGTCGCGGACGTTGTGCGAGTTGAGCCACACCATCCCGGCCTCCACGTTCTGCGAGAAGGTGTGCGCGCGCTCGAGGTCGTTGGTCCAGATGTAGGCGGCGAGGCCGTAGCGCACGCCGTTGGCGAGCTCCAGCGCCTCCTCGTCGGAGTCGAACGGGGTGATGGCGACGACGGGGCCGAAGATCTCCTCCTGGAAGATGCGCGCGTCCGGCTTCACGTCCGCGAACACGGTCGGGGCGACGTAGTTGCCGTGGTCGAGGCCCTCGGGGCGGCCGCCGCCGGCGAGGAGCCGGCCCTCCTGCTTGCCGAGCTCGACGTAGCTCATCACCTTGTCGTAGTGCTCGGGGTGCACGAGCGCGCCGACCTCGGTCTTCGGGTCGTGCGGGTCGCCGACGACGATGTTCTTCGCGCGGGCGGCGTAGCGCTCGCAGAACTCGTCGTACACGGCGCGCTCGACGAGGATGCGGGATCCGGCGGTGCAGCGCTCGCCGTTCAGCGAGAAGACGCCGAACAGGGTGGAGTCGATGGCGGCGTCCAGATCGGCGTCGGCGAACACGACGGCGGGGGACTTGCCGCCCAGCTCCATCGAGAGGCCCTTGAGGAAGGGCGCGGCGTTGCCGAAGATGAGCTGGCCGGTGCGGCTCTCGCCGGTGAACGAGATGAGCGGCACGTCCGGGTGCTTGACGAGCGCGTCGCCCGCCTCCTCGCCGAGACCGTTGACCAGGTTGAACACGCCGTCGGGCAGGCCGGCGTCGCGGAAGATCTCGGCCCACAGGCTCGCCGACAGCGGCGTGAACTCGGCCGGCTTGAGCACGACGGTGTTGCCGGTCGCGAGCGCCGGCGCGAGCTTCCAGCTCTCCAGCATGAAGGGCGTGTTCCAGGGCGTGATGAGCCCGGCGACGCCGATCGGCTTGCGGTTCACGTAGTTGAGCTGGCTGCCCGGCACCTTGTACGCGTCGTCGCGCTGGGCCACGATCAGGTCGGCGAAGAAGCGGAAGTTCTCGGCCGCGCGCCGCGCCTGCCCGAGGGCCTGGGTGATCGGGAGGCCGGTGTCGAAGGTCTCGAGCTCGGCGAGCCGGGCATCCTGCGCCTCCACGGCGTCGGCGATGCGGTTCAGCACGCGGGTGCGCTCGCGGGGCTTCATGCGCGGCCAGGGGCCGTCGGTGAACGCGCGGCGGGCGGCGGCGACGGCGAGGTCGATGTCCTCCTTCTGACCCGCGGCGGCGGTGACGTAGGTCTCGTTCGACACCGGGTCGAGCACGTCGAACGTCTTTCCCGAGACGCTGTCGACGAACTGCCCGTCGATGAAGTGCTGGATCTTCCCGGGAAGGTTCTCGGGGACGTAGTGCTGCGCCATGCGCGTGCTCTCCTTCAGGGTGGGGTGGTCAGTGGGTGTGCTTGTGCTCGCTCTGGTACGCCTGGAAGGCGTCCAGGGTCGCCAGGCGGTGCCGCCGGGCGGCGAGCTCGATCTCGAGCGGGTCGGCGCCGCTCTCGATCAGGGTCAGGATCTGCTCGTGCTCGTCGACCGACTCGCGGGCGCGGCCGGGCACGAAGCCGAAGGTGGAGTCGCGCAGCACGGTCAGGCGGTTCCAGCCGCGGTGCACGAGGTCGAGGATGTGCGGGTTGGGGCACTCCTCGAACAGCACCGAGTGGAAGCTCTGGTTGAGCTGCGTGAAGCGGTGCGGGACGAAATGCTCCAGGCTGGCGATCATCTCGGCGTTGACCGCACGCGCCCGCTCGATGTGGTCGGCCGTGAGCAGGGGAGCGGAGAGCTGGGTCGCCGCCCCCTCCACGAGCGCGAGGGTCTGCATCGTGTAGGCGTACTCGGTGTCCTGCAGCAGGGCGACCTGGGCGCCGACGTTCTTCTCGAACGTGACGAGACCCTCCGCCTCCAGCCGCCGGATCGCCTCGCGCACGGGGACGACGCTGATGTCGAGCTCACCGGCGATCTGCCCGAGCACGAGCCGGAAGCCGGAGACGTAGCGGCCGTCGTCGATGCGCGCGCGAAGGAACTCGTAGGCGAGCTGGGACTTGCTCGGCGCCGTGGCCGCGGACTTCACCGCTGCGTCAGCCATGCGCGGTACCGTTCCTTCCATTCCGCGTTCATCGGGAACAGGCCGTCCACCGGGTGCCCGGCCGCGACCTGCTCGGCGATGTACTCCTCCTCGCGCTCCTGCTCGATCGCATCGGCGACGACCTCGGCCACCAGCGCGGGCGGGATGACGAGGAGGCCGTCCGCGTCGCCCACGATCACGTCGCCCGGCTGCACGGCCGCGCCGCCGCAGGCGATCGTGACGTCGGCCTCCCACGGCACGTGCTTGCGGCCGAGGACGGCCGGGTGCGGGCCGCCGTGATAGGTCGGGATGTCGAGGGCGGCGACCACCGCGAGGTCGCGTACGCCGCCGTCGGTGACGATGCCGGCCGCGCCGTTCACCTGTGCGCGCAGGGCCAGCACGTCGCCGACGGTCCCGCTGCCGCGCTCGCCGCGGGCCTCGATGACGAGCACCTCGCCCGAGCCGACCGCGTCGAAGGCGCGCTTCTGGGCGTTGTACCCGCCGCCGTGGCTCGCGAAGAGGTCCTCGCGGTTCGGGATGTAGCGGAGCGTCTTCGCCGTGCCGATCAGTCGGGCGTCGGGCCGGGTCGAGGCCAGGCCGTCGATGGAGACGTTGTTCAGGCCGCGCTTGCGCAGCTGGGAGCTGAGGGTGGCGGTGGCGACGCTCGCGAGCGCGGCGCGCAGCTCGTCGGTCAGGACGAACGTCGGTTCGGCCGGCGCCGGGGGCGTGCCCCAGGCCTCCGCGCGCTGGTGGTCGTCGACGCTCGGCTTGGTGCCGAAGTCGCCGAACGGGACGCGGCCCTCCGTGATCCGGGTGACGAGCCGGCCGCTGGTCGGGGCTCCGGGCGCGCTCGGCGCATCCACCTCCACCTCGACGGTGTCGCCGGGCTGCGTGACCGACGAACCGGCGGGGGTGCCGGTGAGGATGACGTCGCCCGGCTCCAGCGTCATCAGCTGGGAGAGGTCGGCGACGAGACGTCCGAACGGGAAGAGCAGGTCGTCGGTGGTGCCCTCCTGCACGAGCTCGCCGTTGAGCCAGGTGCGCACGCGCAGCGCGTCCGGGTTCACGTCGGCCGCCGGGATGACGTCCGGGCCGAGCGGCGTGAAGCCGTCGCCGCCCTTGGAGCGCACGTTCGATCCCTTGTCGGCCGCGCGGAGGTCGTAGAGGCCGAAGTCGTTCGCCGCCGTGACGCCGGAGACGGCGGCCCAGCCGTCCTCGGGGGAGACCCGGCGGGCGGTGCTGCCGATGATCAGCGCGATCTCGCCCTCGAAGGCGAGCAGCTCGGTGCCGGCGGGACGCTCCAGCTCGCCGCCGGTCGCGGCGACGGAGGAGGCCGGCTTGAAGAAGTACGAGGGCTGGGCCGGGGTGCGCCCGCGCTGGGCGGCGCGCGACCGGTAGTTCAGGTGCACCGCGATGATCTTGCCGGGGCGGGCGAGCTGGCTCACGGGGTGGTTCTCCTCGTCGTCGGGGATGGTGGTGCCGGTGGGTGCCGCTGCGTGCGACTCAGACCGTATTCGAGATTGTATACGATCCGTGGAGGTCGTTCAAGGACGAGTGTGGGGAACGGAGGGGATGCGGGCTCGGCCGCGGCTGGAAGGCGGGGTGCGGAGGAGATCGGGGGAGCGGGGGCCGCGATCTCCTCCGTTGCCGACGCGGCGCGCACGCGCGGCCAACGGAGGAGGTGCGGGCCGATTTCCGCACGAACTCCTCCCGAGCCTGCGCTGCGAGCCGACCACGAGCGGATCCCCTCCGTTGCCGACGTCAGTAGCTCGCGGGAGCCGTGCCGTCGGAGCCGGCGTCCGGCACGAACCGTTCGGCCAGGGTCTCGGAGGCGCGCGCGAGCAGGGTGACGTCGGAGCCGACCAGCAGGTAGGCGGCGCCGGCCTCGGCGTACCGGTCGGCGGTGGCGGGGTCGAACGCGTTGACGCCGACCGGTGTGCCCGCTGCACGGCCGGCGGCGATGACGGACTCGACGGCGGCCACCACGTCGGGGTGGTTCTGCCTGCCGAGCAGGCCCATGGAGGCGGCGAGGTCGGCGGGACCGACGAGGAGTGCATCCACGCCCTCCACGGCGGCGATGTCCGCGGCGACCGCGACGGCTTCGGCGGTCTCGATCTGGACCGTGAGCGAGACGAGGTCGTTCGCGCGCGCCAGGTAGTCCGGGATGCGGCTCCACCGCGACGACCGCGCCAGCGCACTCCCGACGCCGCGCACGCCGTGGGGCGGGTAGCGGACGGCGCGGACCATCGCGGCCGCCTGCTCGGCGGTGTCGACCATCGGCACGAGGATGTTCTGCGCGCCGAGGTCGAGCAGCTGCTTCAGGATGACGGGGTCGCCGATCGGGGCGCGCACCACCGGGGTCACCGGGTAGGCGGCGACGGCCTGCAGGATGGCGAGCACGGACTCCAGCCCGATGGGGGAGTGCTCGCCGTCGATCACGACGATGTCGGTGCCGCTGCCGGCGACGATATCGGCGACCAGCGGGCTGCCGGAGCACACCCACTGCCCGTACAGGACGCGGTCGGCGGACCCCAACCGGTCGGCGAAGGTCGGAGTGGCGGTCAGACGAATCGGCATGTCACGGCTCCCAGGGTTCCGTAGTCGGCGTGGACGGTGTCGCCGCGCTCGACCCACATCGGGCGGGTGAAGGAGCCGGCGAGCACGATGTCCCCGGCCTCCAGGCGCGAGCCGTGCTGGGCGAGCTTGTTCGCCAGCCAGACGACGCCGTTGGCGGGATGGTCGAGCACGGCCGCGGCGACCCCGGACTCCTCGATGGTCTCGTTGCGGTAGAGCAGGGCGCCGACCCAGCGCAGGTCGACCGCGTCGACCGGGACGGGACGGCCGCCGACCACCATGCCGCCCATCGCGGCGTTGTCGGAGATCGTGTCGACGATCGTGCGGCCCTGCATCTCGATCCGGGAGGAGAGGATCTCGAGCGCCGGGACCACGTACTTCGTCGCGTCGAGCACGTCGTACAGCGTGACGTTCGGGCCCTCGAGGGGCGCGCCGAGCACGAAGGCGAGCTCGACCTCGATGCGCACGTTCGAGTACTGGTCGAAGGGGATGACCGAGCCGGTCTCGTAGACCATGTCGGCGAAGATCGCGCCGTAGTCGGGCTCGGTGATCCCCGTCGCCTGCTGCATCACCTTGGAGGTCAGGCCGATCTTGCGGCCCACCAGGCGGCGGCCGGAGGCGAGCCCGCGCTCGACCCACACCTTCTGCACGGCGTAGGAGTCCTCCACCGTCATGTCGGGGTGCCGGGCGGTGAGCAGCGGCACCGTCGTGCGGTCGCGCTCGGCGGCCGCGAGCTCGTCGGCGATGGCCTGGATGGTCGTGGTGTCGAGCACCGCGGGGCTCCCTTCGACGTCGGAGGAGGGCCGATCAGACCCTGCTGGGATCGTATATCATCCGGTACACCCTGGCCATGGGCCGTGCGCGATCCGGCAACGGGAATGCGTGGATTTCCTGTTCCGCGCCGCGCCGTGTCAGGCTTCTCCCGTTGTTTTTCTCCACTGGTTGCCTTTCTTGTCAACAACTGTAGAATTACCGCCACGACACAGCGGAGTGTCAGCCGTACCCCGGTCGACGACCGTCTCCACTGTGCTGTTTCGAGTTCCACACCCGCCTTGCGAACCGAGAGAAGACAAGATGAAGAAGGCACTGATCGCGGTGGCCCTGGCCGCCGCGACCGCACTGGCGCTGAGCGCCTGCGGCTCCGGGGGAAGCGACACGAAATCGACCACCGGCGCCGCCGGCGGACCGCTCAACATCGGCAACTTCGCCGACGTCACCAGCTGGGATCCCTCCCTGGCCGACATCGGCTTCGACGGACCGTACCTGTCCGCCGTCTACGACCCGCTGATCGCCTCCGACGGCGACGGCAAGCCCGTCCCGGCCCTCGCCACAGCATGGAAGGTCTCGGACGACTTCAAGAAGGTCACCCTCACGCTCCGCACCGGGGTGAAGTTCTCCGACGGCGAGAAGTTCGACGCCGACGCGGCCGTGAAGAGCCTCGACTACCTCAAGCAGGGCGCGCGCAGCGGCGAGGCCTACGAGAACGTCGAGAAGTTCGTCGCGGTCGATCCCACCACCGTCGAGATCGACCTGACGCAGCGCGACGACACCCTCCTGTACTTCATGGGCATCGGCCGCAGCTACATGATGGCGCCGAAGGCGATCGCCGCCGGCACCCTCGCGAAGGAGCCGGTCGGCTCCGGCCCGTACACGCTCGCCTCCTCGAGCGTCGCCGGCTCCGAGTACCACTTCACCAAGGTCGCGAACCACTGGGACGCCAAGCAGTTCCCGTTCGACCCGCTCGCGATCTACCCGATCCAGGATGCGACCGCCCGCGACAACGCGATGCTCTCCGGCCAGATCAACGTCAACTACGCCGACGACACCGCGCTCAAGCAGGCGTCGGCGAACAGCTGGAACGTGGCCGCGAAGGTCTCCGGCTGGGTCGGCCTGCAGTTCACCGACCGCACCGGCTCGAAGTTCAAGCCGCTCGGCGACATCAAGGTGCGCCAGGCGCTCAACTACGCGTTCGACGGCGCGAACATCCTGAAGTCGGTCGGCAACGGCGCGGGCAAGGTCTCGAACCAGGTCTTCCCTGCCGGTCTGCCCGGCAACCTGACCTCGCTGGACGACATGTACAAGTCCAACATCAGCAAGGCGAAGTCGCTCCTGGCCGAGGCCGGCTACGCGAACGGCTTCGAGCTGCACATGCCGATGTCGCAGGTCTTCCAGGTCTGGCAGCCCGTGGCCGACCAGGTCTTCAAGGAGCTCGGGATCACCGTCACCTGGGACGACATGCAGTACATGGACTACCAGAAGAACGCCCCGACCTACCCGATGTTCGTCGCCTTCCTCTCGATGGACGCCAACCCGGTCGCGACCGTGCAGCGCCAGATCAACCTGCCGCAGTGGTACAACCCGACCCCGCAGGTCGACCAGTTCCCGGACGTGCAGGCCGCCGTGCAGAAGGTGCTCACGGCCGACCCGGCCGACCAGGAGAAGCAGATCGAGGCGCTCAACACGCTCGTGACGCAGAAGGCGTGGTACTCGGTCTGGTACCAGGCGAACAACAGCTACGTCAGCACCTCCGGCATCCAGGTGACCCCGGTCGTCGGGATGATGTTCCCCACCCTGCGGCAGATCGCCGTCAAGGGCTAGTGGAGCGGCGGGTCGCGCCACCAGCGCGGCCCGCCCTCCCTCCCGTCCCCCCCCGCCATCGACCGCCACCGGCATCGACAGGAACCCCGCACATGATCAGATTCACGGTCAAGAGGCTCGTCTCGGGCGTGATCCTCCTGGTCGCCGTCTCCGTCGGCACCTTCTTCCTCGCCCATCTCGCGATCGGCGACCCCACCGCCGGCCTGCTCGGCAGCGCGGCCACGCCCGCCCAGCAGGCGGCCCTCGCGGCCAAGATCGGCACGGACCGCCCGCTGCTCGTGCAGTTCTGGGACTGGGCGAGCCACGCCGCCGTCGGCGACTTCGGCACCTCCTGGCGCAACTTCCAGCCGGTCGGCGCCCAGATCGCCCTCAAGCTGCCGGTCACGCTCTCCGTCGTGACGGCGGCGACGCTGCTCTCCGCCGTGTTCGGCGCCCTCTTCGGGGTGGCGGCGGGCCTCCGCCCGGGCAGCATCCTGGACAAGGTCGTCAAGGCCGCGTCCGTCATCCTGTTCGCGCTCCCCGGCTTCTGGGTGAGCCTCGTGCTGGTGATCTGGTTCGCGGTCGACCTCAAGTGGTTCCCCGCCGTCGGCTACGTGCAGCCGGCGCTGAGCGTGGAGGGCTGGCTGCGGTCGATCACCCTCCCGGCCATCGCGCTGTCGCTCGGTGCGATCGTGATGATCGCCGAGCAGCTGCGCAACGCGATCATCTCCGCGAACAGCCAGGACTACGTGCGCACCCTGCGCAGCCGCGGCCTCTCGCAGCCGCGCGTGGTCGTGCACCTCGTGCGCAACGCGGCCCCGGCCGCCCTCACCGTGCTCGCCCTGATGTTCGTCGGCCTACTGGGCGGCGCGATCGTGGTGGAGCAGATCTTCTCCCTGCCGGGGATCGGCGCCCTCACCTCGGGCTCCTCCCAGAACGGCGACATCCCCATCCTGCTCGGCATCACGGTCGTCACGGTCATCTTCGTGGTGATCGTGAACTTCCTCCTCGACGTGGTGCTCGGCTGGATCAACCCGAAGGCGCGTGTGCAATGACGGCGACCGAAGTGATCATCGACCCGCGGGACTCCGCGAAGGCGGCGGCCACCCCGCGCCGCGGCTCCACGTTCGTGCGATTCCTGAAGCGCCCCGCCGGCGCGGTGTCGTTCGGGATCCTCGTGCTCGTGCTCCTCGTCGCGTTCTTCGCCCCGCTGCTGTCGCCGCACGACCCGAACTTCGTCGATCTCGCCCTCACCAAGGCGGCGCCGAGCGCGGCCCATCCGCTCGGTGGGGACAGCTCGGGCCGGGATGTGCTGAGCCGGCTGATCTGGGGCACCCAGTCCACCCTCTGGGGCGCGTTCGTGACCATCGTCGTCGCGCTCCTGGTCGGCGTGCCCGCCGGACTCGCGGCCGGATACTACGGCCGCGCCTTCGACCGCACCGCCACCTGGGTGAGCGACGCGCTCCAGGCCGTCCCCGGCATGATCATCCTGCTGATCGTCGCCGCGGGCACCCGCAACGACTTCACCGTGCTGATGGCGACGCTCGGCGTGTTCATGGCGCCCGGCTACTTCCGCCTCACCCGGTCGACCGTGCTGGCCGTGCGCAACGAGCCGTACGTGGATGCGGCGCGCGTCTCCGGCCTCGGCGACCTGCGGATCATGTCGCGCCACATCGTCAAGGCGGTCTACGCGCCCGTCATCATCCAGACCGCGCTGACCGCCGGGCTCGCGATGGGCATGCAGGCCGGTCTGCAGTTCCTCGGCATCGGCGGCGGCAAGACGCCCGGCTGGGGCGCGATGATGAACGAGGGCTTCCGCACCATGCTGACCAGCCCGCTGCTGCTGCTCTGGCCGTCGCTGGCGCTGGGCATCACGATCGCGGCGCTCGCGGTGCTCGGCTCGACGCTCGCCGACGTGGTCACGGTGAAGACCCCCGTCGCGCGTCGCCGGCGGCTGCGGCGGACATCCGGCGCGGAGCCGGCGGCCGTCACCACCTCCACCGGCGCGGTCGCCCACAAGTCCGTCGACTCGGCCGTGCAGATCACCGACCTGCGCGTCTCGTACGCGAAACCGGACGGCGGCGAGGTGGAGGTCGTGCACGGCATCACCCTCGACGTCGCGCCGGGCGAGGTGCTCGGCATCGTGGGGGAGTCCGGCTCCGGCAAGTCGCAGACCGTCTTCAGCATCCTGGACCTGCTGCCGGCCGGCGGCGCGTGCACGGCCGACGCCATCTGGATCGGCGGGCGCGACGTCACGCGGCTGGACCATCGCGACCGGCAGCGGCTGCTCGGCCACGAGGTCGGCTACATCCCGCAGGAGCCGATGTCGAACCTCGACCCGTCGTTCACCATCGGCTCGCAGCTGATGGAGCCGCTGCGCACCGTGCACAAGCTCTCCCGCGCCGAGGCCCGCGCCCGCGCGCTGGAGATGCTCGAGAAGGTCGGCATCGTCGATCCGCCGCGGGTCATGAAGTCGTACCCGCACCAGCTCTCCGGCGGCATGGCCCAGCGGGTGCTGATCGCCGGCGCCATCGCGGGCAAGCCGTCGGTGCTCGTGGCCGACGAGCCGACCACCGCACTCGACGTGACGGTGCAGGCGGAGGTGCTCGAGCTGCTGCGCGAGCTGCAGCAGGAGTACCAGATGGCGCTCGTCATCGTCACCCACAACTTCGGCGTCGTCGCCGACATCTGCGATCGCGTCGTGGTGATGCGCGACGGCGCGATCGTGGAGATCGGCGCCGTCGACCGGATCTTCGCCCAGCCCACCAGCGACTACACCCGCGAGCTCATCGCGGCCTCCCTCGACGGGGCCGAGAGCCGCGCCCAGCTGGATGCCGCTCAGGCGTCCGCGGGCACCTCCGACACGCGAAAGGCGGTGCTGGCATGACCGCCGCATCCACTCCGGCACACGGCACTCCACTGCTCCGGGCCGAGAACGTCGTCGTCGACTACGGTCAGCGGCGCGGCTCCTTCCGGGCACTCAAAGAGGTGTCGATCGAGGTCGGCGCGGGCGAGTGCGTCGGTCTGGTGGGGGAGTCGGGCTCGGGCAAGTCGACCCTCGGCAAGGCGATCCTCGGGCTCGTCCCGGTCACGAGCGGCACGATCGCGTTCGACGGGCGCGACATCACCCGGCTGAAGGGCGCCAAGCGGCGCGAGCTGGCGTCGAGCATCCAGGTCGTGTTCCAGGATCCGTACGGGTCGCTGAACCCGGCCATGACGATCGGGGAGATCCTCGCCGAGCCGCTGACGACCGCGGGCGCCGGGCGCAAGGAGGCCCGCGCGACCGTGCAGGAGATGCTCGACCGGGTGAAGCTGCCGGCGGCCGTCGTCGACCGGTACCCGAAGGAGTTCTCCGGCGGCCAGCGCCAGCGCATCGCGATCGCCCGGGCGCTCGTGCGCAAGCCGCGCCTGATCGTCTGCGACGAGCCGGTCAGCGCGCTCGACCTCACGACGCAGGCCACGATCATCGATCTGTTCATCGAGCTGCAGCGCGACACCGGCGTCTCCTATCTGTTCGTCTCGCACGACCTCGGCGTCGTGCGCCGCATCTGCCACCGTGTTGCGGTCATGTACCACGGCGAGATCGTGGAGACCGGCGACGGCGAGCAGATCACCCGCGAACCGCAGCATCCCTATTCGCGTCGGCTGCTCACCGCCTCGCCCATCGCCGATCCGGCGAAGCAGGCGGAGCGCCGGGCGGCCTGGCTGCGGCTGCGCGAGAGCGCGGCGTGATCTCCGAACGAGTGCCGGAAGGGCGATCACCGGGCCGCTAGGCTGTGCGGTGAGCGCCGCCTCCCGGGCGTGTCCTTCTCGCTGGGCCGCCGGGAGCCGCCGCCTCCCACCAGACCCGCCTCGCCCGACCCGAAGGATCCCCGTGCGTCGACGCCGCCTCCTCCCCGCCACCCTGTCCGTCCTCGGTGCCGCCGCGACCGCCGCGCTGCTGGCCGTCGCGCCGACCGCGGCCGTCGGGGCGCCCGCCTCGGTCTGCCTCACGGACTGCAGCGTCACGTTCGACACCCCCTCCACCGGCATCGTGGCGATCCCGGTCGGCGTCGCATCCGTGTCGGTGACCGTGGCCGGAGGCGCGGGTGCGCCCGTGGCCGCGCAGATCAGCCCCGATCCCGCCGGTGTCGGCGGCGCCGGAGGCAGCGCGACCATCGACCTGGGCGCGGCCTACGCCGGAAAGACCCTCGGCTACACGGTCGGCGGCGTCGGCGGCGGCAGTTCGATCTCCGCCGACGGCAGCACGCTCGCCATCGCCGGTGGTGGCGGCGGCGCGGGCTACGCGGGCCTCCTCACCCTGCCCGACCAGGTGTTCGCCTCCTACGCGGGAGGCGCGGGCGGCGCACCCGCCACGGCCGGCGTCACGCCCGGCGGTTCCGGCGCGGCCTTCGGCACCCTCCCGGCCAACGGGATCGGTGGCAGCACCGTCGGCGGCGCGGGAGGAACCGGTGTCGCTCCCGGAACCGCGGGACAGTCGCCCGCGGGCGGCCTCCCCGTGGCCGGCGGCACCGGCAGCACGATCGCGATCGGCGCCGTCGACCGCACCGGCGGCGCAGGCGGCGCCGGATACGCCGGAGGCGGTGCGGGCGGTGTCATGCGCAACGTGTCCAACGGCGATCTCGACATCGACGTCGTGGCCCCGGGAGGCGGCGGCTCCGGCTACCTCGCTCCCGGTCTGACCGCGACCGCGAACCCCGGCAACCCGGGCATCGCCGAGGTCACCGTCACCTGGTCGTACGCACCCGCCGCGACGACCACCTCGTCCGTCGTCGCATCCGTGCTGCCCGGCGCCACCGTCCCCGTGTCGGTGACGGGCCTGCCCGCCGGGGTCGCGTTCACCGCGACCTTCGACGGCACCACGGTGTTCTCCGGGACCTCCGACGCGAACGGCGCCGCCGCCTTCTCCTTCGTCCTGGCAAGCACGCAGCGCGCCGGCTCGTTCCCAGTGCAGATCGTCGTCGGCAGCGCCGTCGCCGCGAGCACCGCCCCGGTGACGGTCGCGGCGGTCGCGGCGACCGCCGTCGACCCGGCCGCTCCGGGAGCGGCGACCCTGGCGGCGACCGGCTCGAGCGTCCCGTGGATCATCGTCGTCGTGGCGGTCGTGCTGCTCGCGGGTGGCGCGGTGCTGCTGGTGATCCGGGCGCGCCGCGGACGCGACGCGGAGTAGCGGGCCCGGCCGTCGTCGGCCGTTCCGTGCATGCATTACCCGGCGTAGAAACCGTGGACCACGGTTCGGGCGGCGCTTATGATATTCGACTAACACATGTCGAATGTCAGAGACTCCACCCGCGCCGGCGGACGCAGCGCCAACCGCGTGGTGAAGTTTCTCGCTGAACTCCTCCGCTCCGAGGACTGGCGGCGCGCCCCCGCCCTCGTCACGTATCCCTTCGCCGCGTTCGTCGCTGTCGCGCTGCTGACCGTGGTCGTCCTGATCCTGCTCGGCTGGCCGGCTCCGGTCTGGCGTGGCGGCCTCGCCGTCCTGCTCGGCTGCACCGCGAGCGGGCTCGTCCGAGCAGCTCTGAAACGCCGCGTCGAGCCGCCGGGCCGCACCCCGCCTCCAGAGGCCGTGTGCGTCGGATTCGGCGGCACCGGGATTCCGTTCAGCCGCACATGCCCCCGGTGCTCTACCGCCCCACCGCCAGCAGCGGCCGCGCCGCCGAGAACGCACACACCCCGGCGATGGTCGCGGCGATCGCGATGGTGAGCGCCATGCTGAGGGCGGTCGTGCCGCCGAGCGCGGCGAACGGCCCGACGATGGGGCCGACGGTGAAGGTCACGGTGCCGAGCACGGCGGCGGCGGTGCCCGCGCGCATCCCGTGCCCGTTGAGCGCCAGCGCCGTGCCGTTCGGGCCGCCGACGCCGGAGGCGAAGAGGAAGCAGGCGAGGGCGGCCAGCACGCCCGCGACGCCCCAGCCGAGCAGCACCCCGGCCAGCAGCAGGAGGGCGGCCGCGACGGTGGAGACCTGCCCGATCAGGTACAGCCGGGCCGGCCCGAGGCGGCGGACGAGCACCCGGCTGAGTTGAGCGCCCGCCAGGTTGGCCAGGGCGTTGAGGGCGAAGAAGAGGCTGAACTGCTGCGGGCTGAGGCCGAACCCGTCCTGCAGCACGAAGCTCGACATCGAGAGGTACCCGAAGAACGCGGCGCCGCCGGCCGCCGCGGCGATGACGATGACGAGGAAGAGGCCGTCTCGCGAGAGGGCGCGGAAGTCGGCGGCCGTCCGACGCAGACCACCGCCGTGCCGCAGCCCCGGCGGCAGGGTCTCGCGCAGGCCCGTGAGCGCGAGGACGAACAGCGCGGCGCCGATCCCGGCGAGCACACCGAAGATCCCGCGCCAGTCGAGCACGAGCGCGAGCGCACCGCCGATGACGGGCGCGATGATCGGGGTGGAGGCGCTGACGAGCGCCAGCAGCGACAGCATCCTGGACAGCTCGACGCCGCTGTACATGTCGCGTGCGACCGCCATCGTGATGACGAGGCCGGCCGACCCCGCGAGTCCTTGAAGCAGACGGGCGACCAGGAGCACCTGGATGGTCGGGGCGAGGGCGCACACCAGCGACAGGATCGCGAACAGCGCGACCCCGACCAGCAGGGGTCGACGCCGCCCGAACCGGTCGGAGAGGGGACCGGCGACCAGCTGGCCGACGCCGAGGCCGACCATGCACACCGACATCGTGGCCTGGGCCAGGGCGTCGCTCGTGCCGAGACTGCCGGCGAGCTGGGGGAGCTGCGGGAGGTAGAGGTCCATCGAGAGCGGGCCGAACGCCTCCAGCACGCCGAGCACGAGGATGCTGCGTCGCACGCTCATCACGGGCCCGGCGGCACCGCCCGCACCGGCCCCACCGGCCCCGGAGCCGGCTCCCGCGGCGACGCCCGGCAGCCCGCTCACGGCAGCCGCAGCACGCGCCGCACCCAGCTGTCGCGGGCGTCGAGCGCGGCGCGGGACACGATCGCGTCCGGCGAGAAGCCGGAGAAGCCGTGGTACGCGCCCGACCAGACGTGCAGCTCGGCCTCGCCGCCCGTCGCCCAGATGCGGCTCGCGTAGTCGATCGACTCGTCCCGGAACACCTCGGCGGCGCCGACCTCGACGTACGCGGGCGGCAGGCCGGAGAGGTTCACGGCGCGCGCTGGAGCGGAGTACGGCGAGACCCGGTCGGTGAAGCGGTCGGAGCCGAGGATGGCGTCCCACGCGGTGTCGTTGTTGTTGCGGTCCCACGCGCCGATGCCGTCGTACTGACGGCTCGACGGCGTGCGGTTGCGGTCGTCGAGCATCGGGCAGTTCAGCAGCTGCCCGGCCAGAGCGGGGCCGCCGCGGTCGCGCGCCATCAGCGCGACGGCCGCGGAGAGTCCGCCGCCCGCGCTCGCTCCGGAGACGAGGAGGCGGGCGGGGTCGATGCCGAGCTCGTCGGCGTGCTCCGCCATCCACACCAGCGCCGCATAGCAGTCCTCGCCCGCGGCGGTTCCGGGATGCTCGGGGGAGAGCCGGTACTCGACGGCGACGCCCACGACGCCGTGCCGCACGGCCAGGTCGATGAGCTCGCCCGTCCCGAAGAAGCGCGTGCCGAGCACCTGCCCGCCGCCGTGGATGCCGAGCACGCCGGGTGCGCCGGCTGCGGCCTCCACGGGCCGGACGATCGTGACGGCCACGTCGGGTGCGCCCGTGGGACCGGGGACGACACGGTCCTCCCACGTGACGGGGACGCCGGCGACCTGCTGCTCGATGGGCGGGATGATCGTGGCGAAGTGCGCCCGGTTCGCCAGGATCGTGTCCTCCCGCAGCGGGATGCGCTCGACCAGGTCGAGGAAGGCGGCCAGCCCGGGCTCGAGCTCCCGGTCGTACGGCACGGGAGGCGGCGCGGTCGTCATCAGAGGCCCAGCACTCGGCGCAGCCACGAGAAGCGCGCGTCGAGCGCGGCCCGGGTCAGCTCGCTCGCGGGGGCGTACATGTCGAAGCCGTGGAAGCCTCCCGACCACACGTGCAGCTCGGCCGCGCCGCCGACCGCCCAGATGCGGGAGGCGTACTCCACGTCCTCGTCGCGGAACGGCTCGGCCGCGCCCACCTCGATGTAGGCGTGCGGGAGGCCGGAGAGGTCGTCCGCGCGGGTCGGCGCGGCGTAGGCGGGCGCGTCGGCGCTGAACGCCAGCTGCTCGCCCAGCACGCACTCCCACGCGAGCAGGTTCGCCTCCCGCGTCCAGGTGCCGATCCCGGCGTACTGCCGGCTGGAGACGGTCGTGTTGGTGTTGTCGATCATCGGGCACAGGAGCAGCTGGCCCGCGAGCGCAGGGCCGCCGCGGTCGCGGGCGAGCAGCGAGATCGCGGCGGCGAACCCGCCTCCCGCGCTGCCGCCCATGACGACAATACGGTCGGGATCCGCGCCGAGCTCGCGGGCGTTCGCGGCGAGCCAGACCAGCCCGGCGTAGCAGTCCTCCACACCCGCCGGGTACGGGTCCTCGGGGGCGAGGCGGTACTCGACGTTCACGGCGATCACCCCGAGCTCGTCGACGAGCTGCACCAGGCGGCCCGTCTCCCAGCTGCGGTGCCCGACGATCATGCCGCCGCCGTGGATGTTGTAGAGCACGGGCAGCGCCGGCTTCGTCGCGTCGTGGCCGCGCGGCGTCAGCACCGTGATCTCGAGGTCGGGCGCACCGGCGGGGCCGGGGATGACGCGGTCGTGCGCGTCGATCGGGAGGTCGCCGATGACCTCCTCCGCGCTCGGGAAGGCCGTGGCCGCCCCGTCGCGGGTGAGGGGGATGGTCTCGCGGCTGAGCGCGGGCTGCGGGTCGGCGGCCATCGCGTCGAGCACGGGGGCGATGTCGGGGTCGAACGGGACGGGGATCATCGGGGACTCCTCAGCGGTGGTGGGTGGATGGAGGGTGGGGAGCGGTCGTCTCGCGGCCTCAGGGGCCTTCGGGGTCGACCGCATCCTTGTCGGCCCAGAACGGCGCCACCCGCTCGCGGATGACGTCGGCGCCGATCGTCTCGAGCAGCGCGACGGCCTCGAGGTTCGCCTGCACCTGCTCCAGCCGGCTCGCGCCGAACAGGGTGGTGGCCGTGGCGGGATGCGTGAGGGTGAACGCGACGGCGAGCTGCGCCGGGGTCGTCCCCAGCTCGTCCGCCAGCGCGACGAAGGCGGGAACGTCGGCGACGATGCGCTCGCGTACCGCTCCCGGGTCGCGGCCGACCTCTCGGCCCGGCGTGGTGTTGCCGGCCAGGATGCCGCCCTCCATCACGTCCGACGCCTGCATCGAGAGGCCCTGCTCCCAGAGCCGGGCGAAGGGGGCGCCGTCGGGAATGGAGCGGCGTGCGACGCTGTACTTGAGCTGCGCCAGCTGCGGCCCGGGAACGCCCTCGGCCGCCGCGATGTCGATGAGCGCCTGGATGTTCGCCGCCGACCAGTTGTTGACGCCCCAGGCGCGGATGAGCCCGGCCTCGGCGAGCTGCGCCAGGTCGAGCACGAGGTCGCGCAGCTCGAGGTCGTCGCGCCGCAGGTCGCCGAGGATGACGAGATCCGCGTGCTCGCTGCCGACGCGGAAGAGGGCGTGCTCCAGCTGCGGTCGGAAGCCTCCCTCGCCGAAGCCCTCGAGCCAGAGCTTCTCCGAGAGCAGGTAGCGCTCGCGGGGGATGCCGGCGGCGCGCACGATCGCCGAGAACAGCACGTCGGTGAAGACGGGCGGCTGCATGCCGCGGAAGCCGTAGACGCCGACGTCGAACAGGTTCACGCCGTGCTCGACCGCGAACGAGACCATGTCGACGGCGTCGGCGAAGTCCATCCGGTCGTAGGTGTGCCAGGAGCCGAGCGCGAGCACGCTCGCCTCCAGGCCGGAGGTGCCGATGGGGCGGGTTGGGATGCGGGAGGTCACGCTGCTGCTCCTTCTGCGCTCAGCCGAGGCGCGGGTCGATGACGGCTTTGATCTCGCCGAGGGCGGCCATGGTCGCGATGCGGTCGGACGCCTCGGCGAGGCCGACCGGGGCGCTGAACAGGTCGTCCCACGGCATCCGGTCGGCGAAGACGCGGAAGAAGTCGACGGCGCGGGCGTAGTCGCCGATGTCGCCGTTGAGGGAGCCGACGACGGTGAGCTCCTTGCCCATGATCGCGCTGAGCGCGACGGGGTCGCCGACCGGTCCGGTCGAGCCGACGACGACGAAGGTGCCGCGGGTGGCGGCCATCGCGACGGCCTCGGGCCCCACGCTGCGCGCCCCGGCGAAGTCGAGCACGAGGTCCGCCCCCGCGCCGTCGGTCAGCGCGAGGACGCGCTCGATGGTCGCCTCCGAGCCGCCGGCGATGTCGACGACCTCGTCGGCCCCGAAGCGGCGCGCCGCCGCGAGCCGGTCGGCCGGAGCGCCCACCGTGATGACCTGGCCCGCGCCCGAGAGGTGCGCGACGGCCGTCGCGAAGATGCCGAGCGCCCCCGAGCCCTGCACGACCACGCGCGAACCGGGGCGCACGCCGCCGGCGCGGGAGAAGGCGCGCAGCACGGTCTTGGCCGCGCAGCCCGCCATCGACGCCCAGGTGTCCTTGACCTCGGGAGGCAGGAGCAGCTTGGCGGCGCCGGGCACGACGTAGGCGTGGTCGGCCAGCCCCGCGGTCGCGTAGGGCGGAACGTCGGAGCGCTGCAGGAACCCGTAGCCGCGGCGCGAGCAGTGGACCGGCTCGCGCAGCACGGTGCAGCCGAAGCACTCGCCGCAGGTCGACTCGGACCAGCCGATGCGGTCGCCGACGGCGATCGGGCGGCCGAGGGCGTCGCGCGTGCCCTCGCCGACGGCGACCACCTCGCCGACCATCTCGTGCCCGAGCACGAGCGGCAGCATCCCGGGGAAGGTCATCGCGCCCGACCAGATCTCGATGTCGGTGCCGCAGAGCGTGGCGCACGAGATGCGGACCAGCGCCGCACCGGGCTCGATCGTCTCCGGGAGGGGGAGGGTCTGCAGCGCGAGCGGCTCGCCGTGCGCGGTGAGGACGGCGGCGCGGGTGGTGCGCGGGACAGTCAGGGGGATCGTCATCGATTGCTCCGGATCTCGACGCGCGGATGTCGTCGGTGTGGGTTATTCTACATACGTTGACCAAAATCGGAAGAGGGCATCCCGCCTCCCTCCGGTCGTCTCGAGGAGGAGCCGTGCAGCCAGCAGCCACCCCCGACCGCAGCGCGGACCTCGTCCTGCGCGGCGGCGTCGTCCATGCGCTCGACGACGCGGGCACCACCGGCCAAGCCATCGCCGTGCGGCATGGCCGCGTGCTGCGCGTGGGCACCGACGCCGAGGTCGCCGAGACGATCGTCCGCGGCACGCGCGTCATCGACCTCGACGGCCGCGCCGTGCTCCCGGGCATCAACGACTCGCACCTGCACGCGGCCTGGCTCGGCGCGATGTGGCCGCAGACGGTGTTCGGGCCGGGCGCCGCGGCCGACGCGGACGCGCCCGGTGCGGCCGCTCCCGATGGGCACGACTCCGCCGGCATCGAAACGACCGGTGACCCGCACGACACCTCCGGCGCGTCCCCGCTGCTCACCACGCACGACGAGCGCCGCGCGGCGATCCTGCGCGCGGGCGAGCTGGTCGCCTCCCTCGGCATCACCAGCTACACCGAGCCCGGCCTCGGCCCCGGCGAGGACGACGGCCCGACCGGCTGCTTCGGCCAGGACGTCTTCGAGGCC
This sequence comes from Leifsonia sp. 71-9, assembly GCF_001898805.1. Classification (GTDB taxonomy): domain Bacteria; phylum Actinomycetota; class Actinomycetes; order Actinomycetales; family Microbacteriaceae; genus Leifsonia. Next base: position 251,999 of record NZ_MKVJ01000020.1, read on the forward strand.
TACGCCGAGCTGGAGGCCGAGCGCGCCCTCACCGCGCGCGTCACCGTCCTGGGGCTGTTCGGGGTGCTCGACGGCCCGAGCTCCCTGCGCGACGTGCTCGCCGGTCTGCCGGACCTGCGGCACGAGACCGCCCGGCCCAGCCGGCTGCGGATCGCCGGCGTCAAGATCTTCGCCGACGGCATCCCGCCGATGCACCAGGCGTGGACGCACCGGCGGTACCCCGACGGCACGCAGGGCGGCCTCCTCATCGACGGCGCCGACCCCGACGAGCGCGCCGCGGCCCTGCGCCGGATGATCCGGGAGGCCAACCGGCTCGGCCTGCAGGTCGGCGTGCACGCGACCGGCGACCGCACCATCGACACCGTCGTCGAGGCCGTCGAGGAGGCGCTCGCGCAGACCAGGACCGACCTCGGCCACTACATCATCCACGGCGACCTCGTGAGCCCCGACGCCCTCGCCCGCATGGCCCGCCTCGGCATGGGGCTCAACGTGCAGGCGGGGATCGCCGCGCACACCGCCTCCTGGGTCGCCGCCGTGCTCGGCGACGAGGTCGCGGCCTCCGCGTGGCCGATCCGGGCGGCGTGGGAGGCCGGGGTGCCGGTGTCGCTCAGCTCGGACGCGCCCATCCTCGCCCCCGACTGGCGGCAGGGGATCGCCGACGCCGACGCCTGGATCGGGGCACCCGCGCCCGGCGAGGAGCGCGACCGCATGCTCGCCCTCCTGCGGGCGTACACCACGGTGCCCGCGCTGCAGGACGGCGCCGCGGCCTGGAAGGGCTCGCTCGCGCCGCGCAAGGCGGCGGATCTCTGCGTGCTGGAGGCGGACCCGCTCACCCTCGCGCCGGCCGAGCTGCCCTCCGTCGGCGTCGACCTCACCGTGGTCGACGGCGATGTCGTGTTCGAGCGGGTGCCGGTCTCGTCGGTGTGAGCCGGGTCGAGGGGAGGGCCGCCCGGCCGAGCGGGCGGCCTCGCCTCAGACCAGCAGCTGCCCGCCGTCGACCGCGAGGCTGACTCCGGTGATGTGCGCCGCGTCCGCCCCGGCGAGGAACACCACGGCCGGGGCGATGTCGTCGACCTCCGCCAGGCGGCCGAGCGGGATGCGCGACGACCAGGCGGCGCGCTCCGGCGAGCCCTCGGGCATCCCGAGCTGCAGCATCGGCGTGAGCACCGGACCGGGCGCGACGGCGTTGACGCGGATCCCGTCGGAGGCCAGCTCGATCGCGGCCCAGCGCGTGAGGGAGTCGACGGCGGCCTTGCTCGACTCGTAGGCGCCCATGCCCGGGGTCGGCTGGCGGCCGCCGATCGACGAGATGTTGACGATGGAGCCGCGCGTGCCGGCGGCGGTCATGTGGCGCGCGACGGCCTGGGTCACGGTGAAGGTGCCGAGGATGTTGACGCGCACGATGAGGTCGTAGTCGCTCGCCGCGAGCTCGGTCAGGCGGCCGTGCACCGAGAGCACGCCGGCGTTGTTGACGAGCACGTCGACCGGACCGTGGTCGGCGGCGACCTGGTCGACCATCGCCGCGACGGCCTCCGGATCGGTGATGTCGACCGCCACCGCCGCGACACCGAGGTCGCTCGCGGCGGCGGCGACCGCGTCGGCGTCGACGTCGGCCAGCACGACGCGGTCGCCGAGCTCGGCGAACGCGCGGCCGATGCCGCGGCCGATGCCGCCGGCGCCGCCGGTGACGACGACGGTGCGGGCGGGGGAGGGGGATGCGGTCATGGTGGGGCCTCTCTGCTCCTGGCCGCGCGGTCGCGGCGCGTGGTTATATTATACGAGTGTAGAAAAACCGACATCGCCCGCTCGACGCAAGGAGGCCTCGTGCCCGAGACCGGAACCATCCCCACCCGCCCGCTCGGCCCGAACGGCCCCGAGGTTCCCGTGTTCTCCCTCGGCTCCTGGAACACCTGGGATCGCATGGAGCCGGACGACGCCGTCGTGCTCATCCACCGCGCCCACGAGGTCGGCGCCGCCTTCTTCGACGTCGCGCACTACAACATGGGGCCGCACGCCGAGAACGCCCGCACCGACCTGCTGTTCGGCGAGGCCGTGCGTGCCGCCGGGCTGGCGCGCGAGGACTACCTCCTCTGCGGCAAGCTCTGGCTCTGGGAGTACCCGCAGACCTCCTTCGCCGATCAGCTCGCCGTCTCCCTGGATCGCATCGGGGTGGACCGCGCCGATCTCGTCGTCGTCGGCGACTACTTCGGGGAGGTGGATGTGCGCCGGATCGTCCGCGACGTCGCCGCGGAGATCGCGAAGGGCCGCTTCGACTCCTGGGGCGTCAACAACTGGCTGATTGGGGATGTGCGCCTCGCTCTCGACGTCGCGGAGGAGGAGGGGCTCACCCCGCCGACCTTCGCGCAGCTCAAGTACGGCCTCGTCCGCCGCTCGATGGCGGAGGGGGACCCCTACGGCGCGCTCTTCGCCGACGGACGGCTGGCGCTGCAGGCGTCCGACGTCTTCGAGGGCGGCATCCTGGCCGGCAAGCTCGCCCCCGCCCGCAAGATCGGCGCCGACGTCGGCGGGATCCGCGAGCGCATCGTCGCCGCCTATCCCGAGGTGGAGCGCATCGCCGCCTCCCTCGGCGCCACGCCGACGCAGCTCGGCCTCGCGTTCGTGCTGACGCATCCCGCCGCCGCCAACGTGCTCTTCGGCGTCAGCCGGCTCGACCAGTTCGAGGACAATCTGGGCGCGCTGGCCCTGCTCGACCGTGTCGGCGCCGACGCCATCCGCGAGCGCACCGCGCACCTCTGGCTCGATCGCGACGTCGCCCCCGACGGCACCTGGGCCCCGTAGCCCCCGCGCGATTTGGCCCAAATGTCGCGAATAGGGGCGCTATTCACGACATTTGGGCCAAATCTGGGCGGGGTCAGGAGGCCTGGCCGAGCACCATCGCGCGGATGCGCTCGATCGGGGCCTTGGGTCGGCGGTCGTCGGTCACGAGACCGTTGGTCTCCTGGCCGGTGTCCGCGAGCTGGGTGTAGCAGAAGCCGGCGAGCACCGGGCTCGCGTGCGTCGCCGCCAGCAGCGCGCCCACGCGCTCGGCGAAGTCCTCCGGGCTCGACGCCGCCGAGTAGCCCCACGCCCCGTCCACGTCGTGCGCGCGGTCGACGAACGAGACGCCGCCGAACTCGGTGAGCATCACGGGAGCCTCGGGGTCGCGCGCGCCGCGCACGAGCATCCGGCGACCGGCGGGGCCGACGCCGTCGACGAGCGCGTCGATCGCCTCCGCCGACCCGTAGCGGGCCGCGACGACCTCCCCGGACGCCTCGTAGTCGTGGATCGACAGGATGTCGGAGTCGACGTGCTCCCAGCCGTCGTTCGAGATGACGGGACGGGACGGGTCGAGCGCCCTGGTCAGCGAGACGAGGGAGGCGGCGTACTCCTGCATCCGGGGGTCGTGGGCGATGTGCTGCACGCCCCAGCTCTCGTTCAGGGGCACCCAGGTGACGATCGAGGGATGCGAGAAGTCGCGGTCGACGATGTCGGTCCACTCGCGCACGGTGCGGTTCACGGCCGTCGGCGTGAACTCGTACGCGGCGGGGGACTCGCCCCAGATCAGGAGGCCCAGTGTGTCCGCGAAGAACAGGAACCGGGGGTCCTCGTACTTCTGGTGCAGGCGTGCGGCGTTGAAGCCGAGGTCTTTGATGAGCTGGGCCTCGGCCCGCAGGCCCTCGGCCGACGGCGCGGCGAGGTGCGACTCGGGCCAGTAGCCCTGGTTCAGCACCGACCGCACGTAGTACGGGCGGTCGTTGAGGAGGAACCGCCCGCGGGCCACGGCGGCGGAGCGCAGGCCGAGGTACGAGTGGACGGTGTCGGCCCCGAGCGTGACCACGGCGTCCAGGAGGCGCGGGTGCTCGGGCGACCAGAGCAGTTCCTCGTACCCCTGGCCGTTGCGCTGCTGGGGGAGCGGCACGGTCGCCTCCACCGCGCGTCCGGTCGCGGGCACGGTGACCGTGCCGAGCGGCCGGCCGTCGTAGCTCAGGGCGATGGCGAGCTCGGCGCCCTCCCGGGCCGGCCGGCTCAGGCGGATGCGCGCCGCCACGGTGCCGCCGACGAGGTCGGGGGTCCAGTGGATGCGCTCGATCGCCACCTCCGGGACGGCTTCGAGCCAGACCGGCTGCCAGATCCCCGTGGTGCGGTGGTACCAGATGGAGTGCGGTTCGCGGTGCCAGTCCTGCTTGCCCCGCGGTTGCGACAGGTCGGCGGGGTCGTCCTCCGCCCGCACCACGATCGGGATGCCCGACGGGTCTCCGTCGTGCTGCGCGGCGGCGAGGAGCTCGGTCACGTCGAACGAGAACGGCGACCCTCCGCCCTCGTGCTCGCCGGCGAACCGGCCGCCGACCCACACCATGGCGCGGTAGTCGACGGCGCCGAAGTGCAGGATCACGCGGGGCGCGTCGTCGCGCACGCCGATGGCCTCGAGATCGCCCGCGCCGATCGTGCGGCGGTACCAGACGACCGGGTGGAATCCGGTGTCCCCGATCCCGGACGACGGCGACTCCGGCGGGAACGGGACGACGATCTCGCGATCGAAGCGCTCCGCGGCGCCGGCGGTGTGCCAGGACTGCGCGAGGCCCTCGTCCGCGTCGTCGTACGCGAAAGCCCACACGCCGCCGAGGTCGGACCAGTGCTCGCGCACCAGCTGAGGGCGCGGGTAGGTTCCATCGAGCGTGCGTGCGGCGGGGAAAGTCATGGAGACCATGGTGCCCTAGAAATGCAGCGCTGTAAAACAGGAAAGCCGACGAGCGCCGATGGCGGTCATTCGCTCGGCGCGCTCTCCCGCGTCACGAGGCGGTGGGGGACCAGCACGTGCCTGCCCATCGAGCTCAGTCCGTCGATGCGCTCGACCAGCATCGCGATCGCCTGCGTCGCGAGGGCCGTGAGATCGGGGGCGACCGTCGTGATGCTGGGGAAGGTGACCGCCGTCATCAGCGTGTTGTCCCATCCCGTGATCGCCACATCCTCCGGCACGCGGAGTCCGCGCTCCTGCAGGGCGCGCAGCGCGCCGATGGCGGCGAGGTCGTCGCGGCACATGACCGCGTCGAACCGCAGCCCGGCGTCCAGCGCGGCGCCGATCGCCGCGGCGCCGTCCACCGGGGAGATGGCGTCGCTCGGGATCAGGAGGGACGGGTCCGGGATGACGCCGGCCTCCTCCAGCGCCGACTGATACCCCGCGATGCGCAGCTCCGACGTGCGCGACAGCCGGCCGGGCTCGTGCCCGGCGAAGGCGATCCGGCTGCGGCCGAGGCCGAGGAGGTGCGCCGTCGCCTCGCGGGCGGCGGCCACGTTGTCGATCATCACGCGGTCGATGCTGAGCGGCGCTGCGCCCTCGCCCAGGATGACCATGGGGAGCGAGCTCCTGGTCTGCGCGAGCTCGGCCGAGCTCATCACGCTCGGCTGGAAGATCATCCCGTCGACCATCCCCGCCTCGATGCCCGAGACGGCGGCCCGCTCGCCCTCCAGGGTGGAGTCCGTCTGCTCGAGCAGCACCCGGTAGCCCTGCTCCTCGGCGACGTCGGACACCCGGCGGGCCAGCTCGGCGAAGTAGGGGAGCGTCACGTCGGCGAACGCCAGCGCAAGCAGTCCCGTGCGCCCGGTGGCGAGGCGGCGCCCCAGGAGGTTGGGCCGGTAGCCCAGCTCGTCGATGGCCTTCTGGACGCGCTCCCGCATCCGCTCGCTGACGTGCGGGTACTCGTGGACGACGTTCGAGACGGTCTTCATCGACACGCCCGCCAGCTCCGCGACGTCCTGCAAGCGCACACCCGCCACCGCGACTCCTCTCGTCGGGAGAACTCTACTGCGTCCGGGTGCGGATCCCGGGCCGTCGGCTCCGGTCGCTTGACAGCAAATTTCTAGCGCTGTAAATTCAGTCGGACGCGGACTCGTCCGCCTCGCGCCTGTCACTCAAGGGAGAGAAATCACATGAAGAAGCGATCTGCAGTGCGGGTCCTGGCCGCCGCCGTGGCCTTGGGCGTCGGTGTCGCACTCACCGCCTGCGGCAGCTCCGGCGGATCGAGCGGAGAGGTGGCGTCCGGCGACTACTCCGGACCCCAGGTCACGATCACGTTCTGGAACGGCTGGACCGGCGGCGCCGCCCCGGTGCTGGTCCCCAAGCTCGTCGACAAGTTCAACTCCGAGCACAAGAACATCGTCGTCAAGAACGTCCCCATGGAGTGGGCGGACCTGGCGAAGAAGATGCCGCTCGCCGTCAAGGCCGGCAAGGGCCCGGACGTCGCGGTCGCGCACGGCGACGACGTCGCCACCTACGCCGCCCAGGGGCTGCTCCTCAAGAGCGACTCGATCGTGAAGTCCCTCGGCTACAGCGCCTCCGACTTCCCGGAGGGCCTGATGAAGGCGGGCGCGTACAAGGGCGCCCAGTACGGCATCCCGTGGAGCGTCACGCCGCTCGGGCTCTACGTCAACAAGGACGTGCTGACCCAGGCCGGCATCGACCCCACGACCATCCCCGCCGACAAGGCCTCGTACATGGATGCGCTGGCCAAGCTGAAGACGGCGGGCATCCAGGGCGAGTGGGTCGACGGCTACGTCTTCACCGGCACGTTCGAGTTCGAGTCGTTGCTCTGGCAGTTCGGCGGCGACCTCTTCAACGACGACGTCACGAAGGCCACCTTCAACTCCGACGCCGGGGTGCAGGCGCTGACCCACATGGTCGACCTCATCAAGGAGGGCTACAGCCCGGCCAACGTCGCGCAGGACGGCAACATCAACGCGCTGATCGCCGGCAAGACCGCCTTCAACTGGAACGGCGTCTGGCAGACCACGAACACCGCGTTCGACAAGCTCGACTGGACCGCGGTCGCCGTGCCCCAGATCGGCACCGAGAAGGCAGTGTGGTCCTCCTCCACCCACTGGATGTTCCTGAACAACAAGGGCCAGGACAAGAACAAGACGGCCGCCGCTGCCACCTTCGTCAAGTGGATGAACGACAACTCGGCCAGCTGGCCGGACACCGGCGAGCTGCCCGCGAGCAACAGCGTGCGCAACGACCCCGCGCTGGTGCAGAAGTACCCGAACCTGAAGCCGTTCCTCGACGAGCTCCCGTACGCGCACTACGAGACCTCCGCCCCCGGCATCACCAACGTCACGGCGACCGTCACCACGGCGCTGAACGAGGCGGTCACCGGCAAGAAGTCCCCGAAGGAGGCCCTCGACGACGCCGCCGCGAAGGCCGACACGCTGCTGAAGCAGAACAAGCAGACCTATGGCGAATGAGCTGGCGGTAGAGGTGGCATCCCGGCCCGGCGCCGGGGTGCCGCCTCGGCGCGCCCGGCGCAGCACCCTCGCTGCGCCGCGCCGGACGAAGACGGCCTACCTGTTCCTGGCGCCGTTCCTCCTCCTCTTCCTGGTCTTCGTGGCCGGCCCGGCGGTCTTCGGCCTCTGGATCAGCCTCACGAACTGGAGCCCGTTCCGCGACACGCAGGAGTTCATCGGGCTCAAGAACTACCTCGACCTGTTCACCCCGGGCTCGGCGACCTCCGGCGACTTCTGGCAGTCGATGGGCGCGACCGGCATCTTCACGCTGGCGAGCGTCCCCTTCCTCCTGGTCATCCCGCTGCTGATCGCCCAGCTGCTCAACCGCAAGATCCGCGGCGGCACCGTCTTCCGCGCCGTGTTCTTCGCGCCGTACGTGCTCGGCGTCGCCGTCATCGGCGTGATCTGGAAGTACCTGCTCGACACCCAGTCCGGCATCGTGAACCACGTGCTCGGGATGCTGGGGCTCCCCTCCGACATCCCGTGGACCGTCGACGTGCCGTGGGTGTGGGTCTCCCTGGTCGGCGTCACCGTGTGGTGGACCCTCGGGTTCAACACGGTGATCATCCTGGCCGGCCTCAAGGGCATCAACGCCGACCTGTACGAGGCGGCGGCCCTCGACGGCGCCGGCCCGATCCGCACGTTCTTCAGCGTCACGCTGCCGGGACTGCGCCAGGTCATGACGTTCGTCGTGACGGTGACCATCCTCGCGTCGGCCAACATGTTCGGCCAGTCGTACATCCTCACCAAGGGCGGGCCGGGCAACGAGACCCGCACCGCGATCATGTACATCTCCGACCAGGGGCTGTCGCAGAACAACATGGCCGCGGCGTCCGCGATGAGCTACGTGCTGTTCGTGTTCCTCGCGGTCATCAGCGTCGTCAACTTCCGCCTGCAGCGGGAGCGCACGGAAAGGACACCGCGTTGACATCCGTCACCTCCCAGAAGCCGGACGCGAGCGCGGAAGGCGCTGCGAGCGCGGCGCCCGCGCGTCCGCCCCGGCGCCGGTCGCCCCGGCGGACCGCGGGCCGGGTCGTCCTCTACGTCGTCCTCGGCCTGATCACCCTGCTCATCGTGCTGCCGCTGGTGTGGATCGTGCTCACGTCGTTCAAGACCGACGGCGACGCCATCCGCAACCCGTTCTCCCCGTTCCCGGCGCCGTGGGCGATCGACGCGTACGTCACGCTCGCCAGCGGGCAGCAGCCGATCTTCCGCTGGTTCCTCAACAGCCTGCTCGCGGCGACGCTGCAGACGGCGATCATCCTGGTGACCGCGTCCGCCGCCGCGTACGCCCTCGCGCGCCTGGAGTTCTGGGGCAAGAAGATCGTGTTCGGCGCGATCATCGCTACCCTGCTCGTGCCGCCGGTCATCTTCCTCATCCCGAACTACCTGATCGTGCAGAACCTCGGCTGGCTCGACACCATCTGGGCCATCTCGATCCCGGGGGCGGCGAGCGCGTTCGGCGTGTTCTTCCTCCGCCAGTTCTTCGTCGGGCTGCCGGTGGAGATCGAGGAGGCCGCACGCATCGACGGCGCCGGCGACCTCCGGATCTTCCTGCAGATCGTGATCCCGCTGGCTCGGCCCGCGCTGGCGACTCTCGCCGTGCTGAGCTTCCTCGCCAACTGGAACGACTTCCTGTGGCCGGTGTACGTGCTGCTCAGCCCGGAGAACCTGACGCTGCAGCCCGGTCTCGCCCAGCTCCAGGGCGCGTACTCGACGCACTTCGCGATCGTGATGGCGGGTGCGGTGATCGCCTCCATCCCGGTGCTGATCCTGTTCTCGCTCGCGCAGCGCCACATCGTGGACAGCGTCGCGAGCTCGGGAGTGAAGGGGTGAGGTCGGCCGCGGGTGCGCGCGTCGCGGGATCGGCGGCGGCTGTCGTCGTCGTGGTCGCGGCGCTGGCCGGGTGCTCGGGCGGTGCGGGAGCGCCGGACGCGTCGGCCGCGTCGCCCACCGACACGACGGAGGCTCCGGCGTTCGCGATCGATCAGGACTTCGCCGACCCGGACGTGCTCGTCCACGATGGGACGGCGTACGCGTTCGCGACCAACACGCCCGGCTTCCTGGTGCGCTCGGCGACCTCCACGAACATGCGCGACTGGACCGTCTCGGAGTCGGACGCGCTCGAGGCTCTTCCGGCGTGGGCGCAGCCCGGCCGCACCTGGGCGCCCGAGGTGGCCGAGGTCTCGCCCGGGGCGTTCGTGCTCTACCTGACGGCTCAGGATGCCGCGTCCGGTCGCCAGTGCATCGGCACCGCGACGTCGAGTTCGCCGGGAGGGCCGTTCGCCCCGGCCTCCGGCACCGCCCTCGTCTGCCCGGTGGAGGCGGGCGGCGCCATCGACGCGGCGACCTTCCGCGACGACGACGGCAGCCTCCACCTGCTCTGGAAGACCGACGGCAACTGCTGCGACCTCGACACCTGGATCGAGACGGCCCCGCTCTCCGCCGACGGGCTCAGCCTGACCGGGCCGCCGGTGCAGCTGCTGAAGCAGGACCGCGCGTGGGAGGGCGATCTCGTCGAGGCTCCCGACCTGGTGAAGCGGGACGGCGTCTACGTTCTGTTCTTCTCCGCCAACGACTACGGCGGCGACGACTACGCGATCGGCACGGCGACGGGGTCGTCGCTGTCGGCGCCGTTCACGTCGCAGGAGAAGCCGTTCCTGACCTCCGCGTCGAAGGCGGGGACGTTCCACGGCCCCGGAGGCCAGAACGTGGTCACCTTCGACAGTCGCGACTGGCTCGTGTTCCACAGCTGGGACGACGCGTACGCCTACCGCGGCATGCTCGTCCGCCCGCTCACCTGGGATGGCGCGACCCCCGTCCTCGGCTGACCTCCCCTCCCGATTTGGCCCAAATGTCGAGCATGGCGGCGCCATTCGCGACATTTGGGCCAAATGTGCGGGGGCTCAGGCGAGAAACGTCAGGGCGGCCTCGCGGAACTCGGGGGAGTGGAGGGCGCCGAGGTGGTCGCCGGGCACGCGGACGAGTCGCGCGTCGGGGATGACGGCGGTGAGCCCGTCGAGGCCCTGCGTCATCGGGTCGTCGCTGCCGGCGGCGAAGAGCGTCGGCACGTCGGGGCGGGAGGCTGCGGGCCCCTCGGGCGCGAACGGCTCCGACCCGAGGCCGGCGATCAGCGCGAGCAGCGAGTCGGTGTCGCGCCCCGCGCCCGACACCATCCCGGCCATCATGCCGGCGAACGGGTCGGCCGGCGGCTCGCCGTCGACGGCGCGCGCGACCGCGACGACGTCGACGCCCGCGAACGGCTCGAACGGGCTCAGTCCGCCGAGCACGAGGCGCCGCACGCGGCCGGTCGCGGCGGGGAGCTCCCAGGCGAGGCGGGCCCCGAGGGAGTAGCCGATCACATCCACGCGGTCGGCCCCGATCGAGCGGATCACGTCGGCGACGGCGGTCACGACGGCGCTCGTCCGCCCCGCGTCGGCGCCCGGGACCGCGGGGGAGTCGCCGTGGCCGGGGAGGTCGACCAGGTACGCCTCGCGGCCCGCGGCGGCGAGGGCGTCGGCCCAATCGCCGAAGTCGGCGGCGGCGGAGGAGGCGAAGCCGTGCAGCAGGAGCACCGGCGGCAGGCCGGTCGGCGAGGGAGGGGCGCCGCCGCTCGCGGGGGAGTCGCCGCTCGCGGGCAGGTGGCGGACCGCGAGCGGGGACAGGGGTGTGGGAGCGGGCATCGTCGTCCTCCGGGTGGATTGTTTTTCTATGATAGTAGAAAATAAACGTCTCCATCGGTAGAGTCATCCCGATCCCGCCGGACGCCGCGCGTCCGCCATTCAACAGAAAGAGCGTGAACGTGACAACGACCCGTCCAGTGACGCCCGAGGCCATCGTCGACATCGCGATCGGCTTCATGGGCGCGAAGCAGCTCTTCGCCGCCAGCCGCGTCGGCCTGTTCGCCGCCCTCACCGAGGGGCCGCTCGACGCCGACGCCCTCGCCGCCGCCACCGGGGTGCCGCCGCGCCAGGCGCGCGTGCTGGCCGACAGCATGGCCGCCCAGGGCCTCCTGACCCGCACCGAGGGCCGCTACGACCTGGAGCCCGACGCGCGCGCCTTCCTCACCGGGGAGAGCGCCGAGCTCGACCTCGCGCCGTTCCTCGCGTTCCTCGGCACCACGAGCTACACGCAGTGGCTGGGCTACGACTCCACCGTCGACACCGACGCCCCGGGCGTGCTGGAGCTGGACGAGTCGGGCTGGGGCGACTTCCTCGCCGGCGTCATGCGCTACAACGAGCTGCACGCCGCGATGCTGGGCGACGCGTTCGACTTCACCCCGTACCGCTCGGCGCTCGACCTCGGCGGCCTCAGCCCCGCCTTCGCCGTCGAGGGTCTGAAGGCCAACCCCGAGCTGCAGGTCCGCTTCGTCTTCGACCCGGCGTCCGTCGACTCGGTCCGGGAGGCCGTCGAGGCGGCCGGATACGCCGACCGCACCACGGTCGAAGGCGCCGACACCGCGACCGCGCAGCCCGGCGGCGAGCACGATCTCGTGCTCGTCAACCACGTCATCCACCGGTTCGACGACGCGCAGAACCGCGCGATCTTCGCCAACGCCCGCGCGGCGGCAGCGGAGGGGGCGACGCTCGTCGTGCTCGACTTCTTCCTCGACGACGACCCGCAGCAGCGCAAGATCGACGCGCTGCACGCCGGCGAGTACTACAACATCGACGGCACCGTCGTGTACCCCGAGGCCACCGTGCGCGCGTGGCTCGACGCAGCCGGCTGGCGTGCCGAGCGCACCGTCGCTCTGCCGGGCAGCCCGCGCATCCTGCTCGCGACGGCCGTCTGAGCTCGGCTAGCGTGAGGGCATGGCCGCCCTCGAGAGCATCCGATCCGACGTGCACCTGGTGCGCATCCCGATGCCCGGCGGCGGCCTGCCCTTCTCGCTCTGCTATCTGCTGCAGGATGCGGCGGGCGGCGTCCACCTGATCGACCCGGGTTCGCCCGGGCCGGAGGCCGTGACCCTCATCGAGGACGCGCTCCGCGGCATCGGCCGTCGGCTCGACGACGTCGCGTCGATCCTGGTCACGCACCTCCACTCCGACCACGCCGGTGCCGCGGCGGCGGTCCGGGAGGCGACGGGCGCCCGGGTGCTGATGCACGAGCGGGAGCGGGACGCCCTCGCCGGGGCGGCGACCTCCGGTGGGCCGGAGGCCGAGACCCTCGATGCCTGGGGCGTCCCCGTCGATCGGCGGCCCGAGCTGCTCGCGCTGCCCGCTCTCCCGATCGCCGGCGTCGCCGCGCCGGACGGGGTGCTGGCCGACGGCGAGCTCCTGGCCCTCCCAGGCCGCCGCATCCGCGCGCTCTGGACGCCCGGCCACACCACGGGGCACCTCTGCTTCGACGACGAGGACCACGGCCTCCTCTTCACCGGCGACCACGTGCTCCCGACGGTGAACCCCGGGCTCGGTCTCGGCGGCCCGGCCGACGACCCGATCGGCGACGATCTGCGCTCGTTGCGCCGCATCGCCGACCTCGACCGCCTGGCGCTGCCCGGCCACGAGGCCCCGTTCACGAACCTCCACGACCGCTGCGCCGCGCTCGCCGAGCACCACCTGCGCCGGGCGCGGGAGGTCCGGGATGCACTGCGCGCGCGACCGCAGGCGACGGTCTGGGAGGTCGCCCAGGGCCTGACGTGGACGGGCGGCTGGTCCGCCCTCGCCGGGTTCACGCTCGCGTCGGCCCTCGCGCAGACCGCGATGCACCGCGCCTTCGTGCGGTCGGGCGCGCCTATCGCGTGGTGAGGCGCTGGAAGAACGCCTCGATCTGAGCCTCCAGCAGCGCCGGGGTCGACAGATCGGGAGCGATCAGGCTCATGATGTTCGCGCCCGCGTTGATGAGCACGATCTCGTCGACCAGCTGCTCGTCCGGCGTGGCGGTGACGATGTCGCCGTCCGCGCGGCCCTGGGCGATGTAGGAGGCGAGGCCCGCGCGCCAGGACACGAGGTGGTCGCGGTACGCCTGGTGCAGCTCCTCGTTCGAGAGGGCGCGCTCCCAGAAGCTGAGGAGCACGCGCCCGGCGGTGATCGCCTCCGGGGTGGTCGGGGCGGAGGCCTCCACGATCGCGCGCAGCGCGTCGAGGCCGGTCTTGTCGCCGACCGCCTGCTCCACGCCCCCGCTCATCATGCCGAGGGCGCGCTCGTACGTGCCCTGGATGATCTCGTCCTTGCCGGGGAAGTAGTGCTTGAGCGCGCCATTGGCGAAGCCCGCCTCGCTGGCGATCTCGCGCATCGTCGCCGCCTCCAGGCCGCCCTTGACGATCAGCCCCCAGGTCACGTCGATGATGTCGGAGCGTCGCTGATCGTGGTCGATCACCTTGGGCATGGTCCTCCACTCGTGGGACGGCACGGCGTTGTTCGTCCACAAGTGTAGGGGAAAGGTGTCACTCCCGACGGTGCACGGCGCGCCCCGCGAAGTAGGTCGCGCGCGGGCGCAGTCCCACCAGCTCGTCGACCGGGAGCGCGAAGGGGTCGTCATCGAACACCGCGAAGTCGGCGGAGAGGCCGGGAGCGAGGGAGCCCGTCGTGTCGGCGAGACCCATCGCGCGGGCGCCGTTGACGGTGAAGACCTCGATCGCCTCCGCCAGCGTGATGGCCTGCTCCGGCCCGAGCGTGCCGGGGCGGCGCCCGGACGGGTCGGCCCGCGTCACCAGCCCCTGGATGCCCTCCCATGGGTTCGGCGTCTCGCTCACCGGCCAGTCGGACCCGCCGGCCACCAGGGCGCCGGAGTCGAGGAGGGAGCGGTTCGGCTGCAGGCCGGCGACCTCCTCGGCCGGGCGCACCGTGCTGAGAGCGTCGGCGATGACCCCGGGGAACCACAGGAAGGGGGAGATATCGGCCGCGACGCCCAGCTGCGCGAACCGGGGGAGGTCCTCCGGCGCGATGAACTGGCCGTGCGCGATCTGGTAGATCGGCTCCGTGTGGCCCTCCGCGCGGACGGCCTCCACCGCATCCAGCACCATCCGCACCGACGCGTCGCCGGTGCAGTGGATCTTCGCGGAGATGCCCAGGGCGGCGGTGCGGCGCAGCCAGCCGAGCAGCTCCTCGGCGGGCATGGTCGTGCCGCCGTGCCAGGGCGCGCTGTCGTGCTCGTCGGCCGGGAGGTACGGCTCCAGGAAGGCGCCGGTGCGGGCCGGCGGGGTCCCGTCGAGGAAGATCTTCACGAAGTCGGGACGGTGGTGCTCGCCGGCCAGCTCCTCCCGGTGCGCGATGAGGGCGTCGCCGAGCTCCTCGTAGCCGAAGATCTGGTCGTTGACCGTCATCGACGACACGACCCAGGCGTCGAGCTCGCCGCGGGCGTCGAGCGTCGCGAGGGCGCGCATCTGCGGTAGGGAGATCGCGGCGTCCTGAAAGGCGGTGATGCCGTACGTGTGCAGGATCTCGATCCCGCGTGCGGACGCGCGCACATCCTTCTCGGGCGTCAGGGCGACGGCGGGAGCCGCGACGGCCTCCACCAGCAGACCCGCCGCCTCCAGCAGCACGCCGCTCGGCTCCCCGGTCTCGGGATCGCGGAGGATCGACCCGGCGGCCGGGTCGGGCGTCGAGGCGTCGATCCCGGCGAGCTGGAGCGCGCGGGCGCTCGCCCATCGGTTGTGGTGGCTGTCGTCCGTCAGGAGCACGGGACGGCCCCCGGCCGCCGCGTCGAGCGCGTGTCGCGCCGTGGCGCGCCCGAGCGTGTCGAGGAGTCCCGTGCCCCAGCTGCTGCCGACGATCCACTCGTCGGGGCCGAGGGTCGCCGCCCGGTCGCGCACCGCCTCGACGATCTCGTCGAGGGAGGCCGTGTTCGGGAACGTCAGCTCGTAGAGCTCCGCGCGCCCGGCGTGCGCGTGGTGGTTGTGCACGTCCACGAGGCCCGGCATGGCGAAGCCGCCGGCGAGATCGACCGTCTGCGTGTCCGCGCCGCGGAAACGCTCGATCTCGGCGGCCGTCCCGACCGCCAGGATGCGGCCGTCCCGCACGGCGAACGCCTCGGCCCGGGAGCGCGCGGCATCGACCGGGTAGACGATGCCGCCGGTGACGATCAGGTCCGCGGTGCTCGTATCGACGGTACGAGGGTCGGCGGGGCTCATGCCGTCGCGGGGTCGTACTCGGCGGGGTGGACGGTGTTGCTCAGGAGGCGGCCGTGCGCTCCGAAGGTGAAGTGCGTCGGCACGTTCCCGCTCTCGTCGAGACCGAAGAGCACCCCGTGGGAGCGGAGGGCGCGCTGGTCGCGGTGGTCGGCGATCGTCACCGAAGCGCACGGGATGACCTTCTCGCGCCAGGTGAACACGAGGATGCCGGGCCGCACCTCCCACACCGAGCACTCGTCCGTGTCGGCGAGGCCGCGCTCGGGGCCGGCGAGGCACTGCCAGGTGTACCACTGCGGTCCGAGGTAGATGTGCTCGTACGCGT
Organism: Leifsonia sp. 71-9; assembly: GCF_001898805.1. Classification (GTDB taxonomy): domain Bacteria; phylum Actinomycetota; class Actinomycetes; order Actinomycetales; family Microbacteriaceae; genus Leifsonia. The sequence goes on from NZ_MKVJ01000020.1 coordinate 267,670, forward strand.
GCTCGGCGCTGTACTCCCACAGCACCCGCCGGCCCACGAGGGTCGTGGAGGGGGCGGGGGCCTCGCCGGTGGTCTCGAGCTCCTCGATCACCGACGGCACGAAGAGCTGCTTGACCGCGGTGTTGCCGGGGAGGTCCCCGCCGATCGCCTGGATGATCGAGAGCGCGCGCCCCGCGCGGAGGTCGAGGACGAGCGAGACCGCCTCCGACGGCTCGTACTCGTGGTGGAACTGCACGAAGTACAGGCCGTCGTCGACGAGGAACGCCTCGTAGTCGTCCGAGCTCGAGGTCTGCGGGATGGGGTCGCCCGCACCCGGGGTGTACTCCCACTCGACGCGGCGCTCGCTGAAGGTGTGCGCGATCCGCGTGCCGCGGTCGTCCACGAGCGTCACCGTCCGGCCGGACAGGTCGGTCGTGTGCGGCGCCTTGCTCGCGTCGAAGCCGGGGGCGAGGCCGTCGAGCGGCAGCCAGGTGGCGGTGTCGGTGAGGTCGTCGATGGGCATTGCGGGTTCCTTCCGTCGTCCGCCCAGTATCGGCAGCGTCCGACGCGAGGGGATAGCGCCCGGCGGAGGATGTGCGGCTGCGGTCAACCCTCGTTCCGCCGTCGCCAAGCCGACGCGGCCGCTCAGCGCAGTTCGGCCGCGATCGCCTGCGCGGCCTGGCGCAGCCGGTCGGCGACCGCCTCCACCTCGCGCCCGTTCGCCACGAACACCACGGCCACGGCCGCGGGTGCGCGGTCCGGGAGGACCAGCGGGACCGCGACCGAGGCGAGCCCCGGGATGACCTCGTCGTGGCTGGTCGCGAACCCGCGTTCGCGCGCCTGGGCGGCCTCGTCCCGCGGGTGCTCGTCGGGCAGGGCGCGCCACTGCGAACCGGTGAGCGCGGACTGGATCGCGATGCCCGGAGCGCCGGAGCCGAGCGGATGCCGGGTGCCCGGACGCTGCACCACCGTCGCGTGGGCGTGCGACGGCTCGACGCTCACCAGCGTGACGACCTCGTGCCGGTCGAGCACCGCGACGAACGCCGTCATCGACAGGTCGTTCGCGATGGCGGTCAGCTGCGGCAGCGACGCGGACTGCAGGTCGCGCGAGACCGATCGCGCAAGCGTGGCCATGCGCGGGCCGAGCTGCACGGCGCCGGCGGCGTCGCGGACGACGAGCCCGTGATCCTCCAGCGTGCGCAGGATGCGGTACGCGATCGAGCGGTGCACCCCGAGCGCGTCGGAGAGCGCCGCGATCGTCATCGGGTCCTCCGACTCGGCCAGGATCTCGAGCAGCCGGATGCCCCGCGAGAGCGTCTGCGAGTGCGGCGCGCTCTGCTCGCCCGGTCGGTCCATGAAGCCATTCTGTCCCATCCCGGAACGGCTACAGCAGCGTCTCGACCCCGAGCCGCACGCGGTCGCCGAGCCCGACGCCCTCGGCCTTCCTGATGTCGCCCTTGATCGACACGATGTACGCGCCCTCCGCGCTCTCCGGGAAGATCGACGTCGACCAGCGCGAGGAGCCCAGCGTCATCATCACCTTGACCGAGCCGAACCCGGCCGGGGGATGCGGCTGCAGCCGGATCTCCTCCGACACGTCGTCGGGCAGCCGCGCGAACACCCACAGGTCGCGCCGGGCCTCCCACCGGAACAGCTCGGCCTCGAACTCGTACCGCACTCCCGCCATGCCTCCACCCTGGCATGGACCACCGACATCCACCCCCTCCCGTTCCCCGCACCCCGGCCGGTAGGGTGACCGTGATCGGCTCGACACCGCGCCCGTTCCCCGAGGAGGCCCCCATGCCCGCCAAGCGCCCCGGCTCGGTGACGTTCGTCGCCGTGCTGACCTACATCAACGGCGTCCTGAACATCATCGGCGGCGTGGTCGTGCTGTTCACGCGCGAGTCGGCGCCCGGCGCGGAGACCGCGGGCGGTCTCGCCGGCATCACCACCTCGGCGATCGTCTCGATCGTGCTCGGCATCGTCACCCTGATCGTCGCCCGCGGCCTCCTCAACGGCAGCAAGGTGTCGCGCGCGCTCGTGACCCTCGTCATGATCCTGAACCTGATCAACGGCGTCCTGCTCCTCTTCACGCTGCAGGTCTTCAGCGGTGTCGTGGACATCGTGTGGGTGATCATCGTGCTCTCGCTGCTGTTCACGCGCCGCGCGAACGCGTTCTTCAACGGGCAGCCGGCCTGAGCGGTCCCGGCCGTCCGGCCGGATCGGAGAGAATGGTCTCGGGCGCCGCCGCCGCGTCGTCCGCGGGCGCTCCCGCACGACGAGATGGGAAGGGTGGACTCCGATGCGCTGGCCGACGTGGTTCCACCGGGGAGCCCCGAAGAGGAAGACGGTGCGCACCCGTCCCTTCGACGAGGACGCCCTGACCGCGCCTCCCGCACCCACCCTCGACCAGTCCGTCGAGGAAGGCATGCTCCTGGCGGAATACGCCACCCGCATGGCGATCAAGAACCACATCGTCGTCGACACCATCCAGTACGGCAACGACTTCGACCCCGCGCGTCACACGGGTGAGGCCGCCCGCATCCTGCGCGAGCTCGCCTCGGAGCAGGGGCAGGCCGCCGGCCGGATCGACGAGGAGCTCGCCGTCGCCACCGGCCTGCGCGGCGACGCGACGCACCCGCACGACTATCGCGACGTCGACCTCGCCAACCTGAACCTGCGCAAGTCCGCCGCTCTCGAGCTCGCTCAGCAGCTGCGCGCCAAGGCGGACTCGGAGGAGCAGCTCCTGGCCCTGGTCGAGCGCGGCCGGCAGGACGCCTGGGACGACGTCGGCACGGCCATCGAGGCCGGTCTCGACGCGCTCTCGGGCGTGGAGGCCCTGCGCGACGACTACGAGCGGGAGAAGCCCGCGCGCCTCAAGCTGCTCATCTGGCGCGACCTGGCGAAGCTCCAGGAGGAGCGCACGGGGTACTGAGTCGTCACAGGCCCGGTGCGGTCAGCCGCGCAGCGAGACCGGCGGCACCAGCGTCCCGACCTCCGTGCGGACCCAGCGGTCCCCGGTCGCCCGCTTCTCGGCGCGCGTCGTGAACCGGTAGAGGTGCATCGTCGCCCGCACGGCGCGCGGGGCCTCGCCGCCGAACGGATCCGCGCGCAGCAGACGGAGGGTCGGGCGATCGGCCTCGAGCAACCGCAGCAGGAAGCCCTGGAACCAGGGGGAGTCGCGCGAGCCGAGCGCGAGGAACCACATCAGCCAGTCCAGGCGCAGGTGGTACGGCGCGAACTGGCGCGGGAGGCGGCGCACGTCGCCCGGTTTGCCCTTGAAGGCGTACTCGCGCCAGTCGGCGTGCGGATCGTGCGGGTCGTCGGCCGTCCCCTCGACGGTGACCTCGTAGCGCTCGCGCGTCACGCTGCCGAACGCGCCATAGGCGTTGACGAGGTGCCAGCGGTTGAAGCTCGCGTTCATCAGCTGGCGGCGCCGGAAGAGGTTCCGCAGCGGCGGCCAGCTGAGCACCAGCAGTCCCGCCGTCACCAGCAGGACGGCCACCGCGTACCAGACCGGGATGCCGCCGGCGCCGATCCCGCCCAGCCGGGCGCCTCCGTCCGCCCACGAGAGCGCCCAGGACCACACCGGATCGCTGACCGCCGAGAACGCCAGGACGATGGTGATCACGTTCAGCCAGGCGAAGTTGCCGGTCGCGACCAGCCACAGCTGCGTCAGCACCACCACGGCCGCCGCCGCGCTCGCGACGGGTTGCGGCAGGAAGAGCAGCCACGGCACCACGAGCTGCGCGAAATGATTCCCCAGCACCTCGATGCGGTGGAACCACTTCGGCAGGAGGTGCGCCGTGCGGCTGAGCGGGTTCGGCATCGGCTGCGTCTCGTGGTGGTAGTAGAGCGCGGTCAGATCGCGCCAGACCCGGTCGCCGCGCATCTTGATCATCCCCGCGCCGAACTCCAGCCGGAACACCAGCCAGCGCAGCAGCACGATGATCGTGATCGGCGGTGCCGTGTCAGCGGCCCCGAGGAACGCGACCGTGAAGCCCGCCTCGCAGAGGAGGCTCTCCCAGCCGAAGCCGTAGAAGGTCTGGCCGATGTTCACGATCGACAGGTAGAGGTACCAGATCACGAGGAACAGCGGCACGAACAGCCAGGTGGGTAGCAGTTGCGGCAGTCCGAGCACGACGAGCGCCGCGAGCGTCGCGCCGCTCCAGGCGACGGCGCGCAGCAGGCGGTCGGAGTAGATCGCCTGCCCCTTCCTCCGCCAGCCGAACAGCGTCGGCTGCGCGCGACCGTACGCGGAGCGCAGGAAGCGCGGGGCCGGGAGCAGGCCGTGCTCGCCCAGCAGGGCCGGGAACTGGTTCGCCGCCGACACGAACGCGACGACGTAGAGCACGGCGACGCCGCGAAGCAGGATCTCCCGCGCGATCGTGTACTCGCCGCCCGCGAGCCACCCCAGCAGATCCATCCGTCACCACCTCGCGTCCGCGCTCTGGCCGTCCCCCTCCGCTCCTTCGTACGCTCGAAACCACAGGCAACACAATCGGGGGGAAGAGTTCATGCTGCACGTTTCCATGGTCGGCCACGCCTTCGCGGAGGTCGACGCGACACTGATCACCATCGACGACGCGGCGCTCGTCTGCTGGTCCGCGGCTGGGGAGGAGCCGGTGGCCCGCTACGGGCTCGAGCAGGTGCTGAGCGTCCAGCTCGTGCAGCCGCTGGTCGCCGAGCCGGAGCCCGCGTCGTCGCGCTCGAGTCCGGAGCATCCGAACGCCTTCCGGCGCTGGACGCCCGAGCAGGAGGCCGCTGTCGTCGACGCGTACCGCCGCGGCGAGACGTTCGACCAGATCGCGGCCGCTGCCGGGCGCCGCGTCGGCGGGGTGCGGGCGCGGCTCATCGCGCTCGGGGTGATCGAGCCGGATCCGACGGATCGGCTGCGGTTCCCGGTGAGCGCTCCCGACCGTGGAGCGGCGGCGCCGGGAGGGGCGGAGACGGTGAGGGAGGCCGGCTAGCGGCGGTTCAGGCCGCGCGCTCCGCGTCCAGGCTGATCGCGCGGTGGTCGGAGGCCCCCGCGGGCAGCACGTCGACGCGCTCGATGTCGAACCCGGTCGAGGTGACGAAGTCGAAGTAGCCGGTGAAGAACTTGTACCGCAGGTAGGTCGGCTCGGTGCTGCGCATGAGCGTGTAGCCGCTCGTCGTGAGGCTGCGCTCGAGGCCGTTGATGAACCACGGGTAGTTGAAGTCGCCGACCATGATCGCCGGAGTGTCGGGGGCGAGCGAGCGCATCCCCTCGTGGGCGGCGGCGATCTGCTTGCGGCGCAGCGAGTTCGAGGCGGTCAGCGGGGCGGCGTGGAAGGAGCCGACCAGCACGTTGTCGCCGCTGTCGCGGTCGCGCAGGTGCACGGCGAGCAGACGCTCGTGCGCGGGGGCGAGCACGCGGTCGTGCAGGGACTTGTGGACGGCGAAGACCTGGGTGTTCAGGATCTCGTAGCGGTCGTCGCGCACGTAGACGGCGAGGCCCAGGCGGTTGGCCCGCGTCGCGTCCGCGAGGCTCAGGTGGTGGAGGCGCTCGGGGAGGACGTCCGTGTCCGCTTCCTGGAGGCACAGGGCGTCCACCTCGTGGGTCAGGGCGATGTCGGCGAGTTCGTGGCCGGCCGCATGCTTGCGGAGGTTGTAGCTGATGATCCTCAGGGCGATGCACCTCATCTCGTGGTCCGGCCGCTCGGGGCCGCGGTCGGACGCGCTTGTCATTCTGGCCCAACTCGGCGGCGACGCCGGAGGGCGGGCCGCATCCCACATGGAATTCACACCCTGGTCATCGGGCGTTCGAGCGGTACGGTGGTGCCATGGCAGGCGACGCGGTTGTCCTCACCGTCCCGGGTCCGAGCGGCGACCGGGAGGTGCGCATCTCGAGCCCCGGCCGGGTGCTCTGGCCCGAGCTCGGCATCACCAAGCTCGACCTGGCGAACTACCTGGTCGCGGTCGGCGAGGCGTTCGTGCGGGCGAACGGCGACCGCCCGGTGTCCCTGCAGCGCTTTCCCGAGGGGATCGACGGCGAGCAGTTCTTCTCCAAGAACCCGCCTCGCGGTGCCCCCGACTACGTCCGCTCGGTGATGGTCGTCTACCCGAGCGCCCGCTCGCACCCGCAGCTCGTCATCGACGAGCCCGCGGCGGCGGTGTGGGCCGCGCAGATGAACACGGTCGTGTTCCACCCCTGGCCGTCGCGCGCGGAGGACTCCGACAACCCCGACCAACTGCGCATCGACCTCGACCCGCAACCGGGGACCGACTTCTCCGACGCCATCCCCGCGGCGCTCGAACTGCGCAGCGTGCTGCGGGAGGCAGGCCTCGACGCGTTCGTGAAGACCTCCGGCAACCGCGGGCTGCACGTCTTCGCCCCCATCGCCCCGGTGCGGGAGTTCCTCGACGTGCGCCACGCGGTGATCGCGGCGGCGCGCGAACTCGAACGGCGCATGCCCGACGCGGTCACGACCGCGTGGTGGAAGGAGGAGCGCGGAGAGAAGATCTTCGTCGACTTCAACCAGGCCAACCGCGACCGCACGATGGCCGGCGCCTACAGCCCGCGCGCGCTCGCCCACGCCCCCGTCTCCACGCCGATCACCTGGGACGAACTGCCCGACGTCGACCCGCGCTCGTTCACCGTGCTCAACCTGCCCGAGCGGCTCGCCACGGTCGGCGACCCGTGGGAGCGCTTCGGCGAGGAGCCGGGCAGCATCGACGTGCTCATGGAGTGGTGGCAGCGCGACCTCGACGACGGGCTCGGAGAGCTGCCGTTCCCGCCCGACTACCCCAAGATGCCCGGCGAACCGCCGCGCGTTCAGCCGAGCCGGGCGAAGAAGGCCTAGCCACCGGAGCGGAGGCGGCTGGAGCCCACGCGGCACGGCCGGACGCGGCACGGCCGGACGCGGCGCGAGCGGAGCCGGCGCGAGCGGATCGGCTCAGGTGAGGACGTCGCCGAGGTCGTAGGCCACGGGCCGGTCGAGCTGATCGAAGGTGCAGGAGCGCGCCTCGCGGTCGGGGCGCCAGCGCTCGAACTGCGCCGTGTGGCGGAAGCGCATCCCCTCCATCTGGTCGTATCGCACCTCCAGCACCCGCTCGGGACGAAGCCGGACGAACGACACATCCTTGCCGGACGAGAACCGGCTGCGTTCCGTCTCACCCTTCACGGCCTCACCCGACGCGTCGCGCTCGACCAGCGGCTCCAGCTCGTCGATCAGAGCGAGCCGCGTGGCGTCGCTGAACGCCGAGACGCCGCCGACGTTGCGGAGCGTGCCGTCGGAGTCGTAGAGGCCGAGCAGCAGGGAGCCCACGCCGCGCCCGCTCGCATGGATGCGGTAGCCGAGCACGACGACGTCGGCGGTGCGGTGGTGCTTGATCTTCAGCAACGTGCGCTTGTTGGGGGCGTACGGTCCCGCCAGCGGCTTGGCGACGACGCCGTCGAGCCCCGCACCCTCGAACTCGACCAGCCACTTCCGGGCGAGCTCCACGTCGGTCGTGGTGCGGGTCAGCGCGATCGGCGCCGGGACGGCGGCGGCGAACTCCTCGAGCGCGGCCCGGCGCTCGCCGAAGGGGCGGTCGAGGTAGGACTCGTCGCCGAGTGCGATCAGGTCGAACGCGATGAAGGTCGCCGGCGTCTCCTCGGCGAGGAGCTTCACGCGGCTGGCCGCGGGGTGGATGCGCTGCGAGAGCGCCTCCCAGTCGAGCCGCTGGCGGCCGGGCTCGCCCGTCGGGACGACGATCTCGCCGTCGAGCACGCACGGACCGGGCAGCAGCCGCCGGAACGCCTCGACCAGCTCGGGGAAGTACCGGGTGAGCATCTTGGAGCCGCGGCTGCCGATCTCGACGGCGCCGATGGTCTCGCCGCCGCCGGGCTCGGCGTAGACGATCGCCCGGAAGCCGTCCCACTTCGGCTCGTAGCTGAGGCCGCCCTCCACGCTCTCCGGATCCGGGACCGCGGGGACGGCCTTGGCGAGCATCGGGGCGACGGGTGAGTCCGGCGTTGGGCGCATGCCTCGATCATCCCGCGCGGGTCCGGCGAGGGGAAGGGCGAGCTGGCTGGGCGTCGGCTTCGAGGTCGTGAACCCGCAGTTGAGGTTAGGTAAGCCTGCCCTATACTCGATAGCGAGATGCACCGACCCGACCATTCCTCCCACACCGCCGAGACGGCGCACCACGACGACCGCGTGCAGTTCCTCGTGGTGGGCGACGAGTCCTCCCTCTCCGAGGTCGAGGCCGAACTGGCTCTGCTGCCGCTGTGCGCGCGCGGCCGGGTGTTCCTGGAGGTCGAGGACGCCGACCACATCGCCGCCATCTCGGCGCCGATCCGGATGACCGTGACCTGGCTGACGCGTGCGACGCGCTCCGGTCGGCCGGGGACCGGCGAGCGCTGCGCCCGCGGCGAGGCGGCCACGCGTGCCGTCCGCGCGTGGGCGACGGAGATGCTCTGCGACGGTCCCGGAGCCACTCAGGCGATCGTGACGGGCGGCTTCTCGCTGCTGACCGAGGTGCGAGAGCTGCTCGTGGCCGAGGTCGGGATGGCGCGCGACGCGGTGGTCACACCGGAGCGCCCACACCGACCAGCGTCTGTGTGATCGCCCAGAGGTCCCGCCCGAGCTGGGCGTCCTTCGCCTGTGCCGTCGTGGCGCCGTTGACGGTGAACCGGTCGAAGTAGGTCCCGCTGGGTGCGAGCACCGGCGATTCCGCCGCCAGCCTGACCAGCGGCGCCGCTCCCTCCGCGACCGGGATGCCGTAAGTGCCGCGGGTCACGAGGGCGCCGAACCGGATCAGCGGCGACGTGCGCCCGAAGTTGGTGGCGATCGTGCCGGGGTGGAACGAGTACGCGGTCACGCCCGTCCCGGTGAGGCGTTCGGCGAGCTCGACGGTGAAGAGGATCGTCGCGAGCTTGGCGGTGCCGTAGGCGCGCCAGCCGCCGCCCCAGCGGCGGTGCTCCCAGTCGAGGTCGTCGAGGCGGAGGGTGCCGAACCGGTTCGCGAGGCTGGCGGTGTTGACGACGCGGACGTCGCGCCCGAGGGCGGCGGTCTCCTCCAGGCGGGGGCGGAGGAGGTGCGTGAGCAGGAACGGCGCCAGGTGGTTGTTCTGGATGGTGCGCTCGTGCCCGTCGACGGTCAGCTCGCGCCGGTGGTTGAGGCCGCCGGCGTTGTTCGCGAGCACGTCGATCGTCTCGTAGCGGTCGAGGAGGGCCGAGGCGACGGCGCGCACGTCGTCCAGCCGCTCGAAGTCGGCCAGGAACGGCGTCGCCCCGATCCGCTCCGCGATCGCCCGCGTGCGCTCCGGGTTGCGACCGACGACCGCGACCTCGTTGCCGAGCGCCGAGAGCTGCTCGGCCGCGACCGTGCCGATCCCGGAGCTCGCGCCGGTCAGGACGATCGTGCGTCGCCGCGTGGCGCCGGTCGCGCTCTCGGCGCGCTCCGTTCCGTCTGTCTCGCTCAACGGTATCCGCCCTTCTCGAGGCCCGCCTCGATCTCGAATCGATTGCGCAGGGGGTCGCGCCCGGACAGCAGGTAGAGCAGCGGGAACACCATCCCGTAGCGCTGCCACTGCCGCTTGTGCACGGCCTCGTGCTCGAGCACGTCGTCGCTCACGTTCTGGTCGGTGAGGTAGCACTGGCCGACGCACGAGCCGCCGCGGCCGAACGTCCGTGCCGGCATCCCGCGGAAGACGAAGAGCCCCGCGCGGCGCTCGACCCGGCCGGTGCTCCAGATGAAGCCCCAGGTCAGGCCGACGGCCGTGGCGTACAGGTAGCCCAGCCAGCTGATCGGCGAGTCGAACAGCAGCCGCCCGAGCAGGCTGCGGTCGATCGCGTCGCCGATGCGGTCGCGGACGCTCACGAGGTGGGCCGGCCGTACGCCTCGAGCAGACGCAGCCAGACCTCGCTGATGGTCGGGTACGACGGCACCGCGTGCCACAGCCGGGCGAGCGGGACCTCGCCGACGACCGCGATCGTCGCCGAGTGCAGCAGCTCGCCGACGTCCTGCCCGACGAAGGTGACCCCGAGCACGACCTGGCGGTCCTCGTCGACCACCATGCGCGCCTGGCCCTCGTAATTGTCCGAGGCGATCGAGGCCCCGCTCACCGAGCCGATCGGATAGTCGACGACGCGGATGCGGTAGCCCGCCTTCTCGGCGGCGGCCGCGGTCAGCCCGACGGAGGCGACCTCCGGGTCGGTGAACGTCACCTGCGGCACCGACTGGTGGTCAGCGGTCGCCACGTAGGTGCCCCACGGCTCCAGGGACACGTCCTTGCCGTGAGCGCGCGCCGCGATCGCGTCGCCGGCCGCACGCGCCTGGTACTTGCCCTGGTGGGTCAGCAGCGCGCGGTGGTTCACATCTCCGACCCCGTAGAGCCAGCCGCCGTCGACCGCCGGCTCTCCGTCGGCGCCGACGACGCGCATGCTGTCGTCGACGTGCAGCCATCCGCCGTCCTCGAGCCCGAATGCGTCGAGCCCGATGCCGGAGGTGCGGGGGAGCCGGCCGGTCGCCACGAGGAACTCGTCCGTCTCGATCGTGCTGCCGTCGTCGAGGGCGATGCGGAACCGATCGCCCTCGATCCGCTCCACCGAGGTGGGGGAGACGTCGAGGTGCACCTTCGCGCCGAGCTCGCGCAGCGACGCGGCAACCGCCTCGCCCGCGAACGGCTCGTCGTTGGCGAGGAGCGCGCCGCGCGAGATCAGGTGGACCTCGGTGCCGAACCCGGCGTAGGCCGTGGCCATCTCGACCCCCACGACGCCGCCGCCGAGGATCGCCAGCGACACGGGCACGCGTTGCACGCTCGTCGCATCCCGGCTGGTCCACGGCTCGCTCTCCCGCAGGCCCGGGATGTCGGGCAGGAGCGCGGCGGAGCCGGTGCTGACCGCGACGGCGTGCTTCGCCGTCAGCACGGTGACGGTGCCGTCCTCCGCGGTGACGGTGACCTCCTTCGGGGCGGTGATGACCGCCCACCCGCGCACCAGGTCGATCCCCGCGCTCTCCAGCCAGGAGACCTGGCCGTCGTCCTTCCAGTCGCTGGTCATCCGGTCGCGCCGCTTGAGCACCGCCTCCACGTCGAGCGGTCCGGTGATCGCCTCGCGCACGCCGCCCACGCGGGAGGCCGCCCGGAGCAGGGCCCCGCTGCGCAGCAGCGCCTTGGACGGCATGCACGCCCAGTACGAGCACTCGCCGCCGACCAGCTCGGACTCCACGATCACCGTGCGCATCCCGCCCTGGACGGCGCGGTCGGCGACGTTCTCGCCGATGGCGCCCGCCCCGATCACGATGACGTCGTACTCGGTGCTGGTCATGCTGTCTCCTTCTGTGGTGTCCGGCTGTCGTGTCGAGCGGGTGGGGGAGAGGCCTCAGCGGCCAACGAACCGCGCCTCGGTGCGGGTCAGGAAGGCCTCCATGCCGATGCGGGCGTCCTCGCTGGTGACGAGTCGCACCAGCGTCGGCTGCAGCTCCGCCTCCGCTGCGGCGTCGCCCTCGCGCACGGCGCGCTTGGCGTTGGCGAGCGCGGCCTGCACGGCGAGCGGCGCCTGCGCGGCGATGCGCTCGGCGATCGCGAGGGCACGATCGAACTGCTCGCCGTCGTCCACGACCTCCTGGACCAGGCCGATGCGGTGGGCCTCCGCGGCGTCGAAGGTGTCGCCGGTCAGGATGTAGCGCATCGCATTGCCCCACCCGACGGCGCGGGGGAACCGCAGTGTGGCGCCGCCGAACGGCAGGATGCCGCGGGTGACCTCGATCTGGCCGAAGGTGGTCGAGCGGGCCGCGACGGCGATGTCGGACGCGAGGATCAGCTCGATGCCGAGGGTGAGGCAGGTGCCCTGGACCGCGATCACGACCGGCTTGGTCAGCGACGTGCCCGACACCTGCCAGGGGTCGATGGCGCCCTCATCGACGAACGAGAGCCCGTCCGCGCCGATCCGCGGGCCCAGGTCGGCCAGGTCCAGCCCGGCCGTGAAGTGGTCGCCGACCGCGTGCACGAGACCGACCCGCAGCTCCGGGTCGCGCTCCAGCTCGCCGTACGCGTCGGCGAGTGCGGAGAGCAGCTCGTAGTCGGCGGCGTTGCGCTTCTCGGGGCGGTTGAAGCCGATGAGCAGGACGTGGCCCCTGCGCTCG
>NZ_MKVJ01000020.1:279760-293534 GCF_001898805.1 Leifsonia sp. 71-9
AGGATCACCGGCATGTCGCGCCCCGCCGCCTCCGGCGATTCCGGCGCGAACTCGGTCACCGCCGCGCCGGCGAGCTCGAACCGCGACCGCAGCGCGCGGATGGCGTCGCAGAGCGCGGCGGGCGTCACCCCGAACGGCTCCGGGTAGCCGATGCCGTCGATGTGCGCGGGATCGAGCACGTCGAGGTCCACGTGCACGTACACGGCCGTCGCGCCGGTCGCCTCGACCGCACGCACCACGGCCTCCGGATCGTCCAGCTCCCCGGAGGCGACGACCCGGATGCCCGCGCGATCGACGAAGGCGGACTCGCCGTCGTCGAGCGACCGGGTGCCGGCCAGCACGAGGTTCGCGGCCGCCAGCCGGGCGGGGCCGGCCGAGGCCAGGCCGTCCGGTCCGTCGCCGAGGAGCGCCCGCCCCACCATGCCGTGGAAGGCGCCGGAGGGGGAGGTCGACACGTTGTTGAGGTCGCCGTGGGCGTCGAACCACACGACGGCGACGGTGCCGGCGGGATGCGCGGCCACCGCGTGCTGCACGCTCGCGAGGTCGGCGGCGCAGTCGCCGCCGACCGTCACGACGGGCGCCTCGAGGAGCGCGAGCTCCGCCGTCGCCAGCTCACGGACGAGGGTGAGCGACGAGAACCGGTGCACGCCGGTCCCCAGCGCATCGCCCGCGGCGGAGGGCACGGAGACCGTGTGGGTGGCGCTCGCCGGCAGATCGCCGCGGATGGCCTCCGCGCCGTCGATCAGCCGCATCGCGCGCGACGATCCCGAGCCCTGCCACTGCGGAACGACCAGGAAGGATGCTGCAGTCACCGGGCGGTCACTGCCCCGGGGTGTAGGGGGCGGAGGGCGCGGGGTCGGCCGTGACGGCGGGCTGCGCTCCACCGGTCTTGAGCGCGGCGAGGCGGGCCTCCACCTCGGTCAGCTCGCCGAGGTCGTCCAGGTCGTTGAACTGGGCGTCCAGGCTCGATGCGGCCAGCTCCTGGGCGCCGCGCACGCGGGCCTCCTCGCGGCGGATCTTCTCCTCGAAGCGCGAGACCTCGCTCGTGGGGTCGAGGATGTCGACGCTCTTGACCGCGTCGATGACCTGCGACTGCGCCTGGGCGCTCTTCGCCCGCGCGATCAGCTCCGACCGCTTGCTCTTGAGCTGCTCGAGCTTCTCCTTCATGCCGTTGAGGCCCGACTTGAGCTTGTCGACGACCTCGGTCTGGGAGGCGATCTGCGGCTCCGCGGTCTTCGCCTCGTTCTCCGACGCGATCTGGCGCTGCAGGGCGACCTTGGCGAGGTTGTCGAACTTGTCGGCGTTCGCGGTGTCGCCCGATGCGCGGTAGGTGTCGGCCTGCTTGCTCGCGGCGAGCGCCTTGCGGCCCCAGTCCTCGGCGGCCTCCACGTCTTCGCGGTGGTCGTCCTCGAGCAGGCGCAGGTTGCCGATCGTCTCGGCGATGGCGCTCTCGGCGTCGGCGATGCTGTTGGTGAAGTCCCTGACCATCTGATCCAGCATCTTCTCCGGATCCTCGGCCTGGTCGAGGAGGGAGTTGATGTTCGCTTTCAGGAGCTGTGAGATGCGCCCGAAGATGGACTGCTTTGCCATGTGCTCTTCCTTTCCTCTCCCCCCGAAGGAGGCGTCTCCCGCCCCGGATGAGGCGCTGGGTACGTGTGGTGCGTCTAGAACCGGCCTCCGCCGCGCCGGGTGCGCGTCCCGCCGCCGCCGAAACTGCCGGAGCTGAAACCTCCGCCGCCTCCGCCGCGGCCTCCGCGACCGCTGCTGCCGCCGCCGAAGCCGCCGCCTCCGTTGCCGCCGCCCCCGAACATCCCGCCGCTCAGGACGGAGTTGATCAGGATGCCGCCGAGGATGGCGCCCATCGCGCCGTTGCCGCCGCCGCCTTGGGTCTGGGTGGTGCCGCCGCCGAAGATGTCGCCGAGCCCGCCCTGCTGCGGCTGGAAGCCGCCCACATCCCGCTGGGCGAGCTGGGTCGCCTCGTCGGCGAGCTGCGCCGCGCGCTGGGCCTGGCCGAGCGCCGTCACCGGGTCGGCCGCGGCGGTCTGCTCGGCCTGGACGACCAGCCTCCCGGCCTCGGCGAGGCGGGTGCGCGCCTCCGGTCCGACCGCGCCGCGGCGAGCCGTGATGAAGTCCTCACAGGCCGAGATCCGGGCCTTCGCCGCCATCAGGGTCTGCTGGAGGGACGACTGGGCGCGCTGCGTCTGCATCCGGCCGTCGCGGACGCCCTGCAGCACGCCGTCGATGGAGCGGTTGGCCGCGTCGAGGCGCTGCGCGATCTCGAGGGGGTTGATGGGCCCGGCCGCGAGCTTGGCCCGCACGTCCGTCACGGTCTGCTCCGTGCCGGCGATCACTCCCGCGATGGTGCCGCCCGGGTCGCCGGACGCGGCGAGGGCGCGCGCCTCGGCGAGGTCGCTCTCGAGCTCGGGGAGGACGGCGTCGATCGACTGCTGGGTCTTCGCCAGGTCGGCCGCGACGCGGTCGACGGCGTCGAGCAGGAGCGTGGCCTGGTCGACCGACTCCTCGGCGGCGCGCACGCCGATCGCGGCGGCACTGGTGTCGCCCGCACCCGCCTTCTGCGCGGCGGCCGCGAGGGCGGTCTGCACGAACGCGAGACGCTGGGTCGCCTGGTCGACGTTGTCACCGACGGTCGCGAGCGAGGCGTCCGTGTAGCGCTGGCCGAGCGTTGCCAGGGTCGCCCGCGTCTGCTCGACCCGCGCGGCGGCCTGCTGCGCGGCGGCGGCGACCTGCGCCGAGGCCTCCGGGATGCGCTTCTCGAGCGACCGGAGCTCGTCGAAGGCGTCCGCCTGCGCATCGAGCGCGTGGTTCGCCGCCGTGCACAGCTCGACGATGCGGATGTTCCACCCGCGCCGCTGCTCGTCCGTGTCGGGCTCCGAGTCGTCCAGCTTCTGCTTGAGGGTGAACGCCTCCCGCAGCTGGCCCTTCGCCTGGTCGAGGGCCGCCTGGAACGGGACCACCGAGTCCGCGCCGTACTGGGCCGTCGCGAAGCCCAGCTCCTCCTCACTGGTGCGGATGGCGTCGTCGGTCTGCACGAGGGCCGAGCCGGCGCGGCGCTGCAGCTCCTCGATCGGGAGGCCCTGCAGCTCGCTTTGCGGCGCGCCGGGAGCGGCGGCCGTCTTCTTCTTGCGGCGCGAACGGAGGACGAGGAAGAGCACGACGCCGACGACGAGCACGGCGATCAGGAAGAACCAGAAGAACCCGGCTCCGCCCCCGCCGACCGCGTCGGACAGCCCCTGCGCGGCGGCGATCCCCGCGCCCGACCAGTCGCCGGCGCGCAGCCGGGGCTCGATGTCGTTCCGCTCGATGCTGTCGAGCTTGTCCCCGCTGACGGGACCGGCGTCGTCGCCAGAGAGGTAGTACGCGCGGCCGTCGACCGCGACGGCCAGGAGGTAGTCGGTCGGCCCGAGGTTGTTCTGCGCCGCCGTCTCGTTGGCCCAGTCCTGGGCGTCCGTCGGGTTGGTGAAGCGGTCGACGTAGACGACGAACAGGTCGATCTGGTGATCGTCGGCGAGCTTCGCCGCCGCCGCGTCGACGGCGTCCCCCTGGCTGTCCGTCAGCACGCCCGCGACATCGTCGACGTGGCTCGACCCCAGGTCCACCGGGTCCTCCGCGGAGGCCGGCGCCGCGAGGGCCAGCGGGCCCGCGACGAGGACGACGGTCAGCAGGGCCCCGGTCAGAACACGTCGCAAGAGCATTCACCCACTCTCCAGGAACACTTCGTGCCGAGTCTATGGGGGCCGTGCGACGGTGTCACTGTTTCAGCCTGTTACGCGGGAGGATGCGCACGGCGCGCGGCCCTCGCAGAATGGACGGACGCATCCCGGCGAGAGGAGGAGCCCGTGTCTGCATCCGGTGCCCGCTCGCTCGCCGTCGTCGAGGCGACCCGCTTCCGCGGCCACGACCCGGAGTACCACGCCTACGTCCAGATCCTCGTCGGAACGGTGATCGCGGAGGCCCGCTCCCAGGGGTGGACGGTCAGCCGTCTCGCGGCCGACGAGGGCGAGGAGGCCCTGCTCGCGCGCACCGACGCCGCGGACGCCGTCGTGATCGTCGGCGGCGAGGACATCGCCCCGCGGTTCTACGGCGCGACCGGCGGGTACGCCCACGAGAGCCGCCACCTCGAGGTCGCCGACGCCGCCCAGCTCGCACTGGCGCGCCGGGCCGTCGAGCGCCGCACGCCGCTGCTGGGCATCTGCCGCGGCCTCCAGATCGTCAACGTCGCCCTCGGCGGCACGCTCGTCCAGGACCTCGGCGAGCACACCCCGCACGTCAACCGCGGCGTCCCGATCCCGGAGGTGCTGACCACGCACCCCGTGCTCGTGGAGCCGGGCAGCCGCCTCTCCCAGCTGCTGGGCTCGGCCGTCGTGGACGTGCGCAGCGCCCACCACCAGGCGGTCGACGTGCTCGGGGACGGACTGGTCGTCACCGGTCGCGCTCCCGACGGTCACGTCGAGGCGATCGAGCACGCCGACGCCCCGGTGCTCGCCGTGCAGTGGCACCCGGAGGACGTCGCCGCACCCGCCGGCCAGCTCTCCGCGCTGCTCGGCTCGCTGCGCGCACGCATCGCCGTCGCGGCCTGAGCTGCGGACGACGCGCCGCGACTCCGCGGGCTGCGGTCAATCCTCCGGCCAGGCGCCCTCGCCGAGCAGGGGCACGAACGACACCGCGCCGAGGTTCGTCTCGTGCAGCGCGCCCGTCGCATCCCGCTCGAACACGGCGAGCCGCTGCGCACCCCCGCTGCGCCCCACCGGCATGACGATGCGGCCGCCCGGCGCGAGCTGGTCGAGCCACGCCTGCGGGACGGCCGGACCGGTCGCCGCGGCGACGATCGCGTCGTAGGGAGCGGCGTCCGGCCAGCCTCGCGAGCCGTCCCCGGTGATCACCTCGACCCGGTAGCCGAGCGCCTCGAGCGTGGCCGCCGCCGTGACCGCGAGGTCCGGGATGCGCTCGATGCTGATCACCCGGTGCGCCAGCTCGGCCGCGACCGCGGCGGCATACCCGGAGCCGGTGCCCACGTCGAGCACGCGGTCCTCGGGGCCGATCCGGGCGGCCTCCAGCATCTGCGCGACGATGAACGGCTGCGAGATCGTCTGGCCGTCCTCGAGGGGGAGCGGGCGATCGGCGTAGGCGTACGGCACCTGCGACTCGGGGACGAACTCGTGCCGCGGCACGCGGGCCATCGCGTCGAGGACCCGTTGGTCCGCGATCCCGCGGGGGACGAGCTGGTTCTCGACCATCCGGCGGCGTTCGGTGAGGTAGTCGCTGTCCGTGTCCCTAGTGAACCACCGCGGCGGGACGCGCGGCCAGCCCCTCGCGCGCGAGATCGAGGGCGTCTGGCCCCGCTCCCGCGCCTTCGAGCGCGAGCAGCGCGGCGCCGAGGATGGGCGCCGCCGTCACCAGCTCGATGCGGGCGAGCGGCGCGCGCTCGGCGAGCCGGCTCTCCACGCCGTCCAGCAGGCGGGCATCCCGCGACCCGATGATGCCGCCGCCGAGGACGACGGGGACCGGGCGCTCCAGCAGCGACAGCCGCCGCAGGGTCGTCGCCGCGAAGGCCACGATCTCCTCGGCCTGGCGGTCGACGAGGCCGGCCGCGACCGCGTCGCCGTCGCGGGCGTCCGCGAACACCGACGGCGCGATGCGCGCGAGGTCGGCGTTCGGCACGCGACCGAAGTGGACGGCCTCGATCACGGCCTGCACGTCGGGCAGCCCGAAGACGGCGGGCACGGATGCGGTCAGCAGGGTCGCCGGTCCGCGGCCGTCGACCGCGCGGGCGGCGTGCCACAGGGCCTGCTCGCCGAGGTGCCAGCCGCCTCCCCAGTCGCCGGAGGTCATCCCGAGCGACGGGTAGCGCACGATCTCGCCGTCGGCCCGCACACCAACGCAGTTGATGCCGGTGCCGCAGACGACGGCGACCGCGTCGGGCTCGCTCGTCCCCGCGCGCAGGAGGGCGAAGAGGTCGTTGTCGACCACTGCGTCCGCCCACGCGTAGCCGGCGATGCCCGCGCGGAACGCCGCCACCTCGGCCGGCAGATCCAGTCCGGAGAGATAGATTCCGGCGTTGGCGATGGGGCGCGGCCCGGTCTGCTCCAGCAGGCGCTCGATCAGGTCGTCGACGAGACGCGCGGAGGCGTCCATCCCGATCAGATGCGGGCTGGAGGTCCCGGCGCGCGCCGTCGCCGCGATCGTCCCGTCGAGCTCGAGCGCCACCGCGTCCGTCTTGGAGCCGCCGCCGTCGACCGCGATCGCGATCGGCCGGCCGGGCGCGGTCAGTGCGCCCATGCGAGGTGGTCCCTGTTGCCGGCGATCAGGAGGTCCGTGAGCTTCTCGGCGCGGTCGTACTGCCCGACGAGCGGGTGCGCGAGCATCGCCCGGACGACCCGGTCGCGCCCGCCGTGCACGGCGGCCTCGAGGGCGAGCCGCTCGTAGCCGGCGACGTGCGAGACGAGCCCGCGGATGTCGTCGGGAAGCGGAGCGATCGGCAGAGCGGAGAGCCCGGCCGCGCCGACGGTCGCCGGCACCTCGATCACGTGGTCGTCCGGCAGGAACGGCAGCGAGCCGCCGTTGCGCAGGTTGACGACCTGCACGTCGCCGCGGTCGCTCGTCAGCGACGCGATCAAGTCGACGGCCGCCTCCGAGTAGAACGCGCCGCCGCGCTGCGACAGCTGCTCCGGCTTCGTGTCGACCGACGGGTCCGCGTACAGCTCCAGCAGTTCGCGTTCGACCCGCTGCACCGCCTCCGCGCGGGTGGGGGCGTCGAGCTGCTCGCGCAGCACCTCGTCGTGCGCGTAGTAATAGCGCAGGTAGTAGCTGGGCACGTTCCCGAGCAGTGAGAGGAGGGAAGCGGGCAGCTCGATCTCCTCGGCGAGCTCGGCCAGGCGGTCGCCGAGGAGCGCCGGGAGCGCATCCCGCGTCCCGGTGTCGTCGGTGACCGTGACGGAGCGCTCCCACGTGAGGTGGTTGAGCCCCACGTGCCCGAGCTGCACCTGGGAGTGGTCGACGCCCAGGAGGTTCGCGAAGCGCCGCTGGAAGCCGATGGCGACGTTGCAGAGGCCGACGGCGCGATGACCCTCGTTCAGCAGCGCCCTGGTCACGATCCCGACCGGGTTGGTGAAGTCGACGATCCAGGCGTCCGGCTTGGCGTGCTTCCGCACGACCTCGGCCACGCTCAGGACGACGGGCACGGTGCGCAGCGCCTTGGCGAACCCGCCGGGACCCGTCGTCTCCTGGCCGATGCACCCGCACTCGTGCGGGAACGTCTCGTCGCCGTGGCGTGCGGCCTGTCCGCCGACGCGGAGCTGGATGAGCACGGCGTCGGCGTCGGCGACGCCCGCGACCAGGTCGGAGGTGGGGACGATGCGGCCGGTGTGCCCCGCCGCGCGGAACATCCGGTCGCTCATCCCGCCCACCAGGCGCAGGCGCTCGGGGTCGGTGTCGACGAGCCAGAGCTCCTCGATGGGGAGCACGTCGCGCATCCGCGCGAATCCGTCGATCAATTCGGGGGTGTAGGTGGACCCTCCGCCCACGACTGCCAGTTTCACCGCGTTATCCCTTCACGCCGGTCAGAGTGATGCCCTCCACGAAGACGCGTTGGGCGAAGAAGAAGATGATCACGACCGGGATGGTGACGAGCATGGTCATCGCCATCGTCAGCCCCCAGTCGGTTCCGTGGACCCCGCGGAACGACGCCAGTCCGTAGGCGACGGGCCAGGAGGCGGGGTTCTCGGAGGTGTAGAGCAGCGGCCCGTAGTAGTCGTTCCACGAGTGGAAGAACATGAAGATCGCGGTCGCCGCGATCCCGGGCTTCGCCATCGGCAGCACCACGCGCCAGAGCACGCCGAACTCCCCGTTGCCGTCGATGCGCGCCGCGTCGGCGTACTCGCTCGGGATCGTGAGGAAGAACTGCCGCAGCAGGAAGATCGAGAACGCGTCCCCGAGCAGGTTCGGCAGGATGAGCGGCCAGAGCGTGCCCGTCAGCCCGAGCTGCGACCACATCACGTAGACCGGGATGGCCGTCACCTGCGGCGGCAGCAGCATCGCCACGATGATCGCGGTGAACAGCACCCCCGATCCGCGGAACTTGATCTTGGCGAGCGCGTAGGCCGCCGGCACGCTGGAGACCAGCATGAACAGCGTCGCGAGCACCGCGTAGAGGGCCGAGTTGCCGAACCACTGCGCCAGCGGGACGGACGTGAAGACCTTCGTGTAGTTGTCCCAGGCGAACGGCTGCGGCCAGAGCGACGCAGTCAGCGTCTGCTGGCTCGACATCAGCGAGGTGAGCAGCACGAACACGACCGGCGCGAGGAACAGCACGGCCAGCACGAGCAGCACGGCGTGCTCGGCGATCCAGCCCAGCACGCGGCGCGTGCGCAGGGAGCGCGGGGTCGGGATGCCGCCCTTCGCGGGGGAGGGGCGCCTCGGCGCCGGGGGTGCCAGCGGGGGCGTGGAGGAGGTGGCGGTGGTCATTGCGCGCCTTCCGGTGTGAACGCCTTGAACCGGCGCAGGATCAGGATGAGCAGGACGGCCGCGACGACGAACAGCAGCACCGCGAGGGCCGAGGCGTAGCCGAGCTGGTACGTGCCGAAGCCGCGCACGTAGAGCCACTGCGTGTAGGTGAGCAGCGACCCGTCCGGGTAGCCGAGGTTGTTGCTGATGCCCTCGCCGACCACGGCCTTGCCCGAGGCCACGGAGGAGGCGACGGCCGCCTCCGTGAAGTACTGGATGGCCGCGATCACCCCCGTCACCGCGGCGAACATCAGCACGGGCGCGATGCTCGGCATGGTGATGTAGCGCACCTTCTGCGCGCCGCTCGCCCCGTCGAGCGAGGCCGCCTCGTACTGGTCCTTCGGCACGTCGAGCAGTGCGGCGAGGAAGATGATCATCACGTCGCCCATCACCCAGATGCCGAGCAGCACGAGCGACGGCTTCGACCAGGCCGGGTCGTTGAACCAGAGCGGTCCCTTGATCCCGAACCAGGCGAGCACCTGGTTGACCGGGCCGGTGCCCGGGTTGAAGAGGAACACGAAGGCCACGACGCTGGCGACCGGCGGCACGAGCGCCGGCAGGTAGAACACCGTGCGCCAGAAGCCGGAGGCCCGCTTGGCCCGGGCGAGGAGCCCGGCGATCAGGAGGGCGAACACCGTCTTCACGGGCACCCAGATCACCACGAACCACAGCGTGTTCAGCGTCGCCTTCCACACGTTCGGGTCCTGCGTGAACAGGTACTCGTAGTTGCGCAGGCCGATCCACTGCGGGGCCGACACCAGGTCGTACCGGGTGAAGGAGTAGTAGACGGAGGCGATCAGCGGGTACACGAAGAAGATCGCGAGGCCGAGGAGCGTCGGCGTCAGGAACGCGAGCGTGATCAGGTTGCGTCGCCGGCGGTAGCGGGAGGACCGCGCGGGGCGGGCGGCGACCCGCCCCGCGCGTTCGGTGGTCGACGTCATCTCACGGACCGGTGGTCAGCGCGAGCGCGTCGTCGATCTGCTTGTCGACGTCCTTCAGGCCGGCCTGGAGGTCGCCGCCCTGGCTCTGGTACTTGTTCCAGAAGTCCTGGAACGAGTTCTGGTAGCCGGCGCCGAGCGGGCTGGCGGGCGTCGTCTGCACGTTCTTGTCGGACGAGATGTCGAGGAACGTCTTGAACTGCTCCGAGACCTCCAGCTTCGGCGACGTGAGCGCGTCCTTGGTGGTCGGGACGTTCTTGAGGCCGTTGGCGAGCTTGACGACCGCGTCGGTGTCGGTGGTGAGGTACTTCAGCAGCGCCCACGCCAGCTCCGGCTGCTTGGAGCCCTTGGAGATGCCGATGATGTTGCCGGTGATGTACCCGCCGCCGTACAGGTCGGTGTGGTCGTCGGCGGTCGGGAACGGCGCGGTGCCGTAGTCGAGGCCCTTCGCCTGGTCGGCGATGAAGGCGGTGCGGTACTCGCCGTCCATGTTCATCGCGACCTGCCCGGTCTGGAAGGCGTTGTCGGCCGAGAACTCCTGGCCGAGGCCGGAGGTGAAGGCGTTGAGCTTGTCCCAGCCGATCTTGTCCACGAAGGCCTTCTGCCACTGGATCAGCTCGCTCCAGCCCGGGTTGGACGAGATCGCGCTCGTGCCGTCGTCCTTCAGCCACTTCGCGCCCGCTGCGGGCCCGTAGTGCGCGGCGGAGTTCTCGTACCAGCCCATCGTCGGGTTGAACCCGAGCGTCTTGATGGAGCCGTCCGCGTTGAAGGTGGTGAGCTTCTCGGCCATGGACTCCAGCTCCGAGAGCGTCTTCGGCGGCGCCGTGTAGCCGGCGGCCTGGAGGAGGGCCTTGTTGTAGTAGAGGCCGTACACGTCGGCGAGCATCGGCATCGCGCAGCGGGTGCCCTTGAACTCGGTGTACGACTTCACGGTGTCGGAGAACTGGCTCATGTCGACGCCGTCGCGCTCGATCACCTTGTTGAGGCTGCGGAACGCGCCGTTCGAGCAGAAGTTGCCGACGATGTCGGTGGAGTACGAGAGGCCGACGTCGACCTTGCTGCCGGTGGCGATGGCCTTCTGCAGCTTCTCGTCGTCCTGTCCGGAGTGGACCTCGACCTTCACCTTCGGGTTCTTCTTCTCGAAGTCGTCGACGACGGACTGGATGACGTCCGCCTCCCGGTCGGAGAAGAAGTGCCAGAACGAGACGGTGCCCGAGAGCTCCTTGGGCGTGCTGTCGGCGAACGAGGTGCCGCTGGAGCCGCCGGAGCAGCCGGCGAGGGTGAGCGCTGCGGCCGCGGCGATGCCGATGGCGGCGACGATGTGACGGTGTTTCACGGGTGGTTTCCTCACTGATTCCGGTCGTGATGCAGGGATGGGCTGAGTGGTGCGGGAGGAGCGGTGCCCTAGACGGTTATCCGGGACACTTCGGCGAAGAGCGCGCTGCGCACCTCGCCGAGGAGGTGCTCCCGCGCCCCGCGGAGCACGGGGTGGGCGGGGACGCCGGTGGCGACGATGGTGGGGCACCCCCACTGCTCGCGCAGCAGGGCGGTGACGCGCTCGGCGAGCAGGGCGCCGCCGGCGCGGCCGGTCGGGCCGCCGAGCACGATGCGCTCGGGGTCGAGGAGGGCGAGCACGGGGACGACGCCGACGGCGACGCGGGGTGCCAGATCGGCGATCAGCGCGTCGCGAGCGGCGGCGGCGTCCGCGCTGCCTGACGTGTCCGCCCGCTCATCGGACGTCCCGAACTCCGGGACGCCGTGCGCGGCCGCGAGGCGGGCGACGGTCGGCCCGCCGACGAGGTCCTGGAGGTCGTGGGCGTCGGGATCGAGCTCGGCGGCGTCGCGGGGGATCGGGAGGTAGCCGATCTCGCCCGCGCCGCCGGACGCTCCGCGGTGCACGGCGCCGCCCTGGTCGACGGCGAGGCCGAGGCCGTCGCCCATCCAGAGCAGCGCGAAGCCGCCGGCGTCGTGCCCGGCCCCGTCGGCGCGCTCGGCGATCGCGGCGAGGTTGGCGTCGTTGTCGATGTGGACGTCGTAGCCGAGGGCGTCCTGGAGGCGGCGGAGGATGCCCTGCTTGGGCCATTCCGGAAGCGTCTCGATGTAGGTGAGCTCGTCGGTGCGCGGGTCGAGCGCGCCCTGCACGCCGATGCAGACGGCGCGGACGCGGCCGGCGTCGACGTCCGCGGCCTCGCAGGCGGCGGCGACGGCCGCCCGCACGTCGTCCTCCGGCGTGCGTGCCGCGAGCGGGGTCAGCGCGATCGGGTGCTCGCCACCGGCGGCGTCGACCACGGTCGAGCGGAGCACGGTCGCGTCGATGTCGATCGCGACGCCGAGCATCCGGTCCGTGCGCACGGCGTAGCTCGCCGCGTTCGGCCCGCGGCCGCCCGAGACCTCGCCGACGACGTGGATGAGGCCCGCCGTCTCGAGGCGCGACACCATCTGCGCCGCGGTCGGCTTCGACAGGCCGGAGAGCTCGCCGATCCGGCTGCGGGTGAGGACGCCGTGCTCGAGCAGCAGCGAGAGCGCCGTGCGGTCGTTCGTCTCGCGCAGCCATGCTGGCGTGCCGCGAACCGGTCTGTCGGCCATCCTCATCCCTCCGTCGGAACGATCATCTGACGGGAATGTATCAGGAAAGTTTCTTAATAGTAAAGCGCGTGTTTCGTCCCGTCCCCGCGCTTCCCTCCCACACATTTGGCACAAATGTGGCGCTACCCGGCGCCATACCCCGCATTTGGCACAAATCGCGAGGGGTTCGGGAGGCGGTGGGCGGTGAACCGGGAGGGGTGCCGGTCTCGTGCCATCGGTGGAAGGGAAGACACCATCATGAGAACGAGAATCGCCGCACTCGCCGCCGCCGCCGCGGTGGCCCTGATCGCCCTGGCCGGCTGCTCGGCCGGCACGGGAACCGCCACGTCGGGCTCAGGAGGAGGCTCGGGTTCCGCCTCCACGTCCGGCTCGGCCTCCACCGCCGCCCTGAAGACCGGCGACACCTCCCTCGGAACGGTCGTCGTCGACGGCAAGGGGCTCACCGTCTACGTGTTCGACAAGGACACGCAGAACTCCGGCACGAGCTCGTGCTCGGGAGCCTGCGCCGCGCAGTGGCCCGCCGTCGAGACCGACTCCGCGAAGCCGGACGTCACCGGCGTCACCGGCACGGTCGGCACCATCACGGGCGTCGACGGCGGCAAGCAGGTCACCCTCGACGGCTGGCCGCTCTACACCTTCGCGGGCGACTCGTCCGCCGGCGACGTGACGGGGCAGGGCGTCGGCGGCATCTGGTGGGCCGTCATGCCCGACGGCACGAAGATCGCCGCCGCCGCGACCTCCACCTCGGGAGGCGCGAGCTCCGGCTATTCGAAATAGGGAGCGCTGCGGGTCACCCGAACGCGCGCGCGTGGTCGACGAGCCGGTCGAACGCCGCGTCGAGGTCCGGGTCGACCCGCTGGCGTGACGCGTCGGCGAGGTACCACTCGACGATCTCACCGGCACCGCGGGCGAACGGCACCTTCTGCTGGAACGACGGCACGAGCGCACGCACCTTGCTGTTGTCGAACTGCATCGAGTGCGCCTTGTCGCCGAGGAGGCCGGGGCCGAGCTCCGGGACGACGGCCGCGATGGACTCGCTGGCGACGTGCACCAGCTCGGCCTCGACGCCGAGCGCCTCTGCGAGATCGCAGTAGATGCGGTCCCAGGTGGGGGCCTCGTCGCCCGTGATGTGGAACGTGTCGCCGACCGCCTCCGGGCGGCCCAGCAGGCCGGTGAACGCGACCGCGAAGTCCGTGTTGTGCGTGATCGTCCACCGGCTGGTGCCGTCGCCGTGCACGACGACGGGAGCGCCGCGGCGCATCCGCTCGAGGTCGGTCCAGTGCCCGCTGGTGGGGATCATCGTGCGGTCGTAGGTGTGCGACGGCCGCACGATCGTGACCGGGAACGCACGCTCGCGGTAGGCCTCGACCAGCAGGTCCTCGCAGGCGATCTTGTCGCGCGAGTACTGCCAGAACGGGTTGCGCAGCGGCGTCGACTCGGTGACGGGGAGGCGCGACGGCGGCGTCTGGTACGCGGAGGCGGAGCTGATGAAGACGTACTGCCCGACCCGGCCCTCGAAGAGGTCGAAGTCGGTGCGGACGTGCTCCGGCGTGAACGCGAGGAACTCCGCCGCCACGTCGAAGCTGCGCTCCCCGAGCACGGCGTGCACGCTCTCCGGGTCGCGGATGTCGGCGTGCAGCACCTCGACGCCCTCGGGCAGTGGACGCGCGCCGCTCGATCCCCGGTTCACCACCGTGACCTCGTGCCCGGCCTCCAATGCCTCCGCCACG
>NZ_MKVJ01000021.1:0-106547 GCF_001898805.1 Leifsonia sp. 71-9
CGACGCGACGGTCACCCCGGGCACGGGAACGGACCCGGCGACCGTCGCCGGTACCCACACCTACGCGACCGCCGGCGACTTCACGGTCTCGGTCACGGTGGACGACGGGCTGAAGAGCACCGCCGTCACCACCACGGTCCACGTCGACCAGGCCTACCAGCCGAAGCTCGACGCGGTGGCGGGGACGTTCCTGCCCGGCGCGGACGTGACGATCACCGGGCACGGGTTCGCCGCGGGCGAGCCGGTGGCCGTCACCCTGGGCACCACGCCGGCCACGCCGGTCTCGACGACGGCCGACGGCTCCGGTGCGATCAGCACCACGGTGACGATCCCGGCCGGCACCGCCGACGCCACCTACACGGTGACGGCGCGCGGCGACACGTCGCAGACCGACGCGACGACCTCGGTCGTCGTGAAGGCCCCGGTCGCGCCGGGTGCGGATGCGACGCTGAGCCTCTCCGCCGGGTCCGCCGTGCGCGGCGCGACGGTCGTGGCCTACGGCGACCACTTCCCGGCCGGCCAGACGGTGGCCTTCACCCTCCACTCCGACCCGATCGCGCTCGGGACGGCGACGGTCAACGCGCAGGGCGTCTTCACGGCCCCGCTGGTGGTGCCCGCCGGGGCGGCCACCGGAGCGCACGAGATCGAGGCGACCGCCGGCGGTGTGACCGTGCGGGTGGCGTTCACGGTGCTCGACGCCGCGCCGGTCGACCACGGCACCGCGCCCACGCAGGGCGGTGCCTGGACGGGACTGGCCGACACCGGCTCGAACGCGCAGGGTGCGCAGTCGGCCGCGGCGATGGGCGCCTGGCTCGTCCTCGCGGGCGCACTGCTCGCCGGGGCCGGCTACCTGGTGAGCCGCCGCATCCGCCGCACCCGCGGAGGATCGGCCGAGTGATGGAGGCGACGATCGCGCAGGCGCACGCCGCGGACGAGGAGCAGGAGGAGGGGGAGCGCCCGTACGCCTGGGTGCTCCCCGCCCTCCCGGCCGAGGCCGAGCGCGTCGTCGCCGCCCTCCAGCAGCGGCAGTGGGAGCGCAGCCGGAGCACGTGGTGGCGTCGGGCCGCCCCGCGCCGGCTGACCCCGCTGGACCGCGAGATGGCCGCCGTGCGCGAGCTCCGCGAGCTCGCCACGGCGGTCCTGGACCGCCGCGGCGGCAACCGCTACGGCGCGATCGTCCCGGTCTCGGAGGTCCTGCTCATCCTGTCCGACCCGGTCGCCTGGCGCGAGCTGCTCGCCGTGAGCGGACTCGACCGCTAGCGCGCATCCCCCTCACAGACCCCGACGGGTCGCGGCCCTCAAAACCTCCGGCCGCGGCCCGTCGGCTGCGTTCTGCTCAGTGGGCAGGGCGCGGGTTTATCCGAAGGTGAAGGAGTAGGCGGTCACTCCCTGCGGCACGGTGACCGTCAGGGTCCCGCTCCCCGTGTCCGTGGTCGAGAGCAGCTGTCGGGCGTTCGGGACTCCCGAGACGTGCACGGTCTGCTTCTTGCCGTCGCGCTCGACCGTGACGTCACCGGTGCCGGAGAGCACCATCTGCACCACCTTCGCCGTGTACGAGAGGCGGATGGTCGCCGGGCCGGCCGACGGGGTGATGGACTGGGTGCCCACGTTCCAGCCGCCCTCGAGGGCGAAGGTGTTCGCGGCCTGCTTCGCCGGCAGGCTGAACGTCTGCGCGCCGCTGGTGTACTTCTCGGGACCGTCGTAGTTGCGGACCTTGGTGTAGCCGAGATAGCTCTCCGGCGTGATCTTGCTGACCTGCGGGGTAGAGTCGGCGACCTCGGTGGGAGCCGGCAGCTTCACCGACGGGTTGGCCTGCTGCAGCAGCTGGCGGATGAGCGACTCGGTCTGGGCATAGTTGCCCTCGCCGAACTGCACGTTGCGCACCGTGCCCTTCGCGTCGATCAGGTAGTGGGCCGGCCAGTAGCGGTTGCGGTAGTTGGTCCAGGTCGACAGGTTGTTGTCGATCGCGACCGGGTAGGTGATCCCGAAGCCCTTCGCGGCCGACTCGACGTTCGCCGGCACCTTCTCGAACGCGTACTCGGGGGAGTGGACGCCGATGATCTGCAGCCCCGCCGCCTTGTACGCCTTCTCCCACGCGACGACGTGCGGGATGGAGCGCTCGCAGTTGATGCAGGAGTACGCCCAGAAGTCGATGAGGACGACCTTGCCCTTCTCCTGATCGAGCGCGATCGGCTTGTTCCCGGGGGTGTTGAACCACTGCTGGATGCCCGTGATGTCGGGAGCCGTGCCGCACGACTGAAGCGTGTCGGCGTCGTTCGTGCACTTCGAGAGGTTCTTGTTCTGGTCGTTGACCAGGCCGCCGAGGTTGAGCGCCTGGCTCACCTGGTCGGAGGACGAGAAGTTGTCCTGCAGCGCCGACGTGTAGTCGGGGATGAGCCGCTGCAGGGCCTGCGGGATGTTGAAGAACAGGCCGACCGCCAGGGCGACCATCAGCACACCGCCCGTGATGCGGATGCCCTTCTGGTGCTTGCGGAACCCCTTCACGCGCTCGGAGACCCGTCGGCCCGCCAGCGCGAAGATCAGCAGCGGGATGGCCGCGCCGATTGCGAAGGACAGCGTCAGCACGATCGTCTCCACGCCGATCTTGCCCGTCGAGCCCGCGACCGTGATCGCCGCGAGCACCGGTCCCGCGCAGGGCACGTACACCGCGCCGAGCGCGATGCCGAGCACGAAGCCGCCGCGGTCGGTGCCCACGTTGCGCTGCGGGATCCACGAGAACGGCTTCTCCAGGATCTCCTCGAACTTCGGCACGATCAGGCCGACGCCGATCAGCACCAGCACGACGATGCCCGCGTACCGGAGCACGTCCTGCGGCAGGTGCAGCAGCGCGAGGAGGAGCGAGCCGAGCAGCGTGAACACGCTGAACGACACCACGAGGCCCAGGATCACCTGGTACGGCCTCCACCGGGAGGCGCCGGAGGCGCGGTCGCTCTGCGCGCCGCCGGAGAAGAAGATCACCGGCAGCACGGGGAGGATGCACGGGGAGATGCCCGTGATGAGGCCGCCGAGGAATCCGATCAGCGCGAGTGTCAGGTACATGCCCTGCGTTCGGCGGCGGCATCCCGATCGGATTGGCCGGAAGACGTTCCAATCCGATCGGGAGCGAGGCTCCGAAGCCCCGTCGTAGCAAGCACGTCGAAGTACGTCACATCACTGCACGAAGGAGTCTCACAATGCGCACTTCCAAGATCTCACTCGCCGTCGCGGGAACGGTCGCGGCCCTCGCCCTCGCCCTCACCGGATGTTCGTCGGGCTCCGGGACGGGCTCGTCGTCCACCTCGTCCTCGGGCTCGGCGATGACGACGCCGTCGGCCTCCGCCACCGCCGACCCGGCCGCCGACCTCGTCGGTACGGGCTGCGCCGCCTACGCCAAGCAGGTCCCGACCGGTGCCGGCTCCGTCGCCGGCATGTCGCAGGACCCGGTGGCCACCGCCGCCTCCAACAACCCGCTGCTGACCACGCTGGTCGCCGCGGTCTCCGGCAAGCTGAACCCCAAGGTGAACCTGGTCGACACCCTCAACGGCGGCGAGTTCACCGTCTTCGCCCCGGTCGACAGCGCCTTCGCGAAGATCGACTCCGCCACCCTCGACACGCTGAAGACCGACGCGGGCGCCGCAACGCTCAGCAAGATCCTCACCTACCACGTGGTCCCCGGTCAGATCTCCCCGTCCGACATCGACGGCACCCACAAGACGGTCGAGGGCGGCGACGTCACGGTGACCGGCTCCGGCGACTCGATCAAGGTCAACGACGCCAACGTCATCTGCGGCGGCGTCCACACCGCCAACGCGACGGTGTACCTCATCGACTCCGTCCTGATGCCGCCGGCGCAGTGACCCTGAGCTGACGAAACGCGATGAAGCGCCCGGTCCCGAACCGGGCGCTTCGTCGTGTGCGGGGGAGGGTGCGTTAGTTCCGGCGTTCGCTCGCTCGCGCGTCTCCCGGCCCGGTTTGACTGGTGGGGTGATGACCGCGCGAACGATCCCCCTCCCCTCGCCCGACCTCTATTACCCGGCGTCGGGAGTGAGCGTCGTCACCGCGCTGCGCGAGCGCCGGTCGCAGCACGAGTTCGCGGCCGAGCACCTGTCACTCACGGTGCTGGGAACGCTCCTCAACGAGTCGGCCGGCCTCACGGAGGTCTTCGGCCGAGGAACGCCGTCGCCGGGTCGGGCGTACCCCGTGTCGTGCGTCGTCGCCGCGTGCGCCGTCGACGGTCTGCCCGCCGCGTTCTACCGCTACGACCCGCGGGAGCACACGCTGGCCCCGTTGGACACCGAGGTCGCGCCCCGCGAGTGGCTGCAGCGGGTGCTCGCCAACCGCACCATCGCCGACACGGAGGCCGCGCACGTCTTCGCGGTCGGCGACCCCCGTTCCGCGGAGCAGCACTTCGGGCCGAACGCGGACCGCTTCCTCATGCTCGAGGCGGGCCAGCTCGTCCAGAGCATGCTCCTCGTCGCGCAGCACCAGAAGATCGGCGCGTGCACCATCGGCAGGTTCGACCAGGCCGAGGCGCAGGCGCTGCTCGGCCCGGCGACGGGAGGCGGCCCGGTGCTCCACAGCGCCGCCTTCGGCCACTACCCGGAGGCCCGGGTGCAGTCGGCCGCGCACCGCTCGGCGGCCTGACCGCCGCTCCACCGCCTCCCGCACCCGGACGCTCGTGTCCTCAGGCGATCACGCGCAACGGGTGCTCCAGGAGGCTCACCAGCGTCGCGAGGAACTGCGCGGCGAGCGCCCCGTCGATGATGCGGTGGTCGGCGGTGATCGTGAGCCGCATGCGCGTGCGGTTCACGATCTCCCCGTCCACGAGCGCGAGCTCGTCGCGCGCCGCGCCGACCGCGAGGATCGCTCCCTGCGGCGGGTTGATGATCGCGGTGAAGTGCTCGACGCCGTGCATCCCGAGGTTGCTGACGGTGAAGGTGCCGTCGGCCAGCTCGGCGGCCGAGAGGGTGCGGTCGGCGGCTTTCTCGACCAGTCGCCGCGCGACGGCGGAGATCGTGGACACGGAGGCGCGGTCGGCGTCCGGCACCACGGGGACGACCAGCCCGGACGGGGACGCCACGGCGATGCCCACGTTCACGCGCCGGTGCAGCAGGGTCGCGCCGCCGTCCGCCGCCGAGTAGGACGCGTTCACGCCCGGGTGCTGCCGGAGAGCGAGGGCGACGGCACGGACGAGGAGGTCGTTCACGCTGATCCGCGTTCCGTCGCCGGCCGCGGCATTGAGCTCCGCGCGCAGGCCCAGCAGACCGGCGACGTCGGCGGACGCAGTGACCGTGAACGTCGGAACCGTCGTGGCGCTCTCGGTGAGCCGGGACGCGATCGCCCGGCGGATCCCGTCGAAGGGGATCCGGTCGGCCGGGGCCGGGGCCGAGGCCGGGGCCGGGGCCGGGGCCGAGGCGTCGGCGGGAGGCTGCTCCTGCGTCCGGACGGGGTCGACCGCCGGCGCGACCGGCACCGCGTCCAGGTCGGCGCGGACGATCCGGCCGCCAGGCCCGGTGCCCGGGATCGCGGCTAGATCGAGGCCGCGCTCGCGGGCGATCTTGCGGACGAGCGGCGACGCGGGCCGACGGTCCGGGGACGCGGAGGCGGGGGCGGGAGCGGAGGTGGAGGCGGACGCGGCCTGCGGGGCCGGCGCGGCCGGTGCGGCGGCCGCGACCGGCGCATCCTCCCCGCTCCCGTCGTCGAGTCGCGCGATCGGCGTGCCGATCGCGACGTTCTCGCCCTCGGCGACGAGGATCTCGGCCAGCACCCCCGCCTCGTACGCCTCCTGCTCCATCAGCGCCTTGTCCGTCTCGATCTCGACGAGCACGTCTCCGGGCGCGACGGCGTCTCCCGGCTTCTTGTGCCAGGCGGCGATCGCCCCCTCGGTCATGGTGTCGGACAGGCGGGGCATGAGGATGTCGATCATGGTGCTCTCTTCTCGATACGGGTGCCGGTGGCCGGCTCAGTGGCGGCGCGCGACGGCGTCGAGGGTCTCGCGGATGGCGGTGATCGCGTCGTCCGCCGAGGGCAGCGCGGCCGTCTCCAGCGGTTTGGCGTAGGGCAGCGGCACCTCCGCCATCGCGACGCGGCGCACGGGGGCGTCGAGCCAGTCGAAGGCGCCGTCGGAGATCGTCGCCGCGATCTCCGCGCCGATCCCGTAGGTGAGCCAGTCGTCTTCGAGCACGACCGCGCAGTTCGTCTTCCGCACCGACGCGATCACGGTGTCGCGGTCGAGCGGGCGCAGGCTGCGCAGGTCGACCACCTCCACGTCGATGCCCTCCTCGGCCAGTCGCTCGGCGACCTCCAGGGCGACCGTCGCCATCCGGGAGTAGGCGACGACGGTGATGTCCGTGCCCGCGCGGGTCACCGCGGCCCGGCCGATCTCGGCGGGCTTGTCGTCGTCCGGCACCTCCCCGACCGTGTTGTAGAGGGCGAGGTTCTCCAGCACGAGCACCGGGTCGTCGTCGCGGATCGCGGCGAGCATGAGCGCCTTCGCGTCGGCGGGGGTGGAGGGGGCGACCACCTTCATCCCGGGCACGAACGCGTAGTAGAGCTCGATGTTCTGCGAGTGGGTGGCGCCGAGCTGCTGGCCGCCGCCTCCGGGAGTCCGGATGACGAGCGGCACGCGGGTCTGGCCGCCGAACATCCCGTAGATCTTCGCCGCGTGGTTGACGATCTGGTCGAGCGCGAGCAGCGAGAAGTTGATCGTCATGATCTCGACCACCGGGCGCAGACCGAGCATGGCCGCCCCGATCGCCGCGCCGGTGAAGCCCTCCTCGGCGATCGGGGTGTCGCGCACGCGCTTCGGCCCGAACTCGTCGAGCATCCCGGCGGTGATCTTGTACGAGCCCTCGAACAGCCCGATCTCCTCGCCGATGAGGAAGACGTCGTCGTCGCGGAGCATCTCGCTGCGCAGGGCGTCGTGCAGCGCCTGGCGGTAGCTGATCCGGCTCATGCGGGCACCCCCGCTCGCGAGGCCGCGACGGGACGCGGCGGTTGCGGGAACAGCGCCTCGCCCGGCAGGCGGCGCGAATCGTTCGGGACGGGCGTCGCGTACGTGTAGTCGAAGAGCGTCGAGACATCGGGATGCGGACTCGCCTCGGCGAACGCGGCGGCGTCGGTGACCTGCGCCACGACCTCCGCCTCCACCTCGGCGAGGAGCTCGTCGGTCGCGGCGCCGTCGGCCAGGAGCCGTGCGGCGAGCCCGGCGACCGGGTCCGCGGCGCGCAGCGCATCGACCTCGGCACCCGCGCGATACCGGGCCGGGTCGACCACCGAGTGACCCTTCAGCCGCCCGGAGGTCGCCTCCAGCAGGAACGGCCGCCCGGCTCGTGCACCGGCGATCGCCTCCTGCGCCGCTGCGAACACGGCCGCAGGATCGTTGCCGTCGACGCGCGCGGAGTCCATCCGGTACGCCGCCGCCCGCTTGTAGAGCTCGGGCTCGGCCGACGACTGGTCCACGGTGGTGCCCATCCCGAGCCCGTTGTTGACGACCACGTAGACGATCGGCAGTCCCCACAGGGCGGCGAGGTTCAGCGACTCGTGGAAGGCGCCGATGTTCGTCGTGCCGTCGCCCATCAGGCAGAGCACCACCTCGCTGCCGCCGCGGTAGTCGATCGCCAGCGCGGCGCCGGTGGCGAGGGGGAGCTGGCCGCCGACGATCCCGTAGCCGCCCATGAAGCGGGCGGCGACGTCGAACATGTGCATGGAGCCGCCCCAGCCGCGCGAGACACCGTCGGTGCGGCCGTAGAGCTCGGCCATCACGCGTCGCGGCTCGATGCCGCGGGCGATGGCGTAGCCGTGCTCGCGGTAGTTCGTGAAGACGTAGTCGGTGGGCTCGAGGGCAGACATCAGGCCGACGACGGTCGCCTCCTCGCCGAGGTTGAGGTGGCAGTACCCGCCGATCCTGGCCTCGGTGTAGGCGCGGGCGGTGCGCTCCTCGAAGCGCCGGATCAGCAGCATCCGGCGGTAGAAGGCGAGCAGCCGGGCGGCGTCGGCGGCCGGGCGCGCGGGGGTGGTGCGCGTGGCGGGCCGCTTGCGGGTGGATGCGGTGGATGGGGGCATGCGGGTTCTCCTCGTCGTCCCATAATGATACGAAACTCGTTTCATTGTAGAATGGGAGCCGGACCCGCGACGACCACGAAGGAGGCGCGATGGCCTCCCGAGACGCCCCGGCGACCGCGGCAGCACCGCGCAAGCGGGGCCGCCCCACCGAGCAGGAGCGCGCCCAGCGCCGCGACGACATCCTCGACGCGGCCGTGCGCCTCCTCCTCGCCGGCGGCTTCCACCAGGTGACCCTCGACACCATCGCCGCCGAGGCCCACGTCACCAAGCGCACCATCTACAGCTACTTCGGCGACCGCACGGACATCGGCATCGCCGCCGTCGACCGGTTGCGCGAGCGCGCGCTCGGCGAACCCGACGACGCGCACGGCCTCGCCGAGCTCGCTGCGGCCATCGTCTTCACCCTCCACTCCGACGAGGCGGTCGGCCTGCACCGGCTCATGATCGCGGAAGCCGGCACCCTCCCCGGTCTGGCCGAGCGCTTCTACGCCGACGGCCCGCGGTCGTATATTGCCGCCCTCGACCGGAGGCTGCCGCATCCCGACCCGGAACGCGCGACCGCGCTCTTCGCCCTCCTGCTGGGGGAGCCGCACCGCCAGCGCCTGCTCGGCCTGCGGGCGGCGCCGACCCGGCGGGAGGCCGCCGAGCACGCGAGCGCCGCCCTGCGCCTGCTCGCCCTGGGCTGAGCCGCGCGGTCCTTGGAGGATTCTTGGGGCGCCGCGGCTTGACTTGACCGCATGACCCACACCGGACTCCTCGCCACCGGACTCATCGACCCCCAGGGCATCATCCAGGCCGCCGGACCCTGGGCCCTCCTCGGCGTCTGCGCGATCGTGTTCGTCGAGACCGGCCTGCTCGTCGGGTTCTTCCTCCCCGGCGACACCCTCCTCTTCTTCGCCGGGGTGCTCACCCTCACCGGGCACTTCACCGAGCCGCTGTGGGTGATCATCGTCGCAGTGATCGTCGCGGCGGTGCTCGGCGATCAGGTCGGCTACCTGATCGGCCGCCGCACCGGTCCGGCGGTCTTCGAGCGCAAGGAGTCCGGCTTCTTCAGCAGGGCGAGCGTGGACCGCACACAGCACTTCTTCGACCGGTTCGGCGGCGCCGCCGTCACGGTGGCGCGGTTCGTGCCCGTGGTGCGCACCTTCGCGCCCGTCGCCGCCGGTGTCGGGCGCATGCACTGGACGCTGTTCACCGTCTACAACGTCGTCGGCGCGGCGATCTGGGCGACGGCCGTCATCCTCCTCGGCTACGGCCTCGGCCACATCCCGGGCGTCGCGGACTTCGTCGCGCAGTACCTCGACCTGGTGCTGATCGGCATCGTCGTGATCTCGGTCGTCCCGGTGCTCGTGCGCGCCATCACGCTGCGCCGGCGGTCGCGCGCGGATTCGTAGACGCCGGGACCCGCATCGCCAGCACTGTGCCGGACGGTCCGGTCGTCTCGACCGCGACGCCGCCGCCGTGCCGGGCGGCGATCTCGCGCACGAGGGCGAGGCCGATGCCGAAGCCCGCGCCGGCTCGCCGGGGCACGCTCGGCTGGGCCCGGGCGAACCGGTCGAAGATGCGGGAGGGGTCGATCCCCGAGATCCCCGGACCCTCGTCCGCGACGCGCAGCACCGCGTCCGCCCCGTCGCGGAGGACGCCGATCGTCACCCGGGTGCCGGACGGCGAGTGGGCGAGCGCGTTGTCCACGAGGGCGGTCGCGCAGCGCTGCAGGCTGGCCGGCGGGATCGTGGTCAGCACCTGCGGGTCGGCGTCGAGCAGCAGCTCCACCTCGGCGTCGCGCGCGAGCACCTGCAGGGCCTCGACCGCGCGCGCGACGGGCACGGCCATCGGCGCCGGCTCGACCGCCGCTTCCCGCTCCGGGTCGGCGGCGAGCAGCAGGTCGTTGACCACGTCGATCAGCGTCCGCGCGTCGTCCCGCAGCTCGGCGACCGTCGCCGCGGAGGGGTCGCCGTCCGGCAGACCGCGCTGCAGCACCTGGAGGCGCGCGTCGAGCACGGCGAGCGGCGTGCGCAGCTCGTGGCTCGCGTCCGCGACGAACTCGCGCTGGAGCGTGAGGGCGCGGCCGAGCGGGCGCACGGCGCGGCGGGTGACGATCATGCTGAGGACGCCCGCGATCGCCACCGCCAGCACTCCGACGACGACGAAGGCGATCATCGCCTCGGTCGTGTCGATGTAGATCTTGTGCTCGCCCGGCTTCGGCGGCTCCTGCAGCTCCGACGGCCGCAGCTGATCGAGCACGAAGAAGAACGCGACGCCGATGGCCGCGACGACGAGCGCGCCCGAGGCGATCGCCAGCTGCAGCCCGACCGTGCGGGAGGCGGCCCGCACCTCCCGCAGATCGGCATCCTCCTGCGCGCCGTTCACAGCTGCCCCAGCCGGTAGCCCTGACCGCGGACGGTCGAGATGATGTCGGGATCCGTCTTGCGCCGCACGTAGTGCACGTAGGTGTCGACGGTGCCGTCCTGTTCGTCGGCCTCGAAGACCGCCTCGAGGATCTGCCGTCGCGAGAAGGTGCGCAGCGGGTTCTCGGCGAGCAGGCGCAGGAGCGCGCTCTCCCGGTCGGTCAGCAGGATGCGCCCTTCGTACGGGG
This sequence comes from Leifsonia sp. 71-9, assembly GCF_001898805.1. Taxonomy (GTDB): domain Bacteria; phylum Actinomycetota; class Actinomycetes; order Actinomycetales; family Microbacteriaceae; genus Leifsonia. The sequence continues at coordinate 10,661 of NZ_MKVJ01000021.1, forward strand.
AGTAGATCGCCCGGCTCTCGGGGTGGAACCGCCAGCCGCCGACCGCGATCTCCTTGCCCTCGCCCGTGAAGGTGCGCGTCAGCGCGCGCAGGCGGGCGAGGAGCTCGTCGAACTCGAACGGCTTCACCAGGTAGTCGTTCGCGCCGGCGTCGAGGCCGTCCACGCGGTCGCGCACGGTGCCGAGCGCGGTGAGCATCAGGATGGGCGCCACGACCCGCCGTTCGCGCAGCGCGGTCACGACCTCCGCGCCGTCGAGCCCCGGCAGTCGCCGGTCGACGACCAGCGCGTCGAAATCGCCGGCCAGCCCCGCGGCGAGTCCGGCCTCCCCGTCCTCGACCCGCGTCACCTCGTACACCTCGGTCAGCACCTGCTCGATGAGCGGCCCGAGCCGCGGGTCGTCCTCGATCAGGAGCACGCGCAGTCTCTCCGTCGCCACTCGCCACCTCCACTCGCCGGCCCCAGCATGACGGACCGGCTCCCAGACGGCACTAAGGAGCGCGCCGTCTCAGAGATTTCTGGGAGCCGGTCGCCGATGCTGTCAGCATGCTGCGCAACAAGGTACCCGAGGTGACCGCCCTCTTCTGGGCGACCAAGCTGCTCACCACCGCGATGGGCGAGACCGCCTCCGACTTCCTGGTGAAGACCGTCGACCCGTACCTCGCGGTCGGGGTCACCTTCGTCGTGTTCGCCGGTGCGCTCGCGCTGCAGCTGGCCGTGCGCCGCTACATCCCCTGGGTCTACTGGCTGGCCGTCCTCATGGTCGCGGTGTTCGGCACGATGGTCGCCGACGTGCTGCACGTGCAGTTCGGCGTGCCCTATCTCGTCTCGACCATCGGGTTCGCCGTCGTGCTCGCCGCGGTCTTCTCGCTGTGGTGGGGAACGCAGCGCACCCTCTCGGTGCACCGCATCGACACGCGGGCGCGCGAGCTCTTCTACTGGTGCGCGGTGCTCGCCACCTTCGCGCTCGGCACGGCGATCGGCGACCTCACCGCCGTCACGTTCGGCCTGGGCTACCTCGCCGCCGGCCTCCTGTTCGGCGTGCTGTTCGCCATCCCCGGCGCCGCCTACCGGTGGTGGGGGATGGGCGCCACCGCCGCCTTCTGGACCTCCTACGTGCTCACCCGCCCGTTCGGCGCCTCCTTCGCCGACTGGTTCTCGCGCTCCCACGCGCTCGGCGGCCTCGGTCTCGGCACCGGACCGGTCAGCCTCGCGCTGTTCGCCGCGATCGTCGTCTGCGTGGTCGTGCTGTCGGCGCGCCCTCGCGGATCCTCAGGGTCCGGCGCGGCGTCCTTAGAGGTTCCTCAGCAGCGCTCCGCTTGACTGTCCTGGTCGACAGAAACCGAAGGGACCCTCTGACGTGAACTCCGCCCTCCTGCGCATCCCCCGCCATTGGATCGTCTGGACCGTCGCGCTCTTCGCCCTGACGTTCGTGCTCGGCTTCGCGGCCAAGGCCGTCCCGGCGCTGCGACTCGCCGGCCTCGACGACGGGATCAACCGGGCGCACTCGCCGTTCGCCGACGGGGTCGCGCTGGTGCTCGACGAGCTCGACCGGCCGGTCGTCGTGGCCGGGATCCTCGTCGTCGTGTTCGTCGTGCTGCTCTTCGTCCGCGGCTGGAAAGCGGCCCTCGGCGCCTGCGCCGTCACCGGTCTCGGCTGGATCACCACCCTCGTCGTCAAGACGATCGTCGCCCAGCCGCGCCCGACCACCGGCGGCCTCGTGCACACCCTGCACGTGAGCCCCGCGACCCTGAGCTACCCGAGCGGCCACGTCGTCTTCGCGACCGCACTGGTGACCGCCCTGGTGATGGTCTGCCGCGGCCCCGTGGCGCGCGCGGTCGTCGTCGTGCTCGGCGTCGTCTTCGTGGTGGTGGTCGCCTGGTCGCGCCTCTACCTCGGCGTCCACTTCCCGACCGACGTCGTCGGCGGTGTGCTCAACGGCGTCGCGGGCGTGCTGCTCTTCGCCGGGCTGTGGAACCTCGCCGCCGCGCGCGTGTTCGCCGAGCGGCGGGAGCCGGCGCGCGTCACCGTCTGACGCCCTGGATCAGGGGCCGAGGACACCGGTCGGCCAGCCGTGACGGCCGAAGTAGTCGCGAAGACGCTCCAGCACCTCGCTGTCCGTGGCGTTCGGGTCTCTCAACCAGCGCCGACGGGCCATGTCGACGAGGGCGGCGACGGCTTCAGCCGGAGAGACATCGATCGCGTACGTGAGAAACACCGGCATGCGTTGTGCGTCGACGAGGCGGCTCCGGTTGACCTCGTTGTGAAGGTTCTCGTCCTCGGTCAACAAGACATCGGCGTGGCCCCAGAGCGCCGCGGCAACCACATGACGGTCCTTCTCGTTGACATCCAGGCGTACATGGATATCGACCTCGCCCGGCCATTCCACCAGCGCCTCAGGGAAGGCGTCGTTCATGGCCGTGAACAAGCCGGCTCGGGCCCCTGCGTCCATACTGGCGGGAAGGTGCCGATCGGCTTCCTCCAGCACAAGAGGGCTCCAGAGGATCTCGAACAGGTCGGCCGCGGCGAGGGTCAAGACGATGTCGCGCCAACGCCCTGGAACGAGGACGTTGGCGTCGACGAAGACTCGAAACGGCACGTCAGAACGGGTCGCCGTCGTAGCCGCCGGTCTGGGCCGTGACCTCGGCGATCGCATCGAGCGTGGCGCGACGCTCCCGCTTGGACTCCTCGAGGTACCGGACGGTCTCGGTCAGAGACACCCGGCGATGCGTTCCGCGGAACTCGTAGGCGAGCTGCCCGTCGTCGATCAGGTGGACCACGAACGACCGCGATACCCCGAGAAGGTCTGCGACCTGGGAGGTCGTCAGCAGAGTGCGCGCGGAGCCGATGACGACGCTGTCGCCGTTCGCGAAACGTGCCAGCAGGTCCTGAACGGCGTCAGCGACATCGCTCGGAAGGGTGATGACCTCGTCGCCGACCAGGATCCGGGGAGACGTGACGGAGTCTCCCACTCGGGCCGCGGCTGACTTCAGCGCGCTCAACTCCGATGCATCCACGACTGCCTTCGTCGCGTGCGGGCTCAAGAGAGTCATCGGGGCCTCCAACAGGTCCATCGTGAGACACCAGCATAACCGACAAAACCGCCATAAACGCCATAACTCACTTAACTCACATCACGTTCCGGCCGCCGTCCCTTGTGGGGCGGGGTGTGGATGCCTGCCTGCAACCGCCGGATGACCGATCCCAGCACTCCCCGCGCGAGGAGGCCGGAGCCGAGCGGACCCGCGGGGTCCTCGCCGAGCGCGGGCAGCTGCGCCAGCGCCGCCCGCGCCTCCGGGCTCAGGTGGTCGAGCTGCCAGCGGATCTCCTCGTCCATCGCGTCGGGCCGATCGGGGGCGGCGAGTCCTGCGGCCTTGGCTGCGTAGGCGGCGGCTCCGAGCGCGTGCGCTCCCATGTGGGCCACACCCGCGGCTTGGGCGGCGGCGCGGGCGGCGGCGATCGCGGCCGGTCCGGTCACGGCTCCCGCCGCGCGGCCGGCGACGAAGCGGCGACGGATCTCCCCGGCGGCGTCGAGCTCGCCGCGGGCGAAGGCGCGGGTGCGCGCGATCGCGTCGCGGGGACGGTCGTCGTCCGGCGCTTCCGCCTCGAACAGCCTCAGAACCCGCTCGGCGCAGTCCGCCGCCCAGACCGCGACGACGCGTCGATCCCGGTCGCTCAACGACTGCGAAGAACCCACCCGAGCACACTCTCATACCGCGGCCGCAGCGTGCACTCGATCCGCAGCAGACCGCCCGATTCGCGGCGTAAGGTGCAGGGGAGGAGGCACATGATCGTCGACAACGCCGTGTACGTGAACGGTGAACGCACCCCCACGGTGTCGCTGGAGGACACCTGCGAGACCGTCCGCGACCGCGGAGGATTCGCCTGGATCGGCCTCTACCGGCCCACCGAGCAGGAGCTCGGCGCCGTCGCCACCGAGTTCGGCCTTCCGGCGCTCGCCGTGGAGGACGCCCTCGCGGGACACCAGCGCGCCAAGATCGAGAAGTACAGCAGCACCACCTTCGTCGTGCTGCGCCCCGCGAACTACGTGGACGAGACCGAGAAGGTGGAGTTCGGCGAGGTCCACGTGTTCCTCGGCTCCGACTTCCTGATCACCGTCCGCCACTTCGACTCCCCCGATCTGGGATCCGTCCGCCGCCGGCTGGAGGCAGAGCCCGAGCTGCTGGAGCACGGGCCGATGTCCGCCCTCTACGGCATCCTCGACCAGGTCGTCGACGAGTACGGCCCGGTCATGGCCGGCCTCGAGAACGACATCGACGAGATCGAGGACCAGCTCTTCAACGGCGACCGCGGCGTCTCCCGCCGCATCTACGAGCTCTCCACCGAGGTGATGATGTTCCAGCGGGCCGTCAACCCGCTCCGGGATGTGCTGCAGTCGCTGCGCGAGACCCTCGCCGCGCGCGGGGTGGACGACGTTCTCCTCGACGGGATCCGGGATGTGCAGGACCACGCCATCCGCGTCATCGAGCGCGCCGACGGGTTCCGGCAGATCCTGCAGAACGCCCTCACCGTCCACACCACCCTCGTCGGCCAGGCGCAGAACGACGAGGTCAAGAAGGTCTCCGGCTGGGCGGCCATCCTGTTCACGCCCACCCTGGTCGCCTCGGTCTACGGCATGAACTTCCGCATCATGCCCGAGCTGCACTGGGCGCTCGGCTACCCGTTCGCCATCCTGCTGATGCTCGTCATGGGCTTCGGCCTCTACACCGTCTTCAAGCGCAAGAACTGGATCTGACGACGGTGCTGCGGGCCGATCCCCCGGATCGGCCCGCAGCCACTCGGCGATGCCCGGGCCTTCCGGCCCGACCCCCCCCCGGTGCGGGCGTCGCGGGTGAGATCGGCGTCCCCCTGAACGTTTCGCTCTCATAGGGGAATGTCCGGATGGCGGCAGAGGTTCCGCCCCGCTGCATCCCGGGCGTGTCGCGCGAGCTCGCCACGGCGAGAGCGGGAGTAGCGTCCTGACCATGAGCGCCCCCTCCGACGGCGAGATCGTCGTCACCGACGGCCCGCCCACCCGATACTCGCGGCTGTATCACTGGGTGCTGGACCACCTCGCGAAGTTCCCCGGGCGGGTCACGGTCGTGACGTTCCTCGCCGGGGTCGTCGTGACGATCGTCGTCGTGCTGATCGGCGGCGACGGGAGTCCGTCGTCCGTCGTCGGGCTGGTGGCGACGCTGTGGGCCCTCTTCTTCGCGGTGATGATCTACCTGCTCACCGCGCGCGACACCGACACCGTGCTGGAGCAGATCGCCGACCTGCACGAGCAGCTCGCCACCGCGCTGGCGTCGCCGGACGACGGGGGCGAGGATGCCGGAGACGGTGCGGAGGAGGGCGACGGTGAGGACGAGCCGTCGGCGACAGAGGCTCCGCATGCTCCCGAGCCCTCTGCTCCCGAACCCGCGACTCCGACGCCCGCGACACCAGCGACGCCCGCACCTCCCGCCCCGGCGCATCCAGCACCCGGCACCCCCGCCCGCACGCGCCAGCAAGGCGGCCCGCGTGGCGAGACCCGCGTCCTGACCGGTGCGGCCGACATCGTCGCCGGCGTGCCACCCGAGCTCCTCGCCGCGTGGACGTCGGCGACGGGCGGCTCCGCCGACGATCTCGTGCGGGCGTGGACGCGCGACCCCCGGTCGGACCGGCAGTGGGTGTTCGAGACGACCCTGGGCGAGCGCTGGGTGGTCTTCAACCGCGGCCCGCACGGGACGGGCGTCATCTCGCTGACGAACCCGCCCGGTGGCGGACGCCTCCGCCGGCCGGCGCGACCGCAGCGGGGGACCCGCTAGACCCGGTGCCCGAGCGACCAGATCCGGTCGCCGCGGCCCGACAGCGCATCCGAGAGGTCGGCCGCCTGGGCGTCGGAGAGCGAGGCGACGTAGTCGATCACGCCGCGGCCGCGGGCGAGGTCGTCGACGGGGCGCCAGGCGGCGATCGCGCGGTAGCGCGCCTGGTCCATGGCGGCGTAGTCCTCGTGGGCGAGCTCGATCAGCTCGCGGAGGCGGCGCGGCACCCGCTGCCGGTCGTGCTCGTCCTCCATCCACTCGATCAGGGCGCGGACGGTGCGGGAGATGACGGTGCTGAGCCCGCGCTGCTGGATGGCGAGGTCCGGGCGGCTGAGCACGAACTGCCGGTGCAGGAACTTGAGGATCTCGACCCGGTGCCAGGCGGCGGTGCCGAGGCTGATCGGGCCGGTGCGGAGCGACTCCACCTGGGTGATGCCCACCGAGTCCACGAATCCGCGGATCCAGCGGCCGGTGAAGGCGGCCAGCTCGCGTTCCAGCCCGAGCGAGCCGTCGAAGGGGCGGATGAGGAGGGCGTCGACGAGTTCGGCGTTGACCGCCCAGACCGCGTCGTAGAAGGCGTCGTCGGTCGCGATCCACGGGTCGTCGCGGTCGATCTTGCGGCGCAGACGCTCCAGGGCGGCGCCGGGCGCGGTGCTCGCGGCGAGGTCGCGGGCGTCGGCGATCGCCCAGGTCGGCACGGCGTCGAGCCAGCCGTGGAACTCGGCGGTGACCGACGCGTGGTCGAGGATCCCGGCCCGGTAGAAGTCGTCGATGTCGTGCACCGAGTAGGCGATGTCGTCGGCGATGTCCATGACGGCGCCCTCGACCGTCTGCCGCAGCGGCCGCGCCTCCACCTCCCGCCGCGCCTCGTCGAGGTCGGCCTCGTCGACGAAGTAGGTGGAGTACTTGAACACGTCGTAGTCGGCGCCGGCCCGGTGGATGCCGCGCGGCACCCCGTCGGCGTGGTGCAGCTCGCGCGCATCCACCCGCGGCGACCACGGGTACTTCGCGATGGCGGCGCGCGTGGCGGCGGTGAGGTCGAGTCCGCTCGGGGCGTGCTCCACCACGTCGAGGGAGGCGATGATCCGGTAGGTCTGCGCGTTGCCCTCGAAGCCGTCCGTCAGCCCGAGCTCGTCGCGCGCGATGCGGTTCAGCACGGACTCGCCGAGGTGCCCGAACGGTGGATGCCCGAGATCGTGGGCGTTCGCGGCCGCCTCCACCACGGTCGGGTCGCACGGCCCGGCGGCGCTCGTCCCGATGCCGTCGGCGATGGAGCGCGCGACCGACGCGACCTTCAGCGTGTGGGTGAGCCGGTTGTGCACCGGTGCCCCGGCCGTCGACGGCGACACCACCTGCGTGACGGCCGACAGCCGCGAGAAGTAGGGCGAGAACTGCACCCGCTCGAGGTCGACGATGAAGGGGTTCTGCTCGGGTTCGGCATCGCGCTCGGCGAACCGGCGGGTCTCTCTGGGCACGGCGTATCCGATCTGTGGTCCTCCCGTAGATGTACCACGATCCGCCGCCGGCCGCACCGGGAGCCGTCCGTCGGCACGCGACAGCCGCGCGGCTCCGCGCTAGCCTGAGGGCACGCTCAGGATCGGGAGGATCCCATGGAACAGGTGCGACGGCGTTCGCCCCTCGTCCGCATCGGACGGGCGATCGGAGCCGTGATCAGCCGCATCGTCGGAGCGCTCATGATCGTGGGCAGCTCGCTCGGCGATGCCCGCGGCGCCGGCGACCCGCAGGCCAGGAAGGGCTACGAGCCGCCACCGCCCGAGTACCGTCCGTGACGACGGAGCACGGAGCGACGGAGCGGAGCGACGCCCCGGTCGTGCGCGGTCAGCGCGCCGTCCAGCCTCCATCGATCGCGAGGGTCTGCCCGGTGACGAGGGAGGCCGCCGGCGAGGCCAGGAACGCGACCGCACCAGACACCTCGGCGGGCACCCCGATGCGGTGGAGGGCGGCGATCCGGTCGATGGTGTCGGCGCGGAAGGCGTCGTCGGAGAGGGCGGCGGCCGTCCCGTCCGTCTCGATGAAGGTCGGTGCGACAGCGTTGACGCGGATGCCGTACTCGCCCCACTCGACCGCCAGGCAGCGGGTGAGATGCACGACGGCGGCCTTGGCGGCGCAGTAGGACGCTTCGCCCGGAAGCGCGATCAGCCCGGCCTGCGAGGCGACGTTGACGATCGACCCGCCGCCGTTCGCCAGCATGCTCTTCGCCACGTGCTGGGAGAGGAAGAACGTCGAGCGGGTGTTGAGCTGCCAGACCCGGTCGAAGTCCTCCTCCGTGACCTCGAGCGCGGGCGCATCGACGCCGCCGCCGGCGTTGTTGACCAGGATGTCGAACGGACCGGCCTCCGCGGTGGCCGCATCGATGGCGGCGCGGCTCGCGGCGAGGTCGAGCACGTCCATCCGGATCGCCGCCGCACGGACGCCGAAGGCGGCGAGCTCGTCGACCAGCCCGGCGGAGCCGTCGGGATCCCGCACGCCGATCACGACATCCGCCCCCTGCCCGGCGAGCTCGAGCGCGATCTCCCGGCCCAGGCCGCGGCTCGCCGCCGTGACGAGGGCGCGCGAGCCGGTCAGGTCGAAGGGGGTGCGGGTCGGGGAGGTCGTAGCGGAGCTCATGCTGCGACGATACTTCCCGGCGTGCCGGTCGCGCGCGGTGGCCGCCTATCGCGAGAGCCCGAGGATGCGCTCGGCGCGGGCGCGCACGCGCAGGTCGACCGGGCGATCGAACTCGTCGACCGCGGTGACCAGGGTCCGGTACGCCAGCTCCCCGGTCGTGGTCCGCAGGGCCAGGGTGGTGCACGTCACGAGCCCGAAGCCCGGGACCAGCAGGGTGTGCGTCGTCGTCGACTCCGCCATGACCGCACCGTACGCTCGTGCGCTCGGCCGTTCACCTCCGGGGGCGGCCGCTACGACCGTGGCCGTCCCCGCCGCCGACGGGTCCGCGATTCTGAGGTCGTGGACACGGGAACGGCGCACGAACTTGACGATTGCAGAGCGGACCGGCACGCTCGACTCATGAGCCCGGAGCAGCGATGCCGTTGACCGACACCGACTTCGGTGAGGTGGCGCGCATGCAGCCCTTCCCGCGAGCCCTGATCGACAGGGACCACGTCGTGCTGGACGCCAATCTGGCGCTGGAGGTGTGGGCCGCGCGACCCGCCGGGGAGCTGGTCGGCCTGCCGCTCGCGACCGTCCTCGGCGTCGACGACGACGAGCTCTCCGCCGCTCTGGCGACGGGCAACCCCGGGGGGATCCGGCTCGGCACCACCGCCCACGGGTACCAGGGCACGCGGAGCTCGGTGGTGATCCGTGCGGTGCGCATCTCGGGCGGTCGCACGATCGTCGCCTTCGACCCCGAGCTGGCCGCCGTCGGCGAGCGCACGCAGGCCCTCGGCCGACGCGAGAGTGACCGACTGCAGTTGCTGCTCTCCGCCTCCGTCGCCTTCGCCAAGACCCGTTCCGAGCCCGAGCTCGGCGAGCTCCTCTCGGAGACCGCGCGCCGCGCGTTCAACGCGACCGCGTGCAGCGTGCACACCGGGGCGCCCGGCCGCTACGAACTCGTCGCGGGGGAGAACCTGCTTGCGTCGGTGTGGCCCGCCGACGCTCCACCCCGGGCCGGGATGACGGTCGAGCTCGGACGGGTGGTGACGATCGAGTCGCCCGACGACGCCGATCAGGTCGCGCCCGACATCGGACTCAGCGACATCTTCCGCCGAGCCGGAGTGTTCTCCGTCATCGGCGCCCCGATCATCGAGGACGGCACTCCGTTCGGCGCCTTCGCGTGCTACTTCGACCAGCCGCGAACGTTCGACGACCAGGCCGTGCCGCTGGCGGAGGCGCTGGCCGAGCTCGCCGGGCAGGTCCTGGTGCGGTTGCGGCTGGAGCAGCGCTTGCGCCGTGCCGCGATGCTCGACGACGTCACCGGTCTGTCGAACCGGCGGCTCTTCGACCAGAACCTGCAGCGCAGGGAGCGTGCGCAGACCGGCCAGGTCGCCGTGCTCTTCGTCGACCTCGACGGGTTCAAGGCGGTCAACGACTCGCTGGGCCATGCCGCCGGCGACGAGGTCCTCCGTGTCGTGGCGGAGCGCTTGACGCGGATCTTCCGCGCGGAGGACGAGATCGCCCGCTACGGCGGCGACGAGTTCGTCGTCGCCCTCCAGGTCGCCGACACCTCCGACGCCCTCGAGCTCGCCGACCGCGCCCGAGCCGCCATCGCCGAGCCGATCGAGGGCATCCCCGCCGGGCTCACGATCACGGCGAGCGTCGGCATCGCCATCACCGACGGCCCCGCCGCCGACCAGCCGGTCGACTACCTCATCCGCCTGGCGGACCAGGCCATGTACGCCGCGAAGCGCAGCGGAGGCGACCAGGCGGTCGTCCACCGCGGCCACCTGCATTCGCAGGACCTCTCGGTGCGCGACCCGGCGCCGGTTGCCGCGCGCGAGCGGGTTTCGGGGGCGTGAGAGCGGCGGAGGTCGCGGCCCCGTTCTCCGCGCGGTCGTCGTCGCTGCCGGTATCGACGACCGTCTCCGCGTCAGCCCCGGCGGCTACGGTCGTCGGATGAGTGACTTCTTCGTGGCCGGCAGCTGGCGCAATCGTGACGCGATCGAGGAGGTGCTCGCTGCGCTCGATGCGGCCGGCTCGAGCACGTACTGCTTCGTGCGTGCCGGCTATTCGGCGGCCGGGGCTGCCCTCGCGGCGCCGGGCGGGGCGGATGCGGCGGATCTCGGCAGTGCGGCCGTTCACGACGTCTTCGAGCAGGATCTGCAGGCGTTGCGTGCCGCAGAACGATTCCTGCTCGTGCTCCCGGCCGGGCAGGCGGCGCACATCGAGGCAGGGATCGCGTACGGCCTGGGCATGCCGTGCTACGCCGTCGGTCCGGTGGAGCGCTCCGAGACGCTTTACCGCATCTTCGATCGGATGTTCCGGGATGCGGGCGAACTTCAGCACTGGTCCGCCTCGACACGGACCGACCAGCCGGGAGGCTGAGCTGTCCACGCGTTTCCCGCTGGGCCGCCGTTAGGGTGAGGGAGTGGAGAAGCACGCTTTCGACGAACGGTATGAGCTGCGCGAGTTCGCGCCCGGCACGGACGACGACGGGGCACCGGACGCCGACACCGGGGCGTGGATGCAGGCGGTCGGGTTCGGCTTTCACGAGCCGCGGCCGGACGACGTCACGGCGGCGCGCATGGTCTCGAACTTCATCGCGGACGGGGAGACCTACCTCGGCGTGTACGTCCGCCGTCCGCTTCCGGGGTCGGTGGATGCGACCTGGCCGGTCGGCACGTTCGCCTGGCTTCGCAAGGCGCTGAGCTGGGGCGACGGGTCGTCCATCGACACCCAGGCGATCGCCGCCGTCACCGTTCGCGCGACGGAACGGCGACGCGGGATCCTGCGCCGGATGATGACCCACGCGCTCGAGCGCGGCGTCGCCGAGGGATACGCCGTCGCATCCCTGACGGCGTCGGAGGGCACGATCTACCGCCGGTTCGGTTTCGGCAGCGCCATCCGCGAGCGGGCCGTCAGCGTCCGCCGGGACCGCGCCCTCCCGTTCCTCGCCCCGACATCGGGCACGGTCGCCGTGGTCACCCCTGAGTGGCTCGCCGACGGGCCGGGCCGCGCCGTCTTCGACCGGTTCAACGCGCGCACCCCCGGTTCGATGGTCCGGAACGCCGCCAGCTGGCCGGTGATGTTCGGGCTCCGGAACGGCGACGGCGGCGCGGCGAACGACGTCCGCGCCGCGGTCCACCGCCCCGACGACTCGGACGAGGTCGACGGCTACGTGACCTGGCGCGTCAAGGCGGTGAGCGATGCGGAGGGGCGGCTGGAGATCGTCGATTTCGTCTACGCCACCGACGAGGCCTACCTGTCGCTGTGGGAGTTCCTGCTCTCGATCGACTTGAACCACGTCGTGAAGTACGGTCGGTCGCGCCTGGACGACCCGATCGTGGCGGCCCTCGGCGACAATCGCGCCTACGAGGTCGACCACGAGGAGGACCACGTCTGGTTGCGGATCCTCGATGTGCCGGCGGTGCTGACCTCCCGCCCGTACGCCGTCGACGGTTCCGTGACCCTCGCCGTGACCGACGCGCTCGGATTCGCCGCCGGCACGTACCGGCTCGACGTCGTGGCGAGGCGGGGCACCGTCACGAGGGTCGACGCGGCCACGGCCGCGGCGGACCTGGAGCTCGACGTCGCCGACCTCAGTGCGCTGCTCATCGGTTCGGTGTCACCGGCGACGTTGGCGGCGGCGGGACTCGTCCGCGCCGTCGACCCGGCGGCGCCGGCCCTGCTGGGCGCGATGCTGACCCCGCCGCGGACGCCGCACGGGATCACCTACTTCTGACCGGTCGGCGGCCTGCGGGCCGGGTCGCCGGCCGTCGGGGTCCGTGCCCGAGCGCGTTCTCGTTGCTCGGATCGACGACGGCCGTCAGCTGCCACGATCCCCGCCTGCGCTCCAGGACGATCGCGGAGCCGTTGCCCACGAAGCCCGGGTCGATGCCGGTGACGGACCGGACGATGGTGCGGACGATCACGACGTGGGTCACCGCGATCACCCCCGCCTCCGCCGACTCGAGCCGGTGCCAGGCGCGGACGGCGCGCTCGTCGACCGCGCCGATCGGCTCCGAGTCGGGGAAGTCCTGGTCCGGCCAGCGAGCCGTCGCCCGATCCCGATCGACCCCTTCGGCCGCACCGAAGGCCCGTTCGGTGAGGTCGGGCCACGGCTCGCTGGCCGGCGGGAGGCTCAGCCGTTCGCCGATCGCGCGAGCGGTCTGCTGCGCGCGCGTCAGGGGAGAGCTGACGACGCGGCCCCATCTCCATCGGCTCAGGAACGCGGCGGCGCCGTCGGCCTGTCGCAGACCGTTCCCGTTCAGCGGCCGATCGACGCGGCCCTGGAAGACATTCCTGGCGTTCCAATCGGTTTCACCGTGGCGGACGAGGGCGATGCGCGGGTCGTTCACGACTCCACGGTAGCGAAAATACTTAGTGCACGAATCAATCGTCGAGAACTCTCAGCGTGCGCGCTCGAGCGGTGCCCGGAAGAACGCGTCCTCGAGCTCCGCGGACGCTCGGAACGCGTCCCAGGCGCGGGAGCGGGTGGTCGCGTCCGCCGCGTTCCACGCCGAGGTCACGTAGTCGATCGCGCGACGGGTGCTCTCGTGGAACGCCTCGGCGGCGTACGCCTCCAGCCACTCCCGGTACGGGTGGTCCGTCGTCGCAGGGGTTCGCCCCGCCCCGACGTCCGCGTAGATCCGGAAGCAGGGCAGCACGGCGGCGATCAGCACCGCGTGCTCGGCGTGCGACGCGGCCGCCCGCAGCTGACCGAGGTAGGCGGCGGTGACGGGCGAGAGGGCGTGCACCTCGTCCCCGAGTTCGTCGCGATGCAGGCGCAGCTCCTCCTCCCGGCAGGCGCGGGCCGCGTCCGCCCAGAAGGTCGACTCCTCCGCCGTCGGGGCGGAGGCGGAGGCGCGATCGAGCAGGTCGGCGTACCCGGCCAGGTAGAGCGCGTCCTGCCCGAGGTACCAGCGGTAGGCGGACCGCTCGAGCCGCCCGTCGATCAGCCCGCGGACGAACGGGGAGGAGCGGATGCGGTCGCGCACGTCCGCGATGCCCGACCACCACGATTCCGGCAGCGGCGGCGCCAGCGGCGCGGAACCGGGCATCGCCCGACTCCACAGACCCGCGAGGTGATGGATGGGGCCGGCCCCGCCTCCGACCTCCAGCCCGTCCGCGGCGGCGAGGCTCTCGGTCAGCCACGCCTTCGCGTCCGCGATCGGCTGCTCCCAGTCGTCGGCGCCCGCGAGCCGGGTGGACAGCGCGGAGGAGAGGGAGCAACCGGTCCCGTGGGTGTTGGCGGTCATCACCCGGGCGGTCCGGAACTCCCGGACGGCCGGGAGACCGGGTTCGGCGGCCACGGCGTCGACCAGCGCGTCCGGGGCGTCGGCGTCGCGCAGGTGGCCGCCCTTCGCCAGCACCCGGACGCCCAGTTCGCGGGAGACGCGTTCGGCCTGGGCGAGCGCCTCCGGCCAGTCGCGGGCGATCGGAGCGCCCGCGAGGATGGCCAGCTCCGGGATGTTCGGCGTGATCAGATCCGCCCGGCGGGCCAGGCGTCGCACCGCGTCGACCGCGTCCTGCTCCAGCAGCCGGTCGCCGCTGGTCGCGACCATCACCGGGTCGAGGACCGTCAACGGCGGGCGGACGCGGCCGAGCCATTCGTCGACGACACCCGCGATCTCGGCTGTGGCGAGCATGCCGATCTTGACGGCGTCGATCGTCACATCGTCCGACACGGCATCCAGCTGCTCCCGGAGGAAGGATGCCGGCGGCACGTGGACGGACCGCACGCCACGCGTGTTCTGGGCGACCAGGGCGGTGACGACGGCCATCCCGTAGCCGCCGTTCGCCGCGATCGACTTCAGATCGGCCTGGATGCCCGCGCCCCCGGTCGGGTCGGTGCCCGCGATGGCGAGCACGCGCGGTGGACGCGGCGAGAACGGCGTCCGGTCCACGCGGGCGCCGCCGGAACGGGGCGCTCGGTCCGCTCCCGCCCACGCCGCCGCCAGCTCGGCGGCCGCCTCCCGCGGGTCGGACGCGGCGCACACCGCGGAGACGACGGCTGCTCCCGCTGCCCCGGCCGTGCGGAGTCGTGGCAGGTCCGCCGCGGTCACGCCGCCGATCGCCACGGCGGGGAGGGGGCTCAGCGCGCACAGCTCCGCGAAGCGCTCGATTCCGAGCGGTTCCGGCGCGTCCTTCTTCGTCGCCGTCGGATGCAGGGCGCCGATTCCGACGTACGCGACGCCGGCCGGGTCGGCCGCGGCGGCCGCGAGCTGCGATGGTGTCGACGCGCTCAGGCCGATCACGGCCTCCGGCCCCGCGATGGCGCGCACCGTCGACACGGGGAGGTCGGACTGGCCGACATGGATGCCGGTGACCCGCACCCCGCGGGCCCGGGCCGCCGCGTACACGTCGACGCGATCGTTCACGAACAGGGCGACGTGTTCCGGCAGGACCGCCGACACCGCCGTCACGAGCTGCAGGAACGCGCGCGGCGAGCAGTCCTTCTCGCGCAGCTGCACGGTGGTCGCGCCGCCGGCGACCGCGGCGGCGACCGTCTCGACCACGGTGCGTCCGGCCCGCAGGCAGGTGTCGGTGTCCGTCACGAGATAGACGGAGAGGTCGGGGGTCATCGTCCCGCCTCCGCCAGCTCGTCGACGAAACGGGCCGCGAAGGTTCCGGGCCCGCTCGCAGCGGCGGCGGCCCGCTCGGCCGCAGCCGAGTACACGGCGTGGGCGGCGGCCACCGCGTCGATGTCGTCCGTCCCCTGCGCACGGCCCGCCGCGACGAACGCGCCGACGACCGCTCCGAGGGCGCATCCGCCTCCCGTCACACGGGTGAGGATCTCGTCCCCTCCGGGCACCCGGATCGTCGAGGCGCCGTCCGTGACGAGGTCGACGGCCCCGGAGACCGCGACGACGCCTCCCGTGCGCCGGGCGAGGGCGGCAGCGGCCTCGCCCGCCGACTCCACGTCGTCCACGGCATCCACACCGCGACCGCCGGTCCCCGCACCCGCGAGCGCCCGGATCTCGCTCGCGTTGCCGCGGATCACGGTCGGCCGCAGCGCGAGCAGCTCGTCGGCGAGGGCGGTCCGCACGCTCAGCAGCCCGACCGCGACCGGGTCGAGCACCCAGGGAGCGCCGGTGGAGGAGGCGGCTCCCGCGGCCTCCCGCATCGCGATGCGCTGCTCCTCGCGCGGCGTGCCGAGGTTGATCAGCACGGCCCCGGCGACCCGGGCGAACGGACCGGCTTCGCCCGGGATGTCGACCATCGCCGGGGCCGCCCCGACGGCGAGCAGGACGTTGGCGGTGAAGTTGGAGACCACCGCATTGGTGAGGCACTGCACGAGCGGAGTGCTCTCGCGGAGCGCCGCGTGCAGGCGTGGAGGTTCGACAATGGTGCGCGACATGGCGCGACATCCCTTCGCTAGTCCGAACTAGATCAGGTTCGACGGGTGTGATCTCAGCCCTCGCGGGCACCCCGTGTCACGTGTTGAGGTCAGCGTAGCAGCCGTCGGAGCGACGACGACGTGGCCCCTTGCCGGCCCCCTACCGCCCCCTGACCGCCTCCAGATCCCGGCGGAACGCCTCCGGCTCCTGGTCGAGGGGGAGGACGGATGCGTCCTCCGCTCCGTCGAGGGAGCCGGGTGCATCGTGCTGCAGGGCGGCGAAGAGCGGGGTGAGGTCGTCCTGCTCCTGGCCCTTCTCGGCGACGAGCTCGAAGGTGGTGTGGTCGGCGGCGTCGATGCGGAGGGCGTCGATGAGCACGCGGGCGATCTCGTCGCGGGCGATCACGCCGTCGCGGGGCGTGCCGGACTGACGGGTGTCGCCCTGGAGCAGGTGGATGGTGCGCTGGTCGTCGTCGTTGTAGTCGAACCACCCGGGCCGGACGATCGTGTACGCGTTGCCGCTGGCGCGGACGAGGCGCTCGCCGCGGAGCTTCCACTGGGCGTAGGGGGCGCCGGGGCGGGTGACGCCGATCGCGGTCATCAGGGCGATGCGCACGCGGCGGCCGCCGAGGGCGTCGAGGATGTTGGCGACGCCGGCGTAGTCGATGGCGCGCACGTCGCGCTCGTCGGTGGTGGAGCCGTGGACGAAGACGACGGCGTCGACGCCCTCCACGGCGGGCGGCAGGGTGGCGGGCTGCGTCAGGTCGCCGATCACGACCTCCACCTCGTCGGGCAGACGGCGCGCACGGCCGGCGTCACGGGCCAGGGCGCGCACGCGATAGCCCTGGCGGAGGGCCTCGGCAACGGCGTGGGTGCCGATGCTGCCGGTGGCGCCGACGATGAGGACGGTGGTGGGACGGTCGGTCATTGCTTCTCCACGGTGGTCGGGTCGGTGTCCTGCGCAGCCTGGTCCGGTGCAGCCGGCTGCGGTGCCGCCGGCTGCTGCGCCGCCTGCTCCTGAGTCGCCTGCTCCTGGGTCGCCGCCCAGCTGGCGAGGACCTTGAGCGCGTCCTCGGAGGGGGTGCCGGGGTCGGCGGTGTAGACGTTGACGCGCAGGCCGGGGTCGCCGGGCAGCTCGAACGCCTCGAAGGCGAGGTCGAGGTCGCCGACGATGGGGTGGTGGACGCGTTTGCGCCCGGTCCGGTGGTGGTGCACGTCGTGGCGGGCCCAGCGGATGCGGAACTCATCGCTGCGGGTGCTCAGCTCGCCGATCAGGTCGGTGAGGTCTTTGTCGAACGGATTGCGGCCGGCGGTCGAGCGCAGGATGGCGACGATGTCGTCGGCCGCCTGCTCCCAGTCGACGTAGAACTCGCGCGCCTTCGGGTTGAGGAAGGTGAAGCGGGAGTTGTTGGGCGGCTGCACGGTCTCGGCCAGCAGGTCGACGTAGAGGGCGCGGCCGAGCTGGTTGGCGGCGAGCACGTCGCCGCGGTCGTTGCGGATCCACGCGGGAGCGGACTCGATCGCGTCGATGACGCGCTGCAGGCCGGGCCGGACGGTCTGCGGGCTGCGCTTGCGGCGCACCCGCGGGGCGACGGAGGCGGCGCGCGCGAGGTCGTAGAGGTGCGCGGTCTCGGCGTCGTTCAGCTGCAGGGCGCGGGCGAGCGCCTCGAGCACGCTATCGGAGGCGCCGGAGAGGTTCCCGCGCTCGATGCGGGTGTAGTAGTCGACGCTCATTCCGGCGAGCATCGCGACCTCCTCCCGGCGCAGTCCCGCGACGCGGCGGTTGCCGCCGTACGCGGGCAGTCCGGCCTGGTCGGGGGTGATCTTCGCGCGACGGGAGGTGAGGAACTCCCGCACGTCGTCGGTGTGGGTCATGGCCCCGACCCTACGCCGCGGGCCGCCGGGCAGGGAGGCACTGACAGCCCCTCCCACAGGACCAGACGGGCTCCTAGCGTGAGAGGACGGAGAGCCCGTCCAGAGAGAAGGAACCACCATGCAGTACCGCACCCTCGGCCGCACCGGCGTGCAGGTCAGCCCGCTCTGCCTCGGCGCGATGATGTTCGGCCCGTGGGGCAACGACGATCGCGCCGACGCGATCCGCATCATCCACCGGGCGCTGGATGCCGGCATCAACTTCGTCGACACCGCCGACGTCTACTCGGGCGGGGTGTCGGAGGAGATCGTGGGCGAGGCCATCGCCGGCCGCCGCGACGACGTGTTCCTCGCCACCAAGTTCTTCATGCCGATGGATGCCGACGACCCCAACCAGCGCGGCGGCTCCCGCCGGTGGATCATGCGCGAGGTCGAGAACTCGCTGCGACGCCTGAACACCGACCACATCGACCTCTACCAGGTCCACCGGCCCAGCCCCGACACGGATGTGGAGGAGACGCTCGGCGCCCTGACCGACCTCGTGCGCCAGGGCAAGGTGCGCTACCTCGGCTCGTCGTCGTACTCCGGGTCGCAGATCGTGGAGGCGCAGTGGGCGTCGCGTTCGCGCAACCTCGAGCGGTTCGTCACCGAGCAGCCGCCGTACTCGATCCTCGTGCGCGGCATCGAGGAGGACGTGCTGCCGACCCTCCAGCGGCACGGGATGGGCTCCCTCACGTACAGCCCGCTCTCCGGCGGCTGGCTCTCGGGACGCTGGCGCAAGGATGCGGCGGCCGCGCCGACCTCCTCCGCCCGACCGCGCGCTCGGTTCGACATGAGCAGCCCGGCCAACCAGCGCAAGCTCGACATCGTCGAGGAGCTCGCCGTGCTCGCCGAACAGTCGGGCCTCACGCTCATCGAGCTGGCGATCGCCTTCGTCATCCGCCATCCCGGCGTCACGTCCGCGATCGTCGGGCCGCGCACGATGGAGCAGCTGGAGTCGTACCTCCCGGCCGCGGACGTGGTGCTGACGGCGGACGTGCTCGACCGCATCGACGAGCTCGTCGCGCCCGGGACGACCCTCAACCCGGACGACAACAGTTACGGTGCGGCGGAGTTGCAGCCCTCCGCGCGGCGCCGCCCCTAGCGGAGCCCGTCAGCCGGTGACGACGGCCGTTCCCTGTCCGCTCGCGACCAGGACGCGGCCGGACTCGGCCTCGGAGAACACCTCGCACCGCACGACGGCCTGGCGTCTCGTCGTGCCGACGACGGTCGCGACAGCCGTGAGGTCACCCGTCGCGGGCCGGAGGTAGGAGATCGTGATGCCGGAGGTCAGGATGCCCGGGCCGAGGCGCGTGCCGGCGGCGAAGGTGACGGCGTTGTCGATCGCGTAGGCGATCACGCCCCCGTGGACGAAACCGAACTGCTGACGGAGCTGCTCCCGGAACGGCACCCGCACCTCGGCGACCCCCGGATCGAACCGCACCAGCTCCGCGCCGATCAGCGCGCTGAAGTCCTGCGCGGCGAAGGCGGCGCGCGCCGTCGCGACCGCCTCCTCCCACTGCCCGTCGTCATCGCTCATGCGCCCATCCCACACCATCGGGTCGGGAGGCGGCCAGACCGGAGCGGTCAGGCGTCTTCGGGCCGATCGCGGCGGCGCTGCTGGTGATGTGGCCGCCGCGGGTCACCGGGGGCGCGCCCTCCGCGGACACGCCCTCGTCCTGACCGCGCGGCGCGCGGCCCGGCTCGAGCCTTGCCGGGCCCCGCGCGGAGGGCGAGGATGGCGGCATGCCGCTCAGCGATTTCCCGGTACGCGCGTCCATCGCGGTCTCCGACATCGATCGGGCCGTCGCCTTCTACGAGGGCGCGCTCGGCCTGCCCCTGGAGCAGGCCGGCCCCAGCGCCTCGATCGCCGACGGGTCGCGCATCTACCGTTCGGGCGGCGACGTCGCACTGAACGTCTTCCAGTCCGTCACCGCCGGCTCCTCCGAGGCCACGATGGCGACCTGGTACGTCGACGACCTCGACGCGATCGTCGACGAACTCGCATCCGCCGGCGTCCGCTTCGCCCGCTACGACGGCCTCGTCCACGACGCCCGCGGCATCACCGAGCGGGCCGGCGGCGGCCGCATCGCCTGGTTCCGCGACCCGGACGGGAACACCTTCGCGATCGAGTCGGATCGGTGAGTCTATTCGGCCCGAATTCTGCGCTCGATTAAATGAGCCGAATAAAATAGACTGCATGCGTGGCGCCGATCTGGACCTCTTCGACAGCCAAACACGGCGTGCCGCGGCACGACGCCCAATACGCGCTGCTGCACCCGAACTATGTGCGCGATCTGGAACACAATGACGACGGAACAGTGAACCGGCTGTTCATCGGACCAGCGCACGCGCAGACGACCCGCGAGCTGGAGGTGATCGTCCGGATAGCGATCGACGGTTCCGGACGCGAGGCGGTCGTGTTTCATGTGATGCAGTTGGGGCCGAAGTTCCGGCGGTTGAGGGAGGAGAACCCGAGATGAGCGAGAAGGACGTCGACTACGACGCGCTGAGCGACCGGTACGCGGATCCGGATGCGGCAGTGCAGCCCTCCGGGCCGGCGGTGACGGGGGAGGCGGCTGCGGCGGCCGGACGTGAATTCGCGATCGCCGAGTACGGCTCGGTGGAGGCGATGGAATCGGAGATCCGTCGCGGTCGTCCGCGCATCGGTCGCGAGCCGGAACGCTCCGCGTCGCAACGCACCGTGCGGGCGACCCTCTCGGATCAGGACTGGGAGGCGTTCGAGGAACTGCGCGCGCAGACCGGAGCCCAGCAAGCGACCCTCGTGCGCAACGCAATCCATCAGTACCTGCTCGCCCAGCGGGCGTCCTGACCCCGAGGATCTGAGCGACGCCCTCGCTCGGATGGAAGAATGGGATGCGATCGGGGGGATCGCCATGCAGACTCGCGCCACAGGCAGCGTTCCGGCGGCCCTCGCGCGCATCCACGCGCGTCTTTCCAGGGGGGGAAACCATGAACGGACACAGGAGCAGACGCGCCCTCGCGGCCGGGCTGACGTTGGCGCTCGGCGCAGCGATCGTCAGTGCCGCGCCCGCCTCGGCCGAGGGCAGCAACTGGTGGTACGACTACTACTCCGTGGGAGAGGTGCACGCCGACGGCTGGACCGGCAAGGGCGTCACGATCGCCGTGATGGACGACGGCATCAACCCGGCGACGCCCGCCCTCCAGGGCACCGACCTCACCGTCGACCCCGAGGGGCTGTGCGAGGGCGACGACGGCAAGCCGCGTCCGGGTGCGGGCACCGAGATGTCCCGCTACTGGCACGGCACCAACGTGACCTCCTACATCATCGGCAACGGCACCGGACCCAACCAGGTCCAGGGGATCGCGCCGGACGCGAAGGTGCTGTTCTACGCCGACGCCGGAGAGGACGAGAAGGTCTGCAGTCGCGCGGCGGATTGGTCCTCGCAGGTGTACGAGGCGGTGGACGCAGGGGCCGACATCATCACCACCTCGGTGGGCTGGGCGTCGCTCACACCGGATGGGCTCTCCGCCGTGGCGTATGCGCTGGCGAAGGGGGTCATCTTCCTCGCCGCGCAGCCGAACAGCCAGCTGAGCATCTACGAGTATCCCGCCAAGCTCAACGGCGTGGTCCAGGTGAGCGCGTACAACGCGGCGGGTCAGATCGAGTCGGACGAGGACCTCGCCGACGAGCGCGCGATCCACGCCGACACCACCGTCGTCGCACCCGGCGAAGGCCTGCTGAGCATCGGCAACGAGGAGACCGGGAACTGGGACGAATCCGTGGAGATGGCGGGCACCTCCTTCGCCACCCCGATGGTGGCGGCCGCGCTGGCGGACGTGTGGCAGAAATACCCGAAGGCGACCTCGAACCAGCTCATCCAGTCGCTGATCCACAACACCACGCTGGAGGATCACCCGCTGCTGCGGGACACCGAGAGCGGGTACGGCTACGGCCCGATGTCGCTGCGCCACATGCTGCGGGTCGATCCCACCCAGTACCCCGATGTGAACCCGCTGTTCGACAAGGACTACGCCAAACCGACGTCGGCGGAGGTGGACGCGATCACGGCGAAGATCGCTGCGGGCGAGGACGCGCATCCCAAGAAGTGGTCCTCCTTCGACGAGTACTCCGAGAGCGGGGCGACCACCCCCTCCCTGCTCGGCGCCCTGTCCGGCATCCCGCTCTGGCTGGTGATCGGAGCCGGCGTCCTCGCGCTCATCGTCCTCGCGGGAATCGTGCTCACCATCGTGCTCATCGCCCGACGGAACAAACCAGGAAGCGGCGCGACCCCGTAGGCGGAGGTCGTCCTACTCCGTCGCGAAGTCGAGCTTGGCGTCGGCGACGGCGATGACGGACCAGGTGCCGCCGTCGGCGTCGGTGAGCTCGTAGGCGGGCAGGACGAGCACACTGCCGTCCGGCTGCCACTGGCTGGCGAGGCCGAGGCGGGCCTTGACGATGTGGACCTCGTTCACCGGCCACGACGGCGAGACCCCGGGAGAGGGGAGGGCCGGCGGCTGCGTGGGAGCCTCCGCGGGCGTCGGAGTGACGGACCCCTCCGCCGTGCGCATGGCGAGCGGCATGACCGTCTGCTGCGCGCCGAACCGCGGGTCGGAGAGCCGCTCGAACGCCTGCTGCGCGCTCACCACGGGGTAGTCGCCGAGGCTGACGATCGGCGCCAGGGCGCCGGAGGCGCTGACGATGCCCTCCGTGGTCAGCTCCACCGACCAGGACTGGTCGATACGCTGGCCGTCGATGACGGGCCACGCCTGGGCGGAGCGCGTGTAGGCGCCGTCCGGCGTCTCCGAAGTGAACTCGAACGCCCCGGCGTCGCGCCCGGAGGCGGTGATGATCGAGCGCAGGGCGGCGATCGCGGCGTCGGGGGCGGGGAGGGACGGGCTCGGCGCCGTGCACGGCTCGGCCGTTCCGCCGCTCCCTTCACTGCTGCCGCCGCCGCTGGTGTCGGTCGTGACGCAGGGCATCGGGTTGAGCGCCGGGTTCGAGAAGAAGAAGCTGAGGGTCCCGTCCAGGCCGACGGTGAGGGAGGGCGCGGTGCCGTCCTGGGGGCCGGCCTGCCAGCTGCCGTCCTTCAGGGCGGGGGCCGCGTCGATCCCGAGCGCCTTCGCGAGGGCGCCGACCGTCGTGGCGTCGGAGGCGGCGCGCGCGTCGAAACCGTACGCCCGCGCGGTTCCCGTCGAGGTGGAGAGGCCGGAGGCCGTGAAGCTGTTGCGCCCGTAGCCGGAGCGGTAGACCTGATCGGAGGCCCCGGGAGCCGCGATCTTCTGCCCGGCGGTGGGGCTCCCGACCGCACTGCGCCCTTCCGCCGTCTGCGCGCCGCCGCCCTGGAGCGAGACCGGCGCCGCCGCTCCTCCTGCGACGCTCGAGGCGGTCGTGCCCGCACCGATCGCGAACCCGGCGCCGCCGAAGACGACCACGGACGCCGCGACCGCCGCGATGGGCAGCCAGAGGCGACGTCGCCGCGCTCGCGCCGAGGCGATCTCCGCGACCGGCGCGTGCTGATCCGCCGATTCGTGCCCGGCCCCGCCCGTCGTGCTGCCCGTCGCCTCGGCGACGACCTGCGCGGCGAACCCGGCCGGCGCCTCCACGTCCGCGGCCGGGTCGGCGGCGCGCAGCCGGGCCAGTGGGTCGAGCTCGTTGTCGTCGGTCATGTCCATCACCCTCCGTGGGAACGCTTCATCAACGTCTATGTCCGGCCCGCCGGGGACCTTGCACGACGGTCAGAACGAGAGCCGTTCGCCCCAGGCCTCGCGCAGCCGCTTGCGGGCGCGCGACAGGGCGGCATCCGCCCCCGATCGCGAGATGCCGAGGGCGGTGGCGAGCTCCTCGCCGCTCAGCCCCTCCCAGGCGTGCAGCAGCAGGATGTCCCGGTCGCGCTCGCCGACGCTCGCCAGGGCTCCGCGCAGCTCGGCATCGAACAGCGCGCTGAGCTCGGGGTCGTCGGCCACCCGGGTCGTGCCCGCCTCCGGCACCTCGCCCACCGGGAGGTCCACCGTCTTGCGGCGGTGGTTGGCGAGGGTGAACCCGGCGGTGCGGTACAGCCACGGCAGCACCGCCTCGTCGGGCACGTCGGCGCGGCGCCGCCACGCCGTCGTGAAGACGTCGGCCGCGAGGTCCTCCGCGTCCTGCCGGGGCGCGCGGCGGGCGAAATACCGCACGAGCGCCGTCGAGTGCTCCTCGACCACCGCGGTGAACCAGGCGACGTCGTGCGCGGAGGTGCGCGGGAGGTCGGCGTCGGCCATCCCGTCCCCCTCGGTCGTCTCGGCGTCGGTCCCGGTGTCGGCTGCGGTTCTGGCGATCCTCACACCCTGGCTGTGTCGAGTATTCCGTGGATCTTGCAGGCTGTGCGCGATCGACCGGGCCTCGCGGAGGTCCTCGGCGCCCTCCTGACGCGGTAGCGCTCGCCCCTTTCGGGGTACAGAACGGTCCCCCAGGAGGCGGACTGTCCCCAACAATGGGGTGATCGGTCCACTACAGGTGTGATCGAAATTCCGCTAGGAAAGACGTGAGGGATTTCTCACCGGACCCGACCGGCGAGCCGCTACCCGAACGACACCCGTCGATCTACCCGGACGACGTGGTCGATGCGGACTGGGATCCTTCGTCCTGCCTGGGGGACCCGTTTTGCTTACCCGAATCCGCGCTATTTTCGTGCGCCCGCGCGGCCGTCACTCCGCCGCCCGACTCGCTCTGCGGACGCCCGTCAGCGTCGCCGCCGCGCTCGCCCTGGTGCTCCTCGGCTCCTCCGTCATCGGTGTGCAGGCGGCCAACGCCGACGACCTCGGCTCCGGCGTCCTGAACCTGTCGAAGACGACGACGGTCACGGATGTCGCCCCCGGCCAGCAGTTCGTCTACACCCTCAACTTCGGCTGCTCGTCGACGACGACCGGTTGCGTCGACGCCACGATCACCGACCCGCTGCCGGCCCCGCTGACCGTGGTCGGCACCCCGACCGTCGTCGGCGGCAGCGGCACGGTCTCCGTCGACAACGGCACCATGAAGGTCGTCTTCGGCGACGTCGTCCCCAACACCACCCCGGCGAGCACGGGACTCGCCGCCGGTGCGACGGGCACGGTCCAGCTCGTCGTCAAGGTGCCGGACGACATCGCGAAGTCGTTCGACGGCCAGACCCTCACGAACACCGCGAGCTTCACCGCGAAGAACGCGGCGACGGTGCAGGCCTCCGCCCCCGTGGTCGTGCACGTCCCCGACGTCCTCGCCGCGACCGCCGCCAAGACCTGGAAGCCGGCGTCCACGCAGTACAACGCGGGTGAGCAGTCCACCGCCACGCTGAAGGCGGCCAGCGCGTCGAACATCGCCGCGAGCGCCCTGACCATCGCCGAGCCGGGCGACCCGTCGGTCGCGGGCGGCGTCTTCGACTTCTACGACTTCGCCGGATTCGGCGCCGTGACGTTCCCCGCCGGCGCGGACCAGGTGCAGGTCATCGCGATCACCGCCGGCCAGGACGGCGGCCCCGGCGGCGAGGTCGCCGGGCCGATCGGGACGACGCCGACCCTCCCCTCCAGTGTCGACCCGGGCGACGTGATCGGGCTCAAGCTCGTCTTCAGCTCGTCGCAGGGCGCCACCATCGCGCCGGGCGCGAACGGCTCCGCCGACGTCGTGTTCGCCCAGCGCGCCACGAACCGGCGGACGGACGCGACCCTCGTCGCGGGCGGCACCCGCGTCAACTCGATCACCGCCTCCGTCACCACCCCCAAGGGCGACGCCACCTCCAACCCGGCCACGGCCGCGCAGGAGATCGCGCCGCTGACCGTGAGCGTCTCCGCCGACAAGAGCTTCAGCGTCCAGCAGCTGCCGGCGGGCCAGTCCACCACGGCGACCCTGACCGCGACGAACACCTCCACCGGCCCGCTGACCACCCTGTCGGTGCGCGAGCCCGGCACCGGCACGTTCTTCTCCGACAAGATCTCGTTCTCGGGCTTCACCTCCGGGGCCGCGTGGCCGGACGGCGCGACCGGCGCCACCGTCTCGTGGTCGGTCAACACCGGCAGCGCCCCGGCCGACTCGACGTTCACCGCCGCCTCCGGCCTCCCCACGACCCCGACGCTCGCGCCGGGGCAGTACATCACCGCGTTCCAGGTGACGTACACCGGGACCATCGCCACGGGCGCCTCGGCGAAGCTGCCGTTCGGCGTCGGCACGACCACGAACGCGGGACCCGTGGGCTCCGGCTTCGTCACGTACCCCAACGCCGCGACCGTGACCGGCACGAACGCCGCCGGCAGCGACGACGACACCGCGACGGCCGACCTCCAGGTCTACTTCCCCGAGGTCATGCTGTCGCTCGCCAAGACGATCACGCCGCAGACGGTCATCCCGGGCGGCGCGAGCCTCGTCCAGCTGTCGGCGCAGACGCCGACCGGCACCAGCTCGGTGCGCCCGAACACGATCGTGGTGACCGAGCCGCAGGACACCGCGGCCGCGCCGTACTGGAACGCGTTCGACGCGACGGCCGTCGCGCCCACCTCGGTTCCCGCCGGCTCGAAGCTCACCATCGAGTACACGACCGACGGCACCACCTGGAAGACGCTCGACACCGTGGACGCGACCTCGGGCGCGAAGACGTACTCGGCCGTCCTCGACGACGTGCTGCCCAGCGGCACCACCCACTCCGACGTGCGCGGGCTGCGCTTCACCTTCACCGACCCGGCCGGCTTCGGCCAGGCCACCAACGTGAAGCCGGGCATCGTCTTCGTCGCCCGCGGCGCGCTCCGCGACGGCAGCGGCCCGACCAACCCGGGCACCTACCCGGCGCTGACCGCGTACGA
The DNA here is from genome assembly GCF_001898805.1 of Leifsonia sp. 71-9. GTDB lineage: Bacteria > Actinomycetota > Actinomycetes > Actinomycetales > Microbacteriaceae > Leifsonia. The sequence goes on from NZ_MKVJ01000021.1 coordinate 37,118, forward strand.
GAACTGCTCCGTCAGCTCCGCGAGCGGCAGCGTCAACGGCGGCACCACGATCACGAGCCGTCCCGCCACCTCCTGCGCCACCGCGAACGTGCAGGCCACCGACGGCGGCCCCGGCCCGCTGATGGCGAGCAAGGCGTGGGACGGCACCAAGGTGCTGCAGGCGCAGTCCGGCGTCACCACGGGCGTCACCCTCGGCTGGGGCACCCAGACCACCGGCATCCGCTCGATGGTCGTGCAGGACCCGGCGACCCCCTCGCCGCTGACCGGCAGCGTATTCCAGGCGTTCGACCTGACGCGCATCGACGCGATCACGCCGACCTCGACCGGAGGCGCCACCTTCGACCCGCTGATCCGCTACGACAAGGTCTCGAAGGTCGAGCTGTTCGACGGCACCACCTGGAACGACATCACGTCCAAGGCGTGCACCACCGCGAACGCCTGCGACGGGACCTTCCCTGGCTACACGCTGAGCACCGCCGAGCGAGGCTCCACCCAGGGCGTGCGCCTGACGTTCATCGAGAGTCCGAATCGTGCCGCGACGATCGCCGCGACCGGCGACCCGATGGCGCCGACCGTGGGCAGCGGCGTCGCGAGCGCCTCCGCCGGCGCCTTCCCGGGCGCCGACGCGAACGCGCGCACCATCCACCTCGACCTGAAGCTGCGCAACGCCGTGCGCGGAAGCACCCCGACTGACTGGGTGACCGGCACGCGCACGTACAACATGGCCGGCTCGGCGGGCGCGGTCGACAACACCGTCCTCGTCCGCGGCATCCCCGCCACCGGCGACCCGTTCGAGCGGACCGCGGACGACCACGTCACGATCATCGACCCGACCTTCACCACCAAGGTGACGAAGACCGCGAACCCGACGTCGCTCGTGATCCCGCAGCCGGACGTGCCCGCGGCCTCCTACCCGACCACGGTCTACACGACCACGATCGCCAACACCTCCACCAGCAGCACCTGGCAGCTGCGGATCAGCGACCCGGTCGACTGCACCAACGCGGCGACCACCGCGCCGTGCGACTTCGGAACGTACGACGCGGCCGCCAACCCGCTGGACAAGCTGAACCTGACCAAGATCGCCGTCGACCTCAGCTCGGCCGCCGGCGTGCAGACCTCGCTCAGCGTGGTCTCGCTGCTGCACCGCACCGCGGACGGGTCGCTCTCGACCACGACGCACACGATCGCGCAGGCCACCGCGCTGACCGCCTCCCAGCTCGCCGACGTCGTCGGCGTCAGCGTGCTGCTCCGCGGCACGAACGCGCAGGGGACCGACGGCACCGGCGCCACCATCGCGTCGGGTCAGAAGGCCACCGTCACCCTGACCACGCAGCTGCGGCCGACCAGCCGCGCGGCGGGCGTCGCGCCCACAGCCGGCACCTTCGTCAACACCGTGTACGGCGCACTGCACGACGACGTCTACCCGGCGGTGCAGGCGACGGACACGCAGAGCGCCTCCGTCACGCTGGCCAACGGCAACCTCCAGGTCGCCACGGCCAAGACCTTCACGCCGACCAGCACGCTGCAGGCCAGCCCGACGAACCCGATCCAGGTGAACCTGCGGGCCCGCGCCACGGGGACGCTCGCGCCGAAGATCCTCGTCATCGAGGACTCCGCGCCCACCTTCTGGAACGCGTTCACCCTCACGGGCTTCGCCATCCCGAACGTGCCGACCGGCGCCGACCGGGTGACGATCGACGCGCAGACCGGTCAGGGCGCGTCCGCGACCTGGACCTCCGGCACCGCGACGACGATCGCGACCGCGTCGCTGCCCTCGGGCGTCGCGGCCGCCGACGTGACCGGCCTCCGCTTCACGTTCACGAAGGCCGACGGCACCAGCTTCACCGCCTCGAACAACGCGGACAACGTGCGGCTCAGCGTGAGCCTGCGCTCCCAGCTGCGCGACGGCTCCGGCCCGGTCGCCTCGACCGCGGTCTCCACGCCGATGCCGGGTGAGACCGCTGCAGGCACCATCACGAACACGGTGTCCGCCGACGCCTCCTACAACGACGTGAAGGCCACGCGCGCCACGGCGACCGCCACCTTCACGGTCAACCCCGGCACCGCCGCCATCGCGGTGGAGAAGACGAGCCCCGGTCAGGCGGCCTCCGGCAAGGAGGTCAACTGGACCCTGCGGTTCAAGAACACCGGCACCGGCTACCTGCCCAACCCGGTCGTGATGGACACCCTCCCGGGCGACGGCTCGCTGCTCTTCGTGCCGACCAACGTGCCGGTGTACAGCACCTCGACCGGCGGCACGCTGCCGACCGACGCGACCAAGGTGTCCCGTGCGTACGACCAGACGGCGGGGACCATCCGCTTCACCTGGCCGGCCGGATCGCAGCTGGCCCCGGGTGAGACCTACAGCATCACCATCTCGCTGCAGATCAAGCCGGGCCTGCCGCCCGCGACGGTCGCGACCAACCGGTTCGGCGTGAGCACCGACCGCGTCCTCACGGCCGGCGTCTGCACCGCGCTCAACCCGGGCAACGGCCGCCCCGTCAGCTTCGCGGCGAACACGTGCTCCACGTCCAACGTCGTCACCACGCTGTCGCAGGGCTCCTTCACCGCCTCGAAGGGCGTCCGCTCCGACAGCGGCGCCGCGCAGAACATCAACAACCCGGCCCTGCCCTGCACCTCCGACGCGGACGGCTACTACCGCTACCCCTGCGCGGCCGTCAGCGCGATCGGCGACACCGACCACTGGAAGCTCGAGATGGTGAACGGCGGGAACGTCGCCGCCAAGAGCCTCACGGCCGTCGACGTCTTCCCGTACCCCGGCGACGTCGGCGTGGTCGACCCGTCGCAGCGCGGCTCGGTCTACACGCCGCGGTTCAACGGCGACGTCGCCTTCCAGACGTCGGGCGGCCAGGACGGCAGCCGGATGGACTGGTACGTCACCACCTCCGCGAACCCCTGCACCAAGGAGATCACCCCGGGCGCCGGCTCCTGCCCCGCGGGATCGTGGCTGCCCTCCAGCGTGGTCGGCACGACCGTCGACGCCGGTGCGGTCACCGCGATCAAGATGGTCTTCGACTTCAGCGGCGCCCCCGGAGCGGTGCTGCCGGCCGGCGGCTCGCTCAAGGTGACCTACTCGACGACCAACGTCCCGACGACGAAGGCCGGGGACGACCGCGCACCGGTCACCGCCCCGGTGACCGGCGTGCGCGCCTGGAACTCCTTCGGCTTCTACCCGACCTACGTGTCGGGATCGCAGCCGGCGGGACCGCAGGAGCCGATCAAGTCCGGCGTCATCCTCACCGGCGGCCCGCTGCAGATCACGAAGACGATCACGGGAGACGCGGCCCAGTACGCGCCGACCAGTTTCGTCGCCGACGTGGTGTGCACGATCGAGGGCGTGAAGGTCGACCTCGGCAGCGCCTCCTCGGTCACGCTGAGCAAGGCCGGCGGCTACACGGCCCGCATCGACGGCATCCCGGTCGGCGCGTCCTGCGCGGTCACCGAGCACGGCGCCGACGGCTCGTACGGCGAGTCCAGCCGCACGGTCACCCCGTCGAGCGTGGTCATCGCGACCGCGGCCGACGCGACCGCCGCGGTCCCGGCCGGCCAGAGCGTCGCGATCGCGAACGACTACGCGGTCACGCAGCTCACCGTCACGAAGCACGTCGACACCGCGGCGTCCGCCGGATCGTTCGGGCCGTTCGGGATGACGCTGGTCTGCACCAGCGCCCTCGGTACGCGGATCCCGCTCGCCGCGGCCGACGCGGCCTTCACGCTCGCCGACGGCGCCTCGCGCACCGTGACCGGCCTGCCGGTCGGCGCCACCTGCGTGATCAGCGAGACGGACGCCGACGGCGCCGCCACCGCTCCCAACCACGTCGGCATCGCGTTCGACGGCGCGGCGGAGACCTCGGGCGCGTCGGCCACGGTGACCCTCACGAACGCGGACGGCGGTGACGACGCGGTGGTGACCAACCACTACGCGGCGGGCACCCTGACGATCACCAAGACCGTCGACGGCGACGCCGCGGGCGACTACGGCACCGGTCCCTTCACGGTGCACGCGACCTGCGTATACGACGGCGACCAGACCCTGTTCGACGGTGACGTGACCATCCGCGGCGGCGAGACCGTGACGGTCCCGGGCGTGTACCCGGCCGGCACCGTCTGCGATGTGACGGAGACGGCGACCGGAGGCGCGACGGACAGCACCGTCGACACGCCCTCGGTCACCATCCCCGGCGCCCTCGACGGCAGCGTGCAGAACGTGACGGTCGACGTGACCAACACCTTCTCCGCCGGCTCCGTCGCGATCGAGAAGGTCCGCACCGGCGACGGCGCCGCGACCTACGGCTCCGGTCCGTTCACCGCCCAGCTCACCTGCACCTGGGTCAAGGACGGCGTCACGCTCACCATCCCGCTGCCCGACGCCGGGCGGGTCGTCCTGAACGACGCGAACGGCTACAAGGCCACCGTCACCGGGCTCATCCAGGGCGCCCACTGCGACACCGCCGAGACGGCCACGGGAGGCGCGACCTCCGTCGCGATCGCCCCGGCCGCCGGAGTGACGGTTCCGGCGGGCAGCCCGGCGGCGGTGACGATCACCAACACCTTCGACACCGGGTCGCTCACCATCGACAAGAAGCGCGTCGGCGACGGCGTCGCCCTCTTCGGAGCCGGTCCGTTCACGATGCAGGTGACCTGCACCTACCTGGTCGACGGCGTGACCACGCCGATCGACCTCGGGAAGAACGCGACGCTGACGCTCTCGAAGGCGAACGGGTACACGGCGACGATCGACGATCTGATCGCGGGCGCCTCCTGCTCGGTCGAGGAGACGGACGCGGGCCTCGCCACGCAGACGACCCTCGACCCGGCCGATGGCATCGTCGCGATCCCGTCCGGCTCGGCCGCCACGGTCACGGTGACCAACCGCTTCGACATCGGGCACCTCTCGATCCTGAAGAGCGCGGACCGGGCCTCGGCCTCGGTGGGCGACACGATCGTCTACACGATCGTCGTCACCAACGACGGCCAGATCGACGCGGTGGACGCGACGGTGAGCGACCTCCTGCCGAAGGGGCTCCGGGTGATCAGCACCAACCCGCTCTCCACGGCCTCGGCGGGCAAGCTGACGTGGAAGATCCCCTCGCTCGCGGTGGGCAAGTCCGTCACGTTCACGGTGACCACCGTGCTCGACGCACCGCTCGACACCAGCAACCGCGCGACGGTCACCACCCCTCCGGGGCCGTGGGAGCCGTCCACCGGTGAGGGCGGCTGCGGCGACGCCGGCGTCGCGTGCGCCGTCGTGCTCGACCCGCCGCGCGCCGCCGGCACCGGGCTCGCGAGCACCGGCTCCGACCAGCGCACCGGGATGCTGTGGGCGCTCGGCCTGCTCATCGCCGGCGCCGGCGGACTCGTGTCCACGCGTCTGCGCCGCCGCCACCCGCGGCACGGCTGACATCGGCACGGCTGACCCTGCAGCGGCGGGATGAGGGCGACACCCCTCGTCCCGCCGCTGCGGTGTATCGCGTCGTCAGGCCGTGCGGCGTCGCGCCCGCCCGGCCATGACCAGCAGGGCGGCCAGTCCGAGGACCGCCATCGCGATCCCGATCAGCACGGGTCCGATCGCGCCGAGCGGCGACGCGATCGCCCCGGCCCCGGCCGCGGTTCCGATCGCCGTCCCGCCGTTGAACGCGGCGACGGAGACCGCCGCCGCGAGGGTGGGTGCCGCGCGGGCGTAGCGCACCGCGAGGCCCGTGCCGACGGGCGGGATCCCCATCCCGGCGACGCCCAGGAGGAACAGCAGCACGAAGGTCGCGACGGCGTCGGTCGACAGCGGGACGAGCGCCACGAGGACGACGACGCTGCCGGCCGTCGCCGTGATGAAGGTCGCGAGCGGCCGCTCGTCGGCGAAGCGCCCGGCGAGGTTCGTGCCGAGGACGGCTCCGACGCCGAACGCGACGAAGAGCAGGGGCACGGCCGCCTCGGGGATCCCGGCGCGTCCCGTGGCCAGCGGCGAGAGGTAGCTGAACGCGGTCATGTAACCGCCGGTGGCGAGCACCGTCGCGACCAGGAGGATCGCCATGCGTCCGGTGGCGACCGCGCGGAGCTCGTCCCGCACCGATGACGCCGCGTGCTCGTCGTCGCGCGGCGTGAACCGGGCGATCACCGGGGCGGCCAGAGCGGCGAGCACGGCCAGGGCCCAGAAGGTCCCCCGCCAGCCGAGCAGCTGACCGGCGACGGCCCCGAGCGGCACGCCCGCCACGGTGGCCAGCCCGACGCCGGTCATCATCACCTCGAGCGCGCGCGAGCTGCTCGCCGGGCCGGCGGCGGTCGTCGCGACGGCCGAGGCGACGGCCCAGAAGGCGCCCGCCGCGAGCGCCGTGATCACCCGCGCGACGAGCACGATCCCGAACGCGCCGCCGGCCGCGGCGAGCACGTGCCCGGCGGCGAAGACGAGCAGAGCGAGTACGAGGGTGGCGCGGCGCGGCAGCCGGAGGGTCGCGAGCGCCATGAGCGGTGACCCGACGATCATCCCGCCGGCGAAGGCGGTGATCAGCAGACCGGCCTGCGCGACCGAGACGTGCAGGTCCGCGGCGATCTCCGGCAGGAGGCCGGCGACGATGTATTCGGTCGTGATCATGAGGAACGTGCCGAGCGTGAGCAGCGGCACCACGAACGGGAGCCGGGGCCGGCGGCCCGGGGAGCCCGTCGCGGTCGTGGAGGCGGTGGAGGGTGCGGTCATTCTGAACCGGCCTTTCGGGTCTGGGGCCCGCGGATGCGGAGGCTGACGAGTGCCGCGGCGAGCAGACCGGCCGCAGCGATCGCGAAGGCGAGCTGCATGCCGGGCACGAACGTCGCCGGATCCGCGACGAACGCGCCGAAGACGGCGATCGCGACGGCTCCGCCGACCTGGCGGACGGTGTTGAACACGGCGCTCGCCGCTCCAGCGCGGTGGGCGGGCGCACTGGCGAGGACGACGGAGGTCACCGGCGGCATGGCGATCGAGCCGCCCGTCCCGGTGAAGACGAGGAAGAGTCCGGCGAGCAGCGGGGAGCCGGTCGGCGCGCAGGCCAGCAGGCCGACGAACCCCAGCGCCATCAGGCCGAGCCCGAGGGCCGCCGGAACGCGCGGACCGTAGCGGTTGGCGAGCCTCCCGCTGACGAGGTTGCCGGTGATGCTGAACGCGGCCGACGGCAGGAACACGAGGCCGGCGAGCAGCGGTGACAGCCCGAGGTGCTGCTGCAGGTACAGGCTGACGACGAACACCGAGCCGAAGTTGCCGACCATGAAGGCGAACCCGTCGAGCAGCGCGATCCGCATCCCCGCCGGCCGGAACAGGTCCAGCGGCATCATCGGGTGGCGCACGCGGGACTGGAGCAGCACGAAGCACGCGATCCCGGCCACGGCGATGACGAGCGCCGCGATCACCGCCGGCCGGGCGAACCCGCTGTCGCCGCCGGTGATGAGCCCGTACATCAGCGCGGTCAGCGCGACCGCGGCGACCGCCTGACCGGCCCAGTCGAACGGCGTGGGCCGCGCCGGCGACGGGGCGACCGCGGTGAGCAGGGCGAGCATCGCGACGCCGACGGGGAGGTTGATCGCGAAGACCAGCCGCCAGTCGACCGTCGTGAGGAGACCTCCGACCAGCGGGCCGACGGCTCCGGCGACCGCGCCGCCGACCGCCCAGATCCCGAGCGCGTGCGTGCGCTGCCGCGGGTCGGGGAACGCCTCCCTGATCAACGCCATCGAGGCCGGCAGCATGATCGCCGCGCCGGCCCCCTGGACGACACGCGCCGCGATGAGCAGGCCGAGCGTCGGGGCGACCGCGCACGCGATCGACGCCAGCAGGAACAGGGCGATCCCGGCGCCGAACGCCCGCTTCGCTCCGATCCGGTCGGAGAGGTTGCCCGCGAAGAGCAGCAGGACGGCGAACGTCAGCGTGTACCCGTCGATCACCCACTGGCGGCCGGAGGCGCCGCCGCCGAGCTCGACGCCGATCTGCGTCAGCGCGAGGTTCACGATCAGGATGTCGAGCGTGATCAGGAAGAACCCCAGCGACGCCAGCAGCAGGGTGGCGCGCGCTCGGGTCGCGGTCTGGGGGCGGTACACGGCGCTCCTCCGGTCGGCGGCGATGGTCGGGGTCCAGCCAACCGGGGTCCGCGTGCGCGAGGGAGTCTCCGTCGAAAGGTGTTCCGCCAGGGCACCCCACGACGGCCGATCGGCTCGTACGGTGGGAGGCATGACGACGAATCGCGACGAGGTCCGGGGGTTCCTCACGACCCGCCGGGCGAAGGTGCGGCCCGAGCAGGTCGACCTGCCCGCCGGGCCGAACCGCCGCGTCCCCGGGCTGCGCCGGACCGAGGTCGCGATGCTCGCCGGCGTGAGCGTCGAGTACTACGCGCGGCTCGAGCGGGGCGACCTGGCCGGGGCGTCGGAGTCCGTGCTGCACGCCGTCGCGACCGCGCTCCGGCTCGACGAGGCCGAGCGCGACCACCTCTTCGATCTGGCCCGCACGGCGAACGGCTCGACCGCGCGCCGCCCGCGCGCGCGTTCCCGCACCGCGTCGGTGCGTCCGTCCCTCCAGCTGATGCTCGACGCCATCACGGCCGGTCCGGCGCTGATCCGCAACGGGCGCATGGACATCCTGGCGACGAACCTGCTCGCACGGGCCCTCCACGTCGACGCCCTCACCGCTGTCCCGGAGCGTCCGCTCAACATGGCGCGCTTCGCCTTCCTGCATCGGGAGAGCGCCGAGCGGTTCTACCCCGACTGGGATGTCGCCGCCGACATGATCGTCGCCATCCTTCGCGCGGAGGCCGGCCGCGACCCCTACGACCGCGACCTGCAGGACCTCGTCGGCGAGCTCTCCACCCGCAGCGCCGAGTTCCGCACGAAGTGGGGCGACCACAACGTGCGCAGGCACGTCACCGGCGTGAAGCGGTTCCGGCATCCCGTGGTCGGCGACGTGGAGTTCCTCTTCGAGGGCACCGAGCTGCCCGGCACCCCCGGCTGGAACCTGAACGTCTACCTCGCCGAGCCCGGCACCCCCACCGAAGACGCCCTGCGGCTCCTCGCCAGCTGGGCGGCGACCCAGGAGCAGGAGGCGCCGCAGGGCGCCCCGGAGGAGAAGGCAGCAGGTCCGCGTACGCTGGGCGGATGAGCGCTGACATCGAGGGGGCGTCGCGGCAGCGGCGGGCGGCCGTCGTCGTCAACCCCACCAAGGTGCGGTTGTCCGCGCTCCAGAGCGCCGTCGCGGCGCAGGAGGCGAAGGTCGGCTGGGCGGCCGCGGAGTGGTTCGAGACCAGCGCCGACGACGACGGACGCGACGCCGTCGAGCGTGCCGCCGCCTCCTCTCCCGACCTCATCGTCGTCGCGGGCGGCGACGGCACCCTGCGCGCGGCCGCCGCGGTGCTGGCCGGGTCCGGGATCGCGATCGGCGTCATCCCCTCCGGCACCGGCAACCTTTTCGCCCGCGAGCTCGGCCTGCCCGTGAACAACCTCGGCTCGGCGGTGGCGACCGCGTTCGACGGGGACGACCGCCCGGTGGACCTCGGCTTCGCCCGGCTGGAGCGCGACGGCGGCGACAGCGAAGAACGCGCGTTCCTCGTCATGGCGGGCATCGGCCTCGACGCCCACATGGCCGCGCACACCAACCAGAAGCTGAAGAAGCGGATCGGCTGGCTCGCCTACTCCGACCCCATCGCGCGGAGCATCCTCGGCAACCGCCGGTTCGACATGGTCTACGGCCTCGACGACAAGCCCGACGTCGAGATGCGCGCCCACACCGTGATCGTGGGCAACTCCGGCAGCCTGACGGCCGGGATGCTGCTCATCCCGGACGCGGTCATCGACGACGGCCTGCTCGACGCGGTCGTCATGCGGCCGAAGGGCGGGGGAGGCTGGACCAACATCGGCTACCGCCTCGCGTTCAACCGCGTTCTGCACCGCACCCGCTTCGGCCGCTTCATCGGCCGGCTGACGCCCAAGCCGCGCGCCATCCTCTACGCGCAGGCGAAGACCCTCCGGGTCCGCTTCCGCGAGCCGCAGGAGATCCAGCTCGACGGCGACCCCAACGGCTCCGTCATCGCCGTGCACCTGCGCGTGGAGCACCTCGCGCTGACCATCCGGGTGCCGCAGGGCTGAGCGGTCGCCCGGTCAGCCGGGCTCCTCCTCCGACTCCAGCGTCTCGTCCGCGTCGACGCCCGAGTCGTCGGTCTCGGTCGCCTCGATCGCGGCCTCCGCCTCGGCCTGCGCCTCTGCGGCAGCGGCCTCCCGGCGCTTCTCTCTGCTCATGCCGTCGTTCCCCTTTCGATGCGTGCGTGCACACAGTGTCTCGCGGATCCGTAAGAGCGCGTAATGAAAGGACGCGCCGGGAGCCGCGCGCGACGACGATGGGCACACCCGCACACCGACCGCGAACGAGGGGACCCGTCATGAGCGACGCGCAGACGATCAGCACCGAGAGCTCCGGCCAGGGCCCGCGCCGTGCGGGATTCTCGGTCGGGCTGAGCCCCGACGAGTTCAAGCGGGCGTTCCGCAACCACGCGGCCGGTGTGGCCGTGATCACGGCCGACGACGGCAACGGCCCGGTCGGGCTCACGGCGACGAGCGTGTTCTCGGTGAGCGCCGAGCCCGCCCTGCTCGTCTTCTCCGTCTCAGCGCAGTCGTCCAGCGCGCCGACGCTGCTGCGCGCCGAGCACGTGGTGGTGCACCTGCTGGCCGAGGGGCAGCGCGACCTGGCGCAGCTGTGCGCGACCAGCGGCATCGACCGCTTCGCCGACACGAGCATCTGGACCCGGCTGATCACCGGGGAGCCCTACTTCCCCGCCGCGCACTCCTGGATCCGCGGTCGCGTGGTGGACACGATGAGCGCGGGCACGTCGACCATCGTCGCCGTGCAGGCGCTGCAGGCGCAGGTGCCCGAGCGGGAGGCGGCGCCGCTGGTCTACCACAACCGCACCTGGCACAGCCTCGGCGATGCGTCGCGCATCGATCCGCATCGCTAGGCTGAGGAACCGATGTACGTCAAGATCTGCGGTCTCTCCACGATCGAGTCGGCCCGGGTCGCGCTCGACGCCGGTGCGGACGCCGTCGGCGTCGTCATGAGCAGACGCAGCCGTCGCACGGTCTCCGCCGACGTCGCGCGCGAGATCGCCGGCTTCGTCGGCGGCGCCGCCGACGTCGTGCTCGTCGTGGACGAGCTCCCCGCGCTGGAGGCGGCTTCCGTCGCGGGTGGGATCGGCGCCGACGTGGTCCAGCTGCACGGACCTGGGTACCGACCGGACGATGTCGCCGCGGCCGCCGGTGCAGGTCTTCGCGTCTGGCGCGCGACCTCCGTGACCTCGGCCGACGAGGTCGACGTCGGATCCTGGGGAGAGGAGGCCCTTCTCCTGGACTCGCCCGACCCCGGCTCGGGCCGCCGCTGGGACTTCGCCGTGCTCGAGGGCCGGCCCCTGGACGGCCAGTGGATGCTCGCGGGTGGCCTCGACCCCGAGAACGTCGCGGAGGCCGTCGCCTCCGCGCGCCCGTCGGGAGTCGACGTCTCCAGCGGCGTCGAATCCGCGCCCGGGGTCAAGGACCTCGACCGCATCCGCGCGTTCGTCGCGGCGGCGAAGGCGGGCTGACCTAGCCTCGGGGACGCCCCGAAACGCGCCTAGCCAAGGCAGATCCCGTCATCGCCTCCACAACTCCTGGTCTTCCCAACCCATAGGTGCTCCCATATCGGCGACGGTGAGCTCTCCGACAGGGAAGTCACGCATATGCCCGGCCATCGTCAGCTTCCACTGACACGCTGGGTCGAGAACCGATATGAGGTAGGCCATGATCGCGAGAGCGTTATAGGTACCGAATGTAGCTTTGGATCCACTGTTCGCGCGGAGATGCCCGAGGAGAGGTAACAGCTCGGGGTTCGGGCGGCTGGGCGCGACGACGAGTTTGCGGTTGAAGAGCCTGGCGTGGTGGGCGGCTACATTTCGCACGTAGTTGAGGCTCGAGACCCAGCTTCCGAACATCTTCTTCGACGGAACGGAATAGGCGTTAGCGATGCGGGTTCCCAAGTCGTTCTGGAGGCCGCCGAACATCTGCCCGAGATGACCGAGCTCAAGGATCTCGGTGAGTGCCCAAATCGGGAGTCGATCGTCGTAGCGTTCCCGAAAATGGGCCACGAATGCCTCATCGGAGCTGGCTTGCCGGAGCTGGATCCGGGCAAGTAGTGATGAGAACTTGCTCGGGGTTCGTTCGCCGGTGACCTCATCCACATGCTCCTCGGTGAACGAGCGGGTGTACGACGTCGGATCCTGGTGCGCGAACGCCGAACGAGCGCCGAGGGTGTATCCGATCTGCATGCGCAACGAGATTTCGATGCGCTCTACAGCCTCAAGGACCAGCATGCGCAGTCGACGGTCGAAGTCGATGAGCTCGGCCGCATACCTGATCGACGTGCCCATTCGATAGTCGGCTAAAACCCGTACCCTCTCCCGGCCGCCCTCGACGGAGGATTCAGATTGCCGGAAGGGGTAGAGGTATCCGGTTAGGCGGTAATACCCGACCTGCGCCAATAGGTCGCGAGCGTCAGCGCGATTGCCGATGTCGACGCCACGCGCCATGAGCGTATCGATCTGCTCATCGATCGATAACCACGGTTTGCTGTACTCAGTCAACGGACTTCCAGTTAAAGAAAATCAGCCCGAGCCGTGAGGCGAGCGGGCTGATCGTGATAAGTCCAGGCTAGCACAGCGTAGTTAGCGCTCACCGGGGTCGTCGGGGTAGACGAGCGGACGCACATCCGATCCCGGGTCCACCCGTCGACTGCACGCTGAGGTGCAGCCGAACGCGGCGAGGAAGGTCTCGACTCCGGCGCGCACCGACCCGTCGAGTTCGGAGCTCGTCAGACGGCGGGTGCCGTACCCGCTGGCGGGGAGGGCGCCGTCCGTGACGAGCGCCATGAAGTGGGAGGCCGCGCGTCCCGGGTCGGGGAGTCGCAGGAGGCCGCGCGCGCTGTACTGCGCGAGTTTGCCGGCGAGCTGGTCGAGGTTCGACGCGCGGGACCGCTCCGACGTCTCGTCGAGTTCAGGGAAGCGGGAGCGCTCGCCCGCCTGGAGGCGGAGGATGGCCGACCCCTCCTCGTCGGTGACGCACTCGACCAGCGCGTGCCCGAGCGCGACGAGCGTGCGCTCGAGGTCGTCCGGTCGCGGATCGGCCGACTCGATCGCCCGCTGCACACGGTCTCGGGATCGCAGCGCGCCGGTGGTCCACGCGCGGATGAAAAGCGAGCGCTTGTCGCCGAAGCGGTTGTACACCGTGGGCTTCGCGACTCCCGCGGCGCGGGCGATGTCGTCCACGCTGGCGTCGGCGTAGCCGGATCTGCCGAACTCGGCGAGAGCCGCGGTCAGGATGGCGGCCTCCCGGTCCGCCACGGCGCCGCCTGTGCGTCGCGAGGGAGGCGGGGTGGTCATGCCTCGATGTTACTCGAGGGTTGCGAAGAATGAACTGATGCGTATATTGAACCCATGAGTTCAATTCTCTTGTCGCGGCGATACAGTCTGGGTCGGACGGCGGCGCTCCTCGTCCCGGGAGGGATCCTCGCCCTGCTGAGTGTGACCGTCGCCGGGGTGATGATCCCCTCGATGCGGGCCGAGTTCCCCGCCGCGGGCGGAGCGGTCCCGTGGGTCACCACCGTCTACCTCCTCGTCAGCGCGACAGCGATCCCGGTCGGCGGCTGGGCGGGGACGAGGTTCGGTGTCCGGCGAACGTGGCTCATCGCGCTCGCCGTGTTCGCAGCCGGTGCGCTGGCGAGCGCGGTCGCCCCGGACGTGTCCCTCCTCATCGCCGCACGCGCCCTGCAGGCTGCGGGCGGCGGAGTGCTCGAGCCCCTGATGCTCACCGCGCTGGCGCGTGCCGCCGGGCCGGCTCGGATGGGGCGGGTGATGGGGGGTGTCGCGGCAGCGATGTCGATCGGCCCCCTGGCCGGTCCCGCCCTGGCGGCCGCGGTCGTCACCGTCGCGGGATGGCGGACGGTGTTCCTCGTCATCGCCGCGGTGGCGGTCGTGCTTCTCGCGTGCGCGGCGCTGTGGTTGCCGGCGGGAGCGGATGCGGAGGGCGACGGGTCGCGACGGCTCGATGGCGTCGGCCTGCTTCTGCTGAGCGCAGGCGCCGTCGGCCTCCTCGTCGCGCTCGGCCAGTCCGTGCTCTGGGCGGGAATCGTCGGTGTCGCGGGTCTCGGTGGGGCGATCGCGTGGATGCGACGCCACGGAGACGAGGCCCTGATCCCGCCGCGGACGTTCCGGCAGCGGGGATTCGGCCCGGCCGTCGTGATCATGGTCGGCCTGGGTGCGGCGATCTTCCCGCTCTTCTTCGCCGTCCCGCAGTACCTCGGCGCTGCGGTCGGAGTTCCGGTCGTCGCCGCGGGCTCCCTCCTGATCCCGTACGGGATCGGGACGGTGATCGCGATGCCGGTCGTCGGTGCGCTCAGCGACCGTATCGCGGCCCGCAGGCTCGTCACCGTCGGGGCGGTTGTCGCGGCCCTGGGGTTCGTGGGACTCGTCGTCGCTCCCTCGCTGCCCGTCTCGCCGGTGGCTCGCGGGGCCCTTCTCGTCGGAAGCCTGCTCCTGGTGGGGCTCGGTCTCGGCGCCGTGGGGAGCCCGACCGTCGCCACGCTGTACCGCGTCCTCCCGCCCGACCTGCTCGGCACGGGATCGACGGTGCTGTTCGTCGGCAATCAGCTCGGAGGCGCCGCCGGTGTGGCCGTGGTCGCCGCCCTGATCGGTTCCGACGGCTGGACCGTTGCTGACGGCGCCGTCCCGCTTCTGCTCCCGCTGGCCGCTGTGGCGCTCATCGCCGTGCTGGCGCAGCGGCTCCCCGCGCCGACGCCGGCGTGACACCGGCGCGGGAGCCGTCGTTCAGTCGCCCGCGTACGCCCCGCCCAGGATGTCCTCGATCAGTGTCGGCCCGGTCGGCTCCCAGCCCAGCAGCTCGCGCGTGCGTGCGCTGGAGCCGGTCATGGTGCGGCCGAAGAAGTGCCCGACGACGCCGAAGTGGGCTCCTGCGTCGGCGGGGTCGATGGAGGTGACGGGCAGGCCGAGGGCCTCGCCGAGTGCTTCCGCGATGGCCTTCGTCGTGATCGTCTGCTCGGCGACCGCGTGCAGGCGGGTGCCGCCCGGCGCGCCCTCCAGGCCCAGCCGGATCAGGCGGGCGGTGTCGGAGACGTGGACCGCCGACCATTCGCTCGTGCCGTCGCCGATGTAGCCGGAGACGCCCTGCTCGCGTGCGGCGTCCGCCAGCCAGCGGACGAAGCCCCAGTCGCCGTGCCCGTGGACGCTGGGCGCGAAGCGGATCGCGATCGAGCGGATGCCGCGAGTGACGGCGTCGAGGGCGAGGTTCTCGGTTCCGCCGCGGTCCGACTCCGGGCCGATCGCGGGGGAGGCGTCGGCCTCGGTGACCGGGCGTCCCTCCACGATGTCGGAGAGGCCGTTGGCGATGACGAACGGCTTGGCCGAGCCGTCGAGGGCGTCGAGGATGGCCTCCACCGCCCTCAGCTGCACGCGGTCGTTGCCCGCCGGGTCCGCCCAGTCGTGCTTGTTGGCGAGGTGGACGACCGCGTCGGAGGAGCTCGCCCCGGCGTGGAACGCGGCCGGGTCGTCGAGGTCGCCGCGGAGCACCTGCGCGCCCGTGGCGGCCAGCGTCGCGGCGGAGGCGTCGGAGCGGGCGAGGCCGAGCACCTCGTGCCCGGAGTGGAGGAGTTCCTGGACGGTGGCGGATCCGATCCAGCCGGTGGAACCTGTGACGAAGACGCGCATGGTGCGGTCTCCTTTCTGCCCGTGCGGGCGATCAGTGGGTGTGTCGAGCGGCCCAGGCGCTTCCGGCGACGACGACGAGTCCGGCCGCGAACGCGATGAGGCTCGTGATCAGGAGGGCCGAAGCGGCGCCGTCGGTGAAGGCGTGGACGATTTCGGGGCGTTGCGCGGGCGCGGTGGCCAGCGCCTCGGCGACGGTGTGCGGGCCGTCCGGCCCGCGGAGGGAGGCGGGCAGGGCGCCGCTGAAGACGGCGGTGAGGATGGTGCCGACGACGGCGACGCCGAGGGCGCTCCCGAGTTCGCGGGTCGCGGACTGGAGGCCGCCGGCGACTCCGGCCTGTTCGGCGGGGAGGCCGTCGGTGATCTCGGCGGTCAGCGTGGGCAGTGCCAGCGTGACGCCGATCCCGACGACCACCAGCCAGCACGCGTAGACGGCGTACGGCTGCGCGATCGCGGTCGAGAGACCGAGCAGGCCGCCCGAGGTGGCGAGGAACGCGAGGGCGAGCACGGCCGAGCGGCCGATCCGGGAGACCAGGCGCGGCACGAAGCGGACGCCGGCCAGCACCGGGACGACCAGGGGCACCACGCCCAGCCCCGCCTCGAGCACGGTGAACCCGCGCCCGTACTGGAGGAGCGAGGCGTTGACGTAGAAGAGCCCGAAGTTGGCGAAGAACGCGACGAGCATCCCGACGCTGGCGGCGCTCAGCAGGGGGCTGCGGAAGATCCGCGGGTCCAGCATCGGGTGGGCGACCCGCCGCTCGATCAGCACCCAGACCACCAGCAGCGCCGCCGCGGCGGCGAAGCAGCCCAGGACGAGCGGGCTCGCCCAGCCGCTCTCCGGTCCCTCGATGATGCCGGCGAGCAGCGCCACGATCGCCGCGACGAACGTCACGGTCCCGGCGGGGTCGAGGGCGCGGGAGTGACGACCGGTGCGCGGGACGGCGACGGCCACCCAGGTCGCGCACCCGGCGGCGATGAGGGCGACGGCGACGAAGAGCAGACGCCAGTCCCCCGTCGTCATCAGGAGGCCGCCGCCGACGTTGCCGATGACGCCGCCGATCCCGGACATCCCGGCCCAGGTGGCGATCGCGCGTCCGCGGCGGGCGGGCGGCATCGTGTGCACGAGCACGCCCATCGTGTTCGGCAGGACGAGCGCGGCGCCGATGCCCGTGAGCACGCGCCCGGCGAGCATGATCGCGACAGTCGGTGCGAGCGCGGAGACCGCCGCACCGGCGGCGAGCGCGGCCAGCCCGGCCAGCAGCACCCCCTTGCGGCCGAACCGGTCGCCGGCCGCCCCGGCCGGGATGACCAGGCACGCGAACACGACCACATAGCCGTCGACGATCCAGAGCAGCTCGCTCGACGACGGGTGGAGGGCGCTCGCCGCGATCATCGGCACGGCGAGGTTGATCGCGGCGACGAAGCCGATCACGAGGGCGGTGCACGCGCACAGCGCAGCGAGGACGGACGAGGCCCGACGGCCGTCGAGAGGGGGGATGGTGTCGGTCACCGGAGCTGACTCCTAATTACGAGGCATTGTGTATCGAAACAGTAACACAATAACGATGCAACGTGTCTCGTAATGCGTCGGTCGGTAGGCTTCGAGGCATGGAGCAGACCGTCGGCCGGGGACGACCGCGCAGCGAGAGCGCGCGGATCGCCGTGCTGCACGCGGTCGACGACCTGCTCGTGGAGGTCGGCTACGCGAACCTCTCCCTCAAGGGCATCGCGGACCGCGCCGGCGTCGGCCGGCAGACCCTCTACCGCTGGTGGTCGACCAAGGCCGAGATCCTCCTGGAGGCGAGTTCGCACGACGCGCGACACGAGCTCGCCGTCCCGGAGACCGGCGGCGCTGAGGAGCAGCTGGTCGCCTACCTCGACGCGCTCGGCGTCTTCCTCACCCGCTCGCACGCGGGCACCGCGTACCGGGCACTGCTGGGCGAGGCTCAGCACGACCCGGCCGTGGCCGAACTGCTCGCCCGCAACGACCTCCTCGGCGACAGCGCCCGGCTCGTCATCGCCCGCGTGACGGAGGACGACCTCCCCGAGCCCGCTCTCGGCCGTGCCGTCGCGACGCTCGTCGGGCCGGCGTTCTTCTGGGCGCTCACCGGCCACGACCCGTCGGTGCTCGACCGGGCCGGGGCCGCGCGGGCGTGTCTGGAGGAGGCTCGCGCAGGCCGGTGACCCGCGCGAGCCGATGACCGGGGCCGCCGAACCTCCGGAACTCAGTCCACCAGCGCCGTGTCGGCCGCCGTCCAGCGCACTGCGGTGACGGCCTCCGTGCGCACCACGGCGGCGAGCGCCTCCTCGATCGCCCGGTCGTCGCGCTCGCCGCTGTGGACGGCGGCGGTGATGAGCACGGCGCCGTCCGGTTCGTCGGTCGCGGTGATGGAGCGGACGGTGAAGCCGGGGCGGTGGACGGCGTCGAAGACGAGGGCGCGCACGTCCGGTTCGGCATCCACCCGGCAGCGGACCTCGAACGTGTAGTCGACCTCCGTGCTCTCCAGGCCCGCGCCTGCGGCCCGGCGGTCGAGCAGGCGGCCGACCGGGCGCAGGAGCGTGTTGGCGAGCATGATGAGCACCGTCCCGCCGGCGGCGACCGCCCAGAGGCCGCCGCCGGCGAGCGCCCCGACCGCGGCGGACGCCCAGAGCGTCGCCGCGGTGTTGAGGCCGGAGATGGAGGCGCCCTGCTTCATGATGACGCCGGCGCCGAGGAAGCCGATGCCCGAGACGACCTGGGCGGCGACCCGGGTGGGGTCGGCGTCCGGGCCGTGGAAGCTGAAGGCTCCCATCACCACGAACAGCGCGGCGCCGAGGCTGACGAGCGCGTTGGTGCGCACGCCGGCGGTGCGGGCGCGCCACTGGCGTTCCAGGCCGATGAGGGCTCCGCAGCCGACGGCGAGCAGCACGCGGAGGGCGATGTCGATGGTGATGGTCATCGGTTCTCTCCTCTCAGATCCAGGTGCCGAACCTGCGGATGAACACGGTCTTGGCGAGCTGCGTCAGCGCGCAGTAGGCGGCGAGGGTCGCCACCAGCCAGGGGAAGTACGTCCACGGCAGCGACACGAGTCCGAGCTCGTGGCCCCAGCCGGTGAACGGCAGCAGCAGCCCGAAGACGCAGACCGCTCCGGTCGCCAGGAGCACCGGGAGGCTGGCGCGGGACTGCACGAACGGGATCCGCTTGGTGCGCAGCATGTGCACGATCAGCGTCTGCGAGATGATCGACTCGACGAACCAGCCCGACTGGAACAGGGCCGCGTGGGCGGGGCTGTTCGCCTGGAACACGAACCACATCAGCGCGTACGTCGTGATGTCGAAGATCGACGAGATGGGCCCGATCCGGATCATGAACGTCGAGAGGCTCTTCGACTCCCACGTGCGCGGCTTCTTGAGGTCCGCCTTGTCGACCTTGTCCCACGGCAGGGTGAGCATCGACAGGTCGTAGGTGAGGTTCTGCACGAGCACCACCAGCGGGATCATCGGGATGAACGGCAGCAGCGCGCTCGCGACGAGCACCGAGAACATGTTCCCGAAGTTCGACGACGCCGTCATCTTGATGTACTTCATCGTGTTGACGAACGTGCGGCGGCCCTCGATCACGCCGCCCTCGAGCACCGTGAGGTCCTTCTCGAGCAGGATGATGTCGGCCGACTCCTTGGCGATGTCCACGGCCGTGTCGACGGAGATGCCGACGTCGGCCGCGCGCAGGGCCGCAGTGTCGTTGATGCCGTCGCCGAGGTAGCCGACGGTGTGGCCGTGGTGGCGCATGGCCTCCACGATCCGGGCCTTCTGGGCCGGGGCGACCTTGGCGAACACCGTCGTCTCGTCGGCGAGGGCGCCGAGCTCCTCGAGGGTGAGGTCGTCGGTCTCCGGGCCGAGCACGATCGTTCCGGGCTCGATGCCGACCTTGCGGCAGACCGCTGCCGCGACGAGCGCGTTGTCGCCCGTGATCACCTTCACGTCGGTCCCGTGCGTGCGGAGGCTGGCGATCGCGGCCCCCGCGCTCGCCTTCGGCGGGTCGAGGAAGGAGAGGAAGCCCAGCAGCGTCAGGCTGTCCTCGTCGTCGCGCGTGTACTCGGCGCGGTCGCGGTCGGCGAACTCGCGGACGGCGACGGCGAGCACGCGCAGCCCCTGCTCGTTCTGCTCGGCGACGAGCTGGTCGATCTCGGCCAGCCGGCCCGGCGTGAGCGCGACGTCCCCGCCGCGGACCCGCTCGGCCGTGCACGCCGCGAGCACCTCCTCGGCCGCTCCTTTCGTGATCAGCAGGTGCGCGTCGCCGCGGTCGACGACCACGGACATGCGGCGCCGCTCGAAGTCGAACGGCAGCTCGTCGATCAGCGTCCACTCCCGGCGGATGCGGTCGAGCTCGTCCGGTCCGGCCGCGGCGATCACGGCCTCGTCGAGCAGGTTGCGCAGCCCCGTCTGGAACAGCGAGTTGGCGGCCGCGTGGCCCAGCGTGGTCTCGCTGGAGCGGCCGGCGGTGTTCAGGTGGCGCTCCAGCACGATGCGGTCCTCGGTCAGCGTGCCCGTCTTGTCCGTGGCGAGCACGTCGATCGCGCCGAGGTTCTGGATGGAGTTGAGCCGCTTGACGATCACCTTGCGCTTGGCCATGAACTGGGCGCCCTTGGCGAGGTTCGCCGTGACGATCAGGGGCAGCATCTCGGGGGTGAGCCCGACCGCGGTCGTGACGCCGAAGAGGAAGGCCGTCGTCCAGTCCTTGGTGAGCCCGTTGATGACGAACACCACCGGGACCATGATCAGCATGAACCGGATGAGGGTCGCCGTGACCCGCTTGATCCCGAGGTCGAACGCCGTCTCGGGGCGCGCGCCGACGAGTGCGGACGAGAGGCTGCCGAACGACGTCGACCGCCCGGTCCCGACCACCACGCCCGTGCCCGATCCGGACACCACGGAGGTGCCCATGAACCCCAGGTTCGGGGCGTCGAGCAGGTTCGCCTCCGTGACGTCCGCCCGTGCTCCCGCGGACTTCTCGGCCGGGAGCGCCTCGCCGGTGAGCATGGACTGGTTCACCTGGAGGTCCTTGGCACGCACGATGCGCAGGTCGGCCGGGAGCATGTCGCCCGCGGCGAGCTGGACGATGTCGCCGCGCACCACCTCCTCCACCGGGATCTCGGAGGTCACCGGCGTGCCGTGCGAGGAGCGCGTCACCGCGGTCGTGGTGCGCACCATCGCCGTGAGCTGCTCGGCCGCACGGGACGAGCGGTACTCCTGCCAGAAGCGCAGGCACACGCTGACGAGCACCATGATGCTCACCGTCGCGACGCCGGTGTAGTCGGGGCCGTCGGCCGGGTCGGCGAAGATCACGTCGGTGAACACCATGACGACCACAAGGAACAGCAGGATGAGGATGAACGGGTTCCGGAACGTCGCCAGGAACTGGATGACGGCCGGAGCGGGCTTGCCGTGGTTCACGGCGTTGTCGCCGAACCGTGCACGGCGGTCGCGCACGGCGTCGGCGGTCAGCCCGTCGAGGTCGGTCGAGAACGACTTGAGCGTCGCCTCGGCGGGGAGCCGGGCGGACTCCACCAGCAGGTGCTGCTGGGCGGCGGGCAGGGAGCCGCGGCGGATCTCCGCCTGAGCGCGGTCGTCGCCGCGGGTGGGCCGTGCGCCGCGGAGGGCGGGGTTCAGAGTGTCGAGATCGGTACGGAAGAAGGGTCGCATGAGAGGGGTCTCCTCGGACTTTCGGGCGCGGCGAGACACCCGCCGCCGCAGGGGCGGGCAGGATCGCGCGAAGCGCTGAGAGGGGGGATGCCCGCGGAGACGACGCAGAGGTCGCGGTCAGAGGGACCGCGCCGGAGCCGGCCCGCGAGCGCAGAGAGATCGACTGTCGCCGTCGCTCATCGGGTCACCTCCTCCACACGGTCGGCAGGCGCTTCGCAGACGTGGGAGCGCGAAGCCGCGTGCTTCATAAGAAGATCACTTCCACGTAAGAGCTTTGGCACTGCACGACGTGTCCCGCCGGAGCGGGAAGCCACTTGGGATCACCCCTTGAGCCGGGGAGACCTGTCCTGATCTTGGGCGTCTCTCGACGTCGTGAGATCAGTGCCTGTGTTCGTGCAGGAGCCTCGCCTAACGAAGTGCTGCAGACCGACCATAACATCCGTGCGGGATGCCGTGGCGTTTTCTGTGAGGATTCGAGTCACTCGAACACCGGCGTGAGGAAGCGGCGCTCGTAGCGGCGGATGCAGCCGGTGTCGCGCGCGAACTGGAAGGCCTCCTGGCATTCGGGGTCCGTCGCCGAGGCCTCCCGGTACCGCTCGTACTCCGCCAGCGACGGGAAGGTGAACAGGGCGAAGGCTTCGTCGCTGTCGCCTTCGCTGGGCATGAAGTAGCCGTGGTGGGTGCCGCCGAGCCTATTGACGAGGCGGATCCAGCGCTGCCCGTAGTCGGTGAACTCCGCCAGCTTGTCGGCATCGATCTCGTAACGCAGGTGGACGGTGATCACGGACGCTCGCTCTCGTCGGCAGGCAGGGACGAGCTCATCCTGGCAGAGCGGGGGATCACGGCGTCACGATGTCGAACCCCGTGTCTCCCTGGTCGAGCACGCCGAGGAGGGCCTGGAGGGTGCCCTGGTCGCCGGCGAGCTCGATGCCGGGGCCGGTCAGGTCTCCTCCGGCGAGCTGGATGAGCCGCGGCTTCGTCAGGGTGAGGTGCACGTCGGCATCCGCGTCCGCGGGTTGTTTCGTGTAGATGAGCACGCCGTTGTGGAGCTCGAGCCGGTAGTTCGCGTCCAGGTCGGTGAGGGTGATGTCGATGGCGAGCGTCAGGTCCCACGCCTTCGGGCCGTCGACGGAGAGGGAGAGGGAGTCGAAGAGCTGCTCCGGGGTCAGCTGGGCGACGATGGCCGGCGCGGCCGCGACCGTCGGCGTGCCGAAGTTGCCGTCGCGCAGCTCGGTCGCGCCGGAGAGGAAGAAGTTGCGCCAGGTGCCGTTCTCGGCTCCGTAGGCGAGCTGTTCGAGGGTGTCGGCGTAGAGCTCGCGGGCGGCCGCGTGGCCGGCGTCGGCGAAGACCGCGTGGTCGAGCAGGGTCGCCGCCCAGCGGAAGTCGGCGGCGTCGAAGGCAGTCTGCGCGAGCTCGACGACGCGGTCGACCCCGCCGAGCGCCTCCACGTACCGGGCGGCGAGCTCAGCCGGCGGGTGCGGCCAGAGCCGGGCCGGGTTGCCGTCGAACCAGCCCATGTAGCGCTGGTAGACCGCCTTCACGTTGTGGCTGACCGACCCGTAGTAGCCGTGCGCGTTCCACGCCTTCTCGAGCGCCGGCGGCAGCTGGAACATCTCGGCGATCTCCGGCCCGGTGAACCCCTTGTTCAGGAGGCGGAGGGTCTGGTCGTGCAGGTAGGCGTACAGGTCGCGCTGCGTCGCCAGGAACTCGACGATGCGGTCCGACCCCCAGGTCGGCCAGTGGTGGGAGGCGAACACGACGTCGCTGCGGTCGCCGAAGCTGCCGATCGCCTCGGTGAGGTAGATCGACCAGATGTGCGGGTCGCGCACGAGCGCGCCACGCAGGGTGAGGAGGTTGTGGAGGGTGTGCGTCGCGTTCTCCGCCATGCACAGCGCCCGGAACCGCGGGAAGTAGAAGTGCATCTCCGCCGGCGCCTCCGTGCCCGGCGCCAGCTGGAACTCGATCTCGACGCCGTCCACCGTGAGGGTCTCGCCCGTCTCCGTGATGGACACCGTGGGCGGGATGACGCCGACCTCTCCGATCGAGGTCGTCTGGCCGAGACCCGCGCCGACCTGGCCCTGCGGCCCGCGGGCCAGCGCCGCCCCGTACATGTAGCCGGCCCGGCGGCTCATCGCGACGCCTGCGTACACGTTCTCCTCGACGGCGTGCCCGAGGAACCCCTCGGGGGCGATGATCTGCACCCTCCCCGCATCCACGTCCTCCACACTGGTCACCCCGAAGACGCCGCCGAAATGGTCGACGTGGCTGTGCGTGTAGATCACCGCGACGACCAGGCGCTCGCCGCGGTGCGCACGGTAGAGCGCCAGCGAAGCGGCCGCCGTCTCCGTGGAGATCAGCGGGTCGATGACGATGACGCCGGTGTCGCCCTCGACGAACGTGATGTTCGACAGGTCGAAGCCGCGCACCTGGTAGATGCCCTCCACCACCTCGTAGAGCCCGTGCTTGGCGACGAGTCTGGATTGCCGCCACAGGCTCGGATTCACCGAGGCGGGTGCGTCACCGGTGAGGAAGTCGTAGCTGCTGAAGTCCCAGACCGTCCGTCCGTCGGCCCTCGTGATCGTCGGCGCCTCCACCGTCCCGAGGAACCCGCGATCGGCGTCCTCGAAGTCGGTCTCGTCGTCGAACGGCAACGTCTGCAGCAGCGCCGCGTTCGCCTTCCTGATCGCGTCGGTCGGCGGCTTCTGCTCCATGGCGTCCCCATCCACTCGTCTGATGGGACCGACTCTGGACCTCGCGGGTCCGCCGCGGCAAGGGGTCACGCGACGGGGCGGTCGCGCCCGACCGAGGACAGCCGCGTCAGCGCCCGCACCCCCAGCGCCGATCCGAGGAAGACCGCGGCGAGGGCGATCCAGCCCGGCATGCCGTGGTCGAGGGCGGTCAGGGTGACGACCAGCGGCGCCAGCATGCTGCCGAGCGAGAAGCCCATCGCGAAGACCCCCTGGTAGGCGCCGGGGCGCGCTCGGTCGGCGAGTTCGAAGCTGAGGCTCCAGGTGCCCGCCGACGACAGGATCTCGGCGAACGTGTGGAGGAGCACGGCGGCGAGGAGGAGCGCCACGGCGAGCGGTGCGACGACCCCGGACGCCCCGCCGTACGCGACGCACGCCACCGCCATCAGCGCACCGGCCAGACCGGTCATGCTGCCGGCGCGGCGGAGGTCCTCTGACCCCCTCGACAGCGGGATCTGCAGCAGGATGACCCCCGCTGTGTTGACGATGAGCGCGATCGAGACGATGACGTGGGGCGCCCGCGTGTCCGAGACCACCCAGAGCGGGAGGGCGACCTCGGCCACGCCGAACTGCATCGCGAAGACGCCCGCCAGCAGCGTGAGCGCGAGGTAGCGGGGGTCGCGGAACGGCGACCGGCCCAGCGGCGCGGTCGGGTGCGAGACGGCGCCGACGGGGGAGGGCGCCCGGCCGTCGACGGAGCGCGGGAGGGCGAGCAGCGTCACCGCTCCGGCGAGCGTCGTGCATCCCGCGACGATGAAGGTGACGCGGTAGGCCGCGGGCGAGCCGATGAGCACGGGGATGCCGGCTGCGGCCGAGCCTGCGGCGATCCCGGCGTTCGCGACGGTGCGCAGGACGGCGCGCGTCGCCGCCCGGGCCGGCCCCTCGAAGGCGCGGGCCACGATCGCCGAGCGCACCGCGTTGGAGGCGCGGTTCGCTCCGATCGCGAGGGAGGCGATCGCCGCCACGACGACCACGGCCGGCGACCAGGTGAAGACGATGAGCGCGCATCCCTCGGCCGCCACCAGGACGACGAGCAGCAGGCGGGCCGAGACCCGGTCCGCCAGATGGCCCGCGACCACCGAGGTGAGCACGCCAACCCCGCTGGCGATGGTGAGGACGACGGCGACGGCGGCCGCCGACAGCCCGGCGGCGAGGGTCAGGTACAGGATCGACAGCGTCAGGAAGACGCCGCGCCCGAGCGCGTTGACGAGGGCGGCGGACGCGAGGATCCGCAGCACCGGATCGCCGAGCGCGGTGAGGGCGGGAGGGCGGAGGCGAGGGAGGACGGGCACACGTCCGTTATTCCAGCCGGGTCGCTGACGGCGAACTGATGTAGCGTATTACTTCATGCTGACGTACGAGCTCGACGAGGACGACGTCGGCGCGGTCCGCCTCGCGCTCTCGCCGCTCTGCGAGCTGGGCCTCTCGATCCGCGCGCTCACGCGGCCGGAGCTCTACCCCCTCCAGCTGCCGTGGGTCCGGCTCACCGAGGACGCCCGGCGCGGTCTCGATCAGGATGCCCTGCTCGCGCTGGTGAACGACGGCCTCTCCACCCCCGACTTCCTCAACCCGCGGCCGTCGTCCCCGCTCACGCGCATCGACGACGAGCTCGACGCCCTGCGCCGCCTCGACGCCGACCGCTTCCGCCGGCAGCTCCTCGAGGTGCACGGCGAGCTCCCCGTGCCGTTCCGCGGCGACCCTCGCCGGGCGATCGATCGCATGGTCGACGCGCTCGCCGAGTACTGGAGCGCCGCCTTCGCGCCCCACTGGCCACGGATGCGGCGCATCCTCGAGGCGGACATCGTGCATCGCGGCCGGGAGTTCGCCCGGGCCGGCCTCACCGGCATGCTGAACGGCATCTCCCCGAACCTCCGCTTCGCAGATCGGGTGCTGTCGGTCACGCTGCACACCCGCATCCACCGGCACGAGGTGATCGGCGGCCACGGCCTGACGCTGGTCCCGACGATGTTCTCCCGCCGGGTCTCCGCCCCCATCGCGGCCGGCGAGCCCCCGATGATCCTCTACGCCGCCCGCGGCCAGGGCGTCATGTGGGAGGCGGGGGAGGCCGTCGACGACCGCGCCCTCGTCGCCCTGATCGGGCGCACCCGCACGACCCTGCTGCACGCGATCGCCGAGCCCGCCTCCTCGACCGAGCTCGCCGCGCGGTTCGGCGTCACCACGGCGGCGGTCAACCAGCACCTCCGCGCGTTGCGGGATGCGCGGCTGCTGACGTCGACGCGGTACGGACGGAGCGTGCTCTACTTCCGCACCGACCTCGGGAACGCCCTGCTCGGCGGCTGACGGTTCGGCGCTCCGACGCTCCTTCGCCCATCCGCCGCCCAGCCCTCAGGCGCTCACCCGCTCACCCGCCGGTCGGCACCTCGGGCTCCGGGCTGCCGACGACCGTCCCGATCGTCCAGGACCGGTGGTCCTGATCCCAGTACATCCACCAGCTGCACGACCCCGCGCGGGGGACGGTGTACGCCGGCTGACCGTCCGCGACGACGAGCACCGCCTGGGGGCCGTTGCTCTCGCTGAGGTTCGGATGGATGCCCGGGTCGTGCTGGCCAGCGCACAGGCCCATCACCTCGTCGACCTCGACCGCCGGCGAGCCGGGCACCATCCTGTCGACCGCCGCCCGGTCGCCCGCCTCCAGCGCCCGCAACAGGCCGGGCGCGAGCTGCGCGGCGCTGTCCTGCGGCGGCACCGACCCGCTCCTGGCCTGATCGGAGAAGTATCCCGAGGCCATCAGGTAGGCGAGATACCCGGCGCCGGCCAGCACGAGCACGGCGAGGCCGACCGTGATGGCGATCACGAGGCCGCGACCGGTGCCGCGCCGGGACGCCCGGGCGCTCATCGGCGCAGGGTGGTGGACGGGAGCTCGCCGAAGGCTCGATGGTACGCCGCCGCGAACCGGCCGAGGTGCACGAACCCCCACCGTGCGGCCACCTCGGTCACGCTCACCGAACCGGGCTCCGCCGTGGACAGGTCGTCGTGGACGCGCTCGAGCCGGAGGGTACGGAGATACGCCATCGGGGTGGTGTCGAGCGATCGGCGGAAGCCCTCCTGCAGACTCCGGACGCTCACGGAGACGACCGCCGCCAGCTCGGCGACGGTCCACGGATGCGCGGGGCTGTTCCGCAGCAGGTCCACCGCTCGCGAGACGGGTCCGCCTCCCGCTGCCGGGGTCGGGAGGGCCAGCCGGGTCGAGTAGTTGTGCGGCTGCGAGAACAGCAGGCTGTGCACCAGCACCTGCTCGAAGCGCTGCGCGGCCAGCGGGTGGGCCAGCGCCCCGTCGGCCTGGGCGGACGCGTGATCGATCATCCGGAGCGTCTGCATCACGAGGCGACCGCCGGGGGTCGACAGGCTCAGCTCCGCCGAGAACTCGAGCGGGCCGGCGGCGCGGGAGCCGAGCAGGTGCTCGAGCTCGCGCTGCAGCCGCTCGCGCGGGATCATCAGCGCGAGCTGCGAGAACCCCTCGCCGCAATCGAGCTCGACCGGCCGCCCGGGCATGAAGACCGCGGCGGTCCTCGGGGTGCCGTACACCGGAGCGGACAGGGCGGCCCGCATCGTCGCGCGGCCGCCGACCGGGATGTCCACGTGGTAGTTCTCCGCCTCCGCGGTCCTGACGCGCACGGCCTCCCGGAACCGCATGAAGCCGCAGGTGGTCCGGCCCACGGTCACGGCGTTGAGCTTCAGGTCGATCACGCTCGCGGGCGCCGCGGAGGGGAAGTCGACCGGCAGGAACACGTCGGACAGCGCGTGCCTGGCCTGCTCGACGCCGCGACCCGCTGCGATGCGGCGGCTGCCGAACATCTCGTTCACGTCGGATCGCATGCCGCGATTGTATGCGTCGAATCCTGACGCCCCATGAGGCCCTCGCGTAGATCGGACAGCAATCCGCGCTGATCGGATATCGATGCCGGAGCGCCGTGCATAGCGTGAAACCGTCGCCGCCGCCCCGGGCGGCGACGATCGCCGGTGATCCTCCCCTTCGGGTGGGGAGGATCACCGGAACCCCTCCCGCCTGTGCACCCGCAGGCACCGAACCACCCCGAGGCGGCAGCGCATGCACCACAGAACCGCGTCCGAGACGTCCGATGGATGAGTCGGATACGCCGAGGCGACCCCGTCGCTGCGCCCGCTGCGGCGCCCCGGTGCGGATGGTGGTCAACCCGTACTACGGCGTGGGGCTGGCGGTCCATCGTCAGCTGTTCAGCTGTACGCGGTGCGATCTCGTCGAGTTCGCCCCGCGCGGGCCGGACGAGGCGGCCGTCGACCGCGTGGAGCCGGTCCGCGTCGGGCCCTGGCGGCGACTGCGCTACAGGGTCGTGGGCCTGCTCCGGCCGAGCGGATGATGCGCGAGCCGTCCGCCGTCGACCCGGGCGCCTGGATCGCCGCGGTGGGGCATGTCCTGGCGGGATCGGCCGCGCAACCGGTCCTCGCTGCGACGGGGATCGACCGGGTGACACTGCTCGCCGTCGCGAGGGCTGAAGCCTCCGGGGTGGGGGCGGACGGGGTCACTCGGCTGAGCCACGCGCAGCTCGCGGAGGCCGTGGGCGTGCCGCGCGCCGCCGTCCTTCGCGCGCGTCTCGCCCTGATCGAACTGGGGCTCGAGCACCTGGCGGCGGCTCCGGGCGCGCCCGGGACGGTCGACCGGGTGCTCCGCCATCCGTCGACGTGGCCGGCCGCCTCTGGTGAACTTGACCTTGTCCCACGGGACAAGGTCTAGCGTTCTTCTGGGAGGTGCGGATGCGGATCGGTGAACTGGCGCAGCGCGCCGGCGTCTCGACGAAGGCGGTGCGCTACTACGAGCGCCTCGGCCTGGTGCGGCCGGCGCGGGCGGCGAACGGTTATCGCGAGTACGACGACGGCCACCTGCGGGCGGTCGTGGAGATCCGCGAGCTCGCGTCGACGGGCATCACGGCCAGGAACACCGTCCCGTTCCTGGAGTGCCTCGAGCTCGGGCACGAGCACGGCGACGAGTGCGTGTCCTCGCTCGCCGCCTACCGCGACAGCATCGCCGAGATCGACCGCATCGTCGCCACCCTCCAGACACGCCGCGCGGAACTCGTCCGCAGGCTCGACGAGGGCGCGTCCCGGACCTTCCAGAAGGAGACCACGATGACCGACTACACCACGCTGCCCACCGGACTGCCGGTCCCCGAGGACGACGGCGCGGCCGACCACCTCCCGGGCACACCAGCGCCCGCGCTCGCCTTCACCGCCACCGACGGCCGGGTCGTCGACCTCGCCCGGCTCGGCGGCGGCCGCACCGTGATCTACCTGTACCCGCTGACCGGGCGTCCGGGCGTCGACCTCCCCGACGGCTGGGATGCCATCCCCGGCGCCCGCGGCTGCTCCACCGAGGCCTGCGACTTCCGCGACCACCACGACGAGCTCACGGCCGCCGGCGTGAGCGCCGTCTACGGGTTCTCCAGCCAGCCCACCGACTACCAGGCCGAGGTCGTCGACCGCCTGCGGCTCCCGTTCACGATGCTCTCCGACGAGGACTTCCGGCTCGGGGACGCGCTCGGCCTGCCGACGTTCGCGGCCGAGGGGCACGACCGCCTGTACGCGCGACTGACCCTCGTCATCCGCGACGGCGTCATCGAGCACGCCTTCTACCCGATCTTCCCACCGAACACCCACGCCCAGCAGGTGCTCGCCTGGCTGCAGGAGAACCCGGCCTGATGTTCACCTCCACCTTCATCTTCGAGGCCAAGCCGTACGACGACGAGTTCCACCGTCTCAACGACGAGATCGCCGCGCGCGCCCGGGCCATCCCGGGGTTCCTGGGAGAGGAGTCGTGGACCAACGACGACTCCGGCCTCCACTCCGAGGTGTACTACTGGGACAGCCGGGAGGCCCTCCAGCATCTCATCGGCATGGACACCCACCGCGAGGCCAAGCGCCTGCACGAACGCTGGATCGGCGCCTACCGCATCGTGATCGGCGAAGTGATCGGCACCTACGGGCAGCCGGGGCTCGGTCTGGAGCACGTTCCGGCCGGGGGCGACGCGGCCTAGACGCGTCGAGGCCGGTGCGGACTCAAACGCCCCCGCCGCCTCCGCCACCCCCGCCGCCCCCGGAGAACCCGCCGCCTCCGGTTCCGCCGGAGGGCGAGCTGCTCGCGATGGTCGTGCTGGCGGAGATCCCGCTGACCATCTGGGAGAGCACCGCGACGTTGAAGGCGGTCTGGCCGGCGTACCACGTCGGCGATTGGCCGGTCTGTTCGTAGAACCGTCCGAGTTCGGCCAGCCACTCCTTCTCATCCCCGAACAGCACGGCCCAGGGGAGGAGGCGCTCGGTGAGGTTGAGCATCTCGCGCGGATCGCCCACGGCGACGGGCACGCGCTCCGCCCCCTGCGGCGACTGCAGGTAGCGGATGCGGTCGGCCTCGGCGAGGTGGACGTACATCCGCAGGCCGTCCACGTACTCGCGCAGGGCGGTGCCGGTCGCGGTCAAAGGTGAGCGCGACAGCAGGATGGCAGTGGTGGCGAACAGGGCGAGCGACCCGAGGAGGGTCAGGACGATCCACCCGCCGCCGAACACGCCGACGATGCACATCACCGAGCCGAGGACGGCGAGTGCGGTCGCGCCCAGCGCGGTGAAGAGGACGGCGCGGACGGGTCCACGCGGTCCGGAGGTGCGGTAGCCGAAGCCGGTGGCGTCCGTGTGCACGCGCTTCAGCACGGCCGAGATCGCGCGGGCGACTCGCGAATTGGTCGACCCGAGCTCCAGCGTCGTGCCCGGGGTGAGCTCGTCGCCGAACAGGGCCCGCAGGAACTGCAGCTCGTCGGTCGTCGGGTGCGGCTCGCGCAGCGCCTGCCGTCCCGTCGCCTCCGTCGAGACGAACTCCAGCGTGTAGGTGGCGCGGCCGAAGAAGCCGGTGGACTGCAGCACGCGTACCCGCCCCGACACCGCGAGGTCGAGGGTCTGCGCGGCGACCGCCTTCTGGGTGCGCCGTGTGATGTCCGCCGCGAGCAGCAGCCCCTCCCTCGGCGGGACGTACTCGGGGATGATCGTGCCGCGCCCCGGGGCGTCGCGCAGCAGGCGCACGCGCACCACGATGGCGGCGATCAGCGCCAGGATGCTGAGCAGGAGCCCGGCGACGGCCGCGTAGCCCCAGCCGGTGTCGAACAGTCCGTCCGCGCGCGCGGTGAAGGTTCCGGGGGCGAAGCCGATCGCGAAGGTCAGGTTCTCACCCGCACCGAGCCGCTCGGCGCTGAAGCGGAAGCCGTCGTCCGTCCGCTCGACGGTCGCGGGCTGCGTGGAGCCCTGCACCCCGCGATACGACGACGGAGTCCCCTTCAGGGCCGCGGCCAGGCCGGAGCCGAGGTGCACGGTCGCCGTCACCCGGTCGAAGGGCTGCGCCCAGGCGGTGCCGTTGGCATCCCAGTAGAACTCGTCGTCGTTCGTGTTGGAGAAGTAACGCGTGACGTTCGTCTGCCGGTAGGTGATGACGTAGGTCTGATCGCCGTGCACGTAGCCCTTCGCCGCGATCGTCAGCGAGAGGATCCCGTCGTCGGAGTCGCTCGTGTATGCGCGCGGGGTGCCGTTCTCGTCGGTCACCGACACGACCGTCAGGCCGGTCGGCTGGCCGTTGTAGTCCTCGACCAGCTTGCGCCGGATGCCGTGGTTCTGGTCGGTCTGGGGGAATCGCGCCACCAGCGTCTCGACGGTGGTGAGCGTCGAGTGCCCCTCCGCATCGCGGCCGAGCCGGTAGTCGCCGTCGAAGCTCGCGAACGAGAAGTCGTCGACGCCGGCAGCGGCGACGGTCGGCGCGCGCCCTGCGGGTCCGGCCTGCGCGGGGGCCGCGGTCGCGTTCAGGGCGCCACCGGTCAGCAGCAGCGAGCCGACGGCCAGCGCGATCGCGGCGGCGACCAGCCTCCCGGCCCGGCCTCGTCGCTGCCCGTGTGGAACGCGGACTCCCACCTGCCCCGCCGTCCTCCGCCCCTCGGACGGTCGCTCGCGGCCACCGGCCCGCCCGGTGGCACGCCTCCCATCCTGACACGGCGGCGCTCCGGGTTGACCCTCGGCGGTTCCGGTCGTTTCATGCAGGCATGACCGCTCGTGGCCGCCTCCGGGCACTGGGGGGATGCGTCGCCGTCGCCCTGACCCTCGGCGGCCTGACGGCGTGCGAGACCGTGCCTCCGTCGTCGTCCGACAGCGCCGCGCCCGCCCTGCTCGACGTGGTCGGCAAGCCCGCCGACAAGGCCGCCGAACTGCTTCGCAACGCCGGATACCGCGTGGCGCTGCTGGGCGGGCACGGCGAACCCGCGACCGCGTCGCCCACGCGGCTCATCGTGTCGCAGACGCCCGAGGGCGGGGCGAAGGTCGCGGCGGGCCGCACGGTCACGCTCACGCTGGGCGACGGGTAGGTCGCCGACGGCTCAGAGCAGCGCGGCGACCTTCTCGGCGGTCGCCTTCGCGGATCCGGGGTTCTGCCCCGTGATGAGGGTGCCGTCGACGACCGTGTACGAGACGAAGGGGAGTCTGGCCTTGCTGTAGCGGGCGCCCCGCCGCTTCATCTCCTCCTCGGCGTTGTACGGGACGAGTTTGTCCACCCGGGCGAGCACTTCCTCCTGCCAGGCGAACCCGGTGAGCCTGCGTCCGGCGACGAGGAGGGCGCCGTCGGAGAGCGTCGTGTTGAGGAGTCCGCAGTAGCCGTGGCAGACCGAGGAGACGATGCCTCCCCGCTCGTAGATCTCGCGGGTGATGCGCTGGAGACCGTCGCACTCGGGGAAGTCGTACATGACGGCGTGGCCGCCGGTGAAGTAGATCGCGTCGAAGTCCGTCGCGTCGATCTCATCGGGGCGGGCGGTGTTCTCCAGCAGCTCCATCCGCGCGGGGTCGGCGCGCCATGCCCTGGCCGACCTGTCGTCGTTGGGGAACTTCAGCGACCGCGGTTCCAGCGGCGTCGCGCCGCCCCGCGGGCTGACGAGGGTCTGCTCGAAGCCGTGCGCGTCGAACACCTCCCAGGCGTGCGTGAGCTCGGAGAGCCACAGACCGGTCGGGTGGGCGGGGTCGTCGTAGTGGCCGACGTTCGTGACGACGGTGAGGATGCGCCGGGTCACGATGCCGTCCCCATCGCGAAGACCGCGGCGACGGCGGCGCGCACCCGCTGAGCCACCTCGGCCGGCGGCTCCGGGCGGAGCTTGCCGTCGAGGTGCAGGAACGCCAGCCCGTGCGCCATGCCCCACAGCGCCGTGGACAGGTTCGGGATGTCCGCGTCGGGCAGGAGGCGCGCGAGGGCCTGGTTCAGCACGTCGTGCAGTTGCCGGGACGCGCGCACCCGCTCGTCGTCCGCATCATCGCACGGGTTGCCGAACATCAGCCGGAACACCGCCGGTCGACGCAGAGCGAACCCGACGTACGCCACACCGAGCCCGGCGATCGCGTCCTCGGCCGTGGACGACGCCGGGAGAGCGGCCAATGCTGCGTCGAGGTCGGCGCGCAGGTCGGCGAAACCCTCGACGGCGACGGCCGCGTCCAACGCGTCCTTGTCGGCGAAGTGCCGATAGGGCGCGGTGGGCGAGACGCCGGCCCGGCGGGCGACGGCACGCAGGGAGAACCCCTCTCCGGCCTCCAGGCTCTCGGCCGCCGCCGCGAGCAGAGCGGCACGGAGGTCGCCGTGGTGATAGCTCTTCACTGATGTTGACATCGCTAACATAGCCTCCTACCATCATGTGAGCAGTGTTTACATTATCGCACGGACGGGGATGAGGATGCAGACGATCCTGGGAGCGAACGGGCAGATCGCCATCGAGCTGGCGCGGGAGCTCCACCGGGGCCACGCCGCCGAGCTGAGGCTCGTGAGTCGCAACCCCCGTGCTGTCGATGAATCCGACGCGCTGGTGCGGGCCGACCTGCTGGATGCCCGGCAGACCGCCGCGGCCGTCGACGGCAGCAGTGTCGTCTACTTCACCGCCGGGCTGCCCGCTGACACCGCCCTGTGGGAGAAGCAGTTCCCCACCATGCTCCGGAATGCGCTGGATGCTGCTCGCGCGGCCGGTGCGAGGTTCGCGTACTTCGACAACACGTACATGTACCCGCAGGACGACCGCGTCCAGACCGAGACGACGCCGTTCGCGCCCGTCGGCCGCAAGGGCCGGGTGCGTGCCGACATGGCGGCGATGGTGCTCGAGGAGATGGATCGGGGCGACATCCCGGTGCTCATCGGCCGCGCCCCGGAGTTCTACGGTCCCGGCCGCACGCAGAGCATCACCAACACGCTGGTCATCGACAGGCTGACGGCGGGCACGAAGCCCCGCGTGCCCGTGCGCGACGACCGGAGGCGCACCCTCATCTGGACGCCCGACGCGAGCCGCGCGCTGGCGACGCTCGGCACCACCCCCGACGCCTTCGGGCAGACCTGGCACCTCCCCACTCCCGCCGAGCGGCCCACGTACCGCGAGTTCATCGCGCTGGCGGGCGAGGTGTTCGGCCGCCGCATCGACTACACGGTCGTCCCGCGGTGGGCGCTGAAGGCCGCCGGTCTCGTCTCCGGCCAGGTGCGGGAGCTCGAGGAACTGCTGCCGCGCTACTCGTCCGACAACCTCTTCGACTCGTCGAAGTTCACGACCCGCTTCCCCGACTTCGCGGTGACCTCGTATCGCCGCGGGCTCGAGCTCATCCGCGGCGAAGCGGCGTCCGGGCGCGGGCGTTCGTGAGTCCTCTCCGCGCGATATCGGCGCGGGGGCGCGATCTCGCGTGCGCGGTGGGCGACCTCCCGCACCCGCCGACGTCCCCTCACCCCACCATCGCCATCGTGTCGCGGACCAGCCCGCGCGCCTCGTCGTGTTCCACGGGGAGCGCGAAGACGACGCGGTAGTACAGCGGCGCGACGACGTGATCGAGGATCTGCTGGACCGTGGGCACGGGCTCGCCCCGGTCGCGGGCGCGACGCACCATCGCCCCCGCCTGCGCGCGCCGGGTGTCGGTGACGGCGCACTGGGAGACGATCTCCACGCGCGCCGCGACCATCGCCCGCAGGTAGCGTGCCCGCTCCGGGCGGGTGATGTCCTGGGCGATCACGGTCGCCCACTCGGTCAGGTCGTCCTCGAGCGATCCGGTGTCCGGCAGCGCGTCGCCCTCCCGCGTCAGGGCGGCGACGGCGACCTCCTCCAGGAGTGCGTTGACGTCATCCCATCGCCGGTACAGCGTCGTGGGGGTCACCCCGGCCCGTTCCGCGATGACGGGGAAGGTGATCCTCTCGGCCCCCTCGCCCATGAGCTGCCCGACGGAGGCGTACACGGCGTCCTGCACCCGGCTGCTCCGGCCGCCGGGGCGACGGGCGGTCTCGGAATTGCTCATGATTCATTATCGCTAATTTCTTGGCTTTTAGAAAGCGGCCGAGTAGGGTCTCTTAAAGTCAAGTTCATAGCTTTAAGGGAGATTCCGTGTTCAAGCGTTCCGCGTCCTTCGCCGTCGCCGGGGCGGCCGGCGCCGCGAACCTGACGGCCGCGTCGGCACCCTCCCCGCTGTATCCCGTCTATCAGCGCCTGTGGGGGTTCTCGTCCTTCACCCTCACCCTGATCTTCGCCGTCTACGTCATCGCCCTGCTCGTCGCACTGCTGACCGTCGGCTCGCTCTCCGACCGGGTGGGGCGCCGCCCGGTCGCGATCGGAGCGCTCCTGCTCCTCGCGATCGGGATGGTGCTCTTCGCGACCGCCGGGGGCACCGGAGGCCTCCTGGCGGCCCGCATCGTCCAAGGCGTCGCGGTGGGTGCCGCGACCGGCACGATCACGGCCATGATCATGGATTCCGCGCCGGATCCGCAGCGCGGGTCGATCGTCAGCAGCGCCGTCCCGCCGCTCGGGATCGCGATCGGGGCCGTCCTCGCGGGCGCGCTCGTGGAGTTCGCCCCCTTCCCGCGCCAGCTGGTCTTCTGGATCTTCGCCGTCGTCTATCTGGCGCTCGCCGTCCTGGTGTGGTTCGTCCCGGAACGCGTGCACTCCGAGCGGACTCCGAAAGAGTCGATCTGGCGATCGCTCGCGCCGAGCGCCGGACTTCCGCGCCCGATCCGCCCGATCTTCTTCGCTCTGGTCCCGTCCATCGCCGCGACGTGGGCGCTCGCCGGCCTGTACCTCTCGCTGGGCTCGTCCGTGGTCGGGACGGTCCTCGACGTGCGCAGCCACTTCGTCGTCGGCATCGTGCTCGGAGCGTTCTTCGCCGCCGGCATCGTGGGCACCGTCGTCTCGGCCGCGCTGCCGTCCCGGGCACGCGAGTGGGTCGGCTACGGCACTCTCGGCGTGGGGGTGGCGGCCACGATCGTCGCGACGCTGACCGCATCGCTGCCGCTCTACGTCGCCGGATCGGTCGTCGCCGGCTTCGGCTTCGGCGCGGCGTTCCGCTCCGCGGTCACGGCCCTCGGGGACGCGGCTCCGCCGGAGCAGCGGGGGCAGGTGTTCGCCACGATGTACATCGTCAGCTACACCGCCTTCAGCGTCCCGGCACTGGTGGCCGGCCTCGCGGTCGGCGCCATCGGCCTCCAGCCGACCGCGGTGGCGTACGGGGTCATGGAGGCCCTGCTGATCCTGGCCGCGACGCTCGCCGGCGTGATCGGACACCGGCGAAGCGCCTCCGCCGCACCGCGGGTGGGTGCTGCCGCGAACTGACCCGCCGGCAGCATCTCGGCAACCGTCAGGGTGATCCCCTGCGCGCCGCCTGCGCACCGCCTGCGCCGACTCGCCATTGCGAACCTGTCCGCCGGGCGGGAGCTGGTCGAAGCCGTCCGCGCCTGGCTGCGCGACCGGAACCCGCGCTAGTCGCCGCGCGCGCTCCCGATCCCCCGATCAGACTCGCTCCCGCTCAGCATGTGCGTCAGCTCGTGCACCTCCGCGAAGCGGCCGTCCGCGGCGAGGGAGCCGAAAAGATAGACCTCCTGCACGACCGTCGTCCCATCGGTCTTCGTGATGTGCGCCTCGTGCCGGTCCGAGTAGGCGTTGCCGTGCTCGAACTCGTCGAGGACGCGCACGTCCGCGTGCCCGACGAGGTGCCGGAGGTGCGCGATGTGCTCGGCGAAGCCGGTGCGGTCGCTCCAGGTGCCGTCGGTGCGCTGGCGGTAGTCGTCCGAGAAGTGGCGCGCGATGGCGTCGTCGACCGTGAGGTCGCGGTTGTTGAGGAGGTCGTCCAGTGCTGCTGCGATGCTCGCCATGCTCATCATCCAATCTGTGCTCTTTGCACAGATTTGACTGTAGCAGCATCTGTGCAATCTGCACAGGTATCCTGGGGTCATGCATCCCGCACCTTCGATCGCGGCTTCCCTCGGCGTCATCGTCAGCCGGGGTTTCCGCACCGGCTTGTATCGAGAACTCACCGCCGACGTCGCCGAGGGGCTCTCCGAGGCCACCTACCCGGTGATCAGCGCCCTCGAGCGCGCGAACGAGCCGGTGTCGGCTGCGGCCCTCGCGCCCGTGGTCGGACTGGATCGGTCGGTGGTCAGCAGGCGCGCAGCGGCGCTGATCGACGCCGGGCTCGTCACCTCGACCCCCGGCCACGACGACCGTCGGCAGGCCCTGTTGGCGCTCACCGCCGCGGGCGCGCGCGCCGTGGAGGAGACCCGTCGGCGGCTCGATGCGGCCGTCGCGCGTCAGCTGCAGGGCTGGTCGAGTTCGGAGCAGGAGCAGTTCGCCTCGCTGCTGGCCCGCTTCACCGCAACGCCGCTCGGCGAGGCCGGCTGACCCGGGTCACCCGGTGACCCGGCCCTCCCGTTGCCGAGGTCACGCGCGCGCCTCCGGTGCTGTCCCGTGCTTCGCCGCCGGCGGGCTCGGCTCGTCGCTGCTCAGCAGGGCGGCGAGCTGCTGCGAGTCGGCGACGTACCGCTCGTAGGGGAAGCCCTGCGCTGTGAGCCATTCGCGCAGGTCGGTGGCCATCGCGGCGCCGGTGGCGTGGAAGAGGTCCCTGCCAGCGTCCGTCGCGGACACCAGGCGGCGGCGGGCGTGCGTGGGGTCCGTGGCGATGTCGACGTAGCCGGCGTCTTGCAGGGCGCGCAGTGCGCGGGATGCCGCCGCGTCCGAGAGTCCCAGTGATTCCGCGAGGCGGTGCTGCGTCGTGCCCGGCGACTCCTCCAGGGTGCCGATGAACCGCAGCTGGGTATAGGTCAGTCGGGTCTGGTCGGCGGCCATGCGTTCGCGCGCCAGGTCTCCGAGGATCGCGACGACGCGATGCAGCAGGTCGGCAAGTCCGTCATCCATGAGACGAGCATACGGCAGTGTTGCGCACGCAATGTTGCGCGTGCAAGACTTTCGGCATGTCCACTTCGATGTTCATCGCGCAAACGTCCGTGCCGGCCCTCTGGCTGCTGATCGCCGTCGTCGGGGCGAGCATCCACTCGGCGCGGTCGAAGCGGCTCACCCGGCTGGAGATCTGGCAGCGGTGGTGGGCCGTCGCCGCGCTCGGGTGCGGCAGCGCCTGGATGACCGTGTCCTTCCTGCTCATCCCCGACGTCATGACGACCGCGATCGGCTTCCGCGAAACGCCGTTCGTGACCGAGATCGCCTTCGCCAACCTCGGTCTCGCGATCGGCGGCTTCCGCGCCGTCCACGCGGGTCGCAGCGAGCGCATCACCATCGGGCTGATCGCCGGCATGTTCCTCTGGGGCGCCACGATCGGCCACCTCTACCAGTCGTTCGCCCACGGCAACGGGGCTCCGGGCAACACCGGCGGCGTCCTCGTCTACGACGTGGCCATCCCGGCTGTGATGATCATCCTCGCGATGCGCAGCCGGTCGACGGATGCGCAGGTCGCAGGACACGCTCGCTGAGCGGGCCGCGCACGCTCCCGGGCGCCGGGCTGCACTTCGCGACCGCACCCCCTCCGGTCGTCCGGCTCGTCGCGTTCACAACCCGCCGCCCGCGAAGAAGGCTGCGAGGGCGGGGGCGGTGTCCGCGGTGGTGGAGAGGTTCGCCAGCAGGAGCAGGCCGAGCGGCGGAAGCAGCGCGGGCACGATGAGCGCGCCGGCGAGGAGCACTCCCCGGATGCGCCTGTCCTCGCGCGGTCGTCGCGCGCGTCGAACGAGCAGAGCGATCGACGTGGCGATCACGCCGAGGATCGTGACTGCCAGGCATGTCACGAGCACCGCGTGGTATGTGCGGAAGTCGTGGAGGAGGGCCGCGGTGACCGCGTCCGGGGTGCCGGCCGCCAGCTGGGCCTGCACCTGCGCGACCGCCGGTGTGGCATCGCCCGGAAGGAACGTGAGCACGGACGACAGAGGTGACACGGCGCCCTGGATGTTGGCCAGCACGACCAGCAGCGCCAGCACCGGGAGCCCCGCCCCCAGAACGCCCAGCGCGCCCCAGCCGACCCGCGCCCCGCCGGACGGTGATCGCGCAGCGTGCGACCAGACGCGGCATCCGAACACGACGAGAGCGGACAGGAGGGCGATCGCGAGCACGGCCTTCACGACGTGGAACACGGCCCAGAACGCGACCGCGTCCGACAGCTCGGTGCCGGAGGTGCCGGTGAGCACCCACTGCTCGAATCCCGCTTGGACGTGGGCGCCCAGGTTCGACATGACCACGTGACCGGCCGACGACCAGGCCGCCACCGCACCAGGGGCCGCGATGACGGCGGCGATCAGAGCGGCCGTCGCCAGCCCCCAGAACGCCGTCCGTCGCCTCGACACCACCGGACCCGAATACGTTACGGACACGAACGATTCCTTTCGCTTCGAGGAGCCGTATGTGCGCTCCGCGACGATGCTATGAACCGCCGCCACCTCGGCGCGTCATCCGAAGTGCGCATCCTGGGCGCCGCGCGTCATCCCTCAGGACGAGCTGGAGCCGAACGCTCGGCGGGAGGGTGTGCACAGGCCTCACAATGGGGTGGTGGCACGACGGACGAGCGATCGCGGGCGAAGGGCGGGATGGCGGGCCGATGTCCGGTTCGCCGTCGGTCTCCTGCTGGGCAGCGGCCTGCTGGTGCTCGCGGGCGGCGATCTCACGGCGTCGATCCGGTCGCCGTGGTGGGTGGCGATCGCCGTGCTGCAGTGCGGCTCGGTGGCGCTGCGACGGGTGTCGCCGGCGACCGCGCTGGCGGTCTGCTGGATCGGCGCGGTCGTTCAGGTCGTGGCCGTGCAGGAGGTGGGGCCGCAGAACCTCGCCGTGCTGGTGATCGTGTACTCGGCGGCCTGTTACGGATCGCTCCCGAT
Organism: Leifsonia sp. 71-9; assembly: GCF_001898805.1. Classification (GTDB taxonomy): domain Bacteria; phylum Actinomycetota; class Actinomycetes; order Actinomycetales; family Microbacteriaceae; genus Leifsonia. The sequence continues at coordinate 77,464 of NZ_MKVJ01000021.1, forward strand.
CCGGGTGCTCGGTGCCGTCTCCGCTCTCGGCGGCGGTGTGCTCGCGGGGTGGTTCATGGCGGTGACGGTCCCGCAGGCGGAGGGCCGGGTCACGGCGTCTGCGCCGTTCCTGGTCAGCCTGTGCGCGGCGATCCTGGTGTTGGCCTGGTCGGCGGGAGTGCTGCGGGCGATCACCCGGCAGCGAGTGCAGGAGCGACTCGAAGCGGATGTGGCGGCGGAGCGGGCCCGGTATGCGATCGCGGTCGAGGAGGAGCGCGCGCGGATCGCGCGTGATGTGCACGACGTCGTCGCGCACTCGCTCACCGTCATGATCGCGCACGCCGAAGGGGCTCGCCTGTCGGCGGAGGCGCAGCTGGCCGTGACGCCGGCGACGCTGTCGACCATCGCGGACACGGGCCGCGCCGCACTGTCGGAGGTGCGCGGCGTTCTCGCGGGCGTGCGCACCGGGACTCGGGACAGTCCGCAGCCCTCGCTGAGGCGGCTCGACGACCTGATCGGGGAGCTGCGGCGTTCCTGCGCCTCCGTCGAGGTCGAGGAGACGGGGACGGCAGCGCCCCTCCCTCCGCGTGTGGATGTCGCGGCGTTCCGCATCGCGCAGGAGGCCTTGACGAACGCGGTCAGGCACGGGGACGGCGACGAGCCGATCGTCGTGCGTCTCGACTGGAGGTCGGAGATGCTCGTGGTGCAGGTGAGCAACGCCCTGAGCGCTCGTCGGACGACCGCCCGTGGCGGGCACGGCGTGATCGGCATGATGGAGCGGGCGCGCTCCGTCGGAGGCGACGTGACCGCCGCCGTCGACGGCGGCGCGTTCGTCGTGATCGCGCAGCTGCCGTACGACGGCCAGGAGGAACGATGAGCATCGGCGTGCTCGTGGTCGACGATCAGGCGCTCTTCCGCGCGGGAATGGCGCTGATCATCAGCACCCAGCCGGACCTCGTGCTCGTCGGGGAGTGCGCGTCCGGCGAGGACGCGGTCCGCCGGGTGCGGGAGCGGAACGACGTGGATGTGGTGCTGATGGACATCCGGATGCCCGGGCTCGGCGGCGTCGGCGCGACAGCGGCGATCACTGCGGCGCCGAACGCTCCCCGGGTGCTGGTGTTGAGCACCTTCGACGACGATCGCACGGTCGCGGACGCCATCGCGGCCGGCGCGAGCGGCTTCGTCCTCAAGGATGCGCGCGCCGAGCTGCTGCTGTCCTCCGTCCGCTCCGTCGCCGACGGCACCGCCGTGCTCGCCCGCTCGGCCTCCCTGCACCGATTCGCGGCCGGCCCACCCGCTCACCCCGCGTCGCCGCCGCCCGCGTTGGAGACGCTGACCCGCAGCGAGCACGCGGTGTTCCGCCACGCCGTCGCGGGCCTGTCCAACCCGGAGATCGCGGCCGCCACCTCGCTGAGCGAGGCGACCGTCAAGTCGTATCTGTCCCGCATCCTCACGAAGCTGGGTGTGCGCGATCGCGTGCAGCTGGTGCTCTACGCCGTCCGCCACGGGCTGCTCGACTGACTCTCGTCCGACGTCACCGAAGGTTGACGGGCTGATGCAACATCCGCGCATCCCGACCCGTCTCGCGGTGGATGCGGCCCGCGACCGGCGCTTTTTAGCGTGGAGGGGATCCCTCCGCGCAGAAAGCGAGTCCATGTTCCGAAACCTCTCCAGCACCGCCAAGGCATGCATCTTCATCGTCGGCGTGCTGCTGATCTCCCTCACCACCGCCGGCATCGCCGGTGGGTTGATCCTCGCGGTGTCGCCGCTCCTGATGACCCTGTTGATGATGTTCGTCGTCACCCGAGACGGGTACTCCCGTGCCGGGTGGCGCACCATCGGAATCACGCGGCTCGGTCTGCGCTGGTGGCCGGTCACGCTGCTGGTGACCGCCGGCGTGAGCGCGCTGACCTTCGCCGGCGCGGTCGGCCTGCAGTTCGCGGTCTTCTCCGTTGCGCCGACCGCCGCCTCAGACCTGATCAGCCTGTGCATCTCCGGTCCCATCCTCGCGTTCGCGGAAGAGATCGGCTGGCGCGGCTACCTGCAGTCGCACCTCGCCCCACGCCTCGGCCAGGCCTGGTCCTGGATCGTGATCGGCGCCGTGTGGGTGTGCTGGCACCTGCCGTACATCCTCTTCACGCCCTACTACCACACCGACGGCAACCGCGCCGTGGTGCTGATGCTCTTCACCAGCAGCGTGTTCGCGTTCTCGGTGCTGTTCGGGCTGCTGCGCGATATCTCGGGCAGCCTCTGGGTGGCCGTCCTCGCGCACTTTGGCCACAACGCCGCGTTCGCCTGGATCGGAACCGACCTGATCCGCGCGACCGATCCCGTCGCCGTCGACGAGTATCTCGCCGGCGACACCGGTCTGCTCGTCCTCATCGGCACGGCCCTCAGCGCCGTCGTCCTGATCGTGTGGCGCCGCCGCGCACGTTCCGTCCGGGCGCTCAACGGCCACGGCCGCACGGGCCGCGGCCGGCCGGATCCCGCAGCTCCCGCGGACGCCTCGTAGCAATCTCTTCGTGCGCGCCGACCGCGCGCGGATCCACCCGGGAGCCTGGCGATCCGGACGTTCATCGATGGCCGTCCTCACCCACCGGGGCTAGACCGACTCGGCCCGGGCGAGCTGCTCCATCACCTCCGTGATGTCGAGCGGCTGGGTGGCGGGGAGGTCGAGGTCGCTGGGATCGATGGTTCGCATGGTGCTCCTTCGTGGGTTCGATGGCAGGCGACCGGCCGCCGGTGTCGCGGCGGCCGGTCGTGGTGCTCACTTGGACAGGGTCGTCGCGCCGTCCGAGCCGGAGGCGTTCTGGACGGGGCCGATCGGGGTCGCAGTGCCCGGGGTCGCCTTCGAGAAGTCGGGCTTCGCGTCCGGGACCGCCTGCAGGGTCACCGGCGAGCCGGCGTCCGGAGCGGGCGTGCCCTTCACCACCGAGTGGGTGGACGTGGACGTGGACGGGGCGGCGGGGGCAGCGGCGTTCGCTGCTCCGGCGACGCCGATGCCGGCCGCTGCGATGCCGGCCGTGATGGCCGTGCCGACGAGAACGCGCTTGAGCGTGATGCTGATGGACATGGATTCCACTTCCTTTCAGAGACCTCACGGTCCGTAAGTGGGGCCGGGATCGGCCTCGGCCAGAGTCAAGCCGGTGGCGTGTTGGGATGACGTAAGGCCCGTTGCTCACGTTCTGTTAACACGCGTTCTGGTGGGATCGAGGCGGTGCCCGACACGAGCGGGCCGGAGCAGAAGGGTGCGGAGATGCGCGTGCTGATCGTCGAGGACGAGGTGGTGCTGGCGGATTCCATCCGGACCATGCTCACCCGGGCATCGTTCGCGGCGGACGCCGTGCACGACGGCGCGACCGCGCTGGAATGGCTCACGATCAACGACTACGACGTCGTCGTCCTCGATCGCGACCTCCCCGTCGTGCACGGCGACGAGGTGTGCAGGCAGATCAGCGAGCAGGGACTCGACGTGCGCGTGCTCATGCTGACGGCCGCCCGCGGCCTCGGCGACACGGTCGCGGGCTTCGAACTGGGAGCGGACGACTACCTATCCAAGCCGTTCGCGATGCAGGAGCTGATCGCCCGGCTCACGGCGCTCGGGCGTCGGCCGGCGCGGGCCCTCCCTCCCGTGCTCGCCTTCGGGGATCTGACGTTGAACGCGTACCGGCGCGAGGTGTGGCGCGGCGGTGAGCTCCTGTCTCTCGCTCCGAAAGAGTTCGCGGTGCTCCAGCTGCTGATGCGTGCCGACGGCGGGGTGGTCAGCGCGGAGGAGCTGCTCGAGAAGGCCTGGGACGAGAATGCGAACCCCTTCACCAGCGGCGTGCGTGTGACCATCTCCACTCTGCGCAAGAAACTCGGGCGGCCCTGGATCGTCGGAACCGTTCCCGGAGTGGGCTACCGGATGGAGTCGGCGGATGAGTGACGGGCGGAGCCGCCCGCCGTTCCATCGCTCCACGCGCATGCGTTTCGCGGCGGCCACGGCCGGGCTCGTCGCCGGCGGAGGCGCACTGATCCTCGTCGTCGTCTATGCGTCGATGCGATTCCTGACCGAGTACCGCATCCCGACGTTGTCCGCGGTCCCGGACGGAGAAGTGCGTGACCCGGCGGACGCGTCGGGATCGATCACCCTGGCGACCGCGAAGCCGGTCACCGGCCTCCCCACCGGCATCGTCGTCTCCAGCGGGTCGGACGTGCTCAACACGCTCCTGATCTACAGCGCCTGCGCCCTCGTCATCCTGACCCTGGTCGGGGCGGTCGCCAGCTGGTTCCTCGCCGGGCGGATGCTGCGGCCGCTGCAGTCGCTCAGCGCCGCGGCCGAGCTCGCCAGCCGCGGGTCGCTCTCCCACCGCGTGGGCACGACCGGCCGGCACGACGAGTTCGATGCCGTGTCGCAGACGTTCGACGACATGCTCGCAGAGCTGGAGCGCTCCTTCGATGCCTCGCAACGGTTCGCAGCGAACGCCTCCCACGAGATCCGCACGCCCCTCGCCACGACCAAGGCGCTACTGGAGGTCGCGGCCACCGAGGACAACTCCCCGCGGGTGACCCTCCTCCTCCGGCGACTGACGGAGTCGAACGATCGCCTGATCGACATCACCGAAGCGCTCCTCGACCTCGCGACCATCGGGCAGGAGCAGCCGGTGCGCGACACGGTCGACCTCCGGGAGCTCGTGTCGCGGGAGCTCGAAGCGATCGCGGACGAGGTATCGCAGCGCGGTCTCCGACTGTCCGTCCGCATCGGCGCGGAGACGGCGTGCGGCTCGGACGGTCTCCTCCGCCTCCTGATCGGCAACCTCATCCGGAACGCCGTGCGACACAACCACGTCGCAGGCGACCTCGCCATTGAGACGACCCGCGCCGACGGCGGCCGCGTCCGGGTCATCGTCGAGAACAGCGGCGATCGGATACCCGAGCATTCTCTGGCGCGACTGATCGAGCCCTTCTACCGCGAACGCGGTCGCGCCGTTCTGTCCGAAGGTGCCCCCGGTCACGGCCTGGGCTTGGCGATCGCGGGCGCCGTGGTGAACGCCCATGGCGGAACGCTGGAACTGGAGGCACTGGATGAGGGTGGATTGCGCGTGACAGTGGAGCTTCCTGGCGCGTGTGTGCCGCTCGGAGGCGCTCACGCCGACGATCGAGGCGCGGCGTTCTCACGGTGAGGTGTCTCGTCCATCGCCCGCGGCGCTAGTTTCGTCTCCATGAGCACGATCCGGGCGGCCAGCACGATCATCCTCGACGAGCAGCGACGCATTCTGCTCGTCCTGCGTCGCGACGAGCCGGAGAAGGGACGCTGGTCGGTGCCCGGCGGAAGCTGCGAGCCGGGCGAGTCCTACGCGGCCGCGGCCGCACGGGAGGCGCTCGAAGAGACCGGGCTGCAGGTCTCCATCGGCCGAGAGCTCTGGGTCGCCATGATCCCCGCGGGTGACGGGCGAGTGTTCGAGGCGCACGACTTCTCCGCCACCGTCCTCGGCGGCCGACTCGCGCCGGGCGACGATGCCGACGACGCCCGCTGGTTCTCCGAAGCCGAGCTCGACACCATCCCGCTCACCCAGGACCTCGCCGGATACCTCCGCCGGGCGGGTGTGTTCCACCAGCCTCCCGCGTGACGGGGCGGCCGCCGGCCTGCATCCAGGGCAAGGCGAGCCTGGCATCGTCGAGCCGTGGGGATGCTTCCACTCGACGAATCGCGACCTCGGCAGTCCATTCGGGCCCTCACCTGCTACACTTAGGCAAATGCCAAAGTATCGTGACGAGGTCGACGCCGTGCTCCGCGCTCTCGCGGATCCCACGCGGCGGGCCGTCGTGGAACGGCTGGCCCTGTCGCCGGCGGTGGTGTCGGAGCTCGCCGAGCCGTTCCCGATGACCCTGCCGTCGTTCGTGCAGCACCTCGGGATCCTCGAGGAGGCGGGGGTGATCGCGTCGGAGAAGCAGGGCCGCGTCCGCACGGTGAGCCTGCGTCCCGGCGCTCTCGACGTGCTGCATCTCTGGCTCGGTGAACAGCGGACCCCCGCGGAGCACCAGGCCGACCGGCTCGGCATCCATCTCGCCCGCACGACCCAGAAGGAGAACTGACATGTCCCGTGTCCGCATGGATCTCTTCACGTCCCTCGACGGCTACACCCCGTCCGACCAGGCGCCCGACAATCCGATGGGCGAGGACTGGAACCGGCTCACCGCCGCGTACACCGCGACCCGCACCTTCCGCGAGAAGATCTTCGGTGACACCAGCGGCCGGGGTACCACCGGAGTCGATGACCGCCACGCCGCCACCTTCTTCGACGGCATCGGCGCCGAGATCATGGGCGCCGGGATGTTCGGCCTCCACGCCCATCCCACCGATGCGGACTGGACGGGCTGGTGGGGTCCGAATCCGCCGTTCCACACCCCCGTCTACGTGCTGACCCACTCCGCGCCGCGTCCCTCGATCGCGATGGAGGGCGGCACGACGTTCCACTTCCGCGACGCCGCCATCGACGACGTCCTCCGCGAGGCCCGCGAGGCGGCGGGAGGCCAGGATGTGCGGATCGGCGGCGGCTACAGCACCGCGCGCGCTGCACTGGGCGCCGGACTCGTCGACGACCTGCACCTCATGGTCGCCCCGATCTTCCTCGGTCGCGGCCACCGGCTGTGGGACGACCTCAGCGGCTTCGACACCGCTTACACGGTGACCTCGGAGGTCGCCGAGAGCGGCGTCATCCACGTCACCCTGACCCGATAGGAGACCCCGATGACGCACGAACGCAGGCTCGCACGCTCCGGCTTCACCCTCACCCGCGACTATCCCGCACCGGTCGAGGACGTGTGGGGCGCGTTCGCCGACGAGCAGCAGAAGCGGAGCTGGTGGGGAGCGGGGGACGAGGCGGAGGCCCGTGCCTGGTCCTTCGACTTCCGCGTCGGCGGGCGCGACATCGACGAAGGCCAGTTCCACAACGGACCCCTCTCCCGCTACGAGGCGACCTACACCGACATCGTCGAGCACTCGCGCATCGTCACCACATACGACATGTGGCTCGACGGGGAGCACATGTCCACCTCCCTCGCCTCGCTGGAGTTCGAGCCCATCGCCGAGGGCACCCGCTTCACGCACACCGAGCACGGCATCTTCTTCGACCGCTTCTGGGCGGACGGCCAGGGACGGGAGGACGGCACGCGCGGTCTTCTCGACGCGTTGGGGCGGTACCTCGCGCGGTAGGCGTCGCGGGAGGCGCGCTCAGGCGAGGACCCGCTGCGCGGCGACCCAGGTCTGACCCCACTCGTCCATGTCGCGGACGAGCGACCGCAGGGTCTCGCCCATCGGCGTCAGGGAGTACTCGACGCGCGGCGGCACCTCCGGATACACCTCCCGGTGGACGAGGCCGTCCTCTTCGAGCTCCCGGAGCTGACGGGTGAGCACGCGATCCGTCACCTCGCCGACCGCGCGGCGGAGCTCGCCGTACCGGAGCGTGCGGTCGAGCAGTTCCTGGATGATGGTGAGCTTCCAGCATCCGCCGATGACGCTCACGGTCGTCTCGACGGAGCACACGGCGATCGCTGCAGCGGTCTTGTCGCGCATGACACTATCCAAACTGTCAGTACAGGACAGAAAAGTGCATACTTCTGCATCTGCGGGTGTCCTGTTTGACTCAATGTACGGGCCGCAACAGAGGCGAGCAACCGCCGCTTCGTGAGGAGAGCCCGACAAGGAGAACACGAAACGATGGCTGGCACGCGCGCACTGGTGATCTGGGCCCACCCCCGCACCGACTCGCTCACGGCGACGGTGACCTCGGATGTGATCGGAGAACTCACTGCGCAAGGCTTCGAGGTCGACGAGCTCGACCTGCACCGCGAGGGCATCGACCCCCTCGTCCGGGAGGCCGACGAACCCGACTGGGACGACCTCGACAAGCAGTACACGCCCGAGGTGATGGCGCTCGCCGCCCGCACGATGGCCGCCGCCGCCGTGGTGTTCGTGTTCCCCGTCTGGTGGTACTCGCTCCCCGCGATCATGAAGGGCTACATCGACCGCGTCTGGAACAACGGCCTCTTCTACGGCGGCGGCCGCCGTCCCGGGATCGCCGCCGCGCGCTGGATCGGCCTGGCCGGCGAGAGCGCAGAAGCCTTCCGCAAGCGCGAATACGACGACCTCATCACGCGCCACCTGAACATCGGCATCGCCGGCCTCTGCGGCATCGACGACAGCCAGGTCGTCCTCCTGCACGACACCCTCGGCGACGACATCACGGACCCCGAGGCCCACTTCGCCGCCCTCCGCGCCCGCGCCACGGCGGTCGCCACGGAGCTGGCGGAGACGCTGCGGTGAGGCGGGCGTCGCGCCGGATCCGATGAAGTCCAGTGAACCGAGTCGGGGTCGATGGCGTGCTCGGCGCCCGCGGCGACCGCAACCGTCCCCGGGTGAGAACGAGTCCGGCGAATCAGACTGCCCGAGAAGTCGCGATCGGAGTATTTCCCGCCGCCAGCGTTGTGGCCGGTGACGTGGCGGCCACTATCTCCGGTCGCTGGGTGTGGGGGCAGGGGTCGGGGTTCGGGAGATCTGGTTGCGCTTGTGTGCGATGTCGTCGTCGCTGGCCTTTTTCCAGTCGCCGGGTACGCAGGAGCCATCGGTTTCCAGCCAGGTGCGGTCAGTATCGAGGTGGAGGGTGATCGCTAGCCCGTTCTTGGCATCGCCGCCGAGGACGTATTCGTGACCGTATTTGTGAATCTCGACGGAGTATCCATGGTCTTTCCACCACTTTTCGACGGTGGCGGCCGCGGCGTCCGGATTGGTCACTGGTTCGGTGCGGTTTCGGCCGCCGTAGTAGTAGAGCCCCTCGTCGTTGTCGCCGCAGGAAGAAGCGATCAGGTTGTCGTGGTTGTCCCAGTCTCCACCGACGATGGCGGTGAGGTCGCTCTCCTGCTTGTCGAGATCGGCGCGCGCCTCGGCGGGAGTCATCTTCACGTCCGAGCGGAGGTGCAGCGGTTCGACCACCCGGTCGACGTCGCTGCAGCCTGCCAGCCCTGCGACGGCGAGGACGGCGAGCCCCAGGCTGATGCGGACTCTCATGAGCGCGGACTCCTCATTCATACGGCGTTCGGGTTGCCTATTCGGTAGGGGTTGGTGCGGGGGTCGGGGTGCGGACGATCTCATTACGTCTGTGCGCGATGTCGTCGTCCCTGGCCTTTTCCCAGTCGCCCGGTACGCAGGCACCTTCTGTCTGGAACCAGGTTCGGTCGGTATCCAGGTTGAGGAAAATTGTGGTGCCGTTCTTGGCTTCACCTTTGACAACATAACTCTCGCCGTACTTGGCCGATGCGACAGCGACTCCGCGGCTCTTCCACCATGCAGCTGTGCTCTTGGCCGTGGCTGCACGGTCCGCAATGGGTTCCGTTCGGTTTCGGCCGCCGTAGTAGTAGAGGCCCTCGTCGTTGTCGCCGCACGAGGAGGCGATGAGGTTGTCTTGGTTGTCCCAGTCGCCGCCGAGGAGGGCGGTGAGGTCGCTCTCCCGCTTGTCGAGATCGGCGCGTGCCTCGGCGGGTGTCATCTTCACGTCTGAGCGGAGGTGCAGCGGCTCGACCACCCGGTCGACGTCACTGCAGCCTGCCAAAAGGGTCACCGCGAGCGCTGCGAGACCGAGCGTGAGTCGAACTCTCATCAGGACACCTTCCTCGCTGGGGGAGTTCATGGCAGTGTCGGCGTGCCATTGATGATCGATCGGATATTTCTCAGGCTCTCAGTACCCAAGCCGAAGTAATGGTTGCTGTCGTCTGCCGCGCTGCCGCCGACCGCGTTGTGGCCGTTGACCGGTTGGAGGACGCTGCCATCAGGCAAGGTTGCCCCGTCTGATCCAAACACATGTGCCCCGAATCCGTGGCCTGTCGGGTCGATGCGGCCTGTTGTTCGTCCAAGATCCGCAACGTCGTCGGCCGATGCTTCGGTCGCGTACACCCCGGTGTGGGCGTGAAGGTCGGCCGCGCTGATGCTGGGGTCGATTCCCGCCGAGCCGACGAAGACGGCGTTGTCGACCCGGAGATCGTGTGCGGCCATCGCATAGGCGGCAGTCGTGGTGCCGTACGAATGGCCGATCACGTTCAGCTGAGAGGTGGTGCCGGCCTCGTCGCGGACGGCGTTGTACCCGTTAAGCGCGGCCGTGAGGTGCTCTGCGCCGGCGCGAGCGTAGGTCCCGGAAAGGACGTCACCGGCCTCGGAAGGGAACTTGGGGCTGTCGTAGCCGAGGAAGACGACGGTGGCGCTGTGCGGGTTATTGAAGTTCATGTTGACCGCACCGCGAAGATAGTCCTTGGCCTCGAGCAGGCTGGAGTTCATTCCGGGGATCATCCAATTCGCTGTGGTCGCGGTGTCCGGATTCCCGACAGAGAGCTGCGCCAGCGGAATGCCGGGACCCGTCGTGTCGAGGCTCATCAGCAGCCGCGGAGGATTCAGATTCCGGCTCTGGCCATCCCGGTACTCGCTCAAGAGCCACTCGAGGGCGCTGACACGATCTTTCGCCGCCTGGACGGCGGCGAGAGACTCCGGTACTCGGCTGCTTCCGATGGTGCGCCCGGCGGCCTCCTTCGCTTCTTTGAGAAGCTCTTTGAGGCAGGAGACGTTGGCTTCGTCGCGGTCCGTGTACGGGATCCCTTCCAGGTTGCCGATCACCTCGGGGCGGGCCTTGATCAGTGCCGATCGTTGGGCGGCCGACAAGGTCGACCACCACGCGGCGACGGCCGGTGCACCCATCGCGGCGAGTTCGTCGGCGAGGTTCGGGTGCTGTGCCAGGAACTTCTTCAGCTCCGGACCGGTGAGGGTCGAGAGGCCCTGAAGGAAGCCGATCGAATTCCCGATCGCGTTGCTCGTCGACTTGGTCGCGAACAACGGTTTCGGTGCAACCGTGAGCAGCTTCAAAACTGCGAGCATGTCGCGCTCGGCCGCGTCGACCGCTTCGGCGGCGTTCGTCACGATCGTGTGGGCGCTGATCTTGCTCTGGTCCAGTTTCGCCACATGCGAGGTGAGCGGCTTCAGCAGGGGGTCTTGTATTGCGGCGGCCGCGCGCTCGTCCGCGTCTGCCTTCTTCCAGATGGTGATCGCTCGTTCGGCCTCGCCCTGCGCCCATTCGAGGGTGTGGGCGAAGGAGTTGAGCGCCTTACCGCCGTCGGTGAAGTCGTCGGCAACATGCTGGATCCGTTTGCGCATCACGGACACGACGTCCGCGAACGCGTTTGCAGCGCGGCCTTCCCACTTGACCTGACTGGCAGCATTGCGCAGTGTCGCTTCGAGGGCGTCGTAGTCACGGCTGCGGGCGGTCATCACGTCGGCTTCGGCACGGAAGGCGGTCACGTTGCCGGGGATGAGGTCTTTCGCGCGGGATGTCGCGGTGATCGTTGCGGTCATCTGAACCCTCCCTCGAGCGCCCGCAGCTCACCGGCTGCCGTTTCTTCGGTCGTCCGGAAATCATCGGCCGTCAGACCGAGTCGGGTGCCGAGCTCGACGAGGTCGGTCACGATCGTGTCCGACCGCCACCCGGCACGTATCGAGACCAGCACCGCTTCGCTGGTCGGCCGTTCGACCGCAGCGGCGGCAGGGAGGGCAGGAGCACTGACCGCCGTGAGCGAGGAGGCTGTGCCGGTCAGGGTCTCGAAATCAACCTGAATACGCTGGCCCGCTGCACCAGTCAGGCTGATGCAGACCGTTCTATCAACGAAGCCTGACGGCGAATCGGACGCGAATACGTGTGCAGCCGCCCCTGGCGGCCCGACACCCCGTCGCCGTACGCGTTCTTCTGAGCCTGTGTTGATACCGGCACGTTTCCCCCGAAACCTGCATGTCGCCGTAGCGATCTGACGTGCTTGCGCGATGCGCGCGTTGAACTAGTCTGCCACGGCTGGTCGCTGGATAGTCCGGCCAGGCCCGTGGACCAGCGGGATCCGGATGATTCGTCCATGCTCCTGAGGCTCAGCGCTCAGCACGCTCAAGCCGAGATGTGTCTTCGGGCGTATGCGTGTGCGTCGGTCCGGCTCGATACGACGGTGGCATCCCGGCGTCACCGAGGCGGCCAAACGGGCATGACCGCGACCATTCCCTCAACTGCGTATCGGCTGCGTCGACGTGGCCATCGGCACGTGATCTCAGCCGACGACTCACGTTGGCGTCGTGTACCGCGAGAATTCACCGCCCCCCGCGGCCTTCGATCATGGAGCGAGTGACGGGAATCGAACCCGCGCTATCAGCTTGGGAAGCTGAAGTTCTACCATTGAACTACACTCGCGTGGCTAAAACACTGGAAAGTACAGCGGTTCAAGCTGAGCCAAACCTAGCAGATTCGCACTTTATTGGCTGTTTTGATCGCTGACCACCTTCACCGTGTTCAGTAGTTCCAGCGTAGCAGTGAGGTCCGGCCCATGCTCGCCCTCATCGATGTAGTGCTTCTCGGTGATCGTGACCGACGAATGCCCCAGCTGCTTCTGCGCGCTGTCCTTGCTCGCCGTCTTCGCCACGAACGTACCCACGGACGACCGGAACACCTTCGGCATCGCGTCCACAATCGGGACATCGCCAAGCGCTTGATTCCACTGCACTCGGAAGTTGTCAGGGCTCCGCACGGTGCCAGTCGAGGAAGGAAACACGACTTCGGTGTAGGCCGTCTCGCTTCGTCGCCTCAGCATGTCCACGACGAACAGAGGCAGCTTCAGAATTCGAACCTTGTGGCCCTTGGTGTGCTCCTGAATCGTGAGGCCAAAGTCTCGATCCCGCACAACCGTCGCGCGAATCCGGGCGGTGGCGGGCTCAGACTCAAGGTCAACGTCCGCCCAACGCAGTGCGAACACCTCGCCCGGCCGGCATCCGGTGCCCAACATGAAATCGCACGGGTCGGAAAGATCCGACGACCTGGCGCGTCCGCTCTTGTCCTTCCCCGAATCCCAAGCGGCCAGCGTCGTGCGGATGTCGGCAATCTCGTCAAGGGACCACGCCACAGGAGCCTTCTCGGGTTCCGGGATAGTGGCGCATGAGTCGACCGGATTGGACATGATCGCGCCGTGGCGTGCAGCCATCCCCATCATTCCTCTGAGGATCACTCGGGCGAGCGCGGCACTCGAGTATCCGACGTTCTTCGTCTTCGCCTTGAGAAACCTGTCCAAGCGTGAGACGGACGCCTCGCTGATCATGAGGCCGCCGAGCCCTGCCTTGATGTGATTCTCAAGAATGCCCTTGTACCTCCGCTCCGTGTTGATCGGTCGAGGCTTCGCGGATAGCCATTCCTCCCACCATTCGTCGGCGAGGGCGGAAATGCGCATGGATGGAGTGATGCCCTCAGCCTCAGGCGCCAAACGCGTCTTGAGTGCTCGTTTGAGGTTGTCCTCAGCGTTCTGGGGAGTCTTCCCCGTTCGCAGCATCCGGCGCGTGTGCCCGTCGCTGTCCCTGTAGAAAGCCGTAGCCATAGGAGTGCCACTAGCGGTCTTACCGCGAGTGATCTTCCCCCAGGTTTCGAGAACGAGTGGTGGTCTAGCCATAGCTCCTCACAAAAAGTTCCATGATCTTCTCCGTCACGTTGAGTTCGAGAGCGATGCGTCCGTAGTCGTTGCCTGCCTCAGCTGCCTCACGGATTCGCGATGGCCGTATCAGGCGCCGTGCGGCAATGCGATCCGCCCGATCGTCTGCACCCTGGGTGTCGTGTTCATCTTGGCGTTCCCAGTGCACGATCTCGTGCGCCAGGGCGCAACGTTCAACCGCGCTGTGCAGGTTGGGGAGCATGAAGATCGCTTGGAACCGAAGTGAGAACCCGGCGACCATGTCGGGCTCGGGCAGATCGGACCGGTAGATAACTGGAATGCCGAGATCTTCGGCGTGCACCGCGGGGTCGTAGTCCATCGCGCACGGGCCGTCGTAGAAGCTGTGCAGCCCGAACATGTAGCTGGTCGAGTTCGGGACCGGCCGGCGCGGGTCATACGTCTCGATATCGAACAGATCCCAGTCGCTGAGTGTCACGACTCTCCCCTCTCTGGCGGGACCGGCTTCGTGTCCTTCGAAGCCGCCATCTTTTCCCCGCTGATGTCTACGTTGTGAAGGTCTTCAGTATCCGTAGGGGGTACGACACTCAAGCGGGGCTTGATGCCAAAGCGACGGAGGTCGGCGGCGTCTGCATTGTTGAGTGAGGGGATGTAGCTCGAGATCTCGAAGCCGCGCTTCTTCAGGTTGGCGAGGGCGTCACGCATGATGACATCCGGGCCGATGTTGAGCGCATAGGCGAGACGTCCAAGTTCTTCAACGTCGATGACGCGCTTGCCGTTGAGGCTCTTCGAGACGGTGGGGTGGGGAAGTCGTGCCTTATCGGCGAGCTCACGGATCCCCAGGTTGAGGTAGGCGCGGCGGGCGCGAAGCTCTGCTGCGACGGCCTCAACAAGCGGACCAAGTTCTCTACTAGCGGTTCCCATATGGAACAACATAGCCACTTTTGGAAACGGGGTCAATGAGCTTGACCCGGTTCCAAATGGAACCTATTGTGGGCACATGGAAGCACTCACTTACGGCGAAGCAGTCGCCGCCGAGGTGCGGGCCCAGATTGCGCGGGCGGCGAGAACTCACTCGTCAGTCGCGGAAGAGACCGGAATCCCGAAGGCAACCCTGTCACGCAAGACGACCGGGAAGACGCCCTTCGACGTCGTAGAGGTAGCGCGCATCGCCGCCGCCCTTCGCATCGATCCGGATGACATCTTTCGCGCCGCAGCAGGACGGACCCCCGGCTCGGATCAAAACTCGAAGGCCGATGCGGCATGAACGCGGCCGCCAAGGTCTATCTCACGCCACAGGAGGTGTCGGACCGGATCAAGTTCTCTGTCGGCACTCTCGCCAACTGGCGGACGCAGGGCAAAGGCCCGGACTACGTGCGGCAAGGGAGACGAATCCGGTACCCGGAGGAAGCCATCGAGCGGTTCATGAGCGAACCGCAAGTCGCATAGCAACACCAAAAGAGAAACGCCTCGGGGGCAACCGAGGCGAATCAGAGAGGAACTGTAGTGAATTCCACCGACATTCTACCCGCGAAGGCCGCAACACACAGCTTCTATGGGCAGAGCATCAACACCATCACTCTCGACGGAGTCGATTATCTGCTCCTAGGGCAGCTGTGTGACAACCTCGGGCTTGACGCTGAGGGTCAGCGTCAGTCGCTTGAGCGTCAGGCGTGGGCGCAGGGCATGACCTTTGTAACGAAGGTCATGCTCCCGGGTGCTGAGCGCTCCTATCCCCGCTACCTCATCAACACCCGCATCGTCGGCATGTGGCTGGCGACCATCACCACTTCCCGGATCCGTGACGAGGAGTCACGGGTCATGGTCGAGCGGTACCAGCGTGAACTCGCCGACAAGATCCACGAATGGATCAACGGCGCCACACCCCGCCGCGAGCTCTCGGAGACGGAGGTCGTTCTTCAGGCGCTCACCATCCTCAAGACGAAGACGGAACAGCAGGCGCAGGAGATCGAGGTTCTGGCGCCGAAGGCGTCGGCGTGGGATGCGTTGGTGTCGTCGGCGGGGTCGTGGTCGTACACGGATGCTGCGCACTGCTTGTTCGAGCAGAAGCACATCGTCATCGGTCAGAAGCGGCTGGTTGCGCTGCTGGTCGATTGGGTGTGGATGTACCGGGACCACAAGGGCCGGCCCCACGCCTACCAGCGGATCCTCGAGCAGGGTCTGTTGACGGAGAAGATCCGCACCTATGTGGACACGGTGACGGGGGAAACCCTTCAGTCGTCGGCCCCGCAGGTTCGGATCACGGGTAAGGGGCTGGATGTCATCTACCGGCGCCTGTCTGACTCGGCCGCGGCGGTGGCGTCATGACCGCGCAGGTGGTGACGACGTGGAACCGGGCACCGATGCAGATGCTGCACCCGGAGACGATCACGATCATCTGCGATGCGGATGAGCGGTCGAACTGGACGCTGCAGGCTCCTGCTGGTCAGTTGTGGGAGCGCCTCGCTGAGCAGGAGATCATCCCTACTGCTCGTCTCGGTGCGGCACTGATTCGTGCTGACGTCCGTGGGGAGGCCCTCTGATGCGCACGTTCAGGTTTTTCGCTGCGGGTGCTGTGACGGCGACGGGTGTGGTGTTCGTGGCTGTGACGGTCTGGATGCACCTTGTCGAGAGGAAGGCATTCCGATGAGCCTCTGGACGATTCCCGAACTGGATGCACTGATCGTGTCCGCTCGGAAGCTCGGCTTCTGGGACGACGTCGCATTCTTCACCGCTGAGCGCGCTCGACTTCTGGGGCAGGAGGTGACCCGATGAGTAAGCACGCCCAGATCGTTCTGCCGTTGTTTCCGCGGTCCACGTTCATTCCCCCGGTCGACAAGGTCGACAACGAAGTAGAGGAGGCGACCTGCTAATGGCACTCATCGAACTCACGAAAGCGCAGCTGGTCACGAAGGTTCGCGAAGCACAGGACCGTGAAGCGCAGATGCGTACCGAAAGGGATGCGTGGAAGGAGCAGGTCAAGGCCACGCCGACACCGACCGCTGTTCCGGAGGCGGACGCCCTCGCGGGTTGTATCCGGGCTCTGGCGGGTGTCCCGAACGTCCGTGCCGATTCGTACGGGTCGTCGCCCGAGCGTCCTGACACGAAGCTGATCCGACGCGTGCTGCTGTCCCTCGCGGACCGCTACGGCGTTGACCTCATCCAGCACGAGGTCGCCCCGTGCGATCGAGTCCACCTGGACGACGCAGGTCCGGCGCTGATCGCGGACGCATTCGCTCGGATGGTGTCCCGATGAACGCCGCGGAGACGATCGCAACAGCGATCGAGAAGCTCGACCATCTCAAGGCGAATAGCACCCCGGGTCCCTGGCGCGAGGAAGACCACGAAGAGGAGTTCGTGGGCTTCATGAATCTCGCTCACGCGATTCTCGGGGAGGTGTCGTGATGAGACACGACTACACACCTGAGAACCCGGGCCCCGCATGGGTGGCCGTGATCGCGGCCGGTGCCACCGCTGGTGTTCTGCTCCTCCCGTTCGTGTGGGTTGTCTGCACGGTTGTGAAGGCGGTGTGGGGATGAACGCCTTCAAGCCCGGACGCCCCGACTGGGTACCGAAAGCCATCGCCCTCGCCGGCCTGCTCCTCGCAGCGCTCGCTGTAGCCCTCTGGGTGCTCTACCTGCAGGGGGTGCGTTTTCGGTGAACCGTGCGAACGCGTTCCTCATCTTCATCATCCTCGGCGGCTGCCTCATCACCGTACTGGCCGTACTGGCCGCACTGCCGTTCCTCGTAATGATCGGCTCCCTTATCGCCGGTGGCGGCGCCCTCCTAGGCATCACCGCTACCTGGCTCAACGACCTCATCGAAGGAGAAGACCCGAAATGACTACCAAGTTGAAGACGAACCTGGATCGGGTTCGTGCGGCGAAGGAGCAGGTAGAGACCGCCCTCGCCAGCATCCCTTCCACCTCGATCGTGCACCCCTACGTGGACGCTCAGCGGGCTGTGCTCAACGCGGCCCTGAACGACAGGAGAACCGGCATCACCCGGGAAACCGAGACCACACCCGGCCTCACGTTGGCACTCGACGTCCTGGCAGGCACCCGATGAGCGCCCGGTTCCGCTACTCCGTAGTCACGGATGGCTCGGGTATGCCTGGCGTCCTCGATTCCGTCACATCCCGCGTCGCCCCGTTCGTAACATGGCGAGTTGCGGGCCTTACTGCCGACCAACTCAACAGCGGTGAGACAAGCCCCGACGTGCTCGGTTGGCTCGAGGGGGCATCCGATGAATGACCTCACCCGCAACCTGGCGGACATTCTCTACGGTCCCGAGTTCTCGAACCGTGACCTCCCCACCCGCACACCCGCCCCGACCGCACCCGTCCTCCCCGTGTTCCACACACAAGAACCCGCACACGACGACGACCTTGCTGCAGCCGGTGACGAACTCCGCGACCAGGACGATCTCTCAATCCCGTATCCGCCCCGACCCGGAATCGACCTCGCATGAACGCCGCACCGTGGGCACCGATGGTCACACCGCCGCTGCCACTGCGGAGCGACTTCCTATGGAACACCTGCGAGCACGGCTGGATCGCGGAGGTCTGCAAGGGCGACGGCACGCACGCCGGCGAGGAGGTGACGGACTGATGACCAGATTCGGTTCTCTCCCTGACCCTCTCGAAACCAACCCGTACGACCTCGACGACCTCGACTACTTCGACGAATGGTACGAGGACGTCGACGATGAGGCGGAGGACCACGAATGAGCTACACAGGCATCGTTCACGGCCTCGATGAGCGTCTCTACCATTCCGACCCTGCGCTCAGCAGCACGGGTCTGGTGAAGCTGTTGCAGGCGCCGGCGAAGTACAAGCACTACCGGGACAACCCCGAACCCGCGAAGAAGGCGTACGACGTCGGCAGTGCGGTGCACGGGAAAGTCCTCGGTATCGGTGCACCCATCACAGACATCCCCGACGAATACCTCGCGATCAACGGTGCAGCCTCCACGAAGGAAGCGAAGGCGTTCATCCAGGATGCCCGCGATCACGGACGGATCCCGGTGAAGAAGTCCGAGTACGACGAGATCAACGCCATCGCAGAGTCCGTCCTCGCCCACCCGCTGGCACGGTCTCTGTTCGAGCAGGCAGGGCAGGCGGAAGCATCCGTTTTCGCCACCGACCCCGACGCCGGTGTACCCATCCGCTGCCGGTTCGACTACCTCCCCGACTTCACCGTCGACGACCCCTGGTGCGTCGACCTGAAAACCAGTGCATCGGATGCCTCCCCGGAAGCATTCGCCCGCACCGTCGCGAAACCCGAACTCCGGTACGACGTCCGTCAGGAGCACTACCTAGGCACATACGCCGCCGCCACGGGCGAGTTCATGGCCCGCATGAAGTTCGTTGTGGTGGAGAAGACAGCGCCATATCTAGTCGGCGTGTATGAGCTCGCTCCGGAGTTCGCCGACATGGGGCGCAAGAGAGTCCGCGAGGGCTACGCGAAGTTCGCCGCCTGCACGGATGCCGACCTCTGGCCGGGATACAGCGTCACCCCAGACCCGATCCAGCCACCCACGTGGCTGATGTTCCTCGAAGGAGCAATCGCATGACGATCCAGACCAGACGCCCCACAGGACGTCCTTCGTGGCCGATCACGGTCCTCGCAGGACGCGAGGGAGCCGGTAAGACGTGGGCGGCTCTGAGCGCCTCAGCAAGCCCCCGGATCGGCCGAACCCTCGCCGTCACCATCGACGAAGACATGCCCGACGAATACGGCGCCATTCCCGGAGCGAACTTTGACATCGTCCTCCACGACGGCACCGCCAAGGGCATCATCTCCACTCTCGACGAAATGGAGAAGGAACCCGACGTCGACGGGCTGCCCACCCTGTGGGTGATCGACTCCGGGGGACGGTTCTGGGATCTGCTGTCCACGAACGCACAGACCAAGGCGAACTCGAAGAAGCAGAACGCCTCCCGCAGCGATGACGCCCCCATCTCGGTTGAGCTGTGGAACGAAGCAGCGAAGACGTGGAAGCAGTTCTACGACCGACTGCGCCGCCACAACGGCCCCGTGATCCTCACTTCCCGTCTCGAGCAGGTCGTCGTCATGAACGGCAAGACGCCCACCACTGAGCGGGAGTGGAAGATCCAGGGCTACAAGACGCTGCCGTACGACGCGCAGGTCATCGTCGAGATGCCGGAACGTGGCGAATACCTGATCCGCAAGGTCAAGTCCACCCGATTCCAGCTGGACAGGAAGACCCCGAAACCGGACTTCACGATGGACTGGCTCTGGGGAGTCCTCGGCCTAGCAGACGGTGCAGACGCACGACAGTACGGCGCGACCACCGCTGACCCCGAAGACACGTCCGGACGCGACTGGCTCACCGAACTTGAGGCAGCCGAGGGCAACCCCGACGCCATCTCGGCTCTCGGTATCGCAGCGCGTGCCGCCGGCGCCAACAAGGACATCCTCGCCGCCCTTCGGCAGGCGTTCCAGGACGCGAAGGAGACGGCAGCATGACCGCGGACATGTTCGACCTGATCGCCGTCACCCTGACCGACGAAACCGCACTCGACTGGATGGCCGACGCCGCATGCGCCACCACCAACCCCGACGCGTGGTTCCCGGAAAGCGGCGAATCACCACGCCCCACCATCCGCATCTGCACCTCCTGCGAAGTCCGCACCCAATGCCTCCAATACGCCATCGACAACGGCGAGTACTGGGGCACGTGGGGCGGTCTCACGGCACGTGAACTGCGGAAACTACGCCACCAGTTGGGAGACGCAGCATGAACCGGCAGTGGACGTTCACCCTCGGATACGAGCGGGCACCCAAGGGACTCAACGCCAACGATCGGCCCTCCCACTGGGCGGTCAAGCACGCCTCCACCCAGAACGTGCGCCTCTTCGTCAGCACCGAGATCCGCGCCCTCAACATCCCCACCCTGCAGAAATGCCGAGTCGACGTCGTCTGGGTGGTCAACACCCGCCACCGACGCGACGAAGACAACCTCGCCCCGTTCCTCAAAGCCATCTACGACGGAATCGGAGCAGACAAAGGCATCAGCGCACATCTGGTCCCCGACGACGCACCCCAGTACATGGAGAAAGTCGGCGCCACCATTCGATACGAGAAGGACGCGCAGCCGCACTTCGAAGTCACCATCACGGAGGTGACCGGATGAACGAGCCCATCATGTTGGATCTCTTTTGCTGCGCAGGTGGCGCCGGCATGGGTTACCGCCGCGCAGGGTTCCGCATCTTCGGAGTGGACAAAGACAGCCAGCCCAACTACCCATTCGGGTTCCATCAAGGCGACGCCCTCGAGGTCCTGCAGACACTGCTCAACGGCGGAAGCATCGTTTTCGAGTCCGCAGTCATGCGCCCCTTCGGCCGAATGCTGCAGTGGGACTACATCACCCTCGCCGACATCGTCGCGATCCACGCATCGCCTCCCTGCCAGGGCTACACCGCGTTGAAGGCTGTGCACGGCAACGAGTGGCCCCTTCTCATCGAGCCCGTGCGCGAGCTCCTCGAGCAGACAGGTGTTCCCTACGTCATCGAGAACGTGCAAGGCGCTCCCGTTCGACGTGATCTCACTCTCTGTGGGGAGATGTTCGGCCTTCGTGTCATTCGGCACCGGTTCTTCGAGTTGGGCGGGTGGGCTGCAGTCAAGCCGGCGCACATCCCACACCGAGGCCGGGTCGCCGGGTGGCGGCACGGGAAGTTCTACGACGGCCCCTACTTCGCGGTCTACGGAAACGGGGGAGGTAAGGGCACCGTTGAGCAGTGGCAGGAAGCGCTCGGCATCGACTGGACCTCTGACCGTCGTGAGCTCTCAGAAGCGATCCCGCCGGCATACACGGAGTTCATCGGTGAGCAGCTGATCCAAACGCTGGAGGTGGCCGCATGACCCGCGAGCATGCTGGAACTGTTCGTCTCCACCGCGGCGATCTGAGCGGTAAATGGTTCGTGGTGAAGATCGCTCCTGACGGACGGACCATCTCCGACAAGTGGGTCCTTCACCCCGACGATGCGACCGCTCTCGAGCAGCTCCGCGGAACGGAGAGCGAGTGATGACCGCCCCGTCGAAGCAGGTTCGTGACCTGACGTATAAGCGTGACGGGTACCGGTGTGTGTCGTGTGGTGCGCAGTGGCCGTTGTCGTGGCAGCACCGATCCGCAAGTGGGCATGGGGGTCGTGGGAAGAAGGCACCCGCCCTGACCCCGGCTGATGGGTTGACGGCGTGCATTCCCTGCAATGGGCGGTTCGAGTCCGACCTTCAGGAACTCGCCCTCCACAACGGGTGGAAGCTGCGAAGGAACCGGTTGATGGCAGCCCATGAGGTCCCGTTCTATGACCGCAACCTGGGCGGCTACTTCCTCCCTGATGTGGAGGGGCGTGCGAAGTCCATTCCGAAGGCTCTCGCGGTCGAACTCATCGAAGCCGCCGGCGGATACACAACGAAAGGAGGGAGACCATGAGCACCCCGTACTACCAAGACGACCTCGTCACGCTCTACCTCGGGGACTACCGCGACCACCTCGACATCGTAGACGCAGCGCACCCGGACGCGATCGTCACTGACCCGCCGTACGGTGAGACCTCCCTCGACTGGGATGTCTGGGTAGAAGGCTGGCTGGCGGACGCCGCTCGAGCAACCTCGAACCTGTGGTGCTTCGGATCGTTCCGCATGTTCATGGAGCACGTGGCCGAGTTCCGCGCCGCGGGGTGGAAGCTCGCCCAGGACACCGTGTGGGAGAAGCACAACGGATCCGGGTTCCACGCCGATCGCTTCAAACGGGTGCACGAGTTCGCGGTGCAGTTCTACCGGGGCGAGTGGGGTGCGCTTCATAACGAACCGCCGACGACGCCCGACGCAATCAAACGGGTAGTCCGCACAAAGACCCGGCCGACGCAAATGGGCGCTATCGACAAGGCACCGTTCACGTCGGTCGACGGCGGCGACCGCCTCATGCGATCAGTCATCCGCCTTCGCTCGATGCACGGGAAGGCGATCAACGAGACCGAGAAGCCCGTCAAGTTGGCGCAGCTGTACGTAGCGAGCTCTGTGCCGGTCGGTGGGACGGTGGTGGATCTGTTCGCTGGCTCCTGCTCGACTGGTGTTGCGGCCCGTCAGCTGGGGCGCCGTGCAGTCCTGTTCGAGAAGCGCGAGTCGCAGTGCGAGAAAGCAGCGAACCGTCTCGAGGCAGAGACCGAACAGCCCCTCGATTTCGACTTCGGGGGTGCAGCCTGATGGACGCCCTGAGTTGGGTGAGAGTGCAGGCTGCGATCTCCCGGAACCACAAAGTGCTCGCACTCTTGCCTCAAAAGGGAGGCGATCGGGCACTCAACGTGTTCGTTTTCGGTCTCGGTTACTGCGCCGAACAGGGCAACGCCGGGTTCATCCCGGAAGGTGCGCTTGGTCTGTTCCATGGCAACCCTCGGTCGGCTCAGCTTCTCGTCGAGGTGGGCATGTGGCATGAGCGTCCGGGGGGCTGGGAAGTCAATGATTACGCGGAATACCAGCCCACTGATGACGCTGCCAGGGCTCGTTCTGAGAAGGCGCGGAAGGCTGCGGAGGCTCGGTGGAGCAAGAAGAACGGGAGGGCCGAGTAATGCTCGGAGCAATGCCCGAGCATGCCGGGAGCATATGCCCCAGCCATGCTCAAAAATGCCACGTACGTACGTACGAACGAACGCAACTGACGTACGCGGTTAAGACCAAGGATTCTCATCTCACTTTCCTGAACGCGCGAGTAGGGCTGTGGATAAGTCGGCTCTCGTCTCTGGGGGTGGCGTGATGACTCAGGTTGTTCGTTTCCCGGAGAAGGTATGGGGGCAGCTCGCGACCATCGCGGATAACCGTAGCCAGTCCATCGCAGACGTGATCGTGGACGCCGCACAAGGGCTGCTGGGTCAGCCGCGACCAGAGCCGAAGTGTGACCTGCCGCATGTGAAGCCGAAGCGTGATGTGCGTGGCCGTCCCCCTGTCCTGGATTGGCAGGACGAGGTTGTGGCTTCGCGGATCCGTGAGCTGCATGGTTTGGGCCGGTCGATGAAGGAAACAGCACGGGAGCTCGGGGTGTCCTGGGATGCGGTTCGTACCGCGTACACGCATCTCGGTCTTCCTACCACGAAGCGAAACACTCACCCGAAAGAAGGCACTGATGCATGACCAGGAGCACACTCGTCCGCCGGCACCCGAACTGTCCCCAACCGAAATGCTTCGAGTCATCGAGTTCGAGTTCCTCCCCAGCGCATTCGAGGAGCAGGAAGCATGAGCCGCATCATCAGCGAAGGCGAGCGCTGGACTATCTGGGACACATTCGACGGCTCGGTGATCATGCAGTTCGATTCCTGGTCGGACACCGATCCTGCGGGGCGCGCACGCGAGGCATTCGACTCGTATCCGCGTCGTGCGAGCCTCTGGCGCGAGCAAGTCGTGAAGTACGAACGCGAACTCATCGATTCCAAGTACGTCGCAGGTGAGGCATCAGGCGGCAAGGCCGAGGCGGTGCACTCGTGAGGAACCGTATCGATCTGTCTCCTCGCCCTGAATGGGCACCCACACCAAGAGAACGAACCACCCCACCGCAACCCTGCTGTGCGAAATGCAAGACACCGTTCGGGCATTCAGCGGTCGCAGGGATCTGCTGCCACGCACCCAAGAAGGAGAACCAGAGATGACGTGGCGTGGTGAGCGCCGCTGGGATGGCGCGTACAAGCTCCGCAACCACTGGGACTACGCAGACAGTTCGATGGCCGCAAACCACTTGGAGAGCGATGAGCGATGAGTGACGACTACACGAAGCTGGTCGAGGAAGCACGCAAGATCGCCGCGTTCGGTGGATTCACGCCGGCGCACGTGTTGCACGCCCTGGCGAATGCTGTTGAGGGTCTCGACCGCGCGCTCATCCAGGAGGCGGAGACGACGCAGGACGCACTCGACGAGCGTGATGCTCTGCGGGAGGCGCGTCGTGCTGAACGCCGCGCACTTGTCCACCGCATCAACGACTACCGCGACGATTTGCGCGCTGTTGCTACCGAGAACGACGCTCTGCGGGCACAACTCCGAACGCTGGCGGACGAGTTTCGGGAAGCGAAGGCGTATATCGCTGCGGAAGCACCCCATCCGCCTACCCAAATTCGGATGGCGGCGATTCTTCGGGCGACCGAATCCGTTCTCGCTGACCTGTCGGATCCGGTTGAGGGGGAACAGGCATGAGCGGACAGAAGGATTTCGATCAGACGCAAGACATGCAGGACTGGGAACGCAAATGGATCGAGCAGCACCGGGGCATCGTCCGGCCGCGGTCAGAATTCGACTTTGACCTAGCCGACCTGGACGTGCGACCCGAGGGGGAACAGTGAACATCCCAGACGAAGCCGCCAACCGGTACCCGGGCCAGTTCCTGGGCGAGGTACAACGCGCCGCGTTCATCGCTGGTGCTGAGTGGGCGCGGAAGGAAGCGACCAATCTGGCGGCCGTTGACAACGTTTGGTGGCATGACGAGACAGCATTGGCCGCATTGGACAAATGGCGGACTAGTGGTGACGGCGAACATGCGTCCCCGGAGGCGGCATTCCTTGACGGATACCAAGCGCGAAGGGAGGAAGGGTGATGCGAGAGACGTTTCGAGACGACGAAATCCCCTCCGCCCAGGACGTGAAGGACAGGTGGATGCACGCATCTCGCGCCGAAACCCACGCCAAGGGAGAGGCCGAGTTCGATCGTTGGTTGGTCAAGCATGACGCCGCAGTGCGGAAGGAAGCACTCCGAGAAGCCGCCGAAGTGATCAAGCGCATCCTGGTCGCCGAGAACCGGGACGAGTGGTCAAAAGGTGTTGAGTGGTCGGCCGCACAAGGCATTGCCGCTCTCCGTGCTCTCGCGGAAGGAGAAGGACAGTGACCGAAGAAGCGACAACAGCACTCTCGGTCCCCTGGACTGGGGACGTCAGATGGTGGTGGGTCGACGGTCGCGCAGAAGGAGTAACGGAGGCTGCGGCGGCCGACCAGTTCAACCGATGGCTATCGGCGCGTGACCGCCACGTCCGCAAGCAGGCTCTTCTGGATGCTCATGCTCTCTGCACCACGACCACGGATGCGGCCGCTATCAGCCGGCTCATCGAAGCAGAACGCGACCTAAAGGAGACCCCGCATGCCTGAGAAGCCCTCCGTCCGTATCGCCGCAGCGTTCCGTGGCATCGCCGATGCGCTCGAACACATGCGCATTGTCCTCTCGGAATGGAACTACGCCCAAGTGATGCTCGACGAACACAACACAGCCCTCAAACGGCAGGGCATCAACCCGAAGGGACGCCCGCATGTCTGAAACTGATCCGCTCCTGGCAGCGGTCGAAGCACTCACCAAACCCGTAGTCGAGAAGGTCCGACAGTTCGACGACGACGGCAACCACCTGAAAACCTGGACCGTCGAACACGCCCCACTCCTCGACCAGTTCCGTGAAGCTGTCATCCCGTCCAGCAACACCGCCGCAGGATCCTCAGCGCTCGCCTCCACGAGGAACATCCTCGACTCGACCGCCCTGTACGAGTACTCGAAGATCGCCTCACAGACGGCCGACTGGTGCCGCATCATCAACGTCACCGCCGTCAAGGACGCCAGACTCAACCTGGTGCACTGGCTACCCCGCTTCTCAAAGCTCAACAGTGACCCCGAAGCAGCAGCCTGGTACATCACCCAGCTATGCGGATGGGCGAACCTGATCCGGGCACACATGGACCCGCCCCGCCGGCGCAGCATCACCTATCCATGCCCCATCTGCGGGAAACGCACCTGGACCGGACCGGATGGGGAAGGCGGAACATGGCCCCTCGAACTCCTGTACCGCCTCGACGACAACGACAAACCCGTCATCCTCTCCGCCATCTGCAAAGCCTGCGACCCCGTCACCACATGGACCGGACACGACGCCGTCGAAGAACTGATCGGAGAGCTCGAAGAACGACACGCAGGATGACCCACCAAAACCAACACGCTTGTGTTAACATGTGAGTGCCTTCCAGAAGTCCGCCCAAAACCGGACAGGAAGCCACAAGCCCCGCCCACCCGGACCAACCAGGTGTGGCCCGACGGCCCTCCATCGTGAGGGCCGTCTTTGTTTCACCAGGTCAGGTTCTACGACCTGACCCACCACCTATCAGGCCACCACACCTGACCGTCTTCCCTCCTGGGCCCGATCACACCACCCCCTTCAGAACAAGGTTGCAGACTCCTCGCCAAGCATGCCCACCGTGCAGGCATCAAGCGTGACCGGACCAACCCCAACGTTCACCACGACGGGCCCAGGACGGAACCAACCAACGGAGGGTGACGATGCCCATCAGTCTCGGCACCGAATGGGAGCAGGCAGTCCTCGCCCTCCCCTCCATCTCGCCAGCAGGCATCGACCCCCAGCACATAGACCCCGGCAGCCTAGAGGTATCCCTGCTCAACCCAGCCGGACCCACCACTGTCCGGGCCACCATCGTGTTCAGCGTCGACACCGAAGAGCTCAAGCAGACCGTGCGCGACACGCTCGACCAGTGAGAGTCTGCTCCGAACCCGGGTGCCCCGAGATCTACCCCAAGACCTACGGCCCCCGCTGCCCCACCCACGCCCGCCTCAACGAACACACACGAGGCAGCAGACAACAACGCGGATACGACACAGCCCACGACAGAGAACGCCGCAGATGGGCACCAGTCGTAGCCCGAGGCCACACACCATGCGCCAAGTGCGGACAACCCATAGCACGGGCAGAGCCATGGGACCTCGGACACAACAACACACGCACCACGTGGACAGGACCAGAACACGTCCACTGCAACCGATCTGATGGAGGGCGCAAGGCCCACCACACCCCTGGGGGATGACCCCCTCGACCCCACCCACGACGTACCGCCGGGGATGGGATCTTTTCTGTGTACGGGTTTGGGAGTCGCGTGAGCGGCCTCCTGGGCCTGCCTGGTGGGTGCCGCAATGGTGCTGCCGTGAGTGAGCGCAAGGCCTGCTCTGATCAGCGAAGCGCAAGGCTTCATCGGAGGTTTCACCATGCCTGGACCTGCACCGAAGGATCCGTCGAGTCGTCGTCGTAGGAATGCGACGGTTGGGAAGACGATGCTGCCAGCTGGTGGGCGTCAGGGTGATGTTCCGGTGTGGCCGATCCTGTCTCGTACGGAGCCGGATGTGTGGGCTGATCTGTGGCGCACTCCTCAGGCTTCGGCGTGGGAGGCGCAGGGTTGGACTCGAGTCGTTGCCCGGTATGCGCTTCTGATTGAGGCGACGGAGGATCCCAACCCGGAGAACTCGCCGTCTGCGGCGATCCTGGCTGAGGTTCGTCAGATGGAGGATCGGCTTGGTCTGAATCCGAAGGCGCTGCGTTCCTTGCTGTGGGAGGTCACTTCGGATGAGGTTGCTGAGAGGCGCGATGAGTCGAAGGTGTCGAAGGCGACCAGCAAGCGTGCTGAGCTGAAGGTTGTCGGCTGATGCCTTGGCGGGGCCCGGAGTATGAGGGCGAGTTCCCGTCGCTTGGGTGGTCGATCGGTGAGTGGATTGAGGAGCACTGCGTGATCCCGGACGGGGATCTCGCGGGGCAGCCGTACATGCTCACCGACGAGATGTGGACGTTCCTCGTCAAGCATTACCGCTTGCATGAGGGAGCCCGCGAGCACTCGTGGCAGACGGCATGGCATTACACGAAGTCGATGCTGGTTCGGCCGCAGAAGTGGGGCAAGTCCCCGTTCGTGGCGGCGATGATCTGTGCTGAGGCTGTCGGGGATGTGATCTTCGCAGGCTGGGATGCGAACGGTGAACCGGTCGCACGCCCCTGGCCGACTGCGATCATCCAGGTGACGGCGTCGACTGAGGATCAGACCGACAACGTCTATAAGGCGTTGCGGCCGATGATCGACACGGGCCCGTTGACGGATCTGATCCCGGATACGGGTGAGACGCGCATCAACCTTCCCGGTGCTGGGTGGATCGAACCAGTGACGTCGAAGGCACTCTCTCGGCTTGGTGCTCGTGTCACGTTCGTCCCTCAGGATGAGCCGGGTACATGGCCGGGCGGGAGCCAGCTCGAGAAGATGGCCGACACTCAGTACCGCGGCCTCGCTGGTACCGGCGGTCGCCCAGTTCTGATCACGAACGGCTGGGACCTCGCGGAGAACTCGGTTGCGCAGCAGCTAGCGGAGTCGAATGAGCCTGACGTTCTGGTGGATCACACGAAGGCGCCCGAGCACTTGTCGTACACGAACAAGGTCGACAGGCAGAAGATCCACCGCATCGTTTACGGTGACTCGGCGCTGAAGCTCGACCGCGGCGGCAACCGGGTCACCGGATGGGTGAACCTTGACCGTATCGAGGCGGAAGCATCGAAGCTGGTCAAGAAGGACCCGAACCAGGCGGCACGCTTCTTCGGCAACATCCCGTCGATGGGTTCTGGTTCCTGGTTGCAGCCGGGCCAGTACAGCGATCGTGTGGTTGTTCGGGAACGGCCGAAGTCGGGTCCTGTGTGTCTGGGGTTCGACGGTTCGGACGTGGATGACTGGTCTGCGATCCGCCTGTCCACGTTCGACTTCCACAAGTTCACTCCCGTGGATCATCTCGGCCGGCGAACGATCTGGAATCCGGCACTGACCGG
>NZ_MKVJ01000021.1:106561-156087 GCF_001898805.1 Leifsonia sp. 71-9
TTCGAGTACGTGTTTCAGACGTACGACGTCGTCCGCGCCTACCTGGACCCGCCACTGTGGGCCAGCGAGGTCAACTTCCTCCAAGGGAAGTACGGCGACCGGGTCGTCTTCGAGTGGCCGACGTACCGGATCAAGCCGATGCATGCGGCGCTCGAGCGATTGAAGACCGACATCATCAACCCCACCTCGGGGCTGTCATTCGACGCGGACCCCGATGCGGACATCCATTACCGGAACGCGGTCATGCGTGCCCGTGCAGGGCAGACCTACATCCTCGGGAAACCGGCGGACAACCAGAAGATCGACATCGTCATGTCCGACGCGCTGGCGCATGAGGCCGTGAATGATGCGATCGCAGCGAATGATCTCGGCCGGCGCAAGACGTCACAGATTTCGACCACGTTCTACAAGATCGGCTAACCGGGAGGTGTTCATGGACGTCATCACCGCCCGGGAACGCCTCGCTGTGGGGATGCATGAGCTTCAGGAGTCGCTGAACGCGAAGCAGAAGCGTGAGCGGTACTTCCGTGGGGATCATGACCGTCCGTTCGCCCCTGCAGGTGTGAATGAGGAGTACACGGATCTGCAGGACCAGGCGATCGCGAACTGGATCGCTCTCGCGGTCGGGTCTCCTGTTCAGCGACTCCGAGGCGACTCCTTCGTCACCCATGTGGACGAGAACCTCGACAAGACGTTGTGGCGGAATGTGTGGCAGTCGAACCGTATGGATTCGATGCAGGCGCTCCCGTATCGCGACATGATGATGCACGGCCGCGGGATCGTGTCAGTGTGGCCGAACACGAAGGTCAAGGCTCGGCCGATCGTCCGCCCGGAGTCGAACGAGCTCGTCTACGTGCACCCTTCGGAGGATGACCCGTTCACGGCTGCCTGGTCGGTGAAGGTGTTCACCGTGCAGGACTACTCGCTCGCCGCTGGTGCGCTGGTCCTCCCCACAGGGACGCCGGGCACGGTCCGCACGGTAGGGATCGTGTACGACGACACGTCGATGATCCGGTTCGAGAAGGGCGGCAAGTCCAACAACGCCGACTTCGAGGTTGTGGCTGACGGAACTCACCCGATGGGTGAGAACCCGTTC
Source organism: Leifsonia sp. 71-9 (assembly GCF_001898805.1). Taxonomy (GTDB): domain Bacteria; phylum Actinomycetota; class Actinomycetes; order Actinomycetales; family Microbacteriaceae; genus Leifsonia. The sequence goes on from NZ_MKVJ01000021.1 coordinate 107,658, forward strand.
GTCACCTTCGACTACCGCCCGGATGCGATGGGCCGCACCTGGTCGCCGATGGACCCGCTGATCCCGCAGCAGGACGCGATCAACACCATCCGGTTCAACACCCTGTTGGCGATGCAGTTCAGTGCGTTCCGGCAGCGCATCGTTGTCGGATTCGACCCGGTTGTACGTGACGAGCAGGGCAACGTCGTCTTCCAGAAGAACCCGGACGGCTCTTTCAAGCTCGACGGCAACGGAAACCCAATGCCCCAGGTCACCGCGGCCGGGAAAATCGGCGTCGACCGGCTCCTCGCCTTCCCTGGTGGTGACACGAAGGTGTTCGATCTCCCTGAGTCGAACCTGTCGAACTACATCACCGTGCTTGGGGAGTTCCTGACCCAGTTCTTCGCGACCGGCCAGATTCCGCCCCAGTACCTCCTGTCTCGGATGGCGAATCTCTCCGGTGACGCACTGACCGGTGCCGAGTCGACACTTGCGTCTCTCGTGCAGGAGATCCAGCTCATCGGAGCGGAAGCGAACGAGGGCATCTTCCGTCGCGGCGCGAAGTGCGCCGGCCTCGAGTCGGACTTCCCCGACGCGGAGATGAACTACGCCGATGCGGAAGCGAAGTCGTTCGCCCAGGTGGTCGACGGGATCCAGAAGCTCATCGCTGTCGACTTCCCCCACCGGGACGCGTTCGCGATGCTCCCCGGGGCGACGAAGCAGAAGGTCGATGACTGGATGGACCACATGGAGGACGAGTCCTTCACATCCACCCTCGCCAACGCTGCACGGTCGTTCCAGGTTGCCCCCGGTCAGTCGGTGGCTCCGGTGGCTGATCAGACGGAGCTGACCGATGGCACTTCCAACAACGGCAGTTGATCACTACCGGCAGCAGCAAGCGATCAGCGTTTCCACTGCAAAGCAGGTGGAGCGGTTGTGGCGGCAGATGGGTGTGAACTTCGACCTGTCGTGGTCGTCGATCTCCCCGGATGTGTTCGCGGCTGTGATCGCAGGACAGACTGCTGCCGCTGCTGGCGGGCTCGACTATGTTCCGGCTGTGCTCGAAGAGCAGGGCATCACCGCCCCGGCTGTGGCTGACGTCAACCCCGCACGCTTCGCCGGCGGAACCCGTGACGGACGGCCGCTCGAGTCGCTTCTCGCAGGTGCCGTGTACGAGTCAAAGACTGCGGTCGGTCAGGGATACAGCACAGATGCCGCCCTCAGGCAGGGAAGCATCTGGCTGTCCACTGCCGTCCTGGACGCTGTCCGGGACGCGAACCGGCAGGCCGTTGCCTCCGGGTACACGGTGCGCCCCAAGGTGCAGGGATGGGTGCGGATGCTGAATCCGCCCTCATGCAAGTTCTGCATCACGTTGGCGGGAAAGTTCTTCCGCTGGAACCAGGGGTTCCAATCGCACAACCGGTGCGACTGCAGGCACATCCCCACGAACGAGTCCGTGTCTGAAGACCTCACTGTGGACCCGTACAAGTACTTCCACAGCCTGGACGAGAAGACCCAGAACCAGTTGTTCGGGAAGAACGATGCGGAAGCGATCCGCTCCGGTGGTGACATCTACCGGGTCGTCAACGTCCGATCGCGCGGCCTGTCCGATGACGTGCTCAAGAACACTGCCGGCCGTAACCGTGGATGGCAGGCACGACGGTGGGATTCCCCATCAAAGATGACGATCGACGACATCTTCGCCGTCGCGAAGAACCGTGACGACGCCATCCGGCTCATGGAAACGAACGGGTTCATCACCGGCGCCCAGAACGCCGGCGGAAACCTGATCGGAAACGTCGGGTTCGGTTACGCCGGGCAGCTGGGCCGCGGAGGGACCCGCAAGGGTGCAACGCGCGCGTATCAGAAGGCCCTCGTGACCGGGAACAGGGACCTCCTGGAACCGGCCACTCAGACCGCCGCGGAACGGCGCCTGCACAACGCTTACCTCGTGAAGCAGGCCGTCGACCAGAACCGCAACCCGTTCGGAACCGCGCGCCTCACCCCGGGCATGCGGAAAATCGCGGACGACATGTACGCCCGCGAGATCGGGAAGCTCGACACCGCTCCTCAGAGCGTCCGCGAGCTCGCCCGACTGCTCCACATTCTCTGACGTCGCAAGGACGCCAGACCACCGGCACGCAAGGTGCCTACACCGTCTCGCAAGGAGATCCGTCATGTGCAAACTCAACCCATTCCCCACGATCGTCGACGCTGACGGCATGGCCGTCATCGGCCGCACCCTCCACGACCTCCGAGGCATTCGCTTCGGGGACGGTGAAGGCGGCAACGGGAGTGACAGGGCAGGCGGAGACGGTGAAGGCGCTGATGGTGAAGGTGCCGACAAGGAAGGCCTTGGCGATGCCGGGCAGCAGGCTCTCGACCGGCTGAAGGCACGCGAACGGGCATCCCGGGCAGAGGCGAAGGCATACAAGGACCTCGGCCTCACCCCGGACGAGATCAAGGAACTCATCAACGCTCGCGATAAGGCGGGCGCACCCGACGAGGACAAGATCCGCCAGACCGCACAGCGGGAGGCAGAGACGGCAGCCCGTGAGAAGTTCGCCGTCAAGCTGCGTGCCTCCGAGGTGCGCGCCCAGGCGGCGGAACTCGGATTCGCTTCCCCCTCGGATGCGCTGGCCCTTCTCCCCGCAGACAAGCTCGCCGGCGTCGACGTGTCCGACGACGACGAAGTCGACACCGGTGAGGTCAAGAAGCTGCTCGAGCAGCTGAAGACCGACAAGCCGTATCTGCTGAAGAACACCGACACCACCGCCGATTACACCACTGCTGGGATCGGCGCCTCAGGCTCCGGCAAGACGCCGGATGTTCAGCCGGGGCTGGACCGCATGCGGTCCGCCTACGCGAAGAACACCAAGAAATAACAAACGCTCCACGCGGACGCGGGGAGCCCTACCTGAAAGGAGGCAGCCACAATGGCTGTCACTCTTCCTCAGTCCGCGCTCCTGTCGCAGAACGACCTGCAGCGCGGCGTCATCGAGACGTTCGTGCAGCTCTCGCCTGTTCTCGACCGCATCCCGCTGATGCCGATCGAGGGCAACGCGTACGCGTACAACGTCGAGGCCACCCTGCCCGGTGTCGCGTTCCGTGCCGTCAACGAGGCCTACACCGAGTCGACCGGTACCGTGAACCAGCTCACCGAGTCGCTCGTCATCCTCGGTGGCGACGCCGACGTGGACCGCTTCATCGTCCAGACCCGCGGCAACCTCAACGACCAGCGCGCCGTGCAGACCCGACTCAAGGTCAAGGCCGCGTCGTACAAGTTCCAGGACACCTTCTTCAACGGTGACGTCACCGTTGACACGAAGTCGTTCGACGGACTCAAGAAGCGTCTCACCGGCTCCCAGGTCATCTCCGCCGGCACCAACGGCATCCCCGTCGTCGGCAACGGCGGTTCGGACGCCAACGCGTTCTTCGACCAGCTCGACAACCTCCTCGCCGCGGTCCCCGGAATCGATGCCTCCAACGGCGCCATCTACGCCAACTCCAACATCGTCAACAAGGTCCGCTCCGCGGGCCGACGCATCGGCGGCGTGGACATCGTCAAGGAAGACCTCACCGGCAAGCGCGTCGTCACGTGGAACGGCATCCCGATCCTCGACCCGGGCAACAACAACGCCGGTACGGCGATCCTCCCGCAGACCGAGACCCAGGGATCCTCGTCCCTCGCGTCGTCCATCTACGCGGTGAAGTTCGGCGAGGACGAGACCGATGGCGGCGTCACCGGCCTCACCAACGGTGGGGTCATGGTCGACGACCTCGGCTTCCTGCAGTCCCAGCCGGTGTACCGCACCCGCATCGAGTTCTACTGCGGTCTCGCAGTGTTCGCCGGCAAGGGTGCAGCCCGCCTCACCGGTGTCCTCAACGGCTGACCTAGAAAGGAAATCGATCATGCCTCGTGCAGCAAAGCCCGCAGAGACGACCCTCGACGACAACGTCGAGGAGCTCTCCACCGTCGCCCCCGGCGACGCACCCGCCGACACCACCGACCCCACGGAGCACGCCTCCACCGTCGTCCCACAGCCCTCCGCGGAGGCGCTGAAGCAGGGAACCGTCAACGGTGTCCTCCCCGTCGAGCCGGCGACGACCGCACCCGCAGCAGCTGTCGACGCGAAGGACCACCGCGTCGAAGAGTACGACGCGGTCAAGCCGGACGGCAGCAAGGTCCGCATCAAGCACAACATCGACCTCGGCACCACCGAGATCGTCAAGTAGTCGGCAGGAGGGCGCTCGTGACTAACCCGGCGATCATCCAGGACGTCATCGAACGTTTCGAGCGCCCCCTCACCGATACCGAGAAGACCGCCGGAGCGAAGTGGCTTGACGATGCATGGAGCATCGTTCGCCGCAACGTGCCCGGCATTCAAGCTCGGATGAGTCTGAACCCAGACCAGCCCGGATACATCGAATCCGAAGACGTTGTCCGGGTTCTCTCCTGGATGGTCATCCGTGTCCTCCGTAATCCCGAAGCGTTGCGCCAGTGGTCGGACGATACCTACAACCAGACCGTAGACACAGCAATGTCTTCAGGCCTCCTCTACCTTGCCGATTCTGAGCTTGCCGACCTGCTCCCCGCAGCGCCCGGCGCCGCAGCGAACGGCATGTACTCGATCCCCCTGGGCAGGTAAGCATGGTCTCACCCGCACAGGCAGCTCAGGGCCGGCGTCGCGCTGAATCCCGACTCACCGACCGATGCCGAATCGTCCGTCGCACCAAGTCGATCACCCTCGACGAGCACGGAAACTATCCGATCGTTGAGGTGCAGGTGTATCCGCCTGGTGGCGAAGCAGACGGTCCTTGCGCCCTCAAAGCGGTCAACATCTTCCCGGAGGACGTCGACGCCGTGGGGCAGAACCTCGTCCTCCAGAGCACCGAGCTGGGATTGCCAATGGGCACCAGCGGCGACGTCGAAACCGGCCAGGTCGTCATCATCACATCATCGGAGTTCGATGCTGCATCCGTTGGAACCGAATTCCGAATCGAAGGGCTTGCGGAACGACAGACGTACGCCACATTGCGTCGGTTCCGCATCGAGGAGAGATCATGAGCGACGGATTCGACGTCGACTTCTCCGAGTTCGACAAGCTCGCCGCGGACCTGGGCGAGGTCCCGAAGAACATCGGGCCCTTCGTCCGAAAAGCGGTAGAAGTCGGCGCACGCAACGTCCGCGATGACTGGCGCCAGAACGCGCAGGGAATGGCGCACGCGCCCGCCTTTCCGTACTCAATCACCTACGACCTCAAAGGTGGGAACGCTGTCCGAGGATCTCAGATCGAAGCCGAGATCGGCCCCGATAAGGCCCGACCGCAGGGGGCGCTGGGAAACCTCATCGAGTTCGGTTCGGTCCACAACCCGCCGCAAGGCCTCGGTCTGGGCGCGCTCCAGCGAGAGCAAGAGGATTTCGTCGAAGGACTCGCGAAAGCCGAGGCTGACGCCAGGAAGAAGGGCAACCTGTGATCAGAGCCCACGTTGACGCGTTCCTTGCCCAGATCCGACTTGACGACGAACTCGCCGACACCACGTTCGACGGCGACGTCACCGGGACCCCTGATCGTTATTGCGTCGTCACATTCAACAGCGGTGATCGGTATGGGGACAGGCTCACCGGGCCGGAGGTTGCCGCCACCTTCCGTGCTGGCGTGCGGTCAGTCGGAGCGACCCGTGACCAAGCCCAGTTCGTTGCTGAGCGTGTCTTTGCTCAGGTGATGAACGTTCACCTCGAGGTGCCGGGGCGGCAGTTGGGCCTGATCCGCCACGCAGGTGGCCAGCCCACAACGAAGGACGACACCGTCACGCCGCCCCTGTTCGTGGCGACGGACTTCTTCGAATTCGACAGCGACCCCATCTGAGCGGGTCGCCTCATGCTCCCTTCGGTCTCCCCGGAGGGCTAACCGAAGACCCCGGTTTGTCGGGGAGAGAAAGGAGCCACTATGGCTGACGTTGCAGAGGGGCTCATTCCCCCGAGCGCACTGGATCAGAAGGGCAACACCACCATCTGGTGGGTCCCGACGATCGCAGACCCCACCGCCCCGAAGGTGACCGAAGTGGGCGCCGGAACGCGGGTGACGTACTCGTTCACTCCTGCCGGGTTCAACTTCGGTGGAGCGCAGGGAACTACTAAGGACGAGCGTCTCGGTCTCATTCAGGCCCTCGAATCGCTGGACACCAACGAGGTCACCCTCGACCTCGAGTACGTCGAGTCGACGGATGCGAAGTCCGCGAACGTGGTCCTCGCGCCCACGCCGCCGGCGACAACCATCGCGGGGAACTTCGTGATCCGCACCTCGACGCCGAACGCGACTCTGGCGGCTGCGGCACAGAAGGTGCGTGTCGTCCAGGTGGTGCTGGGTGCCCAGAACCTGGGGACCGTCAACAACGCGGGCAAGTTCCTGATCAAGCAGAAGGCTGCAATCGCGGCCGTGGTTGGACCGCCTGTCGCGCTGGTCTGATCTTCGACTGCCTGGCGGGGTGCTCCCACCCTGTACCCCGCCAGGCGCATCTCTCTTCATGGGTGGAAGGGTGGAAGGACTTAGGTATGCCCTCGTTTGAGGAACTGATGGCGAAGCGGAAGGCCGCGCCGCCGAAAACGGTCAAGGTGGAGGTGCTGCTCGATGTGGAGTCTTCGGAGGAGATCGCGGCCCTGCAGGCGCAGATGGATGACCTCGCGTCGAACGCAGACCAGCGTCTAGGAGTGTCGGATGGGTCGGAGGAGATTCAGGCACAGATCGATGCGCTGAAAGACGTCACTGCCGACGCGATTCTCACGCTTGAGTTTGAGCGGCTGCCTGGCGATCTCTGGACTGACGTGATCGCGAAGAACCCCTCTCGCGGGGAGTCGGCGCTGGACCTCACCTACGGGTACAACGTCGACGCTGCCGCGCGGGCGGCGGCGAAGGCTCAGCGTGGTGGGCATGCGTTCGGCTGGTGTGCTGAGGATGGCAAGTCGCGCACCCTCACCGATGAGCAGTGGGACGACCTGTTCTCGATGCTCTCCGGTCATGACATGACGGAGATCCGGGACGCGATCTGGAACCTCAACGAGTGGGCGCCGACGATGCGGCTTCTCGCGGCAAAAAAAGCATCGGCCGGGATCGAGACCGGCTCGAACTAGCGCTGCAGATGGGGGTCTCGCCACGGCGCCTGTCGGGGTGGGAACCAATCGAGGTTCACGAGTGCGAGTACGACGGTGAAGGTCGACTCGTTCGGACCGTCGTGCAGCGCGAACCGGAGTTCGATGAGAACGACCGCGAGATGCTCACCGCACACATGCTGTTGAAGATGGACACGGGCCAGTACGGCGAATCCATCAGCGAGGCAACATCGGAGAAGGCGGACCCGACCTACACCGGTGCTGATGCGGTCAGGTACAGCGCCGGCTACCGCGTCAATCACGCTGCAGCTGCGGTCGATCTTCTCCGAGAGAAGACGAAGGATCTACCCAAGGGGGCGGAGTTCTACGTCGAGCGGGAAACGTTCGAGTAGCTAGCGCTCCCGCATGAAGTAGCTGTATCCGCCGGCGCACGCGATTGCCCCCGCAATGGCGAGCCCAGCGAGGGCGATGGCGGAAGTAGCTGGCGAACTCGCAGCCAAGGCGACGGCCAACGCGACGAACCCGACGCCCCCGACGATCGACGCCAGACCCAGCAGGGTGACCCACACCGGCCTTACGGACCGCTCGGGCGCGGGCGGTTTCGCCTCTGAATCCCCGAAGTACGTCATGCCCTGAACTCTACAACTCCACAACGCCGTGACGGGAGGCCATCGTGACCGATCGCACCGTAAAGGTCTCCCTTGTCGCCCAAGTGCAGGGCTATATCTCCGGGATGGAGAAGGCCGCCAAGGCCACCCGCGAGACCGGTGGCGAGGCGGAGAAGCTCGGTCAGAAGAAGGAAGCGTTCCAGCAGATCGGCACTGCGGCGATTGCTATGGGCGCCGTCGCCGCTGCTGGCGTTGCCCTGGCCATCAAGAAGTTCGCTGACTTCGACGCCCAGATGTCGCAGGTGCAGTCCCTGTCTCATGCAACAGCCAGCGAGATGGACCAACTGCGCGACGCCTCGCTCAACATGGGCCAGGCGATCGGGTTCTCCGCTACTCAGGTGGCCGACGCTGAGACCGAACTCGTCAAAGCGGGTGTGTCGGTCAAGGACATCCTTGGTGGTGGTCTTGTTGGCGCCCTGAACCTTGCTGCTGCTGGGCAGATCGAGGTTGGTAAGGCAACTGAGATCGCTGCCGTTGCGTTGACCCAGTTCAAACTGCAGGGTAAGGACGTACCGCACGTCGCTGACCTTCTCGCGGCCGGGGCCGACAAGGCACTCGGCGGCGTAGACCAGCTCGGTCAGGCCCTGAACCAGGGTGGTCTTGTCGCCGCGCAGTTCGGCCTCAGTGTCGATGACACGGTGGGCACCCTGTCAGCGTTCGCGAACGCTGGTCTTCTCGGGTCGGATGCTGGTACGTCGTTCAAGCAGATGCTGCTGTCTCTGGCGTCGCCGTCACAGAAGGCGGCGGACACGATGAAGCAGTACAACATCCAGGCGTACGACGCTCAGGGCAACTTCGTCGGCATCACGAACCTCGCCGGCCAGCTGCAGAAGAACCTTGGCGGGGTGTCGCAGGCGCAGCGCGATTCTGCTCTCTCAATCATCTTCGGCTCCGATGCCATCCGTACCGCGAATGTCCTCTACAAGGAGGGCTCGAAGGGCATCAAGGGATGGATCGACAGCGTCAACGACACCGGATTCGCGGCCGAGCAGGCGCGCGGGAAGATGGACAACCTCAACGGCGACCTGAAGAAACTCGGCGCCGCATTCGATACCGCCCTGATCAATACAGGGTCTAACGCGAACGACGTCTTGAGGGAGACGGTTCAGGCGATCACGGGGCTGGTGTCGGCCTTCGGCGAGCTCCCGGCGCCTGCACAGGGTGTCGTTCTTGCCGGCGGGGCTGTCGTCGCGGCGATCGGTCTCATTGGTGGGGGTGCTTTGACCCTCGTGCCAAAACTCGCGGAGATGAAGATCGCCCTCGAGACCCTCGGCACGTCGATGCGGACGGTGAGTCTCGCTGGTGGTGCAATCGCTCTCGTCGTGGCGGGTCTCATCCAGGTGTTCGCGGAGTTTGGCGAGAAGCAGGCGCAGATTGCGTCGGATGCCTCATCTTTGGCTGAGACTCTCGACAAAGAGACTGGCGCGATTACGAAGAACACTCGGGAATTCGTGGCGAACAAGCTTGCGAAGGATGGGACTCTCGAGCTCACCAAGAAACTCGGCCTTGCATCGAACGACGTCATCAACGCGTACTTGCAGCAGCCAGCGGCGCTGAAGCGGGTTCAGTCTGCGGTCAACGAACTCGACAAGAGTGAGAGCAAGTACATCGACGGCCTCGATAAGGGCAAGTACACAGCTCAAGACCTTATCGACGTGCGAGCCAAGTTGGGCTCGGTCGTCGGCGACGGTGCTGCTGCGATGAGCCAGGCGAAGACTGAAGCGGAAGCGCTGGCAGAGGCAGAGACATCCTCCGCTGATGCGAGCGATACCGCTTCCGCGAGCGCGTCCACCGCGGCCACGGCGTATATCGACGCAGCGAAAGGCGCTCAGGAACTCGGAGACCAGATTTCTCAGTTGGTCGACGAGATCAACAAGGCCAACGGTGTCGGGCAAGACGCAATCTCCACCAACTCGGCATATCAAACTGCGCTGGCGAAGGTCCAGGACACCATCAAGAAGGCCAAGGAAGGTGCCGAGGGGTACTCGACTTCGCTCGACACTGCTACCGCTGCTGGCGCAAGCAACGTGGACATGTTCGCCGACTTGGCCGAGAAGTCACAGGCTGCCGCTAAGGCCCAGTTCGAGGTTGACCACAATTCGCAGTCGTATGTCGCGAATCTGCAGGCTGGCCGACAGGCACTGATCGACAACATCACAGCTCTGGGCGGGACTGCTGCGCAAGCCCAGGCGGTTGCTGACCAGGTCTACCGGATCCCCGACGAGAAGGCCGTCAAGATACTCGCGGACGCAGCGCAGGCGCAGCACAACATCGACGTGTTCAACCAGTGGCTGGCTTCGATCCCTTCGGAACGGATCGTCAACATCGTCACTCGTTCGAATGCGAAGGTGAACGCCTCAGATGGTCCGGGTTTCGCTACGGGTGGGCGAATCAGTGGGCCTGGGACGGGGACGTCTGACTCGATCCCGATCTGGGCGTCCAACGGCGAGTACATGAACACCGCCAAGGCTGCGTCGAACCCGAACAACCTCGCGGCCATGGAGTACATGAACCGTGGCGGTGAGATCCGTGGGTACGCGGGTGGCGGGCAAATCCAGCCGACCTACGTGCCGGCGTCGTCGTTCGCTTCGGCGCCCACCGTGACAGTGAAGACGTCGGATCGTCCGATCTACATGGACGGTCAACTGTTCGGGATGCTGCGCGAGATGGCGAATGGGGAAGCCCAGATCGTTGTGAACGCGAACGAAACCGCACGCACACGACGCGCTCGAATGTGAGAGGTGAACGATGGCTTACGCTCCCACATTGAACGTGTCGACTGATGCGGCCCCGTGCCCGCGCGTGGAGGTGCTGTTCAACACCTTCGCCGCGGGCACGACCGCCGTGGATGTGTACCGTCTCGCGGGTGGTCGTGAGTACCTCGTGCGTGGCGCGGTGAAGACCGCTGTGGCTGGGGCGTTGTCTCGTATCGACTTCGAGGTTCCGTTCGGTGTGCCGGTGCAGTACCGGGCGGAGATGTTCAACTCGTCCGGGTTGTCGCTCGGGTTCACGGACACTGCGACGACCACCGTGTTTGTGGCGGAGACGTGGGTGCATAACCCGCTTGACCCGCAGGGGGCAACCATTGTGGCGTTCAGGGCGACCGCGGCTCGTGAGGTGAAGCGACCTCACGAAGGCGACATTGTCTGGCCCGAGGGTCGCACCGTGGGTGTGGTGGTGTCCGGTCAGCGGCGTGGTGTTCAGGATGCCGTCTTGGACGTCATCGTGGACTCGATCGTGCAGGCCGACAAGCTGCAGGCCATGTTCGGTTCCTATGGGACCCGCACCACACCGGTGATCTGTTTCCGTATCGGCGCAAACGATCGTGTTCGTTTGCCGCGGCCGTTCTTCGCCGGGATCCTCGAGCTGTCCGAGCAGGACCAGAACTATGCGATTGGCACTGGGGAGAAGATCGCGTATGGGATGACGGGCAGTGAAGTGTCCCCGCCGACCCCGGCACTGGTGGTGCCACTGCTGACCCGTGCTGACTTGAATGCGGCGTTCGCGACGCGGGCTGCGTTGAATTCGTTCTTCCTCACCCGTTTGGATGCGAACCGGGCGTACCAGTTCGCCGGGAGCGCCTGATGAGGGCCCGCACGGCAGCCCTGGATGATGTCCTCACTGGGTCGCACAGTCGGCGCTTGTTCGTGGATGTGTTCCACGGGTCGGATCGTGTGCTGCAGGGCCTAGAGATGGAGGAGTGGGAGCTTGAGGGTGACCTGAGCCAAGAGGTGAAACTGTCGGGGTCTGCGACGATTTCGTATCAGTCGGTGTCTGGGGAGTCTCTTGTCCCGTCCGGGACGCAGGGAGTTCTGTCACCGTTTCGGGCGCGACTGCTGTTGACAATGGAGATCCAGGCAGGCGACTTCACCGAACTGGTCACCCTGGGGTGGGCGCGCCTCAGCACGGTCCCCGCTGGTGTCGACTACTGGGCGGACACCCGTTACGGGAAGTTCGTAGTTGCTTCGTTCGTGAAGATCGAATGGGCGGGCCTTGAGGATTACGTCCGCCGGCGCGGCTTTCGTTCGCCGGAACAACCACCGTCCGTGACATCCACGTATGCGGAGTTGCGGCGCGTCACCGGGATGACGGTTGTGCAGACAGTGGCGGATGCTGTCCTTCCTACAGGGATCACGTACGACACCAGCAGTGGCGGTCGACTCAAAGGTGTTCAGCTGCTGTGGGACAACCTCGGATGCATCGGAGCGATCAACCCTGCAGGTCAGTGGTATGGGATTCCGAAGGCGGCAGGCGACCCGGTGGGGACGCTGACGAAGGGTCGTAACGGGACCATCATCGACGTCGGCTATCAGGTCGAGACCGACAACATTTACAACTGTGTGGTCGGTGTCTTCGAAGACGCGAACCGGAACCCGATCTACTCGGTCGCCGAGGTGAAAGACGGGCCACTGTCCACGAGTGGACTGTACGGGGAGAACACCCTGCAGTACACGTCCTCGGTGCCGACCACGCAGGCTGCGGCGGACGCGACGACTCAGTCGTTGCTGACTCAGTCGATTGGTGGGCAGACGTACGAAGTCCCCATCACCTGTATCAGTAATCCGGTGTTCGAGCTCGGTGATGTTCTTGCCGTGTCCGGGCACACACGCCCGCTGCAGGGCCGGTTGATCAAGTACCGGATGACGAACGCGGCACTCATGGATGTGACGCTTGAGGTGCAGAGGACCTTCGGATGAGAGACGCCGATGACATCTTCAAGGACCGGTTGAACGCGCTCCCAGATGTTGACCGTCGCACGGCTGTGTTCGTGAAGATGATGGGCAGCCTGGCTCAGGTGAACACCGGACCGACGACGATCATGGTCCCGTGTGTTGGGTTCACTCCGCCGGTTCCGGGCATGACGGTTCAGATGGAACGCACTGCCGGTCAGTGGAAGGTGACGGGTCCCGCGGTGGCTTTGCCGGCTGTGGGGACGATCACCGCCACTGGTAGTCCGACTGCGACGGTCACGATCGGTGGGGGTGCGTACACGCTGTTCTACCGGTCTGGGTACACACCGACGCTGGGTGATTCGGTGGAGGTCAACTGGGCGACGGGTGTCATTCAGGGCAGGATCACCGGCTCAAATTCGGGCACTGATCCGGGGACGAACCCGGGCGGTGGGCCGACACCGTTGCCGGGTGATCCGGTGTTGGCGACGAACTCTGGTCAGTACCGGTCGAGGTGGCAGTCGAATGATGTGCGAGCTTCCGACAGTGTGTCTGGGGCGTGGTTCTACTCGGGTCGGGTGGCTGCTGCGCTCACCGGTGCGTCGGTGTCGAAGGTCGAGATCTACCTTCCCCTTCGAACCCAAGTCGGGGTGTGCAACATCGGCACCCACGGGTATGCGGACATGCCTGGCGGGTGGACGGGCATAGCGAACTCCACCGCCCTGAATCCTCGCGGCGGGTGGGTTTCCCTCCCGCTGTCATTCGTTTCTGCCCTCGCCGCTGGTGGGGGCATTGCTGTGACGTCCGGCAATGGTGACAACCAGTGGTCGGGGACACAGTCTGATCCGCTTTCTGGCGCTCTGCGCTTCCAAGGAACCCGATAGGAGATCCCCGATGGCTGTTGACACGTATGGTCCGAGAAGCGAGCCGCAGTTCGTTGCGGGTGGCGCGCCAGCCATTGATGTGGACCCGACCGCAGTCGGTGCCCACGTTGCGCTGATGGGTAACCATGTCATCGGAACCACGATGCAACGGAACGCGAACGTCATCCCGAACGCTGGTGCGAAAGCAGTGTGGGACGGTCTCCTCTGGTCGGACACAACGGACGGGTACACGTACAAGCGCATCGGTGGTGCGTGGGTGCGTCAGCTTGAAGACACCGGGTGGGTGCCGCTTTCCTATGCGGCGAACTGGTCCGACTTCAACGCCGGGTATCCGTCGCTGGCGATTCGCCGGAAGAACGGTCTCACGATGCTCAGCGGCATGGGGAAGACCACGGCCGGCTCTGGTGTCGGAACACTGATCACCACTGTCCCGGTCGGGTTTCGCATCAGCCGGCAGGAAGTGCGAGTGACGATCGGTGCCGGTGGTGCTTGCTCGCTCGAGATCTTCGCGGACGGTTCCGTCAAGGCGGGGCCTGGTGGTGTGTACGCCACGTGGACGTCGCTCAGCGGCGTCTCCTGGAACGCGGACAACTAGGGGAACCTGATGTCGATCATTGATGGGAAAGGTTTGGTCACCTGGGAGGGTGGCCTGTTCGAGCCCGGGAGTGATCTCCTCGGGCGCACCCAGTGGGCGTTCGCGCAGATCCGTAGCGCCGGCGGGACGATCGTCCTCAACGAGGCGGGGCGCCCGTACGGTGTGCCCTCGGATCAGTATGTGCGGAACGCGTCTCAGACGGCGTCGGGGATCTCGACCGTGTACTTCCAGTGGGGTCGCTACCTGCGCGGTGAGACCCCTTCGGCTGCGAACCCTGCCCTTGGCCCTCTGGCGTCGGAGCACACGCAGGGTATCGCGACGGACACCAACGCCCCCTCTGTGTTCGACATGACTCTGCGCGCGAAGTATTTCGGGCAGGCGGGGCTGAAGAACACGATCGCGTCGGAGTCGTGGCACTGGGCCATTCGGGGGCCTGTCCAGGCTGGAGTTTCTTTGGCGGCGGTCAGCGGCGCCACCTCGATCAACAACACCCCTCAAGGAGATGAAGTAGACATGGCAAGCCTCGCCGAAGTCCGCCAGCAGCAGGACGCGTCCAACGCCGCCCAGACCGAACTCATCAAGCAGATGCTCCTCCGCGAGGAGCGCGGCCGTCTCTACTACTGCTCGCAGCCCGCGGCCGGGCTGCCGAACTTCATCATCATCTTCTGGCAGCGCGACCCGGGGCAGAAGGCGATCCTCTACCTCAACGATGGGGAGACGCAGGCGCGGAACGCACGCGAGTACTACTTCCAGACGTACGACACGGTCGAGCAGGCGAAGGCGGCTGAGATCGCGCCGGGCACGTTCTCGAAGCTCGTCGACTTCGCCGAGGGCCGTGACTCTTCCTACACGAACGCTCGAGCGCCGAAGTAGCCCTCCTACTCCCTGAGAGGGGGATTCATGGTCGCCACTGACCCGAACGCCATCGACGATCGACGGAAGTTCAAAGAAGCCCTGATCCGCTACGTGGACATGGCGGCCTACCTTGCCGTGTTCCTCGGCGGGGTGGGCGCGTTCCTGTCCACCCCTCAGACGGTGAAGTCCGCCCTGTACGGATTCCCCTGGCTGATCGCAATCTGGGGGTCTCTGCTGCTCATCGGTGGCGCGCTCGGGTTCGTCGGCCGACTCACCCGCATTTGGGTGATCGAGATCCCCGGCGCCTCGGCCGGGTTCTTCGGCTCGGCGATGTACTTCGTCATCCTCGGACTGGCTGCACTCCGATTGCCTACAGCGATCGTTGCGGTCGCGTTGGTGGCGTGCATGATGGCGCTCCTCGGACGCCGGTACATCGAACTGCAGATCCTGACATCCGAGCCCGGCCATGTGCGTTTCCGGGAGAAGGTCCGACAGATCCTGCAACGGAGGACGGCAGACACAGTTTCCAAGCACCACTAGGGGGAAGCGGTGAAGAACATCGACCCCGCCTTGGTGATCGCACTGTTGGGTGCTGGTGGTCTGGGAGCGTTCGTCAAGGACATCTTCGAGGGCCTCTGGAAACTCCGTTCGGGTGTGTCTGCCCGGGAGACGAAGCGACGTATCGACGTCGTGCAGCAGCGTGACGAGGCGTACACGCGCCTCGAGCAGGAACGCGACCGTGCTGACCGTGCTGAGCGCAACGTAGCTGCGTTGCGTGAGTACGTGACTGATCTCCGCATTCAGTTGCGGACAGCTGGTGTTCAGCGCAACGAGATCGCACCCCAGCCTGATCTTGAAAGAACCCTGGACCGTAATGAGGTCCGCCGCATCATCGACAAGGAGTAACCCCATGAGCGACAACACCAGCAATCTCGGCTCGGTCATCACGAGCCCGACCGCACGCAAGCTCATCTATGGCGTGTATGTCATCGCAGTCGTCGTGATCGGCGCGATCCAGGTCGCCTACGCGTCCGTGCCCGCTTGGGGTGGACAGCCCGATTGGCTGACCGCAGCACTGCAGGTCACCGCGTCCCTCGGCATCCCGGTCGGCGGTCTCGCTCTGGTGAACACCAGCAACGGTACGTCGAAGGATCAGGTGCTCGCGAAGCATGCTCTCCTGACGCCGTCCGAGCAGGAGGCATCCGAGAACGCCGCGACATCCCGGGTGACCGGCGACGTCTGAACTACCCCTCTGATCCGGTAGCGAAGGAGCCATCATGGCAGACGACCCCCGCCCGTTTGGGCTGGTTCATGGGCGCATCTACGTCAGTGTCGGCGACACGGTGGATGCGGGGCGCGCACCGGATCAGGTGGGTACGAACGGTACCGCGATCTTCTCCGCGAACGTGGAGCGTGTCATTACGACCACTGTCGGTGCTGAACAGATTTCGTTGCCGCAGAAGATCACCGCCCAGGTGGTCAACGGTGCCCTGCAGTGGCTCGGTACGGATGATGTGCCCCTGACGGCGAACCTCGACTCTGCGGGGAACTCGCTGGGGTGGCAGTGGCGTGTCGACTGGGCGCTCACCTACACCGACCCGACAACGAACAGCCCGCAGCGGGTGACGTTGACGGGGTGGGCGTTCGACGTGAAGGTGTACAACGCTGCCGCCCCGCTCGTGGCTGGTGTGAACCCGACGCTCACGCAGATCACCACGCAGGCGCCGGTGAATGTGGCCTCGTCCGCGCTGCTGGCGAAGGGCGATCCGGGATCGCCGATGGAACTCACTATTGGCACAGTGTCGACCACCACGGATCCTGCTGCCGCGGCAGTAACGATCACACCCACTTCGGACCCGCTGAAGAAGGCTCTCAACTTCGTCATCCCGGTGGGGGCCGGTGGCGGTGGCGGTGGTGGCACGGGCACCGTGTCGAAGGTCAACGGTGTCTCACCGGATGGTTCTGGGGCGCTGGTTCTTTCACCGGCGAACATCGGTGCCGCTGCGGCAGTGGATGTTCAGACCGCTCAGGCGACCGCGTCGAACGCGTTGCAGGCAGCATCGAGTGCACAGTCTGCGGCGAACGCTGCCCAGACGACGGCGAACGCGGCACAGTCGGGGCTGGCGTCGAAGGCTGATGCCGGGTCGATTCTCGGCCTGGCGCCGATCAACTCGCCCACATTCGCCGGTGACCCGAAAGCACCGACCCCTGCAACCACCGACAACGACACGTCTCTCGCAACGACAGCGTTTGTTCGGGCTGCGATCACCCAGTACGCCCCCACGGCGTCGTCGAGTTCGAGCGTGGTCGACCTGGCATGGGATCCGACCACTCAGGCGTGGGTGTCTGGGACGGGGGCTGTTGTGACGAGTCGTCCGAACGCGAAGATCGTTCGTCTGAACGGCACCACGGATGCGGGTGCAACACGTCCTGGGTGGATGGCGACGGGTGACCAGATCATCCCTCACCCCGATTCCCCGTTGGCCGGCTGATGGGTGGACGCACGGTTCTCCGGGTGCTCACCGCTCCGGGAGTGTTACGGGGCAAGAGTCTCCCGGATGTGACGTTCGGTGGGTCGCAAACCTACCCGGTGGCGACGACTCGGATCTCCACCCTTCCGGGGTATCCGTCGCTGCGGTCGGTGATCAACGCCCTGTCCACGGATACGGTTATCGACCTCGAGGGCGGCACCTTCCAGGACAGCGACTTCTCCATGGGTGGGAACGTCTACACCTACTTCGGTGGCAAGCTCATCGGGCTGGTTAACGGGTCGACCGCTCAGAAGCCCAACTCGTCGACCCATGCGGCTGCGGTGAATGCTCAGGTAGCGGCGAACAGTGGAACGGTGCAGGAGACGTTTCTTCGCCTGGGCCGTGGCATCGTCCAGACGACGCAGGCGTACGTCGCCGACCTCACGCTGATCGCGACTGCGCAGGGTCACATCTACAACGGCATCAACATCTACTGGTGCACGGACGCACTGATCGAACGCCTCACGGTGAAGGGCTACCCGGGCTCCGCTTCGTACCCGCCCGGTGAGACGTTCCAATTCAACAACTTCCACTCGATCCGCACCGTCGTGAAGGACTCCCTGTTCGACGGTATCGGCGTCACGGCGTCGAACACCGGCAACAACTCGTCGGTGACGATGACCTACATCCGCTGCCAGTTCCTGAACACGGGCTCTGGTCACGGCGTCGCTCACTACCTCTCGTCCGACCCGACGTACATCGACTGCCTGTTCTCGGGCAACGCGAAGTCAGGGGCGAACTTCGAGAAGGTCACCGGGACCATCACGATGGTCAACCCGACGTTCCACGCGAATCAGGTCAACATGATCGTCGATACGGACGGCCCCAGCGCCGTCGTGAACATCTACGACCCTGTCTGGGACGGCATGGACACAGGCACGAAGTTCAAGATCCTCCGCCACAACACCTACAACTACCCACCCCCGGCCGTGGACGCGAACAAGCAGCTCGTGTCCGGCTTCCACATCTTCCGTGGCGGGACATGGTCGGGCGGAGAGCACGGCGCCGGCACGTACGTCGGCGGCACCGAAACCACATCGACCGACCTCCAAGTCGTCACCAACTAGGAGCAACCCATGGCAACCCGATACGTTCAGAGCTTCGAGAGCGGTGGAGCCGTCGGCTCGCCCGTGACGACGATCAACCCTTCCGGCGACAAGCCCTTCTCCGCGAATCCCCAGGGCACGGTCGTCGTCGACAACACCCATGTCGCCCACGGCTCCAAGAGCGGGAAGTTCTCTCCCACGGCAGGTGCAACATGCTCGGCGCGCTGGACGGGCCTGAACGTTCCTGTCGGCTCGACCTTCGGCGTCAGCGGCTACGGATGGTACGACGCGATCTCGGCCTCCGAGACGTACATCTGGCGTCTCAACGACACGGCCGGCGCTCTCATGTGCATGATCGAGATGTCCAACACCGGCAAGTTTCGCCTCATCGACAAGAACGGCACCACCACGCCGCTCTTCAACAGCGGCCTCAACCTCCCGACAGGGCAGGAGATCCGCTACGAGGTCTTCGGAACCATCGGGGCCTCGGCCCCGCTCAAGTGCGCCCTTTTCGCCGGTGACTCACTCACCCCGTTGGCCGGCTACAGCACGAGCGTCAGCAACGCCAACCTCGGCACGACGGCAGGCGACGTGTCCCTCTTCGGCAAGGGCGACACGGGCTCCTACGCGACCCCGTTCTGGCAGGACAGCCTGCAATTCGAGGTCGGCGGCGCCGACTTCATCGGCCCGTGGGTCTCCCAGCTCGCCACCCCCGCCCTCTCGCTCGAGAACAGCATCAACCCGACCACCGCGGGCGGGTCCGACGGGCAGGCGACCGTCTCCTGGGCGGCCGTGCCCGGCGCCGGTTCGTACAACGCCTACAAGAGCACCCTGGCGAGCCCCACGGACGCCCAGCTCGCGGCCGGCCTCGTCCAGGCGGGCGTCACGTCGCCCTTCACCTTCACGGGCCTCAAGGCGGGCGGCACGACGGTCGCCATCCAGGCGGAGCCGTAGGCCATGGTCTACACAGCCTCGGCGATGGGCCAAGCCTCCGTGACCCTGTCGGACCCTAGCGCTGCGCTCCTGAGTGCGTCGTTCATGGGAACCATCGGAGTGACGCTGGCTGATCCGGCCGCAGCCGTTATCGGTGCGTCACCAATGGGTCGAGCCGCCGTAACCCTGTCCGATCCCACGGCCCCATCCATCGCGGCGTCGCCCATGGGGAGACTCGCAGTGACACTGGTCGACCCGATCAGCGCATCGCCTTCGCCCATGGGCAAGCTAACAATCGGCCTCACCGACCCGCACAAACCAATCGGTGTCCTGATGGCGAACGGGACGATCAAGTTCTCTCCGATCCTCACATGGGATGGGACCAAACTCAGATGATCACACTGGCCCCCTCGGGTCTGCCTTCGGGCAGGTCCGAGGGGGTCTTTCGTGCATTCAGGGCATGCCCGACATGACGGGACAGGGCGATGGATGGGCGTTCCACGACCCGGTAGAACCCCTCTGCCGCGAGAAGAACCACCGGGATGGTCACGGCGGCGATCAGTAGCCATGACCACCCGTCTGCACCGACGAGAAGGGCTGTGGCGACCAGGATCGGTTCGTGGATGAGGTACAGGCTGAACGACCGTGAGCCTGCCCACTGGACCGGGCGGGCCTCGAGCGGCCGGCGTGCGGGACTGGTGAACGCGAGGACGATGATCATCGTTACACCGGTGAGGCTGAGCAGGTAGGCGAACGCTTGCGGGACACCGTATCCGGGTGGGGTGATCATGCTTGGGGAGATGGTGAGGAGCAGGGCGCCGATGATGAGCGGCCACCATGTGCGCACCCGTGATGCTGCAGTGGTGAGGCGTTCATGGTTGAACGCGATCAGCATGCCGATTCCGAATACGGGGAGGTACTGCAACAGGTCGGCGGTGAGCCACGCGACGGGGAGAGCGTGGCGCACGTTGTCGAAGCGGGAGAGCACAGAGATGACCATCAGGGTCGGGATCGCCGCCCACCACCACCGGTCGGCCCGCAACCAGCGGATGAGGAGGAACATGACCGGCATGAGGAGAGAGAACCAGACCTCCCAGGTGAGGGACCACAGAGGGCTGTTGAGGTTCGATGTGCCGAACAGCAGGACGGCGTCGTGGATGAACGACCCTAAGGTGGGGGCGTGGTGAGATCCCAACCAGCCCTGCCCAGGTTGCCGGGGCACCAGGACAGCGAGGCCCAAGGCGACGATCAGAGACGACCAGACCGGGATGTAGAGGCGAATGATGCGGCGCCCGTAGTAGGCGAGCGTGGACCGGCCGGTGGGTGGCTTGTGGAGGAAGGGGAGGGTGAGCACGAACCCGGAGAGGACGAAGAACACCAGGACGGCTTCATGGCCGGCGAGGAGCAACCTCAAGGGTGTAGCGTACAGCCACCATTCCGGGGTGAACAGGGTGGGGTTGGTCTTGTCGACGTAGATCGTTGACATGGCGGGGACGATGAGGAGTGCGTGGTAGCCGACGACGATGACGGCTGCTACACCTCGGAGCCCGTCGAGAGACTGAAACCGTTGGTGAGGGGTGCTCATGTTTCGTGAGGATACCTACACGGTCTGCCCCCTGACCTCACCCCAATCCGGGTGTCAAGCGGACTTGAACCGTCGCCCTGAACATGCAAGCGAAACGCGATTCACTTGCATCGGGGTGGATCATCATGGTGATCATCATGATGATGACCCCTGACGGTGTTCGCGCCAGAACTTCACGAGCTCGCCGGCGGGTGGTTTCGCTGCAGCCATCACACTGTTGTCCGTCCGCCGCGCAGCCATGTGATGCCGCCACTCCTCGAACGCGATCCGGTAGTCCCACCCCAACTGACACGCCTGATCGAACGATCGCACCCACCCGATCAGCTCCCTGGCCTCGCTCGTGGGCGCATACGTGACAACCCGGAACCATTCCTCGGGCCGGTTCGGATCACCCTTCAGGAACCGCCTCACGACCGCGTACGGCACCTGAGACTCCGACACCCGCAGCAACCACTCGGTCGGGCGCGCGTAGGAGGTAGGGGACCAGTCAGACACCAGGACAGGATAGGTCCCCACCCCCGACACGAGAACACCCCCGAAGCCGTAGCTACGGGGGTGCGATTCTCATTTGCGGATGAGGTTGGGTGTGGTGATGCTAGGCGATCGCCTTCTTCGGGCGGCCACCGCTGGTGTTGCGGGTTTCAAGCCACCGGGCGACAGCGTGCCGTCCCATCAGCGGGCCCTGAGCGGTCTCTATGACCGGTTTGGGGAACCCGCTGATGGATGCGAACTGCCGCGCCCGCTGACGAGAGACACCAGCCATGTCAGCGATCTCCGCGTAACCGACGACCTCCGGGAAGAGAGGGCGTGCAAGCTCAGCATCGACTGCGGACTCGGAAAGAACCTCAATCCCGGTCACACTGATCGAACCAAGGATCGGTTCGGCTGCAGATGTGACGAGACGGGTTGCTTCCGCGGCTGCGTCCAAAGGCGTCGCAGCCTCAACGGAGAGGGTGACAGACCCTCCCGAGAGGTCGCGCTCGACACTCATCGCGGCGCCGTGGGTGAGCAGCGCCTCGATGGTGTCGAAGGCCGCGTCTTCGGTGAACGGGTGGGCGCTCATGAATGCGACGCTGGCCTGCCAGTTAGTCATAAGGGGCATTTCCTTCCTGATCTCCAATTTGATGGTTGCAATTTTCGGAGGATGTTCGCCAAGGCATGTGTGTTAGGTTTGGGGGAAAGCTGGTCTGCAAACTTGCTTTCCCCCGCACCCAACAGCATCCGCTTACTGGTTGTATCCGCGCTGCCTCAGCAGCGAGAGGGTATTCGCATACCATCTGTGGTCGGACGAGGTCTTATGGATCAAGACCCCCGACAGGGACTCATCGGGTGGATAGCACATCCAGCCTTTTTTGACGGTAGCGATCCGCCATCCCTGATCTGCCAGCTTGTCGAGAAGCGGCTTGATGCGCTTATCGATAGGGCGAACCTCCTCTGTGTAGTTGTTTGACGAGGCGGTTGCCTTGTCGATGACAAGCATAACACAACTATTCCCATCGACAACAGAACCGTCACGACCCTGATGCCCTGTACCCCAGTCCACCCCATTGCAGGGGAAGGGCTACTGCTCATCACCTCGCACGAGGACGAAGCTCACCGGGCCAATAACCTGGGCTCGAATGACCTGCTTGATCTGCCAGCCGAGGCGTGACCACTTGTTGAGCTCTGCGGTGATGTTCTCGTCTACGCGGTCGCTCTTATTGCCAGGGTGATACGTGACGAACCTGTACTCGACAGCCATGCGATCGAGACTAGGCCCATGCGCAGTTTATTGGCGGTTTTGACGCGTGAATCCCCGTGAACTGCGGTGATGAAACGGCCAAGGATCTGCGCATCAAAGCCCCGGTCAGCCCGAGTATCGATGATGACGAGTGATGATGCGTGAATCAGGCTTGTTGAAGCTGAAGTTCTACCATTGAACTACACTCGCGTGGCCCTCGATCCCAGTGATCCACTGGGAGGCGGGACTGCCGCCCAGACTACCCGGTCGTTCGTCCGTGGCCAAACTCGTCGACCGCGTTGCGCCGTGCCTCCGGGTTGGTGAGCACGGCAACGTTGTCGGTGCGCTGCTCGATCGAGCCGCGTCCGCGGGGGAGTCGCTGCACGACGGGGTCGGCGATTCCGTCGAGGAGTTGGTTCGCGATGGCCGGATCCGGGTGCAGGTGCGGGCGGTCCCAGAATGGGACGAGCGCGGCGTCCACCGCGGTCAGGCCGAGCGCGTTCTGCTGGTCCAGGAGGAGCTGGAGGGCGTGGCCGAGTCCGCTATGCCGCGTCGCGAGGTCGCGCGCATCCAGCACCGTGTCGATCGATTCGCCCACGGGCCCCGCGTTCGGCAACTGCGCGAAGCGGGAGCCGAACCACTTCGCGTAGGGCGGCCAGGTGCGTTCGAGCAGGAATGCGAGGTGCATGGCGATCTGGGACAGCCGGGCGGCGATGATGCGCGCGCCGGTGTCGTCGCCGACCTCCGCCGCTCGGCCCATCAGCGGGAGCTCCTGGCCGATCCGTTCCCAGTCGCACGCCAGGACGTACCGCCAGAGGTCGTCCGGGTACCAGTCCAGGGCGTGGCGCACCGCCGCGAGCTCGCCGGTCGGGTCGGTGAAGACCGGGCCGGCGGTCACCTCGAGGGCGGCCTGGCCGGAGACGGAGAGCCAGTCGTCCACTCCGATGCCCGCGCGCGGGTCGAAGCCGAGGCGGGCGACGGCGAACTCCGTCACCGTCGTCACCTCGACGTGATGGTCCGCGCGGCTCTCGCCGGTGAAGGCGAACCGGGTGGGGAGCCCCCGGAAGGTGTCCGGGAGGTCGTGGTCGAGCAGCGCAGAGACGCCCGCGACCGCGTCGGCGGGGACGAAGAGACTGAGCCGGAGGCCCCAGTCGTGGTCGCGGGAGACGGCGTCGTCGAAGCCGAGGACGTCCGAACCCGATCCGAGACGGCCGGCGGCGACGGGGAGGCCGGGAAGCCGCGCCGCGAGGAGGGGCGCGACGAGGTCGTCGAAGTACGCGCGCGACAACAGGATCCCCGTCGCGGCGTCCTCCGGCACGTCGGCTCCGCGATCCATGGATTCGGCGGGCCTCAGGCCTCGCGCACGTACGTGGTCAGCTCCGGACCCGGGTGGAGCACGCCGTTGACGATCGCGCGGATGGCGTACTCGCTGGCGCCGGCGAGGTCGATCGACGAGGGTTCGAGCAGCCACTGGAGCTGGAGGCCGTCCATGACGGCGAGGATGGAGGCGGCCGCCTTGTCGACCGACCGGGGGTCGGTGACGCCCTCCTGCTCGCAGAGCTCCCGGAAAGCCTCGCCGATCTCGCTGCGCAGCGTCCGGTAGCGGTCCTCGAAGTAGCTCCTGGCGGGGTGCTCGTCGGTCACCGACTCGGCGGAGAGCACGGTGTAGACCTGCACGATGCCGGGGCGCTGGGCGTTGCGGAGGGCCGTGCCGACCAGGTGCATGAAGAGTTCGGGCCCGCCGGGGATGTGTCGGTCGGCCAGGTGGGCGACGTCGTCCTGGTCGCGGAACTCGATGACCTCGAGGAGCAGGTTCTGCTTGGAGCCGAAGTGGTGCAGCACGCCGGCATGGGTCATCCCGACCTGCTCGGCGATGTCGGCGAGGGTGCCGTTGGTGGAGCCCTTGGTGCCGAAGACCTCGACCGCCGCGCGGAGGATGTCCTTGCGCTTGCGCTCGGTCTCGGGGCGCGGGTTGGCCGTGCCGGCGGTGGTGGCCATCCCGCATCTTCTTTCGCTCGATCTTGCGTGGCAGCTTACCACCCAGTAATCTCACGCTAACTTGCTTTCTGACCAGTAAGCAAGTTATGTTCACCAAACACCCCTGCACCACCAGGCACAAGGACTGTGCCGTCACGAAGGAGAAGCAATGAGGCTTAGGAAGCTCTTGATCGCGGGCTCCGCGGTCATCGCCATCAGCGCGCTGGCGCTGACGGGATGCTCGAGCAGCGGATCGAACGCGTCGAGCGGATCGCTCACGATCGCCAAGCCGGACGGCTCCGCCGTTCTCGCGACGCAGATCAACAACCCGTTCATCAGCACCGGCTCGGGCCAGTCGCTCGGTTACAACCGGATGATCTTCGAGCCGCTCGCCATGGTCAACCCGGTCGGCAAGAACGAGACCACCCCGTGGCTCGCGTCGAAGGTCGAGTGGAACTCCGACTACACGCAGCTGACGGTCACGCCCCGCGCGAACGTCAAGTGGAGCGACGGCAAGCCGTTCACGGCCGACGACATCGTCTTCACCTTCAACCTCATCAAGAACACCCCGGCCCTCGACCTCGCCGGCCTGAAGCTCTCCGACGTGAAGAAGGACGGCGGCAACGTCGTCCTCAGCTTCTCCGAGTCGAAGTTCGTCAAGCAGGGCGACGTGCTCCAGACGGCCATCGTGCCCGAGCACCAGTGGAAGGACATCGCCGACCCGACGAAGGATGCGGTCAAGGACGCGGTCGGCACCGGTCCGTACACGATCAAGACCTTCTCGTCGCAGGGCGTGGTGCTGAAGTCGCGCACCGACTACTGGGGCGGCAAGGTCCCCGTGCCCGAGCTGAAGTACCTCGAGTACAACGACAACACCGGCCTCCTCCGCGGCCTCCAGAACGGCGAGACCGACTGGGCGCAGATCTTCATCACGGACTACCAGAAGAACTACGTCGACAAGGACCCGAAGCACAACGTCTTCTGGGGCGCGAACATCCTGAGCCCGGACATGATCGTGGTCAACACGACCAAGGCCCCGTTCGACAACGTGGCGTTCCGCAAGGCCGTCAACATGGTCGTCGACCGCAAGGCTCACGCCGAGAAGGCCCGCAGCAACGCCGGCCCCGAGCTGAAGAACGTGACCGGCATCCCGCAGCCGACCGGTGACCAGTACATCGCCCCGGACTACAAGGACCAGAACTTCAAGGTCGACGTCGACGGCGCCAAGAAGGTCCTCACCGACGCCGGCTACACCTGGAAGGACGGCGCCCTGATGGACCCGTCCGGCAACCCGGTCTCCTTCACCCTGCAGGACCCGCAGGGCTGGAACGACTACGTCACCGGCATCCAGCTGGTCGCCACGCAGGTCAAGAACACCCTGGGCGCCGATGCGAAGGTCGCCACCCCGGACGCCGACACCTGGACCACCAACGTGGCGACGGGCAACTTCGACGCCGTGCTGCACTGGACCGGCTCCGGCTCGAACCCGTGGCACATCTACGACGACGTCATGAACGGCGCCTACCTCGACCAGGCCGCCGACGGCAAGGTCGCCGACAACTTCGGGCGCTACAACAACCCGGAGGCGACCGCCCTCCTCAAGGAGTACGCGCAGGCGTCCGACGACGCGTCCCGCACCGCCGCCCTCGACAAGATCCAGAAGATCTTCGTGGACGACGTGCCGGCCATCGCGATCGGCACCCACCCGCAGCTCGGTGAGTACAACACCCGCAAGTACACCGGGTGGCCGAGCGAGAGCGACCAGTACGCGACCGCCGACCCGACCCAGCCCTGGGCCGTGCAGGTGATCATGAAGCTGAAGCCCGCGAGCAAGTAACCCCCCACTGCGTCCGGGGCGGAAGACGGTTTCGACCCCGCCTCCGCCCCGGACGTTTCGCGGTCAGCACGAAAGCGACGTACTCATGACAGACTCCCTTCTCTCTGTGCGCGACTTCTCGGTCGTGTACGACGTGGATCCGCCGGTCCAGGCGGTGAAGAACGTCACCCTCGACATCAAGCGCGGCGAGATCGTCGGCCTCGCCGGCGAGAGCGGCTGCGGCAAGACCACGCTCGCCTACGGCGTGCAGCGGCTCCTCCGGCCGCCGGCCGTCATCACCGACGGCAGCGTCGTCTTCCACGACAAGAGCGGCGACGACGTCGACATCAACTCCCTCGGCGTGGAGCAGATGCGCCGGTTCCGCTGGGACAAGATCTCCATGGTCTTCCAGGGCGCGATGAACGCCCTCAACCCGGTCGCGACGATCGGCTCGCAGCTCGAGGACGTCTTCGAAGTGCACCGGCCCGACATGAACCGCACGGAGCGCCGCAAGGCCGTCGTCGAGCTCCTGGAGATCGTGAAGGTCGGCGGCCAGCGCGTCCGCTCCTACCCCCACGAGCTGTCCGGCGGCATGCGCCAGCGCGTCATGATCGCCATGGCGCTCGCACTGCGCCCCCAGCTGATGGTGATGGACGAGCCGACCACCGCGCTCGACGTGCTCGTGCAGCGCGAGATCCTGCGACAGATCTCCCAGCTCCGCCACGAGTTCGGCTTCTCCGTCGTCTTCATCACCCACGACCTGCCCCTGCTGCTGGAGATCAGCGACCGGATCGCGATCATGCGCGAGGGCGAGATCATCGAGCTGGCCACGGCCGAACGCATCTGGAACGACCCGCAGCACGAGTACACGCGCAAGCTGCTCGCCTCCTTCCCGCGTCTGACCGGAGAGAGAGGAGTGGTCGCGCGATGACGACCCTCGAGTTCAAGAACGTCACCAAGATCTACAACGTCCGCGGGTCCGGCCAGCTCAAGGCCCTCGACGACGTGAGCTTCACCCTCGGCTCGCACCAGACGCTCGGCCTGGTCGGCCAGTCCGGCAGCGGCAAGTCGACGATCGCGAAGATCCTCACCCAGCTGGAGACCCCCACGCGCGGCGAGATCCTGCTCGACGGCGTCCCGATCCCGCGCGGCGGGCGAGGCCTGCGGCGCTACCGCCAGCAGCTGAGGATGGTGTTCCAGGACCCGTTCGCGTCGCTCAACCCGTCCCACTCGATCCGCCACCACATCGAGCGTCCGCTCCGGCTCGACAACGTCGTCCCCAAGCGCGAGGTCGACGACGAGGTGCGGCGCCTGCTGCTCCGCGTGCGCCTCGACGCGGACGCCGTGATCGACCGCCGCCCGCACGAGCTCTCCGGCGGCCAGCGTCAGCGTGTGGCCATCGCCCGCGCCCTGGCCTCCCGCCCGGCCCTCCTGGTCGCCGACGAGCCGGTCTCGATGCTCGACGTGTCGATCCGCCTCGGCGTGCTCAACCTGCTCGCCGACCTCCAGCGCGAGGAAGGGCTCGGCGTGCTCTACATCACCCACGACCTGGCCACGGCACGGCACTTCAGCGACGAGATCATGGTGCTCAACCAGGGCAAGGTCGTCGAGCGCGGCACGGCCGACGACGTCATCCTGCGCCCGCAGGACCCGTACACGCGCGAGCTGCGCGCCGCTTCGCCCGACCCCGAGAAGCACTTCCGGGAACTGTCGGCACAGACTTCGGGAGGTGCGCAGTGAGCGCCGAATCGCAGGCCCCCGTCGATCCGACCCTCGTCGGCACGACCGCCACCGGCACGGAGCGCCGCCGCACGCGCGTCCCGTGGCGCTTCATCGGCGGCCGCGTGGCCTTCTACCTGTTCACGCTGTGGGCCGCCATCACCGTCAACTTCTTCCTGCCCCGCCTGATGAAGGGCGACGCGGTCGACTCCTTCATGGCGCGGAGCCAGGGGCAGCTGACGCCGGACGCCGAGAAGGCGCTGCGCGCGCTCTTCGGCCTCGACAAGTCGGTGCCGCTCTGGGACCAGTACGTCAACTACTGGAACATGCTGCTGCACGGCAACCTCGGCATCTCGATCTCCACCGGCATGGCTCCGGTGGGGGAGGCGATCGCCTCGGCCCTGCCGTGGACGCTCGGCCTGGTCGGCGTCGCCACGATCATCTCCTTCGCCATCGGCACCGGCCTCGGCGCGGTGATCGGCTGGAAGCGCGGCAGCCGCCTGGACCTGTTCGTCCCGGTCACGACCTTCCTCGGCACGATCCCCTACTTCTGGCTCGGCCTGATCTTCATCGCGATCTTCTCCACCACGCTCGGCTGGTTCCCGGCCGGCCACGCCTATGAGGTGGGAGTGGAGCCCGGCTGGAACGCGGAGTTCATCTCCGAGGTCGTCTCGCACGCCGTCCTCCCGGTGCTGACCATCGTGGTCGTCTCGCTCGGCGGCTGGGTGCTCGGGATGCGCAACATGATGCTCACGGTGCTCGACGAGGACTACATCACGGTCGCGCAGGCCAAGGGCATGCCCAACCGGCGCGTGCTGTGGCGCTACGCCGCCCGCAACGCGGTGCTCCCGCAGATCCAGAGCTTCGCCCTCGCGCTCGGCTTCATCGTCGGCGGCACGCTCGTGATGGAGATGGTCTTCTCCTACCCGGGCATCGGCCTGCTGCTGCTCAACGCGACCAACGCGAAGGACTACGCGCTGATGCAGGGCATCTTCCTCGTGCTGGTCCTGGCCGTGCTGGTGGCGAACATCATCGCGGACATCGCCTACGCCATCCTCGACCCGCGCACCCGTCAGACGGAGGCCTGATCATGACAACCCCCGCCGAGAAGACCGTCCCCGCCGAGAGCGCACCCGCACTCACGCACCACGTGGGCGTCGGCGCCCCCGAGACCGCGGCCGTGCTGGCCGGCCGGCCGCAGAACTCCCCCGAGCACACCCCGGAGCGGAAGACCTTCTGGTCCCAGCTGAAGGTCTCGCTCGCGATGTTCAGCAACCCGAAGTCCGCCACGGGCCTCATCATCCTCGGGGTGTTCATCCTCGTCGCGATCTTCGCGCCGCTGATCGCCCCGTACGACCCCCAGGCGCAGAACCTCGACGCCACCCTGCAGCCGCCGTCGTTCCAGCACCTGCTGGGCACGACCCACATCGGGCAGGACGTGTTCAGCCAGCTCGTCTACGGCACCCGCGGCGTGCTCGTCGTCGGGTTCCTGGCGACGATCATGGCGACCGTCGTCGCGATCGCCGTCGGTGTGACCGCCGGCTATCTGCGCGGCTGGAAGAGCGAGGCGCTGTCCGCGCTGTCGAACGTGTTCCTCGTCATCCCCGGCCTGCCGCTGATGATCATCATCGCCTCGCAGTTCGAGGACCCGCCTCTGGTCGTCATCGCCGCCGTGCTCGGTCTCACGGGCTGGGCCTGGGGTGCGCGCGTGCTGCGCGCGCAGACCATGTCGCTGCGCAACCGCGACTTCATCCAGGCCGCCCGCGCCAACGGCGAGCCGCTGTACCGCATCATCCTGGTCGAGATGCTGCCGAACCTGATGGCGCTCATCGCCTCCAGCTTCGTCGGCACCATGACGGCCGCCGTCCTGGGCCTGACCACGCTGGCGTTCATCGGCGTCATCCCGGTGTCGAACCTCAACTGGGGAACGGTGCTCTTCTGGGCGCAGCAGAACAACGCGTTCCCGGACTACTGGTGGTGGTACGTCCCCGCCGGTCTCTGCATCGCGATCCTCGGCGTGGCGCTCTCGCTCGTCAACTTCGGCATCGACGAGTACGTCAACCCGCGCCTGCGCTCCGCCGGTGAGCGCGCCCGCGCGATGAAGAAGAAGGGTCTCAACATCAACGCGACCGTCACCCAGGTGCGCACGGGGTCATCGGCCCCGTCTGCCTCCACCTCCTCCCCGTCCAACGGGCCCGCGGCGGAAGGCGCCACTGAATGACATCGACACTGCCGACGACGGACGCCGCGCACGCGGGCATCGCCCCGTACCAGGATCCGTCGCTGACGACCGCGGAGCGCGTCCGCGACCTGCTCGGCCGCATGACCGTGGAGGAGAAGGTCGGGCAGATGCTCCAGCTCGACGCGCGCGACGACCTGCGGGACCACGTCCTGCGGCGTCACGTCGGGTCGATCCTCCACACGTCCCCCGAGCGCATCCTGGAGGCGAACCGGCTCACGGCCGAGACGCGCCTGCGGATCCCGCTGCTCGTCGGCGAGGACTGCATCCACGGGCACTCGTTCTGGCCCGGCGCCACGATCTACCCCACCCAGCTCGGCCTCGCCGCGTCGTGGGATGCGGAGCTGATCGAGCGCGTCGCCCGCGCAACGGCCGAAGAGGTCGCCGTGACGGGTGTGCACTGGACCTTCTCGCCGGTGCTGTGCATCGCGCGCGACCTCCGCTGGGGACGCGTCAGCGAGACGTTCGGCGAGGACCCGTTCCTCATCGGCGAGCTCGCGAGCGCGATGGTCCGCGGCTACCAGGGCGACGGCCTCGACGACCCGACCGCGATCCTCGCGACGGCGAAGCACTTCGCCGGCTACTCGGAGACGCAGGGCGGCCGCGACGCGAGCGAGGCCGACATCTCCCGGCGCAAGCTCCGCAGCTGGTTCCTGCCGCCGTTCGAGCGCGTGGCCCGCGCGGGCTGCCGCACCTTCATGCTCGGCTACCAGAGCACCGACGGCGTGCCGATCACGGTCAACGACTGGCTGCTCAGCGAGGTGCTCCGCGGCGAGTGGGGCTACACCGGCACCCTCATCACCGACTGGGACAACGTGGGCCGCATGGTCTGGGAGCAGAAGGTCCAGCCCGACTACGCGCACGCGGCCGCCGCGGCCGTGACGGCGGGCAACGACATGGTCATGACCACTCCTCTCTTCTATGAGGGTGCGCTGGAGGCCGTCGCCCAGGGGCTGCTCGCCGAGGACGCCTTCGACGCGGCGGTCGGGCGCATCCTGACCCTCAAGTTCGACCTCGGGCTCTTCGAGGACCCGCGCCTCCCCTCCGCCGACCTCGACTCCGTGGTCGGCAGCGCGGAGCACGCCGCCCTCAACCTCGAGGTCGCGCGCCGCTCGCTCGTGCTGCTGGAGAACGACGGGACGCTGCCGCTGGCGGCGACCGCATCCGCGCCCGTGCGCGTCGCGCTGGTCGGCCCGCTCGCCGACGACGCGCAGACGCAGCTCGGCGACTGGGCGGGCGGGTCGGGTCAGGCCGGCTGGCTGGACGGCCAGCCGCGCGAGATGATCACCACCGTGCTCGACGGGCTGCGTGCGCTGGAGGGTGTCAGCGTGCAGTACGCCCGCGGCGCCGACATCCTCACGCTCGAGGACGACCCGAACGGGCGCACGTTCCCCGACGGCCAGCCCCGGCCCCCGGTCGTGGTGCCGTGCGCGCCCGACCAGCAGCTGATCGACGAGGCCGTGGCCGCCGCCGAGCAGTCGGATGTCGTGGTCGCCGTGGTCGGCGACCGCATCGAGCTCATCGGCGAGGGCCGCTCCACGGCGACCCTCGAACTGATCGGCGGCCAGAACGCGCTGCTCGACGCCCTGATCGCGACCGGGAAGCCCGTCGTCGTGATCCTGCTGGCGTCGAAGCCGCTCGTCCTCCCGGCGTCGACCGAGAACGCGGCCGCCGTCATCTGGGCGGCGAACCCGGGCATGCTCGGCGGCCAGGCGCTGGCCGAGCTCCTCACTGGTCGCATCGAGCCTTCGGGCCGCCTGCCGATCTCGTTCGCGCGCCACGTCGGCCAGCAGCCGACGTACTACAACCAGATCCGCGGCCAGCACGGCGACCGCTACGCCGACCTCACCCAGACGCCCGCCTGGGCGTTCGGCCAAGGCCTGTCGTACACGACCGTCGAGTACGCCGACCTCGCGCTCGCGCGCACCGGCCTCGGCGTCGGCGACGACATCGTGGCCGAGGTCACCGTGAGCAACACGGGCGACCGGCCCGTCCGCGAGACCGTGCAGGTGTACGTGCGCGACGCGGTCACCAGCGTGAGCTGGACCGACCGGGAGCTGAAGACGTACCGCCAGCTCGACCTCGCGCCGGGGGAGTCCGCCCGAGTGGAGCTGACCCTCCCCGTCGCGGAGTGCTCGATCGTGGATGCGGCCGGCGTACGCCGGGTCGAGCCCGGGGCGTTCGAGCTGCTCGTCGGCTCGTCGTCGCGCACCGAGGACCTCCTGACGGCGGCGTTCGAGGTCCGGTGACCGTGCCTCCGGTCGGCCGGGATGGCGGCGCAACGCCCGTGTCCCGGCCGACCGGCACCCGATAAGCTGAGATCGTGCTTCTCTCCGATCGCGACATCAAGGCCGAGCTCGGCGCCGGACGGATCGGCCTGGAGCCGTTCGACCCCTCGATGGTGCAGCCGTCGAGCATCGACGTGCGGCTGGACCGGTTCTTCCGGTTGTTCGACAACCACAAGTACCCGTTCATCGACCCGTCGGAGGACCAGCCCGAGCTGACGCGCTTCGTCGAGGTGGAGGCGGACCAGCCGTTCATCCTGCACCCCGGCGAGTTCGTGCTCGGGTCGACGTACGAGCTGGTGTCCCTGCCCGACGACGTCGCCGCCCGCCTGGAGGGCAAGAGCTCGCTCGGGCGCCTCGGCCTGCTGACGCACTCGACCGCCGGGTTCATCGACCCCGGGTTCTCCGGTCACGTGACGCTCGAGCTCAGCAACGTCGCGACCCTCCCGATCAAGCTCTGGCCGGGCATGAAGATCGGCCAGATGTGCTTCTTCCGGCTCACCTCGCCGGCCGAGAAGCCCTACGGGTCGAGCGAGTACAGCTCCCGCTACCAGGGCCAGCGCGGGCCGACGGCGTCGCGCTCCTTCCTCAACTTCCACCGGACCGACGTGTCCGCCACCGAGGCCGGGCGCCCGTCCAGCTGACCAACGACCCGAGAGGCGCCCCATGAGCGAGACGACCGACGCCGAGTTCGCGAGCGCGCTGATCGCGCCGGGGCCCACTCCCGTGAGGCCGCAGCGGATGCACCTCTTCGGCCAGCTGGTGGGCAGCTGGCGCGCCGAGTGCCGGTTCCTCGACGAGGAGTCCGGAGCGTGGAGCGAGTTCACGACGGACTGGCTGTTCGCCTACACGCTCGGCGGCCGCGCCGTTCAGGATGTGCTGGTCGCCCCGACCGCGGCCGACCCCTCCCGCACGGAGTCGAAGGGCACCACCGTCCGCGTGTACGACCCCGTTCTCGGCGCATGGCGGGTGAGCTGGTTCGGCGCTGTCGCCGGTGACTTCTGCACCCTCGTCGCCTCCGGCCACCGCGACGGGATCCGCCAGGACGGCACCCAGACCGACGGCCGCCCGATCCGCTGGAACTTCTCCGCCATCACCGCCGACTCCTTCGAGTGGGACGGCTGGGTCTCCGACGACGAGGGCCGCACCTGGTGGCTGGAGCAGCACATCACCGCGACCCGCACCGGGTAGGGGCGCCGCCGCGCCCTGCGGCCTGGCCGCGCCCGCTGCTGCCCGCGCGCATCCATCCGTCACAACACGCCGCCAACGCGGGCGCGCACGCGGCATGTCGCGACCACTGGATCCTCCGCTCCCATCCACCCGCCACGATGCGCTACCAGCGGCAGCGCCAGCGCCGGCGCGCACGCGGCGTGTCGCGCCCACTGGATCGCCCGCTCCCATCCAGCTGTCGCAACGCGCCGCCAGCGCGGGCTCCCGTACGGCGTGTCGTGACCACTGGATCGCCCGCTCCCATCCAGCTGTCGCAACGCGCCGCCAGCGCGGGCGCCCGTACGGCATGGTGCGACCGCTAGATGCGCAACGTGCCCAGTCGATCCCGTCGCGTGACCAGTGGATCGCGCCACGTGACCAATGGATGCGGCAAGCGGGCGCCACCATCTAGTTGCCACCCCGTGACTCCAGTCGTCACAACTCGCCGTCAGCTCCTGCTCCCGCACAGAGTGTTGCGACCACTAGATGCGCCACGTGACCAGTGGATCGCGTCACGTGACCAGTGGATCGCGTCACGTGGTCGCTGGATGCGGCGGGTGCGCGCCACCGTCTGGTTGCCACCCCGTGACTTCAGTCGTCATAACTCGCCGTCAGCTCGTGCTCCCACGCGGCGTGTTGCGACCACCGGATCGCCCGCTCCCCACCAGTCGTCACAACGCGCCGTCAGCGCAGCCTCCCGCACGGCATGTCGCGACCACTGGATGCGGCGACAGCTCCCTACGCGACCCACCCCGCGGTCGCCCCGGTGACGGCGGAGCCGTCCAGGTCGGCCAGCTTGATGCCGACGAACGCACGCGCGGCGTCCGACGTCTGCACGCGGAACGGCGGCTCCGCCTCCGTCAGCACCCGCTCGATCACGGCGGCGACGTCCGCGGGCTGCTGCGCCGCGGCGAACGCGCCGGCGGTGCGCTCCAGGTAGGCGGCGAGCTGCGGGGCGTACGGTCCGGCGTCGGCGAGGGCGGCATCCCGGCCCTCGGTGGCGTTGGCGACGAACTCGCTCGCGACGGCGCCGGGCTCGACCACGATGACCGCGACGCCCTGGGCGGCGGCGACCGGGTGGAGGCTCTCCATGAAGCCCTCGACCGCGAACTTGGCGGCGCAGTACGCGTCGTTGAAGGGCTGGCCGACGATGCCGCCGACGCTCGACACGGTGACCACGCGGCCGCGGGAGGCGCGCAGTGCGGGCAGCGCCGCCTGTGTCAGCTGCACGACGCCGAAGAAGTTGACCTCCATCGCAGCGCGGATGCGGTCGATGCCCATCGTCTCGGCGGTGCCGAGGGCGGCTGCGCCGGCGTTGTTGACCAGGGCGTCGAGGCGACCGCGGTCGGCCACCACCTGCTCGACGAGGGCTGCGGAGGCCGCGCCGTCGGTCACATCCAGCGCCCGGATGTCGACGGAGACCCCGGCGGCTGCGGCCGCGTCGCGCAGGCGGTCGGCGCGGGAGACGTCGCGGACGGTGGCGACGACGTCCCAGCCGCCGCGGGCGAGGGCGACCGCCGTCTCGAGTCCGATGCCGGTGGAGGTGCCCGTGACGACGGCGACGGGAGCGCTGGAGGTGGAGTTCATGATCCCAGCATGCTCCTTCGAGTGCACTCGACGTCAAACACGGGGCGGTCTCCCGCCGCACACCGTGCGTGCACGAAGGTATTCGCGCCACGGCATGCGCTACGGGAGTTATCCACAGGTGATTTCACAAGTGGAAAATATGAGCCGTTCTCACAGCTGGCCCGAAGGTTCGCCGTCCGGGTCGGCGTAGAGGGCCGGCAATTGGAGGGTGAGCCACGGGCTGAACGCCCAGGGTGTGGCCTCCACGGCGGAGAGCAGCGTGCGCGCGTCGACCCATTCCCACTCGGCGACCTCGGCGGCCGACGGGGAGAGCGGCGAGGCGACGGTCGCGGTGTAGACGGGGCAGATCTCGTACTCGACGATGCCCGACGCGTCGACCGCGCGGTAGCGGAAGTCGGGCAGCGCGACGACCAGGTTCTCGATCGTCGTGCCGAGCTCGTCGGCGGCGCGTCGGGCGACCGCGTCCTCCATGGACTCGCCCGGGCCGGGATGCCCGCAGAACGAGTTGGTCCAGACGCCCGGCCAGGTGGCCTTGCCGAGCGCGCGACGGGTGACCAGGATGCGCCCCTCGCCGTCGAAGAGGTGGCACGAGAACGCCAGGTGCAGCGGCGTCTGGGTGGTGTGCACGGTGGCCTTGTCGGCCGTCCCGATCGGCGTCCCGTCCTCGGCCAGCAGCACGACCTCTTCACGGGTTGGCGTCATGCGTCCCATCCTAGGCGCGGGTGCTGGGAGGGGAACCGGGCGGAGCCGGGTGAGACAGGGCGGGCTCGGTGGAGCGGGCGGAGCCGGGTGGGGTCGGGCGGGGGCTCGGCAGACCCGGGCGGCGGCCCGCCTCACGCCGGCGGGGTGGCCGCCATGTGGTCGCGCATCGGGAGGAGGTTCTGCAGCGGAGCGAAGTACCCGAACCGCGGCAGGTCGAACACCACGCCGCGCACACCCGACGCGGCGAAGGAGGCGAGCCACTCGATCGCGCCCGGCAGCGGCACCGACAGCACCTTCGAGGCGGCCTCGTCATCCAGTCCCGCGCTCAGCGCGCCCTCCCGCGCCCGCCCGAGCGTCGTGAAGGCGAAGACCATCGGCCCGGCGTCGAGCTCGCCGACGAATGGCGTCGGCGCGTCGTCCGTCCCGCGCGCGATGAAGGCCCAGCTCGGCAGCGCGTAGACCGCGCGCCAGAGCCCGTCCATCGCCGCGAAACTGTCCGGTGCGTTGCGCATCACCTCGGCCGCCGCGTCGATCGCGGCGACCTGCTCGTCGGACGGCTGCATCGATCCTCCCCCTGGTTCGGTGCGTCCACCCTAGCCCGGGGATGCGCGGGCACAGCAGGACATACGTGCTTGCGCATCGCTATGTATGCGCATACACTCGCTCGAAACCGTGACCGCCCGCCATCCCGCACACAGCCGTCGGGATGTCGGCGAAAGGACGATGATGCCCCTTCACCTCTCCCGCCGCGCGCTGCGTGCCGGCGGAACCGCTCTCGCCGCCGCGTTCGTCGGCGCCGTCGCTCTCGCCGCTCCGGCGGCGGCCGCACCAGCGGGGTCGGCAGCCGCTCCGGCAGCCGCCGCACCTCCGGGGCCGGCCGGGGCCGCCGCTGTCTCGGCCATCTCCGTCGACACCCATGGCCCCGCTTCCGGCGACGCCGCTCCCTACGCCGCCGACCTCCGGCGCTGGGCGGCCGACATCTGGCGCTCGCTCGACGCGATGACCGATCCCGCCGTCGGTCTCCCCGCCGACAACATCGACGGCGCGCTCGATCCCGCCTCCGTCAGCGGCCACACCTCGCCGACCAACATCGGCGGCTACCTCTGGTCGACCCTCGCCGCCCGCGGACTCGGGATCATCTCCGTCGACGACGCCCGCACGCGGCTGACGACCACCGTCGGCACGCTCGAACACCTCGAGCGCAACGCCGCCAGCGGGATGTTCTACAACTGGTACTCGCCCGCCGACGGCCGCATGCTGACCACGTGGCCGGAGGACGGCTCGGTCGTCCATCCCTTCCTCAGCACCGTCGACAACGGCTGGCTCGCGGCGGCACTGCGCATGGTCGCGAACGGCGAGCCGACACTGACCGATCGCGCCCGCGCGCTGTACGACTCGATGGACTTCGGCGTCTTCTTCGACCCGACCCCGTACAACCCCGCCCTTCCGGCCGGCACGAACAAGGGCGGCTTCTGGGAGGCGCAGCCCGGCGACACCTGCGCCACCGAGCGCGCGCCGTTCTCGGGATCCGGCCCGAACGTCTTCTACACCTGCCACTGGTACGACACGACCGTGAGCGAGAGCCGCATCGCGACCTACCTCGGCATCGTCAACGGGCAGATCCCGCCGTCCGGGCTGTACGGCACCTTCCGCACCATGCCCGCCGGCTGCGACTACTCCTGGCAGGAGCAGAGCCCCGTCGGCGAGAACCGCGTCTACGACGGCCTCACCGTGTACGAGGGCGCGTACACCTCCGATGGCATGCAGTTCGTGCCGAGCTGGGGCGGCAGCATGTTCGAGGCGCTCATGCCCGACCTCCTGGTGCCCGAGGAGACCTGGGGTCCGACCTCGTGGGGCGTGAACCATCCCGTCACGGTCGCCGTGCAGGAGAAGCACGGTCAGGATGCCGGCTACGGATACTGGGGATTCTCGCCCGCGAGCAACCCCGACGGCGGCTACCGCGAGTACGGGGTGGACGCCGCCGGGATGCGTGCCGACGGCTACTTCTCGGACCAGGAGAACACCGATGTCGACCTCCCCTTCGCCGGCTGCCCGACCGCCGCGCGCGGCACGAACCCGGCGCCGACCTACGGTGACGGCGTGGTGACGCCGCACGCGTCGTTCCTCGCACTCGGCTACGACGCCCGCGGCGCGGTGGAGAACCTGCGCGGCATCGAGCAGAACCTCGGCGCCTACGGCCCCGGCGGCTTCTACGACGCGGTCGCCGTGCACAGCGGCCGCATCGCCGAGCGCTACCTCTCGCTCGACCAGTCGATGATCATGGCCGCCGTCGCCAACGGCCTCGACGACGGCGCGATGCGCACCCTCTTCGCCGACGACGCGGTGCGGGATGCCCTCCAGCCGCTCATGGCGGCCCAGACTTTCTCGGCGTCGTGGGCTCCGCGAGCGGAGACCGGCGAAGGTGCGGGCGCTGCGGGAGGCGACGGCGCTGCGGTCGCGGGCATCGCGACCGGCGAACTCGCCGCGACCGGCTCGGCGACGGGAGGCGCGGCCGTCGCCGCGTCTGCGCTGGCGGTGCTGGTCGCGGGTGCGGGGATGATGGGGATGGCGATCGTGCGGAGGCGGCGTCGGCGAGTGGGGTGATGTTTGCCGCGGCCTTCAGCCGCACACGACGGAGGCCGGGACGCTCGCGCGCCCCGGCCTCGTGTCGTTCCACCTGAGGTGTTCAGTGGAGCCGTCGGTGCTCAGCTCTGCTCGGGCTGACCCGGCTCCGCGGGCGTGCCCGGCTCGTCGGCCTGACCCTGCTCCCGCGGCTCCCAGCCCAGGTTGCGGGCCATCGTCTCGAGGGTGGCCAGGGTGGTGGCGTAGTCCTCGGGGGAGATGCCGTCGGCGAGTGTCTCGCGCACCTCCTGCACCCGGGCGAACGCCGCGTCGTGGGCGGCGCGGCCCTCGTCGGTCAGGGTGGCGCGGTCGCCGTCGAACCAGACCCAGCCGCGCTCGGTGAAGTCGGCGAGGATGCGCTCGATGCGCGCCGTGCGACGGTCGCCGTCGCAGCGGCTGTAGGGGCCGCCGTGACCGCGGTGCCCGTGGTGCGGGCCGAAGCCGCGTCCGCCGCGGAAGCCGCCGGGGCCTCCGAAGGGGCCTCCGAAGGGACCACCGAACGGGCCACCGAAGGCGGGTGCAGCGGCGGTGCCGCGCAGGAACCCGCGCTCGAAGCCGCGCTCGAAGGCGGCCTCGCGGCCGTCGTGGCCGTGGTGCTCGTGGCCGTGGTGCTCGTCGTGGCCGTGGGCCTCGGCGTGGGCCTCGGCGTGAGCGTCGGCGCCGTGGTGGTCGCGGCGACCACCTCCCGGGCCGAACGGGCGCTCGGCGCGCCACGTCTCGCGGCTGTAGGTCCAGGCGCCCTGGGAGCGCTGGGATGGGTGCGGGTGGCGCCCGCCGCGTTCGCGCGGGTCGAAGCCGCCGCGTTCGCGCGGGTCGAAGCCGCCGCGTTCGCGCGGGTCGAACCCGGCGCGGCCGAAGCCCTCGCGGCCATGACCGCGCTCGCCGCGCTCACCGCGCTCACCGCGCTCCGGCACACCGGACCGATCGTGATCGCGACCGCGGCCGAAACCGTCGTGTCCGCGTCCGCGTCCGCGACCGTGGCCACGACGCCCGCGGGGGAGCCGGTCCGCGAGCTCGGCGGCGGTCGCCGGGCCCTCGGAGAGGGAGTGGAGCAGGCGCCAGCCGCCGCGGCGGAGGTCCTGCTCGGCCAGCGCGTCCCGCATGCGGTCGCGCAGCCGGCTCTCGATCTCGCCGAACCAGTATCCGGGCGGGGTCGAGGCAGGGGTGTTGTTCGAGTCGTCGATGTTCGTCATCGGGGACCCCTTCCTATTTGCATGTATCTTGACAAGTAAATGTATAGTTACATACATGGATGACGAGAGTCAAGCTCAGCAGGGTTCGCCGTCAGCGGACGTGGTCGCGCTCATCGAGAGCGCGCTCATGGCGGTGCGCCGCGATCAGTCGCGCCGCCGGCCGCCCGGCCCCTGGGGCGATGGACCGTTCGGCCGCGGCGGCCCGCACGCCTGGGGCCCGCGCGGTCCGTGGGGTGCCCCGGGAGGCGACGGCGGCCACGACCGGCCCGACCGCACCGCGCACGGTCGCCCCGGCCCCGAGCGCCCCGAGCAGGACCAGGCCGGTCAGGACCGCGCCGATCAGGACCGGGCCGACCGTGGCTCCCACGATCGCAACGGCCGGGACCAGGGCTCCCACGACCACAACGCTCGGGATCACGGCTCCCACGACCACGACCACCCGCCGTTCGGCGACTCCGCCCGCCCCGGCCCCGGTCGCCGCGGCCGCGACGGCAGCCTCGGCCGCATCGCGCGCATCCGGATGCTGGAGGCGCTGGAGACTGCGGAGGCCGCAGGCAGTCCGCTCTCCATCAGCTCGCTGGCGCAGGCGATCGGCGTCGATCAGCCGCGGGCGAGCC
Source organism: Leifsonia sp. 71-9 (assembly GCF_001898805.1). Lineage (GTDB taxonomy): Bacteria > Actinomycetota > Actinomycetes > Actinomycetales > Microbacteriaceae > Leifsonia. The sequence goes on from NZ_MKVJ01000021.1 coordinate 148,201, forward strand.
GGCTGGTGCAGGAGGGCGTCGAGCGCGGGCACGTGCGGCGCGTGCCCGATCCGTCTGACGCGCGCCGGGCGCTCATCCAGCTCACCGCCGCCGGCCGGTCGCAGCTCGAGGAGGTGCGCACCCACCGGCGCAGCGCGGTCGAGTCGGCGCTCGCGGAGTTCACCCCGGAGGAAGCGCGCACCTTCGCCGAGCTGTTCGACCGTTTCGTCCGCGCCTGGCCCCGCCCCTGAGCGGAAAGGTCTTCACACCGCAGGCGCCTGCCCCGTCCCGCAATCGCACGGCGGGTACTCGCCGCGCAGCACGGCGGCGGGAGCCGACGGGATCAGCAGCGAGCGCTGCAGCCGACGGTTCCAGAACGGCTTCCGGCTGGTGATGCGCAGTCGCAGACTCGAATGGGTGAGCCATCGCCCGGCGGCCCAGTGGGTCAGCGTGTTCTCGACGCGGTGCACGCGGCGGACGTACTCCTGGTCGGCCGCCAGCCAGGCCGGGTCGATGAGGGCGGCCTCCCTGCCGAGGGTGTGCATCCAGCCGTGGAGGATGTCGGCCTGCGCCTGCAGGAACACCTGCGAGTTGAACAGCCAGTTGCGGGCCCACCCGCTGCGGAGCGGCTGGAGGAGCATGAGCTCGGTGGATCCGTCCACCGCACTGTCGACCGCGCGCACGCCGTAACCGCGCGGGGTCGCCCCGTCGGACGGGACGATCCCGTCGAAGGGCCGACCCGCGTCGGCGGCGTCGCGCCCGATCCCGAAGATCGTCCGCAGATTGGCCGCCGCCCAGGCCTGCCGCGCCGCGAGCGCGGTCTCCGTGCGCGCGGAGCCCCGCACCAGCGTGCCGATCAGGAACCCGAGCGCCAGAGCGATCACGCCGACGAGCACCACCACGCCGAGCGGGAATGTCACGACCTCCGCCATGGGGCCAGGCTAGGCGCTCCCGCCGCCGGGCCGAATGGTCGATTTCGCCGGGTCAGCCGAGGCGCACCGAGCGCGGCGCCTTGACCGGGATCAGCAGTCCCAGCCCGATCGCGAGCACCAGCACGATGCCGAGGATGCCCCAGTACTGCGCGCCGCCGACGGCGACGAAGGTCGCGAACAGCAGCGGCGCCAGGAACGACACCGCGCGTCCCGTGGTCGCGTAGAGGCCGAAGACCTCCCCTTCGCGGCCGACCGGGGTGACCCGGGTGAGGAACGTGCGGCTGGCCGACTGCGCGGGCCCGACGAACAGGCAGAGCACGAGGCCGCCGATCCAGAACGCGGTGGCGCCGCCGTCGTGCAGGAAGAACACGGCGAGCCCGGCGACGACGAGGCCGACGAGGGCCGTGACGATGACCGGCTTGGGGCCGTATCGATCGTCGAAGCGCCCGGAGATCAGGGTGCTGACGCCGGCGACGACGTTGGCCGCGATCGCGAAGATGATGACCTGGCCGCTGGAGAAGCCGAAGGTGCCCTGGGCCAGGATGCCGCCGAACGTGAACACGCCGACGAGCCCGTCGCGGAACAGGGCCGAGGCGATCAGGAACAGGACGGTGTTCCGGCTCTCCTTCCACAGCCTCCCGATGTCGCGCACGAGCACGGCGTAGGAGGCGAAGAAGCCGACCCGCGGAGTGCGGGCGTTCTTCGCCATCTCGGGCACCGAGATCAGCACGGGCAGCGAGAAGACCAGCGTCCACAGCGCGGCGATGAGCGCGATGATGCGGATGTTGAGCCCGGCGTCCTGGCTGGCGTGGAGGAAGCCGCCGGTGCCGTCCGGGTTGTCGGTCACCAGGCCGAAGTACACGATGAGGAGCAGCACGATGCCGCCGAGGTAGCCGGCGCCCCAGCCGAAGCCGCTCACCCGGCCGACGGTCTTCGGCGTCGAGACCTGCACGAGCATGGCGTTGTAGTTGACGGTGGCGATCTCGTAGAAGACGGTGGCGATCGCGACGAGGGCGACCCCGAGCAGGAAGTACGACGGCTCGCCGACGACGAGGAACATGAGTGCGGTCACGACCACGACGACGCCGGTGTTGATCCCGAGCCAGAGCTTGCGGCGGCCGGAGCCGTCGGTCCGCTGGCCCAGCACCGGCGCGAGCAGCGCGACGATGACGCCGGCGATGGCCAGGCCCCAGCCGAGACCGCTGGAGAGCGGTGCCTCGGCGGCGGTCACGGCGGCGTGCGCGGGACCGTTCAGATCCGTCTCGGCGTCACGCGCCGCGACGAGCGCGGGGTCCACGAAGAGGCTGCCGGTCAGATACACCGTGAACACGAAGGTCGTGATGACCGCGTTGAACGCGGCGCCGCCCCAGTCCCACAGCGCCCACGAGACGACCCAGCGACGCGGGATGCGGCGCTCGGTCGAGCTGTCGGAGAAGAGCGGGCTCGCCGACGTCAGGAGCGCATCGGTCGACGTGGTGGGGCGTTTCGTGCTCGCGTCGTCATCGCCGTTCGCACCGCCGCCTCCGGGGAGGTCGCGTGTCATGCCCACAGCGTAGGGGCTGCCGGGGAACGGGCGGTGAACCGGCGCGGCGCGGTCACGTCCGGGGTGCTCACGCCCAGAGCGTCAGCTTGTCGGGGTTGCGCATCATGCGGATGTCGGTGACGAGACCGCCCTGCACGCTCAGGGTGAGGATGCCGGTGACCACGCCCTGCTGCCGCACCTCGAAGCCGAGCCCGTCCGTCGTCTCGATCGGGCGGACCACGGCGTCCGAGAACTTGGCGGCCAGGCCGAGGAGGAAGCGCGCCGCGTTCTCGGCGCCCCGGACGGGCCGGCGGGCCGAGCTCACCCGGCCGCCGCCGTCCGCCACCAGTACGACCGCGGGATCGAGGACGGCCACGAGCGCGGCGAGGTCGCCTCCCGCCGCCGCCTCGCCGAACGCCTGCACGACCCGGTCGTGCTCGGCGCGGGGGACGGACCGTTCGCGGCGCTCTTGGACCCGCCGCCGAGCGGAGGTCGCCAGCTGACGGCAGGCGGCGGGGGAGCGCCCCACGATCTCCGCGATCTCGTCGAAGGGGAGCGCGAACACGTCGTGCAGCACGAACGCCACGCGTTCCGCCGGTGTCATCGCCTCGAGCACGACGAGCAGCGCGGTGCTCACCGATTCGTCGAGGGTGACCCGGTCGAGCGGATCGAGCGGAGCCGCATCCCCGGCCCCTCCGAACGCCGACGTGGGCAGCGGCTCCGGCAGCCACGGGCCGACGTAGCTCTCGCGTCGCACGCGCGCCGAGCCGAGCACGTCGAGGCAGACACGGCTCGCAACCCGGGTCAGCCAGGCGCGCGGCGACGAGATCGCGTCGCGCTCGCCGGGCGTGAGCCGGTACCAGCGCGCGTACGTCTCCTGCACCGCGTCCTCCGCCTCCGCCACCGTGCCGAGCATCCGGTACCCGAGTGCCAGCAGGTGCCGCCGCTCGGCGATCACCTCCGCGTCCACGTCCATGCCGCCTCCTCTTCCCCTATTAAGACGGATCGGGGCGCCTGGGTGTGAGGCCGCACCTCACATCCGCGGGTGCTGCGTCGTCCTGCAGGGTATGGATGACTCGCTTCTGCACAGAATCCCCGCGCGCACCGAGGCGGTGACGCGATGAGGGTCGCCGTCGCCGGCGGCACCGGCGTCGTCGGGCGGCACGTCGTCGCCGCCCTCGACGCCGCCGGTCATGACGCCGTCGTGCTGAGCCGCTCCCGGGGCGTGGATGTGCGCGCCGCCGACGCAGTAGCCACCGCGATCGAGGGATGCGCGGCGCTGGTCGACGTGACCGGTGTGCAGACCACCTCGGGCCGCGTCTCGCGTGAGTTCTTCGGCGGGGTCACCCGCTCCCTGCTCGCCGCCGAGCGTCTCGCGCATGTGCCGCATCACCTCGCGCTGTCGATCGTGGGAGCCGTGGCGGCGCCGTCCGCCTATTACGCGGGCAAGGCGTTGCAGGAGCAGCTGGTGCGGGAGTCCGGCACGGGATGGAGCATCCTGCGGGCGACGCAGTTCCACGAGTTCGCCGCGCAGCTCGTCGGCGACCGCGCAGCTCGTCGGCGACCGCGCGAAGCGGTTCCACCTCGTGCCCGCGATGCGCTCCCAGCCGGTCGCCGCGGCCGAGGTCGGCGAGGCGCTCGCCGCGATCGCCGTCGGCGAGCCGCGCGGGCTCGACCGCGACCTCGCGGGGCCGCTGGTCGAGGACATGCCCGACCTCGTCCGCCGCTACCTCGCCGCGACCGGGCGCGGCGGCCCGGTCGTCACGGTGCCTCTCCCGGGCCGCTGGGGCCGGGCGCTCCGCGACGGCACCCTCCTCGCCGGACCGGACGCGCGCCTGGGACGGCAGACGTTCGCCGAGTGGTTGGAGGCGCGCTAGGCCCGCACCGGGCCGGGCGTCAGACGGGCGCGGCGCTAGATCTGGATCGGCAGCGTGTACTGCTGCATCCCGCCGCCGTCGCCGCGCACCTGGCGGTGGATGTCCTCCATCGTCACGTCGAGCTGACCGGCCGTGCCGGCGGCGGCGGTGAGGTCGCGCAGCAGGTGCTCCGGGATCTCGCCGTCGTACTTGTAGTAGATCTTGTGCTCGAGGCTGGCCCAGAAGTCCATCGCCACCGTGCGCAGCTGGATCTCGACCGGCACGTGCACCGGCCCGGCGCTGAGGAAGACGGGGACCTCCACGATCACGTGCAGGCTCTTGTAGCCGTTGGGCTTGGGGTGCGCGATGTAGTCCTTCACGCGGAGCACGCGGACGTCCTCCTGGGCGACCAGCAGCTCGAACACGCTGTACACGTCGGAGACGAACGAGCACACGATGCGCACGCCGGCGATGTCGGTGATCGCGTCGCGGATCGCCTCGAACGACGGCTCGCAGTTCTTGCGCACGACCTTCTGCTCGATGCTCTCGGCCGACTTCAACCGGCTCGAGATGTGCTCGATCGGGTTGTACTCGTGCAGCTCCGCGAACTCCTCGCGCAGGATGGATACCTTCGTCGAGATCTCGTCGATGCCGAACTTGTACGGCATGATGAACCGCGCGAAATCGTCCCGGAACGCCTGCACTTCGCTCAGCGTCGCGGGGTCGATGCTCTGCAGCGCCTCGATGGCGCGCGACGACAGCAGCGGCCCTCCGTGCTCCCCGGCGAGTGCAGGGGTGTCGGCGTCGGCAGGGGCGGGATCCATGCCTCCACGCTATCGACGGTGGTTGTGCGAAAAGTGTGAATCGGGGTGGGAATACACCTGCATTCCTTAAAGTTGAGTCAGGTGTACTCAAGTTTTGGGCTCGACGGCTTGACATGATTCCACCCCGGGTGGCACTCTTGAGTCGTCGGGACTCAACTCTCGACCCCCTGATTTTCATCGGCCAGCGAATACGCAGACCAGCAACAAAGGAGAGAAAGCACATATGTCACGTGCAGTAGGTATCGACCTCGGAACCACCAACTCCGTCGTCTCGGTGCTCGAGGGCGGCGAGCCCACGGTCATCGCCAACGCGGAAGGCTTCCGCACCACCCCGTCCGTCGTCGCGTTCACCAAGGACGGCGAGGTGCTCGTCGGCGAGACCGCGAAGCGCCAGGCGGTCACCAACGTCGACCGCACCATCTCGTCCGTCAAGCGCCACATGGGCACCACCTGGACCCAGGAGATCGACGGCAAGAAGTACACCGCCCAGGAGATCTCGGCCCGCATCCTGCAGAAGCTGAAGCGCGACGCGGAGCAGTACCTCGGCGACACCGTCACCGACGCGGTCATCACGGTCCCCGCCTACTTCAACGACGCCGAGCGTCAGGCCACCAAGGAGGCCGGTGAGATCGCGGGCCTCAACGTGCTCCGCATCATCAACGAGCCCACCGCCGCCGCGCTCGCGTACGGCCTCGACAAAGGCAAGGAGGACGAGCTCATCCTCGTCTTCGACCTCGGTGGCGGCACCTTCGACGTCTCCCTCCTCGAGGTGGGCAAGGACGACGACTTCTCGACCATCCAGGTCCGCTCGACCGCCGGCGACAACCGCCTCGGCGGCGACGACTGGGACCAGCGCATCGTCGACTGGCTGATCAAGAAGTTCAAGGACACCACCGGTGTCGACGTCTCCGGCGACAAGATCGCGAAGCAGCGCCTCAAGGAGGCCGCAGAGCAGGCCAAGAAGGAGCTGTCGTCGAGCATGTCGACCAGCATCCAGCTGCCCTACCTGTCGCTCACCGAGAACGGCCCGGCCAACCTCGACGAGACGCTCACCCGCGCCCAGTTCGAGCAGATGACCAGCGACCTCCTCGACCGCACCAAGAAGCCGTTCCAGGATGTCATCCGTGAGGCCGGCATCAAGGTCGGCGACATCGCGCACGTCGTGCTCGTCGGCGGATCGACCCGCATGCCCGCCGTCTCCGAGCTCGTCAAGCAGGAGACCGGCAAGGAGCCCAACAAGGGCGTCAACCCGGACGAGGTCGTCGCCGTCGGCGCCGCGCTGCAGGCCGGTGTGCTGAAGGGCGAGCGCAAGGACGTCCTCCTCATCGACGTCACCCCGCTGTCCCTCGGCATCGAGACCAAGGGCGGGATCATGACCAAGCTCATCGAGCGCAACACGGCCATCCCCACCAAGCGCAGCGAGACCTTCACCACGGCCGACGACAACCAGCCGTCCGTCGCGATCCAGGTCTTCCAGGGCGAGCGCGAGTTCACCCGCGACAACAAGCCGCTCGGCACCTTCGAGCTCACCGGCATCGCCCCGGCCCCCCGCGGGATCCCGCAGGTCGAGGTCACCTTCGACATCGACGCCAACGGCATCGTGCACGTGTCCGCCAAGGACAAGGGCACCGGCAAGGAGCAGTCGATGACGATCACCGGCGGCTCGAGCCTGCCGAAGGACGACATCGAGCGCATGGTACGCGAGGCCGAGGAGCACGCGGCGGAGGACAAGAAGCGCCGCGAGTCCGCCGAGACCCGCAACCAGGCCGAGCAGCTCGTCTACCAGATCGAGAAGCTCATCAAGGACAACGAGGACAAGCTCCCCGAGGACGTCAAGAACGAGGTCCAGGGCGACGTCGACGCGCTGAAGACGGCTCTGGCCGGCGAGGACGACGAGGCCGTCAAGACCGCGTTCGAGAAGCTGAGCGCGAGCCAGCAGAAGCTCGGCGAGGCCATCTACTCCTCCAGCCAGGCCGACGCCGCGGCTCCCGAGGCGGACGCCCCCCAGGGCGAGCAGGCGGGTGAGTCCTCCGACGAGGACGTCATCGACGCCGAGGTCGTCGAGGACGAGGAGAAGAAGTAATCATGTCGGACCAGAACCCGGGTGCTCCGGGATCGGGCGAGCCCGATCCCGAGCGCGAGGAGCCGATCATCCGTGACAAGCGGCGCATCGACCCCGAGACCGGCAAGGTCCGGGAGCCGTCCGAGCACGACCTGTCGCACGAAGAGCTCGTCGACGTCGGCCCGGCCGCGGAGGAGGGTCCCGTCCTGTCGGACGACGACCTGGACGTCCTCTCCGGCCAGACCACGTCCGACGCGCTCGCGGCGGAGCGGCTCGCCGACCTCCAGCGGGTCACCGCGGAGTACGCGAACTACCGCAAGCGCACGGAGGCCAACCGCGAGGTCGAGCGCGAGCGCGCCGTGAGCGAGGCCGTCAAGGGCCTCATCCCGGTGCTCGACGACCTCGAGCGCGCCGAGAAGCACGGCGACCTCACCGAGGGCAGCGCGTTCGCGACCATCGCGGCCAAGCTGCGCACGAACGTCGAGCGGCTCGGCCTCACCCCCTACGGCGAGAAGGGCGAGCCCTTCGACCCGCAGATCCACGAGGCGATCTTCCAGCAGCCCACCCCGGACGTGACGGCCGACACCGTCGCGGACGTCGTCGAGACCGGCTACCGCCTGGGCTCGACCACCGTCCGAGTGGCGAAGGTCGTCGTCGCGGTCCCGGCCTGATCGACCGGATGCACGGCACGGCGGAGCGGCGGGACCACGGT
>NZ_MKVJ01000021.1:156097-176479 GCF_001898805.1 Leifsonia sp. 71-9
CGTGCGGACATCATGCAGACTTCATCCACGACCATCACGATCGAAAGGAGGCGCCGTGGCTAGCCAGGACTGGTTCGACAAGGACTTCTACAAGGTCCTCGGCGTCTCCAAGGACGTCAGCGAAGCGGACCTCAAGAAGACCTACCGCAAGCTCGCGCGCAAGTACCACCCGGACTCCAACCCGGGCGACGCCGCAGCGGAGGCGAAGTTCAAGGAGGTCAGCGAGGCCTACTCGGTCCTCAGCGACGCCGACGAGCGCAAGGAGTACGACCAGATCCGCGCCATGGGAGGCGGAGCCCGCTTCACGGCTCCCGGCTCGGCCGGACAGGGCGGCTTCGACGACGTGTTCGGCGGCATGTTCGGGGGCGCCGGCGGCCAGCAGCGCGGCTACACGTTCCAGCAGGGCGGCGGCCAGAACGGCGGCTTCGACGACGTGTTCGGCGGCCTGTTCGGCAACGGGCGCTTCGGCAGCTCCTCCGGCGGCTACCGCGGATACGGCGGCCCGACCCGCGGCCGCGACGTGACCGCGCACACCACCATCGACTTCCTCACCGCCACGCGCGGCGAGACCATCAGCCTCCAGGCGGCCGACGGCAAGCCCTTCAAGGTGAAGATCCCCGCGGGCGTCTCCGACGGCCAGAAGATCAAGCTGCGCGGCAAGGGTCAGCCCAGCCCGGACGGCGGCGAGGCGGGCGACATCGTCCTCACCGTCACCGTGCGCAAGCACCCGGTCTTCGAGCGCGACGGCCTGAACCTGCGCGTGACCGTCCCGGTCACCTTCGCGGAGGCCGCCCTCGGCGCCACCATCGAGGTCCCGACCCTCGGCGGCGACCCGGTCAAGCTCCGCGTCGCGCCCGGCACCCCGAGCGGCCGCGTGCTGCGCGTGAAGGGCCGGGGCGTGGAGACGCCGAAGGGCACCGGCGATCTGCTCGCCGTCGTCCAGGTCGCCGTCCCGTCCCACCTCTCCGCCGAGGCCAAGGAGGCGCTGGAGGCGTTCGCCGCGAAGCTCCCCGACGAGAACCCCCGAGAGGACCTTCTCGCGAAGGCCAGAGGCTGACCATGGACGAGAACACCCCGGTCTTCGTCATCTCGATCGCGGCCGAGCTCGCCGGGATGCACCCGCAGACCCTCCGCCAGTACGACCGGCTGGGGCTCGTCAGCCCCAGCCGGACGGCCGGCAAGTCGCGCCGGTACTCCATGCGCGACGTGGAGAAGCTGCAGGAGATCGCGCGGCTCGGCGCCGAGGGCGTCAGCCTCGAGGGCATCCGCCGCATCATCGAGCTGGAGGACCAAGTGGGTTCGCTCAGCGCCCGCGTGCGCGAGCTGGAGTCGGCGCTCGCCGACGAGCTCCTCAACCGGCCCGGCCGCCGCGTCTTCGCCGCCGGCTCCGAGGGCGAGGTCGTCTCGCTGCGCGCCGGCACCCGCGTGCGCCGCAGCACGCAGCTGGTCGTCTGGCGCCCGCTGGAGCAGTAGCCTCCCTCCCACATTTGTGCCAAATGTCGGCTTTGGCGCGCTCTTTCGCCACATTTGGTCCAAATCTCGCAGGGGCTGTTACGTTTTCGCGCGCCGGATCGTCCCCCTCTCGTAGAGTGCGGACGAGAGGGGCGCCACGATGGACGAGAACGGGACGAGCGAGGCATTCGAAGCGCAGCGCACCCGGCTGACCGGGCTCGCGGCACGCGTGCTGGGATCCCGCGCGGACGCGGAGGACGCGGTGCAGGAGGCGTGGCTGCGCCTCTCCCGGCAGGATCCGGGAGCCATCGACAACGTCTCCGGCTGGTTGAGCACCGTCGTCGGCCGCGTCTGCCTCGACATGCTGCGCGCCCGGCGCGCCAAAGGCGAGACCCCGTGGGAGGAGCCGGGCCGCGAATGGCTGGTCACCGACGACGTCGACGACCCCGAAGACCGCGCGGTGCTCAGCGACACGATCGGCGTCGCCCTGCTGATGGTGCTGGAGTCGCTGACTCCCGACGAGCGGCTGGCGTTCATCCTCCACGACACCTTCGCGGTGCCGTTCGACGAGGTCGGCCGCATCCTCGGCAAGTCGACCGATGCGGCCAAGATGCTCGGCAGCCGAGCGCGGCGCAAGGTGCGGGGCGCGGAGCCGCCCACCGACCGCCGGCGGCAGCGGGAGGTCGTGGATGCGTTCCTCGCGGCCGCGCGCGAGGGCGACTTCGACGCGCTGCTGCGGGTGCTCGACCCCGACGTGGTGTGGCGCGTCCACACGCCGCGCGGGGTGACCGTGCGCCTCGGAGCGAACGAGCTCGCCCGTCACGCGGCGCTCGGCCGGCGGACCAAGACCGTAGCCCGCCGCGTCGACGTCGACGGCATGCCCGGCGTGATGGCGTGGCGGGAGGACGGCACGCCCCTGGCCGTCATGGCCTGCGTCGTCGTCGACGGCCGGATCGTGCAGGTCGACTCGCTGCTCCGGCCTGAGCGGCAGGCGACGATCACGGTGGAGCCGCCGGCTGTTACCTCTGGGGCGGCCGATCCGTCTACCAGGTGAGTCCGATTGAAAAGGAGATCACCATGGGACCCAGATTCGACATGTACGCCGCCGCGATCACGCCGAAGTTCGTCAAATACATCGTCTCGGCCAACCGCGTGATCCGCCAATCGACGCTGCCGCCGACGATCGAAGGGCTGGTCGACATCCGCGCCAGCCAGATCAACGGCTGCGGGGCCTGCCTCGACATGCACGTCAAGGAGGCCGTCCAGGCGGGGGAGACCCCGCTGCGGCTCAGCCTCATCGCCGCGTGGCGCGAGACGACCGTGTTCACCGACGCCGAGCGCGCCGCCCTGGAACTCACCGAGCAGGGCACGCGTCTGGCCGACGGCAACGGCGTCGACGACGAGGTGTGGGCGGCCGCCGCCTCCCACTTCGACACCGAGCAGCTCGCCGCGCTCGTCGCGCAGATCGCGCTCATCAACGCGTTCAACCGCATGAACGTGATGATCAAGATGCCGGGCGGCTCCTACGAGGTCGGGCAGCTCGACGAGGCGTAGGGCCGCACCCGGATCCGCGCCGCCTCCAACCGGTCGAAAGACCTCCCGGAGGCGGCGCGGCTCGTCGTCGGCCACGACGCCCTCGCCGACCAGGCACCTCCGGAGGCGGGGATAGAGTCGAGCCCTGACCACGCAGCATCTCGACCGGGGGGATCCAGATCATGTCCGAGCAGTCACCGTTCCAGCCGACGTTCCCGGCTCCGCCGCAGCAGCAGCCGCAGGTGACGTACGCGCCGCCGCCGTCCGCCCCGCCGCAGCGGCGCTCCTCCGTCCTCGGCTCCGTCGCGCTCGGCATCGCGGCGTTCGGACTGCTCGCCGGCCTCGTCGAGCAGATGCTGCAGCGGCAGCTCCTGCTGCAGACGCACTACTCCGGCGCGTCCTTCGCCCTGTTCTCCGGGATCTCCACCACCTTCGGCATCGTGCTCGATCTGGTGGTCGTCGCGCTCGCGATCGTGGCACTGGTCGGCCGGCGCGGCACGATCCCGGCCGCGATCGCCCTCGGAGTGAGCGGCTCCGGCCTCATCGCCGTCCTCGGGACCCTCGTCGTCAACGCGCTGATGTCGTTCTCGGGGTAAGCGCGCGCCGACATTTGTGCCAAATGTCGACTTTGAGCGGCGCTTTCACGACATTTGGCACGAATGTCGGGAGGGTCAGAGCGACGTCGACGCGCCCTGGCCGACGTACAACGTGTTGCGGAGTTCGTGCGACTCTTCGGCGGCGATGTCGCGGTCGATCCCGGCGCGCACGTCGCGCATGAGCTTGTGCAGCTCGGAGTGCTTGCCCGGCACCCGTGCGTGCCCGGTGCTGTCCCACAGGTTCGAGACGGGGAGGGTGTCGCCGGCTTCGACCGCGAGCGTCCACTCCTCCGTGGTGGCGACGGCGGCGAACTCGGAGTCCATGGTGACCAGCACGCTGATGTGCAGGGCGTCCGCCGAGATGGAGCCGGCCGCGTTGACGAGGTCGAGGGTGCCCGTGGCGTCGGAGAGGAACTCGACGGTGAAGCCGAGCGCGTGCGCATCCCGGGCGGTGCCGGCGCAGCAGTGCTGGGTCATGAAGCCGGCGATCGTCACGGTGTCGTAGCCGCCGGCGCGCAGCCACTCCTCGAGGTCGGTGCCGCGGAAGGCGGAGACGTCGGCCTTGGTGACGAGGTGGTCCGGCGTCCGGTCGGCGACCGACTCGTGCAGGGCGGCTCCGCGCGAACCGCGGGCGAACACGGGCGCCCCCTCGTCCTCGATGTGCTGCACGATCACGAGCGCGGCGCCGTGGTCGGCGGCCGCATCCATGGCGACCTCGATGTTCGGGATGGAGGTCATCAGGTCCGGGTGGCAGATCGGGAGGTTGCCGTCGACGTATTCGTTCTGCACGTCGATCACGATCAGTGCGCGCTTCATGAGGGGACTCTATCGCCGGACGGGCACTCGCGCACCCGGAGTGATCGAATTCTTGACGCGTTTAAGCCCGAGCATTATCGTCTTGTTAATCGATTCTGTTAATCGGTTAACAACACTGTAACGCCCGAGGTGGGTCCCGCTGTTCAAAGGAGAAGACGGATGCCTCGACACCACAACCGCTCACGCCTCGCCGCCCTGGTGGCGGCGGCCGCTCTCGCCGTGACCGGCCTGGCGGCCTGCTCGTCGGACGGAGGGGGCGGCGGCGACGTCACCCTCCAGTACGGCATCTGGGATCAGGTGCAGAAGCCCGCGATGCAGAAGATCGCGGACGCGTTCGAGAAGGAGAACCCGGGGATCTCGGTGAAGATCCAGGTCACGCCGTTCTCGCAGTACTGGACGAAGCTGCAGACGGCGGTCACCGGCGGCAGCGCGCCGGACGTGTTCTGGATGAACGGCCCGAACAGCAAGCTGTACGCGTCGAACGGGGTGCTCGCCCCGCTCGACGGCGTCGACACGGCGAAGTATTCGGAGGGGCTCACCGACATCTACACGTACGAGGGGAAGCTCTACGGCGCCCCGAAGGACTTCGACACGATCGGGGTCTGGTACGACAAGACGCTGTTCGACGCGGCCGGGGTCGCGTACCCGCAGGCGGGCTGGACCTGGGACGACTACCTGGCCACCGCGAAGGCGCTGACGAACCCGGAGGCCGGGGTCTGGGGGTCGGCCGCCGCGCTCAACGACCAGCAGAACTACTACAACACCATCCCGCAGGCGGGCGGGTACGTGATCGACGACGACGGGACGAAGACCGGCTACGGCGAGCCGGAGGCGCTCGAGGGCATCCGGTTCTGGGTCGACCAGATCACTGCCGGCGTCTCGCCCACGCAGCAGCAGATGACCGACACGCCCCCGGAGGACGCCTTCCTCTCCGGCAAGGTCGCCATGTACTGGTCCGGCTCGTGGAGCGCCAACAAGTTCGGGCAGGACGCCACGATCAAGGACCACGTGGGCGTCGCGCCGCTCCCGACCGGGCCGAAGGGCAACCAGTCCGTCGTGCACGGCCTGGCGAACGTCGCGAACGCGAAGTCCCCGCACCTGGACGCGGCGAAGAAGTTCGCCGTCTTCGCCTCGGGCAAGCAGGCCGCCGAGATCCAGGCGACGAGCGGCGCCGTCATCCCCGCCTACGAGGGGACGCAGCAGGCCTGGATCGACTCGTACCCGTCCTTCGACCTGAGCGTCTTCACCGACGCGCTCGACACGGCCGTCCCGTATCCCGCCTCCACCAACACGGCGGCGTGGGTGACCATCCAGGACCAGACCCTGTCGCAGGTGTGGGCGCTGAGCATCACTCCCGAGGAGGGGCTCGCGACGCTGGCCGAGAAGATGCAGGCGTCGCTGGACAAGGAAAAGAAGTAGCCGGTGACCGCGACGACCGCTCTCCGCCGCCGGCGGGGACCCTTCGCCTCGCCGTGGTGGGCGCTGCTCTTCATCGGGCCGACCGCGCTCGGGCTGCTCGTCTTCTACCTCTGGCCGACGGTCCGCACGTTCATCCTCTCGTTCACGCAATCGGGGCCGTTCGGCGGGTCGGCGTTCGCCGGGCTGGAGAACTACGCCCGGCTCGCGGAGGACCCGGCCCTCGGGCGGGCGCTGATCAACACCGCGATCTACATGCTGATCGCGCTGGTCGGCATCCCGCTGGCCGTGGCGATCGCCGCCCTGCTCAACACGACGGGGCTGAAGGGGAGAAGCGTCTACCGGATGCTCTACTTCCTGCCGGTGGTCACGATGCCGGCAGCGATCGCGCTGGTGTGGAAGATGCTCTACAACGGCGACTACGGCATCCTCAACCAGGCGCTCCACGTCGTCGGCATCCAGGGCGGCAGCTGGCTGACCAACCCAGCGACAGCCCTGTACGCGGTGGCGCTGGTCGGGATCTGGGCGGGGCTGGGCACGAACATCGTGATCTTCCTCGCCGGGCTCCAGGGCATCCCGGACACCCTGATGGAGGCGGCGTCGCTCGACGGCGCGGGGCCGATCCGCACGTTCTTCTCGATCACGGTGCCGCTGCTCAGCCCGAGCATCTTCTTCGTGAGCGTGATCAACGTGATCGGCTCGCTGCAGGTCTTCGACCTCGTGTACCTGATGATCGGGCGCACGAACCCGGCTTTGCCGGACACCCGCACGATCGTCTACCTCTTCTACCAGGCCGGGTTCATCGACAACGACCGCGGCTACGCGGCGGCGATCGCGTTCCTGCTGCTGATCATCATCCTGGGGCTGACCATCGTGCAGTTCCGCCTCCAGAAGAAGTGGGTGCACTATGAATGAGGTCAAGCGGCGTCAGCCCTGGCTGGTGCACGGCCTGCTCGTGCTCGGCGCGGTGGTCATGGTCTTCCCGTTCGTGTGGCAGCTGCTGACGGCGTTCAAGACGTTCACCGGTTCGGTGCAGGTGCCGCCGCAGTTGCTGCCCAGCCCGTGGGAGTTCGGCAACTTCGCGAAGGTCTTCGACTCGATGCCGTTCGTGCTGATGTTCGTCAACTCGGTCGTGCTCACGCTCGGGAGGACGCTCGGCCAGGTCGTGCTGTGCACGATGGCCGGGTACGGGTTCGCGCGCATCCCGTTCCGGGGCAGGAACGCGCTGTTCGTCCTGTTCCTCTCGGTGCTGATGGTGCCGTCGCAGCTGTACCTGCTGCCGCAGTACGAGATCATCCAGTCCCTGGGCTGGCTCAACTCGCTGCAGGGCCTCATCCTCCCCGGCCTGTTCAGCGCGTTCGGCACCTTCCTGATGCGACAGTTCTTCCTGTCGATGCCGGCGGAGCTGGAGGAGGCGGCCCGCATCGACGGGGCCAACGTCTGGCAGATCTTCTGGCGCATCATGCTCCCGCTCGCGAAGCCCGGCATCATCGCGCTGACCGTGTTCACCGTCCTGTGGTCGTGGAACGATCTGCTCTGGCCGCTGGTCGTCACGACCGACCCGAGCAAGATGCCGCTCTCGGTCGGGCTCTCCCAGCTCGTCGGCCTCCACGGCACCGATTACCCGGTGCTGATGGCGGGCGCCCTGCTCGCCGCCCTCCCGATGCTGCTCACGTTCCTCTTCCTGCAGAAGCAGTTCATCCAGGGGATAGCCTTCTCGGGATCGAAGGGATGAGTTCTCGGCATGGTGCAGGCGAAGCGGGAGCCCGGGCGGCCCACGATGAAGGCGGTCGCACAGGAGGCCGGGGTCTCGACGGCGACGGTCTCGTACGTGCTCTCCGGCCGCTCCGGCGGCGGTCCCGGGATCAGCGAGGCGACGGTCGAGCGGGTGCACGCGGCGGTCGAGCGGCTCGGCTACCGGCCGAACACCTCGGCGCGAGCCGTGCGCACGGGCCGCACCGGGCTGGTCCACCTCTCGCTGCACATGCTGAGCGACCCCTGGTCGCTGGCGGTCGCGGCGGCCGTCAACGAGGCGGCGAACGAGCACCGGCTCACGACGATGATCCTGGCCGACGGCGACTGGTTCGCGGCGTCGGAGGCGCAACGTGCGGATGTCGTCTACATCGACGGCCTCGGCGCCGAGCGGGCGGAGGCGGAGCGGAAGCTCGCCGCGCTGGTCGAGAGCGGGCAGCGGGTGGTGGTCTTCGACGAGTGGCTGGAGCCGAACGGCTTCGACGTGATCCGGTCGGACGCGCTCCCGGGCTGCCGGCTGGCGGTCGAGCACCTGCTCGAGCGGCACACGGAGATCGGCTGTCTCACCTCGCGGGCGTCGTACGACTCGGCGGCGGAGTCGCGCTACTCGGTCTACCGGGATGCGCTGCGGCGGCGAGGCCTGCCGATCCGCGCAGACCGGGTGGCGTTCTTCGAGGACACCCAGGCCAGCGCCTTCAGCGCCGCCGTGGAGCTGCTCTCGCGCGAGGACCGGCCCAGCGCGGTCTACGCGACGACCGACTTCGCGGCGATCGCCGTCGAGATCGCCGCGCACCGCCTGGGCCTGCGGGTGCCGGAGGATGTGGCCGTGATCGGTGTCGGCAACACCCCCGACACCGAGCTGGTCGAGCCGGCCCTCTCGTCGGTCGGGCCGGCGGACTTCTACCGGCGGCAGGCGCGGATCATCGTGGACCGCGCTCTCGAGAAGCCCGCCGAGCGCGGCGGCGGCGAACTGCACACCTTCGAGTGGGACCTGTTCGCGCGCGCGTCGACCGCCGGCTGAGGCCGCACCGCGCCCTCCCTTCTTTTCCTTCTTTGCTTTTCCCTTTGTCACGTGAGGAGTGTTCGTGGACGTCAGAATCGGTGTCGTCGGTTTCGGGTTGCGGGGTCACCTCGCTCGGGAGGCCCATCGGCCGGGAGCCGGATCGCGCGTGGTCGCGGTGTGCGATCTCAGCGAGCGGTCGCGGGCGGAGGCGGCGGAGGCCTTCCCCGACGCGCTCGTCACCGGCAGTCTGAGCGAGCTGCTCGACGCGGGGGTCGACGCGGTCATGGTCCTCACCCCGGACGACCGCCACGCGGAGGTCGCCGTCCCGGCCCTCGAGGCCGGGGTCGCGGTGTTCTGCGAGAAGCCGCTCGCGATCTCGATCGAGGACTGCGACCGCATCCTGGAGGCGGCGTACCGCACGGGCTCGCGGCTCTACGTCGGCCACAACATGCGGCACATGCCGGTGATCACCCTGATGCGGCGGCTGATCGACGAGGGCCGGATCGGGGAGGTCAAGGCCGTCTGGTGCCGCCACTTCGTCGGCAACGGCGGTGACTACTACTTCAAGGACTGGCACGCCGACCGCTCGAAGTCGGTGGGGCTGCTGCTGCAGAAGGGCGCTCACGACATCGACGTCATCCACTGGCTCGGCGGGGGATACTCGCGCCGGGTGCAGGCGATCGGCTCGCTGAGCGTCTACGGCGGCATCCAGGACCGGCGCGACCGGTCGGGCGAGCGCATGCACGACTGGTTCAGCCTCGACAACTGGCCGCCCACCGCGGCGGAGGGGCTCAACCCCGTCGTCGACGTGGAGGACATCTCGCAGGTCAACCTCGTCCTGGAGGGCGGCGCGCTCGCCTCCTACCAGCAGTGCCATTTCACGCCCGACTACTGGCGCAACTACACCGTGATCGGCACGGAGGGGCGGCTGGAGAACTTCGGGGACGAGCC
The DNA here is from genome assembly GCF_001898805.1 of Leifsonia sp. 71-9. Taxonomy (GTDB): domain Bacteria; phylum Actinomycetota; class Actinomycetes; order Actinomycetales; family Microbacteriaceae; genus Leifsonia. Next base: position 165,617 of record NZ_MKVJ01000021.1, read on the forward strand.
GGGCGCCGAGGTGCGGCTGTGGAACCGGCGGCACGAGGGAGCCGCGCCGGGCGACGAGACGTTCATCGTCCCGGAGGCGGAGGGCGGCCACGGCGGCGCGGACCGCCTGCTGATCGACGAGTTCGTCACGTTCGTGCGCGAGGGAGGCGCGACCGTCACCTCCCCGGTCGCCGCCCGCAACGCGGTCGCCGCGGGAGTGGTGGCGACGGCCTCCCTCCGGGGCGACGGCGGCCTGCTGGCGGTGCCCGAGTTGCGCCCGGAACTGCGCGCGTACTTCGACGGCGGGCAGGTGCGGGAGGACGGAGCCGGGCATGAGCGCGTGGTCTAGGCTGTCAGCGGCGAATCGCTCGTCCCTCCACGCTCACGAGGCCGGGGACGGGTGTTCGACTCCGCTTGACGCGCCCCACGAAGGACGTCGACGAGGAAGGTGGCTATGAAAGCCCTGTTCAAGAGCGAGGCCGGACCGGGTCTCGAGTTCCGCGACCTCCCCGAGCCCGAGGCCGGGCCGGAGGACGTCAAGATCCGCGTCCTGCGCACCGGGATCTGCGGCACCGATCTGCACATCCAGCGCTGGGACGACTGGGCCGCCTCCGCGGTGGCCGCCCCGCTCGTGCCGGGCCACGAGTTCTTCGGCGAGGTCGTCGAGGTCGGGCCGCTCGTCCGCGACGTCGCGGTCGGCGATCTGGTGTCGGGCGAGGGGCACATCGTCTGCGGCACGTGCCGCAACTGCCGTGCCGGCCGCCGTCAGATGTGCATCCGCACGCAGGGCGTCGGGGTGCAGCGGGACGGCGCGTTCGCCGAGTTCCTCGTGCTGCCGGCGACGAACGTCTGGGTGCACCACAGCGCGATCGAGCCCGAGGTCGGCGCGCTGTTCGACCCGCTCGGCAACGCCGTGCACACCGCGCTCGCCTTCCCGGTCGTCGGCGAGGACGTGCTCGTCACCGGCTGCGGACCCATCGGCCTGATGGCGATCGCCGTCGCTCGGCACGTGGGCGCCCGCTTCATCGTCGGCACCGACGTGAGCGCGCAGCGGCTCGCCCTGGCGCAGGGGATGGGCGCCGACTACACCGTGGACGTCTCCCGCTCCGGCATCCGCGAGGCCCAGACGGCGCTCGGGATGCGCGAGGGCTTCGACGTCGGCTTCGAGATGAGCGGAGCGCCGACCGCGCTGCCGCAGATGATCGAGAACATGAACCACGGCGGCCGCATCGCGATGCTCGGCCTCCCGTCGCAGCAGATCGCGGTCGACTGGGGCATCGTCGTCACCCACATGCTCACCCTGAAGGGCATCTACGGGCGCGAGATGTTCGAGACCTGGAACGCCATGGGCGCGATGCTGCAGACCTCGACCACCCTGCACGACGCGATCGCCTCGATCGTCTCGGACCGGTTCCCCGCCCGGGACTGGGAGAAGGGGTTCGCCGCGGCCGCCTCGGCCGGCGGCGGCAAAGTCATCCTCGACTGGACGGAGCTCTGATGTACGGCGCATTCCGCGACCACCTCGCCGCGCAGCTGGACGAGATCGAGGCGGCAGGCCTCACCAAGCGCGAGCGCAGCATCCACGGTCCGCAGTCGGCGCAGATCACCGCCGACGGCGCCGAGGTGCTCAACTTCTGCGCCAACAACTACCTGGGCCTCGCCGACCATCCTGCGCTGCGGGATGCGGCCAAGACCGCCCTGGACGACTGGGGCTACGGGATGGCCAGCGTGCGCTTCATCTGCGGCACGCAGGAGCAGCATCTGGAGCTGGAACGGCGGGTGTCGCGGTTCCTCGGCACCGAGGCGACCATCCTCTACTCGTCGTGCTTCGACGCCAACGGCGGGGTCTTCGAGACGCTGTTCGGCCCGGAGGACGCGATCGTCTCCGACGCGCTCAACCACGCCTCGATCATCGACGGCATCCGGCTCTCGAAGGCGCAGCGGTTCCGCTACCGCAACCGCGACCTGGACGACCTGCGCACGCAGCTCGAGGCCGCGCGGGAGGCGGGCGCCCGGTTCACGGTCATCGTCACCGACGGCGTCTTCTCGATGGACGGGTACATCGCCCCGCTGCGCGAGATCTGCGATCTGGCCGACGAGTTCGGCGCGCTCGTCTTCGTCGACGACTCCCACGCGGTCGGCTTCGTCGGCGAGCACGGCCGCGGCACGCCGGAGTTCTGCGGCGTCGCCGACCGCATCGACATCTACACCGGCACCTTCGGCAAGGCGCTCGGCGGAGCCTCCGGAGGCTACGTCTCCTCCCGGCAGGAGATCGTCGACCTGCTGCGCCAGCGCTCCCGCCCCTACCTGTTCTCGAACACGCTGGCCCCCTCGATTGTCGCCGGGACGCTGGCGGCGCTCGACCTGCTGGAGAGCTCGGACGACCTCCGGGCACAGCTCGTCGGCAACGCACGGCTCTTCCGCGAGCTGATGACCGAGGCGGGCTTCGACCTCCTGCCGGGCGAGCACCCCATCGTCCCGGTCATGTTCCACGACGCGGCGCTCACCGGCCGCATCGCCGACGAGATGCAGAAGCGCGGCGTGTACGTCACCGCGTTCTCGTTCCCGGTGGTACCGCGCGGCGAGGCCCGCATCCGCGTGCAGCTGTCGGCGGCGCACACCGAGGACGAGATCCGGCGCTGCGTGGCCGCGTTCGCGGCGGCACGGGAGGCTGTCGCGGGGGTCTGACGGGGCGGGGGCGTTGCGCGTCCGGCGGGTCGCGCCCGTCCGGCGCGTTCGGCGAGGTGCGGCGCGCGTTCGTCCGGCGCGTCTACTCTCACTCGGGACGTTTGCGGCCGCTCGCGCGGCTGCAGTCGTCCCGTGGCGCAGCAGTCGCGACCGCGACCGCGGGCACCGCCGCCCAACGCCGCTGGCCGCGCCGGGGCGACTGCGCCCTCCAGGAACGATCGCTATCGGGCGAGCGACCGCGGTCGTCCCGTGGCGCAGCAGTCGCGACCGCAGTCGTCCCGTCGCGTAGCAGTCGCGACTGCGGCCGCTGCCGTCCCGCACCGCCACCCCGCACCTCCGGCCGTCGGCTGGGCGACTGCGCCCTCCCGGGACGTTTGCTATCGGGCGCGCGACCGCATTCGTCCCGTGGCGTAGCAGTCGCGACCGCACACGTCCCGCGGCGCGGCACCCGCGACCGCAGACATCCCGCGGACGCGCGAAGGGCGGACGCGAGCCCTCCTCGCGTCCGCCCGTGTTCGCTCCCGGTCAGCCGCGGCTGGGGGCGCCTCCGGTGAAGCCGGCCGGTGGGCCGCCCTGTCCGCCCGGGCCGCCGGAGGTGCTCGACTGGCCGCCCAAGCCGCTGAGCCCTCCGGAGGTGGTGGACGAGTTCGAGCTGTCGCCCGTCGTCGTCGAGGTGAGGTCCGCCAGGATCACCACGGAGCCGGTGCTCAGGCCCTTCGTGATCTCGGTGCGGTCGGTGCCCTTCGCTCCGACGGTCACCGTGGTGGCGACGGATGCGCCGTCCTTCAGCACGTCGACGGTGTATTTCGTGCCGTCGCGGTGCAGGGCGGAAGTCGGCACCGTGAGCACGTCGGCCGTCCTCGCGATGGTGACGACCGCACTGGCGCTCGCGCCGTTGAGGAGGTCGGCCTTCGTGTCCGTGATGGCGGTGGTGACCGCGTAGCTCGGGGTCGAGGAGTCGGTGGCCGTGTCGACGATGCCGATCGAGCTGACCGTTCCCGCGAGCGCCTTCGTGGAGCCGGCGACGGTGACCGCGACGCTCTGCCCGACCTTCAGGGTCGCGACCGTGCTGAGGCCGACGGACGAGTCCACGACGAAGCCGTCGGTGCCGATCACCGAGATGACCGCCGTCGTGGAACCCGCCGAGACGGAGTCGCCGGTGGCGAGGGAGACGGCCGCGACGGTGCCCGAGACGGGACTCGTCAGGGTGGCGAGGGCGACCTTGCTCTGGGCGAGAGCGAGGGCGGCCTTCGCCGCGTCGATGGCGGCGTTGTCGGCCACGATGGTGGCGGCGGAGGCGACCTGGGTGGTGCCGGAGCCGGCCGTGCCGCTCGTGCCGCCGGTGCTGGAGGCGGAACCCGAGGTGCTGCCGCCGGTCGATCCGCCCGTGGTGCCGGTGCCGGTCGTGCCGGAGCCGGTCGCGCCGGAGCCGGTGGAACCGGTGCCCGTGGAGCCCGAACCGGTGGACCCGGATCCTCCGCTCGAGGAGCCGGACCCGGAGCCGGTGCCCGACCCGCCGGTCGAACCTGTGCCGGTGGAGGAACTCGCGAGCACCTTCTGCAGCGCGGCGACGGCGTCGTCGAGCTTCGTGGCCAGCGGGGTCACCGCGTTCTGCGCGTCGGTGGTCGTCTGCTGGCTCGCGAGGGCGCTGGTGATCGCGGTCTGGCAGGAGGCGAGAGCATCCTTGGCCGCCTGGAGCTTCGCGGCGGCGTCGGAGGTCGTGGTGCCGCTGCCGTCGGTCGTGCCGGACGTGCCGGTGCCGGAGGCGTCGGTGCCGTTGGTGCTGCTGCCGTCGGTCGTGCTGCCCGACGTGTCCGCGCCCGAGCTGTCGGTGTCGCCGGTCGTGGAACCCGAGCCGTCCGTGCCGGTGCCCGTGCCGGTGCCGTCGGCCGCATCGTCGAGCGCGGCCTGCAGGAACGGCTGGCAGGTGGTCGAGCTGGTCGCGACGAGTGTGTTGGTGTCGGCGAGCGCGGTGGAGGCCGCGGTGAGCTGGGCGAGCAGCTTCGTCTGCGCGTCGGTGACCGCGGCGATGGCGGCCGTGGTCTCGGCGGAGACGCCGGACGAGGACCCGCTGCCGGAGGCGCTGCCGCTGCCGGAGCCGCTGCCTGAACCGGAGCTCGTGCTCGGCACGGCGGCGGTGGACCCGGTGGACGCGGAGGAGGTCCCGGACGCGCCCGACGCAGCGGCGGATCCCGACGCACCCGATCCAGCCGCCGACGATCCGGACGACCCCGACGCGCTGCTGCTCGTCCCCGACTGCGAGGCGAGGTCGGTCGCGAGGGTCTCCTCGGCCTCCGTCACCGATTGCTGGGCCGCGGTGACGGCCGCTTCCAGTTCGGTCGTGTCGAGCGTCGCCAGGGTCTGCCCTGCCGTGACCGTGTCGCCGATCGCGACGGGGACGCCGCTGACCGTGCCGGCGACTTGGAAGGCGAGGTCGCGCCGCGTGGCCGAGGCGACGGTGCCGGTGAGGGTGGTCGTCTGGGTGACGGACGCCTTCGCAGCGGTCGCGGTGCGGTAGTCCGCACCGCCGCTGCCGACGGCCGCCCAGGCGACGCCGCCGCCGACCGCGCAGAGCGCGAGGGTCGCGACCGAGGCGATCACGATGGTGCGGCGCCGCCGTCGCGCGGCCGGGCGCTTCGTCGCGGGGCTCATGCGCCGTCGCCGCTCGTGCCGGAGCCGCTCGCGCCGTTGCCGCTCGTGCCGGAGCCGCTCTCGGAGCCGCTCGCCGAGCCGCCCTGCCCGGGACCGCCCTGGCCGCCGCCGGGGCCGGCCTGGGTGCAGCCGTCGGCGCCCTTGTCCGAGACGACGAGCGCGGTCGCGGCGTAGCCTCCCGAGGAGTCGGCCTTGCCGCTGGCCATGACGCAGCGTCCCGCCGTGAGGTCGGCGGCGGTGGCCGCCTGCGTCGTCGTGTAGGTGGTGCTGTCGTCGACCGTGACGGTCTTCGTGGAGGTCGTGCCGTCCTGGGTTGTCTCGGTGACGGTGATGGTCGAGCCGTCGACCGCGGTGACGAGGCCGGAGGTCATGCCCCCGAATCCGCCGCCCGAGCCGCTGCCGGAGCCGCCGGGGGCGCCGGTCGGGGCGTCCGTCGGGCGTTGGCCCGAGCCCCCTTCGGCGGAGCCGCTGGGAGCGCCCGTCGGCGGGGTGCCGCCTCCCATGCCGCCGAACCCGCCTGCCGTGCACGCGCCGTCGACGGCGGCGCTGATGGTGACGCTCGTCGCGGCCGCCGAGGCCGAGGACGACGTGGAGGTCGACGACCCCGTGCCGCCGGTGCCGCCCGTGCCACCCGTTCCGCCCGTGAACGCGCTGATGCACGATCCGCTCGTCACGTCGCTGAGGGCGGCGGTGACGCGCTGCGTGATGGTGGTGGCGTCGGTGTAGGTCACGGCGGTCTGCTCGCTCGTCGACTGCACCTGGAGCGTGGTGCCGTCGACGGCGGCGATCTCGCCGGTGACGCCGCCTCCGCCGCGCTGGCCCTGCTGCTGCGGGGCCGCGGTGCTGGAGGCGCTGCTCGCCGTGGCGGCGGCGCAGCCGGTGAGGGCGAGGGCGCCGAAGCCGAGGATGGCGATCACTGCGGCGGCTCGGCGGGTGGATGTCTTCATCGTGGTTCTCCTTGCGGGGTCAGGGGGAGGGCGGCGCTCACTCGGAGCGGAGCGCGTCGATCGGGGCGAGGCGCGCGGCGCGCGCGGCCGGGTAGACGCCGAACACCAGGCCGATGGCGAGGGAGACGGCGATGGAGAGGACGAGCGCGACGGGCGAGATGACGACCGAGCTGCCGATCAGGACGGGCAGCACGAGCGCCGCGGCCACGCCCAGCACCGAGCCGAGCACGCCGCCGGTCAGGCCGAGGATCGCGGCCTCCACCAGGAACTGCGTGCGGATCGCCGCGGGCGGCGCGCCGATCGCCTTGCGCAACCCGATCTCGCGGGTGCGCTCGGTGACCGAGACGAGCATGATGTTCATCACCCCGATCCCGCCCACCAGCAGGGAGAGCGCCGCGATGCCGGTGAGCAGCACGGTCAGGGTCTGGTAGACGGAGGTCGCGGTGCTGACCAGGGCGTCCTGGCTGCTGATCGTGAAGTCGGCGTCGTCGGAATTGCTGATGGCATGCGCGTTCAGCAGCACCGATTGCGCCTCCTGATAGGCGGCGCTGAGCCGGTCGGCGTCGGCGGCCTGGATGTAGATCGTCGAGACGCTGGCGGTGTTCGTGCCGATCACGTCGTCGGCGGCCGTCGTCATCGGTACGATCGCGACGTCGTCGAGATTGCTCGACGTGTCGGAGCCGGCCGATGCGAGCACGCCAATGACGCTGTAGGTGGTGCTGCCGATGGCGACCGACTGGCCGACGACGTTCTCGGAGCCGAAGAGCTCCTGCGCCGTCTCGGACCCGAGCACGACCACCCGCGCGCCCGACGACTGCTGCGCCGCCGTGAAGAACGACCCGCGCGCGACCGTTCGGGAGCGCACCTCCAGCCACGAGTTCGTCACGCCGGTGACCGTGGTCGTCCAGTTCGTGTCGCCGTAGACGAGGGAGGTCTGGGTCGACTTCTCGGCCGCGACGCCCGCGATGTCCGGGGCGTTCACCTTCGAGGAGAGCGCGTCCGCGTCCGAGAGGGTCAGCGTGGTGCCCGAGCCGAAGCCGCCGCGCACCCCGCTCGAGTCGGTGCTGCTGCCCGGCGAGACGATCAGCAGGTTGCTGCCGAGCGCGCTGATCTGCGCGCTCACGTCCTTCTGGGTGCCGAGGCCGAGGCCGACGGTGAGGATGACGGCGGCGATCCCGATCAGGATCCCCAGCACCGTCAGCACCGAGCGCAGCGTGTGCGCGCGGATGGCCGACCAGCTGGTGTGGAGGGTCTCGTTCCAGTTCATGCCGCATTCACCTCGTCGCGGAGGATCTGCCCGTCGCGCACCCGCACGATGCGGCGCGCGCGCTCGGCGACCTCCAGCTCGTGGGTGATCAGCACGATGGTGCGGCCGGCCTCGTGGAGCTCGTCGAAGAGCGCGAGCACGTCCTCCGTCGAGACGGAGTCGAGGTTTCCCGTCGGCTCGTCCGCCAGGATCAGCGTCGGCTCGCCGACCAGGGCGCGGGCGACGGCGACGCGCTGCTGCTGGCCGCCCGAGAGCTCGCCGGGCCGGTTCTGCAGCCGGTCGCCGAGGCCGACGCGCTCGAGGGAGGCCCGGGAGCGCTCGCGGCGCTCCTCCACCGGGACCCCGGCGTAGACAAGGGGCAGCTCGACGTTCTTCTGCGCCGAGAGGGAGGGGAGGAGGTTGAACTGTTGGAACACGAAGCCGATGCGCTGATTGCGGATGGACGCGAGCTCGGTCTCGTCCAGATCCTCCACATCCTGGCCGCCGAGGCGGTAGGCGCCCTCGGAGAGCACGTCGAGGCAGCCGAGCACGTTCATGATCGTGGACTTGCCGGAGCCGGAGGGCCCCATCACGGCGACGTACTCGCCCTCGTGGATGAGCAGGTCGATGCCGCGCAGCGCCTCGAACTCGATGCTGCCGCTGCGGTACATCTTGCGGGCGCCCGTGAGCTCGATGACGGGTGCGACGGCGGGGGACGGCTCAGCCATTGCGGGTGCCCCCGTTCCCGGTCTGGCCGCCCTGGCCGCCGCCCGGGAACTGGCCGCCCTCGCCGCCGCCCGTGAAGCCTTCGCCGCCGCCGGGGAACTGGCCCTGCTGGCCGGTCTGCCCGCTCTGGCCGCTGCCTCCCGAGCCGGACCCGCTCCCGGATCCCGCGCCGGGCGTGAAGACCGTGACGAGCACGGAGTCCCCCTCGCTCAAGCCTTTGGTGATCTCGGTGACGGTCCCGGAGGTCTCGCCGACGGTGACCGCGGTCGTGACGTCCTTGCCGTCGACGACCTTCGTCACCGTGGATTTGCCGTTCGCCGTCGTGATCGCGGCGCTCGGGACGGTGAGCACGTCGGTGCGGCGCTCGTAGACGATCGCGGCCGTCACGCTCACCCCGTCGTAGAGGTTCTCGGGCGAGCCGGTCACCGCGACGACGACCGGGTACGCGGCGCTCCCGGACGTGGTCGACGGGAGCTGGCCGATGGACTTCACCGTGCCGAAGAACGAGTCGTTGTCGGTCGTCGAGAGCTCGACCTGGTCGTTCGCGGCGATCGACGTCAGGTCGGACGCGCTGACGGTGAGGTCGACCTCCCACGAGCCGGTGCCGACGATGGTGAACTGCGCGGTGGAGGTCGAGCTGGAGCCGCTGGAGCCGGTCCCGCTGCCGGACGTGCCGGTCGCGCCGGTCGCGCCCGAGCCGCCCGAGGCGCCGCTGGAGCCGCTGGATGCGCTCGATCCCGAACCGGTCGAACCGCTCGCCGTGCTCGAGCTGCCGGAGGTGCCCGTGACCGCATCCCCGACCGCGACGTTCACCGCGGTGACCAGCCCGGCCACCGGGGCCACGAGCGTGGTGCCGTCGAGCGCGGTCTGCGCGGTGTCGACGGACGACTGTGCGGAGGTGACCTGCGCCTGCGCCGCGGCGACCGCCGCCACGTCGGCCGCGCTGCCGGTCGAGGAGTCCTGCGCGTCGGAGAGCTTCGCCTGGGCCGAGGCGAGATCCGCCTTGGCCTGGAGCAGGGTCGCGTTGGCGGAGGCGGTGTCGACCGTCGCGAGCACCTCGCCGGCCGTGACGGTCGCCCCGGCGGCGACGTTCACCGCGGTGACGGTGCCGGAGGGCAGGAAGTCCACGTCCTCCGACACGGTCGGGGCCAGGGTGCCGGTCGCGCTGACCGTCTTCTGGAGGGTCTGGGTGCTCGCCTGCACGGTCCGCGTGGTCGGCTGCGAGGCGCTGGCCTGGGCCGGGAGGGCGAAGCCGAACCAGTAGACGGCCCCACCCCCGACGACCGCGACCACGACGGCCGCCGTGATGATCCAGGTGCGCGGTCTGATCCGCGCGAGAGTCCGCTTCATTCGGGTGTTCCTTCCATGCGCCCGCCCGTCGGGGCAGATGCCGAGCGTAGGAAGGAGGTTTATGCGGGCTCGGTCAGCGGCCTATGCGCTTCCTGAGCATCCCTTCAGGAGATCCGGCGCGAAAGCGGCAAGGAGGCGGACTATTCGACCGCTCGGCGGCCGCGGGTGCGGAAGAACACCAGCAGTTGTGCGCTGAGGAAGACGGCGAGCGCCCCGAGGTCCACGATCGCGATCGTGCCGGCCACGGCCGTCACCTGCGTCACGCCGCACGAGCGGTTCGGCTGGTCGGGCTGGCAGAGGAACCGGTCGCCGTCGGTGATCGCGCCGGAGGCCAGCCAGATCGGGATGAGCTGGTTGTACGCGGTCGCGAGCCCCTTCGGGAGGGTCGGCCCGGAGTGGCCTTCGCCGGGCACCGCCCAGTAGGTCACCGTCCAGCCGGCCTTCTCGGCGGCGGTCGCGGTCGCCTCCACCTGCGGGCGGAAGTGCTCGTCCTCCGCGCCGGCGACGAAGATCCCGCGCATGGGCTGGTCGTACGTGGTCGAGGCGAGGATCTTCTCCGGCCAGTACTTCTCGTACTCCGCCTCGTCGTTGCCGTAGTACTTCGCCCGGGTGCGGTCGGAGCGGTACTCGCCGGGCTTGTCCGGCCCGGAGATGTCGATGACGTTCGCCCACAGGTCCGGGTGCGTCGCGCCGAGGTAGGCGGCGCACTCGCCGCCGTGCGAGAAGCCGGCGATCACCCAGTCGGCGCGGTCGTGCGAGACCGGCAGCTGGGCCTTCACCCAGTTCGGCACGTCCTCCGCGAGGAACGTCTCGAGCTGTCCGGCCGAGGTGTTGCTGCAGGGCGGGTTCTTGTCGTTGGCGCCGAGCTGGTCGACCACGAGCACGAACGGCGCGTCGTCGAGGCGCTCGGTGCCGAGGGAGTGGAGGGCGTCGAGGGTCGCGCCGAGGGTCGGATTGCCGGGCTGGCCCATCATCATGATGACCACCGGGCGGGTGGTGGAGGGGTCGCGGATCCACCCGGACGGCACGAAGAGGTTCGCGTCGCGGGAGGAGAAGCCGGAGGCCGTCGGCGGGATGTGCACCGCCATCTGATAGCCCTCGGCGAGCGTCGCCACCGTCGCCGGGATGTGCCGCCCGGCGACCGTCGCGGAGGCGAACGCGGGTGCGGCGGCCAGCGCCGAGATCCCCGCGGTCAGCAGTCCGGCCAGGACGGCCAGCACGATGGCGATCGCGCGCAGGCGGGTCGTCTGGATCGCGTCGCCGAGGGCGAGCGGG
>NZ_MKVJ01000021.1:176505-411321 GCF_001898805.1 Leifsonia sp. 71-9
GCGCGAGCAGGGTCAGCGCCACGAGCGCCAGCGCCTGCGTCACGATCACGGCGATGACGGTCGGGCGCGCGCGGAAGCGCCAGGCGCGTCGGACGAACCGCCAGGCCGGGTAGGCGCAGACGATCGCGAGCGCCAGGCTCAGCCAGGCGAGAATCCCCATTCCTCCACCCTATGTGCACGGCCCGGCGCGTCCCCGCGGCGACAGGAGGGCGCAGGTGAAAAGTCGCCCGAAGCGGGTGAGAGTCGGCTCAGACCGCGGGGGCGGCGGTCGACTCCCGGACGCTCACCCGAACCGGTGGCGCATCCACGCGCTCGACGCGCCCGCCGGACCGCATGGTCGCGTAGGCCTCGACCAGGTCGGCCGCGAGCTCGTCGGCGTCGAACGCGACCGTCGTCAGCCGCGGGATGAAGTCGGCCGAGGCCGCGTGGTCGTCGGCGCCGATGACGGACAGGTCGTCGGGGACGCGCAGCCCCACGTCGGTGAGCGCACGGATCGCGGCGATGGCGAGCCCGTCGTGCGCGGCCACGACGCCGGTCGGGGCCTGCTGGTCGTAGCGCAGCCCCCGCGCCCAGTCGCGCACCGTCGCCGCCGAGCTGGCGGCGTGCGTGATCGCGAGCGTCGCGCCCGCGGCGTCGGCGGCCTCCCGCGCACCCGCCAGCCGCTCGTCGGCCATGGTGGAGGTCGCGGTGGGCATCAGGAAGACGAGTCGCCGGTGGCCCAGCGCGATCAGGTGCTCGGCGGCGGCCTTGCCGAACGGTCGCTGCGGGATGACGAGGGTGGGTGCGTAGGACACCGGCGCCTCGCCGTGCACGATCAGGGCGCGCACGCCCGCGAGCCGCAGCACCTCGGTCGCGACCGCGTCGCAGCGCGCGGCCTCGGCGAGCACGGCCTCCGGCCGCAGCTTCGCCCACAGCTGTGCCGCCTCGGCGCCGGAGGCGGAGACGTCGGCGTGCCGGAGCGCGTCCGTCCCGTCGTCGACGGTGCGCGCCAGCAGTGCCTGGAGGGTGCGCTCGACCGTCGCGCCGTGATCGGCGGCGGAGGCGGCGACCACCAGGCCGGCCACGGCCTCCCCGCTCGCCAGCGACCGGGCCGCCGTGTTCGGCGTGTAGCCGAGCAGGCGGGCCGCTTCGAGCACGCGGTGCCGGGTGTCGTCGGAGACGCGCGAGTTCGGCTTGTCGTTGAGCACGAACGAGACGGTCGCGCGCGAGACGCCCGCCGCGAGCGCCACGTCGGCGCTCGTCGGGGCTTTGACGACCTGGGGTGTGAACATGCTGGGTTCAGTCTAGGTCGGAGCCGACAGGAGGTTACGCGTGTAATCAAAAACCGACCGATGGCTTGTATTCGGGCGCGGGGGTGGTTTATGGTTACGCGTGTTAGCACGCAACGACGCCTGCTCCTGAAAGGACTCCCCCGTGACACCGACGTCTGACGATCTCCCCGAAGGTCCCCGCCCGGTCCAGCCGACCGTCCCCTCCAACCTCACCGGCGTGCCGGACAGCGCCGCGCTCGGCTCGACGCTCACCACCGCCGGCTCCCCGTTCTCCGCCGCCCCCACCACGGCCACCTCCGCCCAGCGCCCCGAGAAGGTGAAGGTGCGCGGACCTCTGCTCAAGCTGATGATCTCGATGCTGGTCGCCAACTTCTCGATTTTCGCGATCTGGGGTGCGGTGCCGGGCATCCTGCTTCCGATCCAGATCGAGGGAATCGTCGGAAGCGCCGACAAGCAGGGGGCGTTCGGACTGGTTTCCGTGATCGGGGCGTTCGCGGCGATGATCGCACAGCCGATCGCCGGGCTCGTCTCCGACCGCACCCGCAGCCGCTTCGGTCGGCGCGCGCCCTGGATGGTCGCCGGAGTCCTTCTCGGTGGCCTCTCGCTGCTCTTCATGGGTGCCTCGAACGGAATCGTGCAACTCGCGGTCGCCTGGGTCATGGTGCAGATCTGCTTCAACTTCGCTCAGGGGCCGCTGAGTGCCATCCTCCCCGACCGAGTGCCGAGCGGTGCTCGTGGCACGTTCGCATCCTTCTCGGGATTCGGCCTGATGCTGGGCTCGCTCGGAGGGTCCATCATCGCGTCTCGCTTCATCGGTGCCATCCCCGCCGGGTATCTGACCTTCGCCGGTATCGCGCTCGTGGTGATCGTGCTGTTTGTCGTGTTGAATCCCGACAAATCGACGAAGAGCGCGCCGAAGCCGGCGTTCGATGTCGTCGTGTTCCTGAGGACGTTCTGGGTCAGCCCGCGCAAGCACCCCGACTTCTTCTGGGGCTTCACCGGGCGTCTGCTGCTCTACGCCGGGTACTTCATGGTGACGGGATACCAGCTGTACATTCTTCAGGACTACATCGGGCTCGGTGCACAAGGAGCGGGCAACTTCGTCCCGATCATGAGTCTCGTGAGCCTGGTCGCGATCCTCATTGCAACGGTGATCGGCGGTCCGCTCTCCGATAAGCTCGGGCGCCGAAAGATCGTCGTCATCGTCGCCGGTGTGGTGCTCGCCGTCTCGTTGGTCTTCCCTTGGATCATGCCGACCACCACCGGGATGCTCATCTTCGCTTTCGTTTCCGGGCTCGGCTTCGGTGCCTACCAATCCGTCGATACGGCCTTGATGAGCGAGGTGCTCCCGTCGAAAGACGACTTCGCCAAGGATCTGGGCGTGCTCAATATCGCAGCCACCCTGCCGCAAACCCTTGCTCCCGGCTTGGCCACTCTCATCTTCCTGGTGTTCGGCTATGTCGGTCTCTTCCCCATCGGTATCGTGATCGCGCTGCTGGGCGCGTTCGCCGTCCTGCCGATCAAGTCCGTCCGCTAGGAGCTCCGCAACCATGACCGACACCATCACCACCGAGGACGTCATCGCGGGCCTCCTCGGCTCCCTCTCGCTCGAGCAGAAGGTGCGCCTGCTCACAGGCGCCTCGTTCTGGACGCTGCACGACGAGCCGCAGATCGGCCTCGGCACGATCGTGGTCTCCGACGGGCCCGCGGGCATCCGCGGCCAGGTCTGGGACGAGCGCGACGCGTCCGCCAACCTCCCGTCGCCGACCGCGCTCGCCGCCTCCTGGGACGTCGAGCGGGTCTACCGGCTGGGGCAGCTGATCGCCGCGGAGGCGCGTCGCAAGGGCGTCGGCGTCGCCCTCGGCCCGACCGTGAACATCCAGCGCTCGCCCCGCGGCGGCCGCCACTTCGAGGCGTTCAGCGAGGACCCGTGGCTCTCGGGCGTCGTCGGCACGGCCTACGTGCAGGGCGTGCAGTCGGGCGGGGTCGGCGCGACGCCGAAGCACTTCGTCGCCAACGACAGCGAGACCGACCGCATGACGGTCGACGTGCAGGTCGACGAGCGCACACTGCGGGAGGTGTACCTCGCCCCGTTCGAGCGGATGGTCGTCGAGGGCGGCGCCTGGCTCGTCATGTCGTCGTACAACTCGGTCAACGGGGTCACCATGACGGAGAACGAGCTGCTGAGCTCACCGCTGAAGGACGAGTGGGGTTTCGACGGCGTCGTCGTCTCCGACTGGATGGGCGTGCGCGACACGATCGCCGCCGCCGCCTCGTCGCAGGACCTCGCGATGCCCGGCCCGCAGGGCGTGTGGGGCGACGCGCTGGTCGAGGCGGTCCGGGCCGGCTCGGTCGCCGAGAGCGCCGTGGACGAGAAGGTGCGCCGCATTCTCCGCCTCGCCGGCCGTCTCGGCGCGCTCGACGGGGTGGAGGCCGCCACGCCGCTCGCCGAGCCCTGGCCGCAGGAGAGCGTGGACGCGCTGCTCCGCGAGGCCGCGGCCGACGGGATGGTGCTGGTGCGCAACGAGGGCGGTCTGCTGCCGCTCGCGGCGGACGGCTCGGTGGCGGTCATCGGGCAGCACGCCCGCGTCGCGCGCAGCCAGGGCGGCGGTTCGGCCACCGTCTTCCCGCAGCACGTCGTCACTCCGCTCGACGGGATCGAGGAGGCGTTCGGCGCCGACCGCGTGCGGTTCGCGCCGGGGGCGAAGTCGACCGAGAGCGTCCTCCCCCTCGACGCCCGCGTCGCGGTCGACCCCGTCACCGGCGAGCCGGGCGTGCACGTGCGGTTCCTGGACGCGGACGGCGGCGTCGTGCTCGACGAGCACCGCCTCTCCGGCCGCCTGACCTGGCTCGGCGACCCCGTGCTCGGCGAGACCGCCGTGGTCGAGGCGACCGCGACCTTCACCGCCCCGGAGGACGGCGAGTACGCGGTCGGCTTCGCCGGCCTCGGCCTGTTCCGGTTCGAGGTCGACGGCGAGCTGAAGAGCGACGGCCTGTTCTTCCCCGACGGCACGGACCCGTTCATGGCGTTCCTCAACCCGCCCAAGCAGTCGTTCCCGGTGCAGCTCACGGCCGGGCAGACCGTGGAGCTGCGGCTCGAGCACCGCCCGCAGATGCAGGCCGGCCTCGCGGCCGTCATGTTCACCTTCGGCTACGAGGAGCCCTTCGCCGACCCGGAGGCCGAGCTGGAGCGGGCGGTCGCGCTCGCCGCGGAGTCCGAGACCGCGATCGTCGTCGTGGGCACGACCGAGACGCTGGAGTCGGAGGGCTTCGACCGCGCCGGCCTCAGCCTCCCGGACGGCCAGGACGAGCTGGTCCGGCGCGTGCTCGCGGTCAACCCGCGCACGGTCGTGGTCGTCAACTCGGGCGGCCCGGTGATCCTGCCGTGGCTGAGCGAGGCGCCCGCGGTGCTGCTCACCTGGTTCCCGAGGCAGGAGATGGGAGGCGCCCTGGCGGACGTGCTCACCGGCGCCCGCGAGCCCGGCGGCCGCATCCCCACCACCTGGGCGGCCAGCGAGGACGACGTGCCGGTCTGGCAGGTCGAGCCCGTCGACGGCAAGCTGTTCTACGACGAGAAGCTGAACGTCGGTTACCGCGAATGGGTGCGCCGCGAGCAGCTCGGCGGCCCGGCCCCGGCCATCCCGTTCGGCCACGGTCTCGGCTACACCGAGTGGGAGCTCGGCGACACCGCCGTCGACGGCCTGACGGTCAGCATCCCGGTGACCAACACCGGCGACCGCGCGGGCAAGCAGGTCGTGCAGGCCTACCTGTCGCGCGTCTCCGCGTCGGAGATCGAGCGCCCCGTCCTGTGGCTCGCCGGCTACGCCGTCGTGCACGCGCAGCCGGGGGAGACCGTGACCGCGACGATCACGGTCGAGCCGCGCAGCCTGCAGCACTGGTCGGTCGACGACCACGCCTGGCGCACCGAGCCGGGCACCTACGCGCTCCAGCTCGGCACCTCGGTCGCCGCGCTCGGCGCTCCGGTGGAGTTCACCGTCTAGCGTCCGTCTGGTCGTCGCAACACGCCGTCTCCGCACCTGCGGAGGCGGCGTGTTGCGTCAGGTGGATGCGGTGCCCGGCCCGCCCAGCTGCGCAAACCGGGCGCGCAGGCCGTCGAGCACGGCGTGCAGACCGACCGCGAAGGCGCCGTCGGCGGGAGGCGCGTCACCGACCGCGGCGGCGCGCGCCCGGTAGGCGGCGGCGAACGCCGGGACCTCCTCCTCGGCTCCCGCGGGATCGAACATATCGCCCGGGGCCACGGCGTCGAGGGCCGAGCCGAGGATGAAGGACTCGACCGCGACGATCGTCGGCAGCACCTCCGCCGCCGGCCAGCCTGCCGCGAGCATCGCGGCGACCACGGCGTCGTACATCCGCATCGTGCGCTTCGCCCCGCGCAGCGGCATCGTCGCGAGCATGGCGATGGTCGGGGGATGCCCGGCGAACGCGACGCGGTACGAGTACGCCCAGTGGAGCATCGCCCGGTCCCACGGCTCGGTCGCGAAGGCGCTGACGTCGATCCGGTCGCTGATCAGCTCCCGGATGCCCGCGATCACGTCCTCCTTGCCGTCCACGTGGTTGTAGAGGGCGCTGGGCCGCACGCGCAGGGCCTGGGCGAGGCGCGCCATCGTGAAGCCCTCCGAGCCGCTCTCGTCGAGCAGCCGGAGCGCGGCCTCCGCGATCAGGTCGCGGGTGAGCACGGTGGTGGTCGGCCGGCCGACGCGACGGGCCGGCCGGTCGGCCCGGGTGTCGTTCTGAGCCTCGGGCACGTTCACACCCTAACGCCCGGCCCGCCGACGAATTCTCCTCTTGCTCTTCCCCTCGCGGGGATCGTGCCCTAGTCTCTGACGAAATAAAAGAACGCCGTTCATTTAGCGGCGGTGGACTTCGGAGGTGCGATGGGCGCGACCGTCTTCGTCAACGGGACGATCCTCTCCGGCTACCGTGCGGACGCACGGGCGTCGGAGGCCGCGGCGGTGGTCGACGGCGTGGTCGTCGCGACCGGTGCCGAGGCCCTGGCGCTGCGGGGCACCGCGGACGAGGTGGTCGATCTGGCCGGCGGCGTGCTGGCCCCGGCGTTCGGCGACGGCCACGCCCATCCGCTCCAGGGCGGCCTCGAGAAGCTCGGCCCGCAGGTGCGGGCGTGCGGGAGCGTCGCCGAGATCGTCGCCTGCGTGAAGGAGTGGGCGGACGCGCATCCCGAGCAGGAGTGGATCTACGGCGGCAGCTACGACGCGACCCTCGCCCCCGAGGGGATGTTCGACGCCCGCTGGCTCGACGAGGCCGTGCCCGACCGCCCGGTCGTGCTGCGCGCCTGGGACTACCACACGGTGTGGGTCAACTCGGAGGCGCTGCGCCGGGCGCGCATCGACGCCGATACCCCGGAGCCTCCGCTCGGCCGCATCCCGCGCCGCCCGGACGGCACCCCGCTCGGCATCCTGCAGGAGCCCGGCGCCGTCGACCTGCTGCTGCCGGTCGAGCCCGGCCGCTCGCACGAGGACCGCGTGGAGGCGCTGCGCCTGGCGACCGCCGAGTACGCCGGCCTCGGCATCGCCTGGATCCAGGACGCCTGGGTCGAGCCGGCCGAGGTGGAGGCGTACCTGACCGCCGCCGAGCGCGGCCTGCTCTCCACCCGGGTCAACCTCGCCCTGCGCGCCGACCCGTTCCGCTGGCGCGACCAGGTACCCGGGTTCGTGGAGGCCCGCCGCCGGGTCGAGGAGCTGGGCGACCCGCTCCTCAGCGCCGCCACGGTCAAGGTCTTCGTCGACGGCGTGGTGGAGAACCACACCGCGGCGATGCTCGCCGACTACACCGACATCCCGGGCGACCGCGGCCTCCCGAACTGGGACGCCGCCCAGCTGGCCGAGGCCGCCGCCACCTTCGACCGCCTCGGCTTCCAGCTGCACCTGCACGCGATCGGCGACGCCGCCTGCCGCACCGCCCTCGACGTCTTCGAGCACGTCGAGGGCACGAACGGCCCACGCGACCGTCGCCCCGTCATCGCGCACGTGCAGCTCGCCGACCCCGCCGACCTGCCGCGCTTCGCCGCGCTCGGCGTCACCGCGAACTTCGAGCCGCTGTGGGCGCAGCTCGACCCGATGATGCTCGACCTCACGCTCCCGCGCCTGGGGCCCGAGCGCGAGCAGCTGCAGTACCCCATCCGCACGCTGCAGGAGAGCGCCCACATCTCCTTCGGCAGCGACTGGCCGGTCAGCGACAACGACTGGCGGCCCGGGATCGCCACCGCGGTCACCCGGCAGACCCCGGCACGCGTGCCCGACGCGGGATGGACCCCCGCCGAGCGCATCGCGTTGCCCGACGCGCTGGAGGCGTACTCCTCCGGCGTCGCCCGCCAGGCCTTCGCCGAGGCGACCCGCGGCGAGCTCGTCGTCGGCACCGCACCCGACCTGGTGTGGCTCGACCGCGACCCCCACGCGGGCGACCCGCACGACCTGCGCTCGGTGCGCGTGCTCGGCGCCTGGGTCGCCGGAGGGCGCCGGGCCTGAACCGCATCTGTTCCGTCCCGTTCCCTGCCGTTCTATCCCTCCCGTTCCGTCCCCTCCCGTTCCGTCCCCTCCCGTTCCGTCCCTCCGACCCCCAGCACGAACCCGAATGCACCACTCGACGTAGAGAGGCCCGCACCACATGACCACGACAGACCTGCCCGTCCAGCCCCGCCTGAAGCGGGCGCTTGGGCCGACCGCCCTCATCCTGTTCGGGCTCACCTATCTGGCGCCCGTCACCGTCTTCACGACGTACGGCATCGTCACGGAGTCCACGGACAACCACCTGCCGTCCGCCTACGTGGTCGCCCTGGTCGCGATGCTCTTCACGGCGCTCAGCTACGGCGCGATGGCGCGGGCCTTCCCCGTCTCGGGATCGGCGTACACGTACACGCAGCAGTCGTTCGGCGGCCATGTCGGCTTCCTCACCGGCTGGACGCTGATGCTCGACTACCTCTTCCTCCCGATGATCAACTTCCTGCTCATCGGCCTGTACCTGAACACGCAGTTCCCCGAGGTGCCGCAGTGGGTGTTCGCGCTCGCGTCGCTGCTGCTCGTGCTGCTGTTCAACGTGCTCGGCATCACCCTGGTCAACAAGCTCAACATCGCCATCGTCGCGCTCTCCGTGCTGCTCGTCGTCGTCTTCGCCGTGCTCGCCATCAAGGAGCTCGCCACCAACCCGTCGTCCGACACCCCGAGCCTGATCGAGCCGTTCCTCCCCGGATCCGGCGGCCTCGGCCCGGTCTTCGCCGGCGCCGCGGTGCTCGCCCTGTCGTTCCTCGGCTTCGACGCGGTCTCCACCCTGTCGGAGGAGGCCAAGAACCCCAAGCGCGACATCCCGCGCGCCATCATGCTCACCACCCTCATCGGCGGCGCCATCTTCATCGTCGTGTCGTGGCTCGGCGCACTGGTCTTCCCCGACTGGCACGACTTCGCCAACGTCGACTCGGCGGGCGTCGACCTGATGGCCAAGGTCGGCGGCACCTTCCTGACCTCCTTCTTCGTCGCCGTGTACGTCGTCGGCGCGTTCGGCTCCGGGATGACGACCCAGGTCAGCGTCTCGCGCATCATCTACTCGATGGGCCGCGACAAGGTGCTGCCCGGGATCTTCGGAAAGCTGCACTCGCGCTTCCACACCCCCTGGGTCGCCGCGATCGCCGTCTCGATCGTCTCCCTGCTGTCGCTCGTGCTCACCCTCGACGTCGCCGCCACGATGATCTCGTTCGGCGCGCTCGCCGCGTTCTCGATGGTGAACCTCTCGGTCATCCGCCACCACCTCTTCCCGAAGGGCGGCCGCGGCAAGCCGTCGGCCGGCGAGTGGCTCCGGTACGGTCTGCTCCCCGCGATCGGCTTCCTGCTCACCGTCTGGCTCTGGACCTCCCTCACCGCCACCACCTTCATCGTCGGCCTCTCGTGGGTCGCCCTCGGCGTCATCTACCTCGCCGTGCTGACCCGCGGCTTCCGCCGCAAGCCCCCGATGATGGACTTCTCCGAGCGCGAGGCCGTCCCCGCCGAGGCCTGACCGGCGGCCACCACCCCCGAACCCCGGCCCCACCCCGGCCGCCTCCGGAACTCCGGTGATCTCCACCGTCGCCCCCTCAATCGCCGTCCGAACGGCGAACTGAGCGGCGTGCCGGTTCGGGTCTCCGGAGTTCCGGAGGCGCCACGCCGCGCGCCGGCGCCCGGCGCCGTGGCACCGGAACTCCGGCGTCGGCCGACGCCGCGCCGGTTGGTTCGCCGTAAGTCCGGTGACTCGGAGGTGGTGGCGGTGGTTCGCCGGAATTCCGGCGTCGGTGGACGCCGCGCCGGTTGGTTCGCCGTAAGTCCGGTGACTTGGAGGTGGTGGCGGTGGTTCGCCGGAATTCCGGCGTCGGCGGACGCCGCGCCGCTTGGGTCGCCGGAGTTCCGGTGGGCAGGGTGTCATGGCGGCGGAACGCCGGGGCTCCGGCCCGGCCCGGCCCGGTCCGGGCCGGGCCGGGCAGCGGGTCTGCTTGACTGGGAGGCATGTTCCCGTACGAGCTGCTGCGCCGCCGGCCCGATGTGGAGGCGCCGAACCTGTTCGCCGCCGACGCGGCGGACCGGCTGCTCGCCGACACGGCCGGCGACGCGGTGCTCCGCCCGGGGCTCGTCGTGATCGGCGACGCCTACGGCGCGCTCACCCTGGCCGCGGCCGAGCGCGGCGCCCGCGGCATCCGCGTGCACCAGGATCCGCTGACCGGCGAGCGCGCGCTCGACGCCAACGCCGCCGACCTCGGCCCCGACCTCGCCCTACCGAGCGACGGCGTCTTCACCCACCACGCGCTCGACGAGTCGCTCGTCCGCGGCGCGACGACCGTGCTGCTGCGGCTGCCGCGCAGTCTCGAGGCGCTCGCCGAGATCGCGGCCCTCATCGCCGAGCACGCGCGCCCGGAGGTGCAGGTCTTCGCCGGCGGGATGCTCAAGCACATGAGCGTCGCGATGAACGGCGTGCTCGGCGAGGTGTTCGGCTCGGTGCAGGTGTCGCTCGCACGGCAGAAGGCGCGCGTGCTCACCGCGACGGAACCGCATCCCGCCGCCGCGATCGTGCTCGGCCGCTGGCCGGAACGCGCGTTCGACGACGAGACCGGCCTCTGGGTGTGCGCGCACGGCGCGGCCTTCGCGGGGGCGTCCGTCGACATCGGCACGCGCTTTCTCCTGAGCGTGCTGCCGCAGGCGGTCCCGGAGGCGCGCACGGCCATCGACCTCGGCTGCGGAACGGGCCTGCTCGCCTCCGCGCTCGCCGGCGCCCGCCCGGGGCTGCGGGTCATCGCCAGCGACCAGTCCGCCGCCGCCGTCGCGTCGGCGCGAGCGACCGCCGCGGCCAACCACGTCGGCGACCGGGTGACCGTGGTCCGGGATGACGGTCTCGCCTCCCAGCCCGACGCCACCGCCGACCTCGTGGTGCTCAACCCGCCGTTCCACATCGGCGGGGCCGTGCACACCGGTGCGGCGCATCGGATGTTCGCCGACGCGGCCCGCGTGCTCGTGCCCGGTGGCGAGCTCTGGGCCGTGTGGAACTCCCACCTGGGCTACCGTGCCGCGCTCGAGCGGACCGTCGGCCCGACCCGGCAGATCGCCCGCAACGCCAAGTTCACCGTGACGGCGTCGCGGCGGCCGTAGCACGCCCCACCACACCGCTGCATGCCGCCTATGGGCGGCTTCGAGCCTTCACACCGCTCCCGCTCCTCCTGGCAGCCCATTGCTATCCACGCGGCCATAGCCTCTCCCTGAGACCGGGGAATCGGGAGACCGGGGGAGCGGGACGGGACGGGAGCGAGATGGCACTGGCGATTCACCGGCCGCGCGTGCTGCGCGGCCCCGCCCTCGACGACCCCGTGATCGCCCCGGTGCTCGGCACCGACCGCCTCCTGCTGCGTCCGTACCGGGCGGGGGATGTCGTGGACTGGCTCGCGATCGAAGCCGACGAGCCGGTGCGCTCGGGCCTCGGCTGGCCGGTGCGCACCGAGCGGCAAGCGCTGGACCACTTCCGCGCGCGCCTGCACCACACCACGCTCAGCCAGGCCGACGACTTCCTCGCGCTCGCCGTGGAGCTCGACGACCACGTGATCGGCGACGTCTCCCTGCACCTGCGCACCATCGCGGTGGAGACGCGGAGCGTCGAGATCGGCTGGCTGCAGCGGTCGGACCGCTGGGGGCACGGCTACGCCACGGAGGCGGCGGAGGCGGCCCTCGACCTCGCGTTCGGGCGGCTGGGAGCGGTGATCGTGACCGCCGTGATCGATCGCGCCAACGAGCGGTCCGCGCGGCTGGCCCTGCGGCTCGGCTTCCGGCTCGCGGGTGCGACGGCCACCCGGACGACCTGGCTGCTCTCGCGGGCGGAGCATCCGGAAGCGACGACCGGATTCGATGGTCGCGTGGCCGATCGGCGACGATTTCCTCAGTAGGTGAGAGAACTCACAACCGGATCCGCATCACTTTTCTCTTGTGCACCCGACCCCTGGTTGCTAACGTCCCCCTATCGCATCGCCGCGACGGCCGCACCAGCGACACAGCCAGGGAGAGTGATGACCCAGACGAATTCCCGGCCGGCCTCCGCCGACCAGAACGGCGCTCCGAGCGCCCACCACAAGCTGCAGGCCGACGGGGTCAGCCGAGCAGGCTCCATCGTGATGGCCGTCGCGGGCAGCGCCCCGGCCTACTCCATCGCCGCCACCACGGCCACGCTCGTCGGGGCCGCCGGCCTGGGCGCGCCGGCCGCCCTGCTCTGGTGCGGCATCCCGATGCTCGGGATCGCGTGGGCCTTCCTCTACCTGGGCCGCATCGACGTGAACGCGGGGGCCACGTACTCGTGGGTTGCCCGGGCGCTGCATCCCGTGCTCGGCTTCCTCTCCGGCTGGGCGCTGGTGGTGTCGGCCACGATCTTCATGGTCGCGGGAGCCCTCCCCGCCGGGGCGATGACCGTCACGCTCTTCGCTCCGGAGGCGGCGGGCAACGTCCCGCTCATCACCGCGGTCGGCGCGGTGTGGTTCCTCGTCATGGCCGCCTGCGTGCTCTTCGGCGTGCACGTGACGGCGCGGGCGCAGTGGATCATGTCGGTGATCGAGGTGAGCATCCTGGTGCTGTTCGCGATCCTGATGATCGTGCGGGCCGCCACGTCGCCGCACGCCGGCCCGGACTTCTCGTGGGACTGGCTCGGCTTCGCGCACCTGACCGGCCCGGGCGTCTTCGTCGCCTCCGCCCTGATCGCGGCCTTCTACTTCTGGGGCTGGGACGTCAGCGCCAACCTCAACGAGGAGACCAAGGACGGCCACAAGAGCGCGGGGTCGGCCGGCATCATCGGCGTCGTCATCGTCTTCCTGCTCTTCGAGGTCTTCACCATCGCGACGCTGGTCATGCTGCCGCAGAAGACGATCGAGGCGAACAGCGCCAACATCCTCTCGGTGCTGGGGGATGCGGTGTGGCCGGGCATCGGCGGCAAGATCCTGGTCGTCGCGGTGGCGCTGTCGACCGTCGCGACGCTCGAGACCACGCTCATCCAGGTGACCCGCACCCTGTTCTCGATGGGACGCGACCACACGATCCCGTCGGCCTTCGGACGCATCCACCCGAAGTGGCGCACGCCCGCCTTCGCCACCCTCATCGTCGTCGGCGTCTCGGTCGTGCTGTTCCTGGGCTCCAACTTCCTCGGCAGCGTCGGCGACATCATGAACAACGCCATCCTGTCGATCGGCCTGCAGATCGCCTTCTACTACACGCTCGCGGGTGTCGCCGTGGTCGTCGCGTACCGCAAGGTGCTGTTCAAATCGGTGAAGAACTTCCTGCTGATCGGGCTGTGGCCGGCGATCGGCGCCGTGTTCATGGGCGTGATGTTCATCGCCTCCATCCCGAACAACGACCCGATCGTGAACCTGCTCGGAATCGGGCTGATCGTCCTCGGGATCCTGCCGCTGGCGCTCTTCTACCGCAAGGCGAAGGGCTACTACACGCGGCGTCCGCTGGAGCTGCCGGACGAGCTGGACGCGACGGCACCCGCCGGCATCGACGACCGCGACCCCGCCGCCTGAGGCCGACCCGGTCGCTGCGGGCGCGACTGCGGTCCCGCGGTACGTCTGCGCCGGGTCGTGCCGCGGCAGACGTACCGGGAGGCCGCCGTCGCCCGGTCAGGGCACGAAGACCACGCGCTCCGTCGCGCCCGGGTCGTCGCGCCACACGGAGGCGACGTCGCTGAGCGGCACCGCCCGCACGTCGATGTCGAACTCGCCCCGCGAGACGGCCTCGGCGATGGCGGGCAGCTCGGCGCCGAACTCCTCCGGTGAGACGGAGCCGATCCCGCTGCCGACGAGGTCGAGGCGCGCGGCGCGGAAGGCGGCCGACGGGATGCTCGCCGTCGGCCCGGCGACGGACCCGATCTCGATCCAGGTCAGCGGCGCGCCGCGATCGGTGCGGGCGGTCACGATGTCGGCCATCGCCTGCGCCGTGGGGGCGCCCCAGACGTAGTCGAGCACCACGTCGACGTCCGCCGCCTGCGACAGCTCGTCGAACCCGAGCGCGCGATCCGCGCCGTGCCCGAGCAGCGCCGCGGTGCGGTCGCGGTCGCGTCCCGCCGCAATGACCTCCGATGCCCCGAGTCTGCGGGCGACCTGCAGGGCGAGGCGGCCGGCGTTCCCGGTCGCGCCGAGGACGAGGACGCGCGCGCCCGGCCGGACGGCGGTGCGGCGCCGGAGCGCCACCCACGACGACATCACCGGGTTCATCGCCGCGGCGACGCGCACCGCGTCGATGCCGTCGGGGAGCGGGACGGTGGCGTTGCGCGGCACGACGGTGCGCTCGGCGAAGGTGCCCAGCTCGCTCTCGTGCACGAGCGCGTACCGGAGACGGCCGTCGGCGTCGCGCACGACGGCGTCGATCCCCGGGACGAAGGGCAGCTCGCCGGTGCTCGTGTAGTGGCTGCCGTCGGCCTGCGAGCGCACGCGCGGGTGGAGGGCGCCCGCGACCACCTCGACGGCCAGGGTGTCGTCGGTCGCGACCGGGTCGGGCCACTCGGCGTACTCCGGCGGGGTGTCGAACGATGTGACGACGGCGGCGCGCATGACTCCTCCAAATGGTTGGTATTGCGAACTATTCCATGATGGTTGGTAATACCAACCTTTGTCAAGTAGCCTCGGAGCATGACCGACAGACCCGACGACGCGCTCGTGGACGCCCTCGTGCAGACCTCGTTCGTCGTCACGGGGGTGCTCACCCGCGTGGCCGCCGAGCGCGACCTCTCCCTCACCCAGCTCCGGATGCTCGGTGTGCTGCGCGACCGCCGCCCCCGAATGGCGCAGCTCGCCGCCCTGCTCGGCCTCGACAAGTCCACCGTCTCGGGCCTGATCGAGCGCGCCGAACGCCGCGGCCTGGTCCGCCGGGTGCCCAGCGCCGACGACGCCCGGGCGGTGGAGGTCGTGGCGACCCCCGACGGACTCGCGCTCGCGCGCGACGGAGCCGAGCAGGTGGGCCGGGCCCTTCAGCCCCTCCTGAGCACGGTGGACGGCGCCGGCCGCACCGCGCTCACGCGGGAACTGGAACGGATGCTCTCCGCGCACTGAGCGCGACCGCCGGAGCCGCCGCCGGGAAGCGGAGCGTCGCGATCAGGCCGCCGCCCCGCCGCGGGACGAGCACGAGCTCGCCGCCGTGGGCTTCCGCGACGCTGCGCACGATGGCCAGACCGAGGCCGTGCCCGCGGGGCGCGTTCGGGGACTGCACCCGCCCCGCGCCGCGGACGAACGGCTCCGTGAGCGAGTCGACGAGCGCGGGCGACAGCTCCGGCCCCGAGTTCTCGATGCGCAGCTCGGCCGCTCCGTCGCGGGCGGAGGAGGTCGAGACTGCGATCGTCCCGCCGTCGCGATTGTGCAGCACTGCGTTCACGACGAGGTTGGCGACGGCCCGCTGCACGAGCGCGCCGTCGCCGACCAGCGGCGCAGGATGCAGCTCCCGCCGCACGCGGATGCCCCGCGCGGCCGCGATGCCGTCCACCTCGTCCAGCGCGTCCCGGGCGACATCGGCGAGATCGGCCGGTGCTGGCCGCACGGTTCCCGCACCGATCTCGGCGAGCGACAGCAGCGCGTCGACCGATTCGATGTTGCGGCGGTTCGTCTCGTAGACCCGCTCGGCCGCGGCGCGCAGGGCGTGCAGGTCGAGCTCGGGATCGCTGAGCGCCACCTCGAGGACGGTCTGGGTGGCGGCGAGCGGCGTCCGCAGCTCGTGCGACGCGTTCGCCGCGAACCGGCGGTTGGCCTGGAAGGCGCGGTCGAGCTTGCCGAGCATCTCGTCGAAGGTGTCCGAGAGCTCGCGGACCTCGTCGTGCGGCCCGGTCGACCCCACCCGGTGGTCGAAGGAGCCGGTGCCGGCCAGCTGCGCGGCGGCGTTGATCGCCTGCAACGGCCGCAGCACGCGCCCGGCGACGACCCAGCCGATCACGGCGCCGGCGGCGGCGAGCACCACGAGCACGACGAGCGAGACGATCAGGAGGGTGTTGAGCACATCCGCCTCGCTCTTGATCGAGATGGTGCTCGCCAGGGACGAGACGGAGTCGGACGGGCGAGCGGTCTCCGCGTATGCCGGCACCTGCGTCAGAGAGTCGGCCTGGACCGCCCCCATCGCCGTGATCTGGTAGGTCGGGATGTAGCGCATGAACACGTAGACGATGCCGAGCATGACGGCGCCGATCGAGGTGATCATCACCGCGTAGGTCAGGGTCAGGCGGGCGCGGATCGTCATCCGGGGGCGCGGGAGGGCGCGCACCGCCGGACCCGTCGGCGCGGTCATGCCGCACCCTCCAGCCGGTAGCCGCTGCCCGGGACGGTGTGGATCACCCAGGGCTCGCCGAGGCGCTTGCGCAGGGTCGACACGGTCACGCGGATCGTGTTGGTGAACGGGTCCGCGTTCGCGTCCCAGGCCTTCTCGAGCAGCGTCTCCGCGCTCACGACCCCTCCCTCCGCCTGAAGGAGCACCTCGAGCACGGCGAACTCCTTGCGGCTCAGCCGCACCAGCCGGCCCTCGCGGTAGACCTCGCGCCGGAACGGGTCGAGGCTCACGCCCGCCGCATCCAGCACCGGCGGGCGTGCCTCGCCCGGGCGCCGGCCGAGCGCGCGCAGCCGCGCGACCAGCTCGGGGAAGTCGAACGGCTTGGCGAGATAGTCGTCGGCGCCCAGCTCGAAGCCCGTCACCTTGTCGTCGAGGCGGCGGGCCGCGGTCAGCATCAGCACGCGGACGTGCGGGCGGTTCGCGGTCACCCAGCGGCACACGTCGTCGCCGTGGACGCCGGGGATGTCGCGGTCGAGGACGACGACGTCGTAATCGTTGACCGACAACTGCTCGATGGCCGTGTCGCCGTCGCCGGCGATGTCGGCCGCGATCGTCTCGCGGCGCAGACCGGTCTGCACGGCCTCGGCCAGGAACGCCTCGTCTTCGACGATCAACGCGCGCATGCCGACCCCTTCCCGGCGCCGCCGTCGGGAGGCGCGGCACCGCGGAGAGTCAAACACGGCGACCCTAACGAAAACGTAAAGGAATTCCTTTACGCCCGGGGAACGGGCCTCCCGGTGGAGTGGGACGTGCCCGCCGACCGGTGGGCGCCGCGAACGGAAGGACCACCATGTCGACCACCACCGGAAAGCGCGCCGTCGTCTCACGGCTCGCGCTCCTGTCCCTCGCCCCCGCGCTCCTGCTGGCGGTCAGCGCCTGCTCGGCCGGCCCCGACGAGCGGGGGCCGAGCGGAGGCAAGCCGTCCGCGGCTCCCGGATCCCTCGCCGAGTGGCAGCTCTCCATGTCCCGGTGCATGCGCGAGCACGGGGTCGATGTCGGCGACCCCTCGGCCGACGGGATGGGCGCGACCATCGACTCCCGCGGGCTGTCGGAGGACCAGCTCTCCGCCGCCAGCGAGGCGTGCTCCAAGAAGCTCGGCACGCCGCCTGCGATGACCGAGGCCGAGAAGAAGGCGGCGGACGAGGCGGCGCAGAAGATGATGATCACGATCGCGAAGTGCTACCGCGCGAGCGGCGTCGACGTCCCCGACCCGAAGCCGGGTCAGGGGCTGGACATCCCGAAGGACGCGCCGGCCGATGTGGCCGACAAGTGCGGCGGATCCGCCGACATGTCGACCACGAGCGTGCGGCCGTGACGGCGCGACGCCGGCGGGCGGCCTTCGTGATCGGGGGCGCCCTGGCGCTGCTCCTGGTCGGCGGGGCCGGGTTCGCCGCCGCCTCCGCGCTCGGCGACACCGCGCCTCCGGCGGCGAAGCGTCCGATGGGGGCGGGGGAGGCCGTCATCGAGCGCGGCACGCTCTCGGGGTCGGTCAAAGCGTCGGGGACGCTCTCGTACGCCGACCCGCACGATGTCGGTGCCGGGCGCGGGGGCGTCGTCACCTGGCTGCCGGCGGGCGGGGCGCAGATCGGCCTCGGCCAGTCGCTCTTCGCCGTCGACAACGTGCCGGTGTTCCTGTTCCACGGAGCCGTGCCCGCGTGGCGCGGGTTCGAGACCGGGATGGACGACGGACCGGACGTGACGCAGCTGGAGCAGAGTCTCGCCGCACTGGGGTACTTCAGCGGGACGCCCGACGCCCACTTCTCTGCGGCGACCGCGTCCGCGATCCGGGCGTGGCAGAAGGCCACCGGGCAGGAGCGCACGGGGGCGATCGAGCTCGGGGCCTTCGTCTTCCAGCCGGGGGATGTGCGCATCGCGGGCACGAAGGCGAAGCTCGGCGACCAGGTGGGCGGGGGAGCCCCGGTCGTCTCGGTCACGAGTCTCACCAAGCAGGTGCAGGTCTCCGTGCGGCTGTCGGATCAGAAGGTCGCGAAGGTCGGCCAGAAGGTCGTCATCGCGCTGCCCGGCGGCGCGACCACCGGGGGCACGGTGACCTCGGTCGGCGTGCCCACTCAACAGGATCCGACGGACGCGAACTCGGCAGTGGTGATCCCCACCGTCGTCGCGCTCGACGATCCGGCGGCGGCCGGCGACTTCCAGCAGGCGTCGGTGGTGGTCGACTTCCCGTCCGACACGCGCGAGAACGTGCTGTCGGTCCCGGTGGAGGCGCTGCTCGCGCTCCCGGGCGGCGGCTACGGGGTCGAGGTGCTGGGCGCCGGCGGCTCCACCCGGCGGGTGCCCGTCACCCCCGGCCTGTTCGCCGGCGGACGCGTGGAGATCTCGGGCGACGGCGTCGCCGAGGGGAAGAAAGTCGTGGTGCCGAAGGTATGAACGCGATCGTGACCCTGCGCGACATCGAGCGCAGCTATGGCGAGCCTCCCGTGCGCGCGTGCGCCGGCGTCTCCCTGACCATCGAGCGGGGTGAGCTGGTCGCCATCGTCGGGCCGAGCGGTTCCGGCAAGTCCACGCTCCTCAACCTCATCGGGACCCTCGACCGGCCCACCGCCGGCACCGCGCTCATCGACGGCGTGGATGTGGCGTCCCTCGACGATGCCGGACTCTCGGCCTTGCGCGCCTACCGCATCGGCTTCGTCTTCCAGCAGTTCCACCTCGCCGACGGCGTGAGCGCGCTCGACAACGTGGCCGACGGCCTCCTCTACTCCGGCGCGCCCCGGCGCGAGCGGAGGGAGCGGGCGCGGGAGGCGCTCGAGCGCGTCGGGCTCGGCCACCGGACCTCGCATCGGCCGCACGAGCTCTCGGGAGGCGAGCGTCAGCGCGTGGCCATCGCCCGCGCGGTGGTCGGCGATCCGCCGCTGCTGCTCGCGGACGAGCCGACCGGCAACCTGGATTCGGAGGCCGGCGCCGTGATCGTCGAACTGCTCCACGAGCTGAACCGGCAGGGCACGACCGTGGTCGTCATCACCCACGACGAGGGCATCGCGGCCAGCCTGCCGCGCCGCATCGCCGTGCGGGACGGCCGCGTGCTCTCCGACTCGGGGGTGGCCGCATGACCGCCCTCGAGACCCGCCCCGCCGACCCCGCGGTCCAGGAGGCTCTTCCGAGCTCCCGGCTGCGCGCCCGCGATCTGCTGCGGCTCGCCACGGCCGGGCTGCGGGCACGGCCGGCCCGAGCGGTGCTGTCGGCGCTCGGCATCGCCATCGGCATCGCCGCCATGATCGCGGTCGTCGGCATCTCGGCCTCGAGTCAGGCGCGGCTCAACCAGCAGCTCGCGAGCCTCGGCACCAACCTGCTGACGGCGACGCCCGGCAACAGCCTGTTCGGCGCACCCGCGAAGCTCCCGGCCGACACCATCCCGAAGGTCAGGATGATCGACGGCGTCGAGCGGGTCAGCGGCACCGCCGCGCTGAAGGCGAACGTCTATCGCAGCGACGTGATCGACGCCGCGGCGACCGGCTCGCTGGTCGTCATGGCCGCCGACCCCGACCTGCTCGACGTGACCGGGGCGACGCTCCGCGCCGGGAGGTGGCTCGACGCCGCCACCGGTCGCTACCCCGCCGTTGTGCTCGGCGCGACCGCGGCGCAGCGTCTGGGCATCGTCTCGCCGGGGTCGCAGGTGTGGCTGGGCGGCCAGTACTTCACGGTCATCGGCATCCTGGATCCGGTGCCGCTCGCGCCCGAGCTCGACACGGCCGCGCTGGTCGGCATGCCGGTCGCCGCGGAGCTCCTCGGCTTCGACGGCAGCCCGACGCGGGTCTACGAGCGGTCGACGGATGCCTCCGTCGCGTCCGTGCGCGACCTCCTGGGCCGCACG
Source organism: Leifsonia sp. 71-9 (assembly GCF_001898805.1). Lineage (GTDB taxonomy): Bacteria > Actinomycetota > Actinomycetes > Actinomycetales > Microbacteriaceae > Leifsonia. Next base: position 196,431 of record NZ_MKVJ01000021.1, read on the forward strand.
ATCTCGCCGCAGGCCCCGGACGAGGTCACGGTCTCGCGCCCCTCGGACGCCCTGGCCGCGAAGAACGCCGCCGATCAGGCCTTCACCGGCCTGCTGGTCGGGCTGGGCTCGGTCGCCCTGCTGGTCGGCGGCATCGGCGTCGCCAACACGATGATCATCTCGGTGCTGGAGCGCCGGCGCGAGATCGGGCTGCGGCGTTCGCTCGGCGCCGCGCGCCGCCACATCCGGCGCCAGTTCGTGGCCGAGGCGCTCCTGCTCTCCGCGCTCGGCGGCGTGGCCGGCTCCGTGCTCGGCGCGGTCGTGACCGTCGCCGTCGCGGCGGCCAACGGCTGGCCGGCGACCGTGCCGCCGGCCGCGGTGGGCGTCGGGATCGTGGCGACCCTGGTGATCGGCGCGGTGGCGGGACTGTATCCCGCGATCCGCGCGGCGCGCATCCCGCCCACCGCGGCGCTCAGCGGGTGAGGGGGCACCGCGTGTACACCTGGCCCGCGTACACTCTCGCGCACAGACGACCGGCGACCAGGAGGAACGATGGCCGACGACACCCCTGCGACCGACCTGCGCGAGTACATCGAGCACTTGCGTGCCACCGGGTACACCGTGCAGGGCGGGCACACCCCCGACCCCGACCTGATCGACCCGGAGGGCAACCCGGTCTACACCTGGCAGGAGGGGTACCCGTACTCCGAGCGGATGTCGCGCGAGCAGTACGAGCTCGAGAAGTACCAGCTGCAGGTCGAGCTGCTCAAGTTCCAGTACTGGCTGGAGGACAACGACCGTCGGGCCGTCATCGTCTTCGAGGGGCGGGATGCGGCGGGCAAAGGCGGCACGATCAAGCGGTTCACCGAGCACCTCAACCCGCGCACCTCCCGGGTCGTCGCGCTGTCGAAGCCGAGCGACCGCGAGCGCGGCCAGTGGTACTTCCAGCGGTACGTGCAGCACCTCCCGACCGCCGGCGAGATCGTGATGTTCGACCGCTCCTGGTACAACCGGGCCAACGTCGAGCGCGTGATGGGGTTCTGCACCGACGAGGAGTACGAGACCTTCATGGCGCAGGCGCCCGCGTTCGAGAAGATGCTCGTCGACTCCGGCATCCACCTCACCAAGTTCTGGTTCTCGGTGTCGCGCACCGAGCAGCGCACCCGCTTCGCCATGCGTCAGCTCGACCCTGTGCGCCGGTGGAAGCTGTCGCCGATGGACATCGCCTCCCTCGACCGGTGGGACGAGTACACCGCCGCCAAGGAGGAGATGTTCCGCCGCACCGACAAGCGGCACGCCCCGTGGACGATCGTGCGCTCCAACGACAAGAAGCGCGCCCGGGTGAACGCGATGCGCTACTTCCTGAGCCAGTTCGACTACGACGGCAAGGACACGTCGGTCGTCAAGCGGCCCGACCCGCTGATCGTCATGCGCGGCAAGCGGCTCGACGCCGACGAGTAGGGCCGGGAGGCGGCGCTAGTCGAAGTCCTCGTCCTGCGCCGCCGGTTCGCGCCGGCGGCGCGGGCTGTCGAGCATCGACAGCCAGAACAGCAGCGCGAGCAGCCCGAAGATCACCAGCGCCGCCGCGAGGTCGCTCCACTGGAACGGGATGAACGACCCGTCGATCGACAGCACGAGCACCGTCTCGATCACCCCGAACACCAGGAAGAAGACCCCGAGCAGCAGGCGCGTCACCCGCACCCGGCCCCGGTGGTGCAGCTCCACCCGCCGGAACTCGACCATCAGCGTCAGCAGCAGAAGAGGCAGGATCTGCGCCAGGGCGGCCGCCGAGGCGCTGTCCATCAGGACGATGTGGAGATCCATCGGGTCGATCATCACCGTCAGCGTACAAGTGTGGGAGGCCCGGGTGCCGTATTGCCGTTCCTGTGGGTTTGCTATCGTGGCCGCCATCGTGCGGATCGAAGACAGGGGACCCATGAAGAACACGCTCGCGGCGCGTCTGACGCTCGCCGCCGTCTCGATCGTCACCGTCGCCGCCGCTCTTACCGGTTGCTCGGCGGCAGACCCCGGCGGCTCTGCGTCGACTTCGTCGCCGACGCAGACCGCTGCTGCGAAGGTCTCGCCCGATCAGTCCAAGGCCGAGGCCTGCACCGTGGTCAAGGCGGGATTCGACAAGGTCCAGAGGATGCAGGGCGAGGCGAGCGCTGCGATGTCGGACCCGCAGAAGGCGCTCGACCTGCTCGATCAGATGAACGACACCGTGACGTCCATCAAGGACCAGGTCGGCAACCCCGAGGTGAAGGCCCCGGTCGACAAGGCTGCGGCCGCCGTCAACGACCTCGCCACCCTCCTCCACGGCTACGTGAAGAATCCTGCGACCGCAAATTTCAGCGCGATCGGTGAGAAGTCGACCGCGCTCGCGCAGGCCATCTCCGACGTGAGCGGGATCTGCGCCTGACCGGCTGAGAGAAGGAGAGTCCGCGCGCTCACGGGAAGTTCAGTCTGATCGGGCCGAGGCGGTGTTCGTAGACGCGGAGAACCCGGACGCGATCACGAGCACCCGTGCCGAGGAGTAGTAGATCGCCTGGGCTTCGAGACGCCGTTTGGCCACGTTGCGGTCCTTGCACACGAGCAACTCAGCGCGGGAGGCCGCATCCTGGATCCAGTCCTCGTCCTTCACCGACTGAGACGCATCGGTTCCGTATCGCTCGTCCATCGTCGTGACCGCCCAGCCAGCGGTCCGGAGGCCCTCGGGAACGAGCCGCGAACCGAGACCGCGGTCGAGGAAGAGCGGCAGGGCCACGGCTACGCCGCGAGCTGATTCAGGAACAGCACATCGTCGTGCGCGACGCCGTAGTCGACCGCGACATCGGTCGGGGACTCGCCCGAACGGATCCTCCCGAGCACGTCCGCCACGGCGATTCCACGATCGGCAAGCGTTGGCTGGCCGCCGTTGATCGTGGGCTGCACCGTCACATTGAGTCCGGGATACTGCGGCAGCCGGAGGCGTTCGGCGTAGAGAGTCCCGAAGTCGATGCTCTTCAGATACTGGTCGACGACTTCGCTGAACGCCGCCTGGCCGTTGCGGACGACGATGAGGCGCCGGTCGAGTTCATCGTCCGAGTGGAGGAGGACTTCGACTCCGTCCGTCCGCAGTCGATTCGATGCCAGCGCGTACTCCAGACCGAGCTCGCGCTGGAGCGCCTCGACCGCCGGGCGGATGCGCTGCATCGGCAGGCCCGCCTTGCGAAACGCATTGATGACGAAGGCCTCTGTGAGCCCGATGAAGGGAACCGTGAAACCGCGCCCCCGATCGACCCCTGTGACGAGTGGCGCGCGCTGCGTCGAGCCGTCCGAATAGCCCGTGGTCCATCGCTGTACCGTCGACGGAGTGGCGCGGATGATCTGCGCGACCTCGCTTTGCGAGTACAGCGGCGTGAGGAACGCCTGGTCGATGGAGGGCTTGGCCATGCTCTGATCGTATCGAGGTGCGGGAAGGCGACCGAGATATCCACACAAACATGACGGAGCGCCCCTTCTCCACAGAGATTCGGTGCGACCGGTGCGTCTACCGGCTCGGCCAGTGCCAGGACGGCCGGTCGAGCAGGCCCTCCTGGCCCAGCACCACCGTCTCGCCGAACCGCTTCTCGAGCTCGACGCGACGGACCCCGTCGCCGTCCCCGTCGCCGGCCCCGGTCGCGCGGCCGATCGCGTCGAGCAGCACCTGGGAGTGGGTCACGACGAGGGTCTGCGCGTTCGCCGAGGCCGCGACGATGAGGGAACCGAGGGCGGGCAGCAGGTCGGGGTGCAGGCTGGTCTCCGGCTCGTTGACGACGAGCAGCTGCGGGGGTCGCGGTGAGAGCAGGGCGGTGGCCCACAGCAGGTAGCGCAGCGTGCCGTCCGAGAGCTCGGGCCCGGCGAGCGGGCGCAGGAGGCCGTGCTGCTGCACGGCGAGCGTGAACTGCGTGCCGTCGACGACGACCTCCACCCGGCTGCCGGGGAAGGCGTCCTCGATCGCGGCGTCGAACGCGTCACCGCCGCCGAGCTCGCGGATGGTCTGCACGGCGGCTGCGACGTCGGCGCCGTCCGCGGCCAGCACGGGGGTGCGGGTGCCGAGCTGGGGGAGGCGGGAGGGTGCGGTCGCGTCGGTCCGGAAGTGGTCGTAGTACCGCCACGACCGCAGGTTCTCGCGCATCCGGAGCACCTCGGGGGCGCGCACGGGATCGACGACCTCGGTGAGCAGGCTCTCGAACGGGCGCAGGGAGCGGCCGAGCTCGGTCCACGCGCCGTCGTCGTCCCGCACGCGCACGTGGCCGCCGCGACGCTCGGCGGCGATGCTCGACGGACGCGGCGCGCTGCCCGTCCAGAGCGTCTCCGCCTTGAGCTCGGGGTCGCGCTCGAAGGCGGACTTGCGGATGTTCGGCAGCCCGAGGTCGAGGGCGTACCCGAGGCCGTCGCCGTCGTCGTCGAGCTGGACGCCGAGCCGGAGGGAGATCGGGCCGCTGCGCACCGTGCCCTGCACCGGCGCCCGGCCCTCCCGCACCGCCCGGCCGATCTGCTCGGGACCGGCCCAGAGCGTCGAGTCGAGTCCGCCCTCCCGCGCCACCGCGACGACGACCTCGTCGCGACCGCACCCGGCGAGCAGCCGCAGCGACCGGTAGAGGGACGACTTACCGACCCCGTTCGCGCCGGTCACGACCGTGAGGCGGTCGAGCGGCAGCACGAGGTCGCGCAGCGAGCGGTAGCCGGCGACGGCGACGGTGGTGATCACGGGAGGATCGTACGGGCGACCACCGATGCCGCGGCAGCCCGGATTCGTCCACCAAGAACGGAATACCCCCTGGCCAATCAAAGTTGAGCTAAGTAGACTCAACTTTGCCACCACTCGGGAAAGGACACGAATGGCGAACATGCAGGGCGCGCCCTCCTCCCAGGAGGAGTCCAAGAGCGCGCTGGAGCAGTACGGCGTCAACCTCACGGAGATCGCCAAGAGCGGCAAGCTCGACCCGGTCATCGGGCGGGACGCCGAGATCCGTCGCGTCAGCCAGGTGCTGACCCGGCGCACCAAGAACAACCCCGTGCTCATCGGCGAGCCCGGCGTCGGCAAGACGGCCGTGGTCGAGGGCCTCGCCCAGCGCATCGTCGCGGGCGACGTGGCCGACTCGCTCAAGGGCAAGCAGCTGGTCTCGCTCGACCTGTCGGCGCTGGTCGCCGGCGCGATGTACCGCGGCCAGTTCGAGGAGCGGCTGAAGGCCGTCCTCAAGGAGATCAACGACGCCGAGGGCGAGATCATCACCTTCGTCGACGAGCTCCACATCCTCATGGGCGCGGGCGGCGGAGAGGGCTCCGTCGCGGCGTCGAACATGCTCAAGCCGATGCTGGCGCGCGGCGAGCTGCGACTCATCGGCGCGACCACGCTCGACGAGTACCGCGAGTTCATCGAGAAGGACGCCGCGCTCGAGCGCCGCTTCCAGCAGGTCTACGTGGGCGAGCCGAGCGTGGAGGACACGGTCGCCATCCTGCGCGGGCTGAAGGGGCGCTACGAGGCGCACCACGGCGTCACCATCGAGGACTCCGCGCTGGTCGCGGCGGCCTCCCTCTCGAACCGGTACATCACGGCGCGGCAGCTGCCCGACAAGGCGATCGACCTGATCGACGAGGCGGCCTCCCGCCTCAAGATGGAGATCGACTCGGCCCCGGTCGAGATCGACACGCTCCAGCGCGTCGTCGAGCGGATGAAGCTGGAGGAGTTCGCCCTCAAGAAGGAGAAGGACGAGGCCAGCAAGGAGCGCCTCGCCGCCCTCCAGGAGCGCCTGCGGGTGCAGGAGGACGAGCTCGAGGAGCTGCAGGGCCGGTGGCGTGCCGAGAAGGCCGCGCTCAACCGGGTCGGCGCGCTGCGCTCGCAGCTCGACGAGGCGAAGACCCGTCGCGACGTCGCGCTGCGCGACGGCCGCTACCAGGAGGCTTCGCGCATCGAGTACGAGACCATCCCGAGCATCGAGCGGGAGCTGGCGGAGGCCGAGCAGGCCGAGCACGAGCACCCGCGCATGGTGAACGAGCAGGTCACGGCCGACGACATCGCGGCGGTGGTGGCGGCGTGGACGGGCATTCCCGTCGACCGCCTCACCCAGGGCGAGACCGAGAAGCTGCTCCACCTGGAGGCGGAGCTCGGCCGGCGCATCATCGGCCAGAAGACGGCGGTGCGCGCGGTCGCCGACGCGGTGCGTCGCACGCGCGCCGGCATCTCCGACCCCGACCGGCCGACCGGATCGTTCCTGTTCCTCGGCCCGACCGGTGTCGGCAAGACCGAGCTGGCCAAGGCGCTCGCGGCGTTCCTGTTCGACGACGAGAAGGCCATGATCCGCATCGACATGAGCGAGTACAGCGAGAAGTTCGCCGTCTCGCGGCTGGTCGGTGCGCCTCCCGGCTACGTCGGCTACGAGCAGGGTGGTCAGCTCACGGAGGCGGTCCGCCGCCGGCCGTACTCGGTCATCCTGCTCGACGAGGTCGAGAAGGCGCACCCGGAGGTGTTCGACATCCTCCTGCAGGTGCTCGACGACGGGCGTCTCACCGACGGCCAGGGCCGCACGGTCGACTTCCGCAACACGATCCTCATCCTGACGTCCAACCTCGGCAGCCAGTACCTGGTCGACCCGACGTTGAGCGATACGGAGCGCGAGGAGGCGGTGCTGCAGCAGGTCCGCCAGGCGTTCAAGCCGGAGTTCGTGAACCGCCTCGACGACATCGTGGTGTTCTCGACGCTGAGCAAGGACGAGCTGGGCGAGATCGTCGAGCTCAACATCGACCGTCTGGTGAAGCGACTGACGGAGCGCCGGCTGGAGCTGGCGGTCACCCCGGACGCCCGCGCCTGGCTGGCCGAGCGCGGCTTCGACCCGATCTACGGGGCCCGGCCGCTGCGCCGCCTGATGCAGCGCGAGATCGACGACCGGCTCGCGACCGCGCTGCTGGCCGGCGAGATCCGCGACGGCGACCTGGTGCGCGTCGACCTCGCACCGGAAGGCGACCGGCTCACGGTCGCGGCCGCGCGGGACGTCGCCTAGCAGCGGCACGACGGCGGACGAAGGGGCGCACGGCATCCGCCGTGCGCCCCTTCTCTGCGTCTTCGCGCGCCGTCGCTAGGAACGCGGCGGGAAGACGCCCTGCAGGGCGATGATGTAGTTCAGCGCGAGGGACGGCTGGATGTTGTTGTGCGGCTGGCCGCCGCCGGTCACTCCGAAGGCGTTCGGTGCCAGCGACACGGAGGCCGCTGTGCCGTACGCCGCCTCGGTCACCCGGCCGACGCGGGGGATGGCGAACGACGCGTTGGTCGGGTCGCTCGTCGTCCCCGGTGTCGGCGTGGCGAGCACGCCGTGCGTGTGCGCGGGGATCTGGCTCTGCGTCAGAGCGACGGAGGCGGCTCCTCCCGACTCCCCGACGTACGGGAACTGGCCCGACTGGTCGGTGCCCATCGCGGTGGCGTTCTGGAGGTTCGGCAGCGCGAAGGTCGAGCGGCCGTCCCCGCCGTACCAGGTGCCCAGGAGCGAGAACAGCGCCGTGTTCTGCGAGATCGACAGCAGCTGGCCCTGGCAGAACGCCCAGCCGGTCGGCGCGAAGGTGAACCCGACGAGACGGATCTCGCCGACGAACGGGTTGGACATGCTGGCCTCAGTTCTGGGAGGGGAAGATGCCCGTGAGGGCGACGATGTACGACACCACGGTGTAGGGAGCCATGTTCTGGTGCGCCTGGCTCTGCCCGACCGACGCGACGGAGCCGGCGGACATGGTCGTGGTCGGGCTCGCCGCGTAGGCGGCCTTGCCCGGCTGCGCCAGGTAGGAGGTGCCCGTCGGCGTGGTCACGGTCGCCGACGCGGCGACGGAGGCGACATGGGCGTGCGGCGGCAGTTCGGTGACACTGAGCGTGTGGGTCGCCTCGCCGAACTGCCTTCCGAGAGGGTTGTCCATGCTGAACCCGACCGGGATCCGGCCGCGCAGGTCGGGCAGCCCGAACGTCGTTCTGCCGTCGCCGCCGAACTGCGTGCCGAACAGGGCGAAGAGCGGCTGGTTCTGGTTGATCGGCAGCAGCTGCCCGTTGCACAGCGACCAGCCTTTGGGCGGGAAGGAGAACGCGGCGAGGCGGATCTCGCCGATGAAGGGTTCGGACATCGGTGGCTCCTGGCTCAGGTCGGGGAGGGGAAGACGCCGTAGAGGCTGATGATGAAGCTCACCGTCACGTAGGGCTGGCGGTTCTCGTGGGGCTGCGAGCCGCCGGCCGGCGCGAGCTGTTGCAGGGCGAGCGCCGTCGAAGGCGTCGCCGACGAGTACGGCGCATCGGCCCACCCGGCGAGGTACGCACCCGACGCGCTCGACGTGGTCGGCGTGGCCGCCGCGACGGGGGTGTGCGTGTGGTTCGGCAGCTGCGTGAGGGTCACGGTCACCGCATCCGTCCCGCCCATCTCCCCCGGCGTGTACCCGTCGCTCGACGGCGGCACGCCCTGGTGGACCGGGAACCGTGCGCCCAGATCCGGAAGGCCGAAGGTCGATTGGCCGTCGCCGCCGTACGTCGTTCCGATCAGCTGGAAGAGGGTCTCGTAGTCGGAGATCGAGATCAGCTGGCCGCGGCAGAACATCCAGCCGGCCGGCTCGAAGTTTCCGGCGAACATGCGGATCTCTCCGACGTAGGGCTGGGACATCAGCTCTCCTTCTGCGGGGGCGGAGCCGGCGAGGTCGGCGCCGCCTGGGCGAACACCGCTTCGAGCGCGAGTCCGTCGGCGGTGCGGCCGGTCGGGACGAGGAACACCGGTTCGGCGATCGAGCCGACGACGAGCTCGTAGGTCTGCTGCTCGGCGGGCAGGTCGGCCCCGCTCTCGAAGCGGAGCGTGTACGCCACCCAGCCGTTGTCGACCCGGGCGGGGGAGACGTCGACGAGTCTCAGGGTGTACCCGGTGCCGTCGGGCGCCATCGCGCGCACCTCGCTGCCGGAGGCCGACTGCCAGTCGGCGTGGGTCGCGGTCATCCCTCGACCTCCGTGGCCATCAGGACGTAGCCGAACTGCTCGGAGACCACCTGGAAGCCGAACCGCTCGTAGAGGCGGCGCGCTCCGGCGTTCAGGCTCCAGACGGTGAGCGTCGCGTGCTCCGTGGTCCGGACGAGCTCGCCGAGCACCTCGGAGGCGATGCCGCGGCCGCGATGGGAGGCGAGGACGGCGATGTCGACCAGGTGCATCCGCCCGCCGTCGCGGTCGACGGTCACCGAGCCCACCGGGTCGTCGTCGACGGAGATGATCGCGGTCTCCGCGTGGGGGTGACGGGCGCGGCGGTCGGCCGCGTGCGCCCGGTACTGCAGGGCGAGCAGGGGATCGGCCTGGTCGGCGGGCAGGCCCGCGAACTCGGACCGGCGGCTGTCGAGGAACAGACGCCGCAGGAACTCGTCGTCCGCAGCGGTCGCCGCGCGCAGCCCGGCCGTCAGCAGCGTCATCACGCCGTCCGGTCGACGACGGCCTGCAGTGTGCGGGTCAGTCCGCCGCGCCCGATCGGGCTGATGAAGAGGGCGACGTCGGGCGCGCCCGCGCGGCTGAGCGTGAAGATCCCGTCGGCGGGGGAGTAGCCGTTCGCGGTGAAGAGCAGCAGGAAGCGGTGCTCGTCGCCCGCGGCATCCGGCGAGAGGTCCTCGACCGCGGTGAGGACCAGGTGGAGGGTGCGCTCGCCGTCGACGGCCGTGAAGGCCCGGCCGATCGCGGGCGTGAAGAGCGAGCGGACGGGGTCGGCGAGCCCGGCGGCCGGGGAGGCCGCGTGCGCCAGACCGGTGCTGGAGGCGGACACGGTGCGGGCGAAGGCCGGCGCGGCGGGGGCCAGCGCGACGAGACCGAGCCCGCCCAGAGCGGTGGCCATCACGGCGCGGCGCGACACCTCGGGCACGGTTGTCCTCTCTGGATGCTGTGCGCCGGACGGGAGGCGCGCAGCCTGGATGCGAGCTTAGGGCATCCCCGTTCGGCGCCTCTGGCCCTTAGAGAGGGGCCAACGGCCGGGATGGCGCGGCCACTAGCATCGAGAACGCCTGAATTCCCGAGCCCGGCGAGGAGCCCGACACCGATGCATCGCCTGCTTGCTCGTCGCCCGGCCGCTCGGGAGCTGGCCCTCGTCGCGACCGCGACCGTCACCGCCCTCGTCGCCGCCCTCCTCGGAGTCGGCATCGCCGCTCCCGCGTACGCGGCCGATCGGACCATCGCCGTGACGAGCACCGACGACGCCGACCCCAACGACGCGTGCACGACGCCGTCGATGGCGGACCCCGGCAGCCCGGTCACGCTGCGCGCCGCGCTCTGCGTCGCCTCGAACCTCGGCGGATCCACCATCGTCACCGTGCCGAACGGCACCTTCACCCTCGCGGACGGTGCGATCGACGTCGGGACGACGGCCGGGACGAGCATCACCATCCAGGGGACGTCGACGGCCGGGACGGTCCTGGTCGGCTCCGGCACGCAGCAGGTGCTCGCCCTCGACCCGCAGCAGGTCGGCGGCATCGCGGTCGCCATCGACAAGGTCACCGTGCGCGGCGGCGTGGACAACGTCTACGGCGGCGGCGCGATCATCGGCGGGTCCGGCAACGCCGCCGCCTCCGACTCGCTGGCGATCACGGCATCCAGCTTCACCGGGAACACGGCGAACACCACCGCTGGCGGGTCCACGGCGAACCCCGGCGGGGCCATCCAGTTCATCGGCGGCTCGCTGGACGTGCGGTCGACGACCTTCAGCGGCAACTCGTCCGGCATCGCCTCGGGCGGCGCCCTCTACTACCAGGCGACGGGCGCGACCTCGGGCGAGACGCTGAGCATCCAGGGCAGCACGTTCGCGAACAACCGGGCGACGGCCTCCGGAGTGAACGGAGGCGCGGCGGTCGCCGTCAGCGATCCGCACGGCGGCGCCTCGATGTCGATCTCCTCGAGCAGCTTCACGGGCAATGCGCCGGTCGGCGGCGCTTCGTTCCCGGGCGCGGGGCTCTGGCTCGACGGCGGCTCCCTCTCGGTGACGGGATCCACCTTCGCGTCGAACACGAATCCCGCCAACGCGGGCTCCGCGATCGCCGTGACGGGCGGCGCCCTCTCGGCCCGCTACAACCGGATCTCCGGGAACTCGGCCCCCGCGGTGAAGCAGTCCGGCGGCACGGCCGATCTCGCGCGCAACTGGTGGGGCTGCGTGGGCGGCCCCACGGTGACCGGCTGCGACACCGTCTCGGGCGCGGTCACGGCCGCGCCGTACCTGACCCTCGGGCTCACCGCGTCGCCGGCGACACTCGTCGCCCCGCAGAGCAGCACGACGCTCACCGCCAGTCTGCTCGCCGACTCGGCCGGCGCCTCCGTCGCCCCGTCGGACCTGACCGCGTTCGACGGCGCGACCGTCGCCTTCTCACGGACCGCGGGCGCAGCCGTCGTCATGCCTACGACCGCCGCGCTGTCCGGCGGGGTCGCCTCGTCGACCCTCGCGCTGGCGCAACCCGGGGCGGCCACCGCTTCCGCGACGCTGGGCAGCGGTTACGCCGTCACCACCGTCGCCATGTACGCGCCGCCGGCCTTCGTCACCGGGTCCACCGCGACGGGGGTCGTCGGGACGAACGGTGCCTTCACCGTGGCCACCACCGGCTACCCGACGCCGGCCCTCTCGCTGACCGGCACCCTCCCGGCGGGCGTCGGGTTCGTCGACAACGGCGACGGGACCGCGACCATCTCCGGCACGCCGACGGACGCCGCGAAGGACTATCCCGTGACCGTGCGCGCCGCCAACGCCGGGGGCGCCGTGGACCAGGCCCTCACCTACGTCCTGAACCAGACCTCGGCGATCACGAGTCCGAACACGGCCTCCTTCACGGCGGGGTCCGCGGGCTCGTTCACCGTGACCACCACCGGACGCCCGACGGCGGACCCGATCGCGGTCGCCGGCACGCTGCCCGCCGGGCTGACCTTCACCGACCACCACGACGGCACGGCGACGATCGCCGGCACCCCGGCCGCGAAGACCGGCGGCGTCCGCACGCTCTCCCTCACCGCCGGCAACGGCGTCGGAACGGCCGCCGCGCAGACGCTGACCCTGACGGTGCGGGAGGCGCCCGTCCTGACCGGCAGCGCGGTCGCGACGGCGACGGCGGGCCAGAGCTTCGGCTTCACCGTCACCACCGACCGCGGCTACCCCGTCCCGACGATCGCCGTGACGGGCACCCTGCCCGCGGGTCTCGCCTTCGTCGACAACGGCGACGGGACCGGCACCATCTCCGGCACCCCCACCGGCCCGGGCGGCGTCGCCACCCTCGGGGTCTCCGCGGACAACGGCGTCGCACCGGCGGCCTCCGCCGCCCTCGCCCTGACCGTCAGGGAAGTGCCGGTCGTCACGACCGCCCCCGCCGACCAGAAGGTCGTCGCGGGCGCGCCCGTGGTCTTCACGGCGGCGGCCTCCGGCTTCCCCGCGCCGACCGCGCAGTGGTCCGTCTCGACCGACGGCGGCGCCTCGTACGCGCCGATCGCCGGGGCGACGGCCACCACCTACGGGTTCACCGCCGCGGCCGGCGACGACGGCAACCGCTACCGGGTGACCTTCGACAACGCGGCCGGCTCCGTCTCGGCCGACGCCGCGCTCTCCGTCGGCACCGCGCCCGCGTTCAGCAGCGCGGCCGGCGCGACGTTCCTGCTGGACGGAACCGCGCACAGCGTCGCGGTCACCACCACCGGCTTCCCGAACGCCGCGCTCACCGCCTCCGGCCTCCCGGCCTGGCTCACGCTGACCGACAACGGCGACAAGACCGGCACGCTCGCGGGTACGCCGCCGGCCGGTTCTGCGGGAGTCCACACGTTCACGCTCACGGCCTCCAACGGCTATCAGCCGGACGCGACCCAGAGCTTCGCGCTGACCGTCACCGAGTCGCCGGCCATCACGAGCGCGCCGTCCGCCGGGTTCACGGCGGGCGCGGCCGGTTCCTTCACGGTGACCACGGGCGGCGGCTACCCGGCGACGGTCGGGCTGACCGCGACGGGGACGCTCCCGCAGGGGCTCCGCTTCGTCGACGCGGGCAACGGCACGGCCGTACTGAGCGGGACGCCCGCGGCGGGTTCGGGAGGCGTGTACAGCATCCAGGTGACCGCCGACAACGGCGTGGCCCCCGCGACGACGCAGACCCTGGCGGTCACCGTCGCCGAGGCCGCCGTGTTCACCGGCCCCTCGACCCTCGATGTCACCCGTGGCGTGGATGTCGACTTCGGCATCGCGACCGGCCACGCCTACCCGGCGGTCTCGACCGTGACCCTGACGGGCGCGCTGCCCGCCGGCCTGACGTTCACCGCCGGCCCGGACGGGACCGCCCGCATCACCGGGAGCACGACGGACGCCGTCGCGACCTCCACGGTCACGCTCACCGCCGTCGCGCCCGGCAGTGCGGACGTCACGCGCACCCTGACCATCGTCGTCGCCGATGCGCCGACGATCGCCCTGCCGCTCTCGCCGCCGACGGGGGACGGGCCGCTCGCGGGCGTTCCGTCCGGCGTCCAGCCGGGGCAGACGATCACCCTCGTCGCGGACGGATTCGCTCCCGACTCCCCGGTGACCTTCGGCCTCTACTCGGTGCCGGTCACGCTGGGCGTCGTCGACGCCGACGCGCAGGGCACCGCGCGTCTCACCGTCGTCATCCCCGCCGGGTACGAGGGCGCGCACACCCTCGTCGCGCTGGGGACCGCACCGGACGGGGACGAGCGCGTGCTGCGCACCGGCATCGTCCTGCCGACCGCGGACGGCGGCGGCACGGGTGGTTCGGGCGGCGGCACCACGCCGGGCGGTGCGGGTTCGACGTCGGGCTCCGGCGCCTCGGGCTCGGGCGCATCGGGGCTGGCCGACACCGGTCTCGACGCGACCCCGCTGCTGCTCCTCGCCCTCGCGCTGCTGGGTCTCGGCGCCGGGATGTTCGCGCGGCGCCGCGTGCGCGCCTGGCGCCGGCCGCCCATCGCCTGACAGCTGGGCGCAAGGGAGCCGGGCGTAGGCTCGCACCATGCGTGCAACCGTCCTGCACGGGGAGCGAGACATCCGTCTCGAAGAGGTCCCCGATCCCATCCTGTCCACCGGCGGAGACGCCATCGTCCGGGTCGTCGCGGCCTGCGTCTGCGGCTCCGACCTGTGGGGCTACCGCGGCGTCACCCCGACCCCCAAGCCCCGCCGCATCGGCCACGAGTTCGTCGGCGTCGTGGAGGCCGTCGGCCCCGACGTGCACACCATCAAGCCCGGCGACTTCGTCATCGCGCCCTTCTACGACTGCGACATGACCTGCATCAACTGCCGCAACGGCGTCAGCACGTCGTGCCTGCACGGCGGCTGGTGGGGCGGCAACGACCAGGTCGGCGGGTTCGCCGACGGCGGTCAAGGCGAGCGGGTGCGCGTGCCGCACGCCGACGGCACCCTCGTCGCGACACCCTCCTACCCCGCCGAGGAGCTCATCCCGAGCCTCCTGACCCTCTCGGACGTCATGGGCACCGGCCACCACGCCGTCGTGTCCGCCGGCGTCACCGAGGGCAGCACCGTCGTCGTGGTCGGCGACGGGGCGGTCGGACTGTGCGCCGTCCTCGCCTCCGCGCGCCTCGGCGCCTCCCGCATCGTCGCCATGTCGCGGCACGAGTCCCGCCAGGCCCTCGCCCGCGAGTTCGGCGCGACCGACATCATCGCCGAGCGCGGCGACGAGGGCGTCGTCGCCGTGAAGGCCCTCCTCGACGGCATCGGCGCGGACTGCGTGCTCGAGGCCGTCGGCACCAAGGAGTCGATGGACCAGGCCATCCGCTCCGCCCGCCCCGGCGGCATGGTCGGCTACGTCGGCGTGCCCAACGGCGGCCCCGAGCTGCCCGTCCGCCCCCTCTTCAACGGCAACATCGGCGTGAACGGCGGCGTCGCCCCCGTGCGCAACTACGTCGAGGAGCTGCTGCAGGACGTCTGGTCGGGCGCCATCCAGCCCGGCAAGGTCTTCGACCTGGAGCTGCCGCTGAGCGAGATCGCCGAGGCCTACGCCGCCATGGACGAGCGCCGCGCCATCAAGACCCTCGTGCGCCCGTAACCGGCGCCGCCGAAGTTCACGAAACGGCCCTCATTCCGCGCGGGATGGGGGCCCTTTCGTGAACCTCACTCAGGCTGGCGCCCCTGCAGAAGGCTGCGCACGTAGGCCATGACGACGGCGGCACCGATCAGCACGACCCCGAGAGGCGTCACGACACCGCCGACGATGCGGGAGACGAGGTCCAGGAGGGTGAGAATCCCCTGATCCACACCGGTCGCCGCGGTTCTGGCACTCGTGAAGAACCACGCGATGTTGGGGATGAAGATCGTCAGCACCGATCCGCAGATCGTCAGTGCGACGCCCCAGATGAGCACGGGCTTCGGTTGCAGGCGTGGGGATTCCATCACTCACTCCTTGGTCGAGTCTGCCGTGTACCTATGCGCGCCAGTCGTACGTGGCGCCCACGACGCCAGCAAGAGACATGCCCTGCATCTGTGTGTAGGCGAGGACGTTTCCCCACGGCACCGACCAGCTTCCGCTACTGCACGACGTGCTGTACCACGTGGCGTTGTTGCCGTTGAAGCCTTTGCCTTTCGTGCAGACGCTCGTGTCTGAGGTCTTGCTCCAGGAGTATGACCTCTGGTACCCGGGGTAGCCTGCGACCGCGCATCCCTGGACGCTCGTGGTGTAACCGAACATGCCTGCGACAGAGCGAACTGTCTCGCCGCATCCCGCCCGTGATTGCTCGACACGACCATGACTTTGCGGAGACCCCGTCGCGTCCGCGGCTTGCACCTCCTCGATGACCGAAGGAGCTTCACCCGCCTCGACGGTGACAACGACGTCCTGTCCCGAAGGAACGGCCACGATGAGTTCTCCCGCGAACGTGGCCGGGTCCAGTGCCCCATCAATTGCTTCGCCGGGGACGCCGATCGCGGAAGGCTCCGATTCTGGGGGCGTCGCACTTGCACTGGCACTTCCGGCGATGGTGCCGATGCCCGCGAGGACGGCTACGGCGAGGGCCGAGGTGAACTTCGATGTTCTCCGCATGATCTCTCCTTTGAGGACTCCACACGGGCGCGGACGAACACGCGGAACGTGTCTCGCCAGCGAGAGTCCCGGTCACCTCTGCGATCGAGGAGGTCGACCGGCTTACGAGCGTATAAGGCAGAAATACCAAGGTCTCAGCGGGCGCCAGTAGTTTCGCGCTCGGCTCGAGTAGCTAGAGGGACGAACTACGTAATGCATGCATTTCTCGGTGGCGATCGCGGTCGCCCAGGTGCGAGAAAGGGCCCTCATTCCACACGGAATGAGGGCCCTTTCGTGAACCTCGGCAGCGGGCGCGGCCCGCCGGCGCGCGCGTCAGGCGCGGACGATGACGACCTCGTCGAGGGGGCGGCGCACGCGCGGGGCGAGCTCGCGCTCGCGGAGCGGCTCGGGCAGCGCGTCGGCGTCGCCGACGGTGCCGAGCGCGGTGACCGAGACGGGCACGAAGCGCTCCTCGAGGCCGAACGCCTCGCGCAGGCCGTCGGCCTGGAAGCCGCCCATCTGGTGGGTGTGCAGGCCGTCGTGGTGGGCCTGGATGGTGAGGTGCGCGACCGCCTGGCCCACGTCGTAGGTGGCCCAGCGGCGCTCGGCGCCCTCGGCGTCGACGACCTCGGCCACGGCGACGATCAGCACGCTCGCGGCGCCGGCCCAGGCCTGGTTGAAGCCCATCAGGTTGGCGGCGATGCTGTCGAACTCGGGGGTGCCGCGGCGGGCGACGATGAAGCGCCAGGGCTGGGAGTTGTTGGCCGACGGCGACCAGCGCGCGGCCTCGAGGGCGGCGGTCAGCTTGGTCTCGTCGATGACGGCGGCGGTGTCGAACGCGCGCGGGCTCCAGCGCTCGGCGAGCGCGGGGAGCAGAGGTGCGGCGGTGTCGGCGGTGCGGGGCGCGACGTCGGTGAGCGACATGGGTGGATCTCCTCGAAGAGTGGATGGATGGCCTCGAGGCTCCATTGCCCGGCTATATCGATGTAAACACATCAACTCCGGGAGTATTCCGCGAGCGTTGCGATCCGTTACTTCGACGTGGAGGTCGGAGTGGGTGTCGGGAACGGCGTGTTCGTCGGCACCAGGTCGCGGTACTGCGCGAGGCCGCCGTCGAGCACCGGGACCTGCAGGGTCAGCGTCTCGGCGCCGTTCTCGAAGGTCACGTCGGTCAGCGACCCGGGCTTCGCGTCCAGCCCGTCGAACTCGACGGTCTCGCCGTCGGGCACGCCGAGCTGCACGACGCCGGACGGCTCCACCGACACGGACTCGCTGCCGGCCGCGGTGTGCACGCTCACGTCGAGCGACGACCTCCCCTGGTTGACGAGGCTGGCGACGAGGCCCGCGGGCCCCTCGCCGTCGGCCGCGGTCAGCAGCACGGCGTTGGCCACGTAGAGGTCGCCGACGGTGCCGCTGACGCCGTCGCTCGTCTCCTCGATGTGGAGGGTGTCCTGGGGCGCGAAGAGGTCGCAGCCGGTCAGCAGGAGCAGCACGGCGACCGAGAGTCCCGCTGCTGCACCGGCCCGCGCGCGGACGCGCGCCTTCGTCCGTGTGGATGCCATCACAGATTCTCCTCGTCCTCGTCGTCGCGCCAGGCGGCGATGTCCGCCACGTTGCCCTCGGGGTCGGCGAACGACCACCAGTACGGCTCCCGGGTGTTTTCGGTGAGCCGGCCGCCGGCGGCCAGCATCGCATCCACCCGCGCCGCCGCCTCCCCGCTCGGCACGGAGATGTCGATGTGGATGCGGTTGTGGTGCGTCATCGGGTGGTCGAGCTGCTGGAACGCGATGGCGGGGCCGCGGCCCAGCGGGTCGACGAGGTCCGCGTCCCCCATCCGGTCGTAGCCGAGAGCCGCCTGCCAGAAGGCCAGCACGGCCGGGATGTCGAGCGCGTGGATGCTGATCTGCACGGTCTGGGCGCGGGGCGCGGCGGGCTCGATCCCGAGCGCGCGGGCGGCCTGCGAGATGCGGGCCGCGAGGGCCTGATCGCGCGTGCTGATGTCTCCGACGTCGTGGCTGACGAGGCGCACGACGAGCGCTCCGTAGCGGAGGTCGAGGTCGGGATGATGGCCGGCCTCCTCGGCCAGGCGGGCGATCTCGGCGACGAGTGCGGCGCCGCGTTCGAAGGTGCCGGTGGCGAACCGCGTGACCGCTCCGTCGTACAGCACGGACCAGTCCTCGACGCCGTCGGCGTCGTGGAAGCGACGGGGAGTGATGCGGTCGTCCGTGCCCACGGGCCACAGCTTAGACCTCGGCCGGGGCGCGGCAGAAGCCTCCCTCGCGCGGTCGATTCTGTTAACGCCCGATGACGCCTGCGTAACAATTCGTCACATTCGCGCCCGATCCACTCAGCATCTTTGCGGGGTACAGGAATCGGAGTACGGGGTACAAAACCCGAGAGACCGTCACGTCTCGATCCCGAGCGAGCATTAACGCCCTTGATCAGGGATTCCACTCGCGCCACGCCCGGGATTCGCGTCGCCGACACGCCCGAGAAGCACTGTCCGCGTGTCTGCGGACAGCGGCCTCGGAGGGGGTCATCCGACGCGCCGACCCGCCCTGTCCACCCCTACTTGCGGGCCATCCCTGAGAACCAATACAACTTGAGCCACCCGAACAGACCAGATCCCCGCCGTCGTGGATGCCAACCCCATTCCCCCCGTGAGAGGTCCGCTCGTGTTCATCTTCCTGCTGCAGATCCGGCACATGCTGGGCGGCCATCCGGAGATCTATCTCTTCGCCGTCTACTCCGCCCTCATCTGGGTCATCTGGATCGTGAAGGTCCTGATGTCCCGCCGCTACCGGCCGTACACCGACGACTTCCACGGCACCACGAGCGTGGTCGTCCCGGTCGTCGACGAGCCGCTCGACCTGTTCCGCGACGTGCTCGGCCGCATGGTCGAGCAGCGTCCGGGCGAGATCATCGTGGTCATCAACGGCGCCCCCAACCCGGAGCTCGCCGAGGTGTGCGAGGAGTTCGCCCCGCTCGTCCGCTGGGTGCACACGCCGATCCCCGGCAAGCGCAACGCGGTCATGATCGGCACCAGGATGTCGACCGGCGAGATCACGGTGCTGGTCGACTCCGACACCGTCTGGACGGAGAACACGCTCAGCGAGCTGGTCAAGCCGTTCGCCGACCAGCGTGTCGGCGGCGTGACGACCAAGCAGCGCATCCTGGAGCCGGAGCGCAGCTGGATCACCCGCTGGGCCGACTGGCTCGAGAACTCGCGGGCGCTGTACTCGATGCCCGCCCAGAGCGTCGTCGGGCAGATCGGCTGCCTCCCCGGCCGCACGATCGCCTTCCGCCGGTCGATCCTGATGCGCGTCATGGACAAGTTCATGACCGAGAAGTTCCTCGGCGTGTTCCTCGAGGTCTCGGACGACCGCACCCTCACCAACCTCACGCTCAAAGAGGGCTACCGCACCGTCTACCAGCACACCAGCCTCTGCTACACGGACGCCCCGCTGAAGGTGAAGAAGCTCTTCAAGCAGCAGCTCCGCTGGGCACGCGGCAGCCAGTACAACACGCTCCGGATGCTGCCGTGGATGCTCGGCCACGCACCCCTGCTGGCGTTCTTCTTCGTGATGGACATCATCCTGCCGTTCGTCCTCGCCGGCGTGCTCGGCGGCTGGGTCTACCGGTCGATCACCGGCCAGGGCTACAACTTCTACGCGGGCTTCCTGCACGAGTACGGGGTGCAGGCCGGAGTCCTGACCGTGGTGGCGCTGATGGTCGCCTCGTCCGTGATCAGCATGTCGATCCGCCAGATCCGGCACCTCTCCGAGAAGCCCAGCGACTTCTTCCGGCTGCCGATCTTCATCATCGTCTCGACGTTCTTCCTCATGCCGATCCGGCTCATCGGGTTCTTCCGCATGGCGCACGCCAGCGGCTGGGGCACCCGGGCCGGGGCCTACGCCGGCGGTCCGGCGGAGATCACCACCGACGACGAGCTCGCGGCCCTCGGCGACGCCTCCGCGCCCGGCGCGCCCTCCGGCGATCTCCCGGACGCGGTCGGCGGCGTGACGACCGCGACCGCCCTGAAGAACGGGACCGGCCCCGCGGCCGGTCCCGCGATCGGCTCCGCCACCGGCAGTGTCACCGCCGTCGCGATCCGCCCGGCCGTCGCGCCGACCGTCACCGCCACGCGAGCGGAGGCCAAGGCCGCGAAGGCGGCCACCGCCACGGCCGCCAAGAAGACCTCGAAGCGGCGCCGGCTCAACCCGCTCGCCGCCATCCCGTACCTGATCGGCATCGCGATCCTGACCCTGGAGGCTCTGTTCCTTGTCTAGCCCCTCGATCTCCACCAAGACCGCATCCTGGTGGTCGCAGTCCCGCTCCCGGGCGCAGGCGACCGCCGCGGCGGCCATCGTCCTCACCGCGACCCTCGTCGGCATCTCCGCCTTCGTCTGGGCCTCTCCCACCGGCGCCCCGCTCCGTCAGGCCGTGGCCGACGCGACCGAGGCGATCACCCCCTACGCCGCGCAGAACGTCGAGCTGCGGCGCAACCTCCAGCGGGCGACCGAGACCATCGCCTCCCAGAAGGGCAAGCTGTCGGCGATGGAGAAGCAGGCCCTCGCCGCGCAGGCGTCGACGGCCAAGCAGCTCGCCACCGCGCAGCAGCAGGCCACGGCCGCGCAGAACCAGCTGAACAGCGTCAAGGCGCAGCTCGCGGCGGCCAACGCCAAAGCCGCGACCGGGTCGAAGAGCTCCGGGCACAGCGCCTCCGGCTCGGGCTCCGGCTCGTCGGGTTCGGGAGGCGGCACCACCACCCCGATCACGGCCCCGGCCCGCGCCGACCTCGTCGCGCCGACCAGCCGCTACTACGGCATGTACACCGAGCAGGCGCCGTTCAACTGGGCCACCTTCGACGCCACCAGCGCGAAGGTGGGGGTGGCCCCGAACCTCGTCGGCTACTTCAGCGGCTGGGACGAGACCTTCCGCGCCAACGCGGTCACCCGCGCCTGGGCGCAGGGCCGCATGCCGATGATGACCTGGGAGTCGCGGCCCATCAGCTCCGGCAACGACACGACCGACGCGCCCGCGTACTCGCTCCCGAAGATCATCGGCGGCGACTTCGACGCCTACCTGCACCAGTACGCGAAGGACATCGTGGCCACCGGGCTGCCGCTCGCGATCCGTCTCGACCACGAGATGAACGCCACCTGGTACCCGTGGTCCGAGACCGACGCGAAGGGCAACCCGATCAACGGCAACAACGTCGGCGACTACGTGAAGATGTGGCGCCACGTCCACGACATCTTCCAGCAGGAGGGCGCGAACAACCTGGTGATCTGGGTCTGGGCGCCGAACATCGTCAACAACCTCGCCGCCAGCCACAAGGTCGACGGCTACCTCGAGAACCTCTACCCCGGTGACGACTACGTCGACTGGGTCGGGCTGTCGGGCTACCTGCGCCCGCCGTACAAGTCGGACAACGACTTCAGCTTCGACTACACCTTCAAGCCGAGCCTCGACAAGCTGCGGGCCCTCACGAAGAAGCCGATCATCCTGGCCGAGATCGGGGCGTCCGAGACCGGCGGCTACAAGGCCAAATGGGTGACCGCCCTCTTCGACGGCCTCGCCCGGCCCGAGAACGACGACATCATCGGGTTCTCCTGGTTCAACCTCGCCGTCACGAGCTACGTCGAGGGGGTGCGCGCCACCAACGACTGGCGCATCGACTCCCGGGCCGACACGCTCTCGGCCTTCATCGCCGGCCTCACGAGACCGGAAGACCGCTTCACCCTCACCCCGGCTCCCTGAACTGCTCCGCCACACCGGAAGGACATGACATGACCACCACCAAGAAGGCCCCCAAGGAGCAGCCCGCTCCCCGTCTCAGCGTCATCGGCACCGGCTACCTGGGCGCGACCCACGCGGCGGCGATGGCCGAGCTCGGCTTCGACGTGATCGGGGTCGACACCGACCCGCGCAAGGTCGAGGAGCTGCGGGAGGGGCGCGCGCCCTTCTTCGAGCCCGGCCTGCCCGAGCTGATCCGGTCGAACGTGGCGGCGGGGCGGCTCGCCTTCACGACCGACATCGCCGAGGCGGTCGCGACCGCCGACGTGCACTTCATCTGCGTCGGCACCCCGCAGCAGTCCGGCTCCTTCGCCGCCAACCTGGCGTACGTGGAGGCGGCGGCCCGCGGCATCGCGGAGAACCTCACCCACGACGCCCTGATCGTCGGCAAGTCGACGGTCCCCGTCGGCACGGGCGCCCGGCTCCGTGCGATCGTCGCCGAGGCCGCTCCCGCCGGCGTGAACGTCGAGCTCGTCTGGAACCCGGAGTTCCTCCGCGAGGGCAAGGCCGTGGACGACACCCTCCACCCCGACCGCCTGGTCTTCGGCGGAACGACGGCGGCCTCCGAGGCGCTGCTGCGGCGGGTCTACGCCACGCCGATCGCCGAGGGGACGCCGGTGCTGGTCGCCGACCTCCCCACCGCCGAGCTGGTGAAGGTGAGCGCCAACGCGTTCCTCGCGACCAAGATCTCGTTCATCAACGCGATCGCCGAGGTGTGCGACGCGGCCGGAGCGGACGTCTCGCTGCTGGCCGACGCGCTCGGGCACGACAAGCGGATCGGGCGGCAGTTCCTCAACGCCGGTCTCGGTTTCGGCGGCGGCTGCCTCCCGAAGGACATCCGGGCGCTCATGCACCGGTCGAACGAGCTGGGCGCGCACGCGGCGGTCGGCCTCCTGCAGCAGGTGGACGAGATCAACATGGGCCGCCGCCAGCGCGTGATCGACCTGGCGCTGAAGTCGCTCGGCGGCTCGGTGCTCAACCGCCGCATCGGCGTGCTCGGTGCGGCGTTCAAGCCCGAGACCGACGACGTCCGCGACTCGCCGGCGCTGAACGTCGCCGCCGCACTGCACCTCCGTGGTGCGCAGGTCGTGGTCTACGACCCGCAGGCGCGCGGCACCGCGCAGCGCCTGTTCCCCACCCTCGGCTACGCGGACTCCATGGACGAGGCCGTGGCCGGGGCCGACCTGCTGGTCGTGCTCACCGAGTGGGACGAGTTCATCGGCGCCGACCCGGCTGCCCTCCGCGCCCTGGCCGCCGGCCGCACCGTCATCGACGCCCGCAACTGCCTCGACCCGGCGGCGTGGTCCGCGGCCGGCTGGGACGTGCTCGCGATGGGGACCGTCCCGACGGTCGCCCCGCTCGAGCGCGACCTCGCCGCGCTCGCCGCCGTCCGCTAGCTCACCCCGACCGACTGCTCCGCCTCCCGCTCCTCCCGCTCCTCCGATCGAAGGAACCGACATGACCAGTTACGTGACCAAGGCCGTGATCCCCGCCGCCGGGCTCGGCACCCGCTTCCTGCCCGCCACCAAGGCGATGCCCAAGGAGATGCTCCCGGTCGTCGACAAGCCGGCCATCCAGTACGTCGTGGAGGAGGCCGTCTCCAGCGGCCTCCACGACGTCCTCCTCATCACCGGCCGCAACAAGAACGCGCTCGAGAACCACTTCGACCGCAACACCGAGCTGGAGGACACGCTCGTCCGCAAGGGCGACACCGACAAGCTCCAGAAGGTCAGCCACTCCACCTCCCTGGCCGACATGCACTACGTGCGTCAGGGCGACCCGAAGGGGCTCGGCCACGCCGTGCTGCGGGCCAAGATGCACATCGGGCACGAGCCGTTCGCGGTGCTGCTCGGTGACGACATCATCGACGAGCGCGACCCCCTGCTCGCCCGGATGCTGGAGGTGCAGCACGCCCTCAACACCACCGTCGTGGCACTGATGGAGGTGCCGCCGGAGTCCATCCACCTGTACGGTGCGGCGGCGGTCGTCGAGACCGACGAGGACGACGTGGTGCGGATCACCGGCCTGGTCGAGAAGCCGAGCCGGGAGAACGCGCCGTCGAACTACGCCGTGATCGGTCGCTACGTGCTGCGCCCGGAGATCTTCGACATCCTCGAGAAGACGGAGCCCGGCAAGGGCGGCGAGATCCAGCTGACCGACGCGCTCGAAGGGCTCGCGACGGCTCCGGCGTGGACGGGCGGGGTGCACGGCGTCATTTTCCGGGGCCGCCGCTACGACACCGGTGACCGCCTCGACTACATCAAGGCCATCGTGCAGCTCGCCTCCGCCCGCGACGACCTCGGCCCCGGCCTCGTGCCCTGGCTGCGCGAGTTCGCGGACTCGATCGCGCCGGCGTCCGTGGCTCCGGTGGAGGCGGCGGCACCGTCCGCCCCGGCGCCCTCGGTGCCGGTGCTGCCCGCCGCAGCCAAGGCCGCGAAGCCGGCCGCCGCCAAGCGGGAGCGCGAGCGCGACCGGGAGCTCCTTCCCGTCGCGGGCGCCTAGCCGCGCGCCTCCGCCGCGCCTCTCCCGCGTCCGTCGCGCCGCAGTCCGAGCGACTGCGGCGCGACGGTACGACTGCGGCGCGACCGGACGACTGCGCCGCGGCGACGCGACGCGGTCGTCCCACAGCACCGCCGTCGCGCCGGCAGTTACGCTTCGGTCGTGAACCGGATGGCCTTGTGGGTCCCGTCGCAGAACGGCTTGATGGTGGAGACGCCGCACCGGCACAGGGCGACCGTGCGGCGCTTCTGCTCGACCGGCTCGCCGTCCGGCGTCGTGAGGTCGACGTGCCCGCGCACCAGGAGCGGCCCGTTCGGGCACACGACGATCTCCGGCGGCTCCTCGCTCGTCATGCCGTGACCTCCTCGCGCGTCCGCAGCGAGCTGCGGCCGGCCTCCCAGCTGTCGAGGATGTGCTGCCCCGCCAGACCGTCGACATAGAGGCAGGCCGCGGCGCCGAAGAGGATGTCGGGGAGCAGCTCCGGCTCGTCCTCCGCGAGCCCGCCCGCGAGGTCGCGGCCGGCGATCTGCTCGTGCACGGCGTCGGCCTCCACGTGCTCGTCGTAGTACTCGGTGACGTCCTCGTCGTAGCCGAGGCGGCGGAAGCCGTTGCCGTAGAAGCGGTTCGGGATGGAGGACGTCATCTCGAAGGCGGCGAGGTGGCCGGCGATGGCCCCGCGGAGGCGGCGGTTCATCCCGAACATCGACATCATCGTGAACGACGCCAGCGTGATGGCGGGGACGTCGTCGACGTACGCCCCGTACGTGTCGTCGAGCCCGAGGCCGCGCATGGTCCGGGCGAAGATCTCCGCGTGGATGCGGTGGGGACGGCCGCCGCCGTACTCGTCCGACTGCACCTCGACGAGCGCGGCCTTCGCGCGCCCGGTGAGACGCGGGATGGCCCAGGAGTGCGGGTCCGCCTCCTTGCGCGTGTAGATCGAGCGCTGGATGACGAACTCCCGCAGCTGCTCGTCGCCGGCCTTCTTGGCGATGTAGCGGGACAGGCTCGGGCCGCCGTCCTCGGCGGTCAGAGAGAAGAGGAATGCGGCGACGGCCTCGGCGTCGGCATCCGGCAGGTCGCCGACCGGGACGCGCTCGCGCAGCTGCTCCTCGAACCTGCGCTCGAGAAGGCGCCGGGCGACGACGATGTCCGGGTCCCACTCCCACTCGTCGTCGGCGTCGACGGTGCCGCCGTAGGAGAGGCCGTAGATGAGGTAGAGGCTGAGCTGGAGGTCGTCGTCGGTCAGCAGGTCGGGCCCGGCGGAGAGGGCCGCGCGGACCTCCTCGACGATGCCCTCCGCTGCGGTGCGGGAGTGCTGCGGAGCCTGGGGCAACGCCTGCAGGAGCGCCGCGCTGACCGGGCCGCGGGGCGTGATGCGTGGTGTCATGCCATCGACGGTGCCGTGACGGGGAGGAGCGATCAAGTGCTTGCCACGTCCGCTCTTCCGTGCATGGGAGGCGGTCGTCAGGAGATCAGCGCGGCCAGCCCCGCCGTCCCGCCCCGGGCGAGGGCGCGGCGCTGGCGGGTCGCGCCGTTGCCGTCGGTGAGCACGCGGGCGACGGTGTCGTGGACGAGGTCGGTGTCGCCGTGCTCCGCGAGCCCCGGACCGGCCGCGGCCAGCAGCGCCGCGGCGACCTCGGGGGCGGGCCGCAACCCTCCGTCGCGCGGGTCAAGGAGGTCGCCGGCGAGGCCGTCGCGGGCGGCGTGCCAGTGGGCGGCGTCCAGCAGCTCGGGTGCGAGCGCGGCCGCCCGGCCGTCGTCGTCGGGCGGTGAGACGACTAGCCCCCGTACCAGGGCCGCGAACGCCGCGCTCGTCGCACCGTCCAGTTGCGCGTCGAAGACCCGCACCTCCACCGTCGGGAATCGCTCCGACGGGCGCACGACCCAGTTGAGGGTCCCGGCGTCGCTGGTGCCGCCGACTCCGCTCAGCGCGGCGGCGCGGCGGTCGTAGTCGGCGGCGTCGGCGAACGCGGGAGGGACGCCGTGCGTGGTCCAGCGCCGGCTGTGGATGGCGCGCCAGCTGTCGAAGCCGGTGTCGGCGCCTTGCCAGAACGGCGAGTTGGCCGAGAGGGCCAGCAGTGCGGGCAGCCAGGGCCGGAGCCGGTTGAGGGCGACGACGGCCTGCTCGCGGTCGTCGACCCCGACGTGCACGTGCAGCCCGTTCAGTTGGTGGTCGGGGACGACGAGCCCGAACCGGGAGGCGATGTCGCGGTAGCGATCCTGGTCGGTCACCTGCGCATCCCGCGCCGTGCGGTAGGGCAGGCCCACGCCCGCGGCCAGCAGACCGGCGGACGCCGCCCACTCGCGCAGTTCCGCACGGAAGCCTTCCAGCGCGCCCGACACGTCCGCGGCGGTGCGGCAGACCCGCGTCGCGTACTCGAGCTGGGACGGGAAGAACTCGGGCGTCACGGCTCCGCCGTCCTCGCGCCGACCCCCGAGGGCGGCGATGGCCTCCGCCGCGCGATCGACGGGCGTCAGCGTGAGCGGATTGAGGAGCACGAACTCCTCCTCCGCACCGATCGTCGTCCGCACCCCGGGCTCCCTCCGTCGTCCCGGCCAGTAGACAGGCTGCGACGGCGCGGCACAACGGCTTGACGCGGAGCGGTTGTGCGCCCACCGTGTTCTGCGGAAAGGGGATCGGATGGGGTTCGATGACAGCGAGGGCGGCGCGTCGCCGATGTTCGACGGGTTCGTCGTGGAGGACATCGCCGTCCCGGGCGGGACCGTGCATGTGCGGCACGCCGGGTCGGGCCCGGTCGTGCTCCTCCTCCACGGGCACCCGCGGACCGGATCCACCTGGCACCGCGTGGCGCCGCGCCTCGCCGCACTCGGCTTCACGGTCGTCGTGCCCGACCTGCCCGGGTACGGCGCATCCCTCGCGCCGGATCCCACCCCCGACCACGCGCCCCACTCGAAGCGCGCGAGCTCCGAGCGGCTGCTCGCGGCGATGCACGCCCTCGGCCACGAGCGCTTCGCAGTGGTCGGTCACGATCGCGGCAGCTACGTCGCCTTCCGGATGGCGATGGACCATCCCGAGGCCGTCTCGCGCGTGGCCCTGCTCGACTGCATCCCGATCGTCGAGCATCTGGAGCGCATCACCCCGGAGTTCGCCACGCAGTGGTGGCACTGGTTCTTCTACCTGCAGCCCGAGACGCCGGAGCGCGTCATCCTCGCCGACCCCGACAGCTGGTACCACGGCGACCCGCGGGTCATGGGCGCCGAGAACCACGCGGAGTGGCGGGAGGCGACGCGCTCGCCGCGGGTGGTCCGCGCCATGCTCGAGGACTACCGGGCCGGCCTCACCGTCGACCGTGCGCACGAGGAGGCCGACCGCGCCGCCGGCCGCCGGCTGACCCAGCCCCTCCTCGTCCTGTGGTCGACGCGGGACGACCTCGAGCAGCTTTTCGGCGACCCGCTGGTCATCTGGCGCGACTGGGCGGACGACGTGCGAGGGCACGGCATCGACTCCGGCCACCACATGGCGGAGGAGGCGCCCGGCGAGCTGACCGACGCGCTCGCGGCCTTCCTGGGTGCGGGCACGACCGAGGGCGCGGGGGTCCACCCCGGCGTACACTCCGCGCCATGACCGCCGCGAAGATCCTCCTCATCCGCCACGGCGAGAGCGTCGCCAACGTCGCCGCGACCGCCGCAGAGGCCGCCGGGGCGGAGACGATCGACGTCACGGCGCGCGACGCCGACGTGCCGCTGTCCGCGCTCGGCGAGCGACAGGCCGCCTCCCTGCGACCGCGCTTGCAGGACGAGCTGGGCGCCGAGTGGGACCGCGCGCTCGTGTGGAGCTCGCCCTACCGGCGCGCGGTGGACACGGCACAGCTGGCGCTGGGAGACCGCGCGTTCGCCGTCGACGAGCGCCTCCGCGATCGCGAGCTCGGCATCCTGGACGCCCTCACCGCCCGCGGGGTGGACGCGCGACTGCCCGACGAGGCCGCCCGTCGCCGCTGGCTCGGCAAGTTCTACTACCGTCCGCCCGGCGGAGAGGCGTGGACCGACGTCGCGTTGCGCCTGCGCTCCTTCGCCGGCGAACTCGGCCCCGCCGACGGCCGGACGGTGCTCCTGTTCACGCACGACGCCGTGGTGAGCCTGTTCCTCTATGTGCTCCTCGGCTGGACGGAGGAGCAGCTGAACGCGTTCCTCGCCGACCGCGTCGTCGGCAACGCGACCGTGACCACCCTCGTCGCGGACGGCCCGGCCTGGTGGGTGGAGGCGTTCTCCGACGACGCCCACCTCGCCGCCGCCGGCCTCCCGGCGACCGAGCATCCTGGAGCCGCCCGTGTCATCGACTGACCGCGATCCCGTGAAGGTCGACCTCACCCTGCTGCGCGCCTGGCCCCTTCCCGAACCGGGAGGGTCGAAGCGGTCGCGCGGGGAGGTGGTCGTGGTCGGCGGGGCCGGGCGCTCGCCGGGTGCCGCCCTGCTCGCCGGGCGCGCGGCCCTGCGCGTCGGAGCCGGGCGCCTCACCCTCGCGGGCGGGGAGTCCACCGCGGCGGAGGTGGCCGTCGCCCTCCCCGAGTGCGGTGTGGTCCCGCTGAGCGAGGGCCGCGGCGGCAGCGTGCGGGGTCGCTCGATCGCGGCGGCGGCCGCGGATCTGCGGTCCGCCGACGCCGTGCTGCTCGGTCCCGGTCTCGACGACATCCGCGAGACCGCGTCCATACTGCGCCGCCTCCGCGCCGTCGCCGGACGCGACACCACCGTCGTGCTCGACGCCTACGCCCTGGGCGCCCTCGCCGGGAGCCCGAACCGCGGCCGGTCACGGCGACGCATCCTCACGCCCAACTCGGAGGAAGCTGCGGTGCTGCTGGGCCGCCGGCTGCGTGACGAGCGGGCCGACCTCCTCGAGATCGCCCGACGCTACCGTGCCGTGGTCTCGTGCCACGGCGTCGTCGCCGACCCCGACGGCCGCCTCTACCTCCTCGACGACGGCGGGCCGGGCCTCGGGACCTCCGGGAGCGGCGACGCGCTCGCCGGCGCGATCGCCGGTCTCGCCGCGCGCGGCTGCACGCCGGCCCAGGCCGCGGTGTGGGGGACGTACCTGCACATGGCGGCGGGAGTCTCGCTCGCCCGCACCATCGCCCCGCTCGGATTCCTCGCCAGCGAGATCGTCGACCGCCTCCCGCGCGAGCTCGACGCGGTCGAGCAGTCCGACGCCGACTGACCGCGCGACCGAGTTCGCCCGCGCTAGTGCCGGCTCCCGGGACGATCGCGGTGCGTCGCCGCGGCGCGCTCGTCCCTCGCCGCCGCACCCGCCCACCCAACGATGCGACCTCCGGATGACGCGAGCGCCGCCTCCCCTCGCCTACCGTCGGATCATGACGATCCACGGGACGGCGTCCACCCCACGTGTCGCACCCCTCCGCGCGCGCTGGCTGCGGCCGACGGCGTCGTTCCTCCTCGCGGCCCTCGGCGCCGTCGCGGTCGGCGGTCTGACGAGCCTCGGTCAGCAGTACCTCCCCGAGTGGCTCAGCTCCTTCGCGAACTCGGCCGGGGGATGGGCGATGCTCGCGTTCGCACTCGTGTGGCTCAGCCGTGCGCGACCGGTGGCCGGCGCCGTCCTCGGAGCGGTCGCCTTCCTCCTGATGGTGGAGGGATACGGAGTGGTGTCGGCCTGGCGGGGCCACTTCTACGCCGACCCCTTCTCCTCGATCTGGACCGGAGTCGCCCTCGTCGCAGGCCCGGTGCTCGGGCTGTCCGCGGCGGTCGCCCGTCACGGCACGCGCCTCTGGTCCGCGCTCGCGGTCGTGCCATTGTCGGCCGTGCTCCTCGGTGAGGGGGTCTGGGCGCTCGTCCGCATCTCCGACACCACGAGCCCCGTCTACTGGACCGTGGAGATCGTCCTCTCCGCCCTCTTCGTGGCCCTGGCGATCAGGCGGAGGCACCTCTCGCTCCGCCCGTCGGTGATCGTCGTCGTCGCGTACCTCGCCGGCGCCGCGGTCTACGCCGCACTCTGGATGCTCCTCGACGCGTGGATGTGACAGCAGCGGACCCGTCCGCCGCCGACTGCGGTTCCGCGGGACGAGTGCGGCGCGGCGACGGCGCGCAGACATCCCGCGACACCGCAGTCGGCGGCGACGGCGCGCAGGTGTCCCGCGACACCGCACTCCGTGGCGTCGGCGCGCAGGTGTCCCGCGACACCGCACTCCGTGCCGTCGGCGCGCAGACGTCCCGCGACACCGCCCTCCGTGCCGTACGGTCGGAGGCATGGCGACCAACGAGACCGTGCTGACGATCGACATCGACGCGAGCCCCGGACGCGTCTTCGCCACCCTCGCCGACCTCGACGGGTACCCGAGTTGGCTGCCGCGCACGCGCACCTCCGCCGGGGGAGCCGCGATCGCGAAGGAGACCGCCTACACGGACGCGAGCCTCATCGGCACGGCGCAGGGAACCGTCCGCGAGTACGAGCCCGACCGGCTCCTCGTCTTCGAGCAGGCCGCTGCTCCCCGGCGCTCCGGCGGCAGCAGGCTGGCCATCGTCATCCGCTACGAGCTGACCCCGATCGACGGCGGGACCCGTGTCGTCCGGACGGGCGCCGTCACCGCACGCGGCCTGATCGGCATCGTCCGGCCCCTCGCCGCCGCTGCGATCAGGTCGGAGAACCGGCGGACGCTCCGCGTGCTCAAGGAGCACCTCGAGCAGCGGTAGCGCCCGCCGCCGGTCAGTCCAGGCCCAGTCGCTTCAGCGTGTGCTTCTCGCTGTGCCCGGCGTCGGTCTCGATCTCGTCGACGGCGATCGGGATGTTCGGGCCGACCGCGAGCCAGACGAAGCCGTCGCGGTGCACCAGCGGCACCAGGTCGGTCGTGCCGTCGCGCAACAGCGTGCGCACCCGCTTCAGCAGGGCGTAGCCCTCGGAGGGGCGGGTCACGTACGTCTTGCGGCGATAGTGGACCACGTGGGCGACGGTCTTGGCGCCGAGCCCCGCGATCTCGCTGTCGGGGAGGGGGTCGGCGTGCTGGGTGTCGGTCATGACCCGGACGGTACGCCGTCGGGAGGCCGCTGGCGAGCGGTGCCGCCGCTCCCGATAGCGTGGATGGATGGACACCCCTGCCTCCGCCCTGCTCGATCGGCTCGCGGATCGCGCCTGGCCGGCGCTCGAGAGCGAGCCGCTCGGCTCGTGGACTCTGCGAGCCGCGGGCGGCGTCACGAAGAGGGCGAACTCCGTGCTCGCCATCGGCGAGGCACCCGCGATCGGCGAGGCACCCGCGATCGGCGAGACGCCCGCCATCGGCGAGGCGGTGGATGCAGCCGAGCGTTGGTACGCGGCGCGCGGGCTGCCCACGGTGTTCCAGGTGAGCCCCTCGGCGTCGGCCGCCCTCGCTCCCGAACTCCGGCGCCGCGGGTATCGCTCCGGTTCGGCCACCCGCATCCTCGTGGCCGAGCGCGCCGCGGTCGCCTCGACCGCTCAGGACGCCGCAGCGGCCATCACCGTCGCGACCGCTCTCTCCTCCGGCTGGCTGGACACCTGGTGGGCGGTGGACGGGCGCGGCGGCGACCCGGAGCGCCGCACCGTCGAGCGCATCCTCGCGGGCGGCCCCGCCCTGTACGCCTGGGCCGGCACGGCCGAGGCGCCGGACGCCGTGGCGCGGCTGGCCCTCGTGGGCGAGTGGGGCGGTCTGTACGCGGTGGCGACCCTCCCCTCGGCGCGGCGGCGCGGGCTCGCGCGAGCGCTCACCGCGGCGCTGGCGCGGGAGGCCGGCGAGCACGGTGTCGGGCGCCTCTGGCTGCAGGTGCTCGCCGACAACTCCGGAGCGATCGCGCTCTACGAGAGCCTCGGCTTCGTGCCCGCCTCGGGCTACACCTACTGGGAGTCGCCGCAGTCGGGGCGTTAACCCACGATGTCGGGCGGTATGGACACTAGGGTTAGTCCACACTGCCCGACATCGTTTCGGGGTTACGGCCGGTGGATATTCGGGTTTCCCCGACCGCTCTTGAAGACTAACCGAAACCCGGTCCTCCGTGTGGGTCAAATGGAGGACAAAACCTGTACCCCACTACCCCAATTCGGGGGAGGGATTCGGTTGCTACGACACGGTTAACCCACGATGCCGGGCGGTGTGGAGACTAGGGCTCGATCCACACTGCCCGGCATTCGATCGGGGTGGCGGCCGGTGGAGATTCGGGTTTCCCCGGCCGCGTATCCAGAATAGCGGACCTGTCGGCCAAATGGAGGACACATTTGTACCCCGATGCGGCCCCAGATCGAGGGGTATCCGGGGGACAGGAGTCCGCTCAGGCCGCGCCGAGCTCCTGCACGAGGGCCGCCACGAAGGCGTCGATGTCCTGCTCGGAGGTGTCGAACGAGCACATCCAGCGCACCTCGTTGCGGGCCGCATCCCAGTCGTAGAACCGGAAGTGCCCGCGCAGGCGGTCGGCGACGCCGGCGGGCAGCGTCGCGAAGACGCCGTTCGCCTGGGTCTCCTGGCTGAACCCGACGCCCTGGATGCTGCCGTCGGCGACGCCGCGCTCCAGCGCGGACCGCAGGCGGGTGGCCATCGCGTTCGCGTGGCCGGCCGAGCGCAGGTAGAGGTCGTCGGAGAGCAGGGCGATGAGCTGCGCCGAGATGAACCGCATCTTCGAGGCGAGCTGCATGTTCAGCTTGCGCAGGTAGATCAGGCCGTCGGAGGCCTCCGGGTTCAGCACGACCACGGCCTCGCCGTAGAGCATGCCGTTCTTCGTGCCGCCGAAGCTCAGCACGTCGACGCCGGCGTCTGTGGTGAAGGCGCGCAGCGGGACGCCGAGGGTGGCGGCCGCGTTCGAGATGCGGGCGCCGTCCATGTGCAGCTTCATGCCGAGACCGTGGACGTGGTCGGCGATCGCGCGGATCTCCTCGACCGTGTACGCGGTGCCGAGCTCGGTCGTCTGCGTGATCGACACGACCAGCGGCTGCGCACGGTGCTCGTCGCCCCAGCCCCAGGCCTCCTGGTCGATGAGCTCGGGGGTGAGCTTGCCGTCCGGGGTCTCGACCGGGAGCAGCTTGAGGCCGCCGACGCGCTCGGGCGCCCCGGCCTCGTCTGTGTTGATGTGCGCCGTCTTGGCGCACACGACGGCGCCCCAGCGCGGCACCATCGACTGCAGGCCGACGACGTTCGCGCCCGTGCCGTTGAACACCGGGAACACCTGGACGCCCTCGCCGAAGTGCTCGGCGAAGACCTCGTGGAGGCGCTCGGTGTAGACGTCCTCGCCGTAGGCGATCTGGTGGCCCTGGTTGGCCGCGGCGATCGCGTCGAGGATCTCGGGGTGCACGCCCGCGTAGTTGTCGGAGGCGAAGCCGCGGAGGTTCAGATCGTGGAGTTGTAGCGTCACCCGTCCATCCTCGCAGGATTCGCGACCAGCGGGATGCGCGTGCCGTTCACGTCGGCCGCCGGGCTCTGCCAGAGGCGCACGACCTCCTCGCCGAGCCGCTCCTCCAGGCCCGCGAGGGTCTTCACGACGAACACCACTGCGGCCGCGTCGGGCGCCTCCTTGCGGAAGCCCTGGGCGACGGCGCGGGTCCACGCGTCGGCCGCCGCCTTCGCCGCGGCGTAGTTCGCGCCTCCCGCGTACGGTGCATCGACCGCCGTCGACGAGACGATCGCCAGTCGGCCGGCGGGGGAGGTGACCAGGTCGTCGTAGAACACCCGGGTCGTGTTGCGCAGGGTGCGGAAGGCGCGCTCCAAGAAGTCCCAGTCCTCGTCCGACTGCCCGGTCAGGCCGCCGCCGCCGCGCCAGCCGCCGACGAGGTGGATCAGGCCGTCGACGGCGCCGAACTTGAGGTGGATGCGCATCGCCAGCTCGGCGACGGCATCCCGGTCGGCGAGGTCGCAGACGCGGGTGTCGACGCCCGGGACCGCGGCGGCGAGCGCGTCGAGCGCCTCCTCCCGGGTGCCGACGGCGAGGACCGTCGCGCCCGCTGTCGCCAGCGCACGCGCGACGGCCTCGCCGCTGGTGCTGGTCGCTCCCGCGATCAGCACCAGCCGGCCGTGCAGAGGCAGGGCGTCCGTCACGCGGCGTCCGTCGTGCCGGTGATCCCGGCCGTGGACTCGATGACCGCCGCCATCTTCTTGTTCAGCGCCTCGTAGAACATCGAGAGCGGGAACTCGTCGTCCAGCACCGCGTCGGTGTAGCCCTTCGGCGCACCGGCGAGGATCTCGTCGGAGAGTCCGCGCGCCCAGTTGGAGGCGGGGTGCGGGGTGAGCGTCTGCGTCAGCATCTCGTACGCGGCCAGCCAGTGCGAGACCTTCGGCCGGTCGATCGACCGCCAGTAGAGGTCGTTGATCTGGTCGCTGAGGGCGACGACCACGTCCGGCACGGACTCCCAGTCGATGGTGAGCTGGGTGTCGGTCCAGTGCAGCACGTCGTGCTGGTGCATCCACGCGAACAGCAGCTGGCCGCCGAGCCCGTCGTAGTTGCGCACGCGGCTGCCGGTGATCGCGAAGCGGAAGATGCGGTCGAAGATCACTGCGTACTGCACCAGGTGGGCGTGGTCGCGGATGGCGCGCTGCGCCTCCGACAGCTCCGCGTCCGGGAGGGCCGACAGTGTCCGCTCGAGGCGCACCGACTCGCGGAACGCCGTCAGGTCGCAGCGCAGCTCCTCCAGGGAGTAGAGGAAGAACGGCATCCGCTGCTTGATCATGAACGGGTCGAACGGCAGGTCGCCGCGCATGTGGCTGCGATCGTGGATGATGTCCCACATCACGAAGGTCTCCTCCGTGAGGTGCTGGTCGTCCAGCATCGCGGCCGCGTCGGCCGGCAGCTCCAGCTTGGTGATCTCCGCGGCGGCGCGCACCACCCGGCGGTACCGGGCGGCCTCGCGGTCCTGGAAGATCGCGCCCCAGGTGAACTGCGGGATCTCGCGCATCGCGACCGTCTCGGGGAAGAGGACGGCCGAGTTGGTGTCGTACCCGGGGGTGAAGTCCACGAAGCGCAGCGCGACGAAGAGCTTGTTGCCGTACTCGCCGGCCTCCAGCTCCGCCACGAACTCCGGCCAGATCACCTCGACGAGCACGGCCTCCACGAGGCGGTTCGCGCTGCCGTTCTGCGTGTACATCGGGAAGACGACCAGGTGGCCGAGTCCGTCGACGCGGTGCTGCTGCGGCTGGAACTCGTTGAGCGCGTCCAGGAAGTCGGGGACGCCGAAGCCCTCGTCGGCCCAGCGGGTGAAGTCCCGCTGCAGCGCCGTGAGGTAGGACGCGTCGTGCGGGAAGAACGGAGCCAGCTCGTCGATCGACTCGATGATCGCGGTGACGTGGCTCGCGGCGGCCGGGCGGTCGAACTCCTGCTCGACCGAGCCGTCCTTGACCTGCAGCGCCTGCAGGGCGACCGCGGCCTCCTTGAGTCGGAGCCACGCGGGATGCGTCGCGACCTCGCGCACCGGACGGGCGTCCTCGACGACCTCGGGTTCTCCGACAATCGCGTTCTGCGTGAACTGGGAAACGGACTGAGACATTGACGAACCTCCCGTCATCGGTCGGCCGCAGGCTCGCGGCAGTGCGGACGCGCGAAATCGCGCCCTCGCTCGAGCCTATCCGGGGATCGCGGACGTTTCTTTGCCCGGTTCGGCGGAATCGTGCGTGAAATCAACGAACCGCGCAGGATTCGTCAACGCGATGGCGCCTCCCGTGCGGTTCGGTAATCTCGGCAGCGTGACGAACGACGCGACGGAGGTGCAGGAGGCCCTCGCCGCGGTCGCGGATCCCGCCGACGCCGACTTCCTGCAGCGCTTCTTCAAGACCGGGCCCGGCGAGTACGGCGAGGGCGACGTCTTCATCGGTGTGCGCGTGCCGCAGACGCGCGCCGTCGCGAAGCGGTTCGAGGGGATGCCGCTGGAGCAGCTCGACGTGCTCCTCGACAGCCCCGTGCACGAGCACCGCCTCGCCGGGCTGATCATCCTGAACCGGGCGTTCGAACGCGCGAGCCGGCCGCGCGACCGGGACGACGCGGCGCGCGAGCGCCTGGCCGCTTTCTACCTCGCGGCCGTGCGCCGCGGGCGGGTGAACAACTGGGACCTCGTCGACTCGTCCGCCGAATTCGTGCTCGGCGCGTGGCTGTGGGACCGGCAGCGCGACCTGCTCGACGAGCTCGCCGCGAGCGACGTGCTGTGGGAGCGGCGGGTCGCGGTGCTCGCCACCTTCGCCTTCATCCGCCGCGGCGACGCTTCCACGACCCTCGCGCTGGCCGAGCGTCTGCTCACCGATCGCGAAGACCTCATGCACAAGGCCGTCGGGTGGATGCTGCGGGAGGTCGGCAAGCGCGTCGACCGCGCACTCCTCCTCGCCTTCCTCGACGACCACGCCGCCCGCATGCCGCGCACCATGCTCTCCTACGCCACCGAACACCTCGACCCGCGGGTCAGGGCCGAGTACCGCGCGGCACGCTGACGGCGCGGCCGCTCCGGCCCCAGGCAACTCCGGAGATCCGGCCCGACTTGCCCCGATCCTCCGGCCGAGCGGCGTCGTGAGCGGCGCGTCGCTCCTACTCTCCGGAATTGACCGGAGCCGGAGCCGCCGCTCCCCGCGCGACCCGCGGCCGCAGCGCCGGCGCACTGATGAACGCGGCCGCCATCAGCGCGACGACCAGCCAGAGCGCTCCGAGCAGTCCGGTCGAGTGGGCGACGAGGCCGAGCACCGGAGGCCCGGCCAGGTTCGCGATGTAGCCGATGGAGGCGACGACGCTCACCCGGGCCGCCGCGTTGCCGCCGCCTTCCGCCGCCGCCGACATCCCGAGCGGGAAGCCCATCGAGACGCCGACAGCCCACAGCACGACGCCGACGAGCACCATCCACAGCTCGCCGCCGAGGATGAAGAGGAGCAGGCCGGCGATGCCGAGCGCCGTCGTCCAGCGGATGGTCGCCACCCGGCCGAGCCGGTCGACCACCGGGCCGCCGAAGATGCGGGTCGCCGCCTCGCTGGCCGCGAAGATCGTGAAGAACAGGGCGGCGATCGCGGCGGTCTGGCCGTGGTCGTCCTTCACCGAGAGCGTCAGCCAGGTGTTGGCGGACCCCTCGCCCAGCTCGACGCCCAGCATCACGACGCCGATCACGAGCAGGCGCACGTCCATCCAGCCGCGCAGCCACTGCCGAACGCGCACGCCGACAGGAGGTCGCGGTGCGTCGTCGGCGACGGTCTCGGGTGCGGCCGCGGGGATGGCGCGGGCCATCGCCAGCGTCACCACCACGACGACGACGCCCAGCGCCATGAACTGGGCCGAGGGCGCGATGCCCAGTGCGGCGCAGGCCGCCCCGATCCCCGAGCCGACCGCCGCGCCGACCGACCAGGCCGCGTGCATCAGCGGCATGAGCGTCTTGGCCGCCGCCTGCTCGATCGCGGCGCCCTCCACGTTGATGAGCACATCCAGCGTCCCGATGCCGAGGCCGACGGTGACGAAGCCGAGCGCCACGAGCGGGACCGACTGGGCCAGCAGGGCACCGCCCATCAGCACGAGCGACCCCGCGATCGTGAGCAGCGCCGTCGACACCGCCCACCGTCCGCCGAGGCGACCGAGCAGCGGCGTCGAGATCCCCAGGCCCGCGATCGAGCCCACCGTGGAGCAGGCGATCAGGATCCCCACCGTCGGAGTGTCGATGTTGAGCTCGCGCATCAGCTCCGGGAGGCGTGGCCCCCAGGTCGCGATGGTGACCCCGCCGAGGCCGAACGCGGCGATGATCGCGTTGCGCCAGCGGACGAGGGTGCGGCGGTCGAGAGTGGTCTGCGTCATCACAGTGACCTCGGATCGGAGGGGACGGGCACGGGAGCAAAACCGACCAGTGATCGGTGTTCCCGTCGATCGTACACGCCGCACGCGACGCGCTCGCCTGCGATGATGGACGGATGGCGAGAACGGTTCGGGGTGCACGTGTGCTCATCACCGGGGCCGCGTCCGGGATGGGGCGGCTCTACGCGGAGCGCGCGGTGCGCGAGGGCGCCCGCGCGGTGGTCCTCTGGGACCGCGACGCGGCGGCGCTCACCGCCCTGACCGACGCCTTGCGGGCCGAGATCCTCGCCGGCCGCACCGCCGCCGCCTGGGGTGCGCCCCCGCGCTCGCCGTCCTCCGCCGCCGGCGCTCCCGTCACCAGCGTCCACCCGTACTTCCTCGACCTCGGCGAGCTCGGCGCCATCGCGCAGAGCGCCCAGGCCGTCCGCCGCGAGCTCGGCGGCATCGACGTGCTCATCAACAACGCGGGCATCGTGCGCGGCAAATACTTCTGGGAGCACGACAACGGCGACGACACCCGCCCCACCATGCAGGTGAACGCGCTCGCCCCCATGTACGTGACCCGCGAGTTCCTGCCCGGGATGATCGAGAGCCCCCGCGAAGCCCGCATCGTCAACATCGCCTCCGCCGCCGGCACCCTCTCCAACCCCCGCATGAGCGTCTACGCCGCGAGCAAATGGGCCGTCATCGGCTGGAGCGACAGCGTGCGCCTCGAGCTGGAGCAGCAGGGCTTCGGTCACGTCAAGGTGACCACCGTCGCCCCCAGCTACATCGACACCGGCATGTTCGAGGGCGCCCGCGGGCCGCTCCTCACCCCGGTGCTGACCCCCGAGTACGTCGTCGACAAGGTCTGGAAGGCCATGCTCTCCGGCCGCCCCCTGCTCATGCTCCCCTGGTCCGTCGGCTTCGCCCGCCTGCTCAAGGGCGTCCTCCCGACGCGGGCGTGGGATGCGGTCGCCGACAAGCTCGGCGTGTACCACTCGATGGATCTGTTCACGGGGCGTCGGCCCTAGGCGCACCCCGGCGCGCAGTCGTCAGCGGTCCAGCGCGCTCCCGACCACGGCGAGCGGTCCGGCGAGGAGGTCGCTGAGCAGGCGTGCGTAGCGTCCGTCCGGGTCGAGATCCGGGTCGAAGACGGTGACGGAGACGCCGACAGCGTGCGGGGCGAGCTCTCGCACGAGCCCGCTCAGCTCGTCGGCGTCGAGGCCGCCGGGGTCGGGGCTGTCCACCGCGGGCATCACGCTCGGGTCGAGGATGTCCACGTCGAGCTGCAGCCAGTATCCGGTGCCCGCGGCCGCGCGGAGGCGGGCGGCCAGCGCGGCCGGTGCGGTCTCCCGGGCCTCGCGTGCGGAGACGACCGCGCCGAGCACGCCGCGCGCCTCTGCCGCATGCTCGTCGTCGTCCCGGTGGCCCAGGTGAGCCGCGCGGGCGGGGTCGATGTACGGTCCGAGCCGGTCGATGTCGGAGATCGCCGGCCAGTGCAGCCCGACCGCGGCCGCGAGGTCCTCGCCGGCGACGCTGGCGCACACGGCGCTGTTGCCGGGGTGCCGGAAGTCGGTGTGGCCGTCGAGGTGGAGCAGGCCGGCACCGCCTCGGCGCGCCAGGGCGACGCCGATCCCGACGAGCACGCTGCAGTCGCCGCCGACGACGATCGGGGCGTCCCCGGCGTCGAGGATCGACGTCACCCGGTCGGCGAGGCGCCGGGCGTGCTCGACGAGCGCGGCCTCGTTGCGGACGCGGCCGGGCACGCGCGTCGCGTCATCGTCCACGTAGCGGCCGGGGATGACCACCCCGGCATCGCGCGCCCCGTTCGCCAGCAGACGCTCATGGAGTCCGGCCTCCCGCAACGCCTCTGGCGCCTTGGCGGAACCGGGAACGCTCCCGGGCCGCGGCGGGCGCAGGCCCAGATTCGTCGGAGCCGAGACGAGTGCGATCATGCTGGCAGCCTGCCAGGTGTGCCCCGGTGGGGCGACGATCCGCGCCGGGCGGAACCGTTCCACCCCCGAATGGGTCGCGAATCTGAGAGAACTCACATAAAGTCTCCCCTACGCACGTCACCGCGGTCGTGTGGAAGGGAGCAATCGTGAGCGATCCGTCCTGGACCCAGGTGGTCAAGACCGTTGAATCCGAGCAGCCGGAGCTCAAGCGGGCGCTCGGCCCGGGGCTGCTCCTGTTGTTCATCGTCGGCGACATCCTCGGAACGGGCGTCTATGCCCTCACCGGACAGGTGGCGGCGGAGGTGGGAGGCGCGGCCTGGCTGCCGTTCCTGCTGGCGTTCGCGGTCGCTACGGTGACCGCCTTCTCGTATCTCGAGCTGGTGACGAAGTACCCGCAGGCGGCGGGGGCCGCGCTCTACACGCACAAGGCGTTCGGCATCCACTTCTTCACCTTCATCGTGTGCTTCATCGTCATGACGTCGGGCATCACGTCGGCATCGACGGCGTCGCGCGCGTTCGCGGTGAATCTCACCGTCGGCTTCGGGATCCCGGACGAGAACCTCACGACGATGCTGATCGCGCTCGCGTTCATCGTGCTCATCATGCTCGTCAACCTGCGGGGGGTGACGGAGAGCGTGTGGCTGAACGTGGTCCTCACCCTCGTGGAGCTCTCTGGTCTGCTGCTGGTGATCTTCATCGGCATGTGGGCGATCGCGGGCGGCAACGCGGACTGGTCGCGCGTCGTGGCGTTCGAGACCCCGGAGGACAAAGGGGTGCTGCTGGCGGTGAGCACGGCGACCTCGCTGGCGTTCTTCGCCATGGTCGGCTTCGAGGACTCGGTCAACATGGCGGAGGAGACCAAGGAGCCGAGCCGCATCTTCCCGAAGATGATGCTGAGCGGGCTGGGCATCGCCGCCGTGATCTACGTGCTGGTGTCGATCACGGTCGTCGCGCTGGTCCC
Organism: Leifsonia sp. 71-9; assembly: GCF_001898805.1. Classification (GTDB taxonomy): domain Bacteria; phylum Actinomycetota; class Actinomycetes; order Actinomycetales; family Microbacteriaceae; genus Leifsonia. The sequence goes on from NZ_MKVJ01000021.1 coordinate 237,309, forward strand.
GATCGGTCAGCTCGCCGGCAGCGAGACGCCGCTGGTCACGGCGGTCGAGGCGGCCGCCCCGGGCTTCCCGATCAACGACCTCCTGCCGTTCATCTCGATGTTCGCGGTCGCCAACACGGCGCTGATCAACATGATGATGGCCAGCCGCCTGCTCTACGGCATGGCCAAGCAGGGCGTGCTGCCGCCGTTCCTCGCGAAGGTGTCGCAGAAGCGCCGGACGCCGTGGACCGCCATCCTCTTCACGTCGGCGCTCGCCGTGGCCCTCATCGTCTACGTGTCCCTCGACCCGAAGGGCTCGATCGTGGCGCTGCTCGGAGGCACGACCTCCCTGCTGCTGCTCGCCGTGTTCGCGGTCGTCAACGTGGCGGTGCTCGTCCTGCGCAAGCAGCCCGTCGACCACAAGCATTTCCGCTCGCCGACGGTGCTGCCGATCGTCGGCGGTCTGACCTGCCTCTACCTGGTGTTCCCGTGGACGTCGGGACGCCCGACCGGCCAGTACACGATCGCCCTCGGGCTACTGGCGATCGGGATCCTGCTGTGGGTCGTCGAGCGCCTCTACTCCCGAATGGCGAAGCGTCGGGACGCCCCGCAGCAGGCGGATTCCGAGCGGACCGACTCGCAGCGGGCCGACTCAGAACAGGCCGACTCGCAGCGGGCCGATTCGGAGCGCTGACGCAGCGAACGGCGCCGGTGCGTGGTCGCACCGGCGCCGTTCTGCGCGTTCTAGTTCGCGGACCGATCAGACCGTCTTGCCGCGGTCGACCTCACCGCGCCAGGAACCGGACTCGGTGCCCTGCGACTCGATGAACTCCTTGAAGTTCTCGAGGTCCTTCTTGACGGCGTGGTCGTCGAGGCCGAACACGGCGCCGATCTTCTCGAGCGCGTCGGACGGCGCCCACTCCAGCTGGACGGTCACCTTGGTCTCGGTGTCGGACAGTCGGTGGAACGTGACGACGCCCGCGTGCTCGGTGTCGCCCGCGACGGACTTCCACGCGACACGCTCGTCCGGGAGCTGCTCGGTGATGACCGTGTCGAACTGACGCTCCGCGCCGCCGATCTTCACGCGCCAGTGGTTGGTGGTGTCGTCGACCTGGCGGATCTCCTCGACCTCGTCGAGGAAGTGCGGGAAGGACTCGAACTGGGTCCACTGGTTGTACGCGGTCGAGACCGGGACGTTCACGTCGATGGACTTGGTCACTGCAGCCATTGCTGCTCCTTTCGCTGGCTTCTGGTTTCCCGTCGAACGGTAGGCCGGGCAGCGGTCAGGTACAGGGCCTGGACTTCACAGGTGGATGGTGCGACGCAACGCGATGCGACGCAACGCGATGCGACGCGATGGGCCGCGTCCGCTCAGGCCCAGCGGCGGTTCGCCCACCGCTCGAACAGACCGACGAGGGAGTCCGTCGCCTTGCCGAGCAGGGCCAGCAGGATGATCGCCAGGAAGAGCCGGTCGGTGCGTCCGTTGTTCTGGGAGTCGCTCAGCAGGAAGCCGAGTCCCATGGAGGAGGCGATGAGCTCGGCCGCGACCAGGAACAGCCACGCCTGCGCGAGCGCGAGCCGCAGGCCCGAGATCACCGCGGGCAGGACGGACGGCAGCTGGACCGTCGTGAACAGCCGCACGCCGTTCAGCCCGAACGCGCGACCGGCCTCCACGAGGTGCCGGTCGACATGCTTCAGGGAGGCCGCCACCGTCGTGTACACGGGGAAGAAGGCGCCGATCGCGATCAGGATGATCTTGGAGTCCTCGCCGATCTTGAACCACAGGATCAGCAGCGGCACCCAGGCGAGCGACGGAACCGCGCGCACCGCGGCGAGGGTGGAACTGAACAGGATGTCCGCGAGCCTCGAGAGCCCGACCACGGCACCGAGCACCAGGCCGAGCGCCGCGCCGCAGGCGAAGCCGATCAGCACGCGCTGTGTCGAGATCGCGATGTAGAGCCCGAGCAGCCCGCGCTGGGCGAGATCGACCGCCGCGTTCCAGACCATGGTCGGGGACGGCAGCTGCGCGGACGTGAACGCACCGGAGGTGCTGGCGAGCTGCCAGACCACCAGGATGATCGCCGGCAGGACGAGCCCGCCGGTGATCCGCACCCAGCGCCGGGAGAGGAACGGCGTGCGCGCTGCGAGCGCTCCGCCTTCCACCACCACGCGCGGTCCGTCGGGCGGCCGGGGTGTCTCCCGTGCGACGGAGGTCGCACTTCCGACCTCGCCGCCGGGGCCGCCGACGACGATCAGCGGGCCGTCGCCCTCCGGTGCGTTCTGATACGACATGGCCGGGTCAGCCTCCGATGGCGCTCGGGTCCGCCTTCTTCGCGAAGGTCGGGTCGAGCAGGCTCTTCAGCGCCGCGTCGATGTTCGACTGCGAGGCGACGTCGCCGGTCTGGACGAAGATCGGGCCGACCTTCTTGAGCACCTTCAGCTGCGCGTCACCGGGGATCGGCGAGACGTCGAGGTTGGTGCGCTCGGTGATGACGGTGGTCGCGACCGGGAGGGAGATGCTGGCGGCGTCCGCGAGGATCTGCGACGTCTCGTCCTGGTGCTTCAGCGCCCAGGCGCGGGCGTACTCGTAGGTGTTCACGACGGTCTGCGCCACGTCGGGCTTGCTCGACACGAAGGACTCCGTCGCGTTGAGGAATCCGTAGGTGTTGAAGGCGACGTTGCGGTAGATCAGCTTGGCGCCGGAGGCCTGCGCGTTCGCCATGATCGGGTCGAGACCGGCCCAGGCGTCGACCGAGCCGTTCTGCAGCGCGGCCCAGCCGTCGGCGTGCTGGAGGTTCTGGATGGTGACGTCGTCGGCCGAGAGCCCGTTGGCCTCCAGCGCCTGCAGCAGGAAGAAGTAGGGGTCGGTGCCCTTGGTCGCGGCGATCTGCTTGCCCTTGAGCTCCTTCACGTCGGTGATGGTCGAGTTCGGGCCGACCACCAGGGCGGACCACTCGGGCTGCGAGAAGATGTCGATCGTCTTGATCTGCGAGTCGTTGGAGCGGGCGAGCAGCGCCGCCGATCCCGCGGTGGAGCCGACGTCGATGGCACCGGAGCGGAGGGCCTCGTTGGCCTTGTTGGAGCCGGCGGACTGCACCCAGTTGACCGTGATGTCCTGCTTGGCGAGGGCCTTCTCGAGCCAGCCCTCCTTCTTGATCACCAGGCTGAGCGGGTTGTAGGTGGCGAAGTCGATGTTGAGCGTTCCGCCCTTCGTGACCGTGCCGGGGGTGCTGCTGGCGGCGGCGCCCGAAGCCGAGCCCTCTCCCGCGACGCAGCCCGAGAGCAGCAGTGTCGCCGCGGCGGCGGCCGCCACGAGGGCGGTGACGATGGTGGGTGTGCGGCGCATGAGGCCTCCTGGTCCGTGGCTCGGTCGAGCCGTGCTGTGTGGGTGCGGTGGTGAGGTGCTGGTGCTGGTGCTGGTGCTGTGGTGCCGGTGGTGCGGATGGTGCTGGATCGAGCCTCCCGTGCGGTGCCGGTCCGCGGGGGTGGGACCGCCCGATCGGTGGAGTCAGACCAGTGAGGCCTCGGTTGTGGATGACATTCGACCGCCGGCCGGCGCGGAGCCCGCGTGCGCGTTCCCGTGCCGGTCGATGCCGAGTCCGTCGAGCAGGTCGGCGCGCAGTTCGGCGAGCTCCGCCGACCCGCGGTCGCGCGGGCGCGCGCCGGGCACGGTCGTGATGCTGCGGATGGTCGCGCCCGCGCGCCCCGGCTCGGCGCCCAGCAGGATGATGCGGTCGGCGAGCTGCAGCGCCTCGTCGACGTCGTGTGTCACGAGCAGGATGGTCGCGGGCGCCGCGGAGTGCACGTCGACGAGGAGGTCCTGCATCTTCAGCCGGGTCAGGGCGTCGAGGGCGCCGAACGGCTCGTCGAGCAGCAGGACGCCGGGGTTGCGGGCCAGGGCGCGAGCCAGCGAGGCGCGCTGCGCCATGCCGCCGGACACCTCCCGGGGCCGGAGGGCGGCGGACGCGGAGAGTCCGACGAGGTCGAGCAGCCGGGCGACGCGTTCACGACCGGCCGTGCGGTCCAGCCCGTGCGGCAGCCCGAGGGCGACGTTGTCGGCCAGGGAGCGCCAGGGCAGCAGCCGCGGCTCCTGGAAGCCGACCGCGCAGCGCGGGTCGACGCCCGCGACCGCGGAACCGTCGATCAGGGCAGCACCCGCGGTCGGGTGGTCGAGACCTCCGGCGATGCGCAGCAGCGTGGACTTGCCGCAGCCGCTCGCACCGAGGATGGCGACGACCTCGCCCGCCTCGACCCGCAGGGAGACATCGCGCAGCACGGGGCGCACCTCGCTCGCCGCGCCGCGCTTCGTGGGCGCCGCGAAGGCGCGACCGACTCCGGCGAACTCGACGGGGTAGGCGGACGATGTCTCGGACATGGTGCTCCGACGCTACCGAAGCGCCCGCATGCCCGCCCGGGCGATGAAACGTGGCGTAACGAAACCTTGCCCGCTGGGCCGTGGCGACTCCGCGGCGGGCGCGCCGGGTGGGTCGGGCGCGTCCGGTGTCAGCCGAAGATCATCGGTCGGTCTTCGTCCTCGTCGCCGGGGTCGTCGGTGAGCTCCACCAGCACCGGCACGTGGTCGCTCGGGGCGTCGCCCTTGCGCTCGTCGCGGTGGATGGAGGCTCCCGCGACCCGGTCGGCGAACGCCTCCGACCCCATGATGAAGTCGATCCGCAGGCCCTCGTTGCGCGGGAACCGCAGCTGCTTGTAGTCCCAGTAGGTGTAGCCCTGTGGCACGAGCGGCCGCACCACGTCGGTGAGGCCGGCGGCCTCGAACGCCGAGAACGCCGAGCGCTCCGGGGGAGAGATGTGCGTCGAGACGCCGGGGATGAGGCTCGGGTCGCCGACGTCGGAGTCCAGCGGGGCCACGTTCCAGTCGCCCATCAGCGCGAGCGGGAGGTGCGGGTTCTCGGCCAGCCACCGGCGGGTGTCCTCCGCCAGCGTCGCGAGCCAGTCGAGCTTGTAGTGGTAGTGCGGGTCGTCGAGGGCGCGGCCGTTCGGCACGTACAGGCTCCAGAGCCGCACGCCGTCGACGGTCGCGCCGATCGCGCGCGCCTCCGTTGGCAGGTCGGGGCCGTCATGGCCTTTCAGGAAGCCGGGCATGTCCGGGAACCCGATCTGCACGTCCTCGATCGGCAGACGGCTCGCGATCGCGACGCCGTTCCACTGGTTCAGGCCGTGCAGCACGACCTCGTATCCGGCGTCCTCGAACGGTCCGTACGGGAACTGCTCCGGCTTGCACTTGATCTCCTGCATGGCCAGCACATCCACGTCTTCACGGACCAGCCAGTCCACGACTCGGCCGACTCGGGTGCGGATGGAGTTGACGTTCCAGGTGGCGACACGCATGCACCGATCGTATCGGGGGGCCCGCCCCCATAGAATCGGGACGTGACCGACGCACGACAGCAGCTCATCGACTACATCTCGGCCGACGCCGTCTTCCACGGGGACTTCACGCTCACGAGCGGAAAGAAGGCCACGTACTACGTCGACCTGCGCAAGGTCAGCCTCGACCACCGGGTCGCCCCGCTGATCGGCCAGGTCATGCTCGACCTCATCGCCGACATCCCCGACGTCTCCGCCGTGGGCGGGATGACGATGGGCGCCGACCCGGTCGCCGCCGCCATCCTGCACCAGGGCGCTGCACGCGGCGCGGAGTATGACGCGTTCGTCGTGCGCAAGGAGCCGAAGGACCACGGCCGCGGCAAGCAGGTCGAGGGCCCGGACCTCGCCGGCAAGCGCGTCATCGTCCTCGAGGACACCTCGACCACCGGAGGCTCCCCGCTCAAGGCCGTCGAGGCGCTGAAGAAGGTCGGAGCGGAGATCGCCGCCGTGGCCGTGGTCGTCGACCGCGACACCGGCGCGCGCGAGATCATCGAAGCCGCCGGTTACCCCTACTACGCTGCGATCGGCCTGAAGGATCTGGGGCTGGCCTAGTGGCCGATCACCGCGACCCGGCGAACGGAGACGGCGACGACGCCGAAGCGCCGCCGAGCTCTGCTGCGCCCGGAGCGGAGGAGCCGGAGTTCGGCAGCCCCGAGTGGCTGTTCCGGGAGCTGGGCACGCAGCCCGAGGTCGTCGAGCCCGACGAGCCGGAGCCCGCGCCCCTGTCGCGTCGTGCACGTCGTGCCGCCGCCGCGGAGCCCGTCGAGCCGAGCGAGCCGACCGCGCCCGCCGATCCGGGGGATGACGCCGAAGGGACCGGTCCCCAGGCGGAGCCGGCCGCGGGACCCGCGCCGTTCACCTGGAACCTGACGCCGGGAGCCGGCGAGGACCCGCTCGTGGTGAACACCTCGTCGAAGCCCGTCGAGCCCGGGGTGCCGCTGGTGCCCGCGGTGCCGGTGGAGGCGTCGGGGCCCGAGGGCGCGGAGGCGGAGCCGGAGTCGAGCGTGCCGGTTGAGCCGAGCGTGCCGGTCGAGCCGAGCGTGCAGGAGCCGACTTTGCCGGAGCCGACGCTTCCCGTCGAGCCGAGCCAGCCTGGCCCGACCGTGCCGGAGCCAACGCTCCCCGGTGCACCGAGCCTTCCGGAGCCGACGTTGCCCGTTCAGCCGAGCGTGCCCGAACCGGCGGAGCCCGAGCCTGCTCTTCCCGAGCCTCCCCGATTCAAGGCGCCGGTCTCGGAGCCCACTGTCCCGGTGGTCCCTGTGGTCCCGGGGCTTCCGGAGCCCCCGACCGTGCCGCCGGTCGCCGCGGAGACGCCCGCCGCCTCGGAACCGCTCGTGCCGCCGGTGGCGGCCGAACCGCCCAGCTTCCTCGCGTCGCTGCGAATGCCCAAGCCTCCCGAGTGGGACGAGCCGGCCGCACCCGCCGAGTCGACCGCCCCGGCCCCGCAGGCCGCCGACGGGCAGCAGCCCGGCGGCGAGCAGGATGACACCGCGCCGGAGGAGCCGCAGGGCCACGGCCTCGCAGCGCTCCTCGGATACGGTGCGCCCGCCTCTGATGCCCCGTCCTCCCGCTCGGTGATCGGCGACACGACCGGCATCATCCCCATTGTCCCCGGATCCCTCACGCCGCCCGCACCCACCGTGCTGCCGCCCGCGACCGTGCTGCCCCCGGCCACTCCTCCTCCCGCCGCTGCGGAGCCGCCCGCCGCCCCACTGCCTCCCGTCACGCCTCCGCCGGTGGTCCCGCCCGCGTTCGCAGCCCCGACCCCGCCGGCCGAGCCGGTGCTCCCGCCGCCGCACGCCGCGGACCTCGTCGAGCCGGCGCCCGACAGCGCAGGTGTGCCGACAACGAAGCTCGACACGTCCGAGATGGCTGCCCTGCTCGCCGCCCGCATCGGCGACCCGGACCCGCTCGCGCCCGTCACTCCCGTCGAAGCGCCGCCCGCGGCCGCCGCGGCCGAGCCGACCACGGTTCTCCCGGTCGTCGAGTCCGTGTTCTCGGAGTCGGTGCCCGTCGCGCCCGAGCCCGCCGCCGATCCGCTCGACGCGGAGTCCGACCAGCCTGAGGATGAGGCGGAGCCGGACGACGGCATCGCCGCACTCTTCGGCGACGTCGCCGAGCCGGAGGCGGAGGACGAGCCCGAAGCCGACCTCGAGCCCGAACTCCAGCCCGCGTCCGACACCCCTCCCGCGTCCGACACCCCTCCCGCGTTCGCGGCCCCCGCTGACCCGGTCCCCGCTGACCCGGTCCCCGCCGACCCGGCCACCGCCGAGCCCTCCCCCGCCGACACCATCCTCTTCCCCGAACAGGGAGCCGCCGAGCCGAGCGCGGCGATGGAGGGCCCGCAGCTCACCGAGCCGTTCACGGAGCCCTTCTCCGCGCCGTTCACCGGCCCGCTGACCGTGCCGGAGGAGACCCTCCCCGCGCCGGCCTTCGCCGCCGACCCCACGGTCGTGATCCCGTCCGCGGCGACGCCGCCGATCGCCCCGCCGCCCGAGCTCCCGGCGGACGTGCCCGGCAGCCCGACCACGTCCGGCGGCGGCCCCGGCGACACGACGGGGACCACCCCGCCGGAGCGTCCGCGCAACCCGCGCAACAACCGCATCCTCTTCATCGTGGCCGGTGCGCTCGCGGTGATCCTTGTGCTGATCGGCCTCTTCGCTCTCGGCACGCGCCTGCCCTCGCTCTTCGGAGCGTCCGCGTCGAGCCCGAAGGCCTCCGGGTCGACGTCCCCCTCGGCGACCCCGACGCCGACTCCCACCCCGACGCCCACGGTCACCCCGAAGCCGGCGGCCCCCGCCGCGGCCGGCGTCGCCGCGTGGGATGCGCTGGGCGGCGGCGAGTGCATCGAGCCGTACACGACGCCCTGGGCGGAGTCGTTCACGGTGGTCGACTGCGCGGCGCCGCACACCGCGCAGATGGTCTACACGGGCATCCTGAACCCGGACATCGCGGCCCCCTACCCGGGCGCCGACGCGCTGGGGCAGCAGATCAACGGCCTGTGCACCGCGCCGGGCGTGATCGATCTGAACGCCGCCGCGGCGTACACCGGTCTGCAGGTGCAGGGCACGTTCCCGGCGACCGAGGAGCAGTGGAAGTCCGGGCAGCGCGCGTACTACTGCTTCGCGACCCGCTCGACGGGCGAGCCGATGACGTCGTCGGTCGCGGGGCCGGGCCCGACCGGCTGACCTACGCGGACCAGTCCGCCTCGTAGAGCGAGAGCGCTGAGGCCGGGTTGAGTGCGCGTGCCGACGCGAGCAGCTCGTCCGCCTCGTCGTGGCCGGGCATGGTCACGTTCACCACGACCGTGTCGCGCTCGGCGCCGGTGCCGAAGAAGCCCTCCGCATCGAGGTCGGCGAGCGCACCGGTGATCGCGTCGAAGAGGGCCTCGTTGACCGCGCGCGGCCGGTCGTAGGGGTTGCCGAACGTGTCGAACAGGCGCTCCACCTCGGCGAATCCCTCGTCGCCGAACAGGTCGAACGGCGAATCGTTCTCCGCCCAGCGCAGTTCGTCCCTGCTCACGACCATCCCACGCATCCGGTAGTCGTCGACGACGCGGGCCTGCCCCTCCGCCGAGATCGCGGTCGGCACCGGCCGGTGCGCGAGCGGCGTGGTCCACAGCCCGAAGTAGTAGAACGACTCGGGATGCTCGCGACGCAGGTCCGTCCACGCGGCGCGCGCGGCCTCGCGGATGGCGGCCCGCACGCGGTCGTACGCGGCGGGGTGGTGCTCGAGGGTCACGCCGTCAGAGGTCCGATTCCACGGGCTCGGGGGAGAGCAGGTCGCGCACGCCGCTCAGGATCTCGTCGGGACGGAACGGGTAGCGGTCGATCTCGGCCTGGTCGCTGATGCCGGTGAGCACCAGGATGGTGTGGAGGCCCGCCTCGATGCCCGCGACGACGTCCGTGTCCATCCGGTCGCCGATCATGGCGGTGTTCTCGGAGTGGGCGCCGATGCGGTTGAGCGCCGAGCGGAACATCATCGGGTTGGGCTTGCCGACCACGTAGGGCTCCATGCCGCCGGTCGCCTTGGTGATCATGGCGGTCACGGCGCCGGTCGCGGGCATCGGGCCCTCGGCGCTGGGGCCGGTCGCGTCCGGGTTGGTGGAGATGAACCGGGCGCCGGCGCCGATGAGGCGCACGGCCTTCGTGATCGCGTCGAACGAGTAGCTGCGGGTCTCGCCGACCACGACGTAGTCGGGGTTCGTGTCGGTCATGATGAAGCCGGCCTCGTGCAGCGCGGTCGTCAGACCGGCCTCGCCGATGACGTAGGCGCTGCCGCCGGGCTTCTGCGACTTGAGGAAGTCGGCGGTGGCGAGGGCGGAGGTCCAGATCGACTCCTCCGGCACATCCAGACCCGAGGCGCGGAGCCGGGCGGCGAGGTCGCGCGGGGTGTAGATGGAATTGTTCGTCAGCACGAGGAACGGCGTGCCGTTGTCGCGCCACTGCTGGATGAGATCCGAGGCACCGGGCAGCGCCTGGTTCTCATGGACGAGCACGCCGTCCATGTCCGTGAGCCAGCATTCGATCTCGTCGCGTCGCGCCACGCAAACCCCTTCCGATGGAGACTGGACGCCACCAGCTTAGAGGGCGGGCGGCTACGCTGGCTGGGTGGATCACCCGGGACCGTCGCACGAACTCACCACCCACGGCGTCGGGCCCTGGCCGGGCGAGTGGCCGGAGGGCGACCACTACGACCCCGAGCTGCTGCGCCAGGGCGACACCCGCAACGTGATCGACCGCTACCGCTACTGGCGGATGGAGGCGATCGTCGCCGACCTCGACGAGCACCGGCACCCGTTCCATGTCGCGATCGAGAACTGGCAGCACGACATGAACATCGGGTCGATCGTGCGCAGCGCGAACGCGTTCGCCGCCGACACCGTGCACATCATCGGCCGCCGCCGGTGGAACAAGCGCGGCGCGATGGTGACCGACCGCTACCAGCACGTCGTGCACCACGAGGATGTGGAGGCGTTCGTCGCGTGGGCGCGGGAGGCCGGCCTCCCGATCATCGCGGTGGACAACGTCCCCGGGTCGGTGCTCATCGAGACCTTCGCCCTGCCGCGCGAGTGCGTCCTGCTGTTCGGGCAGGAGGGGCCGGGGCTCTCGCAGCCGGCGATCGACGCCGCCGACGCCGTGATCGAGATCTCGCAGTTCGGCTCGACGCGCTCGATCAACGCCTCCGCCGCCGCCGCGGTCGCGATGCACGCCTGGATCCTGCAGCACGTGCGCTTCTGACCCCGCCCACATTTGGCACAAATGCGGGGTTTGGCACCGGATTCGCGACATTTGGCACAAATGTGGGCGCCCGCGCCGCGCGGCGGGGCGGGGTCAGCGGTTCTCGCGGCGCCAGACGATCTTGAGGCCCGACCAGTCGGTCGAGAGCGCGGCGACCTTCACATCGACGAGCCCGCGGTCGAGGGCGGCGTCGCGCAGGAGGTTCTCGTCGAGGTCGCTCACGTGGCCGGCCGCCTTGCGCGGCCACGCTGCCCACAGCATCCCGTCGGGCCGGATGCGGGAACCGATCGCGTCGAGCTCGCCCAGGTACTCCGCCGCCTCGCGGTAGAACGCCAGCACGAGCCCGGCCGGCCCGTCGTCCGCGGGATCGAGCCACTCGATCGGCTCGGGAGCGCCGGGCCCGTCGAGAGGGATGCGCCAGCCGGGGTCGGCGTGCAGCAGCTGCGCGCGCATCCCGGGCTTCAGCCCGAGCTTCTTCCACAGCGGCGTGCCGGAGTACCCGGCCGGAGCGCTCATTGCTCTGCGCGCCGGCCCGACGTCTCGGCGATGCGCGCGACGTCGGCCGCGTCGAGCTCGTAGACGGTCTCCCCGTCATCGGGCCCCGGTGCGGTGACGATGAGCGCTCGCACGGGCTCGTCGTCCGGGAGGTCGATCACCGCGAAGCCGGAGCCGCGCACGGCCCGCTCGCCCGGCGCCGGCCAGAGCACGTCGGTCGTGTTCGCCACGGCCGGGGCGACGACCAGCGGGATGTACCCGGGGTCGGTCTCGGTCACCAGCGCGTGGTGGTAGTGCCCGGCGAGGATCGCGCGCACGTCGCCCTCCCGGCACGCCTCGAGCAGCGGCTCGGGATCGATCAGCCGCAGCGACTCGAAGAGCCCGGTCGTGGGAGGGGTCGGGGGATGGTGCAGCACGACGACGGTGCCGTGGTCGGCCGACTCGGAGAGGATCTCCCGCAGCCGCTCCAGGCGCTCCTCGCCGACCTCTCCGTAGCCGGAGCCTGCGACGGTGGAGTCCACGGTCACGATCCGCAGGCCGCGCACCTCGACGACGCGCTCGCGCTCGCCGAGGACCTCCTCGAACGGCTCGGCCAGATCGTGATTGCCCATCGCGTAGACGACCTGCGCGCCGCGCTCGGCGGCCCACGGCTCCAGCAGCCCGGAGAGGATGCGGTACGACTCCGCCGAGCCGTCCTCGGACAGATCGCCCGACACGACGACCGCATCCAGGGCTCCGAGGGAGGACGCCCGCTCGAGCACCCGCTCCAGCGCGGCACGGGTGTCGACGAGGTCGTAGTGCCGACGGCCGTCGCCGAAGAGGTGGGTGTCGCTGAGGTGCAGGATGCGGTGGGAGGCGGTCACGCGCCGAGCCTAGCGCGCACGGGTGACGGCGCCTCCCACCCCACCCGGGCTATCCGATCAGCGACGGCCGCAGGTCGCGCAGCGTTCGGAAGTGCGTCATCCGCGTCACGCCGATCGCCGAGACCAGCAGCGCGATGAGCAGCCACAGCCCGAGCACGCCCGCGTCGGCCCAGGCGGTGGCGGGGTTGCCGCCGTACATGAGCTGGCGGATCCCGTCGACCGCGTACGACATCGGCAGCACATGGTGCAGGGCGGCCAACGGGCCCGGCAATGTCTGCCAGGGGAAGGTGCCTCCCGCGGTCACGAGCTGGAGCACCATCAGCACCAGGCCGAGGAACTGCCCCACACTGCCCAGCCAGACGTTCAGCGCCAGGATGATGGCGGCGAACGTCAGGGACGCCAACGCCATGAGGCCGTACATCCCGACCGGGTTCTCGATGCGGAAGCCGAGGGCGCCGGCCACGATCGCGAACAGCCCGACCATCTGGATGGCGCCGAGCAGTCCCGGCGTCAGCCAGCCCGCGAGGGTGATCTTGACGGGCGAGTGCAGCGCCGTGATCGCGCGGCGCGAGACGGGCTTCACGATCAGGAACAGCGCGTAGATCCCGATCCAGCCGGCCAGCGCGACGAAGAACGGGGCGAGGCCGGCGCCGTACGTGCCGGCGGAGGTGATGCTGTCGTTCTTCAGGTTGACCGGGTCGGAGATCGTCGACGCCTGCTTCTTCTGCAGCTCGGGGGAGTTGTCGGGGATCTGCTTCACGCCGTCCTGGAGGCCGTCGCTCAGGGTCGTCGTGCCGTCGTGGAGAGTGGTGAGGCCGTCGCGAAGCTGTGCCGCGCCGCTCGCCGCGGTGCCCGCGCCGGTGGCGAGCTGGGTCGCGCCGGCCTGTGCCTGCGCCGAGCCGCTGGCGACCTGCGCCGCGCCTCCCGCGACCTGGTCGGCGCCCGCGGAGAGCTGGTTGACCTGCCCGACCGCGTTCTGGATCTGGCTGTTGCCCGACTGCACCTTGCCGTCGATGTCGCCGATCGCGGCCTGGACCTGGGCGATGATGGCCGGATCGACGTTGTCGGCTTGCAGCTGAGCAATCAGCTTTTGACCGACCGCGGGTGCGTCCGCCGCCAACTGCGCCGCGACCTGCCCGGCCTCGGTCGCCTTGCCCGCGACCTCCTTGTTGCCGGTGGCGACCTTCGCCGCCCCGTCGCTCACCTGCTGGGCGCCCGACGCGAGCTGGCCGAGCGAGCTCGCCAGGGTCTGGGACCCGCTCGCGAGCTGGGCCGTGCCGTCGGCGAGGGACGACGCCCCCGACTGGGCCGTGGCGCTGCCGTCGACCAGCTGGTTCGCGCCGTCCGCGGCCTTCACCAGGTTGGAGCGGATGTCGGAGAGCCCGAGGAGGAACTGCGCCGCAGCCTCCTGGTTGACCTGCTTGACGATGGAGGTGCGGATCTTCTCGGCCGCCTGGGTGCCGATCGTCGACGCCAGGTAGCTGTTGGTGTCGTTGGTCGTGAGCGTCACGATGGCGCGGTGCGGGCTGTCGCCCGACGCCGAGGCGAGCGCCGACGAGAAGTCGGACGGGAAGGTGATGCTGAAGTCGTACTTCGAGTCGTCGACGCCGCTCGCCGCCGATCCCGACTTCACCCGGTGCCAGTCGAACGAGCCGTCCTCGATCAGCTGGTCGGCCACCTGGTCGCCGTAGTTGATGTCCTTGCCGTCGACCGTGGTGCCGGTGTCGTCGACGACGATCGCGGCGGGGATCTTGTTGAGGTTCGCGTACGGGTTCTGGTTGGCCCACAGGTACAGGCCGCCGTAGAGCACGGGCACGGCCATGAGGGCGATGAGCGCCACGATGGCCATCGGGTTGGCGGTCAGGCGGCGGAACTCCGCCGCGATCATCTGCGGGATCTTCATGCGTTCTCCACGATCAGGTCGGGAAGGTCATCGGTGTCGTCGCGGCCCGGGTCCTCGTCGAAGGTCGCGGGGGCGGAAGCGGTCTCGTCGAGTCGCGAGACGAGGGAGGCGGCGGCGATCGCCGCGGCGGAGGCGTCGCCGGCCACGACGAGCACGGCGATGCCGCGGCCCGCCAGCTCCCGGGCGAACGTCCACCATTCGCTCGGGTCGCCGCCGTGGCGGTCGGGGGAGACGATCACGAGACCGTCGACGCCCTTCCGCATCAGGGCGAGCTCGGCGAGCAGCCGGATGCGCACCGTCGGCGGCACCGTGCCGATGCCCCAGCGCGCGTACTCCGAGGCGCCCAGCTCGTTCAGGCGCTTGTTGACGGCGATGGGATGGGAGGCGCGGCCGGCGAACATCAGCTCCTCGGCCACGATCCCGGCGACGGTCACATCGGCTGCGGGCTCGCACACGTCGGGCGCGTCGATGAGGGCGATGCGCCGACGCATCGCGCGGTAGTCGGTGGCGCCGTCGATCGTGACGACGCCGGCGTCGGGGCGCATCCGCCCGGAGGCGATCAGGCCGAGCACGGTCGGGCGCTGCTCGGTCTCGGCGCGTGCGAGCACGGCCTGACCGTTCGCGAAGGCGACGCTGGTCGGCGGCAGGGCGGCGTTGCGCGGGCCCTTCGCGACTGAGTCGAGGGCGATCTTCATCGGTTCATCTCCGGGGTGAATGCGAGTTCGGGTGTGTTGTCGATGAGCGCGTCGGCCTCCTGCCAGCCGAGACCCGCCGCGCCGAGGCCGGCCAGCATGACCAGCCGGTGCCCGGCGGCGCGGGAGAACCCGGCGCGCGTCGCCTCGTCGAGCACGGCGATCGCCGCGTTCTCGATGAGGCGGGTGACCGTCTCGCGGTCGAGGTCGGTGCGCACCTGGCCGGCGGCCATCCCGCGCTCGACCGTGGACCGCAGGCGCTCGCGGGCCGGGTCGAGGGCCGTGGCCACCATCTGCCGGTGCGGCCCGCGCACGGCGAGGGCGGCGCTGACGCGGATGTGCTCGACCTCGGCCCAGAGGGTCGCGCCGAAGAGCGCGATCTCGACGCGGGCGTCGGGATGCGACACCGGGTCGAGCAGGGCGGCCAGCCGGGCGGCGCCGCGGGTGAAGACATCGATGAGCAGGTCGTCGCGGTTGGCGAAGTGGCCGTACAGCGCGCGGCGGCTGAGGCCCGCGCGCGCGGCGATGGTCTCGAGGGAGGCGTCGATGTCCTCGTTGAGAGCGGCCGCTGCGGCCACGAGGAGGGCCTCCCGGTTCGCGGCGGCATCGCGTCGCGGAGCGCGGGCAGGGGAGGCGGTCATGCCTCGATCTTACGCTTCTTGCACACTACTGTGCAACTTAGTGCGGCGGAGGGGAGGCGGAGGGGAGGCGAGGTGGCGGCGGCGGGCGGCGTCAGGGCGCGCGGGAGTGCGGAGCGGTCGGGCGGCGCGGGAGCGGCGGCCGGTCAGGCCGCGCGGGAGCGGGCGGGCGGCGTCAGGCCGCGCGGGAGTGGGCGGGCGGAGGCGCCGGAGGCGCCGGAGTCGGCGGAGGCGCAAGCGGCGCCCTCGGGCGCGACCGCGGCACGAGGTCGCCGAGCCGCACGGATCGACGGGCGGCGACGGCGGCGAACAGCAGCGCGATCGCGCCCACCGCGCAGAGCACGAGCAGCCCGATGTCGCCCCACGCGCCGCCCGCGTCTCCCGCGGCGATGGCGCGCAACCCCGAGAGCGCGGGCGCGGTCGGCATCGCCGCGGCGAGGGAGGCCACCGCCGGCGGGACCGTGGACGACATCCCGGACACCAGCGCGAGCAGCCCCACGACGAGCGCGAGCAGCCGGCCGACGCCGCCGAACGCCGCGGCCAGCGCCTGGTTGATCAGGCAGAACACCGCGCCGACCAGGGCCCCGGCGATGGCCAGCTCGAGCCAGACGTCGGGCCGCAGGCCGAGCCAGAACTGCGCGAGTCCGGCGGCGAGCACCCCCTCCCCGGCGCCGACGAGCGCGGTCACCCCGGCCGCTCGCAGGGCGATGCCCACCGAGGGAGCCGTGGTCATCAGATCGCGGCCGGGAACCGCGCGCCGGGCATACGCGGTCGCCAGGGCGCCGACCCAGAGGGCCAGCACGAGGAAGAGCGGCACCGTCGCGACGCCCGGTGGCGGAGCCTTCTGCGTCGCGACGACAGGTTGCGCGACGACCGCCGTGAGCGTGGCGATGTCCGCGGGCGAGTAGGTCGGGATGTCCTTCACCGCCGTGTCGAGCCCGCTGCTCAGCTGCTGCGCGCCCGCATCCACCTGGGCGGCGCCCGACGCAGAGGAGGTGGCGCCGCCGCTGAGGGAGGCCGCTCCGCTGCTGGTCTGCGCCGTCCCGGAGGCCAGCTGCGCAGCGCCCGCCGCGGACTGATCGATGCCGTCGACGACCCGGGGCAGGGCCGCGGCGAGCTGCTGGTTGCCCGTGGCGACCCCGTCGGCGACGGTGTCGAGCGTCCCGACGGCGCTGTTCGCCTGCTGCAGCGTCGCGAGCGCGGCGGTGACCGCCGCGCATCCGGGACCCGGACAGACCTGCGCCTGCGCCTGGGCGAGGGAGGCCGTCGCGGCCGACACCTGCCCGGCGGCGGCATCCGTCGCCCCGGCCACGGCGGTCGCGCCGCGAGCCAGCTGGGCGGACTGCGCGGGCAGCGACGCCGTCTGATCGCTCAGCGTCGAGAGGCCGGAGGCGAGGGACTGCGCGCCGGCGTCGACCGACTGTGCGCCGGTCGCGAGGCTGGCGGCGCCCGCGGCGAGCTGCTGCGTCCCCTGCGACAGCGCGTCGGCCCCGCTCGCGAGGCTCGTGGCCCCGGAGGCCGCGCTCCCGATCTGCGTGTTGATCGTGTTGAACCCCTGGTACACGTTGCCGAGGTACTGCACGGTGAGCTGGCGGCCGAGCGCGGCGGTCGCCGTCTGCGTGATCGCGGCCGTGAGGGCCGGGTCGAGCAGGGCGACGGCGGCCCCGGTCCGCACGGTGATCGACGCCTGCTTCGCCTGCGCGGCGGGTCCCGAGAACGAGAGGGCGTTCGCCGAGAAGGAGGAGGGGATCGTCACGACCGCGGCATAGCGCCCGCTGGACAGGCCAGCGCCGGCCTCCGCGTCGTTCGTGAGCACCCAGTCGAAGTTCTGCGGGTCGGCGGCGGGCGGCGCCTCGGCCGGGACGGGCGTCGGGCTGGGAGTCGGGGTCGCGGTCGGTGCGGGCGTCCCCGTCGACGTCGACGCGCCTCCCGATACCGTCGCGGACCCTCCGCTCATCAGCGCCCCGGCGAACTGTCGCCCGAGCGGGACGGTCTGCCCGTTCACCGTGACCGGGGTGTCGTCGTTGACGATGGCGGCGGTGACGCGGTCGAGGTTCTGCCCGGGCGCCCAGAGGGCCCAGGCCAGCACGCCCGCGACGATCAGGGGCACCAGGGCGAGGCCGGTGAGCGTGAGCGGCGCGAGCCGTTCGGTGCCCGCCCGGGCGGAGAAGGGGGTGCGTCTCATGGCTGGGGCTCCGGTTCCGTGAGGAGGGTGGAGGTGGTGACGTGCCGCACCGCGCCGAGCGGGACGAGCCCGTCGAGGTCGGCGTCGATGCCGCCGCCGAGCACGAGGGTGAGCGGTTCCCCGGTGTCGCGCGCGTCGGTCCACGCCCGGTCGAGGGCGACGGCGAGTTCGGCGCGCGCCGACGCGCCCGCGGTGCGGTCGGCGCCGTCGACGACCAGGATGCGCGGGTCGCCGCGCAGTGCGACGCGCACCGCCGCGATCGGATCGGCGCCGTCGCCCACCCGGGCCAGTCCGACGCGGGCGCGCACGGCACCCCGGCGCACCGGGAGCAGCAGGCCCGCCACCTTCAGCCGGCCGCCGGTCACCGGCGCGCGCCCGGCGATGCCGTAGAGGGCCGCGCCGACCGCGGCGGGATCGGCCTCCCGGATCACCAGTACGTCGCCCGCAGGGACCATGGCGTCGACCGTCGCGAGCGTGCGGTCGTGGCCGCCCATCCGCGCGCCCTCGGCGGCGATGGCGATGCGATCGCCGGGCTCCGGCCAGTCGGCGGCGTCGAGCTCGCGCTGGAGCGCCTCCCCCTCGATGTCGAAATGGGGAAGGGCGCGGTCCAGCCACCGCGGCATCCACCAGGCCGCGCGCCCGAACAGCACGAGCACCGCCGGGATGAGCGTCATGCGCACGATGAACGCGTCTATCACCACGCCGACCGCGAGGCCGACGGCGATGGGCTGGATGGAGGCGTCCCCTTCCGGGATGAACGCGGCGAAGACGGCGAACATGATCGCGGCGGCGGCCGTCACGACGCGCGCCGAACCGGCGAACCCGCCGTGCACCGCCTCGCGCGGCGCCGCCCCGCGCACGTGCTCCTCCCGCATCCGGCTGGCGAGGAACACCTCGTAATCCATCGCGAGCCCGAAGAGCACGCCCATCAGGATGATCGGCATGAAGCTGATCACCGAGCCGACGTGGGCGATATGGAGGGGGCCGGCCAGCCAGCCGCTCATGAACACCAGGCTCGACACCCCGAAGGCGGCGCCGATGCTGAGCAGGTAGCCCAGCGCGGCCGTCACCGGCACGACGATCGAGCGGAAGACCATGGCCAGCAGCACGAGCGAGAGCCCCACCACCAGCAGCGCGAACGGCAGGAGCGCGCCGGCGAGCCGCGCCGAGATGTCGATGCCGGCGGCGGTGTAGCCGGTGACGGCGAGATCGATCCCGTACTCGCGCTCGAAATGGTCGTGCATCGAGCGGAGCGTCGCCACGAGGGCGCCCGTCTGCTCGGAGTCCGGCGCTCCCGTCGGCACCACCTGGGCGATGCCCGTGTCGCCGTCGGGGTTCGGCGTGGCGAGCGGGACGGCCGCGACGCCCGACACCGTGCGCAGCTCGGCCGCGAGGTCGTCCATCAGGCCGACCGGGTCCGAGCTCCCGATGACGGAGCCGGTGACGATCAACGGTCCGTTGTAGCCAGGGCCGAAGCGGTCGGCGACCAGGTCGTAGGTGATGCGGGCGGGCTCCTGCTCGTCGAGCGATCCCGCGTCCGGGAGGGAGAGCCGCAGCGAAGCGGCCGGGAGCGTCGCCAGCCCGAGCAGCACGACGATGCCGAGCACCGTGACGAGCGGCCACCGGGTGATGGCCCGCACCCAGCCGAGGGCGACGGGATGCTCGGACCGCGGCCGCCGCGGGCCGGCGGCGCGACTCGCGGCGCGTTTCGCCGCACGCGCCGCCGCTCGACTCGCGCCTCGCTTCGACGGCCGCGCCGGCTCCCCGCGGTAACGCCGCGCCACCACCTTCATCCCGCCGAATCCGAGCAGCGCCGGAGTGAGCGTCGTCGACAGCAGCACGGCGATCGCGACCCCGAGGGCCGCCGCCACACCCATCGTCGTCAGGAAGGGGATGCCGGCCACCGCGAGCCCGAGCAGCGCGATGATCACCGTGACCGCCGCGAATACGACCGCGGAGCCGGCGGTGGCGACGGCGCGCGCGGCGGACTCCTCCGGCGGCATGCCGTGCTTCACCTGCTCCTGGTGCCGCGAGATGATGAACAGCGCGTAGTCGATCCCCACCGCCAGGCCCAGCATGAGCGCCAGCAGAGGTGTCGTGGAGGCGATGGTGAGCCAGTGCGTGGCCGCGAAGATCAGCGAGAGCGAGATCAGCGAGCCGAGCAGGGCCGTCACGAGCGGCATCCCGGCGGCGACGACCGACCCGAAGGTGAAGAGCAGCACGACGAACGCGATCAGGATGCCGACGAGCTCGGTCACGCTGATCCCCGCCGCCGACTGCGAGAACACCTGGCCGCCGACCGCGACCTGCGAGCCCGACGGCAGCTGCTTCAGAAGGTCCTTCCCGGCCTCCTGCAGCGCCTCCATCGTCGACGGCTCGACCGCCGTCTGCGCGACCGAGAGCTGGATGGGCACCAGCGCCGCCGACCCGTCGGCGCTGAGGTTGCCGCTCGACGGTCCCGAATACGGGGAGGAGGCGCTGGTGACCTGCGGGATGTGCCCGATCGCCGTCACCGACCGCTCGACCGCGGACTGGAACGCGGGGTCGTCGACGCTGCCGCCCGGCGGCGCGACCGCGATCAACTGCGCCGACGCACCGCTCACCTGCGGGAACGTCCGGGCGAGCGCGTCGAGCGCCTCCTGCGACTCGGTGCCCGGGATGCTGAACGTGTTGTCGGTCCCGTGGCTAAGCAGCGCGCCTCCCGCACCGATCAGCACCGCGACCAGCAGCCACAGGGCGAGGACCCTCCGGCGCCGCCGGAAGGCGATCCGGCCCAGCGCGTACAGGAAGGACGCCACGGCGCCAATGTAGAACTTTCCTCAGCTCCTCGGCAATGGCCCTGGCAGTGGCTGTGGCACTGGCCCTGCCTCGTCCCGGACGCCCCTGACGGCCCCCGCACACGGGTCGCGATAGGATCGAGTGCAGCGGTCGTCCGTGTGACGCACCGGTGCGCCCATCCATCGAGAGGACGTGGACAGTGCCCGCGATCGTGATCATCGGCGCCCAGTGGGGCGACGAAGGCAAAGGCAAAGCGACCGACCTCCTCGGCAGCCGCATCGACTACGTGGTCAAGTTCAACGGCGGCAACAACGCCGGGCACACGGTCGTCGTCGGGGACGAGAAGTACGCGCTCCACCTGCTGCCGTCGGGGATCCTGACCGAGGGTGTGACCCCGGTCATCGCCAACGGCGTCGTCGTCGACATCGAGGTGCTCTTCGAGGAGCTGGACGGGCTGATCGCCCGCGGCGTCGACGTCTCGCGCCTCAAGGTCTCGTCCAACGCGCACGTGATCACGCAGTACCACCGCACCATCGACAAGGTGACCGAGCGCTTCCTCGGCAAGCGCCAGATCGGCACCACCGGTCGCGGCATCGGCCCGACCTACGCCGACAAGATCAACCGCGTCGGCATCCGCATCCAGGACCTCTTCGACGAGAACATCCTGCGCCAGAAGGTCGAGGGCGCCCTCGACCAGAAGAACCACCTGCTGGTGAAGGTCTACAACCGCCGCGCGATCTCGGTCGACGAGATCGTCGAGCAGCTGCTGAGCTACGCGGAGCGCCTGCGCCCGATGGTCGTCGACTCCTCGCTGCTGCTGCACCGCGCCCTCGAGGACGGCAAGTACGTGCTCTTCGAGGGCGGCCAGGCGACGATGCTGGATGTCGACCACGGCACCTACCCGTTCGTCACCTCCTCCAGCTCCACGTCGGGCGGCGCGGCCATCGGCTCCGGCATCGGCCCGAACCGCATCGACCGCGTCATCGGCATCGTCAAGGCGTACACGACCCGTGTCGGCGCTGGCCCGTTCCCGACCGAGCTGTTCGACGAGTGGGGCGAGTTCCTGCGCGAGCGCGGCTTCGAGTTCGGCACCACCACCGGCCGCCCGCGCCGCACCGGCTGGTACGACGCCCCCGTCGCCCGCTACACGGCGCGCATCAACGGCGTCACCGACTTCGTGCTGACCAAGCTCGACACCCTCACGGGCATCGAGCGCATCCCGGTCTGCGTCGCCTACGACGTGGACGGCGTGCGGATGGACGAGGTCCCGGCGTCGCAGAGCGACTTCCACCACGCCGTCCCGATCTACGAGGAGTTCCCCGGCTGGACCGAGGACATCAGCGGCGCGCGCTCGTTCGACGACCTGCCCAAGAACGCCCAGGACTACGTGCTCACTCTCGAGCGCATGTCCGGTGCGCGCATCTCGGCGATCGGCGTGGGTCCGGCCCGCGACGAGATCGTCGTGCGCCACGACCTCGTCGACTGAGCGCGGGTTCGAGATTCACGTCGTGGCGGCTATCCGCACTGCGATAGCCGCCACGACGTGAACTTCGCCGTCAGAACCAGGTGCTGAGGCGCGGCGGCACGGCCGTGCGGAAGAGCCGGTCGAGCGCCGTCACGTCGCCCTCGATCCTGCCGGCCACACCGAGCGCGCGGGCGAAGTCGTGGCCGAGGTACACGCTGCCGAGCGACGCGACCGGCAGGGTCACGTCGGGGGCGTCCGCGGTCTCAGACACGGTCGCGACCCCGTCCGTCACGGACAGGCGGAAGCGGCCTCCCGCCAGGCCCAGATCGTCGACCACGTCGAGCACCAGCTCGCCGTCGCGCTCGTAGCCGCGCGCCGCGAGAGCGGCAGGGACGTCCAGGATGCGCACCCACAGGTGGTCGCGGATGCCCGTGACGGCGGCGCCGCGGATGTCAGAGACGAGCGCCGGCAGCGGCTCGTCGACGCCGAGGACGCCGGCGCGCACCTCGGCGACGAGGTCGAGCTCCAGCAGGAACCGCCACAGCGCGGTGAGCGCCTCGTCGGTCGCAGCGGCGAGGTGGTTGACCTCCACCGTGTGCCGCACGAAGTCGTCGCTCCCCTTCACGGCGAAGCTGACGAACCCCTCCGGCTCGCCCGACAGGGAGTCGTAGCGCACCAGGCGGTAGCGCTCCGGGTTCTCGGTGCCCGCCACCGGGCCGATCAGCCGGTCGGACAGGTACGGGGAGAGTCCGATCTCGCCCGGACGCGCGGCCATGACGGCGTCGAGCACGGCGCGCCCGGTCTCGCGGTACTCGTCGGGCTCGGTGAAGGACAGCCGGCCGGTCGTCGGGCCGCCCGCCCAGCGCACGCGCTTGGTGTCCACGCTCCAGTCGCTGACGAACGTGGCAGGGCCGAAGCCCCAGCGCCCGTAGATCACGGACTCCGAGACGGTGAGGATCGCCAGCGGCACCCCCAGCGCGTGCGCGGTGCGCAGCTCGCCGCCGAGCAGGGCGCGCGCGATCCCCCGGCGGCGGTGCGTCGGCGCGACGGTCACCGAGCTGATCGCCCACGCCCCGACGCGATCGCCGCCCGGCACGGTCAGCGGAGCGACCCACGAGTTCACGGTGCCGACCGGCTCCCGCGACGGCAGGAGGTCGTCGTACACGGCGGTCGTGCGACGGTCCGCGAGCGTCGCACGCCCCTCCGCCAGCACCTCCTTCGACGGAGCACCGCTGTGGAACCCGCGCTGATCGGCCCGCAACCACTTGTCGAACGCCTCCGCATCGGACGTGTCGACCAGGGCGAGCCGCAGGCCCGCCTCCTCGACCTCGTGGGCGGACTGCTCGTCGACGGGCGCGTTCTCGTAGCTCTGGTTCACCTCTCCACCGTACCCACCGGCCGTCCTCCGCCGCGAGGACCGGTCGATCCCTCTGAAGGATGACGCCGCCCGCGCAGGATGACGCCGTCGTCCGATGTGCGGCGCGCGGGCCGCGGCGAGCATGGAGGCATGAACGCTTTCGTCCCCGCCCCTCCGGTGCTCAGTGCCTCGGGGCTCACCAAGACCTACGGCTCCGCCGCGGCCCTCGCCGGTGTGGATGTCGCCATCGCTCCGGGCGAGTCCGTCGCGATCATGGGCGCGTCCGGCTCGGGCAAGACCACCCTCCTGCACTGCCTCGCCGGCATCGTGCGCCCCGACGCGGGATCGGTCGTGCTCGCGACCCCGCACGGTGCGGTGGAGGTGACGGCGCTGGGGGAGGCCGAGCGGTCGCGTCTGCGGCGGGAGGCGTTCGGCTTCGTGTTCCAGCAGGGCCTGCTGCTGCCCGAGCTCACCGCCGTCGAGAATGTCGCCCTTCCGCTCATGCTGGCGGGTGCGCCGCGTGCGGCCGCCGAGCAGGACGCCGCCACCTGGCTGGCGGCGCTCGGGCTCGGCGGGATGGAGCAGCGCCGCATCGGCCAGCTCTCGGGTGGCCAGGCGCAGCGTGTCGCCATCGCGCGCGCCCAGGTCGGCGGGGCGTCCGTCGTCTTCGCGGACGAGCCGACCGGCGCGCTCGACTCCCGGACCTCCGCCGAGGTGATGGATGCGCTCATCGCCTCCACCACGGGCCGTGGCCGCGCCCTCGTCGTCGTCACCCACGACGACGGGGTCGCCGCGCGGTGCTCGCGCGTGCTCCGCCTGGCGGACGGCCGCATCGTCGACGAGGTCCGCACGCGGACGGAGGAGTCGCGATGACCACGCTCCGCCTCGCCTGGCTGTTCGCGCGTCGCGGCGCCGCGGACCGCTCCACCATCGTGCTCCCCATCGTCGCGTTCTCGATCGTCACCACACTGCTGCTCATCGTCGCGGGAGGCGCGCAGGCCTTCTTCTCCTGGACGGACGACATCGCCCCGGTCTACCAGGGCCTCGCGGTCATCGCCCTCGCACTGCTCGTGGTCCCGCTGATCGCGCTCGGCGGATCGGCCGCGCGGCTGTCCGCACGGCGGCGCGACGACCGCCTCGCCGGGCTGCGGCTGCTCGGTGCGACGCCGGCCACGGTCACCGCACTCACGGTGATCGAGTCGACACTCCTCGCCGTGGCGGGCGCGCTGGTGGGCGTCGTGCTCTCGCTGGCGCTCGCGCCGCTGGTGGGCCTCATCCCGTTTCGCGGCGAGCCGCTCGGGATGTCCATCCTGCTCGGCCCGGGCTGGATCGCGCTCGCCGTGATCGGCGTCGGCGCGCTCGCAGCCCTCAGCGCCGTCATCGGCCTGCGCCGCGTGGTCCTCTCGCCCCTGGGCGTGCGCACCCGCCAGGACGCGCCCCGCACCCACTGGGTGCGTGTCGTCATCGCGGTCGTCGTGATCGGCATCGTGTATCTGGCGATGAGCGCGCTCGGCGGCTTCGGCGGGGTCGCCGTCATCATCGCCGTGCTCGGCGCCGGTTTCGGCGGCGCCATCGCCGTGCTGAACCTGGTGGGGCCGTGGGTGCTCCGGATGCTCGCCTCGCGCCAGGCGCGCCGCGCGCAGACGCCGCGCCGCCTCCTCGCCGCCCGCACGATCCTCGAGTCGCCGAAGGCGGCCTGGCGGCAGGTCTCGGGAGTGGCGATGACGAGCTTCATGGCCGTCTTCGCCGGAGTCGGCGTCGCGCTCATCGGCAGCGTGGGCGACACCGACCCGCAGAGCGCGCAGCTCGTCGCCGACATCCGCACCGGCGTGCTGATCACGGTGATCGCCTCGTTCCTCATGGTCGCCTGCTCGGCCGGCGTCAACCAGGCCGCCGCCATCCTCGACCGGCGCGACCTGTACGTGAGCCTGGACCGGCTCGGGATGCCGGTGAGCGAGATGAACGCCGCTCGCGGTCGCGCCGTGCTCTCGCCGCTGCGCATCACCACGGTCGGGTCCGCCCTGGTCGCCGGAGTGGTGGTGTTCCCGCTCGCCGGGCTCAGCCTCATCGTCGCGCCGGCGAGCATCGCGGTGATCGTGGGCTGCCTCGCGGCCGGCATCGGGCTGGTCTGGCTGGCCCTGCTCGCCACACGTCCCGTGCTGACCCGCGTGCTCGCGGAGCCGTCGCCCAGCCTCTGACCCGATAGGGTCGGAGCATGGGTGACACCGAGTCAGACGAGGCCGCCGTGGAGCGGCTGCACAGCATCCGGCAGAGCATCGACAACATCGATGCGGCGGTCATCCACATGCTGGCGGAACGGTTCAAGTTCACCCAGCAGGTCGGTGCGCTGAAGGCCGAGCACGGCCTCCCGCCGGCCGATCCGGAACGCGAGCGGGAGCAGATCCAACGCCTGCGCGCGCTCGCGGAGGAGAGCCACCTCGACCCGGCGTTCGCGGAGAAGTTCCTGAACTTCATCATCGCCGAGGTCATCCACCACCACGAGCGCATCGCCACCGAGAGCGGCAAGTAGCCGATGGTGTGGGACCCGACAGCGCTGCCGGACGCCATCGGCCGCACCGTCGTCATCACCGGCGGCAACGCCGGAGTCGGCTACTTCACGGGCGAGCAGCTCGCGAGGGCGGGCGCGCGCGTCGTGCTCGCCTGCCGCGATCCCGAGCGGGCCGAGGCCGCGGTCTCGGCGATCCGCCGCCGCGTCCCCGGCTCCCGCGTCGAGGCGATGCCCCTCGACGTCACCGACCGTGGGTCGATCGACGCGGCTGCCGAGCACCTGCGCGAGCGGGAGCGGGTGGATGCGCTGGTGCTCAACGCGGGCATCGTGCACCCGCCGCGCGAGCGCGAGACCGACGCGGTCGGCAACGAGCTGGTGCTCTCGACGAACGTGCTCGGTCACGTCCGGCTCGTCGCCGGAGTGTTGTCGGCGCTGGAGCGCACCCCCGGCTCCCGCATCGTCTCCCTCGGCTCGCTCGCGACCCGGCTCGGACGCCTGCGGCTCGACGACCTCCAGCTGGAGCACTCCTACACGTCCTGGCGGGCCTACTCGCGTTCGAAGATCGCCGCCCAGGCGTTCGGGTTCGAGCTCGACCGGAGGCTGCACGCCGCGGGGAGCGGTATCAGCAGCCTGGTGGTGCATCCCGGGTACTCGACCTCCGGCCGGAGCCCCGGGATCCGCGGGGTCAACCAGCCGACGCGGGCCAAGCGGTTCGTGGACAATCTCCAGGCCGGATGGACGCAGGGCAAGGACCACGGCGCCTGGGCTCCGGTGCGCGCCGTGCTCGACCCCGACCTCACCGGCGAGGACTACATCGGACCGGTCGGACGCACCAAGGGCATCCCGACCCACCTGCACCCGACCCGGGAGTCGCGTTCGCCGCGCGTGGGCGAGCGGCTGTGGCCGCTGCTCGAGGAGGCCGCGGGCGTCGAGCTGCGCATCGGCTGACGCGTCGGGCGTTCCGGCCCTGCTTGGGCTCCGCTCGGATTGCTCCGGCTGCTCCGGTGCCTCTGGCCGCTCGGATCGCTCCGGCGCCTCAGACCGCCCGGGTTGTTCCGGCGCCTCCGGCTACTCCGGGACGACCGTGATGGAGAGCAGCCGCTGCCCCTCGGGGACGGCGGCGCGGAGGGCGTCGCGCGCCGCGGCGTAGTCGGCGCCGTCGGCTTCGATCTCGGTCACAGCGGCGGGACGCATGACGCCGGTCGCGATCACGCGGCCGCCGCGCGGCATGGCGTTGTGGACGCGGAGCAGCTCGTACCCGTCGGGCACCTGCTCGTCGACCAGTGCACGCGCCGTCTCGGCGTCATCCGCCTCGGCCGTCAGCTCGCTCGTCTCGCTGCTCTGCACCATTCCGCGGACCTTCATGCCTCCACGCTATCGCCTTATACACCCGCACTGTTGACGCGTCTCCCAGTCGGCGTTCAGTCCGCTGGAGTGGGCTGAGTCCATGGAAATCGCATACACCGCCATCGCCCACGCCTCCGGTGGAGGCCGCGACGGGCACGTCCGCAGCGAGGACGACCTGCTCGATCTCGACACCCGTCCGCCGAAGGAGCTCGGCGGCTCCGGTGAGGGCACCAACCCGGAGCAGCTCTTCGCGGCGGGTTACGCCGCCTGCTTCCTGAGCGCACTCCACGCCGTGGGCCGCGCCGAGAAGCAGAACACCACCGACGCCGGCGTCTCGGCGAGCGTCGGCATCGGCCCGAACGGCGAGGGCGGCTTCGCCCTTGAGGTCGAGCTCGACGTCTACGTGCCCAACGTCAGCCGCGAGGTCGCCGAGGAGCTCGGCGAGAAGGCCCACCAGGTGTGCCCGTACTCGAACGCCACGCGCGGCAACATCCCCGTGAAGATCACCATCGTCGACTGACGAGGCGCTGTACCGCGAGAGGTGAGTTGTTGCGGGTCCCGGTAGCCCGGGACCCGCAACAACTCACCTCTCGCGCGTCTGTCAGTCGTCCTCCGGGGTGAAGATCGCCTCGATCGGGCGGTCGAACAGCTTCGCGATCCGGAACGCCAGGGGGAGGGACGGGTCGTACTTGCCGGTCTCGAGGGCGTTCACGGTCTGCCGCGACACCCCGAGCCGCTCCGCCAGCGCCCCTTGCGAGAGCGCGTGCTCATCGCGGAGAGTCTTCAGCTCGTTCTTCATCGCAGCTTGATCGCGATCGACGCGACGAGCCAGGCGAGCATCCCGCCGCCGTACAGCCACCAGCCGAGTCCCGGGATGTCGAGGCCCGCGACCGCGAGGAACCCGGCGATGACGGCCAGCAGCATGGTGACCACGAAGCCGACCGCGAGACCCTTCAGCGTCTGAAGGAGTTCGAATTCATCGGAGCGCAGCACGAACCGGACGAGCACCACGGCCACGGCCGCGACCGGCACGACCGGTGCCAGTGCCCAGAGGAAACGCACGGGGTCGTCGCCGTCGAGGTCTCCCCACACGAGCGACGCCACGAGGACGAGGACGTAGGCCACCATCCCGAGGCCGAATTGGAGAGCGAAGCTGCGCGTGCGGCGACGCTCGCTCGGTCCGACGGTTCGAGTGTCAAGTTCGCTTGTCATGCCTCCACTCTCCCGCACAGAGGCTGTGTATGTCAAGCATACTTGACAGAGACTTTGCGAAGGGTGACGTGTTGCGGGTTGCGAGGCGTCAGCACCCGCAACGACTCACCTCTCGCGCGTCGGCTCAGACCGCGACGCGGCCGACCTTCTCGGTCTTGTCCCAGCGGGCCTCGGCCCCGGCGAGCTCCTTGAAGTAGGAGTCGAGCGTGATCGCGCAGAGCAGCGATCCGTACCCGGCCAGGTAGATGAAGACCGGAGCCAGCCAGCGGAGGCCCTTCCGCTTCTCGACGACCCGAGCGAGCCAGGCGACGAGCATCGAGAACGGGATCCAGATGTAGATCAGCAGGGTCAGGACGAAGAGGGTCGATTCGCTCAAAGTGACGCCGAAGAGCCCGGGCAGTCGGACGAGCATCAAGGTGGGGAAGAGTGCGGTGACCATCACCAGCATGTTGATGATGCCGGGGAACAGGATCACATGGCCGAGCGCCCGGCCCGTGGTCCTGCTGTCCGTCAGCGAGCCGAGGATGAGCACGAACAGATAGGCGAGCGCTGCACTGATCCAGAGCGCGCGGAACACCCCGGTCGCGAAGGGCGACTGCAGGAAGAGCAATCCGGTCAGGCCGATGGCGGAGAGCACCATGATCAGGGGCAGCAGCCAGAGGCTGAACCAGACGATGCCGAAGGTCCACGCGCCCAGGTGGTGCTGCTTCGACGGCCGGAACCAGACCTTCGAGTAGCGGGCCGTGACCGTCACATTGCCCCGGGCCCAGCGCAGCCGCTGCTTCCAGAGGGCGTCGACCCGACTCGGCTCCTCGGCCAGCACGTGCGCGTGCGGCTCGAAGACGACCTTGCGGCCGTTCAGCTGCGTCTCGAAGGTGGTGATGGTGTCCTCGGCGAGGGACGAGGTGTCGATGCGGCCGCCGATGGCGACGAGGTTCTCGCGGGTGTGCAGCTGGGCGCCGCCGGCGAGACACGCTTGCGCTCCGAGCACGTTCTGCGCGCGGCGGGCGGCGGGCTGCGAGAGCACGTACTCCACACCGATGAACTTGGTGAGGTAGTTGCGCCCGACGCTGCTGCCCTCGCGGATGTACGCCGAGACGGCGCCCACCTCGGGGTCGGCCAGGTGCCGCGTCATGCGCCGGAGGGAGTCGGGCAGGTAGATGACGTCGGCGTCCATGACGAGGAGCGCCTCCATCCAGTCCTCCTCCAGGATGCGGCTGATGCCGTGGTTGAGGGTGTGCGCCTTGCCCTGGCCGCCCTGCTCACGCCGGAGCAGGAAGACGTTGCCGGGGTACTGCTCGGCGCGGCTGCGGACCACATCCGGGGTGTCGTCGGTGGAGGCGTCGTCGACGACATAGATGCGCAGCGCCTTCTTGGGGTAGTCAAGCTTCATCAGCCGGTCCACGGAGGCGCCGATCACGGCGCCTTCGTTCCAGGCCGGGACGACGATCGCCACGCGCGGGAGGTACGGCGCGGCCTTCTTGTAGTGGTTGATCCAGGCGTGGAACGGGATCACGAAGAAGGTCGCCGCTGCGGCGATCACCGGGATGAAACCGGTCAGGGCGAGGATCAGGCACACGATCACGCCGATCCATTGCAGAACGCCCACGACATCCACCAGGAAACTCCCCTCGTCTACCCGCAACCCTACAGCGGGAGCGCCCCCGGACAGCGGAAAGCGGGCCCCGTCGGTGGACGGGACCCGCTTGTGCACAGGGCGCTATGAGCGGGGTGCTCCCAGGGAGCCGCCCGCTGCCAGCTTCATGAGGTCCGAGCTCAGGTCGATGCCGAACTCGTCGCCCCCCGCCGAGCCGAACTCGTGCTGGTAGTGGTCCCATGAGGCGTCGGTGATCTTCGCCTCCACCTCGCTCTCCATGAGCACGACCAGCTCGCGTGCGGCCCGGTCGATGCGCTTGCCGAGGGACTTGTCCTGCCAGTCCTCGGTCGAGGCGAACACCGACGTCGGGGTGGTCATCGTGCGCAGGAAGGCGAACATCGAGCGCATCTGCTCGTCGACCACGAGCGCGTGCCGGGCGGTGCCGGCCGTCGCGCCGAGCACGACCGGCTTGGCGATGAGCAGGTCGTTGTCGATCACCTGGAAGAACGACGTGAACAGTCCGCTCGGGCCGGCCTTGTAGACCGGCGCGGTCGCGATGATGCCGTCCGCCGCCTTCAGCGCGTCGATCGCCTTCGTGAACTTCGGCCCGAGGTGCCCGGAGGCGAGCGCGCCGGAGAGCTCCGGCAGCAGCTCGCGCAGGTCGAGGTGCTGCGTCTCGACGGTGCGTCCGTCGCGCTGGGCGGCGGCCTCCACGCGCAGCGCCAGCCGGTCGGCCAGCATCTTGGTGGACGACGGGTCGCTGACGCCGGCGTTCACCACCACCACGCGGAACGGCCGCTGATCGGTGTTCGTCATCACGTCCTTCTCTCGATCTCAGGCCCCGCCGCTCAGAGCGACGGGTAGCTGGCCTGGAACTGCTCCTCGGTGTCCTGGTAGGGGGAGGCGCCGGTCACGTTGTCGCCGCGGTTGGTGTTGGGGCGCGGCTGGCGGGGCTCCGCGTCGCCGTACTTGGCGGCGACGAGCGAGGCGTGCGTGGGGGCGTCGGGGGCCTCCGGGTCCTTGCGGGCCTCGGTCTCCTTGCGGAGCACGGGGATGACCTCCTCGCCCAGCAGGTCGAGCTGCTTGAGCACGGTGCTGAGCGGCAGGCCGGCGTGGTCCATCAGGAACAGCTGGCGCTGGTAGTCGCCCGCCCATTCGCGGAAGGTCAGCGTCTTGTCGATGACCTCCTGCGGGCTGCCGACGGTGAGCGGGGTCGCCTCGGTGAACTCCTCCATCGTCGGGCCGTTGCCGTAGACGGGGGCCTCGTTGAAGTACGGGCGGAACTCGTTCTTCGCGTCCTGCGAGTTCTTGGCGATGTACGCCTGGCCGCCGAGCCCGACGATCGCCTGCTTGGCGGTGCCGTGGCCGTAGTGCTCGTAGCGCTCGCGGTAGAAGGCGATCAGGCGCTGGTAGTGCTCCTTGGGCCAGAAGATGTTGTTCGCGAAGAAGCCGTCGCCGTAGTAGGCGGCCTGCTCGGCGATCTCGGGCGTGCGGATGCTGCCGTGCCACACGAAGGGCGGCACGTCGTCGAGCGGGCGCGGGGTGGAAGTGAAGCCCTGCAGCGGCGTGCGGAAGCGTCCCTCCCAGTCCACGACGTCCTCGCGCCACAGGCGGTTCAGGAGGTTGTAGTTCTCGAGCGCGAGCGGCAGGCTCTGGCGGATGTCCTTGCCGAACCACGGGTAGACCGGGCCGGTGTTGCCGCGGCCGAGCATCAGGTCCATGCGGCCCTTGGAGAGGTGCTGGAGCATCGCGTACTCCTCGGCGATGCGCACCGGGTCGTTCGTGGTGATCAGGGTCGTGGAGGTGGTGACCGTCAGGGTCTTCGTCAGCGCCGCGATGTGCGAGAGAAGTGTCGTCGGGGACGAGGAGAAGAACGGCGGGTTGTGGTGCTCGCCGATGGCGAAGACGTCGAGGCCGACCTCCTCCGCGTGCTTGGCGATCGTGACGATCCCCTCGATGCGCTCCGCCTCGCTCGGGGTGTGGCCCGAGACCGGGTCGCGGGTGATGTCGCTGACGGAGAAGATTCCGTACTGCATGGCTGCTCCTTGTGGGTTCGTCTCGCCGTTTCTATGCAAACGCATACAACGCTCCGCCGGCCGGAGTATTCCCGGCCTCCAGTCTGGCCTCCGGAAGGGAGATCCGGCCAGCCGTCGCAAAGGTCCGGACAGAGTGCGGCGCCGGGTCCGAATCCCGCCAGCCGGCGTCGGGGGCAGCCGCTAGCCTCGCAGAGTGAAGGTCGCGCTGCAGTTCGTCGCCATGGGGCTCATCTGGGGAGCCAGCTTCCTGTTCATGAAGATCGCCCTCGACGGGGTGTCCTTCGGTCAGGTCGCCTGGGCGCGCCTCGTGTTCGGCGCGATCACGCTCGGCGTCATCGTCCTCGTCATGCGCGGCCGGCTGCCGCGCGAGCCGATCGTCTGGCTGCACTTCACCGTCGTCGCGATCACCTACTGCGTCGTCCCGTTCCTGCTCTTCGCGTGGGCCGAGCAGTACGTGTCGTCGAGCCTCGCCAGCATCTACAACGCGGTCACCCCCATCACCACCGCCATCATGGTGACCGTCGCGTTCCGCGTCGAGAAGCTCAACCGCGACCAGGTGCTCGGCGTGCTGATCGGCGTGGTCGGCGTCGTGGTCGTCGTCGGGCCGTGGAGCGTCGCCGCCCTGACCGGCAGCCTCTGGGGGCAGCTCGCCTGCCTCGGCGCCGTCACCTGCTACGGCTTCAGCTTCGGTTACATCCGCCGCTTCATCAGCCACCGCGCCATCCCCGCGACGACCACCGCCTTCCTCAACATCGGCATCGCCGCCGTCATCATGCTGGTGCTGACCCCGTTCGTCGCGCTCGGCCCGATCACCTTCAGCTGGCCGGTGCTGCTCAGCCTCCTGGCGCTCGGGATGCTCGGCACGGGCGTCGTCTACATCTGGAACATGAACGTGCTGCGGGCCTGGGGGCCCACGGCGACCTCCGGCGTGACCTATGTGACCCCGGTGGTGGGCGTCGCGCTCGGCATCCTGGTGCTGGGCGAGCACCTCAGCTGGAACGAGCCCGTCGGGGCGCTCATCGTGATCGCGGGCATCCTGCTCACGCAGCAGCGGGTGCGGATCTTCTCCCGCCGCCAGGCCGAGCTGGCGGGTCAGCGCAGCGCGTAGCCGCCGTCGACGTAAAGGGTCGACCCCGTCGTGTACGTGCTCGTGAAGAGGTGGATGACCGCGTCCGCGATCTCGTCCTCGGTGCCGGGGCGGCCGAGGACCGTCGTGGCGCTGAAGCCGCTGAAGGCCGCCTCCCGCACCTCGGCGGAGCGCTGGGACCACAGGTTGCCGTCGATCGTCCCGGGCGCGATCGCGTTGACGCGCACGGGCGCCAGCTCGACGGCGAGGCCGCGGGCCAGGCCTTCGATCGCGGCGTTCGCGGCGACGTAGGCGGCGGCCGGTCCCGCGGGACGCACACTCGCCGCGCCCGACATGAGCACGACGGAGGCGTCGCGGGTCAGGAGGGGGAGCGCGGCGTGGACGACCCGGTACTGGCCCCAGAACTTCGATTCGAACGGGCTGCGTGCCTCCGCGATCGTGGAGGTCGTGAACGGGCCCGTCGTGTAGCTGGCGGCCGTCGTCAGGAGCGCGTCGACCGCCTCCACCGGCTCGAAGAACCGTGCGACGGAGTCGTCGTCGGAGGTGTCGACCACGCCCCAGGATGCGGCGTCGCCCAGCTCGGCGGCGGCGCGCTCGAGGGTCGCCGGGGTGCGTCCGCCGAGGCGCACGCGGGCGCCGGCGGCCACGGCCTGGCGCGCGACGGCGAGCCCGATGCCGGAGCCGCCCCCGATCAGGACGACGGAACGGCCGGCGAGGCGCTCGATGCTGTGCTGGGTCATGGTGCTCCCAGCCTGTCAGGCCGGTCCGCCGTCACGGAATCGTGTGACCGCCCGTGTCGTGCGGCGGCAGCCGAACGACAGGCGCCGACCGTCAGGCGACGACCGGGCCGAAGCGCTCCGGGAGGGTGGAGCGGTGCGTCGCGCGCAGCTCCTCCAGGCCGACGGTGAACTGGTCCTGCACCTCGAGCACCGGCTGGGTGCCGACCTCGGCGTCGGTGACGCCGATGCGCAGGATCGGGACGCCCCGGCCCTCGCAGAGACCGCGGAACTTCACGTCGTCCTCGCGCGGCACCGAGACGATCACGCGGGCGGTCGACTCGCTGAACAGCGCGGTCGCCGCATCCACACCGTCGCGGTCGACGATCTCGCCCAGCCACACGCGGGCGCCGACGCCGAACCGCATCACGCTCTCGGCGAGGGCCTGCGCGAGGCCGCCGTCGGCGAGGTCGTGCGCGGACGAGACGAGACCCTCGACCGAGGCCGCGTGCAGCGTCTCGGCGAGCGTGCGCTCCGCGGCCAGGTCGACCGCCGGCGGGCGTCCGCCGAGGTGACCGTGGATGGTGCCGGCCCACGCGGAGCCGTCCAGCTCCTCGCGGGTGACGCCGAGGAGGTAGATGTTCTCGCCCTCGTCCTGCCAGCCGGCGGGGATGCGGCGCGCGACGTCGTCGATCACGCCGAGCACGCCGACGACCGGGGTCGGGAAGATCGGCACGTCGCCGGTCTGGTTGTAGAAGGAGACGTTGCCGCCGGTGACGGGGATCTCGAGCTCCAGGCAGGCGTCCGAGAGACCCTCGACGGCCTGCGAGAACTGCCACATGACCTCGGGATTCTCCGGGCTGCCGAAGTTGAGGCAGTCGGTGACCGCGGCCGGAACGGCACCGGAGGCGGCGACGTTGCGGTAGGCCTCGGCCAGGGCGAGCTTCGCGCCCTCCTTCGGGTCGAGCTGGCAGTAGCGGCCGTTCGCGTCGGTGGCGATGGCGAAGCCGAGGCCGCTCTCCTCGTCGACGCGGACCATGCCGGCGTCGTCGGGGAACGAGAGGGCCGTGTTGCCGCCGACGAAGTAGTCGTACTGGTCGGTGATCCAGCCCTTGTCGGCCAGGTTGGCCGAGCCGAGCAGCGCCAGCACCTGCTCGCGCAGGGCGTCGCCGCCCTCGGGGCGGGGGAGGCGGGAGGCCGAGTCGGCCTGCAGCGCGTCGATCCAGGTGGGGTAGGCGACCGGGCGCTCGTAGACCGGGCCGTCGACCGCGACGGTGCGCGGGTCGACATTGACGATCTCCTCGCCCTTCCAGTTGATGACGAGGCGGCCGGTCTCGGTGACCTCGCCCAGCACGCTGGTCTCGACATCCCACTTGGCGGTGACGGCGAGGAAGGCGTCGAGCAGCTCGGGCTTGACGACCGCCATCATGCGCTCCTGGCTCTCCGACATGAGGATCTCCTCGGCGGTGAGCGACGGGTCGCGCAGCAGCACCTTGTCCAGCTCGACGTACATGCCGCCGTCGCCGTTGGAGGCGAGCTCGCTCGTGGCGCAGGAGATGCCGGCAGCGCCGAGGTCCTGGATGCCCTCGACGAGCTTGTCGCGGAACAGCTCCAGGCAGCACTCGATGAGCACCTTCTCGGCGAACGGGTCGCCGACCTGGACCGCGGGGCGCTTGGTCGGGCCGCCGGCCGAGAACGTGTCGGAGGCGAGGATGCTCGCCCCGCCGATGCCGTCGCCGCCGGTGCGGGCGCCGAACAGCACGACCTTGTTGCCGGCGCCGGAGGCGTTGGCCAGGTGGAGGTCCTCGTGGCGCAGCACGCCGACCGACAGTGCGTTGACCAGCGGGTTGCCCTGGTAGATCGGGTCGAAGTAGGTCTCGCCGCCGATGTTCGGCAGCCCCAGGCAGTTGCCGTAGAACGAGATGCCCGAGACGACGCCGTGCACGACGCGCGCCGTGTCCGGCTCGTCGATGGCGCCGAAGCGCAGCTGGTCCATCACGGCCACCGGGCGCGCGCCCATCGAGATGATGTCGCGCACGATGCCGCCGACGCCGGTCGCAGCGCCCTGGAAGGGCTCGATGTAGGAGGGGTGGTTGTGCGACTCCACCTTGAAGGTGACCGCCCAGCCCTCGCCGACGTCGACCACGCCCGCGTTCTCGCCCATCCCGACCATGAGGTTCTTCTTCATGGCCGGGGAGACCTTCTGCCCGAACTGGCGCAGGTAGATCTTCGACGACTTGTAGGAGCAGTGCTCCGACCACATCACCGAGTACATCGCCAGCTCGCCGCTGGTGGGGCGGCGGCCGAGGATCTCACGGATCTGCGCGTACTCGTCCTCCTTCAGGCCGAGCGCCGCGAACGGCTGCTCCTTCTCGGGAGTCTCGATCGCGTTCGCGACGGTGTCGACGACGTGCTGGGCGGTGGTGTCGGTCACGCGGGCACTCCAGGCTGCAGGCGGAAGCGGGGGGATCGACCCCAGTCTACCGGGGCTCAGGCGGGACAGCGCTCCGAGGGGATGGCGTCCGCCCGGCCCTGGCCGATCGGGAGGACCGACGCGTTCGCGATCTGGATGTCGGAGACCACGCCGTTCATCACCGCGAACACGATCCAGCCGCCCGATCCGTCGGTCAGCCCGTACCCGGTGGTGATGTCGTTGTAGGTGTACGTCTGCGGGATGCCCGGATAGGCCGCGAGGAGTTCGTCGAGGGTGGAGCTGATCCCGATCCCCTCGGCCGTGCGCGGAGTGATCGCATGGTCGTCCGATCCCCTGCCGAAGTTGCCGAACTGGATCGCCGCGGTGCGTCCCGACCCGTCGGCGGCGGCGACGAAGGTGAATCGCATCCCGCCGGGCGAGGTCAAGACGGAGAGCTGCCCGACGCAGACCGAGTCGGTCTCGTCCGCGAAGGCCGGGAGTGCGCCGCTCTGCTCTGGCAGCGTCGAGCCGAGCTTCACCGGTCCGACACCGTCGAAGTCGATCGTCCAGGTGGCGGGGTCGGCCGGGTCCAGCGTCGACGTGGGGGTGGGTGTCGCCGTGGGGGTGGGAGTCGGGGTCTCGGTCGGCGTCGGGGTCGGCACGAGGGTCGGGGTCGGGCTCGTCACGGGCGCCGGGTCGAGGAGGCCGGAGCTGAGGGCGTAGGCGACGCCGCCGCCGGAGATGCCCACGGCCAGCAGCACGAGGGTCACCACGAAGGCCGTGCGCTTGCGGCCGCGGCCGGCGCGTTGTGAGGCGGCCGTGGTCACGATCAGCTCGCGGATCGCCGCTTTGCGGCGCGGGTCGAAGGTGGGCTCGGTCATCGTTCTCCTCCGTTCTTCCGGTCGTTCGTATCGGCGGCGCCGTCCTCGCCGAGGAGCTCGGCGAGGTGCGCCTTGGCGCGGGACAGTCGCGATTTCACGGTCCCGGGTGCGACGCCGAGGGCTTCGGCGGCATCCGTCGTGCTCAGCTCCTCGAACACGCAGAGCGTGATGATGTCCTGGTCGCGTTTCGGGAGCCGGGCGAGGGCGGCGCGCACGGAGGCGCGGCGCGCGTCGGTGTCGAGCCGGTCGTCCACGACACCGGAGTGGTCGGGGGCGTTCTCGGGCGGGGGGAGATGGCCGAGCGCCTCCCGGTAGCGCCGGGACGAGCGCAGATGGTTGCGGTGGACATTGTTCGCGGTCACCAGCAGCCAGCCGATCACCGAGCCGTTCACCACGCGCATCGCATCGCGTCGCCGCCACGCCTCCAGGAAGACGACCGCGGTGACGTCCTCAGCGTCGTGCACCGACGACGTCAGCCGCAGTGCCTGCCGGAACACGCGTTCGTGGTGCAGATCGAAGAGAGCGCCGAACGCGTCGGCGTCTCCGTCATGTATGCGATCGAGCACAGCGGGCTCGTCGAGCAGATATCCCCTCACATCTCTATAGTGTCCGCAGCGCGGGGTGCGGTTCCCGACGGACGGGCCGAACGTCACGACACGCCCTCCCGGGCCGTGGACGGGCGCGCGGAAGGGCGTGTCGTGGCGGATGAGGGGCGCTCATCCACAGGTGGTGCGGTGGTGCGGCTGGTGCGGCTCAGGTGTCGAGTTCGACGACCTCGGCGGTCGGCGCGTTCTTCTGCACGGACGCGATGCCGTTCTTGGCGCCGGACTTGCTGGCGTACCCCTCCGAGGTCGCGATGGTCTCGCCGTTGGCGGCCTTCAGCCGGAAGCGGTACTCGCCCGCCTTGTCCTTGTAGAGCTCGAACTTTCCTGCCATGGTGCCCTCCGTACTCGTGACGTGGTGCGAACACGCGACACAGTAGTGGGCGCGAGCGGCGGTGGGGAGTACCGGCTCAGGAGAGCTTCGGCGGCCCGATCACGAGCAGCGCGGCCATGATGACGACCGCGAGGACGGCCAGCGACGTGGCGAGCACCGCGACGTGCGTCAGCATCCAGCGGAACAGCCTCCCGAACCGGCTGTGGTCGCGGGGATCGTCCGTGGGGGTGGTCCGCCAGCCGCCGTCGAGCCGGCCCGTGCGGTCGGCCCAGAGGTCGAAGGGCACGGTGGCGTACGGGACGACGGCCGTCGCGACCGCGAGCACGATGAGCGGAAGGCGCCAGCGCTGGTTGACCCCGATCAGGGCGGCCGTGATCGCGTACGCGATGAACACGAAACCGTGGGTCGGTCCGGCCACCGCCACGGGCCAGTCGCCCACCCCGACGGCGTACTTGAGCACCATCCCCGCGATGAGGAGGGTCCAGGTGATCGCCTCGGCGACGGCGAGGATGCGGTACAGCAGGCGGGGGGTCATGCCTCCAGCCTGACGGATCGCCGCCGCCGGCGAATCACCCGAAAGTACGAACGCGCTCCTCGAGCTGGTCGACGTCGCGGGCCGCACCCTTGTCGGCGGAGAGGGCCATCGCGGCGTAGGCGCGCAGCGCGGCCGACACCGGACGGTCGCGGTCGAGCGGGCGGTAGCCGCGCCCGGACTCGAGCGCTTCGCGGCGGGCGTCGAGCACGGCGTCCGGCACGTCCAGGCGCAGCGCGCGGGTGTGCACGTCGATGCTGATGATGTCGCCGTCCTCGACGAGCGCGATCAGGCCGCCGGCCGCCGCCTCGGGCGAGACGTGCCCGATCGAGAGGCCGGAGGTGCCGCCGGAGAAGCGGCCGTCGGTGATGAGCGCGCACTTCGCGCCCAGCCCGCGGCCCTTCAGGAACGACGTCGGGTACAGCATCTCCTGCATCCCGGGCCCGCCGCGCGGTCCCTCGTAGCGGATGACGACGACGTCTCCCTCGTTCACGCGCTTGCCGAGGATCGCCTCGACCGCGGCCTCCTGCGAGTCGACGACGACCGCCGGTCCGCTGAAGGTGAGGATGCTCTCGTCGACGCCCGCGGTCTTCACCACGGCGCCGTCGGGGGCGAGGTTGCCGCGGAGGATGGCGAGGCCGCCGTCCTTCGAGTAGGCGTGCGCCACATCCCGGATCACGCCGGTCTCGGCGTCGAGGTCGAGCTCGTGCCAGCGCTCCGACTGCGAGAACGCCGACGACGAGCGCACACCGCCGGGCGCCGCGTGGAACAGCTCGATCGCCTCGGGCGTCGCCGAGCCGCCGCGGATGTCCCAGTCCGAGAGCCACGCGTCCAGCGTCGAGGCGTGCACGGTGTGGACGCCGCGGTCGAGCAGACCCGCGCGGTCGAGCTCGCCGAGCAGCGCGGGCACACCGCCGGCGCGGTGCACGTCCTCGACGAGCGCGGCGCCGTTGGGCGCGACCTTCGACAGGCACGGCACGCGGCGCGACAGGGCGTCGATGTCGGTCAGGTCGTAGTCGATCCCGCCCTCTCGGGCCGCGGCCAGCAGGTGCAGGATGGTGTTGGTCGAGCCGCCCATCGCGATGTCGAGCGCCATCGCGTTGCCGAAGGCCGCGCTGGTCGCGATCGAGCGGGGGAGCACGGACTCGTCGTCCTGGTCGTAGTAGCGGTGCGCCAGCTCGACGGCGGTCGCGCCGGCCTTCTCGTAGAGGGCGCGGCGGGCGGTGTGCGTCGCCAGGGTGGAGCCGTTGCCCGGCAGCGCCAGCCCGAGCGCCTCGGTGAGGAAGTTCATCGAGTTGGCGGTGAACATCCCGGAGCAGGAGCCGCAGGTCGGGCAGGCGTTCTCCTCGATGCGGAACAGGTCCGTGTCGCTCACGCTGTCGTTCGCGGAGTCGGCGATCGCCGAGATGAGGTCGAGCTTGCGCACGGTGCCGTCGACGAGCGTGGTGCGGCCGCCCTCCATCGGGCCGCCCGAGACGAAGACGACGGGGATGTTGAGGCGCAGCGCCGCGAGCAGCATCCCGGGCGTGATCTTGTCGCAGTTGGAGACGCAGACGATCGCGTCGGCGCAGTGCGCGTTGACCATGTACTCGACGGAGTCGGCGATCAGCTCGCGCGAGGGCAGCGAGTAGAGCATGCCGCCGTGGCCCATGGCGATGCCGTCGTCGACCGCGATCGTGTTGAACTCGCGGGCGATGCCGCCCGCGTCGTGGATGGCCTGCGAGACGATGCGGCCGACCGGCTGCAGGTGCGTGTGGCCGGGGACGAACTCGGTGAAGCTGTTCGCGACCGCGATGATCGGCTTGCCGAAGTCTTCGCGGGCGACGCCGGCGGCGCGCAGCAGTGCGCGGGCGCCGGCCATGTTGCGGCCGTGCGTGACGGTGCGTGAACGGAGTGGAGGCATGCTCCCATCCTTCGGGCGGCGGCTCGGGAGCGGAAGTCAGCGTTGATACTAGTAGTGAGAGCACTAGTATCGAGCTCGTGCCTGACACCGAGGACCGCCGCCGCGAGCTCGGGCGCTTCCTGCGCTCCCGCCGCGAGCAGGCTCCGCGCGCCGACTACGGCCTCCCGCCGGTCGGCCGCACCCGCGACGTCGGCCTGCGCCGCGAGGAGGTCGCCTACCTCTCCGGCGTCAGCGTCACCTGGTACACCTGGCTGGAGCAGGGGCGTCCGATCAACCCGTCGCGCTCGGTGCTCGACGCCGTCGCCCGCACCCTGCGCCTCCCGCTGCCGGAGCAGGAGTTCGTGCTCTCCCTCGCCGGGTTCGGCCTCGCGCCGACGGTCGCGGCACGGGCGGTGGAAGATGCGCCTCCCCACCTCCAGCGGCTGCTCGACGCGATCGACCCCAACCCGGCGTTCGCGCTCGCACCCGACTGGGGCATCGCGGGTTGGAACGACGCCTACACCCGGCTGTATCCGCGGGTCGGGGACGTACCTCCCGAGGACCGCAACCTGCTGTGGCTGGTCTACACCGACGACGCCGTGCGGGAGCTGCTGCCGGACTGGGATGTGACGAGCGCGCGGTTCCTCGCCGAATTCCGGGCCGAGACCGGCGCGCGGGCGGGCGATCCGGGCGTGCGGGCGCTCGTGGAGCGGTTGCGCGCGGCGAGCCCGGAGTTCCGCGCGGCGTGGGAGCACTACGACATCAGCGGGTTCGCCTCCCGCGAGCGGCTCTTCCGCCTCCCGAGCGGCGTCACCGCGCGCTTCGAGCACCACCAGCTGACGCCGACCGACCACCCCGAACTCCGCCTGGTCGTCTACACCCCGCTGGCGTAGCCCCCGAGCACAGCAAAAGTGCGCCGAATCGAGCGGATTCGGCGCACTTTTGCTGTGCTCGGCGGCTGGGGACCGGGTTCAGGCCTCGACGAGGGCCGAGCGGATGACGGAGGTGAAGAAGGTGAGGCCGTCGACGCCCGAGCGCATGGCGTCGGAGGTGTCGGGGCCGAAGCCGGGCTCGACCGCGTGCTCCGGGTGCGGCATGAGGCCGACCACGTTGCCGCGCTCGTTGCGCACGCCCGCGATGTCGTTGAGCGAGCCGTTCGGGTTGACGCCCTGGTAGCGGAACGCCACCAGGCCCTCGCCCTCGAGGCGCTTGAGCTCCTCGGCCGAGGCGATGAAGCCGCCCTCGCCGTTCTTGAGCGGGATGACGATCTCCTGGCCCTGCTCGAAGCCGCTGGTCCACGGGGTGTCCGTGTTCTCGACGGTCAGCGACTGGTCGCGGCGGATGAAGTTGCCGTGGTCGTTGCGGATCAGGCCGCCCGACACGAGGTGCGCCTCGGCGAGCATCTGGAAACCGTTGCAGATGCCGAGCACGGGGACGCCCTTGGCGGCCGCGTCCACGACCTCGGTCATGATCGGCGAGAGGCTCGCGATCGCGCCGCAGCGCAGGTAGTCGCCGTAGCTGAAGCCGCCCGGGAGGACGAGCGCGTCGACGCCCTGGAGGTCGTGCTCGCCGTGCCAGAGCGCGACCGGCTCGGCACCGGCGAGGCGCACGGCGCGAAGGGCGTCGCGGTCGTCGAGCGAGCCGGGGAAGGTGATGACGCCGATGCGCATCAGGCGCCGGCCTCGTCCGGGTAGTGGATGCCCACGACGTCCTCGATCACGGAGTTGGAGAGGATCTCGTCGGCGATCTCGCGGACCGCGGCGCGCGTGGCGTCGTCGATCGGGCCGTCCACGGTCAGCTCGAAGCGCTTGCCCACACGGACGCCGCTGAACTGACCCTTGCCGATGCGCGAGAGGGCGCCGGCGACGGCCTTGCCCTGCGGGTCGAGCAGTTCGGCCTTGGGCATGACTTCCACAACGATCGTCGACAAAGGTGCGCTCCTGCTCGCTCGCGGTCGGGGGTTCGCCTGCGATTCTACCGTGCGGCGGCGGCCACGCGATCCGGCCCGGCGATGCGGGAGGCATGGGCGACGGCCCGCTGCTCGAGCGTGTTCCGCAGGCGCGCGAACAGGGCGGCGGAGGCATCGCCGGGCCAGCCGTCGGGCAGCGCGGCGGGCGGGAGTCCCGGGTCGCGATAGGGGACCACCCGCCACTCGTCGAGCGCGCGCACCCACAGTGCGAACGCCTCTTCGTCGCCGATCGCGGGCGAGACGTCGACCGAGCCGAAGCGGTCGAGGAACGCCTCGTGCACGCGGCGGATGGCGGGGAGGTCGTACCAGGACGCGAGACCCGTGGAGAGGTCGCTGCGGGCCGCCGCGTCCACGAACAGCACGGCGTCGAACTCGGCCACGACCTCCGCCAGCTCCTGCTCGAGGGCGGCCGGGCCGATCCACAGGCCGTCCGCGACCGTGCCGCAGCCGATCGCCGCGAGCCGGCGGCGCAGCTGGTGCCGCAGCGACCGCTGGCGCTCCGGGAACGAGTACGACACGAGGCACCACGCCGTCGCGGGGCGGCGCTCGCCGAAGATGCGCGCGTCGCCGCGCTCCAGCATCGGCACGGCGGCCGGGTCGAGGGCGTAGCCGGGCGCGCCGCCCTCGCCTGCCGCTCGCCGCAGCACACCGCGCGCGACGAGCCGGGCGATGCTCGACCGCGCCGTGGCGGGCGGGATGCCGAGCGAACCGAGCAGCTGCACCGTGCCCGCGGCGGACATCCACCCGCCCAGCGGGCGCAGCATGCTGCCCACGATGGTGCGCAGCAGCGCGGTGGCGCTTCCGGAGTTCGCCTCGAGATCCTCGCGGAGGGCGACCTCAGTCATGCGTCAGCTCGCCGAGCACATCGCGCACGGCGGACATCCCCCGCCACACCTCCTCGAAGCTCGTGCTCAGCGGCGACAGCCCGATGCGCAGCCCGTTCGGGTTGCGGTAATCGGGGATGACGTCCTGCTCCCAGAGGGCAGCGGTCACCTCGCGCATGGCCGGGTGGTTGACCGTGACGTGGCCGCCGCGACGGTCCGGGTCG
The DNA here is from genome assembly GCF_001898805.1 of Leifsonia sp. 71-9. Classification (GTDB taxonomy): domain Bacteria; phylum Actinomycetota; class Actinomycetes; order Actinomycetales; family Microbacteriaceae; genus Leifsonia. The sequence goes on from NZ_MKVJ01000021.1 coordinate 280,457, forward strand.
CGCGGGCTCGCGAGCGTCGCGCCGAGCGGGGCGAGCCATTCGTCCGCGAGCGCGACCGCGAACTCCGTGAGGGCGACGGACTTCGCCCGCACCGCCTCGATGCCGGCCTCGGCGAGCATGGCGATCGTGTCCTGCATGGCGAGCATCCCGACGACCGGCGGAGTGCCGCTGATGAACCGGCGGATGCCGTCGGCCGGGCGGTACTCCGGCCCCATCGCGAAGACGTCGCTGGTGCCCATCCAGCCCTGGATCGGCTGGGCGAGCCGGTGCTGGAGGCGCGTGGCGACGTAGCCGAACGCGGGGGATCCCGGTCCGCCGTTGAGGTACTTGTAGGTGCAGCCCGCGGCGAGGTCGACGCCCCACGCGTCCAGCTCCACCGGGACGGAACCCGCCGAATGGCAGAGGTCCCACAGCACGAGCGCGCCCGCGTCGTGGGCGATCCGCGTGATCGCGGGCACGTCGGCGAGGAACCCGGAGCGGTAGGCGACGTGGCTCAGCACGACGAGCGCCGTCTGCGGCCCGACGACGGCCGCGACCTGCTCGGGGGTGACGCCGGCCTCGGTGTCCGCCTCGATCCAGACCAGGTCGAGACCGCGCTCGCGGGCGATCCCGTCGAGCAGGTAGCGATCGGTCGGGAAGTTGTCGGTGTCGAGGACGATCTGGGTGCGGTCGGGGCCGGCGTCCACGGCGGCGCGGGCGAGCTTGTAGAGGACGACCGTGGTCGAGTCGCCGATGAACGTCTGACCGGCGGCGGCTCCCAGCGCGGCATCGCCGAGGGCGTCGCCGATCGTGAACGGCAGCTCCATCCACGCCTCGTCCCAGCCGCGGATGAGGCGGCCGCCCCAGCCGTCGAGCAGGAATCGCTGCACCCGCTCGACGCTCGCGAGGGTGGGGCGGCCGAGCGAGTTGCCGTCGAAGTAGGCCGTGACGCCCGTGCCGTCGGGCACGCCGACGAAGCGCTCGCGGTAGGTGGCGAGCTGGTCGGCGCCGTCGAGCGCGCGGGCGGCCGTGAGCGGGTCGGGCGCGAGGAGGGCGGAGGTGGTGGCGTCGTCGGTCATGGGAGCGGTCCTTCGGTGCTCGAGGTGGGAGGGGAGGAGGGCGTGGGGGAGGGGTGGGGTGAGGGCGCGTGCGTGTGCGTTCTCGTGCCCGGGTCCGGGCTGGGGCCGGGGAGGTCTGCGACGTGGAGCCCGCGGGCGGTCGCGAGCCAGGCGGGGAGCTGGGCCGGGTCGACGGGAGGGGCGCCGGGAACCCAGGCGATCCGCGGGCCGATCGGCGCTTCCGGGCTGAGGTGGCCGTCGCCCGAGTCGCCGGCGATCGAGCGCAGCAGGGCCGTGCCGTCCAGGCCCGCGGAGAGGAGGGCGGTGAGCTCGCGGGCGTTCACCCCGAGCGGGAGCGGTCCGTTGCCGAGGTCGGTGCCGTAGAGCACGCGTCCGCCGGCGGCGGCGAAGCGGCGCAGGTTGTCGACGGCGATGCTGCTCTCGATGGTCGCGGCTCCCCAGCCGTGGATGTCGAGCGTGGAGATCCAGCTCATCCCGCGACCGGCGGCGTCGGCGATGACCCGATCGGAGAGGCGTTCGCTGAACGGCGTGTGCGCCAGCTGGGCGACGCCGGCGTGGATGGCGCGAGTGGTCTGGCCGGTGCCCTGTGCGTGCGCGACGACGGGCAGCCCAGCGGTCACGGCCTCCTCCACAATGGCGGCGAGAGTGGCGTTGTCCACTGTTTCGCCGGCCTCGCTGTTGAGGGCGACCTTGATGCGGGAGGCTCCTGCTATGACCTGTTCACGCACCGCTCGCCGCGCCTCCCGAGGTCCCCCGACCTCCCGTGCCGCGGCGGAGGGAGCCCAGCCGGAACGCGTGGGATAGCCGCCGGGCGCGGTGAGGAAGGCGCAGGCGATCGTCACGCTCGGCCATCGCTGATCGTCGTGCAGCCAGGTGGACGCGATCTCCGGGCTCCAGCCGAGGTCCGCGGCGTGCGTGATGCCGTTCCGGAAGAGTGCCGCGGGGTCGACGAGGCCGAGGTGCACGTGGTGGTCGGTCAGGCGGGGGAAGAGGGTGCCGCCGAGGTGGTGGAGGTCGGTGGTGCTGCCGGGGAGAGGGGGGTTCGAGGTCTGGTCGATCGGTGCCAGGTGGTCGCCGCGGAGTCGGTACGTGGTCGGGCCGAGGAAGCCGTCGCCGGTCCAGACGGCGTCGAATGCGAGGGTGACGGGGGCGTCCGCGGCGGCGTCCGTGGGGGCGTCCGCGTCGGACGTGACCGCGCCGGCGGGGTCCGCGTCCGGGCTCACCGGGGTGTGCCGATCTCGGTGCGGACGGCGTACAGCTCGGGGAAGAACGTCAGCTCGAGCGCCCTCTGCAAGAAGTTGACGCCGGAGGAGCCGCCGGTGCCGATCTTCATACCGATCGTGCGCTGCACCGTCTTGAGGTGCCGGAACCGCCAGAGCTGGAAGTTGTCCTCCAGGTCGACGAACTCCTCGCAGGCCTCGTACTCCGACCAGTGGGCGTCCGCGTTCTCGTAGATGTCCCGGAAGACGGGGACGAGCTCGGGAGTGAAGACGTGGGCCTGGGTGACGTCGCGCTCCAGCACGACGTCCGGCACGGCGTAGCCGGCGCGGGCGAGGTAGCGGAGGAACTCGTCATAGACGCTCGGCTGCTCCAGCAGTTCGGCGAGCAGGGCGTGGGCGGCGGGATCGCTCGCGAACACGCTGAGCATGCGGGCGTTCTTGTTGCCGAGCACGAACTCGACGGCGCGGTACTGGTACGACTGGAATCCGGACGAGTTGCCGAGGAAGCCGCGGAACTCGGCGTACTCGGTCGGCGTCAGCGTCGCGAGCACGGACCATTGCTCGGTGAGGGTCTTCTGGATGTGCTTCACGCGGGCGATCCGCTTGAGCGCCGGCGCCAGCTGGTCGGCGCGCAGCAGATCGCGGGCCGATTCGAGCTCGTGCAGCACCAGCTTCAGCCAGAGCTCGGTGGTCTGGTGCTGCACGATGAACAGCAGCTCGTCGTGGTGCTCCGGCCGGCTGACCGGGTGCTGCGCGCCCAGGAGCGTGTCGAGGTCCAGATAGGAGCCGTACGACATCCGCTCGCGGAAGTCGGTGACGATGTCTGGCTCGATGTCGCGGGTGTTCCCGTCCACACTCATGCTGCAATTCTGCGCCGACCGTCACGAATACGCAACAGGAAAGGAGAGTCGGAAGGAGATCCAGGAGGAGGTCGCGAAGGAGGTCGCGGAGGGATTCCAGGAGGTCGCGGGGGACGGCGTCGGGCTCCGTCCCCCGCGACGGGTCAGCCTCGCTCGGCCCGGCGGCGCCGCCAGGAGACGGTGGCGGCGAGCGCCAGTCCCAGCGCGATCAGGGCCGCCGCGGCGGCGAGCGGTGTCACAACGTCGGACCCCGTGTGGGCCAGAGACCCGATCGGGGCAGCAGCGGCGGGCGTCGCTCCCGGAGCCGGGGCCGGCGCCGCGGGCGTGCTCGGGGGAGTGCCGCCGGCGTTCGGCTGGGCCGGTTCGGTCGGGGTCACGACCGGGCGGACGAACCCGAAGTCCAGCGTCAGGTCCGCGGCGCGGTTCGTGGTGAGGTCGCCGGACGTAGCCGCCCAGGTCGAGCTGTCGACGGCCCGGTCGGAGCCGGCGCCGGCCGTGGTCGGCGTGAGTCCGGTCAGAGCCTGGGCCGAGGCCGCACGGTCGATCGTGACCGTGTAGTGCTGCCCGGCCGGGAGAACGGGCAGCCCCGGGAAGAGGTAGTGGCCGTCGGCATCGGTGGTCGCCGGACCGACCGGCGCACCGCTCACGTTCGTCACGGGGCCGCCGTCCGGTCCGGTGAGCACGAGCACGACGCCGGGGATCCCCTGCTCGCCGGTGCTCTGGAGGCCGTCCCGGTTCGTGTCGAGCCAGACGAAGTCGCCGACGGAGACGCTCTGGTCGCCGTCGCCGGAACCGCCGGCCGAGGTGCGCTTGATGGTGGAGGTCTTGGTCACCGTCGTGCCGGGGTAGCTGATCGTGACCGCGTTCGAGTAGGTGCCGAGACGCTGGTCCGTGATGGTCCCCGTGTAGCGGATGTCGACGAACTCGCTGGCGTGCACCGCGTCGAGCACGACGTGGAGGCCGGCGGCCGTGCACGACACCGTGTACCGCGACGGGTCGACCGGGGTGCTCGGCGTCCCTCCGGCCAGGCTGGTGCGGGCGGTGACGGTGATCGAGGGGCAGTCGATCGCGCTCCCGGCGCCGATCGTGTCGACGACGTCGACCGGCCCGGCGTACCCGGTCTGATCGCCCGGCAGCTGGACGACCCAGGAGATGTTGCTCGACGGGTCGCGGGTGCCCTCGTACGATCCGTCGGTCCAGCCGGATCCCTTCCACGCACCGCGCGAGGTCGGGACCGGCTGCGGTCCGCAGTTCACGGTGCACGGCGTGGGAGTCGGCTTCGGGGCGATCGTGACGGTCGTCAGGGTCGAGCCGAACGTCAGCTGGACCGGACCGCCGGTCTCGGTCACGGTGGTGTGATCCCATTGCGCCGTGAAGTGGCCGGTGCCGGCGACGTCGTCGTGGGTCGCCACGTAGTCGGTGAGGGTGAAGACCGCGGTCCGCCCGCTCCAGGCGGCGGTCGCGATCGGGGTGCCGTCCGGAGCGTCGAGGCTGAAGCGCGCGAGGCTCGCGGCGGCCAGCTCGGGCGGCAGCATCAGCGAGAAGGTGTCGCCGGGGGCGCTGCCGTCGGGGACGGCCCAGTCGAAGCTCAGGACGAGCTTCTCGCTGTAGCCGTAGGAGGACTTGTCGGTCGTGACGTTCGAGATGGCGCCGGGGATCTCGGCCGCGCCGGCCGGAGCCGTGGCGACGAGCAGGCCGCTGACCGCGAGGAGGCCGGCGAGGAGCGCGGCGACGAGGCGGGCGGGACGGGTGGTGGAACGGGTGCGCGCGTTCGGGTCGCGCGCGGCGGTGCGATGCATGACGGTCCTTCGTTCGGGTTCGGACGGTCCTGCGCACGCCGGACGGCGCCTGCCGGTGGCCGGCGGGCACTGATCGGGCGGACGGGGTTTCGGGTCTCCCCGGGTCGCGCCTTCGGGTGGCGGACCGCTCGGAGCGCGCTCGGGTGTGCGCTCGGAGAAGGGACGGGGCAGTGCGCGGATCATGACGCGATTCGCGCGAATCGATCGAAATCGGTCGAGTCGCGTCATGATCCGGCCTCCTCCGCGTCTCTTGGATGCGGCGCTCCAGCCGCCTCCCTCCTTCCCGACCCAGCGACCCGACTCACGATTGAGAAGCCCGATGTCCCCTCGCGACCCGCAGCGTGCGCAGCCCTCCCGGCGCCCGCTGCTCCGTCGCGCGCCCCGGCCCGAGCCCGTGGACGAGGTCTCCGACGGCGACCTCGTCGAGCGGTCCCGGTCGGGGGACGAACGCGCCTATGCGGAGTTGTGGCGCCGGCACTCCCGCGCCGGCCTCGCCGTTGCGCGGTCGGCGTCCTCGAGCATCGACCCGGACGATCTGGTCGCCGAGGCGTTCACGAAGATCTTCCAGGCGGTCCAGAACGGCAAGGGCCCGCAGGTCGGCTTCCGCCCCTATCTCTTCACGACCATCCGCAACCTCGCCGCGTCGTGGGGCAGGGACCGCAAGGAGACCCCCCTCGAGGACGCCGAGACCATCCCGGACCCCGAGACCACCGAGTCGACGACCCTGAAGGCGCTCGACCGCTCGCTGACGGCGCAGGCCTTCCGCTCCCTCCCGGACCGGTGGCAGGAGGTGCTCTGGTACTGCGACGTCGAGCAGCTGAGCCCGGCGACGGTCGCCCCGCTCCTCGGCCTCGCGCCCAACAGCGTCTCCGCGCTCGCCTACCGGGCGCGGGAGGGGCTGCGCCAGGCGTGGATCCAGGCGCACCTCCAGTCCCTCGACGAGGACTCGGAGTGCCGGTGGGTGACCGACCGGATGGGCGCCTACACGCGGAACAAGCTCGCCACCCGCGACACCGTGCGGTTCGAGAAGCACCTCTTCTCCTGCGCCCGCTGCACCATCGTGCTCGGCGAGGCCGAGGAGGTCGGCTCGCGCCTCGCTCTCATCGTGCTGCCCCTGACCGTCGGGGCCGGCGCTGCCGCCGCGTACGCGGCCTGGATCCAGGGCGGCCACAACGCCGTCGCGGCGACCGCCGGAGCTGCGACCCCCATGCCGTCCTCCGTCTCGAGCGCCGTCTCCTCCGCGGGCGCGTCCGGCGGCACGGCCGCGGGCGGCGCGGCGAGCGGGGTCGCGATCGCGGGCTGGACGACGGGAGGCGCACTCCTCGCCGCCGCGGCGGTCGCCGGAACCTTCGTGCTCGGACCACAGCTGTTCCCCTCCAGCGGCGACCACGGGCCCTCGGCCCCGATCGTCGCGGCCGCCCCTCCGTCGTCGGCCGGGGGAGCGCCGGGTGGCGTGGCGAGCGGCCTCCCCCAGACGCCCGTCGTCGCTCCACCCGCGAACCCGCCGGTGACCCCGCCCGCGACTCCGCCCGCGCAGGACGCGCCCGCCGACCCGGCCCCGACCGCACCGTCGACTCCCGCCGCACCGAAGACGCCCGCCGGCCCCGCGACGCCCGTCGCGCCGACGAAGCCGACCACGCCCACGAATCCGACGAATCCGACGAACCCGACGAACCCGCAGCCGCCGCTCGCGCCCGTCGTCACGTCGCCGTGGGATGCGACGCGCGCCACCTCCGCCACGTTCGTGGACATCGCAGGCACCGGCACCCCGGGCGCCGTCGTCTCGGTGGTCGCGCAGCGCGCAGGCACTGCCCGCGCCGCCGCCACCTCCACGGGTACCGGCGCCGCCTCCGCCACGGGTACCAGCGCCGCCTCTGCCGCCCCGGTCCCCGCCACCTCCACCACCCCGAACGCCTCCACTGCCTCCACGCCCCTCGGCACCGCGACCGTCGATTCCGCCGGCACCTGGGCCCTCACCGCCGACCTCTCCGCACTGACCGACGGCGCGTGGACGCTCGTGCTCGTCCAGGCGACGACGGCCGGCTCCTCCGCGCCCACCGTGCTCGGGCTCATCGTCGACCGGACGGCGCTCCCGCCGGTGATCACGTCCGTCGACACCGGCTCCGGCGACCTCGCCGGCCGGATGGCCCCGATCGTCTCCGGGACCGCCGAGCCCGGTGCCAGCGTCGTGGTCTCCGACGGCGACCGCCCGCTCGCGACGGTGACGGCCGACGCGACCGGAGGCTGGAGCACCGGGGAGCTGATCCTCGCCTCCGCGAACTACTCCCTCACCGCGCGCCAGACGGATCCGGCGGGCAACGTCTCCGAGCCGTCTGCGGTGGTGAACGGCACCGCGAGCGTGCCCGGTGTGCTCGCGGTCGGAGCGCCCCTCTCCGTGATCCTCATCGTGCACGACGCCCCGGGCGCGACGGTCGAGGTGTGGGTGGACGGCCTCTCGACCGGCAGGACCATCACCCTCGACGACAGCGGAAACGGCTACACGGCGTTCGTGCTGGAGCCGGGCGAGCACCGCGTGGGCGCGGTCGTCGTCTCCGGCGACCGGCACGGCGTGCTGGCCGACGCGTTCGTCCGCGTCAGCCGCCCCTGAGCGCAGGCCCGACCGGGCCACCGGAGGAGATCCCGCGCGGTTCGCCCTGCATCTCCTCCGTTCCCTGCCCTTCTCGCGCGCGTCGCGGTCGGCCCCCTCCGTTACCGACGCCGGCTTCACCGGAGGAGATAGCCCGCGGCTCGCCCCGCACCTCCTCCGTTCCCTGCCCTTCTCGCGCGCGTCGCGGTCGGCCCCCTCCGTTGCCGACGCCGTCCCGCCACCCCCGCCACCCGCGCCACCCCCGCCACCCCCCGACTCCCCTGAGTCGTTCACCTGCCGGTTACCCGGCCGTCGCGCCACCGTCGTCCCCGCGGCCTAGCGTGTGCCCTACAGGAGGGGCGGAATGGGCAGGCACTACGATCTGGCGATCGTCGGCAGCGGCATCGTCGGCCTCGGTCACGCGGTGGCGGCGCTGCGCCGGGGGCTGACCGTCGCCGTCCTCGATCGCGCCTCCGGGCCGTACGGCGCCTCGGTGCGCAACTTCGGTCATCTGTGCGTGACCGGGCAGGACGGGGAGGCCAGGGCGTACGCCGAACTGGCCCGCGAGCTGTGGCTGACGCTCGCTCCGGAGGCCGGGTTCTGGCTGCGGGAGTCGGGCACCGTCGTCGTCGCGCAGGCGCCGGACGAGCTGGCGGTGCTCGAGGAGTTCCGTGAGCAGCGGGGCGGCCGGCAGGTGCGGATGCTCACGCCGGCGGAGGTGCGCGAGCGCATCCCCGTCGCCGATGGCGTCGCGATGGGCGGCGCCTTCCTGCCCGCCGATCTGCAGGTGGACCCGCGCGAGGCGGCGCCCGCGATCGTCCGCTGGCTGGATGCGCACGGCGTCGACTTCTACTGGCAGACCGCCGTCGGCGGGGTGCAGACCGGCACGGTCCACACCTCCCGCGGGCGTCTCGCCGCCGACGCGGTGGTCGTCGCGGTCAACCACGACGTCGAGCAGCTCTTCCCGGGCGTCGCCGAGGCGCACGGGATGGTGCGGTGCAGTCTCGACATGATGCTCGTCGATGCGGAGCTCGACCACCCGCTCGCCGCCCCGCTCCTCACCGGCTGGTCGCTGGTGCGTTACCCGGGCTTCGCCCGCACGCCGAGCGCCGGCGCCCTGCGGGAGCGGCTGGCGGCGGAGCATCCCGCGCTCGCCGCCCTCGATGTGAACCAGATGTACACGCAGCGGCCGGACGGTTCGCTCCTCGTCGGCGACACCCACCGCCTCGGCTCGGACGTCCCGCCCTTCCAGTCCGAGGAGGCTTTCGAGCTGCTGCTGGAGCGCGCCCGCGCCCTCTTCGGCACCGACCGGCTCCGCGTGCGCGAGCGCTGGCAGGGCGTCTACGCATCCGCCCCCGACGAGTTCCTGGTCGCCGCCCCGCAGCCCGACGTGCGCGTGGTGTCGGTGATGACGGGCATCGGGATGACCACCGGGCTGGGCCTCGCCGACCGCGTCGTCGACGAGCTGTTCGCCTCCGCCCCCGGCGTGCTGGCGACCGCCGGCGCACGCGCCCACTGACACGTCTGCACGAGACACGAGAAAGGCACCACCGTGACCCCTGACGGCCGCATCACCAGCGAGTTCGACGACACCGCCATCATCGAGCCCGAGGAGGACGAGGAGCTCGCCGACCTCGAGCTCGTCGTGCTCGGCCTGATCGGCACGACCGTCGCCGACGACGGTCTCGTCGAGCGTGCCTTCGTGCACGCGGCCGACGCCGCAGGGCTGACGACCACCGCCGGGGAGCGCGCCGCCGCGCTCGCCTATGTGCGGCGCACCCGGGGCCAGTCGACGCGCGCCGTCTTCCGCGGCCTCACGGGAGACGACGACCAGGCGGAGCACGCCAACGCCCTCTTCGAGTCGGCCTACGCCGACCTCGTCGCCGCCGAGGGTGTCCGCGCCGTCCCGGGTGCGGAGGAGCTCGTCGGCCTCCTGCGCGAGTCGGGGGTGGCCGTGGCGCTCACGACCGGATTCTCCCGCGCGACCCTGGACGCCGTTCTCGACGCGCTCGGCTGGGCGGACCTCGCCGACGCCGCCCTGAGCGCCGACGAGGTCGGACGCGGCGGCCCGTACCCCGACCTCCCGCTGACCGCGGTGCTGCGGACCGGGACGACCACGGTCGACGGCATGGTCGTCGTGGGCGACACGGCCACCGACCTCGCGGCCGGCATCGCGGCGGGCGCCGGCCTCGTGGTCGGCGTGCTGAGCGGATCGCACGACGAGCGCACCCTGCTCGACGCGGGAGCGGACGCCGTCGTCGACAGCGTCGCCGCCCTCGCCGAGCTGCTCGGCTTCGCCGACGAGGACGCCGAGTACGACGACGAGGAATACGACGACGAGGACGACGACCTCGCCGACTTCGAGGACGAGGACGAGGACGAGGACGACGACGAGGATGACGCCGCCGCCCTGGCAGTCTCCGCCGACGACCGCGCCGCCCCCGCCACCCCCTCCGCTCTCGCCCCTGCCGAGGGGTCGGCCGCCCGGTGACGATCAAAGCCGTGACCCCGCGCGTCGTCGCACCGCCGGCGAGCCTGGGGATGGGGGTCAGCGTGTATCCGTCGGCGACGGCGATGGTGTGGCCGGGCGAGGGGCACCGGCATGAGGCCGTCGCCGTCCCCGGCGTGCGTCTCGCGCCCGGTGACGTGCTGGTGGAGGTGGAGCTCGCGACCGTCTGCGGCTCCGACGTGCACACCGTGCTGGGTCACCGGTCGGCGCCCACGCCGCTGGTGCTCGGCCACGAGCAGGTCGGCCGGGTCGTCGCGCTCGGGCGGGGCGGAGCCAAGACGACCGACGGGCACCGGGTGTCGCTCGGGGAGCGGGTCGTCTGGTCGGTGGCCGTGCCCTGCGGCCGGTGCGCACGTTGTCGCCGCGGCCTCCCCCAGAAGTGCCTGAACCTCCAGAAGTACGGTCACGAGCGCATGCGCCGCGGCTGGGAGCTGTCCGGCGGTTTCGCCACGCACACCCACATCCTCGACGGCACTCCGATCGTCCCGGTCCCCGACGACCTCCCCGCCGCCGTCCTGGCCCCGGCCTCGTGCTCGACCGCGACGGTCGCGGCCGCCCTCGAGGCGGCCTCCGAGATCGTGCCGCTGGACGGGTCGCTCGTGCTCATCGCCGGCGCCGGGATGCTCGGCCTCACCGCGGCCGCCATGGCGACCGAGGCGGGCGCCCGCGTCGTCGTGAGCGACCCCGTGCCCGAGCGCCGCGAGCTCGCCCTGGCGTTCGGGGCCGCCGCGATCGTCGACCCGCGCGCTGCCGCCGACTCGCCGGTCGGGCTCGCGACCGCGCTCGCCAAGGCCGGAGGTCGCGCCGCCGCGCCCACGATCGCCCTGGAGCTGTCGGGGACCGCCGCCGCCGTGCGGAGCCTGCTCGCCACCGTGGACGTGGGAGGCGTGCTGGTGCTCGTCGGCTCCGTCTTCCCCGGACCCGACCTCGCCGTCTCGCCCGAGCAGCTCGTCCGCCGCCTCCTCACCATCCGCGGTGTGCACAACTACGCCCCGCGGCACCTGGAGCAGGCGGTCCGCTTCCTGTCCGACGGCGGCCGCCGCTACCCGTTCGCCGAGCAGGTGGGCGTCGTCTTCCCGCTGGAGGAGGTGGATGCGGCCCTCGCCGCGACCGGGCACCCGCGCGTGGGCGTGCGGCCGTAGCCGTTCCTGAGCGTTCTCACATGTTCGGTTCTCTAGGATCGAGCTCCCGAACCCCGTGAGGAACCCCCGTGATCGAGACCGTCGACCCGACCACCCGTCCCCGCACCACCGATTCCGAGGCTCAGCCGCCCGTGCCGCCGAGCCCGCCCACGCCGTCGCTGCAGCACCGGCAGCCCGGTCCGGCGAGCCGCGCCATCGGCTCGCTGATCTTCTTCAGCCGCTGGCTGCAGGCTCCCCTCTACCTCGGGCTGATCGTCGCGCAGGCGATCTACGTCTGGGTGTTCATCGTCGAGCTGTGGCACCTCGCCGAGAAGGTCGTCGTCGAGGGCAACATCAACGAGGCCGAGGTGATGCTGGTCGTGCTCGGCCTCATCGATGTCGTGATGATCGCGAACCTCCTGATCATGGTGATCATCGGCGGCTACGAGACCTTCGTCTCGCGCGTCAACACCGACGGGCACCCCGACCAGCCCGAGTGGCTGTCGCACGTCAACGCCAACGTCCTCAAGGTGAAGCTCGCGATGGCGATCATCGGCATCTCGTCCATCCACCTCCTCAAGACCTTCATCGAGGTCGGCGACCTCGGTGCCCCGGGCGCTGAGAATGTGACCGGCGACACCTACACGTCGCAGGGCGTGCTCTGGCAGGTCGTCATCCACTGCGTCTTCATCCTCTCCGCCGTGGCGCTCGCCGCGATCGACCGGATGTCGAAGAAGTCCGACGCCGGCCACTGACGCCGTCGGTGCCAGGTGGCATCGTGGAGGCATGAGCGACGACCCCCTCGCGACCTTCTTCCGCCTCCTGGCCGAGGTGCCGGTGCCGCCCGACGCCGAAGCCCTGTACGGGAGCGACCCCGAAGGCCGTCGCCGCGAACGCAACCTGCGCCGCTACCTCGCGATGCCGCACGCGCCGGTGCTGCTGCTCGGCGAGGCGCCGGGATGGCGCGGGATGACGATCACCGGCGTCCCGTTCACCTCCGTCCGCGAGGTGGAGGCCGGGGTCGTCCCCGAGCTCGCCGCGCTCGAACTGCCTCCCGAGCCGCAGGCACCGTGGGAGGCCTCCAGCCGCGACGTGTGGGCGGCCTTCCGCTCGTGGGAGGGGCCGCTCCCGCTCTCCTGGCCGGTGTATCCGCATCACCCGTTCGTCCCCGGCGACCCGCGCACGAACCGCACGCCGCGCCCCGCCGAGGTGCGCGCCGGTGCACCCGTCGCGCTCGAGCTGATCCGCGCCCTCGGGGTGGAGACCGTCGTCGCCGTGGGTCGCAAGGCCCAGGGCGCGCTTGCGGTGGCGGGCGTGGAAGCGCCGGCCATCCGGCACCCGGCTCAGGGCGGCGCACGCCAGTTCACGGAGCAGCTGCTGGCGCTGAATGCGGGGATGCGCGGCTGAGGGTTGACATCCGAATCCTTCGCCGCGTACTATTCCACACGGAATAATCACCACGGAACAATCGATCCGGAACAACACACATGACTCCCACCCCCCTCACCCCGCTCGCCGTGGCGGCGCTCGCGCTGCTCGCCGAAGGGCCGACGCATCCGTACGAGATGTACCAGACCCTCGTGCAGCGCTCGGAGGACCGGCTCGTCAAGGTGCGCCCCGGATCGCTCTACCACACGGTCGATCGGATGGCCGGCAACGGCCTCGTCCGGGCGACCGGCACCGAGCGCGAGGGCAACCGTCCCGAGCGCACCACCTACGAGATCACCGCCGAGGGCACGCAGGCCCTCCGTGAGCGGATCGCCGACATCGTCGGCACACCCGTCAACGAATATCCGGAGTTCCCGGTCGGGCTGGGCGAGTCCAACAACCTCCCCGCCGAGACCGTCGTCGCCCTGCTCCGGCAGCGCGTCTCCCTCATCCGCGAGGACATCGAGCTCCTCGACGAGGCGATCCGCAAGGTCAAGGCCAAAGGCCTCCCCGCCCGGTACTGGATGGACGTGCGCTACCTGCGCGCGATGGCGGAGGCCGACGTGGCCACGCTCGAGGCCCTCATCGACGACCTCGTCTCGGGAGAGATCTCCTGGGACGACCACAAGCAGCACTGAGAGAAAGACACCCATGGAACGAGAACTGAAGCCCTGGCCGGCCCTCTGGGCCCTGGTCGTCGGGTTCTTCATGATCCTCATCGACACCACCATCGTGTCGGTGGCCAACCCCTCCATCATGAAGGGGCTCGACCTCGGCACCGACTACAACGCGGTCATCTGGGTCACCAGCGCGTACCTGCTCGCCTACGCCGTGCCCCTGCTCATCACCGGCCGCCTCGGCGACCGGTTCGGCCCGAAGAACATCTACCTGGTCGGCCTCGTGATCTTCACGCTGGCCTCCGCCTGGTGCGGGTTCGCCGGCGACATGCCCGGCGGCGGCATCGGGATGCTGATCACCGCCCGTGTCGTGCAGGGCCTCGGCGCCGCACTCATGACGCCGCAGACGATGGCGGTCATCACCCGCATCTTCCCGCCGGACCGCCGCGGTGCGGCCATGGGCCTGTGGGGCGCCGTCGCCGGCGTCGCGACCCTGATCGGCCCGCTGCTCGGCGGCATCCTGGTCGACACCCTCGGCTGGGAGTGGATCTTCTTCATCAACGTGCCCGTCGGCGTCGTCGCGTTCATCCTCGCGATGCGTCTCGTGCCGAAGCTCCCGACGCACTCGCACAGCTTCGACATCCTGGGCGTCATCCTGTCGGCCGTCGGCATGTTCCTGCTCGTCTTCGGCATCCAGGAGGGCGGCACCTACGACTGGGGCGTCATCTGGGGCCCGATCAGCGTGTGGGGGCTCATCATCTCGGGCATCGTCGTGCTGATCGCGTTCGTGATCTGGCAGGCGATGAACAAGAAGGAGCCGCTGCTGCCGCTCCCGCTGTTCCGCGACCGCAACTTCTCGCTCTCGAACGGCGCGATCACGACCGTCGGCTTCGCCGTCACCTGCATGGCGCTGCCGCTGGTGTTCTACTTCCAGACCGTCCGCGGCCTCACGCCGACCGAGTCGGCGCTGATGCTGGCGCCCACCGCCGTGTTCTCCGGCGTGCTCGCGCCGCTGATGGGTCGCCTGATCGACAAGATCAACCCGAAGTACATCGCCGCGCCGGGCCTCCTGCTCTTCGCGATCGCGCTGTTCCTCTACTCGCGGATGCTGACCCCGGATGTGACCATCTGGTGGCTGCTCATCCCGAGCGCCCTCATGGGCATCGCGATGTCGGGCGTCTGGGGGCCGATCTCGGCGACCGCGACCCGCAACCTCCCGATGAACCAGGCGGGCGCCGGCTCGGGCGTCTTCAACACCACGCGTCAGATCGGTGCGGTGCTCGGCAGCGCGTCCATCGCCGCCCTGATCTCCAGCCGTCTCGCCGTCGACCTGCCGAAGGTCCCCGGTGGTGGCAACGTCAACGAGGCCGCCGCCGGCACGGAGCTGCCGCAGTTCCTCCACGCCGGGTTCACCCAGGCGATGTCGGAGGCCCTGCTGCTCCCCGCGGCGGTCGCCTTCCTCGGCGCGCTGATCGTGATCTGGTGGGCGAAGCCGAAGCCGCCGGCGTGGGGGCCCCGTGCCGACGCCGCGCGTGACGCTGCCGCAACCGAGGCCGCCGGTGCCTCGGCCGGGGCTGCGGGAGGCCACGGTGCGCACGCCGCGCCGGTCCCGGTCGACGCCGTGGTCCACGGATCGCACGCCGCCGACGTCCCGCCCGCGACGGACCTGTCCGACGGCGAGGAGCCGCCGCACGGCCTCCACGCCGCTCCGGTCACGGACTGACGCTCCGGCGCTCCGACAGCACGAAGCCCTCCCGCCGTTCGGTGGGAGGGCTTCGTCGTGCGTGCGGGCGCGAGCGCGCCGGGCGTCACGCCCCGGTCAGTCGCTCCAGCAGCTCGCGGTACCGCGCGGTCGTGCGCTCCACGATCTCGGCGGGCAGCTCGGGCGGGGTGCCGGTCTTGTCCCAGTTGGCCGCCAGCCAGTCGCGCACGATCTGCTTGTCGAAGCTCGCCATGCGCTCCTCGGCGGTCCCCGCGGTCGCGTAGACCTGCGCATCCCAGTACCGGCTGGAGTCGCTCGTGAGCACCTCGTCGGCCAGCGTGATCTCGCCGGTCGCGCGGTCGGCGCCGAACTCGAACTTGGTGTCCGCGATGATGACGCCGCGCTCCTCGGCGATGCCCGCCGCGCGCGAGTAGACCTGCAGCGAGAGACGGCGCAGCTCCTCCGCGATCTCGGGACCGACGAGCTCGACCGTGCGCTCGAAGCTGATGTTCTCGTCGTGCTCGCCGAGCGGCGCCTTCCACGCGGGGGTGTAGAGCGGCTCGGGCAGGCGGTCGCCGTTGCTCAGGCCGTCGGGCAGCGGGATGCCGCACACGCTCCGGCTCGCCTGGTACTCCGCCCAGCCGCTGCCGGTGAGGTACCCGCGCACGACGCACTCGATCGGGAACATGTCGAGCGGCTTCACCAGCATCGCGCGGCCGGAGACCTCCACCGGGATGCGCTCCACGACGCGATCGTCGGCGCCATCGCGGCGCAGCTCGTGGTCGGGGACGAGGTGGTTGGGAACGTCGTCCAGCTGGTCGAACCACCACAGGCTGAGCGCGGTCAGCAGCTCGCCCTTGCCCGGGACGCCCGGCGACAGCACGTGGTCGAAGGCGCTCACCCGGTCGCTGGCGACGACCAGGACGGCGTCCGCGTCGTCGAGACCGGTCGCGCCCTCGGGCACGTAGAGGTCTCGGACCTTGCCCGAGTAGCTGTGGACCCATCCCGCCAGTTCGCTCACCCGTCCATCGTAGGGGCTGGCGTCAGGCCGACTTGCCGCCGTCCACGGGCAGGACGACGCCCGTCACATACGAGGCGGCGGGGGAGGCGAGCCACGCGACGGCGGCGGCGACCTCGTCGGCGCGACCCATCCGCCCGACGGGCATCTGCGCCCCGACGTGGGCGCGAGTCTCCGCGCTCTGCGCGAGGATCGGGCCCGATTCGATGGGGCCGGGCGCAACGGCGTTGACGCGGATGCCGCCCCGGGCCTCGTCGAGGGCGGCGGTGCGGGTCAGCCCGACCACCGCGTGCTTGGCGGCGACGTACGCCGACATCCCGGGAGCCGCTGCCATGCCCGCGCTCGAGGCGACGTTGACGATCGCACGCGGCCCGTCGATGGCCCGGAGCGCCCGCAGTTCGGCGCGCATCGCCACGGCCACGCTGCGGAAGGTGACGGCGACGATCGCATCGAACTCGGCCGGATCCTGGTCGGCGAGCGGGACGGGCCGGTGGCCGCGTCCGACGTTGTTGACGCAAACGGTGAACGCCCGCTCCCGGGCCAGCCGCTCGATGGCGCCGGTGAGGGCCGCGTCGTCCGTGGCGTCCACTGCGATCGGCGCCCCGCAGTCGATCCCCTCGGCGCGCAGTGCGACGACCAGCTCGTCGAGCGCGATCGCGTCCCGGGCGAGCGGCAGGATCGTGTGGCCGTCGGCCGCGAGCGCACGGCAGATCTCCCGGCCGATGAGGCCGTTCGCGCCGACGACGAGCGCGGCGCTCACGCTGCCGCCCGGTTCCGCTCGCGCACATCCCGCCGGTCCGTCGGGAAGAGGAAGCCCGCGACGACGAGCCACGCGATCCCGCCGAAGCGGGCGATCGGCAGCAGGAACTGCAGCGGCTCGATCGCGAGCGAGAGGAAGGTCAGCTCCGCCAGCGCCGCGATCACGAGCCCCGACCACGCCAGCCAGCGCGGCACCAGTCGCAGGATGAGCGCGGGGACGGCCATCCCGGCGACGAGGAGGCCGAGACCGGTGGCGTAGCCGACGCCGCCGGTGAGGAACGCCGCGAACGAGAACGCGAGCGCGAGCCGCGGGTCGGTGGTCAGCTCGGGCCGGGAGAGCAGGAAGGTGCTGAACGCCGAGATCATCAGGAGGACCGACGCCGTCAGACCGCCGGCGAACCCGATCGAGGGGCCCGGGACGCGCACGCCCAGCCGCTGCAGGCGTGCGAAGGCGGTGGCGGCGAGGATGCCGAGCGGGACGGCCGAGCCGAACTGGAGGAGCGCGACGACCCGGAGGGCGACGGGATCCTGCTGAGCGTGAGCGGCGACGGCCGCGGCCCCCGCGTAGGGCGAGACGAACGCGTCCGGCCCGGCGGCGGCGAACCCGACGACGAGGGCGAGGAGGACGAGCGCGGCGTGCACGACGGCGAGGCCGCCGAGCGGTGGTCCGCCGGAGCGCCGCTTCGTGGGTGAATCGTTCATAAACGTAATCGTTACATAGTGTAATCGTTACACGCAACAGCTATTCTGTTCAGGTGAGCTCCCCATCCGACGCCGTGCCGCCGCGCACCGCCTTCCTGCTGGCGCAGGTCGGCGCCTCCGCCGCGGACCGCTTCCAGGCCCGCGTCGCCGCGCTCGGACTCAGTGCGCGCGAGGCCGGAGCGATCCGGATCATCGGCCAGCGGCCGGGGATCAGCCAGCGGGAGGTCGCCCACGCCCTCGGTGCGCCGCCGAGCCGGATCGTCGCTCTGCTCGACGAGCTCTCGTCGGGCGGGCTGGTCGACCGCGAACGCAACGAGGCCGACCGGCGCAACAACGCGCTGTCCCTGACCGCCGAGGGGCGCGCGATGCTGGGCCGCCTGCGCGCCGTGGCCGAGGAGCATCAGGCCGACGTGCTCGCCGCCCTCGAACCCGACGAGCGCGTCACCCTCGCGGCGCTGCTCCAGAAGCTGTCCGCCGGCACCGGTCTCACGCCCGACGGCCACCCCGGCTACCGCGGCTGACGCCGGGCGGGGGAGGCTCAGCCCAGCAGCTTCGCCTTCGCCGCGGCGAACTCGGTGTCGTCGAGGAGCCCCTGCGTGTGCATCGTGGCCAGCTGCTGCAGCTGCGCCATGAGATCGTCGGCGGCAGAAGCGGGTGCCGCAACCGCCTGTTGCGGCTGCTGCTGCGCGACGGCCTGCTGAGCCGCCGCCTGCATCTGCGCCTGCTGCTGCTGGGCCTCGTACTGCTGCTGCTCGTAGCTGTCCTGCGCGCGCTGCTGCTGCCGGCGGGCCATGCCTCCGGAGACCGCGGTGGCGGTCCCGGCGACGACGGCGGTGCGCGCCGCGAGCCCGAGCAGTCCCGGGCGTCCCATTCGTCCGATGAACGGCATGGTGTCCTCCTCAGCCTTCCGCGCCCGCGGGCGCGCTCTCGTCGAAGTCGCCCGCGACGATCGCATTGACCACCGGCGCGGGGATGCGCTCGGTGTGCACGACGGTGCCGCCGGCCGCGAAGAAGCGGCTGGCCAGGTCTTTGGCCCACACGTGCTCGATCACGAGCACCGCACCGGCCCGGCCGGGCTCGATGAGGTCGGCGATGTCGGTCACGTCGTCGTCGCCCGCCAGGCCGCTCGCCTCGAGCTGCACGTCGGCCATCCCGATCTGATCGCCGATCTCCTCCAGCTCGAGCAGCTCGACGCTCCCGTCGACGCTCCGCCGGATGATCAGCAGGTCGAGCAGCCGCACGGTGCCGCTCGCCACGAGGTCCAGGATGGCCTGCACGACCCCCGGCGACGGCAGGTCGCTGTCGAATTGGGCGACGATGAACTCCGCGGGTCCGTACTCGAATTCGGCCACCGTGGTCCTCCTCCTGCGGCGGACGCCGCTCCTGGGGCCGACGCTACCCGTGCCCGGTGCGGCGCGGCAATGACCGACGTGGGCGATCTGAGCGGACCGCGTCGATGCGCACGTTCACATCCTTAGACTGAAGGCGGTCGAGGGGCGCGGGCATCCGCATCCCGGTGCGAAGGAGGACCACGTGGACGAATGGAACTGGGCCGGCAACCACCGCTACGCCGCGAGCCGCATCGCGACGCCGCGGAGCGTGGACGAGCTGCGCGAGCTGATCGCGGGTGCGCGGTCGGTGCGGGCCCTCGGCAGCCGCCATTCGTTCAACGACCTCGCCGACACCGACGACCTCCTGGTCAGCACGGCCGGTCTGCCGGGCGGCGTGCGCATCGACGCGGAGGCGCGCACCGCGACCGTCGGCGGCGGGGTCCGCTACGGCGACCTCGCGCGCGAGCTGGAGGCTGCGGGCTGGGCCCTCCACAACCTCGCCTCCCTCCCGCATATCTCGGTGGCGGGCGCGATCGCGACCTCCACCCACGGCTCCGGCGACCGCAACGGGACGCTCGCGACGGCGGTGGCCGGGCTCCGCATCCTTCGTGCCGACGGCGAGGTCGTCGAGCTGCGTCGCGGGGACGACGACTTCGACGGCGCGGTCGTGTCGCTCGGAGCGCTCGGCGTCGTGCTCGAGGTCACCCTCGACATCCGCCCCACCTTCACCGTGCGGCAGCGGCTCTTCGGCGGCGTGCCGTGGGAGGCGGTCACGAGCCGGTTCGACGAGGTCACCTCGGCGGCCTACAGCGTCTCGCTCTTCACGAACTGGGACGAGGAGGCCGTGAGCCTCGGCTGGATCAAAGAGCTCGCCGACACACCCTCCCCGATCGGCGACGACTTCTTCGGCGCCCCCGCGCTGACCGAGGCCCGGCACATGATCGCGACGATGGACGTGCGCAACACGACCGAGCAGCTCGGCGTGCCCGGACCGTGGAGCGAGCGGCTCGCGCACTTCCGCTTCGAGTTCACGCCGTCGAACGGCGCGGAGATCCAGTCCGAGTACCTCGTGCCGCGCGCCAACGCGGTGACGGCGATCGACGCGGTCCGCTCGCTCGCCCCGCTGCTCGCGCCGCTGCTGCAGATCAGCGAGATCCGCACGGCGGCGGCGGACGACCTCTGGCTGTCGAGCGCCTACGGCACCGACGTGGTCGGCCTCCACTTCACCTGGGTGCGCGATCAGGAGGGCGTGGAGGCGGTGCTTCCGGCGCTCGAGGACGCGCTGCTCCCCCTCGGCGCCCGCCCCCACTGGGGCAAGCTCTATCTCGACCTCGCGGGCGTCGTTCCGACGCTCTACCCGCGCCTCGACGACTTCCGCACCCTCGCCGAGCGCTTCGACCCCACCGGCCGCTTCCGCAACCCCTTCCTCACCCGCCTCCTCGGCTAGCCGGCCCGCGAGCACAGGAAAAGTGCTCGATTCCGCCCGGCTTTCGAGCACTTTTCCTGTGCTCGGCGGCTGACTCGCGGGCCGGGTGGGTCAGGAGACGCGGGCCGCGATGTCGGTGCGGTACTGGGAGCCGTCGAGGTGGATGCGGCCGACGGCCTCGTAGGCGCGGTCGCGCGCCTCGGCGAAGGTCGTGCCGCGGGCGACGACCGAGAGCACGCGTCCGCCGGTCGCCAGCAGCGCGCCCGACTCGTCGCGGGCCGTCGCGGCGTGCGCGATGGTGACCTCGGGAACGCCCGCGGCCTCCTCCAGCCCGGTGATCGGGCGGCCGGTCAGCGGCGCCTCCGGGTAGCCCTCGCTCGCGACCACGACGGTCACGGCCGTGTCGAGCGCGAACTCGGGGCGCGGCATCCCGGCCAGCGCGCCGGTCGCGGCCGCGAACAACAGCGACGACAGCGGCGTGACCAGCCGGGGGAGCACGACCTGGGTCTCCGGGTCGCCGAAGCGGGCGTTGAACTCGATGACGCGAATGCCGCGCTCGGTCATGATGAGCCCGCAGTAGAGGAGGCCGATGAACGGCGTCTGCTCGACGGCCAGCCGGCGGACGGTCGGCAGCGCCACGGTGTCGATGACCTCGTCGACGAACGTCTCCGGCAGCCATGGCAGCGGCGAGTACGCGCCCATGCCGCCGGTGTTGGGGCCGGCGTCGCCGTCGAGGAGGCGCTTGTAGTCCTGCGCCGGGCTGAGGGGGAGGACGGTGTGGCCGTCGCTGACGAGGAAGAGGGAGACCTCCTGGCCGTCGAGGAACTCCTCGATCAGCACCCCGCCCTGGGTGAGGTAGTGCTCCGCGTGGGCGAGCGCGGCGGCGCGGTCCTCGGTGACGAGCACGCCCTTGCCCGCGGCGAGTCCGTCGGCCTTGATCACATAGGGGGCGCCGAGGTCGTCGAGGGCCGTCTCGACCTCGGCGAGGGTCCCGGCGCGCACGGCACGGCCGGTGGGCACGCCCGCCGCCTCCATGATGCGCTTCGCGAAGGTCTTGGAACCCTCCAGCTGCGCGGCGGCCTTGCCCGGGCCGAAGACCGGGATGCCGCGGGTGCGCAGCGGGTCGGCGACGCCGGCGACCAGCGGGGCCTCGGGACCGATGACGACGAGCTCGATGCCGTTCTCGATCGCGTACTCGGCGACGGCGGCGCCATCGAGCGGATCGAGCGCGGTGTCCACCGCGACGTCGGCCGCGATCCCCGCGTTGCCGGGGGCGGCGACGATCTCGTGACCCGCCTCCTCCGCGAGGAGCGCGGTGATGATGGCGTGCTCGCGGGCACCGGAACCGAGGACGAGAATCTTCACGCGACCATGCTAGAGGGCCGCGGTGAGTGCCCGCCGCCCCGGTGGGAGGATGGACGCATGGCCCGAGCGAAGATCCCCGACTCCGAGGGCGGCCCCGCGGTGCGTGCGGCGCTCGCCGAGGGCGCCGACCGCAACACCACCGCGACCGCCGTGCGCTACCTCCTGCAGCTGCTGGCGGAGCGCGCGCCGGGCAACACCGTGGAGGTGCGCGTGCCGCCGTTCGGGGCGACCCAGTGCATCCCGGGCCCCCGCCACACGCGCGGCACCCCGCCCAACGTCATCGAGACCGACCCGACGACCTGGCTCGCGCTCGCCTCCGGCGCTCTGACCTGGGACGACGGCCTCGCCTCCGGCTCCGTGCACGCGTCGGGCCAGCGCGCGTCCCTCGACGGCCTGCTCCCTCTCCGCTACTGAGCGGGGGAAGCCGCTGCCGGGGTGGGCGTCCACCCAGGCGGCGTAAGGGACAATGGACGCATGACCGATAATCCGGAGGAGCAGGCGTCCGTCACCGAGGCGGAGGTGCGGGTGCACCGTTCGCCGCGCTACTTCCGGTTCATGCTCACCGGCGCCATCCTGTTCGCGATCGTCGCGCTGGTGCTGACGTTCGCCTTCCCGGAGAATCCGACGTACGACCGGGGCACGGTCTTCGGCTTCCTGCTCGCGATCTGCGTCGTCGTGGGCGTCGCACTCGGCTCCCTCGTCGCGCTGCTGATCGACCGGGCGACCTCCCGGCGCGCGCGCAGCGTGCAGGCCGATAGAATCGACGTGCACATCCCCGCGGAGGAGCCCGGCGACGAGCTGCAGAGCGACGAGCCGAAGAGCGACCGGCCCGCGACCCCCGAGAGCTGAACATCACGACACACCTTGAGAAAGGGGTCCGCTGTGGCCGGAGGCGACGGTCTTCTCACCCACGATCTGCTGCCCGGTGAGAAAGGACCCCAGGACGCGTGCGGCGTCTTCGGCGTCTGGGCTCCCGGTGAAGAGGTCGCGAAACTCAGCTACTTCGGCCTCTACGCCCTGCAGCACCGCGGGCAGGAGTCGGCCGGCATCGCGACCAGCGACGGCGACAAGATCCTCATCTACAAAGACATGGGTCTCGTCTCGCAGGTCTTCAACGAGAACGCGCTCAACTCGCTGACCGGCCACATCGCCGTCGGCCACACGCGCTACTCGACGACCGGCGCCTCCAGCTGGCAGAACGCGCAGCCGACCCTCGGCCGCACCGCCAGCGGGACCGTCGCTCTCGGTCACAACGGCAACCTCACCAACACCGCGCAGCTCATGCAGCTCGTGCACGAGCGGTACCCGGAGCTCGACGGCGAGCTGACCCGCGGCAACACCACCGACACCGCGGTCGTCACCGCGCTCCTCACCGGCGACCTCGACCACACCCTCGAGGCGACGGCCCTGGAGGTGCTCCCGCGTCTGCGCGGCGCCTTCTGCCTCGTCTTCATGGACGAGCACACCCTCTACGCGGCCCGCGACCCGCAGGGCGTGCGCCCGCTGGTGCTCGGCCGCCTCGAGCGCGGCTGGGTCGTCGCGTCCGAGACCGCGGCGCTCGACATCGTCGGCGCGAGCTTCGTGCGCGAGGTCGAGCCGGGCGAGCTGATCGCCGTCGACGAGAACGGCCTGCGCACCACCCGCTTCGCGCCCGAAAAGCGCGCCGGCTGCGTCTTCGAGTACGTCTACCTCGCGCGTCCCGACACCACCATCTCCGGTCGCGGTGTGCACGAGGCCCGCGTCGAGATGGGCCGCCAGCTGGCCCGCGAGCACGCCGTCGAGGCCGACCTCGTCATCCCGACTCCCGAGTCCGGCACCCCCGCCGCCATCGGTTACGCGCAGGCGTCCGGCATCCCGTTCGGGCAGGGCCTGGTCAAGAACTCCTACGTGGGCCGCACGTTCATCCAGCCCTCGCAGACCATCCGCCAGCGCGGCATCAAGCTCAAGCTGAACCCGCTCAAGGAGGTCATCAAGGGCAAGCGTCTCGTGGTGGTCGATGACTCGATCGTGCGCGGCAACACGCAGCGCGCGCTCGTCTCGATGCTGCGGGAGGCCGGAGCCGCCGAGGTGCACGTGCGCATCTCCAGCCCGCCCATCACCTGGCCGTGCTTCTACGGCATCGACTTCGCCTCGCGGGCCGAGCTCATCGCGACCGGCCTCGGCGTCGAGGAGGTGCGCCAGTCCATCGGCGCGGACAGCCTCGGCTACCTGTCGGAGGACGGCATGATCGGCGCCACCGAGCAGCCGCGCGAACTGCTCTGCACGGCCTGCTTCACGGGCAAGTACCCGATCGAGCTTCCGGATGCGCACCACCTGGGCAAGAACCTGCTCGAGCGCCCGCAGGAGACCGTCGCCGACACCGACACCGGTGCGGACGCCGCCTCCGACGGCTGCGAGCCGGGACCGGACTCCGAGTACGAGCGCCTGCTCTCCTTCGGGGACCCGGGCCGCCAGGAGTAGGCCAGGGGGAGGGGCGGCCCCGTCGCCCGGTACGATTGGCGGGTGACCGAACCCACCGCATCCTCGTCCTCCTCCTACGCCGCCGCGGGCGTCGACACGGCCGCCGGGGACCGCGCGGTCGAGCTCATGAAGGCCGCCGTCGCCCGCACCCAGGGCCCCGAGGTCTTCGGGGGAGTGGGCGGCTTCGCCGGGCTCTTCGACGTCTCGTTCCTGAAGGACTTCCGCCGGCCGTTGCTGGCGACCTCCACCGACGGCGTCGGCACCAAGGTCGCCATCGCCCAGGCGATCGACAAGCACGACACCATCGGCCAGGACCTGGTCGGCATGGTGGTCGACGACATCATCGTGGTGGGCGCGCGCCCGCTGTTCATGACCGACTACATCGCCTGCGGCAAGGTCGTGCCCGAGCGCATCGCCGCGATCGTCGCGGGCATCGCGGGCGCCTGCGAGGCCACCGGCACCGCTCTGGTCGGGGGCGAGACCGCCGAGCACCCCGGGCTGCTCGGCCCCGACGACTACGACGTGGCGGGAGCCGCCGTGGGCGCGGTCGAGGCCGACGAGCTGCTCGGCGCCGAGCGCGTGCGCGACGGGGATGTCGTGCTCGCGATGGCCTCCTCCGGCCTGCACTCCAACGGCTATTCGCTGGTGCGCCACATCCTGGCCCAGCGCGGCATCGGCTTCACCGACCACTCCGACGAATTCGGCGGCCAGGTGGGCGAGGCCCTCCTGGAGCCGACCCGTCTTTACACCTCCCCGCTGCTGCGCGTGCTGCGGGAGCCGTCGCTGCGCGGCGCCGTGCACTCGCTCAGCCACGTGACCGGCGGCGGCATCGCGGCGAACCTCGCCCGCGTGCTCCCGGTCGGCTCCTGGGTCGAGGTGGAGCGCTCGACGTGGTCGCCGAGCCCCGTCTTCCGCATCCTGAGCGACCTCGCGGGCAGCACGCTCGAGTCGTCCGAAGGCACCTGGAACCTCGGCGTCGGGATGTTCGCCGTCGTCGCACCGGAGGCCGCCGACGCGGTCGCCGCGGCGATCACGGCCGACGGCATCCCGACCTGGCCGGTGGGCACCGTCTCGACCTCGGCCCGCGACCTCACCGGGTTCGAGCAGGGTGCGAAGGGCGTCGACGGAGGCGCGGTGCGCTTGACGGGTTCGTACGCCGGTTAGGCGCCCCGCCACGCGCCCTCACACCGGCGACGCGCCCGCGCCCTCCGCCATCGCGAGGAGGGTGCTCGCCGGCTCCTCCGGATCGTCGAGCGTGATCGCGAACTGGCGGTCGTCGTGCTGGGTGATCACGAGGCCAGGGCCTCGCCGGAGGATGATCGCCGATCGTCCCGGCATGACCCGGTACCCCCAGCCGCCCCACTGCATCGGTTCGAGCGTCGTGACCTCGATCGCCGCGATCTCCGCGGGGGCGATGCGCTTCAGCGGGATGCCCAGCAGCCCGGACGTGATGCGGAGGCCTCTCGCGTCGACGGTCACCCGGAAGACGCAGAAAGCGGCGACGATCAGCACGACGGCGAGATAGACGACCGCCGTCCACCCCAGCGCGCCGATCCCATCGCGGGCGGCGGAAGGCGCGAAGAGCACGACACCGAGGATCAGCAGCAGGGCCGTCGCGCCGAGGAGCAGCCGGGAGGTCACCGTGCGGCTCCACGGACGGGCGGGAAGCGACGCTGCTGCGAGCGGGCGGTCGGCGTCGGCCGACAGCTCGACCGGCGGAGTCGACCCCCGGGGCAGGAGTGCGAGCTGGACCAGGCCGTAGCAGGGGGCGGCGAGCGTCACCAGGGCCCAGGCGCCGATGCGGACCGTGAACGGGTCGGGCACATCGAGCGACGGGACGGTGCTCCCGAGCCACATGCCCAGCACGAGCGCGGCGGCGCCGCCGGTGAACGCGCCGGTCGCCCGGGGTCCCCATTCGCCCAGCCTCCCGGCGAGCACCACGATCGACCCGATGAGCGCGGATGCCGTGCTCACTCCGAGCAGCCATCCGAGGAAGACCGGGGCGCTCGTCACCGCGTCGGCCGGTCCGCCGACGCCCCAGTGCGTGGGCAGGTGGGCGGGCAATCGGCCCTTCCACAGCATCCATGTCCAGAGGATCGTCGCGGCGGGCACCCACAGGGTCAGGATCGCCAAGGCTCTGCGCAGACCGTTCATCCGGAGTCTCCCATCGTCGTTGACAGCATGCATAATCTAACATGGCAGCATTGCGAACCGCTCTCGGGCACGGCTGGTCGAGCGACGACGTCGCCGAGCCCCTCCTCGACCGACGCCCCCTGTTCTGGTCGGAGCGGCGCGCCGCCGTCTCTGGATAGAGTGACGGGGTGACCCGCCTGTCTGCCCACCTTCGCGTGGCGAGCGCGGCGGGCATCGCGGCGGTCGCCGCCCTGTTCGGAGCGGCGCCGGCGGCCCTCGCCCAGCCCGAGCCGGGCGTTCCCGCGGCCGGAACCGTCACTCCGCTCGTCGACTGCGTGCAGGATGCGCCGCTCGGCGCCGTCACGGCGCGCAGCGTCGTGCTGGGCTACCGTTCGACCGCCTCCGCGCCGGTGACGCTGCCCGCGGGCGGCGGCGAGAACGACCTGACCTCGGGCGCCGGGGACCGCGGCCAGCCGAGCACGTTCCTCCCGGGCGAGCACCACGGCACCGCCCTGCTGACCTTCGACGCACAGGCCGAGCCCGCCCTCGGCTGGCGGGTTCAGGGCGCGGTCCCCGCGATCGACGCCACGGCGCCCGCCTGCACGGACGCGACCGTCGTGACCCTGAACGCTCCGTCGAGCGCCGAGGCCGGCCGATCGTTCGTCACGACCGCCGCGGTCTCCCGGCTCCTGATGGGCGCGGCGGACGGCGGCTCCGTCGGCTTCTCGATCGACGGCGAGGCCGAGACGGTCGTCCCGGTCGCGGGAGGCTCGGCGCGCGCCGAGCTGACCGCACCGGCCGCCGGCTCCCACACCCTCGTCGCCCGCTACCTCCCCGCGGACGGCTCCGGGCTGAAGGCGGCGACCGCCTCCACGGTCCTGACGACCGCGGTCGCGAGCGGGCCGCTCTCGGTCGCCGCCAACAGCGTCGTCGCGGGCAGCACCTCCGCGGTCGTCGTGGTGACGCGGGCCACGGCGAACGGGGAGGCGACCGTCGACTACACGACCGCCGATGGCACGGCGCGGGCCGGAGCGGACTACACCGCGACCTCCGGGACCGTCGTCCTCGCCGACGGGGTGCGCGAGGCGAAGGTCCGCATCCCCCTGGCGTCCCGAGGCGCCGGCTCGCCCTCCGCGACGTTCTTCGTGCTGCTGCAGCGCGCGTCGACCTCCGTCGGGTCGGCGTCGGCGACGGTTCTGCTCCCCGCGGTGGCGACGCCGCCCGCGGCCGCGGCAGCCGGACCGGCTGATCCCGCCGCCGCCTCCCTCGCGATCGCGGGGCCGGGCGACTCCGACGGACCGGCGTCCGCCCTCCCCGTCGCGGACCCGACCGCACGGGCCGCCGGAGCCGCGGGTCAGGACCTCCTGCTCCTGATCGTCGGAGCCATCCTCACCGTCGGCGGCATCGCCGGGGTGGTGAGCGTCATCCGCGGCGTCACCCTCAGCAACGCGAACGCCTGACGACGCGCTCGGCGGCCGCCGGGTCAGCTGAGCGTCGTCACCACTCCACCGATGAGCAGGGCGACGACGACGGTCCAGCCGACGATCGCGACGCCCTGCCAGATCAGGATGCGCCCGCGCCCGACTCCCGCGGCGGCGAGCATCGTCGCGGTGAACTGGGTGGGCAGGAGCAGCGGTCCGAGGAGGCTCACTCCGGGAACGCCGTAGCGCTCGAACGCGCGCTGGAACTTCGCCTTCCGCGGTGAGACCTCCGGCGCCGGGTCGTCACCGACGCCCGGTGCGGGTTCGTGGCCGGCGGCGACCGCGGCGGCCTGCACCCGGGCCCGGCGGCGCGTGACGACGGCGCGACGTGCGCCCGAGCCGAGGAGGACGAGCACGGCGACGCAGGCGAAGTTGCCGATGATCGCGGCGATGATCGCGATGGCGGGAGTGATGCCGCCGATGATCCCGATCGTCGCCGCGCCCTCGCCCTCGACGAACGGGATCGCGCCGGCCGCGGCGACGATCAGCGGCTGGACGAGGTCGGGCACGTGGCCGACGAGGTCTTGGAGGGCGTCGACGAGGTTCATGCGGGTGCTCCGATCGGTCGGTGGTGCGTGCTCCTTCCGAGTCCATCGGTCGCGGGCGGCCGCCGGTAGTGTGCGGGCGTCACCGGTTCCCGGGCGTTCCGCTCGCGCCGCCCGTGACATTCGTCACGCCCCTACGATGAACGGGTGGGATACGGGGCGGATGCGGCGGAGGCCGCCGGTGCTGCCGCCACCGCACGGCTGGCGCCGCGGCTGACCCGGGGAGTGTCCGCGACCTGGTGGTACACCTTCGGCACCGTCGTCTTCTTCGTCGTCGTGCTCGTGCTGTTCTGGGAGGTGGCCCTCCTCGGAGCGCGCACCGGCACAGGGTCCGTGGTCGCCGTGGGCATCGCCGGGCTGGTGTGGGTCGCCGCCACGATCCCGATGCTGCTCGACTACCGGCGCAGGGACGAGGGTGCGGCGCCGCTGCGTCGCCGGTGGGCGCTCGTCCCGCTCCTCGTCGCGCTCGCGTGCTCGGCCCTGCTGGCGTACGCGACAGGGATCTGGGTGATCGCGGCCGTCCCCGTCGTCGAGGCGATCGTGCTGTTGAACTGGGGGCCGGGCATCCGTCTCCGCGTCGTGCTGGTGCTGACCCTCCTGCTCGGCGCGCTCTGGGCGATCGACGTCCGGTTCAGCTTCCCGGCCGGCAGTGGGCCGACCTGGTTCCTCGTCGGCGTCTACTCGGCCTCCCTCCCGGCGGTCACCATCCTGTCGCTGTGGTGGTGGGATGTGGTCCTCACCCTCGATCGCGCCCGCGCCGCGGAGGCGCGCCTCGCCGCCACCCAGGAGCGGCTGCGGGTCGCGACCGACGTCCACGATCTCCAGGGGCACCATCTGCAGGTCATCGCGCTCCAGCTGGAACTCGCGGAGCGGTTGATGACGAGCGACCCCGAGGGCGCGCTCGACCAGGTGCGTGCCGCGCGCACCAGTGTGGACGAGGCGCGTCAGGGGACGAGGGACCTCGCGCTGCGCTTCCGTTCCGTCCCGCTGCGCGACGAGCTCGCGAACGCGGTCGACCTGCTGCGCGCCGCGGGGGTCGCGGCCGAGTCGACGGTCGACCGCGACGCCGACCACGCACCGGCCGCGATCCTCGGGCCGGTCATCCGGGAGGCGACCACGAATGCGCTGCGGCACGGCGGCGGCCGGTGGGCGGCCCTCTCCCTCACCAGGGAGGCACGCACGTGGCGCCTCGCGATCGAGAACGACGCGGAGGACCGGGCCTCCTCCGGAGACGGCGGGGGATCGGGACTGCCGGGGATCGCCCGTCGTGTCTCCGCAGCGGGCGGCGCGCTGGCGGTCGAGCACCGAGCGCAGTCGTTCCGGCTCGTCGTGACCCTCCCGATCGACGAGGCCCCGGCATGATCCGCGTCCTGATCGAGGGGACTCCGGCATGATCCGCGTCCTGATCGCCGACGACGAGGCGATGATCCGCTCCGCGCTCGCGGCGCTGCTGCGGCTGGAGGCCGACATCGACGTCGTGGCGGAGTGCTCCGACGGCGAGCAGGCGCTCGCCGAGGCGCTCCGCACGACGCCCGACGTGTGCCTGCTCGACCTCGAGATGCCGGGCCTCGACGGGGTGGAGGCCGCGGCCCGGCTGACGCGCGCTCTCCCGACCCGCTGCATCGTCATCACCCGTCACGCCAGGCCCGGGGTGCTGCGCCGCGCGCTGGCGGCGGGTGTCTCGGGCTTCCTCCCCAAGTCGCGCGATGCCGCGGAGCTCGCCGACGTGATCCGCTCCGTCGCCGCCGGCCGGCGCTACGTGGATCCGGAGGTCGCGGCCGACGCCCTGAGCGACGAGCGCTCCCCGCTCACCGAGCGGGAGCTGGACGTCCTCCGCGCAGGCCGGCGCGGCGAGACGACCGGCCAGATCGCCCGGGCGCTGTCGCTGGCGCCCGGCACGGTGCGCAATCATGCCTCCGCCATCATCGGCAAGCTCTCCGTCAGCACCCGCCAGCAGGCCGTCCGCCTCGCCGAGGAGCGCGGCTGGATCTGACGGCCGCCGTCAGCCGGCCGCCGGCACGACGATCCGCCCCGCCGCGGCCGCCTCACGGTACATCCAGACGGAGACCCGAGCCAGCCAGGCCCAGGCGAGGATGACGACGACCGTCAGCACGATCGTGGCGACGGCCGAGCCTCCCGACGCCGCGATCGCCACGAAGCCGACCAGGAGGAGCGCGCCCACGACGATGCCGGCCGCCGCCGCTCCGGTCGACCCCGCTCCGGCCGACCCCGCGCGCAGGCGGCGGGCCATGGCGAACGACCAGACGGCGAAGGCCACGAAGCCGAGCCCGCCGGCGAGCAGGTGCAGCATCCCGTGGACGCTGAAGCCCGACCCCGCCGCGTCGGGCAGCGCGGCACCGGCAGCGACGAGCAGGACGCCGTAGATCAGCAGGTACGCCCAGGCTGTGCGGCCCGGTCCGCTCGGGAGGTGGCGGCGGTACCCGATGGCGGCGGCCGCGGTCATCAACCCCGTGAGGACGAAGACGGCGATGTGGATCCAGCCCGCGGCGCCGAGCGACAGGAGACTCCAGCTGTCCGTCGCGAACGAGAAGCCGGGCGTCAGGAGTCCCTGCACGACCGAGCAGACGACGTAGAAGGGCCCGGCGAGCACGCCGTAGCCCAGGAGCGACTTGGTGACCCGCGCCTCGGGGGTGCAGTCGACGCGGGAGGTGGACGAGTCGCCTGGCAGTGTTCGCGACATGAGCATCCAATCTGAACTGAACCGTTTAGTTTGATCAGGATAGGCTGGCTGCAGCGACCCGGTCAAGGGAGGGGCTCATCGTGCGCGAGCGCAAGACGGCGGAGATCATGACGGCCGCCCGCGAACTGTTCCTCCGCGACGGCTTCGCCGGCACGACCATCGAGGCCATCGCCGCCTCCGCGGGCGTGTCCAAAGCAACGGTCTACAGCAACTTCTCCGACAAGGACGCGCTCTTCGTCGAACTGCTGGAGGTCGTCACCGCCGAGGCCGGCGACATCCTGCGCTCGGCGACGGCCGGGCTGGAAGGCGCCGCCCCCGTGCGCGACCGGTTCCTGACGGTCGCTGGCGTCCTCGTGCGGGGCGTGCTGCGCCCGGAGGTCGTCAGCCTGCGTCGCCTGGCGATCTCGCAGGCGGTCCGCTTCCCCGAGGCGGCCGCACGGTACTGGCAGGCCGGCCCGGCCGCGACGATCGAGCTCCTCGCCGAGCGGATCCGTTCGTTGGCGGCCGAGGGCGCACTCGCCGCTCCGGATCCCGCACGCGCCGCCACGCAGTTCGCCTACGCGCTGGTCGGCCCGCTGCAGGACCGCCTGCTCCTCGATCCCGGGCACACGTTCACCGATGCTGAGGTCGAGGCGCACATTGAGGCGACGGTGGATGCGTTCCTGCGGGGGTTCGCGGTCGAGGGCTGACCCTTGCTCGAAATTTAGCTCCAGCTATAATTTATCCATGTCCGATCTGATCCGCAGCACGCGTGCCTCCCTCGGCGTGACCGGCGGCGAGCTCGCCGAGCGGTTGGGGATCACGGTCGGCGCCGTCTCGCAGATGGAGCGTGCCGAGCGGGAAGGGCGGATACGGCTGGGCACCCTTCGGCGCGCGCTGAATGCGCTCGGTCGTCAGCTGATGCTCGACGAAACGCCGGAATCGGCCTACTCGCGATTCGGGGCGGAGCGCACGACCGAGGCGATGCAGGCTGCGCTGGACGACGGCGACGAGGCATACGCGCTCCGCCTGCTGACCCAGGCTGCGCAGGTCGTGCGCGACCACGGCGCTGCCCTGTCGGACAGGGAATTGGAGAGCCGCCCCTCCCGGCTCGCCGATCGTCGGTGGGAGACCCTCTTCCGCGCTGTGTACGGTCGCGCCCTCCCCGCGAACCGTCGACCCGCGTGGGCGGTTCCGCAGCGCTTGCCGCGCCGTTGGTACGTCTCGCAGTTCGAGTCGTTGAGGAGGCGCGCGGATCGGTCGACTCCGACCGATCTGCGTGAGCTCAACATCCTCATCGACGAACGAAGCCTGATGCGCGCATGACCGGCGGCGGCGCAGCGGGCGCGGCTCGTGTCGAAGAACTCATCGGGCTCCTCCAAGAGCGGCTCCGTGCCAGAGCGCACCCATGACATTCATCACCCCCACCTCCTGACACCCGCCCTGCCCACCCGCCCGCGCACGGCGGCACGCTGAGAGGGTGAATCAGACACCCGCCATCCGCCTCGCCGGCCTGCGCAAGTCCTTCGGCTCGCTCACCGCCGTCGATGGCGTCGATCTCACCATCCGCCCCGGCGAGGTGGTCGCCCTGCTCGGCCCGAACGGTGCCGGCAAGTCGACGACCATCGACCTCGCCCTCGGTCTCGCGCGCCCCACCTCGGGGACCGCGGAGCTGTTCGGCGCCGAGCCGATCCGCGCCATCCGGGAGGGGCGGGTCGGCGCCATGCTGCAGGGCGGCGCCCTGCTCCCCACGCTCACCGTCGCCGAGTGCGTGGCCCTCGTGGCCTCCGCGCACCGGCACCCGCTCAGCGTCGCCGAGGCGCTCGAGCGGGCGCGGTGCACCGAGATCGCCAAGCAGCGCGTCGCCAAGCTGTCCGGCGGCCAGATGCAGCGCGCCCGGTTCGCGGTCGCCGTCGTGTCCGACCCCGACCTGCTCTTCCTCGACGAGCCGACCGCCGCGATGGACGTGGAGGCCCGGCGCACCTTCTGGCAGTCGATGCGCGAGTTCACGGAGGAGGGTCGCACGGTCGTCTTCGCCACGCACTACCTCGACGAGGCCGACACGTACGCCGACCGGATCGTGATGCTGGCGCGCGGCCGCGTCGTCGCCGACGGAACGCCGGCCGAGGTCAAGGCGGTCGTCTCCGGCCGCCGCATCCGGGCCACCGCCGGCTTCGCCTGGAGTCCGGCGGTCGAGTCGGCGCTCGCCGCACTGCCCGGTGTGCGCAGCGTCGAGCACCGCGCCGGCCAGCTCGCCCTCGTCAGCGACGACTCCGACAGCACGTTGCGGGCGCTCCTCGCCGGCTACGACGACATCCACGACATCGAAGTGACCGCGCACACGATGGACGAGGCCTTCCTCGCCCTCACCGAGGCGCACGAGACGGAAGGAGCGACGCGATGAGCATCGCCTACCTGGGGCGCGAGTCGCTCCGCCAGCTGAAGAACATGCGCTCGATGGTGTTCACCCTCGCGGTCCCGCTCGTGATGCTGATCGCGTTCGGCGGCACCTTCGGCGGCCACGGCCAGGTGGATGCGGTGACGCACCTGCCGTGGATCGTGGTCACCACCATCCAGGTCGCCGCGTACGGGGGCATGATGGCGGCCCTCTCGCAGGCGTTCGGGATCGTCACCGAGCGTTCGATCGGCTGGAACCGCCAGCTGCGGATCACGCCGCTCTCGGGCACCGGGTACCTCGTCTCCAAACTGGTCGCCGCCCTCGCCCTCGCGCTGGTGAGCATCGTCGTCATCGTCGGGGTGTCGCTCGTGCTGTACCACCCTCAGCTGTCGGCCGGGAGCTGGCTGCTCGCCGCCCTGGGCATCTGGTGCGGCGTCATCCCGTTCGCCCTGCTCGGCATCCTGATCGGGCAGTTCGCCAAGCCCGAGTTCGCGCAGCCGCTCTTCATGGCGGTCTTCATGGGGATGGCCGTGCTCGGCGGCCTCTGGATCCCCCTCCAGATCTTCCCGCTCTGGGTCGCGAACGTCGCGAAGGCGGTGCCGTCGTACTGGCTGAACCGCGTCGGCCAGCTGGGCGCCCTGCAGAGCGGGGACGCCCTGACCCCGGCGCTCGTGCTCGCCGCCTGGACCGTCGCCCTCGGAGCCCTGGTCGTGTGGCGCTACCGCCGCGACGCCGCGCGCGGCTGACCCGGCCGCTGATTAGGGTAGGGACGTGTTCAGCAACGAGGTCGACGAGCGCCGGCCGGCGGGGTTCCGCGCCCGCCTGACCCACAAGTCCGCCGTGCGCTGGTACCCCGGCGCGATCATCGGCCTCGTCTACCAGATCTCGGTCCTGGGCGGCCTCTGGACCTCCGACGAGTCCCTCGCCGAGAAGACGGTCGCGACCGTCATCCTCGTGATCGTCTACGCGGGCTTCCTCGCCCTCCCGCCCCTGCTGTGGTGGGAGGGCGAGCGCACGCGGCTGATCGCGATCGCCGGGTACTTCGCGCTGACGCTCCTGCTCTTCCCGGCCATCGGCGAATACACCTGCTGGACGTGGGTGTACGTCGCGTGTGTGATCGGGATGGTCGTGGCCCGGCCGGTGCTCTCGACCCTCCTCATCGTGGCCCTGGGCGCGCTGCAGCTGGTGGTGTTCGTCGTGGCGGGCGGGTTCGACGACTACTGGTTCATCGCCCTCGTCACCGTCTCGATCGGCATCATGATGAGCGCGTTCGCCCGCCAGCTCGACGCGCTCCGCAAGCTGCGCAGCGCGCAGGGCGAGATCGCCCGGCTCGCCGTGGTCGAGGAGCGGTCGCGATTCTCGCGCGACATGCACGACGTGCTGGGCCACTCCCTCACCGTCGTCACCGTGAAGTCGGAGCTCGCGCGCCGCCTCGTCCCCGTCGACCCCGCGCGGGCGGAGGCCGAGCTCGCCGACATCGAACGCCTCACCCGCTCCGCGCTCGCCGATCTGCGAGCGGCCGTCGCGGGCTACCGCGAGATGAGCATCTCCACCGAGCTCGCCGCCGCACAGGCCAGTCTCGCCGCCGCCGACATCACCGCCCACCTGCCGCGCAACGGCGACGAGGTCGTGCCCGACCTGCGCGAGCTCTTCGGCTGGGTGCTGCGGGAGGGTGTGACCAACGTGATCCGGCACTCCGGCTCCCGCAACTGCTGGGTGACCGTCGGCCCCGACACGCTCGCGATCGAGGACGACGGCCTCGGGCCCGCGCCCGTGGGGTCCGTGCCCTCCACAGCGGCCGTGCGCGGCTCGGGACTGGCCGGCCTCGCCGAGCGCGCCCGCACCTCGGGAGCGACGGTCGAGATCGCCGCCGGCGAGCGAGGAGGCACCCTGCTGACCGTCCGGAGGACCGCATGACCATCCGCCTGCTGCTCGCCGACGACCAGGCCCTCGTGCGCGGCGCGCTCGCCGCCCTGCTCGACCTCGAACCCGACCTGGAGGTCGTGGCTCAGGTGGGCCGCGGCGACGAGGTCGTCGACGCCGCCCGCGAGTCGGCCGC
The DNA here is from genome assembly GCF_001898805.1 of Leifsonia sp. 71-9. Taxonomy (GTDB): domain Bacteria; phylum Actinomycetota; class Actinomycetes; order Actinomycetales; family Microbacteriaceae; genus Leifsonia. The sequence continues at coordinate 315,715 of NZ_MKVJ01000021.1, forward strand.
CGACGTCGCCCTGCTCGACGTCGAGATGCCCGGTCTCGACGGCATCCAGGCGGCGACCGCGCTCCGTCGGGCACTGCCCGGCTGCCGCTCCCTGATCGTCACGACCTTCGGCCGCCCCGGCTACCTGCGCCGGGCGATGGAGGCCGGAGCCTCCGGATTCATCGTGAAGGACACCCCGTCGGGCCAGCTGGCGGACGCCGTGCGCCGTGTCGCCTCCGGCCTGCGCGTCGTCGACCCGACCCTCGCCGCCGAGTCCCTCGCCTCAGGGCTCTCGCCGCTGACCTCGCGCGAGGCGGAAGTCCTGGCTCTCGCGGGCGACGGCGGCACGATCTCCGACATCGCGCGGCGCCTCCACCTCAGCGAGGGGACGGTGCGCAACCATCTGTCGAGCGCGATCGGAAAGACCGCAGCGCGCAACCGGTCTGACGCCGTGCTGATCGCTACGCGGCAGGGGTGGTTGTGACGGACGGGACGCGTCAGGCGCGCTTGGGCGTCTCGGTCTCTTCGTCCTCGTAGCCGTCGCCGGAACCCTCGGGCTCGTAGTCGGCCCACGCGGCGTATTGGTCGTCCTCGTGGTGTGAATGTCCGGTCAGCTCGCGCTCGAGCGCGTCGTAGTTGACAGTCGGGCTGAACGACTTCAACTCACGTGCGATCTTGGTGTGCTTCGCCTTTTGACGGCCGCGCCCCATGCGTGACCCCCTTTTGGTCCCAGCCCGGGGGCAGGGCTCCCGGGGATCCGAACAGAAACAATAAAAACTAGCATCGAGTTTAGCATGCAGGTCCCTATGGACCCGGAGTATGCGCACAGCCGGACATGATGGGATGACAGCGTGACCACGAGCAGGACCGAGACCCAGGTCGTCGTGATCGGTGCCGGCCAGGCGGGGCTCGCGGTGGCCTACTATCTGCGGCGGTTCGAGCTCGTCCCCGGCGAGGATTTCGTCCTGTTCGACCGCGGCCCGCACACGGGCGGCGCGTGGCAGCACCGCTGGGATGCGCTCAAGCTCGGCAGTGCCCATCACGTCAACGATCTGCCCGGGATGGCCGAGGTCGGACTCAGCTTCGACACCGCCGACCGCTCCCTCCCCGCCAAGGACATCGTCGCCGGCTACTACCGGCGCTACGAGGAGCACTTCGACCTCCGGGTGCAGCGCCCGGTCGCGGTGTCGAGCGTCTTCAACCGGGGAGCCGACCTCGTCGTCGGCCACTCGCAGGGCGAGACCGTCACGCGCGTCGTCGTCAACGCCTCCGGCACCTGGGGCGCGCCCTTCATCCCCTGGTATCCCGGAATGAACACATTCTCCGGACGGCATGTGCACACCTCGAACTACGTCTCGGCCGAGGAGTTCGCCGGCCAGTCGGTCGTCGTGGTCGGCGGCGGCACCAGCGCGATCGGCTTCCTGCTCGAGCTGGAGGGCATCGCCGGCGAGCTGGCCTGGGCCACGCGGCGCCCGGTCGACTTCCGCGACGAGTCCGAGCTCACGATCGAGGGAGGTGTCGCCGCCGTGCAGCAGCAGGACGCCGCCGCCCGCGCCGGCGCCGCCCTCCCCAGCATCGTCAGCGGCACCGGCGTGCCGCGCACCCGCCGCATCGCCGCCGGCATCGAGCGCGGGCTGCTCGTCGAGCGACCCATGTTCACCGCGATCGAGCCGGACGGCGTCCGCTGGAGCGACGGCACCGTCACCAAGGCGGACGCCATCGTCTGGGCGACCGGCTTCCGGCCCGAGCTGCGGCACCTCGCGCCGCTGAAGCTGCGCGAGAAGGCCGGAGGGCTGACCGTCGCCTCCGGCGCCTCCTGGCAGGACAGCCGCATCTTCCTCGCCGGCTACGGCCCTCAGGCGAGCACCATCGGCGCCAACCGCGCCGGCCGCGTCATCGCCCGCCAGATCATGGCCCAGCTGTAGCCGCGCCCCGCGCCGTGCCGCGCGCCCCGCTCGCGAGGTGCGACTAGTTGCGGCCATCCCGCGCGAATACCCGCAACTACTCACCCTTCGTGCGCGACGCCCGCGCCCCGGTCCCGCGAGATGTGACTTGTTGCGGGTGCTCGCGCCCGGATACCCGCAACAACTCACCTCTCGCGCGAAACGCGCGCGCGGCTTCGCGCGAGAGGTGACTTGTTGCGGGTATTTCGCGTGAATACCCGCAACAACTCACCTCTCGGGTGAAGCGCGCGCGCCCGGTTTCGCGAGGGGTGACTCGTTGCGGGTGTTCGGTGGGGGATATCCGCAACTACTCACCTCTCGCACTAAGCGCGGCTCCGTTGTTCCGCGAGGTGTGAGTTATTGCGGGTATTCGGTGGGGGATATCCGCAACTACTCACCTCTCGCGCGAAGCGCGGGACTTTGGTTCGCGAGGGGTGACATGTTGCGGGTGTTCGGTGGGGGATACCCGCAACTACTCACCTCTCGCGCGAAGCGCGCCTGCTCTGGGGCGCGAGGTGTGAGCTGTTGCGACTGGTGCGCGTGGATACCCGCAACAACTCACCCCTCGGGAGGGCGGGCGGGAGGGAGGGAGGCCGACCGCCGCACGCAGAAGAGGCCGGACGCGGGGAGCGTCCGGCCTCTTGGGCGTCAGGTGTCGGTCAGGGGATGTCGACGTCGCGGGGCTCGCCCGCGAAGCGGATGCCGCGCACGTGGGTGTTGGCCGCGGCGGAGCCGGGGTCCACGTCGAAGCGGCCGGCGGGGGCGTCTGCGCTCAGGCCGAGGCGGGCGCTGAGGACGGCGACGGCGGCGGCGGCGGACCATGCCTGGGGGCGGCAGGCGGCCGGGTAGGGGATGGGCGCGGCGGTCTGCTCGGTGCTGTCACCGGCGTGCAGCTCGGGCATCCGGTAGCCGAAGCCGTCGGCGGCGGCGAGGAGGCCGTCGGAGAGCTGCTCCGCCTCGGCGGCGAAGCCCTCGCGGGCGAGACCGGTGATGACGATGGCGGTGTCGTGGGCCCAGACGCTGCCGCCGTGGTAGCTGAGCGGCCAGTAGCCGCCGGCGGCGCTGGACATCGTGCGGAGGCCGTAGCCGGACGACAGCTCGGGCGACGCAAGGCGGCGGGCGATGAGCTCAGCCTGGCCGGGCTCGAGGATGCCGGTGCCGAGCAGGTGGCCGATGTTGCTGGTCACGGAGTCGACCTTGCGCTTGGACGCGTCGAGCGCGATCGCCGGGTAGGCGCCGGCGGGGTCGTCGATCCAGAAGGAGGCGGCGAAGCGGGACTTGAGCGCGGCCGCCCAGTCGCGCCACTCCTCGGCGCCGTCGCGGCCGAAGGCCTCCAGGAGGGCGGCGCCGCCGATGGCGGCCTCGTAGGCGTACCCCTGCACCTCGCACAGCGCGATGGGGCCGTCGGCGAGGGTGCCGTCGTTCCACTGGATGGAGTCGCCGGAGTCCTTCCAACCCTGGTTCGCGAGGCCGTGGCCGGTCGTGTCGACGTACTCGAGGAAGCCGTCGCCGTCGCTGTCACCGTGGTCGCGCATCCAGAGCAGCGCAGCCTCGAGCGCGGGCAGGAGGGCCTCGACCTCGTCGGCCGGCATGCCCCAGCGCCACGCGTCGTGCAGGAGCGTGATCCAGAGCGCGGTGGCGTCGACCGTGCCGTAGTAGAGCGGCGGGAGCACGACGCCCTCGCCCGGGATGGTCAGGGCGGACGGGCGCAGCTCGTGCATGATCTTGCCCGGCTGCTCGGCCGTCTCGCCCACCGTCTCGGTGCCCTGGAGGGCGGCGAGCACACGGAGGGTGGAGGCGGCGAGGTCGGTGCCGAGCGGGAGGAGCATCCGGGCGGCCCAGATCGAGTCGCGGCCGAACAGCGTGAAGAACCACGGAGCACCGGCGGCGAGGAAGACGTCGTCGGGGCGGGCGGTGGTCGTCATGCGCAGCGACTGCAGGTCGGCCAGTGCGCGCTCCAGCCACGAGGCCAGGCGCGAGTCGCCGGTGGAGGCGCTGAAGGCCGCCCAGTCGGCGGAGGGGCCGGCGCCGGCGACCACGGCGGTCGGGTCGTCGACGGCGATCTCCCACGAGAGGGTCGTGGCGCTGTTGCCGGCGACCTCGACATCCCACAGCAGGGTCGCCGCGGTGCCGTCGGACTCGATGCGGGCGCCGTCGGCGCGCAGGACAGCGCTGACGAGTCCGGAGACGAACGTGAGCGTGGAGCCGTCGACGGACGTCTCGACCGGGTGCTCGGCGCCCGAAAGACCGGCCTTGACGACCTGCATCGGACTGAAGTCGCCGCGGACGCCGACGGACACCGTGGTGGAGACGGGCTCGCGCAGCGCGTTGCGGACCACCACGGTCTCGCGCAGCACGCCGGCACGCACCTCGCGGGTGCGCTCGACGCGGACGCGGGGGTCGGCGGTGGAGTCGTCGAGGCCGCGTGCGAGCGAGGTGAAGACGGCGGTGGCGGCGTCCGGGCCGGCGGTCGCGATGTGCTCGAGCGTCGATCCGGCGACCGAGAGGCCGATGCGGTCGAGCACGCGCAGGTCGGAGTGGAAGAAGCCGTGGATGCCGACGCCGTCCACGTCGCCGTCGGCGGTGGACCAGGCCTGGCTGGGCGCGGTCAGGACCACGACGCTGTCGTGCAGCAGGGGTTGGAGCGGGTGGGTCATCGTGGCTGTCGCGCCTCCTCGTTAGGGGGTGTGAATGTGGATCGGTCGGTGGATTCGTGGGGGAGGACGCGCGGCGCCACGCGCGTCTCGGTGACGGAGCCGTCGGTGCGGTGCAGCTCCCAGGCGGAGGCGCCGTCGCGCTCGGCGACCACGTCGACGAGTTCGCGCCCGCGGTAGACGAGGCCGACGCCCTCCTCGAGGGCGTAGCCGTCGGCGAGGGTGCCGTCGGCGATGGCCGCGAGGTGCGCGGGCCGCCGCTTCGGGTCGGAGTCCCAGTGCACCCCGAGGGAGCCGGGGAGCAGGCCGAGACCGTCCGGCACCGCGCTGATGCCGGGGCCGTAGGAGGCGGTCGTGCCGCCTTCGTGCCAGCACAGTGCGCCGGCGGAGCCTCCGGCGAGCACGACCCCCGCCTGCCACGCCTCGGCGAGCAGACGGTCGAGGCCGTGTGCGCGCCAGACGGCGAGCAGGTTGACGAGGCTCCCCCCGCTGACCCACACGATGTCCTGGCGGAGCAGGTGCTCCCGCAGGTCGGGGGTGTTGGGGTGCGGGAAGAACCGGACGTGGCTGGCCTCGACCCCGGCGAGGCGGGCGGCCTCGAGCTCGGCGCCCTCGACGTGGCGCTGGTCGCCGCCGGCCGTGTTGATGTGCGTGACCCGCGGAGCGCGCCCGGTCACCCGGGCGAGCTCGATGGCGTGCTGGAGCAGCGGGCCGTAGACCGAATCGGTCCAGTCGCCGCCGTTCAGGCCGCCGCAGGTCGCGACGATCGTGGGCGCGGCGGCGGTCACTCCTTCACCGCTCCCTCGCTCGAGTTCATGATGCGGCGCTGGAAGATGAAGAACATCACGGCCACGGGGATGGTCATGAGCGCGGCCGCCGCCAGCTTGATCGGGAACTGGTTGCCCTGGCTGAGCTGCCCGCTCGCGAGCCCGGCCACGCCCTTGGTCAGGGTGGTGAGAGCCGGATCCTGCGTGGAGACGATGAAGTGCGCGAGCTCGTTCCACGATCCCTGGAACGACAGGATGATGATCGTGACGAGGGCGGGACGCGCCATCGGCAGCACGATCGACCAGAACACGCGGAACGTGCTGGCGCCGTCGATCCTGGCCTGCTCCTCCACGCTGGCGGGGATCGACTCGAAGAAGTTCTTCATGATGAAGACCCCGGCCGCGTCCGTCAGCAGCGGCAGGATCATGCCCGCGTACGAGTCGTAGATGCCGAGCTGGTTGATCACCAGGAACTTCGGGATGAGCAGCACGACCATCGGCACCGACATGACCGCGACGAGCGCGGCGAAGATGACGCCCCGGCCGCGGAAGTGCAGGCGGGCGAGCGCATAGCCGGCGAGCGAGTTGAAGAATACGCGGCCGAGGGTCACGAAGATCGTCACGATCGCCGAGTTCGCGAACCAGGTCGGGAAGTCGGAGTTGAGGAAGAGCTTCGTGTACGCCGCCGTCGTCCACACCTGGGGGATGAGGGAGACGGGGTGGGCCGTGGCATCCGCGTCGGTCTTGAACGACGTCGCGAGTTGGATGAGGAACGGCAGGATGTACACGACCGCGAGCACGACGAGGATCGCGTAGCTGACCGAGGTCGCGGCGACCGTGCCGTTGGAGCGGCGGCGGGGCGGACGCGCCGCGGGTGCGGCGGCCGGCTTCTCGGCGCCGGACGGCGCGGAGGACAGTGTCGCGGTCATCGCTTCGGCTCCTTCTCCGCGGCTGCGGCGGTCGTGCCGGCGGGTACGGCGGTGCTCGCCGTGACAGCGGGCTGGTAGAGGCGCATCCGGCGCTTCGAGACCGCGCGCTCGCGCAGCACCCAGCGCTGGAAGATCGTGAACAGCACGATGATGACGAACAGGATGAACGCGATCGCCGCGCCCTGCCCCCAGTTCTGGTCGACGAACGACGTCTTGTACGACTGATAGGCCGGGGTCAGCGTCGTCTTGCCGGGGGCGCCCTTGGTGCCCGTGTAGATCTGGTCGAAGACCTGCCAGCAGCCGATGAGGCCGAGGGTCAGCACGGTGAAGAGGGTCGGGCGCAGCTGCGGGAGGGTGATGCGCCAGAAGCGCTGCCAGCCGTTCGCGCCGTCCATCATGGCGGCCTCGGTGATGTCGCCGCCCAGGTTCTGGAGCGCGGCGATGAAGAGGAGCATGAACGTGCCGCTCGTGGTGAACACGGCCATGATGATGTACGCCGTCATGGCGACGGACGGACCGCCCAGCCAGTCCCACCAGGAGACGCCGAGCAGGGTGTTCTGAGTGAGGGCGCCGGGGCCCTGCCGCACGCCGAAGATGCCGAGGAAGTTGTGGACGATGCCGTCGGGGTCGTTGAACCAGTTCGGTCCGTTGATCCCGATCCACGACAGCATCTGGTTGACGGCGCCCGTGGTGCTGAAGAGGAAGAGCCACAGCACGGTGATGGCCACCGAGCTCGTGACGGAGGGGAAGTAGAAGGCGGTGCGGAAGAAGCCGCGCCCGCGCAGGACGGCCCGGTTGACGAGGACCGCGAGGCCGAGGGAGACGGCCGTCTGGATCGGCACCACGAGGACGACGTACCAGGCGTTGTTCTTCAGCGACATGCCGAAGTCCTGCTCGGCCAGGCCGCCGCCCGCGAGGATCGACGTGTAATTCTTCAGTCCGATGAAGTTGACGTCGGAGGAGAAGGGGCTGCCCCGGCCTCCCCAGTCGGAGAAGCTCACCCACAGTGCCATGAGCACGGGGACGACGAGGAACACGCCGAGCAGGATGATGACCGGGGCGGTGAACAACCACCCCGAGGCGGCCTCGCCGCGCCGGATTCCGGAACGGCGAGACCGACTCGTGGTTTGCGACATGGGAGGGTTCGCTCCTACTTCAGCAGTGCTTCGAGGTTCTTCTGGGTCGCGTCCAGGATGGCCTTCGGGTCACCCGTGGCCAGCGACTCCAGCTTGCTGTTGAGGTCGGTGACGACGTCGGCCGAGCCCTTCGCGGTCGGCACGCCCTTGGCGTAGTCGGCGGCGGAGAGGAACGGGACGAGCGCCGGGTTGGCCGACTTCCACTCGGAGGCGGCCGACTTGATCGACGGCATCGGGCCGAAGGCCTTCGAGAAGGCGAGCTGGTCGTCCTTGCTGGTCAGCTGCTCGACGAGCTTGAGCGCGGCGGCCTGGTTGGGGCTGTCGGCGGCGATGCCCCAGCAGTTGGTGAACTGCAGGGTGCCCTGGCCGGCCGGGCCGGCGGGGAGCTCGGCGACGGTGTACTTGACGTCCGGGTAGTCGGCCTTCAGGCCACCGGTGATCCAGTTGCCCTCGATGGTCATCGCTGCGAGGCCCTTGCCGAACGCCTCGCCGCCCCAGCCGGCGCCGAGGTCCTTGGCGTACTTCAGCTCGCCGCCGTTGAGCAGCGTCTTGACGTAGTCGAGCGCCTTCACGTTGGCGTCGCTGTTCGCGGTGGCCTTGGTGGAGTCGTCGTTCATGAGGTTGCCGCCGGCCTGGACCATGAAGGAGCCGATGCGGGCGTACTCACCGGAGATGCCGAGGCCGACGTGGTCGGCGGTGGTCAGCTTCTTGCTGACGGACTCGAGCTGGTCCCAGGTCTTCGGGATGTCGGCGTCGGTCAGGCCCGCCGCCTTCCACATGTCGTCGTTGATGATGAGCTGCAGGGTCGAGAAGTCCTTCGGCGCGCAGTAGAACTTGCCGTCGTAGGTGAAGGACTTGACCAGGCTCGGGTAGAAGTCGCTCTTGTTGCTCAGCTGGTCGCCGTAGGCGAGGAGCGAGCCGTTGGACGCGTAGCCGGCGAGGGCGTCGGTCGACAGGTAGAACACGTCGGCCGGCTTCTTCGCCGCGAAGCCCTGTGAGAGCTGCTGGTTGAGGTCGGTGGCCGCGACGACGGAGGCCTTGGTGCCCGAGCTCTTCGACCAGTCGGAGACGGCCGACTTGACCGCGGTGGTCTCGGCGTCGCCCGACGAGCCGATCATGACCGTGAGGGCCTTGTCGGACGACGTGAGCTTGCCCGAGTCGCTGCTGCTGCTGCCGCTGAAGCCGGACCCGCAGGCCGTCAGCGCCAGGGCGGTCGCGACGGCGACGGCGCCGCTCGCGATCCACCTGTTGGTGTTCTTGCGCATGTGTTTCTCTCCTTGGTGTGAGCGTGCCCGACGGATCGGGCGCGCAGAGGGTGGGGGCGGGAAAGTGTGGAGGGATCAGGTCGGGGCGGACGCTGTGGAGGGGGCTGTGCGCGTTGCCGCCGCGCCGACTGTAATCGAGCGAACCTGCGAGGAGGCCGCCGGGGGACGACGGAGCGGTGAAGGGACGCTGCGCCTCGGTGCGGGCATCCGACCTCCTCTGGTCCGTCGTGCTGCGGTTCATGGAACGATCCGTGTCTTGAACGATCAAATCGTGACGTGCTAGCGTCCCTTTTGAACGATCAAATCGGATTGCAGTCACCATAACCATGGCCTTCCCGGCCTGTCAAGCGGGCGGACGATAGGGTCGAGATCCAGCCACGACCGCGTCGAGAGGAGGCCGCCATGGGTGCCCAGCCCACCGTCAGTGACGTCGCCGACGCCGCCGGCGTCTCCCGGCAGACCGTCTCCAACGTGCTCAACGCGCCCGAGCTGGTGCGCCCCGCGACCCGGGAGCGCGTGCAGGACGCGATCGGGCGCCTCGGCTACCGGCCGCACGCCTCCGCCCGCCGGCTGCGCACCCAGAAGAGCTCCACGATCGGCATCCGGCTCGACCCGATCACCCAGGACGGCATCTCGGGCAGCATCCTCGACCGCTTCCTCCACTCCTTCACCGAGCAGGCCGATCGCAAGGGCCTGCGCGTCCTGCTCTTCACGGCCGACAGCCCGGACGACGAGATCGCCCAGTTCCGCCGCCTCTCGGACGCGGCCGACGTCGACGGCTTCGTGCTCACCTCCACCTTCCACGGCGATCCGCGCACCGAGTGGCTGATCGAGCACGGCCAGTCGTTCGTGACCTTCGGCCGGCCGTGGGGGATCGACGACATGACCGATCCGCAGCACCTCTGGGTCGACGTGGACGGACGCTCCGGCCTGCGGGATGCGACGGCCCATCTGCTCGCCCAGGGCGCCCGCCGGATCGCCTTCCTCGGCTGGCCCAGCGGGTCCGGCACGGGCGACGATCGGCGCGAAGGATGGCTCGAGGCCATGCGCGCCGCGGGTGCGGTTCCCGAGTCGGACCTCCCGGCGCTGCAGGCGGTCGCGGAAGACGGCGTCACGTTCGGCGCCGACGCCATGCGCCGGCTGCAGGCCACCGCCGGGCCGGACGGCATCGACGCGGTCGTCTGCACCTCCGACTCGCTCGCTCTCGGCGCGCTGACCGTCGTCGGGAGCCGCATCCCCGTGATCGGCTACGACAACACCCCCGTGGCCGCCTCGCTCGGCTACTCGAGCGTGGAGCAGCCGCTCGACGCCGTCGCCGCGGGCGTGCTCGAACTGCTCACCGGCGCCCACGGCGGCCGGGTGCGCGCCGACGACGACCTCACCGACCCGCGACACCGGCTCGTCGCCCCGCGCCTCGTCGTGCGCGGCGGTCCTGCTCTCATCGCGCCCCGCTGACGCCCGCCCCGGCGCCCGCGGTCAGTCCATCAGCGAGCGGACGACCTCCCGCAGCCGGTCACGCCGCGCGCGTCGCTCGCCGAGCGCCTGCTCCATCGTGACGGGAAGGAACCGCGTCAACGTGCCCGGCGCCGCGCGCGCCAGGACGTCCATGTCGGCGGTGATCACCGTTCCGACGGTCGCGTAGCCTCCGCCCGAGACGGCATCGCGATGGAGGACGATCGGTTGCGTGCCTCCCGGGATCTGGATGGATCCGACCGCGTAGCCGGCATCGACGATGTTCGAGGGGTCGTGGCCCGCTCCGAACGGCTGGGGCCGATCGCGCCATCCCACGCCCGGACCGTTGTAGCGCAGCCCCATGCGGTCGGCCGTCGGGGTGAGGATCCATTCCTCCTCCACCAGGCGGCGGGCGCCCTCGGCGGTGAGGAGGTGGTGATAGAGGCCGAGCATGACCCGGATCTCCTGCTCCTTCGCGAAGAGAGGGCGAGCGCTCTCGTGGATCGACGATCCGCGCGGAAGGGGCGCCGTCGGGGATCCGACGGGCAGCCGATCGCCGGCACGGAGCGCACGGCCCCCGACTCCGCCGATCGAGCCGATCGCGTACGTCGACCGACTCCCGAGCGCTCGGGGCACGTCGATCCCGCCGCGGACGGCGACGTAATAGCGGGTGCCGCCGCGGATCATCCCGAAGGAGAGCTCGTCGCCCGGCTCGAGCTCGATCCTGGTCCATTGCTCGCGCAGCTCGCCGTTGACGCGGACGTCGGCGGGCGCGCCGGTCACGGCGATCGTCGCCCCCGTCGCGGCCACGAGCACGGGCCCCACGTAAGTGCACTCGAGGACGGCGCAGTCCGCGGGGTTGCCGACGAGCGCGTTGCCCAACCGGGCGGACTCCCGATCCATGGCGCCCCCTTCGGGGAAGCCCAGGCTGTAGTGGCCGGCTCTTCCTTCGTCCTGGATCGAGGTCGCGAGGCCGGGTTGGATCACGTCAAGCGTCACGGAGCTGCTCCTTGATCTTCTCGTTGGACCCCGCCGGGTCGGCGAGCGCGAGGGCGGGGTCGAACAGCACGGGCGCCTGGCGATAGCGGTAGCTGCCGGCTTCGACCTCGCGCTGGATGTCCTCGTGCTCCTCCCGACCGATCGGACGGAAGGAGACGATGTCGCCCGGGCGGAAGAGCACGGACGACTCGTGGAAGTCCGGGAGTCGTTGCTCGGGGTCGTAGATCGGCGGGGCGACCACTCCGAACATCTGGTAGCCGCCGGCCCCGCGGACGGAGTAGATCGCACCGAAGCATCCGCCGTGGCCGACCGTCAACCGCGGAGTGTCCGTGCGCGGGCTGAGGTATTTGGGCACGACCAGTTGCCTGTCGCGTTCGACGAGTTGGTAGAGGAACGGGAGGCCGGCGACGAACCCCACCATCGAGACGATCCACGGCTGCTCGTGGTGTCGGCGGATGAACTCGGCCGGTCCGTCGAGCCCGTTGAGCTCCGCGGCGTACTCCAGATCGGTTTGGTGGGGCGCCTGGTGATATCCCTCGCGGAACCGCGCTCCGACCTCGGCGGTGAACGGATCGTCGTACCAGACCGGGACCTCGACGACCCGGGTCGCGAGGGGACGCGACGCGCCCGCGGACGATGCCTCGACCTCCCGCACGACCTCTTCGAGGCGGGCGAACGGGAGCGCGTCGGGATCGAAGCGGACCAGCATCGACGCGTTCGCCGGGCAGATGTCGATGATCCCGGGCAGGTCGCGCTCCTTCAGCCCGGCGCTCATCGCCATCACCGTGACGTTCGCTCCGAGGCTCATCTCCTCGTCCACCTCGACGAAAAGGAACTCGTCCCCGCCCCAGCTCAGGCGCGCCCGGCCCGCGCCTGCGTCTCTCACGACGTCTCCAGCACGGCGAGGGATTCGACGAACGTGGTGGTGTGCGTCGCTTCGGCGAACGCGTCCGTCGCGAGCAGCCGTCGGTGCAGCGGGAGGGTCGTGGCGATGCCGTCGATGCTGGTGCGATCGAGTGCGTCGAGCATCGCGGTGATCGCCTCCGCGCGGGTCGGGGCGTGGACGATCAGCTTGGCGACCAGGGAGTCGTAGTAGGGCGTGACGGTGGAGCCGGACGCGTAGCCGGTTTCGACGCGCGCCCCGGCGGGCCAGTCCATCCGCTCGATGCGGCCCGGGCTGGGGAAGAATCCGCGCTCGGGATCCTCGGCGTTGATCCGGCATTCGATGGCGTGCCCGCTGAACACGATGTCCTGCTGCTCCATCCCCAGGGGTTCCCCGTCCGCGATGCGCAGTTGGTGCTGCACCAGGTCGATGCCGGTGATGGCCTCGGTGATCGGGTGCTCCACCTGCAGGCGCGTGTTCATCTCGATGAAGAAGGCCTCGCGGCTGACGGGATCGTAGAGGAACTCGACGGTTCCGGCGCCGATGTACCGCGTCGACTCGGCCAGGCTCACGGCGGCCCGTGCGATGCGCTCCCGCACCTCGCCCGGTAGCTCGGGGGCCGGGGCCTCCTCGAGGACCTTCTGCGATCGTCGCTGCATCGTGCAATCGCGGTCGCCCAGGTGCACGGCGCGCCGGCCGTCGCCGAGGATCTGGACTTCGACGTGCCGCGCGGAGTCGACGAAGCGCTCGAGGTACACGCCGTCGTCGCCGAAGGAGGCGGCGGCTTCGGCGCGCGCCGTCGCGAGCGATGACAGCAACGCCTCCTCCTCCCGGACGAGCCGGATCCCGCGTCCCCCGCCTCCGGCGCTGGCTTTGACGAGCAGCGGGTAGCCGATCGCGCGGGCGATCGCCAGGGCGTCCGAGTCGGAGCCGAGAACGCCGTCCGACCCGGGCAGCACGGGGACGTGCGCGGTGCGGGCGGCGGCGATGGCGCGGGCCTTGTCCCCCATGAGCTCGATGCTGTCCGGAGCCGGGCCGACCCAGACCCGGCCCGACGCGATCACCCGGCGAGCGAACTCCGCGTTCTCGCTGAGGAACCCGTAGCCCGGGTGGACCGCGTCCGCTCCCGATGCGTCGGCGGCTCCCAGCACGGCGTCGATATCCAGGTAGGACGCCGGCGCGGCGGCGGGACCGATCACGACGACCTCGTCGGCCACGGTGGCGGCGAGAGAGTCGCGGTCCGCCTCGGACGCCACCACGACGGTCCGGATCCCGAGGGCGTGCGCGGACCGGACGATCCGGACGGCGATCTCCCCGCGGTTGGCGACGAGGAGCGTCTTCATCGGAGGCCGTCCGTCGCGAGTGTGACGATGACGTCACCCGGGGAGACCGCACCGAAGTCCTCGACCTGGAACGCGCCGACCCGGCCGGCGGTGGTGGCCTGGATCTCGGTGAACTGCTTCATGATCTCCACGATGCCGATCGTCTGACCGGCGTCGACCAGGTCGCCCTCCTGGACGAAGACGTCCTTGTCGGGTGCCGGTCGGCGGTAGAAGATGCCCGGGAGGGGCGAGATGATGTCGGACACGTCGGATGAGACCTTTCGTCGGTTGTTCACGTGGTCAGGGCCGCGCGCACGGCGCGCGCGACGTCGATCGAATTGGGTGCGTCCGAGTGGACGCAGACCGTGTCGAAGCGGAGCAGGAGCGGGCTGCCGTCGATCGCCGGGATGGGCAGCCCGGCGATCGCGCGCCGCACCCGGTCCGCTGCGGCATCGGGGTCGGTCCGATGCGCCGAACGGACCAGGGCGAGAGTGCCGTCGGGGTTGTAGTCCATGTCGACGTACAGCTCCCCGACGAACGGCACGGACTCCTCGGCGCACACCCGTTCGTGCGCGGTGCCCGACAGCCCGAAGAACGGGACGTCGAAGACGCGGACCGCACGGGCGGCCGCGCGCATCAGCTCGTCGTCGGCGGCGAGCATCCCCCAGAGAGCGCCGTGCGGCTTGATATGACTGAGTGCGAGACCGGCCCGATCGAGGAACCCGACGAGAGCTCCGGTCTGATAGACGATGAGGTTCTCGACCTCGTCCGGAGACAAGGCCATGGCGCGCCGCCCGAACCCTGTGAGGTCGGGAAGCCCGGGATGAGAGCCGACGGCGACCCCGTGCTCCTTCGCCAGGGCGACGGTCGACGCCATCACCTGGGGATCGCCGGCGTGGAAACCGCACGCGACGTTCGCGAAATCGAGCACCGGCATCAGCTCGGCGTCGCTTCCGAAGGAGTGCAGCCCGAACGCCTCGCCCATGTCCGAATTGATGGTGGGGAACCTACGCTGGTCGACCATGCCGACCACGCTAACGGCGACGCGGAGGGGGCGCGCTGGTGCATATGCCCAAGTAGGTATGACGATATCGTGCAAGTGCACGAAGCGAGAGGAACGGGGGCGGCGCGGTGAGGGTGATGGATCTGCTGGAGGACTCCGCGCTCGATGTGGAGCTGCGCGCTCCCGTCCCTCCCGACCGGCTGAACCGCACGATCACCGCCTGCGCCCAGACGGAGCTGATGGATCCCACCCCGTTCCTCAGCCGAGGCGAGTTCGTGCTGACGCTCGGGATGGGCCTGCACTTCGTGGACGCGCGGACGTGGGACGCCTACGTCGAGAGACTGATCGCCGCCGGGGCGAGCGGTCTCGGGTTCGGTCTCGGCACGATCCACATGACGACGCCGATCGGCCTGGTCGGCGCGTGCGAACGGCAGGGGCTGCCGCTCGTCGAACTCGACGCGGGGTTTCCCCTGGTCAAGCTGAGCCGGCACATCTGGGAGGGTCTCGCGGCCGAGCGATACCAGGTCGCCCGGCGCGGGTGGGATCTCGCGAACGAGTGCACGCAGCTGGCCACCGAGGGCGCGGCACCCGCGGTCATCCTCGAGCGGGTGGCCGAGCGGATCGGCGGCAACGCGGCGTTGGTCGACCCGGCCGGGTTCACCCTCGCCCGGGCGGGGGACCTCCGATTCGAGCCCGGCGCCGGCTCCCGCACCACCCTCGCCCTTCCCGGCGGTGAGCGCGACGGATTCCACCTGCGGCTCGAGACTGAGGGCGACGCCGTGCTGCTCCAGCCGCTGCTGGGACCGACGGCGGCCGTTCTGGCGATGCAGCTCTCCTACACGCTCGCCGCCCGGTCCCCGTTGCACTCCCACTCCGCTGCCCGCTTCATCGAAGCGCTGAGCGACCGGCGAGGCGTCGCGCCCGAGGTGCTGCGGCCGCTGGCCGTCGATGCCGGATTCGCACCGGACGACACGTGGGACGCCGTCGTCCTCCGCCGCCCGGAGGCGGTCTCGAGTGCGGTGCTGCGGCTGGTGACCTGGCGGTTGCGGGTGCTCCTCGAGGAGAAGTACCGGTGCGTGCGCTTCTACGACGAGGCGTACCAGGCGACGCTCGTCATGCAGGGCGTCCGGGATTCGGGCGATCTGAGCGATGTGCTGCGGTCCGCCGTCGATCAGGCGGAGGGGATCGACGCCGGGTACACCCACGGGATCGCGCTCGACGAGCTCAGCATCGTCATCCAGGTGGCGCGACGGGCCGAGCCGGTCGCCGGTGTGCATCCACTGCCCATCGTCGACCTCGGTGCACTCGTGGGCGCGCTGCCCAACGCGGGACTGACCGCTCTTGCGCGCCGAACGCTGGGCCCCCTCCTCGACGGAGACGGCGTCCTCTACCGCACGCTGGAGGCCTACCTGGAGCTCGGCGGCTCCGCGAAGCTCGTCTGCCAGCGCCTGTTCATCCACCGCAACACACTGAGCTATCGGTTGCAGCGGATCGAGCACCTGCTCGGCGTCGACCTCGGCGACGGCCGTGCGCGGGCGACGCTCCTGTTCGCCCTGGAGATCGTCTCCGGGCGATAGGTCACCGAAACACCGTCGTAACGATCGGCGGCGACAATGGAGACATGTCTCCACAAGAGTCGTTGCAGGATGCGCCACAAGCGCTCCGCCTTCCGATCACCGTCTCCATCACGCGCCGCGTCGACGGCAGCCGTCTGCCCGAGGTCACCCGCTGGGTCCAGTCCGGCGTCAACCTCGCGAACACCTACGAGGGGTTCCTCGGCTCGGGCTGGGTGCGCGCCCACGCCGATTCCGACGAGTGGCACATGCTCTACCGCTTCGCCGACGCGGGCACGCTCGAGGCCTGGGAGGCCTCCGACGACCGCGCGACCTGGCTCTACGACGGCCGCGAACTGGTCGAGGTCTCGCGGGTGGAGCGGCGCACCGGCATCGAGGGCTGGTTCGACGCCCCGCAGCCGGGCGTGCCGGCCGCGCCGCCCCGCTGGAAGCAGGCGGTGACCATCTGGCTCGGGTTCTTTCCGCTGTCGCTCCTTTTCACCTGGCTGACCGTCACGTTCGTTCCGGGCTGGCACTCGCTGTGGCCGCTGGCGACCGTGCTCATCAGCACGCTCTGCCTCACGCCGACCATGACGTACCTCCTGCTGCCGTTCGTCACCCGGATGCTGCAGCCCTGGCTGCGCCGCTGAGCGCCGCCGTCGCCGACGCCGGCGTTCCTGTCGGGATCCTTGCGCCCTTTGGCGAGGAATGTCGAATATCGAACTTCTACAGCGCGTAGAATTCGATCGTGCGGTAACCACCGCACGCGACGATGCGGCGGGATTGCCGCCGCCGGAAGGATTCATCGTGACCGTTGCAACAGAGACGCGATCGGCAACTTCGACCTGGGCCACTCGACTGGTGCGGCCGGTGGGGATCCTCGCCGTCATCGCCGGACTGGTCATGGTGATCGCGGGCGGCGTGGTCTGGGGCGTGGTGAGCAGCCAGCTGCAGGCGCAGAAGATCACCGTGAGCGAGGACGCGGCCGCGTTCGGCGGGCAGACCGTCGCCGGACCCTTCACCGCCCTCGCGCAGGCCGACATCATCAACACGCACGCGGAGAAGCTCTCGGGCGGCAAGACCTACGCCGAGCTGGAGCAGGACGACCCGCTGCGTCCGATGGTCATGAACGCCTCCTTCCTGCGTGCGTCGCTCTTCACCTCTGTGGTCTCGTTCGGCGTGGCGGCGTTCGCCATGGGTGCGGGCGTGATCATCGCCCTGCTGGGCTGCGCCATCTCGCTCATCGCTCCGCGCCGCGCGGGCGCCGGCGCCGCAGCAGCGCCGGCGGTGTAGCACGGGTGGGATCGGTTCCGCGTCGATCCGGAGGCGGCGCCGCGTGACCCACGAGCGGTGGTCGGAGCTCAAGCGTGCGACCAGGCTGCGGCTCGCGGCACGAGCGGCTCACTAGACCGAAGGGGCGGTACGTCGACACACGTACCGCCCCTTCCGCGTGCCCGGGGCGCACCCTGACCCGACCCTGAGCGCACCCTGATTCCTCTCCGCGGGGGTTGCGATGATCGCAACTCGCGATATATCGTGACTCTGTCAACATCGCGATATATCGCGAGTCACCGTAGCAACAGAGCCGCGTGGCAGCGGCATCAGGAGAGGTCAAGAAGATGGCACAGGAGAAGTGGCTGGTCCAGCCCGGCGAGAGCCGCACGATCGACGTGGAGCTGGTCCGCACCCTCAAGGTCGGTTTCATCGGCGGGCAGATCGACGTCATCGCGCACGACGAGCCCGGCGCGCGCGTCGAGGTGCACTCGGTGCAGGGGCGGGATCTGAAGATCACGATCGACGGCGACCGGCTCGAGATCGATCACCCGCAACTGCGCTGGGACAACTTCATCGAGGTCTTCAAGTCGATGCGGTCCAACGCCAAGGCGGACGTCAGCGTGCTGGTGCCGCGCGACGTCGCCCTCAAGTTCGGTGTCGTCTCGGCGACGGCGCTGATCTCGGGCCTGCACACCGACGCGCGCCTCAGCACGGTCTCCGGCGATGTCGTCGCCGACGGGCTGGTGGGGGACATCGAGCTCAACTCGGTCAGCGGCGAACTGTCCGTGCGCGACCACGCCGGGCGGATCAACGCGCACACCGTCTCGGGCGACGTGACCGTCAGTGGCTCCATCCGCAAGCTCTCCGTGGACGGCGTCTCCGGCGATGTGATGGCCGACATCTCGGGCACACCTGACGAGATCGCCATCAACACGGTCTCGGGCGACTCGACCATCCGCATCCCGGAGGCGATCGGCGCGCGCTACCGGGCGAACACGGTCTCGGGCCGGGTGCAGCTGGACAACGTGGTGGTCGTCGGCTCCGTCGGAAAGGGGTACACCGGCACCGCCGGCACCCTCGACGGCTCGTGGGTCGACATCAACGTGAACTCCGTCTCCGGCGCCGTCTCCGTGCTGCGCGGAGCGCGGGCGTCGCAGGAGGGTGCACGCCAGGGCGGCGAGGAGGCGTCGGCGTGACCCCCGTCTTCGCCCACGGCAGCCTCCGGCTGTACCTCCTCAGCCTGCTCGACGAGTCGCCCCGGCACGGGTACGAGCTCATCCAGGCCCTGAGCGACCGCTTCGGCGGCACGTACACGCCGAGCGCGGGCACCATCTACCCGCGGCTCGCCAAGCTGGAGGAGGAGGGCCTCGTCACCAAGCAGGCCGACGGCCGCAAGACGGTCTACGCCATCACCGAGGCTGGCCGCCGCGAACTCGCGGAACGCGAGCATGAGCTCGACGCGATCGAGGACGAGGTGACCGACTCGGTGCGGCGGCTCGCCGACGAGGTGCGCGCGGGCGTCGACGACGCCATGCGCACCCTGCGCGCCGAGCTGGCCTCGGCCGCCCGCGAGAGCCGACGGGACGCCACACGCTTCGATCCCCGGCGGGAGGCGCGCGACGCGGCCCGAGAGGCGTCTCGCGACGCGCGGGCGGCGGCCTCCTCGGCGATCCGCGAGGCCGATGTCGCGCTCAACGACTTCCGCCAGCAGCTCCGCACGGAGCTGCGGCTGCAGGCCTCGCGCGGCACCCTGCCCGACGACATCGTGACGCTGCTCAAGGACGAGCTGGTGCGGGTGCGCCGCTCCGTCCTGGAGGCGCTCGCGCGACGCTGACGGGATGCGCCATGTCGTCGCTGCGGTTCTACCTGCGCACGGCCCCGCCCCGGGAGGAGGTGCCGGACGCGCGATGCACAGCAACTCCCGGCCAACGTTCTGAGAGATCTCAGAGAGAGGCTCCGACCCCCGTTCCGCCGCGTCATTCCGCGGATGTGGAGGGGTTGCGGATGCGAAGGCCGAGCCTTGCAGAAACGCAACAGGGCACCCCCTCGACGCGCCGACTTGACAGGGTATTGGCAGCGAGTAGTGTCGTCCCTCGTGACAAATGAGGGGAGATCCCCGAAGCGCTGGTTGATCGGCGACCCGCTTCCGAGCGAAAAGCTCGAAGGACAGCTGCTCCCGAAGCACCTCGCCCTACCCATCTTCGCCTCCGACGCACTCTCGAGCGTGGCCTACGCCCCGCAGGAGCTGCTGATGATCCTGCTGCTCGGCGGGCTCGCCTTCCTGAGCTTCGCGCCGTGGGTCGCGGCGGCGGTCGTCGTCCTGCTCGTCACGGTGGTCCTCAGCTACCGCCAGCTCGTCAAGGCATACCCCTCGGGCGGCGGCGACTACGAGGTCGCCCACAAGAACCTCGGCGAGAAGGCCGGCCTCATCGTGGCCTCGGCCCTGCTCGTGGACTACGTGCTCACGGTCGCCGTGTCCGTCGCGTCCGGCGTCGACAACGTGATCTCGGCGCTGCCGTTCCTGGCTCCGTGGCGCGTCGAGTTGGCGGTGCTCTGCGTCATCCTCATCGCCGCGGTGAACCTGCGCGGTGTGCGCGAGTCGAGCAAGGCGTTCGCCCTGCCGACCTACATCTTCATCGGCAGCGTCTTCCTGATGATCGTCACGGCGCTCATCCGCACGGTCTTCGGCAATGCGCCCGTCGCGGAGTCGGCCGGCTATCAGGTCCACGCCAGCAGCCTGACGCAGGCGGCGATGGTGCTGCTGCTGCTCCGCGCGTTCTCCAGCGGCTGCTCGGCCCTGACGGGTGTCGAGGCCGTCGCCAACGGCGTCCCCGCCTTCCGCACCCCGAAGATCCGCAACGCCCGCGTCACGCTCGGCCTGATGGGCGGCATCGCGATCGTCCTGTTCGCCGGCCTCACCGCCACCGCGCTGATCAGCGGCGTCCACTACGCCGAGAACCCCTGCGACCTCCAGGGCTGGGCCCAGTGCGCGACCTCGCCGCAGCGCAGCCTCATCGCCCAGATCGCCGCGGCGACCTTCGGCAACAACACGTTCTTCTTCTTCCTCATCCAGGCCGCGACCGCGATCGTCCTGCTGCTGGCGGCGAACACCGCCTTCAACGGCTTCCCGCTGCTCGGCTCGGTGCTCGCCCGCGACTCCTACGCCCCCAAGGCGCTCAACACCCGCGGCGACCGTCTCGTCTACTCGAACGGCATGATCGTCCTGGCGCTCGCCGCCACGGCCCTGCTGCTCGTCTACCAGGCGAACCTCACGCAGCTCATCCAGCTCTACATCATCGGCGTCTTCGTCTCGTTCACCCTCGGCCAGTCCGGGATGGTGAAGCACTGGATCTCGCTGCTCAAGGAGGGCGGCCAGACCGGCCGCGAGCGCAGCAGCATCGTCCGCTCGCTCTGCATCAACGCCTTCGGCGCCTGCCTGACCGCGATCGTGCTCATCGTCGTGACGATCACGAAGTTCACCCACGGCGCGTACCTCGTCTTCATCTTCATGCCGGTCCTGTGGTTCCTGATGCTCGGCGTGAACCGGTACTACCGGGACGTCGAGAAGGAGATCGAGGTCGACCCGATCACGACCTTCGGCTCGGTCGGCGACCACGCCATCGTGCTGGTCGGCAAGATGCAGAAGCCGGCCCTCAAGGCCCTCGACTACGCGATCGCCGCCCGGCACGACTCGATCGAGGCCATCCACGTCTCCATCGACGAGGAGGCGACCGAGGAGCTGCAGAAGCAGTGGATCGAGCAGAACATCCACGTGCCGCTCACGATCATCGAGTCGCCGTACCGCGAGTTCGGCGTCCCGCTGATCAAGTACCTCAAGCACCGGCGCGAGGAGCACGGCTCCGAGGTCACGACGGTCTACCTGCCGCAGTACATCGTCGGGCACTGGTGGGAGGGCCTCCTCCACAACCACCGCGCCCGCCGCCTCGCCAAGCAGCTGATGCTCTGCCACGGCGTCACCGTCGCGCTCGTGCCGTGGCTGCTCGACTCCTCGTCGCTCATCTACGGCCGCCGCTCGCGCCCGCTGCCCGGCCAGGACCGCCGCGGCGAGCCCGTGCGCGCCATCGCCCGCCGGCCGCTGGTGCCGGCGTCGAAGCCGCACGCGCGCATCCACATCCACTCCACGCCGCTCGCCGTCGGGCAGCCGGACAACTCGGTGCCGGATGTGCCCGAGGTCGTGGGCGAGACGACGGGCGAGACGCTGCCGACGCCTCCGGAGACCCCCACGCCCACCAAGCGCTGAGCCTCCTGCGCTCTGTACACTGTGTCGGTCCCGGTCTGAGAACTCGGACGTCGTGTCGAGGCGATCCACACGGATGGCGCGTAGGGTCGCAAGAGGGCCTGACGCCATTCATCGCAGAAGAGGAGTGCCATGAGCTACGCCGTGACCAATCCCGCCACCGGCGAGACCGTGAAGACTTTCGAGCCCATCGGCGACGCCGAGCTCGAGGCCGCGATCACCGCCGCCAGCGACGCCTACCGCGGCTGGTCGAACTCGTCCACCGTCGAGGAGCGCGCCGCCCTCATCCGCCGCGTCGGAGAGCTGCACGTGGAGCGCCGCCAGGAGCTGGCCGACATCATCGTCCGCGAGATGGGCAAGCCGGTCGAGCAGGCGCTCGGCGAGGTGGACTTCGCCGGAGCGATCTACGAGTACTACGCCGACCACGCGGCGGAGTTCCTGGAGGACGAGCCGATCACGCTGCTCGACGGCGAGGGCACCGCGGTCGTGCGGCGCTCGGCGCTGGGCGTGCTGCTCGGCATCATGCCGTGGAACTTCCCGTACTACCAGGTGGCCCGCTTCGCCGGTCCGAACCTGGTGATCGGCAACACCATCCTGCTCAAGCACGCGGAGCAGTGCCCGGAGTCGGCCGCGGCGATCGAGAAGATCTTCCTCGACGCGGGCTTCCCCGTCGGCGCGTACGTCAACATCTACGCCGGTCACGACCAGATCGAGAAGGTCATCGCCGACCGCCGCGTGCAGGGCGTCTCGCTGACCGGTTCGGAGCGGGCGGGCGCGGCCGTCGCCGAGATCGCCGGCCGCAACCTGAAGAAGGTCGTGCTGGAGCTGGGCGGGTCCGACCCGTTCATCCTGCTGTCCACCGACGACCTCGACGGCACCGTGCAGAACGCCGTCGACGCCCGTCTCGACAACAGCGGCCAGTCGTGCAACGCGGCCAAGCGCTTCATCGTCGCCGACGACCTGTACGAGTCGTTCCTCGAGAAGTTCACCGCCAAGCTCGCCGAGGTGGAGGCCACCGACCCGACCAGCGAGGAGTCGGCCCTCGGCCCGCTCTCGTCGCTGCGCGCGGCGGAGAACCTCGAGGACCAGGTCAACCGCGCGGTCGAGAACGGCGCCACCCTGGTGCGCGGAGGCGGCCGCAACGGCGCCTTCTTCGAGACCACCGTGCTGACCGACGTCACCCCGGAGAACCCGGCCTCGCAGGAGGAGTTCTTCGGACCGGTCGCGCAGGTGTTCCGCGCGAAGGACGAGGCCGACGCGGTCCGCATCGCCAACGACACCCCGTTCGGGCTGGGCTCGTACCTCTTCACGACCGACGAGGAGCAGGCGCACCGCGTCGCCGACCAGATCGAGGCAGGCATGGTCTTCGTGAACCTCGTCCTCGCCGACGGCGCCGAGCTGCCCTTCGGCGGCGTGAAGCGCTCCGGCTCGGGCCGTGAGCTCGGCCGTTTCGGCGCCGACGAGTTCGTCAACAAGAAGCTCATCCGCATCGGCTGATCCGCCGGATGCACCGCGAAGCCCCGCGCACCGCCTGGTGCGCGGGGCTTCGTGCGTCCTCGGCGCCCGATGTGACACGGCGTCTATTCGGGACGAGGGGATTCGACAGAGCGTCGAACGCATCCGCGTCGCGGGATACGTACCGTGGGCCTCACACAAGTGCTTGAGGAGGAGCCGTGGCCCTGACGTTGGATCGGACGGAAGCGAACCCGCTGGATGAGGCGATCGCCCAATTGGACGGCGCGATCGCGACGCTCGGCTACGACGCGGGGATACGCGACATGCTCGCCACCCCGCGTCGCGAGATGACCGTGGCCGTGCCCCTGCGGGCGGATGACGGGACCGTCACGGTCTTCACCGGCCACCGCGTCCAGCACAACTTCTCGCGCGGTCCGGCCAAGGGCGGCCTGCGGTTCAGCCCGCACGTCACGCTCGAAGAGGTGCGGGCGCTCGCGATGTGGATGACGTGGAAGTGCGCCCTCGTGGACATCCCGTACGGCGGCGCCAAGGGCGGCGTGCGGATCGACCCGCGCCTCCACTCCGAGGCGGAGCTGGAGCGGGTGACGCGCCGCTACACCAGCGAGATCCTGCCCATCCTCGGGCCGGAGCGCGACATCCCGGCGCCCGACATCGGCACGTCCGAGAAGACCATGGCGTGGATCATGGACACCTACTCGGTGGTCTCGGGATACACCGTCCCCGGCGTCGTCACCGGCAAGCCGCTCAGCCTGGGCGGTTCGCTCGGCCGTGCGAGTGCCACCTCCCGCGGCGTCGTGCACATCGCGCTGGCGGCCCTGCGCCACCGCGGCATCGCGCCGGCCGGAGCGACGGCCGTCGTGCAGGGCTTCGGCAAGGTCGGCCGCGACGCGGTCTTCTTCCTGCACGAGGCCGGCGTGTGCGTCGTGGGCATCGCCGACCAGTACGGGGCCGTCTACAACCCCGCCGGCATCGACCCCGAGCGGCTCGCCGCGCACGTCGACGCCACCGGCTCGGTCGTCGGCTACATCGGCGCGGAACCGGCCGACAGCGCCCAGGTGCTGGAGCTCGACATCGACCTCCTCATCCCGGCCGCCGTCGAGGGCGTGCTGACCGAGGAGAACGCGCCGCGCGTCACGGCCCGCGTCATCGTCGAGGGCGCCAACGGGCCGACCACGGCCGCCGCCGACGCGGTGTTCGCCGCCAACGGCCAGCTCGTGGTGCCGGACATCCTCGCCAACTCCGGCGGCGTGATCGTCTCGTACTTCGAGTGGGTGCAGGCCAACCAGGCCTACTGGTGGCGGGTGGACGAGGTGGAGGCCAAGCTCGAGGAGCGCATGCTCGCCACCTGGCGCGACGTGCTCGAGTCGGCCCGCGCGCGCGACCTCACGCTGCGGGCGGCCGCGACGGCCCTCGCCGTGGAGCGGGTCGCGGAGGCGCACCGGCTGCGGGGGCTGTACCCGTAAGTCGCGAGCGGTCGGGGTGCCCGGGTGCTCCGGCTCCGGGTGCTCCGGCTCCGGGTGCTCAGACCGGCCGCGTGAACAGGTGGACCGTGATCGCCTGGCCGTCGTCGTGGATGTGGATGTCGCGCTCGGGATCGGCGACGAAGCCCAGGCTGCGATAGAGGGCGTGGGCGCCGGTCATGTGCTCGCCGCTGTTGAGTGCCACGACGCTGTAGCCGCGCCGGCGGGCCTCGTCGAGGGTGAACGCGGTCAGGCGGGCGCCGATGCCGCGGCGCCGAGCGTCCGGGCTCACCGCGAGCAGGCGGAAGTACAGCTCGCCCTCCCGGAGCGCGCCGCCGAGGTCGTGGCCGTCGCGCAGGATGGAGACGGTCCCGACGAGCGTGCCGTCCGCGTCGGCCGCGACCCAGACGTCGTACTCCTCGGTGCGGCCGGCGGTGTCGAGCAGTTGGGCGCGGTAGCCGTCGCTGATCGTGTAGTCGTGCTGGTAGGCGGCGAAGCTGAGCTCGCCGACCGCCGCGTACTCGGCCGGGTCGGCCAGTCGGATGACGAGACCGTCCTCCGGTGCCGTGGTCGATGCCGTCTCCGTCGCGCTCATCGCTCTCCTCGTGTTTCGCCTGGTGGTCGCATGAAGCGCAACGCGCGTCCCCGCCTCCGTCTTCCCGGATACGCGAAAGGTGAGTCGTTGCGGGTCCGCAGGGGCGGACATCCGCGACGACTCACCTCTCGGAGGCGCTAGCGGGGCGAGCGGGCTAGCGGTAGAGCGGGGTGCCGTCGGGGGCGGCGGGGACGGGGGTCCCGTCGAGGTGGAGGGGCCAGCCGAGCTGTTTGCCGGCGGGGACGGAGCCGAAATCGGGGCGGCCGTCCGGGCCGGCCGAGAGCGGGGTGCCGTCGCTGAGGTGCGGCCAGGCGAGCGCGCGCGGCGCGACGGGCGGCGCGGCCGGTGCTTGGGCGGCGGCCGGAGCCGACGCTGCGGGCGCCGTGGGAGCCGGGGCGGCCGGAGCCGGTGCTGCGGCGGCCGGTGCTGCCGGCGCAGCCGACGCCACGGGAGCAGTGGGCGCTGCGGCGGGTGCGGGAGCCGGGGCCGCCTGCGGTGCCGGAGCGTAGCCTCCCGGAGCCGGAGCCGGAGCCGGAGCCGGAGCCGGAGCAGGCGCGGTGAACGCGGGAGCGGCGGGGATCGGCTGGCCGTACCCTGCCTGCGGGTACCCGGCCGGAGCGTAGCCGGCGGCGGCGTAGCCGGGCGTCGCGTGCCCGGCGGCGCGCTGCTCGCGCGAACCGAGCAGCCCCCACAGCGGCACCAACACGAAGCAGACACCGGCGACGATGCTGATCGCTCCGATGAAGCGGCCGTAGAACTCGTAGTCCCACAGCGAGTTCAGGGAGTGCGGGGCCGGCAGCGTCACGAGCACCGCGATGAGGGCCAGGGCGGCGAGGGCGACGACCGCGAAGATGTCGGTCGGGCGGCTGCGCCAGCGGTTCCAGATCAGGCGCAGGAGGTCGCCGAGCCCGAGCATCGCGCGCACCCAGAGCAGGGTGCCGATGGCGAGGAAGAACGCGCCGAACTGGTCGCCGACCGAGAACGGGCTGAGCCAGATGATCCCGATCCAGAGCAGGAGCAGGTAGGCGTCGGCCCCGAGCGAGGAGAGCTCGAACCAGGAGGGGCGGAACCGGCCGATCAGGGAGTCGAGCCAGACGAGCAGGGCGAAGACGACCAGGGTGACGTTGGTCGCGATCACCCGGCCCAGGGTCTCGCCGCTCACGCCGAACAGCACGAAGCCGATGGAGAGCAGGGCTGCGAGGATCACCGCCCCGATGAGCACGCGCGGGGCCCACCCGCCGATCGCACTGTTCCGGATGCCAGGTGTCGTCACGTTCGCACGCCTTTCCACGGTTTGCACGGAGGCGCGATCGCCCCCGTGAGTCACGCTAACAGAACGGTGCCGCGGCACATCCGGGCGGGCACCGACATTCCGCTCCGGGTGGACCGCGGCGGCCGGGCCACGCGGGAGGCGTCAGGCCGATCGGAGGATGCGCGCCGTCGTGCGCACGCTGAACGCGAGGGCGTCGAGCGGGATCCGTTCGTCGACGGCGTGGTAGTGGCCGAAGGCGTCGAAGTCGGCGTCGGTGCGCAGCGGGACGAAGCCGTACCCGGTGACGCCGATCCGCGCGAGGTGCTTGTTGTCGGTGCTCGCCGGCATCAGGAAGGGGACGAGCACGCCGTCCGGATCCTCCGCCGCCAGCGCGGACGCGAAGACGTCGAGCAGGGGACCCTCAGAGGCCGCCTCGATCGGCGGGATCCAGCGGTCCCAGCGCAGCTCGACCTCCTCGCCCACGAGCGCCTCGACCTCGGCGCGCAGCCGCTCCTCCGCGCCGGGCACGACGCGGACGTCGAACTGGGCCGTCGCCTCCGCCGGGATGACGTTCGACTTGTAACCGCCGGCGATGACCGTCGGGGACACCGTGTTCCGCAGGCCGGCTGCGACCAGCGGGCCGGCGATCCCGAGCCGGTCGAGGGCGGCGGGGAGGTCGTCGACCGTCAGAGTCTCGCCGAGCAGCTCGGAGACGCGGCGCGCGAAGGCCTCCACGGCGGTGGTCGGCTCGAGGGGGAACCGGTGCTCGCCGATCGCGGCGACCGCTCGGGCGACCCGGGTGATCGCGTTGTCGGAGGTCGGCCGCGAGCCGTGCCCGGCCGAACCTCGCGCGGTGACGTCGAGTCGGCCCACTCCCTTCTCCGCCGTCGCGACCAGATACCCCCGGCGGTCGCCGAACGGGACGGAGAAGCCCCCGACCTCGCTCACGGCCTCGGTGGCTCCGGCGAATCACTCGGGCCGGTTGTCGATCAGCCAGCGGACGCCCCACACGCCTCCCGCCTCCTCGTCCGAGAAGAAGGCGAAGATCAGGTCGCGCGCCGGGACGACGCCTTCGCGGCGGAAGGCCCGGGCCGTCGCCACCAGCGCGGCCGCGTGGCTCTTCATGTCGAGGGCGCCGCGGCCGTAGAGGAATCCGTCGTGGAGCTCGGCGGCGAACGGTGGATGCGTCCAATCGGCGGCCTCGGCCGGGACGACGTCGAGGTGGGCGTGGGCGATCAGCGCGCCCCGCGACGCGTCCGCGCCCGCGAGCCGAGCCACCAGATTGCCGCGGCCCGGCGTGGACTCGGCGTAGTGCGTCTCGTAGCCGGCCTCCTCCAGCAGCGACTGGACGAGCCGGGCGGCGCGAGCCTCCCCGTCGCCGATGGTGCGCGGGTCGCCGGTGTTGACGCTCTCGATTCGGATGAGGTCGCGGGCGATGCGGAGGGTCTCGGCCTCGAGCAGGGCGGTGTCGGAGACGGCGGCGGTCATGCCCGCGATTCAACCCCATGCGGGCCTCGCGTCCAAGGCTCTGTGACACCGCTTGACCTTGACGTAACGTCAAGATCTACCGTGATCAACGCACACAGCGACACACGAGGGAGGAGCCGCGCATGGACTGGTCCATCCAGGACATCGCCCGCATCGCCGGGACGACGAGCCGGACGCTGCGCCACTACGACGACATCGGCCTGCTGCGGCCGAGCCGCGTCGGGGGCAACGGCTACCGGTACTACGACCGGGACTCCCTCGTGCGGTTGCAGCGCATCCTGCTGCTGCGCGACCTCGGGCTCGGCCTGCTGGCCATCGCCCGGGTGCTCGCGGACCGGGAGGAGGCGGTGCCAGCGCTGCGCGACCACCTCGGGTGGCTGCGCGGCGAGCAGGATCGGCTGGCGCGGCAGATCGCGTCGGTCGAGACGACGATCCACGCTGTGGAGAAAGGAGCGGAGGTCATGGCAGAAGAGATGTTCGACGGGTTCGACCACACGCAGTACAAGGAGGAGGTCGAGCAGCGCTGGGGTCGCGAGGCGTACGCGTCGTCCGACCGGTGGTGGCGCGGGTTGACGGCGGAGGAGCGCCAGGGGTGGAAGGAGCGCCAGGAGCGCCTCGCCGCCGACTGGACCGCGGCCGCCGGCCGCGGCGTCGACCCCGCGTCGGACGAAGCGCAGGAGCTGGCTCGGCGGCACGCCGACTGGCTGGCCGACATCCCGGGCACCCCCGGCCACGGGGCGGGCGGTCCGCCGGCCGCGTACCTGACCGGCCTCGGCGACATGTACGTCGCCGACCCGCGCTTCGGCGCGAACTACGGCGGCGCGGAGGGGGCGGAGTTCGTCCGCGACTCCCTCCGCATCTACGCCGCCGCCCACCTCGGGTAGGCCTCGCGAGCGCCGAGGAGGCGGACGATCCGCCTCCTCGGCGCTTTTCGCGCGAGTTCGTGCCGCCTCGGTGGCGCTGCGAGGGGAGGCTCGCGCCGCTCAGCGGGAGAGGCGGCGGTCGAGCAGGAACGCGGCGATGGTCGCGAGCACGAGCAGCGCGGCGCCGGCGAACAGCGTGGCCGAGCCGAGCGGCAGCAGCACGCCGACGAGGGCGGCGCCGAGCGACGAGAAGCCGACCTTGATGCCGGCCATCGTGACGAACACCTGCGCCTCGGCGCCGTGCGGCGCGTACGCCGTGCGCGCCGCGAGGCTGGCGGTGAAGAGCACTCCCGTCGCCGCGCCGAGTGCCGCGTACACGACGACGGCGAGCGGGAACGTGAGGGCCAGGAGGCCGGCGGCGAGCATCCCGAGCACCCCGAGCGTGCCGCGCAGGACGAGCCGATCGGCTTCGCCGCGGAGCGGGACGGCGATCAGCACGAGCGAGACGGCGAGGTTGCCGAAGCCGTACGCCGCGGTCAGCGTCGCCGACTGCGCGGGAGGCTGCGCGAGGGAGGCGGCCGTCGCCACCGCGATCAGCGGGACGGCCCCGAGCGGGATGGCCGTGACGGCCGTCGCGACCGTCGTCCGCCGGAGGCCGGGCACGCGCACGAGCATCCCGATGGCCTGCAGGATGTTGACGGCGGGGGCGGGGCGGTCGCGGCCCTCCCGATCGGGCCGGGGGAGGAGCAGCACCAGCGCGGCGCCGACGAGGGCCGCGGCGGCCGCGCCGAGCACCGAGACGGCAGGACCGGCCGTCGCGGCGACGGCTCCGATCGCCGCGGGGCCGGCCGTGCCCGCGATGCCGTAGGTGGCCGCGTCGACGCTCTGGGCGCGGCGTTGTGCGACCGCATCACCGCCGACGATGCCCGCGAGCTGGCTGCTCATCCCGCCGGTCAGGAGGGGGCCGGCGGCGCCGGCGACGAGGAGGGCGATCGCGCCGAGCCACGGTGCGGTTCCGATCGCGGGGACGGCGACGGCCAGCGCCAGTCCGTAGAGGGCGCCCGCCGCGGAGAGCACCGCGCGCTTGGCGTGCGTTCTATCCAACAGTTGCGCGGCCACTGGCCCGAGCAGGTGCGGCAGCGTGATGCATGCCGCCAGGAGGCCGGTCCCGGCACCGAGGCGGTGCTGCTGCGCGAGCAGGACGACGCCGATGACCGCGGCCGCATCCGCCCCGCGCAGGAGGCAGGCCGCGACGACGTACACCGCCAGCCCGCTCCGCCTCCCCCGCACTCGACGCACCGTACTCCGGTGGCGAAGGGGTGGTGAGGACTCGGGTGGGGGCGCCGCTAGGCGCGGCGGGCGCGGGTGCGGCCGTTGAGGCGGTCGTCGAGCCAGTGCGCGGCGATGAGGCGCGAGGGGCGTGTGGCCTCCTCGGGCGTCTCGACCGGCTGCGCGGGCGCCCGGTCGGGCTGCGCCCGGCGCACCAGTGGGCCGTGCGCGTGGTCCGCGAAGCGGCTGCGGGCCGCCGCGTCGGACTCGAGCAGGATGCCGTCGCGCACGTCGACACGCGCGGCATCCTGCTCGTCCCGAAGGCCGGTCCCTTGCACGGCCGTGCCTTCGAGCTCGCCCTCCAGCGGCGCGGCCGTTGCAGCGAGCCGCGGCAGCCGGATGGCGAAGAACGGGATGGTGATGGCGCAGAGCGGCCCGATCAGCAGCGCCTCGGCGAGGGTGCCGACGCCGACGTTGCCGCCGAGGAACCAGCCGATGATGAGCACCACGATCTCGATGCCCGTCCGCACGGCCCAGATCGGCCAGCCGGTGCGGGCGTGGAGGCCCGTCATCAGGCCGTCGCGGGGGCCCGGCCCGAGCTGGGCGCCGATGTAGAGGCCGGTCGCCACGGCGAGCAGCGCGAGCCCGGCGAGGAACACGAGGATCTGCGCCCACAGCTCCGTCTGCTGTGGGATGATCCACAGCCCGAACTGCGCGCTCGGCCCGACCAGCAGCACGTTCAGCACGGTGCCGAGGCCCGGGCGCTGGCGCAGCGGGATCCAGAGCAGCAGCACGGCCAGCCCGACGACGTTGGTGATGAGGCCGAACGCCCACCCGCTGTGGATCGACAGGCCCTGCGCGAGCACATCCCACGGCGACACCCCGATGGCGGCCCGCACCATCAGCGCGATGGCCATCCCGTAGAGGAAGAGGCCGATCAGCAGCTGGACGAGGCGCCGGGTCAGGAGGAGTCGAGTGGTCACCTTCACAATCCAATCGTCCGATTGGCCTTCCATCAAGATGCCAATTCGGTTAAGGTGGCATGCATGTCGGATCCGCATCTCACCGCCCGCTCGCTGGAGACCCTGCTCGGTCAGTGGCGCGGAGCCGGCTCGCAGTACCAGGAGCTCGCCGACCGCGTGCGCCTCCTGGTACTCGACGGCCGCATCCCGATCGGCACCCGCCTCCCGGCCGAGCGCGATCTCGCCGGCCGCCTCGGGCTGAGCCGCACCACGGTCGCCGCGGCCTACCGTCAGCTGCGCGAGGGCCGTTTCGTGGACAGCGTCCGCGGCTCGGGCAGCGTCGCGCGGCTCCCCGGCCCGGCTCTGGCGCTGCCCGCGGGCGGCGGCGACGGGATGCTGGACTTCACCAAGGCCGCGCTCCCCGCGGCCACCGCCCTCCCGGCCGCCGCGCGCGCCGCCGCCGAGGAGCTGCCGCACTTCCTGCCCGACTCCGGCTACGACCCGGTCGGCCTCCCGCACCTGCGCGCCGCCATCGCCGCGCGCTACACCGAGCGCGGCCTCCCGACCGAACCGGACCAGGTGCTCGTGACCGTGGGCGCGCAGCAGGCGATCGCGCTGATCGCCCGCACCTTCCTCGGCCGCGGCGACCGCGCCCTGGTCGAGATGCCGACCTACCCGCACGCGACCGAGGCCATCCGGCTCGCGGGCGCGCGGCTCGTGCCGATCACGGTGACGCCGCCCGAGGACGGCCCGCACGCGCTCGGCGTCGAGGACGACGGCTGGGACGCGGAGGCGATCGAGCAGACCATCCGCCGCGCGAACCCGGCGCTGGCCTACCTCATCCCGGACTTCCAGAACCCGACCGGCGCCTCCATGTCGCCGGCCACCCGGGAGCGCGTGCTCGCGGCGGCGGCCGCGCAGGGCACGATCGTCGTCGCCGACGAGACCACCGGGGAGCTGGACATCGACCGCGTGGGGGAGCACCTCCCGATGCCCGCCTACGCCGAGCGTACCGCCGGCGGAGCACCGGTGCTGCTCATCGGCTCGGCGAGCAAGAGCCTCTGGGGCGGCCTGCGGATCGGCTGGATCCGCGCCGACCGCCCGCTCGTGCAGCGCATGATCGCCGCCAAGCCCGCCACCGACCTCGGCACGCCGATGATCGAGCAGCTCGTCGTCGCGCGCATGCTGCCGCAGATCCCGGAGATCGTGGAGGAGCGGCGCGTGCAGCTGCGGGAGGGGCGCGACACCGTGCGCCGCCTGATCGCCTCCACCTTCCCCGACTGGACGATGCCGCCCCTGCACGGCGGCCTCGCGGCCTGGGTCGGCATCGGCGCGCCCGTCAGCTCCGCGCTCACCCTCGCCGCCCGCAACCACGGCCTGCTGATCGCCGCCGGCCCGCGGTTCGGGCTCGACGGCGCCTTCGAGCGGTTCCTGCGCATCCCGATCACGTATTCGGTGGACGAGTTCGAGCGCGCGTTCGCCGCGCTCGAACGCGCCTGGGCCGTCGCGGCGAACGAGCCAGCGCCCTACTTCGACGCGGCGGCGCTGCCCAACGTGGTCTGAGCGTCCGCTCCGGTCCGGCTCGCGGCGACCGCCCACAGCGAGGTGGGCAGGTCGCGCCCGCGGGCGCTGCGCGGCAGGCCGGCGCGATGGGTCGGGCCGGTCAGCGCCCAGCGGTCGGGTCCGTAGTAGGCGCCCTGCGCGGCCTCCGGGTCGGCGGCGGCGAAGAGCAGCGGTTCCGCACCCTGCTCGACGCCCTGCGACGGGAGCAGGGTGCGATTCGAGGGCCGCAGGGCCTTGCTCTCGCTCCGCGCGAGGTTGCGGCCCGCCGTCTGCAGGTTCGTCCGGGTGTAGCCGGGGTGCGCCGCGGTGCTGAGGAGTCCCCAGCCGTGCTCCTCCGAGAGCGCGGCGAGGTGGAGGGCCATCAACAGGTCGGCGAGCTTGGACTGCGCGTAGGCGCGCCCGGCCCGGTAGCGACGCTCCGAGTCGAGGTCCTCGAAGTGGATGCCGCCGAAGTTCGCCGTGCCGCTCGACATCGTCGCGACGCGCGGCGACGGCGACTCCAGGATGCGCGGCAGGAGCAGGTTCGTCAGCAGGAACGGGCCGAGGAAGTTGCTCTGCCACTGCAGCTCGTGCCCGTCGACGGTGACCGTGCGCTTCGGCGGGACCATGACGCCCGCGTTGTTGACGAGGGTGTCGATGCGCTCGCCGTCGGCCAGCATCCCCTCGGCGAAGGCGCGCACGCTCGCGAAGTCGGCCAGGTCGATGCGGCGCAGTTCGAGCTGCGCGCCGGGCACGCGGGCCAGGATGTCGCGGCGCGCGGACTCGCCCTTGTCGAGCGAGCGCACGGCCATGGTGACGCGCGCGCCGGCCGCGGCGAGCCGGGCCGTCGCCTCCTTGCCGGTGCCGCTGTTGGCGCCCGTCACGACGACGGAGCGTCCGGTCTGGTCGGGAACGGTGTACATGGGATCCTCCGTCGTGCTGTGGATGTCCGGTTCGATCGTGAAATAATGAACCGGTGGTCTGTTACGGACAGTAATAGACCGATGGTCTGTTAGCAAGGGGGTCCCCGATGTCCCAGCCGACGTCCCAGCCGACGTTCAGCCGGGCGCGCAGCGTCGAGCAGCGCGCGCAACGCCGGGAGGACATCCTGGGCGCCGCCCGCGCGATGCTCGACGACACCCGCGTCGCCGACCTGAGCCTCAACGAGCTGGCGAGGCGCGTCGGCCTCGCCAAGTCGAACGTGCTGCGCTACTTCGAGTCGCGGGAGGCCGTGCTGCTCGACCTCTACGATCGCGAGTTCCGCGAGTGGCTCGACGCCCTGGAGGAGCGGCTCGCGGCGACGCCCGAGCACACCGCGGGCTCCCTCGCCGCGGCGGTGGCCGAGACGGTGGCCGCGCGGCCGGTGCTGGCCGAGCTCTGCGCGAGCGCCCCGGGCATCCTGGAGCACAACATCTCGGGGGAGGTCGCGCGGGCCTACAAGCGGGGGATGCTCACGTCGGCGGCGCGGCTCGCGGCACTGGCGGAGCCCTGGATCGGAGGCGAGGAGTCGGACGCCCTGGTGTTCGTCGGGGCGGTCACGCTCGCCATCGGCGGCATCTGGTCGAGCTGCCGGGTGTCGCCCGGGATGGCCGAGGCCTACGCGCTCGACCCGGAGCTCGCCCGGTACCGGCTCGACTTCGCGTCCAGCCTCCGGACGGGCGTCGCGGTCGTGATCCGCGGACTGCGCGCCGCCCGGGTGGAGGCCCGGGTGGAGGGCGCAGCCGCGAAGTAGTACCACGGCATGAGGAACTTGCACCTTCTGCAATGAGATGCTGGACCTGCGTCATCGATGCCGCACGTCCAGCATCCACACCCGCTGAGGGGAACATCCGTGCACTTTCTCGCTGTGCTCAGCATGAAGAACCGCGCGCTGATCGCGCTCGTCACCATCGTGGCGGCCGTGTTCGGCGGTCTCGCGCTCGCCAATCTGAAGCAGGAACTGATCCCCTCGATCTCGTTCCCGCAGCTCGCCATCGTGTCGACCTACCCCGGCGCGTCGCCCGAGGTCGTCAACAACGACGTGAGCACCCCGGTCGAGGCCGCCATCCAGGGCGTCCCCGACCTCGAGAGCACCTCGGCGGTGAGCAGCACCAACCAGTCGATCATCACGGCGAAGTTCACCTACGGCACCGACCTGGCGACGGCCGAGCAGAAGATCGACCGCGCGATCAACCAGATCTCGTCGACCCTCCCCTCGGGCGTCCAGCCCCAGGTCGTCTCCGGCAGCATCGACGACCTCCCCGTCATCCAGCTGGCGGTCAGCAGCAGCGGCGACCAGCGGACGCTCGCCGACGACATCACGAAGCTCGCCCTCCCCGACATCAAGGACGTCACGGGCGTCAACGACGCGCAGCTCGTCGGCGAGGTCGGCCGGCGCATCACCATCACCCCGGACGCGGCCAAGCTCGCCGCGGCGGGAGTGAGCAGTTCGGCCGTGAAGGACGCCCTGCAGCAGAACGGCGTGCTGCTCCCGGGCGGCTCGATCACCGAGGACGGCAAGACCCTCTCCATCCAGTCGGGCAAGCAGCTCGCGTCGGTCGACGACATCGCGGCGCTGCCGCTGGTGCGCAGCGCGACGGCGGGCGCGGGCGCGTCGGGCTCGGGGGCGTCGGGGTCCGGCGCTTCCGGTGCGACGGGTGCCTCCGGTGCGGCCGGCGCGACGGGTGCCACGGGCGCGACCGGTGCGACCGGTGCCACGGGATCCGCCGCCGCCGATGCGGCAGCCGCGGCCGCCGAGCCGACCACACCGCCGACCATCGGCGACGTCGCGACGGTCGCCGAGACCGACGACCCGATCACCTCCATCTCGCGCGTCGACGGCAAGCCGGCGCTCACGATCGCGGTCACGAAGCTCCCCTCCGCCAACACCGTCGAGGTCTCGCACGGCGTGACGGAGCTCATCCCCGACCTCCAGAAGAAGCTCGGCTCGGACGCGAAGATCACCGTCGTGTTCGACCAGGCCCCGTTCATCACCCAGTCGATCAACTCGCTCACCGAGGAGGGCCTGCTCGGCCTCGTGATGGCGGTCATCGTCATCCTGGTGTTCCTGCTGTCGATCCGCTCCACCCTGGTGACGGCGATCTCCATCCCGACCAGCGTGCTCATCACGTTCGTCGTGATGTGGGCGACGGGGTACACCCTCAACATCATCACGCTCGGCGCGCTGACGATCGCGATCGGCCGTGTGGTCGACGACTCGATCGTCGTCATCGAGAACATCAAGAGACAACTGGTGCCCGGCGCCGACCGGGCGGTCACGATCGTCCGCGCGGTCCGGGAGGTCGCGGGCGCGATCACCGCCTCCACCATCACGACCGTCGCGGTGTTCCTGCCGCTGGCGTTCGTCGGCGACGTGACCGGCGAGCTGTTCCGGCCGTTCGCCCTCACCGTGACCATCGCGCTCCTGTCGTCGTTGCTCGTGGCGCTGACGATCGTCCCGGTGCTCGCCTACTGGTTCCTGCGCGCTCCGAAGGCCCGCAAGCACGAGGGCGGCGCGGCCGACGACGAGGCGGCGCACCTGACCGTCGAGGAGGCCGCCGCCTCCGGTCACGACGAGCTCGAGCACCCGTCGCGCCTGCAGAAGGGCTATCTGCCGATCATCCGCTGGACGCTGAAGCACTCGGCGATCACGATGATCATCGCGCTCGTCGTCCTCGTCGGGACCGGATTCCTCGCGCCGCTGATGAAGACGAACTTCCTCGGCGCGAGCGGCCAGAACTCGCTCACGATCACCCAGACCCTGGAGCCCGGCGCGAGCCTGCAGGCGAAGGACGACGCCGCGAAGTCGGTCGAGCAGAAGCTGCTCGACACGAAGGGCGTCGAGACCGTGCAGGTGTCGATCGGCTCCAGCGGCTCCTCCCTGCGCGACGCCTTCGCGGGCGGCGGTGGCGGCAGCACGACCTTCTCGATCACGACCGATCCGGACGCCGATCAGGAGAAGCTGCAGAACACCATCGAGAGCGAGCTCGGCTCCATCAAGGACCAGGGCACCATCCAGGTGTCGTCGCAGAGCGGGTTCGGCGCCTCCAGCGACATCGAGGTGGACGTCACCGCGAGCACGAGCCAGGAGCTGCAGACGGCGACCGACTCGATCGTCGCCGAGCTGAAGAAGCACTCGTCGCTCAAGCAGGTCACCGACAACCTGAGCGCCTCGCTGCCGTACATCGCGGTGACCGTCGACCGCACCAAGGCGGCGGAGGCGGGCCTCAGCGAGGTCGCCGTCGGCACCATCGTCTCGCAGGCGATGCAGCCGACCCAGGCCGGCACGGTCGCGATCGACAACACGACGCTGACGATCTACATCCAGAACTCGAACGCGCCGACGACCGTCGCCGCGCTCGCGGACCTGCAGATCCCGACCGCGACCGGTGTGGTGCCGCTCAGCACGCTGGCGACCGTGGAAGAGGCGAAGGGACCGGCCACCGTCACCTCGGAGCGCGGCCTGCGCACCTCCACGGTCACGGCGACCCCGGCGACCGACAACCTCTCGGTGGCGAACGGCGACGTGACCAAGGCGCTCGCCAAGGCGAAGCTGCCGGAGGGCGCGACGGCCACGATCGGCGGCGTCTCGTCGAGCCAGACCGACGCCTTCGCGCAGCTCGGCCTCGCGCTGCTGGCGGCCATCCTGATCGTCTACATCGTGATGGTGGCGACGTTCCGCTCGCTGCGCCAGCCGCTGCTGCTGCTCGTCTCGGTGCCGTTCGCGGCGACCGGCGCCATCCTGCTGCAGATCGTCTCGGGCATCCCGCTCGGCGTCGCCTCCCTCATCGGCGTGCTGATGCTGATCGGCATCGTGGTGACCAACGCGATCGTGCTCATCGACCT
This sequence comes from Leifsonia sp. 71-9, assembly GCF_001898805.1. Classification (GTDB taxonomy): domain Bacteria; phylum Actinomycetota; class Actinomycetes; order Actinomycetales; family Microbacteriaceae; genus Leifsonia. The sequence goes on from NZ_MKVJ01000021.1 coordinate 352,864, forward strand.
GGTGAACCAGTACCGCAGGCGCGGGCTCTCGGTCTCCGAGGCCGTCGTGCACGGTGCCTCCCGCCGTCTGCGCCCGATCCTGATGACGGCGCTCGCGACCATCGCGGCGCTCACCCCGATGGCGATCGGCCTCACCGGCCACGGCGGGTTCATCTCGCAGCCGCTCGCGATCGTCGTGATCGGCGGCCTGATCTCCTCCACGGTGCTGACGCTGGTCGTGCTCCCGACGCTCTACAACCTCGTCGAGGGTGCGCGCGAGCGCCGCGAGGCGCGGCGGTCGGCGAAGCGCGGCGACGGTGGCGGCGACGGCTCGACGGGTGGACCCGGCGCGGGCGAGCCCGTCACGGGAGGCCCGAGTGCGACCGGCGGCGTCGTGCCGGTCTCCGGCCCGCTGCCGCCGGTGTTCACCCCGCCCGCGGGCGGCCAGCAGCTCTGAGAGCGTCCCGGGCGATCGACACGTCGTCCGGGATCCCAGACGGGGGATGCGCGGGCTCACCGGCCCGCGCATCCCCCGCTCGGTATCGTCGCGCTATGAGCACCAGCGCGCTGTCCGTCGACCCCCTGTGGCCCCGGGCGGGTGACTGGCCGGCCCTCGATTCACTGGCCGAGGGCGCGCGGGCGGACCTGACGCTGCTGGGCATCCCGACCTGGCGCACGTCGCTGTCGGCGACCGGCGCGCACGAGACGCCCGGGGCGGTGCGCGCGGCCCTGCGTCGCTACTCCCAGCAGGCCGCGGGGCTCGCGGTCGAAGAGCTTCGGCTCGCCGACGCGGGAGACGTGGCCGAGCCGGATGGCGAGGAGGGCGAGGCGCGCGCGACCGCCGCCATGCGGGAGGCCGCCGCCCGGTCGACCGTGACCGTCGCGGTCGGGGGCGACAACGCGCTCACCGTTCCCGCGGCTCTGGGCGCGTACGGCGCCGACCTCGGAACGGCCGGGCTGATCACGCTCGACGCCCACCACGATCTGCGCGACGGGGTCTCGAACGGGTCGCCGGTGCGGCGGCTGGTGGAGGCCGGGCTCGCGGGTGCGCGCGTCGTCCAGATCGGCATCGCCGACTTCGCCAACTCGGCCGCGTACACGCGTCGCGCGGCGGACCTGGGCATCACGGTCGTCACGCGCGATGCGCTGCACGGGCGGCCGTGGGAGGACGTGATGGCGGAGGCGCTCGAGATCGCGGGTGCGGCAGGCGGTCCGGTGCACGTGGACCTCGACGTGGACGTGTGCGACCGCTCCGTGGCCCCGGGATGCCCGGCGTCGGTGCCCGGTGGGCTCGCCGCGTGGGAGCTGCGCCGCGTCGCGCGGCTGGCGGCGGCCTCCCCGCTGGTGCGGTCGCTCGACATCGCCGAGGTGGATGCCACGGCCGACGCCGCTGACGAGCGGACGGTGCGGCTCGCAGCGCTGCTGGTGCTGGAGGCCGCTGCGGGAGTGGCGGCGCGCGCCTCCTGAGCCGGCCGGGCGTGCGATCCAGTCGTCACAACACGCCGCATGCCGGCTGAACTGCGCGGCGTGTTGTGACGACTGGATGGGCGGCCTAGGCGCCGCCGATGACCGTGCGCGCCACGAGGGGCACCCCGGGCCGGTACGCGAGGTGCACGTACGAGGGCGCGTCGAGGACCACGAGATCCGCGCGGGCGCCGGCACGCAGGTGTCCGACGTCGTCCCGGCGCAGCGACTCCGCGCCGCCGAGCGTCGCCGCCCGCAGCGCCTCCGGCACCGTCATCCCCATGTCGCGCACGGCGACGGCGATGCAGAACGCCATCGACGAGGTGAAGGACGAGCCCGGGTTGCAATCGCTCGCGAGCGCGACCCGCACGCCCGCGTCGAGCAGGCGGCGGGCGTCGGGATACGGGTGCCGGGTCGAGAACTCGACACCGGGGAGCAGGCCGGCGACGGTGCTCGAACCGGCCAGCGCCTCCACATCGCGATCGGTGAGGTAGGTGCAGTGGTCGACGGCGGCCGCGCCCAGCTCGACCGCGAGGGCGACGCCGTCGCCGGGGCCGAGCTGGCTCGCGTGCACGCGCAGGCCGAGCCCGCGCTCTGCTCCCGCCGCGAGGATGCGACGGGTCTGCTCGGGGTCGAACGCCCCGGTCTCGCAGAACACGTCGATCCAGCGGGCGTGGGGGGCGCAGGCATCGAGCATCGGCCCGGTGACCAGGTCGACGTACTTGTCGGGACGGTCGGCGTACTCGGGCGGGACCACATGCGCGCCGAGGAATGTGGTCTCGGCGGTGACCTCCCGTGCCAGGCGCAGGGCGCGCTCCTCGTCGGCGACGGTGAGCCCGTAGCCGCTCTTCACCTCGAAGGTCGTCGTGCCCTGGGCGCGCAGCTCGCTCGCGAACCGGCTGAGCTGGTTGCGCAACTCCCCGTCGGAGGCCGCTCGCGTCGCCGCGACGGTGCTGCGTATGCCGCCCGCGGAATACGGCCGTCCCGCCATCCGCGCCTCGAACTCCGCCGCGCGATCCCCGGCGAACGCGAGGTGCGTGTGACTGTCGACGAAGCCGGGGATCACCGCGGCCCCACGCGCATCGTGCAGCTCGTCGGCATCGCCCACGGGGGCGCTCGCGGCAGGCCCGGTCCATTCGACGCGCCCGTCCACGCTGAGGATCGCGGCATCGCGCACCAGGCCGAGGGGTCCGTCATGCGCCGGGTCGAAGGTGACGAGTTCGCCGATGCCGGTGAGGAGCGTCGCGCGGGGCATCAGTTCGCCTCGCGCTCCCGGGCGGCGTGTTCCCGGGCTGCGCGCACGCGGTCGGCGTGCTCGCGCATCGGGACGCGCAGACCGCGCTCGTCGGCGACCTCCACCGCCCGCTCGTAGCCCGCATCCACGTGCCGCATGACTCCGGTGCCGGGGTCGTTGGTCAGCACGCGCTCGATCTTCTCGGCCGCCAGCGCGGTGCCGTCGGCGACGATCACCTGGCCGGCGTGGAGGCTGCGGCCGATCCCGACGCCGCCGCCGTGGTGCAGCGAGACCCAGGTCGCGCCCGAGGCGGTGTTGAGCAGGGCGTTCAGCATCGGCCAGTCGGCGATCGCGTCGGAGCCGTCGGCCATCGACTCGGTCTCCCGGTACGGCGAGGCGACCGAGCCCGAGTCGAGGTGGTCGCGGCCGATCACGACCGGGGCGCTGAGCTCGCCGGAGGCGACCATCTCGTTGAACTTGAGGCCGGCCAGGTGGCGCTCCTTGTAGCCGAGCCAGCAGATCCGGGCGGGGAGGCCCTCGAAGGGGACCTTCTCGCCCGCCTGGGTGATCCACCGGCGCAGGTGCTCGTCCTCGGGGAACAGCTCGAGGACGGCGCGGTCTGTCGCAGCGATGTCGGCCGGGTCGCCGGAGAGCGCCGCCCAGCGGAACGGGCCCTTGCCCTCGGCGAAGAGCGGCCGGATGTAGGCCGGGACGAAGCCCGGGAAGGCGAACGCGCGGTCGTACCCGCCGAGCTGGGCCTCCGTGCGGATCGAGTTGCCGTAGTCGAAGACCTCGGCGCCGGCGTCGAGGAAGCCGACCATGGCCTCCACCTGGGCCGCCATGGAGGCGCGGGCCGCCTCGGTGAACGCCTCCGGATCCGCGGCGGCGCGGTCGTGCCACTCCTCGACCGTGACCCCCACCGGCAGGTAGCTGAGCGGGTCGTGGGCGCTGGTCTGGTCGGTCACGATGTCGATCGGGACGCCGCGGCGCAGCAGCTCCGGGAACACCTCGGCGGCGTTGCCCACCAGGCCGACGGAGAGCGCGCGGCCCTCGTTCTTCGCCGCGACGGCGCGGGTGACGGCGTCGTCGATGTCGTCGGCCAGCTCGTCGAGGTAGCCGTGGTCGACGCGGCGCTGCAATCGGGCCCGGTCGACGTCGACGATGAGCACGGCACCGCCGTTCAGGGTGACGGCGAGCGGCTGTGCGCCGCCCATCCCGCCGCAGCCGCCGGTCAGGGTCAGGGTGCCGGCGAGCGTGCCGCCGCCCGGCTCGTCGGAGCCGCCCCGCTGTGCGGCGAGCTTGCGGGCGACCGCGCCGAACGTCTCGTACGTGCCCTGCAGGATGCCCTGCGAGCCGATGTAGATCCAGGAACCGGCGGTCATCTGGCCGTACATGGTGAGGCCGAGCGCCTCCAGACGACGGAACTCGGGCCACGTCGCCCAGTCGCCGACGAGGTTGGAGTTGGCGATCAGCACGCGGGGCGCCCACTCGTGGGTGCGGAAGACGCCGACCGGCTTGCCCGACTGCACGAGCAGGGTCTCGTCCGCCTCGAGGTCGCGGAGGGTCTCGACGATCGCGTCGAACGCCTCCCAGCTGCGGGCGGCCCGGCCGGTGCCGCCGTAGACGACGAGGTCGTCGGGGCGCTCGGCCACCTCCGGGTCGAGGTTGTTCATGAGCATGCGCAGCGGGGCCTCCGTCTGCCAGCTCTTCGCGCTCAGCTCCGTGCCGCGTGCCGCGCGCACTGCTCTCGCTCCGTCCATTCTGCGTCTCCTTCGTCATCGTCTTCTGGCCGCCGAGCACAGGAAAAGTGCTCGCGCGAGGCCGTTTTTCGAGCACTTTTCCTGTGCTCGCGGGCTGGGGTCAGGCGAGGGGGTGGGGGAGGGCGGCGTCGGCGGCGTCGCGGAGGGCGCCCGAGGCGACGAGCGCGACCGCGGCCTCGATCTCGGGGGACAGGTAGCGGTCGGGGCCGGGGCCCGCGACCTGCTCCCGCAGCGCCGCGGTCACGGCTCCGGTCGCCGGGCCCTGAGCCAGCGGCGCGCGCAGGTCGGCGCCGCGGGAGGCCGTCAGCACCTCGATCGCGAGCACCCGCGTGAGGCCGTCCACCGCCCGGCGGAGCTTGCGTCCCGCCGCCCAGCCCATCGACACGTGGTCCTCCTGCATGGCGGACGACGGGATGGAGTCGACCGATGCCGGAGCAGCGAGGCGCTTGAGCTCCGAGACGATTCCCGCCGCGGTGTACTGCGCGATCATCAGCCCCGAGTCCACCCCCACCTCGTGCGCGAGGAACGGCGGCAGCCCCTGATTGCGCGCCGGGTCGAGGAAGCGATCGGTGCGGCGCTCGGACATGCTCGCCACATCCGCCACCACGATCGCCAGGAAGTCGAGCACGTACGCGACAGGGGCGCCGTGGAAGTTGCCGTTCGACTCCACCCGGCCGTCGAGCGTCAGCACGGGGTTGTCGACCGCGGAGGCCAGTTCACGCTCGGCGACCATCGTGGCGTGGGTGACCGTGTCGCGCGCGCCGCCGTGCACCTGCGGCGAGCAGCGGAGCGAGTACGCGTCCTGCACGCGCGTGCACTCCGGGCCCTTGTGGCTGGCGACCAGCGGCGAACCGGCGAGCATGGCGCGCAGGTTGCCGGCCGACACCGCCTGGCCGGCCTGCGGGCGCAGACGCTGCAGGTCGTCGGCGAACACCGCGTCCGTGCCGAGGAGCGCCTCGACGCTGAGCGCGGCGGCGATGTCGGCGGTGGTCAGGAGGCGCTGGAGGTCGTGCAGCGCGAGCGACAGCATCCCGAGCATCCCGTCGGTGCCGTTGATGAGCGCGAGGCCCTCCTTCTCGGCGAGCACGAGTGGCTCGATGCCGGCCGCGGCCAGGGCGTCCGCAGCGTCGACCAGTTCGCCGTCGACGCGCACCTGGCCCTCGCCCATGGCCGCGAGGGCGCAGTGGGCGAGCGGGGCGAGGTCGCCCGAGCAGCCGAGCGATCCGTACTCCCGCACGACGGGCGTGATGCCGGCGTTCAGCACGGCGGCGTACGTCTCGACGGTGCGCGGCGTGGCGCCGGTGCGGCCGGTCGCGAGGGTCGCGAGACGCAGCAGCATCAGGGCGCGGACGACCTCCCGCTCCACCTCCGGCCCGCTGCCCGCGGCGTGCGACCGCACGAGACTGGCCTGCAGCTGCGCGCGGCGCTCAGCCGGGATGAACGTGGTCGCGAGGGCGCCGAAGCCGGTGGAGATGCCGTAGTGCGGCTCGACGTCGTCGGCGAGGCCCTCGACGATGGCGCGGGAGGCGCGGACCGCCTCGAGCGCGTTCGGGTCGAGCTCGATGCGGGCGTCGTGGCGGGCGACGGCGACGACGTCCGCGACGGTGAGCGGGGCGGCGCCGACGATGACGGGGGCGGTAGTCAGGAGCATGCTCCGATCCTCGCCGCGCGGCCGCCGTGGCGGGCCGGTTGTACACTCGACTCTGTCCGGGATCCCAGACGGTGACCCAGCGAGGAGGCCCGATGAGCAAGGTGCCCGCCGCCGAGAACACGCTGCTCATCCTCGGTCACCTCGCCACGCAGCGCGGACCCGTGCCCGCCGCGAGCATCGCGACCGCCCTGGGCCTGCCGCGCTCCACCGTCTACCACCTGCTCTCGGTGCTCGGCGATCACGGGTTCGTCCTGCACTTCCCCGAAGCCCGGCGCTACGGACTCGGCGTCGCGGCGTACGAGCTGTCGAGCGCCTTCTCGCGCCAGCAGCCCCTCAGCCGGCTGGGCCGCCCGATCGTCGCCGGGCTCGTCGACGCCATCGGGGAATCCGGGCACGTCGCCGTGCTGCACGGCCGCGACGTCGTCTACATCGTCGAGGAGCGCGCGCCCCGCCGCCCGCGTCTCGTCACCGACGTGGGCGTGCGCCTACCGGCCCACCTGACCGCGAGCGGGCGTGCGCTGCTGGCGACGTTGCCGGCCGGTCAGCTGCGCGCCCTCTACCCCGATCGCGACGCCTTCGAGGAGCGCACCGGCGCCGGACCGCACTCCTACGCCGAGCTGCGCCGGGTGCTCGCCGACGTGCGCACCCGCGGCTACGCGACGGAGGACGGCGAGGTCACGCCCGGCTTCGCGTCCGTCGCCGTGTCGGTGCGGGATCACGCCGGGTGGCCCGCCGCGGGGATCGCGGTGACCTTCCCGCGCGAGAACGTGCCGCCGGAGGAGTGGGAGGCGCTCGCCGCGCGGGTGCGGGACGCGGCGGCGGAGCTGTCGCGGCGCATCCGCGGGGCGTGAGGCGTGCGGGCGCGAGAGCGCCGCGTGGGGTGTGACGTCCTGCGGACATCCACCTTGCCGTGTGAGCGACCGGAATGCATTGCTTCCCCCTCGACAACGCTCGCCATACGCCGGCCGCGCGGAGTGAGGCGATCCTGGCAGCGGAGGCCCCGCGCGGCGCCCTCGTGCACGGCCCATGGGGAGTCTCAGCGTGGTGAACGCCCGAGGATGCATAGTACATTCACAAATGAAGAATGGATAGAGCTGGTATTTATCAGAGCGAAAGTCTAGATTATGTGTATCCAATGACGGACACCCCGGCTTATAACCCGCTCTGTGCTCCGTACACGGACGAACGAGCGACTTAGTCCATCGGGAGGCACCATGAAGACGGCCGTGGAATTCGATCACGTCGACAAGTTCTTCAGAGATGTGCGTGCGCTCTCGAATGTGGACATCGCAGTTCATCGCGGTGAGGTGCTCGGTCTCTTGGGTGCCAACGGCGCAGGCAAATCCACTTTGCTCCGGATCATTCAGGGTGTGACGCAACCGACTCGGGGGTCGGTCCGACTGTGGGGGCGCTCGCCCGCGGATCCGCTCGTTCGATTTCAGATCGGGAGTACACCGCAGGATGATGCCATCCCTCTGTCGCTGACGACGACCGAGGTGATCGACTACGTGGGCGCCCACTATCCGCGATCACGCCCGACCCGAGAGGTCATCGCCGAGTTCGGACTGCACGCGCTGGCCAGGCGACGCGTGTCCAGGCTCTCAGGGGGCCAACGGCGGCGCGTAGCCGTCGCCTTGGCATGTGTTGGTCGGCCTGACCTCCTTCTTCTGGATGAACCGACGACCGGGCTCGACGTGGACGCGCGACACGAAGTGCTCGATCTGATCAAAGCGCAGCGCGCTCCGGATCGAACGGTGATCGTCACAAGCCACTACCTCGAGGACATCGAAATGCTCGCGTCGAGGATCGTCGTCCTCTCCAACGGGCGCGTGCGATCAGCTGGTCCTCTCTCCGAATTCATAGGAGAGAGGGCCGGCGCCCGGGTCACGCTGCAGAGTTCCGAACGACACCGCATCGCTGCCCTCCCGGGCGCTGATCGCGTCGTCGAGAAAGGCCGTCTGTTGGAGATATCCACGCCAACGCCCGATGCATTCCTGGAGGCTCTCTATTCTTCTGGCATTTCGTTTGCGGGATTGACCGTCGAGCGCGGACATCTCGAGGACTACATGCTCGAAGTGATACGCGCCGATCGGGGTGCCACGAGCGAGAGGCCGCTTCGATGAGCCTCGCACATACGGCTCGGCTGAGTTTCGTCCACGCTCGATTCCAGCTGATCGACCTCCTTCGATCGCCTGCGAGCGTCGGCTTGGGTCTCGGGATGCCGGTCGTCGCCTTCGCCTTCTTCATCGTTCCCCAGCGGTCGATCGCCGATAACCCGGTCTTTGCAACATCCGCGATGGTCGCCCTGGTTGTTTTCGGAGTGATGGCGAACAGTCTTTTCGGCTTCGCACTCGAGATCTCACAAACGCGGGAGCGGACGTGGGGCGCCTACCTCAAAGGCCTGCCAGGACCTGTTGCATCGCGGATGGCCGGATACGCGATGTCGACGGGAATTCTCGCGCTGCTCTCGGCGGTGCCCGTCGTGTTGCTGGCGTTGGTAGCGACGGCAGCGCACATCGCGTCCGAACGATGGTGGATATTCGTCGCGGTTGTCGTAGCGACTGCGGCGCCGTTCATGTTCCTCAGTATGGTCATCGGCCATCTCATGTCGTCGCGCACGTCTATCGCCGTCGTGCAAGTGCTGATGCTCGGTCTCGCCTTCGGCGGTGGGTTGTTTTTGCCTCCCGCTGCATTCCCCCCGTGGCTGGACGTGGTGTCGACGTTCCTTCCTACTCGTCACGCACTCGATCTATCGATTTGGGCGGCAGAAGGCGGTGGGTTCCCGGTGGCTGCTGCGCTGGGCTGGGGTGTATGGACATTTGCCACGGCAGCGGCAGCTCTGGCCGCCGCACGCTGGGACCGGACGCATCGGGAGGGGTGAGTGAAGTTGAGTTATTGGGGCTCGAGGCTCGAGTTGTTCTCGGATGCTCTGACGAGTGTCCGACTGCAAGACGCGCAGATTGTCGATCTAGTAGTGCCCGGCAGTGAGCGACCGGTCGAATCGCCTCCGCCGGGTGCTGCGCGAGACGCGCCCACCGTGATCTTGTCGGCACGACGGTTCGACATCGCAGACACACGAGGAAGCATCGAGGCGACGATGCTTGGGCATTTCGTCAACAGCATCCTGCTCAGGTGCTCTCCGGTGGATCGGAGCCTCGAAATCTACCGGTCGTGGGCGGCGCAATCCGGAGTTCTGATGACTGCATTCGATCCGAAAGGCGTCGCATGGCTAGCTGTCGCGGATCTCGTTGAAGCGATACCTCTCGTAGCCGCCCAGACCGAGTCCCGTCGCGGACAGGCGTTCGACGTCACCGGACCCGAACGTGTGCCAATGGACGTGCTGGCCGAGTCTCTCTCCTGCGAGCTGGGTTCTCCGGTTGTTGCCGAGACGCTGGACGCGCAGCTATTGCGTGGGCTCCTTGTACGCGGAGGCCTTGAGCAGGCGGTGGCGAAGTGGCTCGTCTCCCACCAGTTGGAGTCCTCCGACTCCCGACTTCCCGCGACATCTCCGGTGCTCGCCAGCATCCTTGGACGTCAACCGAGCTCGGTCCTTTCTCGAGACACATCAAAAGGGGTGAAACATGCGTGAACAGTTGCGTTATTCGATAGCGCCGCAGATCCATCTCGGCGTCGCACCCGACGTTGTCTTCGCTTTCGATTCTGAATCGGCCACACGCGTGGCTGCGCCAGGGATTGTGCCCTTCGTGTCGGGGCTGAACGAATCCCTGACGAGTGCGTCCGAAGGACTCGAACTACACGAAATCGCCAGCCGCCTCGGTGCGTCCGTGGATCAGGTGGAACCGATACTCGATCGCCTGGTGGACTTGAAGATGCTGGTGCGCCACACGGCGAAGGTCTCCACATTCGCCAAGCTCGCTGAGGCCAGTGCCGGCGGACAGCTCGCGGCGCACGAAATTCAGGCGAACATCGACACTTGCCGCGTGGGGATGAAAGCACCCGAAGGTTCGCTGTTGTCCCAAGCTATCGCCACGTCGCTCGTAGGATTAGGAATCGCCGTCGGTGAGCCTGACGATGCGGACTTCGTCATCGTCATCGGTGAGTCGCTGATCGATCCGACTCTGTTCGACTTCAACCGAAGGGCGCTGGAAGCCGAGGGCGCGCCGTGGCTCGCTGTGGCCCCATTCGACGGCGGAAATGCGTGGGTGGGTCCTTTTCATATTCCGAAGCGCTCAGCGTGTTACACCTGCTTTCGGTTGAGGCGATCCGCGAACTTCCCGGACGAGAAGGTTCGCGATGAACTTCTCGAACTCAGGGGGCTGACCACCGGTCCCACTGTCGTGGCCGAGCACCCGATTTCGCTTGTCCAAGCGGGAGTGGCTGCGAACCTCGTGAGCGAATGGGTAGCGCTGCGACAGTATGCGCCGTCTGCCGCGCCCGGAGCCTTGACGACCATCAGCTTGGATGGCTCGGGCATTTCCATGCGGTGGCATCGAACACTTCGAGTTCCTCGCTGCCCGGATTGCTCAACAGCAGCCGAGGTGGGCATGCCACAGACCTGGTTCCACGACGAGGCCGGAATTTCGAGCGCTGAGAGATCAGCCGAGGTGCCTGATGAATAGCTGGACCAGCGAGGCCGATGCGGCGCGAATCCTGGAGCAATTCGTCAGTCCGTTCGTCGGCGTCGTGGGACGGGAATATGAACGCTTGAACGATGTCGATGACGTTCGCGGCTTTTCGTACGGCTGTCACTCCACCGATGCGCGACGACTCCTCGGCTCGCAAGCGAATCTCTACAACGGGGGAGGGAGCAGGAGCCGCCAGGCAGCCCGACTCGCAGGCATTGGCGAGACTGTCGAACGGTACAGTGCCGCGTATCTTCCCCCCGCTGCCGCTGCCGCTGCCGCTGCCGATGACCACATGTCGATTCGTGCAAGCCGTCGCGAGATGTTGGAGGCGGATCGCCTGGTGTGGGGTCCCGAGGAGTTGGAGCTCTTCGCTGAGCAGCAATACGAGGACGCGAGTTTCCCCTTTCATCGACTCACCCACGACGTCTCGATCCGGTGGAGACGAGGGAGGGAGGTCGCGAGCGATCAGGAGATCTGGGTCCCAGCACAACTGCTTCACTTCGTCGATGCATGGCCGGACGAGCCGCGCATCGGCTACGTGACGAGCAACGGCCTCGCCTGCGGCATCCAATTCGTTGAGGCCCAATTGTCGGGACTCTTCGAAGCCATCGAGCGTGACGCCTTCATGCTCGTCTGGTACAACCGGCTGAGCCTGCCCCACCTTGATATCGAAAGCGATCCGCGGTTGGCGCGACTCGTGGAACGTCACATCGGACCGACTGGACTTGATCTGCATCTCATTGATCTATCCGGACTCTCTGGGGTGCCCACCGTGCTGGCTGTCGTCCGCAATCTGCACTCCGACGTGGCACCGTTGGCGCTGGGCGCGGCCTCCGCGGCGACCGCCGAACGGGCGGCGGAGAAGGCCGCCTTCGAGGGCCTTCATACTCGAACATGGATGAATCCGAGCAGCGCGCAGGCAACACGCTCCATAGCGAAGACTGGAACGTCGACATTCGGTCATTTGATGATCACGTTCGCCTGTTCGCGGGCCCTGACATGGTTCCAGCGGCCGATTTCCTGACGTCGAACGAGTCGCGCGTCCCGTTTTCGGAGATCGCCCGATTTGACGACACGGAGCCGATGGCGCTTTGGACTTCACTGATCGCGCATCTGGCGGGTCAGGGGTATGAGGTCGCATCGTTCGATCTGACCAGCCCAGACGTACTCGAGGGTGGTGCACGCGTCGCCAAGATCCTGGTACGCGGGTTCTGCCAGCTGGACGCACCGCACAACGCGCGAATGCTCGGGAGTACGCGACTGCGCGTCCATGCGAGGAATCTCGGACTGAGCGATAGGCATTTCGGACTGGCGGATCTCAATCCCGTACCTCACCCCTTCCCGTAAAACGACGAGAGATGAAACACCATGCCAGACTTCGAATCTCACGCTACGAATCTTGTGGACATCGTCTACGGAAACGAGACTCTACGATTCGACGACCCTGCTGAGAATTGGTTCGAGTCGTCAAAGATCTACCGAGATTCCATGCCATGGGACGCGCCGGGAGTTGCTGGTCTGCTGCGGTCCCCTGCGCTGCAGCAGATGACGGCGCGCGCGGGGAAGCGTTTCACGAATCGTCCATCGATTCCCCTGCCAATCGCATCCATGCCGACCACTGCGCTCGCCCGAGTACTGCAAGACAGATTCAGCGACGACCACTTTGCCGCGGGCACCATCCCGCTTCCGGTTGTCGGAGGAATTCTCGAGGCGGGCTATGGAGTCATTGACCGAGCGTACGGCCTCCGACGACCTGTGCCGTCTGGAGGGGCGCTGTATCCGTTGGATCTCTACGTTTTTGCTCGCGACATCGACGGTTTGAGTAGGGGGCTGTACCACTTCGATCCGTTCCGCAAGCTTCTCCTTCGGCTGGCGGATTTCGACGATAAGAAGTTTCTGGAGGCCACGCTGAGAGAAGACGCCCTTCAGAACCTTGCCTTCTCCGTCGTCATATCAGCGACATTCTGGCGGTCGCGGTTCAAATACGGCTCGCGCGCATATCGGTTCGCGCTCCTCGAGGCCGGCCATGTCATGCAGAACATGCTTCTAGCGAGCACTGCCTTCGGCATCGGGTCGCGCCCCTACGGCGGGTTCGTCGACGATGAACTCACAGAGTTGCTTGTAGGACAGAACGGCGTCGATGAAGCGCCTCTCTACATGTTTATGGCGGGTAGGCGAGCGGCATGAGGGAATCGTTGTTCGTATTGCCCTGCGTGCATCTTGCCGTGCCAGTCCTCCAGCGCGTCCTGATTCGTGCTCGTGTTCACCACTCACCGCGCCGCCTTCCAGCCGTCTCCTACGGGTACGACATCGCCACCATCGCGATCGGAGCGGCCGTAGTAACAGCCGTTGCGCTAACTGGGAATACGCCATCATCCCGCGGAGGATGCGCGACCATGCTCAATGTCGTCATCGCCCTGCTCCTCGGAGCTGCCTTCCCCGTCATCGTGGCCTTCTGCAGTGGGAAGCGCACGCGACTCACCCGCGCGGATATTCGACCGGGAAGGCTCGTCTTGCTGGCGGCGTCGGCAGCGGGAGAGGAGACGATCTGGAGACTTGGCATCCTCACGGCGTTCGCAGCGACGAACACTGGCCTGGCCATTGCGATATTCCTGTCCGTCCTAGGCTTCATCGTTCTTCATGCGCTTGCCTTCGGATGGAACGTTCTGCCATACATCGCGATCTTCACCGTCGTGATTACCCCAGTCTTCTTTGCGTTGAGCTGGCTAGGAGCGATTGCATTTCACATTGCCCACAACGTTGTTGTGGCATCCACGACGAATTCGTCGCCACCTCAACGATCTGCGTCACCTGCGTCGCAAGTGGTCTGGTGAGTGGGATGAACAACAGCCACGTGAGTCTGACCAAGGAGAGGCCTGTCGAGCAAGCCCGCAGGTGGTTTATAGACGCTGAGCTCAAGGCGGTCAGCAGTACAGTCGATTCCCGCGAATCGTCGTTCAGCGGGCGGGTCAGCGCAGCTGTCGCTCTCGGCCGGTTCGTATCGTCGGCCGAACGGCTGCCGCGCTCGATTCTCGACATCGGGTGCGGCCGGGGCGACCTCCTTCGCGAGTTCGCAATGCTCGACCACGACATACGATTGTTTGGGTTCGATCCCGATGTGGATGCAGTGTCGCGTGCCCGTCGGGTGGCAAGCAACGCCAAGGTCTGGGTGGGTTCCGCTGAGCTTGTTTCGTCCTATATCCCGCTGGGTGAAGCTGTCGACCTCATCCTGGTCAACTTGACCGTGGGTCTGTGGGAGGAACCACGGCGAGGTCTCGCTGCTGCTGCGCGACAGCTCGCTCCGGGGGGCATTCTCTACATATTTGACCTCGCGCGCACGCGTAGCCGCTCCTTGGTCCAAGTCGGTCGCAATGAACTCGAGCGCCGATATCTCGAAGACCAGATCGGGGCGTCCTTCACGATCGACGAGTTCGGTTCGTTGCTCGAATCAGTAAGTCGGGAGCTGCCCGACATCAAGAGCGAATGGGCTCTTGGGGGTCTGGGCGGTTTCAAAGCCCCGGATCCACGGTTTTTCGAGCTGCTCCGGTCGCCACATGTTGCCGCGTTGAACGCACATGCTGCGGACAACCATCCCTCACCCGCTCCGCTCGAAGATGATTTCTTGCACGGATGGCTTCGAAGAGTCCGCACTCCTCCCCGGTGTTGTTTCCAGAGAGGAGAGGGGGTGAAAGATGACTGTGACGATTCCCCCTGTTGAGAAGTTGACCGTGTCGGTGCACGGCGAGGGTTCCTTCCTCTTCGAGCCGACAGCAGCGCGATGCTCGTGCACGACGATCGCATGCTGCTGCTGTTCGTGGGGCTAAATCCCAAGGACAGCGGGGCTCTCTGAACGTGTCGCCGTTCGGAGAGCCCCACACCGTGTGCGAGTCGTATGTCGCCTGCGAACGTCGCCCATCAGAGGAAATGGCGATACACGCCACCTCATCCCGCGGCCAGCGTGAGCGTCGCCTCCCTCTCGCGACCGGCGCGCACGTAGCCGACAGCGACCTCGTCGCCCGGGTCGGAGGTGATCTGCAGGGCGGTCAGCACGTCGACGCTGCTCGCCGGCGCGCCGTTCAGGCTGGTGACGACGTCGCCCGTGCGCAGGCCGGCACTCGCGGCGGGGCCGCCGGCGTCGACGGACTGGACGAACAGGCCGTCGGTGATCCCGTACGCGGCGGCGACGCCGGGCGGGATGGGCAGGACCTCGAGGCCGGTGGTGGGGTAGGCGACCTTCCCAGTGTCGATCAGCTCGTGCGCGATGCGCATGGCCGACGACTCGGGAACCGCGAAGCCGATGCCGACGCTGCCCGTGCTGCTCTGGCCTCCACTGCCCGGGACGGTGGCGATGGCCGTGTTGACCCCGACCAGGCGTCCGCGGCAGTCGACGAGGGCGCCGCCGGAGTTGCCGGGATTGATGGAGGCGTCGGTCTGGATGGCGCCGACGAGCACGGCGTTGCGGTCGTCGTCGCTCGGGACGGGGACGGTGCGGCCGAGCGCGCTGACGATGCCGGCGGTGACGGTGCTCGAGAGCCCGAGCGGTGCGCCGAGGGCGACCACCGGTTGGCCGACGGAGAGTCCGCCGGAGTCGCCGATGGAGATCACCGGGAGCGGTTCGTCGTCGTCGACCTTGACGACGGCGAGGTCGGTCTTCGGGTCGCGGCCGATCAGGCGGGCGTCGAGCTCGTGGCCGTCGCTGAAGCGCACCGAGAGGGCGCCTCCCGAAGCGGGGGGGGGAGACGACGTGATTGTTCGTGAGGATGTAGCCGTCATCGGTGATGATCTGGCCGCTTCCGTTGCTCCTGCCGCCCGAGGACGAGGTGACGGAGATGGTGACGATGGTGGGCAGGACGCCGTTCGCGACGGAGGCGGCGTCGCAGGATCCGCTGGTGCCCGCGGTGACGGCGGTGGTCGCGATGGTCCCCGCGATGAAGCCGCCAGCGATGAGGGTGAGCGCGGCTCCCGTCACGAGCAGGGCGGTGGCCCAGCCGGCGCGGGTGGGGGTGCCGGGATCGTCGGTGGGCGGCTCGGGCGCGGCGGCTGCATCCACAGGGGCGGCGGCCGGATCGGGTGCGGCGGCCGGATCGGGTGCGGCGGCCGGATCGGGCACCGGTGAGGCGGCGGCACTCTGGTGCGCGGGCGGATCGGGAGTCGGCTGCTGGTCCGTCATGGCGCCTCCTGGAGGGTGTGGCGCCAGGCTAGTGGGCGGGATGCGCGCCCCGCTACGCCCATTCGCGCCCCGATTCGCACCCCGACATTCGTGCCGAATGTCGGGAAAGGCGGCGCCATTCACGACATTCGTGCCGAATGTTGCGGAGAGGCGGGAGGGGGGAGGTGCGCGCGGGAGAGGCGCCGGGCGGGGCGGGCGGGGCGCGGGGGAGTTCACGGGTCGGACACGTGTAGGCAGCCTGCCGGACACCGGGTGGGCCCCTTTCGTTCCATGCGGGATCGATAGCCTCGCTCTCGGTTCTCGCAGGCGCTTGACGAAGACGGCGCCGGTAGGGTTAGCTCTCTGCCATGACAGCGCTGTCACACGCGGGGTCATCCGGTCACACCTTCACCAGAACCAGAACCAGGAGCTCATCCATGCCCCGCACGTCATTTGCGCCTTCCGCGCATCCGAGGAGCCGCGCGTTCGCGGGCCGGCTCGCCGCCGTCGCCTCCGCCGTCGCGCTGGTGGCCTCCGGGACCGGCCTCACGGCGCTGCCGGCGCAGGCGGCGCCCGACGCGGCACCGGCAGCCACGGACTACACGTCGTTCGTCGACCCGTTCGTGAGCACGGCGGGCGACGACGGCAACGACCTCCCGGGCGCGCAGGCGCCGAACGGTCTCGCCAAGGTGAACCCCCTCACCACGCCGAACCGCAACCACACCGGCTACGACTACAACGAGAAGAAGATCGCCGGCTTCACCCAGACCAACCTCGACGGCGTGGGCGGTTCGGGAGGCGGCGGCGACATCCTCGTCGTCCCGACCGAGGTCGGCTACTCGGCCCGCCCCTCCACCGGCTCGTACGCGCACCCGTACTCGCACAGCGACGAGGACGCGACGCCGGGCTACTACCGCGTGGGCCTCGGCGAGATCGCCGGAACCGACGGCGCCGTGACCGCGCCGGGCGGCACGATCAACGCCGAGGTCGCCGCCGCGACCCGCACGGCGATGCACCGCTACACGTTCCCGGCGGGCAAGACCCCCTCGCTGGTCTTCGACCTCAACAACAACTTCACCAGCCGCACCGGCTCCTCCATCACCACGACGACGCTCGCGGACGGCCGCATCGCGCTCTCGGGCACCTTCGCGGGCAACTTCAACGGTGCGTCCTACGCGATGTCGTACTACGCCGAGACCGCCCAGAAGGTCGCCTCCGCGCGCACCTGGGCCGATGGCTCGGCGCTCGACGCGACCACGAACCGCACCGGCACCGACACCGGCGCCGTGCTCACCTTCGACCCGGCCGCCGGCGCGCAGGTCGAGCTGCGCATCACGCTCTCGCCGATCAGCGCGGCCCAGGCCCAGATCGACCAGGCCAACGAGGTCGGCGGCAAGACCTTCGACCAGGTGCGCGCCGAGACGGCCGCCGCGTGGAACGCCCGCCTGGGCGCGGTCGACGTGACCGCCTCGACGAAGAGCGACCCCGACGGCACGCTCACCAAGCTCTTCTACACGCACCTGTACCGGATGTTCGCGGTGCCGACCAACGCCACCAGCACCTCCGGCACCTACCGCGGCGTCGACGGCGCGGTGCACCAGGTCGACGACTACACGTATTACGACGGCTGGTCGTCGTGGGACGACTTCCGCAAGTACTCGGTGATCGCCTACGTCGACCCGACGCTGTACCGCGACATGATCCAGTCGCTGATCACGCTCTTCGCCGACCAGAACGCGTCCGGCGCGGCCAACCTCGCCAGCCTGGTGCAGGGCGTCCCGACGGTCCGCTGGGAGCGCTCCGCCGTGATCGTCGCCGACGCGCTGTCGAAGGGCTACACGGGCTTCACCCGCCTCGACGAGGCCTACCCGACCCTGCACAACCTCGTCGGGTACTACTCCGGCCAGGAGCTGCGCCAGGGCTACATCGCCGACCGCCCGGGCTCGTCGCTCGAGCGCGGCTACGACCAGTGGGCGCTCGCGATCATCGCCGACGCCCTCGGCAAGACGGACGAGGCGAAGGACCTGCGCGCCCAGGCGGCCCTCCCCTTCCAGAACGTCTTCAAGGCGGGCGCCTGGACGGCCGCCGACGGCACCAAGGTCGGCCTGCTGACCCCGCGCAACGCGGCGGGCGACTGGACGAGCGTCGACTACGAGCGCTTCGAGGCCGCCAACCTCTACCAGGGCACCCCGTGGCAGTACAACTGGTACGGCGCCTACGACATGGCCGGCACCATCCAGGCCATGGGCGGTTCGAAGGCAGCCAAGCTCGCCGTCGAGCACATGTTCGGCGAAGACGCGGCGACCGACGACGGCACGGGGATGCTGCACTCCAACGCCAACGAGATCGACCTGCAGGCGCCCTACCTGTTCAACTACGTGGGCGAGCCGAGCCTGACCCAGAAGTGGGCGCGCGCGATCTACACGAAGCCGACCTGGAACCGGTACATCGCGACCGGCAGCACCAACGAGGCGCCGAGCGGCAACGGCGAGTTCACGCCGCCGATCAAGACGAAGGTCTACAAGCTCGACCCGGCCGGCTTCCTGCCGACGATGGACAACGACGCGGGCACCATGTCGACCATGTTCGTCGCCGCGGCGATCGGCCTCTTCCCGGTGACCGCGGGATCGTCGCAGTACCAGATCGGCTCGCCGTTCTTCGACTCGACGAAGATCACCTACGACACCGGCCGGTCGTTCACGGTCTCGGCGGGCAACGTCTCGTCCGACAACTTCTACATCCAGTCGGCCACGCTGGGTGGCGCCGCTTACAACAACACCTGGGTGGATTACTCCTCCATCGTCGGCGGCGGCACCCTCGCCTTCGACATGGGCGCGAAGGCGACCTCGTGGGGTGCGGACACCAAGCCCGCCTACTCGATGAGCACCGGCTCCACCGGCACCCCGGGCAACCCGGGCGGCGGCGACGGCGGCAGCGCGAAGACCTACCCGGTCACCGCCTCCGCGACCTCCCTCGCGGCGGCGGCGGACGGAACCGTCTCCGGCTCGATCGTCCTGACCCTCGGGGGCGGGGCGACCTTCACCGGCGCCGTCGGCTCCAGCATCACGGGCACGGGAGGCGCGACCGTGAGCGGCCTGCCCTCCTCCGTCACCGCCGACCTGCGCGTCACCACGGCGACGACCGCGACCCTCCGCCTCTCGGGCACGCTCACGAAGAACGCGCGCTTCCACGTGAACTTCGCTGACGCGGCCCTCGGCAGCGGAGCCACCGCGGCAGCGCTGACCGGCCAGGGCGTCTCCGACCTGTCGGCGCTCGAGCTCACCGTCTCCAACGCGGACCGCGTCGCCCTGCAGAAGCTGGTCGACCAGGCCGCGCTGGTGCAGCCGGGCAACTACTCGTTCGCCTCGTACAGCGCGCTGACCAAGGCGCTGACCTCGGCCCAGAAGGTGCTCGCCGACGCGTCCGCGACCAGCTCCAAGCTGCGCAGCGCGACCAGCGTGCTGCAGGCCGCGATCGACGGCCTCGGTCTCGACCAGGGCGCCTACCGGGTGCTGCAGGCCGAGCAGTCCGACGAATGGTCGGGGGGCTCGCTCAAGAACGAGGCCTACCAGTCCACGGGCGACCTCGGCGGCGTGACCACCGGCTCGTGGGTGCGCTACAACAACCTCGACTTCGCCGGTTCCACGCCCAAGCGGATCGCGATCCGCTACGCGAACTCGCAGGCTGCGAACGCGGCGCCCTCGACCGCGACCGTGCACGCCGGGGACGAGAACGGGCCGGTCGTCGGCACCGTCAGCCTCCCGGGCACCGGCAGCTGGGGCAACTACGTCACCGTCACGGCGGCGGTCACCGACCCGGTCGCGCTCGCCGCGGCCAAGCGGGTCACCTTCACCTTCGCGGCGCCGGCCGGCCAGGCCTGGGTGTCGAACTTCGACTGGTTCCAGTTCTCGGCGACCGCATCGGACGGCGCGGCACCGGTCGTCGTCGAGGCGGAGGCCTGGAAGACGAACAGCGGAGGCGGCCTCAAGTCGGAGCAGTCAACCTGGAGCGACGGCGCGGTCACCGACCTCGGCGCCACCTACGACAAGGCGTGGCTGGACTACGGCACCATCGACTTCGGCACCACGCCGATCTCCGAGGTGGCCATCCACTACGTCAACAACTCGTCCCGCTGCGGGGCGAACTCCAGTGTCGACGTGTACCTCGACGGCTACGACCCGGCGAACCCGGGCACGCCGTACGCCAACGTCCCGCTCGCGGTGACGGGCTCCGACTGGGTGAAGGCGGGCACGGCCTCCGTCACCCTGCCGAAGACGATCACGGGCAGCCACCGCCTCTACCTGGTGCTCCACACCACGCCGGACGCGAGCCACCCGTACGTCGCCAACATCGACAACGTCACCTTCGTGCCGACCAAGAACACCACCACGGTGCTCGAGGCCGAGGCGTGGAAGACGAACAGCGGCGGCGCCCTGAAGAGCGAGACTTCCACCTGGAGCGACGGCACCGTCGTCGACCTGGGCGGCACCTACGACGGCGCCTGGCTCGACTACGGCACCATCGACTTCGGAGGGACCGCGGTCACGCAGGTCGCGACGCACTACGTGAACAACTCGGCCCGCTGCGGGACGAACTCGCGCATCGACCTCTACCTCGACGCCTTCGATCCGGCTGCCCCCGGCACGCCGTACGCGACCCTCCCGCTCGCGCCCACCGGCGCCGACTGGGTCAAGTCCGGCACCGCGCAGCTGGCCCTGTCGAAGTCCATCACGGGCAGCCACCGGGTCTACCTGGTGCTGCACACGACGGCGGATGCGAACCACCCGTACGTCGCCAACATCGACAAGCTGACCTTCACCACGGGCGTCGACAAGACCGCGCTGCGCAGTGCGATCGACACGACCGCGCCGCTGGCCGACAAGACCGGCGTCTACGGCTCGATCGACTTCGCGGTCTTCCTCCGCGAGCTCGCCGCGGCCAAGAAGCTGCTCGCCTCCGACACCGCCACCCAGAGCGCGGTCGACGCCCAGGCGCGCAGCCTGAGCCTGGCCGCCAGCCAGCTGACCCCGGTCTCGCGGCTCACCCTCGCCCACCTCGTGAGCGTGGCGTCGGCCGTGACGAACCAGCGCTACACCGACGCGTCGTGGGCGGCCTTCCAGTCCGCACTCGACGCAGGCAAGGCCGTGCTGGCGGACGCCGCTGCGACGGACGAGGCCCTCCAGGCCGCGGCCGCCGCGCTCTCCTCCGCGCAGGACGGCCTCGCCGCCAAGCCGGTCGTGGCTCCGGCCACGCCGATGTCGGTGACCGCCACCGTCAGCGGATCGAGCGTCGCCGTGCGCTGGACCGCACCGGCGGAGGACGGCGGATCGCCGCTCACCGGCTACCTCGTCACCCTCGACGACGGCCACACCATCACGATCGGCGACCCGACCCAGCTCTCGGCCGTCTTCACCTGGCTGAAGGCGGGGCAGGCCTACACCGCGCAGGTCAGCGCGCTCAACGCGACGGGAGCCTCCGCCCCCTCGACCGCGGCACCGGCGACCCCGCAGGCGGCCCCGGCCGTGGCGGAGACGTTCGCGGCCCTCGCGTCCACGCCTTTCCCGAGCGGCACGATCACCGCGTCGTACCCGTCCGACGCCTGGCCGGCGACCCCGACCGGTGTGGACTACAACGTGTACATCCTGCGCGGCTTCTCCGCCCTCGGCACCGGCACCCTCGGCGCCAACGAGAAGGTCGCCGACCTGAGCACGATCTCCGCGGAGAACGACAAGAAGGTCATCGCGATCAACCACGCCGCCACCAGCGCGCAGGTCGACCGCGCCCAGCGCGACGCCGACAACTCGCCGGCGACGACGATGACCGACGCCCTCGGATCGCGCCTCGGCACGCTCTACGCGGCGGCCATCGGCGCGGGCAAGCTGCCGAAGACGCAGGCCATCCTCGACCGGGTGGCCTCGGGACTCGGCGGTGCGGATGCCGCGAAGCCCTACTTCCAGTACCTCCGCCCGTACGTGCGGATGGGCCTGGCCAGCCAGGGCGGCCTGATCTACGACAACAAGACCGGCGGTTACGACGGTCTGGCGGGCAGCGGCTCCTACCCGAGCGGTCACACGTTCGGCGGGTACACGTTCGGCACGACCATGGCGACCCTGCTGCCGGAGCTCGCTCCGCAGCTGCTCGCCCGCGCCTCCGAGTACGGCAACAACCGCATCATCCTGGGCTTCCACTACCCGCTCGACGTCATGGGCGGCCGGATGGACGCGCAGGCGACGGTCGCGCACCGCTGGGCCGACCCGGCCTTCGCCGACCTGATGCTCCAGGCGCACGACGAGCTGGAGCAGGTGCTGGTGCAGGAGTGCCAGGCGAACGGGTACGGCGACACCCTCGCCGTCTGCTCGGGCACGCCGTACGCCGGCCTCGACGACGCCGCAGCCACCGACCTCTACACCCAGCGCCTCGACTACGGCTTCACCAAGGTCGCGGCGACGGGTGCCAAGGTCACTGTGCCGGCCGAGGCGGCGAGCCTGCTCACCACCGCCTTCCCGGACCTGACGGACGCGCAGCGCACGCAGATCCTGGAGCAGACGGCCCTCGACTCGGGCGACCCGCTCGACCTGACCGCCCAGGGCGACGCCAGCTGGGAGCGCCTCAACCTGGCCAAGGCGCTGACCGCGCAGGTGAAGCTGAACGCCGACGGCACCGTCACGGTGACCAACTACGCCGACGCCACCCAGCGCAGCGTCGCGACCGCCTCGGCGATCCGCGTCGCCGGCACCGCGCTCGACGGCTTCGACCCGGCCACCCGCACCTACGTGGTGGACTGGCCTGCGGGCCGCGCCCTTCCGGCGGTCACGGCGACGGCCGCGGCCGACGGCGCGACGGTCACGGTGGCCGAGCCGCTCACGGCCGGCTTCCGCTCGCTCGCGGCGGTCGACGACGCCTCCACCCGGTCGCGCACCGTCACGGTCACCTCGGCGGACGGCAACACGAGCCGGACCTACACGGTCGCGTTCTGGATCACCGCCGACGCGCACCTGCCGGGCGGGGTCGTCGACCCGGGCACCGGCGGGGGCACGGATCCCGGTAACGGCGGCACGGACCCGGGCACCGGCCCCGGCACGGGCGGCGGATCGGGCACGACCCCGGCCGACAACGGGAGCGGCTCGATCGCGGGCTCCGGCAGCGGCGACCTCGCCGACACCGGTGCGGCCGACCTGAGCCTGGCGGCTCTGGGCGCCCTGCTCGCGCTCGCGCTCGGAACAGCGCTGGCGGTCCGCCGCCGGCGCCGGCACCGGCACCCGCTAGCCGCGCCTCGCGCACGACAGCCCGGACACCCGATGGTGTCCGGGCCGTCGGCGTTCGTCACCTCACTGTCGCGAAACGCAGCCAGTGGTCACGACATGCCGCGCGCGCACGTGCGCAGACGGCATGTCATGACCACTGGTCGCGGCCGCCGCCCTCACACGCCGACGTAGCGCGCCAGGTGCTCGCCGGTCAGCGTCGAGCGTGCGGCGATCAGGTCGGCGGGGGTGCCCTCGAAGACGACGTGGCCGCCGTCGTGGCCCGCGCCCGGGCCGAGGTCGACGATCCAGTCGGCGTGCGCCATCACGGCCTGGTGGTGCTCGATGACGATCACCGACTTGCCGGAGTCGAGCAGCCGGTCCAGGAGGCCGAGGAGCTGCTCGACGTCGGCCAGGTGCAGGCCGGTGGTCGGCTCGTCGAGCACGTACACGCCGCCCTTCTCGCCCAGGTGGGTGGCCAGCTTGAGGCGCTGGCGCTCGCCGCCGGAGAGGGTGGTGAGCGGCTGGCCGAGACTGAGGTAGCCGAGGCCGACATCCTCCAGCCGGTCCAGGATGGCGCTGGCCGCGGGGGTGCGCGCCTCCCCGGCCCCGAAGAACTCGCGGGCCTCGGTGACCGGCATCGCGAGCACCTCGCTGATGTCCTTGCCGCCCAGGGTGTACTCGAGCACGGACGCCTGGAACCGCTTGCCGCCGCACTCCTCGCAGACGGTGGCGACGCTCGCCATCACGCCGAGGTCGGTGTAGATCATCCCGGCGCCGTTGCAGGTGGGGCACGCGCCCTCGGAGTTCGCGCTGAACAGCGCCGGCTTCACGCCGTTCGCCTTGGCGAACGCCTTGCGGATCGGCTCGAGCAAACCGGTGTAGGTCGCCGGGTTGCTGCGCCGCGACCCGCGGATCGCGCCCTGGTCGATCGAGACGACGTCGTCCTGCGACGACACCGACCCATGGATGAGCGAGCTCTTGCCCGACCCCGCCACCCCGGTCACGACGACCAGCACGCCGAGCGGGATGTCGACATCCACGTCGTGCAGGTTGTTCGCGGTCGCGCCGCGCACTTCGAGCGCGCCGGACGGGGTGCGCACCGCCTCCTTGACCGCGGCGCGGTCGTCGAGGTGTCGGCCGGTGAGGGTGCCGCTCGCGCGCAGCCCCTCGACCGTGCCCTCGAAGCAGATCGTGCCGCCCGCGGTGCCGGCCCGGGGACCGAGGTCGACGACGTGGTCGGCGATCGCGATCGCCTCGGGCTTGTGCTCCACGACGAGCACCGTGTTGCCCTTGTCGCGCAGGCGCAGCAGCAGCTCGTTCATCTTCTGGATGTCGTGCGGGTGCAGCCCGATCGTCGGCTCGTCGAAGACGTACGTCACGTCGGTGAGCGACGAGCCGAGGTGCCGGATCATCTTGGTGCGCTGGGCCTCCCCGCCCGAGAGCGTTCCGGAGGGCCGGTCGAGCGAGAGGTAGCCGAGTCCGATCTCGACGAAGGAGTCGAGCGTGTGCCGCAGGTTCGCCAGCAGCGGCGCGACCGTCGGCTCCTGGATGCCCCGCACCCACTCCGCCAGGTCGCTGATCTGCATGGCGCACGCGTCGGCGATGTTCACGCCGTCGATGCGGGAGGAGCGGGCGCCCTCGTTCAGCCGGGTGCCGCCGCAGTCCGGGCAGACCGCGAAGGCGACGGCCCGGTCGACGAAGGCGCGGATGTGCGGCTGCAGCGCGTCGCGGTCCTTGGAGAGGAACGACTTCTGGATCTTGGGGACCAGGCCCTCGAAGGTCAGGTTGATGCCCGAGATCTTGACCTTGGTCGGCTCCTTGTAGAGGAAGTCGTTGCGCTCGGTCTCGGTGTAGTCGCGGATCGGCTTGGTCGCATCCAGGAACCCGGACTCCGCGTACTGCCGCACCGCCCAGCCGTCGGCCGTGTAGCCCGGGATGGTGATGGCGCCCTCGGCGAGCGACTTCGTCTCGTCGAACAGCTCGGCGAGGTCGATCTCGTTGACCGTCCCCATCCCCTCGCACCGCGGGCACATCCCACCGGTGAGGGTGAAGCTGCCCGCCGCCTCTTTGCCGGTGCCGCGCTCGATGGTGACCGCGCGGTCGCCGTGCACCGACGCGACGTTGAACGAGAACGCCTGCGGCGATCCGACGTGCGGCTGCCCCAGCCGGCTGAACAGGATGCGCAGCATCGCGTTGACGTCGGTCACCGTGCCGACCGTCGAGCGCGCGTTGGCGCCCAGCCGCTCCTGGTCGACGATGATCGCGGTCGTCAGCCCCTCCAGCACATCCACGTCGGGCCGGGCCAGCGACGGCATGAAGCCCTGCACGAACGCGCTGTACGTCTCGTTGATCATCCGCTGCGACTCGGCCGCGATCGTCCCGAACACCAGCGAGCTCTTTCCCGAGCCGGAGACGCCCGTGAAGACGGTGAGCCGGCGCTTCGGCAGGTCGACGCTGATGTCCTTGAGATTGTTCTCGCGGGCGCCGTGCACCCGCAGCAGGTCGTGCGAGTCGGCGACGTGCGTGTCGGCGATGCGCGTGTCTCCGACAGGCGTGGTGGGCGTGCTCATCGATCTCTCCCTCGGTCCGGCGCCACCCACGCTAGCGCCTGGGACCGACGGTTCGCGCGCTCGTTCGTCGAGCGGTCGCGACACGCCCTTCCCGGCACCGGATCACGCTTTGAACGGTCGCTGAGAGACGGGTGAGGGAGCCTCATTCTCCCTCAGGAGAGGATGCCCGGTCCCGCGCTCCGCCATCCCCGTGCCGCCCACTCCAGTCGGCGCAGCGACTCGCGGTTGCGCACGTGCAGCGCGACGTCCGCGAGGGGCGCGGGGATCAGCCGGGCCGGGCCGGCGACGGGGTGCTCTTCCATGCGCACGAGGCAGTCGTCGCCGTGCGGGCGCACGTCGATGACGACCCGCTCCTCGCCGAAGGGGCGCGTCTTGGCCTGCAGCACCATCCGGCGCGGCGGGTCCCATTCGTCCACGCGAGTCTCGTCGTTCAGCACGAACGGCCAGACCCCGATGGAGTGGTGCAGCTTGGAGCCGGCCGCCGGGTAGGTGTCGTCGGCCGCGCGCATCCGCGACGCTCCGACCACCCAGCTCGGGTACACCCAGGGGTCGGCGAGCACGGCGAAGACCTGGTCGGGCGTGCAGCGGAATCGGCGGACGGTCACGGACATGGCGTCACTCCTCGGGGGCGAGAGACGGCATGCGGGTCACGCCGAATTCGTGGCGCAGCGCGCTGCGCGCCGCGTAATACCCGCCGAGTCCGTGCACACCCGGTCCGGGAGCGGCGGAGGCCGACGCGAGATAGAGGCCGCGCCCGGGCATGCGCCACGGGTCGGGCGAGAGGACGGGCCGGACGATCAGCTGACGCAGGTCGGGCATCCCGGTGGAGATGTCGCCGCCGAGGTAGTTGGGGTTGTAGAGCTCCATCTGGTCGGCGGTGCGGGAGGTGCTCGCCAGGATGAGGTCGCGGAAGCCCGGCGCGAAGCGCTCGAGCTGGCGGATGACGGCCTCCGTCCGATCGGCAGCGGAGCCGTGAGGGACGTGCGTGTACGCCCAGAGGACGTGCTTGCCCGCGGGGGCGCGGGTGTCGTCGAAGAGCGACGGCTGCGAGACGAGCACGTAGGGGTCGTCGCCGATCGCGCCGCGCGCCACCTCGCGCTCGGATCGGGCGACGGCGGCACGGGTGCCGCCCACGTGCACGGTCGCGGTCTCGTTGAGCTCGGGGTTCGCCCACGGCACGGGGCCCGCGAGCGCGAAGTCCACCTTGCAGACGCCGTTCCCGCTGCGGAACCGGGAGACGCTGCGCTGGTAGGAGGGCGCGAGCCGGTCCTCGCCGAGCCGGGCCGCCGCGCGCACGTGCGTGTCGAAGACGACGATGCGCGACTCCGGGAGGTCGCCCAGGCTCGTGACCTCGGTGCCGGTGACGAGCTCGCCGCCGTGCGCCTCCAGATCAGCCACCAGGGCGTCGGCGATGCTCTGCGAGCCACCGATGGGCACCGGCCAGCCGCGCGCGTGGCCGTAGGCGGCGAGGGTCAGGCCTGCGGCGGCACCCGCGACGCTCGGGAGCGCGAGGGTCGTGTGCGCGAACGCGCCCGTCAGGAGCGCGCCGGGCTCCTCGGTGCGGAACGGAAGGTTCCACCAGGGGCCGCCCTGCAGCAGCGCGGTCGCCCCGAGCCGGGCGGCGACGAGGGGATGGCGCGGGAGGCCGACGATCGCCGAGCCCGTGAACTGCGCCACCTCGTCCGCGTGCCGTGCCAGCGGTCCGATGAGAGCGCGCCAGGCCGCGCCGTCCGGGCCGAGGGCGTCCGCCGTGCGCTCGATGTCGCGGTACGCCACCGCGGCGCGGCCGCCGTCGAGGGGATGCGCGTACGACGCGGTCGGCGTGACGAACCGGACCCGTTTCTCCAGCCCGAACCGGCGGAAGAAGCCGGATGCGAACGCCAGCGGGTGCACGGCCGAGCAGATGTCGTGCCGGAAGCCGGGGAGCGTGATCTCCTCGGTCCGCATCCCGCCGCCGGCGGTGGCGTTCCGCTCGTACACCCGCACCGACAATCCGGCGCGGGCGAGGGTGACGGCGGCGGACAGCCCGTTCGGGCCGGAGCCGATCACGACGGCGTCGAGCGAGGAGTCGGAGGGCATACCTCCTGTATACCCCGTGCTCTCGAAACCGGTTCCGGGATCGGCAGCCGCTTCACAGCCTCCGTCCTGTATCGTTGGGAGGTCGGCTCTTGACACCGCGCATGTCGCGCGGATGGGTTTGTAAGTCAAGCGGGCCGGTTCTGCACCCGATCAGAGGTGCGGACAATCACGATGTGAACGGCCCCGGACGATGTTCGACGGGGATTCCCCGGTGCGCTTCTGCGTGCCGCCGCGCACCTGAGACAACCCAGGAAGAATCACGCATGCCCCCGTACAAGAAGAACGACCGACCCAAGCAGGTCGGCAGCAAGAGCCCCAAGCACCGCGGCTACCGCGCCGAGGAGCAGACCGCCGGCAAGAAGGCCCGCTGGACCGCCGAGGACCGCGCCACCCGTGGTGGCAGCGCCGAGCGCGGCCGTGCCGTCTACGGCACCCGTGGCGGCAGCTCCGACGCCGCCGGCCGCGGCCGCAGCGAGCGCCCCAACTGGGAGCCCCGCGGCAAGGACGCGCGCCGCACCGAGCGCGAGTGGGACAGCCGCGGCCGTGCCGGTCGCGATGAGCGCCCCCGTCGCGATGCCGACGAGCGCCCCCGCCGCTCCTTCGACGACCGCGCCGACCGTCCGCGCCGCGACGACGACCGTCCCCGTCGTTCGTTCGACGACCGTGGTGACCGTGCCCCGCGTCGCGACTACGACGACCGTCCCCGTCGTTCGTTCGACGACCGTGGTGATCGTGCTCCGCGTCGTGACAACGACGACCGTCCCCGTCGCTCCTTCGAGGACCGCGGCGATCGTGCTCCGCGTCGTGACAACGACGACCGTCCCCGTCGCTCCTTCGAGGACCGCGGCGATCGTGCCCCGCGTCGTGACAACGACGACCGCCCGCGCCGTTCGTTCGACGACCGCGGCGGCCGCCCCGAGCGTCCGCGTCGCGACGCCGACGACCGTCCCCGTCGTTCGTTCGACGACCGCGGTGACCGTGGCGACCGTGCCCCGCGCCGCGAGCACGACGACCGCCCGCGTCGCGACTTCTCCGACCGTCCCCGCCGTTCCTTCGAGGACCGCGGCGACCGTGCCCCGCGTCGCGACTTCGACGACCGTCCCCGCCGTTCCTTCGACGACCGTGGCGACCGCGCCCCGCGCCGCGACCACGACGACCGCCCGCGCCGCGACTCCTCCTTCTACCCCTCGCGCGACGACAAGCCCGCGTTCAAGGCGCAAGACGACGTCGTGCTCGAGCGGCTCGAGGCCGAGGCCATCCAGGCCGCGGACGTCGACGGCGTGACCTTCGCCGACCTGGGCTTCGGCGGCAACGTCGTGCGCGCGCTCGCCGAGCTCGGCGCCGACAAGCCTTTCCCGATCCAGGCTGCGACCGCGCCCGACGTGCTCTCCGGCAAGGACGTGCTCGGCCGCGGCCGCACCGGCTCCGGCAAGACCATCGCCTTCGGCGCCCCCATGGTCGAGCGCCTCATGCAGCTCTGGGCCGAGTCCGGCAAGGCCGGCGGCAAGCGTCAGATCGGCCGCGCCCCCCGCGCGCTCATCCTGGCCCCGACCCGCGAGCTCGCCCTCCAGATCGACCGCACGGTGCAGCCCATCGCCCGCAGCGTCGGCCTCTTCACCACGCAGATCTACGGCGGCGTGCCCCAGGGCCGTCAGGTCGGCGCGCTGCAGCGCGGCGTCGACATCGTGATCGGCACCCCGGGCCGCATCGAGGACCTGCTCGAGCAGGGCCGCCTCGACCTCAGCGAGGTCGTCGTCACCGTCCTGGACGAGGCCGACCACATGTGCGACCTCGGCTTCCTCGAGCCGGTGCAGCGCATCCTGCGCGAGACGTCGGAGGGCGGCCAGAAGCTGCTCTTCTCGGCGACCCTCGACAAGGGCGTCGCGCAGCTCGTCGACGAGTTCCTCGTCGAGCCCGCCGTGCACGAGGTCGCCGGCGAGGACCAGGCGTCCTCGACGATCGACCACCGCGTGCTCGTCATCGAGCACCGCGACAAGCCGGCCATCATCGAGCAGCTCGCCGACCGCGAGGGCAAGACCCTGATCTTCGCCCGCACCCGCGCGTTCGCCGAGATGCTCGCCGACCAGCTGGACGACGCCGGGATCCCCGCCGTCAGCCTGCACGGCGACCTCAACCAGTCCCGCCGCACCCGCAACCTCGCGCAGCTCACCAGCGGCCGCGTGAACGTGTTGGTCGCGACCGACGTCGCCGCCCGCGGCATCCACGTCGACGACATCGACCTGGTCATCCAGGCCGACGCCCCGGACGAGTACAAGACCTACCTGCACCGCTCGGGCCGCACCGGCCGCGCCGGCAAGCAGGGCACGGTCGTCACGCTCATCCCGCGTCAGCGTCAGCGCCGCATGAACGAGCTGCTCGACCGCGCCGAGATCGAGGCGGACTTCGTCCCCGCGATCCCGGGCGACCAGCTGCTCACCGACCTCGCGCAGGCCGGCGCCCTCGCCGCCGCCGAGGCGTAAGCGACCCTCGCACCACGAAGCCCCCGTCCGCTGCACAGCGGGCGGGGGCTTCTGCGTGCGCGGAGCCGGATGCGGTGTTCAGCCGGCCAGCTGCGCGAGCGCGTGACGGCCGATCCCGCCCATGCGGGGGTTGTCGTCCGAGTGGGCGGCGAGGGCCGTGCCCATGGTGACCGCCCAGCCGCGGGCGCGTCGCCAGGTCGCGTCGTCGACGGTCCCGTCGAACGCGGCGCGGAACGCCTCCCGCGCGGAGCCGTCGAACGTGAGCCAGGCCGTCGCCAGGTCGGTCGCGGGATCGCCGGCCGTCACGTCGCCGAAGTCGATGACCGCGGCGAGCCCGTCCACGCCCTCCGCGGTGCCGTCGGCCGAGTGGAGCACGAGGTTGCCGGGGTGGAGGTCGCCGTGCAGCCAGAGCGCCGGGCCGTCCCACACGGGTGCGGCCAGTGCGTCCTCCCACGCCGCGGTGAGCGCGGTCGTGTCGAGGCGGGCGGCGAGCAGTGCGATGCGATCGCGGACGGCCGCGTCGCGCGTGGCGAGCGGGACGCCGCGCACCGGGTTGACCGGCGCATCGGCGGGCGCGGGGATATGCAGAGCGCGCACGAAGGCCGCGAGCGGTTCGGCGATCACGGCCCGGGCGGGGGCGTCGACCGAGGCGCCGTCGACCCCCTCCAGCCACCGGATGATGCTCCAGGGCCACGGGAAGGTCGCGCTCGGCACGCCGACGCGGACGGGAGCGGGGACGGGCACCGCGACCCGTTCGGCGATCGCGCCGAGCACCTGCTGCTCGTGCTCGATCAGGTGCGCCGCCACCTCCCGGCGCGGCACGCGGACCGCGAAGTCGTCGCCGAGGCGGAAGATGCGGTTGTCCCAGCCGTCGGAGACCAGCCGGAGCGGCCCCGCGAGGTCCGGGTGCTGCTCGGCGATCATCCGGCCGACCAGCTCGGCGTCGGCGGAGATGTCCGAGACAGGGGTCGAGCTCTGATTCACGCGCTCGACGCTAACAGACACGCCCGCGAGACGTGAGTCGTCGTGGGTGCGGGCCTACCCGCACCCGCAACGACTCACGTCTGGCAGGCGAGTCCGGGCTCAGGAGCGGGCGAGCAGGGTGAGGGTGTCCACGACGCGGTTGGAGAAGCCCCACTCGTTGTCGTACCAGGCGACGACCTTCACGTGCGTGCCGTCGACGCGGGTCAGCGCCGAGTCGAAGATCGACGACGCCGGCTGGCCGGTGATGTCGCTCGACACCAGCGGGTCCTCCGAGTACTCGAGGATGTCGGCGAGCGGCCCCTCTGCGGCGGCGCGGTAGGCGGCGAGCACCTCGTCGCGGGTGACCTCGCGCGCGACGGTCGTGTTGAGCTCGACGATGGAGCCGACCGGCACGGGCACGCGGATGGAGTCGCCCGACAGCTTGCCGTCGAGGCCCGGGAGCACGAGGCCGATCGCCTTGGCGGCGCCGGTCGTGGTGGGCACGATGTTCACGCCGGCGGCGCGGGCGCGGCGCGGGTCGCGGTGCGGGCCGTCCTGCAGGTTCTGCTCCTGCGTGTAGGCGTGCACCGTGGTCATGAAGCCGTGCTCGATGCCGGCGAGGTCGTCGAGCACCTTGGCGAGCGGCGCGAGGGCGTTCGTGGTGCAGGAGGCGTTGGAGACGATGGTGTGCGACGCCGGGTCGTACTCGTCGGTGTTCACGCCGTAGGCGAGCGTCACGTCGGCGCCGTCGGAGGGGGCGCTCACGAGCACACGCTTGGCGCCGGCGCGGAGGTGCGCGCGGGCCGCGTCGGCGGAGGTGAAGCGGCCGGTGGCCTCCAGCACGATCTCGACGCCGAGGTCGGCCCAGGGCAGGTTCTCGGGGTCGCGCTCGGCGAGCACCTCGATGCGCTGTCCGTCGACGACGAGGGTGCTGCCGTCGACCTCCACGGTGCGGCCGAGGCGGCCGAGGGAGCTGTCGAAGCGGAGCAGTTGCGCGAGGGCGTCGGGCGCCGTCAGGTCGTTGACGGCGACGACCTGGAGGTCGGTGTCGCGCTCGAGGAGGGCGCGGAGGGTGTTGCGGCCGATGCGGCCGAAGCCGTTGATGGCGATGCGGGTCATGGGGTGGTTCCTTTCGTTCCCGGTCCGCCATCCATGCTCCGTCGCCAGCGCGGCCCGCGAAAGTGGCTCCCACGACAGTGCACGCAAGCATCGCGCCAGCGTGTGTGCCACCCCTCGCGAGGATCCCGCCAGGGCCCGTCAGGCCGAGAACGTGTGGCGGTACTCCGTCGGGGAGGGGCCCAGGATGCGGTGGAAGTGCAGGCGCAGGTTCGACCCCGTCCCGAGCCCGACCCGGTGCGCGATCTGCTCGACGCCGAGGTCGCTGCGCTCCAGCAGTTCGCGCGCGAGGTCGACGCGTGCCCGGAGCACCCACTGCATCGGCGTGTAGCCGGTGTCTTCGACGAACCGCCGCGAGAAGGTCCGCTCGGAGACGTTCGCGTTGCGCGCGAGCTCGGCCAGGGTGAGCGGTCCGCCCAGCCGACCCAGCGCCCACTCGCGCGTCTCGGCGAACAGGTCGCCGAGCGGCTCCGGCACGCTGCGCGGCACGTACTGCGCCTGGCCGCCGCTGCGGTACGGCGCGGCGACGAGGCGCCGCGCGACGTGGTTGGACAGCCCGACCCCGTGGTCGCGGCGAACCAGGTGCAGGCAGAGGTCGATCCCGGAGGCGGCGCCCGCCGAGGTCAGCACATCGCCCTCGTCGACGAACAGCACGTTCTCATCCACGCGGATGAGGGGATGCCGTTCGGCGAGGGCGCGCGTGTAGTGCCAGTGCGTGGTCGCCCGCCGGCCGTCGAGCAGCCCGGTGGCCGCCAGCGCGAAGGCGCCGGTGGAGATCGCGGCCAGGCGGGCGCCGCGCTCGTGCGCCCGGCGCAGCGCCGCGACGACGGCCGCGGGCGGCTCCGTGCTCGCCGGCTCGCGGTATCCCGGAATGAACACGGTGTCGGCGCGCTCGAGCGCGTCCAGCCCTTCGGCCACGTGGTACGACAGCCCGTCGCCTCCGGTGACGAGCCCCGGCTCCGCGCCGCAGACGCGCACCTCGTACGGCATGCTCGGCCGGTGGGCGAACACCTGCGACGGGATGCCGACGTCGAGCGGCTTCGCGCCCTCCAGCACGAGGACGGCGACGCGGTGGTCCCGGGCGGTCATCGGAGCTCCTTCCGCGGGCCGGAGGACACGCCCGCGCGCCGGAGTCTAGCCGAGGCCGGGAGGCGTCTCACGGCGCTTCGCCGGTCGCAGCTCGCTGACGATCACGCCGGCGACGATGAGGGCGGCCCCCGCGATCGCGATCGGGGGCAGCCGGTCGCCGGCGATGCGCCCGACGACGCCCGCCCAGACCGGCTCGCCCGCGTAGATGATCGTGGCACGGGTGGGGGAGACCGAGCGCTGGGCCCAGTTCATCGTGAGCTGGATGACGCAGCTCGCGATGCCGAGGCCGACCCCGGGCAGCAGCCACGCCCAGGAGAACGCGGGTGCGGCCTCCCCGACGATCGGCATGGCGAGGAACCCGACGCCTCCCGCCACCAGCAGCTGCACGATCGTGACGCGGCCCACGTCGACCGATTTCGCGAACAGGCCGATCAGGAGGATCTCGGCCGCGATCGGCAGCGTGCTCACGAGGGTGGCGATCTCGCCGGGCCCGAGCCCGATGGTCAGCGCGTCCGGCCCGGCCAGCAGCATCAGCCCCACGAAGGCGAGGCCGACGCCCACCAGGGTGAGCGGTCGCGGCGCCCGGCGGAACACCACCCACTGGAGCAGCGGGACGAGCGGCACGTACAGAGCGGTGATGAAGGCGGAGGTGCTGCTGCTGATCGTCTGCAGGCCCATCGTCTGCAGGCCGTAGCCGAGGGCGATGGAGACGCCGATCGCCGCGCCGGCACCGACGTCGCGCCAGCGCATCCCGCGCAGCGAGCGGTGGAAGATCGCGAGGCCGAGGAGCCCGGCCACCGCGAAGCGCAGCCCGACGAAGAACCACGGCCCGCTGTGCTCCATCGCCAGGTGCACGATGAGGAAGGTCGATCCCCAGAGGGCGGTGATCGCGAGGAGCGCGGCCTCCTGCCGGCTGACGGGGAACCGCCGCCGCGCGGGGTCGCGGGTCCGATCGGGTGTGTGCAGCATCCTGCACATCCTATGGTGCAGAATGGTGCACATGCCAGACCACGGCTCCGATGTTCTCGCCCACGTCGCCGGGAACCTCCGCCGCCTCCGCCAGGAGCGCGGCCTCAGCCAGGCGACCCTCGCGGAACGCTCCGGGATCAGCAGGCGCACGATCATCAACCTGGAGGCGGGGGAGGCCAACATCAGCCTCTCGGGGCTCGACCGCGTGGCCGGGGCGCTCGACACCGACTTCATCACGTTGGTCGCCGAACCGTCCGCCCTCCTGACCGCGGTCAACGCCGTCGCCTGGCGCGGAGCATCCGCCGAGAGCGTCGCCGCGCTGGTCGGCGCCGTCCCCGCCCGCACGGACGCCCAGCTCTGGACGTGGGCGCTCGCCGCGGGCGACCGCTACGACGCCGAGCCCGACCCGGCGGGCTGGCACGAGATCGTCTTCGTCACCGCCGGGCGGCTGCGCATCGAGCGCGAGGACGGGGTCTCGGAGCTCGGCGCCGACGAGCACGCGATCTACCCCAGCGCGCAGCGGTACTCGTATGTGCCGGTCGGCGCCGAGACCGCGCGCTTCGTGCGGCTCGTGGTCTCGTGACGCGGCCCCGATAGCGCGGATCCGCCACGTCGTATCGCGAATCCACTCCTCAACTTGTCTGAGGAGTTGTGCATTCAATACAGTCGCATCCTGCCCGCTCGAACCGTGGAGGATGCCGTGCCCACCCCGACCCCCCTGCCGCGCCGCCGCGCCCGATTCTGGTCGCTGGTGTCGACGCACACCATGAACGACTTCCAGACCGGCGCCGTCGCCGCCATGCTGCCCTCCCTCATCGCGCAGCAGCACTACGACTACGCGGCCGCCGCCGGCATCGTGCTCGCCTCCACCGCGCTCTCGAGCATCACCCAGCCGGTCTTCGGCTGGCTCAGCGACCGGCTCGACCTGCGGTGGATGGTCCCCGCCGGCCTCGCCGTCGCCGCCGCGGGCCTCACCTCGGGCAGCTACTGGCTGACCTGGGTCGTCGTCGCGCTGTCGGGCGTGGGCGTCGCGGCCTACCACCCGCCCGCGACCGTCGAGGCACGCGCGGCCGGAGGCGGCACCAACCGGTCGATGAGCATCTTCTCCGTCGGCGGGAACGTCGGCGTCGCCCTGGCGCCGCTGCTCGTCGGGCTGACCGCGGGGACGCTCGGGCTGGGGTCGACACCGTTGCTCCTGGTGCCGACGGCCGCCGTCGTTGTCGTCTACCTGGCGGTGCGCCGGCGGCGTGTGCCGGAGGTCCGCGTGGAGGCCGCCCCCGTCGTCTCCCGCACCGCCGCAACCGCCTCCACCACCACCGCACCGGACGCCTGGGGCCGCTTCGCCTGGCTGCTCGTGGTCATCTCCTTCTGGTCGCTCGCGTACCTCGGCACGACGTCGTTCATCGCGCTCTACGTCGCCCAGCGCTTCGGCACGGACGCGGGCGTCGGCGCGATCGCGCTCGCGGTCTTCCCCGCGGCCGGGGCGATCGGGACGCTGCTCGGCGGGTTCCTCGCCGACCGGTTCGGGCGCCGGGTCGTCATCCCGCTCGGTTACGCGGTGGCGGCGCTCGCCGCCGTCGGCATCGTCGCCGCGCCCGCCGCGGGCATCGCCATCGCGGCGACCGCCCTGCTCGGCGCGGCGCTCTTCGTCCCCTTCGCCCTGCACGTCACGCTCTCGCACGCCTACCTCCGCCGGCACATCGGCACGGCGAGCGGAGTCACCCTCGGGCTCTCGACGACCCTCGGCGGGTTCCTGGCTCCGGTCCTGGGCGCGATCGCGGACCGGACCTCCATCACCGCGGTCTTCGTCGTGATCGCGGCGGCGCTCGTCGTCGCGTTCATCGCGTCGCTCTTCCTGCGCGACCGACGCGATCCACTCGACGTGGGCGGCGACGCCGGCACGGGCCGGACTGCGGGCGAAGACGCGATCGAAGAATCCGTCGCGGGATAGCGGGCACGAGCTCGGTCTCGTCGCCTTCGCTCCCGAAAGCGCACGATACGAGCATCAAGGCGCAACACTGCGCACGAAAGCTGCGCACAGCGCCGCACTTGTGCTCATTCCGTGTGAAAGCATGGTCCGCGGAGGTCCCATGAACACCCAGTCCCCGCTGTCCGCCGACCGGATGCACGCCGTCACTCCTGAGACCCGCGACCTCGTCGACCTCGTGCTCGACTACTCGCGCCGCCGCATCCTGAGCACCGACACCCCGCTCGACAAGCCGCTGCCCGAGCACGAGCTGCGCCGCCTCGCCGGGCAGACCGTCTCCGAGGGCGGGATGGGCGCCGAGCGCGCCCTCGCCGTGTTCGAGCACGTGCTCGCCCCCGCCTGCATCACGACCGACCACCCGCAGTACCTCTCGTTCATCCCGACGGCCCCGACCAAGGCGGCGACCGCGTTCGACCTCGTCGTCTCGGCCAGCGCCGTGTACGGCGGCTCGTGGCTGGAGGGGTCCGGGGCGGTGTACGCCGAGAACCAGGTGCTCTCCTTCCTGGCTGCCGAGTTCGGACTCCCCGCGACGGCGGGCGGCGTGTTCGTGCAGGGCGGGACGCTGGGCAACCTGTCCGCACTCGTCGCGGCGCGCGACCACGCCCGGGCCGACGGCCGCTCGCCGTCGGACCGCTGGGTGATCGTCTGCAGCGCCGAGGCGCACTCCTCGGTCGCATCGGCGGCCCGGGTGATGGATGTGGACGTCGTCCCCGTCTCGCCCGGCGAGTCCGGTGTGCTGACCGGCGAGGCCGTCCGTCCCGCGCTGGAGGAGTACGGCGACGCGGTCTTCGCCGTCGTCGCGACCGGCGGATCCACGAACTTCGGCATCGTCGACGACATCGCCTCCATCGCCGCGCTGAAGGACGACTTCCCGTTCTGGCTGCACGTCGACGGCGCCTACGGCCTGGCCGGGATGCTGTCCCCGCTCGCGCGTCCGCGGTTCGCCGGCGTCGAGCACGCCGACTCGGTGATCGTCGACCCGCACAAGTGGCTCTTCGCGCCGTTCGACGCCTGCGCGCTGATCTACCGCGACCCCGAGTCCGGCCGCCGCGCGCACACGCAGCACGCCGAGTACCTCGACACCCTGACGGACGCCGCCGAGTGGAGCCCGTCCGACTACGCGATCCACCTCACCCGCCGCGCGCGCGGACTGCCGTTCTGGTTCTCCCTCGCGAGCCACGGCGCGGCCGCGTACCGGGATGCCGTCACGGCCTCCCTGCGCCTGGCCGAGCGGATCGCGACCGAGATCGAGCGGCGCGACGGCTTCCGGCTCGTCCGCAAGCCGCAACTCTCCGTCGTCGTGTTCGAGCGCGACGGCTGGACCCGCGAGGACTACGCCCTCTGGTCGGCCCGCCTGCTGGACGAGCAGCGCGCGTTCGTCACCCCGAGCTCGCACGCGGGCCGCCCGAACACCCGGTTCGCCATCCTCAACCCGCTGACGACCTTCGAGGACCTGGTCGCCATCCTCGACACCATGTGAGGGGACCCGATCGCGAAGCGCCGCATTCGGCCGCGAGACGTGAGTAGTCGCGGGTGTCGGGCCCCTCGCACCCGCAACTACTCATGTCTCGCGGGTCGGTGTCGGCCGGTGCCCGCACGCGAAGGAGCCCCGCACCGGAATGGTGCGGGGCTCCTGTCGTCGATGGGTGTCGTCAGAGCACGTCGTCCGACTCGCCGGTGCGGCGGGTCACACGCTCTCCCGTCGCGGGATCGACAGCCGTGCGCGTTGTGGCCACACTGCGGCGGCGGCGCGACATCAGCACGATCCCGAGGATGATGCCGATAAGTCCGGCGATCATCAGGATGTAGCCCACGAGGTGCAGATCGATCCAGTCCACCTGGACGTTCAGGGCGAACGCCAGGATCGCGCCGATGACGACGAGGACGATCCCTGTTCCGAGGCTCATGCGACGACTCCGGTCAGACCCGGCGACTGCCGGTCAGCATGCGCACGAGCCAGACGATCACCGCCAGCACGAGCAGGATGATACCGACCCACAGCAGGAAGTTCAGCGACTGGACGAAGCCTCCGGTGAGCAGCAGGACGATCGCGATGATCGCGATGATGATGAGCAGGATGTTCATGGAGAGTGTCCTTTCCTTGACGCACACCATCGAACAACTGTTTCGGTTGCCTAGTAATCCCCTTGACTGCGACGTCTTTCGGGTCTAGACCGCGCGCGATCGGACGCGATGCGGTCGACGGTCTCGCGCATCCGGGTGAGGAACCTCGTCACCGTCTCGGCCTCGTCGGGGCTGAGCTCGGCCGACGCCGCCGCGAGCTGAGCGTTGGCCTCGGCCAGCAGGGGCCCGGTCTCGCCGAGGGCGGCACGCGTGGGCAGCAGGGTGATCGAGCGCCCGTCCGTCATGCTCCGCCGCCGCTCGACGAACCCGCCGCTCTCCAGCCGGTCGATCAGGGCGGTGGTGGAGGCGGACGAGATCCCGAGATAGCGGCTCAGATCCTTCGCGGCGGTGAGCCGGCCCGTGGCCGTGTTGTCGAGGATGAGCCGCAGCGCCAGCAGGTCGTTGTCGCCCATGCCCATCGCGGCACCCGTCCGGCGACGCATCGCCGCCTCCGCCGCGCGGTACACCTGGAGGGCCTCGAGCACGCCGGTGTCAGGCCGGGGCGCTCCGCCCCCGATGCCGTCCGCACGCTGCTCCCGATCTCCCACGTTCCCCAGCCAGGCCCGGGAACGCCTCCCGTGCAAGGCCCCCCGGCACGATTCTGAGCGTATTCACGGTGGAGAATGTGCGCCGACCTCCGCCTCCCGAGCGTGCGCGTATGCTCGCACGGTGGATCCGCTACTCGACCGGTACGAGCTGCGCGACCGGCTCGGTCGCGGCGGCATGGCGAGCGTCTATCGCGCCTACGACAGGCAGCTCGGCCGGTTCGTCGCGATCAAACTGTTCCCGCCGGGGACGGCCGCCGACGACGCCCGGCGGCGCGGGGAGGCGACCGCCCTCGCCCGGCTCTCGCACCCGCACCTCGTCGCCCTGTTCGACGCCCATCTCGCCGGCGACGGCGACACGACCCCCAGCTTCCTCGTCATGGAGCTCGTCGACGGGCAGGACCTGCGCTCGCGGCTCGACGACGGGCCGCTCCCGGCCGACCAGGTCGCCACCCTCGCCGCGGACGTCGCGGAGGCGCTCGCCGTCGTCCACGGCGCCGGGATGGTGCACCGCGACCTCAAGCCCGCCAACATCCTCCTGGCCTCCCCGAACGTGCCCGGGCGTGCGCCGAGCGCGAAGCTGGCCGACTTCGGCATCGTCCACCTCCTCGGCGCCGAACGGCTGACCACGGCCGGGACCGTCATCGGCACGGCGGGCTACCTCAGCCCGGAACAGCTGCACCGCGCCGAGCCCGGACCCGCGTCCGACGTGTACGCCCTCGGTCTCGTCGTCCTGGAGGCGCTCACGGGCGTGCGCGAGTACCCCGGCACCGCAGTGGAGGCTGTCGCCGCGCGTGCTGCCCACGACCCGCGCGTGCCGGACGACCTCCCGGACGGCTGGCGCGGGATGCTGCTCGCGATGACCAGCGCGGACCCGGCGCTGCGGCCGACCGCTGCCGAGGTCGCCACGATGGCGGCCGTGATGGCGCCGGAGCTGGCGGGATGGATGCCGCGGGTGGGTGAGGTGCCGGCCGTGGGTGAAGTGCAGGGGGATGCGCTGGCGGTGGGAGGTGCTCAGGCCGTGGGCGGTGCGCTGCCGGTGGGTGATGCGCCGACGGTGGGTGATGTGCCGACCGTGGCGATGCCCGCGGCGGCCGACTCGACCGAGCCGACGCGGATGCTCGCCCCTCCCGCGCGCAGGCGGCGCCGTGTCGTCGGCGTCCTCGTGGGGGCGGGTGCGGTCGTCGTCGTGGCGGTGATGCTCGCGCTGGGCGCGATCCTGGCGCCGGCCGGCGGCCCCGCCGACACCGGCCCCACGCCGCGGCCGACGCCGAGCGTCCAGGCTCCGCCGCAGACCGTCGCTCCCGCCGTCGTCCCGACTCCCGCTCCCGCGCCCGATCAGGGCACGACCGGGGTGGACGACGGCGGCAAGGGCGGCGCGGGGAACGGGAAGGGCAACAACGGGAACGGGAACAACGGGAACGGCAACGGCAACGGCGGGAAGGGGAACGGGAAAGGCAACGGGAAAGGCTGACCGCCGTCCCGCCGCCCGTCCCGCCGCCGACCGGACCGCACCCTCCCACCGCCGCCCCCGCCACCCTCCCCGCGTTACCGGCGTGTGACGTTTCCGGCCCGCATGTTACGAGTTGCCGCCTTTCCTCGCCCGGCCGCCGCGGGCCCGGTAAGAAGGAAGGGTGATGGTTCTCACTCTCCTCGCCTGGGCGATCGTGGCCGTGTGCCTGGTCGTGCTGGTCGAGGTCGTATTGCGGGATGTCGCCGACCGTTAGCCCGCACCGGGTACGGTCGAGGGGACGAGAGGACCTCCATGAGCATCGCCGCGATCGTCGTCAACCCTGTGAAGGTCGACGAGCCCGCCCTTCGAGCCGCGCTGTCCGCAGCCGAGGAGCGCTGGGGCTGGGAGCCGACCCTCTGGCTCGAGACGACCGAGGAGGACCCCGGCGCCGGCCAGACCCGGGAGGCGCTGGAGCGCGGCGTCGACGTGGTGATCGCCGCCGGCGGGGACGGGACGGTGCGCATGGTCGCCGAGGCGCTCCGCGGGCACGGCACCCCGCTGGCCCTGCTGCCCTCCGGGACCGGCAACCTCCTGGCCCGCAACCTCGGGCTCACCCTCGACGACGTGGAGCACTCGCTCGACAGCGCCTTCGGCGGCGAGGACCGTCCGATCGACGTCGGCGTGGCCGAGCTGCGCGACGCCGCCGGCGCGACCGCGGAGCACGCGTACCTCGTCATGGCCGGGTTCGGGATCGACGCCCAGATGATCGCCGCCACCGACGACGACCTCAAGGCCAAGGCCGGCTGGCTCGCCTATGTGAAGGCGATCGGCACCGTGCTGCGCGATAAGAACGAGCTGCGGCTGCGGTACCGCCTCGACGGCGGGCGGGTGCACTCCGTGCGCGCGCACACCGTGATCGTCGGCAACTGCGGATCGCTGCCGGCCAACATCCTCCTGCTGCCCGAGGCCGCCGTCGACGACGGGGAGTTCGACATCGTGGTGCTGCGCCCGGAGGGGTTCTTCGGCTGGCTGCAGATCGTCGCGAAGGTGTTCTGGGAGAACGGCGTGCTGCGCCGCACCAGCGTCGGCCGGCGACTGATGGGATCCGGGCACGAGATCCACGCGATGAACTACCTCAAGGGGCGCGAGCTCGTCCTGCGCCTCGACCGCCCGCAGCCCGTCGACCTCGACGGCGACCTGTTCGGCGAGGTGATCGCGATGCGCACCCGCGTCGATCCGCTGAGCTTGACCGTCAGGGTGCCGGCGACCCCGGACGCGGCGACGAGCTGACGATCCGGACGAGGGCCGCCCGGAGTGCCGCCGGGTCGTCGACCTCCGGGAACACCTCGTCCTCCAGTCCGCGCACCTGTTCGAACGCCACGCGCCCGGCCGCGGTGATCGCGAGGACGTGACGGCGGCGGTCGGACGCGTCCGGCTCGCGCGTCACCAGACCCTCGCGCTCCAGCCGGTCGACCGTGCGCGACATCGTCTGCGCCTCCACCTGGGCGATGCGGGCGAGGTCGGCCTGCGAGACGACCCCGAGCTCCAGCA
Organism: Leifsonia sp. 71-9; assembly: GCF_001898805.1. Taxonomy (GTDB): domain Bacteria; phylum Actinomycetota; class Actinomycetes; order Actinomycetales; family Microbacteriaceae; genus Leifsonia. Next base: position 394,857 of record NZ_MKVJ01000021.1, read on the forward strand.
TGTGCAGGACGATCAAACCGGCGTGGGTGAGCCCGCGGGCATCCAGCGCCTCGGCCCAGGCCCGTTCGACCGCGCGGGAGGCGGCGCCGAGCAGCCGGCCGAGCGGCCAGTTCTCCGGTCGGTGCAGATCGTCCTCGGCGCGTGCGTCCATCGCCTCAGAATACTGAGGCGAGTGCCGCGGTGATCGCATCGCGGGCCCGGTCGTCGCTGATCGTGGCCGTCCCGTCGCCCGGCTGCAGGCCGTAGTCGCCGAACTGGCCGTGCGTCATCCCGGGCACCTCGACGAACGTGGCGTCGGAGGGGAGGAGGTGCGCCGCATCCCGGATCTTGGCGGGCGTGCTGAGGCCGTCGTTCCCGCCGCCGATCGAGAGCACCTCGAGAGTGGTCTTCGAGAGGTCGTTCGCGCAGTAGCTGCCGAACAGGATGAGCCGGCTGACCGCCGGGTCGTCGGCCAGCTGGCACGCGCGCACGCCGCCGAGCGAGTGGCCGCCCACCGCCCAGTCGGTCACGCCCGGCGCGAGGCTCGTGAAGGTGCTCAGCGGGCGCGTGTCGAAGAACGCGAGGTTGAGCGTCGGCTTCGTGATCACGACCGTCAGCCCCGTCTCCGCCACCGCACCGGAGAGCTTGTAGAGGTACGCGTACGGGTCGACCCGCGCGCCCGGAGCGAACACCAGGCCCTCGCCGGACGCCTCGCCCGTCGGCGACATGACCACCGCGTCGCCCGCATCCCGGATCTGCACCGCCGGATCCGTCCACGCCGCGATCGCCGCAGGCCGCTCGCCCATCATCGGCGTGTTCGCCCAGCCGAGGAACCCGATCACGACGAGCACCAGCACGGCCGCGACCCAGCTCGCGATGACCCCGATCCGCTTTCCCATCCCCCCACCCTACGCCGGATGCTCAGCCAGCTGACTATCTCGGGTGCGGGGGCGGGTGCGGGTGCGTGTGCGCGCTCGCTCCGCCCGCGAGGGGTGAGTAGTTGCGGGTAAGGCGCCCCGAACACCCGCAACTACTCGCATCTCGCGCGATGCGGGCGGGGCGGGCGTGGACAGGCTCCTGCGAGGGGTGAGTTGTTGTGGGTAAAGCGAGCCGGATACCCACAACTACTCGCATCTCGCAAGATGCGGTCGGCGTGGGTGTGGACAGCCTCCCGCGAGGGGTGAGTTGTTGTGGGTAAAGCGAGCCGGATACCCGCATCTGCTCACCTCTCGCGAGCTGCGGGAGGCGTGCGAGTGGCCGCGCGCCTACGAGGGGTGAGTTGTTGCGGGTAAAGCGAGCCGGATACCCGCAACTACTCGCCTCTCGCGAGACGTGGGAGGCATGGGTGTGGATGGGCTTCTGCGAGGGGTGAGTTGTTGTGGGTAAGGCTGGCCGGATATCCGCAACTACTCGCATCTCGCGAGACGTGGGAGGTGTGCGTGTGGACGCGCGCCTACGAGGGGCGAGTTATTGCGGGTCAGGCGTCCCGAGCACCCGCACCTACTCTCACTCCGCGAGGGGTGAGTTGTTGTGGGTAAGGCGGGCCGGATACCCGCAACTACTCGCCTCTCGCGAGATGCGCGAGGGGCGGGTGCGGACAGGCTTCCGCGAGGGGTGAGTTGTTGCGGGTAAGGCGGGATGGATACCCGCAACTACTCACCCCTCGCGAGGCGCGAAGCGCAGCGCGTCCCGCTCAGTCGGTGCCGGAGTCGAAGGCGGCGCCTTCGGAGCTGGCGTCGATCTCGCGGGAGAGGGCGTCGTCGGTCTCGTCGACGTCGAGCTCCAGGATGGCGCGGGCGCTGCCGGCCTCCAGGGTTCCGACGAGCTCGGCGGTGGGGCCGCCGATGAGGCCGGAGGCCGCGTACTGCTCGAGGCGGGAGCGGGAGTCGGCGATGTCGAGGTTGCGCATGGTCAGCTGGCCGATGCGGTCCGCCGGGCCGAACGCGGCGTTGCCGACGCGCTCCATCGACAGCTTGTCCGGGTGGTAGCTGAGCGCCGGGCCCGTGGTGTCGAGGATCGTGTAGTCGTCGCCGCGGCGCAGGCGGAGGGTGACCTCGCCGGTGATGGCGGAGCCGACCCAGCGCTGCAGGGATTCGCGCAGCATGAGCGACTGCGGGTCGAGCCAGCGGCCTTCGTACATCAGGCGGCCGAGGCGGCGGCCCTCGTTGTGGTAATTGGCGACCGTGTCCTCGTTGTGGATGGCGTTGAGGAGGCGCTCGTAGGCGATGTGCAGGAGGGCCATGCCCGGCGCCTCGTAGATGCCGCGGCTCTTGGCCTCGATGATGCGGTTCTCGATCTGGTCGGACGCGCCGAGGCCGTGGCGGCCTCCGATCGCGTTCGCCTCGAGCACGAGCGCGACGGCGTCGCTGAACTCGACGCCGTTGAGGGCGACCGGGCGACCGCCGTCGAAGCGCACGGACACCGTCTCGGGCGCGACCTCGACGTCTTCGCGCCAGGCGGCGACGCCCATGATCGGGTCGACGATGTCGAGACCGGCATCGAGCTCCTCGAGCCGCTTGGCCTCGTGCGTCGCGCCCCAGATGTTCGCGTCGGTCGAGTAGGCCTTCTCGGTGGCGTCGCGGTACGGGAAGCCGCGGGCGACGAGCCACTCGCTCATCTCCTTGCGGCCGCCGAGCTCCTCGACGAACGCGGAGTCGAGCCACGGCTTGTAGATGCGCAGGCGCGGGTTGGCGACGAGCCCGTAGCGGTAGAACCGCTCGATGTCGTTGCCCTTGTAGGTGGAGCCGTCGCCCCAGATCTCGACGCCGTCCTCCATCATCGCGCGCACCAGCATGATGCCGGTGACCGCGCGACCGAGCGGGGTGGTGTTGAAGTACGTCTTGCCGCCGGAGCGGATGTGGAACGCGCCGCACTGGAGGGCGATCAGGCCCTCCTCGACGAGCGCGGCCTTCGCGTCGACCAGGCGCGCGATCTCCGCGCCGTACTCGTGGGCGCGGCCCGGGACCTCGCCGATGTTCGGCTCGTCGTACTGCCCGATGTCGGCGGTGTAGGTGCAGGGGATCGCACCCTTCTCGCGCATCCAGGCGACCGCGCAGGAGGTGTCGAGACCTCCCGAGAACGCGATGCCGACTCGTTCACCGACCGGGAGACTGCTCAAGACTTTGGACACGCGCTCCAGTTTAGTGGGGCGTGCTGTGGGCGGGGGCGTCGAGTCCGGGGTGGACGCCCGCGGGGTATCCGGACGTCGCCGCCAGCTTCGTCAGGGTCGCGATCAGGGCGGTGCGCTCGGTGTCGTCGAGGGAGGCGAGCGTCGCCTGCTCCAGCTCATCGGCGAGCCGGTCGCCGGCGACGAGCACGTCGCGCGCCGCGGGCGTCAAGTGGATGGCGTACGCCCGGCGGTCGTCCGGGTGCCGCCGCCGCTCGACCAGGCCGCGCTCCTCCAGGTCGTCGATCATCCCGACCATGGAGTTGCGGTGCAGTCCGAGCGCGGTGGCGAGCTCCTGCTGCGTGCGTCCCTCCTGGTGCGACAGGTGCGCGAGGACGCCGAAGCGGTTGGGTGTGATCCCGAGCGGCGCGAGCGCGGCGGTGAACCGCTGGGCGCTCTGGAGGCCGAGCTGCGAGAGCAGGAAGCTGGCGCGCGTCTCGAGCGCGGGGATGTCGGCGGGCGGCATCCCGACATCGTACCAATCAGTGATTGCACGGCGCTGTGATCATCACCTACTATGACGATATGAAACTGACCATCTTCGGAGCGAGCGGGCGCACCGGCCGGCTCGTCGTCGCTCAGGCCCTCGAGCGCGGCGATGCGGTCACGGCCGTACTGCGTCGGCCGGCCACGGATGCGGACCCTCGCCTGACGGTCCACGTCGTCCGCGACCTCTCCGACACCGCCGCGCTGCGTGCGGCGATCGAGGGCGCCGATGCCGTGCTCTCGGCGATCGGACCGCGGTCGCGGAAGGACGCGCCGGTCGCCGGCCCCGCGACGCGCCACATCCTCACCGCCGAGCCCGGCCGCCTCGTCGTCATCAGTGCCGCTCCCGTCGAGCCGCCTCCGGCCGACGACGGCTTCCTCAGCCGACGCATCGCCCTGCCGCTGGTCGGCCGCATCCTGCGCCCGGTCTACGACGACCTGCGCGAGATGGAAGCGGCGCTGCGCGCGTCCTCCGCGGCCTGGACCGCGCTGCGCCCGCCGACGCTGACCGACCGCGCCGCGACCGGACGCTACCGCACGCGCATCGGCGGCAGCGTCCCGCGCGGCTTCACCGTGTCCCGAGGCGATCTGGCCGCCGGGATGCTGGACTGCCTCGGGCGGCCCGAGACGATCCGGGAGGCGGTCGGGATCGCCGGGTGAGTGGGGTGGCCGCGTCATGCCGTACCCCCGCGCGCTACCCCCGCCCGTCCGTCGCCGGAGCCGGGCACTCGCCGCCCGGCTCGGTGAGCAGCTCGAAGTGCCACATCTCGTTGGCGTACGTCTGGCAGATCCCCCATTCCGCGCCGAAGCGGTTGAGGAAGTCCATGGCGTCGGCCGTGGCGATGTCGACGGCGTCGCCCGCCACGTGGGCGGAGTCGGCGCCGCGCTTGACCCAGCGGGACGCCTCCTCCTCGCTGCCGTACTGCTGCACGGCCTGCGCGAACAGCGTCTCCTGATAGCGCTCCGACCGCCAGCCGTCCGCGATGGTGATCTCGGTGCCGCGGTCCGCCGCCGACGCCTGCGCCTCCCGAAGGGCGCCGAGCAGGGCCGGGTCGAGGCGCTGCACCGCGGGCTTCCCGCTGTCGAGCGGAAGGGACGAGCCTTCGGGGATGTACCCGTCGTCGTCGCCCAACGGCCCCGTCTGCGTCGCGCGCTCCGCGTCGGGGGTGGTCTCGGAGGCCGCGGACGCGCATCCGGTGAGGGCGAGAAGGGCGGACAGGGTGAGCGCGGTGCAGAGCAGACGTCGATGGGGAACGGGCATGATCCCACCGTCGCAGCGGTGGAGAACTCCGTCATCCACCGCTCGGCGCATCCGTATCCGTCGAGCGAGGGATCTGCTAGACAGGAGGGACATCCACGAGGGGGGATCACCATGGGGGTACACCGTCCGCTTTCCGCTGCCGCCGCGCTGGCCACGGGCGCGCTCGCCGCGACCGCGCTGGCGCTCGCGCTGACCGGCTGCACGCCGGCGAAACCGACGCCCGGCTTCGTCGAGGTCACACCCGGCCTGTCGACCTCGGCATCACCCACCGCCGACGCAGAGACCGTCGCCGCCGACCCGGCGCAGCCCTCCACGTGGACCATCGGCTTCGATGGCGTCGGTCCGCTCGTCCTCGGCACCCCGTCGACGGAGCAGCACGACGTCCTCGCCGCCTTCGAGCCCGAAGTGGCCGCCGACGGCTGCGGCCTCGACTTCGTCTCGACCCCCTCCGGCCTCCGCGTCGGAACCGCCGAATCCGCCGCCGACGGCGTCACCTCCATCGTCCTCAACGTCGACATCCCCGCCGAGGCGAGCCCCGGCCCCCGCACCGCGAACGGCATCGGGATCGGCTCCACCATCGACGACCTCGTGAAGGCCTACCCCGACGCCCACAAGACCTCCGGCATGGGGGAGGGCCTCATCACCTACGCGGTGACCGACGCCTCCGGCCACTCCATCGTCTTCGGCGCCTGGCGCACCGACCCGGCGATCACCACCATCCAGGTCGGCACGGGCGACCAGATCACCGCGGAGGGGTGCGGGATCACGGCGTGAGGCCCGGCCGCCACCCGAAACCCAACGGAACGCTAGTACCCGGTCACGTGACGGAATTGTTCTGAACGTCCCATCACGAATAGTGACCCGGACGGGAGGTGTTACGAGGCGCGCAAGGACTCGCTGACGTTCCAAACGAACTGCGGGGGTGGAGGGAAGCTTTGCGCTCCTGATTTCTGGGCAACCTCAGTATGATCCAGCGCCCGGATCTTATGACGACGACGCGACCAAGGCGAAGGGTGACGCGCACTCCGTCAAGGGGAGGTGGGCGCGGGAGGGTGTGCCGCTATTGCCAACGATTGACCTCTGTGGCCTGCCCCGTCCAGGGGGTGCAGAAGCGTATCGCTCATGGGCAGCGCAGAAACGCGCAAATATGCGGCTTGAGGCGGCAAGGAAGGCGGAAGACGAGAGGCAGGAGCCTTCCGCCGGCGAGGGACACTGCGGAAGCGCTTCGGCTAAGGTCGCAATCGGTCTCAACGGTTCGTTCTGCGAAGCCCGAATGCTTGGCGGGTCTGTCGGCCTCGGTCTCGGAGATGGGGCAACAATGACGGATGTTCAGACGGCCGCGCGAACCGCGGCTGACCTCGAAGGGCTTTCAAATGGGTTTCAAGGCGGGGTCGTCGCTGGGGTGGGCGTAGTTGGCGAGCAATGCAGGGTGGATTATTCATGGCTCCTCTACTGAGCTCCGCCCAAAGAAGGCTTTCGTGCTGTTTCGTGATCGTCGGCTCCGCGGCCGCCTGGATCGCCTTGACAATCGGAATCTGCGCCTTTTTCGTCGTTACGCTTCGCGCTCCGGTGTGGGGCCTGATGGTCGCGCTGCTGAGCTTCCTTGTCGGGCTTGCGCAATTCGTCTGCGCTTTCGTTGTGTGGGGATCGCGACGTTTCCGTCCGACGTGGGGGCGGACCTCGTTGGAGCGTATAGTCACTCGGCACCTTTCTGGTCTGCCTGTGAGAACGAATATCCTCCTCGGTTGCGGGCTGGCCATCGGGGTCGCCTTTCTCGTCACTGACGCGACGATCGGCCGCGCGGAAACGGGCACCTCGTCATGGGGCGGTTGTGCGATCGCTCTGTGGATCGCCCTCGGCACGATTGTTGTAGCTCCGGTCGCCGCCGGGAACCCGAATCGTCGAAGGCGCCCCTAGCGACCGCGAACCGGCGCCGGGAAAACACATGAAACGAGGCTTCATGCGCGTCAGCGCTGCGTTTTCCCGGCATGGTGCACGACGCAGCTCGCGGCAGCGACCGAATGATCTCGCAAACGGTGTGCTCCTCAGAGCGATTCGTCGTTTTCCTTCTTCGAGCGATGAGATCGAATCGCTGCTGGTAAGGGCGGTTCGTCATCGAAAGCGACCGGGTTCGTCGTCCACGGTCGCGAAGCCGGGCGCATTCTGAGCAACAATTGCCACGTGACGAGGGGGATTCAACCGGATGACAGGCGACAGAGAGCTATTTGCGAGACGGCTCGATGCAATCAACGAGCGCGTGTGGCGAGCATTCGACGCTGAAGAGTTCGTTGTCCAAGTGGATCCGTCAATGGAATCGCTGATCATCATCGAACCGCGCCACGAAGAGCATCGGATGGCTGTGGAGTTTGCGTCTGCGCTCGCGGTGCGTGATTGGGATGATCTGCTCGACGGCGTTCTTCGACCGCGAATAGCTCAAAGCGAGGAGGATGCGGTGGTATCAGAAATATCCGCGCGCCTCTGGGACGCGGCCATGATCGCGCCTGCGTACGTGGATCGACTGGTTTATCGACACGGGTATTTTGACGGTGTTGCCAATCCCCTCAAGCTGCCGCCGAGACTCCCACCGGGAGATGGGCCACTCAAATGGGAGACGTGAAGGGTCGGGCGGGACCCAGGCCTTGACCCCTCACGAGTCGCACCCCGGCAGGGTCGGAGTCGACTTCGCTGGTGTTAATGCACGACGAGGAGATTTGGGTCAGACGTGTAGGTTCGTACCCGGGTTGCATGTCGCAATCGGTCGGGGAAGTGCGAAGACACACAAGCTGTGGTGATGATGTCGATTCGAGCCAGATTGCTGAACGCTGGTCCTGTGGTGAACGGAGAGCGTCGGACATTCGCCGCTATTTACGAGGCTTCCGTGATCGCAGGATGCGTGTCGTCCGTGGCGAGCCTCACCGTCGTGGTGCTCGTCCTGAGAGGTGATCTGCCCGTCACCGCTCTCGAGCCGACGGCCTGGACTTCATTCTCCGTTCTGGTGACGATCTCGGCCATCCTGATCTGCCTCGCCGTGACGTTCCGCGGCCACAGACGCTTGCCGCCGCTGGCTAAGCAGGCGCGTGTGCGCTTCGTGGTGCTGCTGTCGACCGCTGTCGTCGTCGGCGCCGCGACCGCTGGGATTCGGGGCATTGTGCCCTCCGATGTGTGGTCGATGGGCGATATCGGAACGGATGGCAGCACTTTCTGGTACTACGGGCGCGATCACATGCGACACCTTGCGACTGCTCTCGATTTCGATATGCAGGCGCGGATCATGAGATCCGTTCCTCTGTTGGTGCTTGTCGTCGCGAATACGTTCTCTGTGCTGTTCTGGGTGAGTGACCGACTCGCTCCAGGAACCGTCGGACGTATCTTGTTCCTCCCGTGGAGGGTGGCGCGGGAACGGCGAAGCGATCCGGATCGTCGGCTCGACTCATATGCGCCGGACGAGTGGAGGCCTTAGCGCGCCTCAACGCGAGACGGCGCCCGGTATCCAGCTCGATCCCGCGTCCGGGCGGTTGCCCCTCCACGATTTGTGCCAAATGTGGGCTATGGCGCCGCCAAAGCCCACATTTGGCACAAATCGCGAGCGGGCGCTCAGCGGGCGGGGGTGCGTGGCGGCGTCGTGCGCGCCGGGTGCGCGGCCTCGAAGGCGGCGCCGAGCGCGAGCAGTGCGGCGTCGTCCCAGGCGCGGCCGGCGAAGGTGAGCCCGACGGGCATCCCGATGTCGGCCATGGTGCCCATGGGCACGGTGACGGTCGGGATGCCGAGGTGCCGCGGCACGAGGTTGCCGTTGGCGACCCAGACGCCGTTGCGCCAGCCGAGGTCGGCGGAGGCGGGGTTCACGTCCATGTCGGCGGGGGCGACGTCGGCGACGGCGGGGAAGATCACGGCGTCGAGGCCGAGGCCGTCCATCCACTGCTCCAGGTCGACGCGGCGGGTCTCCTCCAGGCCGCGCACGCCGTCGGCCAGGTGCGGGATGCTCTCCAGCGTCGCTCCGGGATGCTCGCGCACCCAGGCGGGGTACTCGGCGATGTCGTCGTCGAAGCCGTCGTAGCGGTCGGGCAGCGCGCCGGCCGGCTGCGGGAAGATCGTGGCGCCGTCGACGTCGGCGAGCGTGTGGAGGGAGGGGTCGCCGTTGGCCTGCAGGAAGTCCTCCCAGCCCCAGGCGGAGAGGTCGACGATCTCGCTGTGCAGGTAGTCCGGCGAGACCAGGCCTCGGGTGAAGACGGTGGGCGCGCCGGAGCGGTCGCCCTCGTAGTTGGAGACGACGGGGAAGTCGACCTCGACGACCTCGGCTCCGGCCGCCTCCAGAGCACGCCGCGCGTCCTCCCAGAGCGCCAGCACCGAGGGGCGCGTGCGGATGGGCTGCCCGGTCGCGCCGCCGATGCCGCCGTGCCCGGAGGGGCCGCCCGTCCCGGTGCCGGCGTCGGGGTCGGCGTCGATGTACATGCGCGGGACGCCGAGCCGCGTGCCCGCGAGCGAGGCGTCGGAGGCGAGCGCGGGATACGACGCAGGGCGCAGCTCCGACGCCGGCGGGATGGCGACCCACGGCTGCACACGCCAGAAGTCGCCGCGCGTCTCGGTGTCGTCGGCGACGATCACGTCGAGCACCTCGAGCAGGTCCGCCATGCTGCGGGTGTGCGGCACGACGACATCCATCGTCGGCACGAGCGGCCAGTTGCCGCGCACCGAGATGACGCCGCGGGACGGGGTGTAGGCGCAGAGCGCGTTGTTGGAGGCGGGGGCGCGGCCGGACGACCACGTCTCCTCCCCGAGGCCGAAGGCGGCGAAGCTGGCGGCGGTCGCGGCGCCCGACCCGTTGGACGAGCCGGAGCCGAACGCGGCGGGGAGGAAGTCGGCGTTGTAGGGACTCTCGGCCCGGCCGTAGACGCCGCGCTGCATCCCGCCGTTCGCCATCGGCGGCATGTTGGTCAGGCCGAGCAGCACGGCTCCGCCGGCGCGCAGCCGCTCGATCGTGAACGCGTCGCGCTGGGCGACGAGCCGCTCGAAGGCGGGCGAACCGGCGGCGGCGGTCAGGCCGCGCGCGAGGTAACTGTCCTTGGCGGTGTACGGGATGCCGTCGAGCGGGCCCAGCGTCTCGCCGCGGGCGCGACGCTCGTCCGACGCGCGGGCCGCCGCGACGGCGTCGGGGTCGCGCACGACCACCGCGTTGAGCCGTGGGCCGGCGGTGTCATAGGCGTCCATGCGGGCGAGGTACGCCTCCACGAGTTCGACGGAGGTGGTCTCGCCGCGCTCGAGCGCCTCCCGCAGCCGGGCGATGCTCGCCTCGACGACGTCGATGCTCATCGGCCGGTCTCCGCAGCGCCGGTCGCTGCAACGCCGCTCGCGGCTCCGGGCAGTGCGGGCTGCTGCTGCGTGATGCAGTGGATGCCGCCGCCGCGCTCGAAGATCGGCCGCGAGTCGACCATCGTCACGCGCCGGCCGGGGTAGGCGGCCTCGAGGATCTCGGTCGCCTCCGCATCGGCGCGCTCCTCGCCGAAGCCGCACGCGACGACGCCGCCGTTGACGACGAGGTGGTTGACGTAGCTCCAGTCGACGAAGCCCTCCTCGTCGCGCAGGGTCGCCGGGGCGGCGAGCTCCACGATGTCCCAGGCGCGGCCGGCGGCGTCGGTGGTGTCGGCCAGCGCGGCGCGCAGCTCGCGCGAGACGGCGAAGTCCGGGTGCTCGGGGTCGCGCTGCGTGTGCAGCAGCAGGCGGCCGGGGGAGGGGATGGTCGCCACGATGTCAACGTGGCCGTTCGTCCCGAAGTCGTCGTAGTCGCGGGTGAGTCCGCGGGGGAGCCAGACCACGTGGGTCGCGCCGATCGTGCGGGCGAGCTCGGCCTCCACGCGGGTCTTGTCGGCGTACTTGTTGCGGCGCGGGTCCAGCTGCACTGTCTCGGTGACCAGCACGGTCCCGTCGCCGTCGACGTGGATGCCGCCGCCCTCGTTCACCAGCAGTGAGCTGACGAGCTCGGCGCCGGTGCGCTCGGCGACGAAGCGTGCGATCTCGGCCGACTTCTCCCACTCCGACCACTCCGGGTCGCCCCAGCCGTTGAAGACCCAGTCGACCGCGCCCAGCACGCCGGGGCGCTCGTCGTCGACGACGAAGGTCGGGCCGAAGTCGCGCATCCAGAACTCGTCGAGCGGCGCCTCCACCTGCTCGATGTGCGAGCCGAGCGTGCGCGCCGCGCGCTCGCGCTCGCTCGGGTCGACGACCATCGTGACCGGCTCGAACTCGGCGGTCGCGTGTGCGACGGCGGTCCAGGCGGCGTAGGCCTCCTCGGCCGAAGCGGCGTCGTCGCCGAGGGTGATGCCGGCGCGCGGGAAGGCCATCCAGGTGCGCTCGTGCGGGGCGGTCTCGGCGGGCATGCGCCAGCTCATGCGAACCTCCATGGGTCGTCGGCGATCGTGTTGATCAGATGATCAATAGATGTCCTGAAAGTACCTATACTGAACCCACCATGTCAAGAGCACCCCGCAAGCCGCCCGCCGAGCGCCGCGCCGAGATCGCGGAGGCGGCGCGCGAACTGGCGCTCGCGGACGGACTCGCCGCGGTCACCATGCGCGGCGTCGCCTCCCGCGCCGGCGTCACGCCCGCGCTCGTGGCCCACTACCACCCGGTGATGGATGAGCTGGTCGCCGCGACCTTCGCCGCCGCCGTCGCCCCGGAGGTGGCCGAGGTGCGCGCCCTGGTCGCCGTCGAGCGCGGCCCGATCGCACGGATGGCCGCCCTGCTGCGGACGCTGCTCGACGGCTCCCGCGACGACGTGACCACGGTCTGGGTCGAGGCGTTCGCGCTCGGCCGCCGCAGCGAACGGCTGGCCGAGACGGTGCGCGAGCAGATGGACGCCTGGCAGACCCTCATCCAGGAGGTCGTGGCGGAGGGCGTCGACTCCGGAGCCTTCGCCGTCGCCGACCCCGCGGCGGTCGCGTGGCAGCTGCTCGGTTCGATCGATGGCCTCAACGCGCAGGGCCTCGTGCGCTGGGGCGCCGCCGGCGACCGCTACCCGCTGCTCGCCCACGCGGCCGAGGGGATGCTGGGCCTCGCCCGCGGGATGCTGGCCGCGCCCGCTGCTGGTGCCGCGCCCTCCCCAGCAGCCGTCGAGGGGTGAGTAGTTGCGGGTAAGAGGCACTGCATACCCGCAACAACTCACCCCTCGCGGGCGCTTCAGCCCAGGTGGGCGAGCAGCTCGGCCAGGAATTCCTCCGGCTTCTCGATGTGCGGGGAGTGGCCGCAGTCGTCGAAGACGACCTCGCGGGCGCTGCCTCCGTTCGCCGCGTAGCGGTCGAGCACGGCGCGAATCTGCGCGAGCATCGGCTGCGGCGGCGCCACCGCCTCCCCGGGCCACCCGGGGATGATGCCGGCGACGCCGAGCTGGTTGAGGTCGAAGAAGGAGGCGTCGCCGACGATCGCGTCGAGCGCGCCGTGGATCCACAGCACCGGAGGCTTCTGGGGCAGGTCGACGATCCCGGAGGTGTCGAAGTGCGTGGGCGCCATGGTGTTCAGCACGCCGCGGGTTCCGGGAGCGAAGCCCGGCCAGTTCTCCGACCCGGTGGCGTCGCCGGGGTAGTTGTCCTCGCCGGTGGCGGTGCTGAGCATCGACTCCACCCAGAGGTCCTCGAGGTCGGACTCGAAGCCGGGCGCCACATATGACGAGCGGTAGACGGCGCGCGGGGAGGTCGGGGCCTCCTCGCCGGTGTCGCCCGCGGCGAGCCGTGCGACGAAGTCGGGGTTCGCGCCGCCGCCTCCCGTGCCCGATGCGTCGGCGTTGAGCAGGCTGCCGTCGGCGCCGGTCCCGCCGAAGCCGTAGGGGGAGACGGTGGAGACGAGGGTGAGGCTGCGCACGAGGTCGGGGCGGTCGAGCAGCAGCTGCATGGCGACCCCGCCGCCCATGCTCCAGCCCACCAGGTGCACCGGGCCGAGGGCGAGCGCGTCGGCGACCGCCGCGACGTCGTCGGAGTAGTCGCGCACGCCCCGCGTCGCATTCACCGGGAGGGTCTCGGAGTCGCCGAAGCCGCGCAGATCGACCGCCAGGGCGCGCACGCCGTGCGGGAGGGCGAGCATCAGCGGCTGCCAGAAGAGCGACGACGAGACGTTGCCGTGCACGAACAGCACGGTCGCCACCGGCTCGCCCGACGAGGGGCGTTCGAGCACGTTGGCGGAGAGGCGGTCGGTGGGGACGCGGCGGGCGGCGATGCCCGCGAGCAGGGTTCCGGTCATGGGGTCTCCTCGGTTCGGGTGTGGGAGGGGCGGGCGGTCAGGGGGCCGGGGCGAGCAGGGGGAGCACCTGGCGCACCCCCGCCTCGGTCATGACGATCGTGTAGTGGTTGACGTCGACGGCCTCGTGCACGCGCAGCTGCGGGAGCCTCCCTGACCACTCCGCGACGACCGCCGGATCGTAGAGCGGGTCGGCGTCGAGCAGGCCGCGCGGGGCGCGGATGAACGAGATCGGCAGGCTCAGGCAGGCCAGCGCCTCCGCGTATCCGGCGCCGCCGTCCATCTCGAGGGCGTTCACCGCGACGGCGTTCTCGCTCGCGCTCGACCGAAGCGCGGGAGGCTCCCCGGTCAGGTCGTAGTCGACGTAGCGCTCGATGGCGTCGTTCCACCACGGGCCGATCGCGGGATGGGCGCGCCAGAATGCGCGGTACTCATCCGTCGAGGCGAACCGCATCCGGAGCCGCTGCAGCGCCGGGCCGAGCACGATCGCGGGCAGGTCCTCCGGCGCGATGCCCGCGGGCGGCGCGAGAGGCAGGCCGCCGTCGATCAGGACGAGCCGCTCGATGCGGTCGGGGTGCCGCTCGGCGAACCGCACGGCGACGAACGCCCCCATGGAGTGGCCGGCGACGGGAACGCGGTCGACGCCGAGCGCATCCAGCACGCGGGCGACGTCGTCGGCGTGAGCCGTGAGCTCGTACGGCCCCGGGAGGTCGGAGCTGCGGCCGCGCCCGCGCAGGTCGGGGGCGATCAGCCGGGTGCCCGGCAGCGCCGCGGCGACGAGCTCCCAGGCGCGATGGCTGGCGGTGATGCCGTGGATGCCGACCAGCGTCGACGCATGGTCGTCGGCCTCCGGGTTCCACACGCCGCCCGCCAGCTCGCCGCCCCCGACCGGCGCCGAGAACGTGCGGTACCCGTTCACCGGGCGCTCCATCCGCCGTCCATCGTGTAGCTGGCGCCGGTGACCATCCGGGAGTCCTCGCCGGCCAGCCACAGCGCCAGGCTCGCGACCTCCGTCGGCTCGACCAGCTGCTTGATCGCCGACTCGGTCAGCATGACCTTTTCGACGACCTCCGCCTCCGGGATGCCGTGCAGGCGCGCCTGATCGGCGATCTGCTTCTCGACCAGCGGCGTGCGCACGTAGCCCGGGTTGATGCAGTTGGAGGTGACGCCGTGCGGTCCGCCCTCCAGCGCCGTCACCTTCGAGAGGCCCTCCAGACCGTGCTTCGCGGCGACGTAGGCCGACTTGTACTCGGAGGCGCGGAGGCCGTGCACGCTCGAGATGTTGATCACACGCCCGAAGCCGCGCTCGTACATCCCCGGCAGCGCCGCGCGCACGAGCAGGAACGGCGCCTCCAGCATGATCGTCAGCAGCAGGCGGAACTTCTCCGGCTCGAACTCCTCGATCGGCCGCACGTGCTGGATGCCCGCGTTGTTGACGAGGATGTCGACGTCGGGGTGGAGGTCGCCCAGCGCCTGCGTCTGCGAGAGGTCGACCTCCCACGCGTCGCCGCCGATGCGCTCGGCGACCGAGCGGGCGGCCTCCCCGTTCAGATCGGCGATGGTGACGCGGGCTCCCGCCGCGGCGAACGCCTCCGCGCAGGCCAGGCCGATGCCGCTGGCACCGCCGGTGACGAGGGCCCTGCGGCCCGAGAGATCGGTCACGACGAAGCTCCTCCCGGCGGGCGCGGACAGCCCTGGCCGCACTCTAACGCCGGGGACGGCGCGAGCGGAAGGGCGCGTCATCGGGTGGTCGAGACACGCCGTGAGCGCGATCGTGCGCGCGGCGTGTTGCGACCACCAGAGGTGGTGGTGGTGGAGGTGGAGGTGGTGGTTGTGGAGGTGGTGGGGGCCGCGCTGAGGGTTCCCGGCTTACCGCCGGACCGGGAGCTGCAGCTGGCGTGAGGGACGGCCCGTCGCCCGTGGCGCGGAGACGAAGACCTGGGCGCCCATGGTGATGAGGGCGATGCGGCCCCGCTTGGCATCCTTGGGCGTCACGCCGGCGGATCGCGCGAGCTCCTCCGCGCCGAGGGTGACGCGCCCGGTCGGGCCGGCGTTCTCGGCTTCGGCGCGCGCGACCGCGAGCACGGTTCCGGCCTCCAGGTCCCGGCTGCGGAGCGCGTCCGCGATGTCGGGATCCGTCACGCGGTGCTCGACCGCGGCGAGCCAATCGCTCGCGCTCGTGAAGACCAGATGAGGCACGGCAGCATCCTGGCACGGCCGGCCGCCGAAGCGAATGACCGATCGCTCCCGCATCCATCGGTCACGACATGCCGTCCGGCGGGGTGCGGACACGGCGTGTTGCGACCTCTGGATGCAGGACCCGGGGAGCCGGGACCCGCTACGCGTACCGCAGCCCGATGCGCTCCCGGATCGCGTCCATGCTGCCCATGATCTCGACCGACTGCGAGAGCGGCAGACGCGGGTCCTCGCCGCCCCCGGCCGCGATGAGCCGCTCGATCGCCTGCGCCTGGTACTGCATCCCGCGCCCGGTGACGGTCGCCTCGAACCGCTCGACGACGTTGTCCTCGGGGTCGAGCACCCGGAAGGAGGTCGGGGAGTAGAAGAAGGGGTCGAGCTCGATCCGGCCGTCGGTCCCGATGACGGTGGCGTTGTTGCTGCCGCGCGCATCCAGCTCGGTGGTGAGCACGGCCTGCGACCCGTTCTCGTACGAGAACAGGATGGCCGTCTGCCGGTCCACGCCGGTCGCGGTCGGCGTGGAGATCGCCTGCACGCCTGAGGGGCCGCCCAGAACATCCCACGCGAACGAGACCGGGTAGATGCCGAGGTCGAGCAGCGCGCCGCCGCCGAGTGCGGGGTTCAGCATGCGGCCGGCAGGGTCGGCACTGGCCTTCTGCGAGTGGTGGGCGATGACCGCGCGCACCTCGCCGATCGTGCCGTCCGCGATCACCTCGTGCATCCGCTGGATGTGCGGGAGCCAGCGCGTCCACATGGCCTCCAGTGCGACGAGCCCGCGGGTGCGCGCCGCCTCGGCGATCGCCTCCGCCTCGGCACGGTCCATCGTGAAGGGCTTCTCGACGAGCACGTGCTTGCCGGCCTCGAGCGCGAGGAGGGCGTTCGGCGCGTGCTGCGGGTGCGGGGTCGCGACGTAGACGACGTCGACCTGGGGATCGGCGACCAGGTCCTCATAGCTCCCGTGCGAGCGCGGGATGCCGTGCGCGGCGGCGAAGCGCGCGGCGGACGCCGACGTGCGCGAGCCGACGGCGACGACCTCGTGGCCGTGGAGCTTCAGGTCGGAGGTCATGGAGGCGGCGATGCCGCCGGTGCCGAGGATTCCCCAGGTGGTCATTCGTGTTCCTCTCGCGGGTCGCAACTCTCCGGCCATGCTATCGGCG
>NZ_MKVJ01000021.1:411360-444510 GCF_001898805.1 Leifsonia sp. 71-9
CGCTGTGCGAGGGTGGCAGGATCGTGAATGCTCCCGGCCGTGTCGTCCCGCAGTTCGTGGTCGCGGCCGTGCTCACCCTGCTGCCGGTCGTGGCGGCGGTTGTGCTGGTGCAGGAATGGACGCATCCCGCCACGAGCATCCCGGTGCACTGGACGACCTCCCACGCCGACAACGACGACGATGCGACGACGGTCTTCTGGAGCGGGCTCGCGCTGGCGCTCGCGTGCGTCGCTGTCGCCGCCTTCCGCGCTGCGTTCGTCCGCAGCGACAGCGGCCGGTGGGGGAGTGCGGCGGGATTCGGCGCGCTCGCCGCCGTCGGCTGCGCGGCGACGCTGCTATGGCCCGTCGGCCAGCTGACGGCCGCGGCGAGCACGGCCGGCGACCCGATCGGGCCGGCCTTCCTGCTGTTCCTGATCGCGCTCGGCTGGGGCGCCGTGGTGTTCGGGATCTGCGCGTTCCGGCACGCCGATCCCGCGCCGGATCCCGCCACCGTCCCGGACCCGGATCAGGACGCCGTCCCGCATCCCGCTCCCTAAGATCGGGATCGGGGCGCGACCGTGTCGATCCGCGGGGCCGCCGTTCGACCTCGGTGTGGAAGGCGCGAAGAGGCCTTCCCCGACACAAGGAGCACACGATGGCCAAGTACATGCTGATCATGCGATCGACCGACGAGGCGTTCGCGAACTTCGCGAACCTCGACTTCGCGGACATCCTGGACGCGATGGGCCGGTTCAACGACGAGCTCATCCGTGCGGGCGTGCTGCTCGCCGCCGAGGGCCTCGACCCCGCGCCCGGGATCGTGGTCGACTTCACCGGTGACGAGCCGGTCGTCACCGACGGCCCCTACGGCGAGACGAAGGAGCTGTTCAACGGCTACTACGTGCTCGACGTCGCCTCGGCCGAGGAGGCTGCGGAGTGGGCGAAGCGGATGCCGTACATGAGCGGTTCGAAGGCCGAGATCCGCCGGGTGACGACGATCGACGAGTTCCCGCAGGACAACGAGTGGGTCGCCAAGGAGCGCGCCTGGCGCGAGTCGACCGGCCAGCTCTGAGCGGGGCGGATCGGGGGAGCGGCCGGTGAGCGAGGCGGTGCGCGGCGGTGGAGGTGGCCGGTGACTGACGCGCGGCGCGCCGTCGAGGTGGTGTGGCGGATGGAGTCCGCGCGCATCGTCGGCGCGCTCGCGCGCTACACCGGCGACTTCGCGCTCGCCGAGGATGTGGCGCAGGAGGCGCTCGCCGAGGCCGTCGTCGGCTGGGAGACCGGCGGCGTTCCGGCGCAGCCGGTCAACTGGCTGCTGGCGGTGGGGCGGCGTCGTGCGATCGATGCGTTCCGGCGCCGGTCGGGGCGGGATGAGCGGTACGCGCTCCTCGCCCGCGATCTGGACGAGGAGGCGCCCGGCGTCGACGCGCTGTTCGACCCGGACGCGATCGACGACGATGTGCTCGCGCTCATGTTCACCGCCTGTCACCCGGTGGTCTCGAAGGAGGCGCGGGTCGCGCTGACCCTGCGGGTCGTGGGCGGCCTCACGACCGACGAGATCGCGAAGGCGTTCTTCGTGCCGGTCGCGACCGTGCAGGCGCGGATCACGCGGGCGAAGAAGACGATCGCGGCGGCGCACATCCCGTTCGCCGTGCCGGAATCGCAGGAGCGCGGGGAGCGGCTCGGCTCGGTGCTGAGCGTGATCTACCTGATCTTCACCGAGGGGTCGTCGGCGAGCGGCGGCGACTCGTGGATGCGCACCGACCTCGCGGCCGAAGCGCTGCGGCTGGCGCGCGTGCTGACCCGGCTGGCTCCTGAGCCGGAGGTCTACGGCCTCCTCGCGCTGCTGGAGCTGACCTCCGCGCGGTTCCCGGCCCGGCTCGACGCAGAGGGGCGGCCGGTGCTGCTGGAGGATCAGGACCGGCGCCGCTGGGACCACTCGGCCATCCGGCGCGGGCGGGCGGCGCTGGCGACGGCGGCCGCGGCAGGGCGCGGGCTCGGCTCCTACGGGCTGCAGGCGGCGATCGCCGAGTGCCATGCGGTCGCGCCGTCCGTGGCGGAGACGGACTGGGGCCGCATCGTGCTGCTCTACGAGGCGCTCGGCCGGCTGGCGCCGTCGCCGGTGGTCGACCTCAACCGGGCGGTCGCCGTCGCGATGGCGACCGGGCCCGCGGACGGGCTCGCCGTCGTGGACGAGCTGATCGGGCGCGGCGAGCTGCCCGGCTCCCACCTCGTGCCGGCCGTGCGGGCCGAGCTGCTCGCGCGGATGGGTCGCGGAGCGGAGGCCGCCGGCGAGTACCGCCGCGCCGCGTCCCTCTGCGCGAACGCCGCCGAGCGCGCCGTGCTCGAGGCCAAGGCCGCCGCAGCCTCCTGAGCCGCCGCGGCCTCTTGAGCCGCCGCGGCCTCTTGAGCCGCCGCGGCCTCTTGAGCCGCCGCGGCCTCTTGAGCCGCCGCGGCCTCTTGAGCCGCCGCGGCCTCCTGAACCCGCCCTCGAGTGCGCGAATCGTCCGCGTACTCGACGCATCCGCCCCCACTTTCTGGGCACTCGGCTGTTGCCGGGTCTGGTGGATGACGGCGCGGGTCACTAGCGTCGGGCCGGGAGGCTCACGATGTTCGAGACCGACACCGACGGGATCCATCAGGAGGCGGCGACCGGCGCGCTGCCCGGATGGGAGCGGGTGGAGCAGCTGGTCCAGGCTGCCCACGACCGCTACCGCGACACCGACGAGGGCACGGTCGCCGACTACATCCCGGCGCTCGCCGAGGCGGATCCGGACTGGTTCGGGATCTGCGTCGCCGACACGTCCGGCGGACTGCACGAGGTGGGGGACGCGGCCGTGCCGTTCTCCATCCAGTCCATCTCCAAAGCGTTCGTCTACGCGCTGGTGTGCGAGGAGTTCGGGCACGAGCGGATCGGCGAGCTGGTCGGCGTGGACAACACCGGCCTCCCGTTCAACTCGGTGATCGCGCTGGAGCTGAACGGCGGCCACCCGATGAACCCGATGGTCAACGCGGGGGCGATCGCCTCCACGGCGCTGATGGCGGGCGGCACCGCCGCCGAGAAGTGGCGGGCGGTGCACGACGGCCTCTCGCGGTTCGCCGGGCGCGAGCTCGCGGTCGACGAGCGGGTGTACGCGTCGGAGTCGCAGACGAACTCGCGCAACCAGGCCATCGCCCGTCTGCTGCAGAGCTACGGGAGGCTGGACGCCGATCCCGGCGAGATCGTCGACGTGTACACGCGCCAGTGCTCGCTGCTGGTCACGGCTCATGACCTCGCCGTCATGGGCGCGACCCTCGCCGACGGCGGTGTGAACCCGGTCACCGGCGATCGGGTCGTGTCGGCCGACGTGAGCCGCGACACCCTCGCGGTGCTGGCCGCGAACGGTCTCTACGAGCGGTCGGGGGAGTGGCTGTTCCAGATCGGGCTGCCGGCGAAGTCCGGGGTCTCGGGCGGCATCGTCTCGATCGCGCCGGGCAAGGGGGCGATCGGCACGTTCGCGCCTCCCCTCGACGCCGCGGGCAACAGCGTGCGCGGCGAGCGGGCGACGGCGTACCTGTCCCTCACGCTCGGCCTCAACCTGTTCGCATCTCCCGAGCCCGGTGCCTCCGGGCCCGGCTCGACCTCCCGCACCTCCACCGCCCTCGACGCCAGGAGCACACCATGACCGCGACCACCACCGAGCAGCCCGTCGCCCGCGCCTCCTGGGCGCCGATGGTCGGGCTGTTCCTCGCGCAGGTGCTGATGTCGTTCAACGTCGCCGCGCTGCCGGTGTCGCTGGGCGGGATGGTGCAGGACTTCGGTGTGCCGCCCACCTCGGTCAGCACGGCGATCGTGACCTACGGCCTGTCGGTCGCGGCGCTGGTGATGGTCGGCGCGAAGCTCGGCCAGCGGGTCGGCTGGGTGCTGATCTTCCGCATCGTCGTCGGCATCTTCGCGGTCTCGGCGCTGATGATGATCCTGTCGCCGACGGTCGGCTGGGCGATCGCGGCGCAGGCGCTCGCGGGCGCGTCCGCGGCGATCATCGTCCCCTCCCTCGTCGCCCTGATCGCGGAGAACTACCACGGCACCCAGCAGGCCACGGCGGTCGGCTCGCTCGGCTCGGCCCGGGCGCTCTCGGGCGTGAGCGCCTTCCTCATCGGCGGCGCGCTCGGCACGTTCGTCGGCTGGCGGCCGGTGTTCGGCATCGTGCTGATCCTCGCCGTGCTGGTGCTGATCTTCAGCGCCCGGCTGCGCAGCGACGGCGCGGACCGTAGCGTGAAGATCGACGTGGTGGCGGCGCTCTTCATCGGTGCCGCCATCGTGCTGCTCACGCTCGGCTTCAACAACCTCAACGCCTGGGGCGTGCTGGTGGCGCGGGAGGGCGCACCGTTCGACATCCTGGGCCTGTCCCCGGCACCCGTTCTCATCGTGGTCGGGCTGATCCTGGGCCAGGCCTTCTTCTTCTGGACCAGGAGGCGCACCCGCCTCGGCCGCGTGCCGCTCGTGAGCCTCTCCGTGCTCGGGTCGTCGCGCGAGCGGGCCGCGGTCTACGCGATGTTCATCGTCGTGGCGCTGGAGGCCGCGCTCAACTTCTCCGTGCCGCTCTACATCCAGATCGTGCAGGGGCGTACGCCGCTCGACACCTCCCTCGCGATGATGCCGTTCAACCTGACCGTGTTCGTGGTCGCGACGCTCATCGTCCGCTTCTACGGGAGGTTCACCCCGCGCACGATCGGCGTCTTCGGATTCCTGCTCACGACCGCCGCCCTCGCCTGGCTCGCGTTCGTCGTGACCAACAACTGGGAGACGCTGCCGACCATCCTGGGCCTGATCGTGTTCGGCGTCGGGCAGGGCGCCCTGGTCACCCTCGTCTTCAACGTGCTCGTGACCTCGGCGCCCAAGAAGCTCGCGGGCGACGTCGGATCGGTGCGCGGCACGACCCAGAACCTCGCCTCCGCGGTCGGGACCGCGCTCGCCGGGGCGATGCTCGTCACCATCCTGGGCCTCAACGTCGGGCAAGCCGTCGCCGACCACGCGGAGCTGCCGGCCTTGATCGTCGCGCAGGTCGACCTCGACAACGTCAACTTCATCAGCAACGACGACCTGCGCGAGGCGCTCTCCCGCACCGACGCGACACCGGCGCAGGTGGATGCGGCGGTCGCGGTGAACGAGGACGCCCGGCTGAGCGCCCTCAAGCTCGGGCTGCTCATCCTGGCCGGCATCTCCGCCCTCGCGATCGTCCCGGCGTCGCGCCTGCCGAAGTACCGGCCCGGCGAGATCCCCGAACCCGCGAACGTGAAGCGGTCCTGAGGCGTCCCCGCGCGTCGAGGCGGCGAATCCTTCGCCGTCTCGACGGATTCCCGTGCACTTTTGCGCCGTCTCGGCGATGGCCGAGGATGGAGGGGTGACCACTCCCGCGACCGAGCGCATCGTCCCCGTGACCGTGAACCGCGTCGAGCTCGAGGCGGAGACGCCGTTCGTCGCACTGCGTGCCGCGCTGGAGCGCGAGGTGCCGCCCCTCGACGAGCGGAGGCTGGCCACGCTGCTGCGGTCGGGCGCCTCCTGGGCGCAGCTGACCCGGGAGGTGTCTGGCCCCGGCGCGCTCGTGCGGTTCTGGACGTACGACCCCACGCCGGTGATGCGCGTCGGCGGAGCCGACCTGGCGGCCGCCGGCTACCTGCTCGGCGACTACGTGACGGCCGCGCGGATGTTCCGGCACGATCCCGGCACCACGCTCTACACGCCGGTGCGGCTCGAGCTGCACGCCCGCGGTTCGCGCACCGTCGTGGCGTTCGACCAGCCGAGCTCGGCACTGAAGGCGTTCGGCAACAACAAGATCACGCAGGCCGGCTTCGAGCTCGACCGCCTGCTGGGCGACCTGCTGGAGGACCTCGGCCTCCCGCGTCCCTCGATCCTCCGCCTCTGACCGTCGTGAACCTCGGGAGCGCGGGGAGCGCGGGGAGCTAGGGGAGCGCGGGGCGCGGGCCGGCGATCAGCCGCACGGTCATCGCCACGGCGAACACCAGCGCCAGCAGGATGGCCACGGTCGCGCCGAGCCACGCGGCGCCCGCGAGCTGCAGGAAGAGCAGCTCACCGGATCCCGCGTCGACGCTCAGGAAGTGCTGCCCCATCGCGAGCGCCCCGGCGATCCCGCACCACAGGGCGGAGGTCACGGTGATCCACACCCCGCGCGGGAGGGAGGCCGAGCCGATCCGCCGCGTGGCGACCCGCATCAGCAGGTGCAGGGCGACCGGGGCGATCACGGCCGCCGTGATGGCGACCACGATGGCGACGGGGCTGCCGTTGTTCGCCGCGGTGAGGGCGGCGAGGGCGGCGAGCGGCAGGGCCAGTGCGATGATGCGGGCGACCTGGCCGGCGGTGGTGGCTGTCTTCATGCTCACAGTCCATCGTGCGGAGGGGTGCGGGCGCGTCGCCCTGAGGGACGAAACCTCCCGCGGACGGGTCAGCCCTGAGGATGATGCGCCCCCGCGCGTGTCGCCCGATTTGGGGTACAAATTCGTGTCCTCCAAACAGCCCACAGACCTGTCCGTCTAGCTATGCTCGGTCTGGCGCGAGCGACACCGGACCCGAAACCCGGCCGAGCCCAGCGCCACCGTGCGCGGTACCCGACCCGCGCACGCCCCCGCTTCACCGGCACCACGGCTCCACCGGCTCCACCGGCTCTACGGCACCACCGGCGACACCCGATACCCGACAGCAGTCACGTCTACCCGAAGGACACACTGTGCACACGCATGCCTACGACCGCGCCCACGACGCCGCCCAGCGGCTCAACCGTCGCCACGAGCGCGACCTGCACTGGGCGAAGGAGCGCCGCCGACAGCAGGAGCGCGAGATCGCCGAGGCGACGGAACTGCTCGCGACCAGCCGGTTCGCGCTCGTGCGCACGGCGATCGTGGTGGATGTCGTGCTGCTCGCCGCGATCGGCGCCGGCCTGTGGGCGGCGGCGGCCGCGGCGCTCACCGAGCCATGGTCGCTCGTCGTCGGCATCGCTGCGGGAGTCGCCGCGGCGGGAGTGCTCACCGGAGCGGCGATCTCGCTCGCCCGGGTGCGCTCCCGTCGTGCCGCTGCCCGCGCGCTGCTCCACTCGCGGGAGGCGCGGCTCGCGCACACGCAGTTCCACATCCACGAGAGCGTGCACTCCTACATCGACTCGTACTCCGACGTGATCAACACGCGGCTCGCCACCGCCTGAGCGCGACCGCGGAGCGACTGCTGCTCCCGGGGACGTCGGCGGCCGCGCGAGCCGCCGCCGATGTCCCGCGACGCAGCAGTGGCGTCACTCCTCGTCGGCGAGGACGACCTGCACGCCAGCGGCGCGCAGCCGCTCGAGCTCGTCGGGGTCGGCCGAGCTGTCGGTGATCAGCATCTCGACCTGCTCGATCTCGGCCATCTGTGCCAGTGCGACCCCGCCGATCTTCGAGCCGTCGGCCACGACGACCGTGCGCTGCGCCTTGGCGACCATCGCGCGGTTGGTCCGCGCCTCGGTCTCGTCGTGCGTCGTCACGCCGCTGGTCGCGCTGATGCCGTCGGCGCCGAGGATGGCCGTGCCGACGTTGACCGCGTTGAACGTGCTCTCGGCGAGGGCGCCCACGAGCTCCAGCGACTGCGGGCGGAGGAAGCCGCCGGTCATCACGACGCGCACCCCGGGATAGCCGGAGAGCAGGCCCGCGATGCTGAGGGAGTTGGTCACGACCGCGATGTCGCGGTGGTTGGCGAGCGCCCGGGCGACGCCGGCCGTGGTGGTGCCGCCGCTCAGCGCGACGACGTGGCGCTCGGCGGGCAGCCTCCTGACCATCGCCTTCGCGATCGCGCGCTTCGCATCCTGGAACCGGGTGTCGCGCAGGGCGACGGGGATCTCGCGGCCGCGCTCCAGGGCGGATGCCCCGCCGTGGGTGCGCAGGATGAGGTTCTGGTCGGCGAGGTCGGAGAGGTCGCGGCGCGCGGTGGCGGCGGAGATGTCGAGCGTCTCGGAGAGCTCGGCGAGGCTGATGGTGCCGCGCTCGGAGATCAGATCGAGGATGGCGACCATCCGCTGGGCGCGACGGCCGGAGGTGACGCGGGCGATCAGCGATTCGGCGGCGGGTGCGACCATGGGCCCGTCCTTTCGAGGAGTGGTGGTGCGGAGAGTCGATCCGGCTCCGGTGGGAGCGAATCGATCACTCGATATGATCACTTTACCTGCGAATCGCTCAATCTGTTGCGCGGAGTAGACACACTATCGCAGGATCGCAGCATGCCTCAGATTGTCTTCCTCGGAGCCGGGAGCGTCGTCTTCACCCGCCAGCTCCTCGCCGACCTGTTCCGTTTCGACGACCTGCCGCCGCTGCGCATCGTGCTGCATGACATCGACGCCGAGCGCCTCCACGTCGCCCAGGGCACCGCAGAGCAGGTGGCCGCGCGCTTCGGCCGCACCGCGGAGATCGTGGCGACGCTCGACCGCCGGGAGGCCCTGACGGGCGCGGACTTCGTGGTCAACATGATCCAGGTCGGCGGCATCGACGCCACCCGGGTCGACCTGGAGGTCCCCGCCGCGGCCGGCCTGCTGCAGACGATCGGCGACACGACCGGTGTCGGCGGCGTGTTCCGCGCTCTGCGCACCTTCCCCGTCCTCTCCGGCATCGCCGCCGACATGCTCGACCTCTGCCCCGACGCCTGGTTCCTCAACTACACGAACCCGATGGCGATGAACGTGTGGTGGATGTCGGTCGTCGCCCCCTCCATCAAGACCGTCGGCCTCTGCCACAGCGTCTACTGGACGGTCCACGACCTCTGCGCGCTGATCGGCGTGCCGATGGAGGGGACCCACTACCGCGCCGCGGGCGTCAACCACCAGGCGTGGCTCGTCGAGTGGTCGCGCGACGGCGAGGACCTCTACCCCCGCCTCCGGGAGGCGATCGCGCGCGATCCCGAGCTGCGCCGCCGCGTGCGCGTCGAGATCTTCAGCCGCATCGGCTTCTACCCGACCGAGACCAGCGAGCACTCGTCCGAGTACCTGGACTGGTTCCTGCGCTCGCCCGAGCAGATCGAGCGGTTCCGTCTGCGCCCGCTCGAGTACATCGGCATCTCGGAGGAGAACGTCGCCGAGTTCGAGCACGCCCGTGCCGCCCTCGCCGCAGGGGAGCCGCTGGAGCTGGAGGAGGGCGCCGCCGAGTACGCGCCCCAGGTCATCCACTCGATCCTCACCGGCACCGAGCGGATCATCCACGCCAACGTGGTCAACGACGGGCTGATCGACAACCTCCCGCAGGGTGCGGTCGTCGAGGTGCCCAGCCGTGTCGACGCGAGCGGTGTGCACCCGCTGCCGTTCGGCTCCATCCCGGTGCAGGGCGCCGCGCTCAACCGCACCTATCTGTCGGTCGCCGAGCTCGCGATCGAGGCCGCCCGCACGGGCGACCCCGAGCTCGTGCGCCGCGCCGTGCTGACCGACCCGAACGCGTCGTCGTCCCTCACCCCGGAGCAGATCTGGGCGCTCTGCGACGAACTGACCGCGCGCCACGCGGCGCTGCTGCCGGTCGCGCTCGGTGGCACGCTCGAGGCGGCCCGGTGACGCTCGCGCCGACGCGGGAGCTCGTCGCCGGGGCCGTCGCGAGCCGCGGCGCGATCCCGGCGTTCAACGTGCTCTCGCTCGATCACGTGGAGGCGGTGGCGGCCGGGGCCGCGGAGGCCGGCTCGGCCGCGCTCCTGCAGCTCAGCGAGAACGCCATCGCGTTCCGCGGGGCTCCCGAGCCGCTGCTGGCCGCGTGCCGGGAGGCCGCGGAGGCCTCCGGGTCGCCCCTCGGCATCCACCTCGACCACATCGAGGACCGCGCCCTCGTCGCGCGCGTGCTCGACCGCGCGGAGGAGTTCGGGGTGGGGTCGATCATGTTCGACGCCTCCCGACTCGACTACGCCGACAACGTCGCCGCCACCCGCGAGGTCGTCGCGCGCGCCCATGACGCGGGCGTGTGGGTGGAGGCCGAGCTCGGCGAGATCGGCGGCAAGGACGGCGCGCACGCGCCCGGGGTCCGCACCGATCCGGACGAGGCCGCGGCCTTCGTCGCCGCGACCGGCGTGGACGGCCTGGCCGTCGCGGTCGGCAGCTCGCACGCCATGCGCGACCGCTCCGCCCAGCTCGACCTCGAGCTGATCGCGCGGCTCGCCGCCGCCGTCCCGGTGCCGCTCGTGCTCCACGGCTCGTCGGGCGTCGCCGACGCGGTGATCGCGGACGCGGTCGCCGCCGGCATCCGCAAGGTCAACGTGGGCACCGCGCTCAACATCGCCTTCACCGCGTCGCTGCGGGAGGCCCTGGCGGCCCAGCCCGACGCCGTCGACCCGCGCAAATACACCCGCGACGCGCGTGCCGCCATGGCCGACCTCGTCGCGCGCTTCTGCCGCGTCGTCGACGCCCGCCTCCCCGCCTCCTAGCGCGCGACATTCGTGCCGAATCGCGGGAAAGCGGTGCGCTTTCCCGCGATTCGGCACGAATGCGCGACGCCGTGAGCACAAATCTCGCGGGCGTTAGAGCGAGGGGGTCAGAGCCCGAGGACGCGGCGGGCGTTGCCGCGGTACACGGCCTCCAGGAGGCCGGGGTCGAGCGCGAGGGCGGAGACGTCCCAGCGGCCCTGGCCGGGCACCTCGCTGTCGGGGTCGTAGCCGAAGCCCTCGTCGGCGGTCTCGAAGAACCGGTAGTGCAGGCGGTACTGGTCCGCCGTCACGGGGTAGATGTCGGTGCCGAAGAGCACGCGGTCGGGATGCTCCGCGACGAGCCGCGCGAACCGCCGCGGCTGCCGGCCGAGCTCCGCCATGCGCCCGGCGGTGTCGATCGTGTAGTTCGGCGCGGCGACGAGGAGGCGCTCGACGCGGTCGAGGTCCTCGGCCGCGCAGCCGGCGTGCGCGCCGATGAAGGTCGTCCCGGGGCACGCCAGCACGAGCGCGGCGTGCGCCGCCAGCAGGCGGTCGAACGTGGGGTGCAGGGAGGCGTCGCCGAACCACCACTCGGGCACCCCGGCGAGCTCGTCGAGCCGCTCGTTGTGCCGGTCGAGCGGCTCGAAGAAGGCGATCGGGTCGGCGGTGTGGATGAGCACCGGGAGGCCCAGCTCGCCGGCGTGCGCCAGCACCTCGATCACGCGCGGGTCGTCCGGGAGGATGAGCGCGCCGTCGGCGTCGCGCACGGTCAGGCCGAGGCTCTTCCAGACCTTGACGCCCCGGGCGCCGCGGGCCGCGCTGTCGTCGAGCGACGCGATCAGTCGCGCCACCCCATCGGGCTCGGCGAGGAGCTCCCACTCCAGCTGGCAGAACGTGACGAACCGCCCGTCGTGGGCGCGGTCGTACCGCTCGACGTTGGCGGTCACCTCTGGGCCCCAGAGCCCGTCGAGGTTGACGATCGTCTCGACGCCGCACTCGTCCATGAGCGCGAGCAGCGCCGGCACGTCGTCGATCATCCATCCGCCGTCGGTCAGCCAGCGGCCGAGGTGGTTGTGGATGTCGATCACGGGATGCGCGGGTCGGGGCACGACGGTCGTCCGGGCGCGCAGCTGACTGCGCGGCGCCCAGTCGGCGAGTCGCAGCTCGGCGAGCGGCGCGCGGCCGGTCTCGGGCGGGTCGTTCTGGGGCATGCGAAACCTCTCTGTAACAAACGATCAGGCATAGTGAGCGATCTGCACAGTTTCGTTGTCAAACGCTCAATGTCCGCCAAT
This sequence comes from Leifsonia sp. 71-9, assembly GCF_001898805.1. Lineage (GTDB taxonomy): Bacteria > Actinomycetota > Actinomycetes > Actinomycetales > Microbacteriaceae > Leifsonia. Next base: position 423,019 of record NZ_MKVJ01000021.1, read on the forward strand.
GATAAGTCCAACGCGCAACGGAGTGCGCAGCACCGCCACCGACCCACAGGAGCACCTCGTGACACTCACCTCCAGCGAAATCGCCAGCCAGCCGGACATCTGGCGCGAAGCGCTCACCACCCGCGCCGACCTGGCGACCGCGCTGCTCGCGCGCCCCGGCGAGAGCATGCTCGTGCTCGGCTGCGGCACCTCGGCGTTCGTCGCCGAGTCGTTCGCCTACCTCCGCGAGGGCGCCGGCCTCGGCATCACCGACGCCGCCTACGCGTCCGAGCCGTGGACCTGGCGCGACTACGACTCCGTGCTCCTGCTCAGCCGCTCGGGCACCACCACCGAGGTCCTCGACGCGCTCGACGTCATCCCGGCGGGCGTGCGCACCATCGCCGTCACCGGCGTCGCCGACTCGCCGGTCGCCCAGCGCGCCGACGACGTGCTCCTGCTCGACTTCGCCGACGAGGAGTCGGTCGTGCAGACCCGCTTCCCGACCACCTTCCTCCTCCTCGCCCGCCACGCCGTGAACCAGGACGTCAGCGCCCTCCCGGACGAGGCCGCCGCCGTGCTCGGCCGTCCGCTCGACGTCGACCTCGACGGCCGCACCCACTTCGTCTACCTCGGCAGCGGCTGGACGTACGGCCTGGCTCAGGAGGCCGCGCTCAAGATCCGCGAGGCCGCGCAGGCCTGGGCCGAGTCCTACCCGGCGCTCGACTACCGTCACGGCCCCCTCGCCGTCGCCGACGAGCGCTCGCTGGTCTGGATCATCGGACCCTCCGAGCAGAGCCTCGTCACCGACATCGAGCGCACCGGCGCCACCGTGCGCGTCAGCGCGTCCGACCCGCTGATCGAGCTCGCCCAGGCGCAGCGCCTCGCGGTCGCCGTCGCCGAGCGCGCCGGGCTCAACCCGGACGCCCCGCGCCACCTGACCCGCTCCATCGTGCTGGGCTGACCCCGCAGCCCGCTCCGTCGTGCCCGGCTGACCCGCAGCCGGGTGCGGCAGAATCCGACACCAGCAGAATCACAAGGGAGATCCGAAGATGCTGACCCCATTCCGCCGGAGGGCGCTCCGCGCCACCGCCGTCCTCGCCGCCACGGTGGGCGTCGTCGCACTCGCCGGGTGCAGCGGCTCGCAGGGCGCGACCACGCTCGACACGAAGGCCAAAGTCCAGATCGAGGTGTGGTCCGGTCAGGCCGACGCCGCGCAGAAGGTGATCGACGGGCTCGCGAAGGAGTTCGAGCAGGCCCACCCCAACGTGTCGATCAACATCTCTCCCGGAGCCTCCTCCACCGACCAGCTGCTGCAGAAGCTCTCGGCCGGGTTCGCCGGCGACCAGTACCCCGACATGTCGTACGCCTTCGGCTCGTGGGCCGGGCAGCTGGAGGCCTCGGGCCGCACGCTCGACATCTCGGCCGACGTGAAGAAGCCGGAGGTCAAGTGGGACGAGTTCACCGCGGCGGCCCGCGGCACCGCGCAGCCGACGGGTAAGAAGGTCATCGGCTTCCCCGCCGTCGTCGACAACATCGGCCTGCTCTACAACAAGACCCTCTTCGACAAGGCCGGCCTGGCGTACCCGACGGCCGACTGGACGTGGGACGACTTCCGCACGGCGGCGAAGAAGCTGACCGACGAGGCCAACCACATCTACGGCTACGGCTACTCCGTCTCGGGCAGCGAGGAGACGACCTGGCAGTACTGGCCGCACCTCTGGCAGAACGGCGGCGCCATCCTCAACGACGACTCCACCAAGGCCGAGTTCGCCTCGCAGGCCGGCGACGACGCCCTCTCGTTCCTGCGGTCGATGGCCGTGGACGACAAGAGCGTCTACCTCGATCAGACGGACGTCAAGTTCGGCCAGCTGTTCGTGAACGACCGCATCGGGATGATCACCTCCGGCCCGTGGCAGCTCTCCGACCTGAAGACCGGCGGCACCAAGTACGGCGTCGTCCCGCTCCCGGGCACGAACGGCGACCACCAGACGGTCTCCGGCCCCGACATCTGGGCGCTCTTCGACCACCACGACAAGAACCGCGCGTACTGGGCCACCCAGTTCGCCCAGTGGCTGACCTCGGCCGAGCAGGACGAGCGCTTCAACGTCGCGATCGGCAACCTCCCGCTGCGCTCGTCGGAGGCGTCGTCCGACGCGGTCGCCAAGGAGGCGGCGGAGTACCCCGGCTACGAGGTGTTCGTCGCGAACTCGGCGAACGTGAAGCAGACGCGCCCGACGACCAAGGGATACGCGGCCCTGTCGGTCGCCGTCGGCAAGTCGATCTCGCAGGTGCTGCAGGGCGACGGCGAGCCGAAGGCGGCGCTCGAGCAGGCCGCGAAGACCGCCGACGCGGCCCTGGCCAAGGACAAGTAGGAGCGGCGGGGACACGCGAATGGCAGACACCACCGCCCCTGCGCTTCCGCGGCCCGGCGCGTCTTCGGACGCCGCCGGGGCGCGGAAGGCGCGCCGGCGCCGCGGGCTCACCTCGGCACTGACCGGCTGGGGCTTCGTCGCCCCGGCGACCCTCATCATCCTCGGGCTGTCGATCTTCCCCGCACTGTGGGCGTTCGTGCTGTCGTTCCAGAACTGGGACGGCTTCAGCGAGCCGACCTGGGTCGGCGGCGACAACTACTCGCAGCTGATCGGCGACGCGGAGTTCGGCAACGCCGTCTTCAACACCGTCGGCTTCACCCTCCTGTTCGTCCCGGCCTCGGTGCTGCTCGGCCTGTTCCTCGCGGTCGCGCTCAACCGGCGCATCCGGTGGATGGGGTTCTACCGCACCGCGATCTTCGTCCCGTTCGTGGCGTCGGCGGCCTCCACCGGCATCCTGTCGACCTACCTGTTCAGCCCGCAGTTCGGGCTCGTGAACAACGTGCTGCGCGTGCTGCACCTGCCGCAGCAGGGCTGGCTGGACGACCCGAAGCAGGCCATGCTCGTCATCGCGATCATGTCGCTCTGGGGGTCGGCCGCCTTCACGACCGTCATCTACCTCGCGGCGCTGCAGGATGTGCCGGGCGACCTGATCGAGGCCGCCCGCATCGACGGCGCGAACCGCTGGCAGACGTTCTGGCGGATCGTCTGGCCGCAGCTCGCGCCGGTGACCGCGTTCGTCGCGGTCTGGCAGACCATCCAGGCGATCCAGCTCTTCGACCTCGTCTACACGACCACCCGCGGCGGCCCGCTCGACGCGACGAAGACGATCGTCTACTTCCTGTACGACAAGGCGTTCCACGCGCTGGAGTTCGGCTACGGCTCGGCCGCCGCCTACGTGCTCTTCGCGGTGACGCTGCTCATCACCATCGGCGTCGTCGTCATCCAGCGTCGCCGCGGTTCGGAGGCGTTCTGATGACGACGGTTCTCGACGAGGTCTCGCAGGCCGCCCGCCAGATCGCGGACGAGCGGCAGCCGCGCTCCCGGCGGCGCAAGCTGAGCGGGTGGCACTTCGTGCTGTTCCCGATCGCGATCCTGTTCCTGGTGCCGTTCGCGCAGATGGCGCTGGCGTCGTTCTCGCCGGCGAAGGAGCTGGTGGCGTTCCCGCCGCCGTTCATCCCGTCGCACTTCACGCTCGACGGCTACGCGAAGCTGTTCGGCCAGACCGACATCATGCTGTGGCTCGGCAACACGGTCATCGTGTCGGTGACCGCGATCGTGTCGAACATCATCCTGTGCTCGCTGGCCGGCTACGGGTTCGCCCGCCTGCGGTTCGCGGGACGCAACTTCGGGTTCCTGATGATCCTCGCGACGATCATGATCCCGACGCAGCTGCTGATGATCCCGACCTACATCCTGTTCGCGAAGCTCGGGCTGCTGAACGGGCTCGGCGCGGCCATCGTGCCGTGGCTGGCGACGGCGTTCGGCATCTTCCTGATGCGGCAGTTCTTCCTCTCCCTCCCGGCGGAGCTGGAGGAGGCGGGCGCCATCGACGGCTGCAACCGCTGGCAGGTGTTCTTCCGCATCGTGCTGCCGCTCGCGCGCCCGGCGCTCGCCACGCTCGCGATCTTCACGCTGCTCGGCGCGTGGAACGACCTCGTCTGGCCCCTGATCGCGATCAACAACCAGTCGTCGTTCACCCTGCAGCTGGGCATCGCGAACTTCCAGGGCGCGCACCAGACCGATTGGAGCCTCATCATGGCGGGCAACGTGATCGCCACGCTTCCCCTCATCCTGTTCTTCCTGTTCGCGCAGCGGCAGTTCATCGCGACCATGACGTTCTCGGGGCTCAAGGGATGACCGGCGCGACGGAGGCGGCGGTGGACGTCCTGGTCGTCGGCGACGCCAACCCCGACCTCCTGCTCACCGGCGACACCGTTCCGCGGTTCGGCCAGGCGGAGCAGCTGCTCGACTCGGCGGAGCTGCTGCTCGGGGGGAGCGCAGCGATCGTCGCGTGCGGGCTGGCACGGCTCGGCGTGCGCACGGCGCTCGCGGCGGTCGTCGGCGCGGACCAGTTCGGTTCCGTCGTGCTGGACCGCCTGCGCGACGGAGGCGTGGACGACTCGGCGATCGAGATCGACGCTGACCGGCCGACCGGGCTCTCGGTGGTGCTCTCCGAGCCGGGCGACCGCGCCATCCTGACGCTGCCGGGCACCATCCCGGTGCTGACGGCGGAGGCGGTGCGCTCGGCCGTCGCCCGGCTGCGGCCGCGGCACGTGCACGTCGCCTCCTACTTCCTGCTCCCCGGACTCGCCGCCGACCTCCCGGCCCTGCTGGACGAGATCGCCGCGACCGGGGCGACGATCAGCCTGGACACCAATTGGGATCCGGCGGAGCGCTGGGCCGGCCTGCACGAGGTGCTGCCGCGCGTCGACGTCTTCCTCCCGAACCGGGAGGAGGCGCTGGCCATCGCAACGGCGGTGGACGGACGGGCTCACGACGACCTCGACGAGGCCGCCGCCGCTCTCTCCGCCCTGGGCTGCCGTGTGGTCGTCAAGGCCGGCGCCGACGGCGGCGTCGCCTTCGAGGGCGGCCGGCGCAGCGCTGCGGCCCCCGGACTCGTGCTCGACGTGGTCGACACGACCGGGGCGGGCGACAGCTTCGACGCCGGCTACCTCGCCGCGCTCCTGGAAGGGGTGGAGGAGGAGGCCGACCGGCTGCGCTGGGCCGCGGTCGCGGGATCCCTCTCCGTGCGCGGGACCGGCGGCACCGGCGCGCAGGCCACCCGCGACGAGCTCGCGGAGGCGAGAGTATGACCATCCACACCCTCGGCCTGACCCCGGCCCTCGACGTCGTCTACGTGCTCGACGAGGTGCAGCTGGGCGGCATCCACCGCCCGCCGGTCGTCATCCGCTCGGCCGGCGGCAAGTCGCTCAACGTCGCCCGCGCGCTCGCGCTGCTCGGCGCGCGGACCCGCGCGGTCGTCCCTCTCGGCGGGCGGATCGGCGATCTCGTCGCCGACCTGCTGACCGGCAGCGACGTGGAGGTGGAGCGCATCCCGACCGCCGTCGAGACGCGGCTGTGCATCACCGCGTGCGACACCGGCTCCCGCCGCCTGACCGAGTTCTACGAGCCGGTCACCGAGTTCGACGTGCCGCTCGCGGCCGTCGCGGAGCGGCTGCGGGCCATCGCGCCGGGCGAGTGGCTCACCGTCTCGGGCGCCATGCCGGTCGGCACGGACGCGGGGGAGTTCGCCGGCATCCTGGCCGCGGAGGCCGACCGTGGCGTGCTGCTCGCGATCGACGTGCACGGCCCGGCGCTCGGCGAGATCGTCGACCGCGCGCGTCCCCGGCTCGTCAAGGTGAACCGCCACGAGGCGGCCGACCTGACCGGTGCGGCCGACCGCGAGCGGTCCGCCCGCCAGCTCGTCGAGCGCGGCGCGGGCATCGCGGTCGTGACCGACGGCGAGGCCGGCTCGGTCGCCGCGACCGCCGCGGGCGAGTTCATCGCAGTCCCGCCGGTCGACCGGCCGGGGCTCTTCGCGGTGGGGAGCGGGGATTGCTACCTCGCCGGACTCGTGGGGTCGCTGGAGGGCGGTGCCGACCTCGAGCGCGCCCTCGCCGTCGCGGCCGAGATCGGCGCGGCCAACGCGCAGGTGCCCGGGGCCGCCGTCTTCGACGCCCCCGTCCTCTTCGCCTGAGGTTCGCGTCGTTGCGCTCATTCCGCCCGGAATGAGCGCAACAACGTGAACCTCGGCGGCTGGTCAGCGTGAGGCAGGCGGAGCGAGCGCGCCGTCCGCGGCGATGCGGGGCGCGGTCGCGGGGAAGTCGCGGCGGCTGAAGTCGCCGACCAGGGCCGCGGCCCGGCCGTCCGGGTCGGGGAGGGGCACGCCGCCCTCGAAGGCGAAGTGGACGGAGCGCATCCGGCCGCGCGCGAAGGTGCCGTCGGGGTGGAGGCTCACGTCGAGGTAGACGCCGTAGCGGGTGGCCTGCTCGGCGCCGAAGACGCCGCCGCCGCCGAAGTTGCCGAGGCTGTACGCGATCAGCCGCCCCTTGTAGAACTCCGCGCCGCGCAGCGTGTGCGGTCCGTGCCCGAGCACGAGGTCCGCTCCCCCGTCGACCGCGGCGTGGGCGAACGCGACGGGGTCGCCGCGATTCTCCCCGTACATCCGCTCGACGCCGGGAGCGACGACGTTCGCGTCCGGCCCCTCGGCGCCCAGATGCGCCTGGACGACCACCACGTCGGCCGAGGCGGCGGCCGCGGCCACCACCTTCCGGACGTGCCGCAGATCGGTCACCCGGTTGAAGCCCTGGTACGGGGCGAAGCCGATCATCGCGACGGTGGTGTCGCCGATCCGCGTGCACACGATCTCGTCGCGGTCGCCCACGGCGCGGATCCCGTTCGCAGCGAGGTTCGCGCGGGTGTTCGCGTAGCCCTCGTCGCCGAAGTCCTTGGTGTGGTTGTTCGCCAGGTTCAGGAGGTCGAACCCGGCGAAGTACGGCGCGGTCGCGGGTTCGCTGCGGAAGGCGAGGCAGTCCGCGTCGGTGCTGCACTTGTCGTATCCGGTGTCGTCGGAGATCACCTGCTCCAGGTTCCCCGTCACGAGGTCGCCGGTGAACCAGGGGCGGACCGCGTCGAAGTGGTGTGCCCCGCCGTCCTCCGGCACCCCGTGGCCGATGTCGTGGATGAGCAGATCCCCGGTGGCGCCGATGGCGACCTCTCCCGGGCGCGCGGCGGCTTGCGCGGGCGGGGTCTGCCCGCAGCCGGGGATCGCCGTCGCTCCGGCGGTCACGAGACCGCACGCCACGAGCAGGACGACGGCCATCGCGGTCCGCCACGGCGCGCGCCACCTCCGCCCGGCGCCCGGAGCCGTCCTCGTCGCCCAGCGCGGGAGGTCGAACAGCCAGGTCGCACCATCCCGCAGCAGCAGGCGGTACAGCAGGAGGCTCCCGGCGATCAGGACGGCCGTCAGGATCACGGGCAGCATCGCGGCCGCCACCAGCTGCACGGCGACCCGGGAGTCCGACAGCCAGCCCGCCAGCAGGAAGTCGGCCAGGGCGAGCAGCGGCATGTGGATCAGGTAGATCGGGAGGCTGCGGCGCCCCAGCCAGGCCAGCCCCGGCCCGACCAACCGCATCCGCGCGATGCTCGGCGCGACGGCGAGCCCGGCCGTCACCCCGACGACCGACGCGAGCGGCCACACTCCCGGGACGGTCTCGGTGCCGGTGAGCCGCATCGCGGCGAAGACGGCCAGGTAGGCGGCGGCCAGCAGGAGGGCGATCGAGAGCCGCACGCGGTCGAGCAGCCGCCGGAGCTGCGGCGCGAGCTGCAGCCCCAGCAGGAAGAACGTGAAGTTGTAGAGCAGGGACCCGCGATTGCTGACGACCTCCACGTAACCGGCCGCGACGACGACCGACAGGATGCCGGCCGCGGCGATGGGGATCCACGCGGGGAGACGCGAGAGCGCCTTGGTCACGAGGAAGTACAGCGCCAGCGCGTAGAGGTACCAGGTGTTCGGCGGGCTGATCGTCACCGACTCGACGAACTCCGCGACGCCGCGGGGGACCAGCGTGGGGAAGTCGGGGAACGCCCACATCGCCGCCATGTGGATGAGCGACCACAGCAGGTAGAGGTAGAGGAACCGGACGACGCGCGTGCGGGCGACCACCGCCCACGGGCGGGTGAAGGCGTTCGCGGCGAAATAGCCGGAGACGAGCAGGAAGAGCGGCATCAGGAACGGCCAGATCAGGTCGCCGAACAACCCCCACGCGCCGGGGACCGGCACGCCGAGCTGCCAATCGATGTTCAGGTAGCTCTTCATGATCACGTGCCACAGCACGACGAGCGCGATGAGCACGCCCTTCAGCGCGTCGCCCCAGCCCTCGCGTGCGGCCGGGGCGGGCGTGGTGTCCGTCATCGAGCGGCCTCCAGCGACGCCGTGCGCTCGGTGAGGGCCGCGTCGAGGAGCGCCGCGACCAGCTGTTCGTAGCCGAGGCCGACGGCGGCGTACATCCGCGGCACCTGCGACGCCTCCGTGAATCCGGGCGTCGTGTTCACCTCGTTGAGCACCACACCGGTGGCGGTCACGAAGAAATCGAACCGCACGACTCCCGCGCAGCCGAGGGCGTCGTAGAGGGCGCGTGCGGCGCTCTCGATCACGGCGTGCTCGTCGGGCGAGATCCGGGCGGGCAGGGTGAAGGAGGCCGTGCCGTCGTACTTCTGCTCCCGGTCGAACACCGCGCCGTCGGCCACGCCGATCTCGAGCGTCGTTCCGGCGCGCAGGGCGCCGGTGCTGTCGCGGAAGAGTGCGATGTCGACTTCACGGCCCACGACGAACGCCTCGACGAGGGCGGTGCGACCCGCCGCGAGGGCGAGGCCGAGCGCCGCGCCCAGGTCGGCGGCCTCCCGGACCACCGAGACCCCGTTGCTCGATCCACCCGTCGTCGGCTTCACCACCAGCGGCGGGACCAGCCGCGGATCCCGTGCGAGGGAGGCGGCCTCGCCCTCCGAGCGGACGAGCCGCGCGGGCGCGGTGCGCACGCCGAGCGCCTCGGCGACGAGCTTCGTGATCCACTTGTCCATGCCCACGGCGCCGGCGCCCACCGGCGAACCGGCGAACGGCACGCCCGCCATGCTGAGGAGGCCCGCGATCGAGCCGTCCTCGCCGTTCTCCCCGTGCAGCACGGGGAAGGCGACGTCGCAGGTCGCCAGCAGGGCGATCGCCTCCGCTGCCGTCGTGGGGACCCCGTCGGGGTCGCGCCAGCCGCCGGAGCGGTCGATCGTCACCGGGACGGCGTCATGGCCGAGCGCGCGCACGGCCCGCGTGACGGCCGCGGCCGACGCCAGCGAGACATCGTGCTCGTCGTTGGCCCCGCCGCCGATGATCGCGACGCGCAGCGCCTCCCCGTCACGCATCGACCGCCTCCCCACGGCGCGACCCGGTCGTCCCGGCCGTCTTCGTCGTCCCGCTCATCTCCGACGTGGAGGTGCGATGGACGCGCGCCACGCGGCTGCCCACGCGGGTGACGATCTCGTGCTCGATCGTGCCCGCCCAGCCGGCCCAGTCGGCGACCGTGGGCTCGCCGTGCGCGCCCGGGCCGAACACCGTGACCGGTTCGCCGGGCGCGACCTCGTCCTCCCCGGTGTCGACGACCACCATGTCCATCGAGAACCGGCCGACCAGCGGGCGGCGTCGCCCGCGCACGAGGACGCCGGCGCGCTCGGAGGCCGCCCGCGGCAGCCCGTCCCCGTACCCGAGCGGAAGCAGCGCGAGGTGCGTGCGCCGGTCGGCGACGTGGTCCAGCCCGTACCCGATGCCGGTGCCGGTCGCGACCTCGCGCGACGTCACGACGTGCGTCGTCAGGGAGAGCGCCGGCCGGAGCTCGCGGGAGGTGCCCGACGGGTCGATGCCGAAGAGTCCCGCACCGATGCGGTGCAGCCCGAAGCCGGCGCCGACCCCGGTCACGGTGGCGGCGGTCGCCGCGAGGTGCGTGACCGACGGCGCCAGCCCGCGGCGCCGCGCCGTGCGCACGGCGTTCGCGAAGAGTAGCCGTTCGCGCTGATTCTGCGGGTGGCCGGGCTGATCGGCGCACGACATGTGCCCCATGATCCCGACGACGTGGAGCGAACCCAGGTGCTCCAGCTCGCGGGCGATCGTGCACAGCGCCGGCCACGCCTCGACGGGGGAGCCGTCCCGCGCCATCCCGACGTCCACGTGCAGGTGCACCCGCGCCCGCCGCCGGACCAGGGAGGCCGCCCGCGCCACCGCGTGCAGCAGCACCGGGCTGGCCACCGCGAGGTCGACGTCCGCGAGCACGGCCGCGGCGAAGTCGGCGTCGACCGGGTTGAGCCAGCTCAGGATGGGCGCGCTGACGCCGCCGGCGCGCAGCGCGAGCGCCTCGTCGATGGAGGTGACGCCGAGGGAGGCGGCCCCGGCCTCCAGGACCGAGTGCGCGATCGCCCCGTGCCCGAACGCGTCCGCCTTCAGTACCGCCATCAGCCGGCCGCCCGTCGCGGCCGCGAAGTGCGCCGTGTTCGCCCGGATCGCCTCGTCGTGGACGATCAGCTCCGATGTCCAGACCATCAACGAACCCGCTCGCGATCGACGCGCCGTCGCCCCATCCCAGTACCCATGTGATCAGCGTTCCGGGTTTCGCGCGGCGGATCGTCATCCGAGCGGTTGACGTCCTTCATCCCCGAGGGCGAGATCCTCCGCGGGGCGGCGGGCGATCGCCGCGGGCGGCAGTCCCTCGGAAAGGGGTGGTCCTCCGGTTGGGTGAGACGTGCCGTGATGTCCTATGTTTGCTGACGGTATGCCGTGTCGCCGAGGGGCGATGCGCGTGACGGGGGAGCACATGCACGAGGACGAAGCGCGCGGCGACGCGGCGCCCGATACGGTCGACGACGCGACGCCGACGCCGGTACTGGAATCGGAACCGGCTCCGAAGCCGGGACCGGGACCGGAATCGGCACCGGCGGAGCAGGCGGAGAGTGCAGCCGACAGCCCGGACGAGCGGCCCGAGGTGCCCGCGAAGCGCCGCCGGCGCGGACTGGTGCTCGGCGTCGCCTCCGCGGTCTTGCTCTCGGCCGGCGCGATCACCGGCGTCGGATGGGGCTGGCAGGCGTACGCGGCCTCCCGCACGGCCGTCGCCTACCAGGAGGCCACGGCTGCGGCCACCGCGCTGGAGGACGCGACGGACGCGCGCGAGACCGCGCTGAACAAGGCGACGTTCTCGGTCACCTCGCTGAAGGAGTTCACCGACCACGACCGCCCGGCCTACCTCGGCGAGGCGACGGCGGCCGCGCTCGCCGCGGCCCGGACGAAGCTGGAGGCGGCGACGTCCGGGCTCCACTCCGTGCGCTTCGAGGCGCCGAAGGTGAGCGCATCCAGCGCCGACCTGATGCCGTGGACGGTCATCGCCCACGTGGAGCACACGCACGCGCTGATCCGGAAGGAGAACGCCGACCGCCGCGCGCGGTCCGCCGAGCTCGCCTCGCTCGCGTCGGCTCAGAAGGCTGTGAACGCGAGCGCGGACGCCGTCTACGCGGAGCTGAAGGCGCACGGCGAGCAGGTCATCACCGCCGACGACGCCGCCACCTACGCCAGCAAGGTGGAGCTGCGGCACGCGATCGATGCCGGGGAGAGCGGGGTGACGCTGTCGACGTTCGGCGGGCCCGGTCTCGTCCAGCTGGTCGCGGCGATCGACGGGGTGGATGCCGCCCACGCCGCCGGACTGGCGGCCCGGCAGGACCCGGCCTATCCCGTGCGGGCGCAGATCGAGGAGTACGCGCGCTCCATCGCACACGGGGTCACTCTGGACGTCGAGTGGCACGCCGAGGTCAGCGGCCTCGGCGAGGGATGGTACTCGGGCACCACCGTGTACCACCCGGACGACGGCGGCTGGGCGACGATCGACCTCAACTTCCCGCTGCAGGACGGCTGGTCGAGGGGCGACGTCGACGCACGGGCGCTCGTCGCGCACGAGGTGGGCCACGCGCAGGTCGTGCGCCCCGAGTGCGCACCGCTCTTCGCGAGCCCGACGTTCAACCACGACGACGAGATGTGGGCCACCGCCTGGGCGATCTCCCTGGGCTTCGACACCGCCGGCTCCGGCATCGAGGCGTACGGGCGTCCCTCCGACGAGCAGATCGCTGTCGCCGGCCAGTGCCGCTAGGCGGTCATCCTGCGGCGCGCAGCAGCTCCACCGACTCGGCCGGGCTGGGGAAGGCGTCCCGCGCCACGACCGCGCCCTCGAGCACCGAGTGGAGGTGGTTGCCGGCGAGGCTGATGCCGCCCATGGCGACGGCCTCGGAGCCCAGCGTGGAGGCGATGACCGCGGGCGGGAGCGGGACGATGCCACGCAGCGTCCGCTCGAAGCGGGGCAGGAACACGTCGGCGCTGGGGGAGCTGCCGCCGCCGATGACGAGCAGTTCGGGATCGATCGCGAGCGTGAGAGCGGCGGCGCCGGTGGCGAGGTCGTCGGCGAACTCGTCGACGGCGGCGACGGCCGCGGGGTCGCCGGTGCGGGCCGCCTCGAAGATCTCCTGACGGCTCGGGCGCGGGGAGGCGAGCACCGAGCTGCCGTACCGCTCGTTGAGCTCCTGCCAGCGCAGCTCCGGCATCTCGCCGACGATCCCGGCGGCGCCGTGCACGCCGCGGTGCACCTTGCCGCCGACGATGGAGGCACCGCTGGTGCGGGCGCCGCAGAGGATGTAGACGACGTCGCTGCGATCGCGGGCCGCGCCGATCGCGAGCTCGGCGTGCGCGCCGAGGGCGACGTCGCCCTCCACCAGCACCGCAGCCTCGAACTCGCGGCGGAAGCGCTCGCGCAGGTCGAGGCCGATCCAGCCGGGCATGCCGGTGCCGCCGAAGTGGAGGACCTCGCCGGCCGTGCTGATCGCACCGGGCGAGCCGATGGCGACGGCCCAGGCCGCGCTGCGGTCGAGGCCGAGGCTCCCGAGCAGGTCGTCGGCGACTGCGAGGGCGGCGACCACGCGCTCCTCCGCCGGGACCTCCTCCTCGGTGGGGACGGTCAGGTGCCCGCGCACCTGCCCGGTCAGGTCTGTGACGACCGCGTAGATGTGGTTGGCGCCGATGTCGAGGGAGAGGAAGTTCCCGAGCGCCGGGGCCAGCCGGTAGGAGGCGGCGGGTCGGCCGAGCCGCCCGGCGGGGGAGCCGTCCCACGGCACGAGCCAGCCGAGATCGACCAGATCGGTGACGATCGCGTCGACGGCCGTGCGGGAGAGACCCGACTCCGCCGCGAGGTCACGCATGGTCTGCGGGCGCTCCATGACGGCGCGGAGGATGCCCCAGGAGTTCATCCGGCGCAGCAGCGACCGGCTCCCGACGGACCCCTCGACGCTCTGCACCACGGCCTCTCGTGCCATCTCGCTCCTCGCCCTTGCCATTATTAACGCCAAGTTGCATAATTAACTCGCTCACCCGACTTTACCGCGGATGGGCGCCCTCCGGATCGGCGAATCGCTCGCGGATCCGATGAATTCGACCCTGCGCCGACGGCGAGCAGCTCGTCCCGGTCGCGGAGAGGTACCTATGACAGCCCTCCTCCCGAGAGCCGCGACCCGCGGCCGCGCCCCGCGACCCCCGCGGCGCCGGCTGCGGGACGACCGTCGCGTCGCCTGGCTCTTCATCGCCCCCGTGCTCATCGGCTTCGCGGTCTTCTACCTGTACCCGACGATCCGCGGGTTCTGGTGGTCGTTCACCGACTACAGCCTCCTGGGCGACCCGTCGTTCGTCGGCGTCGACAACTACGTGGCCGTGCTGCAGGACAAGGAATTCTGGAACTCGATGGGCGTCACTCTCTACTACGTGGTGGTCAACGTCACCACGCAGACGGCGCTGGCGCTCCTCCTCGCCGCGCTGATGCACCGCCTGACCCGGTCGGTCGTGCTGCGGACGACGCTGCTGCTGCCGTGGCTCGTCCCGAACGTGACGGTCGGCCTGATCTGGCTGTGGCTGCTCGACACCAACCTCGGCTTCGTCAACCACCTCATCACGGCGATGGGACTGCCCGCGGTCGGCTTCTTCACCAGCCCGGCGCTCGCCATCCCGACGATCTCGGTCGTCAACACCTGGGCCTTCACCGGCTACACGGCGCTCCTCTTCTATGCGGGGATGCTGCAGATCCCTGGCGACCTCTACGAGAGCGCGTCGCTCGACGGGGCGGGGGAGTGGAGGCTGTTCACCCGCATCACGCTCCCGCTGCTGAAGCCGGTCATGGCGCTGGTGCTCGTGGTGTCGCTGATCGGCTCGTTCCAGATCTTCGACACGGTCGCGGTGACGACCAAGGGAGGTCCGGTCAACGCCACGAGGGTCATCTACTACTACATCTACCAACAGGCGTTCACCTTCTTCCACATGGGCTACGCGGCGACGATGGCCATCGTCCTCGTGATCATCCTCGGCGTGCTGACGGCCGTGCAGCTCCGCCTCCTCCGCGCCTCCGAATCCCAGCTCGCCTAGGACACCGCCATGACGACAACGCAGCCGACCGTGCCGACCGTGAACCCGGCGGCCGAGCCTCCCGCCCCCGCCATCGCCGCCCGCCGCGAGCGCCGCCCCTTCTCGATCGGGCGAACGCTGGGCTGGATCGTCCTGATCGTCTCCCTGATCCTGACGCTCTTCCCCTTCTACTGGATGCTGAAGACCGCGCTCACTCCGGCGGCCGACGTGATCAAGGACTCCGGCTCGCTCTTCCCGGGCAGCCCCACCCTGATCAACTTCGCGCGGGTCCTCGGCTTCCTCAGCCCCGCCGAGGACCAGGCCGCCGGCGGGTCCGGCGCCTCGATCAACTTCCTGCTCTACCTGTGGAACTCGATCGTGTACTGCGCCCTGATCGGCTTCTTCCAGACCGTCTTCTGCGCGATGGCGGGCTACGCGTTCGCCCGTCTGCGCTTCCCCGGGCGCAACGTGCTGTTCTCCATCCTGATCGCCGCCCTCATGGTCCCCGGCATCTTCACGCTGCTGCCGAACTTCGTGCTGGTCCGCGACCTCGGCCTCCTGAACACCGTGTGGGGCATGGTCGCGCCGAGCCTGCTCATGACACCGTTCGCGCTGTTCTTCCTGCGCCAGTTCTTCCTCAACATCCCGGTGGACGTGGAGGAGGCCGCGATGCTCGACGGCGCGGGCAAGGCTCGCGTGTTCTGGCGGATCGCCCTGCCGATGAGCCGCGGGCCGCTGATCACGATCGGCCTCATCACCGTCGTCTGGGCGTGGAAGGACTACCTCTGGCCGCTGCTCATCGGCCGCGACGAGAGCGTCCGCACCATGACCGTCGCCCTCGGCGTCTACCTCCAGCAGTCGCCCAACACCCAGCCCGACTGGACCGGCCTGATGGCCGGATCGACCCTGTCGGTCATCCCCGTGCTCATCCTGCTGATCTTCCTGGGCCGCCGGATCGTGGAGTCCCTCAACTTCACCGGCATCAAGTGACCAGGCACCTCCCCCACCGCACCACACCGCATCACCCAACACAGAGAGAGAAATCCATGACAAAGGTACGTCGCGTCGCCGCCATCGCCGCCGCCGCCGCACTCCTGGTCGGCGTCTCGGCCTGCTCGTCCTCGGGCTCGGGATCCGACGAGAAGGTGACCCTGAACTACTGGATGTGGGACGACACCCAGGTGCCCGCCTACCAGCAGTGCGCCGCCGACTTCGAGAAGGCCAACCCGAACATCACGATCAAGATCAGCCAGAGCGCCTGGGGCCAGTACTGGACCAACCTCTCGACGCAGATCGCCGCGGGCAGCGCGCCCGACGTCTGGGTCGACCAGGTGTCGTACTACCCGCAGTTCGTGCAGGACAAGCAGATCGTCGACATCGAGCCGTACGTGAAGAAGGACAAGGTCGACCTCTCGCAGTACGTCGACGGCCTCGCCGACCTGTGGAAGGTCGACGACGCGCGCTACGGCCTCCCGAAGGACTGGGACACGATGGGCCTGGTCTACAACAAGGCCGACCTCGCCGCCGCCGGCGTCGACGAGAAGTCGCTCTCGGACCTCACCTGGAACGCGAAGGACGGCGGGACGTTCGAGCAGCTGATCGCGAAGCTGACCGTCGACAAGAACGGTCACAACGGCCTCGACCCCGCGTTCGACAAGAACAACGTGAAGACCTTCGGCTTCCTCCCCGAGTGGGCGGACGGCTCGCAGGGTCAGAACGGCTGGGGCAACCTGGCCGTCTCCAACGGCTGGTACTACGCCGACAAGAACCCGTTCGGCACGAAGTTCAACTACGACCAGTCCAAGCTCACCGACACGGTCCAGTGGCTCGCCGACCTCTCGCAGAAGGGCTACGCGCCCAAGCTCGACGTGCAGTCCACGCTGGCCCGCTCCGAGGTGCTCGACAACGGCGGCGGCGCGCTGACCACGCTCGGCTCGTTCAACCTGGCCTCCTACAAGGGCAAGACCGACCAGTTCGGCTTCGCCCCGCTGCCGATCGGCCCGGAGGGGCGCAAGAGCGCCATCAACGGTCTGTCCGACGCGATCTACGCCGGTTCCAAGCACAAGGACCAGGCGTGGGAGTGGGTCAAGTACCTCGGCTCCGCCGACTGCCAGAACACGGTCGCCGCGACCGGCGTCGTCTTCCCGGCGATCAAGGAGGCCTCGGAGAAGTCCGCCCAGGTGCGCGAGCAGGAGGGCCTGAACGCCCAGGTGTTCCTCGACGAGCAGCAGGCGAAGGATGGCACCTTTATCCTGCCGATCAGCTACCACGGCACCGAGATCAGCCAGATCGTGCAGGACGCCATCCAGAGCGTCGCGCTCGGCCAGAAGGACGCGAAGTCGTCGCTGACCGAGGCGAACAAACAGGTCAACGCCCTCTTCAAGTAGCGACAACCCGCGCGGGGGCGGCGACCGGCCGCCCCCGCGCACCACACAGAAAGCCCACCATGCTGCACACCTTCGACTTCGGATCCGTGCGGATCCCCGCCAACGTCACCGGAGCGCCGACCGCGGTGCCGGGAGGCCACCTCGTGCCCGCCGGCCCCGTCGCCCTCCTGCACCCCTTCGGCGACACCGAGTTCTACCGGCACGGCTGGAACTCGTGGAGCCCGTCCGGCTGGGCGCGCACCGACGGCGAGACCATCGGCATCAAGGACAGCCCCCGCCGCCTGCTCACCGCCGACGACGCCGCGAACGAGACCCCGCACGCCCACTCGGGCAGCGCGGTCGGCGCCGTCGTCGGCGAGGACGGGAACGTCCTCCTCCTCGGCGCACTCGGGCTCGGGACGCCGCGGGTCGGCGGCGACGGCAACGTGCTCTGGGGCCGCGGGGAGGAGAGCTCGGCCGAGTGGTTCGTCGGCTACGGCCCCGAGGTCGAGGTGTTCGCCGCCTACGCCGATCTGGTCACCGCCCGGCTCGGGAGGCGTTCGCTGCGGGCGGGCGCGGTGTGGAGCAGCTGGTACTCGTTCTTCGAGGACATCGACGAGGAGACCATCGCGCGGACCGTCCGCGACCTCGCCGGCTACCCGTTCGACGTCTTCCAGCTCGACGACGGCTGGGAGCCGATCGTCGGCGACTGGACCGCCAACGCGAAGTTCCCCTCGGGCATGGCCGCGACGGCGCGCACGATCGCCGACGCCGGGTTCCGGCCCGGGCTCTGGCTCGCGCCGATGATCGCGCTGCCCGATTCCGACATCGCCCGCACCCGCCCCGACCTGCTCGTGCAGGACGACGACGGCCGCCCGCTGGTCAGCGGCTACAACTGGGACTCCCATTACTACTCGCTCGACACCACGCAGGCCGAGGTGCAGGACCACCTGCGCGGGGTCTTCGAGCGCGTCACCTCGTGGGGGTTCCGCTACCTCAAGCTCGACTTCATGTACGCGGGCGCCATCACCGGCAACCGCAGCACGGGCGTGCACCGCGAGACCGCGTACCGCCAGGCCGTGGAGCACATCCGCTCGGTCGTCGGCGACGACGTGTACCTGCTCGGCTGCGGCGTCCCGATGATCCCGTCCGTCGGCGTGTTCGACGGCGCACGGGTCGGACCGGACGTCGCGGCCTTCTGGGACAACGCGGAGCGCGTGGGTGACCCGTCGGGGGTCGGCGCACGCAACTCCATCGTGTCCTCCGTCAATCGCGCCTGGATGAAGCGGCTCTACGAGGTCGACCCCGACGCGGTCTACTTCCGCAGCGCCCGCAGCCTGCTCTCCGACGGCGAGCGGCAGGCGCTGCGCGACACCGCCGCCGTGCTCGAGTTCCGCTCCACCTCCGACCCGCTCGCCTGGCTCACTCCAGCCGAGCGGGAGGAGCTGCGGGACTACATGGAGGAGACCGCGCTGATCGAGCAGACCGGTCGCTACGCCTTCCGCATCAGCGGGCGCGAGGTCGACTTCACCCCCATCGTGACGGGGGAGGCCGCCGTCGAGGCTGCCTCCGTCGTCGGCTAGACGCGCGGGGCGCGGCGTCCGCCGGACGTCGCGCCCCACGCTCCCGGAACCCGAATCCGACCGCAGTACGCACATTCACCGCTCGACGACCAGGCGGCGACGACGCCGTCAGAAAGGTGCACCAGAATGCGCAGAACCGCACGGAACACGATCGTGGGGGTGGCCGCCGCGGCCGCGCTCGCGATCCCCGCCCTGTTCGCGGCCCCGGCCACGGCGGGCACGAGCACGGCGGCCACGACCCACGCGTCCGGCTCGACCGGCACGGCCTCCTGGACCTCCCTCGCCGCCGCCGGCGAACCGGACGTCAACCCGCTGAAGGGCTTCATCCCCTTCGCGGGCTCGTACACCGCGTTCCCCTACTCGATGGAGTGGGCCTACTTCCCGGTGAACGCCGTGATGACCGGGCCGGACACGTTCGACTGGTCGGCGCTCGACACCGCCCTGAACGCGATCGCGGCGCGCGGTCACCAGACCGCCTTCCGCTTCTACCTCGACTATCCCGGTCAGCCCAGCGGCGTGCCGCAGTACCTGCTCGACGGCGGCCTGGCCACCCACTCGTACGACGACTACGACAACAACGGCGTCAGTGTCTCACCGGACTACGACGACCCGAACCTGCGCACCGCGATCGACCACTTCGTCGCCGCGCTCGGCCAGCGCTACGACGGCGACGCCCGCGTCGGATTCGTGCAGGCCGGCCTGATCGGCTTCTGGGGCGAATGGCACACCTACCCGTACAACGGCGACGGCGGCCAACCGAACTGGATGCCCTCCGACGCCACGCAGCTGGAGGTGCTGACCGACTTCACCGACGCCTTCCACACCACCAAGCTCATGGTGCGCAATCCCACCACCATGAACGCGTCCCTGCCGATCGGCTACCACGACGACTCGTTCGCCCTGGAGACCAAGACGAGCTCGCTCGGCTGGCACTTCATGGACAACATGGTCGCGGCCGGCGCCACCGACAAGTGGAAGACCGAGCCGATCGCCGGCGAGCTGCGGCCCGAGCTGCAGCCGTGCCTCTTCTCGGCGGCCGGATGCCCCGTGCTCGAGGACGGCGGCGACAACGACTTCGCCGGGAGCGCCGACCAGACCCACGCCAGCTGGCTCATGGACCACTACGCGTTCGAGACCGGGTACTCGGCCGCGGACAAGCCGGCGGCGCTCGCCGCGTCGACGTCGCTCGGCTACTCGTTCCGCGCCACCCAGGCGCTCGTGCCGTCGTCGACGGCGCCGACCACCGTCTCCGTCGGGCTGTCCGTCGCGAACGTGGGTCGCGCCCCCTTCTATTACGACTGGCCGATCACGCTGAGCTACCTGAACGCCTCCGGGGCCGCGGTGAAGACCGTCACGACCTCCTGGCACGTCAGCGACATCGCCAGCGGCGCGAGCACGCAGTTCACGGGCAGCGTCGACCTGACCGGAGTCGCACCCGGGACGTACACGCTCGTCGCCCAGGTCACGAACCCGCTCGCGGGCGGCCTCCCGATCCGGTTCGCGAACGCCGCGCAGGACGCGACGAAGGCCGGCTGGCTCACGCTCGGCACGACGACCGTCCACAGCGCGAGCACGGCGTCGTGGCACGGGCACGGCGGGCCGGGCGGCCACGGCGGCCATGGCGGACAGTGCCCGCGGGGCGGGCTCCGCGCGGTCTGAGGCCGGACGGGGCAGCGTCGCTTGTCGCGGCGCCGCCCCGGTCATCCCGCCAAGCCCTGTCGCGGCCGGCGCCGGCACCCCTAGGCTGTGCCCATGGCAGAGGGATTCAACCAGGCGTTCGCCGACGTGGCGTTCGCACTCCAGAGCGACCCGGACGACGACGTGACGCTGGACGGCGACCGCCTCCTGGTCAAGGGGAGGCTGTTCGCCTACTTCGACGGATCGGCGCTGGTCGTCGACCTCCCGGCACCGCGGTCGGCGGACCTGGTCGAGCGCGGCATCGCGACGCCGGCCACCGGCAGCACCGCCGCGACCGGCGCGTGGACCGCGATCACCGCGGAGGACGACTGGCCCGAGCTCGCGGCCGAGGCGCACCAGTTCGTGGGAGAGCCCGCGGTCGGTCACGACTCGTAGGCACGCGCCGCCCGCACCGCCCCCTTAATTCACGCAGGGAATCGCGCCCGCCTGCAGGGGAGCGTCGGAGTCAGTGTAGGTGTTCGTGGCCGGCGGGGGTGCCTGTCCACCATTCGGCGCTGCGGGCGCCTCCGTCGTCGCTCCGCTGTCCGCGGGAGGTGCGGACGCGGGAGGCGCCGAGCTCTCCGCGGGCGGGTTCAGCAGCGACGCCACGATGGAGCGGATCGTGTCGAGGTCCACGATGTTCACCGACTGGCCGTCGATCGTCTCGTAGTGGTCGATGGGGAGGGTCTGGAAGGAGAGGTTCCCGCCCGCCAGCCGCTGGGCCTGTCCGGCGAAGCTCAGCAGGTCGAAGCCGTCGTCGAGGGCGATGTACGTCTTCGCCGTGTCGATCAGCTTCTGCATCGTGCCGAAATCGGTGAAGGTCTGGGCCCGCCGGAGTTTCACGGCGAGGGAGACGATGAACGCCTGCTGGCGGCGGGTGCGGTCGAGGTCCGTCAGCTCGAGGTCGCTCGGCCCGGTGTCGCGGCGCTGGCGGACGAAGCTCATGGCCTGGGAGGCGTCGATCTCCTGCATCCCGGCGGGGAAGTGGGCGCCCGAGAACCGGTCCTGCGTCGCCTGGTTCAGGCACACGGTGATCGGCTGGACCGCGGTCGCGACCTCGTAGAACGCGGCCATCGTGATCTCGACGAAGTGGTCGATCCGCACCCCGCCGAGGAAGTCGGAGACGGTCTGGATCTGCGTCTGCCGTGCCGCCGTGCGGGCCTGCTGGTACGCCTCGGCCTCGTCGACGCCCTGCTTGCGCAGCTCGCGGAGCTTCTCGTCCATCCGGAGCCCGTACGCCTCCTTGATCTTCGACTTCTCGACGCCGTCGGGGGCGCCGGCCAGGGTGGCGTAGTCGTCGCGCGGGATGGAGATCCCGACGGCCTTGCCTCCGCCGGCCGGGATGTGGATGAGCATCAGGACGTTCGCGTTGTAGCCGCCGTTCGTCTCGTCGCCGGCGCGGATCGCGTCGTAGATCTCCTGCGAGAGCGGCTTGCCGTCCTGATCGACCCGGCTGTCGAGCCCCATGACGAGGATGTTGGCCTCGCCCGTGTTCTGCGCGACGCCCGGGGTGGACGTCCCCGTCGGCATCGTGATCGCGGAGCGGCGGATGCCGT
>NZ_MKVJ01000021.1:444528-645618 GCF_001898805.1 Leifsonia sp. 71-9
CCGGGCCCGCTCGTGACGGCGCGGGCCGTTCTGCTCGTTCTGCTCGGCCGGCTCGGTCGGCTCGTTCTGTTCGCTCACGGAGGGAACCCTTCGTTCGTTCGCATCGACATACGAGTCTCAGCAGAGCGCGCTGGCAAACCCTGCAGACGTGCACCGCGGGCCAGCGGCGCGCGGGAGTGGACTACCCGCGGTCGGGGGACAGGCTCCGGAGGCGGGATCGAGCGGCGCTCGCCGGTGAGCGCGGGGAGGAGCGTCCGCACGGCGTCGAGGGGACGCCGCGCGATCATCGCCTGAGAGAACTCACAGAAACGGGCGGATCAATCCGCTCGATCGAGCCTCCAGCCGCGCCGGAGGTTCTCGAACACGATCCGCAAGGCGTCGGCGGGGGAGGGTTCGCGGGCCGCGAGGTCGGGCGTCTCGAGGATGAATCGGGCGAGCGAGCGGAGGCCCGCACCGTCGCGCTCCCGCCACTCCTCGGCGAGCGCCGAGACCAGCGCATCCTCGCAGTCGGTCCACTTCGTCCGCACGTACGCGCGGAGCTGCGGCGTGGAGAAGATCAGCTCGAGGATCTCGCGCGAGTCCTGGTCGCCGCCATCGAACGGGAGCCGGCTGTCCATGAAGGTCTCGATCGCGCTCAGCGGGTCGGTTCCGGCCGGCCGCTCGCGGATCGCCTGGACGAGTGCCGTCGCGCGGTCCTCCTCCTGTTCGAAGACCAGACCGACCTTGCCCGCGGGGTAGTAGGTGAAGAGCGTCGTCAGCGCGACGTTCGCCTCGTCCGCGATCTCGGCGACGGTCACGTCGTCGAACCCGCGTTCCAGGAACATCCGGACGGCGGCGTGATGGAGAGCGCGCCGGGTCTGCACCCTCTTGCGTTCGCGGAGTCCGGTCCCTGCTGCCACGCGACCATCCTAGATGATGGACGCAAGCGAATCCAATTATGGTATTACTAGTTTTCTGTAGTCACTACAGAATTACGATTCGACGCGGAAGCAAGGAGAAGCGGATGGACAGGACGGCGATCGTCGATGCACGGATCTTCGACGGCGAGGAGGTCATTCCCGAGACGTCGGTGGTGATCGAGCGGGGCCGCATCGTGGCGATCGGGGGCGCGGTCCCCGACGGAGCGGCCATCGTGGACGCTCGTGGCGGGACGCTGCTGCCCGGTCTGATCGACGCGCACGTCCACACCTCCCTCGACGGGCTCGAACAGGCCCTCACCTTCGGCGTGACGACCGAGCTGGAGATGCAGGGGATGTTCACGCGCGGCGCGCGCGCGCAGGTGGCCGAGAACGATCGCGTCGCCGACGTCCGCTCGGCGGGTTTCGGGATCACGCCGCCCGGCGGCCACCCGAGCGAGCTGATGGGCGACGGCGGGCACGACGACGGCGACGAGGCCCCCTGGGAGTCCGAGGGCGAGGTCGCCGACCAGTGGGCCGACATCGTGATGCCGTTCGCGACCACCCCCGAGGAGGCGGTCGCGTTCATCCCGCGGCTCGAGGCGGCCGGTTCGGACTACATCAAGTTCATGATCGACGACGGGACCGTCGAGGGCGCCCCCGGCCTCCCGGTGCTCGACGACGCCACCGTCGCGGCGGGCGTGGAGGAGGCGCACCGCCGCGGCCTCCTGACCGTCGCGCACACGCTGACCGTGGAGGCGACCTCCTCGGCGATCGCCGCCGGCATCGACGGGCTGGTCCACCTGTTCATGGACCGGCCCGGCACCCCGCAGCTCATCGACGCCATCGGGAGGTCGGGGGCGTTCGTCGTGCCCTGCATCGTGCTGAACGCCTCGATGATGGGGATCCCGGCCACGGCGTTCGCCGCGGACCCGCGGGTGCGTTCCAAGCTCGACGACGCCTGGATCGCGACCCTGGAGAGCAGCTACGACCGGTATCCGCAGGGCGATCTCGACGCGGTGCTCGCCTCCGTCGGCGCCCTCCACGCCGCGGGCGTCGACATCCTCGTCGGCACCGACGTGTCGTTCCCGCTCCCGACGCTGGGCGGCATGGCGCACGGTGCCAGCGTCCACCACGAGCTGCAGCTCCTCGTCCGCGCCGGCCTGACGCCCGTCGAGGCGCTGCGTGCCGCGACCGCGACTCCCGCACGCCGGTTCGGTCTCGACGACCGCGGGCGGATCCGCGAGTCGCTCCGGGCCGATCTCGTGCTCGTCGACGGGGACCCCACGACGCGGATCTCGGACACCCTCGACGTGCGCCAGGTCTGGCGTCGCGGCGCAGCGCTGTTCGCGAACTGAACCACCCCGCCGCGCTCCCTCCTCCCCCTGGCCTGCCCCGCCGAGGTTCACGTCGTTGCGCTCATTCCCGCCCGAATGGCGACCACGTCGTGAACCTCGGCGGTCCGCCTCCGCGGGGATTCAGGTGTGCGTGCCGACGTTGATGACGCGCCCCGCCGCGTCCCGGTAGAAGAACCGAGTCACTCCCCACGGCTCCTCCGTGAGGGGGTGGACGATCTCGGCGCCCGCCGCCACCGCCCGGCGGTGGGCCTCGTGCACGTCATCGACGAAGACGGAGACGTCGGGATTCGTCGGTGCGGAGGCGTCGTGCGTCAGGAGGCTCAACTGGTGGCCGTCGCTGTCGCCGAGCGTCACGATCCAGCCGTGATCCATCAGCACCGACCAGCCCAGGACCGCCCGGTGGAGTTCGACGGCGCTCGCGATGTCCGGCACCTGCAGGATGGGGACGACCCGTTCGACTCGCATGCCCCCATTAGACCGCGCCGCGCGTGCGGGAGGCTATCCCGGCGGGCGCCCGCTCAGCGCTCCGGGTCGCGATCCTCGGTGGCCGCCGCCGCTCTGGTCGCCGCCAGGTCGCGGCGCAGCGCTTCGTTCTGATCCTCCAGGTCGATCACCCGGCCGATGCCCGACAGGTTCACCCCGTCGGCCTGGAGGTCGGCGATCCTGCGCATCCGCTCGATGTCGTCGGCGCTGTAGCGGCGTGTGCCGCCCTCGGTGCGGGCCGGGGTGAGCAGCCCCTTCTGCTCGTACAGCCGCAGCGTCGCCGGCGCCAGGCCGAGGAGCTCGGCGGCGATGGCCATGCTGTAGACCGGGCGGCCGGCGTGCGGAGTGCTCATTGCAGAGAGTCTGCAGAACCGGGTTGCATCCTGTCAATGTTTGATGTAGAAAATCTGTATCAACTGATCCACATCCTTTCAGAGATGGAGGTGATGAGCCGTGACCGTGGCGGACAGTGTTGATCAGGCATTCGCCGACATCGTCTGCTCCGATCCGGAGTGGGTCGCTGCCGAGTTCGAGCAGATCGTCTCCGGACTGTGGGACGAACCGGTCGCCGTGCGCACTGCGGCATCCGGATCCCGCTCGGCGAGGGGACCGGTGAGCGGGGCGGCGCGTCGACGCCGCGGGGCATCGAGATCCCTGTGGCGGGTCGACGTGCTCGCGACCATCCGCTCCCCACCGCGGAAAGCAGTGCAGCAGTGAAGGAGTGAAGCAGTACGCAATTCGGGCGGCGGGATGCCGCCCCTATCGGAAGGAGAATCTCACCATGTCGATGTCATTCGATCCTTTCAGCCAGCTGGACCGCATCGCGCAGAGCCTGTTCGACACCAGCCGGCAGCCGCGCCTGATGCCGGTGGACCTGTTCCGCGAGGGCGATCGGTACGTTCTGAACGCCGACCTCCCCGGCGTCGACCCGGGCTCTGTCGATATCGATGTCGACGGCCACCTGCTGACCATCCGCGCCCAGCGCTCCGCGGGCAACCGGGAGAACTTCCGCTGGCTCGCCCAGGAGCGGCCGTTCGGCTCCTACATGCGGCAGTTCACCATCGGTGACGACGTCGACGCCGAGGCCATCAGCGCCAGCTACGACAACGGCGTGCTCAGCGTCGTCATCCCGATCGCCGAGCGGGCCAAGCCGCGCAAGATCCAGGTCGAGTCCGCGGCGGAGAACGGTCGCAAGGCCGTGGCCGCCTGACCATCGCGCAGAACACCGCGGGGCGGTCGCCGGGAGGATTCCCGGCGGCCGCCCCGTCGGCGTCTCCGCGGTCCGGTCGGCGAACGACAGCCGCGCCGACGGAAGCGCGCCGCTACCGGGCCCCGGTCGCCTCGGCCAGCGTCGGGTAGTCGATGTAGCCGCGCGGGCCGCCGGCGTAGAACGTCGACGCGTCGTGGTCGTTGAGCTCGTGGCTCGCGGCCCAGCGCTCGGCGAGGTCCGGGTTGGCGATGGCCGCCCGCCCGACCGCGACCGCGTCCGCGACACCGGACTCCACCAGCTCGACGGCCTCCTCGCGCGTCGTCACCGTGCCGAAGCCGGTGTTGGCGATCAGGGGTGCGCCGAGCGCACGGCGGATGCCCTGCACGAGCTCGCCGGCCGGGTCGGCGTGCAGGATGTCGACGAACGCGATGCCGAGCGGCGCGAGACCGCGGGCGACGGCGGCGTAGGTGGCGGCGGTCTCGGCGGCGTCCTCCTCGAGGGCGCCCTGGATGTTGTGCTCGGGGGAGAGGCGGATGCCGACCCGGTCGGCCCCGATCGCACCGGCCACCGCGGTCACGACCTCGACCGCGAACCGGGCGCGGTTCTCGGCGCTGCCGCCGTAGCCGTCGGTGCGCTGGTTGGTCGCCGGCGACAGGAATTGGTGGACGAGGTAGCCGTTGGCCCCGTGCACCTCCACGCCGTCGAAGCCCGCGCGGATCGCGTTGCGGGCGGCCGCGGCGAACCCGGCGACGGCCTCCTGCACCTCCGCCTCCGTGAGCGCGTGCGCGACGGGCAGGTGGGTCTTCCCCTCGGGGGTGCGGATGGTGCCCGGGCCGGCGAGGGCGCTGGCCGAGACGACGCGGCCGGTCCCGGAGATCGTGGGGTGCGAGATGCGCCCGCCGTGCATGAGCTGGGTGACGATCGTCCCGCCCGCCGCGTGCACCGCGTCGGTCACGCGCCGCCAGCCGGCGACGTGCTCCTCGGTCTCCAGCCCGGGCTGCCCGATCCAGGTGCGCCCCTCCCGCACCGGCCACGTGCCCTCGGTGAGGATCATGCCGAAGGAGGCGCGCTGCTGGTAGTAGGTGACGAGCAGGTCGCCCGGGGTGCCGTCCTCGCCCGCCCGGATGCGCGTGAGCGGCGCCATGACGAGACGGTTGGGGAGGGAGAGGGAGCCGAAGGCGGCGGAGCTGAAGATGTTCACCCCGAAGGCAACCGGAGGACCGCCGATCGTATTTCCCGCCCGGGTCGACGTCGATCTGACGGAGTGTCCTCTCCTGAGCGGCTCACTCCAGGTCCGTCAGCGGGATGCCGACGAGCGACAACCCTCGGCCGCGGCGGCACGCATCCTCGTACTCGACCCTCGGGAGGCCATCGACCGCATCCGAGAACAGCGGCCTCGTGCCCTCGCGGCTCGGCGGGTCTGCCCCCTGCACTTGCATCGTTAGAAGGGGTCTTGTGGCATGGTAGGGATACCGTCTCCGGAGACAGCAACCGACGGGCCGTCGAGAACGGATCGGAGACCGCCTCGGATGCGCAGAAGACTGCGTCCCCACATCCTCCAGATCGTTGGGATGTTCATTCCGACAGGGGTCCTGATCTTTGCGTCGCTGTCGGTGTGGAACCCGGATAAGCCGGCCGTCAGTCTGATCTTGGTGCTTGTTTTCTGTCCGGTCAGCGAAGCGCCGGCTGTCGTCAAGCAGATCCAGTCCGCTGATGCGGCCGGGAAGGCTCAGAAGCTCGGCCAGGTTGTTGCACCGCTGGCCGGTTGCGGCGAGAACGTACGGTCCCTCGCGGGGCCGTTCGGGTACGCCACGAGCGTCCAGGGTTGCGCGGTGATCGGCTATCCCGGCTACCAGCGCGAGTACCACTGGTACAAGGAGTCCGACGTCAGCATCTGCACGCACGGCAAGGGATTCAACAGCAGCAACGCGGCAACCTGGTACAACACCGGATGCCAGGACGGCAACTGGCTTGTGCCATGGGGAAACACCCTCGCGTACACGCAAATGCAGGGTCTCTCCCTGTCCGGCGCGACCGGCGCCGCCTACGTCTGGCGTGCCTGACGCGGCGTAACGTGTAGTCCAACCGGGCCAGCTCGGCGTCCTGACGGGTGCCGGGCTGGCCCACAACGACAGACCAGAAGGAACAATGCCGAACTCGCGCCTTCAGCCGAAAATCGTCCTCTGGTGGGGGATCGCCCTCACGGTCGTGGGCACACTCCTCATCATCTTCCTGCCAGACATCGCCTACTACATCGGCGGCAGCAGGGACTCCGCGGCAGGCGTCGATCAAGGCCTACTGCTCGGGTTCGATCTCGTCGTGCGCATCATCAGCGCCGTCGTCACACCCCTCGGCGTAGTGCTGATCGGCGTCAGCATCGTCATGGCGTACGTGCGACAGCTCCTTCGCCCCACTCTGGGTGCCATGGTCACAGCGCGAACCGAATCCACTCGACGCGACTTCTGAGCCGATGCGATCGGCCACGGTAGGGGAGGGTAGCGCCCGAGGCTATGCGAAACCACCCTCGACCTCGATCAGGTCGGACAAGATCCCGGGCAGCTGACCGGCGGCGATCGTCACCGTAATGGCCTCGGGATCGGCGGCCGCCACCGCGATCGCCCGACTCATTGCAGGCTCTCCGCGAGATGATCGAACACGCTTCGGCCCTGGCTGGAGATCATCGGCCCAAACTTGTCCTTGGCCATCTCGACCCGGAGTAGCTCTGCGGCTTCCTTGCGTCGCCCGTTGGCGATGAGGGCGAGCGCGTGGCGCAGGCGCGCCTGCAGCCGCACTGCCTCATCCTCGGGATCTGTGCGTCCAGCTGGCCGAGGAAGTCGGCCGGGGTCGGCGCGACGCGCAGGTACTCCGTTAGCAGTTCGTCGAACCGGTCGAACATGACGGCCAACGTCGGCTCGGGTTCTACACCTACGGGGCCGTCAGCTTGCCACGCTCAGGGTCGAGGGCGGGGGTGGTGAATGCTCCGTTGACGCGCAGGCTGCGCCGCTTCGCCGGGCTGAGCTGAAGGTCGGGCATGAACGCCGCCCAGAGGATGTCGTCGAGCTCGGCCGGTTTGATGGAGGCGGACCAGCTGACCGTGTAGGGGTCCGTGGCCTGCGCGATATACCCGCCGACGGAGGCGACGTAGCCGTCGACGTAGACGTACGCGTAGCCGCCGACGGTGCGCAGCCCGCGTTCGCGTGCGACTTCGACGAACCGGCGATTCCAGACCCTCCGCGTCTGCGGCAGACCGGATGGCACTACTGCGCCCTCCGGTCGCTGACTGCACTGGCGACGGGGATCCCGTACTGGTCCTCGGTTCGGTCCAGGGGATGCTGCCCCGGGTGCCAGCGGAACGAATAGCCGGCGTCGCGCAGGCACTCCAACCCCTCGAGCGCGACCACCCCGATGTCGAGATCGAGGGTGCGGTCTTCCGCGTTGCCGCCGCGTGCAGCCGATACCTGGCAGCCGCCGGTTTCAAGGAGCGCCCGCAGCAACTCCGCCTGGTCTCGATCAGCAGCCCACACCCACGTGGCCCGAAGGCTCGTCGACAGTTCTAGCTCCATGCGTTGAGGCTAGTGGGCCAGCGTCCCAATCGGCTCGTGTCGCCGGTAGCCTGGGCGGCATGGCCAACCTCACGGAAGAGCAGCGCGCGGCCCAGCGCAAACTCGTCGGCACGCTCAACCGGCGGAACGCGATGTGGTTCGAGCCGAACGGCGCGTTCTGCATCTGGCGTGACGAGGTCGCAGAGGAGTGGGGTGGTGGCATCCCTCAGCTCAGTGAGGCCTACGATGCCTTGGCGATTCCGTACGTCGTCCGCGTCGAACAAATGATCGTGAGCAAGCGGAAGAAGGTCGGATTCACGATCGTCGTCAACTGGGAGGACCTGCCCTGCTTAGTGCGGTGGGCACCGTCGTTCGAGAAGACGATCGACGGTGTACGCGCGGAGGTCGAGAAGGCGCGGGCGGCTGCGGAGACCGCACAGTGAGGAGACCTGTCCCATGACGGACGCCTGGTCGGAATGGGAGCAGCGCCTCGCGCACATCGCAGCTGCGGTCGAGCTTTGGAGCGGTCGAACGAAGACCGCGCCGGTGGTCCCCGCCGGGAGCGCACTGAGCGGCGACGACCGCCCAGCGCTGTCAGTCTCAAGCATTGCCTGGTACCCGCTGATCATCGCCGTCGAGCACCTTGACTTCGCGCTCTCGACGATGCGGGCCACACAGACGATGTACCCGACCAGCTACATGACGACGCTGCGGACGGCGTTGCTGACGGCATCGCAAGCGGCCTGGGTGCTGGCCCCTGTCCAGCGCGCCGAACGACGAGGGCGCGCGATGCGCCTGCGGATGCAGGATCTCGATGACCAACTCAAATTGGTGAACAGCGCGTCCGAGCTGACGAAAGGCCAGGAGCGCGCACGGACACACGACGTCGAGGAGTTGAACAAGCAACTGGAAGAGTGCCGGCACACTGCCGCCACGCTCGGCCTACCGAAGAGCAGCACGGCGAAGCTTAACAACACGGACATCATCACCGAAGCAGCCAAGCAACTGCACGATGACCCGGTCGCGGCGTCCGGTGTACAGCTCCTGTGGCGGACGGGCTCAGCAGCCGCACACGGTCAACGCGCATACGCGCTCATGCGGATGAACACCAACGTGGTGGAGAACGACGGGGAGCGGCGGGTGATGCAGCTGCGCGGCGACCTCGTCCACGACGTCGGCCCGGCGGTGGCCGCTGCGACTCTCGCGGCAAACGAGGCGTTCCGGCTGTTCGACCTCCGATGCGGTCACGCGCCGGAGTCGATAGGGCAGTTGCAACGCATCATCGACCTGCTGCCCGGGCGGAGCTAAGCATACAAGCGCCTATCATCTCGAACAGCTTCGGCTTGGCGGCCACAACACGCCAGTCGTGTTCGGCGCTCCCTGCGCGATCGCGGTGAAGCCGACCGCGCCCCTCGTTGCCCTCGGTCCTCAGCTAATTTCGGGGGCTCTTAGAGGTGTGTTCGGTGACTTGGGGTCTGCCATGATGCGATTGGATAGAAGAGAAGCGGGGGTGCGGGATGGCTCAGAAGCGAGCGCAACGATGACAGTTGGGATGGCTGGGCGTCCTTTGGCGGCGCGGATGGGGGAAGCCGCTGCCAGCAAGGGCCGGGCTGTGGTTCCGGGTGTCGGGTCATTTCTCCACCCGATCTCACCCCGGGCGTCTGTCGCCGACCTGTGGTCAACGATGGACATCGCCGCCGCCGCGGGCGAAACCGCGCTTCAGCGCTCGGGCTCCCCAAAACTAGACCTCGCGGCGCGTGCACGTCTAAGGGCTTATGTAAATCAGGCGCGCCAGTACTACGAGGCAGTCACCAATGCCGATCCCGTAGCGAAGCCCCTCCTCGGCTACTATTTCGTCCTGAATGCCGCGAAGGCGTACCTGACAGCCATCGATCCTGATTCGACGAAAAAGTCAGCGTCCCACGGTATCGGTCAGAACAACTCTCACATGCAAGATCCTTACGATTTCTACCAAGAGCATTTCGAGGTAAAGCCGCCCGGTGTGTTTCAGCTGCTTGCTCGGAAGAGTGGCCGCGGATATGTGTGGAGCGCCGGCTCGATGAAGCTCTCCCGGCTTATGCCGTATCTAGCGGAGAGCACCGACCTGTTCTCCAGTTCGTTCGGAATACGACCGGCCCTAATACCTATCGACTCAATCCGAGTCGAGTCGTCCGGCAAGCGGCCAGATCAAGACGCCTGGTTAAGCGTTGAGATATCTCGAAATGCTCTAAAGGAAGCGGAGCTCAGCCCTCGTCTGCTTCTCACGAGAGCGGCAGCCTTCGCAGAGTCGTTCGATCTCGTCGACGCCGGAAGTGACGCGACTGCCACGTACCAGCTCAAGCAACCCGTGCACTATTCGGCAATGCCCGCTCCTTTATCCGGTCTCCGGGAAGCATTTGACAGGTCTCTCATCGTGAGAAATCGGTCTCTCGCGCAGCCGCGCGACAGCGTCATAATTTCGCCACATGTCGATCTCGTATCAAGCGAGGGCATCACCTTTGCGGTGATGATCCATCTGAGCAACATGGTGAGATATCGGCCCCACCACGTTGAAGAGCTGAGAGGCTCGGGCCACTGGTGGCTATTCACAAGCTGGGTGGACCGTGCGTGCGAGAACTTTCTCTTGGCGGTTTCCTCACGTATTGCGCTCGAAGAACATCTTGTCAGCTGACACGTCAGCGGCCCCGCTGAGGCAAGAGACACCATACCGATAGGTGGCGCCCCAACAGGACGTGCGTAAGCCGCCGCAGTTCTCGTCCCAGGCGTGGGCCGCTGACGACCGCCACTCGGCGACGCCGGCCCGACCTGCCCGTCGAATCTTGGGGACTACGTGAGGCGGCATGAGGACGACGCCTACTTCACGGTCTTCGGCCAAGCCGGCGCTCACTACGATGTTGCCCTCATCGTGGAGAGCCAAGTTGACGATCGCGGCAAGGCAGAGGCGATTGCGCAATGGCATGCGGTCCAAAATGGCCTTCCATATCGCTAGTCGCGCACATGCTCGCCTATGCCTCCGCGATTCGAATTCGGAAGAGGCGCCAGCCCGCTGGAACGGCTGCACGGCATCGGTGCGGAACCAGTCCGTCGCGGGCGGCCCCAGGTCGGTGCTCCGGTTTCCATCGGATACTCACTTCTGCGGTCATGCGCAACCCGAGTTGAAGTCGCGTTCGAAAGGGCGCCCTCCTGCGTAATCTGGAGGGCTGAGCACCTCGCGGGGATTTCCGACGTAACGAACTCCGTCAGGTCTCCTGCGGGTGGCCGCCCTGTTCGGGCTCGCCCGTGAGCGTCAGGATCGCCCGCTCGGTCAGGTCGCCCCGTTTCGCCTGTCGATCGACGCCGAAGAGATAGACGGCGTCGAGCACGCCCAGGGTGTTGGTGACGAGCAATCCCACGAACCAGGGCTTGCTGCCATTGCGCGCGGCGCGCCACATCGACGCGCCCTTCCACGCCAGGCTCCAGGCGACGACGGCGACGAAGGCCCCCCGGGCACCCGGGGGGATGTCGTGCATCGGCGTCCGCGATGCACCGTGATGGCTGTTCATGACCTCATTCGACCGTGCGTGCCTCGCGACGGCAAGGGCCGAAGGTCCCGGTGGTCGGGTGCGAGCCGGTGCCATGCTCGGGAGCAGCAGCACGAGCACGGGATGGAGCAGCGATGAGCGACGGGCGCACGGTGGTCGGATTCGACGGGACGCCGGCCGCCTGGCGCGCGCTGGACTGGGCGACCGAGCGCGTCGCGGCGCGCGGCGGGCGCCTGGACATCGTCCAGGCGGTTGATCGCAGGCTCGGCGAAACGCTCACCGGCCGGGACGCGTCGGGCACCACCGCCGCGGAGGAGGGCCTCCGGGCCGCCGCCGAGCATGCCCGGGCGCTCGCTCCGCAGGCGCTCGTCGAATCACGCTGGATGGACGGGCCGCCGACACGGGCTTTGATCGCGGCCGCGGTCGACGCGACCCTCCTCGTCGTGGGCACGGACCGGCGCCCGGGCGGCGGGGACGGCGCCGCGGTCGGTTCGGTGCCTCTGACCGTCGCGGCCAAGGTCGGCTGCGTGGTCGCCGTCATCCCGGACTCCCCGCGCGCGGCGAGGAAGGTCGTCGTCGCGGGCGTCGATGCGTCACCCTACGCCCGCTCGGCGCTGGCTCTCGCCGTCACGGAGGCCAGCTGGCTCGGCGGTCAGGTCGAAGCCGTGCACGCCTGGGACGTCCCGGAGCCGTTCGAGCGTCCGCTCGACGACGATCGCACCGACCCGGTCGCCGCCGCTCGGGAGCAGCGGGTGATCCCCGACGCCATCGCCGACGTCCCCATCGCGCGGACAGCCGCGATCGTACCGGTCATGGTGCGCAGCAACCCGGCGGACGCGTTGGTGAGCCGGGGAACGGGCGCGGCCGCCATCGTGGTCGGCACCCGCGGTCGGGGGCGCGTCGCCTCGTCCCTGCTGGGGTCGGTCAGCCGCGACCTGCTCGAGAACATCCCGTGCCCCGTTCTGGTGACCCCGAAGGAGTGGAGAGACCATGGATGACAGGACGATCGTGGGCTGGGACGGCTCGCAGGAATCGGAGCGCGCCCTCGAC
Organism: Leifsonia sp. 71-9; assembly: GCF_001898805.1. Lineage (GTDB taxonomy): Bacteria > Actinomycetota > Actinomycetes > Actinomycetales > Microbacteriaceae > Leifsonia. Next base: position 456,589 of record NZ_MKVJ01000021.1, read on the forward strand.
TGGGCCATGGCGCGGGCGGAGGCCGAGCACGACGGGATCCTCCTCGTGGACGTGGAGGACACGGAGACCGGGGCGCCGGGGCTGGTCGTGACAGAGCAGATGGTGGCGGAACGCCACCTCGCCGCCGACGCCCGGGCCGAGCGCGCCGCTGCAGCACACCCCGGTTTGCGGATCAGCACCCACATCATGGCGGGCGACCGGCTGGAGGAGTTGCGGCGGTTCTCCCGCCCCGACACCCTCGTGGTCGTCGGCACGAGTCGGCGCACCTGGCCGCACGCGCGCTATCGCTGGTCGATCGGAGCGAAGCTCGCCGCCGTCGCCAGTGGCGCCGTCGCCATCATCCCCGAGATCCCGGAAGGCCGCTCGACGGTCGTCGCCGGCATCGACGGTTCGGAGGTGTCGATGAAGGCGGCCCGCTTCGCCGCCCGTGAGGCCCGTCGGCTGGGCGCGTCGCTCCGGCTCGTCCACGCCTGGGCGGAGCCCGCGATCGCCGCACGCGGCATGGCGGCGGATGCGGTGTTCCTCGACCAGATCCGCGATGAGCACCGCCGGATCCTGCAGTCGGCGGCCCGCGCCGTCCGCTCCGCGAACCCCGACCTCACGACGACGATGTCGCTGGTGCACGGCGAGCCGGCCCGAGCGCTGGCCGAGGAGCTGGACGACGCCTGTCTGCTCGTCGTCGGAACGGCGCAGTACACCGGCATCGACCGCCTCCTGCTCGGGTCCGTCAGCCATGCGATGGTCATCGACATCAGCGTGCCGACGGTGATCGTCTCGACGGACGCCCTCGTCTGACCCGGCTCAACGGTCGAGAGAGGAGCTCTCCGCTCCGATGACGACAGTCGGCGCGGCGAGGTCGAGCACGAGCCCGTGCGAGACCGAACCGAGCCAGGCGCGCTTCCAACCCGTGAGACGACGACTGCTGACCACCAGCATGAACGCGTCCTGCGAGCGGGAGCGCAACCCGGAGATCGCGTTCTCGCGCAGCAGCACCGGTTCCACGTTGACGCTGGGATGCCGTTCCCGCACCGTGCGCACGTGATCCTCCAGGAGTTCGGCGTGCGCCGACTGCTGTGCGTCGATGAAACCGTCGAATTCGTCGTCCGGGACGACCAGGGGCTCCGCGGCGAGCGGCTCCTGCCAGCAGTGCACGATGGTGAGGGTGTGCTGCGCGGCTTCCGCCTGCTCGGCGGCGTACGCCAGTGCGCGGCGGGCCACGGCCGAACCGTCGACGCCGACCACGATCCCGGTCCGATCCCGGTCGGCGACCCGCTCCTCCATCGGAACGATCGCCACCGGACCGTCCGCCGCCGTCGCGAGCCGGGCACCCAGCGACCAGCCGTACCGCAGCCGGGGTCCGACCCGTCGGCGCGTGCCCACCACGACCAGCGTTCCGGGACCGGTCTGCGTTCTGAGGATCTCCTCTGGATCGCCCACGAGCAGGGCGCTCGAGGAGACGGCGCCGCGATGCTCGAGTGCGAGGTCGTCCATCCGCCGCGCGAGCCGCCCCTCCTCCTCCACGGTGGCGCGGTCGAGCGCACGCGGGTCGCCGCGGAACAGCCCGCGATCCACGACGTCGAAGACCTCGACGGTCCCGCCGACGTCGCCGGCGTGACGTATCGCCCACGCGACGGCAGCGTCTGCGGGCTCCGTCCCATCCCAGCACACGACGGTCCGTTCGGGCGCCGCCGCCCCGGGGGTCACCGCGCACCCGCTCGCGAGCCGACGGCCTGCGCCAGCGTTCCGCCCCACGCGCGGGCGCGCTCGAGTTCACCGGCTTCGAGCGCGCTGTCCTTGTCCACGAGGAAGCTCGCCCGATCGGCGAAGCGTCGCGACCCGGCCGCGCGGAGGCGCTTGTCGAGGGCTGCCGCTGCCGAACCGGAGAACAGCTCCGTCATGTCGGCGCGGGTGTCGAAGGCGGCGAACAGGCCGGGGAGGGTGCCGCAGCTGTCGAGCCACTCACCCATCCCGATGCCCTCGGCGTCCGGTTCCAGGGTCAGCGCTCGATCCGGGTCGTCGCCCCAGCGGCCGGCCTCGGCGCGCGTCGAGGGTCTGCTCAGCCCGTGCACGTGGGTCGGAGCGCCGACCACGATCGCATCGGCGTCGGGGAACGTCTCGGGTGCGTCCTTGACGGGCAGCACCGTGACGTCCGGTCCGCCGCGCATGCCCTCGGCGATCGCCTCGGCGATACGGCGGGTGCTGCCGAACATCGACTCGTACACGATGACCACCCGGCCGTTCGCGGCTCCCGCGCTCATCGGATCGCCTCGGGCTCGACCCGGAGGAGATCGTGCACCATCCGGACGTGCGGCGATGCCCAGGCGATGCGGGTCGCGTGGCGGCGTTCCGTCCACGAGCTCACCGCGCCCGTGAGAGTCACCTCGTCGCCGTCGACCGTCACCTCGATGCGCCGCGCGTCGAGGATCGCATTGCGCGTGATTCCGTTGGCGATCTGCTCGGCGATGTCGTCCGCTGCCGGGCGCCGGGTCAGTTCGATGCGGCTCTCGACCGAGCGCACGCCGCAGATCCGTTCGACGGCGCGTTTGGCGGCGGCACGCTGCGCATCCCATTCGACGGTGCCGCTCAGCACGACATGATGCCCGTCGACCTGGGCGTGGATGCCGTCGTGGGGGACGCCGCTGGTCCAGGCGAGGATCGCGTCGATCGCTGCGGCGAGTCGACGCCCTTCGGGCTCCCGCGCGGTCGACGGGAGGCTCAGCTCGTCCGCGACGGTGCGCACACCGGCCACGCGCTGGACGGCGTCGACGGCGGCGATGCGCTCGTGGAGCGTGGCGACCTCGCCCGTGAGGGTCACGACTCCGTTCTCGACGGAGACGCCGATCGCGGGGGCGCTCACATCCGGGGTCCACGCGAGCTCGGCTTCGACCGCGCGGCGGACGGCGAGATCGCTGAAGATGATTGTGGCGTTCATGCGGCCAAGCATCCACGCCGCACGGTCGCCCGGGGTGGGCCGAAGGTCCCGTGGCGCGGCCGGTCAGGCGGGGACGTCTCCTGGCGCGACCCGCACGACGAGCGAGCCGCCGGCCCGACCCGAGCGGACCCTGTCGATCGCCTCCGCGACGTCGTCGAACGGGACGACCGTGACGCGCGGACGCAGGTGCAGAGTGCGTGCCAGAGCGAGGAACCGTGTGCCGTCCTCCCGGGTGTTCGCGGTGACCGTGCGCAGATCGCGCTCCCGGAACAGCGAGTCCTCGTAGACGAGGGAGGGGATGTCGCTCATCTCGATCCCGGCGAGCACGACGGTGCCGCCGCTGACAGTGGCCGCGAGGGCGACGGGGACGAGTCCGCCTGCCGGCGCGAACACGATCGCCGCGTCCAGCGGCTCCGGCGGCCGCTCGGCCTCGTCGCCGACGAACGTCGCCCCGAGCTCGCGGGCGAGCGCCCGGTTCTGCTCACCGCGCGTCATCGCGAACACCCGGGCGCCGCCCGCCATGGCGAGTTGCGCTGTGACGTGCGCGCTGGATCCGAAGCCGTAGATCCCGAGGTTCCCGCCGGGCGGGAGGTTCGCGCGGCGGAGTGCGCGGTAGCCGATGATCCCGGCACAGAGCAGAGGGGCGATGCGGACGGGATCGACGTCGCCGTCGACGGGATACACGTACGCGGCGGGTGCCGTGAGGTACTCGGCGAAGCCGCCGTCCGCGTCCCACCCGGTGTACTCCGAGTGCGGGCAGAGGTTCTCCGCCCCGCGCCGGCAGAAGGCGCACTGGCCGCAGGTGCGGCGCAGCCACGCCACGCCCACCCGATCGCCGAGCGCGACACCGGTGACGGCCGTGCCGCGGCCGACCACGCGCCCCACCGCCTGGTGGCCCGGGATGACGTGCGGACGATGGACGGGGATCTCGTGATCGACGACGTGGAGGTCGGTGCGGCACACTCCGCACACCTCGACCTCGACCAGCACCTCGTCGACCGACGGCTCCGGGACGGGCACCCGCACCTGCTCCAGCCCCCCGCTCGTCCCCGTGGTCCGCCAAGCCCGCATCGACGTCACGAGGCGACCGTCCGGCCGGACGTCCGTTCGACCGGGAGCAGGCCGAGGGCGAGCAGCAGGAGCCCCAGCTCCGTCAGGCCCGCGGCGAAGTACGCCGCCTGCAGCGGACTGAACGGGATGAACGCCATCTGCACGAAGATCCAGATCAGCAATCCGAAGCCGGCGACGGCGACCGCGAACGGCCCGCGGCGCGAGCCGCGCCCGATCAGCAGCGCGGCGACGACATGGGTTCCGCCGACGACCAGGGCCAGGATGAGCCCGGGCAGCAGATACGTGGCGAAGGGGCTGCCCGTGAGGTACGCCGGATTCGGCAACGCGCCCCCCTCGCCCGCGCCGGTCATCGAACCGACGGCCAGGGCGAGGCCGCCCGCGAGCGCGGTCACGGCGACGGTCGCCGTGAGCGCCGTCTCCACGATGCGGATCCATCGTCGCATGGCGTCCTCCTCCTGCTGTGCCTGGATCGAGCATCCCAGCGCGCTCGGTCGATCGGGAGGGCCGAAAGTCCCATCCCGAGGCGCCTCCGTGCGGTCAGACTGGCGGCAACCGGAAGGAGCCGCCATGCACGCAGCCGTCGTCAACCGATTCCACGAGCCCCTCACCATCGAGGACCGCCCCATCCCATCACCCGGACCCGGTCAGGTCCTGGTCCGGCTGGAGGCGTGCGGCCTCTGCCACACCGACATCCACGCCATCGACGGCGACTGGCCGGTGAAGCCGGGCCTGCCCTTCGTGCCGGGCCATGAAGGCGTCGGCATCGTCGAACGCGTCGGAGCGGGGGTGACGACCCGCACGATCGGCCAGCGGGTGGCGCTCCCGTGGCTCGGGCATGCCTGCGGCGAGTGCCGCTACTGCGTCGACGGGCGCGAGAACCTCTGCGAGAGCCAGTACAACACGGGGTACGCGGTCGACGGGGGCTACGCGGAGTACGCCCTCGCGGACGCGCGCTTCGCATCGCCGGTCCCCGACGGCATCTCGCCGTTGGAGGCGGCTCCGCTCACCTGTGCAGGGGTGACGACGTACGCCGCCGTCAAAGCGGCACGCGTCGTGCCGGGCGAGCGCGTGGCCGTCTTCGGCGTCGGCGGCCTGGGCCATCTCGCCGTGCAGTACGCGCGTCTGGTGGGGGCGAAGGTCGTGGCGGTGGATGTGACGGACGAGAAGCTGGACCTCGCCGTCGAGCTCGGGGCGGACCACGTCATCAACGCGGCGGAGGTCGATCCAGCCGAGGCGCTCCGCCATCTCGGCGGCGCCGACGTCGCCATCGTCCTGGCGGTCGCTCCGAGCGTGTTCGATCAGGCGTTCCGCTCGTTGAACCGGGGCGGTCGGCTCGTACTGGTGTCCCTCCCGGCCGAGGGGACTCTGACCGTGCCCGTCTTCGACACCGTCCTGAAGGGGATCTCCATCATCGGCTCCATCGTCGGCACCCGTCAGGACCTCGCGGAGGTGTTCGCCCTGCACGCCGCGGGCCGCACGCGCGTCGTCGCATCCCGCCGTGACATCCACGATGTGAACGCAGCCGTCGCGGAGGTGCTGGCGGGCTCGGTGCCCGCGCGTCTCGTCTTCGTCTACGACGCCCCGCTCCCGGTGGAGGAGCAGGTGGCGGACGGCGTCGTGACGTCCGTCACGGGATGAGCGTGTCCGCCGCGGCACGGTCCCGCCGCGGCGGGCCCCTGGCCGTCCTCCGGCGCCACTGGCTGGTGGCGGCCACGATCCTCGTGTCCGCCGGCGCCGGCACTGTCGCGCTCGCGGGAGCGGGGACGACGGGCGCCTGGCTGGGCGGGGGATATGCCCTCGCCGTGGCGGCCGGCTACGCGGTCCGGATGGTCCGCACCGTCGCGCGCGGGAGCTTCGGCGTCGACCTGCTCGCCGTCGTCGCGATCGTTGCCACCGTACTCGTCGGCGAGGTGATCGCCGCACTCGTCGTCGTGCTCATGCTGACCGGCGGCGAGGCGCTGGAGGACTCCGCGAACCGGCGGGCGCGGCACGAACTCGACGCGCTCCTCGATCGCGATCCGCGGCTGGCGCATCGGCTCGCAGGCGAGCAGGTCGAGGACGTGCCGATCGATGCCGTGGCCGTCGGCGACCTCCTCCTGGTGCGTCCGTCGGAGGTTGTGCCGGTGGACGGCGTCCTCGTGAGCGACGGCGCCGCTTTCGACCTCTCCTCCCTGACGGGCGAGAGCCTGCCGGTCGCGCTCACTGAGGGGGAGCCCGTCCTCAGCGGAGCGATCAACGGCGCGGAGGCCGTGCGCATCCGGGCCGCCGCCGTCGCGGCGGACAGCCAGTACCAGCAGATCGTCGCGCTGGTCGCGCGCGCCGCGCACAGCAAGGCGGCCGTCGTCCGGCTCGCGGACCGCTTCGCGCTGCCCTTCACGGTCTTCTCGCTCCTGCTGGCCGGTGTCGCGTGGATCGTGAGCAGCGATGCCGTTCGCTTCGCCGAGGTCCTCGTACTCGCCACGCCGTGCCCGCTGCTCATCGCCGCGCCTGTCGCCTTCATCGGCGGGATGGGCAGCGCGGCGCGCGCCGGCATCATCGTGCGGGCCGGCACCGTGTTCGAGGCGCTGGCGAAAGCGCGGACCGTGGTCTTCGACAAGACGGGGACGCTCACGTCGGGGCGCCCCGCGCTCCGCAAGATCCGCCCTGCGGAAGGATTCACCGCGGACGAGCTCCTCGCCCTGGCGGCCAGCGCCGAGCAGTACTCCTCCCACGTCCTGGCGGCGTCCGTCGTGCAGGAGGCGGCCTCCCGTCGCGTGGGACTCCTGCCGGTCGACGCCGCCCGTGAGCAGGCGTCAGACGGTGTGTTCGCGCGCGTCGGCCAGCGAGAGGTGGCGGTCGGCACACGCGCGTTCGTACGATCGCACGCGCCAGCGACACCGCGGGAGCCGATCGCCCCAGGGGAGCTGGCCGTCTACATCGGCGTCGACGGAAGCTACGGCGGCGCGCTGATCGAACGCGACGCCCCCCGGCAGAACGCCCGCGCGACCTTGGACCGCCTCCGCAGCCTCGGCGTCACCGATATCGAAATGCTCACCGGGGACGCCGCCGAGACCGCGGCCGGCATCGCCGCCGAGCTGGGCATCGCCCGCTACCGGGCGGAGTGCCTGCCCGCAGACAAGGTCGACCGCGTGGCCTCCATCGCCCGGAGACCGGTCGTCATGGTGGGCGACGGCGTCAACGACGCACCGGTGCTCGCAAGCGCCGATGTGGGGATCGCGATGGGCGCGAACGGCGCGACCGCGGCGAGCGAGTCGGCCGACGTGGTGCTCCTCGTCGACGACATCGGCCGTGTCGCCGACGCCGTAGTGATCGCCCGGCGCACGGTGAGCGTCGCCCTGCAGAGCATCTGGCTCGGGATCGCCGCCTCAGTCGTCCTGATGATCATCGCCTCCTTCGGCCTCATCCCCGCCGTCGCCGGCGCCCTGCTCCAGGAGGCCGTCGATCTGGCGACGATCCTGGCCGCTCTGCGGACGGCCCGGATCCATGTCAAAACGAGTCGCGCTTGCTGACCCAGCAGCTCTTCAATGCCCGCTACTGCCTGTGAGGCGAGCGTGAGCCGTGGCGTTCTGTCTGCAGCACGGCGGCCTGCGTGCGGCGTTCCAGGCCAAGTTTGGCGAGCAACGAGCTCACATAGTTCTTGACGGTCTTCTCGGCCAGGTCGAGGCGTTCCCCGATCTGGCGGTTCGTGAGGCCGTCGGCGATCAGAGCCAGCACCTGCCGCTCACGGAGGCCGAGGGCTGCGAACCGGGGGTCGTCGGCCGGATCGCGCAACCGGGTGGCGACGCGGGTGACGACCCGGGGGTCGATGAGGCGCCGACCGGCCGCGCACGCGCGGATGTCGTCGAGGAGCGTGCTCCCGCGGATGTCCTTGATGACGTACCCGTCCGCTCCGGCGATCACCGCGGCGTTGAGGGCCTCCTCGTCGTCGTACGCGGTCAGGATCAGGCACCGGATCGCGGGATCGTCCTGCTTGAGGCGGCGGCACACGTCGATCCCGCTGCCGTCGGGCATCCGCACGTCGAGCACCGCGACGTCGGGTCGCACGGCCGGGATGCGCGCCCGAGCCTGGGCCGCCGTGGCGGCCTCGCCAACGACCTCGAGGTCCGCCTGGCTGTCGATGAGAGCGGCGAGCCCGCGACGGACGATCTCGTGATCGTCGGCGAGGAACACGCGGATCGGCGGAGTCATGAGCCGTCCCCGCCCGAGAGCGGAAGGCAGAAGGTGAGCCTTGTGCCGGCCGAGTCGGAGTCCACCACGAGCGAGCCGTCGCGCCCCCGCGCCCTCTCGGCCAGATTCGCCAGCCCGCTCCGCCGTGGCGTCGTGCCGATCCCGTGCCCGTCGTCGGACACCACGGCCACGACCTCATCCGCCGAGGCTGTAACGAAGACGGCGGCGGTGGATCCACCCGAGTGCCGCACCGTGTTCGCCAGCGCCTCGCGGACGAACGCGACGATGTCGTCCGCGAGCCGGGGCTCGACGACCGTCTCGACAGGCCCCGAGAACGAGACCGTCGCCGGAACGGGCAGGGTCCCGCCGATCTCGTGCACGATGTCGATCAGGCGGTGGCGGAGGCTGGAGTCGTCGCCGTGCGGCTGGGCGAGCGCGAAGATGATGGTCCGGATCTGGGCGATGGTGTCGTCCAGCGTCCGCACGGTGGAGTCGATCCGCTGGGCGAGCGGGCCGCCAATCGCCGCCTGGATGCTCTGCAGCTCCAGCCCGGCGCCGAAGAGCTGCTGGATCGCATGGTCGTGGAGGTCGCGGGCGATGCGTGCGCGGTCCTCGAGGAGGAGCATCCGCTGCCGGTCCGCGCGGGCAGCGGCCAGCTCGACGGCGAGCTGCGTCTGGCGGGCGAGCGCGACCGTGCGTTCCAGCTCGAACGCGGTGAAGACCCGGGCTCCCGGCTCGCGCGCCACGACCAGCAGGGACCGGCCGGCCTCGTCGCGGTCGAACGGGACGAGCAGGGCCGGGCCCAATCGGTCACCCCCATCCGGCGGCAGCGCTCCGAGATCGTCGGTGCGGGCGGGCTGCCGCCCTTCGACCGCCGAGCGGAGGACGGCGTCGTCCGGCCAGGCGTCCGCCTCCACATCGACGATGCGCACCGCGCGTGCACCGGTGAGAGCGACCAGGCGCGAGATCAAGTCCGCGACGCCCTCGTCGACGCTCCCCCCGAGCACGGCCGCCGTGATGTCGGCGGTGGCCGCGCTCCACGCCTGCCGCGCGGCCGTCTCGGCGAAGAGACGCGCGTTGTCGATCGCGAAGCCCGCGGTGGCGGCCAGCGCCCGGACGAGCTGCTCGTCGTCCTCGGTGAACCCTCCGCGCTCGGGGTCGGTGAGGTAGAGGTTGCCGTAGACCGTGTCGCGCACGGTGATGGGCACGCCGAGGAAGGCCGACATCGGAGGATGCCCGGGCGGGAAGCCGGACGAGCGCGGGTCAGCGGCGATCGCGTCGATGCGGATCGGCCGCGGGTCGTCGATCAGCGCGCCGAGCAGACCGTGGCCCTCGGGGAGGTGACCGATCTCCTCCACCGCCCCCTCATCCATCCCGACATGGATGAACTGCTCCAGGCCGCCCCCGTCGGAGATCACGCCGAGCGCGCCGTACCGGGCGCCCACCAGCTCCACCGCGGACGCGATGATCGTGCGCAGCACCGTCTCCAGTTCGAGGTGCGACACGACGGCACGGTTGGCCCGGACGAGCGCCCGGAGGCGGCCCTGCGTCTCCAGCACCTTGCCGGCCTGCTCCACGAGCGTGGTGAGCGCCTGGTCCAGCTCGGCGCGAGGGACGTCGGGGAACGTGAGCGGGTCGTCGCCGGCCATGTCGCCCCCTCGGCTCTGTCGCGGGCCGGGCGGATCGGCCCCTGCTGCGACCGAGTGTAGCTTCCCGACCGGCGGACGCAGCAGTCCCGCCCGCGCAACTCCACGGGACCAACGGCCCGCGCGCAGTGCCTGCACGATCCGACACTGGTCGTAGGAGGTGCAGGCATGGTGATCCGCAGGCTCGTGGTCGGGGTGGACGCATCGGCGCCGTCGCGCGCCGCGATCCGATGGGCGACCGCTCACGCCGCCGGCTTCGGCGCCGAGGTGCTGCTGGTGCACGTCGCCGACGATGAATGGGGCACGGTCGGCTCTGTGCTCATCGACGAGGTCGACGACCAGGCGGGGCGGACGCTGAGCGCTGCGGAGGCCTTCGCGCGGTCGCTCCATCCGGACGTCCCCGTCCGCACCGAGCTGCGCAGGGGCAGCCCGATGGTCGAGCTCGCGGCCTTCAGCGAACCGGGGACGGCGCTCGTCGTCGGGACGCACAAGACCGGCTTCCATTACGGCCGCGCCTTCGGATCCCGCAGCCTCCAGCTGGCGAACCTGGCGACCGGGCCGGTCGCGGTCATCCCCGGCGTCAGCTCCCGGTTGCGGAGCGGCGTCGTGGTCGGAGTCGATGACACGCCCGCGGGCGAGGCGGCGGTCGACCTCGCCGCCGACCTGGCGGCCTCCCACGCCTGCGAGCTCCTGGCCGTGCGCTCGTCCGGGGCGAGCACGGCCGTCGACATCGAGCGGGACGACCAGCGCGAGGACTGGCAGCGGCGCCGCGACGACGACGCCAGGGCGCTCATGTCGGCCGTGCTCGACCGGGCCCGACGCCGGCAGCCCGCCATCGTCATCCGTGCGCGGGTGGTCCGCCGGCCGGCGGGGATGGCGTTGAACGAGCTCGCCCGCTCGGCCGAGCTGCTGGTCATCGGCGACTCGCGTCGCGCGGAGGCGCGGCTCGGCACCCTCGGAGCGGTCGCGTACGACGTGCTGCTCAACGTGTCGTCGCCGACCCTCGTCGTCCACGCCCCGCTCGACGTCGAGCGGGTTGATGCACGCAACACGGAAGGAGAACACGATGCCATCGGATGACGTTGTCCGAGACCTCGACCGCAGCGAATCCAGAGAGCTGCTCCGCCTGGGGGTCCTCGGCCGCCTCGCGACCGCCGCCGGCGGGGAGCCCGACATCTTCCCCGTCAACTACTACTCCGACGGGGAGACCGTGCTGGTCCGCACCGCTCCGGGGACGAAGCTGCTCGAGCTGACCGTGCACGACACGGTCGCGTTCGAGATCGACGGCTTCGACAACCTGCAGGCGTGGAGCGTCGTCGTGCACGGTCGCGCCCATGAGTTGCAGAGCGGCGCCGAGCTCGACGAGGCCGAGCGCTTCCCGTTGCAGCCGTGGATCCCGACCCTCAAGTACCGATTCGTCCGGATCTCCGTCGACCGCATCTCGGGCAAGCGGTTCCTCCGCGTGCCAGAACCGGACCGCTGGCCGGTCCCGCAGGAAGGAAGCACATCATGAACCAGGACGCGCACCCGGAGAAGTCCGACGATCGCATCCACCCGGGCGGGCGGATCGTGGTGGGTGTGGACGGCTCCGCCTCCTCCATCGCGGCATTGCGACGGGGTGTGACCATCGCCGAGAGCCTGGGCTGCTCGCTCGTCGGGGTCACCGTGTGGGAGTTTCCCCCGTCCTGGCCCGGGTATGTCATGGGAGGCTGGTCGCCCGAGGCGGACGCCCACGCGATCGCCGCGGAGGCTGCCGCCGAGGTCTTCGGCGAGACCTCGCCGTCGTGGTACTCCTCGGTCGTCCGCAGTGGTCCGCCCGCGCCCGAGCTGGTCGCGGAGTCGACAGGCGCGGAGATGCTGATCGTGGGCAGCCGGGGACGCGGGGGTTTCACGGGGCTGCTCCTCGGATCCGTCTCCCGTGCCTGCGCCGAGCGCGCTGCGTGTCCCGTGCTGGTCATCCACGACGCGGAGGAGCACGGCCGATGACCACGACCATCGCGGTCGGGGTCGACGGCCGACCCGAGCATCGCGCCGCGCGGGACTGGGCGATCACCCGGGCGATCCGGGACGGTTCGCGGCTCGAACTCGTCTACGTGATCCAGCGCGGGTGGGGGGATGTCCTCGACGAACCCGACGACGCCTTGGCTCTCGCCGCGCGACGGCTGGTGGAGTCGGACGCCGCCGCGGCCGACCGGGTCGAGGACGTGTCGGCCACAGTCCGCTACGGGCACGTCGGTACCGAACTGGTCGCCGCCGCGCGCGACGCCGACCTTCTCGTCGTCGGCGCGCATCCGGCGACCGAACGGTCGCAGTTCACGGGGTCGCTGGCCGTGCGGGTCTCCGCGGGCGCCGCCGGCCCGGTAGCCGTCGTACCGCACGGCTGGGCGGGGCGTGACGGAGGCGTGACGGTCGGCGTCGACGGCGGCCTCCCCTCCGAACTCGCGGTCGCCTTCGCGGCCGACGAGGCCGCCGCACTCGACGCCCCGCTGGTCGTCGTCTGCGCGGGCTTCACCGCGAATCCCCTCCTCGCCGGTCTGGTGCCGGAGATCGGGCTGGGCGATCGTCGGGAGCGGATCGTGCAGAAGGCGGCGGAGCAGGCGAGGGAGCGGCATCCGTCGCTCGACGTGCGCACGCGGGTGATCGAGGCGGCGCCATCGCGCGGCCTGGTCGAAGCGGCGGCCGGGAGCGCGCTGCTGGTGGTCGGGACGCACAACCGGCACGCCGGCGGCCGGTTCCTGTTGGGTTCCGTCAGCCACGACGTGCTGCTCAACCTCCGGTTGCCGGTCGTGGTCGTGCGGTGAGCCTCACCGTGGCGAGTGCCGTACGGGCGGCCGCCTCCGACGATGCCGCCGCTGTACTCCGGTCGACGAGCTCGACGACGGCCGGTCTGAGCTCTGCCGAGGCGGCGGCGCGCCTCGTGCGGGTCGGACCGAACGCCGTGGCGACCCAGAAGGCGCGGCCCTGGCGGGTGCTCTCACGCCAGCTGCGCAGCCCGATCCTCATCCTGCTGTTCGCGACCGCGGTCGTCTCCGCGTTCCTCGGCCAGGGCGTCGAGGCGCTGATCATCGCCGTCATCCTGGTCGTGAGCGTCGGCCTCGGCTTCGTCGGGGAGTTCCGCGCGGCCCGGGCGGCCGACGCGCTGCACGACCGGCTCCGGCACACCGCGACCGTCCTCCGCGACGGGTCGAGGGCGACGGTCGACGTGACCGACCTGGTGCCCGGGGACGTCGTCGTGCTCGCCATCGGCACCATCGTGCCCGCCGATCTGCGGCTGCTCGAGTGCAACGGACTGGAGTGCGACGAGAGCATCGTGACGGGGGAGGCCTCCGCGACGGCGAAGAGCCCGGCCGTCGTCGCTGCCGGGAGCGGCATCGGCGATCTGTCCGGGAGCGCCCTGATGGGCACGGTCGTCCACGCCGGGAGCGGCGTCGGCGTGGTCGTGGCGACCGGCCGGGAGACGGAGTTCGGCCGGATCGCGGTCGGCCTCGGTGCCGAGGAGCCGCAGACCGAGTTCCAGCGCGGGCTCGGCCGGTTCTCGTCGTTCCTCCTCATCGTCGCCCTGCTGCTGACCTCGACCATCTTCGTGATCGCCGTGCTCCTGGGGCGGCCGATCATCGAGTCCCTGCTGTTCTCGCTGGCGATCGCGGTCGGCATCACCCCGCAGCTGCTCCCCGCAGTGGTGAGCACCAGCATGGCCGCCGGCTCCCGCGTGCTGGCGCGCAAGCGGGTGCTGGTCAAGCGACTCGTCTGCATCGAGGACCTCGGCGACCTCGACCTGCTCGTCACCGACAAGACCGGAACGCTCACCACCGGGCAGATCGTCTTCGACCGGGCCGTCCCGGTCGACGGCTCGACGACGGACGACGCCCTCCTGCTGCTGGGACTGCTCGCGACCGAGGCGGATCCGCGGGATCCGTCGGTCGTCGGCCTCAATGCGCTGGATGCCGCCCTCTGGGCCGGTGCCGGCGCCGTGGTCGCCCCCACGGCCGCGTACCGCCGGCTGGATGCGGTGCCGTTCGATCACGAGCGCCGCATGTCGAGCGCGCTGGTGCAGGCGGCCGGCGCCGACCCGACGATCGTCGCGAAGGGCGCACCCGAGTCGGTGTTCGACCGCTGTCGCGCCGTGCCCGACGCGGCACGTGCACAGCTGGACGCTCTCTACGAGTCCGGCTCCCGGGTGGTCGCCGTCGCCACGCGGGTCGCGCCCGGCGCCGATCGGCTCGTGGTCGCCGACGAACGCGATCTGCAGCTCGTCGGCCTCCTGTCGTTCGCCGACGGGGTGAAGGCGGATGCCCGCGCCTCCCTCGGCCGCCTGAGCGGACTGGGGGTGGAGGTGAAGATCGCGACGGGCGACGGTTCGGTCGTGGCCGAGCGGGTGTGCGCCGAGCTCGGCATGACCTCGAAGGGCACGCTCACGGGCGACCGCATCGACTCCCTCAGCGACGCGCAGCTGGCGGAGGCGGCGAGGAACGCCTCGATCTTCGCCCGCGTCTCGCCCGAGCAGAAGGCGCGGCTGATCCAGGTGCTGCGACAGAAGGGGCGTGCCGTCGGCTTCCTCGGCGACGGAGTGAACGACGCGCTCGCGCTCCACCACGCCGACATCGGGATCTCGGTCGACTCCGGCGTCGACGTCGCCAAGGATGCGGCCGACGTGCTCTTGCTCGAGAAGGACCTCGGCGTGCTGGCCGACGGCGTCACCGAGGGCAGGCGCATCTTCGCCAACACCATCAAGTACGTGCTGATGGGCACGTCCAGCAACTTCGGCAACATGTTCAGCGCGTCGATCGCCTCGGTCATCCTGCCCTTCCTCCCGATGCTGCCCGGCCAGATCCTGCTGAACAACCTGCTGTACGACGCCTCGCAGCTCGCCATCCCCACCGACACGGTCGACGAGGAGCAGCTGCGCGCCCCGTCGCACTGGGACATCGGGGCGATCCGGCGCTTCATGCTGCTGTTCGGGCCGATCAGCTCGGTCTTCGACTTCGCCACGTTCGGCCTCATGCTCTGGGTCTTCCACGCGGCGGCGCCGGAGTTCCGGTCGGGGTGGTTCATCGAGTCGATCGCCACCCAGTCGCTCATCGTCTTCGCCATCCGCACCCACCGTGTGCCGTTCCTGCGCAGCCGGCCCTCGCGCTCGCTCGCCCTCTCGGTGCTCGCGGTCGTCGCCGTCGGCGTGTGGCTGCCGTATTCGCCGCTCGCGGGCGTGCTCGGCTTCTCGCCGCTTCCGGTCCCCTTCTTCTTGGCCCTGGTGGCGATGGTGGTCGCCTACCTGGTGCTCGTGGAGGCGGCCAAGGTCTGGTACTACGCACGCCTCAGCCGGACGCCGCCGGCCGCGAGGGTGCGCGGGTACCGCCATCGCGTCGCGCGTCGCGCTGCCCGGTTCACTGCGCGCTGACGGCTGCGCCCGCTCGGCGTCAACCGGCGTCCGCGCGCAGCAGCGTGAGCGCGAGCACCGGGCACAGGCGTACCGCGTCCTCCGCATCCTCGAGCTCGGCGTCGCGGATCGGCACGTTCGTGCGTCGAGCGGGGTCGCCGCGTCGGGAGACGGGGTACCCCCAGTCGTCGCGGCCGATCGCGTCCTCGAGGAGCTCGGCGCAGAGTCCGCGCCCGTCGCAGCGGGTCCAGTCGATGTGGAGCTGGTGGTGCGGTGCGGCCATGGTTCAGCCCTCCTGTCGGGTGCAGTGCCCGTGGCCGTGCGCCCGCACATCGGCGGCGAAGACCATGAGTGCGCTGCGGACGAGACGTGCGGTGCCGTCGGGGTGGTGGCAGGCCCCGCGGCCGACGACGAGGTCGGAGAGGCGGACCAGTTCGGCCGCGTTCGCCGCCGCCGACACACCGGCGGCGAGTTCGCTCAGGCGCGACGCCATGGTCGGCAGGCCGAACATGCACGGGCCGCACTGGCGGGCCGACTGACCGGCGAGGTAGTCGGTGATCTCGGCCGTGGCGTCGAGGCCGCAGCGGGTGCGCCCGAGCACGTGCACGATCCCGGCGCCCGGCTGGGCTCCCACGGCGGCGAGGCCGGCCGGCGAGAAGGCGGCGCCGAAGGACGCCGACGGCACCCAGGCGCCGTGGTACCCGCCGATCAGTGCCGCGGTCGCGGTTCGCGGATCGGTGCCGGACTTCCGCAGGACCTGATCGACGGTGCTGTCCGTCGTCACCTCGAACACGCCCTGCTGGGCGACGTCTCCCGACACGGTGACGAGGCGCGTCCCGGGGTCGTCGGGAGCACCGACGCTCCGGAACCAACGGCCGCCGTACCGGGCGATCAGTGCGACGTGGGCGAGCGTCTCGACGTTCTGCAGCAGGGTCGGGCGACCCTTCAGGCCGGAGTCGGTCATCCGGACGATGCGATCCGCCGGGCGGGGGTCGTCGTGCTCGATGGCGTTGACGACCGCGCTGGCCTCTCCCGAGACGAAGGAGTCCGCGGCCTCGAGCAGCTCGATCCGGCGGGCGTCGTCCCGCTCGGCGATGGCCCGGGTGAGGGCGTCGAGGGAATCCGTGCCCGTGTAGAGGATGATCTTGCGTGCACCGACCGTATGGGCCGCGACGAGCAGACCGTCGATCACCAGGTGCGGGGCGTTCTGCAGCAGGACGGCGTCCTTCCAGCTCAGCGGCTCGCCCTCCGCCCCGTTGCCGATCACGATCGGCGCGCGGCTGCGGCGCGGCGACCGGTCGCGACCGGCCGCCGCGACCTTGCGCCAGGTCGCGAAGCCGGCGCCGCCGCGGCCGGTCAGACCGGAGGACTCGAGCTCGGCGAGCATCCTCCCGCTCTCGGGCAGTGCGACGGAGCCGAAGGTGCGCAGGTGCGTGCCCAGGTCGGCGTCCCGTCCCGCGGCGAGGAGACGTCGCGAACCCGCCGGGGCAGTGTTCCGCTCGCGTGTGGTGGGGCCGGATGTCATGGTCATCGCAGTGCCTCTCGTTCTGCGGCCGATCGCCGCGCGCCGGACTTCTCGAGGTATCCCGCCGACAGCCGCCAGATGATCGCGGCCCCGACGGCCGCGGTGGAGGCGACGGCGAGCAGCAGGAACCAGCCGCTCGTGCCGTTCGTGCCGTTGCCGATCCCGTGCAGCACGGCGATCGGCCACATCGCGTAGGCGAACCAGTGGACGAATCGGAAGACGCGCTGCCCGATCCGGCGGCGCAGCAGCCCCGTCACCACGATCGCGATCACCAGGTCGAAGGCGACGGTCCCGAGCCCTTGCCAGAACGGCTTGAAGGATCCGAGGAACGGGACGACGACGTCCACGGGGTTCAGCTTGGCGTAGGAGTCGAAGAGCAGCGTGCCCACGTGCAGGACGAGGAAGACCACGGCGAGCAGCGAAACGTTGCGGTGCACCAGCGCGACGGAGAAGCGCGGGAGGCCGGGGAGGGGGCGCCCCGAGCGAGTCACGATGCCGATCAGGACCGTCACCGTGAAGAGGACGAGCGAGATGATCCCGCTGGCGCGACCGAAGGCCCACAGCATCTCGTTCATTGGTCCGTCCCCGTCGCGCCGGTGGGTTCGAGGGCGGGGTCGGCCGGCCGTGGCCAGGCGCCCACCGTCACCACGCGTCCCGCGAGATCGACGAGCCGGGCGTCGGCGCTCTGCGCTGCGAGCCAGCCGACGGCCGCGCGCCCGCGGACGATCGCGGCCGTGCTGAGGGCGTTCGCCCGCAGGCAGGTCTGGGCCGCCACGGTGGCGGAGCGCCAGACGGGGACGACCGGCGTGCCGAACGACGGGTCGAGGATGTGCTGCACCGTCCGGCCGTCGTGCAGCCAGCGGCGCTTCTGCGTGCTCGACGTGGCGAGGCCCGCA
This sequence comes from Leifsonia sp. 71-9, assembly GCF_001898805.1. Taxonomy (GTDB): domain Bacteria; phylum Actinomycetota; class Actinomycetes; order Actinomycetales; family Microbacteriaceae; genus Leifsonia. Next base: position 474,200 of record NZ_MKVJ01000021.1, read on the forward strand.
CCCGAAGGCAGTCGCACCTGCTGCGACGGGTCGTCGTCGAGGTCCTGTACGGTGACCTCCCACCCCGGCGCGTCCGCAGGGCCTGCGGTCGCGATGTCGCCGCCCAGCGAGACGAGCACGCGCGTGCCGAACGCGTCGGCGATGCGCTGCGCGATGCGGTCCGCCGCGAACGCCTTGGCGGTCGCCCCCAGGTCGAGGACGATCCCCGCGGGGATGACGAGCCGGCGCCCGTCGAGGCGCACCCGGCGCCACGCGGGATCGCGGGGCTGGACGGACAGGGTGAGGCCCGCGGCGGCCGCTCCGGCGTCGGGCGTCGGGAGTGCTGCGAGATCGCGGTCGTAGCCCCAGGCCGCGAGGTCCGCGCCGAGCGTCGGGTCCACGCTGCCGCCGGTATCCGCGGCGACCTCGAGGGCTGCACCGACCAGTTCGGCGAGGAGGGCGGAGACCACGACGCCGTCAACGGTCACCGCCTCCCGAGAGAGCCGGGAGAGCTCCGACGCCTCGTCGAACCGGCTGCACGCCGCGCCGACCTCGGCGAGCACCTGCTCAGCGAGAGCGGTGGCGCCCGCCAGGGCTTCCGGCCGTCCGACGACCACCGACGCCTGCACACCCCAGATCCGCCAGTCGGATCGGGTGGTCAGAGGCTTAGGATCCCGACGAGCGGCCACTGCTCTGTCCTCCCTGGCTCGGCTGCACAGTGGTGCCCTGGGAGGAGTCGCTCGACGTGCCGGACGAAGTCCCGGTCGAGCCGGAGGAGGAGTCGCTGGAGTCCGATGACGATCCGGTGGAGGTGTCCGTGCCGGAGTTCGACGAGCTCGAGGACCCGGAGGTGCCGCTGGTCGTCGATGCCGGGGACGAGTCGCCGCCCGTCGCCAGGACACCGGACAGGATGCCGGTCACCGCGAGGCTCCCGATGCCGATGATCCCGGTCAGCCAGCCGACGACCGCCTTGCCCCGTGCGCGTGTGCTCATCTGAGAACCTCCCGTTCGTGGTCGATGCCTCCACGATCCGACGAGGATCTTGGCGGATTCTTACTCCACCTGCGAGCGGCCTGACGATGCCCTATCGATTCCCAGAGGAAGTGCTCCTGACCACACGGCGGTCATGCTGACTGGCCCAGCACAAACTCGCGTTCATATCTCGTCGACCCACTCAAACCTCTTCGCCAGCTCGCACGGACCAGCGTGGTTTATCTCGCATTTCGGAGCTTCCAAACGGCCCTACTTCTCCGCCTGGATCATCTAGCCGCTATGTCTACGATCGTTGGGCCGCGTAGGCCGGCACCGCTGGCGGGTGCGAGCCGTGCGATCAGATCGGGCCGGTAGCCGTCCCAACTGCTCCTTCGGCAAAGCCCGCACCGGCCATCGGCTCGGCATCCCGGTGCTGACCACGGAGGGCCGCGTGACGCTGGTGGATGGCATCCTCGCTACCGCGGTCCTGCTCGGCATCGCCCTCGACGCACTCCTCGGCTGGTGGTGGGCGGATCCCGTGGCCGGACTCGTGATCGTCGCCTACGCCGTGCGCGAGGCCGTCCACATCTTCCGGGAGTGACCGTGCCCGAGTGGATGTGGACCGTCGTCGGAGTGCTCATCGGCCTGGCCGTCATCTGGATCGCCCTCGTGGTCGTCCTGCTCATCCAGCAACGCCGCGTCGGGCGAGACTTCGACTGGCGTGCCATCCTGCGGCTGGTGCCCGACGTGATCCGATTTATCCGGCGCCTCGCGACTGACCCGGCCGTGCCGCGAGGCACCCGCTGGTGGCTGTACGGGCTGCTCGCCTACCTGATCCTCCACATCGACCTCATCCCCGACTTCCTCCCCGGCATCGGCTACGCCGACGACGCGATCATCACCGTCCTCGCCCTGCGCTTCGCCGCCAAACACGCCGGCTACGACGCCCTCGAACGCAACTGGCCCGGCACGCCCGACGGACTCACCGGCCTGGTAGCACTCGCCCCCATCCCACGAACCCCGGAAGGTTGCTAGCACGCGACCGGCAACCCGCTCGAACATTTTCGCCTTGCCGCCGGCTGCACATACAGCCGACCGTTCAAGCCTCCGCGACGACTTACTCCCGTCTCATCAACTCCCGCTACTGCCAGTTGAAACCCGAGTCTTTTATGCCCTATACGAAAGAAACGAAAAGTTATTCGTTTGTTTCGAAGGAGGCGATGATGAGCGCTACCACGTTGGCCCGCACCTATCTGCCGGGAGATGAGAACGATCTGCAGCGTCTGCATGATCTGTTCGATCGGCCGCTCAGGGATCATCCACGGTACTACCTGGTGGGTGCTGATCAGGACGATCGCACGGAGGTGCCTGCACCGGTGTACCAGCTGCTGCAGCAGGTTGTTGGGGCCATGCGTCTGGGACAAGCGGTGACCATTCAGCCCCAGTCTCGGGTGCTCACCACGCAGCAGGCCGCCGATCTGTTGGGCATCAGCAGGCCAACCCTGGTCAAGCTTTTGGATGCGGGCGAGATTCCCTTTGAGCGCGTCGGAACTGCACACCGTCGGGTCGCACTCGGCGATGTGCTCGCGTACGCCGAGCGCCGCCGCCAGGAGCAGTACGAGGCGATCGCGGCGACAGGTGTCGAAGACGATGAGGATCTCGACGAGGTGCTCGCTGGTTTGCGCGCGGCGCGGGTCGGGAACTGACGCGTCCTCTCGCCGGTCTTGGATGCGTGCGTACTCTAGCCGAGTCTGCGTTCCGGACCCCGAGCACCACGATCCTCGCCCCGATGAGGAGAAGGCCGAGCCGCTGCCAACTTTGTTGTGAACTGCCAAGTAGGTTGCGCGTCACTGCCAACGGCGTTGTGCAACTGCCAGGTTGAGTTGTGTCTCACACACACCCCGAAGGCAACCGGACGATGGCAGAGTCTATTTCCCGGCTATATAGTTAATGCATATAAAGCAACGACTCCACGTACCCGCACGTCCCAAGTCAGGAAACTCCCGTGGCCCGCACCGGCATCTTCACCAAAGACCACCCGCACTACCGCTGGGTGGCGCTCTCGAACACCACGCTCGGCATGCTCATGGCGACGATCAACTCGTCGATCGTCATCATCTCGCTGCCCGCCATCTTCACCGGCATCAAGCTGAACCCGCTGGAGCCGGGCAACGTCTCGTACCTGCTCTGGATGCTGATGGGCTACATGCTCGTCACCGCGGTGCTCGTCGTGATGTTCGGCCGCATGGGCGACCAGTACGGGCGCGTGCGCATCTACAACCTGGGCTTCGTGATCTTCACCATCGCGGCCATCCTGCTCTGCCTCGACCCGTTCACCGGGGGACCGGCGGCGACGTGGCTGATCGGCTGGCGGTTCGTGCAGGGCATCGGCGGTGCGATGCTGTTCGCCAACTCGACGGCGATCCTGACGGACGCCTTCCCGGCCAACAAGCGCGGCTTCGCGCTGGGACTCAACCAGGTGGCGGCGATCGCGGGATCGTTCATCGGCCTCATCCTGGGCGGCGTGCTCGCCGAGATCGACTGGCGCATGGTGTTCTTCGTGTCGGTTCCGTTCGGCGTGATCGGCACGATCTGGTCGATCAAGTCGCTGCACGAGGTCGGCCAGAAGAACCCGGGCCGCATCGACTGGCTCGGCAACCTGACGTTCGGGATCGGGCTGGTCGCCCTGCTGACCGGCATCACCTACGGCATCCAGCCCTACGGCGACAGCAGCCAGGGCTGGGGCAACCCGTGGGTGCTCGGCTCGATCATCGGCGGCATCCTGCTGCTCGTGGCGTTCGTGTTCGTCGAGCTGAAGGTGCCGTCGCCGATGTTCGACATGCGGCTGTTCCGGATCAGACCGTTCTCGGCCGGATCTTCGCGGGCTTCCTCGCGGCGATCGGGCGCGGCGGCCTCCAGTTCATGCTGATCATCTGGCTGCAGGGCATCTGGCTGCCGCTCCACGGCTACAGCTACGAGTCGACGCCGCTCTGGGCCGGCATCTACATGCTCCCGATCACGATCGGCTTCCTCATCGCCGGCCCGATCTCGGGCGCGCTCTCCGATCGCTTCGGCTCGCGCGGCTTCGCCACGGTCGGCCTGGTGCTGGTCGCGGCGACCTTCATCGGCCTCCTGCTCATCCCGGTCAACTTCGAGTACTGGCAGTTCGCGCTGCTCACCGGCCTCAACGGCATCGGCTCCGGCCTGTTCTCGTCGCCCAACCGCACGGCGATCATGAACAGCGTGCCGCCGAACGAGCGCGGCGCGGCGTCGGGCATGGCGGGCGTCGCCCTCAACGCGGGCAGTTCGCTCTCCATCGGCATCTTCTTCTCGCTGATGATCGCGGGCCTCTCGGTCGCACTGCCGACCGCGCTCACGCAGGGGCTGACGTCGCACGGCGTGCCGCAGACGGTGGCCTCGCAGATCGGCAACACGCCACCGGTCGGCAGCCTGTTCGCCGCCTTCCTCGGCTACAACCCCATCCAGAGCCTGCTCGCGCCGACCGGCCTGCTCTCCAGCGCCAAGGTGGATGCGGCCACGCTGACGGGCAAGGAGTTCTTCCCCCAGCTCATCTCCGGCCCGTTCCACGACGGGCTCGTGATCGTGTTCCTCGCCGCGGCGATCATGAGCATCATCGGCGCCATCGCCTCGTTCGCAGGCGGAGCCAAGTATGTTCATGGAGAGGGGACCGCGGCCGAGCGGTCCACCAGCGACGAAGGCGAGGACGTGGGTGCAGCCCGAGCATGACGAGATGACCGGCCCGGACCGCGACGACGTGGCCGGACGGCTCGCGCTCGCCGTCGGACGCCTGAACCGCCGCATCCGCTCGGGCACCGGCGGGCTGAGCCACGGCCAGCTCTCCGCGCTGTCGACGATCGTCCGCACGGGGCCGCTGCGCCCCAGCGAGGTCGCCGCCGTCGAGCAGGTCGCCGCCCCCACGGTCACCCGGCTCGTCTCCGAGCTGGAGGCGCGCGGACTGGTCGAGCGCACACCCGACCCCGACGACGGCCGCTCCTTCTTCGTCTCGGGCACCGACGCGGGCATCGAGCTGCTGCGGGAGGCGCGCTCCGACCGAGCGCGCGCCGTCACGCGCATCCTCGACGGGCTCGACCCCGCGCAGGTGGCGGCCCTGCACGCCGCGCTCCCGGCCCTCGAGGAGGCCGCAAGCATCGCGCGCCCGGACGCCTCGTCGGCGCGCTGACCCGACCGATCCGGCGCTTTTCCCGTCACGCTGCGGCGGTTCCCGCGTCTCTTGGGTGAGGCGCCGCATCCCCGTCCCGCGCGCGCGTCTCACCGCCGACCCCAGGAGACGCCATGGGTACCGACCTCCCTGCCGACGCACGCCTCCGCGCGCAGCTCGACCGGCTCCGCGCCGCGCTGCACCCGCCGGCCGAGCCGACCGCGGACGCGTCCCCGACCGCAGTGGAGCTGCTCGCCGTCGGGCCGGAGCCGGGCGGATTCGTCGCCGTCCGCGTCACGCACACGCCCCTTGCCCGCCCGGGATGGGGCGACGGCACGGACTGGCGGCTCACCGTCGTCGCGCTGACCGGCCTCGATGCCGAGCGCATGCGGTTCGTCCCCGTTCCCGGCGGGGTCGAGCACGACCTCCTGGAGCTGCTCGGGGTGGGCCCCTCGCGTGCCGAGCGCGGTGCGCAGCTCGGCTGCACGACGGCGCACGCGCTCATCCGCGACGACCGAGGCGTCCGGCGCCCGCGATCCCGACCGGGAGGCGCGGCGGCGGCCCGCTGAGACCCCCGTCTGCAGGCCGCCGCCGTAACCGGGGATGCAGTACTGCCGCCCGGCTCATCCGGTCCGGCCTGCCATCCGGTTAGTGCGCTAACCAACGTACGGGAGTGGACGAATCTGTCAAGGGGTGTAAGCAGGGGTATGACCGTTTCCGCAGTCCTCTTCGATGTCGACGGCACGCTCGTCGACTCCAACTACCTGCACGTGGACGCGTGGCAGCGCGCGTTCGACGAATGCGGCGTGCACGTGGACGCCTGGCGCATCCACCGTGCGATCGGCCAGGACTCCGACCGTCTGCTCCGTTCGCTGGTGGGCGAGCGCGACGACGACTGGGTCGCGCGCGCGACGGACCTGCACTCCCGCAACTACCGCGGCATGGCGTCCCGCCTCGCCGCCTTCGAGGGAGCCGCCGACCTGCTGCGCGCGCTGCGCGACGCCGGCGTGCAGACGGTGCTCGCCACCTCCGCCCCCGACGACGAGCTCGACCTGCTGCTGGAGGCGCTGGACGCCGGCGACGCGGTGACCGCCACGACCTCGGCCGACGACGTCGACGACGCCAAGCCCGACCCCGGCATCCTGCAGGTCGCGCTCGACCGGGTCGGCGCGACCGCGGACCAGGCGATCATGATCGGCGACGCGGTGTGGGATGCGCGCGCCGCCCAGCGAGCCGGGGTGCGCTCGATCGGGGTGCGCTCCGGCGGAAGCGGAGCCGACGAGCTGACAGAGGCGGGTGCCGCCCTGGTCTACGACGACCCGGCCGACCTCCTGCGCCACCGGGACGAGTGGCTCAGATCGTCGTGACGCTGACGCGGTCCTTGCCGGCGTCCTTCGACGCGTACATCGCCTTGTCGGCGAAGCGGAAGATGTCGGCCGTCGAGAGCGGGTCGCGCCCGGCCGGACGGTAGACCGCGACGCCGATGCTCGCGCTGATCGCGCGCTCGTCCGCGATTCCGAGCAGAGGAGCGCGGATCGCGGCGCGGATGCGTTCGGCGATCGCCTCGGCCGCCACCTCGTCCGCGCCCTCGCACACGATCAGGAACTCGTCGCCGCCGAACCGGCCGACCACGTCGCCCTGCCGGATGTTCGCATTCAGCCGGCTCGCCACCTCCCGGAGCACCTCGTCCCCGACCCCGTGGTCGAAGACGTCGTTGATCTCTTTGAAGCCGTCGAGGTCGACGAAGATCAGCGCGATGGGGGTGCGGGCCTCGGTCGCCGTCGCCAGCGCGTCGCTGAGGCTGCTGCGCAGGGCCGTGCGGTTCGCCAGGCCGGTCAGCGGGTCGTGCAGGGCGTACGCCTCCAGCAGCGCCTGCAGCCGGATGCGGCGGAGCACCTGCGCGGCCTGGCGGGCGAGCGCGTAGTGCAGATCGGTCTGGAGGTCGTCGAGCCCGCGCGCCCGGCCGAAGAAGCAGGTGATCGCCCCGATCACCTGATCCCCGTCGAGCAGGGGCGTCACGGTGATCTCGGCCACCCGCGCCTCCTCGAGGGTCGCGACGAGCTGCTCGTCCTCCTCCTCGTCGGTCCGCAGCACGAGGATGTGCTCGTCGAGCTCGCGGTCGCCGAGCAGGGCGTGCAGGTCGACGGGCTCCGTCCCTCCCGCGAGCACGAAGCCGCCCGCCGTCGCGAAATGGACCGCGGAGTCCGCGGCGGAGAAGGCGTGCCGGGCGCCCGCCGCGAGCATCACGGCGAGCTCGTCCTCGGTGTCGCAGCCCGCGAAGGCCGCCGAGGCCTCCTGCAGCGCGCGCGTGCGGGCCTCCGACTCCTCGGCGGCGCGGCGGGCGGCGAGCAGCTGCCGCTCCCAGTCCTCGCGCCGGCTGGCGTCGAACACGGCCACGTCGATCCGCTCGAGGGCGCCGTCCGCATCCGTCACCGTCGTGGAGTTCATCAGGGCGGGCAGCCGAGTGCCGTCGGCGGCGATCACGTTCACCGCGACCTCGTGCACCTCGCCGTCGAGCAGCAGGACGGGCAGCTGGCGGGTCTCGTAGAAGATCCGGCTCCCGGGGTCGAGGAGCTCGGCGAACGTCCGGCCCGCGAGCTGGTCGCGGGAGTAGCCGGTCCAGGCCGCGAGGGCGGCGTTCGCCCGGGTGATGCGCCCCTCCGGGTCGGTGGTGAGCAGGCCGCAGGGCGCCGCGTCGTAGAGCGCGGCCAGATCGTCCGTCGTCATCGCGTCGCGGTGACCTCGACGAATGCGCGGAGCGCGGACTCGACCTCCTGCGGCGACGACAGGTGGGGGCAGTGCCCGGTCGCGTCGAGCTGCACGAAGGTGCTGCCCGCGATGTTCTCGTGCACGTGCCGGCCCACCTCGACGGGCGCGATGATGTCGTCCGAGCTCTGGAGGATCAGCGTCGGCACGGTGACCTTGGCGAGGTCGCGGCGGTTGTCCGACAGGAACGTCACCTGGGCGAACTGCCGGGCGATCTCGGGGTCGGTGCGGCAGAAGCTCTCGGTGAGCTCGTCGCCGAGCTCCGGGAAGCCGGGGTTGCCCATGATCTGCGGCGCGAGCGTCGCCGACCAGTTGAGGTAGTTGCGGTCCAGGGCGTCGAGCAGGCCGTCGATGTCCTCCTGGCTGAAGCCGCCGCGGTAGCCGTCGTCGTCGACATAGCGCGGCGACGGGGAGACCAGCGCGAGCGCGCCGAAGAGATCGGGCCGGCGGATCGCCGCGAGCACGCCGATCATCGAGCTGACCGAGTGGCCGACGAAGACCGCGTCGGTCAGACCGAGCTCCTCCGCGATCTCGATCACGTCGTCGGCGTAGCCGTGCAGGGAGTCGTACTTGCCGGCGTCGTACGCGGCGAGATCCGACCCTCCCGAGCCGACCAGATCGAACAGCACCACCGGGTGCTCCGCCTCGAACGAGGGCGCGACCAGGCGCCACATCTCCTGGCTGCAGCCGAAGCCGTGCGCGAACATCATCGGCCGGCCGGTGGCGGCACCGCTCACGCGGACGTTGTTGCGACGCTGCACGGGTGTGGCGTCGATCTCGTCGGAGGCGACGAAGGTCATGCGGCTCCTCGGTGGGCGGCCCGGCACTACTACGGGGCGATTCGGGTCGGACGCTTTCTATTATCCGGTGCGGAATCCGCGGGCGGGAGGGATAGAGACGGGAGTCGGATCGGTGTATACACCCCTTTAAGACGATTGCAACCCCCGTTGACTCTCGGATGCGGATCGGGAACGATCGCATATATGTCGTTGATCCGTGAGTCGAGCAGCATCGAGCGCCTCGTCGCCGAGCTGCCCGTCGCGGTGGAGGACGAGCAGATCGTCCCCTTCTTCCAGCCCCAGATCTCGGTGCCGACCGGACGCGTCGTGGCGGCCGAGCTGCTCGGCCGCTGGCGGCATCCCGAACTGGGCTTCGTGCCGCCCGCGGTCTTCATCCCGATCGCGGAGCGCACCCGCGCCATCCACCAGCTCGGTCGGCAGATGCTCCGCGCTGGCTGCCGGGCCGCCGTGTCGTGGCAGCGCAAGGGACGGCCGCTGGACGTCGCCGTGAACGTGGCGCCCTCGCAGCTGGCGACCGAGGAGTTCTACCTGAGCGTCCGCGAGGAGATCGACACCTCGGGGATCGACCCGACCCGCCTCACCCTGGAGGTCACGGAGGAGACGGTGATCGCCGATCCCGCACTCGTCGCCGAACGGCTCGACGGGTTGCGCGACCTGGGCGTCGTCGTCTCCATCGACGACTTCGGAGCCGGTCACTCGTCGCAGCGCCGGGTGCTCGACCTGCGCGCGTCCGAGCTGAAGCTCGACCGCCGCCTGGTGGCGCCGGACGACGCAGAGCGCTCCATCGCCACCGTCATCGACTTCGCGCACGAGCGCGGCATCCGCACCGTGGGTGAAGGCGTGGAGACGCGAGCCCAGCTCGACCGGCTGCGCGCCCTCGGCTGCGACCGAGCACAGGGCTACCTCATCGCCCAGCCCGCCGACGAACAGCAGTTCGGCGCGTGGCTGCGCGAGTACGCCCGGGCCTAGCGGTCCCGGGCGCGCGGACGGACCGGACGGCTCAGAGGCTGTCGAGGTCCGCGTCGGGCTCGACGATCCCGGAGTCGGCGGAGCCGTCTCCGCCGACGTCGATCTGCGTCCACACCACCGGCATGCCCGGGGAGAACAGGATGTCGACGCCGGGCCCTCCGCGCAGCGGCGGGATGTTGACGTAGCCGCCGCCGGCCTTGACCGCCTCGAGGATCTTCGTGCGCAGCTCCGTCACCGGCTCCGGCAGGAAGTAGTCTTTTCCATCCACGGTGAGCCGGTTGACGATCATGTGCGGGAGTACCTCCGGAAGCTGGGTGCGGGTCGTTGCATCGACTGTACCGCGCCTCGTGCCGAGCGTCGCCCGGGGCGGGTATCCTGCCAGGAGGCGCCACACCCGTCCCGGCGCCGGTGAAAGGCTTGGCTGTGGGAACACTCGCGTACAACGGTGAGAGCTTCGAGATCGACGACCGGGTGCTGACGCACCTGCAGATCGTCATCAGCACGAAGCTCCGGCGCGGGGAGAACTTCTTCCTCTCCTGGCCGCTCCCGGTCGAGCGCGGCAGCGGACGCCACGCCATCTGGGTGGACAACGGCGTGCCGATCCACATCTACTACAGCGGCTCCCGCGCCATCAGCATCAACCGCGACTGGATCGAGTCGATGATCGTCGCCGCCGGCCGCGCCTCCGGGCTCGTCATCACGGACGAGTCGGCCGGCAACGAGGGGCCCTCCGGCTCCTGACCGGCGTCGGTCGCCCGCGGGTCAGCGGGCGACCAGCACGAACACCGCGGCGGTCACCGCCCAGCCCGCGAGGGTGAAGACGGTGTCGCGCACGCGCCAGCGCGACGGCGTCCGCTCGGTGCGGGTGGGATGCGCGCCGAACGCGCGCGATTCCATCGCCAGCGCCATCCGGTCGGCGTGCCGGATGCTCGACGCCAGCAGCGGCACGACCGCCGCGAACGCCCGGCGGAACGCGGCGACCGGCCCGCGCCCCGGGGCCACGCCGCGCACGCGCTGCGCCTGCCGGATCAGCGTCAGCTCGGCGCCGAACCGCGGAACGAACCGGTACGCGGCGACGGCCGTGTAGCCGATGCGGTACGGGATGCGCAGCTGCGCCACGAGCGCCCGCGCGAGGTCCGGCCCCGTCGTCGTGAGGCCGCCGACGAGCGCGAGGACGACGAGGGCCGTCAGGCGCAGGGCGGTCGCGAACCCGACGGCGAGCGCACCCGCCGTGTAGTCGAACGCGCCGATTGAGAAGAGCACCGTGCGATCGGCGACGCGCGACGGGTCGGTCCAGAACCCGAAGCTGATCGCCATCACCAGCACGACCACGGGCACCCCCACGAGCAGGGCGGCCAGCCCTCCGGGCCGCAGCCGTGCCCCGACGAGCAGGAGCAGCATCCCGAGCAGCAGGAGCACGAGCGGGGTGACCACGTCCCGGGTGAAGAGCAGGGCGACCCACGCCGGAACGACCGCGGCCACCTTCGCGAGCGGGTTGAGGTGGTGCAGGAACCGGCCGGCGGGCGGCGCCCCGGTGCCGTAGGGGTCGGCGGCGAGGAAGGTCACGGCGCTCCTCCCGGCAGGTCGCGCAGCCGGGTGGCACCGCGCACCGCCGCGGGCACGCGCGGATCGGCGAGCGCGCGGACGAGTGGAGGCTGGCGCAGCCCCGAGCGCTCCAGCAGGGCGGCGTCGCGCAGGATGGCCGCCGCCGCGCCGAACGCGGCGACGCGACCGTCGTCGATCACGGCGACGTGCGAGGCGTACTCGGCGGCCAGCCCCAGGTCGTGCGTCACGACGACGACCGTCGTGCCGGCGGCGTTGAGCGCGGCCAACAGCTCCAGCAGCTCGGCCGCGCGGGCCCGGTCCTGGCCGAACGTCGGCTCGTCGAGCACCAGCAGCGGGGCGCCCGCGATCAGCGCCGTCCCGACCGAGAGCCGTCGCTTCTGGCCGCCCGAGAGGAGGAAGGGGTGCGCGTCGCGCTGGGCGCCGAGACCGAGCGTCGCGAGCATCCGCTCGACCCGCTCGTCGATCTCCGCGGCGGGGCGGTGCTGCTGGCGGAGGCCGTAGGCGAGCTCGTCGGCGACGGTGTGGACGACGAACTGGTGCTCGGGGTTCTGGAAGACGAAGCCGACCGTCGCGGCGAGCGCGCCCGCCGACGCACGGGCCGGGTCGACGCCCTCGGTGCCGGCGCGGCCGAGGGCCACCGTGCCGCGGGGCGGTCGCAGCACGCCCGCGATCGCCTGGACGAGGGTGCTCTTGCCGGCGCCGTTCGGGCCGACGATCGCGACGAAGTCGCCCGGCGCGATGCGGAGGGAGACGTCGTGCAGCACCTCCCGGCGTCCGCGGCGGAGGGTGAGGCGGGAGACGGCGACGGCGGGGGCGTCAACCGGGGCGGGCGCGTCCGCCGGGGCGGGAGTCGCGGGGGAGGCGGTGGCGGCGGGCGTGGCGGTGGCCGCGGGGGTGGTGGTGGCCGTCGCGGACGGTTCGGTTCCCGTCGCGCGGAGGGGGCCGTCCGCGGACGCCAGCCCCGCGGTGAGGTCCTCGGGCGTGAGGGGCAACGGGTCGAGCGTCAGGCCGGCGCCGCGCAGGCGCAGAGCGGCGATCGTCGCGGTCGGCAGCCAGACGCCCAGGGCGGCCAGCTCCTCCGCCCGCTCGCGCAGCACCGTCGCGGCCGGGCCGTGGGCGACGGGCCGGCCGTCGGCATCCAGCACCAGCACCGTGTCGACGATGCCCATCGCGGCGTCGAGGTTGTGCTCGACCAGCACGACGGACCGCCCGGAGTCGTCGGCCACCAGCTCTCCCAGCAGCCGGTACACCTCCTCGGCGCCCGCGGGATCGAGGTTCGCGGTGGGCTCGTCCAGCACCAGGAGGGGAGCGTCCAGCGCCAGCGCGCACGCGATCGCCAGGCGCTGCTTGCCGCCGCCGGAGAGGGTGTCGGGATCGTCGGCCCGGCGCTCCCAGAGCCCCACCGCCCGCAGTGCCCGCTCCGCGCGTGCGAGCACCTCGGCGGCGGGCACGAGGCGGTTCTCGGGGCCGAAGCACACCTCGTCCAGCACCGTCGCGGTCACCAGCTGCGCGTCGGGATCCTGGAACACCATCCCCACGTGCTCGCTGAGATCGGCCACGCGCGCGCCCGCCGTGTCCACGCCGGCGACGGCGACCGTGCCCTCGAGCGTCGCCGGGACCGCGTGCGGCACCAGGCCGTTCAGCGCGAGCGCCAGCGTCGACTTGCCGCAACCGCTCGGCCCGAGCACGAGCAGCACCTCGCCCGGCGCGACGGCGACATCCACCCCGTCCGGCGTCCACGTCTCGGCGCCCTCGTGCCGGATGCGCACCCCCTGCACCCGCAGGGGCGCGGGCCCCGCCGTCACGGCGGTCAGGCGGCCATCATCGGCAGCGGGCCGGCGTCGCGGCGGCGCGGGCGCACGATCGGCAGCTGCAGTCCGCGGCCAGCTCCGGTGCGGTCGAGCCCGGCGGCGACGACGCGACCGAGCCAGGTGAAGAGGATGGGGCTGACGACGAACAGTCCGATGTGCACGACCTGCACCCACGGCTCCGCCAGATCGGCGCCCTGCGCGATGAAGACGCCGAATCCGAAGATCAGCCCGGCGATGGTGACCGCCACGTAGAACAGCCACGCCCTCCAGTACCGGTACAGCGTGATCGCGAACGGCACCTCCTGCAGCAGCCCGATCGAGCCGGCCGCCATGACGGCCGCGAACCCGATCGGCTGGAACGGCACCGACACCAGCCCGGCGATCACCGACGTGATCAGGGCGACCCCGCCGCGGCGCAGCAGCGCCTGGGCGATCACGCCCGGTAGGAAGTACACGCCGATCACCGCGCCGTAGAACATCGGGGCCGCCGCGGCGACCGTGCCCGAGATGTAGGCGGAGATCGAGAAGACGATGCCGCCGGCCACGCCGATGGCGGCGCAGGTGAGGAGGAGTCGCGTGCTGATGTTCTTCATGTCGCCTTCAGCCTAGAGAGGCAAGGCTAGCCTTACAAGCCGACCGGGAGAGCCCCGGCCTTTCGCCGAGGTTCACGACGTGGCGCCCATTCCGGCCGGAATGAGCGCCACGACGTGAACTTCGGCTCAGGGGCGGCGCGGTGGACGCGGTGGGCGGGGCGGACGGCGCGAGGCGACGACGGGGTGGGCTCCCGTGTATCCCTCGCGCTTCTGGGCGATCTCGAGGATGCGGCCGCGCTGCGCGTACCAGCCGATGATCAGCAGCGGGATGATGACCACGAGCGAGGCGACCGTCCACGTCCCCGTCGGGTAGTCGAACGCCATCAGCACCAGCACGAGCACGAGGAACGCGAGCGTCAGGTAGGCCGTGAACGGCGCGCCGAAGAGGCGGAACGACGGGCGCGTCATCCGCCCCTGCAACGACCACCGCCGCAGCTGCATCTGGCAGAGGATGATCATCGCCCAGCTCGTGATGATGCCCAGGGCGGCGACGTTCAGCACGATGTCGAACGCCTGCTTGGGCACCACGAGGTTGAGGAAGACGCCCAGCACGCCGATCGCCGCGGTGAGCAGGATGCCGCCGTACGGCACGCCGCGCGGGTTCATCCGGCCGGTGAAGGCGGGGGCGGCGCCGGTCTGCGCCATCGAGTGCAGGATGCGGCCGGTCGAGTACATCCCCGCGTTCAAGCTGGAGAGCGCCGCGGTCAGCACGACGAAGTTCATGACCGAGCCGATGACCGCGCTCAGCTGCGGGCCGCCGAGGTGGCTGAAGAAGGTGACGAACGGGCTCTCGCTCGCGCTGTACGCGCTCGACGGCAGCAGCAGCGCCAGCAGCAGCACCGAGCCGCAGTAGAACACCGCGATGCGGAACACGACGCTGTTGATCGCGCGCGGCATGATCTTCTCCGGGTTCGCGGTCTCGCCCGCCGCGATGCCGACCAGCTCCACCCCGGCGTAGGCGAACACGACGCCCTGCACGAGCACGATCGCCATCGCGATGGTGGCGACGCCGTGCGGGAGGAACCCGCCGTTCTCGGCCAGCATCGCGATGCCCGTCGGGCCCAGGTCGGTCGGCCATCCCGCCGCCAGCACCACGATGCCCACGACCAGGAACGCCACGAGCGCCCCCACCTTGATCAGCGCGAACCAGAACTCCATCTCGCCGAACACCTTCACCGAGATCAGGTTGAGGCTCACGACGACCACGAGCGCGATCAGGGCGAGCAGCCACTGCGGCACGGAGGTGAAGAGCGTCCAGTACTTCACGTAGAGCGCGATCGCCGTGGAGTCGACGATCGCGGTCATGGCCCAGTTGAGGAAGTACATCCACCCGGCGACGTACGCCATCTTCTCGCCGTAGAACTCGCGCGCGTACGACACGAACGAGCCGGACGACGGCCGGTGCAGCACCAGCTCGCCGAGCGCCCGCAGCACCAGGAACGCGAAGAAGCCGCAGATCGCGTACACGAAGACCAGGAGCGGTCCGCCCTGCTCGAGGCGGCCTCCCGCACCGAGGAACAGGCCCGTGCCGATCGCGCCGCCGATGGCGATCATCTGCAGCTGACGCGCGGACAGCCCCTTGTGGTAGCCCTCCTGCTCGCTGGCGAAGTCCTGGACCGCCTGGCTGACGTCGCCCAGGTGCTCGCGGCCGTTCTCCAGATCGTCGGCCGGATCGTGCGGTGTGCTCATCGGCGCCCTCCCTGCTCGGCGACCCACGATACCCTCGGGCGAGGAGGCTCCTATGACGAAACCGCTGACGATCGCCGCAATCGGCTTCTGGCACGTGCACGCGAGCGACTACGCCACGGCCGCGCAGGAGCATCCCGGCACCGAGCTGGTGGCGATCTGGGACGACGACGAGCAGCGCGGGCGCGAGGCCGCGGCCTCCTACGGCGTCGAGTTCGTCGCCGACCTGGACGAGCTGCTCGCCCGGCCCGGCCTCGACGGCGTCACGGTCACCACCGCGACGAACCAGCACCGCGACGTGATCCTGCGCGCGATCGCCGCCGGCAAGCACGTCTTCACGGAGAAGGTCCTCGCCGCGACGGTCGCCGACGCGGAGGAGCTCATCGCCGCGGCCTCCGCCGCCCGTGTCGCGCTCGTCGTCTCGCTGCCGCGCCTCTACGACGGCTACACGCAGGCGATCTCGCGCCTCCTGGACGAGGGCGCTCTCGGCACCCTCACCTACTCGCGCGTCCGCCTCACCCACGACGGCTGGGTCGCCGGCTGGCTGCCCGACCGCTTCGGCGACCCCTCGGCCGCGCTCGGCGGTGCGTTCATCGACCTCGGCTGCCACCCCGTCTACCTCACCCGCCTCTTCCAGCGGGCGGAGCCGCTCACCGTGAGCGCCGCCTTCGGGAGCATCACCGGCCGGGCGGTCGAGGACAACGCCGTGGTCACCGAGACCTTCCCCGGCGGCGCGATCGGCGTGCTCGAGACGAGCGTCGTCGCCGCGCCGCACGCGTTCGGGATCGAGCTGCGGGGGACCGGCGGCGCCGCGATCTACGACGGCGAGCGCCTGCTCGTCTCGGGCGGGAGGTACGGCGAGGGCTGGAGCGAGCTGCCCGTCCCCGACGGCGTGCCCGGCGCGTTCGACCAGTGGGTCGACCACATCCACGCGGGCACCGTCGCCGAGGACAACCTCCGTCACGCGCTCGAGCTCACCCGCGTGGTCGAGGCGGCGAGCCGCTCCGCCGCGACCTCCCGCGTGGTCGCGCTGGGCTGACGCGCCGCCTCCCTCCCGCACATTCGTCACGAATCGCGGGAATGGCGCCGCCATAACGCACATTCGTGCCGAATGCGCGCGGGTCAGGAGGGAGTGCCGCGGTTCCAGCCCGGCTGCTGCAGCAGGAGGTCGTCGTGCTCCCGCAGGCGGCACTCCTCCACGAACGCGAGCGCGGCGTCGGGGTCGGCGAGGAAGCGGGCGTGCTGCTCCGGCGTCAGGCGGTAGAACTCCTCGTAGTCGGCCACGCCCGTCGTCACCGGCACGGACGCGTAGGGCTCGCCCGTCGCCTCCACCGTGCCGAGGGAGTACCGGTGCTCGCGGGAGGTGTACTCGTCGCGGGGACGGAACGGCGCGGAGGGCGCGGGTGCGGGCGCTGCGGCGGGCGCGCTGGCGGGTGCGCTCAGCGCGGCCTCCAACTCGTCGATCTCGGCGGTGAGGAGGTCGGTCGGGCGCACGCGGAACCGCCGCAACTGCAGGGAGAGGACAGCGAAGGCCGTGCCGGCGTCGCAGCCCAGCAGCTCACCGATCGCCGCCGCCGCGCCGTCGTCGCTGTCGGAGTCGCGGATGATCGCGAGCACCTCGTCCACGCGGTCGCGGCCGGCGCGCATGACCCGCAGCAGCTCGAGTCTCTGCGTCGCGCGTGCGCGGGCGTCGGCGTCCATCCCTCCACCGTATCCCGGCCCGCCCCTCCGAGATTTGGCACAAATGTAGGGAATGGGGGCGCCGAAGTCGACATTTGTGCCAAATCTCGGAGGGGGGTCAGGCGGCGGCGAGCATGCCGGCGGCGCCGACGGCGAGGGCGAGCCCGATCCACTGGACGGGAGCGATGCGCTCCCGCAGCACGATGGCGGCCAGGATGATCGTCCCGGCCGGGTACAGCGCGACCAGCACCGACATCGTCGCCAGGTCGCCCGCCCGCAGGCCGATCAGGATGAGCACGTTGGCCGAGGCGTCGAGCACACCGCTGGCCGCGGCGAGGCCGGTGCCGCGCGCCGTGAACCGGTCGGCGCCGGGGGGCCGCGTCCGCGCGCGCAGCACGGCGAGCCCGACGACGCTCCACATGATGGCCCCGTTGACGGCGCGGTTGGCGATCAGCGGCACGACGCCGGAGTCGGCCGGGGTCTGGTCGAGCAGGATGAGGAACGCCCCGATGAAGACGCCGGCTCCCACCGCCATGAGCAGGGCACGGCCGCTGGGCCGGACGGCGCCGCGCTCCGGCACGAAGCCGACCAGCACGACCGCGACCAGAGCCACCCCGAGAGCGACGTAGCCGATCGGGGCGAAGCGGTCGCCGCCGATCAGTCCCCAGGTCAGCGGGACGATCGCCGAGACGACGGCGGTGAGGGGCGACAGGATGCTCATCGGCCCGATCGCGAGGCACGCATAGAGGAGGAAGACGGCGATCGAGCCGACCACCCCGGAGAGCGCTCCCCAGCCGAGCGCGGCGGGCGTCCACGCGCCGCCGACGAGGGGGAGGGAGAGGAGGAGCAGCGCCAGCCCGCTGACCGCCCCGACGGCGGTCACCCGGAGGGCCCCGATGCGCCGCGCCGCCACGCCACCGACGAAGTCGGCGGACCCGTAGACGATGGCGCTGAGGAGGCCGAGCGCGACGGCCGGCATCAGCTCCCGGCCAAGCGGTAGACGTGGAGGACGGCGCCGCTGTCGTAGCGGTCGAGCTCGGCGAGCTCGAACGTCCACTTCTCCCGGTCGTCCGGGAAGATGCGCCGGCCGCCGCCGAGCAGCACGGGGTAGATGAGGAGACGGAGCTCGTCGACGAGGCCCCAGACGACGAGCGAGCGGACGAGGGTCGCGCTGCCGGCGACCAGGATGGGGCCGCCGTCGCCCTCCTTGAGCGCGGCCACGGCGGAGCGCACCGTGCCGGAGGCCGCCGTGTCAAGCCGCGAGGCGTTCCAGTCGAGCGGCTCGCGCCCGGAGGCGACCACGGTCTTCGGGAGGCTGTTCATCCGGTCGGCGAACGCGCCCTCGCGCGGCGGCCACGCCTCGGCGAACTGCTCGTACGTGTGCCGCCCGAGGAGCAGGGAGTCCGCCTCGCGGATCTCCTGGAGTTTCGCGGCCTCCAGGGCGTCGGTCGCATAGGGGAAGGTCCAGCCGCCGTGGCGGTGGCTGCGCTCGCCGCCCGGCGCCTCGACGACGCCGTCGAGCGACATGAACTCGGTGACGATGAGCCGACGCATGCGGTGATCGTATCGGAGGCCTGTGGAGTGCGGCGAGCATCCACAGATTCACGGCCCCGGGGGCGACGGTCAGGCGTCGTCGTTACGATCGGGGCATGAGTTGGAACGCCTGGGTGCCGGACGATCGCGACGCGCCGCCGCTGGAGGACGAGCCGCCGCTGCCCGACTTCGGCGACGACCCGTACGCGGGGGTGCCGTACGACGACGCTCCGCCCGTCGGCGCACCGCTCGCCGGCGGATCCGCGCCCACCGCGACTCGCGCCCCGGTGACCCGTGCCCCCGCGGTCACTGCACCGCGCTTCTCGACTCCCGCCGAAGCGCTCAAGACGGTGTTCGGCTACGACAGCTTCCGCGGCGATCAGGCGCGGATCATCGACCAGGTGGTCTCCGGCGGCGACGCCGTCGTGCTGATGCCGACCGGTGGCGGCAAGAGCCTCTGCTACCAGATCCCGTCCCTGGTCCGCGAGGGGACCGGCGTCGTCGTGTCGCCGCTCATCGCCCTCATGCAGGACCAGGTCGACGCCCTCACCGCCGTCGGCGTGCGGGCGGCGTTCCTCAACTCCACGCAGGATCCGCAGCAGCGGGCCGCCGTGGAGAGCGCGTACCTCGCCGGCGAGCTCGACATCCTCTACGTCGCGCCCGAGCGCCTGTCGTCCGAGGCGACCAAGCGCTTCCTCGAGCGGGGCCGCATCGCCCTCTTCGCGATCGACGAGGCCCACTGCGTCTCCCAGTGGGGTCACGACTTCCGGCCGGACTACCTGGCCCTCTCCGAGCTGGCCGATCGCTGGCCCGAGGTCCCCCGCATCGCGCTGACCGCCACCGCGACCGACGCGACGCATCGCGAGATCACGACGCGCCTCCGGCTGGAGGGCGCCGAGCACTTCGTCGCCGACTTCGACCGGCCCAACATCCAGTACCGCATCGTGCCGAAGGTGGAGGTGCGCAAGCAGCTGCTCGACTTCATCACCGTCGAGCACCCCGGCGAGGCGGGAATCGTCTACGCCCTGTCGCGCAACTCGGTCGAGCGCACGGCGGAGTTCCTCTCCGCCCGCGGCCTCACGGCCCTGCCGTACCACGCCGGGCTCGACGCCGGCCTGCGCGCCAGGACCCAGGCGCGGTTCCTCCGCGAGGAGGGCGTGATCGTCGTCGCGACCATCGCGTTCGGCATGGGCATCGACAAGCCGAACGTCCGCTTCGTCGCCCACATCGACCTCCCGAAGTCCGTCGAGGGCTACTACCAGGAGACGGGTCGCGCCGGCCGCGACGGCCTCCCGTCGACCGCGTGGCTCGCCTACGGGCTGCAGGATGTGGTGCAGCAGCGCCGCATGATCGACGACTCCCCGGGCGACCTCGCGCACCGCCGTCGGCTGACCCAGCACCTGGACGCCATGCTCGCCCTCTGCGAGACGGTGCAGTGCCGCCGGGTCAACCTGCTCGGCTACTTCGGCCAGCGCTCGGAGCCGTGCGGAAACTGCGACACCTGCCTCACGCCGCCCGAGAGCTGGGACGGCACCGTACCGGCCCAGAAGCTCCTCTCGACCGTCGTGCGGCTGGCCCGTGAGCGCAACCAGCGCTTCGGCGCCGGGCACCTCGTCGACATCGTGCGCGGCAAGCGCACGCCGCGCGTCGACCAGCACGGCCACGACGCCCTCTCCACCTGGGGCATCGGCGCCGACCTCTCCGAGAGCCAGTGGCGCGGCGTCGTCCGTCAGCTCATCGCGCAGGAGCTACTCAAGCCGGAGGGCGAGTACGGCGTGCTCGTGCTCACGCCCGGCAGCGCCGAGGTGCTGGCAGGCAAGCGGCCCGTCATCCTGCGCCGCGAGCCCGAGCGGCCCGAGCGCGCCAGCCGGTCCTCCCGCAGCGCGGCCCCGGCCGACGTCGCCCCGACCGACCTCCCGCTCTTCGAGGCGCTGCGCTCCTGGCGAGCGGGCGAGGCGAAGTCGCAGGGGGTCCCCGCCTACATCGTCTTCGGCGACGCCACCCTGCGCGCCGTCGCCTCCGCCCGTCCGGCGAGCCTGGGCGACCTCGACGGCATCAGCGGGATCGGCGCCAAGAAGCGCGAGGCCTACGGACAGGCGCTCATCGACGTGGTGGCCGCGCAGGGCTAGCCTCCGGGGCCGCCGCTCGGCCATCTGCCACCGTCTCCCCAGCCGTCTCCCATCTGTACCCCTGGTCTCCCGACGCTCCTCGGCGTACGGTGGCCGTTCTCTGGGGCGATCAGGGAATCTTCTCGCGTCCCCCGGTGTTGTACAGATGTTCGGATACGCGACGATCTCGAAGGAGGAGACGATGGCACGGATGATCGAGGAGCTCGAAGACGAGACCGGCGCAGTGATCAGGTATCGGCGGCACGCCAACGGCCGGGGGCTGGTGGCTCCGACCGCACGGGTGGCCGAGTCGGCGTACATCGAGCCGACCGCCTACGTGGAGGCCGACGCGCGCGTGGGTCTCGACGCCTATGTCGGCGCCGGCAGCTGGATCGACCGCGGCACGACGATCGGCGACCGCACCTTCGTGGGTGCGAACGTCCACATCGGCGCGGGCAGCGTCGTGGGCAGCAACGTCAAGATCGGCAGCAACGCGAAGATCGGGTCCGACGCGATGATCGGCAACGGTGCGCGCATCGAGCGCGACGCCCAGCTGAACCCCGGCAGCGTCATCACCGGCCGGGATGCGGCCCCCGCCCGCGACGCCCTGCGCGCCGCCCCGCGGCAGGCCCGCCGCGCGGCCTGAGGTTGCGGATCCTCCAAGCCGGAGCACTCTGTTTTGGAGGATCCCACCAATCCCGTTGCGGACGTCGCCGTCGCGTTTTGTAGGCGGCGCACCGCGCGTTTCCGCTCTGTGTGAAGCGGTCGTACCGTGGCAGAGACCCCGAGAGAATCGAAGAGGAACTCATGGTTGACACCGCCGAGCGCGTCCCCGCCACCCCTGCCGCCGCATCCCGCCCCAATCCGGCCTCCGCCGCGGGCGCCTCGCCGCGGGTCGATGTCGAGGCGCTGGGCCGTCAGCTGCTCGGCGACTGGGCCGAGGCGCGTCTGGCGTCTCGGGAGCTCTCCAGCCGCCCGGAGATGCAGAAGATCGAGGGTCTCTCGGTCGCCGACCACCGCAAGCGCGTCTTCGGTCAGCTCGGTCTGCTCGTCGAGAACGGGCAGGTGCACCGCGCCTTCCCGAAGTCCGTCGGCGGCGAGGACGACCACGGCGGCAACATCGCCGCGTTCGAGGAGCTGGTGACGGCCGACCCGTCGCTGCAGATCAAGTCGGGCGTGCAGTGGGGCCTGTTCGGTGCGGCGGTGCTGCACCTCGGCACCGCTCCGCACCACGAGAAGTACCTGCCCGGGATCATGTCGCTCGACGTGCCCGGCGCGTTCGCGATGACGGAGACCGGGCACGGCTCGGATGTCGCGAGCATCGCCACGACCGCGACCTACGACCCCGAGTCGCAGGAGTTCGTGCTCGACACCCCGTTCCGCGGCGCCTGGAAGGACTACCTCGGCAACGCGGCGGTCGACGCGACCGCGGCCGTCGTGTTCGCCCAGCTCGTCACCAAGAACGTCAACCACGGCGTCCACGCCTTCTACGTGCCGATCCGGGATGCGGACGGCGCGTTCCTGCCCGGCGTCGGCGGCGAGGACGACGGTCAGAAGGGCGGCCTGAACGGCATCGACAACGGCCGCCTCCACTTCACCGGCGTGCGCATCCCGCGCACCGATCTGCTCAACCGCTACGGCGACGTGGCCGAGGACGGCACGTACACCTCGCCCATCCAGAGCCCCGGCCGCCGCTTCTTCACCATGCTCGGGACGCTCGTGCAGGGCCGGGTCTCGCTCGACGGGTCCGCGACGATCGCGTCGAAGATCGGCCTGAAGATCGCGCTCACCTATGCCGCCGAGCGTCGCCAGTTCACGGCCGGGAGCGACACCGACGAGGAGGTGCTGCTCGACTACCAGCGTCACCAGCGCCGCCTGCTCCCGCTGCTCGCGACCACGTATGCGGCGAGCTTCGCGCACGAGGTGTTCCTGCACAAGTTCGACGACGTCTTCAGCGGCACGGCCGCGACGGACGACGACCGGCAGGACCTCGAGACCATCGCCGCCGCGCTCAAGCCGCTGAGCACGTGGCACGCGCTCGACACGCTGCAGGAGGCGCGCGAGGCGTGCGGCGGCTCCGGCTTCCTGACCGAGAACCGCATCACCTCGCTCCGCCAGGACCTCGACATCTGGGTCACCTTCGAGGGCGATAACAACGTGCTGCTGCAGCTGGTCGCGAAGCGTCTGCTGACGGACTTCAGCCGCAAGTTCGCCAAGGCGGACGCCGGCGCGCTCGCGCGCTACGTCGTCACCCACGCCGCCGGCCGCGCCTACCACGGCAGCGGGCTGCGGTCCGTCGCCCAGACGGTGCGCGACTTCGGCTCGACCGCGCGCTCGGTCAACTGGCTGCAGGAGTCGGCGACCCAGCGGGAACTGCTCACCGACCGCGTGGAGACGATGGTCGGCGAGATCGCCGGCCGGCTGCGCCCCGCCTCCAAGCTGAACAAGAAGGCCGCCGCCGAGCTGTTCAACGCACAGCAGAACGAGCTCATCGAGGCCGCCCGCGCCCACGGCGAGCTGCTGCAGTGGGAGGCATTCACGGAGGCGCTGGAGCAGGCTCCCGACGCCGGCACCAAGCAGGTGCTCACCTGGCTGCGCGACCTGTTCGGCTTCCAGCTGATCGAGAAGCACCTCGCCTGGTACCTCATCCACGGCCGCCTCTCGCCGCAGCGTGCACAGGCCGTCACCGCCTACATCGACCGCCTGCTCACGCGCATCCGCCCGCACGCCGTCGACCTGGTCGACGCGTTCGGCTACGGCCCCGAGCTGGTCCGCGCCAAGATCGCCACCGGCGCCGAGGGCGAGCGCCAGGCCGAGGCCCGCGCCTACTTCGCCGAGCACCGCGCCGCGGGCACCCTCCCGGCGCAGGAGAAGAGCCAGAAGAAGCGCTGACTCGCCGCCGGGCCAACGAGTCGTCACAACACGCCGTCTCTCCACTCGGGGAGGCGGCGTGTTGCGTCAAGTGGATGGATGGGGCCTGTCCCCGGCCCGGGGGAAGCGGCTCCCGAACGGCGCCCCCTAGGATGGCCGCGTGGAGCGGGTGGGGTTGCAGAGCGACATCGTGGTCGACGAGCGGATGGTGCGCCGACTCGCCTGGGACGCATTCCGTCGTCTGGCGCGCGGGCCGCTCTGGCTGCTCATGCTGTTCTGCGTCCTGTTCGCGGTCGCAGCCGCGATCGTGCTGCGGGATGCGGCGGGCCCGTTCGTGGTGACGGCCGCGCTCGCCGTGGTCGTTCTCCCGCCCGCCGCCTATCTCACGGTGCGAAGTCACTTCCCCGATCCGTCGGCGGTCGCACGATCGCCATCGGCTTCGGCGAGTCGGCATTCACGCTCTCGGCAGCAGGGATCCGTTCGACGATCGCGTACGCGCACGTCGTCGACGCCAGGCGTCGCGGGAAGCTGGTCGTCGTGCGCTACCGGGATGGTCAGAGCAGCATCCTGCCGATCGAGCTCATCACCGATGACAGGCTCCGTCTCCTCCGATCCGGGGGAGAGCCCACGAAGACCACGGGCGCTGTCTGACTCCCTAGAGCAGCCCCAGCGCCCGCACGGCGTCGCGCTCCTCCACGAGCTCCGCGACGGAGGCGTCGATGCGCTGCCGGGAGAAGTCGTCGATCGTGAGGCCATCCACGATGCGCCACTCGCCGTCGACGGCGCGCACCGGGAACGACGAGATCAGTCCGGCCGGCACACCGTAGCTGCCGTCGGAGACGATGGCGGCGGAGGTCCAGCGCTCGGCGGTCCCGTTCACCCAGTCGTAGACGTGGTCGATGGCGGCGCTCGCCGCGGAGGCCGCGCTGGAGGAGCCGCGCACCTGGATGATCTCGGCGCCGCGCTTCGCCACCCGCGGGATGTACTCGTCGGCCAGCCAGCGCTCGTCCACCAGCTCGGTGGCGGGGCGGCCGTGGACGGTCGCGTGGCTGAGGTCGGGGTACTGGCTGGCGGAGTGGTTGCCCCAGACGATCACACCCTCGATGGAGGTGACCGGCACGTCGAGCTTCGCGGCCAGCTGGGCCACCGCCCGGTTGTGGTCGAGTCGGGTCATGGCGGTGAAGCGCTCGGCCGGAACGTCTGGCGCGTGCGCGCTCGCGATGAGCGCGTTGGTGTTGGCCGGGTTGCCCACGACGAGCACGCGGATGTCGTCCGCCGCGCCCGCGTTGATCGCCGCGCCCTGCGGCCCGAAGATCGCACCGTTGGCCTCCAGCAGGTCGGCCCGCTCCATCCCGGCGCCGCGCGGACGCGCACCGACCAGCAGGGCGACGTTGGCGCTGTCGAACGCGGCGTTCGCGTCCTCCGTCACGTCGATCGACCGCAGCAGCGGGAACGCGCCGTCCTGCAGCTCCAGCGCCGTCCCTTCCGCGGCGGAGCGACCGGCCGGGATCTCGAGCAGCCGCACCCGCACGGGCACGTCCGCCCCGAGGAGCTGGCCGGAGGCGATGCGGAACAGCAGGGCGTACCCGATCTGCCCGCCGGCGCCGGTGATGGTCACGGTGACGGGGGAGGTGCTCATGCTGCGAGCCTAGCCCGCGGGGTGCGCGGCGGGGATGCTGGATCCGAGGGACCCTGACGGGAGGGCATCGTCAGCGTTCCGAGGGTCGACGTCGGAGGACGATCCCCGTCCCGATCACGTTCGGCCCCTCGCGGACGCTGAAGGTCGCGCCCGGCACGAGGGCGCCGTAGTCGATGTCGTACGGGAGCTCGACCAGAACCTCGACCTCGTCGCCGCCGGGTTCCAGGCGAGCTCTGCCGACGCCGCGGATCACCACACCGAGAGGGTCGCCGTCCGTGACCACCAGATGCGGGCGGTACCCGCGATCGAGGCTGACGGGCGAGCGGCGGCCTCCGGGAAGGAGCCGGACGGTGGCGCGGATCGACTGCACGCGCACAGTCTTCCACCGGAGCGGAGGAGCAGGCGGTCGGCGCGACGACGGATCGACCGATACCCGCCCGCCCCCCTCCGCGGTACCGTGTGCGGCATGACGTTCAATCCGGATGCGGACATCAGTGGGGGCAAGGTCAAGCGCCGGGGGCGGACCGCCGGGATCGCTGCGGGCGGTGTGGGGATCGGGGCGGTCGCGATCTTCCTGATCGCGCAGCTGCTGGGGGTGGATGTCAGCGGCCTCCTGGGCGGCGGGACCACGGGGACCGAGCAGATCGGCACCGGCACCGAGTTGCAGGAGTGCAACACGGGCGCCGACGCCAACGCGAGCGTCGACTGCCGGATGAAGGGTGCGGCGGCCTCGCTGGAGGCGTACTGGGCCGCGGAGCTGCCGGCGCTCGGCGGACGGTACACGTCGCCCGAGTTCATCCTCTTCACCGGAGGGACGAGCACGGGATGCGGTTCGGCGTCGAGCGCGACGGGACCGTTCTACTGTCCTTCCGATCGGACGATCTACGTCGACACGGGCTTTTACGACGAGCTGCGCTCGCGGTTCGGGTCGAGCGGCGGGCCGCTGGCCGAGATGTACGTGGTGGCGCACGAGTGGGGGCACCACATCCAGAACATCGGCGGGATCATGGCGGAGCACACCAGCCGGCAGACGGGTGCGGCGTCCGACAGCGTCCGGCTCGAGCTGCAGGCCGACTGCTTCGCGGGATCCTGGGCCGCCGCCGCGTCGAAGACCACCGACGGGAAGGGCGTCGCGTTCCTGCAGCCGATCACGACGGCGCAGATCCAGGATGCGCTGAGTGCGGCGGCCGCGGTCGGCGACGACCGCATCCAGGAGGCCTCCACCGGACGGGTCGACCCGGAGGGCTGGACGCACGGCTCGGCTGCGCAGCGGCAGAGCTGGTTCACCACCGGCTACCAGCAGGGTGCGCAGGCGTGCGACACGTTCTCCGTGTCCGCGTCGCGCCTCTGACCGACCGGTAGCCTCGACAGCATGCGCAGCCTGTACCCCGAGATCGAGCCGTACGAGACCGGCATGCTGGACGTCGGCGACGGCCAGCAGCTGTACTGGGAGACGAGCGGCAACCCTGACGGCAAGCCGGTCGTGTTCCTGCACGGCGGCCCGGGAGGCGGCACGACGCCGACGCACCGGCGCCTCTTCGATCCGGCGAAGTACCGCATCGTGCTGGTCGACCAGCGTGGCTGCGGCAAGAGCCTCCCGCACGCGAGCGAGCCGGAGGCCGACCTGTCGCTCAACACCACCTGGCATCTGGTGGCCGACCTGGAGCGGCTGCGCGAGCACCTCGGCATCGAGAAGTGGCAGGTCTTCGGCGGGTCGTGGGGGAGCACCCTCGCCCTCGCGTACGCCCAGACGCATCCCGACCGGGTGACCGAGCTGGTGCTGCGCGGCATCTTCACGCTGCGCGCCGCCGAACTGGACTGGTTCTACGAGGGCGGCGCGGCCGCGCTGTTCCCCGACCTGTGGGAGGGGTTCCTGGAGCCGGTGCCGGTGGAGGAGCGCGGGCACCTCATCCGCGCGTACAGCCGGCTGCTCGCCGACCCCGATCCGGCCGTGCACGGGCCGGCCGCGGTCGCCTGGTCGCGCTGGGAGTCGTCCACCATCACGCTGCTGCCGCGGCCCGAGCTGGTCGCGACCTTCACCGAGCCGGAGTACGCGGTCGCCTTCGCGCGCATCGAGAACCACTACTTCACGCACGGCGGCTGGTTCGAGGAGGGGCAGCTGATCCGGGATGCACCCACCCTCGCCGGCATCCCGGGCGTGATCGTGCAGGGCCGCTACGACACCTGCACCCCGCCGATGACCGCGTGGGACCTGCACCGGGCGTGGCCGGAGGCCGAGCTGCGGATGATCCCGGACGCCGGGCACGCGTTCGACGAGCCGGGCATCCTCGACGCCCTGATCGAGGCGACCGATCGGTTCGCGGACCGATGAGCGGGGCGCAGGAGGCCACCGTGCTGCTGACGAACGTCCGGCCGTGGGGCGGTGCGGCCTCCGACATCCTGATCGAGGGCGGTGTGATCGCGGCGGTCGAGCCGCACGATCCGGCGCGACCGGCGCCGGCCCCGGCCCCGGCGGACGGCGAGACGATCGAAGGGCGCGGGCTGCTCGCCCTCCCCGGGCTCGTGAACGCGCACGCCCACCTCGACAAGAGCTGGTGGGGCCGCGAGTGGGTGCCCTACGGTGGCGAGGCGACGACGCAGGGGCGCATCGCGCACGAGCGCGCGCACCGCGACGAGCTGGGCATCCCGAGCCCGGACAGCACGCTGCAGCTGCTGCGGGCGCTGGTCGCGCAGGGCACCACCGCGTTCCGGTCGCACGTCGACGTGGACCTGGGCGTCGGGCTCCGCGGCATCGCGGTGGTGCGGGAGGCTGTGGCGGCCCTCGGCGTGCCGGTCGCCCTGGAGATCGTCGCCTTCCCGCAGGACGGCGTGCTGCGCCGGCCCGGCGTGCTGGAACTGCTCGACCGCGCCGCGGCGGAGGGCGCCGACCACATCGGCGGCCTCGACCCCGCGCTGATCGACCGCGACCCGGTGGGCCAGCTGGACGCGCTGTTCGAGATCGCCGACCGGCGCGGCGTCGGCCTCGACATCCACCTGCACGAGGGCGGCGAGCTGGGCGCCTTCGAGTACGACCTCATCCTGGAGCGCACCCGCGCCCTGGGGCTGGCCGGCCGGGTCAACGTGGCCCACGGCTTCGCCATCGGCGACCTGCCGCCGGCCCGGCAGCGTGCGCTCGTCGAGGAGCTGCGGGAGGCCGGCGTCTCGATCACGACCGTCGCGCCGATCAACGCGTCCCGCCTCCCGCTCGCCGACCTGCGCGCCGCGGGCGTGCCGGTCGGGCTCGGCACGGACGGCATCCGCGACCTCTGGGGCCCGTACGGCGACGGCGACCTGCTGCGCCTCGCGACGCGCCTGGCCCAGCTCTCGGGCGCCCGGCGCGACGAGGAGCTGACCGATGTGGTCCGCCTCGCGACGAGCGACGCCGCCGGATTCGTCGGCCGTACGGTGCACGATCTGGTCGCCGGAGCCCCGGCGGACGTCGTGCTGGTGGACGCGCAGAACGTGCCGGAGGCGCTGGTGCTCGCACCGGAGCGCGAGCTCGTGCTGGCGGGCGGGGTGCGGCTGGTCTGAGCGTCGGGCCCGCGCGGCTCAGCCCGCGAGGGCCGCGAGCGCGGCGCGCAGTTGCGTGGAGGACGTCGAGACCGTGTACGGGAAGTACACGACCTCCACCCCCACGGCGGCGAACTCGCGCTCGAGGCGGAGGCCCTTGGGGGTGCCGCGCCAGTCGTCGCCCTTGAAGAACACGTCGAAGCGCAGCTCCCGCCAGGTGTCGAGCTTGTCCGGCACGGTCTCGGCGACGGCCTCGTCGACGTGGGCGATGCTGCGGACGATCTCGAGACGCTCGGCGAGCGGGACGACCGGGTCGATGCCCTTGGTCAGCCGCAGCATCTCATCCGACACCACGCCCGCGATCAGGTAGTCGCACTGGCTCTTGGCGTGCTTGAGGATGTTGAGGTGCCCGATGTGGAACAGGTCGAAGGCGCCCGCTGCGTAGCCGATACGACCGGTCACGGCCCACCCCCTCCGATTGAGACTTCCTCATCTATATTGGCATATAAGTGAGGAATTGTCACCGGAGCGGGTGATCGGCCTGCGGGGCCCGACGGCGGGTCGCGCGGGGTCAGGCGGGGCTCAGCCGGCGGTCGCGCGGAGAGCCGCCGCGACGCGCTCGACGAGCGGGTCGATCTGCGCGAGCGCTCCGGCGTACGCGGCGTCGCCGCGGCCGTAGGGGTCGAGGATGTCGCCCTCGTCGTAGCCGCGCCGCATCGGCGACCCGAGCGAGCGCACCCGGAGCGCCGGTCGGTGGGCGGCGGCCCACGCGACGAGCTCGGCCGCAGTGAGGCCGGCCGGCGCGCCCTCGATGGCGTCCGCGAACTCCGTCAGCGTGAAGGCGCGGCGGACGGAGCGCGGCTCCTCGTCGGTCACCCAGGCCCGGTGCTGCTGCGTCGCGGTGACGATCAGCTCCGAGGACGACAGGATGTCGCGGGTCGCCTGCCGGGCGGCGAAGTTGCGGACGTCGATGCCGCGGTCGGCGAGCATCCGGTCCATCGGCGGATTCACGGGCCAGCCGACCTCGGCGTGCGTGCCGGCGGACGAGACGGCGAACCTCCTGTCGTCGCGCAACTCGTGCGCGAGCAGGAGGTCCATGGCGGGCGAACGGCAGATGTTGCCCGTGCAGACGGTGAGGATGCGGAAGGGCATGACTCCATTCTGCTCGATGGCGAAGCGCGCCCCGAACGGGGGGTATAGTTCCCTGGTGAGTTTCCGCGACCGGCGATATGGTCGAAGGTTAACTTCTTCTCCCCCCTCGACGTCTGCTAGGTTGCAGGCAAGCTCCGCGCAGAAGGCCTGGTCTCACCTTCGTGTTTTCTGTTCGTGAACTAATCAGCATTGGAAGACAGTCCATGGTCGGCAAGGCCAGACACCGCCTCACCCAAACCCCCACATCCCCCACACCCGCCACTTCAGCCACCCGCACCCGGGCGAAGGCTCTCCGCGCCGCGCTCGCCGGCGTCGGAGTCGCCGTCGTCGCCGCGATGGCCGTGCTCACGATGCCCGCAGGCGCGACCGCCGCGACGTCGTACGACACCGGTGCGACCGTCGTCTCCGACACGTTCAACCGCTCGGTCGGCACCGGCTGGGGCTCCGCCCCCGTCGGCGGCGCCTACACCGTGAACCGGACGAGCGGTCAATCGGTGTCCCCCGCCACGGGCGGCACCCTCACCGCGCCCGCTCCCGGCCAGTCCACCGACGCCCTCCTGAAGTCCGTCTCGCAGCGCGACATCCAGGCGTCCGACCAGTTCACGGTCGCGGCCGTGCCGCGTTCGGGCAACGGCGTCTATGCGGGCGTCCGGCTCCGTGTGGCGGGCTCGCACGCCTACGTCGCGCAACTGCGGATCAGCCCGAAGGGCGTCGCCACGCTCTCGCTCCTGCGCGTCGGCGACAGCGGAGGCCAGCAGGCCACACTCGCCGGGGAGCGCGTCGTGCTCCCGACGGTCGCGGCCGGCCAACGGCTCACCCTGGAGGCCCAGGCGACCGGTGCGACCCCGGTGACCGTCTCGGCACGCGCCTACGTCACCGGCGCCACCGCTCCGGCCTGGCAGGCCGTCGGCACGGATTCGTCCGCTCAGCGCCTCTCCGGCGCCGGCGCCCTGGGACTCTGGACGTACTCGTCGAGCGCGTCGAGCCCCGTCGCGCTCCGGCACACCGGCCTCCTCGCGCACCAGCTCCTGCCGCACACGGCCTCGACCCCGGCCCCGAGCGTCACGCCCACGCCGAGCGCGACGCCCACGGCGCCGGTGCAGACCCCCACTCCCACCCCGACGCCGTCGTCGACCCCGACGACGACCCCGACCGCTCCGACGACCCCGACGCCCCCGGCCACGGGCGGCTCGGGAGGCACGGGAGGCTCCGTCACGGCCGGTCTCGACCTGACCGGCGTCCGCACGACGACCGGTTCGGCCGACCCGGGCCAGACCGCCTACGCGGTGCCCGCCGGTGCGATCGTGGTGTCGCCGCAGGGCTCCGACTCGGCCGCCGGCTCGCTGTCGGCCCCGTTCCGCACGGTCGCGAAGGCGGTCGCCAGCGCGAGCTCCGGGCAGACGATCGTCCTGCGCGCCGGCACCTACAACGAGAGCGTGACCCTGCCGGCGGGCAAGCAGCTCACCGTGCAGTCGTACCCGCACGAGGCCGTCTGGTTCGACGGCAGCATCCCCGTGACCTCGTGGACGAAGACCGGCTCGGTCTGGCAGTCCTCGGGCTGGGACCACGTCTTCGACCACAGCCCGACCTACACCCGCGGCGCCGCCGACGGCACGGCCGCCGGCTGGCAGTGGCTGAACCCGGCGTACCCGATGGCGGCCCACCCCGACCAGCTGTTCGTGAAGGGCACCGCCCAGCAGCAGGTCGCGACGTCGGCCCAGGTCGTCCCCGGAGCGTTCTACTACGACGAGAAGTCGAAGACGCTCATCACCGGGACGGACCCGACCGGCGGCGACACGCGCGCCAGCTCCCTGCAGAAGGCGTTCACGATCGCGAATAGCGGAGACGTGCTCCGCGGCTTCGGCATCCGCCGTTACGCCGACTCCGTTCCCGACATGGGCGTGCTCACCGCGACCAAGGGCGGCACGACCCTCGAGAACGTGGCCGTCACCGACAGCGCGACGCAGGGCATCTCGCTGGGCGGCGCGAACAACGTGGTGCGCAACGTCACCACGGCGCGCAACGGCCTCACGGGCCTGCACGCCGACTACGCCGACGACATCACCATCACCAACCTCCTGTCCGCCTACAACACCGACGAGCACTTCAACACCTCCCCGGTGTCCGGCGGCATGAAGATCACCCGCTCGCGCGGCGTGAGCGTGACGGGCAGCGCGTTCGTCGGCAATTACGGGCAGGGTCTCTGGACCGACATGTCGGTGTACGACATGACCTTCGCCGGGGACGACTTCGTCCGCAACCTCGCCAACGGCCTGGACATCGAGATCTCGGGCAAGGCCCTCGTCTCGGACGTGCGCGCCATCGGCAACACGCAGGACGGCGTGAAGGTCGACAGCTCCGCCGACGTGCAGATCTGGAACTCGACGCTCGCGGACAACGACCGCAACGTCGACATCACCCAGTCGACCCGTCGCGGCACGAACGCGTCCGACTACGGCCACGACCCGCGGCGTCCGTTCCCGGACCCGACCATGACCTGGATCAGCTCCGGCGCCCAGGTGCGCAACTCGGTGCTCTCCGGCGCGACCGGCAACTGCCTGCTGTGCGTGGAGGACTACTCGCACCAGTACTCGGCGGCCGCCCTCGGCACGAAGGTGTCGAACACGGTGTTCCAGCGCACGTCGGCGTCGAAGCCCGGATGGCTCATCGTCTGGTCCCGCGGCGCGGGCGACCCGGCGGTCTACACCTCGCTGAGCGCGTTCCAGAGCGCGACGGGCCAGGGCGGCGCGAGCAGCGAGCTGGTCGGCCCGAGCCTGGTGACCGCGACGGGAGCGTTGACCGCCGCCACCCAGGCGCTCACCGGGCCGATCGCCACGGCGCCGCCGGCGCAGGTGACGTCACTCGCCGGGCAGCCCGGCGGGGTCGCCCACCTCGGGGCGTGGTGACGCCGCGGCACGCCGCGCGAGATCGCGCCTGACCCACCAGAAGTTCGGGATCACCTGGCAGAGCAGGACGGCCACCGCCGTTCCGACGACCGGCCCTCCTGCTCCCAGGATCCCGACGAGCCACCACGACAGGCCGAGGTTGAGGGGCACGCTGATCAGGATCGGCCACACCTGGAAGGCGAGCCCCCGCGCGTCCGTCATGTACATCCCGATCGGGTACTTCGCGGCCTGCAGCGTGATGAAGACCACGTAGCCGCCGATCAGCCACGCGTCGAGCGTGATCCGTCCGCCGGAGACGAACGACACCAGCAGCGGCGACACGACGGCGAGGAGCAGCGCGGCGGCCAGGCCGAGCACGGTGAACCAGAGGGTCGGCCGCAGCGGTGACGTCACCGTGCGGTCGGCCCTCGCCCGCGCGAAGATCGGCCACAGCGCGATGCCGGAGGCGGCGATCGTGGCGAGCAGGATGTTGAACAGCTGCGAGGCGAGGTTGTACTGCGCCAGCTCGTCGCCGTGCGTCAGGTGGCTGAGCAGCAGCCGGTCGGTCTGCATCGCGATCGGCAGCGCGATCATCTGCACGAGCATCGGCCAGGCGATGCTGCGCGTGCGGACGCCGGGGTAGCGCTTGGGGTGCAGGGCCTCCGTCAGCGCGCGCCCCAGCTGCGGCCGCAGTGCGCGCGAGGCGAGCACCAGGCAGAGGATGGAGCACGCCGCGCTGGCGATGAAGGAGTAGACCGCGATCGCGGACTCGGCGGGCAGCGCGAGCAGGGCGGAGCCCCCGACGAGCACGAGGATGATCGGCGCGACCACCGCCTGCGTCGCCACCTGGAGCGCGTTGCGTCCCAGGCCGATGAGCAGCCGCGGCCCGATCGCCAGCGGCAGGGCGACGCCGAAGATCACACCGCAGACGAGTGCGGCGACGCTGCCGCCGCCCGGGAGGAGCCCGGCGCCGAGCAGTGTCGGCCACAGCCCGAGCACGCTGATCAGGATGCTGACGGCGACCACGACGAGACCGGACACGGTCAGGATGCGGATGGTGGTGGCGATCGTGCGGCGCAGCGTCTCGTCGCGCCGCGGGTCGTCCGACGCCGCGACGGCGTTGATCAGCACGGCGCCCATCCCGAGGTCGGCGAACGGGAGCAGTGCGGGCAGCGCGGTGAGCAGGCCGTATTGCGCGTACGCGGCGACCCCGAAGTTCTCGATGATGATGCGGCTGGTCACGATCCCGAGCAGTCCCGAGATCCCCATGACGACGACCTTGGCCGCGGCGGTGGAGCCCACCGCGGTGACCATCCGGCTCCGGGGCCGCGTCGCGACGTGCGTCATGCGGGGACGACCGTCCGGCCGAACAGCGCGCGGTCGGCGGCGAGCCGGCCGTCCTCGCCCGGCAGCGTCGCGAGGATGCGCGTCGCGTCGGCGGAAGCGTCGGCCTCCGTTCCGAGCCTCCCGGCGATGGCCGAGGCCCACGCGGCGGGGGAGGCGTCCGGTGCGAGCACGGCGTGGCCGTTGTCGCTCAACCACTCCGCCAGCCCGGTCTCGGTGCTCGTGACAACCCGGGCGCCGTGCGCGAGCGCCTCGACGATCGGCAGCCCGAGCTGCTCGCGCCAGAGAGGCCGCGGCTGGGAGGGCAGGACGACCGTCCGTGCCGCGCGCAGCTCGCGGTGGATGGTCTCCCGCGGCGGGTCGACCAGCAGCGTGATCGTGGGATCGGCGGCGGCCGCACGGCGCACCTCCTCCTCCAGGGGACCCGTGCCGACGATCAGGAGGGACGCGCCCGGTCGGCCGTCGCGCACCGCCGGCCACGCGGCGAGCACGAGGGGGAGGCCCTTGCGCTCGCTGAGCGACCCCAGGAACAGGACCCGGTCGGCGAGCCGTGCCGCGGGGGCGCAGTCGCAGGGCGCCGGGAGGGCCGGCACCAGCAGCGCGTCCTCCTTCGGCGCGAAGCGGCGCGCATACACGTCGCGGGCCCCGGAGGTCCCGAACGCGACCCGGTCGATGCGTCGCCACAGCGAACGGGCGAGTGCGAGCTCCACGCGTCGGCGCAGGCGCGAGCGCAGCCGCGGCGCGCGCACGGCGAAGACGTCCAGGTTGCCGATCGCGTACGTCACCACGGTGGGTGGCCGCCGCCCGGCCACCCGCGCCAGCCGGACGGCCAGCAGCACGGTCGCGGTGCGCGGAAGGGAGGCGAGGTCGAGCGGCTCGTTGACCTCGAGTTCGGTCCAGCGTCCCCGGAACGCCAGCACGGCCCCGCGCAGGAGCCCGGCGTGGACGAGGTCGAGCCCGGCGGCGAGCCGCTGGTCGAAGTCGTAGCGGCGGCGGCGGTAGACGATGCTCGCCGGCTCCAGCGCGTGCGCCCGCTCCAGGTGCGCGGTGCGGACCTGGTCGTACAGCCGCACCCGCGGGTGCAGGAGCGCGGTCACGTGGTGCGCTCCCGGTGGGCGTACTCCTGGTAGACGCGCCCCACGGCGCCCGACACCATCCCGGCGCCGCGGTAGACGCCGCGCTGCCCGCGCGCCCGGTGCCGCAGGTCGCCGGTGACGGATCCCACCGCCCAGCGGCAGAGTCCGAGCACGACCCGCCCGGCGCCTCCCGCGGCCCGGCGCAGGCGGACTCCCGCGCGACGCGGCCCGGCGGGCGCCAGCAGCGCATCCACCACCGCGGCGGTGTTGCCGTGGCTGAACGAGCGGTGCAGCAGCCAGCGGCGTTGCAGCCGGTCGGCCGGCCACTCGTCGTCGAGCACGGCCTCGTCGCACCAGACGATGCGGCCGCCCGCGCGGACGAGCTGGCGCGTGAACAGGTTGTCCTCGCCGCCCGACAGGCCGAGGGTCTCGTCGAACCGCAGTCCGATGGCGCTCAGGAAGGTCCGGTCGAGCAGGAGGTTGTTGGTTGCGGCGATGGCGAGCGTGTCGCCGGTGCGGTGGCGCGGCCGGCGCAGGAAGTCACCGGCGACCACCCAGGTGTCGGTGCCCTCGGGATACTCGGAGATCACCCGTCCCATGACCGCGGCCGGGCGGAGGTCGGCGTACGTCTCGGCGAGGCGGACGAGCCAGCCCGGCCGCACGCGCTCGTCGTCGTCGATGAAGACGATCAGCTCGCGATCCGCCGTCTCGTCCAGCGCCCGGTTGCGGGCCGCGGCGATGCCACGGCGGTGCTCGGCGACGTAGCGGATGCGGGGCGACGCCACCGCCTCCACCACCGGGCGCGCGCTGCCGGCGGGGTCGTTGTCGATCACGAGCAGCTCGGCGGCCATGGCGGATGCGGCGTCCAGTTCCACCAGCTGGCCGAGGAGCTCCGGGAGCACCGCGGACAGCAGGTGCGGGCGCTTGTAGGTGAGCACGACGACGGACAGCGTGCCGGTCGCGGTGGCGAGGGCGGAGGCGGAGCCGCGGGCGACGCCGGTCTCCTGGCTCATCGCCGGGCTCCCTGGGTCACAGTGTCCGGGACGACCGGCACGGGCGCGGAGTGCGGGCGGCGCACGGCGACGGCGCGGCGATAGGCGCGGACGTGCTCGCTGCCGGTGCGCTCCCAGCCGCGCGCCGAGAGGTCCGGCGACCCGGAGCGCCGGGAGTCCCGCACCGCCGCCAGCGCGTCGAGGAGGGCCGACGCGGACAGCTCGCCGTCGAAGAACAGGACCCAACCGCGGCCGACCTCGGCGGAGAGCGCCTCGTTGACCTCGTTCCGGGGCACGAGCACGGGCCGGTCCAGGGAGAGCGCCGCCAGCACGCCTCCCGAGTTGTGCATGAAGCGGTAGGGCAGCACCACCAGCTCGGCCGCCGTCACCGCCGTCACGAGCTCCGCGTCGTCGAGGTGGCGCAGGGTGGCGTGGATGCCGGAGGAGGGGTGCGCCGCGCTCGTGACGACCGTCTTCAGCGCGTCGCTCGTCGGGCGTCCCCCGATGGTCATCGTCAGGCCCGGGTCCACCGCGCGGGCGGTGTCGAACGCGGCGATGAGAGTCTCCACCCCTTTGTACCGGCGGATGAGGCCGGTGAACGCGACGCGCCGGTCGACGGCCGCGGCGCGGGGGAACGGCGCGAACCAGTCGCGGTAGTGGCCGTGCGGGATGAGCGCGACCGCGGCTCCTTCCGGCACGGGGGTGCGGTCGTTGAGCACGATCCGCAGCGTCGTCATCCGGTCGATCAGCGACAGCAGGGCGCGCTCCCGCCGGTTCAGCCCGTCCGGGAGGCCCACGTTGTGCACGGTCCGCACGATCGGGATGCGCAGCAGCGCCAGCTTGGCGAGGAACAGCAGCACGAGGAGCTGGCGCGCCGCCATCCGCAGCGGCGTGCGCCCTCCCACCAGGATCTCCGGCCAGTGCGAGTGGTACACGTCGAAGCGTCCGAGCAGGGCGGTGCGCCACGAGAACGTCAGGACCGTCACCCCCGGCTGCTCGCGCAGCGAGCGCGCGAGCATGACGAGGTAGGGGTTCGTCGTCGGCCGGGGGACGGGGAAGGACTGCAGGACGGTGAGGCCGTCCCGCCCGGGGTCACGCGGGGACATCGCTGCGGATGTAGCGGATCTTGCCGCCGTCGTGGGGGATCGACGTCACCAGCTCGAGCCGCACCGGCACGGCGCCGCGGACGATGTCGCGGATGCGGTCGACGGAGTGCTCGATCGCGCTCACCGCGTGCTCGTCGGGCGCGGGCACGCACCGGACGACGATGGAGTAGTCGGCCAGCTGGTGCACCTGGAACTGCCGCACGTCGTCGACGGCGTTGCTGAACAGCTGGGTCAGCCCCTCGCCGGCCACGACCCGTCCGTCGGGCAGGTGCAGGGCCTCCGACACCCGGCCGACGACGTTGGCGATCCGGGGGAGGGTGACGCCGCACGCGCACACCCCGGGGATGGTCGTGGTGCGGTCCCCGAGGCGGTAGCGGATGAGCGGGAAGACGCGGTTGGTGAGGTCGGTGGCGACTGTCTCGCCCACCTGTCCCGGCAGCACCTGGCGGTCGTCGGGGCCGAGGACCTCGATCACCCGGACGTCGGCGAAGGTGTGCATCCCCTCCGCCTCCCGGCACTCGCCCGCCATCCACGGGATCTCGGCGGAACGGTAGTGGTCGTAGACGGGGGCGCCGAAGGTGCTCTCGATGAGCGCGCGCTGCGCCGGAGTGACCGGTGCGGCCGTGACGGCGACCGCCGTGGGCGCGTGGAACGCGATGCCGGACCGCTCGAGGAACGACGCGAGCTCGACGATCCCGCCCACGTAGCCGACGAGCACCTCGGGCTTGCTGCTCTCCCACTGGGAGAGGAACTCGCTCACCGAGTTCTCGTCCATCCGGTAGGCGTCGAGCTGGATGCGCCGCGACGGCCACCACTGCAGGTCGTGCTTGCGCATGGCGTTCTTGGACTTGACCTGGCGCGAGACGATCGCGACGTTGTCGGACGGGTGCACGCCCCACCAGCTGAACAGGCGCCACTCGATCGTGCGCGTGGGCGTGCGCAGATCGCGCAGCAGCTTGAGCGGCTCGCCGGTGCTCCCGCCCGAGGTGGAGATGAGGCTGTTCTCGGGGGTGGCCTCGGTCGAGCGGATGTCCTCGAAGTGCGCGCGCACGTCCGCCTTGTGCACGATCGGGAGCGAGGGGAACGCGGCCGGGTCGGCGAGGTCGGCGGGGGTGAGGCCCGCGTCGCGGTAGAGGTCGCGGTAGAAGCGGGTGTTCTCGTACGCGAACCGCGCGTGGTCGATGGCCCGGCGGGCCTGCAGTGCGGCCAGCTCCTGCGGTTCGAGGGACTGGTCGTGCAGGAGACGCTCGAACATCGCGCGGTTGTCGCGGAGGAAGAGATCCCGTTTCATGTCGAACATGAATCGGCGAAAGCTCACGGCGTCCTCCCTGGTCGGGTTCGGGTAGATTCGACGCGCCGGCAGCAGCCGGTGATCTGCCCAGGATATTCTGAATAGGCTCGAAAGCGAAGTTTTCTCACCTTTATTGGGGGTATCCGGCATGAGTCCCGCGGCGGGCGCGACGGCGGTGGTCGTCGTGAACTTCGCCGCCTCGAGCCTGATCGCCGACAATCTGGCCGGGCTCGCGTCCGAACGGCCGGACTGCCTGGTCGTCCTCGTCGACAGCTACTCGGACGAGCGGGAGCGGGCCAGGGCACGCGCCCTCGCCGCCGACCGTGGATGGGAGTTCGTCGCGCCGTCCGGCAACGTCGGTTTCGGCGGCGGCTGCAACCGGGGCGCGGAGCGCGCGCTCGAGCTCGGCGCCGCGCGCATCCTGCTGCTGAATCCGGACGCACGGCTCACCCCCGGTGCCCTGGCGCGCCTGGAGGAGGAGGTCGAGGCGGACCCGCTGGCCCTGGTCGCGCCGCGCGTCGACCGCCCCGACGGGTCCGTGTGGTCCGTCGGCTCGGACCTCTACCTGGCCGATGGGCGCATCCGCTCGCCGCGGGCCCGGCCGGCCCACCCCGGCGCGGAGCGCGCGTTCTGGCTGAGCGGGGCGTGCCTCCTGCTGAGCCGGGAGCTGTGGCAGGAGCTCGGGGGGTTCCGCGACGGGTACTTCCTGTACTGGGAGGACGTCGACCTGTCCTGGCGCGTCGTGGCGGCCGGCCACCGCCTGGTGGTGCGGGAGGATGCCGTCGTCGTCCACGCGGAGGGCGGCACGCAGGCGGCGTCCGGGCGGCAGGCGTCGGGCGAGCCCAAGTCCGACACCTACTACGTCCACAACATCCGCAACCGGTTCCTGTTCGCCCGGCTCAACCTCCCGGACGCGGACGTCGCGCGGTGGCGCGCCCTGCCGTTGTCGCTGCGGATCGCGTGGGAGGTGCTCCTCCAGGGCGGGCGGCGCCAGCTGCTGCGACGCCCCGGTCTGCTGCTGCTGGCCTGGCGGGCGGTGCACGCCGGACGCCGGCTGACGGACCCCACCAACAGGGGCCAGAAAGATGAGAATTCCTCGCGGTAAACTGCTGTGGCACGGAATACCCGACACCGTGCACTGGGAGCGTACCCATGACCACTCCGGCCGACCAGAACGACGAGCCACCGCGCCGTCGCATCATCCCGTGGATCGCGGGCGGCAGCGCCGCCGTCCTGTGCGCCGCCGGCATCGCCTGGGGCGTGGCATCCGCCCAGTCGTCCGCGCCGGCGCCCTCGCACACGCTGGTGGCGGTCGGAACGCCGATCCCCAGCGTCCCGCCGATCACGGGCCCGACGACGTCGCCGAGCGCGTCCTCGAAGGACCCGGCCGCGACCACCGCGCCGACGCCCGATCCCCGCTTCGGCGCCGCAGTCGCCAAGACCGTCTCGACGGGCGACAGCAGCTCCTTCGGCGGCCAGGTGGCGGTCACGGTCTCGCCCTTCACCGCGGTGACCGTCTCCGCGTCGGGTCCCGGCGAGGTGAGCGGCCCCGGCATGAAGGCGACCGTCGTCGTCCGCAACGGCGGCTCGACGCCCGTCGACCTCAGCTCGATCAGCGTCAACGGATACTACGGCGACGACTACACGCCCGCTTCGCCGGTCGCGTCCGAGACGACGGGCCTCACCGGCTCCCTCGCCGCCGGCGACCAGGCCACCGGCTCGTACGTCTTCTCGGTGCCGAAGGACGCGCAGTCCGCGTTCCGCGTGACCGTGGGCAGCGGCGCCTCCCCGATCGTCCTCGTCAAGTAGCCCGGCCGGGCCGCCGAGGCCAGGCGCACGCACGCAGAAGCCCCGCCGCTCCCCCGGGAGCGGCGGGGCTTTCTCGTCACATCCGGGCGATCCCCGAGGCGGGCGTCGCCGGGCCGTTGGCTTCGTCGACGTCGCTCGCGTCGGCATCGTCGGCGTCGGCACGGGTGTCGGCGTGCCCGTGCGCGCGCTGGGGAGCGGGTGCGGGCGGGGGCGCCGGGACGGGCCGGACGGGCCCCGTCGGGCGGTCACTCGCCGGCCGGTCGGCGGCCGGGAGGCGCGGCGCCCGTTCGGCACCGTGCGGCCGCGGCGCCTGCTCGTCGTCGAGACGGTAGTAGTAGTGGGCGTCCCCGGAGCGCTTCGCCCGCGCCTTGTTGAACACGATGCCCGCGACCGAGCCGCCGGCCCGGCGGACCGCCTCCACCGCGTGCAGCAGCTGATTGCGGCGCACGGCGGTGCGGTCCACGATCACCACGGTGCCGTCGGCCTCCGGGACGAGCGTCGCGGCGTCGGCGACCGCGCCCAGCGGCGGTGTGTCGATCACGATGACGTCGAACATCCCGCGCGCCTCCTCGATCAGGGCGGTCATCGCGCGCGACGAGAGGAGCTCGCTCGGGTTCGGCGGGATGCGGCCGGCGGTCATGACCGAGAGGGCCCCGTCGTCGCCCCACGGCTGCACCGCGTCCGCCAGCGTCACGCGGCCGGCGAGCACCGTGCTGAGACCCGTCCCTGGCACGAGGCCGGTGTAGCCCGCGACGCCGGGGCGGCGCAGGTCGGCGTCGATCAGGAGGATGCGCTTGTCGCCCTCGCTCAGGGCGATGGCGAGGTTGATCGCCACGGTCGACTTGCCCTCGCCCAGGATGGAGGAGGTCACGACGAAGACCGGAGAGGGCACATCCACGGCCACGAACTCGAGGTTGGCGCGCAGCTGCCGGAAGTCCTCCGCGCTGCTCGACCGGGTGTCGCCCACCATCGCCAGCCCTGGGGTGGCGCCGCGGCGGCGGCGGACGGTGCCCAGACTCGGGGCGCCCGAGACGGCGATCGCCTTCTCCTCCGAGTCGACGCGCGTGCTCAGCGTCTCGCTCAGCAGCAGGCCGCCCGCGGCGATCAGGATGCCCACGATGAGGCCGATCAGGATGTTCAGGCGCTCGTTGGGTGCGGAAGGCCCCGCCGGCTCCACCGCGGGCGCGATGACCCGCGTGGCGACGGTCGGGTTGCCCTGCGCGTTCTTCGGGGCGATGTCCTCGACCTGCGTGCGCAGGCTCGCGGCCGTCGCGTTCGCGATGGCGGCCGCCTCCGTGGGCGAGGTGTCGGTGACGTCGAGCTGCAGGACGACCGTGTTCTGGGGGGTCGTGACCGAGATCTGCTTCGCGAGCGCCCCCGCCGTCGTGTCGAGGCCGAGACCGTCGATGACCGGCTGGAGCACCACGGACGAGGTCGCGAGCTGCGCGAACGACAGCATCTGGTTCTGCGTGTAGGTCGACCCCTGGTTGATGTCGTTGCCCGTCACACCCGCGCTCAGCGAGAAGTACATGCTCGTCGTCGAGGTGTACTCCCGGGTGGAGAGCTGGCTCAGACCCCAGCCGGCGACGGCGCCGACGAGCGCGCCGATCACGACGACGTACCAGAAGTGGCGGAACAGAGCGAGATACGGGTTCCTGTTCATGACGGTTCCTTCAGGGGTATCGGATGGAGCCGGCCGGTCGGGGCCGTGCTGAGCGAGGTCTCGCGTTCGGCGTCGATGCGCCTCTGGCGGGAGATCCACTGGCCGCTCGCGGCGATGCCCGCGACGGCGAAGAGCAGGATGGAGTACTGGGTGATCAGGGCGACGGTCGCGAGAGCCGGGATCTGGGCGACGATGGCGATGGTGCCGGGGACGGCCCTCCCGCGCAGGACGGTCCAGAGGGCGCCGGCCAGGGCGACGCAGGCGAGCAGCATCGCCAGGAAGCCGTTGGTGAGCCCGGTCAGCAGGAGCTGGCTGTCGATCGAGACGAAGTGGGCGAAGTGCAGCGTCCCGCTCGAGTCCTTCTGCGCCGAGTCGGCGACTCCGACGGGGTTCATGCTGCCGAGCAGCGAGAGCAGGTTGCCGCGGTAGTCGGCGCTGCCGGTCGCCTCGCTGCCCGCGTCGTCGAAGACCGACAGCACGAGCGGGGCGGCCGCCACGGACGCGGCGATCAGCACGGACAGCGTGATCGCGCGCGCCTTCGCCGAGATGTCCCTGGCGAAGAAGACGGAGAGCACGAGGGCGATCGCCGCGCAGAGCATCGCCGTGCGGCTGAAGCTGACGACGCATCCCGCCAGCATGATCGACACCATGGCGACCTTGAGCCAGAGCCGGAACGGCGCCGCGATCGCGAACGGGATGGCGAGGGCGAGGCTGCAGCCCAGCGCGATGGAGTGGCCGAAGGCCGCCTCCGCGCGCGGGACGCCGCCGCGGATCTGGATGGTGCCCCACACGCTGTAGAGGCCGTTGGAGGTGTGGAGGAGGACGAACGGGTTGAACCGGGTGACGAACTCGATCACGGCGAGGGCGCCGACGACGGTGAAGGCGATCGCGATGGCGCCGCTCAGCCAGGCTGCGGAGACTCTCAGGGAGGCGACCCGCCCGACGACGTATCCGATGGCGAAGTACGACACCATCGTCACGAGCGTCGCGAAGGCGATCGAGGAGTTCCCGCCGAAGATGCCCATCGCGCCGATGATCAGCAGGATCAGCAGGAAGGCGTCGGCCGGGACGAGCCGGTAGCCGGGCACCGGGAGCAGCGCGGCGATGACGACGACGCCGACGGCGCTCACCGCCGGGAGGAACAGGTTGCCGTTGAAGCCGACGCCGATGCCGATCCAGATCGGCACGAGGCAGAGCACGGTCAGCCAGAGAGCGACGGACAGCCGCGGCGCCCGCCGCAGGACGATCAGCAGCACGATGGCCGCGACCACGCCGAGCACCTGGATCATCAGGTGATCAACGGAGGTGCCCGTCATCGTCGTGCCTCTCGTCTGCGGGTCGGCGCATGAGCCGGGGTCGGGCCCGGCTGAGAAGTTGTCATGATACTCGTGCGGCCCCCCAGCCGACAGAGGAACCGGGCGGGGCGAGACGCCCCGCCCGGTCCTGTGATCATCGGTCAGGGCACCGGGACCACCTGGTACGCGCTGTACCGGACGATCACGGGCGTGGTGGTCGAGGTCGCCGAGAGGTACTCGCGGAGGCCGACGCTGCCGGCCGTCTGCAGGGCGGCGGTGGTGTCCGTCGCCTGCAGCTGCCAGTTCGCCGGTGCCGTCTGCGACGCCGACCAGACCGAGGCCCGGATGGTCGTCGGGTTCGTGCCCGTCACCTGCACGCGGACCGACAGGGTGTCTCCCGCGTTGTAGGTGATGCCCGCGATGTTCGCCGCAGCGAGGGTCGTGGACCCCTGGAGCAGCTGGAGCTGCACCTGGCCGGTCGACTTGATCCAGACCCGGGCCTCGTAGTCCGTCGCCCCGACCAGGCGGCCGATGGCCGAGACGTACGTCCCGCCTCCGGTCGGCAGCGTCGTGGTACTGAACTGGGCCGTCGTGTCGGTGCTGGTCGAGCTGACCGCGTTCAGCGAGCTCGTCCGGCTGGATCCCGCGGGCGCCGTCTGCTGGCCGTAGCCGGGAGCGACCGCGTAGTTGGCCGCCCCTCCGCTCACGGTCCAGGCGCCTCCGGTGTCGGCGTTGCCCCAGCCGCTCGCGAGCGTCCGGTTGAACGTGTCGGCGGCGAGGGGCAGCGGACCGACCGGAGCGGTCGGGCTGACGCTCGCCGTCTTCTGGGCGGTCGCCCCCTGGTTGTCGGTCACGGTCAGCGTGATCGTGTAGGTCCCGGCCGCGGCGTAGGTATGCGTCGCGGTCGCTCCCGTCCCGGTCTGCCCGTCACCGTAGTTCCAGGCGTACCCGGCGATCGTGCCGTCCGGATCGGACGAGCCGGTCGCATCCACCGACACGTTCAGGTTCGACACGGCGGTCGTGAACGCGGCGACCGGCGGCTGGTTGGCCGGAGCGGTGACGGTGACGGTGTGCGTCGTCGGCGCCGAGGCCAGGCCCAGGTTGTCGGTGACGGTCAGGCTCACGGTGTACGTGCCGGCTGCAGCGTACGTGTGGCTGGTCGTCGCACCGGTGCCGGTCTGCCCGTCACCGAAGTTCCAGGCGTAGCCGGCGACGGTCCCGTCGGGATCGCTCGAGGTGCTGCCGTCGAAGGCCACGGCGAGGTTGTTCGCCGAGGAGGTGAACGCGGCGGTCGGGGGCTGGTTGGCCGCCGTCGCCGTGACCTGCTTGGCGACCGGGGCCGACGCCGCTCCGGCGTTGTCGGTGACGGTCAGCGTGACGGTGTAGGCGCCCGGGTTCTGGTAGACGTGGGTCGGTGTCGCGCCGACCCCCGTCGAGCCGTCTCCGAAGTCCCACGCGTACGAGGCGACCGTGCCGTCCGGGTCGCTCGACGCCGTGGCGTCGAACGCTCCGCTCAGGTTGGTCATCGTTGCGGTGAACGACGCCGTCGGTGCCTGGTTCGGCGTGGTGCCGGTGCCGAGGTTGTAGTGGTTGAGCACCGTCGAGGCGGAGAGCACCGAGG
Source organism: Leifsonia sp. 71-9 (assembly GCF_001898805.1). Classification (GTDB taxonomy): domain Bacteria; phylum Actinomycetota; class Actinomycetes; order Actinomycetales; family Microbacteriaceae; genus Leifsonia. Next base: position 519,097 of record NZ_MKVJ01000021.1, read on the forward strand.
GGTACACGGCCGCTTCGTCGATGGTCCCGTTGAACCACGGGCTCGAGGATCCCCAGGTGGTGTCCCCGCCGATCCGCCAGTACCCGTTGTAGGGCTGGGCCTGGGTCTGCGGGTTGGTGCCCGCCAGCTGGCCGTCGACGTACAGCTTCATGCCGTCCGGTCCCTGGCTGGCGACCACCTGGTGCCACGACCCGTCGTTGTAGCTCGGGCCGGTGGTGATGGTGTTCGCCTGCCCGGTCCAGGTGCCGAACACGAGCTGGCCGTTGTCCTGCATGTAGACGTGGCGGTCGTAGTTGCTGGACGTGCCGCTCGTCGCGTCGCCGAATCCGATGATCTTGCCTCCGGAGGTCGTGGTCGTCTTGAACCAGGCCTCCTCGGTGTAGACCGTCGGGTTCGCGTCCTGCGTGCCGCTCACGACCACTCCGCCGTTGAACGTCGCGGCGGTGTTGGTCACGCCCGCCAGGGCTCCGCTGCTCTGCAGCGAGTAGGTGCCCTGGTAGTTGCCCGTCACCCCGTTGGGTCCGGAGTCGGCCGCCGTGGAGCCCTGCGACTCGCCGAGCCGCCAGTAGAACTCGGGGTTGCCCGCGTACACCGCGGCGCCGTAGGCGTCGCTCGGGGCCGGCGGGATCGGCGAGGGCTGACCGGCCGCGACGATCTGCGATGCGATCGTGGTGCGGCTGAGCGCGGTCGGGTAGAACGCGACCTGGGCGATCGAGCCGGCGAAGTTCTGACTCGAGGGCTGCGACGGCCATCCGCTCAGGTTGTCCCCGCCGATGCGCCAGTACCCGCTGTAGGCCTGGCCGGAGGTGACGTCCGTGCGCGTTCCGACGAGCTTGCCGTCGACGTAGAGCTGCATCCCGCCCGAGCTGAGGCTCGCCGTGATCTGGTGCCAGTTGCCGTCGTTGTACGAGTTGGCGCTGTTCACCGTCGCGACGCCGCCCGGGTACACGCCGAACCAGATGCGTCCGGAGTTGTCCATGTACACGTGCCGGTCGTAGCTGCCCGACGTCCCGGTGTTCGAGTTGCCGAACCCGATGATCTTGCCGCCCGAGGTGGAGGTGGTGTTGATCCACGCCTGGACGGTGAAGGTGTCGGGGCCGGTGATCTGCTGTCCCGCCTGCACCCAGCTGTTGCCGTCGAACACGGCGGAGCCGGAGCCGGTGAGCGGTCCGCTCGTCGAGCGGGCGACGCCGCTCGGGAGGGTCAGATCGTTGAAGCCGACGTGGTCGTACGCGGTCTGTCCGCTGGTCTCGTCCATCGGCCAGTACGCGCTGGCTCCGGCACCGGTCACGGTGTTGCCGTAGCTGCTCGACGTCCCGCTGGAGGCCACGGTGACGCTGGACGTGTCACGCGAGGTCGAGTTGTTGTCGGGGTCGTAGACCTTCACGTGATAGATGTGCGTCGATCCCGGCGCGAGCCCGGTGTCCACGAAGCCCATGGCGGGCGTCGTGTAGAAGTTGGACCGCTGGGTGGTCGTGTAGACCGGCGTGGTGCCGGCGTCGCGGTACACCTTGTAGGTCAGGTAGCCGTTGTCCTGGTCGTACGTGGCGTTCCAGGAGACACGCACCTGGCCGGCGGCGAACGACACGGCCTTCGGGACGAGCGGGATGCCCTGCGGTCCCACCTTGTTGGGCGCGACCGAGCGGACGCCGAAGCGGGTCAGGCCCTGGGAGGCGACCCCGTTGACGCTGGGGAACTCGCCGCCGGCGACGATGTACTTCGAGTTGCCCGCGATCGACCACGTCGCCTGGCTCTGCCCGGTGTAGGTGCCGGTCGTGAAGTTCGGGAAGTAGTCCTGCAGCGCCGGGGACGGCATTCCGCCCCAGTCGAAGTAGCCCATCGGGTCGTGCGCGAGGGTTCCGACCGTCGCCGCCGAGAAGGCGAGCAGGTGGTGGAACGTCCAGGTCGGCGAGGTCTGCGGGAAGCCGCCGCCGGCGATGTTGCCGCAGTAGTGCGGGTGGCCGACGACGTACAGCAGGGAGTTCACCGCGGCCACCGAGTAGGTGTCGCCGTGGCAGTCCTCGATCCACTGGATGTTCCCGGTCGTCGGGTCGGCCGAGAACGCGCCCTCGAGGTTGCCGGTCCCGCCGACCCAGTCGTAGCCGGAGCCGTAGACCGCGGTCGGGGTGGCGACGAGGGAGGTGATGCTCGCGTTCTTGCCGTAGTCCTGCACCTTCTGGTTCACCGACCAGGGGAGGTAGGCGCCCGTGGTCGCGTCCACGGCGCCCAGGCCGAGCGCCGAGTTGCCGGACAGGCTCGCGAACTGGCCGCCGACGTACACGCGCGACCCGTCCGTGCTGGCTGCCAGCGCGTTGACGTTGTAGTCCGCGTCGGCCTGGAACGGGAGCGTCGCGCCCGTGGTCGGGTCGAGGGCGGCGACGCGCTGCTTGGCGACGCCGTTGGCGGTGGTGAACCATCCGCCGGCGTAGACCGCGTTGTTGGTCACCGCCAGCGCGCGCACGGAGGCGCCCATGACCGGCTTGAACGAGGCGATGCGCTGACCGGTGGCGGTGCTGTACGCGGCGATGCGGTAGGCCCCGACCCCGTCGGCCGTGGTGAAGTCGCCCGCCACGTAGACGCGGCTGCCGTCGGGGGACCCGGCGACGGCGAGCGCTTGCGCGTTGAGGTTGGGCGCGAAGTTGGTGAGGAGGGTGCCGGTGGTCACGTCGTAGGCGAGCACGTTGTTGCGCGCGACCGTGTTGACCCCGGCCGCCGAGCCCGCCGGGCGGGCGGTGGTGAAGCTTCCGGCGACGTAGTCGATGTTGCCGACGACCGCCTGCGCCCAGACGACGCCGTTGATCTGCGGGGTCGGGAGCACATCGGCGGTCACGGTCGGCGGCGTCGCCGGATTCGCGGGGTTGGGAGGGGCGCTGTCGGCGAAAGCGGGCCCGGCGGCGAAGAACGCGCCGAAGCCGAGTGCGATGGCTGTGGTGATGGCGAGCGTCCTCGCTCGGGGCAGTCGTTTCATGGGTCGGGTCTCCATGCTGTGGGTGGGTGAGGTCGCAGCGACAATGAAGTGAAACTTCCTCAACAATGGATATAGGCTACCGCCGTGGCTCCCGTCAGGGAGTGCCCCCAATACAGGGGTGAGTAATATTCACTTTGTCGCGTTCTGAGCTACTGTGACCCTGACCGCACCCGACCGCGGTCATCGCAGCATTCGCCGAGGGGAGGAATGAATGCCTACGTCACGTGCATCGACGGGCGTTCCGACCGTCCGCATCCTCGGCACCCACGGCGTCCCCGCGAACTACGGCGGGTTCGAGACCGCCGCCGAGAACGTGGCGCTCTTCCTGCGCGATCAGGGCTGGAAGGTCATCGTCTACTGCCAGGCCGAGGGCCGGGGGCCGATCGTCACCGACGAGTGGAACGGGATCGAGCGCGTCACCATCCCGGTGCCGGCGACCGGCTGGCTCGGCACCAGCCGCTTCGACCTGCGCTCCATCGCCCACGCCTCCCGCCGCCCGGGACTCTGCCTGACCTTCGGCTACAACACCGCGGTCTTCAACATCTGGCAGCGGCTCAAGCGGATCCCGAACGTCATCAACATGGACGGCATCGAGTGGTCGCGCGCCCGCTGGGGCAAGATCCGGCAGGCGATCCTCTACACCAACGAGCGGATCGCCTGCGTGGTCGGCGACACCCTGATCGCCGATCATCCCGAGATCGAGGTCTACCTCCGGCGCAAGGCACCGGCCCGCAAGATCACGATGATCACGTATGGAGCGCACCGGGTGGAGTCCGCGCCCGAGGCTCCGGTGCGGGCGCTGGGACTCGAGCCGGGCCGCTACTTCACCCTCATCTGCCGCCCGATCCCCGAGAACTCGATTCTCGAGCTGGTCACCGCGTTCTCCGCGGAGCGCCGGGGCGTCGAGCTCGCCGTCTTCGGCCGCTACGACCCCGAGAGCGATCCGTACCACCGCGCGGTCGTGGCGGCCGCGTCCGACGAGGTCCGCTTCGTCGGCCCGGTGTACGAGCCCGAGCGGATCGCGGCGCTCCGCCTCCACGGACTCGGCTACTTCCACGGCCACACCGTCGGCGGCACGAATCCGTCGCTCGTCGAGGCGATGGCCGCGGGCAACGCCGTCCTCGCCCACGACAACCCCTACAACCGGTGGGTGGCCCAGGATGCGGCCCTCTACTTCACGACGGCGGCCGACGCGTCCGAGCACATCGCCCGGCTCGTCGCCGACGCGGGACTGCGCACGCAGCTCTCCGCCGCGGCCCGCGAGCGGCACGCCGCCGAATTCACCTGGGAGCACGTCGCCGGCCAGTACCGCGACGTGCTCGCCTCCTACCTGGAGCGGACACATGACGATCGACGCACCCTCGACCCGGCCCGCTGACCGGGACGGCGACACCACCCCGCAGCGCACCGTGCGCGTCGGCGTGGTCGGCCTCGGCAAGATGGGCCTCTCCCACCTGTCGATGATCAACGCCCACCCGGACGTCAGGGTGGAGGCGGTCGTCGACTCGGCCGGCTACCTGCTCGACGTGCTGTCCAAGTACACAGGGATGGCGACCTTCGGCTCCATCGACGCCATGCTCGCCGGAACGACGGTGGACGCCGTGGTGGTCGCGACCCCGACCCGCCTGCACGCGCCGATGGTGCGCTCCCTGCTCGACGCCGGCGTCGACGTCTTCTGCGAGAAGCCGCTCAGCCTGTCGGCCGCCGACTCGGAGGAGCTGACGGCGCTCGCCGCAGCGAAGGGACGGGTCACCCAGGTGGGCTACCACAACCGCTTCGTCGGCGCTTTCCGCGAGGTCAAGCGCCTGCTCGACCTCGGGGCGATCGGCCGGGTCACGCACCTGCAGGCGGAGGCGTACGGCCCCGTCGTCCTGCGCGGCAAGGGCGGCACCTGGCGCAGCGACCGCAACGAGGGCGGAGGCGCCCTGTACGACTACGCCGCCCACCCGCTCGACCTCATGAGCTGGTACGCGGGCGAGATCGAGGGCGTCGGCGGGACCGTGCTCGAATCGGTGTTCTCGGCCTCCACCGAGGATCAGGTCTACGGCACCCTCTACTTCGCCGACGGCGTGAGCGGCCAGCTCTCCGTCGACTGGTCCGACGAATCGTTCCGCAAGATGACGACCCAGCTCACCATCACGGGCACGGCCGGCCGCATCCACGCCGACCGCCAGGAATGCCAGGTGTACCTGCGCGACACCGCGCCCGAGGTCCCGGGCTACACGCGCGGCTGGAACGTGCGCTACACCACCGAGCTCACCGACCCGGTCTGGTTCTACCTGCGCGGCGAGGAGTACAGCGCACAGCTCGACTACTTCGTCCAGAGCGTGCTCACCCGCAGGACGGACGGCCTCAACTCGTTCGCGAGCGCCCGGGCGACCGACCGCGCGCTCGCCCTGCTCACCGCGGACGCGAGCGCGCCCCGGATCACCGCCGGCGACGGCTCCCGCCCCGCGCCCGCCTCCCCGCCCGCGCGCCGCCCCCGCTTCACTTGGAGAAGACGATGACCACCTCCGCTCAAGGAGACCGCCCGATCGCAGCCCCCGCGCCCGCGTCCGCCGCGCCCGCCGCGCCTGCCGCCCTCGACCGGCTGCTGCTCGGCGACAACCAGTTCTTCGGCGTCAACCACATGTCCGAGGAGAAGGCGCGGGCGCAGGCCATGCGCTTCCAGCACGTCGACGCGATCATGGAGGTGATCGACGCCGCGTACGACGAGGGCATCACGACCTTCATGTGCACGACCCACGATCGCATCGCCGAGGTCGCCGACCGGGTCCGCGCCGAGCCGGCCCGCTACGCGGACTTCGCGTTCCTGCCGAGCATGCCCTACGCGCACAAGTACGCCGACGCGGTCACCGAGTCCGGCATGCTGGGCGCGATCCGCCGGTTCCTGCCCGAGGAGGGCATCGTGAACGCGACGCTGCGCGGAGGCCGGGCGCTCGCCCGCAAGGACATCGAGGGCATCATCACCCTGCTCGTCGACGCCGAGCTCGCCATGTTCCGCGGGACGCGCACCCCCGTCGTCTGGCTGCAGAACGTGGTCGTCGACCTCCTGCTCGGTCTCGGCTTCCGCGACGCCTTCGGGGTGTTCGCCGAGCATGTCCGGTCCCGCTACGGCGCCGAGCCCGGCTTCATCACGATGAATCTGCCGCTGTGCCTCGACGTGCTCGCCGACCAGGGCATCGAGAACCCGCTGGTGTGCTCCAACATCAACAAGATCGGCTTCCGGATGTCCGGCGGCGTGGAGGCCTACCGTCGCGTCCTCGACGAGCGCCCGTTCCGCGCCGTCGCCATGAGCGTCTTCGCCTCGGGCGCCATCCCGCCGCGCGAGGCGATCGAGTGGCTCGCCGCGCAGCCGAACGTGGAGTCGATCGTGTTCGGCGCCTCGACCCGGGCGCACCTCGCCTCGACGAAGGCGCTAGTGGACGAGTACTTCCCGGCTCGCGTCGCCTGACCGGCGGCGGTGCTCGCGGGTGCGGACGGCCCCCCGCACCGCGGCGGCGATCTCGGTGCGGTAGCGGCCCAGTGTGAAGCGCTGCAGGGCGGAGGCGCGTGCGTCCTCGGCCAGCCGGTGAGCGAGCTCCGGGGAGTCGAGCAGCGCCTCCACGGCGTCCGCCATCGCCCGGGGGTCGGCGGGCTCGACCAGCAGGCCGGTCACGCCGTCCTCGATCGACTCGAGATGCCCGAGCGCCGCCGCGGCGACCACGGGGCGGCGGGCGAACTGCGCCTCCACCACCGCGTTGCCGAACGGCTCCCGCAGCGAGGGGGCGAGGACGATGTCCGCGCGCTCCAGCGCCGGCCAGATCGGCGAGACGTAGCCGGGGAAGGACACGTGCCCGCGCAGATCCGGTCGGTCCGCGCGCTCGCGCAGCTGCTGCTCGTACCACTCGTAGCCGTCGAAGGGGGTGCCCACCAGCTCGAGGCGCACGTCGCGGCCGCGGGCGCGCAGCAGAGCGGCCGCCTCCAGAGCGACATCCGGCGCCTTGCGCGGGGACAGGCGGGCGACGACGCTGAGCGTGACCGGACCGTCGTGGGGTCGCACGGGCGCGGGCTCGGCGGGCGGCTCGGTCACGCCGTTGTAGACCGGGACCGTCCGCCGGCCGAGCCGGGGCACGGCCGCGGTCAGCGCCTCCGTCGACGCACGGCTGATCGAGATGATCCGGTTCGCCAGCAGCAGCGGGGCGTTGAGCGCGAACCGCACGAGCCGGCCGTCCGTCGTCTCGGCCTCGTGGACGTGGCACACGACGGGCACCTTCGCCTGCCGGGCCGCGACGATCCACCAGGGCAGCGTGACCGTGTTGACGTAGACGACGTCCGGGGCGAGCGAACGGATCAGGGCGCGCAGCCAGCCGATGGAGCGCACGCCGCGCCAGCCGAGCGACACGACGCCGCCGACGGACGCGTCCGCACGGCGGAGCACCGGGAACGGATGGATCATCACGTCCGCGCCGCGCCCCTTCAGCCGCTCCGCGAGCGGCCCCTCGGCGCCGAGCACCGCCAGCACGTCGAAGCCGTCCTCGACGAGCGCCTGGACGCTCTCGAGCAGCTGCAGGTCGGAGCCGTACAGATCGCCGGACGGATTCGCGACGAGCGCGAGCGGCCGGCGTTCAGCGGGTGCGTGCATCGAGGGCCTCCAGATCGCGGAACCACTTGCGCAGGGCCACGACCAGGTACAGCGCGTTCGCCGCGAAGAACGCCGTGTAGACCCAGAAGAAGACGAGCGGCCAGCCGGCCAGGACGAACGCGAGGCAGAGGAACCCGTAGTCCATCGGCAGCGCTGCGAGCGCGCGCACGGGCGTGCTGCGTCCGGCATCGCTGCCGGCGCTCGCGGCGGGCGTCCAGCCGCGGGAGCGCTTGAGCTGCTCGTTCAGGATGATCGTGAAGAACACCACGGTCGCGACGACGCTGTAGCCGATCGGGATGAGCAGGGCGCCGGCGGGGATCGGGTACCAGCGGAAGAACATGATGAGCACCGCCAGGTGCAGGCTCGCGATCTTCGTGGCGTCCACGACGTGATCCAGCCATTCGCCCGAGAGCGACCCTCCGCCGCGCAGTCGCGCGAGCTGGCCGTCCGCGGAGTCGAACGCGTAGCCGACGGCCAGCGCCAGCCAGACCAGCAGGCCGGTCCACCACTGGGGGGCGGCGGTCGCGAGCAGGACGATGCCCGCGAACGTGAAGCACGCGCTGATCGCGGTCACGGCGTTCGGGGTGAGCCCGGCGCGGAACGCGAACGCGGCGAGGTGGCGGCCGATCGGCCGGTTCACGTAGATGGAGTAGCCGGGCGCCCCGCGGGTCCGCACCTTCTGCGCGGACGAGAGCTGGGCGACGATGGCGCGGTGACTGCGGCCTCCGGCGCCCGGCGCCGCCGTTCCGGCCGACATCAGTACGCCCCCACCGGATGCGTCAGCACCTTGACGGTCCGCCACATGATCACGAGGTCGCCGGTGAGCGACCAGTTCTCGACGTAGTAGAGATCGAGCCGCACGCTCTCCTCCCAGGAGAGGTCGGACCGCCCGTTCACCTGCCACATCCCGGTCAGTCCCGGCTTGATGTAGAGGCGGCGGTGCACGTGGTTCGCGTAGCCCGCGACCTCGGAGCGCAGCGGCGGACGCGGGCCGACGAGGCTCATGTCGCCGAGGAAGACGTTGACCAGCTGGGGCAGCTCGTCGAGCGAGTACTTGCGCAGGATGCGCCCGATCTTCGTCACGCGGGGGTCGTCGTGCATCTTGAACAGCAGGCCCTGGCCCTCGTTGGCCGCCTGGAGGGACGCCAGGCGCGCCTCCGCGTCCAGCACCATCGACCGGAACTTGAACATCCGGAAGGTCTCGCCGTTGCGGCCGACGCGCTCCTGGCTGAAGATCACGGGGCCGTGGTCGTCGAGCCGCACCGCGACCGCCACGATCAGGAACAGCGGCGACAGGATCAGGAGCGCGATCCCGGCGACGAAGAAGTCGAACGCGCGCTTGAGCACGTGCTTGCCGCCCTCGAACTGCGGGATCTCCACGTGGATGAGGGGGAGCCCCTCGACCGGACGGAAGTGGATGCGCGGGCCGGCCACGTCGGTCAGCGGCGACGCGAGCACCAGCTCGGTCGCCGTCCCCTCGAGCTGCCAGGCGAGCTTGCGGACGAACCCGCCACCGCTGACGGCGGGCCCGGCGACGATCACGGTGTCGGCGCCGAGCCGCGCCGCGGCCGCCGACACCCCGTCCAGATCGGACACGATCGGCACCTCGCGCTCCGGCGACGAGATGCGGCGGCTCAGCTCCGCATCCTTCTTGGCGCCCTTGCGCTTGCCGGTGTCGAGAGCGGCACCCACGACGTTGTAGGCCGCTCCCGACTTCTGATGGATCTGCCGCACGACGTAGTCCACGTCGTCGAACCGGCCGACGACGAGGGCGCGCGACAGATAGTGGTCGAAGGTCCGCTGGCGGATCAGCCAGCGCCGCCACAGCCAGCGGGTGAACAGGACGCCCGTCATCCCGACCGGGAGGGCGACGATGAAGTAGCCGCGCGCGATGTCGACTTTCGCGACGAGGAAGAAGATCGCGAGCAGCCCGAACGTCGTGGCCGTCGCCGCCACCACCCGCCGGTACTCGCTCACGCCGACGCCGACCACCCGCGCGTCGCGGGTGTGATAGGTCGCCAGGGCGAAGAGCCAGGTGCCCGCGATGATGAGGGAGAGGTAGATGTAGTCGACGTGCAGGCCGGACGCCGGCACGTCCGCGTCGTCGAAGCCGAAGCGCAGGAAGATCGCACCGATCGTCGTGGCGAGGATGATCGCCGTGTCGCTGGCCAGCAGGCGGTAGCGGTAGAGCCGGGCCCACGAGCGCTCGGAGCTCAGCGGGAGGGTGTGCCGTGCGACGCCCTCGGCGGTCGCGCCGTGGCCCGCGAGGCGCGGCCTGACGACGGTCATGCCACTGCCTCCCCGGCTCCATGGAGCCGAAGCAGGGAGCCGGCGGTGGTGTGGGGGTAGCCGCGGTCTCGAACGGCATCACCACCGCCGACTCCGGTCCGGAGGGGCCGCCCGTGGGTCCGCGCACGTCGCGCGCCCCCGGGGCGGAGGGGGGTGAACGCGGGAAGCGCTCGGCATGGCGGAATCGGGTACACGGTCGGTCCCCTGCGGGTAGGGTGCTTCTTCTTCGGGTAGTGCGAACCGATGGGAAGCCGGCGCCCGGGTGCAACTTCGGGTCGTTCAGGTGCCGTAAAGTGACTGTTCCTCACCTATTCACAAAAGTGAGAATACATCGTTTTCACAGACTCGCGTCACCCGCTTTCGGGGGGTGAGGATTTCTCGACTCCTGAATACTACCCCAGAGGCTGGATCAGCTGCGGCCCGTCGTCCTTCGTCGAGAACGACGCGATCCGGTCGAATCGCAGGGTCTGGGCCTCCGCCACGCCCGCGGCGACCGCCTCGTCGACGAGCGCCTGATCGCCGACGATCGACGGGTCGATCCAGTGCAGCCACAGCTCCTCGGGCAGGATCACCGGGTTGCGGTCGTGGATGTCGGCCAGCGTCTGCACGGCGTCGGAGGTCAGGATCGTGGCGGTCAGCACCCACCGGTCCGGGTCGTCCTCGGCCTTCGAATGATCGCGCCACCAGGAGTACAGGCCGGCGAAGCCCATCAGCTGGTCGTCGGGGTAGCGGATGAAGTAGGGGGCCTTGTGCCCCTTCTCGCCCTGCCACTCGTAGTAGCCGCGCGCGAGCACGATCGCCCGGTGCGACTGCACCGGCTTGCGCCAGGTCGACTTCTCGACGATCCCCTCGGCCCGGGCGTTGAAGGTCGGGAACTTCAGCTTGAGCTCCTTCGACCAGCCCGGCACGAGAGACCAGTGGGCGCGCTCGAACCGCAGCTCCCTGTCCTTCGCGGAGTCGATCAGCACCGGGACGTCTTCGGTGGGGGCGATGTTGTACGCCTCCTCCCAGTCGGCGCGCCAGTCCTCCGGCCGCCTCCCGGTGCGCTCCACGAACTCGGTGATCTCGGCGTTGACCCTGTCGTCCATCGCGAACCTGCCGCACATGCGGGCAAGCGTACCCGCGACCGCCGACGGTCCGCGCGTCCGAGGGTCAGCGGGGCAGGCTCCGTGCCGCCGCGTCCGCGGTCGTGGCCGTCGTGATGCGCAGGAAGACGATGATCCAGCTGAAGATCAGCACGGCGGCCACCAGCTCGACCGCGGTCAGGTTGTAGTCCCCGATCGCGAAGAGCACGGCGACGAGCGCGATCACGGCGAGGAACGCCCAGCCGAGCACGACGAAGGCGCGGGGCAGCGCGGGCAGGAGCCAGCGCAGCCCGATCACGAGCGCGCAGAACACGATCACCATGCCGGTGGCGACGGTGTTGTGGACGAGGAGGAACTCGTTCACGGGGAAGAGTCCGACGCAGGCGAGCAGGACGCCGATCACGATCAGGGCGGTCCGCACGCGCAGCTCGCCCCGGGCCGGAGCCCGGCCGTCGGTGCCGGAGGAGGCGGTCGCGTACCGGGCGATCGCGGTCACGAGCACGCCCGCGACGATGACGGTGAGGTTGAACGTCATCCCGGAGATGTCGTCGGTCATGCCGAGCGCGCTGAGGTTCTGCTTCCACCAGTGCGGGTCGGAGGCGGTGATCATGCTCGTCAGCGCTCCCAGCACGAGGAAGACCGCGAGCACGGTGGAGAGCAGCAGCGGGTTCATCTTCGCCGCCGACAGGAAGACGTAGTACGCGCTGACCGCAGCGGCCGTGGCGACGAGCAGCGAGCCGGGGAACGAGAAGACGAACGCGTCCTGGAAGCTGCGGGCGAGGACGAAGCCCAGCACGGCCCACAGGAGCAGCACGACGATGGCGTGGGCCACGGCGATCGCGACGGTGTCGAACACCTCGACCGCGACGTCCATCCGCGACCGCGCTCCGGCCGGAGCCGAGCCGAACCAGGGGATGCGCCACGCGGCCACCCGCCCCCCGGCGTAGGCGAGCAGCGCGACGATGCCGCCCGCGACGGCCGCGAACTCCCCGATCGAGCCGGCGCCCGAGATGGACAGGTGGCGGCCGCCGAAGACGATCAGGGCGACGACCCCGACGAGGACGAACGCCAGTGTGCCGACGCCGAGCGCGACGGACTCCACGGACGAGGCGCGCAGGAGGGCGGGGCGCTCGGCGGCGAGGAGGCCGGCGCCGCCGTCGGCGTCGGGATGGGTGTCGGATGCCCGCATGCCACCGAGCCTAGAGGTCGTCGGGCGCGCCGGGGCGGCAGGTCAGCGGGTGAGCTCGATGATGGCGGTGCGGTGGGTCGACACGATGCGGCCGGTCGCCTCGAAGCCCAGTTCGTTCAGCGCCTCGCGGCCGTAGTCCTTCAGGTTGCCGTCGACGTCGTTCTCGACCAGCCACACCCGGTCGACGTCGTCGAAGCGGCCCAGCTCGCCCGCGCGCTGCACGCCGTAGACCCGGTCCGCCCAGCCGATGTTGTCGTAATAGGGCGTCTCGAGCGTCACGTCGCGCACGTTCGCGAACCCGGCCGGGTAGGTGCGCATCGCGAGACGCGGTCGCTGGGACGGCTTGGTCGACTCGTCGAACACGACCGCGTCGCCCGGCTTCGCGATGGATCCGACCGCGGCGCTCACCTCGGACCAGTCGCTGTTGTTCTTGGCGTACGGCCCGCGCTGGAGCAGGTAGACGGGCGCGCACACGGCGATGAATCCAAGCAGTCCCACCCCGCTGAGGACGGCGGCGCGGCGGGCGTCGCCGCGCGCGAGCCGGCGGCCGAGCACCAGGATCCCCTCGGCGACGAGCAGCGCGGCGGCCGGAGCGGCGAACGTGGAGTAGCGCGCCGTGTAGAGGGGGAACGCGATGTTCACGAGCAGCAGCGCGCCGGTCGGGACGATCAGCCAGCAGAACGCGACGGTCGTGGTCGTCACCGGCACGCCGGTCCGCAGGCGCAGCCCGGCGCGGCGCCAGCCGACGACGCTGGAGACGACGGCGACGAGGATGAGCGCCCACGCGACGATCGCGACCCACGGCGTGCTGAACCACGGCGCGTAGAGCAGGGTGCTGGGGTCGAGCGGCTGCGACCCGAGGTAGCTGATCTGGCTGCGCTCGAAGAACGCCAGCAGCGCGATCGGCGCGATGGCCAGCGCCGTGCCGCCCATCGCTAGCGACCAGGAGACCAGGGTCCGCCGCGACGCCCGGCTCAGGAGCAGGACGGCCAGATGGCCGAGCGCGAGCGTGACCATGTAGAGGAACAGGTACGAGGCGATCGCCATGCCCGCCGCGTAGAGCACCCAGCAGGTGCGCCGCACGTTCGCGGGTGCGGTGCGGCCGCGGCCGTCGACCAGCCAGACGAAGAGCAGGGTGAGCCAGGCGGCCGCGGCGGCGCTGAACGCGAAGGAGCGCGCCTCCTCGCCCGCGTAGGTCATGCGGGGGAGCACCGTGCCGACGATCCCGGCCGCGATCGCCGCGGTCGGCCCGCCTCGGCGCCCGGCCAGTAGGGTGATCGCGGCGACCGCGAAGCCGATCGCGACGGCGCTCGGGAACCGGATGGCGAACGGGCTGTCGCCGACCAACCGGATCCAGCCGTGCAGGCCGAGGTAGTAGAACCCGTGCACCGCGTCCACGTGGAAGAGCATGGTCATCAGGCTGCCGACCGGGCGCTCGGCCGACATCACGCTCGCCGCCTCGTCTCCCCAGAGCGAGGGGATCCAGCTGCCGGCGGCGCTCACCGCCGTGGCGACCAGGCCGAAGGCGACCGCGATCGTCCACGGGCGCACCGCTGCCAGCGGCTCGGCGCCCGTGCGCCGTTCGGTCTCGATGATCGCGGTCATGTCCACTGCCCCCGGACTCTAACGCTCGGAAGAGAACTGCGAGCAGTCAATCAGAGAACATCGAGTATCGGCCGGGAACAGGATGCGCGTGCTCACACGTGACATTCTGCACATGGCCGCCTGAACGGTTCCGGTGCGCGGCGGTCAGACCTCCCCGCGCCGGGCTCCCGCCCACAGGTCCACGCCGGCGTCGACGGCGTGTTCGTCGATGGCCGCGAGCTCGTCCGCGGTGAAGTCGAGGCGGTCGAGCGCGGCGACGTTCTGCTCCAGCTGGTGGACGCTGCTGGCGCCGGTCACGAGGGACGTGACGCGCTCGTCGCGCAGCGCCCAGGCCAGCGCGAGCTGGGCGAGCGTCTGCCCGCGGGCGCCGGCGATCTCGTTGAGAGCACGGAGGTGGCCGATCGCCTCGTCGGTGAGCCAGCTCTCGTCGAACGAGCCGCCGGCCGCGCCGCGGGAGCCCTCCGGCACGCCGTTCAAGTACTTGTCGGTCAGCATCCCCTGGGCGAGCGCGGTGAAGCCGATGACGCCGACGCCGAGGTCGCCGGTCGCGTCGAGCAGCCCCTCCGTCTCGATCCAGCGGTTCAGCATCGAGTACGACGGCTGGTGGATGAGCAGCGGCGTCCCGAGCTCCCGCAGGATCTCGGCGGCGCGGCGGGTCTCGTCGGCGCCGTAGGAGGAGATGCCGACGTACAGCGCCTTGCCGCTCCGGACGGCGGTGTCGAGCGCCTGCATCGTCTCCTCGAGCGGCGTGGAGGGGTCGGGCCGGTGCGAGTAGAAGATGTCGACGTAGTCCAGGCCGAGCCGGGTGAGCGACTGGTCGAGGCTCGCGAGCACGTACTTGCGGCTCCCGCCGCCCTGGCCGTACGGGCCGGGCCACATGTCCCAGCCGGCCTTCGACGACACGATGAGCTCGTCGCGGTAGGGGGCCAGATCCTCGCGCAGGATGCGGCCGAAGTTGATCTCGGCCGCGCCGTAGGGCGGTCCGTAGTTGTTCGCCAGGTCGAAGTGCGTGATGCCCAGGTCGAACGCGCGCCGGACGATCGCGCGCTGCGTCTCGATCGGCCGGTCGTCGCCGAAGTTCTGCCAGAGCCCGAGCGAGAGCGCGGGGAGGTCGAGGCCGCTGCGTCCGGTGCGGCGGTAGAGCATGCTGTCGTAGCGGTTCGGGGCGGGTTCGTAGGCCATGGTTCCAGATTCGCGGGTCGGCGGAGGGCTGTCCAACAGCGCAGTGCGATGCGATTCAGCACCGCCGGATCTCAATCCGGCGGTGCCGGGAGTCAGGAGCGGTTGGCGCTGCGCCGCAGCCAGCCGATGATCGCGGTGATCACGAAGAAGACCAGCGCGAGGATCGCGAGCCACAGCAGGCCCTTGATGGCGAAGCCGAGCACCGCGAGCACGGCCCAGATGACGAGCAGGATGATGATGAGTGCGACCATGTCCCCACCGAACCCCCGCCCGGGGTGCGCGTCAACCGGGCGCGGCAGGCCCGGCTCAACGCCGCTTGCGCGCCGCCCGGTTGCGCGCCATGATCCAGCCCGCGATCGCGCCGACCACGAAGACGATGAGGACGAGCGCCCAGGTGGGCATCTTCAGCTGCCCCCAGAGCACGAAGATCGTCGCCGTGTCCGCCCCGACCGCGTTCTGGATCGCGACGACCACGAGCAGCACCACGAGCACGATGGCGAGCCATCGGCGCTTCAGGAAGGTGACGAACGCGTTCTCTCCCGTGCGGGATCCGGTCTGACTCATGGGGTCAGTATGGCGTGAAGGTGCGCGGGATACCATGCGGACATATGAACGATGTCGTCTCCGCCCTGCGCGAGGTCCTCCCTCCCGAAGCCCTGTTCACGGATGCGGAGGCACTGCTGCGGTACAGCCACGACGACGCCGAGTGGGCCGCGTTCGGCGAGCCGGCTGCCGTCGTCCTGGCCGGCTCGGTGGACGACGTCGTCGCGGCGGTGCGGGTCGCCGCGCGCCTCGGCGTCCCGGTCGTCCCGCGCGGTGCGGGCAGCGGGCTCTCGGGCGGCGCGAACGCGACGGCGGGCTGCATCGTGCTGTCCCTGGAGCGGATGACCGCCGTGCTCGAGGTGAACACCGACGAGCGCTACGCGGTGGTGCAGGCCGGCGTCATCAACGACGACCTCCGGCAGCGGGTCGCCGCCCACGGCCTCTGGTACCCGCCCGACCCGGCGAGCATGTCGACCAGCACGATCGGCGGCAACGTCGCCACCAACGCGGGCGGCCTCTGCTGCGTCAAGTACGGCGTCACCCGCGACTACGTGCTCGGCCTCACCGTCGTCCTGGCCGACGGCAGCGTCGCGAAGCTCGGCCGCACCACCGCGAAGGGCGTCACCGGCTACGACCTCACCGCGCTGATGGTGGGGTCGGAGGGCACGCTCGGGATCGTCGTGGACGTCACCGTCACGCTGCGGCCGCTGGGCGGCCGCGAGGAGCGCGCGATCATCGGCTACTTCCCGTCGCTGACCGCTGCGGGCCGAGCCGTGGCCGCGGTCTCGGCCGCGGGGATCGTCCCCTCCGCCCTGGAGCTGATCGACCGGATGTGCCTGCACACCGTCGCCGAATGGCAGGGCTGGACGCTGCCCGAGCAGGCGGACGTCCTGCTGCTCGCCGCGGTCGACGAGGTGGGCGCGGCCGGGGAGGAGCTCGCCGACCGCATCGCCGGGCTCTTCGCCGAGGCGGGCGGCAGCGGGGTGGAGCGCGCCACCGACCCCGAGGACGTCGCGCGGCTGTTCCTCGCCCGCCGGCTCGCCTATCCCTCGCTCGAGCGGCTCGGGCCCGTTCTCACGGAGGACGTCTGCGTGCCGCGCTCCGCCGTCCCGGAGATGCTCGCCCGCATCGAGCGGATCGCCGCCGAGGCCGAGGTCGTGATCGCCAACATCGCGCACGCCGGCGACGGCAACCTCCACCCGCTGATCATCGCGCCGGAGGGGGATGCTGCCGCCAAGGACCGCGCCGAGGCCGCCTTCACCCGCATCGTCGACGCGTGCCGCGAACTCGGGGGCACCGTCACCGGCGAGCACGGCGTCGGCCTGCTCAAGCTGCCGGGAGCCGCGGCGGAGCTGAGCCCCACGGTGCTGCGGATGCACCGCGCCGTCAAGGACGCGCTCGACCCGCACGGCATCCTGAACCCGGGCAAGGCGTTCCCGGCCGTGCCCGCCACCGAGCCCGCCACCGAGCCCGTGTCTGCCGAAGGGTGACCCCATGACCTCCCTCACCGCCGACGACGGCGTCCGCCTCGACTACACCGAGCACGGCGACCCGGCCGGGCGACCCGTCGTACTCCTCGCCGGCTTCAAGGCGTCCGCCGCCAGCTGGCTCTACCAGGTGCCAGCGCTCGCCGCGGCGGGCCACCGCGTGCTCACCGTCGACCTCCGCGGGCACGGGCTCGCCGAGCGCCCCGCCACCGGAGTGGACATGGCGCGCCGCGGACAAGACCTGGCGAACGTCCTCGACGCACTCGACCTGCGCACTGCGGTCCTCGTCGGCGGATCGATGGGCGGCAACACCATCTGGTCGTACCTCTCGCAGCACGGCGAGGACCGCGTGAGCGCCGTCGCCATCGTCGACCAGACCCCGAAGATGCTCAACTCCGCCGACTGGCCGCACGGCTTCTACGGCTACGACGACGCCAACCGCGACACCCACTTCGCGGAGGGCATCCCGGACACCGGCCACGGCACGCCCCTGGCCCGGCGCGGGATGCGCCTGGTCCACCTCCTCACCGCGATGAAGGGCGGCGGCGACCGCACCCTCACGCCCGGCGAGCTCGCTCTCCTGCACGACCACGCCACCGCCGACTGGCGCCCGGCCATCGCAGCGACGACCGTCCCCGTGCTCTTCGTCGCCGGCGCCGAGAGCGAGTTCTGGCCGAGCACCCACGCCGCCGCGTCGGCGGCCCTCACGCCGCGGGGCAGCTCTGCCGTCATCCGCAAAGACGGCCACGCCGCCAACATCGAGCAGCCGAAGGCCTTCAACCGGGGGTTGCTGGAGTGGGTCGGGCGGGTCTAGTCCGGGTCTGGTCGTCACCCGGATACGAATCCGGCGGCTACGTCTCGCCCGAGTGCTGAGCAGCTCTCTTCTTCCGCAGATTCGCGGCGAGGACGTACCGGAGACAGATGACGACGACGATCGCTGCGAAGGCGACCGGCCCGATGACCAGACGCTGCTCTTCGGTGGCGATGAAGTAGCTGCCTACGACGGCCAGAATCGCGCCGCCCGTCACCAACCAATAGATCAGCGCGAATGGCCCGCGGCGTACGACGTCGTGGAAGGCGGTGTCAGAGCGAGATGCGGGCATGGCGGCCTCCTCCTGTCTATGCGTAGCACGGTACGTAGACGGCGTGGGGGTTGTTCGGAATCGGGAGGTTGATGATCCTGACCCCGATGCACTGGCCGGTATTGACGGCGACGTTCGCCATCGCCCACGAGGCGATGAGCACCGCGGCGCAGGCCGCCGCCAGCGATCCGGTGAGGGCGCACACGATCCCTGCGTTGAGCGTGTTGTTCGCCAGTGCTCGTGTCTCGCCCCGAGTCAGTTCAAGCGTGCAGTTCAACCAATTGCATTCCATCCGGGGGTCGGCGACGACAGGGTAGGCGGCGCGCGCCGAATGGTCCACGAATTGCATCAGGACGTTGCCATCCACGTGATAGCGAGTGGGAATCGCGACACCGTTCGCATCCCGCGCCCACGGCGAGGCGATCACATTCACGGTTGCGCCGCTCACGTCTTGCACCAGTACGCGGTCGCCGTGCACGACGAGGGCGGCGGGTTCTCCGTCGACCTCGATCGCGAATTCGTATCGGGTCGGTGCGCCTGCATCGTGGATCACGACATAGCCGGCATCCGCTTGGCTCGATGCTCCCGTCACGGCGAGGCTGTAAGCAGGATCCTCGACGTAGATCAAGGCCTTCCCGTCGTCCGAGACGGTCGGCGATACCTGCGCCACAGGCCGAAGGGACACTGCCGCATCTGCAGTGTCGACGATGAGGCCCTTGATGAGATCAAGGCTCCCGGTAGCGCTCTCCACATCGTTGTGGTCGAGGAGGCCCATGCCTTCGAGTGCGGAAAGGGCGGGTTCCGTTTCGGACTCCGGGGAGGCGGAGGCCGGCGCGATTCCGCCCAGCGAGAGGGCGATGACCGCCGCCTCGCTTACGACCGAGGCGTAGCTGCGAAGTTTCAACGACATTGTTGTACCTTCCTATGAATTTAATATTTAACCATCCATATTCTTAACAGTGTCACCCGCCCCGCGTCAGGTCAAGGTTCGATCGGCCCTTGACGTCCCCTCTTGCACGCCCTACTCTTTACTCAACCGAAAGATTGATAAAGCAAATGGTTGATCACAACGAGAACGACCCTCTGGACGCCGCCTTCGCCGCGCTCGCCGATCCGGTGCGGCGTGCGATGGTCGCGCGCCTGAGCCGGGGGCCCGCCACGGTCGGCGAGCTCGCCGAGCCCTTCGACATCACCTTGCAGGCGGTGTCGAAGCACATCGGCGTGCTGGAGTCGGCCGGGCTCGTGTGGCGCACGCGCGAAGCGCAGCGCCGCCCCGTCCACCTCGACGCCGCGGCGCTGGAGCGCCTCACCTCGTGGATCGACCGCTACCGGCTCGAAGCCGAGGCCCGCTACCGGCGCCTCGACGCCGTGCTCGAGCCCCACCCGGCCGAGCACTCGAACGCATTGCAGCACCGAACGAAGGAGAAGGAGTCATGAGCAACCCTGTCGTCATCGACGTCGTCCCGGGCACGTCGTACGCCGATCTCACCCGCGAATTCGACGCCCCCGTCGAAGCCCTCTTCCGCGCCCACGCGGATCCCGAGCTGTACGTGCAGTGGGTCGGTCCGCGCGCGCTCGACAGCATCATCACCGACTGGGACTTCCGCACCGGAGGCGTCTACGGTTTCGAGCAGACCGACCCCGAGGGCAACACGTACGGGTTCCGCGGCGTCATCCACAGCGTGGTCGAGAACGAGCTGATCATCCAGACGTTCGAGTACCTCGGCGCACCCGGCGAGGTGAGCCTCGACCGCCTGCGCTTCGAATCGCTCCCGGGCGGTCGCTCCCGCCTGGTCGGCCGTTCCGTCTTCACGTCGAAGGAGGCGCTGGAGGGGATGATCGCCGAAGGCATGGAGTACGGCGTGACCGAGGGCTACGAGAAGCTCGACGAGCTGCTCGCGACGGCGGTGGCGTCATGACCCGCGTCGTCGCCGACATCACCATCTCCCTGGACGGCTTCGTGACCGGACCGGACGCCGGCCCGGAGAACGGGCTCGGCACCGGTGGGCGGCCTCTGCACAACTGGGCGTTCTCCGACGACCCCGACGATCAGCGCCAGCTCCAGGAGGGGATGGCGCGCTCGGGCGCGGTCGTGATGGGACGCAACCTCTTCGACGTCGTCGACGGCCCCGGCGGCTGGAACGACGAGGTGGGCTACGGGGCGGGCGAGGTCGGCAAGCCTCCGTTCGTCGTCCTCACGTCCGAGCGCCCCGCCGCCGTGCGCCTGACCGGGCTCGACTGGACGTTCGTCACGACGGGTCTCGTGGATGCGGTCGAGGCCGCCCGCGAGCGCGCCGAAGCCGCGTCCACGGCTCGGGGAGCCGATCTCGACGTCGTCCTCATGGGCGGCGGCGCCCTCATCGGCTCGGCGCTCGCCGCCGGACTGGTCGACACCCTCTCCCTGCATCTCTCGCCGCTGATCCTGGGGTCGGGCACGCCGCTCTTCACCGCAGGCCCGACGCGCGCCCTCGTCCAGCGGTCGGTGATCGTCTCGACGACGGCGACCCATCTGATGTACGACGTGCTCTGAGGGCGGGGGCTGACAGTCGCCTCGCCCTCTTCGACGCGCGTGTCGCTGACGGAATACGGAGGCCGTGTATTGATCGGGGCGTCGCGGACCGAGGGTGGGAAGCCATCCTCTGTGTCCGCGAGGCCGCCCATTCCTTACGCCTCATCCTCAAGCACTCTGTCTTTAATATCCAGAAGCTGCAACAATTTATCTTAGTTGCAACATAGGAGTTGCTGACGAAGGGACGCACTGATGAAGATGAAAGGGATATTCGCGGCCTTGGCAGCCATGGCGACGACGGGAGCGCTCGCGCTACTTCCATCGCTGCCCGCCGAGGCTGCGGAGGACCCGGCGATCGCAACAGCGAAAGGCTTCCTGTCGCAGTACGGCGCCAGCCAAACGGTCCAGGATCGGCTTATCGCGAGCTATCTGGCAGGAGAGCAATGGGACTCGATGTCGAGTGCGGCGGAGGCCGTGTCCGTCGAGAAGTACACCGAGGCAGACGGCGACTACACCGTCAACACCTATCGGGACGGTTCGATCTCGGTCAGCCGATTCGAGATCCCGAAGGTTGGAGGTGCCCTCAACAAGCCGGGAATCTCCGGATGCTCGGTGAGCGGGACATCGCGCAACAATTGCAAGGTCGACATGTGGGTCGGGCTGGTCTCCCTCTCCTTCTACGCGTCTTACAACCTCGGTAACAACACAGTTACGAACACTTACGGCGCCGGGTGGTCAATCGGCGGCGCATGTAGCGCGAATCTCGTGTACCTGGGACGGCCGGCGTCGAACATCGGCCGAATGGATGTCAGTGCCCAGATGTGCGGCATCCCCTACAGCACCACCTTCTGGCTGCAATTGACTGTTCGGAGCGGTTCGGCCGCCGTCAGCTGGTCGTCCTGAACTTCGATTGATCAGAACGCGAACTCAAAAGGAGCATGAACATGGGACCGATCTTCTGGTGGAACGTCTGGAACAGTGTCGGCGTTGCGGCGATTGCAGGAGGCGTCACAGCCGTCACCATCTGGCTGCGCCGTCGGAGCCGCCGGCGGGACGCAGCAGTCTCTGACGAGTAACCGGCAACCCCTCCACGCGCACCCTGTCAACCCCGTGCGCACCCGACCGCCCGCGTCGTACCCTCGGCCCCGGTGTGAAAACGCCACCTAGCAGCGGGAGCCCGGCCTCGTGCCGGGCTCCCGTGCTCGGCGACATAGTCTGGGGACATGGCGACGACGGCATATTTCCTGCAGACGGGCGAGCACACCTTCACCCCGACCTCCGAGGCCGGGGGTGCGTGGGCCGATGACGAGATCCACTTCAGCCCGCTGGGCGGCCTGATCGCCCACGAGATCCTGCGCCACGCCGCCGAGCGGCCGGGGCCGGCACTGCAGCTCGGGCGGATCAGCTACGACATCCTGGGCTTCCTCGCCTCCGAACCGGTGGAGGTCTCGGTCGAGACGATCCGGCCCGGCCGCACGATCGAGCTGGTGGAGGCGACGGCCGTCATCCGCGGGCGCGCCGCCGTGAAGGCACGTGCCTGGCTGCTCTCCTCGTTCGACACCGCCGAGGTGGCGGGCGGCGCGCCGGAGCCTCTCCCGGTGCCGGAGTCGGCCCCGAGCTGGCCGATGACGGACGTGTGGCGCGGCGGCTACGTCGCGTCGCTCGACGCCCGGGCGATCCGGCCACCGGAGCCCGGGCGGGCGACGGTCTGGCTGTCGACGTCGCGCGAACTGGTCGCCGGTGTCGAGGTCGAGCCCGTCGCCTCCTGGATCGCGCTCGTCGACACGGCCAACGGGGTCGCCGTCCGCCGGCACCCGACCGAGTGGATGTTCCCCAACGTCGACCTGACCCTCCACCTGCACCGCGAACCGTCCGGCGAGTGGCTGGGCCTGGACACGGAGGTCGTGTTCGGGGCGACCGGGCTCGGCGTCACCCGTTCGGTGCTCCACGACCGCGACGGCGCGGTCGGTTTCGCGGAGCAGTCGCTCACCATCCGGCGGCTCTGAACGGGGCGCCCAGCCCATCCGTGTATGCTTGACCTCGTCCGCACAGCGATGTGCTCCCACTGGTAGTACCTCGAGCCGGGACAATCCGGCCGCTCGACCAGCGGTGCCGGCGAATCGCGCCGAAACCCGCCCTCCTCGCGCTGACTCTCTCCGAAGCAGCCCCCTCTACTCATCCCCGACGTGACGCAGCCCCTCTGCTGAGCCGGCCGTCACCATCCGCACACAGTGCGCCGACCAGGCGCCGAAGGAACACCATCACAAGCATTCTCGAACACGCGACACCCGTCGCGACCTCCTGGCGACAAGCCGACGACGACGTCTGGGTGGCCACTCGTGCCGGCGAATACGCCGGAATGGCCCACCGCGTCCTCGACGGATTCGCCGTCCTCGACGAGCAGTCCAGAGCCGTCGGCATCGCCGCCACGGTCGAGGCCGCGCAGGACCTCCTGTTCACACCCACCCGGCACTTCATTTCCGCCGACGCGTGCTCGATCCCGAGCACCCACACACGCCCACGTCACATTCGGCGCGGGGGACGGAATCGTTCACACGGTTCCCCATCACGAAAGAGAGAGACGATGGCTACAGGCACCGTCAAATGGTTCAACTCGGAAAAGGGCTTCGGCTTCATCGCCCCGGATGACGGGAGCGCCGACGTCTTCGCCCACTACAGCGCGATCGCCGCGACCGGCGGATACCGCAACCTCGACGAGAACCAGAAGGTCGAGTACGACGTCGAGCAGGGCGCCAAGGGCCCGCAGGCGTCGAACATCCGACCCGCTTGATCGGTCGAAGACGCCCCGTGCAACACGGGGCGTCTTCGCCGCCAATCTCCAGCTACGCCGCGTAGCGTTACGAATATCTAGGGCGTTTCGTCCATACCTCGGCTGAGAAGTCGCATCGACACCAGCGGAGGCAGACGATGACCGTATCCACTCTCGGACCGGTGCAGCGCACCAAGGTCCGTCCCGAGGGCCGCCAGCCCGTCACGAGCACGTACAACGAACTGCTCGGACAGATCCGCTCGCAGGGGCTCCTCGAGCGCCGCCGCGGCTTCTACATCCTCGTCTTCGCCCTCCTCACCGCGGGCCTCGGCGGAGCGATCGCCGGCTTCGTCCTGCTGGGCGACTCCTGGTTCCAGCTCCTGATCGCCGGCGCGCTGGGCATCATCTTCACGCAGTTCGCGTTCCTCGCCCACGAGGCCTCGCATCGCCAGATCTTCGCGTCCGGCCCGGTCAACGACCGCGTGGGCCGCTTCCTCGCCACCTGGATGGTCGGCATGAGCTACCAGTGGTGGATGACGAAGCACACCCGGCACCACGCCAACCCGAACACCGTCGGCAAAGACCCCGACATCGAGTTCGACACGATCTCCTTCACCGAGGAGGACGCGGCCAAGCAGAAGGGCCTGATGGCCGCCATGACGCGCCGCCAGGGCTACTTCTTCTTCCCGCTGCTGATGCTCGAGGGCGTCAACCTCCACGTCACCTCGGTCCGCTCGCTGATGGAGCGCCGGCCCACCGTCGGCCGCTCGCAGGAGCTCACCGCCATCGCCGTCCGCCTCACCGTGTACCTCGGCCTGGTCTTCCTCTTCCTCCCGCTCGGGATGGCGTTCGCCTTCCTCGGCGTGCAGCTCGCCGTCTTCGGCGTCTACATGGGTGCCTCGTTCGCCCCGAACCACAAGGGCATGCCGCTGCTGCCGACCGGCTCCCGCGTCGACTTCCTCAGCAAGCAGGTCCTCACCTCCCGCAACATCAAGGGCGGCTGGTGGATGAACGCGCTGATGGGCGGCCTCAACCACCAGGTCGAGCACCACCTGTTCCCGTCCATGCCGCGCCCGTCGCTGGCACGGGCCCGGGAGCTGACCCGCGTGCACTGCGCGACCCACGGCATCCCGTACACCGAGACGAGTCTCGTGCGGTCGTACGCCATCGTCATCGAGTACCTGAACCGCGTCGGCCTCGCCGCCCGCGACCCGTTCGACTGCCCCGCCGCGGGCGACCTCCGGCGCCGCTGAGGGGGACAGGGCCGCACAGTTCGGCCCGCAACCCCCTTGAATGTGCCGCCGCACCGGGGGACATTCGTCGCATGCGCAAGATCATCTACGGCGGGACGGCCATCTTCACGGGCGACAGGATCGCGGACGCCATCCTCGACTACGGCGCCGCTCTCGCCGGCGCGAGTCAGGCCGCCGTCATCGAGTTCCCCGGCCGCGATGCGAGCGGGGAACTGCGCGAGCTGAGGCTCCTGCTCGGCCCGGCCAGCCAGATGGTCACCGAAGACGTCGACATCGAATGGCCCGAGATCCTGAGCCCCGAAACGGTCGCGCACCTCGGCGACCTCACCGCCGACCTCACCACCCTGCCCGACTTCGCCCTCCCCACGTTCGGCGATCAGGAGGACGAGCGCGGCAGCTCGTAGGAGTCGCGTCCCGCTTACCGCTCACCGAGCGTCGTCGCCCACACGTTCACGTGGAGCACCTCTCCACGGAACGGGAAGTCCTCCTCGCCCCGTAGCTCGAATCCGGTCCCCGCGCACAGCGCGTTCGACGGCCGGTTCGTGACCGACGGGAACGCGTACAGGTCCGTCCCGGCGGCCAGCGACGCAGCCGCATCCTCGATCGTGAGCAGCACGGCCGCGCGCGCGACTCCCCGGCCCTGCGCGTGGGGGAGCACGAACCATCCGGTCTCGGCCGCGGCGACACCGTCCCGATCGATGTGCCACCAGCCGATGCCGCCCACCGGCTCGTCGCCGTCGAGCACGGCGAACATGTGCGCCGTGTCCTCCTCCCAGAACCGCAGATAGTTGCGGTGGCGCCGGGCGACCTGCTCGTCCGTCTCGGGCCCCGCGATGTGCGCCGTCATGTCGGCGGTGTTCGCCCCGGCCAGGAGCGGCGCGTCGGGTTCGGACCAGCGGCGGAGGCGGACGGACGTCATGCGACCAGTATCCGCCCCGGGGTGCTCGAGGAGGGTGAAGGCCGGGGTGAAAAGTTGCTCGTACGTTTTCCCGTCCCGATAGATTCGGCCCGGCGCGATCGGTGTCTCAGCGGATCCCGTTGACGATCGACGCAGGATGAAGGGGATGCCGCGGTGTCTGCATATCGGGATGTACGAGTCGGCCGGACCGCTCTGAGGCTGGGGTCGCCGTGGCGGTGGCTCGCGATCCTGATGGCGACGGCACTCGCCCTGGCGACGGTGTTCCTCGCTGCGCCGGCGTCCGCGGCGCCGGTCTATCAGATCGAGGGCTCGTGGGCACCAGGGACACCCGCCTCCGTCACGAGCGGCGACGTGGTGACCGGAGTGTGGCGCCTCAATGTCAATGACGACGCCCCGGCGCCCTCCAACGGCCCGGTCGACGACGTGACCGTGACGATCGTGGCGCAGAACGCGCGGTTCGCGTCGACGCCGTCGCTCTGTCTGACGACGGGGGTCTCGCCGACCTCCAGCATCTCGGCGGACGGGCACACGCTGACGTGCAATCTGGGGACGCGCGCCCAGGGGACGGCGGTCGTTCTGCAGGCGCCGATGGTCGCCGACGGCGCGACCGGGAGCCAGATCACGGCGGCCGGCACGATCGGCGGACAGACGGCGTCCCTCAGCCCGATCGCGGTCACCAACCCGTTCGGGATGGACATGCGCTGGGGAACGGGAACTCCGACCTACTCGTTCGGGACCGGCGGGTTCCTGGTCGACTACGAGTGGACGCTGAGCAAGGCACTCGGGAGCGAAGCCGGGCCGCAGTCGATCACCTACAACCTCGACATCGCATCGCCTCAGGGCAGCGCCGTGTCTGTCGACGCGAAAGGCTGCACGGCCTTCTCCGGTCCCGGAGCCGCCGATGGCCACCCGTGGTCGGGGGGCACCCACCCCGCCGCCCAGCTGACCGCCCCGGCGGGCACCTGCGTAATCACCCAGACCGGTACGACCGCCTTCCGGCTGACCATCACCGGGATCGACTACGCGCCGGCGAACCCGCCGACACTCGACTCGGCGGGGAACCGTCTGCCCGTCGACCAGGTCGCGCTCGCATCCGGTTCGATCTGGATCCGCGTGGCCACGGCCGCGCAGGGCTCGGCAGTCTTGAACTCCGATGCGCCCACTTACACGTCGACCAGCGGGCAGACGTCTCAGGACGACCCCGCCAACAACGCCGAGTCGAAGGCATGGACGACTCCCGGCCTGTACTCGTCCGGTTGGGGCCGCGGGTACACGAACAGCGGCGGAACGACGTGGGACGACACGTACCGCGTATCCGCCGGCACGACGGTGGGTCAGTACATGGACACCGGATACCAGCTGCACACGGACCGCGCCGACACCCGCCGGGTGGGGATGTGCACGGCGATCGACACGAAGTACGCGACCTTCGCCGGCTGGGCGTGGGCGCAGGCCCTGGACAACACTCTGGCCACGACCGTGGAGTACTACGTCGGCTCCGATCCGACGCTCGACCCGGCGAGCTCCGGCTACGACCCGAACGCGTTCAACTGCGCATCCACCACCGGCTGGACGACGGCGCAACCGGCGGACCTCGCCACGGTCAAGGCGATGCGCATCGTCGGGACGCAGGGGGAGTTCGAACGGCTGTCCGCGCAATCCAACATCACCGCCGTCGTCAACCAGCACATCAAGCCCGGTGTGCCGGCCGGGACGGACGTCTGGTCGTTCTTCTCCGGGATCGTCGATTTCGACGCCACCACGGACGGCTGGTGGAACGGCACGGGGTGCATCACTCCGACCGCAGGATCGCGCTATCCCTGCACGACCGGATTCCGCGACGTCCTCCGTATCGTCACGGCCACCCCGGCCATCGCGAAGAGCGTCGACCGCTCGGTGGTGAGCCCGGGACAGCCTGCCGTCTACACCCTCACGTACTCGGCGAACGGCGCCGGGGCCGTCCCCGCCGCCATCGACGGCTACCAGCTGACGGACACGCTGCCGGCGGGCGTCACCTATGTCCCGGGTACCGCATCGCCCGAGCCGGCCGTCGTGACCAACGGCTCCGGTCAGCAAGTGCTGACGTGGACCCTGAACGGCGTCAGCACCAACGCGGACCACGCGCTGACCTACCAGGCGGTCGCCGACGGCACCGTCACTCCGGGATCGACGCTGACGAACTCCGTCACGGCGTCGTACGGCGGTCTCTCCAAAACCGCCGCGGCCCAGGTGACGGTCGCCACCGATGGTTACACGACCATCGCGAAGACCGCCGACGCCCCGTTCATCCCGAATCTGAACGGGGACGGAAAAGGCACCGGATCGTGGACCGTGACGGTCAAATCGTACGATCCGATCACGCAGCCGTTCACCGACACCATCGACATCCTGCCCTTCAACGGCGACGGCCGCGGCACCGCGTACTCCGGTTCGTACTCGCTGACCTCCGTCAACGCGCCGCTCAACGCGACCGTCTACTACACGACGGCCGACCCGGCCACACTCTCCGACGACCCGTCGAACGCGCAGAACGGCGCCGCGCCGGGCGACCCGACCGGAAACACCGTCGGGTGGACCACCACGATCCCGGCCGCGGCGACCGCGATCCGCGTGATCGGCGGCTCCCTGGCACCGGGTGCCACGCAGTCGTTCGGCGTCCACATCGCCACGGACGGAGTGAAGGGCGGCGACGCCCTCGTCAATCGCGCGCAGTCCATCGCGGGCCACACCAGCCTCGCGATGCGCACGTCCGCGGCGATCACCGTGGCGAACCACTACTCCGCGATCCTCCTCAAGGAGGTCCAGGCGGCCGACGGCACGTGGCACGACGCGAACAGCGCTGTCGACTACCCGGTGTTCCACTACGGCGACACGGTCGCCTACCGCATCACCGTGACCAACACCGGACAGGGCGCCCTCACGAACCTGAACGTGACCGATGACAAGGACCCCGCCGGTGCGTTCCACATCGACTCGCTGGCACCGGGTGAGAAGCGGTCTCACGAGTACACGCTGAACCTGGATGACACACTGCCCGGCGGGTCGTTCGTCAACACGGCGTGCGCATCGGCGGACACCCCGGCCGACTCGGGCGTCCCTCCGACCATCCCCTGCGACCCGGCGGGGATCGACCTCGTGGCGTACCACGTCGCGAAGACGTCGAACCCGGCGGGTGGCAGCGAGGTGAGGGCCGGTGACACGATCACGTACACCGTGACCGTCACCCAGCGCGGGAGCGCGCCGGCGGACGCCGTGTTCAGCGACGACCTGTCGAAGGTCATCGACGACGCCGCCTACAACGGCGACGTGACCTCCGACATCGGCTCGGCCACCGTGACGGGAGCCCACCTCGACTGGTCGGGGACGCTCCCGGTCGGCGGGATCGCCCACATCACCTATTCGGTGACGGTGAAGGGGGCCCAGCAGCTGGGCGACGGTTCCCTGATCAACGTGGTCGCCTCCGAGGGCTGCGACGACTTCGCCGCCTGCACCACGCGTCACGATGTCGGCGACTACACGTACTCCAAGACGTCCGACCCGGCTCCCGGCACTGATGTCCGGCTCGGACAGACGGTGACGTACACCATCCAGGTGAAGCAGGTCGGAGCGGCGGCCCGGACGGGTGTGACCGTGAGCGATGATCTCACCGGCGTGCTCGACGACGCCGCCTGGGTCGGCGACGAGACGGCGAGCAGCGGTTCGGTCACCCGAGGCGGCGCGAATCTCGGCACTCTCACCTGGACGGGCGATCTGGCCGTCGGCCAGACCGTCACGATCACGTACTCCGTGATCGTTGCCCAGGGTGGCGGCGATTGGACGCTGACCAACGTCGCCGGCTCCGCGGACGGCACCTGTGTTCCCGCCGCCGACGGAAACCCGGACTGCACGACGGTGCACCGGGTCGGCGGCTACGTCTACGGCAAGTCCTCCACCCCGCCGTCCCTCGCCACCGTCGCTGTCGGGGACACGATCACCTACACGGTCACCGCGACCCAGTTCGGCACGGCACCGGTTTCGGGGGCGACCCTCGTCGACGATCTCGCAGGGGTGCTGGACGACGCCGAATTCGTCGACGGCAGCGCGACGGCCACCTCCGGCACCGTCGCCCGGACCGGCGACGCCCTGACCTGGACGGGAGACCTCGCCATCGGCCAGACGGTCACCATCACCTACGCGGTGAAGGTCGCCGGTGGCGGCGACACGACCATCCGCAACGTCGTGACGGCACCACCCGGATCGGGTGGACGGTGCGTCGACGCGACCGACACGGATCCGGGCTGCAGCACCATTCACAAGTACGGCGGATACACCTTCTCCAAGACGTCGGATCCGGCGTCGGGCTCGATGGTGAAGCCGGGCGACCGCATCCGGTACACGCTGACCGTCGCGCAGACCGGTACGTCGCCTGTCACGGGTCACCTGACCGACGACCTGTCGCGGGTCCTCGACGACGCGACGTGGGCGGGGGATGAGACGGCGAGCGCCGGATCCGTCCAGCGCCACGGCGACCGCCTCACCTGGTCGGGGGAGCTCTCCGTCGGCCAGGTCGTGACCATCCACTACTCCGTGGTCGTGACGGGTGACGGAGACCGGGCGATCGCCAACGCGGTGACCAGCCCGGATGCCGAGGCCGCCTGCGTACCCGCACCGGACGGGAACCCGGGATGCGCGACGAAGCACCTGGTGGATCCGGTCGGCGTCGCAGGCCTCGCGTCCACAGGCTCGACCATCGGGTGGACGATCGGTGGCGTCGGCGCGATCCTGCTCGCCGCCGGCGGAGTTCTGCTGCTGACCCGCCGCCGCAACCGCGAAGTCTAGGAGCGAACGGAGGGCGTGGCCGGCGGTCTGCCGGTCACGCCCTCAGCGGTTGGTCAATCGCGCTTGACGAGTAGATGCCGGGTGTGCGCCATGGCGACGGCGTCTTCGCGATTGTTGACTCCGAGCTTGCGGTACAGGCTCCGCAGCTGCGTCTTGACGGTGTTGGTCGAGACGACGAGGGCCGATGCGATCTGCGCCACGGACGACGTGGTCACCAGCTGGGTGAGCACGGCGAGCTCCCGGGCGGTCAGGGGCAGTCCCAGCTCGCTGGCGGGGAGGAGCGAGCGCAGAGGCACGTCCTGGAACACGTGGCGGTAACCGGCGCCGTCGAGTGCCGTCGTCACGCGTTCGAGGTCGTCCGTCGGGAGCATGGCGAGCGGAAGCCGCTGGCGTGTGCGTTCGAGCAGCGCGCCGAGCTGCTCGACCGCCCCCGCGGTGCGCGTGGTCGGCGCGAGTCGGAGAAGCACTGCCGCCTCGAGCGCAACCGCCTCGGCCGATCGGCGGGCTGTCGACGCTGCACCCGAGACGGCTCGCAGGCCGCTCAGCGCGGACCCGTTCTTGCCGAGTGCGAGGTCCGCTCGTGCGCGTGCGATGTGACGCTCGGGACCGTCGGTCATGTCGCGATCGACGATGGTGCGGGCGGCGTCGGGGTTCCCGAGTGCCAAGTGAAGGATCGCGCGCGTCTCTGCCAGCCGCGTACGGACCGTCGCGGAACGGGACTCCGCGGACCGCATCCTGACGTAGGCTTCGAGGTCCGCCAGCGCTCTGCCCGGTTCTCCTGCGACGAGCCGGGTCAGCGCCTCCACCTGCGCGACCACGACCCAGTGCTCGATCGAGCGCGGGTCATGCTCCATCGCCGCGAGCTGCGCCCTGGCCTCGTCCGGGTCGAAGCGCTCGAGCGCGAGCATCGCCTCGGCGAGACGATAGAACGTTCCCGTGTACATGCGTCGTTGGCGGTCGTTCCATGGCCCGGTACGGGCGTACTCGACGTGGGCCTGCGACTCGGGGAGGTCGCCCTGAAGCGCATGGATGCCTGCCAGCATCGCCAGATTCCCGAAACCGGGAGACGGTGGTGTCGTGGGGGTGGCGGCGAGTCCTTTCGCGAACGTGCGCATGGCGTCGTCCACCTCGTGGGCGTAGTAGAACGAGATACCGATCTGGGCGTAGACGCGCGGGAGTTCGCGTATCGCCTGGCGTTGCTCGTCGGCCAACTGGTCCAGCTCGGATACGGCGGCACGAGCGGCGGAGACGGCCAGCCCGGGTCGGCCGATCAGGCGATAGGCGCTCGCCTCGGCGGAGCGGATCAGGACACGGTCGATGGGGGAAAGGGTCCGGTTGCGCGGCGCTCGCGCGGCGCGGACGGCTGTCACGAAGTAGCGGATCGCCCGGAGCCGATGGAAACCGAGGACGTTGTAGCTGAGGCCCAACATCATCGCGAGCAGCGGTTGAGCGCGCAGCTCGTGGGCCGGCACGCGCTCGAGCAGCAGTCGAGTCGCATCGCCATGCTCGATGGCGAGTTGGAACCATCCATCGCGGACGGAGGCGCTCGCGCCCTCCCAGTCGCTGCACTCGATGGCGGTCTGCAACGAGGCGAACGCGGATCGTCCGGTCGTGGTCTGTCCGGGTGCAGCGTTGCCCTCGTGCACCATCTCCTCATCCATCGATCCTCCGCTCACTATCTTTCACCATCTGTGCACACTGTCGCGCCGTGTCCGTCAGGCGGTGACCCCCTGAACCGGCAGGATGGATGACACGAACCCGGACGGAGGTCCCTCATCGTGTCGCGGTCCCCCCGCCCGACGACAGACCGGCTCAGCACCCGCTCTCTGCTGATCATCGCCGCGTTCGGCGCGCTCGGTGCGCTGCTCCTCGTCCTCGTCGCTCCCGTGACGTCGGTGCTGGCCGCGGTGTTCGCGCCGGCGTACGCGGCGGTAGCCGGCCTGCACAGTGTCCTGCCGTTCCTCGCCAGGCGGCTGGTCGGGTTCCCCTGGACCACCACGATCGCGTGCGCGCTCGTGGGCATCCTCGCTGTGGGCTTCACTCCGCTCGGCGTGCTGATCGTCGTCCCGCTCGTGGTCACGGGAGTCGGCTTCGACCTCACCCTGCTGCTCCTCGCGAGACGCGGACCGCTGCGGCTCGGGCATCAGGTCGTCGGAGCGCTCGTCACCGCAGGGCTCCTCACCCTCGTCTCCGTGCCCGTGCTGTCGCCGCGGGATGCGAGTGCGCCCTTCCTCGTCCTCTTCCTCGTCGGCCGAGTGGTCGGTCAGCTCGCGGCCGTCGCAATCGCCGTCGCGATCGGCGATCGCGTGCTCCGGTCGGGGATAGTGCGCCCCTCGGTCGGAGATGGAGGTGGTCCCGCCGGAACGAGCGCGTGACCCCACGTCGCCGGCGAAGGGATGGGATCCGCCCCTATCCGCGGCGTCTGCGCGGGGTTTACGATCCGCTCACCAGAGGTCGGCGACGAGAGGGGTCATGACATGAGCGAGTACCCGCTGATCGCCGACCACGGCCTGATCGGCGATCTGCAGACCTCGGCCCTCGTCTCGACGGACGGCACGATCGACTGGTTCTGCAGCCCGCGGTTCGATTCGCCGAGCATCTTCGGCTCCCTGCTCGACGAGGAGCGCGGGGGCCATTTCAGTGCGCGGCCCCGCGCCGACGCGTTCGATGCCAAGCAGCTGTACTTTCCCGACACCGCGATCCTCGTCACGCGCTTCCTGACGGAGGAGGGCGTCGGCGAGCTCGTCGACTTCATGCCGGTGGCCCGCGGTGGAGCGCACGAGGCGCACCGCCTGGTCCGGTTGATCCGGTGCGTGCGGGGCCGGATCGAGTTCGACATCGAGGTCGCTCCGCGGTTCGATTACGGGCGCACGCCGCACACCCTCACGGTGCTGGAGGACGGCGCGACCTTCGAGGCGGGGGACACGACGCTCACGATGAGCCTCATCCGCGACCCCGGCGACGAGCGCCTGGCGCGCGCCGAGCAGACCGGGGACGGCGACGTGAGAGCATCCGTCGTCCTCACGCAGGGCCAGGAGCGCGGTGTCGTGCTGGAGACGGGCACGCACGAGCCGCCGCGCGCGGTCGCGGTCGCGGAGGCCCGCGAACTCTTCGACGGCACCGCGCGATTCTGGCAGGACTGGATCTCGTACTCCGCCTACAGCGGCCGGTGGCGCGAGGAGGTGGAGCGGTCGGCGATCACGCTGAAGCTGATGACCTACGCCCCGACGGGAGGGCTCGTCGCAGCGCCGACCGCGGGACTGCCCGAGCAGGTCGGCGGCGAGCGCAACTGGGACTACCGCTACACCTGGGTGCGGGACTCCTCGTTCTCGGTCAACACCCTGGTGAAATTGGGCTTCCGCGACGAGGCCGTGGCGTTCGGCCGGTGGCTGCGCGACCGGGTGATGGAGGCCGACGGCAGTCCCACCGGGCCGCTCAACATCATGTACCGCATCGACGGCGACCCGAACCTGTCGGAAGAGATCGTCGAGGGGTGGGAGGGGTACCGCGGCTCGTATCCCGTCCGGATCGGGAACGGTGCGGCCGGCCAGCTGCAGCTCGACATCTACGGCGAAGCCCTGGATGCGCTGTACCACGCCGACCTCGCGGGCATCGAGTTCGGCCAGCAGGGCTGGCTAGCGATCTGCCGCCTCCTGGACTGGCTCGTCGACAACTGGGACCAGCCCGAGGAGGGCATCTGGGAGACCCGGGGCGGCCGCAAGGCCTTCACCTACGGCCGGCTGATGTGCTGGGTCGCGTTCGACCGGGCCCTCCGGCTGGCCGCGCGCTGGGGGCGCCCGGCGCCGGTCGACCGCTGGCGCACCGAGCGCGACGCGATCTACACCCAGATCATGGAGCGCGGCTGGGATGCGGAGCGCCGGGCGTTCGTGCAGCAGTACGGGGAACCCATCCTCGACGCCTCCCTGCTCAAGATGGTGCAGGTGGGCTTCATCTCCGCCCACGATCCGCAGTGGCACGACACCATGACGGCGATGGGCGCGGAACTCGTCTCCGACAGCCTCGTGTACCGCTACGACCCGGCCGCGTCCCCGGACGGACTGCGCGGTTCGGAGGGCACGTTCTCCCTCTGCACCTTCTTATACGTCGACGCGCTCGCCCGCGAGGGCCGCCTCGACGAGGCACGGCTCACGTTCGAGCAGATGCTCACCTACGCCAACCACCTGGGGCTCTTCGCCGAGGAGATCGCCCCCACCGGCGAACAGCTCGGCAACTTCCCGCAGGCCTTCACTCACCTGGCGTTGATCGACGCCGCGATGATCCTGAACGAGCGGCTCGACGAGGCGGCCTCCCGCTGAGGCCGCCATGCCTCCTCAGCCGCGGTCGTGCAGCGTGATCTGGTACCCGTCCGGGTCGGCGAAGGTGAAGGTGCGGCCGAACGGGCCGTCGATCGGGGCCGCGACGATCGTTCGGCCGTCGGCGACCAGGCGGTCGTGGATCTCCTGGACCTCGGTGGCGTGCAGCCAGATCGCTGCGCCGATGCCGGGCTGGGCGACGGCGTCCAGGTCGGTGCCCGGGATGAGGTCGCGCAGTGCGAACGCGATCGGGGTCGTCTCGAAGACGACGGCGTGCGGCGGGCCGGCCTGCGAGCGGACGAGGCCGAGGTACTGCTCGTAGAACGCCTGCGACGCGTCCAGATCGCGGACCTGCAGGGAGATGAAGTCGGGGCCGGTGGCGGGCATGATGTGCTCCTTCGTCGTGTGTCAGTTTTCTGACACGCGCCACCCTATGTCAGAATACTGACATGAGTCAAGACGGCATCGATCTGGACACGTCCCTCGGTTATCTGCTGAAAGAGGCGTCGAGTGCGCTCCGCGTCGCGATGGAGGATGTGCTCCGCCCGCTCGGCATGACGGTGACGCACTACTCCTGTCTCGAACTGCTCTCCCAGCGCCCGGGCCTGTCGAACTCCGAGCTCGCGCGCGGTGCGTTCGTAACGCGGCAGTCGATGAACGTGCTGCTGCAGGCGCTCGAACGGGACGGCTACGTCACCCGGCCGACCGAGGCTCCGGTCGGCAAGGCGCTCCCCGCACGGCTCACGCCGCGCGGCCGGCGCAGCCTCGAGAAGGCGACCGTCGCCGTCCGCTCCGTCGAGGTCAGGATGCTCGGCGGCCTGACGCCCGACGAGCAGGCCGGCGCCTTCCACCTCCTGCAGAGCATCGTCACCTCGCTGCGCGCCGGCTGATCGACAGGGCTTCCGGCCGGTGATGCGTTCGCCCGGCCATCGATTTCGCGCGCCCATTTGCGACATAACCGATTATCGATTACTGTTGCTCGCGGCGCCCGGTGGTCGTGCGCAGGAGAGGATCGAAGATGATCAGCAGGCGAACCATGATCGCGGTCGGCGCCCTCGCGGCGGCCGGTCTGGCACTGAGCGGCTGCGCGGCCGGCAACTCGGGGCAGAGCGACGGGAAGACCACCGTCAGCCTTCTCGTGAACGTCACCCCCAACCTCACCGAGGACTGGTGGAACGACCTCGTGAAGCCGTTCGAAAAGGCCAACCCCGACATCGACGTGAAGATCCAGAACCCGGGCGCGGAAGGCGTGGCCGCCGCGGTGCCCCGCTTGCTCGCCGCCGGGGAGGCCCCCGACGTGGTCGAGTCGCTCCCGCCGTCGACGGAACTCGCTCCCGAGCTCGTTGACCTGTCGACGTACGACTGGGCGAAGAACGGCCCGCTCGCCGAGCAGTACACGATCGACGGCAAGTACTACATGGCGGGCATCGGTATGCAGCTGCAGAGCCTCTGGTTCTACAACAAGGACGCGTTCGCGGCGGCGGGCATCGCCGAGACGCCGACGACGGTGGAAGAGCTCTCCGACGACCTGGCGAAGCTGAAGAAGGCCGGCTGGACCGGTGTCCAGACCGGCGGCGACTGGATGTCGAGCTACGCGCTGCAGACCGTCGGGCTGCCCACGGTCGTCGGCCAGCATCCCGATTGGTACCAGAAGATGAGCGACGGCAAACTGACCTTCAGCAAGACCTACGGCGACGCGGTCGACGAGTACGCCGATTGGATCGGGAAGGGCTACGTCAACGACGACGCCCTGGGCATCAAGTACGCGGACGCCGAGCAGAACTTCCTCGCCGGCAAATCCGCGCTGTACCCGATGGGCAGCTGGTTCGTGGCGAGCGAGGCGGCGGCGACCACCCCGGCGAACATCGGCGTCTTCCGCGCCCCGGCGTTCGACGGCGTGAAGCAGCCGGCGATGGGCGCCAACATCGCGAGCCCCTACGTCATCATGAAGGACTCGAAGCACACGGAAGCCGCGGCGAAGCTCGTCGAGTACCTGGTGACCGACAAGACGGCCATCCTCGACCAGCTGAAGGTCGACGGCAACTACCGCGCGGGCTACGAGTACGACATGGGCGATCTGGGCAAGGAACTGCTGCAGATCGTGACGGACACCCCCGACGCGGCGTACACGCCGACCGGCCAGGGCTATGGTGAGCGCACCCTCCCCTCGGGTTACTCGACCGAGATCAACGCCCAGACGCAGGCCCTGCTCGGTGGGACCGCGCCGAGCGACGTGAACACGGCGATGGACGACTGGTTCAGCGCCAACCTCAAGTGACGGCCGCACCCATGCTGACCGAGAGCGTCGCACCCACCACGCGGGCCCACGACCGGGCCCGCGTGGACGGGAGCCGTCGTCGACCCAGCCCGCGTTGGGGCGACCGGCTCGCCGGCTTCGTCATGGCGGCCCCGGCCGTCATCGTGTTCATCGCGATGTTCATCGTCCCGATGATCCTGGCGTTCGTCCTCAGCCTCACCGACTGGAACGGCTACAGCCTCCGCTTCGACTTCATCGGCTTCGACAACTACCGGTTCGCCTTCCGCAACCCCCGCACGATCGACGCGGCGGTCTTCACCGCCGTGATCGCGGTGGTGGGGACCATCCTCTGCAACGGCGTCGGGCTGGCACTGGCGGCGCTGATCTCGGGGCCGGGGCGCGCGAACACCGTGCTGCGGACGATCTTCTTCTACCCCTACATCATCAGCGCCCTGATCATCGGGTTCCTGTGGTCGGCACTGCTGTCGCCGCACGGCGCGGTGAACGGGCTGCTGGGGGCGGTGGGCGTCGGGCCCGTGCCGTTCCTGACCGACCCGACGTTCGCCAAGGCGACGGTGATCCTCACGATCGTCTGGGCCCATTTCGGGTTCAACATGATCCTCTACATCGCCGGCATCAAGTCGGTGCCGACGGAGTACTACGAGGCCGCGACGATGGACGGCGCGAGCCGCTGGCAGCAGTTCCGTTCCATCACGGTGCCGATGATCGCCCCGGTGGTGACCGTGAACCTGGTACTGACCCTCGTCGGGCTCCTCAAGGCGTACGACGTCATCCTGGCGCTCACGGACGGCGGCCCGGCCGCGTCGACGCAGACCATCGTCTACCAGATCCTCAAGGACTCGTTCGCGCAATCGCGGCTGGGGCTGGGGGCGGCCCAGTCCGTCGTCCTGCTGATCGTCACGGCGGCGATCGGGCTCGCGGTGACGTTCGCCCGGCGAGGCGCCGAGCGGAAGGTGACCGACTGATGACGACGACCACGACCCCGACCGCGCGCCCGACGGCTGCGCCCGCCACGCCCGCGAGACGGTCGCCGGTGGGAGCGATCGTGCGCTGGATCGCGCTCGGAGGGACGGCGCTGGTCATGCTGGTGCCGCTCTACGTGCTCGTGATCAGCGCGTTCAAACCGCAGGACCAGATCATCCAGCACCCGCTCGAGATCTCGCCGAGCTCGTTCACGCTCGAGTTCCTCTGGAACGCGATCACCAGCACGAAGTTCAACGTGATCGCCGCCTACGGCGTCACCCTGCTGTTCGTGGCCCTCGTGAACCTGTTCTGCATCCTGCTGTCGGCGCCGGTGGCCTATGTCATCGCGCGCGGGCGCAAGAAGTGGCACATGGCGCTCCTCCTGCTCTTCGTCTCGGGGCTGTTCATCCCCGGTCAGGTGACGCTGATCCCGGTGGTCTTCGTACTGCGGGTGCTGGGATTGATCAACACCATCCCCGGCTTCGTCCTGTTCGAGACGGCGGCGACGCTGCCGGTGACGATCTTCCTGTTCAGCGCGTACCTGCGGACGGTCCCGCGCGACATCGACGAGGCGGCCGCCCTCGACGGCGCCGGCCGGATCCGCATCTTCTGGTCGTGCATCTTCCCGATCATGCGTCCGGTGGTCGCTACCGTCGTGGTGCTCAACTCCATCGGGGTCTGGAACGACTTCGTGAGCCCGCAGATCATCCTGGGCGGCGGATCGGGGATCTACACGGTCACGACGGGGGTGTACGCCGCCGTTGGCGAGTTCTCGACGGACTACACCGTCGTCTTCCCGACCCTGCTGCTGGCGATCGCGCCCATCGTGGTGTTCTTCGTGATCATGCAGCGGCACATCATCGGCGGCCTGGTCGCCGGAGCGACGAAAGGCTGACGCGTGGAGATCATCACCGGCATCCCGCTGGACGCGGCGCCCGCCTGGGCCGTCCTCCAGCGCCGCCTGTTCGCCGACATCGAGGAGGGCCGGCGCCTGTTCGAGCGCCGCTACACCGGGCCGGACGGCGGCATCCTCTTCCCGGCGGAGTTCACCGACCGCGACGGGGTCGACGATGTCTACGAACCGTTCTTCAACTGGCCGGCGTTCTACCTGCTGGGCGGCGGCGACGAGGTGCTCGCCGCCGCGAAGCAGCACTGGGAGGGTGTGACGGCTCAGCTCACGGCGGCCGGGATGCTGACCGGCGAGTACGAGAACGGCTACGACTGGTTCCATCAGGGGGAGTCGCTCCTCTTCTTCTACGGGCTGTGCGCGGCGGATCCCGCAGACCAGGCGTTCGCCGAGCGTGCGCGCCGGTTCGCCGAGCTGTACACCGATCCGGCGCACGGCAACTACGACCCCGACCGCAACATCATCCGAGCGCCGCACAACGGGGCGCTCGGACCGCGTCCCGGCCTGAACGACGTGGTGCAGCCGTACTCCGCCGACCTCGCGGAGATGGAACGGTACGGGCTGCCCCTCGAGCACGTTCCCGGCATCGAGCGCTGGGACGATCTCGCGCGCCCGTCCGCGGCGCAGGCGATGGGGGAGGCGATGCAGCGCGCGGCGGCCGGAGACGTCGTCGTGAACCTCGCCGCGACCGGACTGGTGGCCAATCGCTGGCTCCTGGACGGCGACCCGGCCGCCGCGGAGTGGATCGAGCGCTACGTCGGCGGGTGGAGCGAACGTGCCCGAGCCAACGGCGGCCTCGTTCCCGACAGCGTGGCACCCGATGGATCGGTCGGCGGCCTGCACGACGGCCGGTGGTTCGGCGGGCACTACGGCTGGACCTGGCCGCACGGCCTCCCCTCGGTCGGCATGGCCACCGTCGTCGGCGGGCTGAGCGCCGCCCTGGTCACCGGGGACGACGGCCACCTGGACACGGCGCGTCGCGTGCTCGACGCGGTCCTCGACCAGGCCGTCGTCGCGCCCGTGACCGAGACGCCGTACAGTCTGCGCGGGGGCTGGCTCGCCCGGCTCGGGGCGGACGCGAGCCGACCCGCGCTCCTCGTGCCGCACCGGTACGGACGGCAGGGCTGGTTCGACTACGCCCCGATGCCGCCGGAGCTCCCGACCTGGCTGTGGTGGTGGTCGCACGACCCGGCCGACCGCGCGCGCCTCGACCGGGTACGGGAGGGGCTCCCCGCCACCGCCGATCCGGTCAAGCCGTTCCGGGATAAGGCGGAGGCGGGCCACGAGGCGCCGTGGCTCGACTTCCTCGACGGCCGCCTCCCCGACTACCCGGAGCGCGCTCTGTCGATGGCGCTCGGCCAGGTGGCGCGGCGGGTCGCGCTCATCGACCAGGACGACAGCGATCCGGCCACCGTGCACCTCCATTTCTGGCAGCGCGTGAACCCGGTCGTGACGGAGGTGCTCACCCAGCTGGTGGGCGGGGCCCCGCAGGTGCTCTACAACGGCGGCCTCCCGTTCACCGCGGTCGCGTACGAGGACGCCGACCGCCGGCGCCCGGGGCTGCCGCAGGATGTCGCCGCCCTGGTGACCGGGATCGAGCGCGACCGCGTGGCCCTGCAGCTCGTCAA
This sequence comes from Leifsonia sp. 71-9, assembly GCF_001898805.1. GTDB lineage: Bacteria > Actinomycetota > Actinomycetes > Actinomycetales > Microbacteriaceae > Leifsonia. The sequence goes on from NZ_MKVJ01000021.1 coordinate 559,509, forward strand.
CATCTCGCCGACCCGGACGCGCCGGGTGGTCGTGCGTCCCGCCCATCCCGCGTCGCCGCGGCTGACCGCGGTCGGCGCGATCACGGAGCGGGACGGCGACCATCCCGGGGCGAGCACCGCTTACGCGGCGACCCGCGGCACCCGGCAGCACGAGCGGATCGAGACGGATGCCGACGGCGTCGTGGTCGTCCTGCCGCCGTTCCACCGCGCCGAACTCGAACTGTTCACCACGCCCAGCGACCCGACCGACAACACGAAGGAACGACCATGACCGAGACACCGGGTGCCCTCCCGCACCCCGACTTCACCCTCCCCGTGCGCGGCGCGGCCTATCGGCGGGCGGACGCGGGCACGATCGCCGGCTTCGACACGATCACGTCGGCGACCGCATGCGCCAAGCTGCACGGGATGGGCATCTCGCGCTCGTACGTGGACGGGCCCGTGCCCCTGACCCCGGGTCAGCGCGTGGTGGGCTCGGCGATCACGCTGCAGTTCATGCCGCAGCGGGAGGACCTCGCGTCCGGCCTGGGCCAGGAGTACGTCGAGCGCCACACCGCCCTCTGGCACGTCCTCGAGCAGGTGCAGCCCGGCGACGTGCTCGTGATCCAGGCGTACGGCAGCCGGTTCTCCGGCTGCATCGGCGACATCCTCGCCCGCTACTTCCTGCGCAAGGGCGGGGCCGGGATCGTCGTCGACGGGCGTATCCGCGACGCCGCCCGGATCCGGGAGCTCGGGCTGCCGGTGTGGTCGACGGGGACGACCCCGCACTACGCGTCGCAGACCGAGCTGTTCCCGTGGGCGTACGACGTGCCCGTCGCCGTCGGCGGCGCGCTCTGCATGCCGGGCGACGTGGTCCTCGCGGACGACGACGGTCCCGTGATCGTGCCGCAGGCCATGTCCGGTCAGGTCATCGAGGCGGCGCGCGACCACGAGGAGTGGGAGACCTTCAGCCGCAGCCGGCTCGACGACGGTGCCCGGCTGAGCGACTACTACCCGCTCACACCCGACACCCGAGAGGAGTACGAGGAGTGGCGTTCCGCGCAGGCGTTCGCCCTCTGAGGGCCACGCCTGGCGCGTCCGACACCTTCGGTCTCGGCTGCGCGCCGATCGGCAATCTCTACCGTGCCGTGGCCGAAGCGGACGCCGAGGCGACCGTCGCGGCCGCGTTGGCGCACGGGATCCGCTTCTTCGACACGGCGCCGCACTACGGCGCCGGAGCGAGCGAGCTCCGCCTGGGCCGGGGCCTCGCTGGCGTGGACCGCGACACCGTCTCGATCGCGACGAAGGTCGGCCGGCGCATCGTCGACGCGGAGGGAGCCGCCGTCCCCGCGGGCGGGGTGGGGACCGCCACGGTGGGCGATCTGAGTGCGGACGGGGTGCTGCGGAGCGTCGACGGCAGCCTCCGCCGCCTCGGCACCGACCGCATCGACCTCCTCTACCTGCACGACCCCGCCGACGTCGACGAGGCGCTCCGCGGCGCGATCCCGGCGCTGGTCCGCCTGCGCGAGGAGGGCGTCGTGCGCTCGGTCGGCGTCGGGATGGTGTGGCCCGAGCCCCTCACCCGCTTCGTCCGCGAGGCAGCGATCGACGTGGTCATGATCGCGGGCCGCGTGACCCTGCTCGACCGGACGGCGGAATCCGGACTGCTGCCCGCGGCCGCCGAACGCGGAGTCGGGGTCATCGCGGCCGGCGTCTACAACTCCGGCATCCTCGCCGACCCCGAGGGGAGCCCGTACTTCGACTACCGCGAGGCCGCTCCCGAGTTGCGGGACCGCGCCGTCGCCCTCCGCGGCCTCTGCCGCTCGCGCGGGGTGCAGCTGTCGCACGCCGCGGCGCGCTATCCCCTGCAGCACGCGGCCGTCGATGCGGTGGTCGTCGGCGCGCGGACTCCCGAGGAGGTCGCCGCCATCGCCGCGGCCGAACGCGCACCGATCCCCGATGATCTGTGGGCGGAGCTGGAGGCGGTGTGACCGGCGGCGCCATCGACGCCCATGTGCACCTGTGGGATCTCGAGCGGTTCGGACTGTCGTGGTTCCGGCCGGAGCTCGGACTCCCGCGCGCGGCGGATGTGCGGGCCCTCGCGGTGGCCGCGGGGGAGGCGGCGACGCCCGTCGGCCGAGTGACGGGCGCGATCGCGGTGCAGGCGGCCGACACGGTCGAGGAGGCGCAGTGGCTGTCCGGTCTGCGCGACCCGCTGGTGGCGGGCGTCGTGCTGCAGTACGACCCCGAAGACCGGCCGGGCGGCGCGCGGAGCGAGCTCGCCGGCCGGGTGCGCGGGGTGCGCGTCGCGGTGCCCGCGCGACGCCCCGATCTGGCCGACGTCGCGGGGATCGACGCCCTGTGCGACCGGATCGGGCGGGCGCACGGCGTCGTCGAGTTCCTGGTGCGCGCGGAGCAGCTGCCGGCCGTCGCGGGCATCGCCGCCCGGCAGCCGCGCACCCAGATCGTCGTGTGCCACCTGGGTCTCGGCGCCGCCGAGCCGGACGACTCGTGGGAGGCGGGACTGCGCGCCGTGGCGGCGCAATCCAATGCCGCGGCGAAGGCGTCCGGCCTCGTGACCGCGGCCGACCCCGCCGGCGACCGGCTCGCGCGCGCGCTGGCCGTCGCGGTCGACGCCTTCGGGCCGGAACGGCTGCTCTTCGGCAGCGACTGGCCGATGTCCGCCCGGATCGCGCCGTACGCGGCGGTCGTCGACCGCACCGCGGCGGCGCTCCCGAGACTGGGGGCGAGTGGGGACGAGGCGTTCTGGGGAGGAACGGCGCGGAGGATCTACCGGCTCTGATCGGTGCCGGGCTCCTCGAGGAGCGTCCCCGCAGCGTGAGCCCGGAAGAGGGCGGACGCGGCGGCCGGGTCGTCGCCGTCGAGCAGGTCGAGCAGGCTCCGGTGCCAGTCGGCGACCTCGTGCCAGTCGCCCTCGAAGCTCGGGTCGCCCAGCACGTGCATCGAGCGGAGGCCGGGTTCGATGATGTCCCACATCTTCGGCAGGTAGCTGTTCCCGCTGGCCTCGACCACGCTGCGGTGGAAGGTGAAGTCGAGCTCGCGGAACGCATCCAGGTCGCCGGCGTCGGCCGCGCTGTGCATCTGGGCGATCAGGTCGCCGAGACGGGCGCGCGTCGCCGGTGCGAGCGTGCCGCACGCGAGCCGTCCGGCGATCGCCTCGAGCTCCGCGCGCGCGGCGCGGGCCTGCAGGAATTCCTCCTCGGAGTAGCTGGCCACGAAGTTGCCGAGATGGCGCACGTGCGAGACGAGGCCCTCGTGCGCGAGCTGCTTGAGCGCGTCGCGCACCGGAGCCTGACTCACCTGCATGCGCTTGGCGAGCTGCGACTCGACGAGCTGCTCGCCGGGCGCGAGCGTCCCGTCCTTGATCATCGTCTTCATCAGCTCGTAGATCTGGTCGGAGAGCAGGCCGCGCTTGAGACCGGCCAGGGAGGTGAACGGGTCGGTCATGCGCGCGCCCCCGCTCGCAGGTCGGAGGCGGGAATCGTCTCGTACGCGGCGAGCCAGGCATCCGCGAGCAGGCGCGAGCCCGCGGGCGTGGGATGCACGCCGTCGGGCGCGATCGCCGCCGGCCCCTGTTGCTCGGCCGCGCGCGAGAAGGCGGCCTGCACCGGCACGAAGCGTGCGCCCGTCTCGTCCGCGAGGCGCGCGACGACGGCGCGCTTCTCGTCGAGATCGGCGGCCCACTCCGCCTGATCCGGCCGGATCGGCACGACGTACGGCTCCACCAGGAGCACGACCCGCGCGTCCGCCCGGTCGAGCAGCCGGCGGTAGGTCGCCTCGAAGTCGGCGGCGCTCGTCGGGTCGTCGCTGTCGAAGCGCCGCCACATGTCGTTGACGCCGACGGCGATGGTCAGGACGTCGGGCCCCTCCGCCCGGACGTCCTGCTCCCACCGTCGCTCCAGGTCCACGGTGCGGTCCCCGGCGATCCCCCGGTTCACGACGACGACGTCGGCCCCCTGTGCCGCCAGGTCGTCGACGATGAGGGCGACGTAGCCGTCGCCGTACGAACCGTCGTCGGTGCGATCGCGGCCGGCGTCGGTGATGGAGTCGCCGGCGAAGACGAGCCGTTGCGTCATGGTGCCCTTTCGATCGCATCGCACACCGTGCGACCTCCCCAGCATAATCGATAATCGCTGGGAGGAGCGCCGTGATCGACGACAGAGCGGGGGCCGCGCGTCGGCACGGCCCCCGCTCGGTCGGCGCGCGTCAGCTGCCGGCGCCCGCCGTCCACGCCGCCGCGCCGTACTGGAACGCGCCGAGGCTCGGAGTGGCGTCGGTCGATCCGTCGTTGACCCCCGGCAGCGGGATGGCCGCGTTCCGGGCGGGGGATCCAGCCTGGATGCGGTAGTCGTGCGCTGCGGGATCCACATAGAGAGGATCGCCGTCGATGAGGTTGTTCGAGAGTACGAGGCCGCCGTCGGTCGCGCCCGCGAGCCCGGTGATCGGGCCGATGTTGTTGTAGATCTTCGTGCCCGTCGACTGGCCGGCCTCCTTCACATAGAAGAGGGTCATCCCGCCGGTGTTGTTGTACACGAGGTTGTCGTGCGATCCCGTGCCGAGGCCGTTCAGCTCGATCGTCCCTTCGTGGTTGCCCCAGCCCAGGTTGTTGTCGATCTGCATGTCGCTCATCCCGTTGTCGGCGTAGATGCCCGAGATGCCGAACGGGTAGACGCCGCCCGGCCGCGGTGTCGGGTCGTGCAGCACGTTGTGGTCGACGCGGGTCCCTTCCATGTGGGCGGAGCAGCAGGAGTAGATGGCGGCCGTGTCGACGCTCAGCGTCGCGTAGCCCGAGATGTCGTTGTACGCCACGCGGTCCGGGCCGGGGGTGGTGCCGGCGACACCGTTCCACTGCAGGTTGATGCCGCTGCGGCCGACGCGCGCCATCGTGTTGTGGGTCACCGTCTGGCTGTGTCCCTGGACGGCGACGGCGGCGGCGTAGGTCCCCGCGTAGTCCACGTCGGTGATGACGTTGTCCTCCGCCGTGTTGCCGTAGCCTCCGAGCGAGACGCCGTTGCCCGCGCTGTACTGCAGGTGGCTGTCCCGGATGCTGTTGCCGGTGCCCTTCAGGACGATGCCGCTCGTGGAGACGCCGCGGGTCACGTTCGACCCGCAGTCGGTCGCGCCCTGCGTGACGTCCCAGTAGTGGCTGAGGTACGTCCCGTCGATGCCGTCGAGCGCGACACCGGTGCTGGCGTCGCCGGTGCGGATCGTGGAGGCGAACAGTCCGATGCCGTCCACCTGCACGTTGCTGGCGTTCGTGAGGTCGAAGCCGAGATCGCGCTTCTTGGCCTCGATCCGGTGGCTGTTCGGGTCGTCGTCGCTGTAGAGGTAGAGCCGCTTCGTCTGCGCGTCGTAGAAGTACGAACCGGGGTGCCCGAGCTCGCCGATCTTGCCGGACAGCCGGAACCAGGTGTCGGTCGGGACGACCTTGTGCACGCACGGGGGAGCCGTCGTCAGAGTGACGGAGCCGACGGCGGAGCTCGCCACGGTGCCCGTGCTGGTCACGTACCAGTACGACGTCAGCGCCCGGGCGCCCGTCCAGTACCCGGCCGGTCGCGTGAGCGTGGAGTCCACGATGGTCGCGTCGGCCGTGCCGGCGTCCGCGCGCTCCACGGCGGGGTTCAGGAGGTCGGTGCCGGGGAAGGGGTAGGACGCCTCGATGTCCATCGTCCCGTCCGTGAAGATCTGCGCCTCCGCCGCAGCAGAGCCGAGGTCGACGCCGACGCTGTAGATCTTGCCGTCGGCGACCGCCTGGCTGAACGGCGTTCCTGCCGCGAACGGATCCGCAGCGACGACCTGCGCGAGCTCGGTCGCACCGACCGGGGCGAAGCCGGTGACGTGCTCCGCGCCGCTGATCACGGGGTGCGCGCCGGGCGCGGCGGTGAAGGTGATGGGCGCCGTCGCCGTGCCGGAGTGCGCCGGCACGACCGTCTCCTCGTAGGTGCCGTCCTGGATGACGCAGGTGTCGCCGGGCTGCGCGACATCGGCGCAGTCCTGAACGCTGGCGAACGCCGTGTGCTGCGAGCGCCCGTTCATGACCCGGCCCGCGTGCTGACCGACGTAGAAGGTCTTCCCGGTGGGGTGGGGAGGGGGTGGGGGCGTCGCCGCGGCGGAAGTCGCCGTGGCGGTGAGGAGGACTCCCGCGGCGAGGATCCCGCCGGTCAGGAGGAGGCCGCGGTGGCGGCGTGCACGTCGGTACCCGAGCATCATTGCTCCAATCGATAGTGAGTAATCGATAATCTAGGATCCGCGCGACCCGCCGTCAAGGGGCGAATGACTCACTCCGCGAGGTGCAGCAGGCTCACCATCCCGTCCGCCCAGGTGACTTCGGCCGTCACCGCGCCGGCCTCCGACGGCAGCAGCCGCAGTCGCGGCGCCCGCGGGACGACCGAAGTCCGGCTGAGAGAGACCGCGACGGCGACGGCGTCGTCGACCCCGATGCCGTCGAACTCGGCCCACTCCACGGTCGTGCTGCCGAGCGGCGACGTGTCGTCCTCGGCGTGAGCCGTCACCGTCGCCTCACCGAGCAGCGGGATGAGCGCGGCGACGGCCTCCTGCCCCTCGGCGACGGGCCAGCCGCTCACCCGGAGCCGCACGGGAGCTGTGGAGCCGTCGTCGGCGAGCCGCCGCACGACGCGCACCTCCCACGCGCCACGCACGAGCGAGCCGGTGAGGAGCCGCGGCCCGTCGGTGATGGTCCCCGCGCGCCCGGACCCGTGATCGGGGCCCCTGTCGTCCCCCGCGTCGACCCACTGGGTGCGGGCGACGGACGTCGCGAAGGCGGCGATCCCGTCGTCCCCGAGCACGCCGCGCGCGAATCCCGACCGGTTCGTCGAGCGCCCCGCGTCGTCCACGGCGCCGACCGTGTTGTCGACGGGCGCCTCCACGGTCGGGCCGACCAGTGGCGGGAGGGTGGCCGAGGAGTACCCGAGGCGCGCGTACAGCGGAGAGTCTGCGGTGCGGTCGCCCGGCTGCCCGTGGTCGGTGCCGTGGTTGACGACGCGGACCACGCCGTCGGCGACCGTCCCGCTGACGATCCACCCGGCCGCCCGGATCACGCGGCGCACGTCCGCCTGCTCGACGGGCAGGGGCTCCTCCACGGCCGTCCAGACCTCGTGATCGGCCGGCAGGGCGAGTCCCAGGAAGCCCTTGGCCGCCCAGTAGGGCGACCCGGCGCCGGAGTAGGACTGGGCCATCGCGGGCCATTCGCCGAAGAGCCCGACCGACAGGAGGCCGTGCTCGTCGACGGCGCCGCGCTCCAGGAAGGCCCGCAGCATGCCCGACGCGCCCCGCCGCAGCGTGCCGGCCGGGAGCCGCGTCGCGCCGGTGACGGCACCCATCCAGAGTGGAGCCGCCGCCGCGAACCGGTAGATGAGGCTCCGCCCCTGCAGCACGGGCATGCCGTCGGCGCCGATCAGCGCGGCATGGTCGTCGAGGAAGTCGGTGAGGCGGGAGCGGAAGACCGGCTCCAGCGCCCGAGCCCCGAAGGCGTCGGCGCCGGCGGAGTCCGTCCAGAGCAGCGGGTACAGGTGCATGGCCCAGCCGCAGTAGTAGTCGAAGGCGCGGAGCGGGCCGTCGGAGTACCAGCCGTCGGTGCGGTAGTACGACTCGATGGTCGCGAGATCGCGCAGGATCCGGTCCGGATCGTGCGGGCCGCCGACCGAGGCGAGGAAGGTCTCGACCGTGATGCGGAACCACAGCCAGTTGTTGTCGGGGTACCAGCCGTCGGGCGCGTCGGCCAGCCACGCGATGATGTTCCGCTGGTCCGCCTCGTCGAGCTGATCCCACAGCCAGGGCCGGGTGAGCTGGAGGCCGAGGGCGATGGAGGCCGCCTCCACCTTGGCCTGGCCGACGGCGCTCGGCAACGGCCAGCGCTCGGGGTTCGCCGGGTCGCATCCCGCGGCGAGCCCGGTCCGGTACCAGTCGGTGAAGTCGTGCGGGTCGTCGCCGGCTTCGCCGTGCAGGCGGAAGGCGTACAGCATGAAGGAGCGCGCGAATCCCTCCAGACCGTCGCTCGCCGTACCGTGCGAGCTGACGATCCCGGGCAGCTGCACCCGGCTGCGGGTCGTCGAGAAGAAGGGGCGCAGCGAGAGCAGTAGGTGATCCGCGACGGCGGCCCAGTGGTCCCGGGTCCAGCCGGTGATCGGCGAGAGCGTGCGGTCCTCGGGCGGCAGGTCGATGCGGGCGGGGTCGAACGCGGTCATGCGGTCTCGTCTCCTTCGTCGAGGGTGGTGTCCCGAGCGGTGTCGTGCGCGGCGTCGTGGGTGGTCGCGTCCGCGATCGACACGGGGAGCGTCGACTGGCGGACGTGCAGTTCCGGGCTGAGTTTCACGCGGTACGCGGGACGGCCGCTGCCGCCCTCCAGTCGCGCGATCAGCAGGTTGACGGCCTCCCGGCCCACGAACTCCTTCGGCGGGCGGACGGCGGTGATGGCGGGATCCCCGAACCGGGCGACGTCGTCGTCGTACGCGACGATGGCGAGGTCGTGCGGCACGCGCACCCCGCGGTCCAGCGCGTGCTGTTCGAGCGCGATGGCGTGCGGGTCAGGGAGGACGATGACCGCGGTGGTGCCGGTGCGGCGGCAGAGGTCGAGCGCCTCGTCCATCGCCTCCTCGCGGCCGGGGGAGTCGAAGCGGATGCCCTGCAGCATGGCGACGTCCGTCGGCAGGTCGAGGGAGGTGAGCGCCGACTGCCAGCCGCGGCGCACGTACCGGCCGGTCGGGCTCTCGCTCTCGATGAAGAGGCCGATGCGCGTGTGGCCCACCTCGTGCAGGTGGTGGACGGCGAGGGATGCGCCCGCGGTGTGGTCGGAGACCACCGAATCCAGGCGGCGGGCGGCGGCGGCCGTCCGCACGCGCCGTTCGGCCAGCACGACCGGCACCGGGAGGGAGTCCAGCCAGCGCAGCGTCTCGATCGCGTCGTCGCCGAGCGTGTCCGGCGCCACGATGAGCCCGTGCAGGCCCGGCACCTTGAGCAGCGCCTCCACTTGCCGTCGGTTGTCCCGCGAGTCGTAGGTGGAGGCGCGCAGCAGCAGGGACGCGCGCAGCTGGGCGGCCTGCGCCCGCGCTCCGTGGACGATCGGGGGCCAGTAGTACTCCAGCGACGGCACGACCATGCCGATCGTGTACTTCGTCGCCATCGGGGCGGTGGACGACCGGCTCCCGGTGTCGAGGGAACTGCGCAGCGTCGCCCCGCCGTGCACGCGGGTCACCAGCCCCTGCTGCGCGAGCGTGTTGATGTCGCGGCGAACCGTCAGCTCGCTGACGCCCAGCTCGGTCGCGAGCACGCTCACGCTGACCGCGCCGCGCTCGCGGAGCTGGTCCATGATGCGCTCGCGGCGCTGCACGGAGTAGAGGGGCTCGCGGTTGGTCATCGGATCTCCTCGATGGTCGTGGTCAGCGTCCCGGCGGCGCCGCCGAGCGGGTAGCTCAGCCGGGTGAGGCTCGCTCCCCACACGCGTGTGAGCTCGGGATCGTCGAGCGGCCACTCCTCGATCTCCGGTGCGATGCCGCCGGCGTCGACGGCGATCGCGTGGCCGTCGGCGGCGACGATCACACGATCTCCGTCGCGCCGCACGTCGCCCGCGGCGATCAGATGGACGACCGCGCCTCCGGCCACGCGCCAGTCGTCGTGGACCTCGACCCGGGTGGGGGAGACCAGGCTCACGCGCCGCCGCCAGCGCTCGTCCGCGTCCAGCGGGTACGCGCGGCCGAGGTCGAGCTCCAGGCTGGTCGGGAGGTCAGGCGCACGGTCCGCGGTGGATGCGTCGCCGGGTTCCCCGTGCGGAGCCGCGACCACCCGGGCGACGAAGGCCGGGCCCTCACCCTGCTCGAGTCCGCGGGGTGCGGGCGCGTTGTGCCAGCCGCTCTGCATCGCGCGGATGCCGTACCGCTCGGCGCTGAAGGTCGCCCGCGTGTAGGTCGGCTTGCCGATGTCGACCAGCAGGGGGCGCCCGCCCGCGGCGACGATGAACGATCCGAGGTCCTTATGGTTGTGGTTCTCGTCGTTCGTGCCGCCCTTGGCGGCGAGCGCGAGGCCCGCGGGATCGCCCGCGCGGCCCCGGCACACGAGCACCTGGACCGAGGGCAGCCACACCGACCGGGGGAGAGGTGCGGGCGCGGGAGCGGCGTCCCGCCAGCGCGCATCCGTCGCGGCTCGGACGAAGCGTGGCAGACCGCCCGGGATCGGCGCGATCGGCCGACCGGGCTGTCGCGCGCCGCGCGCCCAGTCCACGACCCGGTCATCGCCGATGCGCAGGCCCCACCGGAACGGCAGGTGCCAGGGCTCGTGGTGATGGCTCCGGGCCCAGCCGTCCGCCACGTTGACGTACCAGTCCGCGCCGAGCTGCATGCGCATCGGGAAGCGCAGCACCTCCGCGATGAGCGGCATCGAGCCCGCGTCGAGCGCTCCCTCGGTCAGCTGCGAGACGAGTTCCAGCAGCTCCAGCATCCGGCCGGCGCCGTTCCACCAATAGGCGACGCCCTCGTCGATGGCACCGTCCGCCGGGAGGGTGGCGACGTAACGGTCCAGGCTGTCCAGCGCGCGGGCGGTCATCGCGGCGACGCGCGCGGGGTCGTCCAGCAGCAGCACGCCCGCGAGGAGCACGTTGCCCAGGATCCACGGGTTCCAGTTGTTGACGTCGCGCCAGTAGCCGAGCCACCACAGGTCGTCGCGCGTCTCGAACGGCGCGAACACCCGCGTCTCCGCCTCGTGGCGGATGCGCTCGCGCACACCGGGCCAGGTAGCATCCCACTCGGCGCCGAGCACGCGGTCGGCGACGGCCAGCTGCGCGACGATCTCCCCGGCGACCAGGTCGAGGTAGGGGGAGGCGGCGTCCGGCACCACGAAGCCGCGGCGGGTGCCGGCATCGTCGTGGGCGGAGAGCGACCACGTGCTCTGCTCGCAGAGCACGATGGCGCCGTCGGCGGCCTCGTCGAGCCACTCGGGCGAGCGCGTCGCGGCCGCCAGCACCACAGCGCGGCTCAGTCGGAGCTGCCGGGCGTCGACGGCCGCCTCATAGCCGCGGCGGTCGCCGTCGCGGGAGTACCGCGCGAACAGCGACGCCGGGACGCCGGGCCAGGGGAGTACGAGCTCCGCCTCGGCGTCGGCGCGCAACCGGTCGAGCGTCGGCGCGTCGATGCGGTCCCACACCTCGCGGTCCTCCCCGCTCGGGATGCCGCTCCGGCGACGCAGCTCGGCCGCCCCGGCGGTCGCGAACAGCTCCGAGAGCGAGCGGGAGCGCATCCGTTCGCCCCAGTGGGAGAACAGCGGCCCCTCGAACGGCCGGGCGCTCGCCCGCGAGCCGGCGGGCGGCGCGGTGTGGGCGCTCACCCGCGAGAACGCGGCGTCTTCGGCCTGATCGTCCTCCGACGTCTGCGGTTGCGAGAGGTGCGGCACCGTTGCCTCCTGAGCTGCGATTGTGTCTGTTTGTGTTCGATCGTGAATGATTGGTTTGTTTGTGACGGGTCTGAGTATGTACTGAGTCTCGCGACGACGCAATGACCAGCGATCGCCGCTCGACGGAAAGGCTGGACCTCGCGGCGATGACCGACATCAACTCCCCCGAAGCGCTCGTGGTGATGGACCGCGACGTGTTCGAGCGCCAGTTCGACGCACCGCGGCTGGCGCGGCTGCGGCGGCTCGCCCGACTGCCCGAGCCGCTCTTCACCGACGACCTGGACGACCCGGCGCTGGACGCCCGGCTCGCCACGGTCGAGGTGCTCCTGACCGGATGGGGCGCGCCTCAGCTCGACGCCGGACGGCTCGACCGCATGCCGCGACTCCGGGCGATGCTCCACTGCGCGGGCACCGTGCGGCCGCAGGTGACGCCCGACTTCTGGGAGCGCGGCATCCGGGCGTCGTCCGTCGCGGAGGCCAATGCCGTCCCGGTCGCCGAGTACACGCTGGCCGCCATCATCTTCGCGGGCAAGAAGGCCCCGTTCATCGCGGCCGACCCGCAGGTGCGGCGCGATCACGGCCTCCAGATCAGCCGGTTCGGCGAGCTCTCCAACCTGGGTCGCACGATCGGCGTCGTCGGCTTCAGCCGCGTCGGCCGGCGCGTGGTCGACCTCGTCCAGCAGCTCGAGGACGTCGTCTGCCTGGTGGCGGACCCGTACGCGGACCCGGCCGAGATCGTGCGGGCGGGCGGCATCCCGACCGCGCTCGACGACCTCCTGCCCCGGGTGGACGTGCTCTCGCTGCACGCGCCGGCGCTGCCCTCGACCCGGCACATGATCGCGGCGCCGCAGCTGGCGGCCCTGCCGGACCACGCCACCCTGATCAACACCGCGCGCGGCAGCCTGGTCGACACCGCCGCCCTCGAGCGCGAGTGCGCCTCGGGGCGGCTCAACGCCATCCTCGACGTCACCGATCCCGAGCCGCTGCCCGTGGACTCGGTGCTCTATCGCCTCCCGAACGTGATGGTGACCCCGCATCTGGCCGGGTCGCTCGGTTCGGAGCTGCATCGGATGACCGATGCCGCCCTCGACGAACTGGAGCGCTACGCCGCCGGCGAGCCCCTGCTCGACGAGGTCACGAGCGAGGCCCTCCGGCTGAGTGCCTGACTCGACCCTCCCCTTCCACCGATGACAAAGGAGTTATTCCGTATGAAGAGATCACTGATCGCGGCCGGCGCCGCGGCCGCCGCGCTCGCGCTCGGCCTCGCCGGCTGCGCGGGCACCGGCTCGTCGAGCTCGGGTTCGGGCACGGCCGGGTCGACCACCCTGCGCGTCGCCGTCTGGAACCTGCAGCAGACGCCGGAGTTCGGCGCGCTGTTCAGCGCCTTCGAGAAGGCCAACCCGTCGATCACCATCCAGCCCGTCGACATCCTCGCCGCCAACTACGAGGACAAGATCACGACGATGCTGGCCGGCGGCGACACGACCGACATCATCACGGTCAAGAACCTGACGGACTACGCCGGCTACGCGCAGAAGAAGCAGCTGGTCGACGTGGCGGACGTCGTCAAGAGCCTCCCGACGGCGGACATCCCGGCGACCGAGAGCTACAAGACGGGCAGCGCCTACTATGCGGTGCCCTACCGCCAGGACTTCTCGGTGCTCTACTACAACAAGAAGATGTTCGCCGACGCCGGCGTCGCGGATCCCGAGAACCTCACCTGGGACGAGTTCGCCGCCGACGCCGCGAAGCTCACCACGGGCGACGGCGCCGACAAGGTGTACGGCGCCTACCTCCACACCTGGAACTCGATGGTGCAGGGCTACGCCGCGGCGCAGCAGGACAAGAGCTACGACAAGCCCGACTACTCCTGGATGGCCGACCAGTACAAGCTGACGCTCGGCATGCAGAAGGCCGGCACCATCATGGACTGGGCCACCGCCAACAGCCAGCAGGTGCAGTACAAGGACATGTTCGAGAAGGGCAAGGCCGCGATGGTCCCGATGGGCACCTGGCTCATCGCGCCGCTCCTGGCCGACACCAAGGCCGGCACGACCGACGTCGACTGGGGCATCGCGCCCGTCCCGCAGCTGAAGTCCGGCACGAAGATCACCACCATGGGCGGCCCGACCGGCTTCGGCATCAACAAGAACTCGAAGAACACCGCCGCCGCCGAGAAGTTCCTGACGTTCGCGGCCGGGCCGGAGGGCGCCAAGGCGGTCGCCGCGGTGGGTATCGTGCCCGCGTACCACAGCGACGAGATCACCAAGCAGTACTTCGGACTCGACGGGATGCCGTCGGACGCGCTCTCGAAGACGGCCTTCGACCCCGACGTGATCCGCCCCGACGGCCCCACGGGCACGAACGCCGCGGCGATCGGGACCATCCTGAACCAGGAGCACCAGCTCATCATGACCGGCAGCTCCTCCGTCGCCGATGCGACGGCCGAGATGGCCTCGCGCGTGAAGTCCGACGTGCTCCACCAGTGACGCCATGACCACCATCACGCAACGACGCGCGCCCGCCGGGGAGGAGACTCCCCGGCGGGACCGGCGGGACCGGCGGGGTCTGCGCCGCAGCACTCTCGTCGGTTGGAGCTTCATCCTCCCGAACTTCCTCGGCTTCGCGCTGTTCACCCTCGTTCCCGTCATCGCGGCCTTCGTGCTCGCGTTCATGAACTGGGACTCGTACAACCCGCCCACCTGGGCCGGGATCGACAACTTCGTGCGGCTGTTCCGCGACGACGACTTCCGCGTCGCGCTGACGAACACGGTGCTCTACGCGATCGGCCATGTGCCGCTCACCCTGGCGCTCTCGCTCGGCCTCGCGCTCCTGCTGAACCAGAAGCTGCGCGGGATCGCGTTCTTCCGCGTCGCGATCTTCTTCCCGTACATCACCTCGCTCGTGGCGATCGCGATCGTCTGGAACATGCTCTTCGACCCCACCAGCGGGCCGATCAACCAGTTCCTCCACGCCATCGGCATCGCGAACGCCCCGGGCTGGACGGCGAGCACGGCCTGGGCGCTGCCCGCCGTGATCATCACCAGCGTCTGGCGGGACATGGGCTACTACATGGTCCTGTTCCTCGCCGGGCTCCAGGCGATCCCGCGCGAGTACTACGAGGCGGCGCAGATGGACGGCGCGGGCCGCTGGCGCTCGTTCTGGAATGTCACGCTGCCCTCGCTGCGGCCCACGACCTTCCTGGTGCTCGTGCTGCTCAGCGTCTCGAGCTTCAAGGTGTTCGACCTCGTCTTCGTGATGACCCAGGGAGGCCCGGGCCGGGCGACCCTCGTGCTCTCGCAGCTCATCTACCAGGACGGCATCCTGAACGGCGAGTTCGGCTACTCCTCGGCGATCTCGCTCGTCCTCTTCGTGATCGTCCTGGTCGTGACGGTCTTCCAGTTCCGCATCCAGCAGAGACGGGAGCGCTGATGTCCACCCTCACCTCCGACCTCGCCCAGGAGCTCGAGACGGGCCGGTTCCAGCCGGACGCCCCGCTCCCGAAGCCGCGCCGGCGCCGCGTCAAGACCCGGCTGGGGCAGGCCGCCATGTACGTCGTGCTCGTCGTGCTCCTCGGTGTCGTGCTGCTGCCCTTCATCTGGATGCTCTCGTCGTCGCTCAAGAACGACGCCGACGTGCTCACGGTGCCCATCCAGTGGATCCCGAAGGAGTTCGTCTGGAGCAACTACGCGGACATCTGGTCGGCCATCCCGATGGCCGGGTACCTCGCGAACTCGGCGCTGCTCGCCGTCGTCATCACGGTGCTGCAGGTGCTCACCGGCAGCTTCGCGGCCTACGGCTTCTCGAAGGTCCGCTTCCCGGGCCGCGACGCGCTCTTCCTGGCCTACATCGCCACGATCGCCGTGCCCTGGCAGGCGTACATGATCCCGCAGTACATCATGATGCAGAAGGCGGGGCTCACGAACACGTTCACTGCGCTGATCCTGCTGCAGGCCTTCAGCGCGTTCGGCGTCTTCCTGATGCGCCAGTACTACATGACCATCCCGGACGAGCTCAACGAGGCCGCCCGCATCGACGGCCTGAGCGACTACGGCATCTGGGCGCGGATCATCCTGCCCCTGTCGAAGCCCGCGCTCGCCTCCCTCGCGCTGCTCACCTTCGTGAACACGTGGAACGACTACATGGGGCCGTTCATCTATCTGTCGAGCAACGAGCTCTGGACCGTGCAGATCGGGTTGCGATCGTTCATCGGCCAGTACTCGGCGCAGTACGCCATGATCATGACCGGCTCGGTGATCTCGATCGTGCCCATCCTGGTCATCTTCCTGGCCGGCCAGCGCTACTTCATCGCCGGCATCGCGACGAGCGGGATGAAGGGATGAGCGGCACGACGGCGCGCGCCCCGCGCGGCCTCGCCCGCCTGCGCCACGAGACCCTGGACACGATCTTCGGCTACGTCTACGCCATCCTCATGGTCGATCTGCTGCTCGTCGTCGCGAACCTCCCGCTCGTCGGGATGCTGCTCGTCGCCCGGGATGCGCTGCAGGCGTGGCCGGTCGTCCTCGTCCTGTCGCTGACGCTCTCGCCCTCCCTCGCCGGGGCGTTCGAGGTCTACCGGACGCTCGGCGACGGGAGCCCGCGCCCCTTCGCGGCGTTCTGGCGCGGGTACCGTCGGCGCGGTGCGGCCGCCGCCGTCCTCGGCCTGGCCGCGGCAGCCGTCGTCGGTTTCGTGCTCTACGACGGCGCCGTCACCGCGGGCACCGTTTGGGCCGTCCTCCTCGGGCCGACCCTGCTCGTGGTCGCCCTCGTGGCGGTCGCCACGACTCTGA
This sequence comes from Leifsonia sp. 71-9, assembly GCF_001898805.1. Taxonomy (GTDB): domain Bacteria; phylum Actinomycetota; class Actinomycetes; order Actinomycetales; family Microbacteriaceae; genus Leifsonia. The sequence continues at coordinate 575,696 of NZ_MKVJ01000021.1, forward strand.
CGGCCATCGCGGGCCTCACCGTGTTCGAGCGGGCGTCCGTCCGCGCGATCGCGAAGGCCGCCCTCTACGTGGCGGTGCGCCGCTGGTACGTCAGCGTGCTCGCCCTGGTGCTGGTCGGTCTCAGTGTCGCCGCGCTGCTCGCGCAGCCCGTGCTCGGGATGCTCGCGCCCGGCCTTCTCCTCTACGCCGTGTTCGCGAACGCGCACTACGGCTTCCGTCAGGTGCTGCAGAAGAAGGAGTGAGCCGCGCGCGGCCTCAGCGCCCGACCGCGCTCCGCAGGGCGGCGGCGATCCGCTTCTTGTCGGCGTCGCCCAGCTTCGCCACCGCGAACCCGACCGGCCACAGGTCCCCGTCGTCGAGCTGCGCCGCGGGCTGGAACTCGATCGTCGCGTAGCGCATCTTAAACTTCGAGCCCGGCTTGAACGCCACGACGGTCTTGCCGTCCGCGTCGGCGTACGCCGGCATCCCGTACCAGGTCTTCGGCGCCAGCGACGTGTTCTCGGCGACGAGCTGGTGGAACGTCTCGGCGAGCTCCTTGTCGTTGCCGGTGAGCGCCGCGATCGCCGCCTCGCACGCGGCCGCCGCGTCGGCTCCCGCCTGCGCCGCCTTCTTCTCCGCGACGGCCGCCTTCATCGCGGCCTTCTCCTCTGCACTGAACGTCGTCGCCATGGTGTCTCCTTCGTCGGTCGATCTGACGATCAATCTACGTCCGGGGCCACCGGATGCGCTTCTCCAAAACTGCTCGCTGGCCCTGCGCCGGATCGTCTACCGGAAATGCTCCTCCTTGGCATCCCGCGCCACGCGCGCCGGACTCGCGAACGCCGCCCCCGCCCGGCGCGCCTGGTCCAGCCCCGCCGACCGGTTCCCGGCATTGTGGTCGCCCTCCACGTCGAAGATGAGGTGCGATTCCACGTCCCTCAGCCCGCAGTATGCGAAGGTGCCGACGTCCAGTTGAGTGCGCATCGCGTCCGCGTAGCCGTACTTGTCGTAGGTGGCCTCCTTCGAACCGCCGATGCCGATCAGGGCGGTGGGGATGCTCGGCAGGAGGGAGGCGGCGACGGCGTCTTTGCCGCGATCCTCGACGCCGGAGCCGTACTGGTATGCCCAGCCCGGCGTGAAGACGCGCTCGATCCAGCCCTTCATCAGGGCCGGCATGCCCCACCAGTAGACCGGGAACACGAATGCCAGCCGGTCGGCGGCCTCCACCCTCCGGTGCATGTCGCCGATGCCGTCGGGGAGGGGGCCGCCCCAGAAGTGGTCGTGGTCCGCCGGGGTGAACCGTGGATCGAAGCCCTCCGCGTCGAGGTCGAGCACGTCGATGCTGTGGCCCTGCCCACGGAACGGCTCGTGGAACGCGCGCATGACGGCCGCCGGGTACCGGTCGGCGAACGGGTGGGAGAAGACGGTCATCAGGTGCATCGGGCGGGACTCCTTCCGGTCGGAATGCTCAGGAGGCGGCGGACCGGCGGGCGCCGATCAGGGTCGCGGCGGCGCTCGCGGCGGCGGTCACCGCCGCGACGCCCTGGTAGCTGGCGGCGGACGTCGCCCCCTCGACGAGCACGAGGAGCTGGTCGGTCAGGAGGTCGTCGTGCTCGCCGAGCTCGGACCGGACGACGCGGGCCACCAGCTCGCGCAGCGACGCCCGGTACTCGGAGACGGCCGCGGGGACACCCTCCACGGAGCCTCGGCCATCCGCTTCCGCGCGCAGGAAGAAGCACCCCCGGGCGCCCTCCTCGATCGTCCACCGCTCGAGCTGGGCGAACAGCTCGGCCGCGCTCGCCGGCGGGACGCGCGCGAAGAAGCGGGCGCTGCGTTCACGCAGCACGGCCTCGATCAGCGCGTTTTTGCTGCCGACGTGCTTGTAGAGCGTTCGCGTCGACACGCCCGCGGCCTGCGTGAGGTGATCCATGCTCGATGCCGCGAACCCGTGCTCGTCGAACGCGCGCTCGGAGCGCTGGAGGATCTGGTCGCGGGTGGTCGTCATCGGGCCAGTGTACAACGAGCGTTTTACTTGCGGGCGCTCGTCGCAGCCGCTACGCGATCACGCGCGGTGGAGCAGCTCCCGGGCCAGTGATCGATCCGTGACGAGTGTCGTTCCGAGGCCCGCGTTCAGGGCGGCGCGGACCGCGCCCGCCTTCCGATCGCCCCCGGCGACGAGAACCAGCTCGGGGATCCGCTTCATGCCCTCGTAGTCGAGGGCTGTGGTGCGATCGTCGATATCGGTGACCAAGGATCCGTCCGACCGGATCAGGGTCGCCAAGATCTCCGCGACCACCCCCTGCTGCGTCAGCGCCGTGCGAATCTCGGGTTCGAGCGAATCACGCATCTGCGACTCCGGCGGATCCCAACTGCCGACGGCGACGGCGGCGACCGTGATCGACTCGAAGCGACGCATCGCCGACTCGACGCCGGGCTGGCTGCGCAGTGCCGCGGCCGTAGCCGCGTCCTGGACCACGAGCGGGACGAACAGGGGATACGGGCGTCCCCCGCCGACCTCGCTGACCCGGCGCACCAGCTCCAACGAGTTCTCCTGAACGGACCCCGCCATCCCGCCGAGCTGTACGACCGGACACGCCGCGAGGTGCGTCAGTTCCGTCGCCATCGCGCTCATCGTCCGCCCCCAGCCGATCCCGAGGACGTCATCGTCGGTGACCAGGTCGCTGAGGGCGCTCGCAGCGGCCGCGCCGATCCGCCGACGCAGTCGGCCGGCGTCGTTCTCGTCCTCCGGTGCGTCGACGACGAGCACCTGGCGCAGCCCGAAGCGTCGCCGGACCATCTCTGAGAGCTCCATGTTCAGCGCCAGAGGCGCAGCGATGGTGAAGCGGATGATCTTCTCCGTCACGGCGATCTCGAGAAGCCGAGCCACCCGGAACCGGGAGATCCCCAGGTCGTCCGCGATCCGCACTTTCGAGTCGCCGTCGATATAGAACCGCTGCGCGACCGTCGCCGCGAGGATCCCTTCGCCCGCACTCACCGCCACAAGCGCCCCCTTTCGCGGCATCACACTACATGTGTTCCCGCGCTCATTTGAGTGTGGCGCTCAAATGAGCGCTGAACTGGATGAATGAGTGCCTACTCCGGATACTCGATTCGTCGGCATGTCGCCGACACGAGCACGGAAGGTTCCGACGATGAGCGATTCGCCCCTGACCCCCACCCTCGAAGCGGCGCGCCGCTTCGTCGCCGCCGAGGGTGAAGCGGTGTTGGACATCGTCGACCAGCTGGACGAGACGTTCGTCCGCGTCGCATCGCTCATACTGAAAAGCACGGGCAAGGTCGTCATGACCGGCGCCGGTACCAGCGGTTTCATCGCCCGCCGCACGGCACACCTGCTCTCGGTCTCCGGAACGCCTGCGTTCTTCCTCAATCCCACGGACGGCTTGCACGGCTCGATGGGCGCACTCCGAGGGAACGACATCATGATCGCTCTGTCCAAAGGCGGCACCAGCTCCGAGGTCAACGACCTCGTGACGCGTGTGAAGGATCGAGGCGTCCAGGTCATCGCCTTGACCTGCGCACCTGAAGGGCCTCTCGCGCAGCTCGCGGACATCCCGGTCGTGCTCCGCCCCTACCCGGACGCCGACCCGGGCTCGCTCATCGCCATGGGCAGCACGCTCTCGCACAGCGCCTGGCTGGACGCGCTCGCCGTCGTGCTGATGCGCGCACGCCAGTACAGCTGGGAGAAGGTCCACTACACGCACCCGGGCGGAGCGGTCGGAAAGCTCGCCACGCTGCCCGAGCCCGTCGCGCCGCTCGACATCCCGGACTTCCCGGAGAACCGATGAGCATCGTCGCCGGAGTCGACTCCTCGACGCAATCCACCACCGTCCTCCTGCGGGACGCAGCGACCGGTCGCATCGTCGGCTCGGGGCGCAGTCCGCACCCGACGACGACCCCGCCGCTCAGCGAGCAGAACCCGCAGAGCTGGTGGGACGCGCTCGTGCTCGCGATGCGCCAGGCCCGGGTCGAGGCAGGCGTCCACGAAGACGACATCGTGGCGATCGCCGTCGCCGCGCAATGCCACGGCCTCGTCCCGCTGGACGCCAGCGGGGAGGTGATCCGCCCCGCGAAGCTGTGGAACGACACGACGTCCTCACCGGAGGTCGCCGAGCTCATCGAGCGCATCGGCGCCGAGCGATGGATCGAGCGGGTCGGCTCTCTGCCCACCGCAGCGTTCACCGCATCCAAGGTCCTCTGGTTGGCCCGCCACGAACCGGAGGCGTTCGCCCGCATGCGCACGATGCTGTTGCCGCACGACTGGCTGACCTACCGCCTCACCGGTCGGTTCGTCACGGATCGCAGCGAGGCGAGCGGGACGGGATACTACGACAGTCGAGCGGACGAGTACGCGCTCGAAGTGCTGGAGCTGATCGACCCGGCGCGCGACTGGACGGCGCAACTGCCCGAGGTGCTCGGGCCATCGGAGCCGGCCGGCCGGGTGCTTCCGGCCGTCGCAAACGAGCTGGGTATCTCGCGCGACGCGATCGTCGGCGCCGGAGCAGGAGATCAGCACGCCGGGGCGATCGGTCTCGGCGTCCGGCCTGGCGACACCGTCTTCTCCCTGGGAACCTCCGGGGTCGTCTACTCGGTTTCGTCCCAGCCGGTCACCGACCTGTCGGGGATCGTCAACTGCGTGGCGGATGCGGCGGGCGGATACCAGCCTCTGATCTGCACGCTCAACGCGGCCAAGGTCACCGACGCCGTCGCCCGGCTGCTCGGCGTCGACCACACCGAACTCAGCCGGCTCGCCTCCGCGGCGCCGCGCACCGCCGACCGGCCGGTGTTCGCCGCGTATCTCGATGGCGAACGCACGCCGAACCTGCCGAGCGCCCGTGGTGTGCTGTCCGGTGTCGGCTCTGACGCGAGCCGGGAACAACTCGCCCTCGCCGCCTACGAGGGAGTCGTGTTCGGACTGGTCCGCGGTCTCGAGACCATGACCGGCCAAGGCGTCCAGCGGAACGGCACCGTGATCGCCGTCGGCGGGGGAGCGCACTCCCCGGCCTACCTCCAAGCCATCGCCGACACCGTCGGCCAACCGGTCGAGATCGCCGACGGCGTCGAGATCGTCGCTGCAGGAGCAGCCGTGCAGGCCGCGGCGGTGCTCGGCGGGGTCCCGATCGCCGAACAGCGCGATGCCTGGGCGCCGCGCACCCGACGGGCCGCCACCCCGCGTGCCGACCCGTCACTCGCCGTCGTCCGCGCGCGCTACACCACGACAGCCGCTTGGCGGGGCGCCGACCTGGCGCTCGCGTCCGACAGCTGACCCCACCCCCGACTCGAACAGAGAGGTTCACATGAAGAAGCGCAGACTCCCCGACGAAGCCGGGATCTTCGCCGTCCTGATCGTGGTCATCGCGGTGCTCAGCATCCTGTCGCCCACCTTCCGCACGTTCGACAATGCCCTGGTACTGCTGGTCAACGGCACGGTGATCGCGTTCCTCGCCCTCGGCCAGACGTTCGTGCTCCTCACGGGCGGTATCGACCTGTCCACAGGGGCGAACGTCGCGATGACCGGTGTGATCGCCGCGCTGCTCATGCAGAGCGGGTTGCCGTGGCCCCTTGGCGCTGTGCTGGCGGTCGGGGTCGGGACGCTGCTCGGCGTCCTCAACGGCTTCCTCATCCACTACCTACGCATTCCGGCCTTCATCGCGACCTTCTCGACGCAGGGAGTCGCCCTGGCGATCCCGCTGATCATCACCGGTGCGAACTCGGTCGCCGTTCGTGACGCCGGGTTCTCCTGGATCGGGCAGGGCCGCATCGCCGGCATCCCGGTCCCCGTGCTCCTGCTCATCGTCGCCGCCGTCATCGCCGCGCTCTTCCTGCGGATGACACGCCCCGGCGTGCACATCTACGCCCTGGGAGGCAACAAAGCGGCCGCACGCCTCTCCGGTGTCAACGTCGCCCGCACGACGATCCTGGTCTACGCGATCAGCGGGTTCTGCGGCGGTATGGGCGGCCTGATCGCCACCTCCCGGCTCATGGTCGGCTTCCCCTCCACAGGAACTGGCAACGAGCTCTTCTACTCGATCGCGGCCGCGGTCGTCGGAGGAATCTCGCTCTTCGGCGGGACGGGCAGCGTGCTCGGCGCCATGATCGGCGCCGTCCTGATCGCTGTCGTCTCCAACGGCATGAACGTCCTCAACGTCCAGAGCTACTGGCAGTCGCTGGTCATCGGCCTCATCATCCTGGCCGGTGTCTCCTTCGACACCTTCCGCCGCTATCGGGCGGGGAAGCCGCTCCTCCGTCGCACGACACCCCCTCCCGGGGCCGGCCCGGCGACGACCTCCACCCCTGCAGCACGAACCCTCACCAAGTAGCGCGCAGCGCACCCGAAAGGAAAATCAATGAAGATCCGCAACCGCATCGGCGCGGTCCTGGCAGTGGGCCTGATCGCGACCGCAGCACTCACCGGCTGCTCCAACCCGGCCACCGACGGCCCGGCGGCCGGAGGGTCGACCGGCGCCACGAAGCTCCCCGCGAACTGCAGCACCGACAAGCCGACCATCGGCGTCGCTCTGCCGAACACGGTCAACCCTTACTACGTCGCGATGCAGGACAGCTTCAAGAAGCACGGTGCCGACCTCGGCTACGACGTCAAGGTCGCCATCGCGAACGACAGCGACTCCAACCAGCTCTCGCAGGTCGAGTCCTTCATCCAGCAGGGCGTGTGCGCTGTCGCGCTCAACGCCGTCAACTCCGGCCCCGGTGCTGCCAGCGTCAAAGCACTCAACGCGGCCGGTATCCCGGTGTTCACCGTCAACGTGATCATCTCCGCGGACGACCTGAAGACCCAGAACGCATCCTTCGTCCAGTACGTCGGCGCCGACCAGACCGCCGGCGGAAAACAGATGGGCGAACAGGCGCTCAAGGATCTCGGCGCGGACGCGAAGATGACCGTCGGCATCATCGGCAACCCCGACCAGATTCCGACCAACCAGCGCGACCAGGGCTTCAAGGACGCCATCTCGAAGGACGCCAACGCCAAGGTCGTGCAAACGGTCAACGGCAAGATCGACCCGAGCGTGAGCCTGCAGGTGACCGGCGACATGCTCCAGGGCAACCCGGACATCAACGTCCTCTTCGCCGATGCCGGGCCGCACGCGGTCGGCGCCCTCCAGGCGGTCTCGCAGCAGGGGAAGGCGGACAAGATCAAGGTCTACGCCTTCTGCGCCGCCGATGAGCCGCTGACCAGCACGTACGCCGCCTGTGCCGCACAGGAGCCCGCCCAGTACGCCGTGATCCTGCTCGACAACCTCAAGAAGTACCTGGCCGGAGACACGGTCGAGAAGGAGGTCCTCGAGCCGCTGAAGGTCTTCGTGAACGGCCAGACCCCGGGCAAGGGCGAAGTCGGCTGACCCCGCCCCCGCACCACGACAAGAAAACGCAGTAGGGAGACCATGATGACCGGCGGACTCATCGTCAGCACCATCTCGAAGTCGTACGGGCCGACCCGCGCGCTCACCGACGTGAGCCTGACGATCGACCCCGGCCATGTGGTCGCCCTGATCGGGCACAACGGCGCCGGGAAGTCCACGCTTCTGCGTGCGCTTTCCGGCGCCGAGGTGCCCGACAGCGGCACGATCTCGGTGGACGGTACGACGGACCAGTTCCAGAGCCCCGGCGACGCGACCACTGCAGGCATCGCCTGCGTGTATCAGGAGCTGAGTCTCGTCGACGAGCTGACGGTCGCAGAGAATCTGTTCCTCGGCACCGAGCGCACCTCCGGCCCCCTGCTGAACCGCAAAGCGATGAATCGCGCCGCCGACGAACTGTGCCAGGAGTACGGCATCCCCGCCAAGGGCACCGATCTCGTCGCGCGACTGCCCGTCGCGCAGCGGCAGCTGCTCGAGGTGGTCCGCGCGATCAATCGCAACGCCAAGTACCTCCTTCTCGATGAGCCGACGACGGCCTTGGAGCAGGAGCAAGTGGAGTACCTGCTGTCGATCATCCGGAAGTTGGCGGCTGAGAAGGGGATCGGCATCCTGCTGGTCGACCACAAGCTCGACGAGGTGTTCGCCGTCGCCGACCGCATCGTCGGCCTCTCGAACGGTCGGATCGTCCTCGACGGGGACGCGCGGACCATCGACCGGACGGCGGTGATCGACGCCATCGTCGGGGACCACGCCGATGTCGACGACAGCCTCGCCTCACGCGCGAACGTGAGTGCCGACGAACTCGAAGTGGTCGGGGATGCGACGCGCGCCGAGCGGTTCGGGCCCGTCGTGCTCCAGGTCGACGGTCTGAGCGGCAACGGCCTCACCGGTGTCGACCTCGACGTGCACGCGGGAGAGATCGTCGGGATCTACGGCCTGATCGGTGCCGGCCGCTCCCGCTTCCTCCGCACCGTCTACGGCGCCGAGCCCATCGCCGAGGGGCGGATCAGCCTTGCCGGCGAGCGGTATGCGCCGAAGCGGCCGTCGCAGGCGATCGCCGCCGGTGTCTCGTTCCTATCGGAGGAGCGCAAGTCGGACGGATTCATCCCACAGATGTCGTCGGTGGAGAACGTCGTGCTCCCAGTGCTCGGCCGCTACCTCCGCGCCGGCATCCTCAACTGGCGCGCGTTGCGCGGGTCGGCGGATGATGTCCTCTCCCAGGTCACCATCCGAGGCGATGTCCGCAGTCCGATCACCTCGCTCTCCGGCGGCAACCAGCAGAAGGCGCTGTTCGCCCGCGCCACGTTGCAGGCCCCGCGGCTGCTGCTGCTGGACGAGCCGACCAAAGGCGTCGACATCGGCGCCAAGAGTGAGATCCATCGCATCGTCAAGCAGTTGGCCCGGGAGAAGAACGTCGCCGTCATCGTCGTCTCCTCGGAGGAGGAGGAGCTGACCGGCCTCGCCGACTCGATCGTCGTGTTCCGGCAGGGAGCGTGCGACGGCGTCGTGCACCCGCGCGGCGGCGTCACCGCCGCGCAGCTGCGCGAACTCGCCTGGGCCGAATCCGAAGGGGCTGCGTGAACGACGAGCTCGCCGCTCGCGTCGAGTCCGCCGGGATGGTGCTGGCAGGCAGCCTGCTCGCCGTCAACCCCGCGGCCCGTTTCGACGCGGCCAGAGGGCTCTGGGCGCGGGGTGCCTGGGCGCACGCGGATGTGATCGGCGGAGGTTACGGCAGCCGCCCCTCCGTCACCCTCGACGAGATCCGCGCCCTCGCTGCCGCCGGCGGTCCTGTCGACGTGCACCTCATGGTGGATGACGTGGTCGGCTGGCTCGAGGCGCTTCCGACCGGACTCGCCCGCGTCACCATCCAGTCCGAGCGACTCGAGGCCGATATCGGTCGGCTCATCGCGCTGGGGCGACAACGCGCCGACGCGGTGTGGGTAGGCGTCGACACTGCTGTAGCGCCGACTCCACAAGCGGTGACCGGGGCTGACGGTGTCCTTCACATGCTCGTTCCGCCCGCCGTGCCCGGCCACTCCCTCGACCCTCAACGGCTCGCCGCCCTCCGCGCGGACGGCGGCAGTCCGGTCGGCGTCGACGGCGGCGTCCGTGCCTCCGATGTCGGTGCCATCGCCCGGTCCGGCGCGAGCTACGTCGTCATCGGCCGTTCCTTGTTCACCGGACCCGCAGCCCAGAAGGAGACCTCCCGATGACCCCGTACCAGCTCTTCGTCGACAGTGCGGACGAATCCGCCGTGGCCCCGCTCCTCGACGCCCGCATCGTGGAGGGGGTGACGACCAACCCCACGATCCTCCGCCGGGCGGGAGTCGGCCCGAGCGACATCCCACGATTGCACGCGGCCTGGCGTGGTGCTGCCGCCCGGCGCTTGTTCTTCCAGGCATGGGGTGCCGACGTCGACTCCATGCTCGGGCGCGCCCGGCGGATAGCCGCTCTCGGACCCGACATCACCGTGAAGGTGCCGGCGACCCGGACAGGGTTCACTGTCGGCCGTGCTCTGGTCGAGCAGGGGACACCCGTGCTGGTGACCGCGGTCTACTCCACCGCGCAGGCCATCGGTGCAGCCGCCATCGGCGCCGAATTCATCGCGCCGTACTTGGGTCGTCTCGACGATGCGGGGCGCGACGGCGTCGCCGAGATCGGAGCCATGCACGACGCCCTCGACGGCACAGGCACCAGTGTCCTCGCGGCGAGCCTCCGCACGCCGGATGCGATCGTGACGTTGGCAGCCCGCGGCGTGCGCGCATTCACGGCGGCACCGGACGTGATCTGGGCCCTCCTGCAGGACGACACGAGCGACACCTCGGCGGCGACCTTCGACGTAGACAGCCTCGAGTAGCTCGGAAGCGCTCGGATACTTGACACTCGGCTCCGATCGCCGATACTTAAGCACATGGTTAAGTATGCGGACGCCGTCTTCCACGCGCTCGCCGACCCGACCAGGCGGCTGATGGTGGAGCGCCTGGCCGAGGGGCCGGCGACCGTCAGCGAGCTCGCGCGCCCGCTGCCGATGTCGCTGCCCGCGGTCGTCCGGCACCTCCGGATCCTGCAGGACAGCGGCCTCGTGCGCAGCAGCAAGACCGGACGCGTGCGGACCTGCCGCCTCGACCGCGACGTGTTCGACGACGCCGCGTCCTGGTTCGGCGCTCAGCGCCGGCACTGGGAGACACGGCTCGACCGGCTGGGGGAGTTCCTCGACTCCTCCGACGACGAATAGGAGATCAGCAGTGAACAGCAGCAGCACCGTGCACGACACGATGGTCCTCGAACGGCTCTACGCGGCCCCGGCGGAGCGCGTCTTCGCCGCGTGGTCCCATCCCGACGCCAAGCGCGTCTGGTTCTCGGGAGGGGATGGTGACGGCGAGTACGAGCTCGACTTCCGCGTCGGCGGGCGGGAGCTCTCGCGCGCCACGCTGGACGGCGGAGACGACGTCTACACCTACGACGCCCTCTACCAGGACATCGTCCCCGACCGGCGCCTCGTCTACACGAACCACATGCTGCGGAACGCCGACCGCATCTCCGTCTCCCTCACCTCGGTCGAGTTCCGGCCAGACCCCGCTGGAACGCGCCTGGTCCTCACCGAGCACGGCGTCTACCTCGACGGCCTGGACCAGCCCGAGTACCGCAGGCAGGGCATCGCGCAGCAACTGGAGGCCCTCGACACCTTCCTCGGCGGTGCGCGATGACCCCCACGACGCGGGTGCTCAGCGTCACGGTTCCCGTCCCCGACCAGGATGCGGCTCTCGCGTTCTACCGCGACGTGCTGGGCTGCGAGGTGCGCTACGACGGCGAGCCCTGGCCCGGCGCCCGCATGATCGAAGTCGTCCCGCCCGGATCCTCGGTCGGCATCGTGCTCCTCCCGGCCGACAGCGAGATCCCCGTTGCGCTGCGACTCGGGACGACGGACGTGCACGCCGCGTTCGCCCGCGTGCGGGAGGCGGGCATCGTCCTCCACAACGACGAGCCCATCACTATTGGCGACGGCACGCCGATGTTCTTCTTCGACGACCCGTTCGGGAACGGGGTCGTTTACATCGAGGAGGGGTGAGCGGGCGCTCCTAACGGCCCGAAGCCAGCAGCGCCTCCGTGTGCTCGACCACTTCCCGGGGCCCGTCATGCCGGCGAAGCGCCTCGCCGACGCGTTCGGCTGCCGCCCGGTAGGCGGGGTCCCCGGTGACGCGCCGCCACGCGCGCAGGATCGTGCGGGGCGATGGCGTTCCCGTGCGCAGGTTCACCCCGGCGCCGGCCCAGGCGACGCGGGCTGCGACTTCCGGCTTGTCCAGGTCTCCGCCGGCGATCACGAGGGGCACGCCGTGGTGCAGCGCCGCCAGCACGCCGCCCCACCCGCCGTTGGTCACCATCACGTCGATGCGGGGCAGCAGCCGATCGTACGGAAGCAGGTCGGCGACGCGGGCGTTCGGCGGTGCGGGGAACGGCAACGCGCTGTCCCCGCGCACTCCCGTCGCGACGGCGAGCTGCACCCGCTGCCGTCCGAGAGCGGCGAATGCCGGCCGGATGAGGTCGGCGGGATCCACGTTTTGCGTGCCTTGAGTCACGTGCACCACAGGTCGCGGGTCCGCGAGGGCTTCGGCCCACCACGCGGGCTCCGGGATGCCGCTGCCGGCATGGTCCGCGAGTTCGCCGACCCAGACGATCCGCCCCGGCCACTGCGGGCGGGGGTACTCCAGGTGCTCGACGCCGCTGGCGCACACCAGCTCGCGTGAGTACAGCGCCTCCTGGAAGGTGAGTGCGGTGGGCGGAAGGCCGGCGAGGGTGCGTTGCTCGTGGAACGCGCGCTGAATCGGGCGGGATGCGGCCGAGAGCGCCGCCCAGAGCGCGCGGTCCCGCAGGCGGCCGAGCACCGACCTCGCCGGTTGCAAGCCCAGGCCGGGCGGCGGAGCACCGGGGGATGGCGTCGCGAGGGGGACGAGCGCGACCGTGACCCGCGGTGTGCCGGTCCGCTCGGCGGCCAGGTGCGCGCCGAGGGAGAGGCCGTCCGCGACGAGGACATCCCAGGGCCGCGCGCCGAAGGACGCCGTCAGGTCTGCGCACTGTGCGGCTCCGGTTCGGACGAACAGGTCCTCGACGTTGACGATCATCTGACGGGGGCCCTTCCGGCCGCGCAACCGCGGGAACGTCGAGGGCAGATCGTTCTCGTCGAAGTCCGGCGCCCTCTCCCACAGCACCGGTTCCGCCCCGTCGGCGCGGAAGGCCTCGGCGTGGACCGACCCCGTGTACACGCGCACCCGGTGCCCCGCCGCAACGAAGGCGCGCACGACCGCCCGCATGGGCGCGACGTGGCCGGCGAACGGCATGACCGCGACCATCACCTCTGCCATGTCAGCCATGGTGAGGCATGCGGGCCGGGCGGCGCCAGAGCGGTGACGGGTTCACCTCTCGGCAGACACGGTTCATGATGGACGCAATGGCAGACCGCATCTCTCCGCAGAGGATCCTCGAGCACGTCCAGCGGCTCGGCGAGCAGCACCCGCCGATCGCTCTCGACTCGGTCGACCGTGACGTCCGTGCGCCGGGGGCTGTCGCCGATCGCTACGGGCACGTCATCGACTACCTCGCGCGGGTGGAGCTCGAAGTCGACCGGAACGTGCTCGAACTGCTCGTGCTCCTGCCGGACGTGCACGAAGTCGATCGCCTGTTCTACGCCGACGTGTGGCAGCCGCAGGAGATCCAGCACGGACTGATCCTCGACCGCCTGCAGCAGGATCTCGGCCGGCCCGCCGCCCAACCCGAGCTCGCCGTCTCGTTCAAGATCAAGATCATGGGCGCCCTCGCGCACTTCTCGTCGATCCAGGACATCGCGCGGCTGCTCTACTACCTGACCGGCGCGAGCACCGAACGGCAGGCGGTGCTGGCGTACAACGTCCTGTACGACGGGATGCGGGACCTCGGGGAGGCGGCGATCGCCGAGACGATCATCAGCCCGATCCGCAGGCAGGAGCCGGGTCACTTCGCGTTCTACCGGATGAGTGCGACCCAGCTCGTGCAGAGCGGCGAGCTCAAGCCCTGGCAGCTCTACCTGGCGCGCATCCTGAGGGAGAAGACGTACAACCTCGTCGGCACGAACGGCCAGGACCGCTATCGCGCCCAGATGGGCGGCGTCGCGAGCGTGCTCGGCTTCGCCGACGACCTCGAGAAGTACGCCCGCGAGGTCGGCCGGATCGAAGCGCAGCTGCTCTGGGCGGAGCAGAGCGGCATGCAGTTCCCCCCGTACGTGCTGAAGGCGTTGAAGGAGAGCATCGACCTCTACCGGGAACGCGGGTTCGACGGCTGAAACGGGCTTCCATCGAGCCTCGGGAGGCGACGAAAAACCCCCGGCATCCGCAAGGGATCCGGGGGTTCTCTATTCCGCTGTGGCTCCGACCGGCATCGATCCGGTGACCTTTCGATTTTCAGTCGAACGCTCTACCAACTGAGCTACAGAGCCTCACCGCCGAGGCGGTGATAGACGAAAGCCCTTCCGAGGGAAGGGCTTGTCGCCATGGCGACCCTGACGGGACTTGAACCCGCGACCTCCGCCGTGACAGGGCGGCACGCTAACCAACTGCGCTACAGGGCCAAACTGTTATTCGATTTTCCGTGTTCCATTGTAGATGACGTCCACCGCTTGCGAGGACGGGTGACCCCAACGGGATTCGAACCCGTGCTGCCGCCGTGAAAGGGCGGTGTCCTAGGCCGCTAAACGATGGGGCCGGGTTGTCTCGATCCACTTTCGTTTCTCGACGACCACCGACGCATAAGCATACGGAAGATGGTGGCCGAACGCCAATCGGGGTTGCATCCCGGGCGGGTCAGGCCTATATGGAGGGTTCGGGAGGGTGCGCCGATCGGGCGACGCCCCACGGAAATGCCCCGGTTCGGCGGGTCTCGGTGGGTAGATTGCGAGCGACGGCTCCCCCCGCCGTCCGCGTGAGTCACGCGCCGCCGACCCCTGCCGCCGTCCACCGACCCTGGGCTTCGCGCGCGCATGTTGGTAAAGTTGCACGAGTTGACTAGCGATACCCGTGCGACTGGTGTGACAAACGAGATGAAAACGATACGTGAGCGAAGCGGGTTCGAGGTGGCGATGAGACGCGAGACGAGTGGATTCGGGGAGAAGGTCCCCAGGCGCAGGCCGTGGTCCCTGCGTGCCGGGATCGCAGCGGCCGCCATCGCGGCGCTGGCCGCCGTCGGATCCGTCGCCCCCGCTTACGCGGACAACTACCCCAGCTGGCAGGACGTCCAGAACGCGAAGGCCAACCAGGCCACCGCGTCCGCCCAGGTCGACAAGATCAACGGCCTGATCTCGCAGCTGAAGGGCGAGGTCGCCTCCACACAGGCGGAAGCCGTGAAGCGCGGAGCCGAGCTCCAGGTGGCCGAGGCCAAGTTCGACGAAGCGAACATGCGGGCGCAGGATCTCGAGAAGCAGGCCGCCGCGAGCCAGAAGAAGGCGGACGACGCGAGCACGCAGGCCGGCAAGGTCGCCGCGCAGCTGTACCGCACCGGCGGGCGTAACCTCACGGCCAACCTCTTCCTGAGCGGCAACGGCGCCTCCGGCACCAACCCCGACAAGCTCCTCTCCGACCTCGGCAGCATGTCCAAGCTGGCCGAGCAGTCGAACCGCGTCTACACGGACGCGAAGACCGCCCAGAACACCGCGAACGCGCTCTCCGACCAGGCCGACGTCGCCAAGGCGGAGCGCTCCAAGCTGCAGGTCGCGGCCGAGGCGGCGATGCAGGCGGCGATCGAGGCGGCGAAGGCCGCGCAGGACAAGCTCGCGGAGCAGCAGAAGCAGATCGTGGTGATGCAGGCGCAGCTCGCTGCGCTGACGGACGCGACCGCTCAGACGGTCGCGGGCTACGAAGCCGGTGTCGCGGCGGCCGCAGCAGCCGCAGCGGCCCGCGGCTCGGCCGGACTCCCGGGCGGATACGTCGGCCCGCAGGGCTGGGCGGTTCCCGCCGCAGGCCCGATCACCGACGGCTTCGGTTCCCGTCCCTCCCCGGGCGGCGTGGGCAGCACCTACCACATGGGCATCGACATCGGCGCCTCGTGCAACGCCCCGATCTACGCCGCCTACAGCGGCACCGTGATCTACGCGGGGCCCAACGGCTCCTACGGCAACTTCGTGCTCATCGACAACGGCAGCGCCGTCAAGACGGGCTACGCGCACATCCGCGACGGCGGCATCCTGGTCGGCATCGGCCAGTCGGTGAGCGCCGGCGAACCCATCGCCCGCGTCGGGACCACCGGCGCGTCCACGGGATGCCACCTGCACTACGAGGTGCGCATCAACGACGTGAAGATCGACGGCATCCCGTTCATGAGAGACAGGCAGGCACCCCTTGGCTGAGAACGACAAGACCCCGAACACCGACCGCGCATCGCGCACCCGGACGGGACTGGCGATCGGCGCCGGCGTCATGGGCGCCGTGACCGCGTCGATCGGCATCGTCACCCCCGCGCAGGCGGTCGACTACCCGTCCTGGAACGACGTGCAGCAGGCCAAGTCCAGCGTCGCGAACCAGCAGGCGATGGTGTCGAACATCACGGCCCTGATCGGCACGCTGCAGTCGAGCGTCGACGCGGCGAACGTCGCGGCGGCCAAGGCGGCCGAGACCTACCTGCAGGCCAAGCTCGCCCTGGACCGCGCGACGGACAAGGAGGCCGACCTGCAGAAGCAGGCGGCCGCGGCGGCGGACAAGGCGAAGACCTCGCAGATGCGCGCCGGCCTGCTCGCCTCGCACCTGGCGAAGTCCGGCGGCGGAGACGTCACGAGCCAGCTCATGCTGAACGGCGGAGGCTCGGGCTCGGAGGCCGACAAGCTCCTGTTCCAGCTCGGCACCATGAGCAAGCTCACCGAGCAGTCCAAGGCCGTCTACGATCAGGCGACGAAGGACAAGAACGCGGCCGAGTCGCTGAAGGCGCAGGCCACCTCCGCGAAATCGGCGCGCCAGGATCTCGCGACCCAGGCCGACACCGCCCTCGCGGCCGCCCAGTCGGCCCAGAGCTCGGCGCAGGCGGCCCTCGCGGAGCAGCAGAGCAAGTCGACCGAGCTGGTCGCCCAGCTCGCGACGCTGAAGAACACGTCCGCGCAGGTCGAGGCCGCGTACCTCCAGGGCGAGCAGGCCAAGGCTGCGGCTGCGGCGGCGGCCGAGGCGCAGCGCAAGGCGGCGGAAGCAGCGGCGAACAACCCCCCGGCGAATTCGGGAGGCGGTGGCGGCGGCTCCTCGTCCGGCGGCGGCTCCTCCTCCGGGGGCTCGTCCGGCGGCGGTGGTGGCGGCGGTGTCGTGGCCCCGCCGAACGGCAACGTCGTGCAGACCGCCATCGCCTATGCGCGCTCGCAGCTCGGCAAGCCGTACGTGCTCGGCGGAGCCGGCCCGAACACCTGGGACTGCTCCGGCCTCACCATGAAGGCCTACGCCTACGCCGGCGTCTACATCGGCGGTCACTCGGTCAACGACCAGTACTACACCGCCCGCAACAACGGCCAGCTCGTCTCCTACGGGGCGAAGCAGCCCGGCGACCTGATCTTCTGGGGCAGCGGCCCGGGCAGTTTCTACCACGTCGGCATCTACATCGGCGGCGGCCAGATGATCGCCGCACCCACCGAGGGCGACGTCGTCAAGATCCAGTCGGTCTGGGGCTCCCCCTGGTCCCAAGTAGCCCGCCCCTCCGCCTGACCCGCGCCCGCCCCAACTCCGGACTCCGGCCCGCGAGCACAGCAAAAACGCTCCCGATCGACTCGATCGGGAGCGTTTTTCCTGTGCTCGCGGGCGACGGGCCCGCGGGGCTCAGTGGCCTTCGGCCTTCAGCTTCTCGAAGCCGGCCTCGACGATCTTCTCGGCCTCGGCGGCGTCGCCCCAGCCCTCGATGTTCACGAACTTGTTCGGCTCGAGGTCCTTGTAGCGGGCGAAGAAGTGCTCGATCTCCTTGCGGGTCTGCTCCGGGACGTCGGTGATGTCCTGGATGTGCGCCCAGCGCGGGTCCTTCGCCGGCACGACCACGACCTTCGCGTCGCTGCCCGCCTCGTCGCTCATGTTGAGCACGCCGACCGGGCGGACCTTGACGCCCACGCCGGGGAACGCCGGGTACTCGAGGAGCACGAGGGCGTCCACGGGGTCGCCGTCCAGACCCAGGGTGTTCTCGAAGTAGCCGTAGTCGGTCGGGTAGACGAAGCTCGTGAAGAGCACGCGGTCCAGGTAGACCCGGCCCGTCTCGTGGTCCACCTCGTACTTGTTGCGGCTCCCCTTGGGGATCTCGATGACGACGTCGTATGCGGCCATGTGCCGTTCTCCTTAGCTCTCGGAAAGACTGCAATAACGTTACTGGATGCACGTCAACGGTTCCCCTGAGCGTCGCCCCCGCCTCACGCCCCCGATCGCCGACGCCCGGCGCGCGGTCCGCGACGCGCTCTCCGCGGCCGCCGCTCTGCCCGCGCCGGACCCGCACGACGACCACGGGCCGCGCCGCGCGCATCCCCTCGCGCCGGGCGCGCTCGTGCTCGTCGGGCTGAGCGGGGGAGCGGACTCCCTGGCCCTCGCCGCGGCGACGGCCTTCGAGGCGCCGCGGGCGGGATACCGCGCCGGTGCCGTGGTCGTCGACCACGGCCTCCAGGAGGGCAGCGCGGCCGTCGCCGAACGGGCCGCCGCCCAGGCGCGCGAGCTCGGCCTCGACCCGGTGCTGATCGAGCGCGTGAGCGTCGACGGGGCCGGAGGGCCGGAGGGGGCCGCGCGTTCCGCCCGCCACGCCGCGTTCGACCGTGCCCGCGCCGCGACGGGCGCCGAGCGCCTCCTGCTCGCCCACACCCTCGACGACCAGGCCGAGACGGTCCTGCTCGGCCTGGCCCGCGGCTCCGGCCCGGGGAGCCTGCAGGGGATGCTGCCGGACACGGGGACGCTCCTGCGCCCGTTCCTCGGCCTGCGGCGGGAGGCGACCCGCGCCGTCTGCGCCGACTCCGGGCTGGAGCCCTGGGACGACCCGCACAACGACGATCCCGCCTTCACCCGGGTGCGCGTGCGCCGCGAGGTGCTGCCGGTGCTCGAGCGCGAGCTCGGTCCCGGCGTCGCCGAGGCGCTCGCCCGTACCGCGGAGCAGCTGCGCGAGGACGACGAGGCGCTCGACGGCCTCGCGCTCGAATGGGCGCTGGAGCTCGTCAGCCAGACCGACGACGGCGCCGTCGCGCTCGACGTCCGGGGGCTGGCCGCTGACCCGCCCGCGCTGCGCCAGCGCATCATCCGACTCGTCGTCTCGGCGGAGTTCGGGGTCTCGCTCACGCGCACCCACACGCTGGCCGTCGCGGAGCTCATCACCGACTGGCACGGCCAGGGTCCGCTCAGCCTGCCAGGCATTAGAGTTGAGAGGCAGAACGGGCTGCTCACGTTTCACCCCAACAGCTAAGGACAGCACCTCCCCCATGGAACTCACGGACGTCGCGAACGACCTGACCGAGATTCTGATCACCGAGGAGCAGATCCGCTCCCGCCTCGCCGAGCTGGCACGGGAGGTCGAACGCGATTACGCGGGCAAGGACGTCCTGCTGGTCGGCGTCCTGAAGGGAGCGGTCATGGTGATGGCCGACCTCTCGCGCGAGCTGAAGCTCTCCGTCACGATGGACTGGATGGCCGTGAGCTCGTACGGCAGCGGCACCCAGTCGAGCGGCGTCGTCCGCATCCTGAAAGACCTCGACACCGACCTGAGCGGCAAGACCGTGCTCATCGTCGAGGACATCATCGACTCCGGCCTCACCCTCTCCTGGCTGATCGCGAACCTGCGCAGCCGCGGCCCCGAGTCGATCGAGATCTTCACGCTCCTCCGCAAGCCGGAGGCGGCGCGCGTCGAGATCGACGTGAAGTACGTCGGCTTCGACATCCCGAACAAGTTCGTCGTCGGCTACGGCCTCGACTACGCCGAGCGCTACCGCACGCTGCGCGGCGTGGGCATCCTCGCCCCGTCCGTCTACAGCTGAGCGACCCCGGCTCGCCGGGCGCCCGCCGAGTGGGCGGGATGTGCACGTGAGAACGCCGAGTGGGCGGACTATTCACCCACTCGGCGTTCTGCTGCGCGGGGGAGGTGCAGTCCCGGGCGTGTCGGAGTGGGCCGCGTACTGCGTGCCCAGAGCGAACACGCAGCCGACCCACAGAGCCGAAGCGGTACTGTGGTCGCACCATGAACGTCAAGAAGATCTTCCGCGGCCCGATTCTCTACGTCGTGCTTGCGATCATCGCCGTGTGGATCGGCTCGAGTCTGATCACGATGTCGGGTTTCAAGGGGGTCTCGACCCAGAAGGGTCTGGAGCTGCTCTCGAGCGACAAGGTCTCCAGCGCGAAGATCGTCGACGGTGAGAACCGCGTCGATCTGACGCTCAAGGAGGCCGACGGGTCGCTCGGCACGCAGGTGCAGTTCTACTACGTCACCCCGCGCGGCGCCGACGTCGTGAAGGCGGTCGACGACGCGAACCTGCCGAAGGGCTACGACGACGAGGTGCCGCAGCCGAACTGGCTGGTCAACATCCTCGGCTTCCTGATCCCGGCGCTGCTGATCGGCGTGTTCTTCTGGATCATGCTGTCGGGCATGCAGGGCGGCGGCAACAAGGTCATGCAGTTCGGCAAGTCCCGGGCGAAGATGGTCACGAAGGAGACGCCGAAGGTCACCTTCGACGACGTCGCCGGGTCGGACGAGGCCATCGAGGAGCTCGAGGAGATCAAGGACTTCCTCAAGGAGCCGGCCAAGTTCCAGGCGGTCGGCGCCCGCATCCCGAAGGGCGTGCTCCTGTACGGCCCTCCCGGAACCGGCAAGACCCTGCTGGCCCGCGCCGTCGCGGGTGAGGCGGGCGTCCCGTTCTACTCGATCTCGGGCTCCGACTTCGTCGAGATGTTCGTGGGCGTCGGCGCGAGCCGCGTGCGCGACCTGTTCCAGCAGGCGAAGGAGAACTCGCCGGCCATCATCTTCATCGACGAGATCGACGCGGTCGGCCGTCACCGCGGCGCCGGTCTGGGCGGCGGGCACGACGAGCGCGAGCAGACGCTGAACCAGCTCCTGGTGGAGATGGACGGCTTCGACCCGAAGACCAACGTCATCCTGATCGCGGCGACCAACCGTCCCGACATCCTCGACCCCGCGCTGCTGCGCCCGGGCCGCTTCGACCGTCAGATCGGCGTGGACGCGCCCGACATGCTCGGCCGCAAGAAGATCCTCGAAGTGCACGGCCGCGGCAAGCCGCTCGCGGCGTCGGTCGACCTCGAGGTGCTCGCCCGCAAGACGCCGGGATTCACCGGCGCCGACCTGGCGAACGTCCTCAACGAGGCCGCCCTGCTCACCGCCCGCTCGAACGCGCAGCTGATCGACAACCGCGCCCTCGACGAGGCCGTGGACCGCGTGATCGCCGGACCGCAGAAGCGCACCCGGGTCATGAAGGACCAGGAGAAGCTCATCACCGCGTACCACGAGGGCGGCCACGCCCTCGCCGCCGCCGCGATGCGCCACACCGACCCGGTGACGAAGATCACCATCCTGCCGCGCGGCCGTGCTCTGGGCTACACCATGGTCATGCCGCTGGAGGACCGGTACTCCGTCAGCCGCAACGAGCTGCTCGACCAGCTGACCTACGCCATGGGCGGCCGCGTCGCGGAGGAGATCGTCTTCCACGACCCGACGACGGGCGCCTCGAACGACATCGAGAAGGCGACCTCGATCGCCCGCAAGATGGTCACCGAGTACGGCATGAGCGCCGACATCGGCTCGGTCAAGCTCGGCCAGGCGAACGGCGAGATGTTCCTCGGCCGCGACATGGGCCACCAGCGCGACTACTCCGAGCGGATCGCCGAGCAGGTGGACGCCGAGGTGCGCGAGCTCATCGAGAAGGCGCACGACGAGGCGTGGGAGGTGCTCAACAACAACCGGGCCGTCCTCGACCGCCTGGCCGCGGCGCTGCTCGAGCAGGAGACCCTCGACCACAACCAGATCGCCGAGATCTTCTCCGACGTGGTGAAGCTCCCCGAGCGTCCGCAGTGGCTGTCGAGCGACAAGCGCCCGATCTCGGACGTGCCGCCGATCGACTTCCCGAAGGCCAAGGCGCCGATCGACTCCGGAGCCGTGGACGGCGGAGTCGACTCCGAGCCGCCGGCGTCGAAGCCGAAGCGCGCTCCGGCGATCAAGCCGCGGCCGGCGACCGCCTAGGTCGCGTCACCGCATGACCGGTTTCGATCGCGCACGCATCGAGGCGGCCGTCGCCGAGATCCTCGCCGCTATCGGCGAGGATCCGTCGCGTCCCGGCCTCGCCACCACGCCGTCCCGCGTCGCCGACGCCTACGCCGAGTTCTTCGCCGGCGTGGGCGTCGACGCGTCGGCGGAGCTCGGCGAGCCGGTGCCGCTGGAGTCGGAGCACGCCGACACCGTGGTGCTGCGCGACATCGCGTTCCGCTCGGTGTGCGAGCACCACCTGCTGCCCTTCCTCGGCGTCGCGCACGTCGCCTACCTGCCGGGGGAGTCGGTGGTCGGCCTCGGCCGCATCCCGCGCGTCATCGACACCCTGGCGGCCCGGCCGCAGATCCAGGAACGGCTGACCGAGCAGATCGCCGACGCGATCGAGCGCGGCGCCGGTGCGCGCGGCGTGCTCGTCGTGCTCGACGCCTCGCACGCCTGCGTCACCACCCGCGGCCCGCGGCAGACGACCGCCACCACCGTGACCTTCGCCACCCGCGGCGCGTACACCGACCCGGTGGTGCGCGCCGAGCTGATGGCCCTCATCGGAAGCGGTGCGCAGTGACGCTCATCATGGGCGTCCTCAACGTGACTCCGGACTCGTTCAGCGACGGCGGCCTCTGGCTCGAGCCGGCCGCGGCCGTCGAGCACGCGCTCGAGCTCGTCGCCCAGGGTGCCGACATCATCGACGTGGGCGGCGAGTCCACCCGGCCCGGCGCCCTGCGCGTCGAGCCGGAGGAGGAGCGCGCCCGCGTGGTGCCCGTGATCAGCGCGCTCGCCGCGCAGGGCGTCACCGTGAGCGTCGACACCCTCAACGCCTCCACCGCCCGTGCCGCTGCCGACGCGGGCGCGGCGATCATCAACGACGTCTCGGGCGGCCTCGCCGACCCGGGGATGCCGGACGCCGTGCTCGACACCGGCCTGCAGTACGTGCTCATGCACTGGCGCGGCCGCCTCGACTCCGCCGACTCGCTCGCCGTCTACACGCACACGGTGCAGGAGGTGCGGAGCGAGCTCTCGGCCCGGATCACCTCCCTGCTCGACCACGGCATCGACCCCGCGAAGCTCATCCTCGACCCCGGTCTCGGCTTCTCGAAGACGGGGGAGCACAACTGGCAGGTGCTCGCCGGCCTGCACGAGATCGAGACCCTCGGCTACCCGGTGCTCATCGGGGCCTCCCGTAAGCGGTTCCTCGGCGCCCTCCTGCCCGACGGCGCGCCGGTGGCGGACCGGGATGCGCCCACCGCCGTGATCTCCGCCCTCGCGGCGCAGGCCGGGGCCTGGGCGGTGCGGGTGCACGACGTCGTTTCCACGCGAGTCGCCCTGGATGTCGTGCGGGCGTGGCAAGCTGGACGCGATGACTAGCACCGAGGCGGCCGACGCGATCATCCTGACGGGGCTGCGCGTCCGCGCCCACCACGGGGTGTTCGACTTCGAGCGCGAGAACGGCCAGGACTTCGTGGTCGATGTGACCGCGGGTCTCGACCTCGCGCGCTCGGCGGCCTCCGACGACCTGGAGCAGACGGTCCACTACGGCGTGCTCGCGGAGGAGATCGTCGCCGCCGTGGAGCGCGACCCGGTCGACCTGATCGAGACCGTCGCGGAGCGGGTGGCGGGCGTGGTGCTCGCGCACTCCGCCGTCCAGTCGGTGGAGGTCACCGTGCACAAGCCGGACGCGCCGATCACCGTGCCGTTCGGCGACGTCGCCGTGCGCGTCGTGCGGAGGCGCTCGTGACCCCCGGCATGGCCCGGCCGCAGCGCATGCGGGTCGGATCCCCCGCCGTGCTGGCGTTCGGCAGCAATCTCGGCGATCGCGCCGCGACCATCCGCACCGCCCTCGACGCGTTGCGCGCCGAGCCCGGACTGCGGGTGGAGGCCGTTTCCCGCCTGTACGAGACGCCGGCTCTGAAGCTCGACGGCATCGACGAGGAGGCCCCCGCCTACCTCAACGCCGTCGCCCGCATCGACACCGTGCTCGACCCGCTCGCGCTGCTCGCGCTGGTGAACCGCGTGGAGGACGCCCTCGGCCGGCTGCGCACCGAGCGCTGGGGCGACCGCACCATCGACATCGACATCGTCGACTACGACGGCATCGTCTCGGACGACGAGCGCGTGACGCTCCCGCACCCGCGCGCCCACGAGCGGGCGTTCGTGCTCGTGCCGTGGCTCGACGTGGACCCGGAGGCCGTGCTCGCCGGATACGGCCGCGTCACCGACCTCGCGGCGCAGGCGACGGACCCGGTGACGCCGTACACCGCCGAGTCCCTCGACGACACGGACGGAGGCGACCGATGAACCGGACCCGCCCCACCTCCCTCATCGGCCTGGGCGTCGTGGGCCTCGTCGTCGGATTCCTCGGCGAGCTCGGCGCATCGGCGACGGGGATGGCCGTGTTCATCCCGCCGGCCACCCTGCCCATCACGCTCGTGGCCGTCGCCGTCATCATCGTGGCGTTCGCCGTGCCGATCCGCCGGGCCGTCCGCGGGCGCAGCTCCCGGCGCATCGACCCGTTCCAGGCGACCCGCGTCGTGGTGCTCGCCAAGGCGTGCGGGCTGAGCGGCGCGCTGCTCACCGGAGCCGGGATCGGCGTCCTCGCCTACCTGCTGAGCCGGGACGTGCTCCCGGGCGGCAACTCCATCCTGCTCACCGTGCTCGCGACCGTCGGAGCCGTGGTGCTCCTGGTCGCCGGACTGATCGCCGAGAGCTTCTGCAGCCTCCCGCCCGACCATGACGACGACGACCCGGAGAACGCCCATGTCGACCCCCGCTGAGCCGGCACGCGCCCGCATCGACCTGAACGTCGGCGACTGGCGCCGCGTCTCGCCCAAGTACGTGGTGGTCGTGATCGTCGGCACCCTGATCAGCGGTGTGGTCGCGTCCGCCGTCGCGACCTTCCTCTGGCTCGTCGCCGGCTGGTCCTTCGCCTGGATCGCGCTGATCGCGATCGTCGTCATCACCCTGGTCGCGCTGGTGATCGCGCCGCGGCGCGCCCGGTCGATCGGCTACCTGGAGCGGCAGGACGACCTGCTCTTCCGCCGCGGGATCATGTACCAGCGCTTCGTCTCGGTGCCGTACGGGCGGATGCAGCTCATCGACATCAACCGCGGCCCGGTGGGGCGGATGCTCGGCCTCGCCGACCTGAAGTTCGTGACCGCGGCGGCCTCGACCGGCGTCGTCATCCCGGGCCTGCCCGATGCGGACGCCGCCGAGCTGCGCGACCGCCTGGTCGATCTGGCCGAGAGCAGGCGGGCCGGGCTGTGACCGAGCCGCTGCCCGGAGGCCCGCTGCCCGGAGGCCCGCTGTCCGCCGTCGAGCGTTCGGCCGAACGGTTCACGGACGGCGAGTGGCACCGGCTGCACCCGGCGACACCGCTGCTGCGCGGCGGCATCGTCTTCATCGCGGTGCTCGGCTTCGTGCTCTCCAACCTGCGGGAGCGCCTGGTCGGCTTCTTCGTGGGCGCCCCCGATTACGGCGGCGACCCCCTCGACGAGATCTACAACCGCGGCTGGGAGGGCTGGGCGCTGCTCGGCGTCGCCGTCGTGCTCATCCTGTGCCTCGGCGCTTTCTACCTGTCGTGGCGGATGCACACGTTCCGCATCACGGGAGACACCGTGGAGGTGCGCAGCGGCATCCTGTTCCGCACGCAGCGCAAGGCACGGCTCGACCGCATCCAGGGCATCAACGTGGTGCGGCCGCTGATCGCGCGGCTGTTCGGCGCGGCGAAGCTCGACATCACCGCGGCCGGGCACGACGCGAACCTCCAACTCGCCTACCTCGGCTCGTCGCTGGCGGACGGGCTGCGCTCGGACGTGCTGCGGCTCGCCTCCGGTGTGCGCGCTGCGGAGGCGCAGGCCCGGGCGGACGAGAGCGCGGGAGCCGGAGCCCCCGACGGCGCACCCGTGGGAGCACCCGGCGCCGCCGCCTCCCGGACCGCCGCCGTCGGCGACCTGGTGAACCGCCGTGTGAACGAGTTCCTCGCGCCGGAGCTCGACCCGAACGCCGCCCCGCCCGAGTCGGTCGTCAAGATCCCGCCGCTGCGGCTCCTCGGCTCGCTGCTGATGAGCGGCTTCACCGTGTTCGTCGTCGTGGTGGTCGCCCTGACCGCCATCGGTGCGGCGACGGGATGGCTCTGGCTCGCCCTCATCGTGCTGCCCGGCCTGATCGGCTCGGCCAGCTTCTACATCAACCGTTTGACCAAGTCGCTGCGCTACTCGATCGCCGGGACGCCGGACGGGGTGCGCGTCGGGTTCGGGCTGCTCAGCACGAGCAACGAGACCCTCCCGCCCGGCCGCATCCACGCCGTGCAGGTGCTGCAGCCGCTGCTGTGGCGTCCGTTCGGCTGGTGGCAGATCCGGATCAACACGGCGGGCCACTCGCGCGAGAAGGGCGCCGCCGGGCAGGCGAACACGACGACGCTCCCGGTCGGGGATGCGACCGACGTCGAGCGCGTGCTCGCGCTGATCCTCCCTGGGCTCGCGACCGAGGAGCACCGCGACCTGATCCGCTCCGGGATGACGTCCCGCGGCCGCGACGACTGGACCAGCAGCCCGCGGCGCGCGGCCTGGTTGCGGCCGCTCTCGTGGCAGCGCACCGGCTACACGAGCGTCGACGGCGCGGTGCTCCTGCGGCACGGGTTCGTCTGGCGGCAGCTGGTGATCGTGCCGCTCGCCCGCCTGCAGAGCCTCAAACTGGAGCAGGGGCCGATCGACCGCCTGCTCGGGCTCGCCGAGGTGGACTTCCACACGGTGAGCGGCCCCGTCCACCCGCGGCTCGCGGCGATGGACGCGACGGAGGGCATCCGGCTGTTCGAGCGGGCGTCGGCCGACGCGATCGCCGCCGGACGCAGCGACCGCAGCCACCGCTGGGGGGAGTCCGCATGAGCCCCGTGGAACGCTCCGGGCGCCTCGGCCTCGGGATCGTCGGCGCGGGACGCGTCGGCCCGGTGTTCGGCGCCGCCCTCGCGGGAGCCGGTCACGCCGTGGTCGGCATCTCGGCGGTGTCGGCGGCGAGCCGCGAACGCGCGGAGGCGATGCTGCCGCAGGCGCCGGTGCTGGAGGTCCCGGTGCTGGTCGAGCGCAGCGAACTCGTCATCCTGGCCGTCCCGGACAGCGAGCTGCCCGGCCTGGTCGCCGGGCTCGCCGCGACGGGCACCTGGCAGCCGGGCCAGATCGTGCTGCACACCGCGCCCGGGTACGGCGTCGACGTGCTCCGCCCCGCCGCCGCCGCCGGCGCGATCCCGCTGGCCGTGCATCCCGCGCTCGACTTCACCGGCACCAGCCTCGACCTGGCGCGCCTGGCCGAATCGTGGTTCGCCGTCACCGCGGCCGCCCCGGTGCTGCCGATCGCGCAGGCCCTCGTCGTCGAGATGGGCGGCGAGCCCGTCGTCGTCGCCGAGCAGGACCGCCCCGCCTACGCGGAGGCCATCGCCACGGCCACCGCGTTCTCACGCTCGATCGTGGAGCAGTCCACCGGCATCCTGCGCGGCATCGGGGTCGAGAACCCCGGTTCCTTCCTGAGCTCGCTCGTCCGCTCGGCCGTCGACAACGCGCTGACGCAGGCGGGCGCGACCCCCGCGATCGACGTCGAGGACGTGCTGCAGGCGCTCCGCGACGACGACCTCCCCGGCCCCGGCGACGGCGACCCCGGAGACGACGGGCGCGGCTGGTACCTCCGCGGCGAGTAGCCTGGACTGCGGCCATCGCTCGTTGCCACCCGTACGGGCGCCGCGGTCGAAGGGGAGAGAATGCCGCACGTCGTCACCACCATCGCCGAACTGCGCGCGCTCATCGCGAGCGCCCGCCGCGAGGCCCTGCTCGCCGACCCTGCCGGCGACCCGGCGGGGCTCGTCGCGCTCGTGCCGACGATGGGCGCCCTCCACGACGGCCACCTGCGCCTCGTCCGCCAGGCCCGCGAGCTCGCCGGCGTCGTGGTCGTCTCGATCTTCGTGAACCCGCTGCAGTTCGGGCCGGGCGAGGACCTCGACCGCTACCCGCGCACCCTCGACGCCGACGTCGCCGCGCTGGAGGGCGTCGCCGACATCGTCTTCGCCCCGAGCGCGGCCGAGATGTACCCGCAGGGGGAGTCCTCCACGCGGGTCACGGCGGGGGAGGTCGGCTCGCTCTTCGAGGGCGCGTCCCGCCCCGGCCACTTCGACGGGATGCTGACCGTCGTCGCCAAGCTGTTCGGCATCGTGCAGCCCGACGTCGCGGTCTTCGGCCAGAAGGACGCCCAGCAGGTGCACCTCGTCGGCCGGATGATCGACGACCTGAACCTCCCGCTGACCCTCGCGGTCGTCGACACCGTGCGCGAAGACGACGGCCTGGCGCTCTCGAGCCGCAACCAGTACCTCTCGTCCGACGACCGCGTCGCCGCCGTGACGCTGTCGCAGGCGCTCGCCGCGGGCGCCGAGGCCGCGCAGGGCGGGGTGGAGGCCGCGCTCGCCGCCGCCCGGACGCGCATCGAGGACGACCCAGCCGTTAAGCTGGACTATCTCGTGATCGTCGACCAGCCCTCGTTCCGCGAGGCGGCACCTGGCCACCACGGCCCGGCACTGATGCTCGTCGCGGCCCGCGTGGGCACGACGCGTCTCATCGACAACCGGCGCATCACGATCCCCTGAGCCGACACCGACGACACGACGACCACCGCCGAACGGAAGACACACCGATGACCGACGCGCCCACCCCCCAGGCCGACCTCACGGACGACGAGATCAGCGAGCAGAAGGCCGTCCGGCTCGGCAAGCGCGAGCGCCTCATCGCCCAGGCCGAGACGGCCGCGGGAGGCGCGTACCCGGTGCAGGTGCCGGTCACCACGACCATCCCGGAGGTCCGCGCGGCCTGGGGCCACCTGGCCGCGGACGAGCCCTCGGGCGAGACGGTCGGCGTCGCCGGCCGCGTCGTGCACCTGCGCAACACCGGCAAGCTGTGCTTCGCCGTGCTCCAGTCGGGCGACGGCACGCGCATCCAGGCCATGGTGTCGCTGGCGGCCGTCGGCGAGGAGTCGCTGATCGCCTGGAAGGAGCTGGTCGACCTCGGCGACCACGTGTTCGTCACCGGCGAGGTCGCCTCCAGCCGCCGCGGCGAGCTGTCGATCATGGTCACCGGCTGGGAGATCGCGTCCAAGGCGCTGCTGCCCCTCCCGAACCTCCACAACGAGCTCAACGAGGAGACGCGGGTGCGCTCGCGCTACCTCGACCTCATCGCGCGCGAGCAGGCCCGCAAGACCGTGCTGGACCGCGCCGCGACCATGGCGAGCCTGCGCGCGACGTTCGCCGACCGCGGCTTCGTCGAGGTCGAGACCCCGATGCTGCAGGTCATCCACGGCGGGGCCTCGGCCCGCCCGTTCGTGACCCACTCCAACGCGTTCGACACCGACCTGTACCTGCGCATCGCGCCGGAGCTCTACCTGAAGCGCGCCGTCGTCGGCGGCATCGACCACGTCTTCGAGATCAACCGCAACTTCCGCAACGAGGGCGCCGACTCGACGCACTCGCCCGAGTTCGCGATGCTCGAGGCCTACCAGGCGTACGGCGACTACAACTCGATCGCCGACCTCACCCAGACGCTCATCCAGAACGCCGCGCAGGCCGTCTCCGGCTCGCACGTCGTCACCTGGGCCGACGGCACCGAGTACGACCTCGGCGGCCAGTGGGACCGCATCCGGATGTACGACAGCCTCTCGGAGGCGATCGGCGAGGAGATCACGCCCGAGACCCCGATCGCGCGCCTGCGCGAGCTGGCGGCCGACGCCGGGATCGAGATCGAGCACCCGCTCGCCGGCAAGTACGTCGAGGAGCTGTGGGAGCACCACGTGAAGGCGGACCTCGTGCGCCCGACGTTCGTGATGGACTTCCCCGTCGACACCAGCCCGCTCGTGCGCGCGCACCGCTCGCGCGAGGGCGTCGTCGAGAAGTGGGACCTCTACACCCGCGGCTTCGAGCTGGCGACCGGCTACTCCGAGCTGATCGACCCCGTCGTGCAGCGCGAGCGCTTCGTCGAGCAGGCGAAGCTCGCGGCGGCCGGCGACAACGAGGCCATGCGCCTCGACGAGGAGTTCCTGCGGGCGCTCGAGTTCGGGATGCCGCCGACCGGTGGCATGGGCATGGGCATCGACCGCCTGCTCATGGCCCTCACCGGTCTCGGCATCCGCGAGACCATCCTCTTCCCGCTGGTCAAGTAGCCGCTTTCTGCGGACCCGACGAGGGGCTCAGCCGCGCCGCTGCAGGTGGGCGCGGGTGAGCTCCTCGACCTGCTCGTCGGTCAGCTCGTCGACCTTCTTCGCCTCGCGCCGGTCCAGCCGCATCCACCGCACGAACAGGATGACGAGGATCGGCACGTCGGCGAACTCGGCGATGAACCACAGGAAGTCGCCCGACAGGTGCTGGTCGTGCAGTGCGTTCGGGAACCAGAACGGCAGCCTCCCCGTGACGCGCGCCGCGCCGTCGAGCACGCTGTCGTTCAGGCGCAGCAGCAGGCCCGGGATGGCGTCCAGCAGCAGCTCGACGAACGCCAGCAGGAACTCGACCGTGATGAAGAACCCGGTGCGGACGACCGAGTGCGCCGCGATCGGCAGGACCAGCAGCATCCCGGCCAGCGGCACCAGCACCGAGATCGTCCACTCCGACCAGACCGAGTCGCGCAGCACCGCGGCCACGGGGGTGAGGAACACGAGGAACACGGCGCACGCGAAGACGGGCGCGAACATCGCGTTGCCCAGCACGCGCACCGGGCGGGAGCGCAGCACGCGCTCGGTGCGCAGGCGGCCCGTGGTCGACAGGGCGACCCGCGCGAGCGCGATCGGCCGTCCGAGGCTCATCAGCGCGGGCACGACGAAGAGCAGCAGGGCGATCCTGGTCGTGAACGCCCACCGCAGTTCGCTGCTGTACGCGCCGAGGAAGCCGAACGAGATCCACGCGTACGAGCCGAGCCCCAGCAGCAGGAACCACAGCGTCAGCCGCGCGGGCCAGCGGTGACCGTGGCGGCGCAACCGCAGCACCCCGCCGAGGTAGAGCGCGGCGGCCGCGACGAGCAGCATGGCGGCGGCCGGGTCGAACGACCAGGTGGTCAGGAAGACGGTGACGGGAGGCGTGGCTGGCTCCATTCGCGGGTGGTGGCGCCCTATTGTCCCTCCGCTTCGCTACGGTATCCCTGTAGGTGCTTCGCTCCGAGCGCGCCTGCGACCGAGAGGACCGGATGGACGCAGGTTTCCTGAGCACCGCCATCGTCGTGGTGGCGCTGCTCGTCGACTTCATCATCCGCGTGATCGCGATCATCGTCGTCCCGCGCAACCGCAAGCCCACGTCGGCGACCGCGTGGCTGCTCGCGATCTTCCTCATCCCGTACATCGGCGTGCTGTTCTTCCTGCTGATCGGCAGCTACAAGCTCCCGAAGCGGCGCCGGGACAAGCAGATCGAGATCAACAACTTCATCATCGAGTCGACCGAGGGCATGGAGCGCGTGCGGCGCGACCACCCGTGGCCGTCGTGGCTCGAGTCGGTCGTGCTGCTCAACCGCAACCTGGGCGCGATGCCGCTGGTCGGCGGCAACTCGGCCAGCCTGAACGGCGACTACAAGGGGTCTCTCGACGCGATGACAGCCGAGATCCAGGCCGCCCGCAAGTACGTGCACGTCGAGTTCTACATCCTGTCCCTCGACGACACCACCGAGCCGTTCTTCGACGCGCTCGCCGACGCGGTGAAGCGCGGCGTCACCGTCCGCGTGCTGCTCGACCACATCGCCTCGCTGCGCACGCGCGACTACAAGCGGACCATCAAGCGCCTCACCGCGATGGGTGCACGCTGGCAGCTGATGCTGCCGGTCCAGCCGTTCAAGGGCAAGTACCAGCGCCCCGACCTGCGCAACCACCGCAAGCTGCTCATCGTCGACGGCCGCGTCGCCTTCATGGGTTCTCAGAACATCATCGACCGCAGCTACAACAAGAAGTCCAACATCCGCCGCGGGCTGAAGTGGAAAGAGCTCATCGTGCGGCTCGAGGGACCGATCGTCGCCGGTCTGAACGCCATCTTCATCACCGACTGGTACAGCGAGACCGACGAGCTGCTCCGCCGCGAGACCGAGCCGATCACCGACGAGATCGGCCCGGACTCGCTGGACGCGCAGGTCGTCCCGTCCGGGCCGGGATTCGCCGGTGAGAACAACCTCCGGCTCTTCCTCGCCCTGCTCTACTACGCGCAGGAGCGCATCGTCATCACGTCGCCGTACTTCGTGCCCGACGAGTCGATGCTCACCGCGATCACCACCGCCACCCAGCGCGGCATCGCCGTGGAGCTGTTCGTCTCCGAGATCGGCGACCAGGCGCTCGTCTACCACGCGCAGCGGTCGTACTACGAGGTGCTGCTGCGCGCGGGCGTGAAGATCTGGATGTACAAGGCGCCGTACATCCTGCACGCCAAGCACTTCACGATCGACGACGACGTGGCCGTGATCGGGTCGAGCAACATGGACATGCGCTCGTTCCAGCTCAACATGGAGGTCTCGCTGATGGTGCGCGGCCGCTCGTTCGTGACCGAGATGCGCGCCGTCGAGGACGGCTACCGGCGCGAGAGCCGCGAGCTCACGCTCGACGAGTGGATGAAGCAGCCGCTGCGCTCCACGGTGCTCGACAACCTCGCGCGGCTGACCTCGGCGCTGCAGTAGCGGGAGCGGCGCCGTCGTACCGCGGCGACATTCGTGCCGAATGTCGTGAAAGCGCGCCCCTCAACATACATTCGTGCCGAATGTGCCGGGGCGGCGGAGGCTACGGCTTGGGGGCGAGGCCGCGGCGCGCGCGCTCTTCGGCCTCCATGCGGGCGTAGACCTTCCGCTCCGTGCGGTCGGCGTGCACGATCTTGCGCATGATGAGCCAGAAGAGCAGCCCGACCAGGACGGTCGGAGCCAGCGACCACACGATTCCGCCGATGATGTCGTTCATAACGCGCTCATCGTACCGCCTCCGCCTGTGCGGATGCCCGGCCGCCGAGGTTCACGACGTTGCGCTCATTCGCGCCGTTTTGACCGCCACGTCGTGAACCTCGGCGGCGGGAGACGCCGGGTCAGCCGCGGGGTTTGAGGCGGACGGTGGGGAGCTCGGGCGCGGGGAGCGGAGCGCCGTCGTAGCCGTCGACCGTGCCGAAGCGGCCGTGCGGGTCGGCGCCGGCGATCACCTCGCCCTGCCACTGGGCGCGGGAGGCGACGATGTCGTCGTGGGTGCGCCCGATGAAGTTCCACCACATGACGATCTGCTCGCCGAGCGGTTCGCCGCCGAGCAGCACGAGGCGGGCCGGTCCGTCGCTGCCGACCACGACCTCCACGGCATCGCGCCCGGGAGCGAGGTACCCGAGGTGCGCGACCGGGAGGCCGGTGCCGGCCACCGTCACGGTGCCGGCGTCCACCAGGATGCCGTGCTCGAACGCGGTGTCGAGGGGGATGCGCACGATCGCGCCCGCCGGTGCCGTGATCTCGGCGCCGACGAGCGGAGAGAAGACGGTCGCCGCGGTGCCGCTCCCGGCCAGCGAGCCCACGAACGTGCGCACGGTGGCGGCGCCCAGCGTCGACGCGAGAGGCACGTGGTGCTCGAAGAACGGGGCGACATCGCGGGAGGCCGCGGGCAGCGCCACCCAGAGCTGGACGCCGTGCAGCACCCGCGCCTCGGGCGTCGACACCTCGGAGTGGCTGATCCCGTGCCCGGCGGTCATCAGGTTGAGCTCGCCGGGCCGCACGAGCGCGTGGCTGCCAACGCTGTCGCGGTGCTCGATCTCGCCCTCGAAGAGCCAGCTGACGGTCTGCAGGCCGGTGTGCGGGTGCGGCGGGACGCGCATCCCGCCGGTCGTGGAGACGTCGTCCGGGCCGTAGTGGTCGATGAAGCACCAGCCGCCGATGAGCGAGCGGCGGCGCTGCGGCAGCGTGCGGCGCACGTTCATCGCGCGCGGGCCGCCGAGCGGCACGTCCCGCGGCTCCAGGATCTCCACGTCGCCGCCGGTCGCGGGGGCCGGCTCCGCCAGCGCCGTGCCGACCGCGAGCACCTCGGCCGGGTCGCGCTCCAGGTTGCTCATAGCGGCATCCTAGGCTTCCCGCGGCAGCGCGGCGCCGCTTCCCAGCGTCCCGTTCCTAGAATGGTCCCGTGCCCCGGACCGCGACCCGCCCCCTGCTCTCCCTCGCCGGAGGGATGCTGGTGCTGGTCGCGCTCGCGGGCTGCGGGATCAAGTCCCAGCAGCAGCCCGTCAAGGACTACTCGGGCGAGCCAACCGGTGTGGAGGCCCCGGCCAGCAGCGCGGGCGGAGCCTCCTGGGCGGCGTGGCTCGACGACGGGCGCCAGTTCGGCATCGTGCTCTACGGCAGCTCGACGTGCGCGCCCACCGTGGCGTCCATCAGCGTCACCGGCGACAACCAGCTGAAGGGGACGCTCTCGCCGGCGCCGGGCGGCGTCTGCACCCGCGACTACGTGCCCCACACGACCGTCTTCACCACGCCGAAAGGCGTGACGACCACCTCGGACGTGACGATCACCCTCCCGGACGGCACCCTCACCATCCCGGGCCTCCAGGGCTGAACGCCGAGGCGCAGCAGGGCCGGAGTGAGTAGCAGGCTCCGGGGTCAGCCCTTCGTCAGGTCCTGCGCGAGCATCACGATGATGCCGCTGGGCCCGCGCAGGTACGACAGCTTGTAGACGTCCTGGTAGTTCGCGACGCCGCGCAGCGGGTGGACGCCGTGCTTCGCGGCGATCGCCAGCGCCTCGTCGATGTCGTCGACCGAGAACGCGACGCGGTGCATGCCGATCTCGTTCGGGAGGGTCGGCTCGGTCTCGATCGCGTCCGGGTGGATGTACTCGAAGAGCTCGAGGCGGCCGTGGCCGTCGGGTGTCTGGAGGAGCGCGATCCTGGCGTGGTTGCCGTCCAGTCCGACGGCGGTGTCGGCCCACTCGCCGCTCACCTCGTCGCGCCCGACCACGGTCAGGCCGAGGTCGGTGAAGAAGGCGATGGTCTCGTCCAGATCGCGGACCGCGATGCCGACGTTCTCCAATGCGATGCTCATGCGCTGCATGCTAGCCCCGCCGGTCAGGCCGCCGGCGGCGCCAGGACGAGCAGGTCACCGATCTCGCACTCCAGCGCGCGGCAGATCGCCACCAGGGTGGAGTAGCGGATCGCCTTCGCACGGTCGTTCTTCAGGATGGAGAGGTTGACGACGCTGACGCCGACCAGCTCCGAGAGCCGCACCACGGTCATCCCGCGCTCGGCGAGGAGCTCGTCGAGCCGGCAGTGGACCCCGGACTCCTCGTCTCCCATCAGACGAGGCCCTCGGTGTCGCGCCGCATCCGGTCGCCCACGGTGAACGCGGTGGCGACGATGGCGGCGGCGAAGGCCAGGAGCAGCAGCGGCTGCAGGGGGATGGACATGACCGGGTTGTCGAAGTCCCGGTCGCTGATCCGGGCGATCGCGCCGTTCGCGACCATCGTGTTCAGCAGGGCGATCCCGGCCCAGGCGACCAGGCCGTAGATGCTCGCGATGGCGACGAGCGCGGTGTTGCCGCGCGAGAAGATCCGCCCGCGCAGCACGTTGACGGCGAGCCAGACGAGGCAGACGATGACGCCGACGACGGTGGCCGCCGCCAGGATCTCGCGCAGGATGAGCGCCACGAAAGACGCGACCGGCAGCTGCGGCGCCGTCACATACGCCGTGGCGAGCTCGACCTCGCGCATGGCCCCGCCCGGGCCGATCGGCGCCTGGGCGGTCGTGCCCGCGAAGTCGGCGAGGACGCGCACGTCGCGGTTGGCCGCTGCCTCCACGATCGTGCGGACGGCCTGGACGATCGACCATCCCGCGAGCACGACGCCCGCCACGATGAACGCGACGATCGACGCCCGATCGCCCTTCGACTGGCGGTATCCCTCGACGGTGCTCATGCTCTCCTCCACGTATCGACATTCGTTAATAACGACTATCGATACGATTGCACAGCCCGTCATCACACGCAAGCCCCGTCACGCCCACGGCGAACAGGGGCCCGGGATGCAGGGTGCGGTGGTTACTCTCTTTGTATCGATGCCGACCCTGCAAGGCGTCGCGAGGAGTAGACATGTTCGAGAGATTCACCGACCGCGCCCGCCGCGTCGTCGTCCTGGCCCAAGAAGAGGCCAAGATGCTCAACCACAACTACATCGGGACGGAGCACATCCTGCTCGGCCTGATCCACGAGGGTGAGGGTGTCGCCGCCAAGGCGCTCGAGTCGCTCGGCATCTCGCTGGACGCCGTCCGCGAGCAGGTCCAGGACATCATCGGCCAGGGCCAGCAGCAGCCGACCGGCCACATCCCCTTCACCCCGCGCGCCAAGAAGGTGCTCGAGCTCAGCCTCCGCGAGGCCCTCCAGCTCGGCCACAACTACATCGGCACGGAGCACATCCTCCTCGGCCTGATCCGCGAGGGCGAGGGCGTCGCCGCCCAGGTGCTCGTGAAGCTCGGCGCCGACCTCAACCGCGTGCGCCAGCAGGTCATCCAGCTCCTCTCGGGATACCAGGGCAAGGAGCAGGTCCAGGTCGGGGGCAACGATCAGAACACCGCGCAGGCCGGTAGCCAGATCCTCGACCAGTTCGGCCGCAACCTCACGCAGGCCGCTCGCGACAACAAGCTCGACCCGGTGATCGGACGCGAGAAGGAGATCGAGCGCGTCATGCAGATCCTGTCGCGCCGCTCCAAGAACAACCCCGTCCTGATCGGCGAGCCCGGCGTCGGCAAGACCGCCGTCGTCGAGGGCCTCGCCCAGGCGATCGTGCGCGGCGACGTGCCCGAGACGCTCAAGGACAAGCAGCTCTACACGCTCGACCTCGGCTCGCTCATCGCCGGCTCCCGCTACCGCGGCGACTTCGAGGAGCGCCTGAAGAAGGTCACCAAGGAGATCCGCACCCGCGGCGACATCATCACCTTCATCGACGAGATCCACACCCTCGTCGGCGCGGGTGCCGCCGAGGGCGCGATCGACGCCGCCAGCATCCTGAAGCCGCTGCTGGCCCGCGGCGAGCTGCAGACCATCGGCGCGACCACGCTCGACGAGTACCGCAAGCACTTCGAGAAGGACGCCGCGCTCGAGCGCCGCTTCCAGCCCATCCAGGTCAACGAGCCGTCGCTGCCCCACACGATCAACATCCTCAAGGGCCTGCGCGACCGCTACGAGGCGCACCACAAGGTGTCCATCACCGACGGCGCGATCGTCTCGGCCGCGAACCTGGCGGACCGCTACATCCAGGACCGCTTCCTCCCCGACAAGGCCATCGACCTGATCGACGAGGCCGGCGCCCGCCTGCGCCTGTCGATCCTCTCGGCCCCGCCGGAGCTGCGCGAGTTCGACGACAAGATCTCGGCCGTGCGCTCGCAGAAGGAGGCCGCGATCGAGGAGCAGGACTTCGAGAAGGCCGCCGGCCTGCGCGACGAGGAGAAGAACCTCCTCGGCGAGCGACTGCGCCTCGAGAAGCAGTGGCGCTCCGGCGACGTGAAGACCACCGCAGAGGTCGACGAGGGCCTGATCGCCGAGGTGCTGGCGCAGGCCACGGGCATCCCGGTGTTCAAGCTCACCGAGGAGGAGTCCGCTCGCCTCGTCTTCATGGAGAAGGCGCTGCACCAGCGCGTCATCGGTCAGGAGGAGGCCATCGCGGCGCTCTCCAAGACCATCCGACGCACGCGTGCCGGCCTCAAGGACCCGAAGCGCCCCTCCGGCTCGTTCATCTTCGCCGGCCCCACCGGTGTCGGTAAGACCGAGCTCGCCAAGGCGCTCGCCGAGTTCCTGTTCGACGACGAGTCGGCCATGATCTCCCTCGACATGTCGGAGTACGGCGAGAAGCACACGGTCTCGCGACTGTTCGGCGCCCCTCCCGGGTTCGTCGGCTTCGAAGAGGGCGGCCAGCTCACCGAGAAGGTCCGCCGCAAGCCGTTCAGCGTCGTGCTCTTCGACGAGATCGAGAAGGCGCACCCCGACATCTTCAACTCGCTCCTCCAGATCCTGGAAGAGGGACGTCTGACGGACGGTCAGGGTCGTGTCGTCGACTTCAAGAACACGGTCATCATCATGACGACCAACCTCGGCACGAAGGACATCTCCGGCGGCCCCGTCGGCTTCCAGATCGAGGGCGACCCGACCACCGGCTACGAGCGGATGCGCGGCAAGGTCTACGAGGAGCTGAAGAAGAACTTCAAGCCCGAGTTCCTGAACCGCGTCGACGAGATCATCGTCTTCCCGCAGCTGAACAAGGCCGAGCTGCTGCAGATCGTCGACCTGTTCATCAAGCGCCTGTCCGACCGTCTGCTCGACCGCGACATGACGATCGAGCTGGAGGTGCCGGCCAAGGAGCGGCTGATCGAGGTCGGGTTCGACCCGACCCTCGGCGCCCGCCCGCTGCGCCGCGCTGTGCAGCACGAGATCGAGGACCGACTGAGCGAGAAGATCCTGCACGGCGAGCTGAACGCGGGCGACCACGTCCACGTCGACTTCCGCGACGGGGAGTTCGTCTTCACGACGACGGCGCGCGCCGACTCGATCGGCGCCGGCGTCAACGCGGCGGCCGCCATCGGCACCGGCCCGGCCACGCCGGACCTCGCCGCCAACGGCTGATCCACGCCCTCTCGGAAACCGCCGGACACACGAGTGTCCGGCGGTTTCTGCGTGTCGGTAGGGTGGAACGGTGAGTGAGGCAAGCGCAGTCCGGGTCCGGCGCGCGCGCACGGGAGACGTGGCGCGCATCCAGCAGCTGGTGGAGCCGCTCGTCCGACGACGCATCCTGCTCGGCAAAGAGACGGTCACCTTCTACGAGGCCGTGCAGGAGTTCCGGGTCGCGGAGGATGCCGACGGCAACCTGATCGGCTGCGGCGCGCTGCACGTGATGTGGAGCGACCTCGGCGAGGTGCGCACCCTCGCGGTCTCGGAGGAGTGGCTGGGGCGCGGTGTCGGCCGTGCGCTGCTGGAGCGGCTCGAGACGGACGCCCGCGAGCTCGGGCTCAGCCGCCTGTTCTGCCTGACGTTCGAGGTCGGCTTCTTCGAGCGCAACGGCTTCGAGGACATGGGGGAGGAGTCGGTCGACCCGACCCTGTACGCCGAGCTCGTCCGCTCCAACGACGAGGGCGTCGCCGAGTTCCTCGATCTCGCGCGCGTGAAGCCCAACACCCTGGGAAATACGAGGATGTTGAAGCTGCTCTGAGCGCGTTGCGCCCGGGATACCGGCGGCGCGCGGCTATGCTGCGGGCATGTCGACGTTCAAGCATCCTGTCGGCCCCCAGCCGAGCAAGGTCTATTGGCGACGCCGGCTCATCCTCGGGATCGGCCTGCTCGCCGTCATCCTCGTCGTCGTCCTGATCATCGTGCGCCCCGGCGCGTCGGACGGCGCCCCCGCACCGGCCGCCACCACCAGCGCGCCCAAGACGACCACGCCTCCCGCGACCAGCATCCCGACGTCCAGCGCGACCGCCAGCGGAGCCGCCTGCGACACGGCGAACGTCCGCGTCGAAGCCGTGACCGACAAGGCCACCTACGCCGCGGGCGAGCTGCCGCAGCTGTCCGTCGCGATCACCAACACCGGCTCGACCGCGTGCAAGATCGACGCCGGGACGGCGCAGCAGGTCTTCACCATCACCAGCGGCTCCGAGACCTACTGGAAGTCGACCGACTGCCAGACCGACAAGGTCGACGCGGAGGTGCTGCTCCAGCCCGGCAAGACCATCTCGTCGCAGACGCCGATCACCTGGGACCGGACGCGCTCCGACCCCTCCACCTGCCAGGCGACCCGCGAGCAGGTTCCGGCGGCGGGTGCGTCGTACCACCTGACGACCACCGTCGCGGGGATCGCGTCCCCCGAGACCAAGCAGTTCATCCTGCAGTAGCGCTCACGCTCGCTTCGCCGAGGTGGCACATCGTGCACGCGAATGCGCCGAGACGGCGAAGAGTTCGCCGCCTCGATGCAGCGGTCACGGCCGGCGCAGGGTGAGGATCTCCGCGCCGTCGGGGGTGATCGCGATCGTGTGCTCGCTGTGGGCCGTGCGCGTGCCGGTCGCGCTGCGCAGGGTCCAGCCGTCGGCGTCGGTGACGAGCTCGTCGGTGTCGGCCATCACCCAGGGCTCCAGCGCGAGCAGGAGGCCCGGCCGGAGCTTGTAGCCGCGGCCCGGGCGGCCGTCGTTGGAGACATGCGGGTCCTGGTGCATCGTCGAGCCGATGCCGTGGCCGCCGAACTCCAGGTTGATCGGGTACCCCGCCTCGTCCAGCACGGTGCCGATGGCGTGCGCCAGATCTCCGATGCGCGCGCCGGGGCGGGCGGCGGCGATCCCGGCCCGAAGGGCGCGCTCGGTCGCCTCGATCATCGCGACGTCCTCGGGGCGCTTCGTCTCGCCGACGATGAAGCTGACCGCGGAGTCGGCGGCGATGCCGTCGAGCAGCACGGCGAGGTCGAGGGTGAGGAGGTCGCCGTCGGCAAGGGCGTAGTCGTGCGGCATCCCGTGCAGCACGGCGTCGTTGACGGCCGTGCAGATGTAGTGGCCGAACGGTCCGCGGCCGAAGGAGGGCGCGTAGTCGACGTAGCAGGATTCGGCGCCGGCCTCGGTGATGAGCGCGGCGGTCCAGCGGTCGATGTCGAGGAGGTTGGTGCCGACGGTGACGCGGTCCTTCAGGGTCTGCAGGATGCGACCGACCAGCGCCCCGGTCGCCCGGGCCCGGTCTAGTTCGTCGGAGCTGAGGATCTCGATCATGGGGATAACTATACCGGTAAGACTATCCCGGTATTAGTATGGGGTCATGGTCAGACTGCCCCTCACCCCGGACGAGATCGAGCGCGGTCAGCGTCTCGGCGCGCTGATGCGCCGGGCCCGCGGAGAGCGTTCGATGCTGACCGTCGCGCTCGATGCGGGTGTCTCGCCGGAGACGCTGCGGAAGATCGAGTCCGGTCGGGTGGCGACGCCGGCCTTTCCGACGATCGCCGCTATCGCGGAGGTGCTCGGGTTGTCGCTGGATGCGGTGTGGGTCGAGATCAGCGAGGCGGACGTCGCCACCGATGGAGTCGGCCGCGACCCCGAGCGGATCGCCTCCTAGACCCCTGCGCGGTCAGAAGGCCGCGTCGAGTTCGCGTTCGCGCGGGGTGGTCGAGGCGGTGAACGCGAGCCGCAGGGCTTCGCGGATGGAGGTGCTGCGGTCGTCGATGCGGGTGGCGAAGCCGAGGCGTGACGCTTCGGCGGCGCGCTGCTTGCCGCTGCTGACCGGGCGGATCTCGCCGGCGAGACTGATCTCGCCGAAGGCCACCAGGTTGTGGGGAATGGCGCGGTCGGATGCCGCGGACGCGACGGCCAGGGCGATGGCCAGGTCGGCGCCGGGCTCGGTGAGGCGCACGCCGCCCACGGTGGAGACGTAGACGTCTTTGTCGCCGAGCTTGATGCCCGCCCGGCGCTCGAGCACCGCGAGGAGCATGGCGACGCGGGAACTGTCGACGCCGTTTGTGACGCGGCGCGGGTTCGGGGCGGCGGTGCTCACGACGAGGGCCTGCACCTCCACCGGCAGCGGACGCCGACCCTCCATCGCCACCGTCACGCAGGTGCCGGAGACGGGGGTCGAGGTGCGGCTGAGGAACAGTCCGCTCGGGTCGGGGACCTCGGCGATGCCGTCGCCGGTCATCTCGAAGCAGCCGACCTCGTCGGTCGGGCCGAAGCGGTTCTTGAGCGCGCGCACGAAGCGGAGCGCCGTCTGCCGGTCGCCCTCGAACTGGCACACCACGTCGACCAGGTGCTCGAGGAGACGCGGGCCGGCGATCGAGCCGTCCTTCGTGACGTGCCCGACGATCAGGATGGGCAGCTCGCGCTCCTTGGCGATGCGTACGAGCGTGCTCGCGACCTCCCGCACCTGGCTCGGGCCGCCGGCGATGCCGTCGATGCTGCCGCTGGAGACGGTCTGCACGGAGTCGATGATGACGAGGGAAGGCTTCACCGCGTCGATCTGGCCGATGATCGTGGCGAGATCGGTCTCCGACGCGAGGTAGAGCTCGTCGTGGACGGCGCCGGTGCGCTCGGCGCGCATCCGCACCTGCCCGACCGACTCCTCGGCGCTCACGTAGAGGACACGCGCATTGCGGGCGGCGGCCCGTGAGGCGACCTCCAGCAGGAGGGTGGACTTGCCGACCCCGGGCTCGCCGCTCAGCAGGATGGCCGCGCCCGGAACGATCCCCCCGCCCAGCACCCGGTCGAACTCGCCGATGCCGCTCGGCCGTCGCCCGGCGGCCTCCGTCTCGATGTCGGTGATCGCCCGGGCGGTGCGCGCGGCGCCGATCGTCACCGGGGTGAGGGCACGCAGCACGCCCGTGGGCGCCGCCATCTCCTCCACGGTGCCCCAGGCCTGGCACTCGCCGCAGCGGCCGACCCACTTGGCCGCCGTCCAGCCGCACTCGGTGCAGCGGTAGTTGACGTGAGCCTTCGCCACGACACCTCCTCGATCCGGGACCCACACTACGGGCGGCCACCGTCACTGGAGGGAGGATCGCGGGGATCGGGGGAGAAGCTCGCGGAGCGAGAGGCATGTGGAGGGTGCTCTGCACTAAGAGGGTTATGCGCCCGGCGCCCCCGGAGCACAATGGGCCCCATGGCGAACCTCACGTACACCCTGCGGTCCGGCCGACGCGTCGGCGTCACCACGCTCGGCGACGCGGATGCGGAACGCATCGTCGTCTTCTGCCATCCGGCGCCCGGGACCTCCGTCTTCGATCCCGATCCGGACGCCTCCGCGACGCGCAACGTCCACATCGTCGCGCTGGACCGCCCCGGGTACGGTTCGAGCGATCCCGTTCCGTACGGCGAGTGGCCCAGCATCGTCCGGGCCGCCGACGACATCGCCGAGTACCTGCGGTCGGTGGTGCTGGCCGAGCGGTCGATGGGGGTGCGGAGGGTGCGCACGGTCGGCATCGCCGGCTGGTCGGCGGGCGGCCGGGTCGCGCTCGCTTTCGCCGCACGGCATCCCGACCTCACGGAGCGCGTCGCGATCATCGCGACGCCCGCACCGAACGACGCCGTCCCGTGGATCCCGCCCGAGCTCCAGGCGGAGTCCGACCGCCTCGGCGGCCTGGCGCCGGCCGAGGCGATCCAGCAGCTGAGCGGGCAGCTGCAGCCGCAGGCCGACGCTGTGCTCGCGGCGGCCGAGCCGGGCGATGTGCCTCCCGAGGCCGTCGGCGCCACCGCCGTCGATGACGCCGTGCTCGCGCAGCCCGGCGTGCGCGACCGCCTCGGCCGCATGCTCCACGACGCCTTCCGGCAGGGGACGGCCGGCGCCGCGGCGGACATCCTCTCGTACACCGCCCGGTCGTGGGGATTCGAACCCGGAGACGTGCGCGCGAAGACGCTCATCGTGGGCGGCCAGGGCGACGCGATCGCCGGCAACGCGCACGCCGCCTGGTATCAGAAGGCCGTGCCGGACTCCCGGATGGAGATGGTCCCGGGCGTCGGGCACCTCGTCATCGTGCCGGCGTGGGGGAGGGTGCTGGCGCATCTGGCGCCGAACTCGACGCGGTGACGGAGGCGGCCGCTGCCGTCGCCGGTCGCCGCGGGAACTTCGCCACCGCTAGGCGCGTGACGGCGGGCAGGAACGCCGACGCCCACACCCGGTAGCCGTGGTCGTTCGGGTGGAAGAGGTCCTCGGCGAACTGGGTGAACGCGCCCCGCAACCCCTGCTGCTTCATCGCCGCGTGCAGGGAGACGACGGTGAGGCCGGCGTTCGCGGCCTCCTCGCGCAGGATCCCGTTGGCCACCGCGACCTTCTTCTCGTTCCACGGGAGGTAGAAGTACGGCAGATCGGCGACCACCGCATCCCGGGGCAGCGCGGCGAACACGCGGCGGATGCCCTCCCGGAACGTCGCCGGGTCGAACGCCCCGATATCGTTCGCACCGATCGACACCGTCACGATGTCGGGCTGCAGCGTCTCGAATCGGGGCAGCTGATCGGCCACCGCGAGGGCGACCGTCGCGCCCGACACGCTGAGGTTCACCGTGCGCACGGTGCGGCCCGTCGCGGAGCGGAGGTGGTCGGCGATCACGCCCACGTAGCTGTTCTTCGGCTGCGACGCCCCGA
Organism: Leifsonia sp. 71-9; assembly: GCF_001898805.1. Classification (GTDB taxonomy): domain Bacteria; phylum Actinomycetota; class Actinomycetes; order Actinomycetales; family Microbacteriaceae; genus Leifsonia. The sequence goes on from NZ_MKVJ01000021.1 coordinate 619,353, forward strand.
TGCCCTGCGCGGCGCTGTCCCCGATCGCGACGTAGAGGATCTCGCCTTCGACCTTCGCCGCGTCCCGCCACCATTTGGAGTTCACCGGCAGCGACTCGTTCAGCTTCACCTTGCCAGCCGCGACAGCCGCCCGTTTCTGCTGCACACGACTCCAGGCATAGGCGGCGCCGCCGGCGATGGCGCCCGCGACCCCGACCGCCGTGACGACGCGACCCGTGGTGTTCATGCGTGCAGCGTACTCCGCACACCGTGAAGGGCCGATCGGTGGATGCTGTGCAGTCGCTGGATGGACGCTGATTGGCGGGCCGTGGAATCTTCGCCTAAGATTGTCCGCGGTACCGTGTCCGAGCGGCCGAAGGTGCAACTCTCGAAAAGTTGTGTGGGTGAAAGCCCACCGTGGGTTCAAATCCCACCGGTACCGCCAACGCAGAGCCCCCGCGATCCCAGTCATTACAAGGGATCCGGGGGTTTCGCATTGCCGGGATCGGGCGTTTGACTACATCGGTGGCAGTTGCCCGAGCGGTATCAAGCACCAGGGCAACAGCATCCAACTCATCGTCGAAGAGATCTGCGCACGTGTCGAGCATCATCGCCGCAGACGAATGACCGAGCATCCGCTGCACAGCCTTGACGTAGGCTTCCGCGCTGATCGCCAGGCTCGCGGCAGTATGCCGGAGGTCGTGGATCGTGACGCGTGGGAAGTTCTTGTCGACGGCCTGTGATCGCGCGATCGCGTAGACGTACCAACCGCGGCGACGATCCGGTTGGTGCAGCTAGTTGCCCCCGTCGCCAAAGACTGGTTGCGATGAGGTCTCGTGCTCTGTGCTCGCCCGAAGGAGCGGAGTGAGGAACGGCGGTAAAGGAACGCTGCGAGCTTCGCCGTCTTAGGCGTTCCGACATGGATCGTGCAGGACCATGGTCCGGTGACGAAACGCCGCGAGTTGGGCACTCTCCACCCGTTGTATCTGGAGAGCAGCCAACCCCCGCCGAAGTCGACGGCGAAAGCGCCGGCCCAGAGCGCGGTCTGCGCTGTCCCACCGATGAGGTAACCGACAACCAGCATCACGCAGGAGATCGATTGAGGGATGGTATCGATCAGTACGTGGGTTCGCTGTCGGCTCCCTCGCTGCGATTGCGCGAAGAACGTCGTGACCTACCTCGCTCTGACCGCAATGAAGGCTACGGCGAACAGGCCGTCGTAGACGCCGCTCGTTCCGGGGAAGGCCCACACACGTCGTCCGACCCAGGTGGGCCCGCGTCTGCCCCGCGTGTCGTAAGGGGAGTGCCAGCGTACCCCGTCACCCCTCCCCCTTCGGAGTCTCCTTCCCGCTCTCCTCCGCGCGGAGCTCGCGGGTCTCCTGGCGGAAGATGCGCATCGACTGTCCGAGGCTGCGGGAGAGGGCGGGGAGCTTGGTCGCGCCGAAGAGCAGGACGACGACGGCGAGGAGGATGAGCAGGTGCCATCCGGTGAGGTTCGCGAACATGGCCTCTCGTTCCTTGCGCGTCAGTTGATCGTGAGGAGCTGGGCCGTCGGGTCCCAGACGACGGTGGAGCCGAGCGCCTGCTGGAAGAAGGAGGCCGGTATGAAGAACCGGCCGCCGACCAGGATGGGCGGGGCGTCCAGGTGGATGACGTTGGCGCCCGCGTGCGCGGTGCTGCTGCCGATCTGGGCGATGAGTGTGGTGCCGCCGACGACGGCGACGAACCATTGCTGGTCCGGGCGCCACTCAGGGCGGCCGCCGAGGACCTCGGAGACGTAGGCGGCGGGGACCATCGGGGTGCCGTTGCTCGCGAGCTGGGGCTGGAAGACCCGCGTGTACGCGCCGTTCACCAGGAGCGCGGGCGTGACCAACGGCACGTTGAGCACGCTGATCTCGTCCACGGAGAAGTTGCCCGGGGTGGACATGACGTCGAGGCGGATCTGCCGGATGGTGCCCACCCACTTCGGGTTGCCCCACACCGGGATGTACCCGACACCCCACTGGCCGTTGACGGTGTCGATGTAGACCTGCGTTCCCTTGTCCTGGTTCCACTGGGTGTCGGCCTCGGTGATGAAGTAGAGGAACTCCGCGGGGGTGTCGCTCTTCATCCTCACCTTGATCCACGGCGCCCGGCGTGCGTCGATGCCGAGGTGGTCGGGCGAGAGGATGCCGGGGTCGGTCCCGATGGAGGTGCCGGAGAGGGCGCCGCCCTGCACCTGGACGGTGGGGATCTGCTGGTTGCTGTCGTCGGTCCAGCCCTCGACGTCGCCATCCGTGTCGAACGTCCAACTGTGCCAGTAGTCGGTCGACTTCGCCGGGTCCGGCACCTCCCGCAGCGGCTGTGTGCGGGCCGGCGGGTAGAGCACGTTCATGCGCGCGCTCTGTGCGGCGGTGGGGGCGAGGTTGGCCGCGGGCGTGCCCGAGCCGAACACACTCCGGATGCCGTTGACGTAGCCGAAGCCGGCGAGGGCACTCGGCATGACGAAGTGGCCCTCGCCGAACTCGTTCCAGTTGTCCACGAGCACCATCGACCGGCCCAGGCTGCCGGAGGGCAGCGAGGGCATGAAGGTGTCGCGCACCCAGGTGGCGTTCGAGACGAAGGTGGAGACGCTGGCCCACGAGCCCGGGGTGAGGGCCCACGGCTGCTGGTCCATCCCCATCGAGATGGTCGGGATCACGTCGACGAAGGCGTTGTCGCGCACGGTCAGCTGCCACTGGCGGTAGCCGTCCTGCATGGCCGCGACGGAGCCGACGCTGTACCGGTACTGCGCATCCACGTCAAGGGTCGAGGTCGAGGCGAAGATCTGCGGCGTGATGATGATGATGTCGTCGAAGCCCGCCGCCTGGACCGCGGAGCGGAGGTAGGCGATCTCGGCCTGCGCCCCCGACAGGTCGCCCGGAGCGGTCGCGAAGGTATCCTTCAGCTTCGGCAGCGAGAAGATCGAGAACAGCGGCTTGTTGTCGATCACGAGGTAATTCGGGTCGCGGAAGTAGTTCTCGATCCAGAACGGGACCATCACGTTCCGGAAGTCGCTGCTGTTCGTCGCGCCGCTGCTGACGTTCTCCCACATGATGGCGAACTTGAGAAGCGACTTGTACTTCGCGTTGAACAGGCCGTCGTGGATGTGATGGCCGAGGTAGGGCTGCTTGATCGGCTGGCCGATGCCGTCGACCGGGCGGAACCAGCAGGCCATCTCGAACTTCACGCCGTTCTCGACCAGCCATTTGATGCACCAGTCGGTGACCTCGGGGTCGCCCTCGTCGTACCAGCCGAGGGTCGGCTTGCGGCTCGGGTACGGGCTGATCGCATCCCATCCCTGGTGGTGGCCCTCGCGCCAGCCGGCGAAGGTCTGCACGCCGACCAGGTAGTCGCCGGTGTTCATCGGCACCGGGGCGGGCACGTAGTCGGCCGGCTCGGGCGCGGTCGGGGAGAGCCGGATGTCGTCGAGGTAGACGGTGCCCTGTGCGCCGACGCCGACGCTGAAGGCCACGGTGTCGAGCGCGGTCACGGCGGGGACCGCCACCGAGTCGGCGACCGTCTTGCCGTTGACGGCGATGCTGGCCGTGCCGCCCTGGCTGTGCGTGGTGACCTTGATGTGGTACCAGAGGTTGGGCTTGCAGTCGTAGCACCTCACCATCGCCCCGGAAGCTTTCGCGTAGCGGATCTCACCCGCCGTCGCCGTCACCCGCACGCCGAGCTGGCTGCCGGCGGAGAGCGTCGCCGTGACGTCCTGCGCTCCGGCCGGCGCGAGGAACCGGTACTCGAACGTCACATCCCCGCTCTGCGCGGCGAAGCCGCGCTGGACGGTCCCCGGCTGGGTCGCCGCGGTCGTGTCGACCTTCAGGCTGTACCGGTCCGCGTAGCTCGAGCCGAGGAGGGCGGCGATCGAGAACGCGGCTCCCGCCCCTCCGGTGGTCCAGTCGCCGGGCAGGGCGCCGGTCGGCACCGTCACGAACGACTCGTTGATGAGGAAACCGTGGTGGATGCGCACGGCGTCGAAGTAGAAGTTGCCGACGAACGCCTCGCTCGTCTGCAGGGTGAACCGGTCGAGCACCGTCGCCGCCTGGGTGAAGGCGACCGCGTTCGCGGCCAGGGTGCCGTTGACGTGGACCGTGACCGTGTCGAGGTCGACGTCGGCGATGACCCGCACGCCGACCACGGAGCCGACGGCGAAGCTCCCGACCGTCACCGCGCCGGTCGGGGTCTGGAGCGTCAGCGCCCCGGCGTTCGCGGTCAGCACGATGGCGTTGACGCTGCTGTTCCCGATGGTCCAGGTGACCCCGCTGAGCGCGGTGAGCGGCTCGAACCGGAAGTCGACGTAGAGGGTGCCGGCGTCGTGCGGGGTGAACACCCTCTGCATGACGATGGGGAGGCCGGGGTTGCTGTCGGTGACCTTCGACCACCGCCCGTAGGAGTAGGAGAGGCTGCCGCCCGCCTGCCGCACATCCCAGCCGGAGGGCACGGTGAGTACCTTGTCGGTCACGGCGTTGGGGAAGTAGAAGTCCTCCTCCACCAGGTACTGCGCACGCGTGGTCCCACCCGAGGTGCCCGTCCGAAGGATGGAGGGGGCCGGTGCGGCGATGGCCCGTCCCGGCTCGGCGGTCGCCAGGAGGCCCGCTGCGGACGCCGCCGCCGCGATCGAGAGGAAGGTGCGCCGGTTGAGGCCGTTGCCGGTCGGCGTCAGGGGCTCCGGCCGCGCGAGCGGTGTCGGATCGAGTGCGTCGTTCACAGGGACTCCCTTATCCGTCGAGTTCACATATCCGAACCAGAATGCTGATTAATGAACTTTCGCGATGAAGCTACACGCACGGGGAGAAGGAAAGCAAGGTGTAGAAACGGCGAGGCCGTGCTCGGCGCACGGCGACGGACGGGCGCACGGTGCGCTAGGGGCGGATGGTCGCCTCGAGCTCGGCGACGGTCGCGCGCAGCGTGTCGTAGATGTCGAGCGGCCAGCCGGCGGTGGTCCGGGAGGTGGGCATCGTGAGCGAGAGCGCCATCTGGCGATACCCGTCCGACAGGAACGGCAGGGGAACCGCGACGCAGCGGCAGCCACTGATGTACTCCTCGTCGTCGACGGCGTAGCCCTCCTCGCGGACGCGGTCCAGCAGGACCAGGAGCTCGTCCACATCCGACACGGTGTTCTCGGTGAGGTGCGCGAGGGGCGCCGCGGCGCGGAGGCGGCGCTCGGCCTCCTCCTGCGGCAGCAGGCTCAGCAGGGCCTTGCCGATGCCGGTGGCGTGAGCGGGCAGCTGCGTGCCGACCGAGGAGGCGAGTCGCATCGTGCGAGCGGGCTGACTGATGGCGATGTAGACGTTGTTGACGCCGTCGAGCTGGGCGAGCTGGACGGTCTCGCCCGCGCTCGCGGCGAGCCGGTCCATGATCGGGCGCACGATGCCGAGGAGGTCGGTGTTGCCGCGGAAGTTCTGGCCGATCTGCCACGCGCGCAGGCCGAGGGAGTACTGGCGGGTACGCGGGTCGTGCGAGACCCATCCCGTCGCGGTGAGGGTCTGGAGCAGCCCGTGCGCACTGGAGCGCGGGATGGAGAGCTCGGTCAGGATCTCGCCGAAGCTGACGCTCTCGTGCTCGCTCACGAACTCGATGAGGCCGAGGGCGCGCTCCGCCGACTTGACGCTGGTTCCCTTGTCGTCCGCCGCCATGATGTCCTTCCCTCGCTCAGCGCGCCATTGCGCCGCATTCTCGCCGGGAGATTCATCCCGTCGATAGGATCAGAATACAGCCCCCTGAACTTTTCGGGCGGAACTCGGCTCATAGTTCACAATCGTGAACGCTGATCCCTTGACATGAACCTTTCGCTCTGGAAGACTGCGATCGCCGCGCGCTGAACCCCCGAGGCCTTCTCGGATCGGACCCCCGTCAGCGCCGACTCGACGTGGAGGGCACATGGCCGATATTCAGACACCCGACCGGGTGGCGCCGGAGGTGGTCGCGATCGCGCCGGAACGGCCGGCCCGGCGCCGGCGACCCGGACGGCTCTCGTTCAGCTGGGGCGCCTACCTCGGGCTCGCGCCGCTGGCGATCATGCTCGGCGTGTTCTGCTACTACCCGGCCGCCAGCGGGATCTTCCACTCGTTCTGGAACTGGAACCCCGGGCAGGAGTCGAGCTTCATCGGCTTCGACAACTACGCCACCATGCTGAGCGACCAGCTCTGGTGGGAGTCGTTCAAGAACCTGGGCATCATCTTCCTGTTCGGCGTCGTGTCGTGGGTGATCCCGCTCGCCGCCGCCGAGCTGCTGATCTCGCTGCGCAGCGAACGCGCGCAGTTCGTCTACCGGACGCTGCTCATCATCCCGATGGCCTTCCCGGGGGTCGTCACGGCGCTCATCTGGTCGTTCCTCTACCAGCCGAACGACGGCGTCATCAACACGGCGCTCACCTCGCTCGGGCTGGGCGACCTCGCGCAGAACTGGCTGGGCGACCCGCATCTGGCCCTCATCGCGCTGCTGTTCATCGGCTTCCCGTTCGTGGCGGGGCTGCCCTTCCTGATGTTTTACTCCACCCTGCAGAACATCCCGAAGGAGATCCTGGAGGCCAGCTCGCTCGACGGCGTCAACCGCATCCAGCGGCTCTTCCTGATCGACCTGCCGCTGATGGGGCGTCAGGTGCAGTTGCTGCTCATCCTGGTGATCATCGAGACGCTGCAATACGGCTTCGTCGCCTACATCCTCACCAACGGCGGGCCGGACAACGCGACGACGGTGCCCGTCATCCGGATGCTGAACGAGGCGTTCTCGGGCGGTCGGTGGGGATACGCCGCCGCGCTGTCCACGACGCTCTTCGTCCTCACCGTGTTCTTCAGCGCCATCGTCGCCCTGGTCAAGCGCCGGGACTCCACGACCAACGTGAAAGGGATCTGAGCCATGTCCGCTGCGTCCGTCGAGACCACGTCCCGGGCCCGCCACGGAGGCCGCTCCGTCAGCCGGCGCACCCGCCGGTCGAGCACTGCCATCCACATCGCGCTCATCGTCATCGCCGCCGTCGGTCTGCTGCCGTACCTCTTCGTGCTCACGACGTCGGTCAAGACGAACGAGCAGTTCGCGTCGAACTACTGGATCCCCACCTTCCCGTTGCACTTCGAGAACTACATCGCCGCGTGGAACCAGATCGCGCCGTTCATGGCGGTCTCCATCATCGTCGCGGTCATCTCGATCCTCGGCATCGTGGTGCTCAGCCTGATCTCGGGCTTCGTGTTCGCCCGCTTCCAGTTCCCGGGCCGCGCGTTCTTCTTCGCCATGGTGGTCGCGCTGCTGATGGTGCCCGGTATCGCGAGTCTCATCCCGCTGTTCGTGATGATGCGCGACCTCGGGCTGCTCAACACGCTGTGGGTGCTGATCCTGCCGCGCATCGCCGGAGGCGCGGTGCTCGGCACCATCCTGATGAAGACCTTCATCGAGGGGATCCCGCAGGAGCTCTTCGACGCCGCGAAGGTCGACGGCGCCGGCACCGGCCGGCTGTTCGGCTCGATCATGCTGCCGCTCTCGCTCCCCGTCGTCGGAACGGTCTCGCTGCTCACGGTCATCGGGGTGTGGAACGACTTCTTCTGGCCGCTCCTCACCGTCACGAACAACGCGCTCAAGCCCGTGAGCGTCGGGCTCCTCTTCTTCCGCGGGCAGGCGGGCACCGACTACGGGGCGATGTTCGCGGGCTACATGATCGCGAGCCTGCCACTGCTGCTCCTCTTCCTCTTCCTCTCCAAGTACTTCCTGGCCGGCATCCAGGGAGGGCTCCCCGGAGCCCATTGAGCCGGGCGCACCACTCACTCCCCGAAGCACACCACAGAAGGGCAATACAAGGATGTATGACAAGCTCACCCGATACGCGGCGATCGCCGTGATCGGAGCCGCAGCCGTGGCACTCACCGGCTGCGCGCCCGGCACCCAGACGGACAAGGTGACAACCATCACGATCGCCGGACCGAACCAATGGAACACCAACGCGCAGAGCTTCGGCCCGGCCTGGGAGGACCTGGTCGCCAGGTTCGAGAAGGCCGAGCCGAACATCAAGGTCGAGACCGTGGTGCTGCCGCTGACCGAGTTCTACCAGACCCTGTCGACGCAGCTCGCGGCGGGCACCGCGCCGGAGCTGGTGTTCAACCAGGCCTCGCACAAGCCCGACCAGGTCGTCGCGCTCGACAGCTACTTCGCGAAGCCGAACCCCTACATCGAGGGCAACAAGGAGTGGATCACGGCGTTCAACCCCGACTACATCGGGGGAGAGGCGAACGCGGGACGCAACGCGGCCCTGCATTACGAGTTCGTGCCCTTCAATCTCTACATCAGCGGCATCTACTACAACAAGGACGTGTTCGAGAAGGCCAAGATCGCCAAGCCCCCGGCGACATACGGCGAGCTGATCACGGACTGCAAGGCGATCAAGAAGGCCGGCTTCACGCCGCTCGCGTTCGACAACAGCTACCTCGCGCAGAACAACGTGGTGAAGCCGATCATGTCGATGCTGCTCACAAAGTACTTCGACAAGCTCAACGTCTACGCCCCCGACGGCACGCCGGGGACCTCGAAGCAGGTCTCGGTCAAGGACTTCGCCAAGGGGGTCCTGACCGGCGAGTTCACCCCGCAGAACGTCCCCGAGATCGGCGAGGCCTACACGCTCGCCAAGAAGGTCGTGGACGAGTGCGCGACGCCGAACTGGTCGGGTGTCGCGACTACGGGCGCCGCCTTCACCGGCGCGCAGGAGTTCCTGGCCGGCAAGGCCGGGATGTCGTTCGGCGCGAACTTCTCGGCCAACAGCCTCGAAGACGTGAAGTGGAAGTACGGGACCCTGCCGTTCCCGACGGTGACCGCGAAGGACTCGTCGCTCTCCACCGGTGAGGCGGCCCGCTCGGGCGCGAGCACCGGAGGCACCAGCTACATGATCCCGGCGACGACCAAGGGCGCGAAGCTCGCCGCGGCGGTCAAGTTCCTGCAGTTCGCCTCCAGCCCCGTCGGCATCCAGCCCTGGCTCGACAAGACGGGCGGCATTCCCGCCCTCGCTGGCGCGCAGCCCGCGCCCGGGCTCGAGGGCCTGACCTCCGGCGACTGGGCGCTCAACCCGATCGTGCCGCAGCCGTCGCTGATGCCGAAGGCCGTGCTCGGCCAGGCGATCTACACCGGCTACCTGACCGGCAACAAGTCGCTCGACGAGGAGCTCGCCCAGACGCTGACCGACTGGACGACGGGGGCGAAGGAAGTCGCCGCCGACGGCAAGTGGACGGACGACTGGGTGAAGTAGGCCCGCTCACCGCACGACATGCCGGCCCGCGGTCACCCCGCGGGCCGGCATCCCATCGAGAGGACACCATGCTGAACGTCGGCCTCGTCGGAGCGGGGTGGTGGGCGCACCACGCGCATCTGCCCGCCATCCGGTCCCACCCGGAGGCGCGGCTCGTCGCCGCGACCGACCCCGACCCCGAGCGGCTCGCGAGCGCGACCGCGCTCGACCCGGGCGTGCGCGGGTTCCCGTCGGTGGCGGAGATGCTGGCCGCCGCCGACCTCGACGTCGTGGTCGTCGCCTCCCCCGCCGCGTTTCACGCCGACGCCGCGCGGGCCGCCCTGCTGGCGGGGGCGGGGGTCCTGGTGGAGAAGCCCTTCACGCTGCACGCCGCGGAGGCCCGCGAGCTCGTGGAGCTGGCGGCATCGCGGCGGCTCGCGCTCTCCGTCAGCCTCCCCTACCAGTACACGCGCGCGGCACGGGCGGTGCGCTCCCTGCTCGCACAGGGGGAGCTGGGCTCGCTCGTCGCCGTGCACGGCGTGTTCGAGTCCTACACGGCCCCGCTCTACGCCGGCGACGTCGACGAGTATCTCCGCCGGGTCGACCGGCCGCACGCGGTTGCGCCGCTCCCCGGCACCTATGCCGATGTCGCGCTCTCGGGCGGCGGGCACGGCCAGTCGCAGACCAGCCACATCGTGTCCGCCCTCTTCGACGCCACCGACGCGCATCCCGAGCGCATCGCCGCGGAGAGCGCCTTCTTGGCGCCCCGCATGGACATCGCCAACACGCTCTCCCTGCGACTGAAGGGCGGTGCCGTCGTCGGCATCTTCTCCTCCGGCGAGACGCTGCCCAGGCAGCCGGCGCAGCAGACGATCACCTACCTGGGCACCCGCGGCGTCGCCCGGCACGACCTGGCGCTGGCCACCCTCGACTGGGCCCTGGCCGGCGGCGACGCCGAACGCGTCGAGCCGGGCGAGGGCGAGTCGGCCTACCCCAACGGGGAGCCGGTCCGCGCGCTGATCGATGCGGTGCTCGCGGCCCGCGCCGGGCGCGGTGACGCCGCTCGGGAGCTCACCGAGGGCGCCGGCCGTGCGGCCCGGGCCGTGGAGGTCATCGAGCGGATCTATCGCGACGAGCCGGTCGACGTCTGATCGGCGGGGAGGGGCGCTGTGAGCTCGTGCCGCCCCGCCGGGAGGCGCCACGAGCGTCCCGCGACCTCCACCACCGCGTCGGCTCCGCTCGGGACCTCGATCGTGAGATCGACGCGGCCCTCCGCCCGGCGCCAGCGCACGGCTGCGCGGCCGCGCGGGGTCAGGACCTCGGCCTCCGCCCACGTGAGCTGCAGCACGGCGGGTGCGATCCGTACGGAGCGCCACCCGGGCGCTGCCGGGGAGATTCCCGCGACGGCGCCGAACAGCCAGTCGTCGATCGTGCCGAGGAAGTAGTGGCCGTGCGACCGGGCGTCGGGGCTCCAGTGCTCCCAGAGGGAGGTCGCTCCCGCGGCGACCCACAGCCCCCAACCCGGGTAGTCGACCTGCTGGGCGACGGCCAGCGCGACCTCGGCGTGGCCATAGCGGGTGAGCTGGGGGAGCAGCTGCTTCGTGCCGAGCGCGCCCGTGTTGAGATGGTGGCCGTTCTCCGCGACCAGCCGCGCGAGGGTGTCCGCGACCGGCTGCCGGTGCGGCTCGGGCAGCAGATCGAACGCCAGGGCGAGCACCTGGTGGGTCTGCCGGTCGCCGGTGTCCCCGACGCCGATCACCTGGGCGCGGTCCGCGTCGAAGAACTTCTCGACGAAGCGGCGGCGCAGCCGAGAGGCCGCCGCCCGCCAGCGAGCGGGGTCGTGGCCGAGCACCTCGGCCATCGCCGCCGCGACGTCGAGCGCCCCGGTCAGGAACGCCGTCGCGGCGACGCGGGTGTCCTCCGGCGCGTTGCCGCCCCCGGGGTCGGCGTCGGGGCTCACCCAGTCGCCGAGAGTCGTATCGGCGATGCCGTGCGGCCAGCGGGCGAGCTCGAACTCGAGGTACGCGGCGGCGTCCGGCCACACGTCCGCCAGCACGCGGGTGTCGCCGCGCTGGCGGTAGAGCTCCCACGGCACGAACAGGAGCGCGGCGTGCCAGGTGGGCGCGGGGGTCCAGTCCATCGTCCAGCCGCCGTGCGGGGCGATCACCTCGGGCGCCCCGGAGCCGTGCCGGGAGGCGGCGATGTCGGCGCTCCACTTGGCGAGGAGCTCGTGGGTGTCGAGGTTCGTCAGCATGAGGGCCGCGCCGAGCATGCCGTCGCCCGTCCACCCGTTCTTCTCGTACATGGGCGTGTCCGTCGGCAGGCCGTGGAGGTTGTTCAGCACGGTGTCGACGGTGAGGTCGTGCACCCGGTTCAGCAGCGCGCTGGAGCAGCGGAACCGGCCGGTCCGCTCGGCCGTGGTGTGCAGCAGCTCCGCGCGCACGATCGGCTCGCGGGGCGCCTCCACCTCGACGTAGCGGAAGCCCTGATAGCCGAACCGCTGACTCCATCGGAGCGGACCGCCGCCGAGGGTCACCCGGTTCAGCTGGAACCGCCCCGCGTAGTACCCGGCCGGGTCCTCGGCATCGGGCCGCCCGTCGGGCAGCAGCCGCTCACCGGCGCGTATCGCGATCGTCTCGCCGGCGCGCCCGTCGGCCTCCAGCAGCACCCGCCCGGCGATCACGCGCGGGAACGTGACGAGCCAGCGTCCCTCGGCCGTCCGCTCCACGCGCTCGGGGGCGATGACCTCCTGCACGGCGATCGGCGGCTGGCGCTGATGCACGGGCCGCCCGCGCGGCCCCGCGGCGGGTGTCGCCATCGGCCACGCCCCGTCGTCGAATCCGGCTGCGGAGAAGCCCGGCCGATCCAGGCGGGCGTCGAAGTCCTCCCCGGCGTACAGATCGTCGGAGCGGGTGGGGCCGCCGATGGCGCGCCACCGCTCGTCGGTGCGCAGGACGACCTCGCCGTCGGCCACGACGAGCGCGCGGAAGCACGGCTCGTCGTGCCAGGGCGCGGTCTCCCAGTTCCACGTGGAGGGCGCCGTCATGCCGTAGAAGCCACGGCCCAGCTCGACGCCCAGCGCGTTGCGGCCCGGCACCAGGCGGTCGGTGACGTCCGCCACGAGGTACTGGGCGGTCACGTCGTAGTCGGTGAACCCCGGGGCGAGCTCGAAGCCCGGGAGGCCGCGGCCGTTGAGCTCGGGGCGCACATACCCGCCCGCCCCGACGACCAGGTAGGCCGCGACGGGCCGATGGCCCACGGTGAACTCCCGCCGCAGCAAGGGGGCGGCGCCCGACGGGGTCGGGTGGGCGATCCACCGGGCCTCCCGCCAGTCGCCGTCGAGCAGCCCGGTGACGAACGACGCCGCCGCGCGGGCCGTGCCGTGGTCCGTGTGGACGGCGACGCGCCAGCCGTAGCGCGTCAGCGCGGCGAGCGGAGGTCCGGAGTACTCGACGTCGACGCCGCCCGGTCCGGGAGCGCCCTCCGTGCTCCAGACGACCCGGCCGCCGGGAGCGATGACCTCCAGCAGCCAGCTGAGCGCGGGCAATCCACGGCCGCCGTCGTCCAGCATCCAGCCGAACCGGGGGCGGACGTCGACGCCGACCGGCTCGCGCGCGTGCTCCACCGTCAGCCGGGCGAGCCGGATCTCCACGCGGCCTCAGCTCGTCCGGTAGCGGTCGAGCGCCGCACCGTCGACGTCGAGGCCGAGACCGGGACCCGTCGGCACGGTGATGCGGCCGTCGCGGATGCTCCACGGGGAGGCGCCGAGCACGGCGTCGTTCAGGCTCCACGCCTCGTCCGGGTGCAGCGTCGGGGGCACGATGGCGAGCTCCTGCCACTCCGGGCCGATCACGGCCGCCGCCTGGAGCCAGCCCGGGAGCCGCAGGCCGCCGGTACCGTGCAGGCAGACGGGCACCCCGAGCGCCTCCGCCACGGCCGCGACCCGCACGGTCGGCAGGATCCCGTTGGCGATCGCCGGGTCGGGCTGGATGACGTCGAAGCTGCCGGCGACGAGAGCGGCGGCGAACTCCGCGGGCGAGGTGTAGCCCTCCCCTCCGACGATCTGCAGGTCGAGCTGGCGGGCCAGCCGGGCCTGGCCCGCCAGGTCGTAGCGGTCGAGCGGCTCCTCGAGCCACCGGACGCCGGCCTCCTGCAGCTCGCGCCCCTCGGCCAGTGCGCGGTCGTAGCTCCACGTCTCGCCCGACACATGGGCGGTGCGGTCGACCATCAGGGTGAAGCCCGGCCCGGTCTGCGCGAGGACGGCCTCGCACAGCGGCGCGATCGCGCCCGGCTCGCGCCAGGCGCGAATCTTGATCCCGCGGAAGCCGGCGGCCTCGTAGCCCAGGATCGTGTCGACTACCTCCGCCGCGTCCACCTGGGACTGGGAGGGGTCGCCCGGCCACACCACGGTGAGGTACGCCTGCAGGTCGGTGCTGCGGGCGCCGCCCAGCAGGGCGTGCACGGGAACGCCGAGCGTCTTGCCCAGGGCGTCCCACGCGGCGTGCTCGGCTCCGTGACCCCGGTCGAGCCCGCGCCGCAGCATCCCGTCAATGTCGTCGATGGGGGCGCCCTCGGTCGCCTCGACGACGAGCGGCCACACGGAGCGGTCGACCGGCCCGGCGAAGCTGTGGCCCCGCACGCCGTCGGTGGTGGTCATGCGCACGACGACGTAGCGGTGGAAGTACCCGGTCCGCACCTGCTCGGGGGTGGCCGGCAAATTGATCGGAAAGACCTCGGTGCGCGCGATCCGCGGCGTCGCCGTTCTCGATGGTGATCTACCACTCATGATGCTGAACTCTAGCGGCCCGGATGCGGGAGAATCCAGTCGCCAGAGGCCAAATAGTTCGAAATACCGAACTGACTATCAACCAAGTGAACTTTCTGCTAGGGTCGTGCTCGCCCGGCGGCGACAGCGCGAAGCGACTACGCCGGCGGCGCGCGACGACGCGAGACGAGAGGAACCTACAGTGCGGACACTGGTCCTGGAGGAGTTCGGGCGCTTGGCGCTCGCGGATCGGCCGATACCGGCGCTCGGGAGCGGGGAGGTCCTCATCCGCGTCGCGTACACCGGGATCTGTGGCTCCGACATCCACGGCTACACCGGCGACAACGGGCGGCGCTCGATCGGCCAGATCATGGGCCACGAGTCGTCCGGCGTCATCGAGGCGTTCGGGCCGGGAAAGCGGCCGGCAGCCCTCGCGGTCGGAGACGCGGTCACCTTCAACCCCGTCGTGCTGCCCGTGGAGGATCGCGCCGTGTTCGCCGACCGGGAACAGCATTCGCCCGGAAAGTCGGTGATCGGCGTCGACCCCTCGCGCTTCGCCTCCTTCGCCGACTACGTGATCGTCCCCGCGGTCAACGTGCTGCGCCTGCCAGACGGGATGCCGATCGAGCACGGCGCCCTGGTGGAGCCCACCGCCGTCGCCCTGCACGCTATCCGCCGCGCCGGCGTCACCGCGGGCTCCCGCGTGCTCGTACTCGGCGGCGGCCCGATCGGCCAGTCGCTGGTGCTCGCCCTCACGGCGCTCGGCGTGCCGGGCATCCACGTCACCGAGATCAGCCCCGCCCGCCGCGCCCTGATCGCCGGCATGGGCGTGCCCACGATCGACCCGTCGGCGGCGGACCCGCTGGGCGCCCTGGAGCTCGACGGCGGCCCGGTCGACATCGCGATCGACGCGGTCGGCTCGTCCCGCTCGCTCGCGGACGCCCTCCGCTGCACCGCGCTCGGCGGGACCGTGTGCCTCGTCGGGATGGGCGAACCGGAGGTGCAGGTCGACGCGTTCCAGATCAGCACGGCGGAGCGGGCCGTCGTCGGCAGCTTTACCTACAGCGCGCGCGACTTCGCCGACGCGGTCGACCTGGTCGCGGCGCACCCGGCCCGCGCGGCCTCCCTGATCAGCAGCGTGGTCGAGCCCGAAGACGCCGATGCGGCGTTCTCCGCGCTGGCCACAGGAGGGGACGCGCTCGGCAAGGTGCTGGTGAGCTTCGTGCGCGAGCGCACCCTGGAGCACGACGGAGAGAGGACGGGACGATGACGCTGGTGTTCATCGGGGACAGCATCACGGAGGACGGCCGTCGTCGCGACGACCCCCGGGACCTCGGTGTCGGCTACGTCACGCGGGTGGCCGCGCGACGCCGGGCCGCCGGGCTCCACGAGCGGATCGTCAACAGCGGCGTCGGCGGCAACCGCGCGATCGACCTGGTGGAGCGCTGGGAGCGCGACTGCCTCGCCCATGACCCCGAGCTGGTCTCGATCCACGTCGGCATCAACGACACCTGGCGCCGGTACGACGGGGGCGAGGCCACCTCCACCGAGGACTTCGCCGATCGGTACCGCGGCCTGCTGGAGCGCACGGCGCCCACCGGTGCCCGCCTCGTGCTGATCGAGCCCTTCCTGCTCGCGCTCACGCCGGAGCAGGCCCGCTGGCGCGAGGACCTCGACCCGAAGATCGCGGTCGTCCGCGGGCTCGCGGGCGAGTTCGGCGCCACGCTCGTCGAGGCGGACAGGGCGTTCGCCGCAGAAGGCGGGCACCGGGATGCCGCGGAGCTGCTCTTCGACGGCGTCCACCCCACTGACGCGGGCCGCGACCTTCTCGCGCACGCCTGGACCGAGGCGGTGACCGCCTGATGCGCGTCGCGAACCTCGACGGCCGGGCCGTGCTGCTCGGCGACACGCGCGCCCTCGACATCGCTGAGGCGAGCGACGGCCGGTTCCCGAGCGATCCGCAGCGGGTGTACGCCGTCTGGAGCGAGCTCGCCGCCTGGGCGGAAGGGCTCCCGGTCGACGAGCGGCCCGGCGCCGTCGCCATCGACCGCGCCCGCCTGGGGCCGCCCGTCCCGCGTCCCGCCCAGATCCTGGCGGTCGGCCTGAACTACGCCGAGCACGCGCGGGAGTCCGGCCTCGCCATCCCCGACGATCCGCTGGTGTTCACGAAGTTCGCCTCCAGCCTCGTCGGCCCGGAGGCTGTCGTGCGCCTGTCGGGCCCGCGCGTCGACTGGGAGGCGGAGCTCGTCGTCGTCATCGGCGACGGTGGCCGTGACATCCCGGCCGACCGGGCGTGGGAGCGCATCGCGGGCCTTACGATCGGGCAGGACATCAGCGACCGGGATGTGCAGTGGTGGGGATCGTCGTCGCAGTTCAGCCTGGGCAAGTCGTTCGAGGGATACGCCCCGACCGGGCCCGCGGTGGTGAGCGTCGCCGAGATCGACGCTGCACGCCGGCGCGACGACCTGCGCGTCTCGTGCCGCAGCGTCGACGCCGACGGCCGCGAGCGCGTGCTGCAGGACGGCCGCACGAGCGACATGATCTTCACGATCCCGCGCATCGTCGAACGGCTCTCCGCGATCGTGGAGCTGCTGCCGGGCGACCTCGTCTTCACCGGCACCCCGGCCGGCGTCGGCTCGGGGCGCACCCCGGAGGAGTTCCTCACCCCGGGGCTGTCGCTCACGACCGAGATCGAGGGCTTGGGCTCCATCCATCAGAGGTTCGTCTGACATGCTGCTCGGGGTCCAGTACTACCGGCCGCCGTCCCCGGACCCGACGCGGTGGGAGGCCGACCTCGACGGCGTGGTCCGTGCGGGCTTCGACACCGTCCAGCTCTGGCTCATCTGGGGGTGGGTCGAGGCGACGGAAGGCGTGCTCGACTGGTCCGACTACGACCGGTTGATGGAGCTGGCTCACGCCCGCGGGCTCCACGTGGTGATCAGCACGATCACCGAGATGCAGCCGGCCTGGCTGCTCCGGCGCCACCCCGACGCCGCCGCCGTCGACCACCTCGGTCGCGTGTCGCCCTCCACCACCCGGGTGGAGGCGCAGGCGGGGGTGACGCCGGGAGGCTCCTTCGACGACCCGCGGGTGCTGGAGGCGATGCGCGTCTTCCTCGACGCGGCGGGCCGCCACTTCGCCGGCCACCCCGCCCTCGTCGCCTGGGACTGCTGGAACGAGAACCGCTGGGCGATGGAGGCGGCCGGTCACCTGGACTACAGCCCGGCGAGCATCCGTGCGTTCCAGGACTGGCTGCGCGAGCGCCACGGCGACCTCGACGGCGTCGCCCGCGCGTGGCGCCGGCGGTTCGGCGGCTGGGAGGACGTGCAGCCCGGCCGCACCCCGGGGCTGCCCTACACCGACCTCGTCGCGTTCCAGCGCTTCCTGACCGAGCGGGCCAGGAAGCACCTGCGCTTCCGGCGGGACACCCTCCGCGCCGCCGATCCCGTGCATCCGATCCTCGCGCACTGCGGCGAGCCGTCGGTCAACTCCGCGGGCAGCCTCTTCGAGCAGCCCCTGTCGCGGGGGAACGACTTCGCCCTCGCGGACGAGCTGGACGGATACGGCTGCTCCAGCTTCCCGCACCTCACCGGCATGTCCCCTCTCGAGCTGGGCATCCGGATCGAGGCGACGCGGAGCGCGGCCGGCGACCGGCCGTTCCTGCTGGCCGAGCTGCAGGGCGGCGGAGGCCGGCTCGGCCACCACGTCCTCCCTCCCGTCACGCCCGAGGAGCAGCAGCGCTGGCTCTGGAACGGGATCGGCCGCGGCGCGAAGGGAGTGATCATCTGGCAGTGGCGCGACGAGGTGCTCGGACGCGAGTCCGGAGGCTTCGGCTTCGCCGGCGACGACGGGCACGCGCCCGGCCGCTTCGCGGCCATGGCGCGGACGGGCGAGCTGATCCGGGAGCACGCCGCCCTGCTCGACGCCTATCGCCCCGAGACGGCGCGCATCGGCGTCCTGTTCCTCCCCGACACCTACTACCTCGAGTGGGCGCAGGACGGCAACGAGGGGCGACAAGCGCAGGGGAGCGTGCTCGGCTGGCTGGCGATCCTCGAACAGCTCCAGATGCCGTACGAGGTGCTCGACCCGGACCACCTGGGCCGCCTCGACGACCTCCGGCTGCTGGTGCTGCCGTGGCCGCTGGCCGTCCCCGACCACGCCCTCGCCGCCGTGCGCGCCTGGGTGGAGCGGGGAGGCCGGCTCGTGACGGAGGCGGATCTGCACGCGTTCGACGACGAGGCGTTCTACCGGGAGCCGGGCGAGCGCACCGCCGCCGCGGAGCTCGGCATCCGCTCCCGGGGCAGGCGCGCCCTCCCCGGCACGGGGACGCTGGAGGTCGACCTCGACGGGCGGGCGTTCACCGTCCCGGCCGCGGGCTGGGTCGAAGAGTACGACTCGGCGGGCGCGCGGGTCGCGGCCCGGCACGACGGCCGGCCGGTCGCGGTCGAGCGGCGGATCGGTGCGGGCTCGGTGCTGGGCATCGGCACCTTCCTCGCGAGGGGTCGGCTCCGGGCGCCCGAGGAGGGCGCCCTCGCGTTCGTCGGCGCGCTCGTCGCCGGCGCCGGCATCGAGCCGTCGGTGCGCGTGGGTGACACCGACGGGACGACCGTCCAGTGGCGTCGCGGGGTCAGCGGCGACGAGGAGCTGCTCTTCCTCGTCGGACCCCCGTCGGCGGAACTCTCCGTCACCCTGCGGGAGGGTGACGTGGACGGGCTCGCCCCGCTGGACGCGCTCCTCGGCGCGCGCGTCGTGCCCGACGGGAACAGCCTCCACGTCACCCTGTCGGAGTGGGGCGTCGCCGTGCTGCGCTGGCGCTAGTCCGCCTCCCGCCAGCTCACGACGATGGAGCCGGTGACGTGCTCGAGCTCCAGGACCCCGGCCACGACCTCGTGGGTCACGTCGCGGGACTCCACCACATCGCCCACCAGGTTGAGGTTCGCCTGGTCGTCGCGCACCAGCGTGACGTCGGAGGCTCCCGCGGGCACGCAGACGCGCACGCGGGCATCCAGGAACCCGCTCGCCGAGAGCGTGCGGGTCATCGAATATGGGTAAGGCGGCAGCTCGCGGCAGCGGAGGACGGCGCCCTGCCGCTGGTCGGCGAAGACTCGGGCCTCGGCGTGGACGGACTTGCCGAGCGCGTACTCGGTGTGCCCATCCGCGAACACGCCCTCGTGACCGGTGAGTACAGGCGCGCCCAGCGGGAACCGGTAGCGCGGTCGCGTCGTCGTGTCGGCGAGGTAGGCGCTCAGCCACATCGCTCCGCGGCTGCGGTGGACGGTCTGCACCGCCGGCCGCGAGTTCGGTGTCAGCCGGGTGAAGCGGCAGGAGACGCCCAGCGCCCCGAGCACGCGGCCGAGCACGCCGCCGGGCTCGACGAACGTGCCGGGTTCGAGAGGGCGCGCGTGGCGGAACCCGCGGGCGTCCATCGGCGCACGGTCGAAGCTCGAGGATCCACGCAGCCAGGCCCACGGCCCGCGTCGCGTGGCGTAGGCGCGGACGGCGTCGCCCGCGCGGACGGTGGCGAGGACCTCCGCACCGGCGCCCGCGCCCGCGACCTCCCGGATGCCGCCGCCGGAGAGGGTCGCCGCGTGCCGCAGTCGCCTGCCCTGCGGCGCCGCGACGATCGTGTCGTCGTCGAGGCGCGTCTCGAGGTCGAGGTCGCCGTCCACCGGGTCTGCGAGCTCGAGGCCGAGGAGCGCTCGCGCCTCCGCGTCGGCCCGATCGGCCGGGCCGTACGCCAGCACCGTCGTCCCGCGCGCGGTCAGCGTGGCCAGCAGCTCCCGCACAGGCCCTCGGAGGGCCCGGGTCGGAGTGACGACGATGCGTCCGTCGAGGGTGCCCGCGTCGACGGCGGCGGCCAGCGACCGCGTCGAGACGACGGTGTTGACGGGGGCGCCGGCGTTGATGCCGGCGGTCAGGCACCAGTCCTCGAAATACGGGTGCTGGACCGACGCGGGGTCAGCCTCCGCGTCGTCGGCGTACTCGTCGAACGGGTAGAGCCAGACGACCGGGCCCGCCTCGTCCGGCGCCGACTCGAGCGCCCGCAGGACGTGCGAGCCCACCTCTCGCCCGGCGCGGGGGTCGAGGTCGCCGCGCTCGGTGTCGATGGAGAGGAACTGCACGTCGGACGCGGTGCGCACCCGTCCGTCCGCGTCCAGGCGCGAGACGCTGAGGGGCAGATAGATGTCGAACGGCTCGCGGTTGTAGAAATCCCACCACGGGTTCTGCCAGAACCACGGATCGTTGACGTAGTAGCGGAAGAGGAAGCCGTCGGCCGGGACCTCGGCGATGCGCGAGAGGTAGCCGGACAGCTCGATGCCGAAGTCCTCGTTGAGCGGCCCCCACGGCGAGTTCGGCGGCGGGTTGCGGAAGGCGCCGGTCCGATAGATCTCGCGCGTCGGCACCGCGTCGCCCCCGAGGTCGATCCCGGTGGAGAAATTGGTGCCCCGCACCTCGATCGGGAACCGGCATTCCCGCGTGAACGTGCGCCAGAACTCGAGGAGTGTGGCGGAGACCTCCGGGACGCGATCGGGCAGGAACGCCTCGCCGGTGTAGACCTCGCCGAGCGGCGTCCACGAGAAGGCGCTGAAGCCGAAGCCGTTGGAGAGCCAGAGGTAGTCGAAGCCGAGCTCGGCGAGGTACGACGACGCCTGACGGCCGAGGAACTCGCCGAACGGCGTGCCCTCGGGGACGCCGTCGGGATACCCCGCGAAGGCGCGCTCGTCCGCGTGCAGCACGGAGTTCGCCCGGATCATCCGGATGAGCCGCCCGATCTCCTTCTCGTTGTCGGAGGCGACGATCTCGGGGTGCTGCTCGTACTTGAAGGTCGACCGGGCGAACTCCGGCCCGGGATCGAAGGTCGCCCCCACGCTCACCGGCACGCCGAGCAGACGCTCGCCGACGGAGCGGATGGTCGCCACCAGGCGGCGGATGTCGCGGTAGGTCAGCGGCTGAACCTCCTCCCGGAAGGGGCGGGCGGTGTTCTCGGGCGTCACGGCGTGCGGATACGCGCCGAACTCGGTGTTGGAGAAGCCGACCGAGCTGGCCCAGGTCACCTCGCGATCGAGGTCGAGGTCCCATTCGAGGATCTCGCTTCCGTCCGCGATCCAGAGCAGCACGGCGACCGAGTCGGCAGCCCCGGCGACGTCGCGCCACCGGTCGAAGATCGTGGCGGCGGTGGCGGCGATGTCGGCCTGGCTCCAGGAGGGGAAGGGCTTGAGGGAGGTCTCCAGTCCGGCTCTCGCCAGTGCGCGGGGGCTCATCCATACTCCAGATCGTCGTCGATGTGTCCAGTGGGGTGGACGGCAGTTTCGAATGTTGAACTAAACCGGTGCTTACGTTAGCATCGCCAGTGCTTCCCCACGAGCCGTCGAACCGAGGAATCCGTGCTGATCCGCAATGTCGCTGTGAAGGTGTCCCCGTTCTCCACCGGGACCTGGCTCGACGAGAGCCGGGTGTCGACGCCGCTCTCCCGGTACCCGGAGTTCGCCGAGCGGCGCAGCAGCTGGCGGGGCCCGGGCAGCGACCTGGTCTGGGTGCTGATCGAGACCGACGACCCCGACGTCTTCGGAGTCGGGCAGAGCCGGGGCGGCGTCGTCACGGCCGCCCTGATCGAGAGCCACTTCCGCGACCTGCTGCTCGGGCGCGACGCCCTCGATCTCGACACGCGCGTCGACCAGCTGCACCGCGCGGCCCTCCCCTACGCGGCGGGCGGGATCCTGTCGATGGCGCTCTCGGCGTGCGAACTCGCGCTCTGGGACCTGGCCGCGCGTGCCGCCGACGTCTCGCTCGCCGCCCTGCTCGGCGGCGACGACCGGCCGCTGCCGCACTATCTCACCTGCCCGGCGCCCGAACTGCTCGACCACGTCGACCCCGCCCTCGTCGCCACGAGCGCGACCGTCAAGGTTCCCATGCAATACGGGCCGGCGGAGGGGAAGGAGGGGCTGCGCGCGAACCTGAACCGGCTGGACGAGGTGCGCGATCGCATCCCCGCCGATGTGTCCGTCTCGATCGACTGCTTCATGTCGTGGAACCTGGAGTACACCACCGCTTTCCTCGACGCCGCACGCGACCACGGCCTCGGCTGGGTGGAGGAGCCGCTCCTGCCGGACGACCTGGCGGGCTACGCGGAGCTGCGCCGCAGGCAGCCCGTCGCCGTGGCCGGGGGCGAGCACCTCTTCGGGCGCGTGGAGGCCGAGCGATTCCTGCGCGCGGGCTGCGCCGACATCGTGCAGGTGGACGTCACGTGGTGCGGCGGCCTGGGCACGGCGGGCCGGGTGGCCGCGCTCGCGCAGGAGCAGGGGGTCGTGTTCGCGCCCCACGGCGCCGCCCTCCAGCCCTGGGCCGTGCACCTGCTGTCGTCGGTGGGCGGCGCCGTCCTCGCCGAGGTCCTGCTCGGACTCGGCGCTTCAGCGGAGCCCCCGCGCGCGGGCAGCGCGGTCGGCGCGGGGATCGATCCCGCATCGGTGGGGCTCCGATGATCGTCGATGCGCACTGCCACCTGTGGCGCCGCTGGCCGTATCCGACCCCGGCACCGGCCGACGGCGCGACGACCCGCGCCCTGCTCGACACGATGGCCGCCTCGGGCGTCGCCCGGGCCGCCATCGTCGCGGCGGCGATCGACGGGAGCGAGGCGGGCGCGGGGAATCCGGACAACAACGACGATGTCGCCGCGGTCGTGGCCGAGCATCCCGGAGAGTTCCGGATGTTCGCAGACGTGGACTCCCGCTGGTCGGGCACGTACCACCGGCCGGGCGGGGCGGGCCGGCTGGAGCACGAGGTCGCCCGGCTGGGCACCCGGGGCTTCACGCACTACCTCGCCGACGCCGACGACGGCTGGTTCGAGACCGCGGAGGCGGCCGCGTTCTTCTCGGCGGCGGAGCGGCTCGGGCTGGTGGCGAGCCTGCACGCCCCGCCGCCGTGGCACCGGGCCGTGGCCGGGGTCGCACGACGCCACCCTGAACTGACCGTGCTGCTGCACCACCAGGGCCTCTCGCGCAGCGACGCGGACCTGGAGTCCCTGCTCGGCCTCGCCGGGCATCCCGGCATCGGCGTCAAGGTGTCGGGGTTCCGCTACGTGTCGGAGGAGGGGCCGCCCTACCGGGATGTGGCCGCCCGCCTCGAGCGTCTCGCGCGCGCGTTTGGGCCCGAGCGGCTCGCGTGGGGCTCCGACTGGCCCGTCTCGACCGCGCACCACTCGTACGCGGACGCCCTCGCCTTCGCCGCCGACGCCCTCGGCTTCCTCGACCCCTCCGAGCGCGACCGCGTCTTCGGCGGCACCGCCCTCTCGCTTCTCCGTTGGGAGCCCTAGATGCCTGTCCACCAGTTGACCAGGGACGAGGTGCGCGCGGCGATCCGCGGAACGGCCTACGCCGACCAGACCGCCACGACCGTGTCGCCCGTCCGCCTGCCGCACAGCATCCGGCGCCGGGGCGGTGACGAGTCGATCGAGCGGATGGCGGGGCAGACTGCGGGCGTGCGGCTCGAACTGCTGACCTCGGCGCGCACCGTCGTGATCGAGGCGCTGCTCACCCGCAGCCACCCCGCGGCCGTGAGCGACGACGCCCGCCCGGCCGTGCTGGTCGCCGTGGTGGACGGCCGGGAGATGGATCGACGGTCGTTCCTCAACGGGCCGATCGTGCGTCAGTTGCCGGGCGGGGCCACCGAGCTCGTGCCGGGCTCCGTGTCGGTGGCCGGTCTCTCGCTGGGCGAGCGCACGGCGGACCCCCGCGTCGTCGAGGTCTGGCTGCCGCACGTCAGCGCGACCGAGATCCTCTCCGTCCGCGCCGACGCGGCCATCGCCCCGGCCCCGCCGCGGGATCGTCCGCGCTGGACGCATTACGGCAGCTCCATCAGTCACGGGGCGGAGGCGGACGGCCCCACCCGCACCTGGCCCGCGGTCGCGGCGCTCGCCCTCGACTGGGATCTGACGGGCCTCGGCCTCGGCGGCCAGGCGATGGTCGACCCCTTCGTCGCCCGCGTGATCCGCGACACCCCGGCCGACCTCATCACGCTGAAGCTCGGGGTGAACGTCGTCAACGCGGACGCCTTCCGCTCCCGCACCTTCGCCCCGGCGGTGCACGGCTTCCTCGACACCATCCGCGAAGGGCATCCCGAGACCCCCGTCGTCGTGATCTCGCCCGTCGCGCTCCCCATCCACGAGACCACGCCCGGCCCGACCGTGATCGGCCCCGACGGCGCCCTGACCGGCACCCCCGACGCGGGCGACCGCCCCGGTGTGCTCACGCTCTCGGCGGTGCGGCCCGCGCTCGAACGCGTCGTCGCCGAGCGCGACGACCCGACGGTGCGCTACCTCGACGGCCGGCGCCTGCTCGGGCCGGACGACACCCACCATCTGCACGACCGGCTCCACCCCGACGCCGCCGGCCACGTGCTCATAGGCGAGCGGTTCATCGACATCGCGCGCGGAGCCGACTGGGCGCCGCGCCGTCCCCCCGAGTGAGAGGCACCATGTCCCGATCAGAACGCGTGGCGATCAACCCGCTGCCCTTCCTGCTGGAGGAGCGCGGACTTGACCTGTCGCCGGAACGGCTGCGCTCGACCTTCGACCAGATCGCCCGGGCGGGCTACTCGGCGGTGCACGCCGACGTGCCGCCCGGCAGCACCCCGGGGGAGTACCGGTCGCTGCTCGCCGAGTACGGCCTGCGTCCCGCGCCGGGCTACTTCGGCGGGTTCTTCGACCGGCCGGACGAGCGGAGCGCTGTGGTCGAGGCGGCGCGCGTCCAGGCCGCCCAGACCGCCGAGCTGGGGGCCGACACCCTCTTCATCGCCCAGCACATGTGCGACGCCCGGCGCGCCGGACCCGCCATCGGCGCCGAGGCCTCAGGCGAGCGGGTCGCCATCATGGCCGACGGCCTCGAGCTCGCCGCGCAGGCGGCGCGCCGCGAGGGCGTCGCCATGGCCCTGCACCCGCACGTCGGCTCGTGGATCGAGACCGAGCCGGAGGTGCGGGGCATCCTCGATCGCACGCGCGGCGGCGAGCTGCGCTTCGGCCCGGACACGGGCCACCTCGCCTTCGCGGGCATGGACCCGGCCGCACTCGTGGCCGAGTACCGGGACCGCGTCGCGGGGATCCACCTCAAGGACCTCGACGCGGCGGCCGCCGCCCGGGTCATCCGGGGCGGCGTCAACTACTACGACGCGACGCGCACGGAGCGCGTCTGGGCCGAACCCGGTGCCGGCGACCTCGACCTGGCCGCGGTGCTCGACGCGCTGCCCGCAGAATTCGCAGGGTGGTACGTGGTCGAGGTGGACCTGCCCAAGCACGGGACGCCATTCGAGAGTGCCGTCCTTTCGCGCGAGAATCTCCTGGCGCAGCCCTACTTTGCGGAGGGCGCGCGATGACTGAGGCGCCGCTGGGTGTAGGCATCGTCGGCGCCGGGCCCGTCGTGCAGGCCATCCACCTGCCGACCCTGGCGCGGCTGCCGGACGCGTTCGCCGTGCGGAACGTGATGGATGTGAACCCGGAGGTCGCGTCGGCCGTAGCGGCACGGACGGGGGCCCGCGCCTCCACCTCGCTCGACGAGCTGCTCGCCGACGATGGGGTCGACGTCGTCGCCGTGTGCAGCCCGAGCGCCTTCCACGCCGAGCACGTCGTCGCGGCGATGCGCGCGGGGGTGCGCGCGGTGCTGTGTGAGAAGCCGTTCGCGACGGACCGCGACCAGGCGGAGTCGATCGCCGAGGCGAGCAGGCAGACAGGTGTGCCGGTCGTCGTCGGAGCGATGCACACCTTCGATCCCGCGTGGTCGGCGGCCGTCGCAGCCTGGGAGGCCCTGCCCCCGGGCGCGCGGGAGGCGCACACGATCCGGTCGCGGGTGGTCCTGCCCCCGAACGCGCTGTTCGAGTCGTCGGCGACCGAGGTGCTCACCTCCCGGCCCGACCTCGGGTTGCCCGACCTCGCCGACCCGGCCGTGCGCGCATCGATGGTCACCGGCGGCGTGCTTGGCCTGGCCATCCACGACCTCCCGCTGGTCCGGCGCTTCCTTCCGCCCGGCGCGGACGCGCGGGTCGTCTCGGCATCGGCATTGTCGCCCTGGGGCTACGAGCTCGGCTTCATCGCGGGGGGTGGCCTCGTGCACGCCGTCGGCGCGCTCACCGAGCAGTGGCGGCCGACGTGGGAGCTGGAGGTGCTGAGCGATGCGGCGCGGCTGCTGCTGGAGTTCACGCCCTCATACGTGCACGCGGGCTCCGCCGTGGCGACGCTCACCACCGCCGAAGGCTCCACGCGCTTCGGGCCGTTTCCCCACAACGGGTATGAGGGCGAGTGGCGGGCG
>NZ_MKVJ01000021.1:645668-709124 GCF_001898805.1 Leifsonia sp. 71-9
CCGCCGCCGCTCAGCCCGCCCCGCCGTTGGACGAGCTGATCGAGGATCTCGTCTTCGCCGTGGATCTCGCGCAGGCGGCCGCTGCCGTGGCGGAACAGGAGGATGCCGCATGACCGCTCTGACCGTCCGAGTGGAACCGACCGATCGCGCACGCGCCGCGACCGCGGCCTCCACCCTCGCGACGCTCCCGCTCCGCTTCGCGGCGACGGAGGGCGACGCCGAGGTCGTCGTGGTGTCTGGAGCCGGCGGCTGGGGAGACCGCGCCCGGTGGGCCGCGGACGGCGGAGCCCGTGCCGTCATCGTCACCGACCCCGAGCCCGACGCCTCGTCTGTCGGGCTCGCGCAGAGCCCGCCAGGCGTGCCGATCGTCCTCGCGGAGGCGTGGGCGTCGAACCCCGTCCTCGGCGCCGTCTCGGACGCGTGGGCCGACGCGATCGGCCGCACGACCCTTCTCGACGTCCGGTCGACCGAACCGCTCGGCGGCCGCTCCCCCCGCGCGGTGCTCCACGCTCAGCTCCGCGCGGTCGGCGTGCTGGGGGTGGAGGTCGCGGCGCTCGCCGTCGTCGCCACTACCCCATCCGCCGCCCTCGCCGTCGGTCGGTCGGCGACCGGATCCCGGATCGTGCTGAGCACCTCCCGGAGCGCAGCTGCGACCGCGACGTTGGACATCCTCGGCGTGGGACGCGAGGCGACCATCTGCATCGACGTGCCCGACGGCACGACCGCGCGGCCTGGCCGCGCGACCTCGACCACAGTGGACGGCACCGTCGAACTGCCCGCGCGGTGGGAGACCGCCTATCGATCCGCGTGGGGGATCGCGCACAAGCGGGTATTCACCGGCGGGGGAGGCGACGACGTCGCGGGATTCCTGCGCGCGTTGGAACTCCTGGAGAGGGAACCAGAGGTGTAAGTGGGCGGCCGGTGGCGGTGGAAGCGCGCCTCAGCGCCTCCCAGCCGGTCGCATGTTCACCGCGTCGTTTCGCCCAGGGGGCCTTCGACCGCGCCCACACGCAATGGCAGAAGGAGACGGCTGCGATGGCGTCGATCCTCGAGCAGGCCATCGGCGCACTCCAAGCGGCGAACACGGCCGCCGGCGACGCCGAGAGGGCGGCTGCTGCCCTGTGGTCGTGAGGGACAACGGAAGCCGCTCGACCGCGGAACGAAACCGCGCTCACGCCGCCGTTGGCCCGGGGCCTACCGAAGTGACATCGCCCAGTGGAACGCCGACGAGACGACCTGGAAAGCTACGTTCTGGGGCATCCTGACGCTCATCGTCCTGCCTCGCCCGAACCGACGTTGACGCGTGCACCGTTGTTTCGCCGGAGACGGGTGTAAGGGTGTGACGTACCGTGCCCCGTCGTCGAGACTGTCGGCATCCGGCGATGAAAGAGGGCGCGAAGCCATGACGAACGAAACCGCACCGCTGATCCAGCCGGACGTCCAGCTGCGGGGCGCCCGCGAGCACAACCTGCAGAACGTGGACCTCACCGTCCCCCGCGACGCCATGGTGGTGTTCACCGGGGTGTCCGGCTCGGGGAAGTCGTCGCTCGCGTTCGGGACGCTCTTCGCGGAGTCGCAGCGCAGGTATCTGGAGTCCGTCGCCCCGTATGCCCGGCGTCTGATCGACCAGGCGGGAGTCCCCGACGTCGACTCGATCACCGGGATGCCGCCGGCGGTGGCGCTGCAGCAGCAGCGCGGTGGGCGCAGCGCGCGCTCGACGGTGGGCAGCATCACGACGCTGTCGAGTCTGGTGCGGATGCTGTACTCCCGGGCAGGGGACTATCCCGACGGTCAGCCGATGCTCTACGCGGAGGACTTCTCGGCCAACACGGTGCAGGGCGCGTGCCCGGAATGCCACGGCATCGGCCGGGTGTACGAGGTCACCGAGCGGCAGATGGTCCCGGACCCCTCGCTCACGATCCGGGAGCGGGCGATCGCCTCGTGGCCGACCGCGTGGCACGGGCAGAACCAGCGGGACATCCTGGTGTCGCTGGGGTACGACGTCGACACGCCCTGGCAGGACCTGCCGCGCGCGGATCGCGACTGGATCCTCTTCACCGAGGAACGGCCGACCGCCCCGGTGTACGCGGGGTTCACTCCGCCGCAGACGCGTCGTGCGATCTCCACGGGGATGGAGCCGAGCTATCAGGGGACGTTCGTGGGTGCCCGCCGCTACGTGCTCGACACCTTCGCGACGACCAAGAGCGCGTCGATGAAGCGGCGGGTCGCGGAGTTCCTCACCTCCGCCGTGTGCCCGGTGTGCCACGGGAAGCGGCTCAAGCCGGAGGCGCTCTCGGTGCGGTTCGAGGGGATCGACATCGCCGACGTCTCACGGCTCCCGCTCCGCGAGCTGTCCGGCCGGCTCGCGGCCCTCGTGGACGCAGCAAGGGAGGAGCTCGCCACCTCCGGGGTGCCACTCGATGAAGGCGCGCGCCGTGAGGCGACGCAGCAGCGGGTCGCCGCGGGTGGAGCGTCGCACGCCGCGGCTCCGGACGTGCGCCGGACCCCGAACCAGTCGGTGGAGAAGCGCGCAGCGGCCGCACGTCTGGCCGCCGAGCTGCTGGAGCGTCTGCACCCCATCATCGACCTCGGGCTGGGGTATCTGTCGTTGCACCGCACGACACCGACGCTGTCGGGAGGCGAGCTGCAGCGACTGCGGCTCGCCACCCAGCTGAGTTCCGAGCTGTTCGGCGTCGTCTACGTGCTCGACGAACCGTCGGCGGGTCTGCACCCGCAGGACGTGAACGCTCTCCTGGGCATCCTCGAGGGGCTCAAGAAGAGGGGCAACAGCCTGTTCGTCGTCGAGCACTCGGTGGAGGTGATGCGGCACGCGGACTGGCTGGTGGACATCGGGCCCGGAGCCGGTGAACGGGGCGGTCGCGTCGTCTACAGCGGAGTGCCGGACGGTCTCGCCGACGTGGAGGAGTCGGTCACCAGGGACTACCTGTTCGGCAGGCGCGGGCTCGCCGCACGGACTCCGCGGGAGCCGACGGGATGGCTGACGCTCGAACGGATCACCCGCAACAACCTGCGCGACGCGTCGGTCTCCTTCCCGCTCGGAGCTTTCACGGCGGTGACCGGAGTCTCCGGGGCGGGAAAGTCCAGCCTGGTCAGCCAGGTGCTTCCCGCGCTGCTCGGGGACCATCTCGGCCGACCGGTCGACCTCGACGACGACGCTCCCGAGACCGACGACCTGCTCCTCGCGGACGGACCCGAGCAGCTCGAAGGGACCATCTCGGGAGATCTCGGCGGCGTCCGACGGGTGGTCAACATCGACCAGAAGCCCATCGGCCGCACCCCGCGCTCCAACGTCGCCACCTACACGGGCCTGTTCGACCATGTCCGACGGCGTTTCGCGGCGACTCCGGAGGCGCGGTCGAGGGGATACCGGCCCGGCCGCTTCTCCTTCAACGTGGCCGGCGGCCGCTGCCCCACCTGCGAGGGCGAGGGAGCCGTCATGGTCGAGCTGTTGTTCCTGCCGTCGGTCTACACCGTCTGCCCCGAATGCCACGGCACCCGATACAACGACGAGACGCTCGAGATCCGCTGGCGCGACCGGAACGTCGCCGAGATCCTCGCGATGTCCGTCGAGGAGGCCCACGCCTTCTTCGGCGGCGAGAACGAGATCATGCGCTCCCTGACCGCGCTCGTGGACGTGGGGCTCGGCTACCTGCGGCTGGGCCAGCCGGCGACGGAGCTGTCCGGCGGCGAGGCGCAACGGGTGAAGCTCGCCTCCGAACTCCAGCGCGCCCAACGCGCCGACACCCTGTACGTGCTCGACGAACCGACCTCCGGCCTCCACTGCGCCGACGCCGACCGGCTCATCGAGCACCTGCAGAGCCTGGTGGATGCGGGCAACACGGTCGTCGTGGTCGAACTCGACATGCGGGTCGTCGCGACGGCCGACTACGTCATAGATCTCGGTCCCGGCGCCGGCGAGAGCGGCGGGACGGTCGTCGCCGCGGGTACACCCCAGGAAGTCGCTGGTGCGGCCGGCAGCGCCTCAGCGTCGTATCTGGCGGCAGCGCTCGACGAGGCAGCGGCCGCGGCCGGGAGCGTCGCCGGCGTCCGCGATCAGGCGTACTCGGGACGACCGCCCACCCGGTAGGTGAGGGCGACGATCCCGGTGCCGAACATGCGGGAGTCGATCAGGTCGAGGGCGAAGTCGCGGCCCCGCTCAGGGAAGACGCGCTCGCCCTCGCCGACGATCACGGGGAATTGGACCAGATTCAGCTCGTCCACCAGCTCGTTTTCGAGCAGCCATCGGGCGAGCGAGACGCTGCCGACCACGAGCAGCTCGCCGTCGGGCCCGGCTTTGAGCTCACGGATGCGGTCGGCGACATCCTCGGCGATGACGGTGGTCCCCTCCCACGTCGGCTCGATCGTGGTGGTGGAGACGAGGTACTTCGGCTTCGAGCTGATGGCCTCGCCGAAGCCGCCGTCGGTGCTGCGGGCGCCCCAGTACGCCTCGAAGAGGCCGAACGTCTTGCGGCCCAGGAGGAAGGCGTCCGGTCGCTGCCAGGTCTCGAGGATGTACTGGACGGCGTCGCCGTCGTTGTGCGGAATGGCCCAGCCGCCTCGGGTGAACCCCGGATCCATCTCCTCATTGTTGCCGCCGTTGGCTTGGGCGACGCCGTCCAGGGTGACCTGCAGGCTGACCGTGAGTCTCATCGTGTGCTCCTCTCAGCGGATGCGGGCTGCGCGCCCGTCGGTGCCATCCTCGCCCTCATCGCGGTTTCCCGGAACAGGCCGGGCTCCGTCGTCGAGGCCTCGCCGCGCCTCCAGCTCCTCGATGAGAGCGAGGATGCTCTGTTCGCGACGTCGTCGTGTCGCCACGCTCCAGAGGGTGATCCCGATGATGACGGCGGCCAGTCCGAGCATGACGATCGTGTACACCGGGTTCCGCACGGCGATGGCGGTGCCGATCCCGACCACGGCGACCGTGGCGAAGATGAGCGGGTTGCTGAGCTTCCAGCGTCTCGCCTCCTCGAGGCGTCGCGCCAGCACGGGCAGCCAGGCTGCGGGGTCGGCATCCGCGGGGAGCGCACCGACCCTCACGGCCCGGTTGATGGCGACCACGGTCGCACGTCCGCCGCCGGCACGCCACGAGGCGATGATGGCGAACGTCATTCCGAAACCGAAGACGAGACCGCCGGCCGCGCCTCCGATGGTGGCCGCCAGGAGCGAATGCGCGCCGCGGTCGAACATCCCGTAGCTGAGGCCGCCGAGCCCGAGGCCGAAGACCGCGCAGGTGCCGACGAAGATCCCCGTGGCGACCCACCGGTCGGCCCGGGTCAGGGGGTGCTTGCCGGCCACGACGAGTCGTCCGAGGCCAGCAGCTCGCCATGCTCCCGCGCGTACGTGCGCGCGCGTCGGATGCGCACGACGACGTACGGGATGAACGCGACGAGGATGGCGATCAGCAGGATGGTGAACCCGATGTTGAACGCCTCGTTGCGTCCCCCGAGGATCATCCGCACCTGCTGGGTTCCGAGGCCGAGGTACAGCAGCGTCAGATAGCTGAGCTGGAATCCCAGGATCGTAGGGATGATCGTGGCGTACTTCGCCGCGGCGACCTGTCCGGCGTGGTCGAGCTCGACCTCCTTGTTCCCGAGGACGACCTTGCCGACGGTGCGGATCGTGCCGAAGTCACCGCCGACCGTGCTGCGCAGCCGACGGTTCAGCGGCACGGAGACGAGGATCGCCGTCAGCGCGGCGCCGATGGTCGCGAACTGGAAAGCGAAGGTGAGCTGGTCGCCGAGGGACGGGGCACCGTCGCTCGCGCCCAGGAGGCCGAACACCACGAGACCCACGATGAAGATCGCGACGAAGGTCACGGCGATGCCGAGGACCTTCCGACTCACCTCGTGCCGGCTGACCGGTCGCCACGACTCGTCCGCTCGGGGATGCGCCTGCTCGTGGCGGTGCAGCGCCCGGCCGATCGTCAGCCCGGCGACCGTCAGCACGGCGCCCCCGACGATGAAGACGATCGGAAACCAGATCGGCGTGCCCGCCATGACGGAGTAGACGACGATCGCGATGGCGGCCAGCGCCTCGATGCCCAGAACTACCCACAGGTAGCGCCGGAAGGAGGCGCGGCTCCCGGCGGATCCGCGCACATCCCAGTACGACGTCACCGAGCCCAGAAGCAGCGGACCGTAGATGAAGACGGTGAGCGCGAAGATCGCGACGAGGTCGAGCCCGAGTGAATGTGACGGCGATTGGATGACGATGAGCGCGGTGCCCGCGGCGACGAGGGCGGTGGCGATCAGCACGGAGAGGACGAATGCCAGCACTTTCACGATGACCCCCTTCGTCGGCAGCGCAACCCTGCACATCAAACACCCCGCACCACCCTCCCGCAAGACAATTGTGACAATTGCTCACGTAAGGGCGATCGCCTCGTCACCCGCCGAAATTTTGCAGAATTACTTCTGCAGAATAGATTCTGCGGTTATTCTGGGGACATGGACAGCGCACCCGACTGGATCGACCCGGACCGTGACGACGTCCTCAGCCCCAGTGCACTGCGCGGGCTGGCGAACCCCATCCGGTTGCAACTCCTCGAGCTGCTGCAGGCCGACGGCCCGGCGACCGCCACCGGGCTGGGGGAGAAGGTCGGGCTGTCGACGGGCGTCCTCAGCTACCACCTCCGCGTGCTCGCCGAACACGGCTTCATCGTGGAGGACGCCGAGCGCGGAACGGGCAGGGACCGCTGGTGGAAGGCGGTGCGGCGCTCGACGTCCTTCACCTTCCGGATGCCGGAGGACGCCGGCGCGGCCGACCCCGACGAGGCGACGGAAGAAGCCGCCCGGTACCTCCGCCTGGTGGCCGAGCAGTCGTACCGCCGCACCATCGCGTTCATCGATGCGGTCAGCGGCCCGGTCGAGGAGCTCGCGGAGCTGCCGTGGACGGTGACGGACCTCCCGCTCCGGCTCACCGACGACGAAGCGCGGGCACTGCGCAGCGAGGTGCTCGACCTGCTGGCTCGCTACCGCCGCGCACCAGAGACACCGGACGCGGCCGGCACGATGCGCGCGCACGCGGTTTTCCAGCTCTTCCCCGAGAGCCCCTGAACTCATGGTCGCGGAGAGCCGTCGGGTCGAGGGATCGCGCCGCTCGGCGTTCGCACTCCACGGGCTGGTGGCCGCCTCCTTCGTCTCCGGCCTCGGCACGGCGATGGCTGCGGTGGCCGTGCCGTGGCTCGTGCTGGAGGAGACCGGCAGCGCGGTCGCGACCGGCGTCGTCGGCTTCGCGCAGCTCGCGCCCTACGTGCTCCTCCAGGCCACCGCGGGCCCGCTCGTCGACCGGGTGGGCCCACGCCGCATCGTCCTCGCGGGCACCGCAGCCGCCGCCATCGCGATCGGAGCCGTGCCGGTCGTCATCGCGCTCGGGCAGGACGAGCTCTCGGTGTTGGCTGCTCTGGTCGCCGTGGCAGGAGGCGCGCGCGGCCTGGCCGATGCCGCGACCGCCCCACTCCTCCCCGCGCTCGCCGACGCTGCGAAGGCCCCCATCGAGCGCGCGACCGGCGCCTACGCGGCCGCCAACCGGGGTTCGCTCCTCGTCGGCATGCCGCTCGGGGGTGTGGCCGTCGCACTGGTCGGCGCGGCGGGGGTGCTCGTCGTGGACGCGATCGCCTTCCTCGTCGCCGCCCTTCTCGTCGCCACCCTCGTGCCCGCGGCCGGCGTTCGGCCGAGCGCGCCGATCGGCCCGCTGAGGGTGCGCGCCTACGCGGCAGAGCTCGCCGAGGGGATGCGGTTCCTCCGCACCGACCGGCTGCTGCTGGGAATCGTCACGATGGTCGCCGCCACCAATCTGCTGGACGAGGCCCTCACCTCCGTCTTCCTCCCCGTGTGGGCCCGCGACTCCGCCCACAGTGCGGCGGCGTTCGGCCTGATCGGCGGCGCCCTCGGACTCGGCGCTCTGATCGGCGTCCTGCTCGGCGCCTGGCTCGGTCCGCGCGTGCCGCGCTGGGCGACGTACGCGATCTGCACGGTGCTGTCGGGTGCACCGCCCTTCTTCGCCCTCGCCTTCTCGGCGTCCGTGCCGGCGGTCGTGGTCGTCGCTCTGGCATGCGGGGCCCTGGGCGGAGCGCTGAACCCGATCGTGGGCGCCGTCCAGTTCGAGCGCATCCCGCCCCCGCTGCATGCCCGCGTTCTCGGTGCCGTCAAGGCGAGCGCGTGGATCGGCATCCCGTTCGGCTCCCTCGCCGGCGGCGCACTCACCTCCGCGCTCGGCCTCACTCCCGCGCTGCTGATCAGCGGAGCGGCGATGCTCCTGACGACGCTGGCACCGCTGCTGTTCCCCGCCTGGCGCGGACTCGACCGGCCCGCGACCGCGTCGGGGGGCGCCCGTCAGGATGCGCCGGGGCCGACGTGAGGGGGAGGCCTTTCCGGCGCTCTCCTCCGCGCGGCGCCTGCGGACGGCATCCACATCACCCCAACGATGTATGGAGGCCTCCTGGGGTGGTCACGTAGCCTGAGCGCGGGGGGACCGATGCAGAGAAGCGACCGACCGCCGACGGCTTCCGCGGAGGTGGAGAAGGCCGAGTGGAGGATGCTCGGGTGGTATGTGATTCCGGCCATCCCGCTGGTGTTCGCGTACGTGCTCATGGCCGCGTATCCGCAGTACCTCGGCGCGGCTGCGGGCTGGTGGCGGAAGGACCTCAACACCGACGCCGGCGAGGCAGGGGTGGGGTTCATCCTGGGCGGCTACGCCGCCGTCATCATCCTCGCGTTCGCGGTCCCGCTGATCACGGCTGCGACCAGACCAGGCCTGCGGCTGCGGGTCAACGGGACGGCCGCCCTCCTCGTGGGGGTGGCCCTGCCGCTCGTCATTTGGATCCTCTACATCCTGTCGTGGCTGTGACGCGTCGAGTCAGCCGACCGCTTGCTCGATGGCGTGCTGCAGGCGCGCATCCACCGTGATCGAGACCGTCCCGTCCTCGTCGATCGAGGAGACGCGATCGACGTCCCCATCGCGGGAGAAGAGGACGTCGGCGGAGAGGACGCCGCCCGGTGCCGGCCCGTTGCCGAGCACCTGCATCGTCAGCGCGACCAGGGACTCCACCGCACTCAGGGTCTCGGGCCCGGTGATGGGCAGTGCGATGAGCATGTGGCGGTGCGGGAGCGTGAAGAGCGTCCCGAACGGCGCGGCCCCGAGCACGGCGGGGAGGTTGGCCGCTTTGGAGGCGGTGAAGAGCGAGTCCCGACGATCACCTGGATGCCCGGTGCCGGTTCGACGCGCTCGTCGATCGGTTCGCGGTCCGTGTTGAGCTGCCCGTACGCGTACAACTCGTCGAGGCTCAGGGCGAGTCCGTCGAGGTCGGAGTCGGTGATGAACTGCACGCTCGTCGGGAAGTCCACGCACAAAGCGAGGATGAGCCCCTCCGAGAACGGCCGGGCGTAGCGGAACGTCGGCTCGTCCGGGCGACCCTCTCCGCCGGGGAGGATGCGCGTGCGGGCCTGCTGCCGGAGCTCGTCGGCCGACAGCCGGTCGACGGAGACCGTTGTGTTCGCATCCACGAGGTTGTCGATGTGCTCGGCCACGATCTGCGACGCCCGCTCCGCCGTCGCCCCGTGCGTCTTCGCGAAGGCGTTGAAGAGCGGATACCGGTGGCCGTCGGCGCCGACGAGAGTGACATCGTCCGGCTGGGCGCCGTGCGCGATGGTGGTCTCGACACCGCGCTCGGCGAGCATTCGCCGTGCGGTCGAGGTGACCCACTCGATGCGATCCGACGGCTGCGGCTCGTCTTTTCGACGCCGAAACAAACCCATCGACCCTCCCCCGTCTGCGCCAGCGTACCAAGCGCCGTGCCGAGACCTGCAGACCCCGTCCGCTCTCGGATACCGATCTACACCCGCCTCGTCGCGCGCGAGACGACCAGGGCGGCGACGATCGCGCCGACCAGGGATGCGGGGATGGCGATGTAGATGGCGAACGGGTACGCCGAGAACATCTGGTCGACTCCCCACCCCGCCAGAAGCAGAACACCGCCCGCCCCGAGAGCGGCGGCGCTCGCTCGATGCTCGGACCCTCCGAACGCGGTGTAGAGGAGCAGCGCGACGATCGCGCCGGCGGAGGCCACCAGCGCGATGCCACCTCCGGCAAGCGCCCAGCCCCCGACGAACCCGACGATGCTGAGGGGAGTCTGCCAGGACCACCCGCTCGGGTTCGCAGCGAGAGCCAGCGCACTCAGCGCGGCGATGATCGCGCCGGCGACGACGCCGATCGGCACGCCCCAGCCGAGCCGGGCGAGCAGGCGCCGACGGGTGCCCGGGTCGGCAGGGAGCCCGCGGAAGAGCCGGACGCTCCGCGATTCATCCCCCATATTGCGATTCTGCCCGTCCCGCGGGCGCTCCGCCAGCCGCGGCAGATTGTCGGCAGTACCACCGCGCGCGCCCTCAGTACGCGATCCGCCCCTCCCGGTTGTGGAACTCCCCGGTCGGCCCGTCCGCCCCGATCGTCGCGAGCGTCACGGTCGCGTCGGTGCCCTCGGTGACGGTCTGGTGACCGTTGTGGCGGTTGAAGTCGGTGGCGGTGTAGCCGGGGTCGCTGGCGTTCACGCGGAAGCCGGGGAGGCTCTTCGCGTACTGCACGGTGAGGGCGATGACGGCGGCTTTGGAGGCGGCGTAGGGGACGGAGGTGACCGGGAACTCGTCGTGGCCTTCGGTGGTGAGCCAGCGCGGCCAGCCGACACCGGAGGCGACGTTGACGATGACGGGCTGCTCCGATGCGCGGAGCAAGGGGAGGGCGGCCTGGGTCACACGGACGATGCCGACGACGTTGGTCTCCAGCACCTCCCGGATCGCGGCGGGGTCGAGGTCGTCGACGCCGAACGAGCGGCCGAGGATGCCCGCGTTGTTCACGAGCACATCGAGGCGGGGGAGGGAGGCGATCGCCGCGTCGACGCTCGCCTGGTCGGTGACGTCGAGCTGCACGGGGATGGCGCCGAGGTCGCGCACCTCGGCGGCGGAGCCGAGGTCGCGCATCCCGGCGTAGACGGTGTGACCGGCCCCGAGGAGGCGGAGGGCGGTCTCGAGGCCGAGGCTGCGGTTGGCTCCGGTGATCAATGTGGTGGTCATACCGACGATCCTCCGCTGCACCGCGCGCATCCCCCAGGCTCCGGTCGACGGTGGGACCGCGAGTACCACCCAGCACGTCGCGACCGGACGTAGCCTGGACGGCGTGAGCGAATTCGCGCAGGTCCTGCGATCGTGGCGCGACCGCGTCGATCCGGTCGAGGCCGGCCTCCCCGCCGGTCCGGGCCGCCGCACGCCCGGGCTGCGGCGAGAGGAGCTGGCGGCGCTCGCCGGAGTGAGCGTCGACTACATCGTCCGGCTCGAGCAGGGTCGGGCCGCGAACCCGTCCCCGCAGCTGCTCGGCGCGCTGGCGCGGGCCCTGCGCCTGACGGAGCTGGAACGGGACCACCTGTACCGCGTGGCGGGCGCGATGCCGCCGCCGCGGGACGTGATCCCACGGCACATCACACCGGGCGTGCAGCGGCTGCTCGACCGGATCGGGGATGCGCCGATCGGCGTCTTCACCGCGGCGTGGGACGTTCTCCAGTGGAACGCGCTCTGGGCGGCGCTGACCGGCGACCCGGCCGCCGCCGGGGGCATCGAGCGCAACCTCGTCTGGCGGCACTTCATGATCGGACACGACGGGGTCGACTACGACGACGAGCACGACGCGGAGTTCTCCCGCGACCTGGTGGCCGACATCCGCGGGGCCCTCGGCCGCTACCCGGCGGACGCCGAACTCGCGCGGCTCATCGCGCGGCTGCGGGCGGAATCGCCGGAGTTCACCGCGCTCTGGAACGAGGCAGGAGTCGCAGTGCACAAGTCGAGCAGGAAGACGCTCACGCGCACGGCGGCCGGCCCGATCACGGTCGACTGCGACGTGCTGACCGTCCCCGACGGCGATCTGCGCATCGTCGTCTACACGGCGGTTCCCGGGAGCGAGGACGCCGCGAAGCTGGACCTGCTCCGGGTGACCGGGACGCAGCGGTTCGGGGCGACGCCGCGGTCTCACAACGCCACCAGATAATCTCCGCGATCTCCGTTTCTGCGCTCTATACGTTGCAATCAGGCGTATAGTTGACAGGAAAACACGTCAGTGAGGAGCGCGGGAATGGTCACCCGACAGTCGCCGGCACGCGACCGGCTCCTCGGCGAGCTCGGCGCCAACATCGAACGCTGGAGGAAGCTGCAGGGCCTCAG
The DNA here is from genome assembly GCF_001898805.1 of Leifsonia sp. 71-9. Lineage (GTDB taxonomy): Bacteria > Actinomycetota > Actinomycetes > Actinomycetales > Microbacteriaceae > Leifsonia. The sequence continues at coordinate 657,890 of NZ_MKVJ01000021.1, forward strand.
CGCCGTCCAACTCGCCGAGCGTGCCCACGTCACGCGGGACACGCTGCGTGCCCTCGAGCAGGGCACCGGCGCCCCGCGGATCGACTCCGTGCTCGCTGTGCTCACGGCGCTGGGCATCGCCAATACGGTGGTGGAGAGCACCGACCCCTGGCGATCGAACGCCGGCCGCGCCCTCATGGACGAAGAGGTCGGCGTGCGGCACGCAGCGCGGAGGAGGTAGACGGTGGGCTCCGAACGGATGAGATTGATCGACGCCGTCGATGTCTACCTGGACGATCGCCGCGGGGCGCCGATCCTCGTCGGTTCGCTGCGCGCCTCCTTCATGGGGGGTCGCACCCTCGCCGGCAGCTCGTTCGAGTACGCGCCCGGCTACCTGGCACACCCTGATCGCTACGCGCTTTCGCCCGACCTGCCCCTCGTGGCCGGACGACAGTTCTCCGGCGCCGACACGACGCTCTTCGGTGCGTTCGCGGACGTGCGGCCCGACGACTGGGGCGCCGCGCTCATCGAGGCCGAGTACGCGTTGCAGCGCGACGCTCCCCGCGGGCTCGGGGAGTTCGATCACCTGGTGCAGCAGAACGACCTCACCCGGATGGGCGCCCTGCGCTTCACGGCGACGGGCGCGCGCCCGGTCGGCGAGCGCTGGCTCACCTCGGCGGCGCACACCGCTGCGAACACGCACGACGTCCGCCGCATCGCCGAGGCTGCCGGACGGTTCGAGGAGTACGAGGCGACCGAGGATGACATCGAGATCCTCGGGTTCGCCGGATCGAGCCTGGGAGGCGCGCGGCCCAAGGCGTCGATCCCGGAGGTCGACGGCTCGCTGTGGATGCTGAAGCTGCCCTCCAACCGCGACCGTCGCTCCGACCTGGAGGCCTGGGAGGCCACCGCCCTCGACATCGCTGCGAAGGCCGGGCTCCGCGTGCCGCGACGACGGCTGATCCCACTGGCCGAGCGGGGGTCGTCGCTGCTGATCGAGCGCTTCGATCGCGACGGGGAGCCAGGTGCACCGAATCAGCGCAGAGCAGGATTCATCTCGGCGATGACCGCCATGCAGCTGGGCCCGCAGAACCAGCAGGCGACCTATGCGGATTTCGCAGACACCATCGACCACCTCGTACCTGAGCACGCCAAGCACGATCTGCGGGAACTGTTCCAGCGAGTGGCGCTCACCGTGCTCGTCGGCAATGCGGATGACCATTGGAAGAACCACGGCTTCCTGCGCCGGGACTCCGGATGGCGGCTCAGCCCCCTTTTCGACGTCAACCCGACCCGGGCGGGCGGGCGGATCCGCTCCCGGCGGATCAGCGATCGCGACGACCCGGTGGACCGCGACATCCGGCTCCTGATCGAGACCAGCGACGTCTACCACCTGAATGCGATGGCCGCCGCCGAAGCCCTCGTGCCGGTGCTCCGCGCCGTGTCCACCTGGCGCGAGACGGCGGCTCGCAACGGGATCGGAGCCGCGGAGATCGAGAGCATGGCATCCGCCTTCGATGAGACGCAGTTCGCGCACGCCTCCGCGTTCGTCGCCACCGTTCCCAGCACCGCCACGACGCTCCTGTGACCTCTCGCCCCGCGACATGCGGCACACTGTGGTGATGACCTCCATGGAGAGCTTCCGGGCGGCTCGCGACACCCTGCTCGAGCACCGCACCGACGAACGCGCCGCGACCGCCGCCTTCGCATGGCCGGACGTCGGCGACCACTTCAACTGGGCGGTCGACTGGTTCGACGCGATCGCCCTCGGCAACGAGCGGCTCGCCCTCTGGATCGTGGAGGAGGACGGCCGCGAGACCAGGGTCACGTACGACGGGATGCGGCAGCGCTCCGATCAGGTCGCCGCCTGGCTGGCCTCCACCGGCGTGCGGCAGGGCGACCATGTGATGCTGATGCTCGGCAACCGCGTCGAGCTCTGGGAGTCGATGCTGGCGATCATGAAGCTGGGCGCCGTGATCCTGCCGACCACGACGCTCCTGTCGAGCACCGACCTCGCCGACCGGCTCGAGCGCGGGCAGGTGCGCCACGTCATCGCCGACGCGGCGGAGCTGGACAAGTTCGCCGGGATCGAGGGCGACTTCGGCCGCATCGCCGTCGACGGGGGAGCGGGCTGGCGGGACTACGCCGAGTCGTACGACGAGCGCGGAGCACGGCCCCAGGTGACGGTGCGCACCGACGACCCGTGCCTCGTCTACTTCACCTCGGGCACGACCTCCAAGCCGAAGATGGTGGTGCACACGCACTCCTCCTACCCGGTCGGGCACCTTTCCACCATGTACTGGCTCGGCGTCGAGCCCGGCGACATCCACCTGGCGATCAGTTCGCCCGGCTGGGGCAAGCACGCCTGGAGCTGCTTCTTCGCGCCGTGGATCGCCGAGGCGACCGTGTACGTGTACAACTACCGCCGCTTCGATCCCGCTGCGCTGCTCGCGCACCTGGACGAGGCGGAGGTCTCGACGTTCTGCGCGCCGCCGACGGTGTGGCGGATGCTCATCCAGAGCGCGCTCGGCCCGAAGCCGCGCGCGCTCCGGGAGATCCTGTCGGCCGGCGAGCCGCTCAACCCCGGCGTGATCGCCGCGGTGGAGCAGGCGTGGGGGCTGACCATCCGGGACGGGTACGGCCAGACCGAGACGACCGCCCTGATCGCGAACCCGCCCGGAGCCGCGGTGGTCCCCGGCTCGATGGGACGGGCGCTGCCGGGCGTCGCGATCGCGATCGTGGACCCGCTCACGGGCGAGCGGGCGAACGTGGGGGAGATCTGCCTCGACCTGTCCGTCGAGCCCGTCAACCTGATGTCGGGCTACCTCGGCGACGACGAGAAGACGGCGGCGGCACGCGCCGACGGCTACTTCCACACCGGAGACGTGGCCGAGCAGGCCGAGGACGGCACGATCACCTTCGTCGGCCGCACGGACGACATCTTCAAGTCGTCGGACTACAAGATCTCGCCGTTCGAGGTCGAGAGCGTGCTGCTGCGGCACCCGGCGGTGGCCGAGTCGGCGGTGGTGCCGGCTCCGGATGCGACCCGGCACAGCGTCGTGAAGGCGTACGTCGCGCTCGCCGAGGGCTGGGCGCCCGACGCCGAGACCGCCGCTGCGATCTTCGCGCACGCACGCACGGAGCTCTCGGCCTTCGAGCGCGTGCGCCGCATCGAGTTCTTCGAGCTGCCCAAGACGATCTCCGGCAAGATCCGCCGCGTCGAACTGCGCGAGCGGGAGGAGGCCGCCTTCGACCGCGGCGAGGCCATCGACAGCGAGTGGCGCAGCGAGAGCGCGTAGCTCTCCTTCTCCGGCGTCATCAGACTTCGCGTGCGTGGACGGCCCTCCCCTCGACCCAGGTGGAGGTCACCGCGGAGAGGTGGATGGCGTCCGCCGGGGCGTCGAACGGGTTCGGCTCGATGACGACGAGGTTGGCGAGGTACCCGGGCGCGATGCTCCCGGTGTCGTGGTCGCGGTGGTTCGCGTAGGCGGAGCCCGAGGTGTACGCGGCGAAGGCGGTCGCGAGGTCGAGGCGCTGGTGCGGGCCGCCCAAGGGCTCGTCGTCGCTGCCCGGCGAGACGCGGTTCACCGCGATGTGGATCGCCTCGATCGGGTTCGCGCTCGACACCGGCCAGTCGCTCCCGGCGGCGAGGCGCGCACCGTGGCGGTGGAGGTCGCCGAACGGATACTGCCGGGCCTCGGCTTCCTCCTGGAGGAAGGGCAGCGTGAGCTCGTCGAGCTGCGGCTCGTGGCACGCCCACAGGGCCTGGAGGTTCGCGATCGCATCCAGCTCGGCGAACCGGGGAACGTCGTCCTCGGCGACGACCTGCAGGTGCGCGAGGTGGTGGCGGCCGTCGGTCGCACCGTTGGCCGCGCGCGCCGCCTCCACCGCATCGAGCGCCTCCTGGACCGCCCGGTCGCCGAGGGCGTGGAAGTGCACCTGGAAGCCCTCGCGGTCGAGGGCGGTCACATAGTCGCGCAGGAGCTCGGGGTCGATGAAGGAGAGACCCGCGTTGTCGGTGTCGTGACCGTGGCCGTCCCGGTACGGGGCCTTCATGGCCGCGGTGCGGTTCTCGGCCACGCCGTCGACCATGATCTTCACCGTTCCGAGCTGGAACCGCTCGGGGTCGACGGCCGCGAGCTCGTCGCGGCGCGCGACCATCTCGGCCACCTGCTCCGCCCCTCCGCTGCGCGCCCACCACTGTGCGCCGACGACGTGCGCGACGAGCGCGCCCTCCTCGAGCGCGCGACGATAGACAGCGAGGTTCTCGGGGATGCCGGCGGCGCTGCCGATGAGGGCGTCCTGCCAGCCGGTGATGCCGAGCGCGAGCAGCTCGGACTGGGCGCGGAGCAGGCCGGCGTACACGAGCTCCTCGTCGACCGGAGGAAGGACCGCATCGAAGGCGTCGCCGGCGCCCTCGTGGAAGGTGCCGGCCGGGAACCCGTCCGCCTCCCGCTCGATGCGCCCATCGGCCGGGTCGGGGGTGGCGGCGTCCAGGCCGGCGAGCCGGATCGCCGCCGTGCTCGCCCACACGCCGTGATGGTCGCGGTTGCTCAGCAGCACGGGCCGGTCGCCGACGACGGCGTCGAGGGAGTGCCGGGTCGGGGCGCCTCCGGCGTAGTGGTCCATCGCCCACCCGCCGCCGAGGATCCAGCCGTCGGGGTTCGCCGCCGCGTAGTCGGCGATGCGCCGCAGGGCGTCCTCCGCGTCGACCGCCTCGGCGAGATTGCACTGCAGCAGCTCCACGCCGCCGCCGACGGGATGGATGTGCGCGTCCTGGAATCCCGGCGACAGCAGCGCCCCGCCGAGCTCGACGACGCGGGTGCCGTCCCCGCGGTGCGCCTCCGCCTCGGCTTCGGGGACGACGGCGAGGATGCGACCTCCGCTCACGACGACGGCGTGCCCGGTGACCGGAGCGCCGGCACCGGTGAAGACCGGGCCCCCGGTGAAGATGACGTCTGCTGCTGCCACTCGATCGCTCCCTGTCTTCGTCGAACGCGGAATGAGTGGGATGCTACGGGCCGCGCAACACCGATGTCAACAGTGTTGACAGGGTGGCCGCGGGCCCTATCGTGGGAGGGGTGGCGGCCATCCCGGGTCGCCGAGGGCGGAGAAGGACGATGGTGCGGTCTCGCGAGACGTCCGCGGCGCCGCGCGCGCGCCTGACCAGGGAGCGCATCGTGGAGGCCGGGATGGCGATCGCGCAGGGTGCCGATGCCTCTGCGATCTCGGTGCGGAGCATCGGCGCGGCCCTCGGCGCCGATCCCACCGCGGCGTACCGCCATTTCCCGAACAAGCACGCGCTCATGCAGGCGCTGCTCGACGAGGTGCTCGCGCAGGTGCTCGCCCGCGTCGAGGTCGCCGGCGACTGGCGCTCGCGGCTGCGCTCGCTGGCCGTCGCCACCCTCGACGTCTTCACGCAGTATCCCGCGATCGCCGTCGAGGCGACCGTCCTGACGACCAACGGGCCGGCGGAGACGCGGACGATCGAGCTCATCCTCGCGGCCTTCGCGGAGGCGGGGCTCGACAGCGGGATGATGGTGCGGCACTACGCGCTGCTCTCGTCGTTCGTGCTCTCCGGGGCCGCGGGGATCGCGCACGCGCGCGCCGGCACTGGCGGCTCGGCCGGCGGCGGCTCGGCCGGCGATGGCGAAGGCGACCTCTGGCTGGAGGGTCCGCTGCGCGTCGACCCGACCGAGCATCCCCATGTCGCCGCCAACGCGACCGAGCTCGTCGCGCTGCGGGACAGGGAGATCTTCCTGTTCGGCGTCGAGTCCATCCTGGAGTCCGCCGAACGGCACGCCGCGGGCTGAAGGCGGCAGCCCGGCGCGCGTACCGTGTGCCGCGTGCAGACCTTCCTCCCGTATCCGTCCTTCGCCGAGAGCGTGCGCGTCCTCGACCGCGCCCGGATGGGCAAGCAGCGCGTGGAGGCGCTGCAGGTGCTGCGGGCGATCACCGTGCCCGGGTACGGATGGCGCCACCACCCGGTCGCACTGATGTGGCGGGGATACCTCCCGGCGCTGACGAAATACGCGCTCGAGTCGGCGGACGCCTGGATCGAGCAGGGGCATGCGGACACGGTGCGCCCGCAGGTGCTCGCGTTCGCCCCGGAGGTCGCCGACCTCGCCCAGGACGATCTCGAGCTGCCGCCGTGGATCGGCGACGCCGGCTTCCACCGCAGCCACCAGTCGAACCTCGTGCGGAAGGACCCGGAGTTCTACCGGCCGTTCTTCCCGGACGTGCCGGACGACCTCCCCTACCTCTGGCCGGGCGCGACGCGGGACTGAATGCCCGCGCCGCGTCGCTCTCAGACCAGCGCGCGCACCGAGGCGTAGCCGTCGGGCAACAGCTCGGGGGAGGCCGGGTCGCGGCCGAACACGCGCGTCGCGCCCTCGGCCTCCGACCAGGGCCGCCATCCCGGTGCACCCTCCCGGACGAACGCGACCGCCGCCGCGTGCAGGGCGGTCGCGAGCGACTGCGGCGGGTTGTCGCCGGCGATGAAGTCGACCTTCTCCGCGTCGAGGCAGTCGAACCAGAACGGGACGTCGAGGCAGTGGGCCGCCCAGCCGAGCTTCGGCGACACCCACGAGAAGCGGTAGACCCAGGTCGGGTGCGCCGCGCGGGCATCGGCGATGCGGACGACCGGCGCCCGGAACACGCTGTCGGTCACGAACCTGCCGAGCACGGCCGCGGTGCCCTTGCGGCGCTGCGGCGCATTGGCGGCGAGATAGGCCTTGCGGCGCGCCTTGTCGCCGAGCAGCTTGCCGAGCGCGATCCCGGCCGGGATGAAGCGGAGCTTGTTCTTCGCGGAGTCGGTCGCCATCGTGAACTCGTCGTCGTTCGCCCCGAGCACCAGCGGCTTGTCGCTGCCGACGCCGCTGCGGAGGGAGTCGAGGGTCGACTGCACGAGCAGGTCGCCGTCGATCATCGGCCCCCAGGGGAGGCCCTCCGTGAGCATCGCGGTGACGCCGGCCATGGGATCCAGGTCGTCGGGGTTGGTCGCCTTGTCCTGGAGCTCGAGGATGCGCGTCTCGGGCACCGTGGCGAAGCCGTCCCGGTTCGCCTCGACACCGGCGAGGCGCGCGAGGTTCTGCGCGATCCCCTTCGCCCGAGCCTCCGCGACGTCGCCGACGGCGCCCGAGAGGCTCCACACGGCGCGGAAGAGATGCTGCGCGGCGGGCATCCCGAGCAGCGTCAGCACCGCGCCGCCGCCGGCGGACTGCCCGGCGATCGTGACCTGCCCGGGGTCGCCGCCGAACGCCGCGATGTTGCGCTGCACCCAGTCGAGGGCGAGCAGCCAGTCGCGCACACCGCGATTGCTGGGGGCGCCCTCGATGTAGCCGAAGCCGTCGAAGCCGAGCCGGTAGGAGAGGGAGACGGTGACGACGCCGTCGCGGTTGAACGCCCGGCCGTCGTACCAGGGGCTCGCGGGCGAGCCGGCCGTGTAGCCGCCGCCGTGGATGTAGACGAGCACGGGCAGCGACGCCCCGGGCTCCCCGGGTGCGGGCGTGTACACGTTGACGTTGAGCGTCGAGTCGCCGGGGATGGAAGGCTCGGGGATCAGCGTGATCTCGGCGAGCTGCTTGCGCTGCGGCGTCGCGCCGAGTCGCGTCGCATCCCGCACCCCCTCCCACGGGGCGACCGGGACAGGTGCCTCGAACCGCAGCGGGCCGACCGGAGGCTCGGCGAACGGGATGCCGAGGAACGCGGCGGACGACTCGCGCCACACGCCCCGGACATCGCCGGCGTCGATCCGGACGACCGGACCTGTCGCTGCGGGATCGGTCGCGTCGACGTCGATGGCGGGATCGCTCATGGGAGGGTGCTCCGTTCGAGGGTGAGGACGCCGAGGGCCACGAGCAGTCGCTCGAGCTCCGCCGCCATGTCGATGGTGGGATCCTGCAGCCACATCGTCTGCAGGCCGTCCGCGGCGGCGTTCAGGATGGTGCCGAACGCAGCCGTGTCGAAGTCGGCGGGGTAGCGCCCCGCGCGTCTGCCGTCCTCGACCATCCCGTCGAACAGGGCACGCATCGCCGCGCGACGGGCGAGGAAGAACCGGTGGGCGGGATGGGCGTGGTCGCTCGCCTCGGCGGCGAGGCGCGTGTACAGCTCGACGAGCCCGGGGACCTCGGCGTTGTGGCGCATCACCCGCAGGAAGACGCGGAACGGATCGCCGCTCTCGGAGCGGTACGTCTCCAGATCGAGGTCGTCGCGCTTGCGCAGGATCTCGGTGAAGAGCTCGTCCTTGCTGTCGAAGTAGTGCAGCAGCCCCGCCTGGCTCAACCCCGCGGCGTCGGCGAGCGCCTTCACGGACGCGCCGCCATAGCCCTCCCGGGCGATCACGTCGAGCGCCGTCGAGAGGATCTCCTCGCGCTTGGCGACGCCTTTCGCGTACGAACCCCGTTGTGCCATGGGTCGACCATAAACCGAATGGCACTTGCTTTTCAATCAGGCGGGAGCAGTTCCCACCGACTCCCGGCTGAGCAGCCGGGTCTCGAAGACCAGGGCGGCGTCGGCGACGCGTTCGTCGCGCACGCGCTGCAGGGCGCGCCGGGCCGCTGCGGCGCCGAGCTCGTAGATCGGCTGCTCCACCACCGTCAGCGGCGGGGTGGTGATGGCCGTCCACGCGGGATTGTCGAACGCGATCAGCGAGACGTCGTCCGGGATGCGGAACCCGTCGCTGCGGAGGGTGCTGAAGACGGACATGGCGATCAGACTGTCCGAGGCGATGATGGCGGTGACGGGAGGATCCTCCCGGAGGAGCTCGCGGGTCACCGCCTCCACGCCGCGCCGCCGGGCATCCAGTCGGATGTAGCGCTCGGGGGTGTCGATCCCCGCCGCGTCGAGCGTCTCCAGGAAGCCGGTGACGCGGTCGGCCACGGAGGACATGGTGATCTGGTGGCCGCGGTCGTAGGTCGGCTGCGGGTACTCGTGGGTCGAGACGAACGCGATCCGGCGATGGCCGTGGCGGAGCAGCTCCTCGGTCGCCGCCCGCGCCGCCGAACGGTTGTCGACGGTCACGGAGTCGTAGCCCTCCCCGTTCGCCCGGCGGTCCAGCAGCACCAGCGGACGCCCGGCGCGGGAGGCGTTGCCCAGGTGCTCGACGTGAGCGGAGGAGGCCGGGGCGACGATGACCGCGTCGACCTGGTTGTCGAGGAGGACGTCCAGGGCGGCCTCCTCGGCCTCCACGGTCTCGTCGGAGTTGATGAGGATGACGGAGTAGCCGGCCTCGCTGGCCACGTCGGAGATGCCGCGCATCGCCAGGGCGAAGAACGGGTTCTCGATGTCGCCCACGACGACCCCGATGGTGTTCGAGCGGCCGGTGTTCATCGACTTCGCGAGCGCGTTCGGGCGGTAGTCGAGCTCCTCGGCGGCTGCCAGCACGCGATCCCGGACCGCCTGGCTGACCTGACCGTACTCACCGAGCGCTCTGGCCGCGGTGGCCTTCGACACCTTCGCGACCCGGGCGATGTCCGCCACTGTCGCCGCATGTCTCGCCTGGTGCTGGGGGCTCATCGACGCCGCCTTCCGTTTCCATCTCGCCGCGTATCGCAAACATCATCGTATTGACGAACCCGCGAAGTGTCGGGTACAGTCCCAGAAAACCAACTGAGACCGGTCTCAGCGTAAGTGACTGAGACCGGTCTCTGCAACTCACACAGATCGATGAGGATCGCTCCTTTCGCGTCCCCGCCGAACCGCCCAACGCACGATTGGACCCCGCAGTGAAACGACGCACTCTCCTCCGGCCCGCCGGACTCCTGGCGGCCGCCGCCTCCGCCGCCCTCGTCCTCGCCGCCTGCAGTTCGGGCGGGGCCTCCGGCTCCGCCACGAAGGACAACCCGTACGGGCTGATCGAGGCCGGCACCGTCCGCGTCGCCAGCCTCGGCGACGCCAAGCCGTACACATTCACCGACGCGAACGGCAACTTCACCGGCTTCGACGTGGAGCTGTTCACCGACGTCGCCAAGCGCGCCCACCTCGGCAAGGCGGTCTTCACGGGCCAGGACTTCTCCGGCCTCCTGTCCGCCGTCGCCAACCACCAGTTCGACGTCGGCGTCGCCGCCATCGGCATCACCGACGAGCGCAAGAAGACGGTCGACTTCTCCGACGGATACCTCGCCGGCTACCTCAGCGTCCTCACCACGAGGAGCTCGGGCATCGACTCCTCCGCCGACCTCGCGGGCAAGCGCCTCGGCGTCGTGCAGGGCACGCTGCAGGAGACCTACGCGGTCAAGCACTTCCCGAAGGCGAGCCTGGTGCGCTTCCCGGACAACAACGCGGCCGTGTCGGCGCTCAACAGCGGCTCGATCGACGCGCACTTCCTCGACTACGAGGCGCTGAAGAGCTACATCGCGCAGTACCCGGACCTGAAGGACGCGGAGGACATCCCGTCGTTCGACGCTCCCGCCGGCTTCGCCATCGCCAAGGGCAACCCGGCGCTGAAGAAGGCGCTCGACACCGCCCTGCACGCGGCGATGGAGGACGGCACCTGGAAGACGCTCTACCAGAAGTGGTTCCCGGGCTCGCCGATGCCCGAGCAGTACCTGCCGAAGGCCGAGCAGACCTCGACCCCCACCCCCAGCAAGTAGGCCGACAGGGAGAATCCCCATGGACTGGCTCAACACCATCTCGCACACCTTCTTCGACATCCCGTCGATGCTGCAGGTCTTCCCGCAGCTGCTGACAGTCGGACTGGTGAACACGCTGATCATCTCCGCCGCGGCGACCGTCCTGGGCGTCGTGCTCGGCATGGTCCTCGCGGTCATGGGGATCTCCACGTCGCGCTGGCTGCGCATCCCGGCGCGCATCTACACCGACGTGTTCCGCGGGCTGCCCGCGATCCTCACCATCCTGCTGATCGGGCAGGGATTCGCGCGGTTCTCGCAGTCGGTCTTCGGGCCGTCGCCCTACCCGCTGGGCATCCTGGCGCTGTCGCTGATCGCCGCCGCCTACATCGGCGAGATCTTCCGCGCCGGCATCCAGAGCGTCGAGCGCGGCCAGCTGGAGGCCTGCCGGGCGCTCGGCCTGAGCTACGGGAAGGCGATGCGGCTGGTGGTGGTGCCCCAGGGTATCCGCCGCGTGCTGCCCGCCCTCGTCAACCAGTTCATCGCCATCGTCAAGGACTCGAGCCTCGTCTACTTCCTCGGCCTGCTGGTCGGGGAGCGGGAGCTGTTCCGCGTCGGGCAGGACGCCGCCGTGCTGACGGGCAACCTCTCCCCGCTGGTGCTGGCCGGTCTCTTCTACCTGGTCATCACGGTTCCGCTGACCCATGTCGTGAACCACTTCGACAACCGGTTCCGCACCGGGCGCCGCCGGCCGGCCCCGCCCAAGAGCGGACTGGATGAGCTGGACGAGGTGCAGACCCCTGCGCCGATCACCCTCGGGAGCAACACATGACCTACACCTCTCCTCTGCCCGCGCAGACCCGCGCGGACCTGCGCGGCTCGTCCCTCGAGCTCGTCGACCTGACCATGGCGTACGGCGACATCGAGGTGCTCCGCGGCGTCTCCATCGCCGTCGCCCCCGGCACCACGACCTGCGTCATCGGCCCCTCGGGCTCGGGCAAGTCGACCATGCTCCGCGGCGTCAACCGGCTGCACGAGCCGAAGAGCGGCGACGTGCGGCTCGGCGGCGAGAGCATCCTGGGCACGAAGCCCGACACCCTGCGGCGGCGGATCGGGCTGGTCTTCCAGCATTTCAACCTCTTCCCCGACCACACCGCGCTCCAGAACGTGACGCTGGCGCTGCGCTCGGTCAAGAAGCTGCCCCGGGAGCAGGCCCAGCGCATCGCGGAGGAGCGCCTGACCGAGGTCGGCCTCGGCGAGCGGATGGACCACCGGCCCCGCGACCTGTCCGGCGGCCAGCAGCAGCGCGTCGCCATCGCCCGCGCGCTCGCCATGGAGCCGGAGGTCATGCTGTTCGACGAGGTCACCAGCGCGCTCGACCCCGAGCTGGTGAAGGGCGTCCTCAACCTCATGGCCGACCTGGGCCGCCGCGGCATGACCATGGTCGTCGTCACCCACGAGATGAACTTCGCCCGCAAGGTCGCCGACCAGGTGGTCTTCATGGACGAGGGACGCGTCGTGGAGGCCGGTCGGCCACACGACCTGTTCGACCGGCCGCAGAGCCCGCGGCTGCAGCGCTTCCTGTCGGAGGTGCTGTGAGCGGCGGGGACGCCCTCCGCGTCGGACTGATCGGCTACGGCGTCGCCGGGCGCGTGTTCCACGCCCCGTTCCTCGCGGCGGACCCCGCCTTCGAACTCGCCGCCGTGGTGACATCGCAGGTCGACAGGCTCGCCGCCGACCACCCGGGCGCGATCGCGGTCCCCGACGTGGAGGCGCTGCTCGCGCATCCCGGACTCGACCTCGTGGTCGTGGCCTCGCCGACACCGCTCCACGTCGCCCACGCGACCGCGGCGATCGACGCCGGGATCGCGACGGTGGTCGACAAGCCGTTCAGCCCCGACGCCGCGTCCGGCCGGGCGCTCATCGAGCGGGCCGACGCCGCCGGCGTGCCGTTCACGGTCTTCCAGAACCGCCGCTGGGACGGCGACTTCCGCACGCTGCGCCGCCTGGTTTCGGACGGGGCGCTCGGCGACGTCCGGCGCTTCGAGTCGCGGTTCGAGTGGTGGATGCCCTCCGCCGGCGACTCCTGGAAGGCGACCACCACGGCCGGGGACGGCGGCGGCGTGCTGCTCGATCTCGGAGCACACCTCGTCGACCAGGCCCTGCTGCTGTTCGGTCCGGCGACGGTGGCGCACGCCGAGGTCCGGAACCGTCGCGGGGGAGCAGCCGATGACGACGTCTTCGTCGTGCTCGACCACGACTCCGGGACCACGAGCCACCTGTGGATGAGCGCGGTGGCTCCGCTCTCGGGCCCGCGTTTCCGCGCCCTGGGATCCCGCGGCGGATTCCTCTCGTGGGGGCTGGACCCGCAGGAGGACCAGCTCGGAGCCGGGATGCGTCCCGGCGACCCGCGACTCGGCGTCGCCGGCACGACCGCCCGCCTCGGCACGGACGCCCACCACGACAGCGTGCCGCTCGAACCGGGCGACTACGCCGACTTCTACCGCCGGCTCGCGGCCTCCCTGCGCGGCGGTGCGCCGCTCCCCGTCGACCCGCGGGACAGCCTCGCGGCCCTCGAAGTGATCGACACCATCCAGACCTGGAACCGAAAGTGAGCATCATGAGCACCCCTTCCCTCCGTCCCCGCGTCGTCGTCATCGGCGGCGGCATCCTCGGAGCGTCCACCTACGCCCACCTGGCCAGGGGCGGCGCCGACGTGACGCTCGTCACCGCGGGCTCGCTCGCCGACGGCGCGTCCGGCCGCTCGATCGCGTGGCTGAACTCCTCCGGCGACCGCACCCCCGAGTACCACTACCTGCGGCTGATCGCGCTCGACCGCTACCGCACGTGGCGCGAGCAGCACCCCGACAGCCAGGGCTACCTCCGCTTCGACGGAGCTCTCAAGTGGGCCGGGGAGGGCGAAAGCTTCCGCGACACCTTCGCCTTCGAGCGGGCCAACGGCTACGACTCGATCTGGGTCGAGCGGGATGAGGTCGCCCGGTTCGCGCCGGATGTCGACCCCGCGTCCGTCGCCGGGGAGGGCGCCATCTTCAACGCGGGAGAGGGCTGGGTGAGCCTGCCGGACCTCATCGCCGCGCTCATCGCGGAGGCCGTGGCGGACGGTGCGACGGTCGTCGAGCACGCCGGGCAGGCGCGGGTCGACGTCGTTGACGGAGCCGCAGCCGGAGTGATCCTGGCGGACGGCACCCGGCTCGCCGCCGATCAGGTCGTGCTGGCAACGGGTCCCGCCGTCCCGGCGCAGCTCGCCGCCCTCGGCGTGACCGTCCCGGATGCCACGCCGACGGCCTTCGTGGTGTTCACCGAGCCCGTGGACGCCGCGGTGACCACCGTGCTCAACACGCCGCGCGTCGCCGTGCGCCCGACCCCCGACGGACGCCTCGTGCTCGACGCGGACTGGGCCGAGCAGTCGACCTCCGTGGCGGACGACGGCACGATCACCGTGCCCGAGGAGTCGGTGGCCGGGCTTCTCGAGGAGGCGTCGAAGGTCCTCGCCGGGCACCCGACCCTCACCGCTGCACGCGTCGGCGCCGGCCTGAAGCCGATCCCCGGCGACGGCGAGCCGGTGGCCGGTCCGGTGCCGTCGATCCCGGGCCTCTACGCCCTGTTCACCCACTCGGGCGCGACCCTCGGCCTCGCGCTGGGCGAGCTCGCCGCGGAGGAGATCCTGACCGGAGCGCCATCGCCCGTCCTGGCGACGTTCCGGCTCGACCGGTTCGCCGCCGATGCACAGGACGACGCTGTCGCGACGGGGGCGTGGAAGCCGGTGCTGCAGAAGTAGGGCCACCGGGCTGCCCCGGCGTCGCTATCCGAGATCGGGGCGCGCCGGGGCGTCCGGCTTCGGGGCGCCCTGGTCGAGGACGGCCTGGATGATGGCGGCGGTCCGCGCTGTCAGCTCGTCGCCTGGGTAGAAGGACTCGTAGAGGGCCTCGACATCATCGACCGTCGTGAGGCCGATCGCGGGGATCAGCGTTTCCAGGTCCTCGAATTCGCGGCGCCCCCTCTTCTGAGCGGCATACACCTTCATCGCGAGCAGAGTCTCCGCATCCGCGACCTGCACGGTCACCCCTTCGGCGTCGTAGATGGTGACCCACCCCGCCGGCCGCCCGTAGCCTGTCGGCACGAACTGCGCGGCGGCGTCGTTCAGCCAGTCTCCGCGCCAATTGCGTTCGATCGCGATCGCGGCGGCGATACCGAGCACGACATCGGGCGGGCTGACGGGCCCGTCGATGTCCGCGGTCGCGGACCGATGTTCGTTGAGGGTGAGGGCGATCGCGGCGCCTCCGACGATCTGGATGCGAGAAGGCTGCCCGAGTCCCCTCAGCCGACCGACGAGGTCGCGCAGCCCATCGATCATCTCCGCGCGTGTGAACTCGGATCGAGCCGGGCCGGGCGAAGCCGTCATACGCTGGCCAGCTCGTCGGCTTCGATGAGCACGCCCCGCTTGCGGAGCGGCTCGGGAACGCGGTCGATGTCGACCGGGATCGAGTCCGCGGCGTCCGACAGGGGAGGTGCCCACCCCCACGCCGGGTCGCCGTGTTCGGCGCGGACCCAACCGGGCAGAGGAAGGCCGATTTCACCCAGTCGCCACTCGGTCACTCCCGCGAGTGCGGCATCCCACTCGGGAGTGATGCGAGCGGGAGGTTCGATGGCGAGGACGAAACGGTCGACCGGATCGGGTGCGGCGAGGTCGTCGGCGATCTGGATGAGTGCGCGATACGCCCGGAAGGCCTCTCCCCGGTGCAGAGCCTCGGCTACCGCGTCCGACGCCTCCGCGACGGAGGTTCGGCCGTCGCTCGCGACAGGGATGAGGCGGACGTGCGAAGCGGTCGCGATCTTCTCGATCGTCGAAGCGGTGGGGTCGCGGCGGCCGTTCTCGATCGCTGCGATGTTCGAACGCTGGATGCCGCTTCGCTTCGCGGCGTCGGTGAGGCTGAGGCCGGCGCGCACGCGCGCGTGCTTGAGGGAGCTCTGGATAGTCATCGCCTCGCCTCCCGTCTGGTGTCGAATTCGATACTAGCACTGAGGAGGCCACGCCTTGCTTCCACCTCCCATTCATGCCACCATTGAGACACATTGATACCGGTACCAATAAGTGGGTCGGTGGAGGGAGACAGATGCTGGGCTTCAATGAAGAGGAATTCCTGGAGCAGGTCAGGAGCACCGTGGCGCTCCGGCCGCAGATCGAGGAGCTGGTCGCGCGCATCCAGGCCGGCCACTGGAAGAACATCTATTTCATCGGCGCCGGCGGCACCTACGCCGCGGCCCTGCCGTACGAGCGCTTCTTCCAGACGCGCTCCGACTTCCCGGTGCGCACGGTCATCGGCAAGGAGTTCGTCCTCGCGCCGGACCCGCAGTTCGGACCGGACTCGGTGGCGATCTTCGCCTCGGTCTCGGGCACGACCGAGGACATCCTCGACTGCGTGGAGTTCGCCCGCGAGAAGGGCGCCCTGACCATCGGGTTCACCGGCTACCCGGAGAGCCCGATCGCCGCCGCCGTCGACGAGGTGCTGCTCTCCGCGCCGAAGGCGTGGCCGTTCGACGTGCAGTTCCTGCTGTTCGGCGCCGCGTTCCTCGCCGCCCGCGGCGAGTTCGAGGGCTACGACCGCCTGGTGCAGGACCTCGACTACATCCCGGAGGCGCTGGTCGCGGTCACCAAGCAGGCCGACGCGGTCGGCCAGGCGTTCGCGCAGAAGCACGCGGAGACGGACTACCACTTCCTCGTCGGCTCGGGGAACCTGTGGGGGTTCACCTACCTCTACTCGATGTGCATCCTCGAGGAGATGCAGTGGCTGCGCACCACGCGCGTCCACGCCGCCGAGTTCTTCCACGGCTCGCTGGAGCTGATCGAGAAGGACACCAGCATGCTGCTCTTCGTGGGCGAGGACGAGACCCGGCCGCTGATGGACCGCGTCCACTCGTTCGCGACGACCTACAGCGACGACGTGACGGTGATCGACACGAAGGACTACGCGCTGCCGGGAGTGAGCGACGAGTTCCGCGGGCTGCTCTCGCCGATGGTCGCGGACGCCGTCGTCGACCGGTTCAGCAAGCACCTCGCGCAGGCGCGCGACCACTCGCTCGACCTGCGCCGCTACTACCGCGTCGTCGAGTACTGAGCGGGATGCGATGAGCGACCTGCGCGTCCTCGGCTTCGGGGACAACATCGTCGACCGGTTCGTCGACCGCGGCATCGAGTACCCGGGCGGCAACGCGGTGAACGTCGCCGTGTTCGCCCGGCAGCTCGGCGCCGAGGCGGCGTACCTGGGGGTGTTCGGCGATGACGAGCGCGGCCGTTTCGTCCGGGGCGCCATCGAGGACTGCGGGGTCGACACCTCGCGCTCCCCGGTGCGCCCCGGGCCGAACGGGGTGACCGAGATCGAGACGGTGGAGGGGGAGCGGAGGTTCCTCGGCTGGAACCAGGGCGGCGTCACGATCAGCGATCCGTTGCGGCTGGATGCGGAGGACGTGCGGTACGCCGCCGGCTTCTCGCTCGTGCACTCGAGCGCGTACTCGGCGTCCGTCGCCGAGCTGCCGAAGCTGGCGCCGACGCGGGTGCTGCGGTCGTACGACCTCTCGACGGAGCCGGAGTTCCGCACCGCGGAGTACCTCGACGCGGTCGGCCCCTGGGTCGACCTGGCGCTCGTCTCGTGCGGCGACCTCACGCGCACCGAGGTCTGGGCCGAACTGCGGCGCATCGCCTCCCACGGCCCGAAACTCGTCCTGGGGACGCAGGGGGCGGCGGGAGCGGTGCTGTTCGACGGCGACGCCTACTACTACTCCGACTCGGCGCCGGTGCCGGGACCGTTCGTCGACACGATGGGCTGCGGCGACGCCTACCTCGCAGCGTTCGTGGTTGAATTGCTGCGATCCGGCTGGCGCAGGAACGAGCGGCCCAGTGGCGTGGCCCTGCACCGGTCCATGCGCCGGGCCGCGCAGTTCGCGGCGCGGCAGTGCACCGTCGAGGGAGCGTTCGGCCACGGACGCGACAGCGAGGGCGCCGTCGAGGCCGTCGGCCCGATCGGAGGAGTGGCGGCCGTCGAGCTCGGATGACGCGGACGCCGCCCCGCGACAAGGAAGGGGTGGCGATGTCCACGGAGCGCGAGCGGACGCCGTCGCCGACGATCTCGGAGGTGGCGGAGGCCGCCGGAGTCGGTCGAGCGACCGTCGCCCGGACCTTGGGCGGGTACGGCTCGGTGAGCCCGAAGACCCGGGACCGCATCCTGGCCGTCGCGAAGGAGCTGGGCTACCGGCCCAACTCGATCGCCCGGAGCATGACGACGGGGGAGACCCGCACGCTCGGCCTGGTGCTGGCGGACGTGGGAAACCCGTTCTTCGCGGGCGTGCTGCGCGGCTTCAGCGACGCCGCGCGCACGGCCGGCTACGACGTCATCGTGCTGAGCACGGACGAGAACCTGCAGCTCGAGGAGGCCGCGATCGAGGTGCTCGTCGACAAGCAGGTCGACGGCATCGCGCTCGCGCCGGCGGCGGGCCGCACCGATCCGCTGCCGCACCTCGACATCGTCGCCAAGCGCGAGATCCCGCTCGTGCTGCTCGACCGCCTGGTCGACACGGTGGACGCGGACGCCGTCGTCATCAACAACCGCGAGGCGTCGCGGGAGGCCGTGGCCTCGCTGATCGACCAGGGCCACCGGCGTATCGGATTCGTCTGGGGGCCGGTGACCACCGAGCCGGCGGCCGACGCCGACGATCTGCGGCGCATCATCGACAACGCGCTGTGGAGCGACGGCGAGCGTCTGCTCGGCTACCTCGACGCGCTGGAGCGCGCAGGCATCCCCTTCGACACCTCCCTCGTGACCCACGTGCTCAAGAACGAGCCGCAGGCGACGCGCGCGGTGCTCGGGATGCTGTCCCTCTCGGATCCGCCCACCGCGATCTTCGCCACCGAGACTGATGCGCTCACCGGCTCGCTGCGCGCGTTGCAGCAGCGCGCGCTCCGCTGCCCGGAGGACGTGTCGCTCATCGGCTTCGACGACAGTTCGTGGGCGAGCGTGATGACGCCACCGATGTCGGTGGTGGCGCAGCCGATGCACCAGCTGGGGGCACTCACCGCCGAGTGCCTGCTGGCGCGCGTCGGCGGCAGCGAGGCGCCGACCGCGACGCATGTGCTCGAGGCCGACTTCGTCGCGCGCGAGAGCGTCGCGCCTCCCGCCTCCTAGGGCGGCCGATGGGTCGGGATCCCGAAATCCTGATCCAATGTTGATACCGGTACCAATTTCCCGTATAGTCATCGCAACCGGTCCGGAGCGACCGGTCCAACCGATCCAAAGACGGGTCCGGCGGCAGGCATCCTCCGCACGACCCGGACGACGGGAGATGAGCGTGAAGAAGACCAGAACCATCACGGTGGCGGCTATGGGCGTCCTGGCGCTCGCGCTGACGGCGTGCTCGTCCGGCGGAGGCGGCACCGCGGCCGCCGACATCGCGGCCAAGCCCGACTACGCGGGCACCCTGAGCATCCTGACCGCCGGAGCGGGCGACCCCATGAGCTCCTACTTCGAGGGCGTCGTGGCCGCGTACAAGGCCGAGCACCCCCAGGTGAAGATCACCCTGGCGCAGGAGACCGACGACAACGCGATCAAGGACAAGGAGAAGGTCCTGATCGGGTCGCAGTCGCTGCCCGACATCTACTTCAGCTACGCCGGCAACTGGGGCGAGAACTTCGCCCTCAACGGACTCGCCGCCGACCTCAGCTCGGTGATCGCGCCGGGGACGACGTGGGGCGACACCTTCGGCGCGGGATCGGTCAACGCCTTCAAGTACGACGGTAAGTACTACGGCGTCCCGCTCTACAACGACGCGAAGTTCATGGGCTACAACACGAAGATCTTCGCCGACCTCGGCCTGAGCGTCCCGACGAGCTTCGACGAGCTGATCTCGGACTGCTCCACCATCAAGGCCGCAGGCTACGTGCCCATCGCCTTCGGCAACAAGGACGGCTGGCCCGGCCTGCACTACCTCGGCCAGCTCTTCGCCTACGACGTTCCGCGCTCGACCCTCGAGGCCGACCTCGACCCGAAGACCGCGAAGTACACCGACCCCGGCTACACGGAGGGCATGAAGCAGTTCCAGCAGCTCGTCACCGAGTGCACCGGCGACGCGTCCAACTCGAACGGCGTGACCTACACGACCGCGCAGCAGCAGCAGGCGACCGGCAAGGCCGCCATGTACTACCAGGAGCTCATCGAGTTCGACTCGGTGAACACCGCGGACAGCCGGCTGCACGCCGACGGCTTCGGGATCTTCCCGCTGCCCGCCTCGGCGTCGGCGAAGGGCGACCCGGGGACGCTGGAGGCCGCTCCCGAGGGCTACATGATCAACCAGCGCAGCAAGAACGCCGCCCTCGCCCTCGACTTCCTGAAGTTCGCGACGAACCCGAAGAACGCGACGACCCTCTCGTCCCCGCCGTACGGCCAGCCGAGCGCGGTGAAGGGCGCGGTCACGGAGAAGAACGCCACACCGGCGGTCGCCGAGGGCACGAAGCTCGTGAACGACGCCAAGACGACCTTCGTCTGGCTCGACATGGCCAACGTGCCCGACGTCGCCGACGCGTGGGTCTCGGCGTCCGAGGGGCTCGTCTCCAGCAGCCTCACCCCCGACGCGGCTCTGAAGGCCGTGCGCCAGGCCTCCGAGAAGGCGAAATGACCACCACCCAGGCCCCGCCGGCGCCCGTGCGGACGCGCCTCGAACGCGGCCGCACGGCCCCCGCGGCCGGCGCTCCCGGGGGCGGGCGGCGCCGCGCCCCGAGCTGGCGCGGCCTGGTGTGGCTGATCCCCGCCCTCGCCGTCCTGGCGGTGTTCGTCTACTGGCCGCTGCTGCAGAACATCCTCTTCAGCTTCCTGAAGTGGAACATCTACAGCGGCGAGCAGACGTTCGTCGGCACGCAGAACTACACGAACCTCGCGGGCGACCCGGTCTTCTGGCGGGCGCTCGGCAACAACGCCTGGTACGCGGGCCTCTCGATCGTCTTCCAGG
Source organism: Leifsonia sp. 71-9 (assembly GCF_001898805.1). Taxonomy (GTDB): domain Bacteria; phylum Actinomycetota; class Actinomycetes; order Actinomycetales; family Microbacteriaceae; genus Leifsonia. The sequence goes on from NZ_MKVJ01000021.1 coordinate 678,451, forward strand.
TCTTCGGGGCGCTGGTGCTCGCCGCCATCGTCGAGAGCGTGCGCAGCGAGCGCTGGCGCGAGGCGTTCCGGGCGATCTACTTCATCCCCTCGGCGATCTCGCTGACCGTCGCCGGCCTCCTGTTCTACTTCATCTACCAGCCGCAGACCGGGCTGCTCAACGTCTTCCTCGACAACCTCGGCCTCGGCCAGTTCTCGCAGGCGTGGCTCGGGCACGAGGGCACGGCGATCTTCGCCGTCATCGCGATGAGCCAGTGGCAGGGGTTCGGCTACAGCGTGCTGCTGTTCTCGGTGGCGCTGCAGCGCATCCCGCAGGAGCTGTACGAGGCGGCCCAGCTCGACGGCGTCGGCCCCGTGCGCCGCTTCTTCGACGTCTCGCTGCCGCTCGTGCGCGAGATGACCGGTCTGATGATGATCGTCACCATCTCCGGCGCCTTCCAGGTGTTCAACGAGGTGATGGTGATGACGAGCGGAGGGCCGAACAACTCGAGCCAGGTGCTCGGCACGTGGCTCTACCACGCCGGATTCGTCACGAACGATTTCGGCTCGGCCGCGGCCATCGGCGTCGCGATCTTCGTCATCACGCTGGTGCTCGCCGTCGCGCAGCTCGCGTACTCGCGCAGGAGGAGAGTGGAATGGTAGTTCTGGCCCGGTTCGGCCGCGGCGTGCGCGTCGCGGCGATGTGGACCCTCCTGGTCGCCCTCGCTGTGGTGGTGCTCTACCCGCTGCTGTGGATGGTGACGAACGCTCTGAAGACGAACGCCGAGCTGTTCACGAACCCGTTCGCGCTTCCCGCGTCGCCGATCTGGCAGAACTTCGCGACGGCGTGGCGGCAGGGCGTCGGCGACTTCGTGTTCACGAGCGTCTCGCTGACCGTGCTCGCGACGCTCATCACCGAGCTGATCAGCGCGTGGGCGGCGTACGGCCTGACCCGGGTGAGCATCCCGCTCAACCGCACCTTCACCGTGCTCGTGCTCGCCGGCCTGATGCTGGCGCCGACGGTCGCGCTCATCCCACTCGTCAAGATGTTCCAGGGGATGGGGCTGTACGACTCGTTCTTCGGCCTGCTCATCCTCTACACGGCGTTCCGCATCCCGTTCACGGTGTTCCTGATGCGCGCCTACATGCTCGATCTTCCGCGCGAGGTCGACGAGGCCGCCTCGATCGACGGCGCCTCGCGCGCGGCCACCTTCTGGCGCATCATCCTGCCGATGAGCATGCCGATCGTCATCACGACCATCGTGCTCAACGTGCTGCAGAACTGGAACGAGTACCTCTTCGCGATGGTGTTCACCTCGGGCACGGGCGTGCAGACGCTGCCCGTCGGCCTGGCGGACCTCATGTCGAAGAACGGCACGCAGTACCCCGTGGTCTTCGCCGGGATGGTGATGGCCGCCCTCCCGATGGTGATCCTGTTCTTCGTCTGCCAGCGCTACTTCGTCCGCGGCCTCGCGGGCGGCGTGGGCAAGTGACGGGGTGAGCGCGTACCTCGACCTCGTCCGTCTGCCCGGCATCGCCCGCATCACCGCGGCGCAGCTGCTCGCGCGGTTCCCGCTCGGGATGCTGTCGCTGGCCGTGCTGCTGTACGTCGAGCGGCTGACCGGCTCGTACGCCGTCGCCGGCGTGGTCGTCGCCTGCCTGAGCGTTGGGCAGGCGGTCGCCATGCCGCTGACCAGCCGGCTGGCCGCACGCCTCGGGATCCGGACGACCGTCGCCGCGCTCGCCGCGGTCAACGCGGCGGCGATGCTGGTGCTCGCGCTGGGCGGCCCGCAGCCTCCACTGCTCATCGCGCTCGGCCTGGTGATCGGCGTGACCGTGCCGCCGCTCATGCCCGTCGTCCGGGCGCTCTACCCGCGGCTGGCCCCGGAGGAGAGCGTGCCGGCCCTCTTCGCGCTGGACACGTCGGCGCAGGAGCTGATCTGGATCCTCGGGCCGGTGGCGGCGACCCTCCTGGCGACCACCGTGTCCACCGCCTTCCCACTGCTCCTCGCCGCCGGCGTCGCGATCGTCGGGACGCTGTGGTTCCTGCTCAGCCCGCACCTCGGCGGGCTGCGGCTCGAGCGCAATCGCGCGCCGTTCGGGCGCGTGCTCGCCGTGCGGTCGATGCGGCTGGCGGTCGCGGCGAGCTTCGGGCTGGTCGCGTCGTTCGGTGCGCTGGAGATCGCCCTCGTGACCCGGTTCTCCGCGCAGGGCCCGCTCGTCGGCGTCGCCATCGCGATCGCCAGCCTCGGCTCGCTGGTCGGCGGCTTCGCCCTCGGCCACCGGCGGCTGGGGCCGCGGACCCTCGCACTGATCCTGGCCGGGATGGCCGCCGCGACGGCCGCCGCCGGGCTGATCACGGCGCTGCTGCCGCTGTTCGCCGTCATGTTCCTGTCGGGGCTGGGCTACGCTCCCGCGCTCGCCACCCTGTACGCGATGGTCTCCGAGTCGCTCGGCGAGAGCGAGTCGGCGGAGGCGTTCGGCTGGCTCAACACCGCTGGGCTCGTGGGCGGGGCGGCGGGGACGGCTGTCGCGGGATTCGCCGGACAGGGCGGGGGATCGGTCGGGCCGTTCCTGGTCGCGACGGCGTTCGTCGCGTTGGCGGCCGTGCTGCCGCTGGTGCCGGGCGTGCGGCCGCGCTGACACCGGTCGCTCCCGGCCGGGTCAGCCCGCGCCGTCCGTGACGTGGCCTGCGCCGCAGGCGGCGACGGCGTCGCCGTGCCAGCCTGCGGGCGCGGCATAGAGGGCGTCGCAGATGCCGGTTCCGACGTAGACGCCCCGGTAGTCCGCGTCGGCCGCCTCCGGTTCGATGTCCATCACCCGCAGCGTGCCGGGCACGGCCTCCGTATTCTCCGACCCTCCCGTCAGGACCGTCATCGTCAGGCCGACGTCGCACGCCCGCACGGCGGCCGGATCGGAGGAGTCGCCCTCGGTGCGCCCCGGGGCGATGTCCACGTCGACCACGACCTGCTCGCCCTGCTTCAGCACGATCGTCCGGGCCGGGAAGTAGTCCTTCTTCACCCCCGCCGTCGTGAACGAGAACGGGCCCGGGTTGCTCTCCTCCGGGTAGAAGGTCATGCTCTCGGAGTCGACCCCTCCGCCCCGCCCGACGGCCTGGCGCACGAGCGTCCCCCGCGACGGCGCCCGGCAGTCGCTCGTGATGGACATCCCGACGATCCGCACCGGGTCCTGCCGGTTGCCGGTCACCGCGAGCGCCTCCACGGCGTCGTTGGTGACGACGCCGTGCTTGTGGGCGACGAGCCAGGCGTCCTCGTGGCGCACATCCATCGCGGACAGGGCCTTCACCTCCGCCCCCGAGAGGGACTGGCCGACGGGGAGGCTCACATCGTCCTCGCCCGGCTGCGGGTCGAGGTGCACGGCGACGGGCGGCCCGCTCGTGGTCGCCCCGGCGAACCAGTGCTCGCCGGACTGGACGATCCCGGTGACGGCCAGGCCGATCACGGCCGCACCCGCGGTCGCTCCGACCCACACGGCCACGCGACGCCACGGATGCGGCGTCGCGGTCTGCTCGCGCGGAGGCGCCTTACGCGCCATCTCGTCCCACGGGAACAGGATGCGCCGAAACGCCGCGCGCGGCAAGCGGTGTGCGCGGCGAGCGGGCGGACGGGCGTCTGCGGTCCTGCGGTACGTCCGCGGTCGGGCGAGCGGGCGCAGACGTACCGGCGGGCCGCAGTCGATGCGGGGCGAAGGACGCGTGGGAGGATGTCCGCATGCGCACAGGTGAGCTGGATGTCGTAAGCGGTCCCGAGCTGCAGTCCCGCCCGGCCGTCGCGACGCTGGGCATCCGCGAGACCGTCCCGTTCCGGACGATGCTGTCGAACCGGGACCGCCTCCTCGCCGAGCTGATCGCCTGGCTCGATGAGCACGATGTCGAACCGGCGGGTCCCTTCTTCCTGCGCCTGCACGTGGTGGACATGTCCGATCTGATGCAGATCGAGGTCGGCGTCGCGGGCTCGTCCGACGCGACCGACGACCGGGTCCGGGCCGGGGTGCTCCCGGCGGGCGACTACGCCGTGCTGGCGTATCGCGCGAAGTCGATGGCGGCGAACCGCGCGCTGCACGCCTGGATCCAGGAGCAGGGGCTCCAGCTGGACACGCGGCCGGATCCCGGCGGGGAGGCCTTCGCCTCCCGGTGCGAGACCTACCTGACCGACCCGCGCACGGAGCCGCGGAAGACCCGCTGGGTCGTCGAGCTGGCGTTCCTCACGCGGTCGTAGCCGCGCCCCGCGCCTCGTGTCTGCGGTCCCGTGGTATGACCGCGCCTGCTCGCGCAGGCGCAGTCGTACCGCCGCGCCGCATGGGACGTCTCGGTCTTCGCGGTCGGACACTCGCCGCGCGGCGTCGCGTACGCCGGCTTCCTCGCGCCGGTGGTCGGCGTCCTCGCGCTGGCGGTCGTCCACTGGGTGATCACGGGCGCAGATGAGAAGCCGGTCGAGGCGACGGAGCCGGGCGCCCGGGTGGCCGCGTAGACCCTGAAGTCGGCACAGCCGCGCCGGACGGCCGAGATCGTCCTCCGATCTCCGGTCAGGGCAGCACGATGTTGAAGCCAGGGTCGCCCGGATCGAGCACGCTCGTCAGCTGCGCGAGCACGCCCGGATCCCCCTCGACCGTCAAACCCTCCGACGCCGTGTCCCCGCCCACGAGCGCCAGGAAGCGCGCCTTCGTCGACGTCAGATGGAGCGCGGCGTCACCGCTCGGCTCCTTCTCGACGTAGATCAGCACGCCCTTGCGGAGGGTGAGGCGGAACGAACGGCCGAGGTCCCTGAACGTGATGTCGAACGCGAGGTCCAGGTCCCACGCCTTCGGGCCGTTCACCGTGATGGCGATCGCGTCGAAGAGCTGCTCCGGGGTGAGCTGCGCGAGGATCGCAGGGGCGTTCGCCGACAACGGCGTGCCGAAGTTGCCTTCGCGGAGTTCGGTCGCGCCGGACAGGAAGAAGTTGCGCCACGTGCCGTTCTCCGATCCGTAGCCCAGCTGCTCCAGGGTGTCGGCGTAGAGGGCCTTCGCGCTGTCGTTCTCCGGTTCGGCGAAGACGGCGTGGTCCAGGAGCGTCGCCGCCCAGCGGAAGTCGCCGTCGTCGTACGCCTGCTGCGCCAGCTCGACGACCCGGTCCACTCCGCCGATCGCCGCCACGTAACGCTCGGCCAGCGGCTTCGGCGGGTGGGGCCAGAGGCGCGCCGGGTTGCCGTCGAACCAGCCCATGTAGCGCTGGTAGATGGCCTTGACGTTGTGCGACACCGAGCCGTAGTAGCCGTGGGTGCTCCAGTTCGCGGCCAGCGCCGGGGGGAGCTCGATGGTCTCGGCGATCTCCGCCCCGTTGAGTCCTTGGTTGAGCATGCGCAGCGTCTGGTCGTGCAGGTACCCGTAGAGGTCCCGCTGCACGCCGAGGAACGCTTTGATCTCGTCGTTGCCCCAGGTGGGCCAGTGGTGGGAGGCGAACACCACGTCGGTGTCATCGCCGAACCGCTCGATCGCCTCGGTGAGGTACTGCGACCAGACGTGCGGGTCGCGCACGACAGCTCCGCGCAGCGTCAGCAGGTTGTGCAGGTTGTGGGTGGCGTTCTCGGCCATGCACAGGGCGCGATAGCGCGGGATGTGGAAGTGCATCTCCGACGGCGCCTCCGTGCCCGGCGCCATCTGGAACTCGACCTCCACCCCGTCGAACGTGTGCGTCTCGCCGGTGGTGGTGATCTCGAGGGTCGGGACCATGATCCCCGGCGCTCCCGTCGACGTCGTCTGGCCGAGCCCGGCGCCCACCTGACCCTGCGGTCCGCGAGCGAGCGCCGCACCGTACATGTAACCGGAGCGGCGGGACATGGCCGTGCCGGCGTAGACGTTCTCCGAGATCGCGTGCTCGAGGAACCCCTCCGGGGCGACGATCTGCACCCGGCCCGCCTCGACCTCCTCCGGCGTGACGATGCCGAGCACGCCGCCGAAGTGGTCGATGTGGCTGTGGGAGAAGATCACGGCCACGATCGGACGGTCACCGCGATGCTTCCGGTAGAGAGCGAGGGCCGCAGCGGCCGTCTCCGCGGCGATGAGCGGGTCGACCACGATCACTCCGGAGTCGGTCTCGATGAACGACATCACCGACAGATCGAAGCCGCGGGCCTGGTAGATGCCCTCGACGACTTCATAGAGGCCGTGCTTCGCCACGAGCCGGCTCTGCCGCCACAGGCTGGGGTTCACCGTCTCCGGCGCATCGCCGTCGAGGAAGTCGTAGGTGGAGGCGTCCCACACCACCTCGCCGGCGGCGTTGCGGATCGCCGGGTCGTCGAGCGTGCCCAGGAAGCCGCGGTCAGCCGCCTCGAAGTCCGCGGTGTCCGCGAACGGGAGGCTACCGGACAGTGAGGTGTGCGCGTCGCGGATGGACGGCGTCGGATCGTTCTGCTCCATCGGAAATCCCTCTCGTCGAATCGTCCTGCGGGGACAGCGTCCTGCACGCCACGGTGTCGTGTCTAGAGGGGAGCATTGGCCGTGAACGGGCACCGGATCCGACATGTGGCCCGCGCTGCTCGCCGGGTTCGGCCTGCTCGGGATCGGGCTCCTGCTGCGCCGGCGCCGGCGCTTCCAGGGGTAGGGGCGGTGCCCGAGCCGGTCAGCGTGGTGACGGGGTCGTGGCCTCCACGATCTCCAGCTTCAGCTCGTCCAGATTGCGGAGGTGCGCGGTCGCGTGTGTCCGCGCGGCCTCTGCGATGTGCTGAGCGTCCGCGAGGGAGGTCGCGCCGACGACAAGCTGCGCCGAGCCGTGCAGACGGTGGCCGACCCAGCGCAGCTGGACGCGGGGCACCGCGGTGACTCCCGGGGTGTCCTCCAGGGCGTGTTCGAGGCGGTCGACGAGGTCGGGCTCGATGCCGTCGAGGAGGCGCCGGCCGATGCTGCGCACGGTGCCCCAGAGCAGGACGATGATCGCGGCCGAGATCAGCAGGCCGACGATCGGGTCGGCCAGGGGGAACCCGAGCATGACGCCGAGCGCGCCCAGGACGACGGCGAGCGAGGTGAAGCCGTCGATGCGGGCGTGCACGCCGTCCGCGACGAGGGCGGCCGAGCCGATGCGCCGACCCACGCGGATGCGGTAGATCGCCACGGCCTCGTTGCCCGCGAAGCCGATGACGCCGGCGGCGATCACCCAGCCCAGGTTCTCCAGGGGATGCGGGTGGATGAAGCGGTCGATCGACTGCCAGGCCGCGACGACCGCGGAGAGAGCGACGACGGCGATGATGAACAGCCCGGCCAGGTCTTCGGCCCTGCCGTAACCGTAGGTGTAGCGGCGGGAGGCGGCGCGCCGGCCGAGCACGAACGCCACCCAGAGCGGGATGGCGGTCAGGGCGTCGGAGAACTTGTGCACCGTGTCGGCCAGCAGCGCGACGGACCCGCTGATCGCGACGACGATCGCCTGCAGGACAGTGGTGCCGAGCAGCAGGAACAGACTGATCTTGAGGGCGCGGACGCCCTCGGTGCTCGCCTCGAGCGCATCGTCGATGGAGTCGGCGGCGTCATGGGAGTGCGGCACGAAGAGCTCGTGCAGGAAGCCCCGGAACCCGGCCGGGTGGCTGTGGCCGTGGTCGTGCCCGTGGTCGTGGTCGTGGTCGTGGTCGTGGTCGTGCCCGTGGGGGTGCGGATGGCTCACGCCGGGGCCTCGTCGCTCGCGGCCTCCGCGTGATGGTGCCGCGGAGTGCCGCCGAGCGAGTGCTCCGCCTGGAAGATCGCGTCGGTCACGAGACGGCTGGCGTGCTCGTTGCCGAGCCGGTAGAAGACGCGCTGGCCCTCCTGCCGGGTTGCGACGATGCGGGCCAGCCGAAGCTTGGCGAGGTGCTGCGAGACCGCGGCGGGCTGCTTGTCCAGGATGTCGGCGAGATGGTTCACCGACAGCTCGCCCGCATCTCGCAGGGCGAGGACGATGCGCACGCGCGTCGCGTCGGCGAGCATCCCGAACACCTCGACCGCGAGCTCGACGTACTGGCTGTCGGGGAGTCGTCCGCATATCGGCTTATCTGCATCCATACGCAGATTAAACACGGAGAGACGCCGCGACGCAAACAGGTGAGGGCTGCCTCGGCTTCCTGGCACGGAACGCCCGCCCCTGCCTAGGCTGTGCCCATGACCGATGAGATCCGTGCCGGACAGCATCCCGATGAACCGCACCGCGAGGGTCTCGCGCAACGTCTGAACTGGTTGCGAGCCGGTGTCCTCGGCGCCAACGACGGCATCGTGTCCGTCGCGGCGGTCGTCGTCGGTGTGGCGGGTGCGACGCCGACGGTCCCGGCCATCCTGACCGCCGGTCTCGCCGCGCTGGTCGGCGGTGCGATCTCGATGGCGCTCGGCGAGTACGTGTCGGTCAGCAGCCAGCGGGACAGCGAGCACGCGCTCATCGCGAAGGAACGCCGGGAGCTCGCCGAGATGCCCGAGGCCGAGTTCGAGGAGCTGACCGGGCTGTGGGAGGCCAAGGGCCTGCGCCCGGAGACCGCGCGCCAGGTCGCGATCGAGCTGACCGAGCGGGACGCCCTCGCCGCGCACCTGTCGGTGGAGCTCGGGATCGACCAGGACGACGTCGTGAGCCCCTGGCACGCGGCGCTCGCCTCCGCCGTCGCCTTCACGATCGGCGGCATCCTCCCGCTGCTGACGATCCTGCTGCCGGCGGAGGTGCGCATCCCGGTCACCTTCGTCGTGGTGCTGGTCGCGCTGGCCGTCACCGGCTACATCGCCGCGTGGATCGGCGGCAGCTCGCGCGGCAAGGCGATGCTGCGGGTGGTCGTCGGCGGTGCGCTCGCCCTGGCGGCGACCTTCACGATCGGCGCGCTGCTGGGCACCTCCGGCGTCGTCTGAGCGGCGCGGCCGTGACCTTCGCACTGCTGGCGCTCGTCGTCCTCGTCGGGCTGCTGGGGCCGGTGCTGTCCGCCCGCGCACGATGGCGGGTGCCCGTCGTGCTGGGCGAGCTGCTCGGCGGACTCCTGATCGGCGTGTCCGGCCTGCGGCTGGTGGATCCGGCGGCGAGCGACTTCCGGCTGTTGGCCGACATCGGGTTCGGGCTCACGATGATGGTCGTCGGCTCCCGCATCCCGGTGCGGGATGCGGTCGTGCGGTCCGCCGCGGTGCGCGGGCTGCTCGGTGCGCTCGCGGTCGGCGTCGCGTCCGCCGTGCTCGGAACCGGACTCGGCGTGCTGTTCGGCACCGGACACGGGGCCGTGTACGCGGTGCTGCTCGCGTCGTCGTCCGGCGCTCTCGTCCTGCCGATGCTGCCGTCGGCCCGCCTGAAGGCGGCGTCGTCCGCCCAACTTGTCGCGCAGATCGCCATCGCCGACATCGCCTGCATCGTGGTCCTGCCGCTCGTGATCGCCCCCGACCGCGCCCTGCCCGCCGCCGTGGGCGCCCTCGCCATCGCGATCGCGGCCGTCCTGCTGCTCCTCGGCCTGCTCCGGGTCGGCCGCACCGATCTGCGGCGCCGGCTGCACGCCTACTCGGAGCGCCGGAGGTTCGCCCTCGAGCTGCGGTTCAGCCTCCTGGCCCTGTTCGCGCTCGCGGCGATCGCGCAGTTCGCCGGCCTGTCGATCATGCTGGCCGGGTTCGCGCTCGGGCTGGTGCTCTCGGCGATCGGAGAGCCCCACCGGCTCGCCCGACAGCTGTTCGGTATCACGGAGGGGTTCTTCGGGCCGCTGTTCTTCGTCTGGCTCGGCGCCTCGCTCGACCTGCGTGCGTTCGTCGGGCACCCCCTGATGATCCTGCTGGGCGTCGCCCTGGGGCTCGCCGCCGTCGCGGCCCATCTGGCGGCCCGGGCAGCCGGTCTGCCCTGGCTCCAGTCCGTCGCCGCGGCGGGACAGCTCGGCGTGCCTGTCGCCGCGGTCGCCCTCGGCATCCAGACCGGCACGCTGCTGCCCGGGGAGGGATCGGCGATCCTGCTCGGCGCGCTCGTCACGGTCGGGACCTCGGCCGCAGCGATCGGGGCGCTCGGCCGCCGCGCGGTCCCCGTCGGCGACGGGAAGCCGGCATGACGGCCGCAGGACCGTCCCTCGCCCGGCGTCTCGGGCTGTTTGACGCCGTCGTGATCGGGCTCGGGTCGATGATCGGCGCGGGCATCTTCACGTCGTTCGCGCCGGCCGCCGCGGCTGCGGGAGGCGGGCTCCTGATCGGCCTCGCGATCGCCGCGGTCGTCGCGTACTGCAATGCCACGGCGTCGGCGCAGCTCGCCGCCCAGTACCCGACCTCGGGCGGCACCTACGTGTACGGCCGCGAGCGGCTCGGCGACTGGCCGGGATTCCTGGCCGGCTGGAGTTTCGTCATCGGCAAGACGGCGAGTTGCGCCGCGATGGCCCTCACCTTCGCCGCGTACGCGGTCCCCGTCGGCTGGCAGAAGCCGGTGGCCGTGCTCGCGGTGCTCGCGCTGGCGGCGGTGAACTCGTTCGGCGTGACGCGCACCGCCGGACTCACCCGGGTGATCGTCGCCGTGGTGCTCGTCGTCCTCGTGATCGTGATCGTGGCCGGCGCGGTCGGCGGGAGATCGCAGGCGGCGGATCTCGGAGTCGACCTCCTCGTCGGCGGCTGGTACGGCGTCCTGCAGTCGGCGGGCCTGCTGTTCTTCGCGTTCGCCGGCTACGCGAGGATCGCGACGATGGGCGAGGAGGTGAAGGATCCGGCCCGCACCATCCCGCGCGCGATCCTCACGGCCCTCGCGATCGTCCTCGTCGTCTACGCGCTCATCGCGGTGACGGTGCTGCTGGTGCTCGGACCGGAGAGGCTCGCGGCGTCGAGCGCCCCGCTGGTCGACGTGGTCGCCGCCGGCGGCTGGGGATGGGCGGTGGTCGTCGTCCGGATCGGCGCGGCCGCAGCGGCGCTCGGTGCCCTGCTCGCCCTCGTTGCGGGGGTGGGGCGCACGACGCTCGCGATGGCCCGCAACCGCGACCTGCCGACGTGGCTGTCCGCCGTCCACCCGCGCTACCGAGTGCCCCGGCGGGCCGAGCTGGCACTGGCGGTGGTGGTGAGCGTGCTCGTCCTCACCGTGGACCTGCGCGGCGTGATCAGCTTCTCGTCCTTCGGGGTGCTCCTCTACTACCTTGTCGCCAACCTGTCGGCGCTGACGCAGTCCGGCCGGGAGCGACGGTATCCGCGCGCGCTCCAGTACGTCGGTGCGCTGGGTTGCGTGGTCCTGGTCGTCACGCTCCCGCCCGCGGCCATCCTCACCGGCATCGCCGTGCTCGTCGTCGGGATCGTCTCCCGGCTCGCGCGGCTCCGCCTCGACCGGCGGAGGGCGACGCACGGGACGCGCGGCTGACTCAGCCCAGCTGCTGCAGGACCCAGGTGTTGCCGTCCGGATCCGCGAACGAGGCGAAGAGGATGCCGCCCATGTCCGTGACCTCGCTCACGGCGGCACCGCGCCCGGCCAGCTCGGCGCAGACGGACCGCATGTCGTCGACGACGAGATGGATCCCGCGGACCGTGCCATCCGCCGGATCCCCGCCCATGCCCGTCCCGAACGCGATCGAGCAGGAGGAGCCGGGCGGGGTCAGCTGCACGATCCGCATCCCGTTGCCCGGCTGCACGTCGTGGTCCAGGTCGAAGCCGGCGACGTCGGTGTAGAACCGTTTGCTGCGGTCCACGTCCGACACCGGTAGCGGGATCAACTCGATCCTCATGCGCATGCGCATCCTCCTTCTGCTCAGGTCGTGCCGGCCGGCAGCCGCACGGTCACGCGACCGCCGCCGTCCAGGCCGTCGTTGGCGGCGGTCACCGTTCCGCCGTGGCGGGTGACGACCTCCGACACCAGTGCGAGACCGAGCCCGTAGTGCCGGCGACCCGCGGTGTCGCCGGTCTGCGCTCGTGCCGATGCGAAGCGCTCGAAGACTCGCGTGCCCGAGTCGGGCGCGAAGCCGGGACCGTCGTCGCTCACCCGCAGCACGACATCGTCCCGTTCGCGCGCGCACTCGATGAGGACGCGCGAGCCGGCGTGGTCGACGGCGTTGTCGACGATGGCCACGATCATCCGCCGCAGCGACACCGCCGCACCCGCGACCGTCACGTCGCCGGTCGACGTGGACTCGACCTCCACTCCTCGTGCCTGCGCCCGTGCCTGCGTGGCGGCGGTCACGGCCGCCGCCACCTCGCCGAGATCGACCGGCTCCTTCGCCGCGTCCTGCCGGGGGTCGGCGGCGGTGAGCAGATCCTCCACGATCTCCGCCAGAGCCTTGCTGTCGTCGACAAGCTCGTCGACGCCGGTGCTCACCGGGCTCGGGATGGAGGTGCCCGCATCCCGGACGCGCCGGCGCAGCAGTTGGGCCCGCATGCTGAGCAGGGTCAGGGGCGTGCGCAGCTCATGGCTCGCATCGGCGACGAACCGGCGCTGGATCGCCAACGATTCCGCGAGCGGGCGCATCGCCCGGCGCGCGATGAAGACGCCGACGAGAGAGGCGGCGATGGCGGCGATGACCCCGGAGATGACGAGCGCGACGATGAGGCGGGTGATCTCCTCCCGCTGCTCGCCGAGCCCGTAGGAGATCTGCACGACCTTGCCGCGGCGCACATCCGTCTGCGTCAGGTAGTCCTGTCCGCCGGCGGTGATCGTCGACGTCTCCGGGTCGCCGCCGGCCGCGACCCGGTCGATGGCCTGCTCGTCGGGCAACCCGTCCGGCAGCCCGGTGGAGCTCTGCACACCGCTCTGATCGTCGTCGGGTCCGTGTCCGGCGCCCGGCAACGGGACGACGGTGATCAGGAGGTCGCGGGGCGCATCGTGCACCGAGTCGACCATGGAGGCGTCGGCGAGCGTGCGCTTCGCGGCCTCCGACTGCCCGGCCGAGACGACGGCGACGATGACGACGCCGAGCAGGGCGAACAGCACGAGGATGATCGCCGCGAACTGGATCGCCAGGCGCCTCGACGCGGACCGCACCTCCCGGTCGTCGGCCGTCGTCACAGGGCCCCCATGCGGTAGCCGAGACCGCGCACGGTCTCGATCAAGGTCCGGCCGAACTTGCGGCGCAGGTGATGGACGTACGTGTCGACCACACCAGGGTCGTCGGCGTCGGCGAACACGGTCTCCAGCAGCATCGCGCGCGAGAACACCTGCGTGGGCCGGCGGGCGAGCTGCTCGAGCAACGCGGACTCCCGCTCCGAGAGGACGGTGCGCTCGCCGCCGTCGAGGATGACGGTGCGGTTGTCCGCGTCGAGCACGCCACCGGTGAAGCGGATGGTCGGGACGGTCGAGGTCCCGCGCCGCCGGAGCACCCGGAGCCGCGCGAGCAGCTCGTCGATGTCGAACGGCTTCGCGAGGTAGTCCTCGGCCCCGCCGTCGAGCCCCTCCACGCGGTCGGCCGCGTTGCCGAGGGCGGAGAGCACCAGCACGGGCACGGTGAGCCCGCTCTGCCGGATGCGGCGGAGCACGTCCATCCCGTCGAGCACCGGGAGGCCGCGGTCGAGGATGAAGACGTCGAACGGCTGCGTGAGGCTCAGGTGCAGCGCGCGCTGCCCGTCCGGCGCGACGGACACGTCGTAGCCCTCGGACTCGAGCAGCTCGGTGAGCATCCCGGCGAGCCGGGAGTCGTCTTCGGCGACCAGAATCTGCGGCTTCTCCGTCACGGTCACAGCATAGGCCGGAGGCTCCGCGGACCCCGGTGGCCGGCGTGCGTCGTTCACTCCGCGGCCCGGGCGAACGCGAGCTCGCCGGCGCCGACGAGCGCGCCGTCGTCCGTGAGTGCGAGCACACCGCGCGCGCCGTGCGCGAGCGCCCACTCGAGGCCGTCCCGGCCGAGCGCGAAGACGGCTGTCGCGAGCACGTCGGCGGTGGTCAGATCGGCGGCCACGACGGTCGCGCTGGCCAGGCCGGTCGCCGCGCGACCCGTCCGGCCGTCGACGATGTGCTCTCCGCGCTCGTAGGCGCCGGAGGTGGCGACCGCCGCATCGCTGAGCGCGAGCACGGTGAGCATCGTCGCCGGGTGGGAGGGGGAGCGGATGCCGACGTTCCAGGCGCCGGCTCCTTCCGGCGCGCCGGACACGACGACGTCGCCGCCGGCGTTGAGGCAGAAGTCGCGCAGGCCCTCCGCTGTCAGCACGGCGGCGGCGTTCGCGGCCGCCCAGCCCTTGACGACGCCGTCGAGATCGAGGAGCCCCTCCGCGGTGCGGACGCGGAACGCGCCGCCCGAGGCGTCGGCCGCGCGCTGCCCGATGCCGATGACCTCCCGCAGCGGCCCGCTGAACTCCTCCGGCGCGATCGCCCCGCGGTTCACGGCGCTCACCTCGCTGTCGGCCCGGTACGTGCTGAACCGGCGGTCCGCCTCCCGCAGCACGTCGAACGCCCGGTCGGCGCTGGCGCGGTGGTCGCCGGCGTCCCGGATGTCGATCGACATCGGGATGCCCATGACCGTCTCGAGCACCCTCACAGCTGGTCGATCGCCGACTGGAGGGACTGCTTGTAGCTCTCCGACGTGTAGGTCGCGCCGGAGACGGTGTCGATGTTCGCCGACTGCGCCGCGAGGGCCTCCTGCTCGAGCACCGGCGTGGCCTGCTGGTTGATCTCCTGGCTGCGGCGGTCCTCCGGCGACTGGAGCACCTGCACGGCCGTGATCTTCGAGCCGTCGAAGGTCACCTGCACCTGGAACGACCCGTACCGGTTCTGCTCGACCGCGCCCGTGATGGTCCGGGTGGCCGATGCCGCGGCGGTCGAGGGGGTGGCGCTCGGCGTCGCCGTCGCACTCGCGCTCGGCGAGGTGGCCGTGGCGCCGCCGGAGGTGGTCGAAGAGCCCGTCGAGGAGCCGCCCGAGGACGCGGTCCCGGTCGTGGTGCTCGTCGCCGAGGCGGTGGTCTGCGTCTCTCCGAGGTCGTAGAGGCGGAGCCCGACCGTCGCCCCCATGACGACCATGATCACCGCGAACAGGATCGTCCCGCGCCATTTCGTGCGTCTCATGACATGCTCAATTCTTCTCGGTGGATGAAGCGGCGCGGCATCCGGAGGGACCGGAGCGTCGACTCGACCGTCTCGGCCATGCCCTCGGGGCCGCAGATGAACGCCTCCCAGTCGTGGAGGTCGGGGATGAACCGGCTCATCGCCCCGACCCCGAGCGGGTCGTAGCCGAGCTCGGCGCGGCGACCGACGACCGGGACGACCGTCAGGCCGGGCATCGCCTGCAGCTCGGCGAGCAGGGCGAGATGGGCCGCCGAGTGCGCGCGGTAGATCAGCACGGGATGGAGTCCGCGCCCGACCAGCTCCTCCGCGAGCGCGCGGATCGGCCCGATCCCGGCGCCTCCGGCGATCAGGAGGAGGTGTGGGCGGCTGGCGTGGTCGGCGGTGAACTGGCCGAACGGTCCCTCCGCGAACGCCAGGGTTCCCGGCTTCAGGTCGCGGAGGCGCGACGAGTGATCGCCGAGCTCGCCGACCGTGATGCGCAGATAGCCGTCGGCGGGGACGCGTGAGATGGAGTAGGGGTGCGCGGTGCCGAGGTGGCCCCAGGCGAGGAAGCGGAAGCTCATGAAGTTGCCCGCGCGCACACCGCGGACGTGGAGCCGCGGGCCCTGGAACCAGACGCTCAGCATCCCCTCGCCCTCCGGCACCACGGCGACCACGCGCATCCGGTGCCGCCAGGCGTCGGCGGTCGGCAGGATGAACCGCCACGTGAGCACGGCCGCCGCGGTGCCGAGGTAGAGCACGATCCACAGCACGCGGTTGACCGGGTAGCCGACGAAGTGGGCGCCGCCGCTGAGCTGGTGGAAGAAGGTCAGGAAGATCGCGACGTACGTGGTGACGTGCACCCAGTACCAGACCTCGTACGAGAGCAGCGAGCGGATCCACCGCGCGCTGGTGAGCCCGACGACGACGAACGCGATCGTGCCGATGAGCGCCGTGAGCATGTCCGGGTAGTCCTGCAGGATCGCGATGAACTCCGACCACGGCGTCTTCTGGTCGAACAGCTCCCCGCCGACGACCAGCAGGACGACGTGCGCGACGATCAGGAGGATGACGGAGGTGCCGAGCGACCGGTGCCAGGCGACCAGCCGGTCGAGCCCGACCGCGTTCTCGAACCAGGGCACCCGGGCGATGAGCAGCACCTGCGCGCACACGAGGTAGCCGCCGAGCATCCCGGCGAGCTCGCCCATCGTGGTGACCACGCTCGCGGGCGTCACCGCGAAGGTCGCGGGCACGGCCAGCCACCACATCAGCAGCACGCCGGCCAGGCCCAGCACCAGCGCGACGCGCACGGACACGGAGCCGCGCCGGCTCCGGGTGGCCGCGCCGCGGATGACCATCCTGCGGGGCGCCGTGATCGCGCTCATCGTCCGTTCTCCATGGACTCAACGATCGCGACCCATTCTTGAGGGATTCTTACGTGGGCTGGAGAAAGCCTGTGGGCGAGCTATGTCTTGCGGATGCGCGCCGTCAGATGACCCCTCGACGCGCGTGGCGCGGAACGAAAGGATGAGTGGACACCGATGAGAGGACCGCCATGACGGAACTGCCCGGCCGGCTCGCGATCGTTCGGATGGACGGCGAGCTGCCGGCCCGGGAGGACGTCGGAACGGTCTTCGACGAACTCGACCATCAGCTGGCGTGCCAGGTCTACCTGTGGGCCCTTCCCGCCGTCTCGTACGCGCAGTGGAAGACGCAGCACTACGACGTCTTCGGCGCGACCAGCAGCGATCTCGTCCGGTACCTGAGCTACCGGGACCGTCTCGGGCTCATCACGGCGAACGCGACGACCCCGTACATCCTCAACTTCTTCGACCTGGCGGAGACCGGTCCCCTGGTGATCGAGCTGCCCGCGGGTCCGACGGCCGGCGGGGTGTCGGACTTCTGGCAGCGCGAGACCGGAGCGCTCGGCGAGATGGGGCCCGACAAAGGGGAGGGCGGCCGCACCCTGGTGCTGGCCCCGGGAGTCGATGTGCCAGACGGGGTGCCCTCCGACATCCGCGTGATGCACTCCACCGGGGTCAACATCATGTTCGGCTTCCGCACGCTCGACCCCGACCCGGCGCGAGCGGAGGCGCTGGTCGAGGCCGTGCGGATCTACCCCTACGCGGAACGCGACGATCCGCGTCCGACGCGCATCGTGTCGCCGGACGGACGCGCGTGGACCGGCGATCAGCCCGGCGGGCTCGACTACTGGCGCCTCCTGCACGCGTTCTACCAGTCCGAGGTCGTCGACGAGCGGGACCGCTTCTATCTGGCCATGCTGAAGCAGCTGGGGATCGAGAAGGGCAAGCCGTTCGCTCCCGATGAGCGGCTGCAGCGCATCCTCACGGAGGCCTCGGCCGCCGGAGAGCTCATGGCCAAGGCGAACACCTTCGCCAAGCGCTTCGACCAGGGGACCTACTGGCCGGACCGCCGTTGGGAGCAGGCGATCGTCCTGGACAACTCGGCACAGCGCGGCGACGGCTACGACGAACTGCTGGAGCGCGCCTCCTGGTTCTACGAGGCCGTGAGCTTCTCGGAGGCCATGAAGAGCCGGACGCCGGGAGTCGGTCAGGCCTACCTCGGCGCGTACACCGACGGCGCGGGCGACTGGCTCGACGGCGGTGCGGAGTACACCCTCCACGTCCCCGCGGACGTGCCGGCGAAGCTGTTCTGGTCGGCGACCGTCTACGACGCCGCCACCCGCTGCCTCATCGACACCGACCAGCAGCGCGGCGACCGCGGGTCGCGCGACGCCGAGCTGCAGGTGAACGCCGACGGCTCGGTCGACCTCCTTTTCGGGCCGACAGCACCGGCCGAGGGTGAGAGCAACTGGGTGAAGACCATCCCCGGCCGGCACTGGTTCTCGTACTTCCGCTTCTACGGGCCGCTCGAGGGCTATTTCGACCGGTCGTGGGTCCTCGGCGATATCGTGCGCGTCGCGCGGTAGCGGTCGCCCGCTACTTCACCGGGCCGAACAGCGCGTCCACCTCCGCGAGCTCGAGGTCGGCGGTGGCCTGGATGAGCTTCAGCAGCTCCGGGTCGAGTCCGGGCGCGAACTCCTCCAGGCGTTCCTCCGCGATGACGGAGGGGACGCCGACGGGGGCCTGCTCGGTCGACTCGAGATCCGTGCCGTCCTTCGAGGGGGAGAGGCCGCGGAAGATCTTGCCGGCCTCCGACTGGCCGGCGAGGTCGAAGGTGTACTGCTTGCTCTGCAGCCCCAGATCGGTGAGCTTCTTCACTTCGGGGAACTTCTCCGCGTTGGTCTTCGGGATGGGCAGCAGCTTCGCCCAGTCGACGCCGAGCGTCTCGAGGGCCTTCGCGTAGCCGTTCTCGTGGGCCTGGTCGCGCACGATCAGGTACGCGATCGTGGAGCGCGCCGTCTTGTTGTCCGTCATTTCGTAGATGCGGCACTTCTGCAGCCGGCCGGTGGACTCGAGCATCAGGTTGTAGAGCAGGTCGAGCACGAGGTTGCCGGAGTTGTACACGTAGCTGCCGGACCACGGGTTGCCGACCGCGTCCACCGGCAGCGCACCCTGGGCGCCGACGAGGTAGTGGTGGATGTTGCTCTCCGAGAGTGCGATGTTCAGCGGGGTCGCGCCTCCCGCGCCCGGCTTGTCGAGCGGGTCGGTGACCTTGCCCTGGTAGCGCGGGGAGCCGTCGAGGAGGCGGGAGATCGTGGTGCCGATCAGCTCGACGTGGCTGATCTCCTCGGTCCCGATCCCCTGGATCAGGTCGCGGTACGGCTTCGCCGCCGGCCCGCGGAAGTTCATGGCCTGGAACAGGTACTGCATCATGGTGCGCATCTCGCCGAACTGGCCGCCGAGCCCCTCCTGGAGCGCATTGGCCGCTGCGGGATCGGGCTCGTCCTGAGCGATGTCGTTGATCAGGCTCTGCACGTGGAAGAACATTCAGACCTCCAAAGGTCTCCGCTGCCGGAAGTGCCCGGCCCTCCCCACCCTCCCCGGATCCCCGTCGATGCGTACCCATTGACCGGGGCCGATAAGACGGATCGGCGCCGGGGTCGGTGGGCTCACGTAGGCTTGTCGGGTGGTTGTCGAGGATGCGGCTCTGTCGGAGGAACGCCGGAGGTTGCGGGAATGCGTGCGGGAGCCCATCCGCACCCCGGGCCGGATCCAGTCGCACGGGAAGCTGATGGTGATCGACCCCTCCTCGCAGGAGATCGTCGTCGCCAGCGAGAACGCCCGGGAGTGGCTCGGGCGGTCCATCGCGGATCTGCGGAGCCGCACGATCACGTGGACCGCGACGTCGTCGCTGCGCGGCGATCCCGTGCGCGTCGACCTCGACGGCGTCTCGTACGACGCGGTCACCCACTCCGTCGGCCCGCTGGTGGTGCTCGAGCTCGAACCCCTCGCCGACGCGTCGGGCCAGCCCGCGTCGACGGTCGTCGACGCGATCCGCCGCCTGGGCGCGATCGGCACCGTGGACGAGCTGCATGTCGCCGTCGCGGCCGAGGCGAAGCGGATGACGGGCTTCGACCGCGTGATGACGTACCGGTTCTTCGACGACGGGCACGGAGAGGTGGCGGGGGAGGCCGCGGAGCCCGACATGGAGTCGTACCAGGGCCTGCGGTTCCCCGCCTCCGACATCCCGGAGCAGGCCCGCGCGCTCTACCTGACCAAGCTCTCGCGGGCGATCGTCAGCACCGAGGACGCCGGGTCGGCGCTGGTCGCGCTCGACCCCGACCTCCCGCCGCTGGACCTGAGCCAGGCGGAGCTGCGCGCGGTGTCGCCGCACCACCTCCAGTTCATGAGGAACATGGGGCAGGCCTCGACGGTCTCGTTCTCGCTGATCCACGATGGGCGCCTGATCGGGATGATCACCTGCGCCCACCGGACCGAGAAGCGGATGCCGCTGCTCCTGCGACGCGCGATCGAGGTCATGGCGGCGCACGCGACGCTCCAGCTGACGGCGCTGGAGTCGATCGCGACCCTGCGCCGCGACCTCTCCCTCCAGACGCGCCGCACGGCTCTGACGGCCGACCTCCCCTCCTCGTCCGACGCACTGCTCACCCTGGTCGACCGGGGCGCGGACCTGCTGGCCCTCGTCGAGGCGGATGGTGCCATCGTCTCCATCGACGGGGTCAGCCGCAGCATCGGGCACGTCCCGCTCGCCGACCGCTCCCGGCTGCTGAGCGCGATCGGCACCGAGCCGTTCGCGACGAACGAGGTCGCGCGCACGCACCCGGAGCTCGCCGCCCTCGTGTCGGGGTTCGCAGGGGTGCTCGTCGTCCCGCTCGGCGAGCACGGCGTCCTCGTCCTCTTCCGGGTGGAGGCCACCCGCGTCCTCCGCTGGCTCGGCGACCAGAGCGCGAGCAACCGGGACACGCCCCTGTCGCCCCGCCGTTCGTTCTCCGAGTGGCAGCAGAGCGTCGAGGGCACGTCGCTGGAGTGGGGCGCCGTCGTCGAGGAGGCGCGCGAGCTGGCCCAGGAGATCGGAACGGCGCTCGACCGGCGTGGGGAGGCGCGGCTCGCCCAGCTCGCGCTGATCGACTACCTCACGGGCCTGCACAACCGCCGGTCCCTCGTCGCTCGCATCGAGACCGCCCTCGCGGACGGGGAGAGCGGCGCCGTGTTCTTCATCGACCTGGACGGCTTCAAGCAGATCAACGACAGCCGCGGCCACGAGACCGGCGACCACGTGCTCCGCGTCGTCGCCGACCGCCTGACCGGCGCCTGCCGCGAGTCCGATCTCGTGGCGCGGCTCGCGGGCGACGAGTTCGTCGTGTTCAGCGCGCAGCTCTCGGCCGCCGACAGCGTGCGCCTCGCGCGCCGGTTCGTCGAGCGGATCGACCAGCCCATCGACACCGGCCGCGGACCGGTCCGCGTCTCCGGCTCCTGCGGGTTCGTGGAGCTGCGGCCGGGCCGCACGGCGACGCAGGTGATCGAGGAGGCCGACGCCGCCATGTACCGGGCCAAGCGCGCGGGGCGCAACGGCATCTCCCGCTAGCGGCGTTGTCTCCGGCCGCAACGAACCGTGGACCTGCGGGGAGGCCGCGGGCAGGATGGGGCGATGGATGTTCCCTTCGTCTGGATCGACGTCTTCGCCGAGCGCGCCCTCGCCGGCAACCCCCTCCCGCTCGTCCCCGACGCCGACGCGCTGAGCGACGAGCAGCTGCGCGCCATCGCCCGCGAGTTCAACCAGTCGGAGACGACGTTCCTCTGCCGCCCCACCGCGCCGGAGGCCGACGCGCGGCTGCGGTCCGTCACCCCGGCCGGTGTGGAGGTCGGGGGAGCGGGCCACAACGCGATGGGTGCGTGGATCTGGCTGGCCGGGAGCGGCCGGCTGGACCCCGGGCGCGACGCCTTCGTCCAGCAGATCGGCGACGACCTCCTGCCGCTGCGGGTCTCGACGGCGGACGGGGTCGTGCGGGTGACGATGGAGCAGTCGCCGCCGCGCTTCCCCGGCCGGTTCGCGGATCGGGAGGCGCTCGCCGCCGCCCTCGGCGTCGCAGCCGCCGGAGTCGCAGCCGATCGGCGACCCGAGGTCGGGGACACCGGCGCCGAGCACCTCCTGGTCCCGGCGACGACCCGGGAGGCGGTCGACGCGGCGGTCCCGGACCACGCCGCGCTGCGAGCCGTGCTGGCTGCCGCGGGTGCCGAGGGCTGCTACCTCTACACGACCGGCGTGGATCCATCCTCGGGGACGCACGCGTACGCCCGCTTCTTCAACCCGACCGTCGGGATCGCCGAGGACCCGGCCACGGGCACCGCGGCCGGACCGCTGGCAGCGCTCCTCGTCCGCGACGGCCTCGCCGCCGCCGGCTCCCCGGTCGTGATCGAGCAGGGCCGCTCGATGGGCCGACCCAGCCGGATCGTCGTGACGGTCGACGGCGACCGCGTCGCCCTCACCGGGTCCGGTGTCGTGGCGGCGGCGGGGACGCTGTTCCTCTGAGGTCTGCTCTCAGAGACCCGGAGAGAGGCAGGACGTGTCGCCGCCGCTCATCCCGCGGCTACCCATCTGCCCGGAGGCCGGCATCGAGTTCGTCGAGCAGGCTTTTCTGGGCGACGGGCGAAAGCATCGTGGACCAGAGGATCTCTCCGGGTGCAGGATCCAGGTTCAGGTTCGGTCCGGGCTCCGGGAGCCAGTCGTCCGCCGTGAGCCCGTCGAACGCCGATAGCAGCAGGGCGAAGAGCTTCGGATCTGTCACACCTGTCGAACCGATCGCCAGATACACCTGACCGTCGTCGAGCATTCGAATGCGGACGCGCACATCCGTCGGGCCGGCGGTGAATCCGTGCACCTCGCCGTGACGCATCGACATCGCCGCTGCCCTGCGCACGACAGGCGGTATCGCGGTGCTGAGGGCGAGGGCCAGCTCTGCCTCGAGCCGTCGGAGGTCCCACCGCGCCGGGAGCAGGAAGTCCGACGAGCAGCTGTTCGGGCCGCTGGCATGCGCTTCGACGTCGAGCCGGGCGTAGAAGTCGCGCTGAGGCGAGTCGTTCTGGCGAGGGCCGGCGGCGGTGAGCCACCACCACGCGTCGTCCGCATCCAGGAGCGCGCGAGTGTGCTCGTCGACGCCCGCGCGGACGTCGCCCACCGCCCCTCGCCAGCTCCCCGTCTTCACCTTGAACCACACGCGGTCGGTGAGCGAGCGTATGCGCTCGGCGGCGTTGTCCGAGGCAAGCATCGGAAGCGACTGAGCACGAACGACGAGCGGGTGCTCCAACTCGCTCAGTGGAATGTCGAGGGTGGGCGGCGGGACGTCCATCTCATTCAGGGCGCGCTTTGTCGGGCGAACGAGAGCCGGTTCGTGCATGGAGGTCACTCCGCGGGCAGGCCACCGAGCTCATCGAGCTCTGCTGCATCCATTCCGGTCAGCATGGAGACGGTCGCCACCCTCGAGCCGTCCAGGCGCGCGAGGGACTCCGTGATCGCGTCGTTGATCTCAGCCCGGTGAGCGTCGACGTATTCGCGGACCGCATCGCTCACGACGTCCTTCTTCGTGCGACCGAGGAAGTGGGCTGCGTCGCTGATCAGGCGATCGGTGGCCGCGTCGACTTTCACCGGACTCTGCGCTGTGGTGGACATCTTCACCTCTCCATGGAACGGTACCAAAGTACCTTAGTAGCGCTTGCTGACAAATGGCTGGATCATTCGCGATCTGGTTCCGGACCTCCGCAAACTGCCTCTTCGGTGCCGCGGGTCCTCCTGCATACGCTGGCCCCAGGTGGCCACGCGTCGGAGGTGGGATGTCCGGGATCCAGGATCGAGTCCGAGGCGCGCTGGTGGCGCTCATCAAGCCGCCGCCGGAGCGACTGCCGCTCGCCGCCGAGATCGGGGTCCCCGAGATGGTCGGTGCGCTCGGTCCGGCGCTCCTGTCCTCGTCGCAGGCCACGAGCGACGTCCAGGAGACGCTGGAGCGGGTGGCCGCCGCGTACGAGCGGCCCGACCTGCGTGTCTTCGTCCTCCCCACCCTGGTGATCGTCGAGGACCCCGGCGTCGTGCCGTCCCACACCGCGATCTATCCCGCGAACAACCAGCAGCTCCGGCTGGATCAGGCAGGCGCGGTCGACCACGTGGTGCGGCACGCGGCGGCGCACCGCGACGAGCCGAACGCCGTGGTGGCGGAGATCCGGCGGATCGAGGACAGGCCGCCGCGGTTCGGTGCCGCGCTGACGATCTTCGGTCACCTCCTCCTGACGCTCGGCTTCGGGCTGGTGCTCAACCCGACCGTGGCCGCGCTGCCCGTCTACGCCGTCCTGGGCGCGATCGTCGGCACGATCGTGACGTTCGGGACCCGGATGCCGACGCTCTCGCTCATCCTTCCGGTGTTCACGGCGTTCGTCGTCACCCTCGTCACGTCGTACGCGGCAGACGCGTTCATCCACGACGACGTGCTCCGGCTCGTCGCGCCCGCGCTGGTCAGCTTCCTCCCGGGCCTCACCCTGACCATCGCGGCCGTCGAATTGACCAGCGGGCAGGTGATGGCCGGGGCGAGCCGCCTGGTCTACGGGATCGCCCGGCTCGCGCTCCTCGCGTTCGGGGTGTTCGCCGCGATCGTGGTCACGGGTCACCCGGCCCAGGTGGATGTGCACGCCCACCAGCTCGGCGGCTGGGCGCCGTGGGTCGGCATCCTCCTGGTCAGTGTCGGCTACTACTTCTTCTCCGCGGCACCCAGGCGCTCCCTCGTCTGGATCCTCTACGCGCTCGTCGTCGCGTACGCGGCCCAGCTGCTCGGAAACCTGCTGCTCGGGCCGGAGCTGTCCGGCCTCGTCGGCGCGGCCATCGTCGTCCCCGCGGTCTACCTGGCGGCGCGCATCCCCGCCGCACCACCGGTGGCGATCATGCTGACCTGCGCGTACTGGCTGCTCGTGCCGGGAGCGATGGGGTTCATCGGCCTCAGTGAGGCCGCAGCCGGCGCCGCGGGCGCGACCAACCTGATCCTGCAGACCTTCGGCTCGCTGATCGCGATCGCCACCGGGATGCTCATCGGCGCCGGCGTGAGCCGCGACGCCACCGCCGTCGCCCGCGGGTGGCGGCAGCCCGGATAGGGTTTCCTCCATGCCCGCACCCCAGTTCGTCCACCTCGATTGCGACACCGGCATCGACGACGCCCTCACGATCGCCCACCTCCTCGCCCGCCCGCACGTGCGGCTCGTCGGCGTGAGCACGGTGAGCGGCAACACGACGGCGGCGCAGGCGGCGGCCAACACGCTGGGGCTGCTCGCGCTGGCCGGGGCCGAGGGCATCCCCGTCGCCGTCGGCGAGCACCACCCCCTCGCGGGCGAGTTCCACGGCGGGGCGCCGCACGTGCACGGGGGCAACGGGATCGGCGACGTGACCCTCCCGGAGTCGGCGCAGCCCGTCAGCGACCTCACCGGGCCAGAACTGCTGATCGCGTCGGTGCGGGATCGGCCCGGCGAGGTGGACGTGCTGGCGATCGGGCCGCTCACGAACCTGGCGAAGGCGCTGGAGCTCGAGCCGGAGCTGCCGCGGCTGGCCAGGAGCCTCACCGTCATGGGCGGTGCCGTGTGGGTGCCGGGCAACATCACGCCGGCCGCCGAGGCGAACATCCACAACGATCCGGAGGCGGCCGTCGCCGTGTTCGCCGCGGACTGGCGGATCACCCTCGTGCCGCTCGACGTGACGCTGCAGCACGGTTTCGACGCGGAGGCCCAGCGGGCCCTCGCCGAGGCGGGCACCGACTACCACTCCGCGCTCGCGGCGATGCTCGACCGGTACCTCGACTTCTACGCCACCGTCTCGACCGTGCGGCGTGCGGCCCTCCACGACCCGCTGGCCTCGATGATCGTGACGGGGGACAGCATCCCGAGCGAGGTGCGCGCCACGGCTCTCGCGGTGGACACGTCGCGGGAGGCGACCCGCGGGCGCACGACGGCGGTCGACAGCGGCCCGACGAACATCGACGTCGTCACCGTCGTCGACGGCGACGCCGCTCCCGTGCTCCTGGCGCAGCTGCTCTCGCGCGCACCCCGACGCTGAGTTCCGCCGGACCGCTGGTCGGCGGCGCCCGGCTGGCGCATACTCGTCAGGGAGCCGGTACTGCTGCCGGCCGAGAGGGGACGAACATGCAGACGTCGCGCGACTCGATCCGGAGGATGATCCTCGAGGAGATCGGGCAGACGGCCCTCGACGGTGTCCCGTCGACGTTCCTCGGCTCGATCGTGACCGGGGTCGCGCTCGCCATCGGCGAGAGCGAGCTGAACTACCTCGGCGCCAGCAGCCAGACGAAGGGGGAGCTCGTGCGCGTGCGGGTCGGCGCCTTCACCAGCGGCACGGTGACGACGATCGACGCGGTCTACTCCCTCCCGAGCCGCAACACCGACGTGACGACCCGCGTCCACCGGCGCGGCGACCTCGAGCGGCTCGAGATCTCGGGAGGCGTGCCCTCCCTCGGCGCGGACGACACGGCCGAATGGCCCGGCCGGTTCACGGTGCGGGCGCTCTACCGCGACGGCCTCGAGCTCATCATCCCGATGAGCGAGGCGAACACGCCGCACAAGCGCAGCTCGGTCTGGACGATCTTCACCGCGCTGCGGGAGGACCTCGCCAAGCGATGACCGCACCGGCGCCGGCCTGGTCGCCGGCGCGAGTGGTCAGGGCCGCAGCGGCATCGAGCGCCCGGAGACCACGTTCTTCATGACGAGCGTCGTCTCGAGCCGGAGGACTCCCGGGAGGTTCGAGAGCGTCTCGTCGTAGAGCTCCTGGAACGCGGTGAGATCGCGGCACACGACGCGCAGCAGGTAGTCGGGGTCGCCGAACAGCCGCTGCGCCTGGAGCACCGCGGGCACCTCCGCGACCGCGACCTCGAACGCCTCGATGGTCGCCTTGTCCGTCACGCGCATCGTCGCGAAGAGGAGGGTCTCGAAGCCGAAGCCGAGCAGCTGGAGGTCGACGTCGGCGTGGTAGCCGGAGATGACGCCGTCGGCCTCGAGCGTGCGGAGGCGGCGGTGCGCGGGGGAGGTGCTGAGGTTGACGCGCTCGGCGAGCTCGGTGATGCTGAGCCGCCCATCCTGCTGCAGCTCGGCAAGAATCTTCCAGTCGATCGCGTCTATCACGATATTCCTTCCACACGACGAGGGCGCACGTGGAAACTACAGGACCACTTTGCGCCGCATCCACTCTAATCTTCCCCCGACACAGAGATTCGGGAAGGGATGGAGCATGTCGGGATCGGCGATCGTGGCGTTCGGGGGCATCTCGCTGCTCTTCATCCTCACCCCCGGGGCGGACTGGGCGTACGCGATCTCGGGCGGCCTGAAGCGCCGCGTCGTGCCCGCCGTCAGCGGCCTCCTCCTCGGCCATGTGGTCGTGCTCGCGATCGTCGCGGCCGGGGTGGGGGCGCTCATCGGCCGGTTCCCGATGGCGCTGACCGGGCTGACGCTGGCCGGGGCGGCCTACCTGCTGTGGCTGGGCTGGGGCGTGCTGCGCAGCTCGTCGGCCCCGCGTGCGGGCGAGGGCGCCGACGACGGCACCGCCCGGAGCTGGGTCGCACGCGGATTCGCGGTGAGCGGTCTCAACCCGAAGCTGCTCCTGCTGACCCTGGCGGTGCTGCCGCCGTTCACCTCGGCAGCGGGGCCGTGGCCGGTGGGGCTGCAGATCGTGGTGCTCGGCGCCGTGCACGTCGTCAACTGCGCGATCGTCTACTTCGCGGTGGGATTCGCCGCGAGGCGGGTGCTGTCGGCTCGTCCGATCGCGGCGCGCATCGTCTCCCGCGTGTCGGGCTTCGCGATGATCGCGATCGGCGTCTTCCTCGTCGCCGAGCGCGTCGCCCACGTGGTGTCGCCGTCCGCGTTCGCGTGACGGTCAGGCAGCGACGGCGCCGAGGTACTCCTCCCACGTGCCCGTTCCGCGGTCGGCGCCGGGTCCTGCCAGGTTCTCGCCGTTCCGGTAGGCCCGGCCGAGCGCGCCGGGGAGGCCGAAGCGCAGCTGGGGATGCGCGCGCCCGGGCAGCGTGCGGATCAGCTCCTCCAGGGTGCGCACCTGCGGCCCGGCGAGATCGGCGACGCGGCCCTGGGGAGGCTGCCCTGCGAGTTCCGCGAGACGTTGCGCGACATCCTCCACGGCGACGGACTCGACCCGGACATCCCGCATGACCGGCACGATCGGCAGCCGCGCCATCCCTCCGGCCATCGTGCGGGCGAAGCTGTGGAACTGGGTGGCGCGCAGCACGGTCCACGGCACCCCGGACGCGGCGACGATGCGCTCCGACGCGGCCTTGCGGCGGAAGTAGCCGATCGGCATGCGGTCGGCGCCGATCACCGAGATCAGGATCAGGTGCCCGACGCCCGCTGCACGGGCGGCCTCCGCGACGTGCTGCGTCCCGACGTCGTCGCCCTTCGGGCCGCCGGCGAGGTGCAGCACGACGTCCGCGCCGGTCACGGCCTCGGCGAGGCCGGTGCCCGCCACGGTGTCGCCGACGACGTACTCGATGCGCTCGACGCGCTCGACCGGCGAGGCGCTGAGCGACCCCGGGTCCGGCGCCGGCCGGCCGTGGCGGCTCAGCACGCGGAGGTGCCGGCCGGGCGCCGCGAGCAGCGGAACGACATGCCGGCCGAGTTCGCCGGTGCCGCCGGTCACGAGGATGGTGTTGGTCATGGTCGCTCCTTCGTCACATCGGGGCGCGCTGCCCCGTCTACCTTCTGGACGGACGAACGAAGGAGAATGTGACGATGCCGATCGATGAGGATGTCCTGGCCGCGGCCTTCGAGCTGCGGCGGCCGCGACTGCGGGCCGTCGCGACCCGGCTGCTCGGGTCGACGGCGGAGGCCGACGACGTGCTGCAGGACGCCTGGCTCAAGCTCGCCCTCGCCGACGCGGACGGCGTCGACGATCTGGACGCGTGGCTGACCACGGTCGTCTCGCGGCTGAGCCTGGACGTGCTCCGCTCCGCCCGCGTCGTGAAGGCCGACCGGTGGAGCGTCGAGGCGTGGGAGGCCGCCCCGACCGGGCCCGACGAGGACCCGGCCGCGATCGCCGCGGGCAACGAGCGCGTCGCGGTCGCCCTGCTGACGGTGCTCGACCTCCTCTCGCCGGCGGAGCGGCTCGCCTTCGTTCTGCACGACGTGTTCGGGCAGCCGTTCGACGAGATCGCTCCGCTGGTGGGGCGCTCGCCCGCGGCCGCGCGACAGCTGGTGTCCCGGGCGCGACGGCGCGTGCGGGCCACGGAGGAGGCGCCGCGCGCGGACGGCCGTCGTGCCCGGACCGTCGTCGACGCGTGGCTGCGCGCCGTGCAGGAGGGCGACCTCGCCGCACTGCTCGCCCTGCTCGACGAGCGCGCCGTCCTCGACGCGGACGACGGATCCTCGACCGTGCGGCTCGACGGCGCCGCGCGGATCGCGGAGTCGGCGCGCACCGCGGCGCATCTCGCGTCGCACTCCCTCCCCGTGCTGATCGGCGGGCGCCCCGGCGTCGCGGCCGTGCTGCACGGCCGCGTCGTCTCGCTGATGGCCTTCGACCTCGGCGCGGACGACCGGATCGTCGGCCTGGACGTCCTCGCCGACCCCCGCCGCCTCGCCGGCCTGGACGCGGGCACCCTCGCCGACGGCCGCTGACCGCTGGACCCCGAACGGGGTCGCCCGCTGCTCTTCCACCGGAACCACACCCTGGCGTACCCTGTCGATCACAACCGGGCCCAGACCCCGCTCGGGAGCGCACCGCGATCGTCCGGCTCATTCGCGCACGGGTTCAGCCGCCGACGCTCTCTTCGGCGTGCTCGCTCGCGGATCTCAGGAGTCGGAGGGGCTGGTATGCGTGCACACGGCGTCCACGTGCTCTGGCAGTACGTCGGCGAGATGCAGATCTCGTTCGGGGTCTACGCGTCGCTCGACGAAGCCTCCACGGCCTGGGAGCGCATCCGCGACGACGGCTTCTACATCGGCGGGACGGGCGTGATCAGCGAGTTCCTCTCCGCCGACTTCTCGCCGGGGACGTGGAGCATCGAGTCGTACATCCCCGGCCACGTCCCGCAGGAGACCATGCTCTAGCCCGCATCCGATCGTCACGGCACGCCGTCCGTCACGTCCCTCCGGCGGCGTGTCGTGACAAGAAAGGGTCAGGCGACCAGGACCGTCGCCGTGCCGTCGGCGTGGTGCACCTCGACATCGACCGTGAACGCCCGCGAGAGCGCGCCCGCCGCGGACTGCTCCCAGACAGCCCCCCAGGCGGCGATGAGCGCGTGCGGCATCTCGCCGGCGGCCTCGAAGGCGGTGCGCGGCTCGTCGCCGAGGCGCACGACCGCGACCCCCGCGGGCGCGTCGGCCGGGTCGTCGATGCCGATGCCGACGATCTGCGTGTAGGCGCCGTCCTGATCGGACTCGTAGTCGAAGAGGACGGCGAACAGCGCGTCGCCGCGGCGGGCGTCGAGCCCCAGCAGTCCGGCGTCGGCGGCCGTCCGCTGCCACACCCCGGGGATGAGCCCCTGGTCGGTGGCCTCGGCGGCGTTGGTGGTGCGGATGGCGTGCCCCGCGACGAAGGCGGGGAGGGACGGCAGGCTCACCTGCGAAAGCCTAAGGGGAGCGAGCAGCTTCGGAGAAGCCTCACCCCAGGTGCAGCACGATGCCCGTGAGCCCGTGCAGCACGCTCGCGACGCCGGCGGAGACCGCGTCGGCGGCGCGCGCGGGGGTGACGGACGCGGCGACGCTGTCCTCGTCGGTGCTGATGCCGGTGCCGCGGAAACTGGCGCCGTTCCACACCACCGACGTCGCGTTGCCGGTCGGCTCCGGCAGCTCGGCCCCCACGACGAGGAACTGCTGGTGGAGGCTCTGGGCGGTGATCAGCGAGAACACGTCCACCACGCCGGCCCCGGCTCCGATGATGAGGTCGGGCGCCTTGTCGATCGCCCGCAGGAGCTGCGCCTGCACCTCGTCGTCGCCGGTCGCGGTCAGGGTCGTGAGGACGACATCCCGCTGCCCCGCCCAGCGCGTCACGCCGTCGGCGAGGGTCTTCGTGGCCGCGTCGTCGCCCGCCGTGATGAGCACGACCTCGTAACCGGCGGGCGGCTCGACCCCGGCCCACGAGCCGGGCTCCGGGTCGATCGTCGCCTCGGGAGTGGGCGTCGTCACGCTGCCGAGGAAGCCGGCGCCGAGCGGGTGCAGCGCGGGATCGCCGGACGACCCGGGGGTCCCGACCGGGCCGGGCGCGGCCGGAGCGCAGCCCGCGAGGGTCAGCCCGGCGGCCACGCCGAGGGCGGCGACGAGCAGGGGGAGGGAAGAGGTCCGGGACACGCTCCGACGCTCTCCGACCTGCGGGGCGACCCGATGACCCGGCAGCGCCGGAGAGGTGAACCGGCGGTGAACAGTCGGTCGCGCGCGATCGCGGCGGGA
>NZ_MKVJ01000021.1:709175-721249 GCF_001898805.1 Leifsonia sp. 71-9
CTCGGACACGTTGTCGGGGTGATCCGCAGCCATCCCCGCCGCCAGACCCCTGCCCGCCCGACCCGCCCGCGAGGCCGTTCCGCCTCCCTCGCCCTCGCCCTGACGGCCCTCGCCGCCGCGGCCGCCGGGGTGCTGCTTCCGGCCACCGCAGCGGGGGCGCACGGCTTCTCGTCGGTCGTCTATGCGGACGCGACGACGGCACCCGACGGCGGGGTGCGCACCACGCTCGACCTCGAGTACGACCTGCTCGTCGCGTCGGCCGCCGAGAAGCAGAAGGACCAGGGCCTCTTCGACCAGGGGATGGACCTCTTCCAGACCGGGGAGGAGGCCACCGCGATGAACGACCACGCCGACACGGTGGTCGCCTACGTGACCGACCGGTTCACGGTGAGCGCAGGCGGAGAGCCGTGCGCACCCTCCCGGGCCGGCGACATCACCGTGCACGAACGCGACTCGGTGCCCTACGCGACGCTCGTGCTCGACTTCGCCTGCGCCGACGGCGGCCACGCGGCGGGCCACGAGCTCCGCAGCGGGCTCTTCCCCGACTCCGAGGACTACGTCAGGGACACGAAGACGATCGTCACCTACGACCTCGACGGGAAGGACGGCAGCGCCGCCCTCGATGCGGCCCACCCGTCGTTCTCGACCGAGCAGACCGGGGGCGAGCGGTTCGGCGAGTTCTTCCTGCTCGGCGCCGAGCACCTCCTGGGCGGCATCGACCACATCCTGTTCCTGCTGGCGCTCATCGTCGGCTCACGGCGGCTGCGGGATGTCGTGCTCGCCGCGACGACCTTCACCGTCGCCCACTCCATCACCTTCCTGCTCGCCGCCCTCGGCTTCGTCACGGTGCCGGCCGCGGTCGTCGAGCCGGTCATCGCGCTCTCGATCGCGGTCGTCGCGGCCTGGTACCTCTGGTCGGTGCGGCGCCGCGTCACGATGTCGCCGGCCGAGCTGGCCCTCGACGTGCGGCCGACGCCCTCCGGGTCACTGGGCCTCGACCGCGCCGACTGGCTGCGCCTGGGCGTGGTGTTCCTGTTCGGCCTGGTGCACGGCCTCGGCTTCGCCAGCGCGCTCGGCATCGACGAGCCCTGGTCGTGGACGCTGCTCTGGTCGCTGCTGATCTTCAACGTCGGCATCGAGGCGGTGCAGCTCGGGATCATCGCCGTGGTCTTCCCGCTGCTCGTCCTGCTGCGCAGGCGCGCCCCCCGCGTCGGACTCTGGGTCGGGATCGCGGTCGCGGCGGTGGTCACCGCGGTCGCGCTGTTCTGGTTCGTCGGCCGCGTGCTGGGCCTCGAATGGGGGTGACCTTCCGCTGGTGTCCACCGCCACAACTCTGTGAATTCATTCAGAATTCACGAGCGGCCGAGACGGTGGGATCCGCGTCCGCGCGTCCGCGGACATCTCACTGAGAAAGGCATCGGACTCCATGTCGAGTGACGACACCAGACGGGCCGCCAAGCCCGGTCACCGCACCACAACACGCCTCGCCGCCGCAGCGGTCTGCTTCGGCGTGATGCTCGGGGGCGGCGCGATCGCCGCGCCCGCCGCCTTCGCCGCCTCCGCCAACCAGACGGACATCGTCCTGGGCGTCGGAGCGGACCAATCGCAGCGCAACTTCTCCTGGTACTCCGCGGCCGACGTGGCCCAGGTCGTACAGGTCGGCTACGCCTCCGAGGTCGTCGGCGGCGCGTTCCCGCAGGTCGTGAAGAGCATCCCCGCGACGGGCGGCATCACCACCAGCAACGAGTACAACCGCTTCGCCACCGTGACCGGGCTCAAGGAGAACACCTCCTACGTCTACCGCGTCGGCACCGAGGGGGACTGGTCGGCGACCTACACGTTCCGCACCCAGAAGTTCAGCGGCGACTTCAACTTCCTGTTCTTCGGCGACCCGCAGATCGGCTCGTCGGGCAACGTCCCGAACGACTCGGCCGGCTGGGTGGACACCCTCAACGTCGCCACCTCCGCCTACCCGAACGCCGAGCTGCTCTTCTCCGCCGGCGACCAGGTCGAGACGGCGAACAACGAGACGCAGTACGAGGCCTTCCTGCAGTCCGACAAGCTGCGCCAGATCCCCTTCGTCGCCACCAACGGCAACCACGACGTCGGCTCGAAGGCGTACGAGCAGCACTTCAACACCCCGAACGTCGACCGCACCGCCGGCGCCAACACCGGGACGGGCTCGGGCGGCGACTACTGGTTCATCTACAAGGACACGCTGTTCCTCGACATCAACTCGAACAGCCGCGACGCCTCCCACATCGCGTGGATGCAGAAGGTCGTCGCCGAGCAGGGCGCCAAGGCCAAGTGGAAGGTGCTCGCCTTCCACCACTCGATCTACTCGCCCGGCCCGCACGCGACCGACAGCGACGTGCTCGACCGCCGCAACGTGCTGCCGACCGTCATCTCGGACCTGGGCATCGACCTCGTCCTGCAGGGGCACGACCACAGCTACGCCCGCAGCTACCTCATCCACAACGGTGAGAAGGCCAACGCGGACGAGCAGGCCGGCGCCGACCAGGTGGTCGCCGGTCCCGGCGGCGTGCTCTACGTGACGGCCAACTCGGCCTCCGGGTCGAAGTACTACGACCTGCAGAACAAGGGCTTCTGGTGGCTCTCGGTGCAGAACCAGGAGAAGGTCCGCAACTACAGCGCGATCGACATCACCAGCAGCGCGATCACGGTGAAGACCCTCCGCAGCCAGGCCAACGGCACGGACAAGCCGGTGAACAGCATCGTCGACCAGGTCACCCTGACCCGTGCGGCGAAGCCCGACACCGACCAGCAGCAGCTGCAGGTCACGGTCCCGCAGGCCGCCCCGGGTGAGTTCGTCTGGAACGTCGACGGCACCAACGGCCTCGTCAACCTCGGCCGAGCCGTCGAGGCGGGCGACCACTACGCCGCGGTCGGCTCGATCAACCCGATCCGCGTCACCGACACCCGCACGGCCGGCCCGCAGTGGTCGCTCTCGGCCCAGGTGAGCGACTTCGCCTCCGGCGCCAAGTCCTTCTCGGGCAAGTACCTCGGCTGGACGCCGTCGGTCACCGAGGCGGGCGGTGACGCCAAGGCCGGCGACCGCGTGCAGTCGGGCTTCTCGGGCGGCGACGGCCTCTCGAAGTCGGCCACGCTCGGATCCGCCGGGGCGGGCCACGCCAAGGGCTCGGCCAAGCTCGGCGCCGCTCTGGACCTCAACATCCCGATCGACGTCACCGACGGCACCTACCAGGCGACCCTGACGCTCACCGCGCTCAGCTAGCCGATCCGCTCCACCGCCCGGGGCGGGTGCGCGTCAGCGCCCGCCCCGGGGCCACTTCGACTCCCACTGCTCCCCAGGATGGTCATGAACGCTCGTTCCCCCCGCACCGCGCCCGGACGCGCGCGGCTCCTCGCCGGCCTGCTGCCGGCCCTCCTCGTCGCCGCGGTGCTCGCCGTCGGCGGCGTGTCCGCGCCCGCCGTCGCCGCGGACGGCGACGTCACCTGGGGCGTGCGCACCGCCTCCAACGCCAACGGCGCGGACCGTCAGAACTTCGCCTACCGGATCGAGCCGGGCAAGCAGGTCTCCGACGCCCTCGTGGTGAGCAACCACGCCGCGACGCCGCTCGAGCTCGACGTCTACGCCGCCGACGGCTTCACCACGACGAGCGGCCAGCTCGACCTCGTCACCCAGGACACGAAGCCCGAGGCCGTGGGCGCTTGGACCGCGTTTCAGAGCGGCCGCGTCACGGTCGCGCCCGGCGCTTCGGTGGAGGTCCCCTTCACCGTCAGCATCCCGGCGGACGCGACGCCCGGCGACTACGCCGGAGGCCTCCTGACCTCCCTCCCGCACACCGCCCAGGAGAACGGCATCAGCGTCGACCGCCGTCTGGGCATCCGGATGCACGTCCGCGTGGACGGCGCGCTCGCCCCGGCCGTCGCGGTCGAGAAGATGCACGTCGACTACACGGGGACGTTCAACCCGTTCGGAGCGGGATCGGCGACGGTCTCGTACACGGTCCACAACACCGGCAACGTGCGGCTCTCGGCCGGGCAGACGGTCGCGCTCTCCGGACCGTTCGGCTGGTTCCCCGTCGACACCGGCGACGTCGCCGCCGTCCCGGAGCTGCTCCCCGGCGAGTCGTGGACGGTGTCCGTGCCCGTCGACGGCGTGGTGCCGGCGTTCTGGCTGACGGCGAAGGCCGCGCTCAGCCCCAAGCTGCCGGCGGTCACCGGCTCCACGCCCGGCGTCGACGGCGTCGCAGCCGAGGCCGGGGCGCTCGCGGTGCCGTGGGCGCTGCTGGTGCTCGTGCTGCTGGTGGCCGCCGCGGTCGTCGCCGCCGTGCTCGTGCTGCGCCGCCGGAGGAAGGCGAACGCCGAGCGCGAGGACGCGCGGGTCAAGAAGGCGGTCGAGGAGGCGCTCCGCGACGCGGAGGCGGAGGCGGAGCCGGTCGCCTGACGACCTGGTCGTCGCAACACGCCGTCCCCACCGGGGTGGGAACGGCGTGTTGCGACGGATGGATCGCTAGTGCGCGACCACTGGTTCGGGCGCACCGGGTGCACCGGCCGGGTCGGCGGCGCCTGCCGGAGCAGCCGCGGTCGCGAGGGCCGCGCGGCGCCGGTAGAGGAACGCGGTGAGCACGGCGCCGAAGGCGAAGAAGGCGGCTCCCCACCAGTACGCCGTGGCGTAGCTGTGCACGGCGGCCTCGGCGGCGACGGACGCCGACGGCGGCAGATGCGAGGCGACGTAGTCGGTGGCCGCGGTGGCCGCGAGCGTGTTGAGCAGCGCCGTGCCGATCGACCCGCCCACCTGCTGGCTGGTGTTGACCATCGCCGAGGCGACGCCGGCGAACCGGCGGTCGACGCCGAGCGTCGCGGTCTGGATCGCGGCGGGCATGATCGAGCCCATCCCGACGCCGAGGATCATCAGCGGCGGCAGGAGGTCGGCGGCGTAGTTCGCGGTGACGCCCAGGTGGGTCAGGTAGACCATGCCCGTGGCGGCGATCGTCATGCCGATCGGCACCATGATCTTCGGCCCGAACCGCGGCACGAAGATGTTGGTCGACAGCTGCGCGGCGGTGACGAGCATCACGATCATCGGCAGGAAGGCGAGGCCGGTCTGGATGGGCGTGAACTTCAGTGTGGCCTGCAGGTAGTAGGTCACGAAGAGGAAGATGCCGAACATCCCGGCGCCGGCGATGAGGATCGCGCTGTACGAGGCGCCGCGGTTGCGGTTGATCACGATCGAGAGCGGTAGCAGCGGGTGCGTCGCGCGGCGCTGCCAGAGCACGAACGCGATCAGCAGCACACCGGCCGCGCCGAGGAAGCCCCACGAGAGCGGCGAGTCCCAGCCGTCGGACTCGGCGTTGGAGAAGCCGTAGACCAGCGAGAAGAGCGCGCCGGAGACGAGGATGGTGCCGGGCACGTCGAGCTTCGGGCGCGGGCCGCTGCGGGCGATCGAGGTGACGAAGATGGTCGCGCCGATGACGGCGACGATCGCGATGACGACGTTGATGTAGAGGTTCCAGCGCCAGTCGAACTGCTCGGTGAGCACGCCGCCGAGCAGCAGGCCGACCGCGCCTCCCGCACCGGCGATCGCGCCGAAGATGCCGAACGCGCGCGCCCGCTCCTTCGGCACCGTGAAGGTGGTGGTCAGCACCGCGAGGGCGGTCGGGGCGAGGAGAGCGCCGAACGCGCCCTGGAGCGCGCGGGCGCCGACGAGCATCCCGAACGAGCCCGCCGCGCCGCCGAGTGCGGAGGCGCCGGCGAAGCCGATGAGGCCGATGATGAAGGCGCGTTTGCGGCCGATGAGGTCGGAGAGGCGGCCGCCGAAGAGCAGGAGGCTGCCGAAGGCGAGGGAGTAGGCGGTCACGATCCACTGGCGGTCGGCGTTGGAGAAGCCGAGATCGGCCTGAGCGGAGGGGAGCGCGATGTTCACGACGGTCGAGTCGAGCACGACCATGAGCTGCGCGAGGGCGACGGTGACGAGCGTCCACCAGCGGCGGGTCGAGGGCGCCGCCGCGTCGGGTGCGGCGCTCGAGGGGGAGGGGTTTGTCTGCGGCATGCGGGTCAGCATATACGAAACTAACTAGTTCCGGATCTATTCTGTTCAAGAATTCATCTACACTGGAGGTGATGGACATGTCAGCACCCGCCCCCGCGACGAAGCTCGGGCGCAAACGGGACCACACCCGCGACCCGGAGATCCTCGACGCCGCCCTCGACGTGCTCGCCGAGACCGGCTACGACCGCATGACGATCGACATGGTCGCGGCGCGGGCGAAGGCCGGCAAGGCCACCGTCTACCGGCGCTGGGCGTCGAAGGCCGACCTCGTCATCGACGCCGTCGCGTGCATGAAGAAGGGCGACATCGACTTCGACGCCCTTCCCGACACCGGCACGCTCCGGGGCGACCTCGTCGCGATGATGAAGCCGCACACGATCGTCGACGCCGAGAAGAAGCTCCAGATCATGGCCGGTCTGGTCTCCATGCTCGCGAAAAACCCGGAGCTCACCGACGCGGTCAACGCCGCGATCGTCGAGCCGCGCGCCTCCCTCAACCGCATCTTCCTGCGCCGTGCCGTCGAACGCGGCGAGATCCCGGACGACGCCGACATCGAGAAGCTCGCCCTGATCGCGCCGGCGATGGCCTCCTACCGGGTGCTCATCCAGCGCAGGCCGGTCGACCGGGAGTTCCTGCTCTCGGTGATGGACGACATCCTGCTGCCCGCGGTGGGGATCAGGCGCACGTCCACGCCACGATGAGGCTGAGCGCTCCGAGCACGGTCGTGATCGTCCGCGTCTGGAGGGAGACGGGCGACGTCCAGGTGCCGTAGTTCGCGGTGACGGTGACCGTGCTGGTGCCCAGCAGGGTCAGCGTCGCACCGGTCACGCTGCCCGAGGTCGCCGGCGCCGCCACCGTCGTGCTGCCGGAGCCCGCGCTGCCGCTCCACGCGATCGTGTAGCTCTGCGGCGCGAGGGCGTTGCCACCGGTCGGCGCCGCCGTCCAGGTGATCGGGATGTTGGCCGCGAGCAGGCCGCCCGACGATCCGCAGGCGACGGTCGGCACCGCTCCCAGCACGCCCGCCGTCGCCGTGCCGGTGACGTAGGCCGACCGCGACCAGCCCGCCTGGGCCGGGGAGCCGCCCGAGACGCCCAGCACGCCGGCCGCGAGCACGACCAGCGCGCTCGCGACGACGGCCCGCAGCGCGCCCCTCACGACGCGCTCCCGGTGTGCCGGTGGCGGCGGGAT
Source organism: Leifsonia sp. 71-9 (assembly GCF_001898805.1). Classification (GTDB taxonomy): domain Bacteria; phylum Actinomycetota; class Actinomycetes; order Actinomycetales; family Microbacteriaceae; genus Leifsonia. The sequence goes on from NZ_MKVJ01000021.1 coordinate 716,401, forward strand.
CCCGCGACGCCGGCGATGGCCGCCCCGGCGACCACGGCGCTGCCGGCAAGCAGCGGCGGTAGCAGGGGCGGCGCCGAGCCGGTCGCGGCGAGGGCCACCGGTGGAGCCGATGCCCGGGCGTCGTCGGCGGAGGTCCAGGCCCAGACCTCGAGGGCGGCGGAGCCGGTGGAGGCGCCGGATGCGAGGGTCACATCGACGGCGAGCCAGCGCGGGGAGGCGGACGGCATCCCGCCGACGGTGACGACGCCGGCCGGTGCGGGCGGGGCGCCCACCGTGGCGCCGGGTCCGGCGAGGAGGGCGGCGAGGGAGGTGCCGGGGGTCACCGCCTGGACCGTGCCGGGGCAGGCGTCGCCCGACCAGCGGACGGTGCACGAGCGGATCGCGACGTCGAGCGCGGTGGTCAGCGGGCCGGTCGCGGAGAGCCCGAGACCCACGGTGACGGGTCGGGGAGTGGAGGCGGCGACTCCGACCTCCCAGTGCACCGGGACGCCCGGACGCAGTTCCGCGAAGGCGGCCGGGTCGGCGATCGACGTCAGGGTGAGGTAGCGGCCGGCGGAGACGGTCTCGTCGGCGCGGGCGGGCGCGGGGGAGGCGAGCACGAGGGCGGAGGCCCCGCCGGCGGCGAGGAGCAGGACGAGGGCGCCTCCTCCCGCGCGACCCGCGGCTCCGACCCTGTCCCGTTCGCGGCGCCGGTCGCGCCGGGAACGTCCCTCCCTGTCGCCGTCCCGGGGCCAGAACGCCCACGCGACGAGCACGGTGGCGGCGAGGGTGGCGCCGCCGAGGAAGAGCGGGTTCGAGAAGAAGGCGATGACCTGGGCCCCGCCGGGCACGCTGGCGATCACCAGGCGCACGTGCGCGACATCGTAGGGCGCGGGGTCGGTCTCGGCGTTCGCATCGCCGCGCAGCACGAGCTCCACCCGGCCGCCGCCGAGGGGCCGTGCCGAGACGACGCGGTGGGTGATCGGCAGCTCGCCCGGCCGGTCCACGGTGACGACATCGCCGACGCGCGCCTCGCTCGCGGGGATCTCGCGCACCAGGGCCACAGCCCCGGCGGGGATGGTCGGGCTCATCGACCCCGTGCTGAACAGGATGAGGGTGAGGTGGAACACGGCCGCCGCGATGGCCCCGGCGATGCAGAGGGCACCCGCGACGGAGGCGACCGTGAGCAGCACGTCCCCGGCTCGGGAGGCGGCACGTTTCGCCGCCCGACGGCTCGCCGGGGCCGCGGCGTGCGCGGCGGGAGGCTCGGCGGTGTGCCGTCCCGCGACGGCAGCGGCCTCCTCGCGGATGCTCATCTCGCCTCCTCTCCGGTCGTCAGTTCGAGGTCGTGACGAACTGCCACGTCGCCGTCGTCGTCTTGCCCTGCAGGGTGTTGGGCGCTCCGGCCGGGAGGGTGACCTCGAAGCAGAAGCCCGTCGCGGCTCCGGGCGCCGTGCTGGTCGCGGCCGCCAGCGCGTTGGTGACCCCGGTCTCCTGGCCTGCGGTGAGCGCGCGGGTGGTCGCGGCGGCGCCGACCACGAACGCGGGGGTGCCGGTGAACGCCGCGGCGTTGCAGGTGGCCGTCGTGCGCACGACCCGGTAGACGAGTGCCGCGCCGAGCGTCGCCGCGTCCGTGCCGCCGAGCACGGCGCCGTTGAGGACGGCCGTGCCGGCGACCGAGTTCGCGGTCGTCTGGATGAGCACCGGGAAGTAGGAGGACACTCCCGGCGCGAACGGGCCGGCGATGGTCACGGTCGCACCCGGGGAGACGGAGTTGTCGGCGTAGGCGCTGCCGTTGACGCTGGACTGGGTGTTGAACACCGAGGTCTGGAACGAGCCGGTCGCGAACTCCCGGTCGGTCCAGCTGGCGAGGGTGACGGCCGCGCCGACCCCGAGCACGAGGCCCGAGGCGAGCACCGCCCGCAGCCGGAGGGCCCGAACACCCCGGCTGCGGTACGGCCGCCCCTCACGCATGGACTACTGGCTCGCCGCCTGGAACTGCCAGGTGGCCGTGCCGGTCTGCCCTTGCGCGAGACCCGCTCCGCCGGTGACCTTGAAGCACAGGAAGGCCGGCGCCCCCGCCGCGCCTCCCGTGCCCTGGGTCAGGGGGAACGTGGTCGAACCGGGCACCGTGGTGAGTGCCGTCCCCGCGGGGACGAGGTCGGTGCCCGTCGTGCTCGCCGTGCAGCCGAACGTCGTCGTCTGCAGCAGCTCGTAGGTGAGATTGGTCACGGTGCCCGTCGTCGCGGCACTCGAGATCGTGACGACGGCGGGGTTGGTGGTGTTCGCCGCGAGCTCGACGGCGAACGGCGCGGCGGTGACCGCCCCCGGCGAGAGCGTGGCGGCGTTGACCGTGAAGGCCAGCGCGGCGGGCGAGGCCGCCGTCGCGTGGTCCGTGTAGGTCGTGCCGTCGATGCTGCCGACGAGGTTGAAGGTGCCCGCCGTGAAGGTTCCCCGGGCGAACTCGGAGTCGTTCCAGGCGGCGAGAGTCACGGCGGCCCCGGCGCCGAGCACGAGCCCGGCGGCCAGCACGGCCTTCAGCTTGCGGGCCCGCCGGGGGGCGGGTGCCACGTGTGTCTCAGTCATCGACTTCTCCTTTCTCAGGCCGTGCCGTCAGGCTCGGCGGGTGCGTCGAATCAGGATCAGGGCGCCGCACGCGACCAGCAGGGCCGCGAGACCGGCGAGGAGGGCCGCCCCACCGGAGGTGGAGCCCGTGTCGGCGAGACCGCTGCCGGTGCTCGTCGACCCGGTGGTGCCCGTGCCGGGGTCGACCGGCAGCGGCACGTCGTAGCGGTAGCCGCCGGGGAGCACGCCGTTGCCGCACTCCACCCCGCCGGTGACCGTGACATCCACCGTCCCGGTGCCGGCCGGGGCCACGGCGGTGATGGTCGCGTCGTCGACCACCGTGAAGGAGGTCGCCGGGGGGGCGCCGAAGAGCACGCCGGTCGCGCCCGTGAAGCACCCGCCGGTGATCGTCACCGTCGTGCCGCCGGCCTGGGGGCCGTGCCCCGGGTCGACGCCGTCGATGGTGGTTCCCGGGTCGTAGGTGAACGTCGCGGCGGGCGACGGTCCGACCGGGGTCGTCACGACGATCGGCACGGCGCCCGCGGTGTGCGGCGGCGTCGTCAGCGTGATCGTGGTGTCGTTCACGACCGTGAACGGCACGTCCACTCCGTCGATCGTCACGCTCGTGGCGCCGGTGAAGCCGGTGCCGGAGACGGTGACGACCGTGCCGCCGAGGAACGGACCGTGGTCCGGGTCGAGGCCGCTGATGACGGGGGCGTTCGCGACCGGGTCGAACGTGAAGTCGCCCGGCTGCGAGTCGCCGTTGGGGTGCTGCACGATCACATCCACCCCGCCCGGGGTGTGGGCAGGGGTCGTGACGGTGATCGTGGTGTCGTTCACCACGGTGAAGCCGGTGCCCGGCGTGCCGCCGAAGGTGACTCCGGTGGCGCCGGTGAACCCGGTGCCCGTGATGGTGACGGCGGTGCCGCCGGTCTGGGGACCGTTGGCGGGGGCGACGGAGGTGATGGCCGGGACGGGCAGGAAGGTGAAGTCACCGGGCTGCGAGTCGCCGTTGGGGTGCTGCACGACCACGTCGACGGCTCCGGGCGCGTGCGCCGGGGTCGTCACCGTGATGGTGGTGTCGTTCACCACGGTGAAGCCGGTGCCCGGCGTGCCGCCGAAGGTGACTCCGGTGGCGCCGGTGAAGCCGGTGCCCGTGATGGTGACGGCGGTGCCGCCGGTCTGCGGACCGCTGGTCGGGGCGAGGGAGGTGATGGCCGGCAGCTGCAGGAAGGTGAAGTCACCCGGCTGCGAGTTCCCGTTCGGGTGCTGCACGATCACGTCCACGGCGCCGGGCGCGTGCGCCGGGGTCGTGACGGTGATCGTCGTGTCGTTCACCACGGTGAAGGCCGTTCCCGGCGTGCCGCCGAAGGTGACTCCGGTGGCGCCGGTGAACCCGGTGCCCGTGATCGTGACGGCCGTTCCGCCGGTCTCCGGTCCGCTGGCCGGGGCCACCGAGGTGATCGCCGGGACCGCGTCGAAGGTGAAGTCGCCCGGCTCCGAGGGGCCGGCCGGCGTGGTCACCACGACGTCGACCGCGCCCGGAGCGTGCGCCGGGGTGGTGGCCGTGATCGTGGTGTCGTTCACCACGGTGACGCCCGTCGCGGGCGTGCCGCCGAGGGTGACCCCCGTGGTGCCGGTGAAGCCGGTGCCGGTGATGGTGACGGCGGTGCCGCCGGTCTCCGGTCCGTTGGCCGGCGCGACTCCGGTGATGACGGGGAGGGGCAGGTAGGTGAACGTCGCCGGGGCGGAGTCACCGACCGGCGCCTGCACGATCACGTCGACCGGTCCCTCCGCGTGGGCGGGGCTGGCGACGGTGATCGTGGTGTCGTTCACCACGCTGAACCCGACGCCCGGCGTGCCGCCGAAGGTCACTCCCGTCGCTCCGGTGAACCCGCTGCCGGTGATGGTGACGGGGGTCCCGCCGGTCACCGGCCCGCTGGTCGGGGCGAGGGAGGTGATGGCCGGGAGGGCGATGAACGTGAACGTGCCCGGGCCGGAGGTGCCGTTGGGGCTCTGCACGACCACGTCCGTCGCGCCCGGTGCGTGCGCCGGGGTGACCACGGTGATGGTGGTGTCGTTCACGACGGCGAAGCCGCTGCCGGCGGTGCCGCCGAACGTCACCCCGGTGGCGCCGGTGAACCCGGTGCCGGTGATCGTGACGGTCGTGTCACCGGTCTCCGGCCCGCTGGTCGGGGTGAGCGATAGGATCGCCGGGGCGGCCAGGAAGGTGAAGGCGCCCGGCTGCGAGTCGCCGTTCGGGTGCTGCACGACCACATCGACCGTCGCCGGCACATGGGCCGGG
>NZ_MKVJ01000022.1:0-127506 GCF_001898805.1 Leifsonia sp. 71-9
GGCCAATGGTACGACGTGAACGTCGCACAGCGGGCCGCTGATTCGGGCAGCTGGGGGCTGCAGTTTCTGGCTGGTGTGGGTTCCGGGTTGGGGCAGGCACTGAACGAGGCCGCCCAGCTGAACGTCCACGAGATCGGCCTGAGCCTGCAATCACTGGTGCTGGACGAGAGTGCGCGTTCGGCGTTGTGGAATCAACTGACCGGCACCGTCGGCCAGGTGTTCGCCGGAGACGCGTTCGTGATCGGACAACTGGCCGGCAACGTGCTGCCCGCCGTGGCCGGCGGTGTCGGTGGGCTGCTGAACAAGACCGCCAAGGCCGCCAAGATCCCCGGCCTGGTCAAACAACCCCCGATCATCACCACCCCCAGCCTGGCCACCAGCGCCCTCAACCTCGCGAGAGGATGGGCCGGGACGGCCGGGGCCAAGGTCAGCAAGATATTCACCCCGACGGCAAAACCCCTCGAGAAAGCCAACACACCGGCCGCTGTTGCCGAACTACCGAAGCCAAAGCTGGACCTTGGAGATGTCAACTCCCTTCGTGGAGCGAGCTGGAACGAGGTGGAAGCACTGATTCCATCAGGTTGGTCAAAATCCACCACCAACGCAAACAAGGGTGGAACAGGAGTTCGGTACTCCAACCCGGAACGTTTGGGGGAGCAAGTCCGGATCATGCCAGGAAAAGCAACCGACCCGAATCCTGCCAAGCAAGGCCCGTACGTTCGAATCAGCCGCAACGGAACTGTTTCGGACCCCATACCTCTGCAAGGGAACCCAACTTTATGACCAGAGAAGAAATCGCGCGCGAGATTATCGAGCTTCTCGATGAAGATTGTTTCGGACTATGGGAGATCGGGTGGCGTTTGGGCGGCACCTTGGGAATGAGCTCGACAGAGATCCAGTCTGAGGTCGCGGAAGTGATCCACTCTCTTGTCCAGAGCGGCGCTGTGGAGGCCTACACTCTCGATCAACCCGGTGGAAGCATGAAGCCGCTTATGGCGCTGGATCAAGCAATTGACCTACGCGAACGTGCGGCGTGGGATGTTCCTGCACCAGGAAACCCTCAGATCTGGCTAGCGCTTCCCGCAGACGGAGAGGGCTAACTCGGCTCTACCCCGTCACTGACTCCGGCCGCGACAGGGCCAGCGACGCCGGACCCCGTTCACGAATCCCGGCTCGGAGGGATTGCGTCTGGGTGATCGCCTCTATCTGCCAACCGGCGCCAGCAACAAGATCGGTTCCACAAAGGTGTTCGATACCACAGGACTGTCGCCGAGCGAACTCGAAAACCTGGTGCGGGATCTCGTGGATAGGCAGGCCGGAGGCCGCCCCGTCGGCGTCTACGACCCTCCAAAAGTATGGAACGTGAAACTCGACGACGGAACAAGCATCAACCTCCGAAACGTGTCAAGCTCGCCGGTCGCCGGCAGTGCCAACAAAGCAACCTGGACCATCGACATCCTCAACAAGTCTCAGTACGAAGCATGGGGGTGGCCAAAGGGTGGCTTTGAGATCAAATTCGAGTAGCGAGGAAGCCGGTATGAATCCGATCACGGCGGAACAGCTTGGACAGATCGCTGCTGAATGCGAGGACCGCGACCTCGACTCTCTGTGGATCTACTTCGAGACACCCGGTGGCGATCCCGGGTTCCCGCACTCGATGGAGAGCTTCGAGGAGCGGCGTGAGGGGTTCTTGTGGACGGTGAAGCAATTGTTCGAGCACGGGTTCATCGAGTTGAATCGGAATGGCGGGGTGCCGTTCCCGGGCACGATCGATGAGAAGCTGGCGGCCCTTCGCGAGGCGTTTCCGGCGAATGATGACGGGATGCAGGACGGGTTGTGGTTCTTCTTCCCCGAATGCCCAATGGGGTCGAGTTGGTGGTGGCCGAACCGTACGAAACCTGTCCCGTTCGTTGCCCCAGGTGCAGAGTCGTCGTCTCCGAAGGGGCGGGATCCGATGCGGAGGCTTCTGAGAGCTCCGGGCGTTGGCCGAGTCGAGCCGGGTTCGACCGACGTGTTGGCGCCGGAACACCTCACATACCTGATTGCTGCCGTCGGTGGGTGGGGCCTGGCGGAGATCTGGGGCTTTTTTTGCGCCCGGGGGGTATCCGGAGGTCCCGCTCTGGTGTGAGAGCTACCACGAACGGATCGATGGGTTCTGTTGGGTGGTGCGGAAGCTGATCTCGGACGGTCACGCGTGTCTGAGGCGCCGGGATGCGAGTGATGCCGACGAAAGCGCCGACGGGCTGATCCGGGACCTGCGAGCGTCCTTCCCGGCAGACGAACGCGATCTGCGAGACGGCAACTACTTCTTCTACCGGACGTGCCCGATCGTGATCGAGTGGGCCACACACTGATGGCGTGGACGTATGAGATCGATCGGCGTACAAGGCTCGCGGAGAAGTTCCGCCCGAGGCTGTCGTAGCGGGTGCGCCGAGCAACGATGAGGACAACATCCGCGGCTCTGGTGCCAGAACCGAAATAATGGCCATCGGTCCTGGCGACGCGGCGACGACGTCAACCTCGTTGAGTTCTCGCATTGTGTTGCCCTCAGCCCGGGAGGAGATAGCGCTCACGAGGATGACCGGTGCGCGGGAGCCAAAGTCCTCTTCGACTCGGTGTAGCGATAAGGCTGGCGCTTGGCTGCTCCCGGTTCGGCGATGACCGCATGCGGTTCGCCATCCTCGGGCGATTGCCTTGGCTATATGTCGGGCAGTTCACGGCGCAGAGAGCCGGGGAAGCTGCTCGCCCATGGCGCAGGAGCTTTCGGCCGACAAGGCCATTCCGTCCACGGCTTCAGCCGTATGTCTCGCGATCTGCGTTCCAATTGCGGATCATCCACCGAAGGAACGATTGCGAGCCGACACTCACTCCCAACGCGATGTAACCGACGACGGCGGCAGAGTAGTAGTCGATCAGCGTGAATTCGCCTTCGAAGTTCGATGGGCGGAGCACGTCGAGGATCGCTAACGCCAGGCCCAGAAACACGAGTCTCGAGCCGATCATGAATGCCCGCCACCACTTCGCGGAACTGAGGTACTCCTCCGGATACTGCCGAATCCATCCCTGCAGATTTTGGCCGGCGAGCAAACTGTCGCCTGGCTGGTAGTTCGCCCGGACGTGTTTGCGCATGAACTCGCTGACGAACCACTCGCGCGCAATGTCGAGAAGGTCGATCAAACGAACTTCGGAAGAGGCTGCTCGTGTGACCGATCGGAGTGCTCGTTCCTGCTTTCGCTCGGACCGCTTCCTCGACGTGATGCCACTTCGTGGCGCGACCGTCGGGGCATTCCAGTTGCGCGCCATCCAGCGGATCCACGAGTGCGATTTCAGTGCACTCCACGTGAAGCTGCAGCCGAGGAGCAGGAAGACGACGACGCGGATCACGCCGAACGTCTGGTTATCGGTGGCGCTCCCTTCGATCGCGTCCCGCAGACCGAGCGCACCCAGCCCGCCGACGCTGATGGCCGCCACGCTGCTGTTCACGAAGGCCAGCACCCTGTTGCCGATGAATCTGCTGCGCCCTGCCTTGGCCTGCCGCAAATACAGTCTCGCATTGTGATAGCGATCGCGTACTCCGAAAACCGGTCCGAAGAGAGGGTCGTCGAGCCAGTAGTCGGCGTGGACCATCTTTCGTGCGAAGGTCGCGCGCAGGTTCTTGTCCATCGAAGCACCGTTTCGTTGCTGGTCGTGAGCGAAAGCAGGTGAGCCGCCTTCCCGTCGACGGAGTGCGCCTCGATCCGCGAAAAGGCCGGCCGGTCCGTCCGGGTGATGCGATGCGCGTCAGCAGGGGGGCGTCCCTCTGTCCTCCCGCTTCGCTGTGAAGACTGACGGTCGCAACTCCGCCCAGCCCCCAGGCGCCCTACGCCCTCTTCCTGCGGCGGAACACACGCCCGAGCATGGTGACCAGCGCACCGGCGAGCAGGCCGCCGGCGAAGATCGCCATCCATTGCAGATCGAGGGTGCTGGGAACGGCGACGCGCTCGGGGGTGATGTTCTTGGCGGCGATGGGGGCGGAGAAGAAGTCGTGGATCTTGCCGGTGTCGGCGCCTTGCGTCCTGGTGTTCGCCAGCACGGTTGAGAAGCCTTGGTAGTACTGCTGGTTCTTGCGCAGGTCGGCGCTTCCCGTGGACAGCAGGCCGCTCACCCCGTTGTGGACGGTCTCGGCGCCCTGGAAGGTCGCGTCGGCGCTTCTCAGGAGCGCGTCGAACAGTGGGGAGTTGTCCGGGACGGTCGTGCTGCCGGCGGCGATCGAGCTGCTGGCTTGCGCGGTCTGGGTCACTAGGCCGGAGATGGTCCGATGCAGGTCGTCGCTGTTGTCGATGTACAGGCCGAGACGGTCGGGGTCGAAGCGCGTCCAGTCCGCGACCTCGAGGGTGTTGACCGCGCTCGTCGTCAGCGTGGAACCGGTGAGGACTGTCAGCGTGCGGAGGTACCACGCGTCGAGGCTCGAGAGCGGGACCTCGAAGTGCGGAGCGGGCGGAGTGGTCACGCTCAGGGCATCCTTGGAGGCCTGGAGTGCGTCGATCTCCGCATTCAGGGTCTCCAGCACGGCGGGATCGAGCGTCGGGGTGATCGGATTCGGACCGCCGGGACCGCCGGAACCGCCAGACCCGCCGGAACCGCCGGAGCCGCCGGAACCTGCGGAGCCGCCAGGCCCGCCAGACCCGCCGGGTTGGCCAGGTTGGGCCGGGATGACGTGAGGCTCGAGGATGGCCGCGAGAGCCTTCAGGGTGGCGATCCTTTCGTCGAGGGTGGTTCGAGTGCGTTCGATGGTGGTCTGGAGGGTGTCGACGGCGCCGGTGTATTCGGTGGCGTAGTCGGCGATCGACTGCCGCAGGGAGGCGAGCTCTCCGGCGAGGTAGGGCGGAACCGTGCCGTCCGGACGCGCGCACGGGGCGGCGAGTTCGGTGGGATCGACGCCGCTCAGCGCGCACGCCATGCTGGTCTTGAGCGCGTCGAACTGACTGCCGTAGAAGGTTCGGTCGGAGTCCGCCTGGGTGGCGATCCCCTCGTTGCTGTTCGCCGCGTTGATCTGCGCGATGTCCTTCTGCCGGTTCGCGTACTCGTCGATCTCGGGTAGCGTGCCCGAGAACGTCTCGCTCGTCCTGGTGAGGGTGTCGGTGACGGACCCGGTGAAGGTGTTCTGAGCCTCGACGGTGGACGCATTCATGTCCTTGAGGCCGCTCGCGCTCGAGAGGAACCCCTCGAAGTTCGGCATCGTGCCGGAGAACGGCTCCTCGACGTCCGAGGTCAACGCGGCGATGAGGGCGCCCTGGTTGTCGAGCGCAGCGTGCATGGAGCCGTCGGCTTCCGCGACGTTGTCGGCGATGGAGGCGTAGTACATCTTGACGACGCTCTGGTTGAACACGGTCACGATGTCGACGATCCGGCTCTGCAGCACCCGATCGGATGTCTCGTCCGGCTGCGGGCGCAGCTTGTACTCGATCGTCGCTTTGGTCGGGTCGATGTTCTGGAGGGTCAGGATGTCGTGCGAGAACGATTGCGGCAGGGTGACGATGGCGTCGACGGATCCGTCTTTGTAGGCCTTCTCCGCGATCGGCCGCGAGAGCACCGTCCAGTTGTAGTCGGAGTCCTTCGAGACGCGGTCGACGAAGTTCGTGCCGAACGTGTAGGAGGCGTCGTTGAAGTCGGCGGGGAGGTCCTCGTTCACCAGGGCCACCGTGGGGTTGAACACCCGGGCTCGTCGGTTGAGGTCGTTGTTCACGATGGCGAAGCCGACGACCAGCACCGCTGCCAGCAGGACTGCGGAAGCGAAGCGCAGACCCTTCGATCTCCTGCGCGGGCCACGGTGCGGGCGTGCCATGTGATTGATCCCCTCGATTGACTGTATTTCTACATCAAGGCATGATCGTAGTACACCTGAGGCTTGTATATCACACGGCAGTATGAAAAACGGGTGCGCGGAATCGGGGGATGAGGGCGCGCTGCTGAGCGCACGCGCGAGACGATCGAGTGGGCCCGGTGGGGCTCGAACCCACGACCCGCGGATTAAAAGTCCGATGCTCTGCCAACTGAGCTACAGGCCCGATCGCTCACTAATCTACCGTGGATCGCCACCGTCCCGTGCACGGGGGAGAATGGGGCAATGGCTGAACGACACCACAAGCCGGTCACGTTCCCTGGCGGGATGTTCGAGGCGTTCCTGGGCGGGGAGGATCCCGCGCAGATCAGCCGCGTCGCGCACGAGACGGCCCGCGCCCTGCTCGCCCGGGTGCGGGAGAACCCGGATCCCGAGGTCGTGGAGCGGCTCGTCTCGTACACCGACGCGAACGGGATCGACGCGCTCGCCGAGCTCTGGTCGCGGTCCAACGCCAAGAGTCTGCCCGGCGCGCTCTGGCGCATCTATCTGCTGCGGCTCCTGATCCGGCAGGACGCGGAGGGCACCGCTCTGCTGTACCAGCGGGGCACCGAGGTGCTGACCTCCATCGACCCGGTCGTCGCGGGCGCGCCTGCACCGGCGGGACCGGCGGAGATCACCGAGCTGGCCGACCGCATCCTGCGCGGGCTTTTCGAGGGCGACTTCGCCGGTGCGCTGGACCGGGCCGCGGCCTTCTGCCGGGTGACCGCTGCGGGAGCGGCCGCCATCGCCGACGACCGCGACGTCGTGCTCGACTCGGACCGCGCCGCCGAGTTGACCACGCGGGCGCTCCGCTTCACCACCACGGCCGAGGAGCTCACCGCGTGCGCGCGCCTCTGGCGGTCCGATTCGCTCGACTGACGGGCGTTCCCGGCGGATTCCCCGTTCTCGGGCGGCGAACGACACGCCCTGGAGGTCCGGCGCGCCTTGTGTACTATTGATGGAGCCGGGCCGCAGTAACCCCGGGCTCCAAAACTTGCCGCTCCGAGCGGCCTCGCGCCGAGAGGCGTTCTGCGGCCCGGCACTACTGTCCCCCCGACCGGGCAGCCGAAAGAGCGGAGACGACGTGGACGACGCCGCGGCGCCGGATCTGGACGCCCTCCTCGTTCGAACCGCCACGGGTGACCAACAAGCGTTCTCCACGCTCTACGACCACACGGCCGCACGCGTCCTCGGCCTGATCCGCCGCGTCCTCATCGACGCCGCGCAGTCCGAGGAAGTGGCCCAGGAAGTCTTTCTCGAGGCATGGCAATCCGCTTCGCGTTTCGATCCGAACAAAGGTCGAGCGATGACGTGGATCATGACGATGGCCCACCGTCGTGCGATCGACCGGATCCGGGCGTCCCAGGCGTCCCGCGACCGGGACACCGCCGTGGGCATCCGCGACCTTCCCACGGCGTACGACCAGGTGGCCGAGACCGTCGAGGTCCGGATGGAGAGCGAGAGGGTGGAGGTGGCCATGGCGACGCTGAGCGAGGCGCATCGTCAAGCGATCACGCTCGCCTACTACGGCGGCCTCAGCCAGAGCGAGGTCGCGGCGGAACTGGGCATTCCATTGGGCACAGCGAAGACACGGCTACGCGATGCGATGATACGGCTGCGAGAGGAACTGGGGGTGACACGATGACCGACGAGAACCGGAACACCTCCGCGCGCCTCGGCGCCGAACTGGGGGCCGAGAACGAGCAGGAGGCCCGCGACTTCGAAGACGTCGCGGCGCAGCTCGGCCTCGCCGCCGAACCGGTGGCACCGCGTCCCGAGCTCAAAGCGGCGCTGTTCGCGGCCATCCAGACGACCCCGCAGCTCCCGGCCGAGCCCGAGGCTGCTCCGGCGCCCACGCTCGCGCCTGTGCCGGCCCCGGAGGCCGCACAGTCCGCTCCCGCGGCTCCCGCTGCCCCGGAAGCGCCGGCCCCCGAGGCCACCCCGGCCGAGCGCAAGGCCCAGCGCCGGTGGTTCACCCGCCCTGCGACCATCGCCGCCTCGGCGGCCGCGGCCGTCGTCCTCTTCTTCGGCGGCGCGATCGTCGGCGGCGCCATCGCCGGTCACGATTCCACTCAGCAGCAGCAGGCATCCGCTCTCGCGCAGATCAACGCGGCACCGGATGCGCAGCGCGCGAGTGCGGCGGTCACCGGCGGCGGCACGGCGACGCTCGTGTGGTCGGCTCAGCTCGGGACGTCCGCGCTGATCGCCAACGACCTCCCGAACCTCCCGAACGACAAGACCTACGAGCTCTGGTACATCCGCGACGGCAAGGCCACTCCGGCCGGGACGATGGAGGCGGCGGGCGCCGGTTCCACCTGGAAGGTGCTCGCGGGCACGATGAAGGCGGGCGACACCGTCGGCGTCACCGTCGAGCCGAGCGGCGGTTCCCCGCAGCCGACCACCAACCCGATCGTGGCCATCCCCTCCTAGCAATCAGCCGCCGAGCACAGGAAAAGTGCGCCGATTCCCCTCGAAACGGCGCACTTTTCCTGTGCTCGGCGGCTGGTCGGCCGGCCGGGCGCGGGATCAACCGAAGCGGCCGGAGACGTAGTCCTCGGTGGCCTGCACGCTGGGGTTGGAGAAGATCTGGTTCGTGTCGTTGTACTCGATGAGCTTGCCCGGCTTGCCGGTGCCCGCGATGTTGAAGAACGCGGTGCGGTCCGAGACACGCGAGGCCTGCTGCATGTTGTGGGTCACGATCACGATCGTGTAGTCGTTCTTGAGCTCCTCGATGAGGTCCTCGATCGCGAGCGTCGAGATCGGGTCGAGCGCCGAGCACGGCTCGTCCATCAGCAGCACGTCGGGGGAGACCGCGATCGCGCGCGCGATGCAGAGACGCTGCTGCTGGCCGCCCGAGAGTCCGGAGCCGGGGAGGTTCAGCCGGTCCTTGACCTCGTTCCACAGGTTCGCGCCCCGGAGGGACTTCTCGACCAGGTCGTCGCTCTCCGGCTTCGACATGCGGCGGTTGTTCAGCTTCACGCCGGCGAGCACGTTGTCGCGGATGCTCATGGTCGGGAACGGGTTGGGGCGCTGGAACACCATGCCCACCTGGCGGCGCACGAGCACCGGGTCGACGCCCGTGCCGTAGAGGTTGTTGCCGTCGATCAGCACCTCGCCGTCGACGTAGGCACCCGGGATCACCTCGTGCATCCGGTTGAGGGTGCGGAGGAAGGTCGACTTGCCGCACCCGGACGGGCCGATGAACGCGGTGACCGTCCGGGGCTCGATGGTGAGCGACACGCCCTCCACAGCGAGGAACTTGCTGTAGTAGACGTTCAGGTCGTTGACTTCGATGCGCTTGGACACGTTTTTCCTTGTCTGCGTTGGTTCGAGAAGCTGTGGGAGGCCGGGGTCAGCGGCCGTACTTGGGGGCGAAGGCCTTCGCGATGATGCGGCCGACGAGGTTCAGGAGCATGACGATGATGATCAGCGCGAGCGCGCCGGTCCAGGCGCGGTCGATCGAGTCCTGGGCGTGCAGCCCGGCGGCCTGCGTGTACTGGGTGTACACGAACACCGGCAGGGTCATCATGCGGTCGAAGAACAGGTCGTAGTTCATGCTGGTCGTGAACCCGGCCACGATGAGCAGCGGCGCGGTCTCGCCGATGACGCGGGCGATCGCGAGCATGATGCCGGTGACGAGACCCGCGAGGGACGTCGGGAGGATCACCTTGAGCACGGTCAGCCACTTCGGCACGCCGAGCGCGAGGGAGGCCTCCCGCAGCTCGTTCGGGACGATCCGGAGGATCTCCTCGCTCGAGCGCACGACCACCGGGATCATCAGCACCGAGAGGGCGACGGACCCCATGAAGCCGTTGCGGATGGCGGGGCCGAAGAAGAGGGCGAACAGGGCGTAGGCGAACAGGCCGGCGACGATCGACGGGATGCCCGTCATCACGTCGACGAAGAAGGTGATGCCGCGGGCGAGCATCCCGCGCCCGTACTCCACGAGGTAGATCGAGGTGAGCAGGCCGATCGGCACCGAGATGAGGGCGGCCATGCCGGTGATCAGCAGGGTGCCGGTGATCGCGTGCAGCGCGCCGCCGCCGGCGCCGATGACGTTGCGCATCGACTCGGAGAAGAACGCGATGTCGAAGCGCGCGAGGCCCTGGGCGATCACGGTCCAGCCGAGGGAGATCAGCGGCAGCAGCGCGATGATGAACGCGGTCGCCACGAGGGACGTGATCAGGCGGTCGGTCGCCTTGCGGCGCCCCTCGACCAGCAGCGACGTCGTGTAGATCGCGACGTCGAACAGCACGGTGCCGAAGAAGATCGCCCCGACGATGTTGAAGTCCTTGGTGATGCCGCTCGCGGCCAGGATCGCGAAGATCGCCCCGAAGACGATCCACGAGACGACGAGCATCGTCCACGGCGACCAGCGGGGCAGCTTGCCCGCGGTGTAGGAGTTCGCCAGGGGCCGCGGAGCGGCGGTGGCGGTGGTCGTGGTCGTGGCGGCCATCAGTTCGCTCCCGAGAAGGCCTTGCGGCGGTTGACGATGTAGCGGGCGAGCATGTTGATCAGCAGGGTGACGACGAACAGCACCAGGCCGGAGGCGACGAGGGCGTTGACGCCCACACCGGTCGCCTCGGGGAACTGCAGGGCGATGTTGGCCGCGATGGTGTTCGGGCTCTGCGCCTGCAGCACCGCGAACTTCACCACCAGGGCGGGGGAGAGCACCATCGCGATGGCGAGGGTCTCGCCGAGCGCACGGCCGAGGCCGAGCATGATCGCCGAGATGATGCCGCTGCGGGCGAACGGCAGGACCGCCATGCGGACCATCTCCCAGCGCGTGGCGCCGAGGGCGAGCGCGGCCTCCTCGTGGAGGCGCGGGGTCTGCAGGAAGATCTCACGGCAGATGGCCGTCATGATCGGGATCACCATGACGGCGAGCACGATGGCGGCGGTCAGGATGGTGCGGCCCGTGCCCGACACGGGCGGGGCGAAGAAGGGGATCCAGCCGAGGTAGGTGCTCAGCCACGCGTAGAAGGGCTGCACGAACGAGGCGAGCGTCGCGATGCCCCAGAGGCCGAAGACCACGGATGGCACCGCGGCGAGGAGGTCGATGATGTAGCCGAGGGTCTGGGCGACCCGGCGCGGGGCGTAGTGCGAGATGAAGAGGGCGATGCCGATGGAGAGCGGCGTCGCGATGAGGAGGGCGATGAGGGCGGCCCAGATGGTGCCGAACACCAGGGGCCAGACCCACGACCAGAAGTTCGTGGCGTTGTTCGGCAGCTCGCCGGCGCCGGCGAACAGGGCCGGGATGCTCTGGACGACGAGGAAGATCGCGACCGCGGCCAGGATGGCGAGGATCAGCGATCCCGCGACGACGGTACTGGTGGAGAAGACGCGGTCGCCGAGGCGGACCTTCGCTTTCGGTCTGATTGCTCCTGCGGTTCCGGCGGTCATTCGTTGCTTTCTCTCATCGGGTTTCCCGCTCGAGGCGGGTGAGGGGAGACGCACCGCTCGGCCCGGGCTGCAGACAGCCCAGGCCGAGCGGCGAGGTGTTACTTGATGCTGGCGACGGCCTTGCTCACCTTGGCGGCGAGGTCGGACGAGAGCGGGGCGGAGCCGGCCTGCTCGGCGGCGGCCTTCTGCGCGTCGGCGCTCACGATGTAGTCGACGTAGCCCTTCACCAGGTCGCCCTTGGCGGAGTCCTTGTACTCCTGGCAGGCCACGACGTAGGAGACGAGGACCAGCGGCCAGTCGCCCTTCTTGTCGGCCTTGCGGTCGATCGCGATGGCGAGGTCGTTGGCGGTGCGGCCGTCGGCGATGGGCGAGGCGGCAACGACCGCAGCGGCACCGTCGGCGCTCAGCTTGGTGTAGGTGTCGCCCACCTTGAGCTGCGCGATGGAGAGACCGGCCGAGCCGGACTCGTCGATGTACGTGATCGAGTTCTTGGCGTTCTTCGTGGCATCCGCGACACCCGAGGTGCCCTTGGCGGCGTCACCGACCTGGAACGGGAAGGTCTGCGAAGCCGGGGCGGTCCAGACGTCCGCAGCGTTCGCCGCGAGGTACTCGGTGAAGTTCTGGGTGGTGCCCGAGTCGTCGGAGCGGTGCACGACGGTGATCGCGGCGGACGGGAGGGTCGCGCCCGAGTTCTGCGCCTTGATCTTCGCGTCGTCCCACGTGGTGATCTTGCCCGAGAAGATGCCGGCGATCGTGTCGGCGTCGAGCTTGAGGTCCTTCACGCCGTCCACGTTGTAGGCGATGGCGATCGGGGAGATGTAGACGGGGAGGTCGATGCCCTTGCTGCCGGCGGCGCAGCCCGCGAAGTCGGAGGCGAGCTCCTCGGTCTTGAGCGCGGCGTCGGAGCCGGCGAAGTCGGCTGCGCCCGAGATGAAGGACTTGCGGCCGGCGCCGGAGCCCTGCGGGTCGTAGTTGACGGTGACCTTGGGGTTGGCCTCCTGGAAGCCGGCTGCCCAGACGGTCTGCGCAGCGCCCTGAGCGGACGAACCGATGCCGTTCAGCGTGCCGGAGAGGTTGGAAGGCGCGGCCGACGTGGTCGACGGGGTGCTGCCCTCGTTCGACGCGCACGCGGTCAGAGAGATGGCGGCAGCGGCCAGAATGACCAGAGGAGCGCCAAGACGCTTCAGTTTCACAGTTGTCCCTTCCGGGGATCAGTAACAACAGGACGGGGTCGGTGCGACCCGCGTGTGACGCTATTCCCGGTGTCTGACCAGCGTCCCCCGCAACGGTAAACGGAAGGTGAACGAGGGGTGTTGTCTTGGCTGTCCCGAGCGGCCCGATCAGGCGAGCAGGCCGCGGATGTCCTCGGCGGTCAGGGCCGCGTCGAAGCCGGTCCCGCCGTCCAACACCGCGTCGAACAGGCGCGCTTTCTCGGCCTTCAGCGCCATCACCTTCTCCTCGATGGTGTCGGCGGCGACGAGGCGGTAGACCATGACGGGTGCGGATTGGCCGATGCGGTGGGTGCGGTCGATGGCCTGCTGCTCGACCGCCGGATTCCACCACGGGTCGAGCAGGAACACGTAGTCCGCCTCGGTGAGATTCAGCCCCACCCCGCCCGCGCGCAGGCTGATCAGGAAGACCGGCGCGGAGCCGGTGCGGAAGCCGTCGATGACCTTCGAGCGGCGTCGCGTCGACCCGTCGAGCATCGCGAAGGGGATGCCCGCGGCGGTCAACCGCTCGGCCGCCTTCGCGAGATAGGTCGTGAACTGGCTGAACACGAGCGCGCGGTGCCCTTCGGCGATCACGTCGGCGAGCTGCTCCAGCAGCGCGTCCAGCTTGCTCGACGGGATGTCGTCGAACTCCCCGTGCGGATCGTCGGACGTGTCGATGAGCGAGGCGTCGAGGCTCAGGCGCCGCAACAGCGTGAGCGAGCGGAGCACGGTGAACCGCTGGCGGTCGAGGTCGTCCACCAGGTCGAGGACCTTCTGGCGCTCCCGCTGCAGGTAGGCGTCGTAGACGCGCCGGTGGCTCGGCGAGAGCTCGACGGTCAGCACCTGCTCCTGGCGCGCGGGCAGTTCGGGTGCGACCTGCTCCTTCGTGCGGCGGAGCAGGAGCGGGCGCACCCGGCGGCGCAGCGTCTCCAGCCGCGCCGCGGCGACATCGTCTCCCGCGGCGATCGGCCGGGCGTAGTGCTGCGTGAAGCGGTGCGCCGGCGGCAGCAGCCCCGGTGCCACGATCGCGAACAGCGCCCACAGCTCCAGGAGGTGGTTCTCGAGCGGCGTCCCGGTGATGGCGAGCTTGAACGGGGCGGGGAAGTCGCGGGCGGCGCGGTGGACGAGCGACTGGCGGTTCTTCACGACCTGCGCTTCGTCGAGGACGAGCCCCGCCCAGTCCAGCGCCGCGTAACGGTCGGTGTCGAGGCGGAAGAGGGCGTAGGAGGTGACGACCAGGTCGGCGCCCGCCATCGCCTCCCGCAGCTGCGCGACGCTCCGCACGCCGGAGGTGAGAGTGGCCACGGTGAGCTCCGGCGTGAAGCGTCCGGCCTCCGCACCCCAGTTGGAGACGACGGAGGCGGGAGCGACGACCAGGAAGGGCGCCGGGGAGGCGTCGTCCGGGCGTGCGGCGACCACGTCGGCGATGAGGCTGAGCGTCTGCACCGTCTTGCCGAGCCCCATGTCGTCGGCCAGGATCCCGCCGAGCCGGTGGCGCCAGAGGAAGTGCAGCCAGCGGCGGCCGTGCTCCTGGTACGGCCGGAGCTCGGCCGTGACGGAGGGCGCCGGTGCCGGGACGTCGTCGAGGGGGCCCTCGCCGGCTGCCGCGAGAGCGAGGAGCCCCTCGACGGTCTCGCGCCAGCTCTCGTCCTGCTCGGTGTGGTCGGCGAGCTCGGCGAGCTCCTCCCAGACGGCGGCCTGGCGGCGATTGAGGCGGAGGACGCCGGTCTCCCACTCGGGGAAGGTCGAGGCGTCTTGGATGATCTCCCGCAGCCGATCGAAGACCGGCAGGTCGAGCGGCAGATAGCTGCGATCGACGAGCAGCAGCTTCTTCGAGCCGCGCGTCAGGGCGGCGAAGAGCGGGGTGAAGGGGATGTCGCGGCCGTCGACCCGGACGATCACGCCCAGGTCGAACCAGTCCGCCTCCGTTGCCGGCATCACCGTGAGCGTCAGCTCGGGGGCGTCGGTGATCGCGCGGAAGGCCGGACGCGCTCCCACCTCCCGGATACGGAGGTCGCCGCGGCCCGCGAGCCGGGGGAGGGTCTCCTCCACGAACTCGAGCGCGTCCAGGCCGGTCAGCGCGGCGGGCACGCCGGCGACGAGACCGCCGGGGAGCGGGTCGCGGCCGATCAGTGCCAGACGCTGGGCCTCGGCCGCGGGGTCGCTGTACTGGCCGGCCTCGGGCGGGACGTCGGACGCCCGGCGCGTGCGGGTCGCGCCCACGCGATACAGCCACTCCCAGTGCAGCTCGACGGACGCGTTCGGCCGGTGCTCGACCACCAGCGCGAGGCTCGGCGGATCGATGGCCGGGAAGGCGACCGTCTCGTCCGAGCTCACGATGGAGATCGCCTGCCGGAGCACCGGGTAGACCTCGTGGAGGAACTCGTCGGCCTCCGCGGCCGGCACGCGGGGGAGCGGATGCGTGAGAACGGCCCGCTGCTCGGGCGTGAGCGGGCCGGTGCTGGGAGCGAGCAGGATCCGGGGTGCGGGAGCCCAGTCCACCGCGTAGAGACCGTGGTCGCCGATGCGGCCCACCGATTCGACCGGCCGGCGCTCGCCGTCGAACAGCACGACGGTCTCCAGGCCCAGCGCGTCGTCGACGGCGCTCGCGTCGAGCAGCGCGTCGGCCGTCGTCCCGAGCTGCACGGAGCCGCCGGGGCCGGTGACGAGTTCCACCCCGGCATCGCCCGCCTGGGCGAGCAGCTCCCAGAGCAGCGGGCTCTCGTAGTCGTCGAGCAGGATGCGGTCGGGGTCGTCGCCGAGCCCCGGGGGCGTCGAACGCCGAAGGGCGGACACCTGGTGGAACCAGCGGGTCTGGCGGCGCGAGAGGGCCAGGCGATGCACGTGGTACTGGATGGTGCCCCAGCTGATGCCGGACGTCTTCCAGCGCCCCGAGGCGCTGAGCACCGCGGGCCGCACCGCCAGGACAATCGGCGCGTCCGAGGCCGGATCGGCCCGCACGGTGCGGGAGTTCGAGCGCTGCCAGCGGTCGGCCGGACGACGATCGAGCTGCCGGACGTCGAAGTGGAGCGCGGCAGCCGCCTCTCCCACGGTCTCCTCCGTCGTCGGGCGCGAGAGCCGCGCGACCGCGTCCCGCCAGGACGGGTGCGATGCGGGGGAAGGGGAGGTCACCTCATCACGCGACGGCGGGCGCGTACGTCTCGATCGAGATGATCCCGGAGGCCGGATTGGTCGACGACAGGTGCACCACGGAGAAGCCGCCGGTGTCGAGGTCGGCGGCATCGTTCAGGTACGCGCCGGGCATCGTGCCGGTCGCGAGGGCGATCTCGCGAAGGATCTCCGGCAGCACCGGGCCGTGGCTGCACAGCACCGCGTTCTTGCCGGCACGGATGCGCTTGCCGACGACCGAGCGCACGTCGCCCTGGCCCTCCTCGTACGCCTCCTGGCTGATGTCGTGCGTGCGATGCGGCTGGATGCCCGTCGCTGCGGCGAGGGGAGCGACCGTCGCAATGCAGCGGACCGCGTCGCTCGTGACGATGCGCTTCGGCCGCCAGGCGACCAGTGTCGGCACGTCGCCCGCGGCCTGCTTGACGCCGCGGTCGGTGAGGGGGCGGGAAGCGTCGGAGCCGTCCCAGCCGCCGCGCGGCTCGGCTTTGCCGTGCCGCAGGGCGATGAGGGAGAACGTCGAGGTGATGCCCTGGCGCAGGAACCCGTCGAACGCGTCGAGGATCTCGACGTCGCGCTCGTAGGTCAGGTAGCCGCGCGCCTTCTTGATGGTGACCCACTCGACGGCCGCGATCTCGTTGTTCGGGACGAACGTCGACTGCTCGATCGCCTTCGGGGACACCTCGGCCGCCCAGTAGTGCACGATCTTCTCGCGACCGCTGCTCAGCGGGTAGCGGGAGACGCCGAGCGGGAGACCGAGGCCCACCTTCAGCCCGGTCTCCTCGTGGATCTCGCGGATCGCCGTCTGCGGCAGGGTCTCGCCGGGGTCGACCTTGCCCTTGGGGATGGTGACGTCGCCGTACTTGGTGCGGTGCACGACGAGCACGACGATGCGATCGTCCACCACCCGCCAGCACAGGGCGCCGGCGGCGTAGATGGCCGGACTCACCGCCTGCTTCCCGTGCGCTGGCTCCGTGGACGGTGGCTGATCTGCTGCATGAGCTTATTCTGCAGGTCGATCAGCGGTTTGCCGTCCTCGTCGAGGTGGTGGCGGGTCCAGTCGCCGTCTTCGGCGAGCGACCACGCGGCGGTCCGGTCGTCGAACGCGAGGTCGAACAGCCCGTCCAGCTCGGCCAGGTGCTCGGGCGAGGTCAGGCGCACGAGCGCCTCGACGCGGCGGTCGAGGTTGCGGTGCATCATGTCCGCGCTGCCGATGTAGACCTGCGGGTCGCCGTCGTTGACGAACGAGAACACGCGCGAGTGCTCGAGGTACCGGCCCAGCACGGAGCGGACCCGGATGTTCTCGGACAGCCCTTCGCGCCCCGGGACCAGCCCGCAGATGCCGCGCACCCACAGGTCGATCGGGACGCCGGCCTGACTGGCGCGGTAGAGCGCGTCGATGATCGCCTCGTCGACGATGGAGTTGAGCTTGATCCGGATGCCCGAGGGCTTGCCCGCGGCGGCGTTCGCGCGCTCGGTGTCGATCCGCTTGAGCAGCCCCTTGCGCAGGTGGAGCGGCGCGACAAGGAGCCGCTTGAACTTCTTCTCGATCGCGTAGCCCGAGAGCTCGTTGAACAGCCGGGTGAGGTCTTTGCCGACCTGGTCGTCGGCCGTCAGCAGGCCGAGGTCCTCGTAGATGCGCGAGGTCTTCGGGTTGTAGTTGCCGGTGCCGATGTGGCTGTAGTGCTTGAGGACGCCCTTCTCCTCGCGGATGACGAGGGCGAGCTTGCAGTGGGTCTTGAGTCCGACGAGGCCGTACACGACGTGCACGCCGGCCTTCTCGAGCTTCCGGGCCCAGGAGATGTTGTTCTGCTCGTCGAAGCGCGCCTTGATCTCGACGAGGGCCAGGACCTGCTTGCCCGCCTCCGCCGCGTCGATGAGGGCCTCGACGATGGGGCTGTCGCCCGACGTGCGGTACAGCGTCTGCTTGATGGCGAGCACGTGCGGGTCGGCGGCGGCCTGCTCCAGGAACGCCTGGACGCTGGTCGCGAACGACTCGTAGGGGTGGTGCAGCAGGATGTCGCCGCGCGAGACCGCCGCGAACACGTTCGGCTTGGCGTTCGGCTCCGTCGGCATGAGCTGCGCCGCGGTCGTGGGCACGTGGTTCGGGTAGTGCAGGTCGGGCCGGTCGATGCGGGCCAGGTCGAACAGGCCGCCGAGGTCGAGCGGGGCGGGAAGGCGGTAGACCTCCTGCTCCGTGACGTCGAGCTCGCGCACGAGCAGCCCCAGCGTCACGTCGTCCATGTCGTCCGTGACCTCGAGGCGGATCGGCGGACCGAACCGGCGGCGCAGCAGCTCGCGCTCGAGCGCCTGGATGAGGTTCTCCGTCTCGTCCTCGTCGACCTCCACGTCTTCGTTGCGCGTGACGCGGAACACGTGGTGGTCGAGGATCTCCATACCGGGGAAGAGGTCGCCGAGGTGGTTCGCGATGAGGTCCTCAAGGGGGATGAATCTCACCTCGCCCAGACCCTCGCGCTGGTCGATGCGCACGAAGCGGGGGAGCATCTGGGGCACCTTGAGGCGCGCGAACTGCTCCTTGCCCGTGCGCGAGTTGCGCACCCGCACGGAGAGGTTGAGCGAGAGGCCCGAGATGTAGGGGAACGGGTGCGCGGGGTCGACCGCAAGCGGCATCAGCACCGGGAAGATCTGCTGCGAGAACACCTCGCGCATCTGGGCGCGATCGGCCTCGTCGAGCTGGTCCCACGGCACGACGGAGATCCCGGCGGCGTCGAGGTCGGGCTCCACGAGCTCGCGGTAGGCGCGGGCGTGCCGCTCCTGCAGCTCGTGCGCCTTCAGC
Organism: Leifsonia sp. 71-9; assembly: GCF_001898805.1. Lineage (GTDB taxonomy): Bacteria > Actinomycetota > Actinomycetes > Actinomycetales > Microbacteriaceae > Leifsonia. Next base: position 18,398 of record NZ_MKVJ01000022.1, read on the forward strand.
GAGATGTCGGCGAGGACGTCCTGCGGGGCGCGGCCGACGTTGGTGGGAACGGCCAGACCGGTCGCGATGCGGCGCTTGAGGCCGGCGACGCGCACCATGAAGAACTCGTCGAGGTTGCTCGCGAAGATGGCGAGGAAGTTGGCGCGCTCCAGGACGGGGAGCAGCGGATCCTCGGCGAGCTCGAGCACGCGCTGGTTGAACGCCAGCCAGCTGATCTCGCGGTCGAGGTAGCGATCGTCCGGGAGGTCGGGATCGGGCTCGTAGATGAAGGGCGCGAAGTCGTCGTCGAAATCGCTGCCCAGGCTTCCGGTCAGCCCGTTGTCGAGAAGGATGTCGTCGGAGTCCATGTCCCCATCTTGGCACTCGCCCACGACGTCGGGGACGGGCTCCGGTTAACGGTGGATAAACGCCCCCTCCACAGGCACGCGGTGAGCGCCGCTCAGTGGTGGACGCTGGACGGGACCCGGTCGTTGTCGTCGTCGTACACGTTGAACCGGTAGCCGACGTTGCGCACCGTGCCGATGAGCGACTCCAGGTCGCCCAGCTTCGCGCGCAGGCGCCGCACGTGGACGTCCACCGTGCGGGTTCCGCCGAAGTAGTCGTACCCCCACACCTCGCTGAGCAGCTGCTCGCGGGTGAACACGCGGGAGGGGTGCGTCGCGAAGAAGCGGAGGAGCTCGAACTCCTTGAAGGTGAGGTCGAGTTGGCGTCCGTGCGCCTTGGCCGAGTAGCTCGCCTCGTCGATGGTGATGCCGGACGCCTGGATCTTGCTCTGCGAGTGCTCCTGCGTCTGACGGCCGATCGCGAGGCGGATGCGCGCATCCACCTCGGCAGGGCCGGCCGAGTCGAGCACCCCGTCGCTCGCGCCCCAGTCGGCGCTCACGGCGGTGAGGCCGCCCTCGGTGAGGACGAGCAGAAGCGGCACGGTCACACCGGTCGTCGTCAGGATCTTGCAGAGCGACTTGGCGCTGGCGAGGTCGCGGCGGGCGTCCACGAAGATGAGGTCGCAGCTCGGTGCGTTCACGAGCGCCGCCGGTTCCGCGGGGATCTGGCGGGTGCGATGGCTGAGGAGGGCGAGCGAAGGCAGCACCTCCACGTCGGGCGCAGAGGTGAGGATCAACAGCTGCGCCACCCAGGTCCTCCACCCTCTCGGTGCCGCAATGCTACCCGAAATGCATGCCCCGGCCGTCCGCGGACTCCGCGCTCAGGGCACAATGGGTTCATGAGCGACATCGCGAACGGCGCGCCCGGGCCCGATCTGCCCGGTCCCGGTCCGCATCCGCAGGGGCCTGCCGCGGCCGTCGAGCCGCCGGAGCCGATGCCGCGCCCCGCTCTCTACGGCAGCGTCGGCTCGGTCTGGGCCGTCTCCATCGTGCTCGCGGTGCTCATCGGCATCCTCTCCCCGCACGGCGCCTACGCCTCCTGGCTCTCCCTCGCCCTGGGCGTGAGCGTGCTGCTGGCCTTCGCGGCGCAGCTCGCGACCCAGCGCAAGGACGGCTTCGTCAACCGGCTGGCGGCCACGCTGACGGGCAGCTTCATCATCCTCGGCGTCACCGGAGCCGTCCTCGCCATCGTCTCGGCCGCGAGCTGACATAGACTCTCCCTATGCTCGTCGCTCTCGAACTCTTCTTCGTCGGCCTGCTGGGCCTGGCCACCCTCGCGATCCTCGGCGTCTCCGGACTGGTCGTCTACAACCTCTTCCGCGGCCAGCGCTAGGCGGGGGAGCGGTCACCATGATCGAGATCCCGACCGACCTCCCCTCCGAGCTGGTCCCGCTCTCCTGGCTCATCGGCGTCTGGGAGGGCACCGGCGTGCTCGACTACGCCATCGGCGACGAGCACACGGAACTCGAGTTCGGCCAGCGCGTGAGCTTCAGCCACGACGGCCAGCCGTACCTCAACTACTCGTCGACCTCCTGGATCCTCGACGAGGAGAAGACCCCGCTCGCGGCCGAGACCGGCTACTGGCGGCTCAGCCGCAAGCTGATCGAGGGCGACCAGGGGCCGGCGATGCTGCCGGGCTCCGGACCGCGCCCGTTCGGCACGGCGCAGGCGGTCGAGACGCTGCGCAACTCCAACGGCGCGTTCGACATCGACGTCTCCGTCATCCACCCCGACGGCGTCAGCGAGCTCTACCTCGGCCAGGTGAGCGGTCCGCGCATCGATCTGGCGACCGACGCCGTCGTCCGCACCGCGGGCGCCAAGGAATACACGGCCGCCACCCGCCTCTACGGACTGGTCGAGAACCACCTGCTCTGGGCGTGGGACATCGCCGCGCTCGGTCAGGAACTGCGGACTCACGCGTCCGCGCGCCTCGCCAAGGCGGAGTGATGGCCTCCTCCCCGTTCCTCCGCCTTCCCGGCGCCGTCGACGCGGCCTCGATCCCGGGAACGACGGCCGAGGCCGGCGTCCCCGCGCACTACGGCAACCCGCTCGGGGAGCAGCGCGCGCTCGCCGAGGGCCGCGCCATCGTCGACCTCTCCGACCGCGCCGTGCTCACCATCACCGGCCCGGACCGGCTGAGCTGGCTCAACTCCCTCACCAGCCAGGCGCTCACCCGGCTGCAGCCCGGGGAGTCCTCCGAGACCCTCCTGCTGGATGTGACCGGCCGGGTCGAGCACGCCGTCCGCCTCATCGAGGACGGCGAGACCCTCTGGCTGCTCGTCGACCGCCCCGAGGCCGAGGGCCTGCTGTCGTGGCTCGACCGGATGCGCTTCATGCTCCGCGTCGAGCTCGCCGACCGCAGCGACGACCTCGCGACGATCGGGACGCTCGGCGACCCGCCCCTCCCCATCGCCGCACCGAACGGGGTGCCGCTCATCTGGCACGACCCGTGGCGGGCCGTGGCGGTCGGCGGCCACCAGTACGCGCAGGGCGAGCATCCCGGAGCCGGCTGGACCTGGAGCGAGCGGATCGTCCCGCGCGATGCGCTGGAGTCGATCGTCGCCCGGGTCGAGAGCCGCGAGCTGGTCGTCGCGGGCGCCTCCGCGGCGGACGCCCTGCGCATCGCCGCCTGGCGGCCGCGGTTCTCCACCGAGGTCGACGAGCGCACCATCCCGCACGAGCTCGACTGGCTGCGCAGCGCCGTCCACCTCGACAAGGGGTGCTACCGCGGGCAGGAGACGGTGGCGAAGGTCCACAACCTCGGCCACCCGCCGCGCCGCCTCGTGATGCTGCACCTGGACGGCTCCGAAGGCGCCCATCCTGTGCGCGGAGCGGCCGTCTCGCTGGGCGAGAAGGAGGTCGGAACCGTGACCTCCACCGCCCTGCACTACGAGCTCGGGCCGATCGCGCTCGCCGTGGTCAAGCGCAGCACGGCACCCGACGAGACCCTCACGGTCGACGCCGACGGCACGCTCGTGGCGGCCGCGCAGGAGGTCGTCGTGCCTCCCGGCGCCGGCGCCGAGGCGCAGATCCCGCACCTCCCGCGCCTGGGAGCGGTCACGCGCCGTCCCCGCGCCTGAACCCCACCTCCCTGCCGCGAGATTCGTCACAAATGTCGCGAATGCGGTGCCCTCAGCCAGCATTTGTCACAAATGTCGCGAATGCGGCGCCCGGAGTCGACATTTGGGCCAAATGTGGGGAGGGGTGGACGCGTCAGGCGGGTGCGACGGCGCTCCAGGCGACGGTGAGCTCGCCGAGACGCCAGCGCGAGCGACCGCCGATGACGGGCCAGCCGGCGTCGCGCATCCCCTGGGCGACCGCGATCCAGCGCTGTGACGGGCCGTAGGCGGCCAGCGGCGAGTGGATGCGCCACAGCCGGTCCAGCTCGGTCAGGAAAGCGTGCACGCGCTCACCGGGGACGTTGCGGTGGATGAGCGCCTTCGGCAGTCGCTCCGCCACGATGGAGGGCGCATCCAGCCCGCGCAGACGCAGCGACACCGTGAGGGAGACCGGTCCGCCGGGATCGAGCGCGACCCAGCTCGCGATGCGGCCGATCTCGTCGCAGGTGCCCTCGACCAGGAGGCCGCCGGGCTGGAGGCGCGAGAGCATCCGGTTCCAGGCGCCGGCGACCTCCGTCTCGTCGTACTGGCGCAGGACGTTGAACGCGCGGATCACCGCCGCGCGTCGCCCGTCCGGCAGCGGCACCTCGAACCCGCCCAAGGCGAAGCGGATGCGCGCGTCGGCGGCGAAACCGGTCCGACCGGCCCGCACGGCGGCGAGCTGCTCGTCGGCGGTGCGCACCCGGGCGGGCTCGATCTCGAGCCCGACGACCTCCACGTCTGGACGCGTCTTCGCCAGCCGCTGGTGCAGTTCGAGCGCGGTCACGCCGCTGGCGCCGTAGCCGAGGTCGACGACGAGCGGGTCGGAGGCGCGGCGAAGCACCGGCTGGGCCGCGACCCAGCGGTCGACGCGGCGCAGCCGGTTGGTGTTGGTCGTGCCACGCGTCACCGTGCCGATCGCACCGGAAGCCATCGCTCCAGTCTGCCGTACCCGGCACGGTAGATTAGGAGCCATGTCCGCGCCCTACACTTTGATCCTTCTCCGCCACGGCAACAGCGAGTGGAACCAGAAGAACCTGTTCACCGGCTGGGTGGACGTCCGGCTCAGCGAGCAGGGCGTCACCGAGGCCAAGCGTGCCGGCGAGCTGCTCGCCGAGTCCGGGCTGCAGCCCGACATCCTCTACACGTCCGTCCTGACCCGCGCGATCCAGACCGCGAACTACGCGCTGGACGTCTCCGACCGGCTCTGGATCGACGTCAAGCGCTCCTGGCGCCTCAACGAGCGCCACTACGGCGCTCTGCAGGGTCTCGACAAGGCCGAGACGCTCGAGAAGTACGGCCCCGAGCAGTTCCAGCTGTGGCGCCGCTCGTTCGACGTCCCGCCGCCGCCGCTCGACGACGACAGCGAGTTCTCGCAGGCGCACGACCCGCGCTACGCGGGGCTCGGCGACGACCTCCCGCGCACCGAGTGCCTGAAGGACGTCATCGAGCGGATGCTGCCGTACTGGGAGTCCGACATCACGGTCAGCCTCGCCGAGGGCAAGACGGTGCTCGTCACCGCGCACGGCAACTCGCTGCGGGCGCTGGTGAAGCACCTCGACGGCATCTCCGATGACGACATCGCCGAGCTCAACATCCCGACCGGTATCCCGCTCGTCTACAAGCTCGACGCGGACTTCCGCCCGACCGAGCCCGCCTACTACCTCGACCCGGAGGCCGCCGCAGCCGGCGCCGCCGCCGTCGCCGCGCAGGGCAAGAAGTAGCCGCCAGCCGCCGAGCACAGCAAAAAGGCTCCCGAATCGACGATTCGGGAGCCTTTTTGCTGTGCTCGGCGGCTACGGAGCGGTGGGGTCAGGAGGCGAGCTCGGGGGCCCAGTCGCCGGTCGCGAGGTACTGGACCTTCTTGGCGATCGAGACGGCGTGGTCCGCGAAGCGCTCGTGGTAACGGGAGGCGAGGGTCGCGTCGACGGTGTCGACCGCCTGGCCCTTCCACGTCTCGCCGAGGACCTTGTCGAAGACGCTGGCGTGCAGCTCGTCGACGTCGTCGTCGTCGTTGCGGATCTCGTCCGCGAGACGGATGTCCTGCGAGCGGAGCAGCTCGGCGAGCTTCTCGGCGATGGCCACGTCGAGGCGCCCCATCTCGGCGAAGGTGGCGCGCAGGCCCTTCGGCACCACCTTGTCCGGGAAGCGGTAGCGGGAGAGCTGGGCGATGTGCTCGGCCATGTCGCCCATGCGCTCGAGCGACGCGCTGATGCGCAGGGCGCTGACGACGATGCGCAGGTCGCGCGCGACCGGCTGCTGGCGGGCGAGGATCTGGATGGAGAGCTCGTCGAGGAGCACGGTGAGCTCGTCGATCTTCTTGTCGTTCGCGATGACGTCCTCGGCGAGCGAGACGTCGGACTCGTTGAAGGCCCGCGTCGCATCCTGGATCGAGCGGACGACGAGCTCGGCGATCTCGACGAGGCGGTCCTGGACTTCGGCCAGCTCCTGCTGGAAAACTTCGCGCATGGGGGTGGGATCCTTCCTGGGCGTGCGCGGGCACGCGGGATGCGGGGGTCGACTGACCCCGCTCAGCATGTTCGCCGCATCAGGTTAACAGTGGGTGACCTGAGCTCGAACACTGTCTAACGTACCCGCGAAAACACGCGGCGGAACGGGGCACGCGGCCAACCCGTGTTCCGCCATCCCATACGCTTGCCGCATGGACTCCGCCTGGTTGGTGCTGCTCTCGCTGGGCTTGGGCCTCGCCGTCGGCGCCGGATTCGTGTGGATCCTGCACGTCGCCGCCCGGCGCGGCGACCATGCCGCGGCCGTGGTGAACCCCGCCGTGCCCGACGGCGTCGACCAGGTGCTCGACGCGATGGAGTCGGCCGGTGTCGTGATCGACCCGTCGAACAACGTGATCAAGGCCTCCCCGGGCGCCCACGCCATCGGGCTCGTCTGGGGCGGGACGCTCGTGCACCCGCACCTCGTCGAGCTCGTCGACCGCGTGCGCCGTTCCGGCGAGCCGGTCACGGAGGACTGCGAACTGGCGCGCGGGCCGTTCGGCGACGCGAACATCCACCTGAGCGTGCGGGTGGCGCGGCTCGGCTCCCGCTACATCCTGCTGCTCGCGGAGGACCGCACGGAGTCGTTCCGGCTCGACTCGGTGCGCCGCGACTTCGTGGCGAACATCAGCCACGAGCTGAAGACCCCGATCGGCGCCGTGGGCCTGCTGGCCGAAGCGCTCGACGGCGCCTCCGACGACCCCGAGCAGGTGCGCCGGTTCGCGCACCGGCTGAGCGAGGAGGCGGACAGGCTGGCCCGCATCACCCGCGACATCATCGAGCTCAGCCGGCTGCAGGCCACGGACGCGCTCGGCGACGCCCGCACCCTGTCCGCCGCCAAGATCGTGAAGGCCGCCATCGACCAGAACCGGGTGGCGGCGGAGGCGCGCGGCATCGAGATCGCCATGCGCGGCGAGAAGGCGGCGGAGGTCCTCGGCAACGAGAGCCTGCTCGTCACCGCGGTCGACAACCTCATCTCGAACGCCATCCAGTACTCGCCGGACGAGTCCCGCGTCGGCATCGGCGTCCGCACCCTCGACGGCGTCGTCGAGATCGCGGTCACCGACCAGGGCGAGGGGATCCCCGAGGACGACCTCGACCGCGTCTTCGAGCGGTTCTTCCGCGTGGATCAGGCCCGGTCGCGCAACACCGGCGGCACCGGCCTCGGCCTGTCGATCGTCAAGCACGCCGTCCAGAACCACGGTGGCGAGGTGCGCGTCTGGTCGCAGCCGGGACGCGGCTCCACCTTCACCATCCGGCTGCCCGAAGCCTCCACCGTTCGTCCCCCGATAGGAGAGAACCCGTGACATCCATCCTGCTCGTCGAGGATGAGGCCGCGCTCAGCGAGCCGCTCGCCTACCTGCTCGGCCGTGAGGGCTACGAGGTGACCGTTGCCGAGGACGGCCCGACCGCCCTCGCCGAATTCGACAAGGGCGGCGCGGACCTCGTGCTGCTCGACCTGATGCTCCCGGGCATCCCGGGCACGGAGGTGTGCCGCGAGATCCGCTCGCGCTCGAACGTGCCGATCATCATGCTGACCGCCAAGGACTCCGAGGTGGACATCGTGGTGGGCCTGGAGCTCGGGGCCGACGACTACGTGACCAAGCCGTACTCGTCGCGGGAGCTCCTCGCCCGCATCCGCGCCGTGCTCCGCCGCCGGGTGGATGCGGAGGAGCTCGAGGACGACGGCATCCTGGAGGCCGGCACCGTCCGCATGGACGTGGACCGCCACACGGTCGCCGTGAACGGCTCCGAGATCTCCATGCCGCTGAAGGAATTCGAGCTGCTGGAGCTGCTGCTCCGCAACGCCGGACGCGTGCTCACCCGCGGTCAGCTCATCGACCGGGTGTGGGGGAGCGACTACTTCGGCGACACCAAGACGCTCGACGTGCACATCAAGCGCATCCGCTCGCGCATCGAGGAGAGCCCCTCCGAGCCGCAGATGCTCGTGACGGTGCGCGGCCTGGGCTACCGCTTCAACGCCTGACCCGCGACCCCGTCGCGAACGACGAAGCCGCCCCTCGCAGTGAGGGGCGGCTTCGTCGTGTGTCGTGGGGCCGGGCTACGGCGCCGGGGTCTCCGTCGGAGTCGGCGTCTCGGTCGGCGTCGGGACGGCGGTCGGCGTGGACGTCGGCAGCTGGAGCGGCGGGACGAGGCTCTCGTACTCGGGGAGCGCGCCGTCGAGGACGGGCACCTGAAGCTGCACGCCGGTCTGGTCGCCGTACTGGAAGTAGACGGGGAACAGGCTGCCGGGCAGCGAGGAGAACGGCGAGAAGAAGACGTTGCCGGAGGTCGACTTCGGCGAGGTGCCGACCTTCTTCGTCTGGCCGGCGTCGACGGTCACGTAGGCGGGCTCGGTGCTCTTGTCGCCCGCCGTGACGGCGACGCGCTGGGCGGTCGAGCCGGTGTTCACGAGGGTCACGACGAGGTTGCCGACCGTGCCGCCGGAGGCGTCGGTGACGATGATCGCGTTGCGGACGTCGACGCTGCCGACGCTGCCGCTGACGCCGTCGCTCGCGTCGTAGTGCTTCGTGGTGGCCTGCGGGGCGATGAGGCCGCAGCCCGCGGTGCCGAATGCAACCGTCAGGGCGAGGACGACGGACGCCGCGACTCGAGCTTTCACTGGATGACCCTCCCGATCGTTCCGCTCGACGGCGCGGTGCAGCCTTGTCAGAAAGCGGAGATTCGAGTCGAGTTTAGCGTATGCGCGAGGGCGCTTCGGGGGCCCCGGAAGGTGCGGGAGCGAACCTTAGCATGTGCCTCGTGTGGTATCCTATTCTTTGCTGAAGGGACAACATATCTATGCTTTTCGAGGTTGGCGAAACCGTCGTTTACCCCCATCACGGTGCTGCAACGATCACCGAGGTCAAGAAACGAATCATCAAGGGTGAAGAGAAGCTGTACCTCAAGCTCAACGTGACCCAGGGCGACCTGACCATCGAGGTCCCCGCTGAGAACGTCGACCTCGTCGGGGTCCGCGACGTGATCGGCAAAGAGGGCCTGGACCGCGTCTTCGAGGTCCTGCGTGCTCCGTTCACCGAGGAGCCCACGAACTGGTCCCGCCGCTACAAGGCGAACCTGGAGAAGCTGGCGTCGGGCGACGTCATCAAGGTCTCGGAGGTCGTCCGCGACCTCTGGCGCCGCGATCAGGACCGCGGCCTTTCGGCCGGCGAGAAGCGCATGCTGGCGAAGGCTCGCCAGATCCTGATCTCCGAGCTCGCGCTGGCGGAGAAGACCGATGACGAGAAGGCGTCCAGCCTGCTCGACGAGGTCCTCGCGTCCTAGCGACTCACCTGCTTTTTCCTGCGGCCCCGCGACCTTCTGGTCGCGGGGCCGCATACGTTCACGGGCATATCCTCGCGGAACGGCCGGCGTGGGACTAGCGTTTCGAGTCGATGGCGGCATCCGCCGCCCGAGCGGAAGCGGGGTGCAACCATGGCGCGAGTGGTCGTCGTCGGAGGAACGGGATTCACCGGATCGCGGATCGTGCGCGAGGCCGCGCGGCGGGGGCACGAAGTCGTGTCGCTCAGCCGCTCTGTGCCGGAGGAGAAGGTCGACGGCGTCGAGTACGTCGCGGGAGCCGCGGCCGATGCGTCGGCGCTGGTCGACGGGGCCGACGTGGTCGTCGGCGCCCTGTCGCCGCGCGGTAACACGGCGGGCACCCTGGTCGGCGTCTACTCGCAGCTCGGGGAGGCGGCGGCACGCGCCGGCGCCCGGCTGGTGGTGGTGGGCGGCTTCAGCTCGCTGCGCCCCGCTCCCGGCGCTCCGCGGTTCGCGGAGGGCGACGACCTGCCGCCCCAGTTCGTCGAGGAGGCGCGGGAGATGAACGACGTGCTCACCGCGCTCGGCGCGACCCCGGACGAGCTCGACTGGTTGTTCGTCAGCCCGGCCGCCGCCTACGGCGCGTACGCCCCGCAGGGCGAGCGGCGCGGGGAGTACCGCGTCGGCGAGGATGTCGCACTGTTCGACGCTGCGGGGGAGTCGACGATCGGCGGCGAGGACTTCGCGACAGCTGTGCTCGACGAGATCGAGCATCCGACGCGTCGCCGCGCGCAGATCCACTTCGCCTATTGAGGCGGGCCGCGCGGCAGGGGCGCCCCGGTAGTCTCGTGGGGTGAACAGCAGCATCCCGGACCCGCGCGTGGCCGTCGTCGTCGTCGCCGCCGGGAGCGGCACCCGGTTGGGCGCCGGGCTCCCCAAGGCGTTCGTGCGGCTGGCCGGCCGCACCCTGCTCGAGCGCTCGCTCGCGGCCGTGCGCGGCCTCGCCGAGCCGGTGCAGACGATCGTGGTCGCCCCCGCCGACCTCCTGGACGAGGCGCAGGGGATCGCGGGCGCGACGCTCGGCGACCTCGCTCCGGTGGCGGTCGTCGTGGGCGGGGACACCCGGCAGCAGTCGGTGGCCGCGGGACTCGCTGTGCTCGCGTCCGGGGTGGAGGTCGTGCTCGTCCACGACGCCGCACGCGCGCTGACACCGTCCTCGCTCTTCGACGCGGTCGTCTCCGCGGTCCGCGCGACCGGGCACGGCGTCATCCCCGGCCTGCCGGTGAGCGACACGATCAAGCGGGTGTCGGTCGACGGCGCCGTGCACGAGACGGTCGACCGCTCGGAGCTCTCGGCCATCCAGACCCCGCAGGGCTTCCCGCGGGACCAGCTGCTGGCCGCGTACGCCGCCGCCGAGCGGGACGAGACCGACGACGCCGGCCTCGTCGCCGCAGCGGGCCATCCCGTCTCCGTCGTGCCCGGCGACGCGCACGCGTTCAAGATCACCACGCCGTGGGACCTGCGCCGGGCCGAGGAGCTGCTCGGCGCCTCCGCCGTCCCGCGCACCGGGTTCGGCAGCGACACCCACGCCTTCGACGCCGACGCGGAGCTCTGGCTCGCCGGGCTGCACTGGCCGGGGGAGCGCGGCCTCGCCGGCCACAGCGACGGCGACGCGGTCGCGCACGCCATCGTCGACGCCCTGCTGTCGGCGGCGGGCCTCGGCGACATCGGGAGCGTCTTCGGCACCGGCGACCCGCGCTTCGCCGACGCGCGCGGCGAGGTCTTCCTGGCCGAGACGCGCCGCCTGGTCGAGGAGGCCGGCTACCGCATCGGCAACGTCGCCGCGCAGATCGTCGGCAACCGGCCGATCTTCTCGCCGCGGCGGGCGGAGGCGCAGGAGGCGCTCACGGCGGTGCTCGGAGCCCCGGTCTCGGTCAGCGCGACGACCACCGACGGCCTCGGCTTCACCGGCCGCGGGGAGGGCGTCGCCGTCTTCGCGACCGCCCTGCTGCTCCCGCGCTGAGCGGCGGAGGCGCGCGGCCCGTAGGCTGTATGCCGTGACTCTGCGACTCTACGACACGAAGGCCGGCGCCCTGCGCGACTTCGTCCCCCTCCGCCCCGGCGCCGTGGGGATGTACGTGTGCGGCCCCACCGTCCAGTCGTCGCCGCACATCGGGCACCTGCGTTCGGCCCTGGTCTACGACCAGCTGCGCCGCTGGCTCACCTACCGCGGGCTGGATGTCACGCTCGTGCGCAACGTCACCGACATCGACGACAAGATCCTGATCAACGCGGCGGCCGCGCAGGCCGACGGCGGCAGCGAGGAGTGGTGGGCCCTGGCCTACCGGTTCGAGCTGGAGTTCACCGCCGGGTACACGGCGCTCGGCGTGCAGCCGCCGACGTACGAGCCGCGGGCGACCGCCAGCATCCCGCAGATGCAGGAGCTCATCGCTCGGCTGATCAAGCGCGGGCACGCATACGCCGCCGCCGACGGCTCCGGCGACGTCTACTTCGACGTGAAGAGCTGGAGCGCCTACGGCGAGCTCACCCGGCAGAGCATCGACAACATGGAGGCGGCGGCCGACGCCGACCCGCGCGACAAGCGCGACCCGCGCGACTTCGCCCTCTGGAAGGGCCGCAAGGCCGACGAGCCGGAGTCGGCGGCGTTCCCCTCCCCGTGGGGCGACGGACGTCCGGGCTGGCACATCGAGTGCTCCGCGATGTCGCGGCGCTACCTCGGGCCGCAGTTCGACATCCACGGCGGCGGCCTCGACCTGCGCTTCCCGCACCACGAGAACGAGCTGGCCCAGTCGACCGCGGCGGGCGACGCGTTCGCCAACTACTGGGTGCACAACGGCCTGGTACACGTCAACGGGCAGAAGATGAGCAAGTCGCTCGGCAACTCGGTCTACGCGGCCGACCTGCTCGGCGCCGCGCGCCCGCTCGTCGTCCGCTACTACCTCGGCTCGGCGCACTACCGCTCCACCATCGACTTCCACGACGGCTCGCTCGCCGAGGCGGAGGCGGCCCTCGACCGCATCGCCGGTTTCTTCGAGCGCGTCGACCGCCGGCTCGCCGGCACCCGCTTCGCCGGCAGCGGCGCAGAGGTCGTCCCCGACGCGTTCGCCGCGGCGATGGACGACGACCTCGCCGTGCCGCAGGCGCTCGCCGTGCTGCACGACACCGTGCGCACAGGAAACGCGGCGCTGGATGCGGAAGACTTGGAGGCCGCCGCATCCGCGCGCGGTCAGGCCCTCGCGATGACCGAGGTCCTGGGCATCAACCCGCTGTCCCCGCAGTGGAGCCGTTCGGGCTCGTCCGCCGCCGACGCGGCGCTCGGCCAGCTCGTCTCGCGACTGCTCGACGACCGTCAGGCCGCCCGGCAGGCGCGCGACTTCGCCTCTGCCGACCGCATCCGCGACGAGCTGATCGGCGCGGGCATCACCATCGAAGACACCCCGACGGGGTCGCATTGGAGTATCGAAGCATGAAGAGTTCGGGTGGCAAGTCCCGCGGCGGCGCCGTGAGGAAGGGGCGCAAGGGCGCCCAGGTCGGCAGCGGAGGCAACGGGCGCCGGGCGCTCGAGGGCAAGGGGCCGACGCCCAAGGCGGAGGACCGCGAGTACCACGTCGCGCACAAGGCCAAGGTGCTGCGCGAGCGCGCCGCGGCCAAGCATGCGGGGCGCGGCGGTCGTGACGCCGCACCGCGTGGTGCCTCGGGCGCTGCCCGTCGCGCCAAGTCCGGGGACGAGAGCGAGATCGTCACCGGTCGCAACTCGGTGCTCGAGGCTCTGCGCGCGCGCATCCCGGCCACGACGCTGTACATCGCCGCGCGCGTGGAGATGGACGACCGGATGAAGGAGATCCTCTCCATCGCGACCGGCCGTGGCATCCCCGTGCTCGAGATCATGCGCCCCGAGCTCGACCGCCTCGCCGGCCGGGACGCCGTGCACCAGGGCGTCGCGCTCAAGGTGCCGCCGTACGAGTACGCCCACCCCGGCGAGCTGCTCGACCTCACCCTGCGCAAGGGCGAGACGCCGCTGTTCGTGGCCCTCGACGGCATCACCGACCCGCGCAACCTCGGCGCGATCATCCGCTCGACCGCCGCGTTCGGCGGCCAGGGCGTCATCGTGCCGCAGCGTCGTTCGGTCGGCATGACCGCCTCCGCGTGGAAGACCTCGGCCGGCGCCGCGGCGCGCACGCCCGTCGCGATGGCCGCCAACCTGACCCAGACGCTCAAGGCGTACAAGCAGGCGGGCGTCTTCGTCCTCGGCCTCGACGGCGGCGGCGACCTCTCGCTGCCCGGCCTGTCGTTCGCCGACCGGCCGGTCGTCATCGTCGTCGGCAGCGAGGGCAAGGGCCTGTCCCGCCTCGTCACCGAGACCTGTGACGCCGTCGTCTCCATCCCGATCAGCGACGCGACCGAGTCCCTCAACGCGGGCATCGCCGTCAGCGTCACCCTCTACGAGATCGCGAAGCTGCGCGCGGAGTCCGCGAAGTAGCAGCCGGGCACCCGCCGAGTACGCGGAACGTCCGACGAAAACCGCCGAGTGCGCAGAGAATCTGCGCACTCGGCGGTTTCGTCGTGCAGCGGCGTCAGACCTTCGAGCGCCAGTCGTCGTCGTCGTCCTCGTCGTCGTCGAGGCCGGCGGCGCGCCGGATGGTCGGGATGCTCATGGTGTCCGTGGGCGGTGCGATCACGGTGGCCTCGTCGCGGCGGTGGCGGAGCACGTCGTTGATGTACGACGTGAGGGCCTCCGCGAGCGGCACGTCGCGGCCCTCCCGCTGCGACATGAACCAGCGGTGCTCGAGGAGCTGGTGGAACACCTCCGCCGGCTCGAGCTTGCCCTTCAGGTCGGCCGGGATGGCGCGGACCACGGGCTCGAAGACGCGCAGCAGCCACTCGTGCGCCATCGCCTCCTCGTCGAGCCCCTGCTTGCCCAGCGTGGCCGAGTAGGAGTCGAGGTCGTTCAGCAGGCGGCGGGCCTGATTCTCGCCGGTGTCGAGGCCGGTGAGGCGCAGGAGACGGCGCTGGTGGTGCCCGGCGTCGACGACCTTGGGCTGGATGCGGACGGTGGTGCCCGCATCCGAGGTCTTGATCGCGAGCTCCTCGATGTCGAAGCCCAGCTCGTTGAGGCGCTCGACGCGCTGGCTGATGCGCCAGCGCTCGGACGACGAGAAGGACTCGCTGCCCGTCAGCTCCTTCCAGAGCGAACGGTAGGCCGCGACGATGCCGTTGGAGACGCTGATCGGGTCGAGCTCCTCGTCGATGCGGCCGCCGGCCTCCAGATCCATCAGCTCGCCGGCGATATTGACGCGGGCGATCTCGAGGTCGTTCTCGCGCTGGCCGTTCGAGAGGCCGTCGTACAGCTGGCCGGTCTCGGCGTCGACGAGGTACGCGGCGAACGAACCGGCGTCGCGGCGGAAGAGCGTGTTGGAGAGCGACACGTCGCCCCAGAAGAAGCCGACGATGTGGAGGCGCACGAGCAGCACGGCCAGTGCATCCACGAGCCGCGTGGCCGTGTCGGGGCGCAGCGTCTGCGAGAACAGGGCGCGGTAGGGGAGCGAGAACTTGAGGTGGCGGGTGACGAGGGCGGCGTTCAACTCGTTGCCGTCGTCGTCGGTGCGGTTCTTGATGACCGCCACCGGGTCGACGCAGGGCACGTCGAGGCGCTGCAGGGTGCGGAGCATGTCGTACTCGCGCTGCGCCATCTCCGCCGTCGTCTCCTTGATGGCGATGACGTAGCCCGAGAGGTTGGCGAAACGCACGAGGTGCCGGCTGATGCCCTTCGGCAACAGTGCGATGTGCTCGGCCGACCACTGATCGAGCGGGATGTTCCACGGGAGGTCGAGCAGCGCGGGGTCGACGGTCGCGGCGGTGATGTTGACGGAGCCGGGCATGAGAGTGCCTTCCGGTGTCGGTGCTGAGGGGAAAAGCACTCTGCCGCAGCCCGGGAACCGGACTGCGGCAGAGTGTGATTCCTGTTGGAGCCTAGTGCGTGCGACCTCAGTCGACGACGGCGCCGCCGAGGCGCTCGCCCGACTCCGCGTGGAACGCGTGGACGTGGCCCGGCTTCGGGGTGATGAAGACGGTGTCGCCGGCGTTCGGGTGCACGCGGCCGTCGACGCGGCCGACGATGTC
This sequence comes from Leifsonia sp. 71-9, assembly GCF_001898805.1. Lineage (GTDB taxonomy): Bacteria > Actinomycetota > Actinomycetes > Actinomycetales > Microbacteriaceae > Leifsonia. The sequence goes on from NZ_MKVJ01000022.1 coordinate 33,788, forward strand.
GGTGCGCTTGCCGTCGACCTCCGAGTGACCGTACAGGTAGCCGTCGGCGCCGAGCTCCTCGACGAGGTCGACCGTCACCTTGAGGCCGCTGCCCTCGGTGGACGACACGACGACGTCCTCCGGGCGGACACCGATGGTCACGGCGGTGCCGGCGGCGGCGAGGATGTCGCGCTCGACCGGGACGACCGCGTTGCCGAACTTGATGCCGCCGTCGGTGACGTCGGCCGTGAACAGGTTCATGGCCGGGCTGCCGATGAAGCCGGCGACGAAGACGTTCTTCGGCTGCGCGTACAGGTCGCGCGGGGTGCCGACCTGCTGCAGGACGCCGTCCTTGAGGACCGCGATGCGGTCGCCCATGGTGAGCGCCTCGGTCTGGTCGTGGGTCACGTAGACGGTGGTGACGCCGAGGCGGCGCGTCAGCGACGCGATCTGCGTACGGGTCTGGACGCGGAGCTTGGCGTCGAGGTTCGACAGCGGCTCGTCCATGAGGAACACCTGGGGGGAGCGGACGATCGCGCGGCCCATGGCGACGCGCTGACGCTGACCACCGGAGAGGGCCTTCGGCTTGCGGCCGAGGTACGGCTCCAGGTCGAGCAGCTTGGCGGCCTCGAGGACGCGCTGTGCACGCTCCTCCTTGCCGACGCCCGCGATCTTGAGCGCGAAGCCCATGTTCTCGGCGACGGTCATGTGCGGGTACAGCGCGTAGTTCTGGAACACCATCGCGATGTCGCGGTCCTTCGGCGGCACGTCGGTGACGTTGCGCTCGCCGATGAAGATGTTGCCGTCGTTGACCTCTTCCAGACCCGCGAGCATGCGGAGGGAGGTCGACTTGCCGCAGCCGGACGGGCCGACGAGGACGAGGAATTCGCCGTCCGCGATGTCGAGGTCGAGCGCGTCCACGGCGGGACGGTTGGAACCCGGGTAGAGCCGGGTCGCCTTGTCGTAAGTGACAGTCGCCATTTCTTTCTTTTCTCCTTCACCGGCAGGTACGTGCCGGACGATCCGTTGTGATGGATGAACGTGGCGTCGACGTCCGTTGGGCATCGGCGCCGCAATCCCCCATAATATGGCATCGGCGAGGGTGTCGACGACCGTCCCTGGGTCGGGACGCCCAAGCCGTGCCCCAGTACGTCCAGCGACCGTCTGGCCTATTCCCAGACTGGCGGAATACGATCGTCCGGTTGCGTGCGTCCCGGCGCACGACGACGCCGCTGCGTCCCCCTGCGCAGCCCCGATCGACCCCGAGAGTGTGATTCCCCCATGACCGATCCCGACGAGAGCGGCGATGTCCGCGCGGCCGCACGGGAGAAAGCCCGGCAGCTCCGCACATCCCAGCAGCGCAAGGACCGTCGCAACCGGGCCCTGATCGGCGGTGGCATCGCGATCGGCGTGCTCGCCGTGATCGCCATCGTCGCCGTCGTCATCGTCGGCGCCATCCGCCCGACCGTGCCCGGCCCGAAGAACATGGCCAGCGACGGCGTCGTGGTCGGCGCCGGCCTCAAGGTCGCGACCACTCCGGCGCTCGCGGCCGACTCGAAGCCCGTCGCGAGCACGCCCGACCCGGACGGCGCGGCCGTGGACATCCGCATCTACGCCGACTACCTGTGCGACCTCTGCGGCGACTTCCAGCGCACGAACCTCTCGCAGCTGGAGCCGCTGGTGAAGGATGGCGCGGTCACCGTCGAGATGCACCCCGTCGCGATCTACACCAGCCACTCGGCCGGCACGAAATACTCGCTCCGCGCGGCGAACGCCGCCGCCTGCGTGGCGAACTACTCGCCGGAGGCCTTCTGGGCGTTCAACTCGTCGCTGTTCGAGAAGCAGCCCAAGGAGGGCAGCCCCGGTCTCAGCGACCAGCAGCTGAAGTCCCGCGTCGCCTCCGCGAAGGCGGCCAGCGTCTCCAGCATCGACTCGTGCATCGACGACGGCCGGTTCAAGACCTGGGTGACCACGGCGAGCGACCGCGCCCTGAGCGGCCCCATCCCGAACTCCGATGTGAAGAAGATGACGAACGCGCTCCTCGTGCTGGTGAACGGCAAGCCGTACACGGGCTCGCTCACCAGCGCCGACGACTTCAAGGCGTTCATCCTGCAGGCCCAGGGCGACGAGTACTCCTCGACCTCGACCCCCACGCCCTCGCCGACCCCGTCCGCCGGCTGACCCCTCCGGACGATCCTCACGCCATCCTCTAGGATGGTGCGCGACGGGCCAGCCGTCGTCGCCGGCTTAGCTCAGTTGGTAGAGCACTCGCCTTGTAAGCGAGCGGTCGCGGGTTCGAGTCCCGCAGCCGGCTCCATTTTCCCCTCCTCCTTCCCCCTCCCTTCGTCGCGCTCTTGTCGCGCTGCCGTCGCATGCCTATGATCAGTGTGCGATATCAGAACCCGCTGTTCGATAATCGAACACCGCACCCCACAGCGAAGTGAGGAGAACCCGTGCAGTTCCACCACCACGGCTACGTGTCCGGAGACCCGCGAGTGCAGCCCGCGGCCGGGACGGGCATCGACCGGCCCGACGAGCTGCCCGACGAGGTCGACGTGCTCATCGTCGGCACCGGCCCCGCCGGCATGATCACCGCGGCGCAGCTCTCGCAGTTCCCGGGCGTCACGACCCGCATCGTCGAGCGCCGCCCCGGCCGCCTCGCGATCGGACAGGCCGACGGGATCCAGGCGCGCAGTGTCGAGACCTTCGACGCCTTCGGCTTCGCCGAGCGGATCATCTCGGAGGCGTACCGGATCACCGAGATGGCGTTCTGGAAGCCGGACCCGGCCGATCCCTCGCGCATCCACCGCGCCGCCCGCGCCGTGGACGACCCCACCGGTGTCAGCGAGTGGCCCCACCTCATCGTCAACCAGGCGCGCGTGCTGGACTACTTCGCCGAGTACATGGCGAACGCCCCCGCGCGGATGCACCCCGACTACGGCTACGAGTTCGCCGGGCTCACCGTGGACGACGATGCCGAGCACCCCGTGAGCGTGCGCCTCGTGCGCACCGCGGGAGAGCACGAGGGCGAGGAGCGGGTCGTCCGGGCGAAGTACGTGCTGGGCGCCGACGGCGCGCGCAGCAAGGTGCGCGAGTCCATCGGCTGCACGCTCGCCGGCGATCAGGCGAACCACGCCTGGGGTGTGATGGACGTGCTCGCCGTCACCGACTTCCCGGACATCCGCACGAAGTGCTCGATCCAGTCGGAGGCGGGCAACATCCTCCTCATCCCGCGCGAGGGCGGTCACCTGTTCCGGATGTACGTGGACCTCGGCGAGGTCAGGGAGGGCGACAACGGCGCGGTGCGGGCGACGACGATCGAGCAGATCATCGCAAAGGCCAACGAGATCCTGCACCCCTACGTGCTCGACGTGAAGAACGTCGCCTGGCACAGCGTCTACGAGGTCGGCCATCGGCTGACCGACCGGTTCGACGACGTGGTCGCCGAAGACCTGGGCACCCGCACCCCGCGCGTGTTCATCGCCGGCGACGCCTGCCACACGCACAGCGCCAAGGCCGGCCAGGGCATGAACGTCTCGATGCAGGACGGCTTCAACCTCGGCTGGAAGCTCGGGCACGTGCTCGACGGCCGGAGCCCCGAGAGCCTGCTCGCGACCTACTCGGCGGAGCGTCAGGTGATCGCCCAGAACCTCATCGACTTCGACCGCGAGTGGTCCTCGCTCATGGCGGCCAAGCCGGAGGAGCTCGGCGACCCCACGGAGCTGGAGGACTTCTACGTGCGCACGGCGGAGTTCCCGGCCGGCTTCATGACGCAGTACCCGCCCAGCCTCCTCGTCGGCGAACCGGCGCACCAGGAGCTCGCGAGCGGGTTCCCCCTGGGCAAGCGCTTCAAGTCCCCGATGGCGACGCGGGTGTGCGACGGCAACCCCGTGCACCTCGGCCATCACGCCAAGGCGGACGGCCGCTGGCGGATCTACGTGTTCGCCGACGCGGCGCGGCCGGGGGAGTCCGCCGTGGTCGCCCAGTTGGCTGACTGGCTGGAGCACGCACCGACGTCTCCGATCGTCGTCTCCACCCCGGAGGGCGCCGACCTCGATGCGCACTTCGACGTGAAGATCGTCTACCAGCAGCCGCACACCGAGGTGGATCTCGGCGCCGTGCCGTCGGTGTTCCGTCCGCGGGTGGGGCCGTTCGCGCTGATCGACCAGGAGAAGGTCTACGCGGCGGATCCGGCCGACGACGTGTTCGAGGCGCGCGGCATCGATCGCGGCGGTGCGATCGTCGTGGTGCGCCCCGATCAGTACGTCGCCGACGTGCTCCCGCTGGCGGCGACGGAGGCGCTCGCCGGGTTCTTCATGCCGATTCTCGGGGTGCGCAGCACGGCCGGGGTCTGACACCCGGGCGCTCGATTCTGAAACCTACCGTTCTCCCCGTAGGGTGGACACCGTTGTCCACCCGGGGGAGGGTTCGTGAGTCACAAGCGTGCGACCGTCGTCGTCGCCATCATCCTGGCGCTCGTCGCGATCGCCCTCGTCGGATTCGGGACCTGGGCGGTGCTGAACGGTGAGACCGGCGCCGGGCACGGCACCGGTCCCACCGTGATCGGCGCGGGTCAGCGCGCGGCCGCGACGAACGCCTTCGAGTAGGACCACCGGGCCGCCGACGTCCCGGTGCACATGTACGCCGGGATGCCGCCGGTGCAGGGCTGGTCGCGGGTGAGCTCCCACCAGCCGAGGCCCGCGAGACCGTTCGCCTTCGCGTACGCCGCGACCGTCGTGGCGTTCGCGAGGGTGAAGACCTCGCCCGTGTCGTTGGCCCCGATCATCGGGGTCACGGAGACGAGCGCGCGCCGCTGCGCGTCGGAGAGGCCGGCGAAGGCGCTCACCGTCTTCAACTGCGTGGCGGTCGCGGTGGCCGCGTCGATCGCGGCCTTCGCCATGTCGGTCACGCCCGTGCCGTAGTCCATCGTCATGAGGTTCACCGCGGAGAGCTGGACGCCGGCCGCGGTGAACTCGCGGATCGTGCGCAGACCGCTGTCGAGCAGCCCGTACGGCATGACCGGGAGGGTGAGGGTGACCTCCAGCGGATGCCCGGCGGCCGCGCGCTGCTTCTGGAGGGCGGCCACGGCCGTCGCCCGCCGCTGGTTCGCCGCGGAGTCCGAGACGTCGGCGCCCTCGATGTCGAAGTCCACCCGGTCGAGGCCGAAGCGGGTGACGACCGTCGTGTACGCGGCGAGGACCTTCGCCGGATCGGTGCAGACCCGCGCGAGCTCGTCGTTCACGGCGCCTCCGAACGAGGCGACGACCCGACCGCCCGCCGCCTGGAACGCGGCGATGTTCGGCTGGAAGTCCTGGCTGCCGCCGATCGCGTAGGCGGTGTAGCCGGCCCAGGTGGGGGAGCAGGCGCTGCTGCGGTCGGCCACGACGAACGCGGCCGTCACGGCGGAGACGCCGCTCGCCCGGCTGAAGGCGGTGAGGTCGGCGGTCGGCCAGAGGCCCAGGTCGACGTAGGGGGCGACGACGAGAGGGCCGGACGGGGCCGGGATGGTGGGGGTCGGGGTCGGGGTCGGGGTCGGGGTCGGCGTGGGCGTCGGGGTGGGCGTGGGCTCGGGGGTGCTGGTCGAGCCGTTGATCGTGCAGGGGAGGTCGGCGCCGACGACGCGGCACGCCGTCGGGACGAGACCGGCGCCTGCCGCCTTGTTCGACGTCAGCCCGAAGGAGACCTCGCCGCCGGCGGGGAGGGACGTCGCGTACGAGGGCGCCGCCACGGTGAAACCGTCCGGAGCGGCGCCGGCCGTGCCGTCCCAGAGACTCACCACGGTGGTGCCGGTGGTGAACGACAGCCGCCACGGGTTGAGCGCCGTGCCCGACGTGTTGCGCACGCGCACGGCGGACTGGAACCCGGCCGTCCACTCGGACGTGGTGCTCCAGGTGACCTGGAGGCCGGCGCTGGTGGGCGTCGGCGTCGGCGTGGGGGTCGGCGTGGGCGTCAGGGTTGGCGTCGGCGTCGGCGTGGGGGTCGGCGTGGGCGTCGTCGTGACGGTCGGCGTCGGCGTCGGAGTCGGGGTGGGGGCGGTCGGTCCGGACGTGCTGCCGCCACCGACCGGGCCGCCGTTCACCGAGCACGGCACCGACGTGCCGGCGGGCAGCCCCACGATGGTGCAGCCGGTGGGCACGATCGCCGCCGCTCCGGCCTTCGTGGCGGTCAGCCCGAAGTTCGTCTTCGCGCCCGGGGTCAGGGTCGTGGCCCAGGACGGTGCCCCCACGGTGAGCGTGCCCGCCTCCGACGGCTGCTGCACCGCCGACCAGATGCTCACCAGGGTGTGCGGGAAGGTGAAGCGCACCTGCCAGGGCGACAGTTTCGTCGTCGAGCCGTTGGCGACATCCACCGACGCCTGGAATCCCGTCGTCCACGAGTTGGTGGTGGTCCAGGTCACGTCCACGCGATCGGCGGCGGCGCTCGCCGCGGTGGAGGCGACGGCACCGCCGACGACGAGCGCGGCGGTGAGGAGCGCCGCCGCGAGGGCGGACCGCCGGCGGCGGGGCGAGTCGGCGGAGCGCGCGTCGGTGGGGCCGGAGTCGGTGCGGGGGGAGTCGATCACGGGGAACCTCCACTCGGTGACGGCCGATGCCGTCCCTGCCGACTATCGGCGGCTCACACGGGATGGTCAGTGCGCCGAGACGGGGAATGGTTCGCCGCCTCGGCGGATTCGCGTGCAGTCTGTGCCGCCTCGCGGGGAAGAATGAGGGGATGGACGGCGTGTTTCTCAACGGGACGGTCGGCGTCGGCAAGACGACGGTCGCGGACGCGATCAGCGCGCTCGAGCCCGCGCCGCACGCGGTGATCGACCTCGACGCGGTGCGACGCCTGCATCCCGCGCCCGCGAGCGATGTGTTCAACCACGAATTGGAGCTCCGCAACCTCCGCGCGCTCGCGGCGAACTACCGGGCGGCGGGCGCGCGCCGCTTCATCCTGGCCGGGGTGATCGAGGAGGCTGCGGAGGTGGCGCGCTACACCGCCGCGCTGGAGGCCGACGGGATGCTGGTCTGCCGGCTCGTCGCCGATCCCGCGGTCGTCGAGCGGCGGCTGCGGGCGCGTCACTCCGCCGATCCCGAGGGTCTCGACTGGCACCTCCACCGCGCGGGTGAACTCGCAGCGATCCTGGACGCCGCCGCGCTCGACGGCCTGGTCGTCGACGCGACGGACGCGGCACCGGACGAGATCGCGCGACGCGTTCGCGCGGCGGCCGGCTGGGACGGTCCGCCTCCCCGAGGCGGCGAATAGTCCGCGTGCTCAGGCGGAGGTGTGCTCGTGCTCCAGGTAGGCGTCGAGGGTGGCCGAGCGATGGCGGCGCGCGGCGGACTCGATCTCGTCGAGCGGCGCGCCCGACTCGATGAGCCCGACGATGCCTTCGTGCTCGCGCACGGACTCCTGGGCGCGGCCGGGCACGAAGGCGAAGGTGGAGTTGCGGAGGTTGCCCAGGCGTCCCCACTCGGCGTTCACGAGGTCGAGGAGGCGGGCGTTGGGGCAGGGGGCGTAGAGCGTCGCGTGGAACTCGTGGTTGAGCGCCGTGAACGCGCCGGGATCGAAGTGGTCGAGGCTCGCGACCATCCGGTCGTTGATGTCGCGGGCGCGCCGCAGGTCGTCCGCCGTGAGGGCGCGGGCCGCCAGCGCCGTCGCCGACCCTTCCAGGATGGCCAGGGTCTGCATGCTGAACGCGTACTGCGACTCGTCCACCATCGAGACGCGCGCGCCGACGTTGCGCTCGAAGGTGACGAGCCCCTCCGCCTCGAGCTGGCGCAGCGCCTCCCGCACCGGGACGACGCTCATGTCGAGCTCGGCGGCGATCGAACCGAGCACCAGCCGGTAGCCGGGGGTGTACTCGCGTCGAGCGATCTTCGCCTTGACCCAGTCGTACGCGGCCCGCGATTTGCTCTGCGTCTTCTCGTCCGTCGCCATCGAAAGGCGATCATATATCCGAGTGTGCTGCGGGCTCGAAATATCCGAAATCGTATCATATACTATCGTGATCCCCTTCCGAGCCTCGCTGCTCGGTGCTGACGATGACGTCGATCGAAGGAGAACCCCGCATGAGCACGTCGCAGCCCCGCCCGCCCGCCACCTTCACCCCGACCGGGAGCTTCGCGGCCCGGACGGATCGCCGGAGGGTCGTCTTCGCCACCGTGGTCGGCACCACGGTCGAGTGGTACGACTTCTTCATCTACGCGTCGGCCGCCGCCCTGGTCTTCGGCCAGCTGTTCTTCGAGCCGGCAGGACCGCAGTTCGCGACCATCCTGTCGTTCCTCACCGTGGGCGTCAGCTTCCTGTTCCGCCCGCTCGGCGCCTTCGTCGCCGGGCACCTGGGCGACAAGTACGGGCGCCGGTTCGTGCTGATGATCACCCTCATCCTCATGGGCGCCACGACCGCGCTCGTCGGCCTTCTTCCGACGTACGCCGCCATCGGCATCGCGGCTCCGATCCTGCTCGTGCTCCTGCGCATCGTGCAGGGCATCTCGGCCGGCGGCGAGTGGGGAGGGGCGGTGCTGATGGCCGTCGAGCACGCGCCGACCGCGCGCCGCGGCCTTTTCGGGGCGTCGCCGCAGATCGGCGTGCCGCTCGGCCTCCTGCTCGCGTCGGGCACGATGGCGCTCATGGCAGTGATCGCACCGGGCGACGCCTTCCTCGCGTGGGGCTGGCGCGTGCCGTTCCTGCTGTCGATCGTGCTCATCCTGATCGGCTACTACGTGCGCCGGCGGGTCGAGGAGAGCCCGGTCTTCCTCGAGATCGCCCAGCGCAAGGAGCAGACCCGCACCCCGATCGTGCAACTGTTCCGCAAGCACGCGCTGCTCGTGGTGATCGCCGCCCTGATCTTCGCCGGCAACAACGCGGTGGGGTACATGACCACCGGCGGCTACATCCAGAACTACGCCACGAACCCGGACGGGCCGATCGCGCTCGATCGCGGCCCCGTGCTCTGGGCGGTCGCCGGATCGGCGGTCACCTGGCTGCTCTCCACCTGGTACGCGGGGAGGTTGAGCGACCGCATCGGGCGCCGCACGACCTACATCGCGGGCTGGATCCTGCAGCTCGTCGGCGTGTTCTCGCTCTTCCCGCTGGTGAACACCGGCAGCGTGTGGCTGCTGTTCCTCGGCATCGCGGTGCTGACGATCGGGCTCGGCTTCACCTACGGCCCGCAGGCCGCGTACTACGCCGAGCTCTTCCCGGCATCGGTGCGCTTCTCGGGGGTGTCGATCTCGTACGCGATCGGCGCCATCCTGGGCGGGGCGTTCGCACCGACGATCGCGACGGCGCTGGTGCAGGCCACCGGGTCGACGTTCGCCGTGACGCTCTACCTGGCCGGGATGACGGTGATCGGGCTGATCGCGACCCTGCTGCTGCGCGACCGCACCGGCATCCCGCTCGGGCCGGACAACGAGGCCGCGCAGGCGCGCTCGCCGATCTACGGCGCCCGCGGCTGAGGCCGTCCGCACGCGAGGTTCACGACGTGGCGCCTATTCCGCAGGGAATGGGCGCCACGTCGTGAACCCCTGCGGGGCTAGCTGTTCACGCGGTAGATCTCCTGCTGGTACGGCGCGACGACCGTGGGGGAGATGCGCAGGTCGAGGAGCAGGAACGGCCGCTCGTCCGCCGGGCGCGCGGCCCACTCCGCGAGCACCGCGAGGTCGTCGAGGGTGCGGACGATCGCGGCCTCGGCGCCGACCGCGCGGGCGAGCCCGGAGAAGTCGACGGTCGGGATGAGCATGGGCGCCTGCGCGAGGCCCTTGCGGCCGTAGACGTGCACCTCCGCTCCGTACGCGGCGTCGTTCCAGACGACGGCCAGGCCGTGACCTCGCGCGACGCGCACGGCGGACTCCAGATCGGCGAGGGCCATCAGCCCGCCGCCGTCGCCGGTGGTCAGTACGACGGTCGACTCGGGATGCGCGACCGCCGCACCCGGGACGCTGGGGAAGCCCAGGCCGATCGACTGATAGGCGGTGCCGACCATGATCATCCGGTCGGGGGAGGCCACCGGCCAGTACATGTTCGCCCAGCCGATGAAATGGCCGCCGTCGGAGACGACGACGCGATCCTCCGGCAGCAGCTCGCCGATGCGCGCGGCGGCGGCGCGGGGGTCGAGCAGGCCGTCGTCGGCGAGCCCGTCCGCCCGGCCGAGCTCGCGTGCGCGCAGCGCGCCGACGTCCACCGACTCCCGCCAGCCCGACGGGCGGCCGCCGCGCTCGCGCAGCTCGGCGACCAGCGCCTCCGCCACCACCCGCGCGTCCCCGCGCAGGTAGCTGCCGACGTACGGGTGCGTCGCGGCGGCGGCGACGTCCACCTGCACGATGCGGGTGCCCGGCGCGAACAGCTCGCCGAACCGCATCGTGAACTGGTTGAGGGAGGCGCCGAAGACCACGGCGACGTCGGCCTCCCGGAGGAGCTCCATCGCGCCGTCCGCGCCGAACCCGCCGGTCACGCCGAGGTCGTAGCGGTCGTCGGGGAAGACGCCGCGACCCAGCGCCGTCGACGCGGTGATCGCGCCGGTCGCCTCGGCCAGGGCGCCCAGGGCTTCGCTCGCACCGGCGATCCAGGCGCCGCGTCCCGCGAGGAGGAGCGGTCGCTCCGCCCGCGCGAGGGCATCGGCCGCCGCCCGCACCGCGCCGGCGGCGAACGGTCCCGCCGGGGCGAGCGGAGCGGGCAGCACGGGCTGGGGCGCGGCCGGGATCGGCCCCGCCTCGCGGGTCGCGATGTCGTAGGGGATCGCCAGGACCGTCGGCACGCGATAGGTCAGCGCGTGCTCGACCGCGATCATGGTGGTCGCCGCCGCATCCGCCCGGCCCACCGTGTAGGTGCGGGCGCCGACCGCCGACGCGAGGGCGATCTGGTCGACGCCCCACGGCCGCGGGCCCGACGTGGGCTCGTCGCCGACCAGCAGGATGAGCGGGATGCGCGCCTGCACGGCCTCGGCCAGCGCGGTCAGCGTGTTCGTGAAGCCCGCGCCGTAGGTGGCGGTCGCCGCGGCGAGGCCGCCGGACGCCCGGTGGAAGGCATCGGCGGCGACCACCGCGCCGCCCTCGTGCCGCATCGCGGTGTACGGGACGGCGCCTTGGCGCTCCAGCGCGTCGAGGACGTAGGCGTTGCCGTTGCCCATCACCCCGAAGACGTGCTGGACGTGGGCGGCGAGGGTGGCGGCGACGTGGGCGGACACGGAGGGCATGGCGGAGCCTTTCGAGACAGGACGGATGGTGAGCTTCCGTATGTGTCTCGCGCGCGCATCCCCGCGCGCGCCTCGTGCCCTTTTTTCGAGCACCGACGGGAGGGCCCGCCGGACTCTCGCAGTATAGCGAGCGGAGCGCTCCGCGAGACGTGAGTAGACGCGGGTGATGCGGTCTCCGCACCCGCGTCTACTCACGTCTCGCGAGAAGCGGGCGGGCTAGTGCGGGGCGGGGCCCGTGCTCGCGCGCACGACCAGGCGGGTCGGGACGACGGTGGAGGTGACCGGCTCGGGCCGGCCCTCGATCTCGGCGATGAGCAGCTCGACCGCGCGGCGGCCGGTGGCCTCGAACTCCTGGTGGATGGTCGTGAGCGGCGGCCAGAACGAGTCGGACTCGGCCATGTCGTCGAAGCCGACGACGCTCACGTCGGCCGGGACGCGCCGGCCGGCCTCGTGCAGCGCACGCAGCACCCCGAGCGCCATGCGGTCGTTGGCGGCGAAGACGGCGGTGACCTCGGGGCGCTCGGCGATCGCGAGGCCGTGCTCGTAGCCGGCGGCCGTCGACCAGTCGCCGTGCAGGACCTCCGGCACGGGCGCGCCCGCGGCCTCCAGCGTCTCGCGCCAGGCCTCCTCGCGGCGGCCGGCGGAATACGACTCGGTGGGGCCGGAGATGTGCCACACGGTCTCGTGGCCCAGGGACAGGAGGTGCTCGGTCGCGAGGCGTGCGCCGAGCGCCTGGTCGTTGTCGACCTGCGGGTAGTCGGGGCGCTGCGTGGAGTCGATGACGACGACCGAGAGGCCCTCGGGCAGCTCCACGTCGGCGCCGTCGACGATGTGGGCCTCGATGACGATGATGATGCCGTCGACGGCCTGCTCCAGGAGGCGCGAGAAGGCGATGCTGACGTCCTTCTGCGTGGGCCGCTCGACCGGGACGACGGTGATCGAGTACCCGGCGGTCGCCGCGTTGACGGCGATGGCGTCGAGCGTGCGCATGTTGCCGTACGACGAGAGGGTGAACATCACGACGCCGAGGTTGCGGAAGCGGCCGGAGCGGAGGGCGCGCGCCGCGTGGTTCGGGCGGTAGCCGAGGGCGTGCATGGAGGCGAGCACGCGCTCCCGGGTGGCGGCCTCGACATTGGTGAGGCCGTTGGCCACGCGCGACACGGTCTGCGTCGAGACGCCGGCGTGCGCGGCGACGTCGCCGAGGGAGGGGCCCCGCTTGCGCCGGCCGCGCGGCGCGGTGCCGGGTGCGGGCTCGGCGATCGACTCGGTCATAGCTCCCCATTCTGCTGAACCCGCACGGTCCGCGCGGAGATGCGCATCGGACTTGCACGATGTTGACGTCAACATGTTAGGGTATGCCCGCGGATGTTGACGTAAACATCCGCGCATCGCCCCCGAACCATCCAAGGAAGGCCATGACAACGACGTCTCTCACGCCGCCGGCCACCCGGCAGGCCGTCTCCCCGAATCCCCGCAAGCGCCGCGCGCGTCGCGACTGGCGCGGCTGGGCCTTCGTCGCCCCGTTCCTGGTCGTCTTCGCCGCGATGATCATCGCGCCGGTGCTCTACGCGATCTACCTCAGCCTGTTCCGGCAGCAGCTCATCGGCGGCAACGCCTTCGTCGGCCTCGGCAACTACATCGCGGTGTTCCAGGATGCGAAGTTCTGGGAGTCGCTCGGCCGCGTGTCGGTCTTCCTCGTCATCCAGGTGCCGATCATGCTCGCGATCTCGCTGATCGCCGCGCTGGCCCTCGACAGTGCGCGCCTGCACGGCTCCGGCTTCTTCCGCATCGCCCTCTTCCTCCCCTACGCGGTGCCCGGCGTCGTCGCCGCCCTCATCTGGGGCTTCATCTACGGCGACCAGTTCGGCCTGACCGCGAGCGTCAACCAGCTGCTCGGCACCAGCCTCGCGCCGCTCAGCGGGTCGTGGATCCTCGGCTCGATCGGCAACATCGTCACCTGGGAGTTCATGGGCTACAACATGCTCATCTTCTACGCGGCCCTCCGCGTCATCCCGGGCGAGCTGTACGAGGCGGCCGAGATCGACGGCGCCGGCGCGTTCCGCCAGGTGTGGAGCATCAAGATCCCCGCCGTGCGCGGTGCGATCGTGATCGCCACGATCTTCTCGATCATCGGCAGCTTCCAGCTCTTCAACGAGCCGAACCTCCTGAAGGTGATCGCCCCGAACGCGATCAGCAGCTACTTCACCCCGAACATGTACGCCTACAACCTGTCCTTCGCCGGGCAGCAGTTCAACTACGCGGCCACGGTGGCGATCGTGATGGGAGTGATCACCGCGGTGATCGCCTACGTGGTCCAGCTCCGCGGCTCCCGCAAGGAGGTCCGCTGATGGCCACGCTCACCGACATCGCCCCCACCCGCGCCGACCGTGCGGCCGTCCGCAAGGCGGACCGCCGGGCAGCGAAGTCCTTCTCCACCGGAGGACGCCGCCCCCGCCGCTCCATCGTGCTCACGATCGTGATGGTGCTCTTCACGGTCTACTCGCTGGTGCCGCTCGCCTGGCTGCTCGTCAACGCGACGAAGACCCAGCCCGACCTGTTCTCGTCGTTCGGCCTCTGGTTCGGGAAGGACTTCAACCTCTTCCAGAACATCGCGGACACGCTGACCTACCGCGACGGCATCTTCCTCAAGTGGCTGGGCAACACCCTCCTCTACGTGGTGGTGGGCGCGGGAGGGGCGACCCTGCTCGCCACGGTCGCCGGCTACGGCCTGGCGAAATTCAACTTCCCCGGCAAGCGCGCGGTGTTCGCCATCGTGCTCGGCGCGATCGCGGTCCCCGGCACGGCGCTGGCGGTGCCGACGTTCCTCATGTTCAGCCAGGTCGGCCTGACGAACACGCCGTGGGCCGTCATCCTGCCCTCGCTCGTCAGCCCGTTCGGCCTGTACCTCGTCTGGACGTACGCGACCGAGGCCATCCCGACCGAGCTGCTGGAGGCGGCCAGGATGGACGGCGCGAGCGAGTTCCGCACCTTCTTCACCATCTCGCTGCGGCTCCTCGCACCGGGCGTCGTCACCGTCGCCCTCTTCGCGATCGTGGCGACCTGGAACAACTACTTCCTGCCGCTCATCATGCTGAGCGATCCGACCTGGTACCCCCTCACGGTCGGCCTCAGCCAGTGGAGCGCGCAGGCGACCGGGGTCGCGGCACAACCGATCTACAACCTGGTCATCACCGGATCGCTGCTCACGATCGTCCCGATCGTCATCGCGTTCCTCTTCCTGCAGCGCTTCTGGCAGTCGGGCCTCGCCGCCGGCAGCGTCAAGCAGTGACCCATCGCTCCTCCCTCGCACCACCGCATCACCGCATCACCCTGAATCCCAATGAAGTGAAAGGAACACCCATGAAGCGCATCCTGCGTTCACGGTCGCTCCGGCGGGTCGCCACGGCGATCGTCGCCACGGCCGTCGTCGGCGCCTCGCTCGCCGCGTGCTCGTCGGGCTCCGGCTCCGACTCGTCCGGGAGCGGCTCCGACGTCGACGCCGCCCTCAAGGCGGGCGGCGAGATCACGTACTGGTCGTGGACCCCCTCGGCGGAGGCCCAGGTCGCCGCCTTCGAGAAGCAGTACCCGAAGGTCAAGGTCAAGCTGGTCAACGCCGGCACCAACACCACCGAGTACACCAAGCTGCAGAACGCGATCAAGGCCGGCTCCGGCGCCCCCGACGTCGCCCAGGTCGAGTACTACGCCATCCCGCAGTTCGCCCTCTCCGACTCCCTCGTCGACCTGACCCAGTTCGGCTTCGACAAGCTCAAGAGCGACTACACGGCCGGCCCGTGGAGCTCGGTGAACGTCGGCGGCAAGCTCGTCGGCCTCCCGCAGGACTCGGGCCCCATGGCGATGTTCTACAACAAGACCGTCTTCGACAAGTACGGCATCGCCGTGCCGACCACCTGGGACGAGTACACGGCGGCAGCGGAGAAGCTGCACGCCGCGGACCCGAACGCCTACATCACCAGCGACTCGGGTGACTCCGGCTTCACCACCAGCATGATCTGGCAGGCCGGCGGCCGTCCGTTCAGCGTCGACGGCACCAAGGTGACCGTCAACCTGCAGGACGAGGGCACCAAGAAGTGGACCGCCACCTGGAACAAGCTGGTCGAGGGCAAGCTGCTCTCCTCCGTTCCCGGCTGGAGCGACGAGTGGTACAAGGCGCTCGGCAACGGCTCGATCGCGACCCTGATCACCGGCGCGTGGATGCCCGGCACCCTCGAGTCGTCGGTCACCGAGGCGTCCGGCCAGTGGCGCGTCGCGCCCATCCCGACGTACGACGGCAAGCCCGCCAACGCAGAGAACGGCGGCGGCGGCCAGGTCGTGCTGAAGCAGAGCAAGAACCAGGCGCTCGCGGCCGGCTTCCTCAAGTGGCTGAACAACGACGAGTCGAGCATCAAGGTCTTCCTGAAGTCGGGCGGCTTCCCGTCGACCACCAAGGACCTCAGCTCCGACGCGTTCCTCTCCGACGCCCCCGAGTACTTCGGCGGCCAGAAGATCAACGAGGTGCTCGCCGACGGCGCGAAGAACGTGTCGACCGGTTGGCAGTACCTGCCTTACCAGGTCTACGCGAACAGCATCTACGCCGACTCGGTCGGCCAGTCCTACGCGTCGAACAGCGACCTGAACACGGGCCTGAAGGCCTGGCAGCAGTCGATCGTCGACTACGGCAACAAGCAGGGCTTCACCGTCACCGGCAAGTGACCGCCCCGCGTGGCCGGTCGCTCACCGCGGCCGGCCACGCGTCTGCACCGATCCACCAGGAGAACCCACCTCATGACCACGTTCGAGATCGCGGGCGACGACTTCGTCCTCGACGGCGAGCCGTACCGCATCCTCTCGGGAGCGATCCACTACTTCCGCGTGCACCCGGACGACTGGGCGGACCGCATCCGCAAGGCCCGGCTCATGGGGCTGAACACCATCGAGACGTACGTCCCGTGGAACGCGCACGAGCCGCAGCCCGGCGCGTTCTCCGCCGAGGGCGCGCTCGACCTCGCCCGCTTCCTGCGGACGATCCAGGAGGAGGGGATGCACGCCATCGTGCGCCCCGGCCCCTACATCTGCGCCGAGTGGGACAACGGCGGCCTGCCCGCCTGGCTCTTCACCGACCCGTCGGTCGGCATCCGCCGCTCGGAGCCGGTATTCGTCGCCGCCGTCACTGCGTTCCTGGAGCGCGTGCTCGCTATCGTCGAGCCGTTCCAGGTCCACCGGGGCGGCCCCGTGCTGCTCGTGCAGGTCGAGAACGAGTACGGCGCCTACGGCGACGACAAGGAGTACCTGCGCCACCTCGTCGAGGTGTTCCGCGGCGCCGGCATCACCGTGCCGCTGACGACCGTGGACCAGCCGCAGCCCGACATGCTCGAGAACGGCTCGCTGCCGGAGCTGCTGAAGACCGCCTCCTTCGGCTCCCGCTCGACGGAGCGCCTCGCCACCCTGCGCGAGCACCAGCCGACCGGGCCGCTCATGTGCTCGGAGTTCTGGGACGGCTGGTTCGACCACTGGGGCGCGCACCACCACACGACGCCGGTGGAGCAGTCCGCCGCCGACCTGGACGACCTGCTCGCCCTCGGCGCGTCCGTCAACATCTACATGTTCCACGGCGGCACCAACTTCGGCTTCACCAACGGGGCCAACGACAAGGGCGTGTACCAGCCCATCGTCACCAGCTACGACTACGACGCCCCGCTCGACGAGGCCGGCGAGCCGACCGAGAAGTTCTGGGCGTTCCGGGACGTCATCGCGAAGCACGCGCCGGTGCCGGTGGAGGAGCCCGTCGTGGCCGCCTCCGCTCCCGCGTTCTCGCAGGCCTTCGAGTCTGCCGTCCCGCTCTTCGCGGTCGCCGGCCAGCTGGGGGAGTGGGCGCACACCGACGACGTCTCCACCTTCGACGAGCTCGGCCACTACTCGGGATTCGGGCTGTACCGCACCGAGATCGACACCCAGGAGCCGGCCGTGCTGGAGTTCGGGGAGGTGCGCGACCGCGCGTACGTCTTCGTCGGCTCCACCCGCGTCGGCGTGCTCGCGCGCGACCACCACGACCGCGCGATCACCCTCTCGCCGAGCCGCGGCACCCTGACGGTGCTCGTGGAGGACCAGGGCCGCGTCGACTACGGGCCGCGCATCGGCGAGTCCAAAGGACTCATCGGTCCGGTGCACCTGAACGGCGAGGAGCTGCAGCGCTGGAGCGTGCTGCCGCTGCGCCTGCCGTCCCTGGTCGCCGTGCGCGCGGCGCTGGACGCCTCCGTGGCCGCCGGCGACCCCGCCCCCGAACGCCTGGCCGGCCCGGTCTTCGCCCGCGCCTCCTTCGAGGTGGAGGAGCCGGGGACCTTGTTCCTCGACACCACCGGCCTCGGCAAGGGCGTGGCCTGGATCAACGGTTTCAACCTCGGCCGCTACTGGACCCGCGGGCCGCAGGAGACCCTCCACGTGCCCGGACCGGTGGTCCGCGCCGGGCACAACGAGCTGATCATCCTGGAGCTGGAATCGGCCGCCGATGCGACGGCCGAGTTCGTGGCCGAGCCACGGCTGGGTCACACCGACTTCTGATCACGCGGGCTCGCCGTCGTCGCCGCGGCGGCGGCGGAGCTCCGTCTCGAGCTCGGCGATGCGCCGGGCGATGCGGTCCTCCTCGATCTCGCGCTCGAGGGCGGCCAGCTGCTCCTCGGTGCTGAGCGGGGCGCCGGGGTGGCGCGGCGCGGGAGCTGCCGGAGGCGCTGCGGGCGATGCGGTGGGGGATTCGCGCACCACCACGGTCCGTCCGGTCCGACCCTCGGCGGTGCCGCCGTCGGCGGGCTCGGGCCGGCGTCCGATCAAGAACCAGAGGCCGGCGCCGATCAGCGGCAGCACGATCACGAGGAACAGCCAGACCGCCTTCGGAGCCAGGCGCACGAGCGCCGGGTCGCGCGACAGGATGTCGTAGAGCGACATCGCCGTGATCACGAGCACGGCCAGGAACACCAGCACCATGCCCCGAGTCTAGGGGTGGCGTGCCTGCTGGGCCGCTGCGGAGGCCGCCCTCAGCGGAAGGACAGCACGACGTCGCCCCACGCCCGCCGGAGCGGCCCGTCGAGGTCCGGGGCCACCCGGTCCTGCGCGTCGATGACGAGGGTGGCGCGGTCGGCGTCGGTGTACGCGGGCCAGTCGTCGCCGGGCGTTCCGTCGCGCGCGAAGTCGGTCCAGCGGCGGATCATCCGAGCGGAGAGCGCGGCGCCGGCGCGCCGGCCGCCCAGCTTGAACGTCGGGTCCGTGGGGCCGAGCCCCAGCACGCCCCAGACGTACGGCAGCTCCGTGCCGTGGGCCGCGCCGATGCCGACCAGCCGCAGGGCCGGCGTCGTGAAGTCGAACCGGTAGAGGTACGTGGGGGCGACGCGGGAGTGCCCGGACGCCGTCCAGACGGCCGGCATCCGGAATCCGATGTCGGTCGCTATGTCGAGCCCGCGCGACTTCGCCCGGCCGCGGCGGTAGGCGGTGAGCACCTGGTCGCGGCTCGGCGCGCGCAGTCCCGGGTTGTCCTCGAGCATGAGCGCGAACATCCGCTCGATCGCGTCCCGCGTGATCGGGATGAGCGGCGACTTCATGTACTTGAAGAGGGTTGCCTCGTCGTGGTTCGTGCCGATGAGCAGGGGGACCGGGTGGCCGCGCCCCTCGCTCAGCACGGTGATCGGGTGCTCGGGCACCAGCTCGCCGTCGACGATCGGCGCGAACGCCAGGGTGCCCGGGATGCTGCTCGGCACGTCGTTGTAGACCGCGGCGGCGGCGTCGACGATCCGGTCGACGGGCAGGCGGCGCAGCACGGCGGCGGCGTCCGCGTGCTCGACTCCGGCCGCCGCGAGGAAGCGGTCGGCGACCGCCCGTGCCCGTGCGGGGCCGTACATCGAGCTCGCCGGCGAGCTCTCCGCGATGGCGGCCTGGAACAGCCCGGCGGCCGCGGGGGTCGCGAGCAGGGTGGTCACGAGGCCGGCGCCGGCGGACTCGCCGAAGACGGTGACGCGGGAGGGGTCGCCCCCGAAGGCGGCGACGTTGTCGCGCACCCACTCCAGGGCGAGCAGCACGTCCCGCAGCGCGAGGTTGGAGTCGAAGACCTGCTCCGGGGTCGAGAACGACGTGAGGTCGAGGAAGCCGAGCGCACCGATCCGGTAGTTGATCGTCACGACGACCGCGTCGCCCGTGGTGGCGAGTCCGGCGGCGTCGAAGAGCGGCTGGCTGGCAGCGCCGTAGGTGTACGCGCCGCCGTGGATCCAGACCATGACGGGCTTGCCCGCGCCGCCGCCGTTCGGCCGCCAGACGTTGAGGAAGAGGCAGTCCTCGTCGAGCTCGGCGTCCGGGCCGAGCGAGATGCCGGGGTTGAGCTGCTGCGGGGCGGCCGCACCGAACGCCGTCGCGTCGGCCACGCCCTCCCACGGCTCGGCCGCCACGGGAGCGCGCCAGCGGCGGGCGGCGATCGGCGGCTGGGCGTAGCGGATGCCCTTCCAGACGCTCGCGCGCTCGCCGGCGACGCCGCGGACCGCGCCCGTGCGGATGCGGACGACGGCCTCGGCGGCCGTGCCGGTACCGGTGGTCTCGTGACCGCTCATCTGTCCCTCCCCGACGCAGGCGGCCGTGCCGGGCCGCCTGCGGGAGTCTCGCAGAAAACGGCCGCGGCCTTCGACGGCGCGCCGCCCGGGGTTTCGGGGAAGGGCCCCTTCTCCGTAGACTCGGAAGGCCGTGCCGGGGGTCACGTCATCCTCGGCGGTCCGTGCGTCCCATTCACCAGAAGCGAGACTCCCTTGACGACGACCCCTCCCGAACCGAACGACGCCCAGCCGAACCCGGCTCCCGACGCCCCGCAGCAGCCGGCCGAGCAGCCGGCTCCCGCGTACGCGGCCGCGCCCGCTCCCGGCTACGCCGCTGCACCGCCCGCGCCCCCCGCGGCTGGTGGCCCCGGCGTCCCGCCGTACCAGCCGTACCAGGCGCCGGCGCCGTCGAGCGGCACGACCAACGTGCTCGCCATCGTCGCCTTCGTCGCGTCGTTCTTCGTGAACATCGTCGGCATCGTCTGCGGCCACATCGCCCTCAGCCAGATCAAGCGCACGGGCGAGAAGGGCCGCGGCTTCGCGCTGGCCGGCCTCATCATCGGCTACGTCAGCGTCGCGATCACGATCGCCAGCATCGTCTTCGTCATCATCGCCTCCGTGGCCAGCGGCCTCGCCGTGGCCAACGCGGTGCGCAACCTGCCGACCGACGTGCCGAGCGACTCGTCCAGCGACGCCGCGCTCACCGTCGACTGCGCGCGGCTCGACGCCGCGGCCAGCAGCCTCATCCCGGTGCTCAACGAGCAGATCCCGAACCTCGCCACCGACCCGGCCACGGCGCAGGCGCAGATCGTGGCCGCGTTCGACGCGTTCACGGCCTCGACCTCGGACCTGAGCGACCCGGACCTGGCGAGCGAGGTGGACGCGTTCAACGCGGACGTCGAGACCCTCAAGGCCGACCTGAACACCTACGTCGCGACGCCGGAGGCCGACCGCGACTCCACGCTGCTCGAGTCGGACGTCGACACGATCAGCGACCAGTTCGACACGCTCGGCTCGTACTGCGGTTGACCCCGCCGGACGAGCAGGAGGGCCGGGCGTCGTCGTGACGCCCGGCCCTCCGTCGTCTCAGCCGAAGGGCACCGCTCCCAGCAGGACGCCGACCGCGAGCATGACCAGCGAGACCAGGAGCGCCCGCCACAGCACCTTCTTGTGGTGGTCGCCGAGGTTGACGCCGGCGAGGGAGACCAGCAGCAGGATGGCGGGCACGAGAGGGCTCTGCAGGTGGACGGGCTGTCCGATGATCGACGCCCGCGCCATCTCGACGGGGCTGATCCCGTAGGTCGCCGCGGTCTCGGACAGGATCGGGAGGATGCCGTAGTAGAAGGCGTCGTTCGACATGAAGAACGTCATCGGGATCGACAGGAGGCCGGTGATGACGGCGAGGAACGGGCCCATCGACGCGGGGACGATGTCGACGACCCAGTTCGCCATCGCCGTGACCATGCCGGTGCCGTTGAGGACGCCGACCAGCACGCCGGCGGCGAGCACCATCGAGACCACGCCGACGATGCTGGGGGCGTGCGCCACGATCTCGTCGGCCTGGGAGCGGAGCTTCGGGAAGTTCACGATCAGGGCGACGGCCGAGCCGACCATGAAGATGTAGGCGAGCGGCAGGACGTCGATCACCAGCAGCACCATCACGACGAGCGTGAGGACGAGGTTCACCCAGATCAGACGCGGGCGCAGGGTGGCGCGTCCCGGGTCGAGCGCGGTGCCCGCGAGCGTCTCCGCCGGGGCGTCGACGGTCGCCGTCGCGGCGCCTCCGCGGACCGTGACGATGCCGCGCGTGTCGACCGAGCCGCGCGCTCCCGGAGCCGCCTGCGCGCCGCGGACCAGACGGCCGCCCTGGAACAGCGCGAACCGGCGCCGCGGTTCTCCGCCGCGCTCCGTCGCGAACGGCTCGGAGAGCGCCAGGCTGCCGACGCGGTTGCGCTCGCGCACGCCCAGCACCCACACCAGGGCGAAGGCCACGACGAGCCCGACGGCGAGCGACGGGAGCATGGGGACGAAGATGTCCGTCGGCGAGACCTTGAGCGCGGCGGCGGCCCGGGCGGTCGGACCGCCCCACGGGACGATGTTCAGCGTGCCGTTGACCAGCCCGGCCACGCAGGTGAGGACCACGGGGCTCATGCCCAGCCGGAGGTAGATCGGGAGCATGGCGGACGTCGTGATGATGAAGGTGGTCGACCCGTCGCCGTCGAGCGAGACGGCCCCCGCGAGGAGCGCCGTGCCCAGGACCACCTTGGCCGGGTCGTCGCCGAGGAAGCGCACGATGAAGCGGATCAGCGGATCGAACAGGCCGACGTCGATCATGATGCCGAAGAACATGATCGCGAACATGAGCAGGGCCGCGGTCGGCGCGAGGTCTTTGAGGGCATCGACGATCATGTCGCCGAGGCCCAGACCGGCGCCGGCGAACAGGCCGAAGACCGTGGGGACGATGATGAGGGCGACCATCGGCGTCAGCCGTTTGGTCATGATGAGGGCCATGAAGGCGAGGATCATGGTGAATCCGAGGATGACGAGCACGTCGACTCCTTCGTCGAGTGGGATGGACTTCCCCACACGGTAGGGATCGCCGCGCGCGGGGTCGCGGTATCGCGCATTCCTCGGCGATATGCGCGATCAGCAGGTTCTGCGCGTTCTGCTCATTCGCCGTGCGGGAGCCGGTCCGCCTACGCTGGTCCGGACGACGGAGACAGGAGGGAGGCGCCGCGTGCGGTTCGCCAGCCAGGTCCTCCTCCTGCAGGTCGCCACGGTCTCCGCCGTCGTCGCCGTGTGCGCCGGGGCGTTCACGTGGCTGGGCGTCCTGCAGCTGCGCCAGGAGGCCGAGGCCTCCGCCCTCGCCATCGCCCGCACGGTCGCCGAGGACTCCGACGTCCGGTCGGCCGTCGCGCGCTACAGCGCGGACCCGGGCACCCCCGACGCCTCGGCGCTGGCGACGGGTCCGCTCCGGCCGCTCGCCGAGCAGGTCCGCGCACGCACGGGCGCGCTCTTCGTCGTGATCACCGACGACCACGGCATCCGGCTCGCGCATCCGGACGCCGGCCGGCTGGGCGAGCAGGTCAGCACGAGCTTCGCCGACGCGCTGGCCGGTCGCGAGTCGGTGGCGTGGGAATCCGGCACGCTGGGGGAGTCCGCGCGGGCCAAGGTGCCGGTGCGGGACGTCGACGGCGGCGACCCGGTCGGGGAGGTGAGCGTCGGTTTCGCGAGCGCGAGCGTCTTCGGCAGCCTGCCCGGGCTGCTCACGGCGATCGGGGCGGCCTCGGCGGGTGCGCTCGCGATCGGCGTCGGCGCCTCGTGGCTGCTCCGGCGACGGCTGACGCGGGTGACGCTCGGACTGCAGCCGGAGGAGTTCGCCGCCCTCGTCCAGGACCGCGCCGCCGTGCTCGACGGCGTCGGCGAAGGCGTCCTGGCGGTCACCGCGGACGGGGTGGTCAGCGTCTGCAACGGGCGCGCCGCCGAGCTGCTCGGCGTGAGCGGCGCCGCTCACGCGCTGGTCGGGCTGCCGATCGCCGAGCTGGGCGTGCATCCCGGGGTCGCCGCGGTCCTGGTCGTGGGCGCACCGGTGGTGGGCGAGACCTTCGTCGTCGGCGGGCGCGTGCTCTACGTCGACCTCCGCCGGGTGGAGCGCGACGGTCGCGACCTCGGCGCGGTGGCCGTCATCCGCGATCGAACCGACCTCGTCTCGCTCACGGAGCGGCTGGACGCCGTGGCGTCGATGACGAACGCGCTCCGCGCCCAGCGGCACGAGTTCGCGAACCGGCTGCACGTCATCGCCGGACTGATCGATTCGGACCGCACGGAGGCCGCGCGGGCCTTCGTCGGCGACGTGGTCGCGCGCGGGCCGCTGAAGTTCCCGATCGAGCACGCCGACCGGCTGCAGGAGCCGTACCTCCAGGCGCTGCTGGGGGCGAAGGGGGTCGAGGCCGCCGAGCGCGGCGTGCTGCTCTCGCTGGGCCCCGAGACGCTCATCCTGGGCGCGGTCGCCGACGCGGAGGACGTCGCCGCCGTCATCGGCAACCTCGTCGACAACGCGGTGCGCGCGGCGGTCGAGGGCGACGAGCCGCGCTGGGTGGAGGTGGAGCTACTGGACGACGCGGACACGCTCTATGCGACGGTCAGCGACTCGGGACGCGGCCTGCGCCCGGCTCCGGACGGCGCGACCGGTGAGGCGGACAGCGTGGCCCTCGGCGCCGACGCGGTGCACGGGCACGGGTTCGGCCTGCCGCTCAGCCGCGACATCGCCCGACGACGGGGCGGCGACGTGTGGGTCGTCGATTCCGGTGGGGGCGGGCACGGTGCGGTCTTCTGTGCCCGGCTGCCCGGCACGATCGTCGCGGCCGCCTCCTCGACGAGCGGCGGTCCGGGATGATCCCCGACATCCGGGTGCTGGTGGTGGACGACGATTTCCGCGTCGCCGGGCTGCACCGCGACATCGTGGCCGCGCGCCGCGGGTTCTCGGCGCTCAACCCCGTCGTCTCCGCGCGGGCGGCGCGCACCGCCGTCCGCGACCTCGCCCCCGATCTCGTCCTGCTCGACGTCTACCTGCCCGACGGCGACGGCCTCGACCTGCTGGCGGAGCTCGACGTCGACACGTTCGTCATCAGCGCCGCGACGGACGGCTCGACCGTGCGCAGAGCGCTCCGGCGCGGGGCGCTCGCGTACCTGATCAAGCCCTTCGACGCCCGGCTGCTCGAGGAGCGGCTCGACGCGTACCAGCGGTACCGCAACGTCCTGGCGGACGACCGCGGAGCCGATCAGGAGGCCGTCGAGCGGGCGCTGCGCATCCTCCACTCCGGTGACGCGGTCGCCACCGGCTCGCGGTCCGCGACGGAGCACCGGGTGCTCGCCGAACTGCGCGACGGCGAGCGGACGGCCACGGACGTGGCCGCGGCCGTCGGCGTCTCCCGTGCCACGGCGCAGCGCTATCTCGCTGCGCTCGCGGCACGGGGACTGGCCGAGGTCTCGCTGCAGTACGGCGCGACCGGACGACCGGAGCACCGCTACCGCATCACTCCCAGGTCATGAACGGTCGCAGCTCCAGCTGGCCGTTCCGCGCCATCGGGTGCCGGGCGGCGACCTCGACGGCCTCCTCCATGGAGTCGCACTCGAGCACGTCGAAGCCGCAGATCCACTCCTTCGACTCCGCGAACGGGCCGTCGGTCACGTAGCGCTTGCCGCCGCGCACCCGCACGACCTTCGACTCCGCCGGCGGCTCCAGGGCATCGCCGATGACGCGCGTTCCGGAGGCGTCGTACTGGTCGACCCACAGCTCCACATCGGAGTCGTCCTGCGGGCTGTCGGGGGTGTTCGAGGTCACCACGAACATCATGTACTTCATCGTCCTGTCCTTTCGATCGGGGACGTTCACACCCGGAGGTCGAACGGGCGTCCGCTCGGTCGACATTCTGCCGTTACGATTCCAGGAGCACGAGAGGAGACGGCCATCGACAACACGATCCCGGACGAGTTCCGCACTTGGTTCGTGGAGCGGTTCGCCGCCTACTGGGGGTCGCGGGGCGCTCCGCACATCGAGGGGCGGATCGCCGGCTACCTGCTCCTGGACGACTCCGGCGGCGTGTCGGCGGAGGAGCTCTCCGCCGTGCTCGGCGCCAGCCGCGGCTCGGTCTCGACCTACACGCGCCGGCTCGTGGAGGCCGGTTTCGTGCAGCGCGTGCGGCGCGAGGGCGAGCGGACCCACTACTTCGTGATGGATCTGGACGTCTGGGGCGGGTTCCTCCGCGCCGAGCAGGACTACCTGCGCGATCAGCGCGTGCTGGCCGAGCGGGCGCTCGCCGTCGTGCCGGAGCAGGGGCGCGCGCACGAGCGGCTGCGCAACATGCGGGACTACATGGGCTGGATCGTCGAGGAGGGCGTGCTGCCGGAGCGGTGGGAGGCCTTCAAAGCCGCCCGCGACGCAGCCGGCTGACCAGGAGCACCCCCAGGTAGCCTCCGCCGACGGCCGCGGTGAGCACGCCGACCGGGAGACCGCCGAGCGCGCCCACCTGCTGGACCGCCAGGTCGGCGAGCACGACGATCGCGGCGCCGGCCAGGGCGGAGACGGCGAGGTTCGCGCCGCTGCGCCCGAGCAGCATCCTCGCGATGGGCGGGGCGGTGAGGGCGACGAAGGAGATCGGCCCGGCGACCGCCACCGCACCGGAGGCGGCCACGAGCGAGACGACGATCGCCGCGGTGCGGGTGCGTCCGGAGGCGGCGCCGAGGCCGTCCGCGACGTCGTCGCCGAGCTCGAGCACGGCGATGCGATGGCGGAGCACGGCGGCGGCGGGCACCACGAGCGCCAAGGTGAGGGCGATCACGGCGACGTCGGCGACGCCGGTGCTGTTGAGCGAGCCGACGAGGTACGCCGCCAGCTGCGACCCCTGGTCGCGGAGCACGACGCTCACCGCGTACTGCGTGAGGGCGGCGGCCATCGCGGTCACGGCGATGCCCGCCACCAGCACGCGGCCGGGGGAGGAGAAGCCGCGTCCGGTCGCGATCCACACGACGGCCAGCGCGATCGCGCCGCCGGCCACTGCTCCGACGGGTGCCGGCACGATGGGCGCGAACAGGGCGCACATCGCCACGCCGGCGCCCGCCCCGGAGGCGAGCCCCACCATGTCGGGGCTGCCCAGCGGGTTGCGCGTCACGGTCTGGAACAGCGCGCCCGCCAGGCCGAGCGCAGCGCCCACCCCGGCCGCGGCCAGCAGGCGCGGGCCCCGGAGCCGTTCGAGCACGAACGCGGTCTTGCCCGACGAACCGGTGAGCAGGGCGGCGGGGAGCTCGGGCAGCGGGATGCCGAGGCGGCCGAGCGTGAGCGTCGCGACGGCCGCGACGAGCAGCACGGCGGTCAGGGCGACGACGACGCGTCGTGTCCGCCGGGCCCGCAGGGAGCGTCGAGCCGGGCTGCGAACCGGCCGGACCGCCGTCGTGCCGGTCACGTGAGCGCCTTCCCGCGCCGCACCGCGACCAGCAGGAACGGCGCGCCGACGAAGGCGGTCACGATGCCGACCATCAGCTCGCCGGGGCGAGCGACGACGCGGGCGACGATGTCGGCCGCCAGCAGCATCCCTGCGCCGAGGAGGAGGGCGGCCGGCAGCTGCCAGCGGTGGTCGGGGCCGACCAGTGCGCGGGCGACGTGCGGAACGGCGAGGCCGACGAACGCGATCGGCCCGACCGCGGCCGTCGCGGCGGCGCAGAGCAGCGCGGCCGCGCCGATGCCGCCCCAGCGCACCCGCTGCACGCGCACGCCCTGCGCCGCCGCGACGTCGTCGCCGAGCGCGAGCGAGTTGAGCCCGGGCGCCAGCACGATCGCCAGGACGAAGCCCAGCACCAGCAGCGGCGCGACCTGCGCGGCGGTGTCGAGGCCGCGGCCGGCGAGCGAGCCGACCACCCAGTGCCGGAACGAGTCGAAGACCTTCGGCTGCAGCAGCGTCATCGCCTGGATGTACGCCCCGAGCACGGCGCTCAGCGCGGCACCCGCCAGGATGAGCGTGACCATGCCGCGCGACCGTGCGCCGATCGCGACCACGAGCAGGGCGGCGAGCAGGGCACCGGGCAGGGCGGCCAGCACGAGCGCGCCGCCGGTCGCGTCGAACAGCGCGACCGCGGTGACGACGGCAGCGGAGGCGCCGACGGTCACGCCGAGCAGGCCGGGATCGCCCAGCGGGTTGCGCGTGACGCCCTGCACGATGACCCCGGCGACGGCGAGTGCGCCGCCCACGAGCATCCCGAGCACGGTGCGGGGGATGCGGGCGGCCACGACCTCCCGGGTGAACGCGTCGCCGCCGCCACCGAGCGCCGTGAGGACGTCGCCGACGCCGGTCGCCTTGCTGCCCGCGAACAGGCTGACGACGGCGACCACGACGAGCGCGGCCGCCGCCGCGACGAGGACGATCCCTCGCAGCGACGCCGGCCGCGCGCGACGTGCGTCGGCGGTGACGGTCACCGGCCGGCGCGGGCGAGCGCCTCGTCGATCATCGGCACGTAGCGCTCGAGCGCCCACGGCACCGTCAGCGGGTTGATGATCGAGGAGCCCGTCACGAACGGCTGGTCGGTCGGCGCGACGACCGCGCCGCGCGAGACCGCCGGGATGGCCTGGTAGAGCGGCTGGGCCTCCACCTCGGCGCGGTTGGCCTCGTCGGAGTAGAAGGTGAAGATCAGGTCGGAGCCCTTCAGCTTGTCGGCGTTCTCGAGCCCGATCACCGCGGAGTCGGTGCCCTCGGTCTCGTCGAACGTGGTCACCACCGGGTCGACGGTGAGCCCGAGGGCCCTGACCATCGCCACGCGCTGCTCGTCCGGGAAGAAGACGCCCAGCGTGCCCGGGCCGGTGTTGTAGACGTACGAGAACGTCACCCCCGCGTACTCGGGGTGGTCGGCGGTGGCGTCCGCGAACCGCTTCTCGATGCCGTCGATCAGGCCGGCCGCCTTGCCGGGCTCGCCCATCGCCTTCGCGATCGTGGTGATCTGGTCCTGCCAGGTGATCGTCCAGGGGAGCTCGGGGTACGCCACCGTGGGGGCGATGTCCTTCAGCACGTCGTACTGCGCCTGGGTCACCCCGGACCACGGGGCGAGGATGAGGTCGGGCTCGAGATCGACGATCGCCTCCACGTCGAGCTCGGTGCCGCCGGTGAACTGCTCGGGGAGCTTCTCCCCGGACTTCTGGACGGCGTCGTGGATCCAGGGCAGGTAGCCCGATTCGTCGCTGCCCCAGGGGTACTCCTCGACGCCCACCGGGACGGTGCCGAGCGCGATGGCGGTCTCGGCCGAGCCCATCCCGAGCGTGACGATCCTCGTGGGTTTGTGGTCGATCACGGCCTTTCCGAGCGCGTGGGTGATGGTCACGGGCGCGAAGCCGTCGTCGGCGGAGGTGGAGCCGGTGGCTCCACTCGAGCAGGCGCTGAGCAGGAGGGCGGAAGCGGCGATTCCGACGACTGCGAGGGCAGTGCGGAGACGGCGGGGGCGGCGGGGCATGGGGTCCTTTCGGTCGCGCGAGGCGAAACGATTGGTTAGTGTAGCCTTACCTTAGTTTAATTTTCAATTCTGCTGAAAGTTCGAGAGGATCCGCACCCGAGTGTCCACCACCGCCCCGACCCGGACGGACCGCCCCGCCTACCGTCCGTACCGCGCCCGCGTCTCCGCCGTCCAGCCGCTCAGCCCGCACTTCACCCGGGTCAGCTTCCGCAGCGACGACTTCGAGCACTTCGGGACCGAGGGGCTCGACCAACGGATCAAGCTGCTCTTCCCGCTCGCGGACGGCACGTTCTCCGACCTCGGGTTCGACGACGAGGACTCGATCGCGGCCGGCGACTGGTACGAGCGGTGGCGCGCCCTGCCCGAGCACCGGCGCAATCCGTTCCGCACCTACACCGTGCGCGTCTCCGATCCGGCCGACCGCCGCGTCGACATCGACTTCGTCTCCCACGGCGACGGCGGCCCCGCTGCCCGCTGGCTGCTCGCGGCCGCGCCCGGTGACGAGCTCGTCATCGTCGGCCCGGACGCCCGGAGCACGACGACGGGCGTCGGGATCGACTGGCACCCGGGAGGCTGCACCGACCTGCTCGTCGTCGGCGACGAGACCGCGGTCCCGGCCATCGCCGCGATCCTCGCCTCCCGCCCCGACGACTGCACCGCGCACGTGTTCCTCGAGGTGCCCTCGGCCGATGACGCGCTCGCGCTGGAGGCCCCGAGCGGAGTGACCATCACCTGGCTCGCGCGCGGGGACGCGGAGAGCGGCAGCGCGCTGGTGCCCGCGGTCGAGCGGTGGCTCGGCGAGCATCCCGAGGTCGTCGCCCGGGCCGCGGCCGACGGACGGCAGCCCCTGGCGAGGGTGGATGTCGACCGCGACGTGCTCTGGGAGCTGGCGGAGAACACCGAGACCGGCTTCTACGCGTGGATCGCGGGGGAGTCCGCCGCGGTCAAGACCCTGCGCCGCCTGCTGGTGCGCGGGCACGGCATCGACCGGCACCGCGTGGCGTTCATGGGCTACTGGCGACGGGGCCGCGCCGAGAACTGAGCTACTTCTTCTTGTCCTCGACCCCGGCGAAGGTCTCGGGGTAGTCGCTGAGCCACGACCAGTGGCTGAGCGGCCAGCTCACCACGAACGCCTTGCCGACCACGTCGTCGAGCGGCACGAAGCCGCCGCCCGGGTCGTCCATGTGGTAGCGGGAGTCGGCCGAGTTGTAGCGGTTGTCGCCCATCACCCACACCTTGCCCGCGGGCACGGTGACGGAGAACGGCTTGCCGGAGACCTGCTGCACGCCGGCGGGGAGGAGCACGTACGGCTCCTTCAGTGGCACGCCGTTGACGCTCATCTGGCCGAGCGCGTTGCAGCAGCTGATCTTGTCGCCCGGCAGACCGATGAGGCGCTTCACGAGGTGCTGGTCGCTGTCGGAGGCGCCGAGGCCGACGAAGTCGAGCACCGCGCCGACGCCCTTCTGGAGCGCGTTGCTGTTGTCCGGGGCGGGCGCGGGCAGCCAGCCGCCCGGATCCTTGAACACGACGACGTCACCGCGCTGCAGCGGGAAGACGCGCGGCTGGAGCTCGTTCACGATGATCCGGTCGTTGATCTGGAGCGTGTTCTCCATCGACCCGGACGGGATGTAGAAGGAGCGCGCGACGAACGTCTTGATGAGGAACGAGACGAGCACCGCGACGACGAAGATGACGACGACATCCCGCAGCAGCGACTTCCACCCGGATTTGCGAGTGGCGCGGCGAGGGCGGGTCGTGGCGGTGCTGTCGGTCACAATGGTTCACCGTACCGTGCGGAGGCTGTGAGCCGCATCCGACCTGACGGCCGAGTCTTGTCCCGGACCCCGGCGCGGTGGGAGCATCGGAGGGCGGGCGCTGCCGCGTTCGGCGTGGGCCCGCGTGATCATGCAGAGCGCGCAGCGAAGTCGGCGGGTGGGGTCACGACGCGGGACACCGCGCCGCGCTGGTCCCCTGCGGGCCGCGAACGCGCTGGCCCTCGTCTCGGCGCTCGCGCTCGGCGGTCTGGGCGTGCTCGCGGCGCCGGTCACGGCCGCGTCGGCCGAGGACTGCGTGGCGACGGGATGCGCGACGCCGACGCCGTCGCCGACCCGCGGGGAGAGCGAGACGCCGACGCCCACGCAGACGCCGACGTCCACCCCGACCCCGACCCCGACGCCGACGCCGGATCCGACCGGGACGTCGACGCCGACTCCCACGCCCACGCCCACCCCGACTCCGTCCGGCACCCCGACGACTGCGCCCCCGG
Source organism: Leifsonia sp. 71-9 (assembly GCF_001898805.1). Taxonomy (GTDB): domain Bacteria; phylum Actinomycetota; class Actinomycetes; order Actinomycetales; family Microbacteriaceae; genus Leifsonia. The sequence continues at coordinate 64,764 of NZ_MKVJ01000022.1, forward strand.
CGAGCGGGGCGCCCGCTCCGGCCCCGACGGACGACATCCCGCTGGCGGTGCCCGACCTCGGCTCCGGCCCGGTGGTCGACACGGCCGAGGTCGCCCAGGCCGCGCAGCTCGCGAGCGACCTCGCCGCCGCGCAGGAGCAGTTGGCGACGGCCTCCCAGCAGTCGCGGGAGGCCCAGAGCGAGCAGGAGCAGGCGACGACGGTCGCCGACGCCCTGAAGGCCCAGGCGAAGGCGGCGGAGAAGCGCGCCGCGTCGTCGGCTGCCGCGGCGGCCGCGCTGGTCCGCGCGGCGGTCTCGCGCGCCCCGACCGAGGATCCGCTCGCGGCCGTCCTGGACGGCCCCGGCAACCTGCTGGGCAAGCTCGGCGCCGTGGACCGGCTGCGCTCGCTGTCGGCCGACGGGGAGCGCACCATTCGCGCGGCCGGCGCCGACGCCCGCGCCGCCGCCGCCGCCCGCACGAAGGCCGACCGGGCGGCGCAGGCCGTCACCGCCGTCGACGTGTCCGGCTCCGAGCAGGCCGTCGCCGACGCGCAGTCCCGCGTCGACCTCGCCGTCGCGGCCCTCGCCGCCGTGCCGACGGTGCTCTCGGCCGACACGGGCTGGCAGACACTGACGGTCGATCCGTCCCTCATCCCGGACGGCTGGACGCTGCCTGTGCACGGCCCCCTGACCGACGGCTTCGGGCCGCGCCCCTCGCGGCCGGCCGGCACCGCCCTCTTCCACCCGGGCGACGACATCGGAGCGGCGTGCGGCACCACGATCGTCGCCGCCGCGGCCGGGACGGTCGTGGAGGCGGGGCCGAACGGGTCGTACGGCAACTTCGTCCTGATCGACCACGGGGGCGGCGTGGAGACGGCGTACGGGCACATCCGCGACGGCGGGATCGGCGTGACGGTCGGTGAGGTCGTCGCCGCCGGGCAGGCCATCGCGCAGGTGGGCTCGACGGGCGCCTCCACCGGCTGCCACCTGCACCTGGAGGTGCGGGTCAATGGGCTGCAGATCGACCCGATGCCGTTCTTCGCGGCCCGCGGCGTGACCATCGGCACCCGCTGACGAGCCTCCCCGCGCACGGATCCTGCGCGTTCGCCGGTTGTTCTCGGCGAGGTCGCCGGGTGGGCGTACCGTGCAGAGCATGACCGAACTCACGGAGCTCGTCGGGTCATGGATGCGGCGCCAACGGTGGTATTCGACCAAGAGCGTCGAGCCGCGACTGCGCCTCCTCGCCTCATTCGAGCTCGAACCCGCCGAACCCGGCCTCCGCATCGTCACCCATTTCTTCTGCGACGATGCGCCGCGCACGCCACGCGTCTATCAGGTGCCCGTCGTCGCGCGCCCGGACCGCGACGGCGATGCCGCCGCGCTCATCGGCGAGGCCGGCGGACGCTTCCTCTACGACGGACCGACGGAGGAGGCCTACGTCGCCGCCCTCATCGGCCTGATGACCGGGGCCCAGCGGTCGGAGGGGCGCGACGCCCACGCGCAGGGCCACGCGCTCGGCGAGCCGATCGAGGTGCGCTCCTCGCGCCGCCTGACCGGTGAGCAGTCCAACACCTCCATCGTCGCCGAGCTCGCCGGCGACCGCCTCGCACTCGTGAAGGTGTTCCGCGTCGTCCAGGACGGCGAGAACCCCGACGTCTCGACGCTCGCGGCGCTCACCTCGGGCGGCTCGCGTCGCACCCCGGCCCTGCTCGGCTGGCTGACCGGCGAATGGCCGTCGGCGAGCGGAGGCCGTGCGGGCGGAGAGCTCGCGCTCATCCAGGACTTCCTCGTCGGGGCCGAGGACGGCTGGGAGCTCGCCGTCTCGGCCGCCGAGCACGCGGAGGACTTCGCCGATCGCGCCTTCGACCTGGGCCGCGGCACGGCGGAGCTGCACCGTCAGCTCGCCGAGGCCCTCCCGACCCGTCCGGCGGGCACGGACGACGTGCGGCAGGCGCTCGACGCCATGTTCCGCCGGCTGACCGTGACCACGACCGAGGTCCCCGAGGTGGGGCTCCTGCGGCCCGGCATCGCCGCCGTCTACGAGGCGGCCGCGGCGGCCCCGCTCCCGGTGCTGCAGCGCATCCACGGCGATCTGCACCTCGGCCAGGTGCTCCATTCGCCCGACCGCGGCTGGCAGTTCATCGACTTCGAGGGCGAACCGCTGCGTCCGCTGGCCGAGCGCAGCCTCCCCGACTCGACGATGCGGGATGTGGCGGGCATGCTCCGCTCGTTCGACTACGTCGCGGGGTCGCTGGCGCAGCGCCATCCACCCGTCGACGCCGAAGCCTGGGCCTCCCGCGCCCGTGATGCGTACCTGGAGGGGTACGCGTCGGTGGCCGGTGCGGAGCTGGACGAGCACCACGCGCTGCTCGACGCGTTCGAGCTCGACAAGGCCGTCTACGAGATCGCCTATGAGGCGCGGCACCGTCCGGCGTGGATCCCCATCCCGCTGCGGGCGGTCGAGCGGCTGCTGGCGACGCGGGTCTGACCCGCGACGCCCCGGCGGCCGCTCCTACGCCTCCGCCGTGCGCGGCAGGTGCTTCGTGTAGGACGCGAGCAGGGCGACCGCCGAGAGCGCGGCGAGCACGATCAGCGCCAGGAACAGCCCGACGGTCGACAGCGGCGGGGTGAGCGCCGCCATGATCGTCGGGACCAGGAAGCCGGCGTACGCGACCGCGTAGAAGACCCCCGTGAGCCCGGCGAGATCGCGCGGCGTGGCGATCCGCTGCACCTCCAGCAGCCCGGAGACCAGGGCGATGCCCATCCCGGCGCCCAGGATCACGGCCGCGACGACGCCGAGGACGAGCGAGCGGGAGACGACCGCGCCGGTGAGCACGATGAGCCCGCCGGCGATCGTCGCGAGGGCGGCGACCAGACCGCGCGCGCTCGACACCGAGTGCAGCCGCTTCGCGATCGGCTGGACGAGGGAGGCGACGCCGAGCGCGATCACGGTGAGCAGCGTCGCGTAGCCGAGCCCCCACTCGCCGGTCTGCGCGCCGAGCAGCACGGGCAGGTAGCCGTAGGCGAGCGCGGCCGCGGCGAAGATCCACGGCGCGGCGACGAGCACCACGCGTCGGAACCGTTTGTGGCCCGCCGCCGGGATGCGCAGCTGGGCGAGCAGCGGTCCGCGCTCGCCGCCGGTCGTCGCCGTCTCGGGGATGCGCAGGACGATCCACGCGAGCGGGAGGGTCAGCGCGATGTGGACGAGGAACGGGAGCTCCTCGCCGAAGGCGGTGAACTGCGCGATGCCTCCCGCGACCAGGGCACCCGCCGCCGAGCCGAGGGTGAAGGCGAGGGAGGCGCGGCGCGCTCCGGCCGCGCCGTCGACGCCCGGCTCGAACCGGCTCGACGACACCTCCTTCATCCAGCTGGTGCCGACCGCCATCGCGATGCCCACGGTGATGCCCGACAGCAGCCGGCCGACGTAGATCGGCACCGGCCCGAGCGCGCCGAGGGCCAGCGCGGCGCTCGCGAGCACGGCCGTGATGACGCCCGCCAGCATCAGCGGGCGGCGGCCGTGCCGGTCGGAGAGCGCTCCGGCGACGAGGAGGGCCGGCGCGAGCCCCAGCACGTAGACGCCGAGGAACATGTTGACGGTGAGCTCGGAGTAGTGCTGCACGTCCTTGTACATCAGCAGCAGCGGGCTGAACTGGTTGCCGCACCACGAGCAGACGAACATGACGGCGAAGACGCCGCGCCAGGGGGAACCCGCGATCCGGCGGCTCACAGTGCGCCCTGGTTGCGCGCGATGTGCGTGCGCAGCAGCCCCGGGTAGTCACCGCCGCTGCGGAGCGCGTCGAGCAGGGCCTCGTGGTCGGCGAGCGAGTCGCCGAGGGTCTCGGGCCGCACGCGGAACAGCTGGTGCCGGATGCGCTGCTGCCGGTCGCGCAGCAGCCCGTAGAAGTGACCGGCGAGGTCGTTGCCGGACGCGTCGACGACGGCCGCGTGGAACCACTGGTCGGCCTCCACGAACCGCTCGACGTCGCCCTCGGCGATGGCCGCGCGCTGCTCGGCCAGGGCCTCCTCCAGCGCGGACCGCAGCGCCTCGTCGGCGCCCCCGCCGTCGCGCACGCGGGCGGCGGCCGTGGCCTCGATCGCCTCGCGGAGGTCGAGCACGTTCTGCGCCTCCCGGGGCGACATCGGCACGACGATCGCGCCCCGGCGCGGCTCGAGGGTGAGCAGGCCCTCCGCCGCGAGCCGCAGGAACGCCTCGTGCACCGGGGTGCGGCTGACGCCGATCTCCGCGCCGAGCTGGGCCTCGCTGAGCAGGGTCCCGCCGGGCGCCTCGCCCGAGAGGATGAGGCGTTTGGCGTGACTGTAGGCGTGCTCGGCGGCGGGGATCATGCCTTCAGTGTACGCCTTGCATGCAAGCTTGCGTGCAAGGCGGCCGGCTCACCCCTGCGCCGGCGCCCCGACCCGGTACTTCGCTGCCCGATGCGTCTCGGGCACGCGGTCGCCGGCGCCGTGCAGCTTGTTGCGCAGCGACCCGGGCGCGTAGTCGGTCGGGTAGGCGCCGCGCTTCTGCAGCTCCGGGATGACGAACTCCACGATGTCCTCGAACGTGCCGGGGGTGATCGCGTAGGCGAGGTTGAACCCGTCCACGTCGGTCTCCTCCACCCACTCCTGCAGCTGGTCGGCGATCTCCGCGCCCGAGCCCACGATGAACGGCCCCAGACCGCCGATCGCGCCGTTGCGGCCGATGTCGCGCACCGTCCACTCGCCGCCGTCCTCGTTCGGCCGCTGGAAGTTCGCGACCGCCGACTGGATGGCGTTGCTCTGCACATGGCCGATCGGCTCGTCGAGGTCGTACTGCGACAGGTCGACGCCCATCCAGCCCGACATGAACACGAGCGCGCCCTCGTCGCTGGTGTACTGCAGGAAGTCCTCGAACTTCGCCTGCGCCTTCTCCGGCGTCTCGTCGGTGATCACGGTAAGCAACGTGTAGATGCGAGCGGCGTAGCGGTCCCGGCCCGCGGCCTCCAGCGCGTCGCGCAGCTTGGCCACCGTCTCCTTCAGCCCCTCCTTCGTGGAGGCGGCCACGAAGATGGCCTCCGCGTTCTCGGCCGCGAAACCGATGCCGCGCTTGGACGCGCCCGCCTGGTAGATGACGGGGGTGCGCTGCGGGCTCGGCTCGGAGAGGTGGATGCCCGGCACGGTGAAGTGCTTGCCGCTGTGCCCGATCTCGTGCACCTTCGCCGGGTCGGTGAACACGCCCGTCTCGCGGTCGCGGACGACGGCGTCGTCCTCCCACGACCCCTCCCACAGCTTGTAGAGCACCTCGAGGTACTCGTCGGCGTGGTCGTAGCGGTCGTCGTGCTCCAGCTGGTCGTCGTGCCCCATGTTGCGCGCGGCCGACGGCAGGTAGCCGGTCACGACGTTCCAGCCGACGCGTCCCTTGGTCAGGTGGTCGAGCGTCGACATGCGGCGCGCGAACGGATACGGGTGCTCGTAGGCGGTGCCCGCCGTGATCCCGAAGCCCAGGTTCTCGGTCACCAGCGCCATCGCCGACACCAGCAGGATGGGGTCGTTGACCGGCACCTGCGCGCCGTGCCGGATCGCTGCCTCGTTGTCACCGCCGTACACGTCGTAGGTGCCCAGCACGTCGGCGATGAAGATCCCGTCGAACCGCCCGCGCTCCAGCAGCTTCGCCAGCTCGGTCCAGTACGTGAGGTCCTTGTACCGCCACGCCTGGTCGTCGGGGTGGCGCCACATCCCGGAGGACTGGTGGGCGACGCAGTTCATGTCGAAGGCATTGAAGCGGATCTGACGGGTCATGCGGTCCAGGATGCGGGACGCGGGAGGCGGGCGCACCCCCGGCGTCATCGTGCGTAATCAACGTCGCACGGCCGGCGTCATTCGATCCGCACGACCGTGACCTCATCGTCCGTCGTTGAAACGAGCTCCTGCGTCGCGATGCCGACGATCACGAGGATCGAGGTCGCGGCGGCGACAAAACCCACGGCAGCGACGAGGGGCCCTCGTCGCCTCTCGCCCCTCCGGAAGAGGAGCACCAGCGCGACCACAGCCGTCCCGAGCCCGACCAACCACGCAACCGGATGCATGAGCATTGCCAGGGCCGAGACGGCTGCGGATGCGCAGAGCCACCATTCGCTACGTTGCACGGACCTTTTCCAGGCGCCTCCGCTCACAAGGTCACACGTTCCGGGTGTACTTCTCGATCAATGTCGGTCCCGCGAACGTGATCGACTGCTCCTTGTTGGCCGTGACGAATGAACCCTTGTACACCGCACTCATTCGATGGACGACTTTGCAGGTGCCTTTCGAGCCCGAGATGTAGTTCGAACTCGTGCTCGAAATAGACCAGAAGCCGGCGAATCCCGAGAACCATCCGCGGCATTCGAGATTCTTCGTCGTTGAGATGGACGTCCCCTGGAATGTGTAGCTCAAGGAGAACGTGCCCGTGTCGATTCCCAGAACGCTCACCGTGACCGGGTAGGTCGCGGTCCACGTCTGGATGCCGGCATAGGTCGGGGGAGCCGCTGGCTTTACGGTCGGTTCAACGTCGTCCTCGAATTCCACGACGGCGAGCGGATTCGTCGTTGCGGTCTCGAGAAACGCTCGCTGCTCGTCAGCGCTTAGGGCGTCGAATCGAGAGGTGAGTGCGGCTGCGGTTGGTGCGTCGACGTGGAGTTCATTGACGAATACAACGAACTCCGCCGTTGGATCCGTATTCGATGTACCCGCTGCGGCCGCGCCGCTCGTCATCACAGCGACGAGACTGGCGATCGCGACTGCTGCCGCGTTCCTGTTGCGAATGGACAGAATTCTCACGATCTTCCCTCATCCCTGCGATCGTCGTTGACCGCGTGCGGAAATCTTAGAAAGAATTCAGAACGTATAACAACAGCGTATAAAGCTTGAAATACATGCTATCGCCCCGTGAACCGCGGCCGCCGCTTCTCCTGGAAGGCGGTGAAGCCCTCGCGGTAGTCGGCGGTGTCGCGGAGGGCGGCCTGCGCGGCGTTCTCGGCCGCCATCGAGTCCCACAGACCGAGCGTGCCGTCGCGCAGGCCGGCGACGATGCGCTTGCTCGCGAGGTATGCCTGGGTGGCGCCCGTCGCGGCGGTCGTGGCAGCCGCCTCCACCGCCTCCTGCAGCGACTCCGCGGGCAGCGCGCGGCTGAACAGCCCGCCCGCCACCGCCTCGGTGCCGGAGAGCAGCCGGCCCGAGTAGATCAGGTCGAGGGCGCGGTGCGGGCCGAGGCGGGAGACGAGCAGCCAGTGACCTCCCGAGTCGAGGGCGGCGCCGAGCGTGGCGAAGGGGGAGCCGATCTTGGCATCCTCGGCGACGTAGACGACGTCGGTGGCGAGCAGGAGGCCGAGGCCGACGCCGAGCGACGCACCCTGCGCGGCGGCGAAGGTCGGGGCGGGGAAGGCGCTCATCCGGCGCAGCAGCGGGGTGACGAGACCGTCCAGGTAGCCGCTGACGTCGTCTGTCGCGGTGTCGACGCCGGCGATGTCGCGGCCCGCGCAGAACGAGCGGCCCTCGCCGCGCAGCACGAGTGCGCGCACGCCGGCGGCCTCGGCCTCCGCGTACGCCGCATCGAGGGCGCGGAGGTCGTCGGCGCCGAGCGCGTTCAGCCGTTCGGGGGCGTTCAGGGTGACCCGGGCGACCCCGTCGTCGATGCTCAGCTCGATCATGCGCTCGCTCCTCACACGTCGTAGTCGACGACGACCCGGTCGGTCAGGGGATGGGACTGGCAGGTGAGCACGTAGCCGCGCTCCAGCTCCTCGGGCTCGAGGGCGTAGTTCTCGGTCATCCGCACCTCCCCGTCGAGCAGGCGGGCGCGGCAGGTGCCGCAGACGCCGCCCGTGCAGGCGAAGGGGACGTCGGCGCGCACCCGGAGCGCGGCGTTCAGCACGGACTCGTTCGCGTCCACCGGCGTCGTCACGGTGGAGGTGGTGCCGTCCAGGGTGAACTCGATCTCGGCGGTGCGCTCGCCGTCGTGCACGACCACCGGATGCCCGACGTCGCCGCGCACCTCGCCGGGCTCGCCGGTCGTGAACAGCTCGAAGTGCACCGACGTGCGGGGGACGCCGTAGGTCTCCAGCACATCCCGGCACAGCTGCACGAGCTCGAACGGCCCGCACAGGAACCACTCGTCCACGGTGCTCGGCGGAAGGAGGGCGTCGAGCATCCGCCGCAGCCGCTCCTCGTCGATCCGGCCCGACAGCAGCGGCGCCGAGCGCTGCTCGCGCGAGAGCACGTGGTGCAGCGCGAGCCGGGCGGGGAAGCGGTCCTTGAGGTCGGCGAGCTCCTCCAGGAACATCACGTCGATCGCCGTGCGGTTCGTGTACACGAGGGTGAACTGAGCGGAGGGGGAGGCGGTGAGCACGCTCGTGGCGAGCGCCATGAGGGGCGTGATGCCGGAGCCCGCCGCGATCCCGGCGATGTGCCGGCCGTCGAGCGCGCCGAGATCGACGGTGAAGGTGCCCTGCGGGCTCATCACGTCGATCCGGTCGCCCGGCTTCAGCTCGCTCGTCGCCCAGGTGGAGAACGCGCCGCCGAGGTCGCGCTTGATCGCGACGCTGATCCGGCCGTCGCGGTCGACCGACGGCGGCAGCGGTGGCCGGCAGATCGAGTAGCTGCGGCGCAGCTCCCGTCCGTCGACCTCGGCCCGCAGGGCGACGTGCTGGCCGGGCAGATAGTCGTACGCGTCGCGCAGCTCGGGAGGCACGGCGAACGTCACCTCGACGCTGGCCGCGGTCAGCGGCCGCACCTCGGCGACCGCGAGCGTGTGGAAGCGCGCCCGGGCCATCAGCCGGTCCTCACAGGGCCTTGAAGTGGTCGAAGGGCTCGCCGCATCCCTCGCACACGTAGAGCGCCTTGCACGAGGTGGAGCCGAACCGCGACAGCTGCCGGGTGTTCAGCGAACCGCACTGCGGGCACTTCACGGCGAGGGTGAGGCGCACCGGCCCGGTCGCAGCCGCGACCCCGGTGGGCGGGGCGATCCCGAACTCCTCCAGCGCGGCCTTGCCGCTCGCGCTGATCCAGTCGGTCGTCCAGGCCGGGGACAGCTCCAGGCGCACCCGCACGGCGTCGAACCCCTCGCGGGCCAGCGCGCGCACGACGTCCTCGCGGATTGTCTCCATCGCCGGGCAGCCGGAGTACGTGGGCGTCATCACGACCTCCACGCCGTCGTCGGTGACGGTGACCGCGCGCAGGATGCCGAGGTCGTCGATCGTGAGCACGGGGACCTCGGGGTCGAGCACGGCCGCCGCCGCCTCCCACGCCCGGTCGGCCTCCGCGAAGTGGTTCACCATGTCGCCCCCGGATGCTGTCGTGCGAGCACCTGCAGTTCCGCCAGCAGCGGCCCCAGGTGCTCGGAGTGCCGCCCGCGCCGTCCGCCGCCCGCCGAGGCGAACGTGCCCGGCAGCTCCAGCCCGGTCTCGTCGAGCACGGGTCGCAGGCTCTCGTCGAAATCGGGCCGCAGGGTGGAGGGGCGCACGGCGACGCCCTCCAGCCGGTCGATCAGCGGCTCGTCCTGGAACAGCTCCGCCACGCTCGGCCACACGTCCGCCAGGGCGGTGACGGTGCGGCGGCGGGACTCGTCCGTGCCGAGCGCGAGGCGGCGCATCCACTGGTCGGCGTGGTCGCGGTGGTAGTCGACCTCTTTGACCGCCTTGGCGGCGACCCCGGCGAGGACCGGGTCGGTGGAGGCGCGCAGCCGGTCGTACAGCTCGGCGAAGTAGTGGGCGGCGGCGAACTGCCGCACGATCGTGTGCGCGAAGTCGCCGTTGGGCAGCTCGAACAGGTGCGCCGAGCGGAAGGCGTCCTCGTCGCGCCAGTACGCGAGGTCGTCCTCGGTGCGATCGGAGGCCGTGCCCGCGTAGCGCAGCAGGGAACGGGCGTGGCCCAGGAGGTCGAGGGCGATGTTGGCGAGGGCTACATCCTCCTCCAGCTCGGGTGCACGGGAGATCCACATCCCGAGCCGCTGGGCGAGCACGAGCGCGTCGTCGCCGAGCCAGAGCGCGTACTCGGCGACGTCGGGGGAGGCCGGGGTGTCGGACGCGACGAACTCGGCGGACAGCGTGACGGTGCTCAGCTCGACGTGGCCGTGCGGATCGGCGTCGGCGCCCGGGACGGCGGTCACAGGTGCTTCACCCCTTCGCTCTCCGTGTAATAGGTCGCGTGGCGGTAGTTCTTGCCCTCGGGGGAGGTGAAGAACGCCTCCTTGGCGTCGGGGTCGCTCGCGGTGATCGCGTCGGAGCGCACCACCCAGATCGAGACGCCCTCGCTGCGTCGCGTGTAGAGGTCGCGGGCGTTGCGCACCGCCATCTCCTCGTCGGGCGCGTGCAGCGAGCCGACGTGCACGTGGCTCAGCCCGCGGGAGGCACGGACGAACACCTCCCACAGCGGCCAGGTCTCGGCGGTCACGCGGCGGCCTCCGCGCGCTTCGCGGCGTACGCGGCGGCGGCCTCCCGCACCCAGGCGCCGTCCTCGTGCGCCTCGCGCCGCCGCTGCATCCGCTGCGCGTTGCACGGCCCGCGGCCGGCGATCACCTCGTGCAGCTCACTCCAGTCGATCGGCCCGATCTCGTACGCCTGGCGCTCCTCGTCCCAGCGCAGCTGCGGATCCGGGAGGGTGACGCCGAGCGCCTCGGCCTGCGGCACGAGCATCCCGACGAACCGCTGCCGCAGCTCGTCGTTCGAGAAGCGCTTGATCTTCCAGCCCATCGAGCGCGCCGAGTTGGGCGACTCCTCGTCCGGTGGCCCGAACATCATCAGCGACGGCCAGTACCAGCGGTCGACCGCATCCTGCGCCATCTTTCGCTGCTCCGGGGTGCCGCGCATCAGCGTCAACAGGATCTCGAACCCCTGCCGCTGGTGGAACGACTCCTCCTTGCAGATGCGCACCATCGCGCGGCCGTACGGGGCGTACGAGCACCGGCACAGCGGCACCTGGTTGCAGATGGCGGCGCCGTCGACCAGCCAGCCGATCGCGCCCATGTCGGCCCAGCTGAGGGTCGGGTAGTTGAAGATGGAGGAGTACTTGGCCGTGCCCGCGATGAGCTGCTCGGTCATCTCGTCGCGGGTGACGCCGAGCGTCTGCGCCGCGGAGTAGAGGTAGAGGCCGTGCCCCGCCTCGTCCTGCACCTTCGCCATCAGGATGGCCTTGCGCTTCAGGCTCGGCGCGCGCGTGATCCAGTTGGCCTCCGGCTGCATGCCGATGATCTCGGAGTGCGCGTGCTGCGACATCTGCCGCACGAGGGTGCGCCGGTAGGCGTCGGGCATCCAGTCGCGCGGCTCGATGCGCGCGTCCGACGCGATGAGCTCGTCGAAGCGGGCCTGGGCCTCGCGCTCGCCGTGCTCCACCGGGGTGTCGATCGTGGTCATCAGTCCCTCCGTCTCCATCGACGCTCATTAACTGACTGATCGTTCGTTCAGTATATCCTCGTCGCCGCCAGTCGTGCCACACTGGGGCGCATGACCGAGACGCTGCCGACCGACGGACTGCGTGCCGAGGGGCCGCGCTCCGACGGGCTGCGCCGCGGCCGCCCGGGCTACGACCAGCGCGGCATCCTGGAGGTCGCGGTCGCCGCGTTCAACGAGCACGGCTACGACGCCACCTCGATCGGGATGCTCGCCACGCGCCTCGGCCTCTCCAAATCCGCGATCTACCACCACGTCGCGTCCAAGGACGAACTGCTCGCGCTCGCCCTCGACGAAGCCCTCGACGGGCTGGAAGGCGTGCTGCGCTCGCCGGAGGCGACCGACGGTCCCGCCGCCGCCCGGCTCGCAGCGGTACTTCGCGGTGCGGTGAACGTGCTCGCCGAGCGCAAGCCCTACGTCACCCTGCTGCTGCGGGTGCGCGGCAACACCGAGGTCGAGCGGGCCGCACTCGCGCGCCGCCGCGCCTTCGACCGCGCCGTCGCCGACCTCGTCGCCGAGGCCCAGGCCGAGGGCGCGCTCCGAACCGACGCCGACCCGGTCGTCGTCGCGCGCCTCCTCTTCGGCACGATCAACTCGCTGACCGAGTGGTACGACCCCGCCGGCCCGGTCGCACCCGACACCCTCGCCGACGTCATCCTCGCCTTCGCGCTCTGACCTCCCGCCGAGGTTCACGACGTTGCGGTCATTCGGGGCGGAATGAGCGCCACAACGTGAACCTCGGCGGAGGCTCAGTCCTCCTTCGCCACGAGCGTGAGCACGTCGTAGCTCGCGACCAGCTCGTCGCGCTGGTTGCGGATGCGCGCATCCCAGCGCACCTCGCCGTAGTCGTCGGTCTCGCGCGGCGTGATCTGCTTGGCGGTGAGGGTGACGCGGATGCTGTCGCCGGGGACCACCGGGGTGAGGAACCGCAGCTCCTCCAGTCCGTAGTTGGCCAGCACCGGCCCCGGCGCGGGGTCGACGAACAGGCCCGCCGCCCACGACACCAGCAGGTAGCCGTGCGCCACTCGGCCGGGGAAGAAGGGGTTGGCCGCGGCGGCTTCCTCGTCCATGTGCGCGTAGAAGGTGTCGCCCGTGAACGTCGCGAATGCCTCGATGTCGTCGAGCGTGACGCGGCGGGAGGGGGAGGCGACCTGGTCGCCGATCCGCAGGGTCGCGAGCGACTTGCGGAACGGATGCGGCCCGTCCGCCGACGAGACGGCTCCCTCGTGCCACACCCCGGTGACGGCGGTGAGCATGTCGGGCGAGCCCTGGATGGCGGTGCGCTGCATGTGGTGCAGCACGGCCCGGATCCCGCCCAGCTCCTCGCCGCCTCCCGCGCGACCGGGGCCGCCGTGCACGAGGTGCGGCATCGGCGAGCCGTGGCCGGTGGAGGTGCGGGCGTCGTCCCGGTCGAGCAGCAGGATGCGGCCGTTGTAGGCGGCGGAGGCGAGCACGAGGTCCCGCGCGAAGCCGGCGTCGTGGGTCGCGGCGCTCGTCACGAGCGATCCGCCGCCGAGCGCGACCAGTTCGGCGGCCTCGGCGGGCGAGCCGTACGACAGGATGCTCGCGACCGGACCGAACGCCTCGACGGAATGCACGGCGGGCGTGCGTGGGTCGGCGAACCGCAGGAGCAGCGGCGAGACGAACGCCCCGTCCGCGACGACGCCGGTGCTGCCGTCCGCGAGCTGCACGGTGGGATCCCCGAGCTCGCCGACCACGACCTCCCCGCCCGCCTCCAGCAGCCGGCCGACCTGTCGCAGCACCTCGTCCCGCTGCGCGCGGGAGGCCAGCGGCCCCATCGTCACGCCCTCGGCGCGCGGGTCGCCGATGACGACGCGCTCCGCGATCCGGGCGCGTACCGCATCCGCGAGCGCGTCCTCGACTCCGGCCGGCACGATCGCCCGGCGGATGGCCGTGCACTTCTGACCGGTCTTGGCCGTCAGCTCCACGACCAGCTGCTTCACGTACGCGTCGAACTCGGGCGTGCCCGGCACGGCGTCCGGGCCGAGCACCGACGCGTTGAGCGAGTCGGTCTCGCTGGTGAACCGCACGCCGCCGGTCTGGACGGCGGGATGGTCGCGCAGCGCCTGCGCGGTGGAGGCCGACCCGGTGAACGCCACCAGGTCGCCGAGCCGGAGCGCGTCGAAGAGGCCGGGCACCGCTCCGCAGACCAGCTGCAGCGACCCGTCCGGCGGGAGCCCGCTCTCGACGAGGATGCGCACCATCGCCTCGGCGACGTACGCCGTCGGCGTCGCGGGCTTGGCCAGCGTCGGCATCCCGGCCAGGAACGACGGCGCGAGCTTCTCGAGCAGCCCCCAGACCGGGAAGTTGAAGGCGTTGATCTGCACGGCCACCCCGGGCAGCCGGGTGTAGATGTGCTGGCCCGAGAACGAGCCGTCCTTCGACAGGGGTTCGGGAGGCCCGTCCACCACGACCTGCGCGTTCGGCAGTTCGCGCCGCCCCTTCGACCCGTACGTGAAGAGGGCGCCGATGCCGCCGTCCACGTCGATCCAGGCGTCCGCCCGGGTGGCGCCCGCGCGGGCCGACGCGTCGTACAGCTCCTGCTTGCGCTCGGTGAGCGCCTGCGCGAACGCCTTGAGCAGCAGCGCGCGCTGGTGGAAGGTCAGCGCGCCGAGGGAGGCCTGCCCGACGGTGCGGGCGTGGTCGAGCGCGGCGGCGAGGTCGAGGCCGACCGCCCCGACGCGGGTCACGAGCTCGCCGGTGGAGGCGTCGAGCACATCGGTCGCGGCGGTGTCGTCGGCGGGCGTCCACCATTCCCCGTGCACGAAGCTGGGCAGCACGGTGCTGGGGGATGCGTCGCTGGGTGGCGTCATCGGATTCCTCCTCGGAGAGCGGACCCGGCCGGCACGTATGCTGGCCGCATGGTCGACGGAGACACGGGCAGTGGATGGACGATCGAGCTCGGTGAGCTCGACGAGAAGATGGGTGTGCGCATCCTGGAGCAGTCGGCGGAGCGTGTCGTCGCGACGATGCCGGTGGAGGGCAATCGCCAGTCGTTCGGGCTGCTGCACGGTGGAGCGTCGGTCGCCTTCGCCGAGGCGTTGGGCTCGTGGGCTGCGGTGATCCACGCCGGTCCCGGCCGGAGCGCGGTCGGCGTCGACATCAACGCCACGCACCACAAGTCCGCGAGCTCGGGGCTGGTCACCGGGGTCGCGACGGCCATCCGGCTCGGCCGCACCATCGCGTCGCACGAGATCGTGGTGACCGACGAGAACGGCGACCGGCTCTGCACGGCGCGCATCACCAACCTCATCGTGGACGCCCCGGGCCGCTAGCCGCAGCGCCACCGGCATCGGGCCAGGAGTAGAACCCGCGGCCCGACTTGCGGCCCAGCATCCCCTCGGCGACCATGCGCCGCAGCAGCTCCGGCGGCTCGAACCGCGGGCCGAGCTCGCGCGCCAGGTACTCGGCGATGTCGAGGCGCACGTCGAGGCCGACCAGATCGGTCAGCCGCAGCGGGCCGACGGGATGCCGGTAGCCGAGCTCCATCGCGCCGTCGATGTCCTCGGGCGAGCCGACGCCCTCCTCGATCATCCGGACCGCCTCCAGGCCGAGCAGGACGCCGAGCCGCGAGGACGCGAAGCCGGGAGAGTCGCGCACGACGATCGCGGTCTTGCCGATCGCCTGCACCCATCCCGTGACCGCCGAGAGGGCGGACGGCGCCGTCGCCGATCCGGCCACGACCTCGACCAGGGCGGAGGCCGGGACCGGGTTGAAGAAGTGCATCCCGGCGAACCCGCCCGGCCGGCGCAGCGATGCCGCCAGCGCGTCGATCGAGAGGGAGGAGGTGTTGGTCGCCAGCACCGCGGTGGGGTCGAGCAGCTCCTCGGCGCGCCGAAGCGCTTCCGCTTTCAGGTCCGGGAGCTCAGGCACCGCCTCGACGACGAGCTGCGAGCCGGCCAGCGCCTCCCACGCGGTGCCGACGACGAGCGCGTCGTCGTCGGGAGCCGTCTCGCCGCGCTCGATGCTCACCGCGACCGAGTGGAGGATGCGCTCGCGTGCCGCGTCGGCGGACGCCTGGTCGCGCTCGACCACCGCCACCCGAGAACCCGCCATCAGGAAGGCGTGCGCGATGCCGGCGCCCATCCGTCCGCCGCCGACCACGCCGACCCGCTCGGGCGCGCCGCCCGCGCTCACCGTCGCCTCCGCTCGAGGAACGCCGTCATCCGCCGATGCTTCTCGGGCGAATCGAACAGCACGGCTTGGGCCTCCCGCTCCGCGCGGGGATGGTCGCTCTCGGGAGCCGCCAGCACCTCTTTGGTGTACCGCGTCGCGAGGGGATCGTTCGCGGCGATGCGGTCGGCGAGGGCGTGAGCGCCCGCCAGCAGTTCATCGGGCTCGAACAGGTCGGAGACCAGGCGGGCGGCGAGCGCCTCCTCCCCGGAGAGCACCCGTCCGGCGAGCACCATCTCCTTCGCGAGCGGCTCGCCGACGAGCCGGGGGAGGCGCCACAGCGCGCCGGCCGCGGCGATGATCCCGAGCCCCGTCTCCGGGTTGCCGATCCGCAGCCGCGGCGTGCCGAGGCGGAAGTCCGCCGCGTACGCGAGCTCGGCTCCGCCGCCCAGGGCGTAGCCGTCGAGGGCCGCGATGACCGGCATCGGCAGTTCGGCGATGCGGGTGAAGATCGTGGCGTTGATCGCGTGTCGGGCGTCGACGGCGGTGCGCTCGCGCAGCTCCGCGATGTCGGCTCCCGAGGCGAAGACCCCGTCCGAACCGGTCAGCACCAGGATGCGCGGATCGCGTTCGAGGGTCTCGCAGACCTCGTGCAGCTCATCCACCATCCGCTGGTCGATCGCGTTGCGCCGCTCGGGCCGGTCGAGCGTCACGACCACGCGGTCCGCTGTCTCGGCGACCCGCAGCGTCTCCATCGCGCCTCTCCCTCGAATCGCGAATTACCGAACGAACGTTCAGTGAGTAAATAGTCGCAGAGCCGTGCGCCCCTGGCAACCCGCGCCCATCCGGCGGAGGGGGAGGCAGAGGGGGCCAGCGCGCTCAGCGCAGGTCGTGGTCCTCGAAGACGAGGGACGTCTTCGTGTCGCGCACCGAGGGGATGCTCGTGAGCTCCTCCAGGATCACGCGCCGCAGGTCCTCGTTGTCGCGGGCCCGCACCAGCAGGATCACGTCGAAGTCCCCGCCGACGAGGGCGAAGTGCTCGACCTCCGGGATGCTGCCGAGCGTGTCGCGCAGCGCGTGCCACTCCGCCTGGTCGACCCGCAGCGTCACGTAGGCGGAGGAGGCGCGACCCGACTTGCGCGGGTCGACCTTGGCGGTGAAGCCGGTGATGACGCCCTCCTCGACCAGCCGGGCCACCCGCGCGTACGCGTTCGCCCGCGAGACGTGGGCGGACTCGGCCACCGCCGTGATGGAGGCGCGGCCGTCGCTGCGCAAAGCGTCCAGGATGCGTACGTCGATGTCGTCCATGGTGGGAGACATCCTGCCACGAAGATCGGGGCGGCGGCACTGTTCGTCTCGATACCGGGGGATCGGTGGCGCGAGCGGTCCAGTGAAGTCATCCTGAGAGTGAGCGACGTCTTTCGAAGGAGAAACGATGCACTCGGACGATCTGCTGCCCGGCGACACCCCGCTGAGGCTCATCGACGAGGAGGGCTCGGGCCACCCGCACGAGCACCACCCGTTCCCGACCGCCGACCGGCTGGTCGACGGCTACCGGCGCCTCGTGCTGGGCCGACGGCTCAACGAGCAGGCCGACGCCCTGGTGCGTCAGGGCAAGCTCGCGGTCTACCCGTCGTCATACGGGCAGGAGGCCGCCGAGGTCGCCGCCGCGCTCGTGCTCGGCGAGCGGGACTGGCTGTTCCCGACCTACCGCGACACCGTCGCCGTCATCACCCGCGGGGTCGACCCGTTCGAGGCGATGCTGATGCTGCGCGGCGACTGGCACTCCGGCTACGACCCCCGCGAGCACAACGTCGCGCCGCAGGCGACACCGCTGGCGACCCAGCTGCTCCACGCCGTCGGCTTCGCCCACGCCGCCCGCCTGCGCGGGGAGGACACGGTCGTGCTCGCCATGTGCGGCGACGGCGCCACCAGCGAGGGCGACTTCCACGAGGCCCTCAACTTCGCCGCGGTGTTCCACCTCCCGGTCGTCTTCCTCGTGCAGAACAACGGGTACGCGATCTCCGTGCCGCTCAGCCGCCAGACCGCCGCGCCGAGCCTCGCGCACAAGGGCATCGGCTACGGGATGCGCGGGCGCCGCGTGGACGGCAACGACCTCGCCGCACTGCTCGCCCTGCTGGGGGAGGCCGTGGACGAGGCGCGCGAGGGAGGCGGCCCGACGCTGGTCGAAGCCGTCACCTACCGGGTCAAGCCGCACACGAACGCCGACGACGCCACGCGCTACCGCACCTCCGACGAGGTGGAGCCGTGGCTCGCCCGCGACCCGCTGCTGCGACTGCGCACCTGGCTCCAGGCGCAGGGAGCGCTCACCGACGGCGACGACGCGGAGGCCCACGCGCACGCCGAGAGCGTCGCCACGCGGGTCCGCGCGCAGCTCGTCGCGGAGGCGGAGCCGCATCCCGAGGACCTCTTCGCCTACGTCTACTCCACACCCACCCCGCAGCTGCGCGAACAGGCGCAGCAGCTCGCCGCCGAGGAGGCCGCCCGATGACGCTCATGCACGACGCGCCCGCCGACCGCTCCGCCGGCGAGCCCGACCGCTCCGCCGACCCGGCCGGCTCCGCCGACGCGACCGGCCGCCTGACCCTCAGCATGGCGCAGGCCCTCAACCGCGCCCTCGCCGACGAACTCGCCGCCGACCCGGCGGTCCTCGTCTTCGGCGAGGACGTCGGGCCCCTCGGCGGCGTCTTCCGCATCACCGACGGCCTCACCGCCCGCTTCGGCGAGGACCGTTGCTTCGACACCCCGCTCGCCGAGGCCGGCATCGTCGGCACCGCGGTCGGCATGGCCATGAACGGGATGCGCCCCGTCGTCGAGATGCAGTTCGACGCCTTCGCCTACCCGGCGTTCGAGCAGATCGTGGACCACGTCGCCAAGATGGGCAACCGCACCCGCGGGGCCGTCCGGTTGCCGCTGGTCATCCGCATCCCGTACGCGGGCGGAATCGGCGGCGTGGAGCATCACTCCGACTCGTCCGAGGCGTACTACGCGCACACCCCGGGCCTCACGGTCGTCTCGCCCGCGACCCCGGCCGACGCGTACGGCCTCCTGCGCGCGGCCATCCGCCATCCCGACCCCGTCGTGTTCCTCGAGCCCAAGAAGCTGTACTGGGCGACCGGCGAGGTCGACACCGCCGCGCCTCTGCCCGAGATCGGCCGGGCCCGCATCGCCCGGGAGGGTACGGATGCGACGCTCATCGCCTACGGCCCCTCCGTCCCCGTCGCGCTCGCCGCGGCGGAGGCGGCCGCCGAGCAGGGTCGCAGCATCGGCGTCGTCGATCTGCGCAGCCTCGTGCCGTTCGACGACGAGACGGTGTGCGCGGCCGTGCGCGCCACCGGTCGCGCCGTCGTGATCGCCGAGGCGCCGGGATTCGCGAGCATGGCGAGCGAGATCGCCGCGCGGGTCTCGGAGCGCTGCTTCCACCACCTCCTCGCGCCCGTGCGCCGCGTCACCGGCTTCGACACCCCGTTCGCGCCGCCCAAGCTCGAGTCCTTCTATCTGCCGAACGTCGACCGCGTGCTCGACGCGATCGACACCCTGCAGTGGGAGGACGCGTGACCGCCCGCGTCTTCGCCCTCCCCGATCTCGGCGAGGGCCTCACCGACGCCGAACTCGTCCGCTGGCTGGTCGCGCGCGGCGACGCGGTCGTCGTCGACCAGCCCATCGCCGAGGTGGAGACCGCCAAGTCGGTCGTGGAGGTCCCCTCGCCGTTCGCCGGGATCGTCGCGGCCCTGCACGGCGAGGAGGGCGAGACGATCGCGGTGGGCGCACCGCTGCTGGAGGTCGAGGAGGCCGGAGCGCCCGCAGAGCAGCCGCCGACCAGCATCCCGGAGGCCGCGGCGTCGTCCGGGGGCTCCGGCCAGGTGCTCGTCGGCTACGGCACGACCGACGTGACGGGAGGCCGCCGGGCCCGCGTCGCGGTCGCCACGGCAGGCACCCGCGGGGCGACGGCCGCGACCACCGCCGTCGCCTCCACCGCTCCCACCGCCTCGGCCGCTTCCGTCGCCCCGCACATCGTCCCGGTGGTCTCGCCGGTCATCCGAGCGCTCGCGCGGAGTCACGGCATCGACCTCGCGACGCTCCGCGCCTCCGGAGACGGCGGCGTCGTCACGCGCGCGGACGTGGAGGCCGCCTTCGCCGCCTCCTCGGCGCCGACTCCGGCCCCCGCCGCAGCCACCGCCCCGCCGCTCCCACAGCCCGACGCACATCCCGCCCCCGACTCCCGCACCGGCCTCGCCGTGCGCGCGACCGAGCCGTTCTCGCGCTTCCGCCGCACGGTCGCCGAGACGATGTCGCGCAGCCGGGCCGAGATCCCGGAGGCGACGGTGTGGGTGGATGTGGACGCCACGGACCTCTGGAACGGCCGCCGCCGCCTCCAGCTCGACGGGCGCACCCCCTCGCTGCTCTCCTTCATTGCCCGCTTCGCGCTGGCCGCCCTCGCCCGCCGCCCCGAGCTGGCCTCCCGCGTCACCGCCGACGGCGCCGGCCTGGAGTTCTTCGACGGCGTCAACCTCGGCGTCGCGGTGGACACCCCGCGCGGCCTCGTCGTCCCCGCCGTCCGCCGCGCCGACCTGCTCTCGGTGCGGCAGCTCGACGCCGAGTTCGACCGCGTCGCCCGTGCCGCGCGCGACGGCTCCCTCGGGCCGGCCGAGCTCACCGGCTCCACCTTCACGATCAACAACTACGGCAGCCTCGGCGTGGACGGCAGCGCCGCCATCATCAACCACCCCGAGGTCGCCATCCTGGGCGTCGGGCGGATGATCGAGCGCCCCTGGGTCGTCGACGGCGCCATCGTCCCGCGCCGCATCGCGCAGCTCTCGCTCGTCTTCGACCACCGGGTGACCGACGGCGGGGTCGCCGCCGGGTTCCTGCGCGACATCGCCGACGCGATCGAATCGCCCCTCGGTGTACTGGCCGACGCGCCGCCGCCGGGCGCTCCGGCACCGGGCATAGGGTGAAGCCATGACCGACGAGAAGAACACCGACAAGAACGGCGAGGACTACGACCTCTCCGACGAGAAGCTGGTCGCCCCCGAGGAGAACATCGACTGGCTCCCTCACCCGGAGCCCACCGACGGCGAAGCCCCCGCTCCCTGACCCGCGACCGCGCACGCCCGCGCGGATAGTGTTGGGGGAGTGACCCCTCGTACCTTCCCCCTGTGGCTGGCGCTCGTCATCGCGATGGTCTGCGGTGCGGGCGTCGCCCTCCAGTCCCGCATCAACGGGGAGCTCGGCCGGAGGCTCGGCGACGGGTTCACGGCCGCCGCGATCTCCTTCGGCTCGGGGCTCGTCATCCTGCTCGTCGCCCTGGCCATCGCACCCGCCGGCCGGCGGGGCCTCGGCCGCGTCCGTGACGCGCTCCGCGGCGGCGAGCTGCGCTGGTGGTACGTGTGCGGCGGCGCGGCAGGAGCGTTCCTCGTGCTCTCGCAAGGCCTCACCGCGGCCGTCCTCGGCGTCGCGCTCTTCACGGTCTCGGTCGTCGCCGGTCAGACAGTGAGTGGCCTCGTGCTCGACCGCATCGGGCTCGGTCCCGGTGGCCGTCGCCCGCTCACGCCGGCCCGGATCGCCGGAGCGGTCATCGCCCTCCTCGCCGTCACCTGGGCGGTCTCCGCGCAGTTCGGCGGCAGCGTGCCGGTGTGGATGATGCTCCTCCCGCTCATCGCCGGGCTCGGGATGGGGTGGCAGCAGGCCGTCAACGGTCAGGTGCGCGTCGTCGCCGAGAGCGCCTTGACCGCGACCTTCATCAACTTCCTCGTCGGCAGCACCGTGCTCGTCATCCTGATGCTCGTGCACTGGGCGCTCGCGGGGCTGCCGAAGCCGCTGCCGACGGAGCCGTGGCTCTATCTCGGCGGCGCGATCGGCTGTGTCTTCATCGCGGGCGCCGCGCTGCTCGTGCGGGTGACCGGCGTGCTGCTGCTCGGCCTCGCGACCGTGGCCGGCCAGCTCCTGACCGCGCTGCTGCTCGACCTGCTCGCACCGACCTCGAGCGCGCCGGTGGCGTTCTCGACGATCGGCGGCACGCTGCTCGCCATCGTGGCGGTCGGCGTCGCCAGCGTCCGCTGGGGCGCCCTCAGTCGAGGACGCTGAGGAAGCGCTCCGCGGCCAGCGGCTTGCGGTGCCCTTCCTTGCTGCCGGCCGGGATGCCGCCCACGTAGAGCCAGCCGAGCAGCCGTTCGTTCTTCTTCAGGCCGTGCATCTGATGGACGGCCTTCGCGCGGGTCTGGTGCCCGGTGCGCCAGATGACGCCCCAGCCCGCGTCGTGCAGCAGCAGGCTCAGGATGTGCGCGACGCCGGACGCCACCGCGTCCTGCTCCCAGCCGGGCACCTTGCTGCTCTTCTTGCGGTCGGCCACGATCGCCAGCAGCAGCGGGGCGCGCAGCGGCTTCGTCGCGATCTTCTCGGCCTCCGAGCCGCGCGCCTTCGCGTCCTTCGCGAACGCGCGCCCGAGACGCAGACGGGCGTCGCCGCGCAGCTCGATCACCCGCCAGGGGTGCAGAGCGCTGTGGTCGGCGACGCGTCCCGCCGCGGCGACGAGCGGCAGCAGCTCCTCGTGCGTCGGAGCGGCCTCCGTCACGCGGGAGTACGACCGACGCGCGCCGACGCGGGCGGGGAGGTCGCTCATCCGGCGTCCGGGGTGAAGTTGAGCGAGATCGAGTTCATGCAGTAGCGGTCGCCGGTGGGGGTGCCGAAGCCGTCGGGGAAGACGTGGCCGAGGTGCGATCCGCAGTTCGCGCAGCGGACCTCGGTGCGCACGACGCCGAGGCTGTCGTCCTCGAGCAGCTGCACGGCCTCCGGGCGCACCGACTCGTAGAAGCTCGGCCAGCCGCACCCGCTGTCGAACTTGGTGCCCGACTTGAACAGCTCCGCGTTGCACGCCGCACAGGTGTAGAGACCGGCCCGGCCCTCGTCGAGCAGTTCGCCCGTCCACGGCCGCTCGGTGCCGGCTTCGCGCAGCACCGCGTACTGCTCGTCGCTGAGCTCCTCGCGCCACTGGTCGTCGGTCTTCGAGACCTGGTAATCCATCGGGGGTGCCTCCATGGGGGTTCGGTGGTCTGACTACACCCTAAACGGGCGGCGGGCGCGTCCTGTTCCCTGTTTCAGACGCGACGTGCCGGGGCCAAACGGCCAACACACAGGACCTCCCGCCTAGGATGAGCGGCGAGCGTTCAACGGAAGGCGGCGGTTCGAGGGAAGGCGGCACGCGCGTGGCCGAGGCTGCAGAGCACCACGGGGCCGAGCCCCGTCGCCCTGGCCTGAGCGAGCGCGACATCGCCATCCTCGCCTTCGAACGCCAATGGTGGCGGCACGCCGGCGCCAAGGAGCAGGCCATCCGCGAGGAGTTCGGTCTTTCCGCCGCACGGTACTATCAGCTCCTCGGAGCCCTGATCGACCGTCCGGCCGCTCTCACGCACGACCCGATGCTCGTCAAGCGGCTGCTCCGGCTCCGCGAGACGCGGCAGGCCGCCCGTCGGACCAGGGCGCTGCCCGCCGACGACTGACCCCCGAGGAAACCACCCCAAGATGGCAGAGAAGTTCCCCCGCGACCGGTTCGACGAGATCCCGGGCGACATCCAGCGCGTCGGCGCGCACCGTGCCCCTCGTCCCCGCGGTCGCGGCTGGATCGCCGTCGGCTGGGCCGCCCTGGCGACCGTCGTCCTCGTGGGCGCCGGCATCTTCGGCCTCTCACTCGTCAACGGCGCCATCTCGTTCAACGGCTCGACCCCGTCCGGCTCGGCCACCCCCACCCCGACGCCGACCCCCACGCCGACGATCGTCCCCACGGTCGACCCCAGCCTGTCCGTCAACGTGCTGAACGGCACCGCGACCAGCGGACTCGGCGGCAAGGTCGGCGACGTGCTGACGGCGGCGGGCTGGAAGGTGGGCGCGGTCGCCAACGCCGACATGACGAACCTGACCAAGACGGTCGTCTACTACTCCGACCCGGCGAAGGAGGCGGCCGCCCTCGGCGTCGCCCAGTCGCTGCCCGGCGCGACCATCCAGAACACTCAGGACTTCGCAGACACCGGCGCCGACATCACGGTGGTCGTCGGTTCCGACTACACCGGCTGACCCCGCCACCCGATCGCCGGTGCTGCCGGAGCGGGCGCGAGCCCTTTGTTTCCGGCGTGTTTAACTTTCGGCGGAATTCGTAACGGTTTCACAAAAAAGCTGGCAATTACCCGTATTGCACGCATTATTATCGGTCCAACGCGCGGCGCTGGACCGCGCTTGCGACACAGCAATGGGAGTAATGCATGGCGAACGGAACCGTGAAGTGGTTCAACGCTGAAAAGGGCTACGGATTCATCACCGTCGATGGTGGGGGGCAGGACGTTTTCGTTCATTACTCCGCAATTGACATGTCCGGGTACAAGGTCCTCGAGGAGGGCCAGCAGGTCGTGTTCGAGGTCGGTTCGGGGAACAAGGGTCCCCAGGCCGAGTCGGTGCGCCTGGCCTAGAACCCAGCGATTCGACGAGAGGAGCGCCGCCCCGCAAGGGCGGCGCTCTCCTGTGCGCGGGGCATCGACGCCCCGCGCACCGTCGTCTGCGCGCCGCAGCGTCGCGGCGCCTCCCTCCCTCGTCTTGCACTCGACCGCAGCGAGTGCCAGAATCGCTTTAGCACTCCATCTGATCGAGTGCTAATAGACCGAATCTTTCGCAGACGTCCGGGAGGGACGAGAAACACATGGCAAAGATCATTGCTTTCAACGAGGACGCGCGTCGCGGCCTCGAGCGCGGCCTGAACATCCTGGCCGACACGGTCAAGGTGACCCTCGGCCCGCGCGGCCGCAACGTCGTCCTCGAGAAGAAGTGGGGCGCTCCCACCATCACGAACGACGGTGTCTCCATCGCGAAGGAGATCGAGCTCGACGACCCGTACGAGAAGATCGGTGCGGAGCTCGTCAAGGAGGTCGCCAAGAAGACCGACGACGTCGCCGGTGACGGCACCACCACCGCGACCGTCCTCGCCCAGGCGCTCGTCAAGGAGGGCCTCCGCAACGTGGCCGCCGGCGCCGACCCCATCACGCTGAAGCGCGGCATCGAGAAGGCCGTCAAGGCCGTCACCGAGGAGCTCATCTCCAGCGCCAAGGAGGTCGAGACCAAGGAGGAGATCGCCGCCACCGCGTCCATCTCCGCCGGCGACAGCACCATCGGCGACATCATCGCCGAGGCGATCGACAAGGTCGGCAAGGAGGGCGTCGTCACCGTCGAGGAGTCGAACACCTTCGGCACCGAGCTCGAGCTGACCGAGGGCATGCGCTTCGACAAGGGCTACCTGTCGCAGTACTTCGTCACCGACCAGGACCGCCAGGAGGCGGTCTTCGAGGACCCGTACATCCTCATCGCCAACCAGAAGATCTCCTCGATCAAGGACCTGCTCCCGATCGTCGACAAGGTCATCCAGGCCAACAAGCAGCTCCTCATCATCGCTGAGGACGTCGACGGCGAGGCCCTCGCGACCCTGATCGTCAACAAGATCCGCGGCATCTTCAAGTCCGTCGCCGTCAAGGCCCCGGGCTTCGGCGACCGCCGCAAGGCCATGCTGCAGGACATCGCGATCCTCACCGGCGGCCAGGTCATCTCCGAGGAGGTCGGCCTCAAGCTCGAGAACGTCACCCTCGACCTGCTCGGTCAGGCCCGCAAGGTCGTCATCACCAAGGACGAGACCACCATCGTCGAGGGCGCGGG
The DNA here is from genome assembly GCF_001898805.1 of Leifsonia sp. 71-9. Classification (GTDB taxonomy): domain Bacteria; phylum Actinomycetota; class Actinomycetes; order Actinomycetales; family Microbacteriaceae; genus Leifsonia. The sequence goes on from NZ_MKVJ01000022.1 coordinate 89,980, forward strand.
CGACCCGGAGCAGATCGCCGGCCGCGTGGCCCAGATCCGCAACGAGATCGACGCCACCGACAGCGACTACGACCGCGAGAAGCTGCAGGAGCGTCTCGCGAAGCTCGCCGGCGGCGTGGCCGTCATCAAGGCGGGCGCGGCCACCGAGGTCGAGCTCAAGGAGCGCAAGCACCGCATCGAGGACGCCGTCCGCAACGCGAAGGCCGCCGTCGAGGAGGGCATCGTCGCCGGTGGTGGCGTCGCCCTCATCCAGGCCGGCAAGCTCGCCTTCGAGAAGCTGGAGCTCGTCGGTGACGAGGCCACCGGTGCGAACATCGTCAAGGTCGCCATCGAGGCGCCCCTGAAGCAGATCGCCATCAACGCGGGCCTCGAGGCCGGCGTCGTGGTCGAGAAGGTCCGCAACCTCCCTGTCGGCCACGGCCTCAACGCCGCGACCGGGGAGTACGTCGACATGCTCGCTTCGGGCATCAACGACCCGGTGAAGGTGACCCGCTCGGCGCTGCAGAACGCCGCGTCGATCGCCGGCCTCTTCCTCACCACCGAGGCCGTCGTCGCCGACAAGCCCGAGAAGAACCCGGCTCCGGTCGGCGACCCGACGGGCGGCATGGACTTCTGAGTCCCACCGCGTCGAGTCTTCTCACGCACTGACGCAGAGGGCGTCTCCCTTCGGGGAGGCGCCCTCTCGTCGTTTCGATACGGCACCGTTATGCGCGGCGCCCGCGCCCGGCCCGCGCTCGCGGATAGTCTTCTCGGCAGGGGGATGCGGCGTATGCCGCATCGGGAATGCGCTCGCGGGGGCCGCCGCGCGAACGCGGAATCGGGGAGGAACCATGCGCTCGTCACACTGGACCATCGTCGCCGCAGCCGGCGTGCTGCTCGCGCTGAGCGGATGCACGCCCGGGGCCGAGGGCGGCCCGACGTCGACCGCCTCCCCGCGCCCGACGGCCTCCTCCTCACCGACCGCGGTGACGACACCCGCACCGGCCTGTGCCGACCTCGCGGACCCGGGAGTGATCACCGCGCTCGTCGGAGGCTCGGGAACGCCCCAGAAGTTCGAGCACCTCCAGCCGGGCGGGATCTACGGAGACGCCGCATGGAGCATCTGGACGGCGAACGGTGCCGTCTGCGGCTGGGGTGAGCGGGGTGCTGATCAGTCGATCGAGCAGCCGATGCCGGGGACGGTCCTGCTCCAGGTCGTGCCGGGCCTGGAGAGCGCGTGGAACGCTCTCGCCCAGGAGAGCAGCCCGAGCGCGGGCAGCCCGTACGACGGCGGCGTCTCACTGGGCGGCCACTGCGATCGCGGTCTCTGCCTGACCGACGTGCTCGTCGATGGCGCGTGGCTGCATGTTCAGGCGGAGGGGGAGAGCGCCCTCGGCGAGTCCGCCTTCCACGGGTTCGTCCAGGGCGTGGTCACGCGCTATCGAGCGCTCCCGGCGCCGACGGTGCGCCAGCCGCATCCGCGGTCCTGCGACGACCCGGCCCTGCAGAGCGCCGTGAAGAGCGTCTTCGGCGATGGAGACCTGGTCGGTCCGGACGGCTCCCCGCAGTTCGTTCTCAAGGACGCGCTGGCTCGAGCCGGGTACCTCACCGCCTGCCGCTTCGACTCGTCGTCCGGCGCGAAGGGCTGGGAGACGTTCGTCACCGTCCTCGACGATGCGCCGCCGAGTCTCGTGGCGGCCTACCGGTCGGGCACGGACCACCCCGACAGTCGTCCGGTGGACGTGTCGGCGCTCGGCAGCGACGCGTCGGGCCTCTACGAGCCCACCGTGGACTCCGAGCGCACGATCGTCGACGTCGCCGACGGCGGACGCTGGCTGCAGGTCGAGACCTACAACACCGACGACACCGCCAAGACGGTGAACCTGGCCCAGAAGCTCCTCGCGAGCAGCTGGGTGAAGTAGGAACGTCGTGCCCCCGATCAGGCGGATCGTGACCGTCGCACTCGCCGCGAGCGTCCTCCTCGCCGTGAGCGGTTGTGCCGAGCTCGGCCTCCCGCTGCCGGGGACGCCGACCGGCACGGCGACCCCGACCGGGCCGGCCGCGCCGCCCGCGTTCGCGCTCGACTGCCCGGCGACCGTCGGCGCTGCGGATCTGGCGTCGGTGCTCGGCGCGCAGGCGACCGCCGTCACGACGCCTCCCGGCATCCTCGCGTCCGCGGCCGCGGCGGGACCCCTGGCGCTCCCGGCGGTGGGCGGAGCAGCCTGCCGCTGGAAACACGGCACGGACACGCTCGTCGTGCAGGTCCTCCCGCACGCGGCCGCCGCCTGGACGACCCTCGCCGCGGCGTACCCGAACGCCGCCACTCCGGGAGCGGACTACGACGGCGGGGTGTCCCTCGGCGGCGACTGCACGCTGACGCCGACCGTGATCTGCCGCACGAACGTCCTGGTCGGGGAGGCTTGGCTCGCCGTGGAGCTCACCGCGGCGGCCGCTCCCGGCCTGACCGAGGCCGGGTTCCACGACATCGTGCAGCGCGCGCTCCCGTCGGTCGCGGCGGCGGTCGCGAAGGCCCCGAGCCCGGTCCCGGCCGCGAAGGCGTTCGACTGCGCGGACCCGGGCCTGCGCGCCGAGCTGCAGCAGACCTTCGCTCTGCCCGCCGTGACATCGATGGGCACGGAACCGACGTTCCGGATCGCCGACGCGGTGATCGTCGCGCCGGGAGCCACGCTCTGCGCGTTCCAGCCGAACGAGGATGGCAGCGGAGGCTACCTCGGCAGCCTGTCGGTGCTCCCGGGCACCGCGGCCGCCTACGAACAGCTCCGCGCCGCCGTCCTCGCCCAGGACCCGAGCGCGCACAGCGAGATGATGACGGTGAAGGGCGAGCAGGTCCCGGCCCTCGTCTGGGGTGTCACGGCCGACGACACGGCGTTCACCTCGGTCGACGCGATGATCGGGACGCGCTGGGTCGAGTTCCGCTCCACCGATCCCGACGACAGCCGTTCGCTCGCGATCGTGCAGTGGGTGGCCGCGACGCTGTAGCCGGGGTCAGCGGCAGTTGGCGGCCGCGGTGGCGCGATCGAACGCGTAGAACGTCACCTCGTTGAGCATCGTCTCCCGCAGCTCCGCCCGGTGCGCGTCGATGAAGGCGGTGACCGCGGGCGAGATCGGCGACCGGGGCGAGACCTTGGTCGCCACGGCGACGATGCAGGCCGCGGTCGGATCCGCTGTCGCGCGATCGCCGATGGTCTCGTCCCACTCCCAGGGCGCGGCGCCGCTCACCAGGATCAGGCCGGACGTGATGCCGTCCTCGCGGAGCGTGCTGTCGATGCGGCCGAAGCCCGTCGGCCCGTCGTTCCACACCAGGAGGGAGGTGGTGACGGCCGAGACGAGGGCGAGGGCGAGCGCGGCGGCGCCGATGACGCGCAGCACGGTCCGCACGCCGCGCACGACCGGCGCTCTCAGCAGCCACACGACGCCGATGCCGGCGAGAAGGCAGATGGCCCACATCCACGCGTAGTAGTACGACGGCAGCGCGTTCTTGGCGATGAACAGGTAGAAGATCACGAGCAGCGCGAGCGCGAGCGCGAGATAGGCCACCAGGAAGCGATGGCGGCGATCGAACAGGGCCGCCACGGTGCCGATCGCGAAGACGACGACGGCCACCGGGCCGACGCCCTTCCACGCGAAGTAGAGGTTCGCCCACCAGGGCGGATGCGCGGTCGCGGTCCCGGCCAGATCGATCAGGTGGCCCGTCGCGTTCTGGGCGCCCTGGAACGCGACGAGGTCGGAGATGCCGGACACGACTCCGATGGGCCAGTAGACGAGCACGACGGTGAGGGCCAGGGCGGGCACGGCGACGGCCAGCGCGAGGAGCGCGTCCTTCCACGGCCTGCGGACCAGGATGAGCAGCAGGAAGGCGGGGATGATGACGGCCGTGGTCGGCTTGCTGGTCGCCGAGAGCCCCAGGCTGACCGCGGCGATCCCGATCCACACGATCGATCGACCGCGATGCCACTGCCAGGCGGCGGCCATTGCGGCGATGGCGAAGAAGACCATCACGGGGTCGAGCACGGCGAAGCGGTCCAGGCGGAACTCGAAGGTGCCGGAGACGCCGCGCGGGAGCAGCAGCCAGAACGCCGTCGGCACCAGGGCAGGCATCCACCCGAGCTCCGGGCGCAGCCAGAGGAAGATGATCGCGCCCGCGAGCACCGTGAGCGACCCTGCGAGCAGGCGCGGGGCGAGCGGGCCCTCGCCGAAGAGCAGCTGGATGGCGCCGAACAGGTACTTCGCCGTCGGCGGCTGCTCGTGGTTCGCCGTGAGGTCGCCGCTGAGGTAGAGGCGGCCGACCAGGATGTACTGGGGCTCGTCCGCGTTGAAGTTCGCCGCGAGGATGTTCCAGAGCGACTGGTACGCGCCCCACACGAACACGACGACGAGGGCCGTCCAGCGGACCGCCGGGCGGTCGGCGAACCGCGCGAGGGGTCCGGGGCCGGGAGGCGCCGCGTGCGCCGGGGGTTCCGTCACGGTCGTCATCGGGTCGGGGTGCTTCCCGAGGAGACACGGCGTGCCGGGCGTCGGCGCAGCCGGCCGGGCAACCCGGCGATGCCCCAGCCGGTGACGCGCAGCATGGCCTCGACCACGATGGACGCGGTCATCTTGGAGCTGCCGTACTCGCGCTCGACGAAGGTGATGGGCACCTCGACCACCCGCTCGCCGGCGGCGTACGCCCGCCGGAGCATGTCGATCTGGAAGCAGTAGCCGCGGCTGGTCACGTCCTCGAAGGCGATCCGCTCGAGGGCGTCCGCGCGGTAGGCGCGGTAGCCGCCGGTCACATCCCGCGCGGGCAGGCCGAGGGCGAGACCGGAGTAGAGGCTCCCGCCGCGCGAGAGCAGCACGCGGCGCTTCGGCCAGTTCTCGATGGCGCCCCCGGCGACCCAGCGCGAGCCCACGACCACGTCGGCGTCCTCGACCGCGTCGAGGAGCCGGTGGAGCTGCTCGGGCCGGTGGGAGCCGTCGGCGTCCATCTCGACGATGACGTCGAAGCCGTGGTCCAGTCCCCAGCGCATGCCCGCCCGGTACGCGGCGCCGAGGCCGGCCTTCCCGGTCCGGTGCAGCACGTGGACGGTGTCGTCGTCGTGGGCCAGACGGTCGGCGATCTCGCCGGTGCCGTCGGGGGAGTTGTCGTCGACCACGAGGAGATGCACGTCGGGGCCTGCGCCGCGGACGCGCCCCGCCATCGTCTCGAGATTCTCACGCTCGTTGAACGTCGGCATCACGACCAGCGCGCGCACTCCACCCCCAGGATTGTGTTCGGAACCCCCATGACACGGATCGACGATCCGGCCTCAATTCTGCCATGCGCTGCGGACGCGCATGACCTCGACGGGGCCTGGCGGACAGCGGCCCCCTACGGCTGCAGCGGCTTCGGCGCGGCCGGGGAGCCCGCCAGCGGGAGCGTCACCCGGAACGTGGCGCCGCCTCCCTCGGTCTCCGAGACGTCGACGGTGCCGTTGTGCGCCGCCACGATCGAGGAGACGATCGCGAGCCCGAGGCCGCTGCCGCCGGTCTCGCGGGCGCGGGAGGTGTCGGCGCGCCAGAAGCGCTGGAAGATCTTCTCGCGGATCTGCGGCGGGATGCCCTCGCCGTGGTCGCGGACCTCGAGCGACGCACGCTCGGTGCGGTGGTCGATCTGCACGGCGATCTCGATCGGGGTGTCGACCGGCGTGTAGCGCAGGGCGTTGCCCATCAGGTTCGTGACGACCTGGCGCAGCTTGTTCTCCTCCGCGAGCACGATGGCGGGCTCGGCGGGCGCCGGGTTGGCCAGCACGACCTTCTCCGTCGTCGTGATCGGGATCGGCTCGGTCCCGCGACGCGGACGGCTGCGGCGCAGACGTGCGAGGGCCGAGCCGGCGAAGGCGATCGGGCCGGTGGCGTTCGAGACCTTGCCGGCGGAGGCGGAGGACGGCAGCTCCGAGAGCGGCATCGGGACGGTGTCCAGGGTCGGCTCGTCCGGGTCGGTGGAGGGCGCGGCCGCGGGCACGGGATCGGGAGTCAGCACCGTGACGATGCGGCCCGGCGACCCGGCCATGGCGTCCATCGCGGCGTCCTGCGCGATGCGCACCAGGTCGACCGCGTGCAGGTCGAGCGGCTTCGCCTCGTCGAGGCGGGCGAGCTCCAGGAGGTCCTCCACGAGGATGCCCATCCGGATCGCCTCCTTCTCGATGCGCTCCATCGCCTGCGCGACGTCCTCCGGGGTCTGCAGCGCGCCCATCCGGTACAGCTCGGCGTAGCCGCGCACTGACACGAGCGGCGTGCGCAGCTCGTGGGAGGCGTCGCCGACGAAGCGCCGCATCTGGTCGATGGTGCGCGCGCGGTCGCTGAAGGCGCGGTCGATCCGGTTCAGCATGGTGTTGAGGGAGCGATTGAGCCGGCCGACCTCGGTGTTCGGGGTCGCACCGCCGAGGCGCTGGCTGAAGTCGCCGTCGGCGATCCGCGCGGCGGTCTGCTCCACCTCCCGCAGCGGTTGGAAGGTCGTGGTCACGAGCATCCGGGTGAGCCCCGCGCCGACGATGATCACGATCACGCCGAAGCCCAGGAAGATCGCCAGGAAGCTGGCCATCACCGTGTCGATCTGCGAGGTGGTCGTCGCCACGATGGCCGTGCCGAGGGCCCCCGGCGGATTCGTCAGCGTCACCGTCTGCGCCAGGGCGCGGTAGGTGGTGCGCCCGTCGTTGCTCTGCAGCGGGTAGCCGCCCGCGGGCAGCTTCTTGCCGTCGGCGACGCTGAGGGTGTCGGGCACGGCGGGGCGGTGCGAGTACGGGATGTTGGTCCAGTTGGTCTTGACCAGGTTCCCGTCCGCGTCGTAGAGCGCCGCGAAGTAGTCCGAGGGGCTCGCGTCGGAGGCGATCTTCTCGCTGTCCGACGACGTGCCGTAGAGGTACGTGTTCAGGTACGACGCGCCCGACGCCGCCGAGAGCTGCGCATCCAGCTGGTCGAGCAGCACCGGCTTGAGCATCGACATGGTGCCGATGCCCGTCACGAGCAGCCCGAGCGTCAGCATGAGCACGGTGACACCCGTGATCTTCGTGCGCAGGGAGATCGCGTTCCAGCGGTCGAGCAGGCGTGAGTGCATCAGGCCGTCAGTCTACGCAGCGCATTCTGTGTGCCCCCGGTGCGCCGGAGCGCAGGCGGAGGTCACGCCTTGGCGGCCTTGAGCATGTAGCCGAAGCCGCGCTTGGTCTGGATGAGCGGCTCGCTGGAGTGCGCATCCACCTTGCGGCGCAGGTATGAGATGTACGACTCCACGATGCCCGCGTCGCCGTTGAAGTCGTACTCCCAGACGTGGTCCAGGATCTGCGCCTTGCTCAGCACGCGGTTCGGGTTGAGCATCAGGTAGCGCAGCAGCTTGAACTCGGTCGGGCTCAGCTCGATGGGGGTGTCGCCCACGAACACCTCGTGGGTGTCCTGGTCCATCGTCAGCTCGCCGGCGCGGATGACGGCGTCCTCGTCGGCCTGCATGGTGCGGCGGAGGATGGCCTTGATGCGCGCGACGATCTCGTCGAGGCTGAACGGCTTGGTGACGTAGTCGTCGCCGCCGACCGTGAGGCCGGTGATCTTGTCCTCGGTGTCGTCCTTCGCGGTGAGGAACAGGATGGGCGCGGTGTAGCCCGCGCCGCGGAGCCGCTTGGTGACGCCGAAGCCGTTCATGTCCGGCAGCATGACGTCGAGGATGATGAGGTCTGGCTCCTCTTCGAGGACCGCGGAGATGGCCTGCGCACCGTTGCCGACCGCGCGCACGGCGAAGCCGGCGAAACGGAGGCTCGTGGTCAGCAGATCGCGGATGTTCGGCTCGTCGTCGACGATGAGAATGCGTGGTCCTGCGTTCATGGTGCCTAGTATCTGCGCGGCGGCTGTGGCTTAGCTGTGAGCGGCTGGGGTGCGCCCTACGCGAGGGTCTGGTGCCGACCGTGCGATCAGTGGATGCTGTGGACATGTCGAATCCCACCGTCGTCATCGCCGGGGCCGGGCTCGCGGGCGCGACCACCGCGGTCGAGCTGCGCGAGCGCGGGTTCGCCGGCCGCATCCTGCTGCTCGGCGCCGAGGAGCACCACCCGTACATCCGGCCCCCGCTCTCGAAGGAGTACCTGAAGGGCGAGGGGGATGTCGGCGACACGTACGTGAAGCCGGGGGAGTGGTATCCCGAGCACGACGTCGAGTTCCTGCCCGGCACCGAGGCGGGCTCGTTCGACCCGGGCGCGCACGAGCTGTTCCTCACCGGCGGCGCCCGGCTCACCTACGACAGCCTCGTGCTGGCGACCGGCGCGCGGCCACGTTCGCTCGACGTGCCCGGCAGCGGGGGCGGCGACGTGCTGCGCCTGCGCACCATCGAGGACAGCCAACGGCTCTACGCGGCCCTGGAGGTCGGCGGCCGGCGCGTGGTCATCGTCGGCTCCGGCTGGATCGGGATGGAGGTCGCGGCCGCCGCCCGCGGCTACGACAACGACGTGACCGTCGTCGGCCGGCAGAGCGTCCCGCTGGCCGGCGCGATCGGTGCCGAGCTCGGCGGCGTCTTCGAGCGGCTGCACCGCGACCACGGCGTGCGGTTCGTGACCGGTGCCGTCGCGGCGGTCGAGGGAGGCGCCGGTCACGCCGTCGTGCTGGCCTCGGGCGAGCGCATCCCGGCCGACCTGGTGGTCGCGGGCGTGGGTGCCACCCCGGACGTGCTGGTCGCCGAGCGCTCCGGCCTCACCATCCAGAACGGCGTGCTCACCGACAAGGGGATGCGCACCTCCGCGGAGGACGTCTTCGCCGTCGGCGACCTTGCCAACCCCTTCCTGCCCGCCATCGGCCGGCACCTGCGCAACGAGCACTGGGCCAACGCGATCGCGGGCGGCACCGTCGCCGCGCGCAGCATCCTGGGCGAGCGCGCGAGCTACGACGACATCCCGTACTTCTACTCCGACCAATACGATCTGGGCATGGAGTATTCGGGATACGCACCGCTCGCCGCGAACGCCCGCGTCGTCTTCCGCGGCGACGTCGACGCGCGCGAGTTCGTCGCCTTCTGGCTGCGCGACGACCGCGTGGTCGCCGGCATGAACGTCAACGTGTGGGACGTGCAGGACGACATCCAGCGCCTCATCCGCTCCGGCGACCGCCTCGACCCCGCCCGCCTGACGGACGAGAGCGTGGACCTTGCCGCGCTCTGAGCCCTACCTGCCCCCGCTCCGCGTGCCCGTCCGCACCATCGGCGCGCGCACCTTCGACTTCTCGCGGCACGTCGCCGTGATGGCCGTCGTGAACCGGACCCCCGACTCCTTCTACGACCAGGGGCGCACGTACGCCCTGGAGGCCGCCGTCGACGCGTGCTTCGAGGCCGTCGCGCTCGGCGCCGACTGGGTCGACATCGGCGGCGCCCCGTTCGCTCCCGGCGACCCCGTCCCGGTCGAGGACGAGATCGAGCGCGTGACCCCCGTCGTGAGCCGGCTGCGGGAGGGGTCCGACGTCGTCATCTCGGTCGACACCTTCCACGCGCGGGTCGCGCGCGCCTCCATCGACGCCGGCGCCACCGTCATCAACGACACGACCGGGCTCAGCGATCCCGACCTCGCCCGCGTCGTCGCCGACAGCGCGGCCACCCTCGTCATCACGCACAGCCTCGCCGAGCCGCGCACCGTCTACCCGCGCCCGCAGTACGGGGATGTCGTCGCCGAGGTCTCCGCCTTCCTGCTCGACCGCGTCGACCGGGCGCTCGCCGCCGGGGTGCCGGAGGAGCGGATCATCATCGACCCCGGGCACGACCTGAACAAGAACACCCTCCACTCGCTCGAGCTCACCCGCCGCCTCTCCGAGCTGGCCGACCTCGGCTACCCGGTGCTCGCCGCCGTTTCGAACAAGGACTTCATCGGCGAGACCCTGGATGCTCCGCGCAGCGAGCGCCTCGAAGGTTCGCTCGCCGCGGCCGTCGTCTCGATCGTCAACGGCGCCCGGATCATCCGGATGCACGACGTGCATGCCTCGGTCGCCGCCGCCCGCATGACGGAGGCCATCCTCGGCCTGCGCGCGCCCGCCTACCTGAAGCACAACATGGGAGACGTGAATGAGTGACGCCGCCATCGGACGCCTGTTTCCCGCGCCCGCGCAGGACGCCCTGAGCGACGCCGACCTCACCGCGCTCTACGACCTCCCGACGCGCTCGCCGTGGGTGCGCGTCAACTTCGTGAGCAGCGTGGACGGCGCCGCCACCGTGCAGGGCCTGTCCGCCGGGCTCGGCGGCGACGCCGACCACCGCGTCTTCGACCTCCTGCGCCGCCTGTGCGACGTCGTCGTGGTCGGCGCGGGCACCGTGCGCGCCGAAGGGTACGGCCCCATGCGCGTCGACCGCGCCGCCCAGCGCGCCCGCGTCGCGGCCGGCCTGACCGAGCAGCCCGTGTTCGCGCTGGTCTCGGCCGGGCTCGATCTCGACCCGGCCAGCCCGATCTTCACGGACGCGCCGGTGCTGCCGATCGTCGTCACCACCGAGACGGCCCCCGCGGAGAAGCGCGACGCCCTCGCCGCCGTGGCCGACGTCCTCGTCTGCGGCGTCGACCGGGTCGACCCCGCCGCCATGGTCGCCGCTCTCGGCGAGCGCGGTCTCGCCCGCATCCACTGCGAGGGAGGCCCGCACCTCTTCGGCGACCTCATCACCGCCGACTCCGTCGACGAGCTCTGCCTCACCGTCAGTCCCGAGCTCGTCGCCGGCACCGCCTCCCGCATCGCGACCGGCGCCACCCCGCCCGTCCCGCGCGAGCTGCGCCTGGCCCATGTGCTCCAGAGCGAGAGCACCCTGCTGCTGCGCTATGTCCGCCCCTGACCCCGCCACGGCGCCCGAGGTGCGGCCCGCCATCGACGCAGCACTGGTGCGCCGGCTCGTCGACACCCAGTTCCCGCAGTGGCGCGGCCTCCCCATCGCGCCCGTGGAGCACGACGGCTGGGACAACCGCACCTTCCGGCTCGGGAGCGAGCTGAGCGTGCGCCTGCCGAGCGCCGCGGGGTACACGGGGCAGGTCGCCAAGGAGCAGGAGTGGCTGCCGCGTCTCGCCTCCCGGCTGCCGCTGCCCATCCCGCAACCCGTGGCCGTCGGCGTGCCCGGCGACGGGTATCCGTTTCCGTGGTCGGTGTACCGGTGGCTCCCGGGCCGGCCGCTCGCGCTCGCGCTCGCGCGGCGCGAGGTGGGTGGGGCGGACGGGGTGGATGACGTGGACGCCGTCGACGCCGTCGTGCTCGCCCAGGACCTCGGCGCGTTCCTCGTCACCCTCCGCGGAGTCGATGCGACCGACGGCCCCGCGCCCGGCCCGCACAACTTCTTCCGCGGCGCCCCGCCCGGCGTCTACGCCGACGAGGCCGTCGCGGCGATCGCGCTGCTCGGCGACGACGCGCCCGCCGCGCGCGCCATCTGGGAGCGGGCCACCGCGTCGCGCTGGGAGGCCGCGCCCGTCTGGTTCCACGGCGACGTCGCCGAGGGCAACCTCCTCGTCGACTCCGGCCGCCTCAGCGCCGTCATCGACTTCGGCACCTCCGGCGTCGGCGACCCCGCCTGCGACCTCGTCCTCGCCTGGACCATGTTCGACGACCCCGCACGCACCGCGTTCCGCGACGCCGTCGCCCTCGACGACGCCACCTGGGCGCGCGCCCGCGGCTGGGCCCTCTGGAAGTCCGCCATCACCCTCCGCGACCACCCCACCGACCCCGCAGCCCGCACAACGCTGCGCCGCCTTCTCACCGACCCGGCCTGACCCGTCCCGGCCACCTGGCCCTCCAGCAACTCCGGCGATTTGGCGCGAATCCACGCGGATCACCGGAACAACGGCGAACCGAGCGGCGTGTCGCCGGAGATCTCCGGAGTTCCGGCGACGCCCCTAGGCAGCCTGCAGCGTGTGCGCGTCCAGGATCGTGTACGAGTACCCCTGCTCGGCCAGGAACCGCTGCCGGTTCTGCGCGAAGTCCTGGTCGACCGTGTCCCGGGAGACCAGCGTGTAGAAGTTCGCCGACAGCCCCGACTCCTTCGGGCGCAGGAGGCGGCCGAGACGCTGCGCCTCCTCCTGCCGCGAGCCGTACGAGCCGGAGACCTGGATGGCGACCGTCGCCTCCGGGAGGTCGACCGAGAAGTTCGCGACCTTGCTGACGACCAGCACCTGCGTGCGCCCGTCGCGGAACTCCTGGTACAGCCGCTCGCGCTCGTCCACCGGCGTCGCGCCCGTGAGCTGCGGCGCGCCCAGCGCCTCGGCGAGTTCGTCGATCTGATCGAGGTACTGGCCGATCACGAGGATGCGCTCGCCCGCGTGCCGGTCGACGAGCTGCCGCACGACGTCCAGCTTGGCCGGGGCGGTCGCCGCGAGGCGGTAGCGCTCGTCGTCCGCGGCGGCCGCGTAGCTGAGCCGCTCGGAGGCGGGGAGGTCGATGCGCACCTCGTAGCACGCGGCGGGGGAGATGAAGCCCTGCGCCTCGATCTCCTTCCACGGCGCGTCGAAGCGCTTGGGACCGATCAGGCTGAAGACATCGCCCTCGCGGCCGTCCTCGCGCACGAGCGTCGCGGTCAGACCGAGGCGGCGGCGGGCCTGCAGCTCGGCGGTCAGCTTGAACACCGGCGCGGGCAGGAGGTGCACCTCGTCGTAGACCACGAGTCCCCAGTCGAGCGCGTCGAGCAGCGCCAGGTGGGCGTACTCGCCCTTCCGCTTGGCCGTGAGGATCTGGTAGGTCGCGATCGTGACCGGCTTGACCTCCTTCACCTGCCCGGAGTACTCGCCGATCTCGTCGGCGGTCAGGGTCGTGCGCTTGAGCAGTTCGTCGCGCCACTGCCGCGCCGACACCGTGTTGGTGACGAGGATCAGCGTCGTGGTCTTGGAGGTCGCCATCGCCCCCGCGCCGACGAGCGTCTTGCCCGCGCCGCAGGGCAGCACGACCACGCCCGAACCGCCGTCGAAGAAGTTGGTGACCGCCTTGCGCTGGTAGTCGCGCAGCGCCCAGCCGTCCTCGATCAGCCCGATGTCGTGCGGGGTGCCGGGGGTGTAGCCGGCGAGGTCCTCGGCGGGCCAGCCGAGCTTCACCAGCTCCTGCTTGAGCTGCCCGCGCGCCCACGCCTGCACGGCGAACGTCGTGTCCCCGCGGCGCTCGAGCAGCAACGGCGCGATGCGCTTGGCGCTCGCCACCTCGGTGAGCACGGCCAGGTCGTCCGACCGCAGCACCAGCTCGCCCTCGTCGTCGCGCGCGATCGCGAGGCGCCCGTAGCGGCCGACGGTCTCCGCCACATCCACCGACACCGTCTGCGGGATGGGGAACTTCGAGTACCGCTCGAGCGTGCCCAGCATGTCCTCGGCCGTGTGGCCCGCGGCGCGCGCGTTCCAGAGCCCGAGCCGGGTGATCCGGTAGGTGTGGATGTGCTCGGGGGCGCGCTCCAGCTCGGCGAAGACGGCGAGATCGTGGCGGGCGTCCTCGGCATCGGGGTGGGCGACCTCCAGCAGGACGGTGCGGTCGCTCTGGACGATCAGGGGGCCATCGGACATAACGGCTGAGTCTACGCCGCGCGGCTGGCCGTCAGGCTGGGTGCGCGCTCGCCACGCTGCCCGCCGCCCGTCACGCCGGCCGCACGCCCTTCACACTCGACAGCGGCAGCGTCCGCTCGATGTCGGCCGCCCGATCCCGCCCGCGCAGGCGCCCGCCGCCGACCCCGGTCGGCTCGAGCAGGTAGTCCACCGTGCGCCCGTCGGGCATCGCGACCTCCACGATCACCGTCTGCCGGGCGCGCACGGCCTGGTCGAGCTGGCGGGCCAGCCACTGCTCACCGGTGTCGTCCGTCGTCGCCTCGTCCACCGCGCGCAGCCGCTCGACCAGCTCGCGGTCCTGGTCGCGGGAGGCGACGGGATGCGGATGCGCGTACCGCTGCCTCCGCAGGGCCACCGGAACGCCGTCGTCGTCCTCGGCGACCACGGGGTACCGGGCATCTGAGAGGGCCCAGAACACCACATCCCGCGGGAACCGGCTGCGCAGCTCGTCGGCGTGCACCGGGGCCAGCCGCAGCGACGACAGCGACTGGTCGACCTGGATCGTGCGCAGCAGGGTGGCGTCGGCCGAGTGGATGGCGCTGCGGGCATCCCCGTCGTCCACAGCCCGCACCCGCACGCGCCCGTGCCGCTCGGTCACATCCGTGATCAGGTAGTCCAGCGGCTGCGGGAGGCCGGTGAGCGAGATCCCGGCCAGGAAGTCCCGGATGCTCGACGCCGACTCGCCGGCGGTGATCGCGCGGTCGATCGAGGCGGGGGAGAAGCGGAAGGTCGACGCCAGCGCCCGGCTCTCGAGGTCGGCCATCCCGCGCAGGCGCGCCTCCAGGTCCGGGGCGAGCGGTCCGGGCGAGATGACGGTGAGGTCGTGTTGCAGGTAGACGCCGCGCACCTGGGCGGGGAAGGCGGGCGTGAGCAACGCGGCCGCGGCCTCGGGCCCGTGCTCCACCAGCTCGGTCCCGGCGCTGGAGGGGGCTCCGGCGGCGGTCACGCCGAGCCATTCCGCGTCGCGCGGGTGGGCATCCACCCGCTGCTGCGCCTGCTCGGGCGCCGCCGGGTACAGCCAGGCGACGTGCTCGCGCAGGCTGTCGCCCCACGAGGCGCGACTGCGGGCGGCCACGAGGGCGCGCAGGTCGTCCGGCAGTGCGTCGAGCCAGGCCGCCACGAGGGCGCGCCAGCGCTCGGGAGTGGAGGCGTGGAGCCACTCGGCCGCGGGCTCGGTGGGCAGCCAGACGCCGTCCTCCAGCGCGGCGAGCCCGGCACGGGAGGCGACCGACAGCACGGTCGGGATGGCGGACGCGTCGACCGCGAGGGCCTCGGCGAGCCGCTTCACCGCGGGCAGGGCCAGGCCGCCGCGCTGCAACTCGCGGGCACCCTCCCGTGAGAGCTCGGCCAGCAGCTCGGAGACCGCGACGACCGCGTCGAACGCCCGGTCGGCGGCGAGGCGGTCGGTGAAGCGGCGCTCCGTGTCCGGCACCGGCGCGAGGGCGGGCGGTGGCGCGGTGTGCAGCAGGTCGTCGGGCGATGGGAGGGTCGCCTCCGGCCACGCGGTCAGCCGCGCGAAGACCGCGTCGTAGGTCGTGAAGCCGTGGGGAGCCGGGCGGGAGCCGCTGTCGTCCGCGTCGCCCGCGCCGTCTCCGCCGCCCGCGCCCTCGCCGCCATCGCTCCCGTCCTCGGCGGCCGCGGGCTGCGCCAGGAGCAGCGCGCTCAGCGCCTCCAGCGCGGACTCCACGGCCGGGACGCTCAGCCCCGCGGTGGCCGGCTCGTCGGCGAGCAGAGCGGCGATGGCCTCCACGCCGAGCGGCTCATCCGCGTGCCCCAGCGCGATCAGCACGGCGAGGCGGGTGCGGTCGAGGCCGACCAGTGCCCGCTGGACCGATTCGGCGTCCAGCAGCGCCTCGGCCAGGTCGAAGAAGTCGGAGACCCCCGCACGCCGGATGCTGCGGCGGTGCAGGGAGGAGATGAGCGCGTCGTCGCCGAGCGCTCGCAGACGCGCCGCCAGAGCGAGCGTCGTCGTCATCGCGGCGGTCCGCGGTCGCCCGCCTAGCGCCGGCCCTTGGTGTCCAGGGCCTTGGCGGCCTTCGCCGCCTTGCTGCGCTGGCGGCCGACGACGATGATCAGCGCGATGATGAGCACGAACGCGATCGGGAGGGCGATCAGCGGGAAGACGAAGACCGCCGGCCACAGCCCCTCACCCGATCCCTGCTGCGCGAATCCGCCCACAGCGGTGCCGATCAGGATGGCCGCGATGCAGACCAGAGAGACGATCACGAGCGCCGCGATGATGTACGAGAGGACGCGCTGCACACGAGATGCGGGCGCTGGGGTCTGCTGGGTCACGAAATCAAGGATAATTGAGGTTGGTCATTCGATCCCCCATGTGAAGTGAGGTTCCCATGCCAACCGGCAAGGTCAAGTTCTACGACGATGAGAAAGGCTTCGGCTTCATCAGCGCCGACGACGGTCAGGAGGTCTTCCTGCACGCCTCCGCGCTGCCCGCCGGCGCGGTCGTCAAGGCGGGATCGCGCCTCGAGTTCGGCATCGCCGACGGCAAGCGCGGTGCGCAGGCGCTGTCGGTGCGCGTCCTCGAGACGCCCCCGAGCCTCGTGAAGATGAAGCGCAAGTCGGCCGACGACATGGCGATCATCGTGGAGGATCTGGTCAAGCTCCTCGACGGGATCGGCTCCAACCTGCGTCGCGGCAAGTACCCCGACAAGCAGCACGGCGCGAAGATCGCCGCTGTGCTGCGGCGCGTTGCGGACGACCTGGATGCCTGACACCGGCATCGAGGATCTGCTGGCGGCCGAGCCGCTCGCCCGCCGCGCGCTCGCGGAGATCACACCCGAGTCGACGGTCGGCGCTGCCATCGGTCACGTCGTCGAGGGCGAGGGCGTCGTCTCCCTGCTGTTCGAGTGCACCCTCCCCGGCTACCCGGGATGGCGCTGGACCGTCACCGTCGGCCGTGCCGACGAGGACGCCGAGCCGACCGTGCTGGAGGCCGAGCTGATGCCGGCCGACGGCGCGCTGCTCGCGCCCGACTGGGTGCCGTGGTCCGAGCGTCTCGCCGACTACCAGGCGGCGCAGGAGGCCCTCGCGGCCGAGGCCGCCGCTGCGGGTGAGGGCGAGGACGACGACGAGTCCGACGAGGACGAGTCCGACGATGACGAGTCGGATGACGACGCCTCCGACGAGGATGACGACGACGACTTCGACGACGAGTCCGATGACGACGACGACGACCGCGACGTGCACGACCTGCACGGCGACGACGACTTCGACGGCGTGGACATCGACAGCCTCCACGCGGATGACTCCGGCGACGATGACGCGGACGACTCCGACGACGCCGACGACGCCGACGACGCCGACGACGCCGACGATGTCGACGACGACGCCGACGTGGACGCCGATCTCGACCTCCCGGCCGAGGAGGCCGCCGCGCTCGAGGAGCCGACGGCGCTGGCCGAGGCCGAGTCAGCCGCGCTTGCGCCGGGTGACGGTGAGGTAGACGAGTCCGGCGACGCCGAGGGCGAGGCCGACGACCACGGTCCAGATCCAGACGTCCGGGGCGAAGAGCAGCACGGGGACGAACGCTAGGACCCACAACGCGAGACCGACCAGGACGGCCCGCCGATCATCCGTCTTCGCGGGTGTCGGATCGGGCCGTCTCTCGTCGTCTCGGAGCCAGAGCCGCATGGCGGTGCTCAGCCCAGCCGCTCCACCACGTACTCGACGCAGCCGATGAGCGCGCGCACGTCCGACGGCTCGATGGCCGTGAACGTCGCGATGCGCAGCTGGTTGCGGCCGAGCTTGCGGTAGGGCTCGGTGTCGACCACGCCGTTGGCGCGGAGGGTCTTGGCCACCGCGGCGGCGTCGATGCGGTCGTCGAAGTCGATCGTGACGACGACCTGCGAGCGGTGCGCCGGGTCGGCGACGAACGGGGTGGCGTAGTCCACGCCCGCGGCCCACGTGTAGAGGGCGTCGGACGACTCGCGGGTGCGGGCGTCGGCCCAGGCGAGGCCGCCGTTGCCGTTCATCCACTCGATCTGGTTGTCGAGGAGGGCGAGGGTCGCGACGGCCGGGGTGTTCAGCGTCTGGTTGAGGCGCGAGTTGTCGATCGCGTTCTTGATGCTGAGGAACTCGGGGATGTAGCGGCCGCTCGCGGCGATGCGTTCGACGCGCTCGATCGCGGCGGGGGAGAAGAGGGCGAGCCAGAGGCCTCCGTCGGACGCGAAGTTCTTCTGCGGCGCGCAGTAGTAGACGTCGGCCTGCGACGCGTCGATGTCGACGCCTCCCGCCGCGCTCGTCGCGTCGATGACCGTCAGCGCGCCGGCGTCGCCGTTCACGCGGGTGACCGGCGCCATCACACCGGTGGAGGTCTCGTTGTGCGGCCAGGCGTAGACGTCCACGCCCTCCACGACCTCGGCGGCGCTGCGGGATCCGGCGGCCGCCTCGATCACGTGCGGGGCCTCCAGCCACGGCGCGGCCGCGGCCTTGGCGAACTTGCCGCCGAACTCGCCGAAGACGAGGTTCTGGCTGCGCTTCTCGATGAGGGAGAACGCCGCGGCGTCCCAGAAGGCGGTGGAGCCGCCGTTGCCGATGACGACCTCGTAGCCCTCCGGCAGGCGGAACAGGTCGGAGAGGCCCTGGCGGACGCTGCCGACGAGGTTCTTGACCGGTGCCTGGCGGTGGGAGGTGCCCAGCAGCGCCGCGCCCGGCCCGGCCAGGTAGGCGAGCTGCTCGGGGCGGACCTTGGACGGGCCGCAACCGAAGCGGCCGTCGGCGGGCAGGAGGTCAGTGGGAATGGTCACATCCGGCATAAAGAGAGTGTATTGGCTGTTGGATAGCGCGGAGGGCCGCACGGGCCCCATCGACGCGCCTGCACATTTCTGTCATCGGCAGCAAGTAGGCTCTAGTGCGACATTCGCGTGCCTGCAAGTGGAGGGGTTCATGACCGATCTGATCGACACGACCGAGATGTACCTTCGCACCATCTTGGAGCTCGAGGAGGACAACATCGTCCCCCTGCGGGCGCGCATCTCCGAGCGCCTCGGGCACTCCGGCCCCACGGTCTCGCAGACCGTCGGCCGCATGGAGCGCGACGGCCTCGTCGTCGTCTCCGGCGACCGCCACCTCGAGCTCACCGAGGAGGGCCGCCGCAAGGCCGTCAACGTCATGCGCAAGCACCGCCTCGCGGAGCGCCTGCTCAGCGACGTGATCGAGCTCGAGTGGGAGTACGTCCACGAAGAGGCCTGCCGCTGGGAGCACGTCATGAGCGAGCAGGTCGAGCGCAAGCTGCTCACCATGCTCGGGCACCCGACGGAGTCGCCCTACGGCAACCCCATCCCGGGTCTCGGCGACCTCGGCGACCTCGGCACGACCGAGGTGGCCACGCAGAACCTCGTGAACCTCGTCGACGTCGTGCGCGGCTCCGACTCCGGGGTGACTGCCAGGATCCGCCGGCTCGGCGAGCCGGCGCAGGTCGACCCCGAGCTGCTGCTGCAGCTCAAGCAGGCCGGTGTCTTCCCCGGCTCGACCGGCACTTTCTCCGCCGCCGGTTCGTACGTCGGCGTGCAGATCGAGGGCTTCGAGACCGGCCTGGAGCTGCCCAACGAGCTCGCCGCCCACATCTTCGTCGAGGCCTGAGTTCCGTTACCTTTTCGTTAAAAAAGCTCCGAAAAGATGTGACAAACGGGTGAGCGTCCCGTAGTCTCTTACGAGTCCGAACGGGCCACAACCGGCCCACCAGGACCCGAACCGGGACGCTCCACACCCCCTGAACCCGTCTCCCGGTTCGTGAAGCCGAAGCCAATTCGCATCGGGCGGGGGCAGCCACCCTAGGGTTGCCGGAGCGCAGGAGGATGCACTTGGCCCACTCGAGTACGCCCGGCCCTGCCCAGGACCGCACGAGCACCGAAGCCACACCGACGACCGCCGAGACGGGCATCCCCGCCTCCTCCGCAGCGGTCTCCCGCCGCTCGCTCCGCGCTGAGCGCACCACGCAGGCTGCCGCCCCGCAGCGCACGAGCACCGCTGCCCGTGCCGCCGCTCCGGCGAAGCCCACCGCATCGTCGTCCGGCGGTTCCGCCTCCACCGGCTCCACCGCCGTCGTGAAGAAGACCCCCGCCAAGAAGCGCAAGGGCGGCTGGGCCATCAACGTCGCGGTCATGACCGTCGCGACCGGCATCATCGCCACCATGTCTCTTCCCGCCTTCGCCTTCAACCCGGACAACGCCGAGAACTCCGCCTTCGGCCCCTCCGCCGCCGACAGCATGAAGAAGGCCCAGTCGCAGAGCGTCGAGGTCGGCACCACCGTCGCCTCCGCCGCCGTCGCCCGCGACGCCGCCTCGGCCACCACCGAGGAGCAGCTCGCCTCGCAGAAGGCCGCTGCAGCCGCCTCCGCTGCCGCAGAGGCCGCCCGCCAGCGCGCCGCCGTCAGCCTCACGAACTACGCGAACAGCTACTCCGGCCCGTCGGTCTCCGACTTCCTGGCCAACCCGCCCTACCCCAACTTCAGCCTCGACTCCGTCTTCTCGGTGGCGCAGCAGTACATCGGCACCCCGTACGTCTTCGGCGGCGCCTCGCCCGCGGGCTTCGACTGCTCGGGCTACGTGCAGTTCGTCTACGCCCAGTTCGGCGTCTCCCTCCCGCACTCCGTGTCGGGTCAGGCCGCGGCCGGCAAGCGCATCTCCATCGCCGACGCCCGCCCCGGCGACATCGTCATCATGTCCGGCCACGACGGCTTCTACGCCGGCAACGGCAACATCATGGACGCCCCCGAGGTCGGCCGGTCCATCTCGGTGCGCCCCATCTGGACGAGCGACTTCTACATCGTCCGCCTCGGTATCTGATTCGTGTCCGGCCGGTGAACTCCTCCCGGCCCGGCTGTGAAACGGCGCGCCTCGAATAGGAGGCGCGCCGTTTCTGCGTTACTCTGATCCCCTGATGCCGCTTCATCCGGTTGACGTCGTGCCCGGAGTCAGGTCGCCGCGAGCGACCCGGCGGGCGAAGCGCGGCCTTCTGCCGGTCGAGCGCCAACGCGATTTCCTGCTGTGCCGTCACCACGTGGAGCCCTGCCTCCACCATCACGTGGTGCGTCACCACCACCATGCCGTTCCTTCATTGGGCGCTGTCCGCACGGACAGTGCCCTTTTTGTTTGCCCGGCACCCGTCATCCCCTCTCTCGCCCTCCCGGAAGGTCGCAGATGAAGACTCTCGTCCTCAACGCCGGCTACGAACCCCTCGCGGTCGTCTCCTACAAGCGCGCCATCGTCCTGGTCCTGAACCAGAAGGCGACCGTGCTCGCCAGCGACGGCGCCCACCCCGTGTGGAGCATCTCCGGCAGCTACGAGAGACCATCCGTCATCCTGCTCACCCGCTACGTGCGCCTCCCGCACGGCCGCACCGTCCCCGTCAGCCGCCGCGGCGTCCTCCGCCGCGACCTCCACCGCTGCGGCTACTGCGGCAAGTCCGCCACCACCATCGACCACGTCCTGCCCCGCTCCCGCGGCGGCCGCGACAGCTGGGAGAACCTCGTCGCCTGCTGCCTCCGCTGCAACAACCTCAAAAGCGACCGCACCCCCGCCGAGATGGGCTGGACCCTCAACATCACCCCTCGCGCCCCACGTGACGCCTCCTGGGTCGTGCGCGGCTCGGAGGCGCCCCTACCCGACTGGCAGGACTACCTCGCGCCGGCGGCATGACAGGTTTTCGTTTTCGCTAGACTCGATGGGCTGGCCTCTGTAGCTCAATGGAAGAGCTGCTCCGTCCTAAGGAGAAGGTTGGGGGTTCGAGTCCCTCCAGGGGCACCATCCGTCGAACGTGTGCTTCGACCGGGGCGTTCGCAGTCACAAGCCGCCCGCTCGCTCAAGATCGCCAGGGCCTCATATTGCGGACACATCTGGAGAGCCGGTGCGACCTCGCGAACCGAGGTCAGCTACCATTCCAGAATGACCCCCTCGCCCCCGATCGACGACACCCCGATCGGCGGCGACGGCATCCGCCTCGGCCAGTTCCTGAAGTTCGCCGGGCTCCTCGACTCGGGCGGGAATGTCAAAGAGGCCATCATCGATGGCTACGTGACCGTGAACGGCGAGGTCGATCGGCGTCGCGGGCGGCAGCTGCAGCTCGGTGACATCGTGACGTTCGAGGGACGCAGCGTTCGCGTCTGCCCGTGACGGAACCGGCACTCGCTCGCGCGTAGGGGTCCGCTTCCGTACGGTTAGTAGAGCGCCTGTTCCACCATCCATGAAGGGCCTCCCGTGAACATCACCCTGCTCGTGCGCTTCGTCGCCGTCGCCGAGGAGCTGCACTTTCCGCGGGCGGCGAAGGCGCTCAACATCCCGCTGGCGTCGCTCTACTCGTCGATCGCGAAGCTGGAGGAGCAGGTGGGAACTCCGCTCTTCGTCCGCGACTCCGCGGAGACGCGGCTGACGAATGCCGGGATGCTCTTCCTCACCACGGCGAAGGACGAGATCGCTGCGGCGCCCGCACCGGCGGCGAAGCCGGTCGTTCCGGCCGGCGGCAAGGCAAAGGCGTCGAAGGGCAAGGGGCGCGCGCCGGCCGTCAAGGGGCAGCCTAAGCCGTATAAGAAGCGGCAGGGGCGCTAGGCCCTCAAAGCCTCACCCCCGCACGATCCGCCCCAGCGTCCGCGTGTAGTCCTCCTTGATGATGTCGAGGTGCGCCCACGTCTCCAGCGACCCGACCTCCGGCAGCGCCCGCAGATCCTCGATCACCGACAGCACCCCGGTCCGCGTCGTCCCGACGATGGTCGCGATGACGTCGTACGCGCCGTGCGCATCCGCGGCGAGGTCGACCGCGCGTGCGTCCACGAGGTACCGGTGCACCGGCTCGGCCGAGCCGCGCAGGCCGATCCCGACGCCGACGGCGACGCGGTTGCGGGAGAGGCCGCCGGCGTCGATGGCGGCGATGCGGATGACGCCGGCGTCCAGGAGGCGGCGGACGCGGGCGCGTGCTGAGGAGGGGGAGAGGCGCACCTTGTCGGCGAGCTCGCGGTAGCTGGCGCGGCCGTCGTCCTGCAGCACGGCGATGAGTTCGTGGTCGAGGCGATCCAGCTTCACGGAGGTGACGGAGGCGGCGGTGATGAACTCCTTGAGCAGGGCGTCGTAGGTGCTGACGCGCAGGCCGCGGACGCCGGGGATCTCGCGGATGGCGGAGAGGGTGGCGTGCAGCTCGTCGAGGTCGCCGTGGCGGGACTCGAAGACGACGGGGGAGGAGCCGCCGACCAGCGAGACGAATACAGTGTCGGGGAGGTCGGCGAGCTGCTCGGCGACGGGGCGGGCGCGGCCGTCGACGGCGACGAGACCGTGAATCAAGACGTTAAGGCCGGCGAAGCCGGGGTCGAGGGCGGCGACGACGCGGAGGCCATCCCTCCCGATGAGGGTGCCGAGGCGGCGGGAGACGAGATCGCGGGAGACGCCGAGGGTGCGGGCGAGCTCGTGGATGCTGGCGCGGCCGTCCGCCTGCAGGGCGCGGACGAGGCTGCTGTCGAGGGCGTCGGTGTCGCGCTCGGGGACGGTTCGGTCGGGACGGATCGGCACATCCGCAGAATACCCGGAAACGCCCGCCCGCGACCGCAAATCCGTCGTCGCGAACAAGCGCAGCGGACGAATCGCGATAGTTTTGTCCTCATCCCCTGACAAATCGACGGCGCACAGCCGCGCCCGACGCCGAACTGCGCTTGCGCATCCTCGGCGACGGAGTGAGACTTCACGTCGAAACGAGCACGACAATCGAACAAGGCAATACGAGCAAAGGAGCTTTGTGTGTCTGTAACCGCAACGCAACCCCCAGGGCATGCCCGTGCGTTGAAGGCCGGCCTGGCGTCCGTCGTCGGCACGACCATCGAGTGGTACGACTTCTACGTCTACGCGACGGCCGCCGCCATCGTGTTCCCCCAGGTGTTCTTCCCCGAGATCAACCACGCCCTCGGCACGCTCGCCTCGTTCGGCACCTACGCGGTGGCGTACTTCATGCGACCGCTGGGCGGCATCATCTTCGGCCACATCGGCGACAAGCTGGGCCGCAAGCGGGCGCTGACGATCACCCTCTTCATCATGGGCGTCGCGACCGTGCTGGTCGGCTGCCTGCCGGGCTACAACACGATCGGGATCATGGCGCCGATCCTGCTGATCATCCTCCGCGTCGCCCAGGGCCTCGCGGTCGGCGGCGAGTGGGGCGGCGCGAGCCTGATGTCGGTGGAGAGCGCGCCGCCGAAGTTCAAGAACTTCTACGGCGGCTTCACCCAGCTGGGCAACCCGCTCGGCGCGCTGATGGCCTCCGGCGCGTTCTGGATCCTGTCCGGGATGGGCGACGAAGTCCTCCTGACGTGGGGCTGGCGCGTGCCGTTCCTGTTCAGCATCGTGCTGATCGGCGTGGGCATCTGGGTGCGGTACCGCGTGGAGGAGACGCCGGTCTTCGAGGAGAAGATCGAGGGCCACACGCAGTCCACCCCGATCCTGTTCGCGCTGCGCAACAACTGGCTGGCGATCATCCTCGGCTTCTGCATCATCGCGATGTCGTCCGGCGGCTACGTGATCGCGACGGTCTTCGTCCAGAACTTCGCGACCAGCCCGGAGGTCGGCCTCGACGCGAGCGTCATCCTCGGCGCCATGACGGTCGCCTCCTTCATCGAGGCGCTGGTCACCCTGCCGCTGGCACTGCTCGGCGACAAGTGGGGCGGCAAGCGGGTCATCATGCTCGGATCGCTGCTCTCGTTCATCGCCGTGATCCCGCTGGTGCTGGTCATCCAGAACCACCAGGTGACGCTCATCTACATCTTCGTCAGCGTGATCCGCATCACCCTGAGCGGCGCGTGGGCTCCGCTGTCGACGGTGATGACGCAGATGTTCCGGCCGCAGGCGCGCTACACGTCGATGTCCCTCTCGTACGGAATCGGCGCGGCGGTCTGGGGCGGCCTGTCGCCGGCCATCGCGACCGGCCTGATCGCCATCACCGGAACCTTCTGGTCGGCGATCTGGTTCTTCGGCGCCCTCGCACTGATCGCCATCGTCGGCACCTGGTTCGCGCCGCAGCACTCCGACTCCGCGCCGGCGACGGGATCGTTCAACCCGCGCCTCGACACCACGGCCATCAAGACCACAAGGATCTGACCCATGCGACACCTCGCCACCTACGACGCCCGCGACTCCGCCCCCACCATCGTCACGGCCGACGTCATCCTCACCATCGACGACGACAACCCGCACGCGGAGGCCCTGCTCACCGCGGGCGGCACCATCCTCGCGGTCGGCACGCTCGCCGACGTCGAGGAGCAGGCGCGCGAGGCGGGGATCGAGCCGCAGCGCGCCGACTTCCCGGGGGCGACCATCGTCCCGGGCTTCATCGACGCACACGCGCACCCCCTGATGTACGGGCAGCTGCTCACCTGGGTGGACGTCAGCCCTGCGAAGGCGGCGTCCATCCCGGAGATCGTGGAGCTGATGCGGGAGGGCGCCCAGCGGCTGCCCGCCGGCGTTCCCCTCCGCGGCTACGGCTACGAGCAGCGCAACCTGGCCGAGCGGCGCCACCCCACGAAGGAGGAGCTCGACCGGATCGCGACCGACCGCGAGGTGTACATCATGAACGCCTCCGGCCACGGGGGAGTGGTCAACAGCTTCACCCTCGCGAAGTACGGCATCACCCGCGACTCCCCGAACCCCGAGGGCGGCGAGTTCTTCCGGGATGCGGACGGCGAGCTCACGGGCGAGCTCTCCGACGCGGCCTGCAACGTGCTCACCGGCCTGCACGGCGTGAAGATCGGCCACCACGGCCCGAACTTCCACCTCGGCGACGAGCCGGCCGAGCACCAGCGGCAGCTCGACATCGCGCAGCGCGAGTTCCTGTCGGCGGGCGTGACCGCGCTCGGCGACGCGCAGGTCTCGAAGCGGGAGTTCGCGGCCTACCTGGCCATGGCCGACCGCGGCGAGCTCTCGGTGCGCGTCTCGATGTATTTCCTCTCCCACCTGCTCGACCAGGTCATCGACCTCGGGCTCACGGGTCCGTTCGGCAACGCCTTCCTGTCGGTCGCGGGCATCAAGCTCTACGCCGACGGCACGCTCGGCGGATGGACGGCCTACTTCCCCGAGGGCTACGTCGGCGACCCGTGCCGCACCGGCCAGCTCTACCACGAGCCCGCCGAGTACGCGGGGCTGGTGGCCAAGGCGCACGCCGCCGGGCTGCAGACCGCGACGCACGCGCAGTCGCCGACCGCCATCGCGATGGTGGTGGATGCGGTGGAGCAGGTGCTGACCGAGCGCCCCGACGCCGACGCACGCCACCGGATCGAGCACTGCGGCCTCCCCGCGGTCGAGGAGATCCAGCGGATGGCGCGTCTGGGCATCCGCCCGGTGAACCAGACGCAGCACTACTACAACTGGGGCGAGGGCGTGGAGCAGGCCATCGGCACCCCGGGCGAGCGGTTCAACCCGCTGGGCGAGTTCATCGAGGCCGGAGTGCCGGTGACGATCTCGTCGGACGCGCCGGTCGCCGAGCCGCGCCCACTGGAGGCGATCCAGGCCGCGGTGACCCGCGTCACGCGGCGCGGGCACAAGCTCGGCCCGGACTCGCTCCGCATCAGCGCGGAGCAGGCGCTCCGGGCGCACACGCTGGAGGGCGCGATCACCCTCGGCCGCGAGAACGAGCTCGGCTCCCTCGCCGCCGGCAAGCGCGCCGACTTCGTCGTGCTGGGCGCGAACCCGCTGACGGTGGAGGCGGAGACGATCGCCACCATCCCGGTCCAGGCGACCTGGGTGGACGGCTCGCCCCGCTTCGCCGCCGCCAACTGACCCCGACTCGCAAAGGACGCACAGGCATGGAGACACGCGCCGCCCGCACCACCGGATGGGTGCTCATCGAGACCCTTCGCAACTACGGCGTCGACACGGTGTTCGGTATCCCGGGCACCCACAACCTCGAGTTCTACCGGCCGCTGACCGCGCTCGGCGTGCATCCCGTGACCACGCGGCACGAGCAGGGCGCGGGATACGCGGCCGACGGGTGGTCGCTGCAGACCGGCAAGCCGGGCGTCGTCATCACGACGAGCGGACCGGGACTGCTCAACGCGCTCTCGGCCGCCGGGACCGCGTACTGCGAGTCGCGGCCGATGATCGTGCTCTCGCCGGGCCCGGCCCGCGGGCGCGAGTTCGCCGACGTCGGCACGCTGCACGAGACGAAGGACCAGCTGGGCGCCGCCTCGGCGATCGTCGAGTGGGGGCGCCGGGTGCAGTCGGCCGAGGAGGCCGTGCAGGCCGTCCACGACGCGTTCGCGCTGTTCGCCACCGGCCGTCCGCGCCCCGTCTACATCGAGGTGCCGCTGGACCTGCTGGAGGAGGAGACGGAGCTGCCTGCCGAGTCGCTCGCGGCTCGCGCTCCTGCCGCTGCGACGGCGCCCGAGGCGGCCGCGGTCGCCGAGGCCGCGCGGCTGCTGGCCGGAGCGACCGATCCGGTCATCCTCGCGGGCGGCGGCTCGCGCGGCGCGACGGACGAGCTCCGTGCGCTCGCCGAGCGCCTGGGCGCACCGGTCGTCACGACGCTCAACGCCAAGGGCGTGCTCGACGAGCGGCACCCGCTCTCCCTCGGGTCCAACCTCCGGCTGGCGGCCGCGCGCAACCGGGCGCGGGATGCCGACGTACTGCTGGTCGTCGGCTCGAAGCTGGGCGAGGCCGAGCTGTGGGTGGAGGCGCTGGAGGCTCGCGGCCACGTCATCCGCATCGACCGGGTGGCGTCGCAGCTCCACAAGAACCAGGCCGCGGAGGTCGGGATCGTCGCGGATGCGCCGGTCGCGCTCGCCGCCATCGTGGCAGCGCTGGGGGACGCGTCGGCTGACGCGCCCAGCCGCGACGCCCGCGTGCCGGAGACGCTGGAGGCGGTCGCCGCCGAGTGCGCCGAGCTCTCCGCCATCAACACGGCCCTCGCCGACGTGATCGCTGCGGCCCTCCCGGACGACGCCATCGTCACGACCGACTCGTCGCAGGTCGCCTACTGGGGCCTCCTGAACCGTCTCCAGGTCGCGACGCCGAACTCGACCCCGTACATGGCGACCTACGCGACGCTCGGTTACGGCCTTCCCGCCGCCATCGGCTCGCGGGTCGCGCGGCCCGACCGCCCGGTGTTCGCGGTGGTCGGCGACGGCGCGCTGATGTTCTCGCTGCAGGAGTTCATCACCGTCGTCGAGCAGCGGCTGGACGTCACCGTGATCGTCGTCGACAACGGCGGCTACGCGGAGATCAAGCAGAACGAGGTGGATGCGGACATCGCCCCGATCGGCGTCGACCTGGTGCAGCCCGATTGGGCGGCCGTCGCGGACGCCTTCGGCGGCGCGGGGCACCGGGTCGGCACGTCCGCCGAGCTGGCCGAGGCGGTGACGGCTGCGGGCGCTGCAGGCGGCCTGCACGTCATCCACCTCCCGCAGTCCACCTTCACGAACTGACGCCACCGAACCGACCCGCACCGAACCGACCACGGAACAGGCACGAGGAACCACCATGAGCACACCTCCCATCGGCCCCGCCGACGCATCGAAGACCCCGCGCTACGCCGGGCTCTCCACCTTCGCCCGGCTGCCGCGCCTCGAAGACGTGCCGGCCGTCGACCTCGCCGTGGTCGGCATCCCCTTCGACACCGGCGTCAGCTACCGCCCGGGCGCCCGCTTCGGTCCGGAGCACGTGCGCGCCTCCAGCCGACTGCTGCGCCCGTACAACCCGGCGCAGGACTTCTCGGCGTGGGAGGCCGTGCAGATCGCCGACGCCGGCGACATCGCGGTCAACCCGTTCCACATCGACGAGGCCGTGCGCGAGATCGCGGAGGCGGCGAGCGAGCTGGGCAGCCGCGTGCAGCGCATCCTGACCATCGGCGGCGACCACACCATCGCCTACCCGCTGCTGAAGGCCATCAGCGAGAAGCACGGACCGGTCGCGGTGCTGCACTTCGACGCACACCTCGACACCTGGGACACCTACTTCGACGAGCCGATCACGCACGGCACGCCCTTCCGGCGCGCGTCGGAGGAGGGGTTCCTCGACCGCACCGCGTCCGTCCACGTCGGCACCCGCGGCCCGCTCTACAGCAAGCAGGATCTCGAGGACGACGAGCGCCTCGGCTTCTCGATCGTGTCGAGCGAGTACATCGAGGAGAACGGCATCCCCGCCGCCCTCGACCGCATCCGGCGCCGCGTCGGCGACCGGCCCCTTTACATCTCCATCGACATCGACGTGCTCGACCCCGCGCACGCGCCCGGCACCGGGACGCCCGAGGCCGGCGGCCTCACCAGCCGTGAGCTGCTGCGTCTGCTCCGCGGCCTGACCGACCTGAACATCGTCGGGGCCGACGTCGTGGAGGTCGCGCCCGCCTACGACCACGCCCAGGTCACCGGGATCGCCGCCGCGCACGTCGCGTACGAGCTGATGACCGCCATGGCGCAGGTGATCGTGCGCGAGGGCAGCGCCCACCCGCGCGGCGTCGACGGCGGGCCGAGCGAAGCCGGCGCCGATGACTGACGCCGCCCGCCGGCCGGTCGCCGTCTACACCGACGTCGAGGACACAGATCCCGCGCCCGGCATCGCACTGCTCGAGTCGCACGGCTTCGAGGTGCGCGTGCTCGGCACCCGCGACCCGGCCGCGATCATCGCGGGCGCACAGGATGCGGACGCGCTGCTCCCCGGCTACGCCGCCATCTCCCGGGAGGTCATCGCCTCCCTCCCGCACCTGAAGGTCATCGCGCTCATGTCGATGGGCTTCGACTACGTGGATGTGGAGGCCGCGACCGAGCACGGCGTCTGGGTGACGAACGTGCCCGGCGCCGCGACCGAGGAGGTCGCGACGCACGCGCTCGCCCTGCTGCTCGCCAGCGCGCGGCAGCTCCCCTTCTACACCGCCTCGGCCACGGCGGAGCGCTGGAACGAGCGTGCTCCGGAGGCCCCGCCGCGTCTCAGCGAGCGCACCCTCGGCATCGTCGGCCTCGGCAAGATCGGCCGCGCGTTCGCCCGGCTCGCCGGCCCGCTGTTCGGCCGCGTGCTCGGGTACGACCCGATGCTGCCGGACACCCCCGAGGTGACGGCCGACCTCCAGCGCCTCGGCATCGAGCGGACGAGCCTGGACGATGTCCGCCGCACCTCCGACGCCCTCTCCCTGCACGTGCCGCTGACCCCGGAGACCGCCAGAATGGTGGATGCCGCCTTCCTCGCCGACATGCCGGCTGGCGCCATCCTGCTCAACGTCTCCCGCGGCGGCCTCATCGACAACGAGGCCCTGGTCGACGCGCTCGACAGCGGCCGTCTCTCGGGTGCGGCCCTCGACGTCCTCGACGAGGAGCCGCCCTCTCCCGCGCACCCCCTGGTCGGCCGCGAGGACGTCGTGCTGACCCCGCACATCGCGTACTTCTCGCGCTTCACCGAGGTCGAGTACGTGCGGGTGCAGGCGCAGAACGCGGTGAGCGCGGTCCTGGGCGGGGTGCCGGAGGCTCCGGTCAATCGGGTGTGAGGCCCGTCGTCTTCTTCACCGGGACGTTCGTTTCGACGCGGTCGTTCGCTTCGGCTTCGTGAAGGTGAGGAACACCGCGCGACCGACGACCGCCACCGCGCCGACGATCAACAGCGGCTTCCACGCCAGGTAGTAGGCCGGGATCAGGCAGGCCAGCGGAGTCGCGCACGGCTGGTTGGCGATCCCGCGGAAGATGAGGATCGCGCCGATCACAAACGCTGTCGCCAGCCACAGCCGGAACAGCCCGGGGCGCACGGAGCGCGGGCGGGTGGTCGTCTTCGTGCGCGTCGTCGTCGGGCCGGGCTTCCGGCGTGCGGCGCCCGAGGCGGTGGACGCGGCGGGCGGCCGCAGCGCCTCCACCCGCGCGACGAGGCGCTCGAACCGCTGCATCACGCGGAGGGTGTCGGCGGCCCGCGGGTCGACATGCCACGTGCCCGGCTCTTCGGCGGCGAGCGCGATGAGGTCGGTCTTCGTCGCGCCCAGCGGGGAGTGCTGCGCCCGCAGCCAGGCGATGAGCGCCGAGGCTTGGATCACGGCGACCTCGCGGGTGATGGATGGGCGGGCGTCCTTGAACGAGCGCGCGTTCAGGATCGCGACCACGGGGGTGACGGGGACGGGGAAGCCCGTCTTCGCCGCCAGGCGTCGCGCGACGTCGAGGCCGTCGCTCCGGGCGGCCCTCAGATGCGGCGTGTTCGCGTTGTTCACCCGCAGGACGTGGTCGCCGACCCACACGGAGGCGTCGGCGTGGTGCTTCGTGTTGATGGCGAACACGCCGCCGGGGCCGATCACCAGATGGTCCACATCCTTGGTCGCCGCGCCGATCGGAACCGAGTGGCGGACGAACCACTCCGGGCCGAGGCCGTCGAGCATCGCTCCGACCTCGATCTCGCCGAGCGCTCCCTGGTACCACGACCACGCGTCCGCGTGCAGGATCTCTTGCTTCTGCGATCGCAGCGCCGGCTCACCCTCGACCGCCGCCGCCTGCACCTGCAAGCACTTCAGCGCGACGGCGTAGCCGGCCGGTCGCGACGACAGCGCACTGATGCCTGCGAAATCGACCCGTGTCGCCGGGTCTGGCGGCAGCCCGGCCGTGTCATCCCCCATGTCGCCCGACGGTAACGGATGCGGTTCCCGTCCGACTCGCCCCAGAGCAGGG
Organism: Leifsonia sp. 71-9; assembly: GCF_001898805.1. GTDB lineage: Bacteria > Actinomycetota > Actinomycetes > Actinomycetales > Microbacteriaceae > Leifsonia. The sequence goes on from NZ_MKVJ01000022.1 coordinate 121,108, forward strand.
GGCGAGCGGTGAGCGCGACCGGGGACACCGTCCTGGCCTCGCCCCTGCCTCCGGGTGCAGGATCGGACCAGCGGAAGGAGCGGGACATGGACAGCACGAACACGGGCGGCGTCGAGTATCCGGACGAGGCGGGTTACCCGGACGGCGAGGGGACGCTCGACGAGGGGACCGGCGCGTTCCGCGAGGGGGACGCGGTGAGCGGCGTCGAAGTGGAGGTCGAGGTGCCGCAGGGCGTCGACCAGCTCGACGAGTTCGACGGGCCCGACGAGCGGGACGAGTGACCGGCCGCCTGCGCATCGCCCGCTGATCCAGCCGGGCCGCTAGTAACCGGGCGCCGCCGGACGTAGGGTCGGAGCAGCCCGGGCCACTGCGTCCGGGACTCTGGAGGTCACCATGGTGGCAACGATCGTCATTCTGCTCGTGGTGTGGGCCATCCTCGCCGTCGTCGGCTTCGCCATCAAGGGGCTGCTCTGGCTCGCGATCATCGGGATCATCCTGTTCGTCGGGACGATCGTGTTCGGGTTCGTGCGGCGGGCGGCCTCGAAGAACAAGTCCGCGTAGAGCGCGCCCTCGGGGGCCGCCCGCCGGTCCCGCCTACTGGTGGCGCATCGCGGCCGCCAGCCATTCCTCGGGATCGAGGAGGTGGCTGTGATCGTCGAGCCCGAGGTCGATCTGGGCCCAGTCGATGGTGCCGGTGAAGGTGCCGTGCGGGGTGGTGTAGCCCTCGTAGGCGGGCATGCCGGTGTCGGTTCCGACATCCAGGCCCTCGTCGAACGAGAAGTACATCGGGTGGGTGCGCTTCACCTCGGCGGTGCCCGCGGCGTCGCCGTCGATGTAAAGCGTCACCGTGCCGCCGCGGCCGATGCCCCCGCCCGCGTACGCGAACTCGGCGCGCACCTGGTGCGTCCCGGCGCCGATGGGCTTCTCCGAGAGCGCGGTGCTGCGGATGAGGCCGCAGAAGTTGTAGTGGAACCCGAGCTTGCCGCCCTCCGCGAAGAAGGACCAGCCTCCCGTGCGGCCGCCCTGCGCCAGGATCGCGCCGTCCACCTCGCCGCTCTCGGGCACGACGATCTCCGCCGTGGCCGACCAGGACCGGTTCTTGACGTTGATCGCGACGTTCTCGTTCAGGCGCACCATGCCGGGGTAGAGCCGGAGGGAGGTGCCGGAGACGAGCGTGGGGCGACCGGCGAACTCGGGGTTCATCCGCTGGGCCGCGCGGTCGTCCATCGGGATGACGTTGTAGCGGGTCGCCTCGATGAGGAAGAGCTGCTGCAGCTCGGCGAGCTTCTCGGGGTTCGACTTCGCCAGGTTGTTCGACTGGGTCCAGTCGACGGTGGTGTCGTAGAGCTCCCACACGTCGTCCGAGAAGTCGGGGGCGGCGCTGACGACGTCCCACGGGGTGCGGTGGCGCGTCTGCGCGGTCCAGCCCTTGTGGTAGATGCCGCGGTTGCCCATGATCTCGAAGTACTGGGTGAGGTGCCGCTCGTCGGCCGCCGCGTCGTCGAAGGTGTACGTCATCGAGACGCCGTGCATCGGCACCTGGGTGACGCCGTTGACGGTGTGCGGTTGGGCGAGGCCGGCCAGCTCCAGGATGGTCGGCGCGATGTCGATCACGTGGTGCCACTGGTTGCGCACCTCGCCGCGGGCGGCGATGCGGTTCGGCCAGTGCACGATGGTGCCGTTGCGGGTGCCGCCGTAGTGGCTGGCGACCTGCTTGGTCCACTGGTAGGGCGTGCACATGGCGTGCGCCCAGCCGACGGCGTAGTGGTTGTACGCCTCCGGGCCGCCGATCTTGTCCAGGTTCTCCTGCCAGAACTCGACGGTCTCGTACTCGGCGCCGCCGTTGGCCGCGGTGGAGAGCATGAACGCGCCCTCGAGGCCGCCCTCGGCGGAGGCGCCGTTGTCGCCGATGATGTAGATCACCAGGGTGTCGTCCAGCATCCCGAGGCCCTCGATGGCGTCGATGACGCGACCGGTGTGGTGGTCGGCGTACTCCAGGAACGCGCCGTACACCTCCATCTGGTGCGCCAGGATGGGGCGGCGCTCGGCGGGAACGTCGTCCCACGCCGGGATGCCCTCGGAGCGCTCGGTCAGCTCGGCGTCGGCGGGCACGATGCCCAGCTCCTTCTGCCGGGCGAAGGTCTCCTCGCGGAGCTGATCCCAGCCCTGGTCGTACTTGCCCTGGTGCTTGGCGATCCACTCCCGGGGCACGTGGTGCGGCGCGTGTGTGGCGCCGGGCGCGAAGTAGACGAAGAACGGCTTGTCGGGCGTGAGCGCCTTCTGCTGGTTGATGTACTCGATGGTCTTGTCGGCCAGGTCGGGCATCAGGTGGTAGTCGGGGTCGTCCGGCGGCTCGATGAGCGAGACGCCGTCGACGAGGGCGGGCGTCCACTGGTTGGTCTCGCCGCCGATGAACCCGTAGAACTTCTCGAAGCCGCTGAACGCGGGCCAGTGGTCGAACGGCCCGGTCGGCCCGCTCTCCCACACCGGCACCTCGTGGCACTTGCCGAACTGCGCCGTGTTGTACCCGGCCTGCCGGAGGATCTCGGGCAGCGGGACGCACGAGTTCGGCCGCGTCGACCGGTAGCCGGGCGCAGGCGTCGCCGTCTCGGTGATCTGCCCCATGCCGACCTGGTGGTGGTTGCGGCCGCTCAGGAGGGCCGCGCGGGTGGGCGAGCAGATGGCGGTGGTGTGGAACCGGCTGTACCGCAGTCCCGCACCCGCCATGCGCTCCGCCGTCGGCATCGGGACCGGGCCGCCGAACGCGCTCGACGCACCGAACCCCACGTCGTCGAGCAGCACGAGCAGCACGTTGGGCGCCTGCTTCGGGGGCCGCTTCACCTCGATCGGATCGCGCTTGACGTCGAGTTTCTTCTCGTCCACCGTGATCGGCCCCACATAGGTCTGATCGGGCGTCGGAAGAACGGATCCGGGCAACACCTCTGACATGCTCCACCCCTCGCTCGCGGAACGAACATGCCCGTGCGGCAGGTCCTGACCGCTGTGCTGGCGAGCCTGCCACGGGCCGGGAGGGCACGGCAATGCTCGACAGCGGCGCGAACTTATGGCATGGGGGGCCCAGATGGACCTGTCCGATGTCGTCCCTCCACGCGATCGCCCCTGGTGCGCACCCCCTCCCGCGCGCCATAGTCGCGACGTGGACCTTCACCTGACAGGAAAATCCGCCGTCGTCACCGGAGCCAGCCGGGGGATCGGTCTCGCGACCGTCCGCGCGCTGCTGGCCGAGGGTGCGACCGTCGTCGGCGTCGCCCGCAGCGCGACCGACGAGACCACCGCGCTCGCCGCGGATCCGCGGTTCCGCTTCGTCGCGGCCGACCTCTCCGATCCCGCCCAGATCGACCGGTTGCGCGGCGAAGTCGGCGACCGTGTCGACGTGCTCGTCAACAACGTCGGGTCGGCACCGCCGCGGCCCGGTGGGTTCGCCTCCATCACCGACGGGGACTGGATGCGGACGTACGAGCTGAACGCGCTCGCGAGCGTGCGGGTCACGCGCGCGCTCCTGGACCTCGTGTCGGAGGGTGCCGCGATCATCACGATCGCGAGCGAGAACGCGATGCTCGCCGATCCGCTGGTCATGGACTACAGCGCCGCGAAGGCCGCGGCCCTGAGCTTCTCGAAGAGCCTGTCGAAGGAGCTGGGCCCGCGCGGCATCCGCGTGAACTCGATCAGCCCGGGGCCGGTGGCGACCGCGCTATGGCTCGGGGACGGAGGGGTGGCGCAGACGGTGTCCGCGGCCGGGGGAGGCTCGCCCGACGAGGTGCGGCACGGCGCGGAGCAGGCGATGGTGACGGGGCGGTTCACCACTCCGGAGGAGGTCGCCGCCCTGGCGGCGATGCTGGCGAGCCCGCTGCTCGGCAACCTGACCGGTGCCGATGTCGTGATCGACGGCGGGATGCGCCAGACCATGTGACCGCCCGGCCGGTGCGCCCCGTTCCCGCATTTCCAGGATACCGGAGGGGCGGGGGCTTGCGGCAAGGGCCCCGGTCTGGAGCAGAATTGCTGGTCGCGGCCGCATTCAGGTCGCGTCGAGGTAGGGGAGTGGATGGATTCCGAGACGTACGACGTGATCGTCAGCGGAGGCGGCCCGACGGGGATGATGCTGGCGGCCGAGCTGCGGCTGCACGGGGTCGAGGTGCTCGTGCTGGAGCGGGATGCGGAGCCGACGACCGCGGTCCGCGCCCTCGGGCTGCAGCCGCGCACCATCGAGATCATGGACCAGCGCGGACTGCTGGAGCGGTTCCTCGCGCACGGGACGCAGTATCCCGGAGGCGTCGGCTCGTTCGCCGGCATCGCCGGGCCTCGGCCGGTCGTGCTCGACAGCGCGCACGCCTACCTGCTGGGCATCCCGCAGCCCCTCACCGACCGGCTGCTGGCGGAGCATGCCGCCGAGCTCGGCGCTGAGATCCGCCGCGGGGCGCAGCTGGCCGGATTCGAGCAGGACGACGACGGCGTGACGGTGGAGCTCGCCGACGGTTCGCGGCTGCGCTCACGCTGGCTGGTCGGCGCCGACGGCGGCCGCAGCCTGGTGCGCAAGCGGCTCGGGATCGGCTTCCCCGGCGAGGCCGCGACGACCGAGTGGCTGCTGGGCGAGGTGGAGGCCACGGCCTCCGCCGACGAGATCGCCTCGGTGGGCGAGGAGGTGCGCAAGACTCATCGCGGGTTCGGCATCGGGCCCACCGGCGACGGGCTGTACCGCGCGGTGGTCCCGGCCGCCACGGTCGCCGAGGATCGCGCGGTGCCGCCGACGCTGGAGGAGTTCCGCGCGCAGCTGCGGGCGTACGCGGGCACCGACTTCGGCATCCACTCGCCGCGCGCGCTCTCGCGCTTCACCGACGCGACCCGGCTCGCCGAGCGGTACCGGGATGGTCGGGTCTTCCTCGCGGGCGACGCTGCGCACGTGCATCCCCCGCTCGGCGGCCAGGGCCTCAACCTCGGCGTGCAGGACGCGTTCAACCTCGGCTGGAAGCTCGCCGCCGCGGTCGCGGGATGGGCGCCCAGCGACCTCCTCGACACCTACTTCACCGAGCGCCACCCTGTCGCCGACGGCGTGCTGACGATCACGCGCGCGCAGAGCGTGCTCATCTCTCCCGAACCCGGGCCGCAGGCGGTGCGCCGGCTGATGGGGGAGCTGATGGCGTTCGACGTCGTCAGCCGGCTGCTGGCGGAGCGCGTGAGCGGCATCGGCATCCGCTACGACCTCGGCGCCGGTCCGGAGTCGCTCGGCCGGCGGCTGCGCGACCTGCCGCTCGCGCAGGGCGGTCGCCTCTACGAGCACCTGCGCACGGGGCGCGGGCTGCTGCTCGACCAGACCGGTGCGCTCTCCGTCGGGGGATGGGCGGAGCGCGTCGACCGCCTCGCGGACGTCAGCGACGAGCTGGACGCACCCGGGGTGCTCCTGCGACCGGACGGCTACGTCGCCTGGATCGGTGACGACCAGGACGAGCTCGATGGGCGGCTCGGGGCGTGGTTCGGGGAGGCGCCGGCGGGCGACGCCTGAGGACGACGCCTGAGGGGCCGCCCCTACCGGTCGCTTCGGCGGGCGCGCACCACGACATCCCGCAGCGGCATCGCGCGGCCGTGCCGGTCGGCGAGCGCGCGGTCGCGGTACTCGGCCGTCTCGATCGTCCACGCGGGGGCGGCGAGGAGGGCGCGGACGCCCTCGACGTCGGCCGTCGCGCCGTCGGGGTGCGCGTGGCCCCGGGCGTGCCCGCCGTCGTGGGCGTGCCCCACGATCAGCAGGGTTCCGCCGGGCGCGACCCAGCGGGCGATCCGGTCGTAGAACGCGAGCTGGCCGATGGTCGGGTGCGCGTAGAAGGTGGTGACGAGCGCGAACGGATCCGGCGGCTCCCACGTGGTCAGGTCGGATTCGATCCACGTGATCGCGTCGTCGAGGGGCGTCGTGCCGGTGGGCCCGGCCGCGCGGGCCGCGAGGTCGACGGCCGTGACGGTCCAGCCGTGGGCGGCGAGCCAGCGGGCTTCCGCGCCTTCCCCGCTCCCGGCGTCGAGCGCCGTGCCCGGGGCGAGACCGGTGACCTCGGTGTCGAGGGCGGGATGCGGTGGCGGAGCGCCGTGGCCGGCCTCGGCCCAGTGTGCGCGCCAGTACTCGGCGCCGAAGGTCTCCGTCATCGCCCGGTCCCGGCGGCGGCGCGCGCCAGAGCGCGGCGCACGTCTGCGTAGATGTCGCCGAGTGGCGGGATGTGCGTCTCGGCGTGATCCGCGCGTCGCACCCACTCGTCGAAGGTGAGCCGCATCCCGAGCGCGAAGGTCTCCGCGACGGCGTGCGCGTCGACCGGGGCGAGTCCCGGCCCGTCCGCGAGGGCCGCCGCGACCTGGGCGGTGAGGCGCGCGTCGCGCTCGAGCCCGGCGGCGTGGAGCGGC
>NZ_MKVJ01000022.1:127525-166751 GCF_001898805.1 Leifsonia sp. 71-9
CTTCGAGATCCCGCAGGGGGTGGGCGGGGGAGGCGTCCCGCGCGATGTCGAGGAGGTGCGCCTCGAGGCCGGCGTCGTCGACCAGGACCGCGGCCTCCTTGGTCGCGCAGTGGCGGAAGAAGGTGGTGCGCGAGATGCCCGCGGCGGCGGCGATGTCGTCCACCGTCGTCGCCGCGAACCCGTCGCGCTCGAAGAGCTCGACCGCGGTGATCGCGATCGCACGGGTCATCTCACGGCGCCGTCGCTCCCGGAGGTCGGGTGCCGGGACGGGCGTTTGCTCACTGCGAGTCATGGTGCTACGTTAGCACGCTGTACCCACATGGTACTCAGTACCAAGTTGTAACTCGAACCCAGGAGTCTCCATGACGACCGCATCGCCCTCCACCGTCCCCGACGCCGGACCGCGGCCCCGCAGCGGGCCGGCGATCCCCCTCCTGCTCGTCTCGGCGTTCGTCGTCGTGCTCAACGAGACGGCGATGGGCGTCGCCATCCCGCAGATCATGGACGGCCTCCAGGTCTCCGCCGCCTCGGCGCAGTGGCTCACCACCGCCTTCATGCTGACGATGGCGGTGGCCATCCCCGTGACCGGGGTGCTGCTGCAGCGCTCCTCCCTGCGCCGCAACTTCTTCACGGCGATGGGCCTGTTCGCCGCCGGGACGCTGCTGGCCGGCCTCGCGCCCGGCTTCGAGGTGCTGCTCGTGGCGCGCATCGTCCAGGCGCTCGGCACGTCGATCATGCTGCCGCTCTTGTTCACCACCGTCATGCAGCTCGTCGCCCCCGAGCGCCGCGGCCGCACGATGGGGCTGGTCACGATCGTCACGGCGGCGGCGCCCGCCCTCGGCCCCACGGTCTCGGGCGTCATCGTCTCCTCGCTCGGCTGGCGCTGGGTGTTCTTCCTCGTCTTCCCGGTCGCCCTCCTCGCCCTCGCAGCCGGTGCGGTGTGGCTCCGCAATGCGACGCCCACCCGGGAGGCGCGGTTCGACGCGCTCTCGGTGCTGCTGTCGGCCGTCGGCTTCTCCGGCGTGATCTACGGTCTCGCCGCCATCGGAGAGAACGCGGGCGACCACGCCGGGGTGCCCGTGTGGATCCCGCTGGCCGTCGGCGGCGTCGCCCTCGCGGGCCTCGTCGGGCGCCAGCTCGCGCTGCGCGACACCGACCGCGTCCTGCTCGACGTCCGCGTCTTCGGCGGGCGCGTCTTCACGGTCGCGACCCTCACCATCGTCGTCGTCTCGATCGCGCTGTTCGGCTCGCTGATCCTCCTGCCGCTCTACATCCAGCAGGTGCTGGGGGAGCCGGCGTACGCGGCCGGGCTCATGCTGCTGCCCGGCGGCATCCTCTCCGGCGTCCTCGCACCCTTCGTCGGCGTGCTGTTCGACAAGGTCGGCGCCCGCACCCTCGTCCTCCCCGGCGCCGTGATCGTGACCGCGGCGATGCTGGCCTTCTCCACCCTGGGCACGGGCACACCGGTCTGGCTCGTGATCGCCATGCACCTGCTCCTCAACGTCGGCACCGCCCTCATGATGACGCCGCTGATGACCACCGCACTCGGATCGGTGACCCCCAACCTCTATCCGCACGCCAGCGCGATCGTGAACACGCTGCAGCAGGTCGCCGGAGCGGCGGGGATCGCACTGTTCATCACGCTGTTCTCGGTGGCGTCGACCTCCGGCGCCGCAGAGGGGATGCGGGCGGCTCTCGCCGGGGGAGTGGGCACCGCCTTCGGCGTCGGCGCGGCGATCAGCGCGGTGGGGATCGTGCTGGCGGCCCTCCTCGGACGCCGGGCCCCCGCGCCGTCCCCCGAATCGTGAAAATCACCCCCGTGCGGGGGATAGTTGCATCTGTCAACCAACCCTAGAGTCGAATGAATAACACGGGGGATCGCATGTTCGTGCGCGCGCCCCTTCTCACCAGACGAGCGCCACCGACGTGAATAGGTCATCGACAACGTGAATTCGAAGAAGAACACCACCTGGGCCGCACGCGCTGCGGCCCTCGGTCTGAGTGTGGCGATCGCGGGCGGGGCAGCCCTCGTGGCCGCCGCGCCGGCGCAGGCCGCGCCCGCCACCGAGACGGTCCACCAGAACGAGATCCGCTCGAACGAGGACAGCTACCCGGGCTGGCACCAGGGCTATGACAACGCGGCCGACCGCGCCGTCGTGGGCGAGAGCAGCCTCGAACTGACCAAGCAGTCGCAGGTCCTCAACGGCTTCACCGCCGACCAGTACATCTCGGGCGAGGCCCTCGAGAGTGCTGTGACGAGCGGATCGTGGACGACGTCGTCGGGCGCCTCCTACTTCCAGCTTCCCTTCCTCTACAACGGCGGCCAGTCGTCGCAGAGCTTCACGACCCTGCGTCCGGCCGAGGCCGCCACGGGCACGAAGACGGTGTCGCTGGACGACACGTGGGCGACCAGCAGCCCGATCACGAACGACGAGGGCGGGATCGTCTTCGAGAAGGACGCCACCGCGTCCCTCCGCGACCTCTTGGGCGCCCTTGACGCACCCGAGCTCATCGGCTTCGGCGTTCTCACCGACGGTGTCTACTCCTCCACCGACTCCCGCCCGACCGCGTGGGTCGACTCCATCTCGTTCGACGGGGTGACCTACACGTTCGCGGCCGCGGGCACGGCGACGCTGTCCGGGACCCCCGCCACCGGTTCGGTGCTCACCGTCGCGACCGCCGGCTTCCCCCAGGGCACCACCTTCTCGTACGAGTGGTACTGGAATGGCGGCCAGCAGGGCGGCCCGATCGACGGCGCCAACGGCACGAGCTTCACCGTGCCCGACAGCCGTGAGGGCACCCGCATCGGCGTCATCGTCACCGCGAAGCTCGCGGGCTTCGCAGCCGCCGAGGTCTACAGCAACCTGACGGACGTCATCCCGTTCGTGCAGAAGCCGGCCGCGGCCGCTCCGGTCGCGGACTCGTCCGCTCTCGCGGCGTACCTCCAGAACAACGGCGTCACCCCCGGCACCCCGCTCTCCGCAGGCCTCCCGGCCACCCTGGACCCGACCAAGGGCTACACCGCCTCGGTCGAGTGGACGGCGAACGACGGCTTCGTCGACGTGTACCTGTACTCGACCCCGGTCCTGCTCGGAACCTTCCCGGTCGTCGACGGCAAGGTCCAGGTCACGCTGAGCGCCGCCGTGCTCGCCAAGCTCGCCGCCGGCTCGCACACCCTCGTGCTCGTGGGTCAGACCTCGGGCGGCGTCCAGGCCGTGGCGCTGAGCGTCGCCGCCGTCACCACCACCGCGGCCCTGGCCGCCACGGGTGACGACAACGTGATCCCGGCGACCCTCGCGGGTCTCCTGGTCCTGCTGGGTGCCGCGGGCGTGTTCGTCTCGCGTCGCCGTCGCGCCACCCAGGCGTAACGCACCTCACCAGCGAAGGCCCCCGCTCACCGAGCGGGGGCCTTCGTCGTGTCGGCGGGCGTGGACGGCCCGGGCCGGTTTGTACGCGCTGTCCTCGATCGCCGCGCGATTGGCCAGCGCGTCCATTCATCGCCCCGTCGTGGCCGCCGTAGCATCCAGTGCATGCCTGCCAGCGTCGCCATCGAAGACGAACTCGACATCGATCGGATGCGAGACGAGGACGTCGTCATCCTCGGTTACGACTGAGCGCACGCCGCGGCTACGTCCAGAGCGGTCGCACGGACACCGCCAGGTCGAGCAGCGGGGCGCTGTCCAGCACCACTCGTGCTTCCGGGACCCCCTGCTCCGGCCACTCCGCGACGATCTCGAGAGCGCCGCTCGGCGGGAGCGGCCAGAGCCACAGCCCGTCCTCGAAGCGCTGGTAGTCGCCCGAGCCGCTCCCGTGGCCGTTCGTGGGGAACAGGCTGTGCCAGGACGCGTCGTGCGGGTCGCCGTCGGGCGGGCCTGCGAACGCATCGAGCAGCACCTGCTGACCGTCGCTCAGGGCGACCCCGTAGCGCAGGCGACCCGCGCTCGGTCCGCCGTGCAGGCCGTGCGCACCCCAGTGGGCGAGCTGCAACTCCTGCTCCGACCGGTCGCCGCGGCGGAGGCGGCGCTCGATCAGGAACTCGATCCCGTCGCTGTAGACGCGAGCCTCCATGACGACGATCGCCACGGTGTCGGTGGCGGCGAGCACCTCGCTGATCGGGAACACGCGGGGCAGCTCCTCATCCGACGGCTGCCAGCGTGGATTCCGCTCCTGCTCGAGCGGGGGATCGTCGTCGGCCGGCGGGTCGAGGGGGAAGAAGCTCACCGCCCCAGCCCATCACGGGTCCCGCGAGCGGCACAAGAGCTCACTGCGCGTCGTCCGCCGGCGCGTCGACGGGGAGGCGGCGGCCGGCTCGGCGCCGCACGCCGAGAAGGTCCGGCACCATCCCCAGCGCGACGGACGCCGCGGCGACCAGCAGCACGGCGCAGACGGCGAGGCCGGTCTGGAGGCCGTCCCGGCTCACGGCGATGCCGGCGCCCCCGAACGCCGCGCCGGTCACCAGCGCCACGCAGAACGTCGCCGACAGTCGCTGGGCGAGCTGCAGGAACGACGCGGCCAGCCCGTACTCGCCGGGCCGCGCGTACGAGAGGGTGAGCGCCCGCATCGGCGGCTCGAACGCACCGCTGGCCGCCCCGATGAGAGTCTCGAGCAGCACGATCGCCAGGACGAGCGCGGTCGCGTCGGTGAGCCCGGCCAGCACGACGAGGAGCGCACTGCACAGCGTCTGGAGGCCGAGGAAGGCCACGAGCGTCCATCGCCCCAGGGCGTCGTTCAGGCGGGAGCTGAGCGCGGAGGTCGCGATGCGTGCCGCCGCACCCGGCGCGAGGAGGAGCGCGACGACCAGAGCGGGCATCCCGAGGCTCTGCAGCAGGAACACCGTGACGATCGCCGACTGCGCGACCGCGGAGCCGAACCAGAGCAGGGCGATCACGCTGCCGCCGGTGAAGCCGCGCGAACGCAGGAGGCTGGGGGAGAACAGCGGGCGCCCGCCGCGCCGGGCGTACCGGCGCTCCCACCAGATCAGGAGGAGTGCTCCGGTCGCCACCCCGCCGATCGCGAGGCCGGTCCGCACGGGTCCGAGGCCGGGATCGATCACCGGAGCGGTCGCCAGCAGCACGACGGCACCGGTGACGCCGATGCCCACGAGGTCGAGGGAGGGACGGCCCGGCGCCCGGCCGCCGCGCGGCACGAAGCGTGCGGCGAGCACCGCGACGGCCACGATGAACGGCACGTTGATGGCGAGGATGACGCGCCAGGCGAGTTCCGCGGGGACGGTCGCCAGGATGCCGCCGGCGACGAGCGGTCCGACGATCGCCGAGGCGGAGGCCGCCATCCCGTACGCCGCGAGCGCGCGGATCCGCGACCGACCGGTGAACACGTCCTGGATCACGCCGAGGACCTGTGCGCTCACGACCCCCGCGCCGAACCCCTGCACGGCGCGCCCGGCGATCGCCCAACCGATGCCGGGAGCGCAGACCGAGAGGGCAGCGCCGAGGAGGAAGAGCAGGAGGCCGCCGACGAACATCCCGCGCCGCCCGTAGGCGTCGCCGAGGCGCCCGCCCGGCACCAGCCCGACCCCGAAGGTCAGCGAGTACACCGCGAGGAACCACTGCACCCCGCCCGCCGTGGCGCCCAGCTCCGGCCCGAGCGACGGGATGGTGTACGTCACGACCGACTGGTCCAGGAGGGTCGCGAAACCGGCGCCGACGCACGCGGCCAGGGCGAAGCGCTCGCGCGAGGATGCCATCCGACCGTTCTACCGAGCCCGGCGCGAACGGCCACGGGTGTGTGACGGCCTGTTGCGCGCCGGATCGCCGCGTGTTAGCGTCGCTGCCGATCGTGATCCGTCGGCAGGAGGTGAGACCCATGAACGCAGTATCCACATCGGGTGCTCCCCTGCAGTCCACGATCGCGCGGCTGAGGTAGTCGTCACAGGGAGCGCCCGGCAGGCATTTCGCGAAAGGCGACTCCATGAACACTTCACCTTCTTCTTCTCAGCCCGCCTCCGGCCGGCGCGACCGCGCGCTGGTCCTCGGCGGCGGCGGCTCGGCCGGCAACGCGTGGGAGATCGGCGTGCTCGCCGGTCTCTTCGACGCGGGGCTCGACGTGACCGACGCCGATCTGACCATCGGCACCTCCGCAGGCGCGACGGTCGCCGCGCAGCTCGGCGGCGCGACCCCGCCCCGGCTGCTCGAGGCGATCCTCACCGCCGTGCCGCCGCAGCGTCCCCGCGCGGCCGGTCCCGGCGGGCGCCCACCGGGCGGACTCGCGACGGGCGTCTCCGTCGTCAACCACATGGAGCGGACCGATCGCATCATCGCCGCGTCCTCCGACGCCGCCGACATGCGCCGCCGGATGGGCGCCGCCGCCCTCGAGCTGGAGGACGCGGACGGTGCCGGCGGTCGCTGGCGCGAGATCGTCGCCGGCCGGCTCCCCGACCCGAACTGGCCGGACCGGGCGATCGCGATCACCGCGATCGACGCCCGCACCGGCGACGGGGTCGTGTTCGACCGGGACAGCGGCATCGAGCTGGTGGATGCCGTCGCCGCGAGCACCTCGAACGGGTTCGGCGTGCCGCCGTACCGCATCGGCGAGGAGCGCTATCTCGACGGCGGCTACCGGCGCAACGAGAACGCCGACCTGGCGGCGGGATACGCGCGTGTGCTGGTGCTGTCGCCGTTCGGGGGCCGCACGCGGCATCCGCTGGAGTGGGGGATGCAGCTCGCCGCGCAGCTCGACGAGCTCCGCGCCGGCGGCAGCGCGGTCGAGACGGTGTTCCCGGACGCCGCCGCGCTGGACGCGTTCGGCGACAACATGATGGACCTGTCGACCCGCGTGCCCGCCGCTCGTGCCGGCGCGGCCCAGGGCAGAGCGCTGGCCGAGCGGCTCGCGCCGTTCTGGTCGTGACCCGGTGAGCGTTCCGCCGGTGGGCGCGACCCGCGTCTACCGGCGGAGCGCGCGGTCCCGCGCGAGCTCGACCACGATGCTGCGGGTGTCCCCGGGGTTCGTGGGGTCGTACCAGAGCCGCGTCTCCTGACCGACGACGATCGGATCGGACTGCTCGATCACCATCGTCTTCTGCACCCAGCGCTGCGTGCCCTGCAGGTCGCGGAAGGTGAAGGTGACGGCGGTGATGATGCGGGAGCTCTCGCGGAAGAAGTCGTAGCCCTTGTCGCTCACGGTCGCCGTGGTGAGCGTGCCCGAGGTTGCGGTCTGTGCGTCGCGCGCCCGCTGCCGCCGGCGCTTCGTGGCGGCGACGACGCCGATCACGAGGAAGAGCGCGCCGAGGGCGTAGAGCGCGACGGCGATCGCGACCCCCACCGCCGGGAAGCCGTTCGGGGAGGCGGCCACGAGCAGCCCCGTCCCCGCGCCGAGCAGGACGGCGGCCCCGCCGTAGCCGAGGCCGATGTCGGAGCGCTTGAGCAGCATCCCGGCCCAGCCGATCGAACCGAGGATGGTGAGCAGCAGGCCCCCGATGATGCCGACGATCGCGGTCCACGGCGGCTCGCCGTAGGCCTCGAACATCCCGAACGCGCGCCAGCCGTAGCCGAGGCCGAACCCGCCGACGAGCTGCACCAGCGCGAAGAACACCACGCGCGCCGTGCTGGGTCGCTTCGCCAGCCGCGCCTTCCGGGCGATCGTCGGGTCGACGGTGCTCATGCCGCGCCCGCCGCGTTCCGGTTGCGGGACGCGTTCGTCCGGCCGAGCGTGAACCACAGGATCGGCCCGATCAGCGGGACGAGCGTCGTGACCGCGATCCAGGCGATGACGTACGCGGCGGTCGTGCGGCTCAGCGCCACCTGCACCAGGGCGATCACCCAGAGGACGAAGGGCACCACCCAGAAGATCAGCATCAGCGCGTGCCATCCGGCCAACCCATCCAGCATCGTCGCCCCCCATTCGTGTGACGGTTCTGCCGACACCATATCGTGCGGGAGCGCTGGGCCGCCCGGTCTCGGGGGCGGACGTCAGCCGCGCACCTGGGCCTCGAGCGCCAGCACCGTCGCGGCCACGGCGCCCGGCGCCTCCCACGCGGTGAAGTGGCCGCCGTGCTCGAGACGCTCGAACGAGCGGATGTCGGTGTAGCTCTTCTCCGCCAGCGACCGCGGGTACGCGGCCTCGTGCGTCTGGACGACGATGGCCGCCGGCACCTCGATCAGCGGGTGCAGGGGATCCCCGGCGTCATCGCTGTACGGCCGGAAGCTGGTGCCGATGGAGCGGGAGATCCAGTACAGCATCGTGTTGGTCAGCACGTCGTCGACGTCGAACGTCTCGAGCGCGGCGCCGTCGCTCCAGCCCGCGACCTTCTCGGTGATCCAGGCGAGCAGGCCGCTGGGAGAGTCGAGCAGTGCGGCGGCGAGCGTGTCGGGCCGGGTGGCCTGGAGGTGCGCGTAGCCGGACTCCGTCGCCGGCGCGACGGACGCGAGGAAGGCGCGCTCGGCGTCGTCCAGCTCCACGCCCGGCCGCTCACGGGCCGAGAACGACGCGTGCGTCGCCACGATGCCGGCCACGGAAGCCGGATGTGTCGCCGCCAGGTAGTCGCTGACCTCCGCGCCGACGTCCTCGCCGTAGGTGAGGTAGCGGTCGTGGCCGAGCACGTCGGTCATGAGGGTGTTCCAGCGCTCGGCGACCGCGCGGCTGCCGTACGGGCCGGGCAGGGGCGACGAGAAGCCGTACCCGGGGACGGACGGCACGACGACCTCCAGCTCGCCGCTGAGCGCCTCCGCCAGAGGCAGCATCGCCGCGAATGTGTACGGCCAGCCGTGCGTCAGCACGATCGGCAGCCGCCCGGGCCGAGCCTCCCCGACCCGTGCGACGTGGATGCGGCAACCGTCGACCTCGACCGTGTGCTGCTCGAACCCGTTGAGGCGTCGCTCGACCGACCGCCAGTCGTACACCGTGCGCCAGTACTCGACGAGGTCGGCCAGCACGGCGGGCGGGATGCCGCGGCTCCAGTCGCCGGGGTCCGCGCCCGCTCGCGACGCGGGCAGGATCGTGTTCTCGAGGCGCTGGTCGAGGTCGGCGAGCTCGTCGTCGGTCACGTGGATGCGGAAGTCCTCCATGGGCCGAGAGTACGGCGGACCACCGACGGCGAGCTTCAGGCGGCGGCCCGCCGAGCGTAGGCTGAATGCATGCCCGAGACGCGCGAGCCCGCCGCATCGCAGCCCGGGGACGCGCGTGTCGAGGCGGTCCGCTACCGCCTCCGCCGCGAGGCCGAGGAGCGGGGCGAAGAGGTCGAGGAGACCAACGCCGGCCAGCCCAGCATGGACCAGCGCGCGCATGTGATCGAGAACGCCATCCAGCAGGCGATCCGCCGCGGCGACTTCGACGACCTCCCGGGCGCAGGCAAGCCGCTCCCCGGTCTCACCGGGACGCACGACCCCGACTGGTGGATCCGCCGCAAGATCGAACGCGAGCAGCTCACCGGGCTCGGGCCTCCCGCGCTCACGCTCCGCACGGAGGACAAGGAGTTCGCCGACCGCCTCGACCGGCTCGGCTCGGAGCGCGCCGTGCGCGAGCACGTGGAGGACTTCAACCGGCGCGTGCGGGAGGCCCGCCGCCAGCTGCAGGGCGGTCCGCCGGTCGTCACGCCGATGCGCGACGCCGACGCGGAGGTCGCGGCGTGGCTCGACCGCCGCACGGCGCGGCTCCGGGAGGCGGAGGAGCGGCGCCGGGCGGAGGCCGAGACCCTCGCCTCCCTCACCTGGCGCGAACGGCGGCGGAGGAAGCGCGGACGCTAGCCCGTCACTCCGACAGGTGCTGCTTCGTGTTCGTGTAGACGATGGAGTCCGCGGTCGCCCCGACCAGGCCGAGCGTCACGCGCAGCAGATCGTTCGGCACGCCGTCCGCCGGCGGCGGGGTGTCTGCGCCGAGCGTGAGGGAGTGGCCGTCGGAGGTCGTCGCGGTGATGGAGTTCAGGTAGACCTGCACGTGGCCGCGCAGCGTCATCGAGTCGGCCGTGGTGGCGAGCGACGGTCCCGTGTCGTGACGCACGGTGAGGCTGAAGCCGCCGATCGTGATGCTCTCGGCGGAGATCCTGAGTGCGGGGACGCGGCTCCCGTCGGCCAGCGGGACGTTCACGATGCTGATGCCCGAGAGCCCCGTGAACGACAGCGACTGGCTGCCCAGCTGCGCGGGGGGCTGGGTGAACACCGGCGCTCCGGCGTCGTCGGTCGGCGCGGGCGCCGGGGTCGCTCCCGGCGCGGTGGGGGTGGACGTCGGGACGAGCGGGTCCAGCGGTGAGCCCCGCGTCCCCGAGCCCGGCGAGGACGGTGTCGGTGTCGGCGTCGGGGTGGGCGTCGGCGACGCGCACGGCAGCAGGATCGGGATGCAGAGCTGCGCGGGGACCGCGGAGGGCACGCGCGC
This sequence comes from Leifsonia sp. 71-9, assembly GCF_001898805.1. Lineage (GTDB taxonomy): Bacteria > Actinomycetota > Actinomycetes > Actinomycetales > Microbacteriaceae > Leifsonia. The sequence goes on from NZ_MKVJ01000022.1 coordinate 137,849, forward strand.
CGCGCCGAGGCCGGCGACCGCCACGACGACGCACGCCAACAGCGCACCGACGACGGTGCCGGGGCGGTTGCGGGCGCGTCGCGGGCTCATCGCTCCGCGCTCTCCGTCGGCGCCGTCCGGTCGGGCGCCGAGCCCGTCGCTGCGCGGCCCTTCGTCGCCCGTCCCTTCGCCGCGCGGTCCTTGGGGATCCACGCGACCGTGAGGATGCCGCCGACGCTGGCGAGCAGCATCCCGACGAAGAAGCCGCCGAGGTTCACCCCCACGAGCGAGTAGACGGCGACGGCCAGTGCGATCACGCCGTAGAACACGCGGTGGGCGGGCATCGCGATGACCAGGATGCCGAGGAGGACGAGCACGATCGGGATGATCGTCGCCTGCAGGCCCTCGATGCCGAGCTGCACGTGGATCTTGCCGATGTCGAGCTGGCCGGAGAAGAAGAGCTCCACGCCGCCGAGCGCGGTCAGCAGGCCGCCGACGAAGGGGCGGCTGCGGCGCCAGGCGCGGAAGCGCTCGCGTCGGGTGCCGCCGTCACTGCCGAGGGAGGCCGCGCCGGTGTCGCCTGCCGCCCCGGTGCCGCCCGCGGCACCGGCGGTCGCCGCGTTCAGAAGCACCCCTTCGATCCGTCCGTCAGCTGCACGTGCATCCCGGTGAGGGTGAACACGGAGGCCTGGGTGCTCCAGGCCGTCTGCTGCAGGTTGTCGATCGTCACGGTGTCGGCGTCCTGGGCGAAGTCGCCCGCGGTGCCCTTCGCGGCGGTGTTCACGGCGGAGGCGTCGACGCCGATGCGGATGTTGCCGAACTTCTAGTCGCCCTTGAGGTCCGTCATCCCGATCTGGAGGTCGGAGGCCGAGGCGGGGTTGCCGCCGCCGCCGGCCGTGATGAGCATGCCCACCTTGCCGAGCGGGGTGTCGGTGACGACCGACTGGCAGAGGTCGGCCAGCGTCGCGGACTTGATGTTGGCGATCGCGACCTGGTGCTCGGTGCCCGCGGTGTCGGGGGCGACGCCCGCGTACTGCGAGAATCCGCTGCCGTCGAGCTTCGAGGCGCTGATCTGGAACTGGCTGCCCGAGACCGCGAACGACACGGGCACGGCGCCCTGCGCCACCCCGGCCATCAGCAGCGTCGACACCACGGCGACGGGCACCGCGGCGAGCACGATGCGGCCTGTGTGCGTGCCGGCGAACTTTCGAAACGACATCGATCCTCCTGTTCGGGGGCTTGACGCGCCAGTGCAGCCAAGTCCAGGAGCAAACCTAGACGTTATTGACCGTTTGTCAATAGCTGGCACCCTTTCGAGGGGTCGCGCGCGGCCAGATCGTGTAGCTGACGGCCCAGAGGAGGTCGACTCCGACGACGATCCCGAGCGCCGGGAGGAACGCCGTGACGGCCGCAGAGCGCCCGGCGTCTCCGGCGATCGCGACGAGCAGCCCGATCACCGCGGCGGCGACGGCGGCGCCGAGAATCGTGCGCAGGAGGTCGCGCCAGCACGCCCGCGTGTACGCGCGTCCCGTGAGCTTCACCGGAGCCGGTCCACCCGCGAAACGGTGGGCGAAGCGCACGTCCGCCCAACGGATCATCGCATGGCCGTACGCGACCGAGAACCCGAGGTAGAGGGCGGCGAGGCCGTGGGCGGGCGTCGCCGTCCCGCCGCCGGCGAGATCGAGCGCCGTCGCGGCGAGGAGCACGAGATCGGTGAGGGGGGAGAGCGCCAGCAGCACGGCGCCCGCACGGCGGCGTCGAAGCAGGTACCGCGCGCTGAGCCCCACCGCGAGGAAGACCCAGAACAGGATCTCGCAGGCGACGATGACGACCACGATCACGGCTGCCCTCCTTTTTGTTAGCACGAGTGTGCTACGAAGGAGGTTAGCACGCCCGTGCTAGCCTCCGACCATGCCGCGCACGATCGACCGGGACGCCCGCAAAGCCCAGCTCGCGGAGGCCGTCTGGCGCGTGATCGTCGAGCGCGGGATCGGCGCCGTGTCCGTCCGCACGGTCGCCGCCGAGGCCGGCGTCGCGGTGGGTTCCCTGCGCCACCTCTTCCCCACGCGCACCGAGCTCCTCGAGTTCTCGGCCGAGCTCATGGTCGACCGCGCGACCGCGCGTATCCTGGCGCTGCCCGTCGGAGATCCGCGCGAGCACGCGCTCGACGTGCTCCGCCAGCTGCTTCCCCTCACCCCTGACAGCCGCGCGGAGCTGGAGGTCAACATCGCCCTGATCGCCGAGGCGCCCGCGCTCCCCGGGCTCGCCCGCATCCGCGACGAGGCCGATCGCGCGCTCGCCGGGGCCTGCCTCGGCCTGGTGGAGCGGCTCGCCGGGCGCGCGGCCGACGACGCCCTGCGGCAGGAGGCCCTCCGCCTCCACGCGCTCGTCGACGGCCTCGCGGTGCACCTGCTCGTCCGCGGCGGCGATCCCGGCTGGGCGCTGGCCGTGCTGCGGGACGAGGTCGACAGGCTCGCCGGATAGGCTCGGAGCATGTCCACGGACCGGCGCACTCGGCTCACCCCGGACGAGCGCCGGGCGCAGCTCGTGGCGCTCGGGGTCGCCTTCCTCGCCGAGAGCCCGCTGGACGAGCTCACCATCGACACCCTCTCGGAGCGGGCCGGCGTCTCGCGCGCGCTGCTCTTCCACTACTTCGGCTCGAAGCAGGGACTGCACCGGGAGGTCGTCCGCACCGCCCGCGACAGCATGCTCCACGCGACCGAGCCGATCCCGGAGCTGCCGCCGCTGGACCGCCTCCACGACACCCTCGTCCGGATCGTCCGCTTCGTGCGCGAGCACGGCGGCACGTTCTACTCGCTCGTCCGCGGCGTCGCGAGCGGGGACAGCGAGGTGCGGGCTGTGGTCGAGGAGGCGCGGGAGGAGCAGGCCGGCCGGGTCGTCGCCGCCTTCCTCGAGCTGGGGGTTCCTGACACGCCGCTGCTGCGGATCGCCCTGCGCTCGTGGGTCGCGTTCGCCGAGGAGGCGCTGGTCGAGAGCGCGCTCGGCACCGACCTCTCGGCGGACGAGATCGTCGCCTTCCTCGAGCGGAGTGCGCGCGCCGTCGTGGCCGCGCTGGACTAGATCCCCTCCTCCTCGACGTCCTCCTCCGTGAGCACGCCCTCGTCGGGGTCGTCGAGCGGGTCGTGCTCGTCCTCGATGGGGGAGGCCTCGTTGCCGGCGCTCCCGCCCCAGACGGTCTCGCCGGCGACGCCGTCGGTGGTCACCAGCTCGTCGGCGAAGTCGGCCTCGGCGATCGGGTCGTCGGCGGCGTAGTCGACATCGCCGTCGGCGGGGTCGACCCAGCCGGCCGTGTCACCGGCGTCGCCGTCGCCGTACTGCTCGTCCTCGACGCCGTCCTCGGGGATGCGGTCCATGGCGGTCTCCTCGTGCTGTCGTGTGCGTGTGCGGCGAACCTACACCCGCCGCCGGGAACGCAGAAGGCGGCCGGTCCGAGGACCGGCCGCCTTCGTGAGCGGTGCGCGCGGGAGGGTCAGCTCGCCTTCGGGAAGGTGATCGAACCGCTGTCGCCGGCGTCCTTGACCGCCGCGGCGACGAACGAGGCGAACTGGGTGGCGTCGGTGAAGCCGCCCTGGTAGCGCTCGCCGTTGACGAAGACCGTTGGGGTGCCGAACCCACCGGTGGACGCGTTGACCAGCTGCTTGTTGGTGGTCGCGTCCTTGGTGCGGTTGGTCACGAACTGCGCGTACGTCTGGTTGTTCACGCAGTCGGTGATCTGCTTCGACTCGACCCCGGCGTCCTTGAACAGCTTGAGCATCTCCGCGTTGGTGAGCCCGCTCCCGGTCGATTCGTCCGGCTGGTTGGCGAACAGGGCGCTGTTGATGTCGAAGAACTTGTCCGGCTCGTAATTCGCAACGCAGGAGGCCGCGGCCGCCGCGCGCGTGGAGTACTTGTTGTTCTTCGCGGAGTCGAGGATGGCGACCGGGTGGATCTCGAGCGTCGCGGTGCCGTCGGCCATCATCTGCTTCATCTGAGCGCTGTTGGTCGTCTCGAACTGGTCGCAGTAGGGGCACTGGTAGTCGAGCCAGATCTGGATGTGCGCGGTCTTGCCGTCGAGCTTCTGCGTCGTCGGCGTCGGAGCGTCGCCGCCCGAGATCGCCGCGGTGGTGACCGCCTGGTCGGACTGGGTCAGCAGGATGCCGCCGCTGAGCATGTTCTTCGGGTTCGCGACGTTGCTGGACGCGCTGACGCCCGAGTAGACGATGAGGCCCACCACGGTGAGCACGGCGATCACGCCCACGATCACGGAGCTCTGAATGACGATCTTGCGGCGCTTCGCCTTCTTCGCGGCCTCTTCGCGCATCAGTCGCGCGGTCTCCCGCGCCTCTTCCCGACGATCGCGCTTGGTCGGGCCGGAGGCCCCTCTACCCGTTGCCATTCAGTTCATCCCGTTCGACATGTGGACATTCCCCCACCGATCGTAGGGGTAATTTCCTTTGAGAGGGCTGGTGGTATCGACGCTAGCGTTAGGGCATGCGAACAGACGAGGGCGTGAGCAGATGACGGACGAGACCCCGGAACCCGGAACGGGCGAGGGGACCGCCGGCGGCGACTACGCGGAACGCCTCCGCCGGCTCGACGGGTCGTGGTGGCGCCGCACGCTGAACGTGCAGGCCCCGTACCGGTGGAACATCCGGCGTCTCGATCTCGGCCGCGTGCTCGACGTCGGCTGCGGCCTCGGACGCAATCTCGCGCATCTCGGCAACAACGGCGTCGGCGTCGACCACAACGCCGCATCCATCGAGATCGCGCGGGCGCGGGGCCTGACCGCCTTCACCTCCGAGGAGTTCCCGCGGACGGAGTACGCCGTGCCCGGCACGTTCGACTCCATGCTCGCGGCGCACCTCGTCGAGCACCTGGACCCGGAGTTCGCGGTGTCGTTGCTCAGCGACTACCTGCGCTACATCAAGCCGGGGGGCCGTGTCTGCTTCATCACGCCCCAGGCGGTCGGCTACCGCAGCGACGCGACGCACGTCACCTTCGTCGACTTCGACGGGCTGGCCCGGCTCAGCCAGAAGCTGGGGCTGCGTCCGGAGCGCCACTACTCGTTCCCGTTCCCGCGCGCCGCGGGGAAGGTGTTCGTCTACAACGAGTTCGTCATGGTCTCGCGCATCCCCGCCGCGTAGTCAGCCCCGTCCACCCCTCGTTCGGGTCCCTTGCCGCGGGGCGCCGTGCTCGCCAGACTGCTGCGAGCACGACCCGAAGGAGCGAACGTGGCGAGACCCAGGCTGGGCAAAGGCGGCTGGTCGGTCATCGCGGGTGCCGCCGCTCTCGCGGTCCTGGTCTCCGTGTCGGCGTATGCGGCGGGCGGGCAGGCTCCCAGCGAGTCGGCGGAGACGGATGCGGCGTCCGTCGCGGCCGCCCCGACCGCCACGGCCGCGCAGACCCCCGCCACCGAGGTGACCACGGTCGACGTCGACACGGCGATCCCGTTCGCCGAGACCAGCGTCGACGATCCCGGCCGGGATGCGGGCACCAGCGCGGTCACGACGGAGGGCCGCGACGGCGTCAAGACGAGCAGGTACAGCGTCACGCTGGTCGGCGGCGTCGAGACGGGCCGCACCCTGGTCTCCGAGACGGTCACGACGCCGCCGGTCGATCGGGTCACGAGTGTGGGAACGCGTCAGCCCCCTCCTGTGGCCGTTGCGCCTCCCGCCGCACCTCCGGCCGCGGCGCAGAGCGGGTGCGACCCCAACTACGCGGGGGCCTGCGTCCCGATCGCGAGCGATGTGGACTGCGCGGGCGGGAGCGGCAACGGGCCCGCGTACGTGCGCGGCCCGGTCCAGGTCGTCGGAACCGACATCTACGACCTGGACCGCGACGGCGACGGTGTGGGCTGCGAGTAGCGGCCGCGTCCGGAGGCACGGACGAGGGACGAGGGACTAGCCGACGTTCACCGGGCTCGTCGTGGCGACCGGCACCAGGCGCTGCAGCTGGGTGACGTGCGCCGGGGTCAGCTCGGCCAGCGACGAGACCTCGAGCAGCTGCATGGTGCGCACGATCTGGTCGGAGAGGATCTGGATGGTGCGGTCGACGCCCGCTCGGCCGCCCGCCATCAGCCCGTACAGGTAGGCGCGGCCGATGAGGGTGAACTTCGCGCCGAGCGCATACGCGGCGATGATGTCGGCGCCGTTCATGATGCCGGTGTCGATCGCGACCTCGGTGTGGTGGCCGACCTCCTGCACCACCTTCGGCAGCAGGTGGAACGGGATGGGCGCGCGGTCGAGCTGTCGGCCGCCGTGGTTGGAGAGCACGATGCCGTCGACGCCGAGGTCGACGAGCTTCTTCGAGTCCTCGACGTTCTGCACGCCCTTGATGACGATCTTCCCGGGGAAGAGGTCGCGGATGATGGCGAGATCCTCGAAGCTGATCGACGGGTCCATCGCCGCGTTGAGCAGGTCGCCGACGGTGCCGCCGGTGGACGACAGGGAGGCGAATTCGAGCTTCGGCGTGGTGAGGAAGTCGTACCACCACCACGGGCGCGGGATCGCGTTGACGATCGTGCCGAGCGTGAGCTGCGGCGGGATGGAGAAGCCGTTGCGCTTGTCACGCAGGCGCGCACCGGCGACGGGGGTGTCGACGGTGAAGAAGAGGGTGTCGAACTGCGCCGCCGCGGCACGGCGGACGAGCTCGTACGAGATCTCGCGCTCCCGCATCACATACAGCTGGAACCAGTTGCGGCCGGTTGGATTGGCGGCCTTCACGTTCTCGATCGACGTTGTGCCGAGCGTCGAGAGGGTGAAGGGGATGCCCGCGGCCCCGGCGGCTCCGGCTCCCGCGACCTCCCCCTCCGTCTGCATCAGGCGGGTGAAGCCGGTAGGGGCGATGCCGAACGGGAGGGCGGACGGGCCGCCCCAGATCTCGCACGACGTGTCGACGACGGAGACGTCGCGCAGGATCGACGGGTGGAACTCGATGTCCTGGAACGCCTGGCGGGCGCGGGCCAGCGACAGCTCGCCCTCCGCGGCGCCCTCGGTGTAGTCGAAGGCGGCCTTCGGGGTGCGGCGCTTCGCGATGCGCTGCAGGTCCTCGATGGTGAGGGCGCCCTGCAGGCGGCGCTTCTTGCCGTCCAGCTCGGGCTTCTTGAACTTCATCAGGTCGAGCAGTTCGGCGGGCTTGGGGACTTGGCGGGTGACCATGGGCGGCTGCCTATCTGGGTTCGTGGGCGGAGGAGGGGCGGAGGGAGGAGTCGTCGAGCGGGTCGGGGGAGGCGTCGCGGTAGTAGCCGCTGATGTGGTCGTGGATGCGGGTGCGCGCGGCCGTCGCATCGCCGGCGCCGATCGCGGCGACCACGTCGCGGTGCTCGGAGCGCAGCCGGGCCGCCATCGCCTCCCAGTCCGGGATGCGTGCGAGCCCGGCGATCACATAGCCCTCGATCGACGTGCGCAGGCCCGCCATCATCGCGGCCACCACCGCGTTGCCCGAGGCCTCGGCGAGGGCGAGGTGGAACTGCGCGTCGAGCGCGAGGAACTCCTGCGGCGCGAGGGAGGCGTCGTCCATCGCGTCGAGCAGCTGGCGGGCGTCGGCGAGATCGACGGTGGAGGGTCGCTCGGCGAGGTCCTCCGCGACGGCGGTCTCGAGCAGGAGGCGCGTGCGGACGACGTCGGCGACCGGGAACCCGCTCGCGGCGACCTGGAGACGCATGAGCGCCTGCATCCCGCCGACCGGCCGCGCGACGATGATCGCGCCCGAGGTCGGGCCCGACCCCGTCTGCGTGCGCACGAGGCCCATCGCCTCCAGCACCCGGATCGCCTCCCGGACGCTCGACCGCGCGACGCCGAGCTCGGCCGACAGCGCGCGCTCGGCGGGGAGGTGGTCGCCGGGGCGCAACCGGCCGTCGACGAGACGCGCCTCGATGTGGGCGAGCACGCCCTCCCACGCCCGCGGCTCCGCGGTCATCGCGCCTCCTGTGGTCAGACCATGTGGTCGGACCACAGTAGCACGCGCAGGCGTGCGGCCGCTGAGACGGCAGGCCGCCCCTGGGTTCTCCGGATAAATGTGCGCAAGCGGGCGAAACGCCGGAACTCCGGAGAGATGAGCGGCGCGGTGCGCGGAGTCGCCGGAGGAACGGCACGGGGCACCGCGAGTGGGGCGATCTCAGCAACGCCGGAAGCTGACCGCGGCTCGCCGCTCAGCTCGCCGGAACTCCGGAGAAGCGAGCCGGGGAAGCGTGAATCGCCCTAACTCCGAAGGTTTCAGCGAGCGAGCGCCGGGCTACTCGGCTGCGGGCGTCGGGCGGCGCAGCTCGACGTCTTCGACGCGGGAGCGCGGCATGGCGATGCCGGCGACGATCGTGAAGGCTGCGGCGATCGCGACGGCGACGAAGACGGCGGTGGAGGCCGCCTGCACGGTGCCGGGGTCCTTGGCGCCGCCCGCGGAGGAGGCGATGATGCCGTTCGCGATCGCGCCGAACAGTGCGACGCCGACCGAGCTGCCGATGGAGCGCGAGAACATGTTCGTGCCGGTGACCACGCCGCGCTCGTTCCAGGCGACGCTCGACTGCGCGGCGATCAGCGTGGGCGTCGCGACCAGGCCCATCCCGAGCCCGACGACGAAGCAGCTCATCGCGACGAACGCGACGCTCGGGTGCACCGAGGTGACGGCCAGCGCGATCGCGCCCACGATGGCGATGGAGGTGCCGAGCAGGGCGGTGCTGCGGAAGCCGATGCGCAGGTAGAAGCGTCCCGAGAGGCTGGCGGCGATCGGCCAGCCGATCGTGAGGGCGGCGACCGCGAGGCCGGCGATCAGCGGCGAGGCGCCGGTCGTCGACTCGAGGTAGGTCGGCACGTACGAGGTGAGTCCGATCAGGATGGCGCCGATCCCGAGCGAGATGAGGGTCGTGGTCACGAGCAGCCGGCGCGAGAACACCCAGAGCGGCAGGATCGGCTCGGCGGCCCGGCGCTCCACGAGGAGGAAGGCGATCAGCAGCAGGCCGCCGAGCACGAACGCGCCGATGCTCCAGGCCGAGCCCCACGCCCAGGCCTGGCCGCCTTCGAGCACGGCGAGGATGAGGAGGCTCATCCCGAGCGTCAGCAGCGTGGCGCCCGCGTAGTCGATGCGGTGCGGGCGGCGCTCGACGTTCTCGTGGAAGTTGCGCGCGAGCATCCACGCGGCCAGGAGGCAAAGAGGGATGTTGACGAAGAAGATCCAGCGCCACGAGGTGAACTGCGAGAACACGCCGCCCAGGGTCGGGCCGACGACCGAGGAGATCGCCCACACGCTCGCGAGGTAGCCCTGGACCTTGGCGCGCTCGGCGATCGTGTAGATGTCGCCGGCGATGGTGATCGCGATCGGCTGGATGGCGCCGGCGCCGAGACCCTGGATGACGCGGAACGCGATGAGCGCGGGCATCGACCAGGCGACGCCGCAGAGGATGGATCCGACCAGGAAGAGCCCGATGCCGATGAGCACGAGCGGCTTGCGCCCGACGGTGTCGGCGAGCTTCGCGTAGACGGGGACGGAGACGGCCTGCGCCAGCAGGTACACCGAGAACAGCCAGGGGAACTGCGAGAACCCGCCCAGGTCGGACACGATCGAGGGCACGGCCGTCGCGAGGATCGTCGAGTCGATCGCGACCAGCCCGGTGGTGAGCATGAGCGCGATGAGGACGGGGCCGCGCTCGGAGCGGAAGCCGACGCTGGCACGGGTTGGTTGGTTCACACGTGTGAACAACGTCTCGCGCCCTGAGCCATTCCCGGATGCGGCGCGAAAGCCCGGCTTGACGTGAAAGAAAAGGGCGCGGACAATCTGAAACATGGCTTTCAGACCGCCCGAGCGCCGCACCGTCACCGACCCGCGCGCCCTCCGCGCGCTCGCGCATCCCCTGCGCCTGGCGCTCCTCGACCACCTCATGACGTTCGGCCCGCGCACCGCCAGCGAGTGCGCCGAGATCGTCGGCTCGACCCCGTCGAACTGCAGCTACCACCTGCGCGCCCTGGCCCGGTTCGGGCTGGTGGAGGCGGTGGAGGCCGAGGACGGGCGGGAGCGGCCCTGGCAGTCCACGGCGACGGGGCTCACGTTCGGCCGCACCGAGGACCCGGGCTTCCGCCTCGGGGAGGACACCGCGGAGCGGCTGCTCGCCGATCGCCAGATCGACGACGAGGCCGCCCTCGCGCACCGGGCCGTCGCTCAGCGCGACGACCAGCCCGAGGAGTGGCGCGACGCCTCCCTGCTCACCGGGTACGCCCTCCGGCTCACCCCCGCAGAGCTGAAGGATCTCGCCGCGAAGCTGGATACCCTCATCCGCCCCTACATCGGCCTGACCCGCGCCGACGCCCCCGAGGGCGCCGACGTCGTCGCCCTGCACCTCAGCGCGTTCCGCCACCCGGACGCGCAGCGGGCGAGCGGCGCGGGGGAGTCGTCGTGACCTCCCGCTCCCCGCTGCTTCGTCGCGATTACGCGCTGATCTGGTCGGCGGGCCTGGTCTCCGACACCGGCGACTGGCTGCTGATGATCGCGCTGCCCCTGTTCGCCTTCGGTGCGACGGGCTCGGCGCTCGGCGCCTCCACCGTCTTCCTGGTGGAGCTCGTGCCGATGCTCCTGCTCGGCACCTTCCTCGGAGTGCTCGTCGACCGCTGGGATCGCCGCCGCACGATCATCGTCACGGCGCTGCTGCAGGCCCTCGCACTGCTCCCGCTGCTGGTGGCCTCAGCCGACCGCATGTGGATCGTCTATACGGTGGCCGCGGTGGAGGCCGTGCTCGGCGCGGTCATCAACCCCGCCCGTCAGGCGCTGGTCCCGAGCCTGGTCGAGCCCGACCAGCTCGCGCGCGGCAACGCGCTCATCGCCGTGAGCGACAGCATCGCCCGGCTGGTCGGCTCCCCGCTCGGCGGCATCGCATTCGCCGCGGGCGGCCTGCCCGGCGTCGTCGTGGCCGACGCGGCGACCTTCCTCGTGACCGCCGGTCTCGTCGCGGCGATGCGGAGGCATCCCGTGCCCGTGGCGGGGGAGGCCGAGGCCCCGGCGATCGTCGCCGAACGCCGGCTCCTGCACGAGTGGGCGGAAGGGCTCCGCCTGATCGGCCGCTCGGGGACCCTGCGAACCCTCGCAGCCATCGCCGCCCTCGGCAGCGTCTCGCAGGGCCTCTTCCTGGTCCTCTTCATCGTCTACGTCACGCAGGATCTCGGCGCGGGGGATGCCGGGGTCGGCCTCCTGCGCGGCGTGCAGGCGATCGGCGGGGTGCTCGGCGGCCTCCTGTCCGGGATGCTCGTGCGCCGCCTGAGCCCGCGGATGCTGGTGGGCGGCGGCTACCTCGTCTTCGGCCTCCTGTCCCTCCTCACCTGGAACCTCGCCCCGTTCACCACCGCCCTCGGGGTCTACGCGGGACTGTTCATCGCGATGGGCATCCCGGCCGTCGCCACGGCGACCGGCGAGATCACCCTGGTGCAGACCGGGACCCCGCCGCACGCGCTCGGCCGCGTCATCGCCGCGATGACCACGGTCTCGGGAGCGGCCCAGGGCGTCGGCCTGCTCGCCGGCGGCCTGCTCGCGGAGCGGTTCGACGTGGTGGCCATCCTCGACGGTCAGGCCGCGCTGTACCTCCTGTGCGGCGTCGTCGCCGTGCTGGCGCTGCGTCCCCCGCCCCCCGTATTGCCGCGAAACCCGCCCGGGTTGCGGGATGTTTCCGGGATTCGCACGTAGGGTGTCCGTGTGTGGCGACTGGATAGGAAGAACGAGGACGACCTGGTCGGGTCCGGCCTCGCGGACGACGACGCCCTGCATCCGGTCGCGAACTCGACCGCTCCGCATCAGTTGAGCCTGGGGGATCCGTCCCTCGTCGCCGGCAACATCGCCGACCCGGTCCGCAAGCGGTGGCAGGACGAGATCGCGTCCATCGGCGGCGTCTCGCCCCTCCTGCACTTCGAGGACAGCCCCCGTGCACGCATCGAGCTGAGCACGACGCACCCGGGCGGCCTGCCGCAGTTCATCACCGGCAAGAGCACGCTGCTGTCGAGCCTGATCCGCGACGAGCTCGCGCTGCGCACCGCCCGCGCAGCCGCGAACGCGATCACGACGAAGGGCATCGAGCTGCGCACGGTGCGCGGCATCGAGTCGGTGCACCTGGCGATCGGCCTGGCGCAGTGGCGGCACGGCGGCGACGAGCTGACCGCGCCCATCCTGCTGCGCCCGCTGGCGATCCGCCGCTACGGCCGCGACTTCGAGCTGAAGCTGAAGGGCCAGCCGTTCCTCAACCCGGAGCTGTCGCGCGCGCTCGCGGAGCAGTTCCAGATCACCCTCGACGCGGACGCGTTCGTCGCGCTCGCGCTCAACAACGGCGTCTTCAAGCCGCAGCCCGTCATCGACCGGCTGCGCGGCCTCACCTCGCACCTGCCCTGGTTCAACGTGCAGCCGCGCCTGGTCGTGTCGTCGTTCGCCGACGTCGCCCCCGCGCTGCGGGCGGAGGCCGAGGACCTCGACACGACGCTGCTGAACGCCCTCGCGGGCAACCCGTCGGCGCGCACCACCATCGAGAGCGCCTTCAACCCGGTGGAGCAGATCCGCCAGGACGAGCGGCCGCCCGCGACCGACACCCTCCTGCTCGACGCGGACGAGGAGCAGGAGACGGTGGTCGCGCAGATCGCCGCCGGCAACTCGCTCGTCGTCAAGACCCTCCCCGGTACGGGCGGCACGCAGACCGTCGTGAATGCGATCGGCGCGCTCGTGGCGCAGCACAAGCGCGTGCTCGTGGTGAGCCCGCGCCGCTCCAGCCTCGACGACATCGCCCAGCGCCTCACCCGCGTCGGCCTGCCCGGGCTGGCGGTGACCCCGCGCACGCTGCGCCGCGATCTCATCCAGTCGATCGGCCGCAACGAGAAGGCCACGCAGCCCCGCGTCACCGACGTCGACGAGGCGCTCGTGCGCCTGCGCAAGGTGCTGCTCGACTACCGCTCCGCCCTCGGCCGCCGCGACCCCGTGCTGAAGGTGTCGGTGCTGGATGCGCTGCGGGAGCTCTCGCGCCTCGCGCTCCTGCCGTCGCCGCCGTCGACCACGGCCCGCCTCGGCCGCACCTCCATCGAGGCGCTCGCCACCGACCGCGACGCCGCCTCCGACGCTCTCATCCGCGCCGCCCGGCTCGGCGAGTTCCGCTACGGCCCGAACGACTCGCCCTGGTACGGCGCGTCGTTCACCACGACCGAGGAGGGCAAGGCCGCCCACGACCTCGCCAAGAAGCTCAACCGCGCCGAGCTGCCGCGCCTGATCGACCGGGCTCGAGCCCTCATCGGCCAGACCAGGATGCGCCCGTTCGAGTCGATCGCCGAGCTCGGCGTGTACCTGCGCCTGCTGCTCGACATCCGCGAGACGCTCGACCGCTTCACGCCCGCCGTGTTCGACCGCTCGCTCGCCGAGCTGATCGCGGCCACCGCCTCCCGCCGCGAGTCCGCCACGATGACGAGCGCGAACCGCCGCCGTCTGCGCAAGCTGGCGCTCGAGTACGTGCGCCCGGGCGTGCACGTCACCGACCTCAACGAGAGCCTGCGCCGCATCCAGCAGCAGCGCATCCTGTGGAACCGGTTCGCCGTCGCCGGCGTGGTCCCGGAGGTGCCGGTCGGCATCGCCGACGTGCAGGTCGCCTACCAGCGCGTCGCGGAGGACCTCGCCCGCCTCGACATCCCGCTGCGCCGCACGGGCACGCCGCAGTCGCTCGCGGCCCTGCCGATCGAGGTGCTCACGCGCCAGATCGCCGGGCTCGCCGCCGAATCAGAAGTGCTCGCCAACCTGCAGGAGCGCACCGCCCTGCTCGGCCAGCTGCGCGACCTCGATCTCGACCCGCTCATCCAGGACCTCTCGGTGCGCCACGTGCCCGAGTCGCAGGTCAGCGCCGAGCTCGAGCTCGCCTGGTGGCAGTCGGTGCTGGAGTCGCTGCTCGCGGCCGACCGCGCCCTGCTGAGCGCCAACACCAGCGTGCTCGACCGGCTGGAGGCCGACTTCCGCCTGGTCGACGAGGCGCACGCCTCCGCGACCGGCAAGCAGCTCGCATGGCTGCTCGCCGAGACCTGGAAGATCGGCATCGTCGACTGGCCGGAGGAGGCCACCGCGCTCAAGCGGCTGCTCAAGTCGGGTCAGCCGACGGCCGCCGCCCTCGACGCCGCCGCGCCGCACCTGTCGCGCCCGCTCGCACCCGTGTGGCTGATCTCGCCGTACGAGGTGCCCGAGCTCGGCTCCGACCTGCCGTTCGACGCGGTCGTGCTCGTCGACGCGGGTGCGTCGACGCTCGCCGAGAACATCCCGGTGCTCCGCCGCGCGAAGCAGCTGGTCGCGTTCGGCGACCCCGTCACCCAGACCCCGTCGCGCTTCGACATCGGCGTGCACGAGTACGGCACCTCGTTCGAGGGCGTCCTGGAGGACGTGGATGCGATGCACGCGGACTCCGCGCTCGCCCGCCTCGCCGAGCTGCTCCCCGTCTACACGCTCAAGCGCAGCTACCGCGCCGGCGGCGAAGACCTCGCCGAGCTCGTCAACCGCCGCTTCTACGGCGGGATGATCGATTCGCTGCCCTGGGCGGGCACCTACCTCGGCCACGGCAGCCTCGCGCTGCACTACGTGACCGGCGGCCAGGGCATGCCCGACAGCGACACCGGAGCGGTGGAGAGCACCGACGCCGAGGTCGCCAAGGTGGTGGAGCTGGTCCTCCAGCACGCCATCGAGCGCCCGCGCGAGTCCCTCATGGTCATCTCGGCGAGCGACCGCCACGCTGTGCGGGTCAACCAGGCCGTGCTCGCGGCGTTCGCCAAGCGCACCGACCTCGCCGACTTCATCCTCGGCGACCGGGCGGAGCCGTTCACCGTCGTCACGCTCGACCAGTCCGTCGGCCAGAGCCGCGACCGCGTCATCTTCTCCATCGGCTACGGGCGCACGCCGCACGGGCGCCTGCTCTCGAACTTCGGCGCCCTCGCCGAGCCGGGCGGCGACCGCCTGCTCGCGATCGGCATGACCCGCGCCCGCCGCGGCATGGACATCGTCTCCTGCTTCAAGCCGGACGACATCGACGAGTCCCGGATGCGTCACGGCATCGCCGCGCTCGCCCAGGTGCTGGGGGAGGCCGACGACATCCAGGCGGCGGCGCCCGAGCACCTGAGCCCCGACGCGGACCCGATGATCATCGACCTCGCCAAGCGCCTCGCCCGCCGCGGACTCGACGTGCACCTCGGCTACCGCGGCAAGCTCACGCTGATCGCCTCGCACGAGGGCCGTGCCGTCGTGGTCGAGACCGACGAGGACGTGAACACCGGCAGCCTGCGCGAGTCGCTGCGCCTGCGCCCGGACGTGCTCCGCCGCCTCGGCTGGCACTACCTCCGCGTGCACAGCTTCGAGCTCTTCGCCGACCCCGACGCGGTCGCGGTGCGCATCGCCCGCCTCATCGGCGCGGGCGAACCGGGCACCGAGACGGCGCCCATCACCATCCCCGCCTGAGCGCGATGCCACCGTGGTAGCATCGCGGTATGACCAAGCTGAGCGTGAGCCTCTCCGAGGATGATGTCGCGTACCTCGACACGGTCGCTGCCGACTTCGCGGGCAACCGGTCGGCAGCGATCCACCGGTTGATCCGCCTCAAGCGGGAACTCGACGCTCAGGGCGCGTACGAGCAGGCGTACGACGAGTGGGAGGCGTCCGGGGAGCAGGAGCTCTGGGACCAGACAGCAGGGGACGGCTTGGACGCGTGAGACGCGGGGAGGTCTACGACGTTCAGCTGGACCCGGTCGTCGACGGGGAGGCAGGGCGGCTGCGACCGTGCATCATCGTGAGCAACGAAGGCGTCAACGCCGTGGTCACGCGCCGCGGTCGTGGCGCGCTCACCTTCGTGCCGCTGACGTCCAACGTGACGATCGTCCACGAGTTCCAGGTGTTGGTCGGCGACCCGGACGACATCACGGCGATGGGACTCGACCGCGCCTCGAAGATCCAGGCCGAGCAGGTGCGCACGCTCGGGCGCGGGTGGATCGGCCGCTATCGCGGGCAGACGCCGGCCTGGATCATGCACCAGGTCGACGACGCCCTCCGCTTCCATCTCTCCCTGTGACCGGCGGCTACGCTGGAGGGATGACCGAGAGCACTCCCGAGCGCCCGCCTGCGCGCCGTCACCGGCGCGTGCAGCGAGCGGGGGCTCCCGGTGCGGATCCGACGCCGCAGGTGCGCGTGGAGACCGCTCAGGAGGACACCGACCATGCGCCGTCGTTCTCGTCGAACGACGAGCAGCTGCGGCGGGACGTCCCGCCGCACTACTGAGGCGCGCCGCGGCCCGGGTCAGACCTGCGGGTCGGAGTGCTTGCCGGTCGCCTGCGGCGGCGACTGCTGGGCCTGCAGGATGTCGCGGATCTCGGTGAGCAGGTCCAGGTCGGTGACGGGCGCGTCGGGCTCGACGACGCCTTTCTTGCGGAGGCGCTCGGCGCGCTCCTTGACGAGGTTCAGCGGGTATACGAAGACGAAGTAGACGACGGCCGCGACGATGACGAAGCTGATGATCGCCCCGACGACGGCGCCGAACTTGATGGTCGAGTCGCCGATCTTGACGGTGAGGGCGTTGTCCAGGCTGTCGGCCTGGAAGATCGCACTGATGATCGGGTTGAAGATGTTGCCGACGATCGAGTTCACGACCGCGGTGAATGCGGCGCCGATGACGACGGCGACCGCCAGATCGATCACGTTTCCGCGGAGGATGAACTCTTTGAAGCCTTTGATCACGATCGATCCTTTCGCCAGGGGTGGTGCGCGGGTGGGGTCGGAGCTCAGGAGCCGGAGCCGCCGGAGGACGAGCCGCCCGACGAGGAACCGCCGGACGACGAACCGCCGGACGACGAACCGCCGGACGACGAGCCGCCCGACGACGAGCCGCCCGACGACGAGCCGCCCGACGACGACGAACCCGACGACGAGCCCCCCGTGGACGAGCCGCCGGACGACGAGCCGCCCGACACTCCCGAACTCTTCGTACCACGCGAGTCGGTCCGGTAGAACCCGGAGCCGTTGAAGGTCACGCCCACGGCCCCGAAGACCTTGCGCAGCTGGCCGCCGCAGTTCGGGCAGACCGTGAGCGCGTCGTCGGTGAACGCCTGCTGGATGTCGAAGGCGTGGCCGCAGTCGCGGCAGGCATAGGAGTAGGTGGGCATCAGGCTCCGCTTATTTCACGTGCGTCGGTCGGTCGGGTGTGTCAGGTGAACTGGAGGATGCGCGTCGGGGTGACGACGCCGTCGACGGGCTGGTCGTGGCGCTCGCGCGGGACCTCGTCCACGAGCTCGCCGTCGAAGAGGACGGCGTACACAGGGGGACATTTTTCCATGCTCCCGAGCGTCTTGTCGAAATAGCCGCGCCCCCAGCCCATCCGCATGCCCGAGGCGTCGACCGCCGCGGCCGGCACGAGGATGAGGTCGACGTCGTTGATCGCGATCGGGCCGAGCAGCTCGCCGACGGCCTCCGGCATCCCGAACAGCCCCTCCGTCTCGGTCTCGCCGTCGCCGGTCGTCCAGTCGAGCAGGCCGTCCTCGCGGGAGATCGGGAGGAGCACTCGCAGTCCCTGCGCGTGCGCCCAGTTGAGGAACGGGCGCGTGTCCGGCTCGATGGTGGTGGAGAGGAAGCAGGCGACCGATCGCACGTTCAGGTCGGTCGTGAGATCGACGAGATGGCGGGTGAGACCGGCGGTCGCGCTCGCGCGCTCCGTGGTGGTGAGGTTCTGTCGCCGCTCCCGCAGTTCGGCGCGCAAGGCGCGTTTGCGGTGGGCGGCAGTATCCGGGTCCATAGCGCAATCCTAGAAGATGGGGCCCTGACCCCGGAGGAAATGCGGATACTGTAGGCGGCATGGCTAACCACGTCACCAAAGCTGTCATTCCGGCGGCGGGCCTCGGCACCCGCTTCCTTCCCGCCACCAAGGCGATGCCGAAGGAGATGCTGCCCGTCGTCGACAAGCCGGCCATCCAGTACGTCGTCGAGGAGGCCGTCGACGCCGGCCTGCACGACGTCCTCATGATCACGGGTCGCAACAAGAACGCGCTCGAGAACCACTTCGACCGCAACGCCGAGCTCGAGGACACCCTGCGGGCCAAGGGCGACACCGATCGCCTCGAGAAGGTCAACTACTCCACCGCCCTCGCCGACATGCACTACGTGCGCCAGGGCGACCCCAAGGGCCTCGGCCACGCCGTCCTGCGCGCGAAGATGCACGTCGGTCGCGAGCCGTTCGCCGTGCTGCTCGGCGACGACATCATCGACTCCCGCGACACGCTGCTGAAGCGGATGCTCGAGGTCCAGTTCGAGCTCAACACCACGGTGATCGCGCTCATGGAGGTCGACCCCGACAGCATCCACCTGTACGGCGCCGCCGCGGTGGAGCCGACGGACGAGGACGACGTCGTGCGCATCACCGGTCTGGTGGAGAAGCCGGACAAGAAGGACGCCCCCTCCAACTACGCCATCATCGGCCGCTACATCCTGCGCCCCGAGGTCTTCGACGTGCTCGAGCGCACGGAGCCGGGCCGCGGCAACGAGATCCAGCTCACCGACGCCCTGCAGTCGATGGCGCACGCGCCGGACTGGACCGGCGGCGTCTACGGCGTCGTCTTCCGCGGCCGCCGCTACGACACGGGCGACCGGCTCGACTACATCAAGGCCATCGTGCAGCTCGCCGCCGACCGCGAGGACCTCGGCCCCGACCTGCGCCCCTGGCTGAAGGAGTTCGCCAAGGGTCTCGACGACACCCCGGACGAGGTCATCGAGGAGATGCCGGCCGAGCCCGTCGGCGAGCCCATCGCCTAGCCGCCGCTCGAACGCACCCACTGCAGAACGCAACTGCACAGCAGCCCGCACGAAGGAGAGATGCCCGTGGCGATCGTCGTCCCCACCCTCGGTGAGGGGCCGGTGGGATTGCGCCCCATCCGGCTGCGCGACGCCCGCGCGCTCGAACGCTCCCTGCTCGACAACCGGGGGTGGCTGCGGCAGTGGGAGGCGACCAGCCCCTACGCGCCGGGCTCGTTCGACACGCGTGCCAGCATCCGCTCGCTGCTCTCGAACGCGCGGGCCGGGCACGGCCTCCCGTTCATCGTGGAGTACGAGGGCACGCTCGCCGGGCAGCTGAACGTCTCGTCGATCGCCTACGGGTCGCTCTCGAGCGCGACGATCGGCTACTGGGTGGCGCAGGAGTTCGCCGGCCGCGACATCACGCCGACCGCGGTCGCGCTCGCGACCGACTACTGCTTCTACCAGCTGGGCCTGCACCGGATGGAGATCTGCATCCGGCCCGAGAACAAGCCCAGTCTGCGCGTGGTCGAGAAGCTCGGCTTCCGTTACGAGGGCCTGCGCCGCCGCTACATCCACATCAACGGCGACTGGCGCGACCACTTCTGCTTCGGCCTCGTCTCGGAGGAGCTGACGCAGGGGGTGCTGCGCCGTTGGCGCGACGGCGCCGTCCCCCCGGACGCCGCGACGGTCACCGCCGAGGACGTCGCGGCGGCCGCGCTGCCCCTCCCGGTCGCCCGGATCCGCTGAGACACACCCACCGACTGCCCCGGCCGCGCGGGTGCCGCCCCGTAGCGTAGAGACATGAACGGGGATGTGATGGGCGGAGGGGTCGTCGTCGCGATCGCGGCGGTGCTCTGGCTCGCCTATCTGGTCCCGGTCTGGCTGCGCCGCCGCGAATACATCGCCACCGAGCGCAACGCCGTCCGGCTGCAGCAGACCCTGCGCATCCTCGCCGAGACCAGCGAGCTGCCGGACGAGGTGCGCATGGAGGCCACCGCCCGCACGGTCGCCGAGCAGCAGCGCGTGCTGCGCCGGGCCGAGCAGCGCCAGCTCGTCGAGGCGCGTGCGGAGGCCGCGGCCCACGCCCGCCGGGAGCACGCCATCGCCGAAGAGCGCCGCATCGCCGCCGAGGAGGCCGAGCGCGCCGCGACCGCCGCCATCGCCGTCGAGCGCGCCTCCCGCGCCGCAGCGGCCCAGCGTGCGCGCGCCATCGCGACGGCCGAGAGCCGCCGCCCCGCCCTCTCCCCGCAGCGTCGCCGCCGTCTGCGCCGCGCCCGGGCCCTCAGCACGCTCGTCCTCGTCGCCGGAGTGATCGGCGTGATCGCCGGCACCGGCGTCATGCTCTCCACCGGCGCCTGGATCGTCCCTGCCCTGTCCGCGGCCGTGTCCGTCGCGGCCCTCGGGATGCTCGGCCGCCTCGCGCAGCCGCAGGAGGCTCCGGCCGTGCCGGCGCGCGCCGTGACCATCCCGGCCGCGCCCGCCCTCTACGACGACGCGCAGCACGACCTGCCCGTGCAGGAGCGCCTGCGCCAGAGCTGGACCCCGCGTCCGCTCCCCAAGCCCCTCCACCTCTCGCCCGGGACCGTCGCGGCCGCCGCCATGGCGTCCGTGGATGCGGCGACCGAGCTGCGCCGCGCCGCCGCCCGCGCCGACTTCGACCGCAAGGCCTCGGAGATCGCGCCGGCCGCGCCCGTCGCCCCTCCGGTGCCCCTGCGCCCGGTCGCGGTGGCCGAGACGCCCGCCGCCTCCGTCCCGCGCATCGCCGCGGCCGCTCCCGGCCCGGAGCCCATCCCGAGCCGCTACGCGAGCATGGGCATCGTCGGCGACGCGTCCGACGGCACCATCGACCTCGACGCGGTGCTCCGCCGCCGCCGGGCCGCGAGCTGAGCGGTGCTCGATTTCAACTCGGCACGGATGGGGTGCTAGGCTTTCAGAGCAGTTCCCCGGGGCTATGGCGCAGTTGGTAGCGCGCTTCGTTCGCATCGAAGAGGTCAGGAGTTCGAATCTCCTTAGCTCCACCGGAAAGCACCAGAAGGGCCGCTCGAGAGAGCGGCCCTTCTGCTTGTTCGGGCTGTTTCTTCGGCTCGTCCCGCCCGAGCCCACCGCATCCCGGACGCAGAGTCATCCCTTCCGGACGACCGATCAGGTGCACGCCGCGCCGCGCCGTCACGATGGTGGGATGACACTCAGCGACACCGCTCCGACCTCTCCGACCGCCGCCGTGCCCGCCCAGGGATCCGGGGGCGGCGGCGAGACCGCCCGCTGGGGCGGCGTCGTCGCGCTGCTCGTCGGCGTGTTCGTGCTGGTGACCAGTGAGTTCCTCCCGGCCAGCCTGCTGCCGTCGATGGCGGCGGAGTTCGGGGTGACCGAGGGCGTGGCCGGTCAGGTGGTGACCGCGACCGCTCTGGTGGGCGTGATCGCCGGCCCGGCGACCGCCCTGGTGTTCCCGCGGCTCGACCGGCGGCGCCTCCTGATCGGGCTGCTCGTCCTGGCGCTGGCGGCCAACCTGGTGACCGCGATCGCGCCGGCCTTCTGGATCGTCGTGATCGCCCGCATCGCGCTGGGCATGGCGATCTCGGGCACGTGGTCGATGGCGCTCGCGGTCTCGGCGCACCTGGTGCCGCCGCGGCACCTCGGCCGGGCGATGATGGTCGTCAACACCGGCGTGTCCGCGGCCACGGTGGCGGCGGTGCCGCTGGGAGCGCTGATCAGTTCGCTCGCCGGATGGCGGGTGGTCTTCTTCGCCGTCGCGGGCGCCACCGTGATCGCGATCGTCGTGATGGCGATCGTGATGCCGTCCGTCCCGGCCGCCGCGGCCACCGGCCTGCGGGCGCTGGTCGCCACCATCCGCTCGAAGGCGATGATCGTCGGGCTCGTCGGCGTGCTGCTGATCGTCGCGGGTCACTTCGCGAGCTTCACCTACATCCGTCCCGCGGCCGAGAGCGTCTCGGGACTGGGGGCCGGGGGGATCGCGATCCTGCTCGCCGTCTACGGCGTGGGCGGCCTGATCGGCAACCTGGTGACCGGCTCGGTGGTCGACAAGCGCCTCGCGACCACTCTCGTCGTGCTGCCGACCATCCTGGGCGCGGCCGTCATCTTCTTCTCGTTCTCGACCGGTTCCGTGGTGTTCGCGTTCATCGCGGCGGCCGTCTGGGGCATGGCGTTCGGCGGCGTGCCGACCATGGCGCAGACCTGGTCGGCCCGGGTGGAGCCGGAGCGGATGGAGAGCGCGGGCGGTCTGACCGTCGCGACGTTCCAGCTCGGCATCTCGACCGGCGCGGTCGTCGGCGGCGTGCTGATCGACGCGACGAGCGTGGGCGTGGTGTTCGTGGCGGGCGGGATCTCGGCCGTGCTGGGCGGACTGCTCATCGCCTCCACCCGGCGCTGGTTCCCGCGCCGGGGCTGACGGGCCGACCGGCTGCGGCTGACCGGCTGCGGCTGACCGGCGGGAAGCCTCAGGCGGTCGCGGCCAGCCGCCGCCACGCGGACGGGTTCGTCCCGGTGTGGCGGCGGAAGGCGCGGCTGAACGCGGCCTCCGAGCCGTAGCCGAGCGACACCGCGGTCTGGGCGATGCTGACGCGGTCGTCGGCGAGCAGGGACTTGGCCCGCTCCATCCGCACGCGCAGCACGTACCGGGCCGGCGGCTCCCCGACGACGGTGTGGAAGCGCTCGGCGAACGCGGTGCGGGAGGTGGCGGCCACGCGGGCGAGACGCTCGAGCGTCCACGCGCCTCCCGGATCGTCCCGGATGGCGTCGACCGCGCGGGCGATGTGCGGGTCGCTCGCGGGCAGCAGCCAGCCGTCCGGCGCGCAGCCGTTCTCGACCCACGCGCGCACCGCCGAGGCGGCGAGCACGCTCACGAGCCGCCCGGCGAACGCGCACGACGCGGGACGCGCGCTGGCGACCTCGGCGACGAGCGCCTCCGCGAGCGCGTTGAGGTGCGCATCCCGCCGCAGCAGCTGGCACGCGATGAGCGCGTCGGGCAGCGCGCGGGCGAGGGGATGCTCGGTGCCGGCGGCGAGGCGCAGCGAGCCGGCGACGATCTCCGTGTCTTCGCGCGCGTGGATGCGGTACGAGGTCGGCCGGGTGCGGAGCACGAAGTCCCCGCCGCGCAGCCGGGTGGTGTCGCCGTCCGTGCGTAGGTCGAGGTCGCCGCTCAGCACTAGGAAGAAGGGCACCTCGCGCACGTTCCCGCCGATCGCCTCCCCGGCGGAGAGCCGGTGCCGGGCGAAGTCCACGAGCGTCCAGTCCATCGCCGCGAGCATCTGCTCCAGCATCCGGGCCGTGCGTTCGGTGAGCGCGCCGGAGGCCACGGGGGCGGGGGCGACGGGGGCGTCCGTTTCGATGATGCTCACGAGAGGCGCAACCGTCGCGGCGGCCGGGGGATTCCCGTTGGTCGTCACACGACCAGGAGCACCGCCAGCACGACCATCAGGACCGCGATCCCGGCATCCAGGATCCGCCACGACATCGGACGAGCGAAGAGCGGGGCGGCGAAGCGGGCGCCGAAGCCGAGCACGCCGAACCAGAGGAGGCTCGCGGTCGCGGCCCCCGCACCGAAGACCCAGCGGCCGGGATCGCCGTGGTCGGCCGAGAGGGAGCCGAGCAGCAGCACCGTGTCGAGGTACACGTGCGGGTTGAGCCAGGTGATCGCCAGACACATCCCGACCGTCGCCAGGAGCGAGGGGGCGACGCCGGATGCCGCCGTGAGCGCCGACGGCTTCAGAGCGCGCCGGGCGGCGAACACGGCGTAGCCGAGCAGGAACGCGAAGCCGACCCAGCGCACGATCTCGAGGGCGAGGGGAGCGGCCTTCACGAGCGCCCCGATCCCGGCGACGCCGGCCGCGATCAGGAGCGCGTCGCTGAGGACGCAGATCGTGACGACGGGGAGCACGTGCTCGCGGCGCAGCCCCTGGCGCAGCACGAACGCGTTCTGCGCGCCGATGGCGACGATGAGGGAGGCGCCGGAGCCGAGGCCGGTGAGGAAGATCGCGAACACGGATCGACCTTATGGGCCGAACGCGTGTTCAGTACAGCTTGCTTTTCTTACGAAGCATTAGCATCGCTGTTGATGGATGCCAATACCGAGCAGCTGAGGACCCTCGCGGCCGTGATCGACCACGGCACGTTCGAGCGCGCCGCCGCGGCGCTGCACGTGACGCCGTCGGCGGTCAGCCAGCGGGTGAAGGCGCTGGAGGAGCAGGCCGGCCGGGTGCTCGTCCGCCGCAGCAAGCCGATCGAGCCGACGGAGGCCGGGCGCGTGCTGCTCCGCCTCGCCCGGCAGGTGGCGCTGCTGGAGGCGGAGGCCGCGGCCGAACTGGATGCGGCGGGCGGGGCCGCGACGATCATCCCGCTGGTCGTCAACGCCGACTCGCTGGCGACGTGGGTGCTGCCGGCGCTCGCGAGCCTCCCGGGCCTGGTCTTCGACCTCACCCTCGACGATCAGGAGCACACGCTGGACCGGCTGCGCGACGGGACGGCGATGGCCGCGATCGGCTCGGACCCCGAACCGGTGCAGGGCTGCACGGTCTCGCCGCTCGGCGCGATGGTCTACCGCCCGGTCGCGAGCCCCGCGTTCGTCGAGCGCTGGGCGCCCGAGGGGTGGGGTCCTGCGACGGCAGCCCGTGCGCCCATGCTGGTGTTCGACCGCAAGGATGCCCTCCAGGACCGCTATCTGGACCGCTTCGCGCCCGGAGCGCGCCCGCCGCGCCAGTACGTGCCCGCCTCGACCGAGTTCGTGCGCGCGGCCGAGCTCGGCCTCGGCTGGGGGATGCTGCCCGACCTCCAGACCGCCGGGCACCTCGCCGACGGCCGGCTGATCGTGCTCGACGAGACGGGGGAGGAGGCGGTCGCCCTGCACTGGCACCAGTGGTCCATGCGGTCGGCGGCGCTCACCGCTGTGGCCGGCGCCATCGCGGCGCGGGCGGCGGCGGAGCTGCGGACGCCGAGCCGGTCGTGACTACAGTGTCGCCAGCACGAGGTCGAGCGCGTCCGCGAAGCGGTCCGCACTTTCGCGCGTGATGCAGAGCGGCGGCTTGATCTTCAGCACGTTCTTGAAGTCACCGGTGGGCTGCACGATGGCGCCCTCGGCGAGCATCCGATCGCAGACGAGGCTCGCCTCTGCGGTGGCCGGGGTCATGTCGGCACGATCGAGCACCAGCTCGACGCCCAGGTAGAGCCCCATCCCGTGCACGGCACCGACGACCGGGTGGCGGTCGCCGAGCGCGCGCAGCCGGTCGGCGAGGTGGTCGCCGACGGTGACCGCATTCTCCTGCAGACGCTCGTCGCGCATGACGTCGAGCACCGTGAGCCCGACGACGGAGCTGACCGGGCTGCCGCCGGCGGACGAGAAGAACGAGCCCTCCGCCGCGAACGACTCCGCGATCTCCCGGCGGGTGATCACCGCGCCGAGCGGCTGGCCGTTGCCGACCGCCTTGGCGATCGTGATGACGTCCGGGACGACCCCCTGCTGCTGCGAGCCCCAGAAGTAGTGACCGAGACGGCCGAAGCCGACCTGCACCTCGTCGGCGATGCAGACGCCCCCGCGCGCGCGGATGCGCTCGTAGACCCCGGCGAGGTAGCCGTCGGGCAGCATGAGGCCGCCCGCGTTGCCGAACACAGGCTCGGCGATGTACCCGGCGACCTCGACGCCGTCCGCCTCCAGCGCCGCCAGGTCGTCGTCGAGATCGGCGAGGTAGGCCGCCGCCGAGTCGGGGCCGCGGTGCGTCCCGCGCAACGAGTTCGGCGCGGCGACGAGCTTGACCCAGTCGGGCCGCGTCTCGAGCGCGCGCGGGTTGTCACCCAGCGACGAGGAGACGGAGTCCGAGCCGACCGTCCAGCCGTGGTACGCCTCCTTCACGGCGAGCACGGTGCGGCGGCCGGTGTGGGTCTGCGCCAGCCGCAGCGCCAGGTCGACCGCCTCGCTGCCGGAGTTGACCAGGAAGACGGTGTCGAGCCCCTCCGGAGCCAGCTCGGCCAGGCGCTCGGTGTAGCGCGAGAGCTCCTCGTAGTGGAAGCGGGAGTTGGTGTTGAGACGCGCCCACTGGTCGCGGACCGCCTCCACGAGCCGCGGGTGGCCGTGGCCGATCTGCGTCACGTTGTTCACCATGTCGAGGTAGCTTTGCGCGCCCGTGTCGAAGAGGTGGTGCCGCCAGCCGCGCTCGATGAGCGGGGGATGGGCGAAGTAGTGCTCCTGGACCCGCGCGAACGTGTCGTCGCGGCGGGCGAGCGCCCCGGCCGGATCCGGGGTGGACGCGGTGACGTCGAGCCCGAAGAGGTCGGACGGGTCGGGGGAGACGGCCGTCCACAGCGCGAACGGCGCGATGGGGGTGACGAACGCCGGCGGACGCGGACCGCCGGTGCGATCGAGTTGCGCCGTGAGCCGGATCGTCGTGCCGATCTCCTCGCCGGCCGTGACCGTCGTGGTCGTCAACGGACGGGTCAGGCCGTCCAGCCACAGGTCCACGCCGTCGCCGCGGAGCGCCCAGGCGCCCTCGACCAGCGACAGCTCGCCCGCGAACGGGGCGAGCACGGGGACACCCGAGGGGGCGTCGAAGGTGACGCCGAGGGCGATGGTGGCCGTGGCGTCGGAGCGGTCGCGCACCGCGCGGGTGAGCCGGGCCTCCCCGTAGCGGGTGATCGCGTGACCGGCCTCGCGGCAGACCCGCGCCAGCACCTCGTCCTCGGCGGACGCCGTGGTCCACGCGCCGGCATCCTGATCGCGGCCGAGCACCGACAGATCGGCGAGGTTGGCGGGCGTGCTCTCGACGGCGATCAGCCGGCCGAGCCGGGGGAGCGGGCGGCTGTCGGCGAGACGGTGGCGGAGGAGCGCCTCCAGCTCGTCGGCGTCGATGCGGCGGGCGACGTCGAAGGCCAGCCACTCGTGGGCGCGATTCTCGTCGGCGTAGCGGTTGTCGCCATCCAGCGCCACCTGCTGCTCGCCGCTGACGACGAGCACGGCGCCGCGGAGCACGACCAGCGGCCAGAGCGCGGCCAGGTCGGCGTCGTCGAGCGGCGAGCGCTCGTGGAACGCGGCTACCACGTCGAGGACCGCTGCGATCGGCTCCTCCGGCACGTGGTGCAGCACGCTCGTGACGGTGGCGGCGAGGTCGCCGGCGAGCCAGCCGTCCGCGACGTCGCCGAAGTCGATGACGCCCGGACCGGTCTCCCCGAGCACGATGTTGTCGTCGGTCACGTCGCCGTGCGTCGCCTGGACGCGCAGGCGCGAGCGCAGCGGCTCGAGCCGGGCGAGCGCGGTGTCGGCGGCGGCGCGGACGACGCGGCGCTTGGCGGGCTGCTCCACGTGGTCGAGCAGGAGGTCGACGACCTCCCCGCCGATCCGCGAATCCCACTGCGTCGAGCGGTCGAGTCCGGGGTGCCGCAGACCGGCCAGACCCGCGGCGATGCCGCCGGCGAGGGCGCCGAGGGTGCGCAGCTGATCGGTGCTGGGGCGGGCGACGTCGGTGAGCGGCTCCCCGTCGAGGAAGGTCAGGACGCGGGCGTGCAGGTCGACGCCGCGCACGTCGACCGCGACCAGCTCCTCGCCGTCGATCGTGCGGACCACCGCGGGCACGCGGATGCCCGAATCGGCGAGGGCCGCGAGCGCGGCGTTCTGTGCGAGCAGCTCGTCGGCCGTGAACACCGGGTTCGCGATCTTGAGCACATAGCGGGCGTCGCCGGTGTCGATGAGGAAGTTGCGATCCTGCTGGCTGCCGAGCTCGGTGACCGTGCCGTCCAGGCCGAATCGCCCGGACGCGATGGCGCCGGCGTCGCTCGGCGTGATGTCCGGTCGGGGAAGCGATGGCTGGTCGAGGAAGGCGAAGTTCGGCACGGATGCTCCAGGGCTCGTCGGCGGGCTGACGCCAGTCTAGTGAAGGGGTCGGCGCGCTCAGCACCCAGCGAATGCACGGGGATCGGCGCGTAGCATCGACGCGTGAAACCCTGGAGGTCGGCCCTCGTGGCATTCGTCGTCGACGTCGCCTTCGTGCTGATCTTCGTGCTGGTCGGGCGCCGCAGCCACGGCGAGACGGCCGGGTTCACCGGGCTCATGACCACGCTCTGGCCGTTCCTCGTCGCGCTGATCGCCGGCTGGCTGGTGACCTGGGCCTGGCGCCGTCCCTTCGCCGTGGTGTGGCCCGGCATCCCGATCTGGTTGATGACGGTCGCGCTCGGGATGCTCATCCGCACCTCCGCGGGGCAGGGCGTGCAGCCGAGCTTCATCGCCGTCGCGTTCGTGGTGCTCGGCGTCTTCCTCGTCGGCTGGCGGCTCGTCGCGATGCCGTTCCTCCGCCGCCGCGCGCTGCGCTGCACCGCCTGACGGCCCCGCACATTCGTGCCGAATGTAGCGAATAGCGCCGCCATTCACGACATTCGGCACGAATCGCGCAGCGCGAGAACGGTCAGCGGACCGCGGCGGCGATGAGGGTGGCGACAGTGTAGATCGCGAGGCCCGCGAGGGCGCCGACGACGGTGCCGTTGATCCGGATGAACTGCAGGTCGCGCCCGACCTGCGTCTCGATCTTGTCGGTCGTCTCGGCCGCATCCCACCCGCGCACGGTCTCGCTGATGACCCCGGCGATGTCGTGCCGGTAGGCGGTCACGAGGTGCAGGGCGGCATCGGTGATCCTGGCATTGAGGGAGGCGCGGAGCGCCGGGTCGGCGGCGACGCGACGGGCGGCGTCGGCGAGGGCGATCTCGGCACGGTTGCGCAGCTCGCTCTCCGGGTCCGACAGGGCGCCGACCGCGGCGTTCCGGGCGGCCTCCCACGCCGAAGCGGCGAGCTCCCGGATGCGTGGGTCGTCGAAGGCGCGCTCCTTGGCGCCCTCCAGTCGGGCGATCGTGTCCGGGTCGTGCTGCAGCCGGTCGGCGAGCTGGCCGAGCGCGTCGTCGATCGCGTGCCGCATCCGGTGTTCGGGGTCCCGTCGCACATCGCCGAGGAAGCGCCGTGCCTCCGCGTGCAGCCGGTCGTCCACCATCCGGTCGACGAACGACGGAACCCAGGAGGGCAGCCGGCGCGAGACGAGGGTGGCGAAGGCGTCGGGATGGCCGGCGAGCCACTCGTCCACCCGGTCCAGCACCAGGTCGACGACCTCGCGCTGCCCGCCGGAGGCGAGCACCTTCTCGCCCAGCCGGCCGAGCGGCGGGCCCCATTCCGGCTCGATGAGGTGCGTCCGCACGACCG
>NZ_MKVJ01000022.1:166760-207614 GCF_001898805.1 Leifsonia sp. 71-9
TCGAGCAGCCCGGCCAGCCCGACGATCGCGGCCGAGCCCTCCGCCACGACGCGGCGCGCGTTCTCCGGTTCGGCGAGCCAGCCGCCGATGGCGCCCGCGATGTCGATCGACGCGAGCTTGCCCGCGACGACGTCATCGGCGAGGAAGTTGGTCTCCACGAACTCGCCGAGGCTCTCGCCGATCTCGTCCTTGCGGGTCGGGATGATCGCCGTGTGCGGGATGCGCAGGCCGAGGGGATGCCGGAACAGCGCGGTCACGGCGAACCAGTCTGCGAGCGCGCCGACCATGGCCCCCTCCGCGGCCGCCCGCACGTAGCCCAGCCAGGGGTAGCGGTCCTGCAGCGCGAACGCCACCGTGAAGATCACGGCGGCGACGATGAGCAGCGAGGTCGCGAGGAGCTTCATCCGCCGCAGGGCGCGCCGCCGTTCGGCATCGTGCTCCGCCGCGGGGGTGAGGACCTCGGGTGCGGGCGTCACTGGACCAGGTGCAGTTCGCGACTCGTGTTGTTCAGCCGGTGCGCGCCGTCCTCCGCCGCGACCACGATGTCCTCGATGCGCACGCCGAACCGCCCGGGCAGGTAGATCCCCGGCTCGATCGAGAAGCACATCCCGGCCTCGATCGGCAGCTCCTCGCCCTCGACGAGGTAGGGCGGCTCGTGCGTGGTGGTGCCGATGCCGTGTCCGACCCGGTGGATGAAGAAGTCGCCGTATCCCGCATCCCGGATGACGGCCCGCGCGACGCGGTCGATCTCCTGCAGCGGGACACCGACGGCGACGGACTCGAACGCCGCCTGCTGGGCGCGCTTCACGATCTCGAAGACCTCGTGCTCCTCGTCGGTCGGCTCGCCGACGTGCACCGTGCGCGTGGTGTCGGACCCGTAGCCGTCCATCAACCCGCCGAAGTCGAGCACGACAATGTCGCCCTCGGCGATCGTGCGGTCGCCGGCCTCGTGGTGCGGGTTGGCGCCGTTCGGGCCGGAGCCGACGACGGTGAAGTCGACCTGGGAGTGGCCGTGCTCGCGCAGCAGGCGGTCGAGGTCGGCCGCGACCTCGAGCTCGGTGCGCCCGGCGAAGCGGACGCCGAGGATGTCCTCGAAGGTCGCGTCGGCCGCAGCGCCCGCAGCGGCGAGCCGGTCGATCTCATCGGCGTCCTTCACCGCCCGCAGCATCGGCAGGGCGCGCGAGAAGGCCGCGAACCGCGCCTCCGGGAGCTTCTGCTGCAGGCCCAGGAGGTGCATCGCCCAGAGCGCGTCCGACACCGCGTAGCGGCCGGAGGGCTCGAGCAGCGCCGCGGTCGGCACGTACTCGTCCTCCCCGTCCGACCAGTCGACGATGTGGAAGGCACCGGTCGCGCGCGTCGCCGCAGCGCTGTCGTGCTCGAGCACGGGCACGATCATCGTCGGCTCGCCCTCCGCCGGGACGACGAGGAGCGTGATGCGCTCGGTCGTCGCGATCGGGAGGTAGTCGGCGAAGTAGGCGAGGTCGGGGCCCGGGGCGACGAGCAGGGCGTCGAACCCGGCGACCCGGGCCTGTGCGGCTCCCCGCCGGAGCCGCTCGGTGAAGTGCTGCGCGGTGAGCTGCTGCATGGCCGGTCAGCTCTCCGCCGGGCCGAGCCAGGCGTTCGCCACGGTGTTGTGGGCGGACTCGGCGTCGGAGGGATGGAAGATGCCCGCCAGCACGTCGCGGTAGAGCCGACCGAGCTCGTTCCCGGAGAAGTAGGTCGAGCCTCCCGAGACCCGGATCGCCTGGTCGACCACGCGCCGGGCCGTCTCGGTCGCGCGGACCTTGAGCCCGACGAGCTTCGGGAACCAGAGCGCGCCATGGTTCGCCTGGGTGTCGATGTCGCGGGCGAGCGCGTCGAGCTGCGGGAGGAGCGCGTCCTGGTCGATCGCCGCCTCGGCCACACGCCAGCGGATGTCCGGATCGCTCGCGTAGCTGCGGCCGCCGTCCTTCAGGCTGGTGCGCCGGTGGGCGGCGGCGACGGCGAGGTCGAGCGCGCGGGCGCCGATGCCGGTGTAGACCGACGCGAGCAGGATCTCGAAGTTGGCGAAGATCGCGAAGACCAGCGGGTCCGGGTTGGGGCCGGGGTCCAGCCTCCGCACGATCCGGTCGGCGGGGGAGCGGGCGCCGTCGAGGATCGTCGTGCGGCTCTGCGTGGCGCGCATCCCGATGGTGTCCCAGTCGTCGCGGATCTCGAAGCCGCCGCCGTCGCGGTCGACGAAGCCGTAGACGATCTTGGGGCCGTCGGGGCTCGTCGCGTCGAGCCCCATGGTGCCGAGCCGCGTCCACGCCGGGGAGAGGGAGGTGAAGATCTTGCGGCCGTGGAAGGTGTACGAGCCGTCGTCCGCGGGCCGCGCCTCCGTCGTCGAGCCGAACAGCACGAGGTCGTTGCCCGCCTCGCTGAGGCCGAAGGCGAACACCTCGCCCGCGCCGGCCTCCCGGAGCACGAAGTCGAGGGAGTCGTCACCGCGGTCGTGCAGCGTCTTCGCGATGCCCGTCCAGACCAGGTGCATGTTGACCGCGAGGGCGGTCGCCGGGGCGGCGCCGGCCAGGCGCACCTGCAGGCGGGCGGTCTGCTCGAGGCCGAGACCCAGGCCGCCGAACTCGACGGGCACCAGCGCACGCAGGTACCCGAGTTCGACCAGCTCGGCGAAGTCCTCGTCGAAGAAGCGGTTCTCGGCGTCGTAGACGGCCGCACGGCCCCGGAACCGCTCCAGGAGGTCGTCGCCCAACAGCTCGTGCTCGGTCACGCTCCTCAGCCTAGGGGAGCGCGACCGTGCACGATACGGGCTGTCGCCCGGTCACTGAGCGGTGTAGCCGCCGTCCACCAGGTGGTAGCTGCCGGTGATGAAGCTCGCGGCGTCGGAGGCGAGGAACGCGACCAGGGAGGCGACCTCCTCCGGCTCGCCGAGGCGGCCGAGGGCGTGCTTGCCCTCGAGGAACGCCAGCGCGTCGGCGGAGAGGTTGGCCTCCACGAGCGGCGTGCGGATGAAGCCGGGGCCGACCGCGACGACGCGCACCTTGTCGGCGGCGTACTCGAGCGCGGCGTTCTGCGTGAGGCCGAGCAGGGCGTGCTTGGCGGTCACGTAGGCCGACGAGTTCGCGAAGCCGACGCTGCCCAGGATGGACGCCATGTTGACGATCGCGCCGCCGCCGTTCGCGGCCATGGCCTTCAGCTGCGGCTGCATCCCGTAGAACACGGCGTTGAGGTTGACCTCGATGACCTTGCGCCAGCTGTCGAGCGAGTAGTCGCCGACGGTGGCGGCCTCGCCACCGATGCCCGCGTTGTTGACCGCGATCCCCAGCGGCGCCAGAGCGTTCGCCGCGGCGACGCTCGCCTCGCCGAACGCGGGGTCGGTCACATCGCCGGCGAGAGCGGCGGCCTTTCCGCCCGCGGCCTCGATCTCGGCCACGACCGCCTGCGCGTGCTCCTCGTTCAGGTCGGTGACGAGGACGGCTGCGCCACTCGCCGCCAGAGTGAGCGCCACGGCGCGCCCGATGCCCGAGCCGCCTCCGGTCACGATCGCGGACCGGTCGGCGACGTCGTACTGAGCCATGAAAATCTCCCTTCAGATATCCGACACCTGTCGGATAACTCCATTGTACGATCGAAAAGTGGATGCACGCCAGGAGAAGACCCTCGGCCGCTTGACGGCGGCCATCCTCGATCTCGCGACGGCCGGACCGGTCGCCGACGTGTCGGTCTCCGCGCTGGCGACGGCGGCGGGCGTCCACCGCTCGACCGTCTACACGTACGCTGCGTCGCCCGTCGACCTGCTCCAGCGCGTGCTGCGCACCGAGCTCGACGAACTGCGCGCAGCGTACCTCGTGGACATCGCCCCGGAGGATGCGGCCGCCGCCGTGCGCGGCGTGACGCGCGCGGTGCTCCAGCACGTGGATGCGCACGACGTGATCTACCGCCGCGGGCTCGGCGCCGAGAGCGGCAGCTCCAGCCTCCACGCCCTCCTGAGCGAGCACTTCGAGGGCTCCATCGAGCTGCTGCTCGACCAGCACAGCGTCGACGTGCCCGCGGCCGACGACGTCCAGCGGCGCACCATCGCGCGCTACCTCGCCGACGGGACCATCGGCGCGATCGACGTCTGGCTGAGCCGGCCGCGGCCGCGGGACGTGGACGGCCTGCTCGACCTCATCGGGCGGCTCACCCCGGCGTGGTGGCCCGACCGGCCGGTGCCGCCGCGCGACTCCCCAGCCTCCTGAGAGGCCCGCACGGATAATGGAGGCATGGGCCGGCTGCGCGACACCCTCGACCGTTGGTTCCGCCGCGCCCCGCTCCTCAACGTCGCCGGCGACGAGGGAGAGGGGCCGGTCGTCGTCCTCGTGCACGGCATCGCGTCGTCCTCGGTGACCTTCCAGAACCTCGTCCCGCTGCTCGAGCCGAACCACCGGGTCATCTCGATCGACATCCTCGGCTTCGGCCGCTCGCCGGCCCCGGAGGATGCGCGGTACACGCTCGAGGAGCACGTCGACGCCTTGCACCGCACCCTGCGCTCGCTGCGGCTCCGCGCGCCGTTCGTGCTCGTCGGCCACTCGCTCGGCAGCCTGATCGTCGCGCGCTACGCCGCCGACCATCCCGCCGCCCTCACTCGGCTCGTGCTGGTCGGGCCGCCAGTCTACGGGCCTCCCGCCGCCATCGGTGACCGCCGCGTCCGCACTCGGGTCAGCGCCTACCTGCGCGCCTACGAGTTCCTGCGGGCGAACAAGGAGTTCACCATGCGCAACGCCACCATCCTGGCCCGGACGCTGCCCATCAAAGGGGTCTTCGAGATCACCGAGCGCAACTGGACGCCGTTCGTCCGCTCGCTCGAGAACTGCATCGAGCAGCAGACCGTCGTCAGCGATCTCGCCCGGGTGCGCGTTCCGGTGCACGTCGTCTACGGGACGCTGGACGCCTTCATCGCGCCGGGCAGCCTCGCGGTGGTCGAGGCGCTGCGCAACGTGACCATGCACCGGGTGGAGGCGAACGACCACATCATCCGCAAGCGGCTCGCGCGGGTGGTCGCCACGGCGTGCGGGTGAGGCGGGTGCGGGGTACGCGGTGCGGGTGGTCGGGCCGGACGCGTGATCCGCGTCAGTCGGTCGGCAGCGCGATCGCGTCGATGGCGGCGAGGTAGGCCGCTCCGTCGAAGCCCGTGAACAGCGAGGACTGCGTGACGTAGCCGTGCACGAGGCCGACGTAGATGCTCACATAGCGCTGGGCCAGCGTCGCGGCATGGTCCGCATCCACGCCGTGAGCGCTCGCGTACCAGTGGGTCAGGTAGTCGCGGAGCATCCCGGTGATCCGGTCGCCGATCTCGGCCGCCACCGTGGCGAGCTCGGGATTGATCGGCACCTGGCCCCAGACCTGGAGCAGCAGCTGCAGCTCGCCGACCTGCTCCGTGAGGCCGGAGACCAGCAGGCGGACGACGTCGCCGGGTGAGGGGATGGGGTCGCTGTCCCGCGCTGTCGCGATGTCGAAGAACCGCGCGTCCATGATCTCGGCGACCGCGAGGCGGATCAGCTCGTCCTTGCTCTTGTAGTGGCCGTAGATCGCGCCGGCCGAGAGCCCGGACTCCTCGATGATGTCGGCCATCGACGTCGCGGCGAAGCCCGAGCGGGCGAAGCGGCGGAGGGCAGCGCGAGTGATCTGCTCCCGACGGGCCTTGCGGTGCTCCTCGGTGACCTTCGGCATCGGTGCCTCCTCCCGCGCTGTCAAAACGAATGCTCGTTCTTGACAATAGCGGACCGGAGGCTCACTATAAAGAACGATCATTCGTTTTTATTGGAGGCGTCATGTCCCGCAGCACCCTCACCCCGCACACGCCCTGGCTGCGCTCGGTCCTCCTGGCCGTCGGCGCCGCCGTCGCCGTCCTCATCGTCGTCCTCGCCTTCCTCTGGCCGACGATGACCTCCACGGTGAAGGACCTCCCCGTCGCCGTGGCCGGAAACTCGGCCGCCGCCGCGCAGGTCGAGAAGCAGCTCGCCTCCTCCGCGCACGGCGTCTTCGACCTGACGACGGTCGCCTCCCGGGGCGACGCCGTGCACCTCATCCGCACGCGCGCCGTCGACGGAGCGATCGTGCTCGGCGACCGGCCGGAGGTGCTCACCGCCTCCGCGAACGGCGCCGCGGTCAGCCAGCTGCTCGGCCAGGTCGCCGCGACCATCCAGAAGCAGGCGAACGCGCAGGCCTCCGCCGCGGTCGCCCAGGCCGTGGCCGCTGGGCAGGCGCCGGCAGGCACCGTCGCGCCCACCATCACGGTCGCCGTCACCGACGTCGTTCCCCTCGCCTCGACCGACGCCCGCGGACTCGGGCTCTCGGCGGCCTCCTTCCCGCTCGTCCTCGGCGGGATGCTCGGCGGCGTCCTGATCGCGCTCCTCGTGGCCGGCAGCTGGCGACGGCTCACCGCGGTGGTCGTCTACGCCGTCGCGGGCGGACTCGGCGTCGCCGCCGTGCTGCAGGCCGGATTCGGCATCCTCCAGGGCGACTACGCCCTCAACGCCCTGGCCGTCGGCCTCTCGATGTTCGCCACCGCCGCCTTCATCGTCGGGATGAACGCGCTCATCGGCACGGCGGGCATCCCTGTCGGCGCCGTGCTGACCATCCTCGTCGGCAACCCCCTGTCGGCCGCCGCCCAGCCGATGCAGTTCATCGCCGGACCGTGGGGCGAGATCGGGCAGTGGTTCGTGCCCGGCGCCTCGGTCACCCTCCTGCGCGACCTGTCGTACTTCCCCGACGCCGACGCGAGCGGCTCGTGGCTCATCCTCCTCGGCTGGGCGGTGCTCGGACTGATCGGGATGACCGTCGGGCACTTCCGCAACCAGCGGGTCGTCGCTGCGGCCGCGCCGGGCTCCGCGGAAACCGGTGAGGCCGAGCGGGCGGCGTCCGTCGAGCCGGCCGGTGCCGCGGTCCCCGTCTGAGGGGTGGTCCGGCGGCGTGGGAGGTCCTGCGGGAGGCGGGCCTGTTTGAGGTGGACCGACTGAAGGCGGGTCGGCTGGACGTGGGCGGGCCGGAGGCGGGCCGACGGGAGCTGGTCCGGCGGGAAGCGGGCCCGGCGCTGACCGACCCGGATAGGGTGGGCGCATGGAGCAACGGACCCTGGGCAGGACCGGCCGCGAGGTCTCGGTCGTCGGACTCGGAACCTGGCAGCTCGGCGCCGACTGGGGCGACGTGCGCGAAGAGGATGCCTTCGAGGTCCTCGACGCGGCGACCGCGGCCGGCGTCACCTTCTTCGACACGGCCGACGTCTACGGCGACGGGCGCAGCGAGCAGCTCATCGGCCGGTTCCGGGCGGCCCGTCCCGATCTCCCGCTGACCGTCGCCACCAAGATGGGTCGCCGGGAGGCGCAGGACCCCGCGAACTTCACCCTCGCGAAGTTCCGCGAGTGGACCGACCGCTCGCGCCGCAACCTCGGCGTCGACACACTCGACCTCGTCCAGCTCCATTGCCCGCCCACCCCCGTCTTCTCGAACGACGCCGTGTACGACGCGCTCGACACCCTGGTCGCCGACGGCGCCATCGCGAACTACGGCGTCAGCGTCGAGACCTGCGACGAGGCGCTCGCCGCGATCGCTCGCCCGGGCACGGCCAGCGTCCAGATCATCCTCAACGCGTTCCGCCTCAAGCCTCTCGATCAGGTGCTGCCCGCGGCGCGCGCGGCCGGCGTCGGGATCATCGCCCGCGTTCCGCTCGCCTCCGGGCTGCTCACCGGCCGCTACACCGAGCAGACCGAGTTCTCGGCCGACGACCACCGCTCCTACAACCGCAACGGCGAGGCCTTCGACGTGGGGGAGACCTTCTCCGGCGTCGACTACGCCGAGGGCGTGCTCGCCGCGCGCGAGTTCGCCGCGCTCACCCCCGAAGGCTTCACCCCCGCGCAGACCGCCCTCGCCTGGATCATCGGCCAGCCCGGCGTCTCCACCGTCATTCCCGGCGCCCGCTCCGCCGAGCAGGCCCGCGCCAACGCCGAGGCCGCCCGCTTCCCGCACCTCCCCGACCTCGACCCCGCCGTCCACGCCATCTACGACACCCACTTCCGCCCCACCATCCACCCCCGCTGGTAGCCCCCCGCCCCCGCCCCGTGCCGCGAGACGTGAGTAGTTGTGGGTTCGCGGGGCTTCACACCCACGAGTTGTCACGTTTCGCGAGGAGTTTTCGCATGCGCGTGAGGAGCGCGGCGGGCTCGTGGAGGTCGGACGCGGTCACGCGGACCATCCGCCAGCCGAGATCCTCCACGCGCTCCCGCCGCCGGAGGTCCTTCATCCACACCTGTCGGTCGACGCGATGGATGTCGCCCTCGTACTCGAGCGCGACCCGCTCGATGGGATAGGCGAGATCGGCCCGAGCGAGGGCCGTCCCGGCGCGGTCGAGCAGCGTGAAGTTCACTGCGGGCTCGGGAAGCCCCGCGTCGGTGAGGAGCAGGCGCAGCCGTGACTCGCCGGGAGAGTCGACGCCGGTCCGGATGGCTGGGAGCTGGGCTCGGGCGTGCTTCACTCCGCGACGCCCTGGCGAGGCCGCCACGATCGCCTCGAGGTGATCTCGCGTCGTCCACGGTGCCGTCCCCGAGACCAGGTAGTCGGCCACGGCGATCGACGAGGGGCGATCCAGCAGTGGCACCAGATCGAGCCATGTCTGCGCAGGAGAGGTCACCGGCAGGTCGCCGACCAGGGTCGGCGACCAGGCCGCGATCGTGTGGGAGCGGATGCCCGCGATCTGCGGTGACCGCTCGCCCGCCGGGACGCTGACGTGGAGCGCGTCGTCCTCCTCGCAGCGGCGCGGCAGCGGGGCGCCGAAGAGCCGCGCCGCCGTGACATGACTGAACACGATGCGCTCGTCCCGGTGGCAGAGCAGGGCTGCGCAGCGCTCGTGAAGCGTCGTCGAGACTGCCGCGATTCGCACTCCGCGCAGGGGCTTGTGCAGATCGGACGCTCGGAGACGCCCCGAGCTCACGCCGCTCCGCAGCGCATCCTGCACGTGGAAGGGCCCGCGGAGTGCCTCCGGGAGGGGTGTGATCCGTACCATCCCCACACCCTGCCCGGACATTCCTCTCGTCCGGTCCCTTATCCACACCCCACTCTCGCGAGAGGTGAGTTGTTGTGGGTGGGGAGCGCCCCACACCCGCAACAACTCACGTCTCGCGGAGCCGATCAGGAGGGTTGGACGGGGACGGGTTCGGTGTCGGGGATGGGGGAGGCGTCGCGGCCGCGGAGGTCGGGGTGGATGCGGTGGGCCAGGGCGGCGACCACGAATCCGACGAGGGCGAAGAGTGCGGCGGCCCAGAAGGCGCCGAGGGCGCCGAAACCGTCGATGAGGAAGCCGGCGAGGGCCGAACCGAGGGCGGCTCCGATGAGCTGGCCGGTGCCGACCCAGCCGTACGCCTCGGCGGTGTCGGAGAACTTCACGCTCGCCGACACGATCGCGAACAGCACCGCGAGGGCCGGCGCGATGCCCACGCCCGCGATGAGCAGGGTGGCCGACAGGGCCCAGGGCGACCACAGCATGAAGCTCGACAGGCTGACGCCGATGAAGACGAGGAGCATGCGCCGGGCGGTGGCCCACGGCCCGATCGGGACGTGCCCGAACGCGAGACCGCCGACGAGCGAGCCGACGGACCAGATGGCGAGGACGATGCCCGAAAGCGGGGAGCCCTCGTCGAAGGTGGCGACGACACCCGCCTCGACGGCGGCGCACGAGCCGATGAGCAGGAAGCCGACGACGGTCGCCAGCAGCACCGGCGGCCGGGTGAGCACGACGCCGAAGCGCCGCTTGCTGCGCGGGATGCGCACCCGCCCGACCTCGGGCGACGCGATGAACCAGAAGCCGCCGAGCAGCATGATCGCAACCGACATCAGGATGCCCTCGACGGTGCCGATCTGGGTGGAGACGAACGTGATCGCCACCGGACCGGCGATCCAGATGATCTCCTGCGCGGAGGCGTCGAGCGAGAAGAGCGGGGTGAGCTGCCGCGAGTTGACCATCTTGGGGTAGATGGTGCGCACGGCCGGCTGGATCGGCGGCATGCTGAGGCCGGCGAAGAAGGCGACGGCCATCGTGACGGGGATGGGCATCACGACGAGGCCGATCACGGCGACGGCGGCGGCGCAGAAGGCGAGCGTCGTCCACAGCACGACGCGCATCCCGAGCACGCCCATGAGTCGGCTCGTCATCGGGCCGGCGATGGCCTGGCCGATGCTCATGGCGGCGAGGACGAGACCGGCGGCCCCGTAGGAGTGGTGGACGCGCTCGATGTGCAGCAGGAAGGCGAGCGAGAGCATGCCGAAGGGGAACCGCGCCGTCAGCTGGGCGGCGATGATCCGCGCGACGCCGGGGGTCTTCAGAAGGCTCGAGTAACTGCTCACAATCCGATCACTCTATCGGGAGGGAACGACGTTCCACGAGGGTCCACGGCCGGTGCACCACCCGCGTTCGGGGCTGTGGAAATGTGTATAACTCATGCACATCTGTGGACGACACGCCCACTAGATGTGGGGGGATGGAAATGTCGGCACCCCGCTATATAGTGGTCAAACACGGATCGCCGCAGCACACGGAAATCGTCCTGCTGCGGCTCGATCCACGGGGAAACAGCGCCGGACCAGCCCTTCGAGGGAGCCGGTGCACGACCATGCCGCCACTCGGGTTGACGGCAGTGCGAAGAGGGAGAGAACGTGCCAATCACCGTCGTGAAGCGGAATGGCGAGCGCGAGCCGTACGACGCCAACAAGATCAACCTGGCCATCGAGACGGCGGCCCAGGGCCTGGACGACAACATCACGTGGGTCACCCAGATCGCGAGCGAGCTCGAGCTCACTCTCTTCGACGGCATCACCACGCAGCAGCTCGACGAGGCGGTCATCCAGGTCGCCCTCCAGAACGTCAAGGACGACCCGGCGTTCGACACCGTCGCCGCGCGCCTCCTCCTCAAGACGATCTACAAGCGCGTGCTCGGCGACTACGCCGACTTCGACGAGCTCGTCTCCCTGCACAGCTCGCACTTCCGCGCGTACATCGAGCGGGGCGTCTCCGAGACCCTCCTCGACTCCCGCTTCACCCAGCTCTTCGACCTCGACCGTCTCTCCGTCGCGCTCGACCCGTCCCGCGACGAGCTGCTCAAGTACATCGGCGTCGTCACCCTCAACAACCGCTACGGCATCAAGGCCCGCAACGGCGACTCGCTCGAGGTGCCCCAGTACTTCTGGATGCGCATCGCGATGGGCCTCTCGCTCAACGAGGCCGACCCGACCAGCCACGCGCTCGCCTTCTACGAGAAGATGTCGAAGCTCGAGTACCTGGCGGCGGGCTCCACGCTCGTCAACGCCGGCACCGCCTACCCGCAGCTCTCCAACTGCTTCGTCATGGAGATGCAGGACGACATCGAGCACATCGCCAAGTCGGTGCGCGACGTCATGTGGCTCACCAAGGGCACCGGCGGCATCGGCCTCTCGGTCACCAAGCTGCGCGCCCAGGGCTCGCCCATCCGCTCCAACAACACGACCTCCACCGGCCCGATCCCGTTCATGCACACGATCGACTCGGTGCTGCGTGCGGTGAGCCGCGGCGGCAAGAAGTTCGGCGCCCTGTGCTTCTACATGGAGAACTGGCACATGGACTTCCCGGAGTTCCTGGACCTGCGCCAGAACTCGGGCGACCCCTACCGCCGCACGCGCACCGCCAACACCGCGGTGTGGATCAGCGACGAGTTCATGAAGCGCGTCCAGAACGACCAGGACTGGTACCTGTTCGACCCGCTGGAGGTCTCCGACCTCAACGAGCTCTACGGCAAGGAGTTCTCGGAGCGCTACCAGCACTACATCGACGAGGCCGAGGCCGGCCGCATCGTGATGTTCAAGAAGATGAGCGCGCGCGCCCAGTTCAAGGACATCCTGATGAGCCTCCAGACCACCAGCCACCCGTGGCTGACCTGGAAGGACACGATCAACAACCGTGCCCTCAACAACAACACCGGCACCATCCACCTGTCGAACCTGTGCACCGAGATCACGCTGCCGCAGGACCGCGACAACGTCTCGGTCTGCAACCTGGCGTCGATCAACCTCTCCCGTCACATCGTCGACGGCAAGATGGACTTCGCCCGCATCGAGGAGAGCGCCCGCCAGGCGGTGCGCCAGCTGGACAACCTCATCGACATCACCGTGTCGAGCGTCGACGAGGCCGACTTCTCGAACCAGCAGAACCGCGCCATCGGTCTCGGCGTGATGGGCTTCACCGACATCGTCGAGCGCCTCGGCCTCAGCTACGAGAGCGAGGAGGCGTACGCCCTGATCGACGAGATCATGGAGCACGTCTCGTACGCGGCGATCGACGAGAGCGCCGACCTGGCCCAGGAGCGCGGCGCGTACCCGAACTTCGAGGGCTCGCGCTGGTCGAAGGGCCTCGTGCCCTACGACTCGATCGCCCTCACCGAGGCCGACCGCGGCATCCCGATCACCGTGGACCGCACCATCCGCCTCGACTGGGACCGCCTGCGCGAGAAGGTCAAGGGGGGCATGCGCAACGCCACCCTGATGGCGATCGCCCCGACCGCGTCGATCGGCCTCGTCGCCGGCACGACCCCCGGCTTCGACCCGCAGTTCTCGCAGATCTTCAGCCGGTCCACCTCGTCGGGCAAGTTCCTCGAGGTCAACCGCAACCTGGTCGCCGCGCTCCAGGAGCGTGGCCTGTGGGAGGACGTGCGCGAGTCCATCCTCCGTTCGCAGGGCGACATCCAGGGCATCGAGGCGATCCCGGACGAGGTCAAGGCGACGTTCAAGACGAGCTTCCAGCTCTCGCCGCACGCCTTCATCGAGGTCGCGGCCCGCGCCCAGAAGTGGATCGACCAGGCCATCAGCCGCAACATGTACCTGGAGACCCGGGACATCGGCGACATGATGGACATCTACTACGCGGCCTGGGAGAAGGGCGTCAAGACGACGTACTACCTCCACATGAAGCCGCGTCACCAGGCCGAGCAGTCGACGGTCAAGGTCAACAAGTCCGAGGAGATCTCGGGCGGCCGCAAGGGCTTCGCGACCGTCGGCGCCGGTGCGCCGGCCGCCGCGGCCGAGCCCGCCGCCGCTCCGGCTCCCGCCGCACCCGCTCGCCGCGGGTTCGGCTTCGGAGGTCTCTCGGGAGGTGACAAGTAATGAACACCGCCACCAAGATCGAGGAGTACTACGTGCCGGTCGACCCGATGGACGACCTGCAGTGCGAGTCCTGCCAGTAATCACGCACTGCGCGCGCCGTCGAGTCTGAAGAGGAGAAACAGAACTATGGGCATCCTGGGTACCGGGATCGAAGAGGGCCTGCTGCTCAAGCCGGTGAAGTACCAGTGGGCGATGGACCTGTACGACCAGGCCGTCGCGAACACCTGGTTCCCGAACGAGATCCAGCTCGGTGAGGACATCGCCGACTTCAAGAAGATGACCGACGAGGAGCGTCACGCGGTCACCTTCCTGATGAGCTACTTCAACCCGAACGAGCTCCTCGTCAACAAGGCGCTCGCGTTCGGTGTCTACCCCTACATCAACGCGGCC
This sequence comes from Leifsonia sp. 71-9, assembly GCF_001898805.1. Classification (GTDB taxonomy): domain Bacteria; phylum Actinomycetota; class Actinomycetes; order Actinomycetales; family Microbacteriaceae; genus Leifsonia. Next base: position 180,288 of record NZ_MKVJ01000022.1, read on the forward strand.
GAGGCGCACCTCTACCTCGCCAAGCAGATGTGGGAGGAGGCGAACCACTGCATGTCGTTCGAGTACGTCCTCGAGACGTTCCCGATCGACCGCGAGCAGGCCTACAACTCCCACGTCGACGTTCCGTCGATGGCCCGCAAGGAGGAGTTCGAGGTCCAGTTCATCAAGCGGATGACCGAGCAGACCCTCGACATCACGACGACCGAGGGCAAGCAGGACTTCATCCGCAACCTCGTCGCGTACAACGTGATCCTCGAGGGCATCTGGTTCTACTCGGGCTTCATGGTCGCGCTCTCGTTCCGTCAGCGGAACCTGCTGCGCAACTTCGGTTCGCTGATCGACTGGGTGGTGCGCGACGAGTCGCTGCACCTGAAGTTCGGCATCAACCTCATCCTCACGGTCCTCGAGGAGAACCCCGACCTGCAGACGCCGGAGTTCGCGAACGAGATCCGCCAGATGATCCTCGACGCCGTCGAGATGGAGGAGCAGTACAACCGCGACCTCCTGCCGGGCGGCATCCTGGGCCTCAACGCGAACTACATCAACCAGTACGTCCGCTACCTGGCCGACCGTCGTCTGGAGGAGCTGGGCTTCGAGGCCGAGTACAAGGTCTCCAACCCGGCGAAGTGGATGGCCACGGCCAACGACACGCTCGAGCTGGTCAACTTCTTCGAGTCGACCAACACCTCGTACGAGTCGAACGCGAAGGCGTCCACCGGACACTGACGCACTCGCGCGCAGGCGCACGCGCGCCGAAACGCACACGCCGAAGGGGCGGACCGGATACATCCGGTCCGCCCCTTCGGCGTTGCGGCGGTCAGCGCCGGTCAGCGCCGGTCAGCGGCGAGCCCGCAGGAGCACCGTCACGCCGGCGCCGGCGACCGCGAGCGCGGCCACGCCGAGGAAGAGCAGCTGGAATCCGCCCGCCGTCGCGTCCGCCGGTGCGGATCCCGAGGCCACGAGCGACGCCGTCTGGGCCGCCGCGATCCCGCCGAGCACGGCCAGGCCGAGGGCGCCGCCGATCTGCTGGCTGGTGTTCACCAATCCACTCGCGAGCCCCGACTCGGCCTCGCCCACTCCGCGCACGGCGAGCTGCGTGGCGGTCACGAACGTCGCCCCGAGGGCGACCCCGATGACGACGCTCGGGAGGATGAAGCCGGTCACGAGCCCGCTCCGTCCGGCCAGGGCGAACCAGACGACGCCCACCGCCAGCAGCACGAGCGCGCCGACCAGGGTCGGCCGGAGCCCGGCCCGCGCCACGACCGCCGGGATGCCGCCCGCCACCGCGACGAGGGCGAGCGCGAGGGGCAGCTGGCTCAGTCCGGCACTGAGGGCGTCGAGCCCGAGCACCTCCTGCAGGTACACCGAGAGCGCGAAGAACAGCGCGACGGTCGACCCGCCGACGAGCAGCATGGCCACGTTGCCCGCGGCGGCGTCCCGATTGCGGAAGAACCCGAACGGGAGCAGCGGATGCGCGACGCGGCGCTCCACGAGGACGAACGCCGCGAGCAGCACTACGGCGCCGGCCGCGAGGGCGATGACGATCGGGTGCGTCCAGCCCAGGACCCCTCCCTCGCTCAGGGCGGCCACGGCCGCCGCGAGGCCGAGGGTCGCCGTGACGGCGCCGGCCAGGTCGATCCGCTGACCGCTCGTGCGCGGGTCGCGGGAGAGCAGGCGCGGCAGCACGAGGACGACCGCGATCCCGATGGGGACGTTGACGAAGAACACCGACGGCCAGCCGAACGAGGCCGTGAGCACGCCGCCCAGGAGCACACCGGCGGCGCTCCCCATCCCGGCGACCGCGCCCCACACGCCGAGCGCCTTGCCACGTGCGGCGCCGTCGGGGAAGAGGAGCGTGAGCAGAGCGAGCGCGGCCGGGGCCAGGAGGGCGGCGAACCCGCCCTGCAGGGCACGGGCGGCCAGCAGCATCCCACCGCTCGGCGCGAGTCCGGCGAGCAGCGACGCAGCGGCGAACCCGGTCACGCCGACGAGGAAGACGCGGCGGTGGCCGAAGCGGTCGGCGAGCCGGCCGCCCAGCAGGAGCAGGCCGCCGAACGGCAGCACGTACGCGGTCACGACCCAGGTGAGGGCGGAGGTGTCGAGCTGGAGGGCGGCGCCCACGCTGGGGAGGGCGATGTTCACGATCGACGCGTCCAGGATGACGAGGAACTGCGCGAAGGCGAGCACCGTCAGGGCCCACCACGGATGGGCGGACCGGGCCGGAGGCGTGGATCCGACGGACGATGCCGAGGCGTCTGTGCCGGTGGAGGTGACCATGAGGGCGATCCTTTCACTGTGAGTGATCAATCAATCACTCTTGAGGGGTGGAGCAACGGGTGGTCGGGCGAGGAGGGAAGCGGGCCGGCTCCGTCAGGGGTGACGGATGCCGCGGGTGAGCGTGCGCGCCCACTCGTCGGGGAGGTCGTCGAGACCGAGGGTCACCGTGAGGTGGCACAACTGCCCCCATGCGATGAAGTGCTGGATGGCGGCGCCGTCCGCGCCCGAGCGCGTGGCGGCGAACCGCGTCACTCGCGCGAGGCCGCGGCGCAGCGCGTCGTGGATCTCCGGCACGTCGGCCGCGGATTGCGCGTGCACCTGCAGCATGAGGAGCGAGCGGTCGGCGATCAATTCGGCGTAGGCGAGGCCCATGGCGTCCAGGATCTCGTCCGGGGTGCCGTCGGAGACCGTGCGCGCTCCGCGTTCGAGGGCCTCCTCGATGAGCTCGAAGCAGCGGTCGAGGGCGGCGACGAAGAGGCTCTCCTTGCCGGGGAACAGTTTGAAGACGTACGCGGGGGAGATGTCGGCATCCGTCGCGACGGCGGCGATGGGCGTGCCGAGGTAGCCGGTGCGGGCGAAGGCGGTGATCGCGCTGGCGAGCACCGCCTCGCGGCGGTCGTCGGCGGTGGAGAGTGTTCGTGCCATGTGAGTGACTGTACACTCACTCTTTCGCAAAGCACAACCCACACACGCCCGATGGTCGGGGCGTGGATGCGAGAATCGGCTCATGCGCCCTCTCGTCTCCGCCTCCGACCTCGCCGCCGAACTGGCCTCCTCCACCCCTCCGCGACTGCTCGACGTCCGGTGGATACTGGGCGGACCTCCCGGGGCCGAGGAGTTCGAGCGGGGCCACATTCCCGGAGCGGTATACGTCGATCTCGACACCGAGCTCGCCGGCCATGGCGCGCCGACGGACGGACGGCATCCGCTGCCCGACGAGGACGAGTTCCAGGCCGCCGCGCGCCGGTGGGGGCTCGACGACGGGGACGCGGTCGTCGTGTACGACGACGTCTCCGGCACTTCCGCCTCCCGCGCATGGTGGCTGCTCCGTCACGCGGGTGTGAGCAGCGTCCGCGTGCTCGACGGCGGTCTCGCCGCGTGGAGGGCGGCCGGGGGCGCCGTCGAGACCGGGGCGTCCGTCCCGGAGCCGGGAGGCGTCTCGCTCGCCTTCGGCAGTCTCCCGACCATCGACGCGGATCGTGCGGCGGACTTCCCGGCCGGCGGCGTGCTCCTCGACGCCCGTGCGGGGGAGCGGTTCCGCGGGGAGGTCGAGCCCGTCGATCCGCGCGCCGGCCACATCCCGGGCGCGCGGAGCGCTCCCACCGTGGACTCGCTCGACGCCGAGGGCCTGCTCCTGCCGCCCGACCGGCTCGCCGAGCGTTTCGCCGCGTTCGGCGCCGTGCCCGGTGCGGCGGTCGCCGTCTACTGCGGCTCCGGCGTCACGGCCGCCCACACCGTGCTCGCGATGGAGGCCGCCGGCCTGCCGACGCCCGCGCTGTACCCGGGATCGTTCTCCGCCTGGTCCAACGACCCCTCCCGGCCGGTCGCGACCGGGGAGTGAATCCGGGACGGCCGCCCGCGAGGCGACCCGCTCGGTTGTAATACGCGGCAACAGGCGAGCGCCCTCCCAGCGGGAGCGCCTAGTCTCCCTCCATGACCACGCTCGACGTCCGCCCCTCCGACCTCCCCGGCGCCCTGCCGGAGGTCGAGGTCTGCGATTCCGTCGCGGCGCTCATCGGGAACACCCCCGTGGTGGAGCTGCACACGCTCACCCGCGGGCTGGCCTCCCGGGTGCTGGTCAAGCTCGAGGGCCGCAATCCCGGCGGCTCGTCGAAGGACCGCATCGCGCTCAACATGATCCGCACCGCGGAGGCGTCTGGCGCCCTCGCGCCCGGTGCCACAATCGTGGAGGCCACGAGCGGCAACACCGGGATCGGCTTGGCGCTCATCGGCCGGCTGACCGGGCATCCTGTGGTCATCGTGCACGCTGCGGACATCTCGGACGAGAAGCGCAAGGTGCTCGCGGCGTACGGCGCCCGCCTGGTGGAGGCCGACTGGGAGGCCGCACCGGACGACCCGGCCAACCCGCGCGCCCTCGCTGACCGGATCGCCGCGGAGACGCCCGGCGCCTGGCGGCCGGCGCAGTTCGCCAACACCGCGAACCCGGACGCCCACTACCGCGGCACCGGCCCGGAGATCTGGCGCCAGACCGGCGGCCAGGTCACCCACTTCGTCGCCTCGATCGGGACCGGCGGCACGGTCAGCGGCACCGGCCGCTTCCTCAAAGACGTCACCGGAGGCGCCGTGCGCGTCTACGGCGCCAACCCGGTCGGTTCCACCTACGGCGGCGGCCCCGCCGGGCGCATCCTCGTCGACGGCGTCGGCAGCGCGTGGCCGCGCGAGTTCTGGCCGGAGACCTTCGATCACGCGGTCGTGGACGAGGTCCACACCGTCGAGGACGCCGAGGTGTACCGTACGGTGCGCCGTCTGGCGGCCGAGGAGGCCCTCCTGCTCGGCCCCTCGTCGGGGCTGGCGGTCGCGGCCGCCCTGCGCATCGCCGAGCGGGCTCCTGCGGGATCCGTCGTCGTGGCGATCGCGCCGGACGGCGGCATCAACTACCTGACGAAGGCGTTCGACCCGCTGTGGCTGCAGGCCGCCGGCGTCGACGCCGACTGACGACGCGGACGAAAGAGACACATGGCACTCCTCCATTTCGGCTGGTTCCTCGGTGCGGGCTTCGGCGTGCAAGGCTGGGGCGACCCGACGTACGGCGTCGGGTACGACTGGCGCCAGCCGCCGATCTACCAGGATGCGGCACGCACCTTCGAGGCGAGCGGGCTCGACCTGTTCATCATCGAGGACGGCGTCGCGGTCCCCGACACCTACGGCGGCAGCGCCGAGGTCAACCTCTCGGCCGCGCGTTTCGTCCCGAAGCACGATCCGCTCCCGCTCGTCCCGTACCTCCTGGGGGCGACGAGCAGGCTCGGCATCGTCCCGACGCTGAGCGCCAGCTTCTACGAGCCGTTCACGGCCGCGCGCCTGCTCAGCACCCTGCAGCACTTCGCGGGAGGCCGGCTCGGCTTCAACGTCGTGACCAGCGGCTCCGACCTCGCCGCCCAGAACTACGGGCTCGACAAGCAGATCGATCACGACCTCCGCTACGACCGCGCCGACGAGTGGGTGGACGTGGTCCGCAAGCTCTGGCGCAGCTGGGAGCCCGACGCGATCGTCGAGGACGCCGCGAACGGCGTGTTCGCCGACTTCCGCAAGGTGCATACCATCGACCACGAGGGCCGGTTCTTCCGGGTGCGCGGTCCGCTGAACACCGCTCCCGCCGCGGAGGAGCCCGTGATGGTCCAGGCCGGTGCGTCCGGCCGCGGGCGCGACTTCGCGGGCAAGAACTCGGACGTGGTGCTGGCCCTCGCCTCGACGGCCGAGCGGATGAAGGAGTACCGCGACAGCATCCGCGCCGTCGCGGTCGAGAACGGCCGCGACGCGGACGCCATCAAGGTCCTCTTCGTGGTGCAGCCGATCGTCACCGCGAACGCCGAGGAGACCAGGACCGTGCGGGCCGCCCGTGCCGAGCTGACCCAGGCCGCGATCGACGAGCAGCTCCAGTCGATCTCGTACCTCACCGGGGTCGACTTCAAGACGTTCGACCTCGACGCGCCGCTCCCCGAGCTCACGACCAACAGCAACCAGGGCACGCTCGACAACTTCGTCCGCTCGGCGCCGGCGGGCTCCACGCTGCGCGAGATCCTGCAGACCCGGGCGAAGAAGGACGGTCTGGCGATCGTCGGCACGCCCGACGAGATCGCGGACCACCTCGGCGAGCTGGGCGAGGCGGTCGGCGGCGACGGCTTCCTCTTCACCGGTCAGGTGCATCCCGCGAACGTGCACCGCACGCTCGACCCGCTCGTGCCCGCGCTCCGGCGTCGGGGCCTGCTGCGCAGCGAGCTGGGCGACGGCGGGCTGCGCCGCAACCTCCAGGACTTCTGATGGCTGCTGCCGCGATCCGGTTCGGCGCCCCGGCCCCGCGGCCGGAGGACATCGCGGCCGTCGCCGACGGTGCGGTGGTGGAGCTGACGCCCGAGGCGCGCGAGACGCTCGCGGCCTCCCGTGCCGTCGTGGAGCACGCCATCGCTTCGGGCGAGCCGGTCTACGGCTTGAACCGTCGGCTGGGCGCCGGCCGCGACGACGCGGTGGATCCGGAGGGGTTCGCCGCCTTCCAGCGACGCACCATCGCGAACCACCGCGGCGGGGTGGGCGATCCGCTCTCCGCGCGTGAGGCGCGCGCCGTCGTCGCCGCCCGGCTGGCCGGCTTCACGCGCGGGGGAGCCGGGGTGCGCCCCGTGCTCGCCCAGGCCTACGCCGACCTCCTGAACGCCGGGGTGGTGCCCCTGATCCCGTCGCGCGGCTCGGTCGGCGCGGCGGATCTGACCGCGCTGGCGGAGGTCGTGGCCGTGGTGACCGGCGACGGAACCGTCCTCGACGGCACGGCGGCCGGAGCCCCGGCCGGGGACGCGCTGGCCGCCGCGGGGCTCGAGCCGCTCGACCCCGCCCCGCACGAGGCCCTCGCCGCCCTCAGCTCCAACGCCTACAGCATCGGCGTCGGCTCCCTCGCGCTGCTCGACGCGGAGGCGCTGACCGTCGTCGCCGACCACGCCGTCGCGCTCTCCTTGGAGGCCGCCGCCGCGGCGGGCCCCGCCGGCAACCCCAGCCCGTACACGGCCGTTGTGGCCGAGGCCCGCGGCGGGCGGGGGCAGATCGACTCGGCCGCCGCGATCCGCGAGGCGCTCGACGGCAGCGTGCTGCACGACTCCGCGCGCCCGGTGACCGTGCAGGATCCCCTCGCCTTCCGCAGCGCACCGCAGCTGCACGGAGCGCTCCGGGAGGCCGTCGAGCGCGTCCGCACCGAGCTCGAGGTGGAGCTCGCCGCGCGCAGCGAGAACCCGGTCGTGGACATCGCGTCGGATCGCCTGGTCTCGGGCGGCAACTTCCAGGCCCTCCCGCTCGCGCTCGCCTTCGAGGGCCTGCGCCTCGCGATCGCGCACGTCGCGGCGGCGTCCGAACGGCGCACCGCCGCGCACTCCGTCGCGCTGGCACCGGCGCGGGCCGACGGCCGGACGCGCGTCGCCGGGCTGCTGCTGTACTCCGCCGCGTCCGCCGCCGCCGAGCTCAAGCAGCTGGCCGTCCCCGCCACCCTCGGCAGCACGACGCTCTCCGGCGTGGAGGACCACTCCTCCTTCGCACCGCTCGCGCTGCGTCTCGCTCAGCGCTCGCTCGCGCTGGCGGCCGAGGTCTTCGCCGCGGAGGCGCTGCACGCCGCCGAGCTCCTCCACGTGAACGGAGCCCTCCCGGCCGGTGCCGTGACCGGTCCGCTGGCGGTGCGCCTGGAGGAGCTGATCGCCTCCGGAGCGCCCGCTCGGAATCTCGTTCACGACGCAGCGGCCATACTCCGCTAGTTTCTCCCTGGGGCTCGATCGTCGGGCGAGGAAGGTGTCAGCCGATGCGTCGTGCGTCCGCAGGAGGAATGGCCGCGGTGCTCGTCGCCGTGCTGCTCACGGGATGCGCAGCCGCTGCGCAGACCCCGTCCGCGGGAGCGGCGAAGGGGGCGGCCGCCACGATGACGACCGCGCCGCGCACCGGAGCGTCGTCGGCGAATCCCGCGCCGGAGCAGAAGGCCCCCGCCGGCGACGACGCCGACGGCGGAACGGCTGCGGGCGACCTGCCGCAGGGGCTCGATGCCGCCGTCCGCCGCGATCTCGGCATCACGCCGGAGCAGTACCTCGCCGACGCTGCCGCCGCCGGGCACGCCTCCGACATCCTCCCCGACCTGACGACCGGCGGCATCGACCCCGCACAGGTGTGGATGGACGGCTCCACCATCAACGTGCACACCACCACGGCGGCGCAGGAGCGCCTCGCCACCTCGCTCGGCGCGACCCCGACGACCGCGACGCCGCCTTCCGGCCCTGCTCCGGACCAGAAGGCCGCCGCGTACGACAACCTGGACAACGGCACCGGCTGGTACCTGCGGACCGGCGGTTCGACGATCTCCATCTGCTCCACGGGCTTCAACGGGTTCGGTGCGGGCGGGGCGCCGACCATGGCGACGGCCGGCCACTGCCTCCTGGGCAACTCGCCGGTGCCGCCGGACCCGGCCGTGGCCTACCGTTACCTGCAGACGGCGCCGGGTCAGGACGGCACGGCCAGCAGCGCGGCGATCGGAACCCTCGCATCGTCCACGTTCATGTTCGGCAGCGGCAACGACTCCGGCCTCGTCCCCGTCACGGGGGCGAACCTCACGCCGCGCGGCCAGGTCTCGACCTGGAACGGCTCCACCGTCGCCGTCCGCGGGATGACGAACGCGACAGTCGGCGCCCCGATCTGCAAGTCGGGCCGCACCACGGGCTGGACGTGCGGGACCGTCCTCAAGGTCAACTACGCCCAGCAGATCCTGGTGGACGGCGGGGGCATCGTCTCGGTGAACTCCGTGCTCACCTCGATGTGCATGTGGCACGGCGACAGCGGCGGACCCGCGATGATCGGCGCCTTCGCGGTCGGCGTGAACTCGTCCGGCACCTGGTCGACCGCGGCCTGCAACGACCGCAACGGGTACTCCGCGATCTACCCGCTCGGCGGCTCGTCCGACAGCCTGACGCAGAAGCAGCCCGGCTGGCAGCTCCAGGTCGCGATCGACACCCCGGTCATCTCGTCCACCGGCGGCGGGACCACTCCGGCCGTGTCGGGAACGGTGCCGAACGCGACGACGGGGACCACGGTCTCGCTGTACATCGACGGCTCGACGACGGCGGCCGCCACCGCGCCCGTCGCGGCGAACGGCAGCTGGTCCTTCGCCCCCACCGGTCTGAGCGCCGGCGTGCACACCGTCTCCGTCACCGCCTCGTACGGCTCCTACAACCGGTCAGCGCCCTCCGCGACCGCCTACCTGCCCGTGGCGATCACCACCTCCCGGGTCGCGGGCGGGGACAGGCAGGACACCTCCGTCCAGGTGTCGAAGCAGGCCTTCCCGGACGGCGCGCGCGTCGTCTACCTCGCCAACGGCTGGAACTTCCCGGACGCGCTCGTCGCGACGGCCGCGGCGGCCAAGCTCGGCGGCCCGGTCCTGCTCGCCCCGGCGTGGGGGATCTCGGCAGGGGTGCGCGCCGAGATCCAGCGGCTGGCGCCGGACCGGATCGTGGTGGTCGGCGGTCCGGTCGCACTCGGCCCCGAGCTGCTGCAGAGCCTCACCGGCCTCGCCCCCACGATCACGCGCATCGCCGGCGGCGACCGGTTCGACACGGCCCGCCGGATCGTGACGGACGCCTTCGGCGGCTCCTCCGTCAGCAACCTCTACATCGCGAGCGGCGTCGGGTTCCCCGACTCGCTGTCGGCCTCGGCCGCCGCCGGAGCGACCGGCACGCCCGTGCTGACCGTGCTGGGCGGGGCGGCCTCGCTCGACGCCGACACGGTGAGCACCATCCGCTCGCTCCATCCGGCGAAGATCACCGTCGTCGGCGGAGCGGCGTCGGTGTCGGGCGGGATCTACTCGCAGCTGTCGGGGATCGCGACGACCGTGCGGATCGGGGGAGGCGACCGGTTCGGGACCTCGCAGCTCGTCGCGCAATCCGTCTACCCGACGGCGCAGACGGTGTACCTCGCGTCGGGGATCGACTTCCCCGACGCGCTCACCGGCTCCGGACTCGCCGCCGCCGTCAAGCAGCCCCTGCTCCTCACCACCGGGGGCTGCGTCCCTCAGACGGTGACGTCGTCCATGGCGGCCTGGCATTCCATGGCCGTGACCGTGATCGGCGGTCCGAACTCGCTCGCACCCGCGGTGGAGCAGCTCACGTCGTGCTGATGTCCTTGCGGAACCCCAGGTAGGAGACCGCCTCCCAGTCGTCGTCGAGGTCGAAGAGCGGCGCGTAGCCGAGCGAGAGGTAGAGGGCGACGGCCTCGGGCTGGCGGGCGCCGGTGGTGAGCACGATGGAGCGCAGGCCGCGCCGGGCGGCCTCCGCCTCGAGCTCGGCCATCACGCGACGCGCCAGGCCCTGCCTGCGGTGCGCCGAGTGCGTCCAGACCCGCTTGACCTCGACGGTCTCGGCGTCCTCCCGCATGAAGGCGCCGCCCGCGACGGCACGGCCCTCGTCGTCGACGAGCAGCAGGAACGTCCCGCCCTCCTCGGCCGTGAACCGCTCGGCGGGATAGCGGCTGAGCTCGACGGACGACGGGATGCCGTCGTTCAGGCCGTAGCGCTCGTCGTACTCCCGCGAGAGCTCCTCGACGAGCGGCGCGGCGCGGGGATCGTCGGGGCGGGTGACCACGACACGGGCGGTCGCGGCCAGAGTCTTCTCCGGCGCGTCGCCGGATCTCGGTTCGGTCACGCATCGACCATACGACAGCGCCGCGACACGCGCGGCAACGGGGTCACACATCGTCATTCGCAACGGATTCCACGCAACGAAACGCGAAATCTGTTCGAAACCTGCAGGAAAAACGCCGTTTCACGCGCAAATTAGTGTGAGGACTGCGCCCGAGCGCTGGGGTATGCTCCCCATACCTCCTGCAACCCTTGCATCCAGGAAGAAGGACCATCACCATCATGCGTATCCGATCCGTGGCCCCGGTGGCCGCTTTCGCCGCTGTCGCCGCGCTGGCCCTCACCGGCTGTGTCGACAACTCCACCCCGTCCAGCAGCGGCACCTCGACGTCGAGCGCCGCCGCCATCGACGTGAAGAAGGACGACGCTCTCGCGGCCTCGCTGCCCGAGAAGATCAAGTCGGCCGGCACGCTCGTCGTCGGCATGGACAACACGTACCCGCCGAACGAGTACAAGGACGACAACAGCAAGCCCGTCGGCTGGGAGGTCGAGCTGGCCAACGCCATCGGCGCGAAGCTCGGCGTCAAGACCGAGTTCTCCATCGCCAAGTTCGACAACATCATCCCGAAGGTCGTCGGCGGCCAGAACGACTACGGCATGTCCTCGTTCACCGACACCGCCGAGCGCGAGCAGCAGGTCGACTTCGTCAACTACTACACGGCGGGCATCTCCTGGGCGTCCGCCAAGGGCAAGACGGTCGACCCCGACAACGCCTGCGGGCTCAAGGTCGCCGTCCAGTCGACCACCGTCGAGGACACCGACGAGGTCCCGGCGAAGTCGAAGGCCTGCACCGACGCCGGCAAGGCCGCCATCCAGATCCTCCGCTACGACACCCAGGACGACGCGACGAACGCCGTCATCCTCGGCAAGGCCGACGCACTCAGCGCCGACTCGCCGGTCACCGCGTACGCGATCTCAAAGACCGACGGCAAGCTGCAGGCCGCGGGCAAGGCGTTCGAGGTCGCCCCGTACGGTCTCCCGGTCGCGAAGGGCTCCGCGCTGACGCCCGTGCTGCAGAAGACGGTGCAGGCGCTGATCGACGACGGCACCTACGGCAAGATCCTGGACAAGTGGGGCGTCGCCGACGGCGCCGTCACCAAGGCCGAGGTCAACGCCGCGTCGAAGGGCTGACCCGCATGTCCCAGGGCAACCCGGGCCGACCGGTGGCGGGGGCGACCCCGCCGCCGGCCGGCGCCCCGGCCTCCGAGCCGCTCAAAGCCGTCAAACTCAAGCACCCGTGGCGGATCGTCTTCGCCGTCGTGCTCATCCTCGTGCTCGTCTGGTTCCTCGTCGACGCGGCGCAGCGCAGCGCCTACGGCTGGGAGTACGTCGGCAAGTACGTCTTCGACAAGCGCATCAGCGCGGCTGCACTCGTCACCCTCCAGCTGACCATCTACTCGATGGTCATCGGCGTCATCCTCGGGCTCGTGCTCGCGGTCATGCGCCTCTCGCCGAACCCCGTCGTCAAGTCGGTCGCCTGGCTGTACCTGTGGATCTTCCGCGGCACGCCGGTCTACGTCCAGCTCGTCTTCTGGGGCCTGTTCTCGCTGATCTACCCGCAGGTCGTGCTCGGGGTGCCGTGGACCGAGTTCCACGTCTCGTTCGATCTCGGCTTCATGCAGAACGCGTTCCTCATCGCGGTCATCGGCCTCGCCCTCAACGAGGCCGCCTACATGGCGGAGATCGTGCGCGCGGGTCTGCTCTCGGTCGACGAGGGCCAGGAGGAGGCCTCCACCGCCCTCGGCATGTCCTGGTGGCAGACGATGACCCGCATCGTCATCCCGCAGGCGATGCGCGTGATCATCCCGCCGACGGGCAACGAGGTCATCTCGATGCTGAAGACGACCTCGCTGGTGGCGGCCATCCCGCTCACCACGGACCTGTACGGCGTCGCTCGCGACATCTCGGCGGTGACCTACACGCCGGTGCCGCTGCTCATCGTCGCCTCGCTGTGGTACCTGCTCTTCACCTCCATCCTGATGGTGGGGCAGTACTTCCTCGAGAAGCGGTTCTCGCGCGGCGTCAACGCACGCCGCCCCGACCGCGAGCCGGCGCTCGCCACGGGCGCGCTGTCGGCAGCGGGAGCACCGGACGGCAACGACCTCGGAGGCAAGGGATGACCGACACCAACGCACGCACATCCACGACGCCGATGGTGCTCGCGGAGGGCGTCTCCAAGAGCTTCGGCTCCAACGAGGTGCTCAAGAGCATCTCCCTCTCGGTGAAGCAGGGCGAGGTGCTCTGCATCATCGGGCCCTCCGGCTCGGGCAAGTCCACCTTCCTGCGCTGCATCAACCACCTCGAGCGGGTGGATGCCGGCCGGCTGTCGGTCGACGGCCAGGTCGTCGGCTACCGCCAGCACGGCGACAAGCTCTACGAGCTCAAGCCCAAGGAGGCGTCGAAGCAGCGCCGCGAGATCGGGATGGTGTTCCAGCGGTTCAACCTCTTCCCGCACATGACCGCCCTCGAGAACATCATCGAGGCGCCCATCCGGGTGAAGGGCCTGCCGAAGGCCCGCGCGGTCGAGCGGGCGACGGAACTGCTGGCGCGGGTCGGCCTCAGCGACAAGGGCGGCCACTACCCGTCGCAGCTCTCGGGCGGTCAGCAGCAGCGCGTGGCGATCGCCCGTGCGCTGGCGATGGACCCGAAGCTGATGCTGTTCGACGAGCCGACCTCCGCGCTCGACCCCGAGCTGGTCGGCGAGGTGCTCGACGTCATGAAGGGCCTGGCGCAGTCGGGCATGACGATGGTCGTCGTGACGCACGAGATGGGCTTCGCCCGCGAGGTCGCGGACGAGCTGGTCTTCATGGACGGCGGCGTCGTGGTGGAGTCCGGCGACCCGCGCGAGGTGCTCGCGAACCCGCAGCACCAGCGGACGCAGGCCTTCCTCTCGAAGGTGCTCTAGCCTCCCGCCCTCCGTTCCGGACTTCTGCACGCCCACGCATCGCGTGTCGCGTGCGGAAGTCCGGAACGGCTAGCATCGGGGGATGCGTGACGAGGCGAGGCAGGACGACGAGCGGCGCGCGGTCGTCCTGATCACCGGAGTCGGCCGGGCGCGGAGCATCGGGGCCCAGATCGCCCGGTACCTCGCCGGGCCGTACGATGTGGCGTTCTCGTACTGGGACGGCTACGACGCGACGATGCCGTTCGGCAGCGAGCCGTCGTTCCACGACGAGCTGGCGGAGCAGCTGCGCGCGTCCGGGGCACGGGTGCTGCCTCTGGAGGCGGATCTCGCCGATCCGGAGACGCCCGCGGCCCTGATCGCCCGCGTGGGCGACGAGCTGGGCCCGGTGCGGGCGATGGTCCTGAGTCATGCGCACTCGGTCGACAGCGGCATCCTGGACACATCGGTCGCCGCCTTCGACGCCCACTTCGCGGTCAACACCCGCGCGAGCTGGCTGCTGATCAAGGCGTTCGCCGAGGCGTACGAGGGACCGCACGGCTGGGGGCGCATCGTCGCGCTGACGAGCGATCACACCGCCCACAACGTCCCGTACGGCGCGAGCAAGGGCGCGCTCGACCGCATCGTCAAGGCGGCCGCCGTCGAGCTGGCACCCCTCGGGATCACCGCGAACCTCGTCAATCCGGGGCCGATCGACACGGGATGGATGACTCCCGAGCTCGCCGCCGACCTGGCCGCGCAGACGGCGCTCGGGCGGCTCGGCACGCCGAAGGACACGGCGGACGTCGTGGCCTTCCTGCTCTCGTACGCCGGCGGCTGGATCAACGGCCAGCTGCTCCACTCCAACGGCGGCTTCAACCTCGGCGTCTGAAGCCCCCGAGCACAGGAAAAGTGCTCGAAAACAGGTCGCGAACGAGCACATTTGCTGTGCTCGGCGGCTCAGCCGGCGAGGACTTTGCGGATGCGCTGGAGGGAGACGCTCTCGGCGGTGCCGAGCGACTGGGCGAAGAGCGAGACGCGGAACTCCTCCAGCATCCACCGGGCGTGCACGACGTTCGGCGGGCTGTCCGGCGCGAGCGGGATGCGGCCGCCGGCATCGGTGTAGAGCGCCACGGCCGTCTCCACCTGGGTCTGCCAGGCGCGATCGCGGCCGGGGTTGACCGGCAGCGCCTGGATGCGCTGGCTGATGCCGGCCAGGTACCGCGGCAGATGCCGTAGCTGCTCGACGCCCGTCGCCGAGACGAAGCCCGGATAGACGAGCCCGGCGAGCTGCGCCTTCGCGTCGTTGAGTGACGCGAGGAACACCAGCGAGGTCGCCCCGCCGATCGCCTTCTCGGCGGCGCGGGCGGCGGTGAGGATGCGGGTGACGAGCGCGACCGTCTCGAACATCGAGTCCATCACGATGGCGGAGACGCGGTCGCGCACCGCCTCGAACTCGGCGCGCATGAAGACCTGGCCGTCCGGCTTCATCCGGTAGAGCACCGAGTCGATCACCGCGAGCAGGCAGTCGTCGAAGAGCGCCTTCGTGTTCGGGTACGGACTCGCCGCGAGGGTGAGCTTCTCGTTCGCCGTCAGGTGCTGCTGCACGTACGCGACGGGCGACGGGATGCTCGCGAGCAGCAGCCTCCGCACCCCGCCCGGCATCGCCTTCGCCTGGTCGGCGGGCGTGCTCATGAGGCGGATGGAGACGCTCTGCCCGTCGTCCACCAGGGCGGGGTAGGCGCGGATGGTGTTGGTCGAGCCTCCCGGACCGGTGTGCGTGCTGTCGAGGAAGCGAGGGAGCTCGTCGAGGTCCCACGTCGTGAGACCGGTGCGCTCGATCGCGTCGGGCGTGCGCGCCTCGGCGACGCGGGCGACGGAGTCGCGGGCGCGCGACCGCAGACTCTCCTGCAGGGCACCGAGGTCCTTGCCGCTCGCGAGCGGGCGGCCGCGCTCGCCGATCACCTGGAAGGTGGGGCGCAGGTGCGCGGGGAGCCGCTCGGTGTCGAAGTCCGTGCCGCTCACCCGCGAGCCCGTCAGCCGCGAGATGGTCGCGGCCAGGGTGTCGGTGAGGGAGGCGGCGGGTCGCTCGCCCTCGTGGGCGCGCATCCCCGCGGTCGTGGAGAGCTCGCCGAGCAAGCGCTGCGCCCAGTCGGCGGCGGGGACGACCTGGCGGCGGATCGCCTTCGGGAGCGACTTGATGAGCGCGGTGACCAGCTCGTGGCGGAGGCCGGGGACCTGCCAGTCGAAGCCGTCCGGGACGAGCCCGGCGAGCAGCGGGAGCGGCACCTGCACGGTGACGCCGTCATCCTCGGCGCCCGGCTCGAACCGGTAGCGCAGCGTGAGGCGCTGGTCGCCCTGACGCCAGACCGGCGGGAACGCCTCCTCGTCGATCTCGGCCGCGTCCTCGTCGAGGAGCGACTCCGGCGTCATGGTGAGCAGGTCGGGCGTCTCGGTGCGCGCCTTCTTCCACCAGCCCTCGAAGGTGCGGGTGGAGACCACCTCGGCCGGGATGCGCCGGTCGTAGAACTCGAAGACGCTCTCGTCGTCGTTCAGGATGTCGCGGCGGCGGGTGCGCTCCTCCAGCTCGCGCAGCTCGGCGCGGAGCTTGCGGTTGGCGCGGTCGAAGGCCTGGTGCGAGTCCCATTCGCCGTCGACGAGGGCGTGCCGGATGAACAGCTCGCGCGCGAGCGGTGCGTCGATGCGGGAGTACTGGATGCGGCGGCGCGGGATGATCGGCACGCCGAACAGCGTCACCTTCTCGTACGCGACGACGGAGCCCTGGCTCTTCTCCCAGTGCGGTTCGCTGTACTGCCGCTTGCACAGGTCGCCGGCGATCGGCTCGGCCCAGGCGGGGTCGATCGCGGCGTTCATCCGCGCGAACAGCCGGCTCGTCTCGACCAGCTCGGCGCTCATCAGGGCGTTCGGCTGCTTCTTGGCGAGCGTGGAGCCCGGGAAGATCACGAACCGCGCCTGGCGGGCGCCGAGGTACTCGGACTGGCGGGTGCGCGCGCCGCCCTTGTTGCCGGACTCGCGCAGATCCTTCAACCCGATGTGGGACAGCAGGCCGGCGAGGAGCGACCGGTGGATGCCGTCCGGGTTCACCGACGCGTCGCCGATCGTCAGCCCGAGCGGCTTGGCGAGCTGGCGGAGCTGGCGGTAGACGTCCTGCCACTCGCGCACGCGCAGGAAGTTGAGGTACTCGGCCTTGCAGAGCCGGCGGAACGCGCTCGAGGAGAGCTCCTTCTGCTGCTCCTCGAGGTAGTTCCAGAGGTTCAGCAGGGTGAGGAAGTCGCTGGTCGGGTCGGCGAAGCGGGCGTGCTTCTCGTCCGCGCTGCCCCGCTTCTCGACCGGGCGCTCGCGCGGGTCCTGGATGGTGAGCCCGGCGACGATGGCCATCACCTCGCGGGAGGTGCTGTGACGCTTGGACTCGACGACCATCCGCGCGAACCGCGGGTCGATCGGCAGCAGGGCGAGCGAGCGCCCCACCTTCGTGAGCGCCGGATCCCCGCCCCGCGCCGTCGTGATCGCGCCGAGCTCGGTGAGCAGGTCGAGCCCGTCCTTGATGCCGCGGGAGTCCGGCGGCGTCAGGAACGGGAAGGCGGCGATGTCGCCGAGGCCGAGCGAGATCATCTGCAGGATGACGGCCGCGAGGTTGGTGCGCAGGATCTCGGGCTCGGTGAACTCGGGGCGCTTCTCGAAGTCCTCCTGCGAGTACAGGCGGATCGCGATGCCGTCGCTGGTGCGGCCCGAGCGGCCGGAGCGCTGGTTCGCGCTCGCCTGCGAGACGGCCTCGATCGGGAGGCGCTGCACCTTGGCGCGCGTGCTGTAGCGGCTGATGCGGGCGGTTCCGGCATCCACCACGTACTTGATCCCGGGCACGGTGAGGCTGGTCTCGGCGACGTTGGTCGAGAGCACGACGCGGCGGCGGACGCCGGGCGTGGACGACGGCTGGAAGACGCGGTGCTGCTCGGCGGACGACAGGCGCCCGTACAGCGGCAGCACCTCGGTGCCCGGGAGGTTGCGTCCGCGGATCGCGTCGGCCGCATCCCGGATCTCGTTCTCGCCCGAGAGGAACACGAGCACGTCGCCGGGAGCCTCACGCGCGAGCTCGTCCAGCGCGTCGTTGATGCCCTGCAGATAGTCGCGGTCGGCGGTGGGGACGGGATCGGGGTCGTCCTCGTCCTCGAGCGTCTCGGCGACCAGCGGGCGGTAGCGCACCTCGACCGGGAACGTGCGTCCGGAGACCTCCACGATCGGCGCGGGGGAGCCGTCGGCCGCCGCGAAGTGCGCGGCGAAGCTCTCCGGGTCGATGGTCGCCGAGGTGATGATCACCTTGAGGTCGGGCCGCTTCGGCAGCAGCTCGCGCAGGTAGCCGAGCAGGAAGTCGATGTTGAGGCTGCGCTCGTGGGCCTCGTCGATGATGATCGTGTCGTACTTGCGCAGCAGCCGGTCGCGGTGGATCTCGTTGAGCAGGATGCCGTCGGTCATCAGCTTGATGCGCGTCTCGGCCGACACCCGGTCGGTGAACCGCACCTGGTAGCCGACCAGCTCGCCGACGGACTGGCCCAGCTCCTCCGCGATGCGCTCGGCGATCGTGCGGGCCGCGATGCGGCGCGGCTGGGTGTGGCCGATGGAGGTGCGGCCCAGCTCGAGGCAGATCTTCGGCAGCTGCGTCGTCTTGCCCGAGCCCGTCTCGCCGGCCACGATCACGACCTGGTTGTCCCGGATGGCGCGCGCGATGTCGTCCCGCTTCTGACTGACCGGCAGCTCGGGCGGGAACGTGATGCGGGGGAGGGCGGAGGTCGCAGTCATGAGCCCTCCATTCTATCCGGCGCAGCGATCACAAAATCGTTGTGGATGCAGAGTACTTTGTGCTACAAAGTTAACCATGAACGATGACAACTCCGGCGACGCCCGGGAGATGCTCGACCTGATCGATGGTCAGCAACGTCGCGTCGACCGCGGACTCCGCCTCCCCGTCGTGTGGCTCTACTCCATCTGGGCGTTCGCCTGGCTGGTCGGGTTCCTCGCGCTCTACCTCGCCGTGCTCGGCGTCTTCGACCCCGTGGCCGCCGGCATCGTCTTCGCGGTGCTGATCGTGGCCTCCATCGTCGCGTCCGCCGTCATCGGCTCGCGCATCGGGCGCGGGCTGCGCGGCCAGTCCCAGTTCGCCGGCACGGTCTACGGCATCTCGTGGTCGGTGTGCTCGATCGCGTTCGCCCTGCTCGGCACCGGCCTCCTCGCCCAGGGGATGCCGGACGACCTCGCCGGGATCTACTTCCCGAGCGCGTACGCCCTGATGTGCGGCACGCTCTATCTCGGCGGCGCGGCGCTCTGGCACGACACGGTGCAGCTCGTCCTCGGCCTGGCACTGCTGGTGGTCGGGGCGGTCGTCCCGTTCCTCGGTCTCGGCCCGAACCTCCTGGTGCTCGCCATCGCCGCCGCCGTCATCTTCGGCTCCGGAGCGGTCGTCACGGCCCGCTCGCTGCGGAGCTGAGGCCCGTGGACGAGCTCGACCCGGTCATCCACGCGGCCGCGCGTCTGAAGATCACGGCCACCCTCGCGACCGTCCCCGAGGACGGCAGCATGTCCTTCCTCCGGCTGCAGGAGCTGCTCGACCTGACCGCGGGCAACCTCGCCACCCACCTGCGCAAACTGGAGGATGCCGGCTACATCACGGTCGAGAAGACGCACCGCGGCCGCGTCCCCGTCACCTACCTCGCCCTCACGACGACCGGCCGCCGCGCATTCGAGGATTACACGGCGGCACTTCGCAGCATCATCGGGGGGTGAATGGAGTAGGTTTCCCTCACCCGGTCCTTGTCAACGACGATGAAGGAGACCACCCCATGTCCCACGGCTTCGCCACCATGTCCGTCGCGAGCATCCTCGCGGAGACGGCGCATCGCAGCCCCGAGAGCGTCGCGCTGATCTTCGACGGCACCGAGATCAGCTACGGCGACCTCTGGGAGCAGACGCTCCACTACGCCGGGGCGCTGCGCGACCGGGGGATCGGGCCGGACGACCGCGTCGCCCTGATGATCCCGAACGTGCCCGACTTCCCGCGTGTCTACTACGGCGCGCTGGCGCTGGGCGCGACGGTGGTCCCCATCCACGCGCTGCTGAAGGCGGAGGAGATCGCCTATGTGCTGCAGGACTCCGGCGCCGCCCTGCTGATCTGCGCGGCCCCGCTGCTCGGCGAGGGTGCGAAGGGAGCGGCACTCGCCGGCATCCCGGTGCTCTCCGTGCTCGTGCCCGACGAACTGGCGGAGCAGTTGCCGTTCCCCCGGCTCGAAGTGGAGGCCGCAGCCGCTGAGCCCGTGCTGACCTATGTGCCGCGCGACCCGCTGGACACGGCGACCATCCTCTACACCAGCGGCACCACCGGCAAGCCCAAGGGCGCCGAGGGCTGCCACTTCTCGCTGATCGAGCAGGTGAACGTGCTGCTGGCCGGGACGCTCGACATCGAGCCCAGCGACCGCATCCTGGGCTGCCTGCCGCTGTTCCACACCTTCGGGCAGACCTGCGTGATGAACATGGGCTTCCGCGCGGGCGCGACCGTCGTGCTCGTCCCCAAGTTCGACCCCGCCACGGCGCTGCGGCTCCTGAACGAGCACGGCTGCACGATCATGACCGGCGTCCCGACGATGTACATCGCGCTCCTGGAGGCCGCCAAGACGAATCCCGAACGGCCGCCGCTGCGCTACGGCATGAGCGGCGGCGCGGCCATCCCCGTCGCCGTGATCGAGCGGATGAAGGAGGTCTACGGCATCGACGTCCACGAGGGCTACGGTCTCACCGAGACGTCCCCCGTCGCCTCCTTCAACCACCGGGGCCGCCCGACGCGGGTCGGCACGGTCGGCACGCCGATCTGGGGCGTGGACGTGGAGATCGCGGACGCCGAGGTCGACGACCGCATCGACCTCCTGCCCCGCGGCGAGCTCGGCGAGATCGTCGTGCGCGGGCACAACCTCATGAAGGGGTACCTCAACCTCCCGCAGGCGAACGCGGAGGCGGTGGTCGACGGGTGGTTCCGCACCGGCGACCTCGGCACGAAGAGCGACGACGACTACATCACCATCGTCGACCGCAAGAAGGACATGATCGTCCGCAACGGCTACAACGTGTACCCGCGCGAGGTGGAGGAGGTGCTCTCCACCCATCCCGCTGTCGCGATGGTCGCCGTGTTCGGCGTCGCCCACGACACGCACGGCCAGGAGGTCATGGCCGCCGTCACGCTCATGCCGGGCGCGGAGGCGACCGGGGAGGACCTCGTCGCGTTCGCACAGGAGCACGTCGCGGCGTACAAGTTCCCGCGACGGGTGGAGATCCTGGAGGCGCTCCCGCTCGGACCGAGCGGGAAGGTGCTCAAGCGGGAGCTGGTCGCGCGCTACGAGGCGGCCGCGACCGTGTGATGCGGGTGCCGGGCGCTGCGGTGCCGGGCGCCGCGGACGCCGGGCGCTGCGGTGCCGAGCGCCGCGGCGCGCCGTGTCAGGACGCCATGTCCATCGTGACCAGCCGCACCGACGAGTGCAGGTAGAACGCCGCCAGCACCGCGTAGCAGATGCACGCCACGGTGGGGATGAACGCGTTCTCCGGCCGGCTGGCGAGGGCGCCGACGCACGAGACGAAGGCGGCCGCCGTGAACCCGCCGCCGATCCAGAAACCGGCGGCGGGCCGGGCGGTCGCGCGCCACCAGGGGCGCGGGTCCTCGCGGTTCTCACCGGCGCCGCGGAAGATGCGGACGCCGAATCCGACGTAGAGCAGGTTGAGGACGGCCACGATCAGCACGTCGGCGGTCGCGTCGACGAGCTGCTGGAACAGGAAGACGTTCAACGCCAGCAGGAGGCCGTAGCCCCCGATGATGTAGGCGACCTTGCCCGTTGCCGTCGTGATCCTCAACTTCACGAGGGAGAGCTTATCCGGCGGGGGTCAGTTGACCTCGTTCGGGTGCGCGCTGACGCGGCCCTCGCGCTCGAGACCGGTGATCGCGGCGACCTCGGCGTCGGTGAGCTCGAAGTCGAAGACGTCGAAGTTCTCGGCCATGCGCTCGCGGCGGTTCGACTTCGGGAACACGATGTTGCCGGTCTGCAGGTGCCAGCGGATGACGACCTGGGCCGGGGTCTTGCCGTGGGCCTCGGCGGCGCCGGCGACCTCGGGCAGCTCGAACAGCGGGTACTTGCCCTGGCCGAGCGGTCCCCACGCCTCGATCTCGATGCCGTGCTCGCGGGCGAACGCGGTGACGGCCGGCTGCTGGTGCGCCGGGTGCAGCTCGATCTGGTTGACGGCCGGCACGATGTCGGTGTTCGCGAGCAGCTTCTCCAGGTGCGGGACGAGGAAGTTCGAGACGCCGATGGCCTTCGCGCGGCCCGACGCGTAGATGGTCTCGAGCGACTTCCACGCCTCGACGAAGGTGTCCTTCTCGGGGGTCGGCCAGTGGATGAGGTACAGGTCCACGTAGTCGAGGCCGAGCTTCTCGAGCGACTCGTCGAACGCGGCCTGCGCGTCGGTCTGGCGGTCGTTCCAGAGCTTCGTGGTGACGAACAGCTCGTCGCGGGCGATGCCGGAGGAGGCGAGGGCGTCGCCCACACCCTTCTCGTTGCCGTAGATCGCGGCGGTGTCGATGTGGCGGTAGCCGACCTCGAGCGCATCCGTGACGATCCGCGTCGTCTCGGCCGGGTCGACCTTGAAGACACCGAAGCCCAGCTGCGGGATGGTGGTTCCGTTGTTGAGGGTCAGGGTCGGAGTATTTGCGTTTGCAACCATATCCACCACGCTACCAGCCGTTGCGGCCGCGGTCAGCGGTCGTAGGGTGTGGCCATGGCGAATCGGCTGCAGGACGCGATCAGTCCCTACCTCCGCGCGCACGCGGACAACCCGGTCGACTGGTGGCCGTGGGGAGCGGAGGCGTTCGCCGAAGCCCGGCGGCGCGACGTGCCCGTCCTGATCTCCATCGGCTATGCGACCTGCCACTGGTGCCACGTCATGGCGCGCGAGAGCTTCTCCGATCCCGCGCTCGCCGCCGAGCTCGACGCGCGGTTCGTGCCGATCAAGGTCGACCGGGAGGAGCATCCCGAGGTGGATGCCGCCTACCTCTCCGCCGCCAGCGCCTTCACCGACAACCTAGGCTGGCCGCTCACCGTCTTCGCCACCCCCGACGGGCGGGCGTTCTTCGCCGGCACCTACTTCCCGCCGATCCCGGTCGGCGGCCGCGCGTCGTTCCGCCAGGTGCTCGACGCCGTCGCGGACGCGTGGGAGCAGCGGCGGGAGCAGGTGGAGACCGATGCGGGGCGCGTCGTGGCGGCGCTCGCCGCGGCCTCCGCGTCCGCGACCGCGGTCCACGACCTCCCGGACGGCCGCGAGCTCGACACGGTGGTCGCGCTGCTGGCGCGGGCGGAGGACGAGGAGTTCGGCGGGTTCGGCGCGGCCCCGAAGTTCCCGGTCGCGCCAGTGCTCGGGTTCCTGCTGGGCCGCCCCTCGGGGGAGGAGCTGGCGCACCGGACGCTGCGGCGGATGGCGGACTCCCCGCTCCGCGACCCGGTCGACGGCGGGTTCTTCCGCTACGCGACCCGGCGCGATTGGGGCGACCCGCACTACGAGCGGATGCTCTACGACAACGCCCTGCTGCTGGACGCCTACGCGACGGCGTGGCTGCAGACGCGCGAGCCGTGGGCGGAGCAGACCGCCGACGGTGTGGCGGCGTTCCTGCTCGGCGTGCTGCGCCGGCCGGGAGGCGGCTTCGCCTCTGCCCAGGATTCCGAGAGCGTCATCGACGGCGCCCGGGTCGAGGGCGAGTACTACAAGCGGCCGGCCGCCGAACGAGGACTGCTGGAGGCGCCGCCGGTCGACGCGAAGGTGCTGACCGGCTGGAACGGCCTGGCGATCGGCGCGCTGGCCCGCGCGGCGCGCATCCTGAACCGGCCCGCGTGGATCGTCGCGGCGACCACGGCGGCGAACACCCTGCTGGAGCGGCATCGCCGCGCCGACGGCACGCTGCTGCGCATGTCGCTCGACGACCGGCTCTCCGACGCGGAGGCGACGCTGGAGGACTACGGCGCGCTGGCCGCGGGCCTCCTGGAGCTGTCGCTCGCGTCGGGGGACCCGGCGATGGCGGTCGCCGCGCGGGACCTCGTCGACATCTGCCTCGACGCCGGAGGTGGGGCGGGTGCTTCGGGAGCGTCGGGTGCTGCTCCGGGGTCGGGGCCGTTCGAAGCGCCGGGAGGCGGCGATCCGGTGCTCGCCGCAACGGGGCTGTCCGTGCGCGTCGATCCCTCCGAGGGTGCGTATCCCTCAGGCCTGTCGTCGATGGCGAGCGCCGCGCACACGCTCTTCCTGCTGACCGGCGAGCGGCGCTACGAGCGGGCCGCGCGCGAGGGGATGCGGCTGGTCGCCGCGCAGGCGGTGCAGAGCCCGACCGGGTTCGGCGCCTCCCTCGCCCTGATGTCGCGCCTCGACGCCGACGCCGTGCAGCTCGTGACCGTGCTGCCAGCCGGGGCCGAACCGGGCGCGCATCCCTCGGGCCCGGCGGATCCGGAGGGTTTGCTGGGAGCGGTGCGGACCCATCCCGCAGCCGTGGTCGCCGTCGTCGGGGAGGCGCAGGCCGCGGCGCTCGCGGACGAAGGGTTCGACCTGTTCGCCGGGCGGACGGCGCACGACGGGCTCCCCACCGCGTACCTCTGCCGCGACTTCGTGTGCCGGCTGCCGGTCACGCGGCCGGAGCAGTTGCGGGAGGCCGCGGGCGCGTGAGCCGGGCGGGTGCGCGTCTGGCCGCGCAACTCCGGTGATGTCGCGCGATCGGCGCGGAATCGCCGGACCAACGGCGGTCTCGTCGGCGTGTCGTGGAGGATCTCCGGAGTTGGCACCGCGCTGGCCGTCGTGCCGGCGGCACGGGCGCGGGCGCGTGACTCCGGCAATCGGCCACGCAACGCCGCTCCGTTCTCCGTTCGAACGGAGAACGGGCCGGGATGCCGCGAGATCGCCGGAGTTGGCGCCGCGATCGGCGCCGGCGGCGCCGGCCGTCAGGCGCGCTCGAGCTTGTCGAGCATGCCCCAGACGGCTTCGCTGAGCTCGGGATGCTCCAGTGCGATGCGGCGCAGCACCGAGTACTCGAAGCGCGTGAAGATCTCGCGGCCCGCGGCCGGATGGTGGGCCCGCGACTGCTGCTCGCCGAGGTCGAACGCCTCGATCGCGGTCGCCCGCAGCGAGATGACGACCTGCTCGTCGACGCTCGGGAGGTCCGGGATGAAGTGCCACGGGTCCTCGCCCGCGCGGCAGCGGTGCTCGATGATCGCGGAGAGCTCATCGCGCGCCTGCTGACGGAGCACTTCGATGCTCCGGGGTACGTGTTCTGTCACGGGCGACCTCCCTCCGCTGACGGTGGATCCGGCCTCGTCGCCGGAACGGTGCGTTCAGCCTAGACGGCACGGCCGACGCTCGCGAATCGGGGCGTAACGAGAGGTCTACCGCCCCCGTGGGGGCCGGGCCGCTCGCAGGCGAGGGGTCGTCCCTCCCGAGCCCGCCGGCCATTGCCATATAAAAAACGGTGTATTTGATGCTTCACGTCAAGCGTGATTGAATGTCAGGCGACAGCGAGTCGTCGGCGTGGGGGCAGCCCTCGCCGACGCTCACCGTGCGATCGGATGAGGGGCGTCGTTCCCCGAGGAGGAACCGATGACCAGCACCGAACCGATGGCGGAACATCCGACGCGCACCCGAACGCTGGCGCTCGCGCTCGCGATCGGCATGCTGGTCGGGGCCGCGCTGCTCGGCGGGTTCTTCATCATCGTCGGGGATCAGGCGAACGTCGCCGGACGTGCCTGGCTGACGCTGGTCCTCGTCGCCGGGTTCGCGGGAGCCGTGCTCCTCGACGCGACCTACGGCGACGGTCCGAACCGCTGGTACACGCCGGCCTCGGTGATGACGAACGTGGTCCTGGTCGCCCTCGGCCTCATGAAGATCTGGAACGGTTGGCTGCAACCGGCGGACACGGCGGACGCGCGGGTCTGGACGCAGCAGCTCTTCCTGTTCCTCGCCCTGGTGGTCCTTCTCCGCCTCGCACTGCTGATCACGCAGTTCTACGGACTCTATTTCGTGGTCAGGGCGACGCGGACGATCGCGAGGACCTCCGCTCTGGTCACGCTGGCCTTCCTCTGGCTGACGGCCCTTCTGCTGGCCGCGACGGCCGCCTTCCCCGAACCTGACTGGCCGGACTGGTGGATGCGGACAGCGGGCGCCACCGCGCTCGTCGCCGTCGTGCTCGCGGTGATCCCCCTCGTCGTGCGCGCCTTCGAACCGCGTGCTCCGCGTGCCGGGCGCGACACGGCTCCCGCCGGATACCGGCCCCCGGGGTACGCGCACCTACCGCACGACGGAGGGCAGTCCGGCCTGGTCTCCCCGCCCTCGGGTGGGTCGTTCCCTCCCTACCCGGGATCCGGGCGACCTGATTCGCAAGCAGCCGCGGGTGCGCCGCCCGCGAGTGCGCCGCCCGCCAGCGCGCCGCCGGCGCAGAATCCATCCGCTCCGCCGCAGTAGCCGAACGATGAAAGCATCGGGGCAGACGACCGGCCCGGTCGGGCCGTGCGCGCGACTCAGGCCTGCGCGCGACTCAGGCCTGCGCGCGACTCAGTCCGTGCGCGACAGGAGGTACGCGTTCAGGTCGGCGGTCAGCGCGTCGTCGACGGGGTAGTCGCGCTCGTCGAGCGTCGTGATCGGCGCCGCCTGGCGGACGCTCGACACCAGCCAGAGGGCGTCGGCATCGCGCAGTTCGTCGGCGGTGATGCGGCGGTACTCGGTCGGGTAGCCGCGCTCCTCGAAGAACGCGAACACGGCGGCCTGCGTGGTGCCGGCGAGAATACCCTGATCGGTCTGCGGGGTGCGCACGACCCCGTCGGAGAGCAAGATCACATTGGAGGTCGGCCCCTCCAGCGCATAGCCGTCGGAGCTGATGAAGATGACGTCGTCGGCTCCCCGGCGCGCCGCTTCCCGGCCCGCAGCCCGGTTGATCGCGTACGACAGCGTCTTCGCTCCGGCGAGCAGCCACGGCGAGGTCTCGGCGACGTCGTGCCGCCAGCCGCGGTCGAGCGCCACCACGCGGATGCCGAGGCGCTGGGCCGCGAAGTCCTCGCCCTCGTCGACGAAGACCCAGCCGCTCGCCCGGCCCTCGCCCTCGACTCCACGGGTCAGGATGAGCTTGGCGAAGAGCTCGCCGCCGTCGCCGTTGCGGGACCGGTAGTCGGCGACCCCGGCCAGCACGGCCTCCCGCCACACCGCGGCATCCGGCTCCGGGAGGTCGAGGAGCGCCGCCGAGTGCGCCAGCCGCTCCAGGTGCGGCTCGAGCGCCTGCGGGTGCCCGTCGATCACCGCGATCGTCTCGAACACGCCGTCGCCGCGCGTGATGCCGAGGTCGGTGATCCGGGCCTGCGGGGCACCGAAATCGGCGAGCACGAAGCCCGGGTCGCCGTCGGCGCGGGTCGCGGCCGGGTCGGAGACGGTCGGAGCGGTCACGGTCAGCAAGGTGGCGCGGGTCATGCCCCCATTGTCCACCGCTCGGCGCCGCGGCACAGGGCCGAGCGCCTGCGTGTGCCCATTCCCGTGCGCGCGCGTGGAGTCGCGGTGCATCGGCGGTCTCGCGGGACGTTCCTGACATGTCGCCGCGCCGCAGACGTCCCGCCGCGTCGCCGTCGCCCGCTCCCAACACGCGAGCCCCGACGCCCCGCCTGCGGCAACGCGGCGGCCGATGCATTTGCCGAGTGCGCTGTGGCGGGACATGTGCGCCGCGTCGCCG
>NZ_MKVJ01000022.1:207639-233675 GCF_001898805.1 Leifsonia sp. 71-9
CGCAGACGTCCCGAGCCGTAGCCGTTGCTACCGCAGACGCGCCGAGCCGTAGCCGTTGCTACCGCAGACGCGCCGAGCCGCAGCAGTTGCTACGGCAGACGTCCCGAGCCGTAGCAGTTGCTACGGCAGACGTCCCGAGCCGTAGCAGTTGCTACCGCAGACGCGCCGGGGCGCCGCAATCGTGGCGCGCCCCCGCGCCCCCGCGCGCCCCGGTCAGCGCTACACGCTCCGACCACTCACACGGTCTGGCGGATGCGGAAGCCGTCGTCGCCGTCAGGCGCGGCGTCGGTCACGTCGAGCGCGGCCACTTCGGACCCGGGAGGCCCCTCCCGCAGCCACGCGAGCATCCGATCGACGGTGGCGGGCTCGCCCTCGACCTCCACCTCGACGCTGCCGTCGGCGCGGTTGCGCGCCCAGCCGGCCACGCCGATGGCCTGAGCCTGTTCGCGCGCCGCCCAGCGGAAGCCGACGCCCTGCACCGTCCCGGTCACGATCGCTCTCTTGCGGATCACACGCCCATTCTGCTCCTGCTTGAATGGTCCGGTGAGCTCACCCGCCGACCGCGCCGCATCGATCGCGGCACTCCGTTCCGACCTGACCGGGGCGGGGTTCGCCGTCTCCGCCCTCACCGACCTGTGGGGCGAGGAGGCGGCGGAGGCGCTGCACCGCGGCCAGCGCGTTCCGGCGGAGCGGGCGCTCGCCCGCCGCGAGACGTCGCCACTCGGCACGCTGGCGTCGCTGTTCGTGCTCGGCCGCCCGGCGACCGTCGAGGCGGCGGAGGCCGCCCTCCCGACGCTGGGGCTCGACGGGGCGCAGGAGCTCGGCCTCCTGCGCCGCGACGACGCACGCGTCACCCCGGCGGTCGACCTGCGCCCCTACTCCTTCGTCGACGCGCTGGGCCCGGCCGAGTGGTGGATCGTCTCCGACCTCGGCGAGTTGGCGCTGGGCCACGCGCTCCCGGAGGATCACGTGCTCGGCGTGGGCGGAGCCTCCATGACCCTCAGCGGGCTGATGCTGCAGCGCCCGGCGGGCACGGCCCTCGACCTGGGCACGGGATGCGGCATCCAGGCGCTGCACGCCCGTCGCCACGCCGAGCGGGTCGTCGCGACGGACATCTCGTCGCGTGCTCTCGAGCTGGCCGCGCTGAACGCCGAGCTCAACGGCGTCGACGGGATCGAGTTCCGGCTCGGCAGCATGTTCGAGCCGGTCGCGGGGGAGCGGTTCGACCACATCGTCTCCAACCCGCCCTTCGTCATCACCCCGCGCGTCGACGGCGTGCCCGCCTACGAGTACCGCGACGGCGGGATGGTCGGCGACGCCCTCGTCGCGGCGTTCATCGACGGCTGCGGCGAGCACCTGGAGCCCGGCGGGGTCGCGCAACTGCTCGGCAACTGGGAGTACCACGGCTACGCCGACGCGCTCGATCGCGTGCGCGGCTGGGTGGACGGCTCCGCGACGCCGCTCGACGCCTGGGTGATCGAGCGCGACACGGAGGATGCGGCCGGATACGCCGAGACGTGGATCCGCGACGGCGGCACCCGGCCCGGCACGGCGGCCTTCGACCAGTTGCTCGGCGCGTGGCTGGACGATTTCGAGGCCCGCGGCGTGCGGCAGGTCGGCTTCGGCTACCTCCTGCTGCGGCGCGCGGAGGGGGTGCCGACGCTGCGGCGGTTCGAGCGCATCCACGGGTCGCTCGGGGCGAACGAGGCCGGGCTGGGCGTGGCGCTGGATGCGGCGCTGGCCGCCCACGACCTCCAAGCCGCTCTCGACGACGACGCGCTCTCGGCGCTGCGGCTGGCGGTGGCCGGGGACGTCACCGAGGAGCGGCACCTCTGGCCCGGCTCGGACGCGCCGACCGCCATCCTGCTCCGGCAGGGCGGCGGCTTCGGACGCACCGTCTCGGCCGACACCGGACTCGCGGCCCTGGCCGGCGCGAGCGACGGCGAGCTCAGCGTCGCGGCGATCGTCGGTGCGCTCGCTCAACTGCTGGAGGTCGACGAGGCCGCGCTGCGCGACGACCTGCTGCCCGCGGTGCGGGGGATGCTGGTCGACGGGCTGCTCACGGTCCCGCCGCAGGACTGAGGATCAGCCCGCCGCCTTCTCCAGCAGCGCGGCGAGGATCTTCTCGTCGGCCGGGGTCAGCTCGACCACGGCGAACGCGGTCGCCCACATCGTGCCCTCGTCGAGCTGCGCGGGGTCGTTGAACCCGATCGTGGAGTACCGCGCCTTGAACTTCGTGGCCGGCTGGAAGAACACGACGGTCTTGCCGGCCTTCGCGTAGGCGGGCATCCCGTACCAGGTCTTCGGCGCGAGCGACGGGGCGTGCTCGGCGACGAGCTCGTGGAGGCGCCGGGCGATGGCCTGCTCGTCCTCCGTCATCTCGGCGATCTTCGCCTGCACCTCGGCGGCGTCGGCGGCGGCCTGCTCCTCCTTCGAGAGGTTCTTCGATGCGCGCTTGGCTTTGATCTCCTGCGCGCGCTCCTTCATGGCGGCGCGCTCCTCGGCGGTGAAGCCGTCGTCGGCGGTCGTGGCGGGGCTCATGGTGGTCCTCCCGGAGTTCTGGATGCTGACGGGTCCAGCCTCCCGCATCCCCCGCCCGCGCGCTTCTCCATTCCTGCTCGACCCCGTTGAGCGCGTGGGCGACGGAGGAGATTCTCGCAATAGGGCCAGGAATCTCCTCCGTTCACCGCGATCGGCCAGGTCGGCACGCCGAATCGCCTCCTATACCGACACGGTGGGCACCGGAGGAGATTCGGGGCGCGAGCTGGCCGATCGCGGGGAAGGGAGGAGATCCGTGCCCGAACGAGCCGTGATCTCCTCCCTTGCCGAATCGATGCGAGGCGACGCGGGGCTACGCGCCGAAGGCGGCGCGGCGGAAGCCGCGGGCGCGGTGCTCGTCGGGGAGGTACGGGCCGTTGCCGAAGACCTTCTCGCGCAGTGTGCCCTCGCGGTACTCGGTCTGCATGATGCCGCGGCGCTGGAGCTCGGGGGTCACGTGGTCGACGAAGTCCTCGAACGAGCCGGGGGAGACGACGTACTGCACGTTCATCCCGTCGACGCCCGCGTCCTGCCAGGCCTCGACGTGGTCCGCGATCTGCTCGGGGGTGCCGACGACGCGCAGATTGCCGAACCAGCGGACGAGTTCGCCGATCGTGTACTGCGGGTTCGGCGACATGGCGATGAGCTTGCCGACGATGCCCTCCTGGCCCTCCGGCCGCTTCGCGATCTCGTGGATCGGCTCCTTCGGGTCCAGCTGCCCGAAGTCGTAGCCGAGGAAGACGCTCTGCTTGGCGAGGTTGGCGTCGATGCTCTGGAAGTCGGTGATCTCCTCGTGGAGGCGCTTGGCCTCCTCCTCGGTGCTGCCGACGACGAAGCCGAGGATGCCGAACAGCTTGACGTCCTGCGCCCGCCTCCCGTGGCGCACGGCGGCGGCGCGCACGTCGGCGACGACCGGGGCGGCCTCGGCCGGGCTGAGGGCGTTGATGAACAGGCCCTCGGCGTTGCGCCCGGCGAAGTCGCGACCGCGCGGCGAGACGCCCGCCTGGATCAGGAAGGGCGTGCGCTGCGGCGACGGCTCGGTGAGGTGCGGGCCGACCACGTCGTAGAACGGGCCGACGTGGTTGATCTCGTGCACCTTCGCCGGGTCGGTGTACTGCTGGCGGGCGAGGTCGCGCACGACGGCGTCGTCCTCCCAGCTCGCCTCCCACAGCTTGTAGACCACGTCGACGTAGTCGTCGGCGCGCGCATAGCGGTCCTCGTGCTCCGGGAGGCCGGCGAGGCCGAGGTTGCGCCCGGCGCCGGGGAGGAACGTGGTGACGATGTTCCAGGCGATGCGGCCCCGGGTCAGGTGGTCCAGCGTCGACATCTTGCGGGCGAACGCGTAGGGCGGCTCCTGCAGGATGTTCTGCGTGAGCACGAAGCCGAGGTTCTCGGTCGCGTAGGCGAGCGCGGGGATGAGCTCGCCCGGGTCGTTGATCGGGAACTGCATGCCGCTGTAGACCGCGCGCTCGCGCGAGTTCTCGAACGCCTCGTACGGCGCGAGCACGTCCGCGAAGAACAGGGTGTCGAAGCGTCCCCGCTCCAGCAGCCGGGCGATGTCGGCCCAGTAGTCGATCGAGTTGTAGTCGAGCTGCTTGCTGCCCGGCCACGCCCACATCCCCTGGTCGTGGTGCGAGACGGAGAAGATGTTGAACGCGTTGAAGATCATCCGCTGACGGTCGGCCATGGTCACGCCACCTGCTCGTTCTCGGCGGGGGACTCGACGACGCCGAGCACCTCTTTGCCGATCTCGCCGGCGAGCACCTCGGTCGAGTACGCCATGAGCTGGCCGGCCTGGGCGTTGCGCAGGTGGCGCTGGATGGGGGACTGCTTCAGGTAGCCGGAGGCGCCGCCCACGCGGACACCGAGCTGGGCGACCTCCACGGCGATCTTGTTCGCCAAGTACTTGGAGCGCGACAGGTTCGGGAAGAACTCGGGCCGGCCGGCGTCCGCCTCGGCGAGCGTGCGCTGGTAGAACGCGTGCACCGCCTCGAGCCGGGACTGCGCGTCGGCGACCTCGTGCTGGATCCACTGCTGGTGCGAGAGCGGCTTGCCCAGGATGGAGCGGTTCTTGGCGTGGTCGACCAGCGCACCGAGCGCGGCGTCGGCGATCCCGAGCGAGATCGCGGGCAGTCCGGCGGGCACCGCGGCGAAGTCGCCCGGGCCGGGGGCGCGTCCGCGGTGCTCCGCGCTCAGGAGGGTGTCGCTGAACGAGAGGAGCTGGCTGCGGGTGGCGCGCAGGCCGAGGGTGTCCCAGATCGGGATGATCGAGACCGTCTCGTCGGGGATGACGGCGAAGAAGGTGGGGGCGTCGTCGACGAGCGCGTTGACGAGCAGGTAGTCGGCGATCTCGCTGCCGGAGACGAAGCGCTTGGCGCCGTCGAGCAGCCAGCCGCCCTCGGTCGGCCGTGCCGCCTGCTGCGGGTTGAGGAAGCGGTTGCCGCTGGTCGGCTCCGAGAGCGCGTTGGCGAAGCGCTTGCCGGCGAGGAACTCGTCGGCGAAGAAGGAGCCCTTCTTCTCCCGGGTCAACTCGGCGAGCCCGACGCCGGCGCCGGTGTGCATCGTCACGATCGTGGCGATCGACGGGTCGGCGGCGGCGAGCACACGCACGACCTCGCCGAAGGCCTGGTAGCTGAGGCCCTCGCCGCCCAGGTGCTCCGGGAGGGTCGCGCGGCTGAGGCCGGCGTCGTGCAGCGCGGTGAGGCTGTCGACGGCGATCTCGGCGCGCTCGTCGTGCGCGGCGGCCTCGGTCTCGAAGCCGGCCGCGAGCGCGCCGACCCTCTCGAGCAGGGCGCGCTCGGCGTCCGGGAGATCGTGCAGGCTGGTCGGGGCGGTCATCGGGCTCCTTCGGGTTCGGGGGAGGGTGTGGGGGACGTGGAGGCTCGCCGCACGACGCGGCCGCGCCGCCAAACGCGCCGGGAGACGACGCAGAGCACCACCAGCGTCGCCAGGTAGGGCAGTGCCTGGAACAGCTCGACCGGCAGCCCGAGGCTCTGGGTCTGGGCGAGCAGCGCGAGCGAGTTGAAGAACGAGAAGAGCAGCGCTCCCGCGATCAGGCCGAACGGGGTGCGGCGGCCGATGATGACGACGGCGAGGGCGACGAAGCCCGCGCCTCCCGTCATCCCGGGCGAGAACGTCCCGATGCTCGCGAGCGGCACGGTCGCTCCGGCGAGCCCGGCGAAGCCTCCCGCGATCACGGCGGCGCCGAGACGGAACCGTGTCGGCGAGATGCCGCGGGTCTTCGCCACGGACTCGTCGTCGCCGACGGCGCGCAGCCGCAGCCCGAACCGGGTGTGGTCGAGCACCAGCCAGGAGAGCACGACGAGCACGAGCGAGAGGTAGAAGAAGGTCCCTGCGTGGGCGAGCCCCGGGCCGATCACCGGGATGCCCTCGATCAGCGGCAGGTGCAGCGGGGGCTGGGTCTGGACGGTCTGGTTGGTCGAGCCGGCGGGGTTGAGCGCCTGGAACAGGAACACGCTGAGGCCCGCGCCGAGCAGCCCGATGGCGATGCCGACGATCACGATGTCGGCCTTGGCGATCGCCGAGGCGACGCCCATCAGCAGCCCGAGGACGAGCCCGGCGAGGATCCCGGCGAGCACGCCGACCCACACGCCGCCGACGTGCGCGCCGAGCACGCCGAAGACGGCGCCGACCAGCATCATCCCCTCGATGCCGACGTTGAAGCCTCCGGTGCGCTCCAGGAAGATCTCGCCGAGGCCGGCGATGACGATGGGCGCGCAGAGGGCGAGCGCACCCGCGAGGACGACGGTCCAGAACTCGACGGGGCTCATGCGGGCACCGTCTCGGTCTTCGCGGCGATGGTGTCCGCCTTCTCGATGCGGCTGAGCTGCAGGGCCGCGAGCGCGAGCGCCGCGGTCAGCAGCAGGATGCCCTGCGTGACGGTGCCGATCGCGGTCGGGGTCGTCCCCGTGGCGATCTGCACGCCCGCGGCTCCGGTGCCCAGCGCGGAGTAGACGATCGCGGCCAGGGCGATCCCGAGCGGGTTGCCGCGGCCGAGCACGGCGACGGCGAGCCCGGCGAAGCCGATGCCGCCCGACACGGAGGGTT
Organism: Leifsonia sp. 71-9; assembly: GCF_001898805.1. Taxonomy (GTDB): domain Bacteria; phylum Actinomycetota; class Actinomycetes; order Actinomycetales; family Microbacteriaceae; genus Leifsonia. The sequence continues at coordinate 214,246 of NZ_MKVJ01000022.1, forward strand.
CGAGCCGCTGCGTGACGCCGGCCACCTGCATCCACCCCGCGAGACCCGCGGCGGCGCCGGAGACGAGGAGGGCGGTGAGCACGGCGGAGCGTGGCGTCAGGCCGAGCCGCGCGGCGAGCACCGGGCGCGACCCGTACACCTCGAGCACGAACGCCTGCCGCGTGCGGGACCACCACCAGGCGCCGAGCAGGATCAGCGCGACGATGACGATGCCGACGTGGATGCGGCCGCTCACCGGCAGCTGCGGGAGCTGCGACGGCAGGGGCAGGGGCGGCGACTGCGGGCTGGCGTTGGTCTCCGGGTCGCGCAGCACGGTGCGCAGCAGGTAGGTCAGCAGCGAGACGGCGAGGTAGTTGGCGAGCAGGGTGAAGAGGATCTCGTTGACGTTCCAGCGGATCTTGGCGACCGCGGCCGGGAGCGCCCACAGCATCCCGCCGATGACGCCCGCGACCGCGCCGAGCGGGAGGGCGACGGCCGGGCTGGCATCCGGACCGAGCAGGAGGGCGACCACCGTCGACAGGATGGCGCCGACGATCAGCTGCCCTTCCGCACCGACGGTGACGACGCCCGCGCGCAGCGCGACCGAGACGCCGATCGCGACCAGTGCGAGCGGAGTCGCGTTCGAGAGGGTCTGAGTGAGGTTGTAGCCGTCGCCGAAGGCGCCGGTGAACCACCCGCCGAGCGCCGCGCCCAGGTCGCCGCCGGTCGCGACGACGAGCACGAAGACGACGGCGAAGCCCGCGACAACGTAGAGGGCGGCGATCAGCGGTCCGCGGCGGCGGTGCAGCCAGGTGGGGAGGGCGGTCACGCGCTGACCTCCCCGCCGAGCCCGGCCATGCCGCGCCCGATGCGGGCGCTGTCGAAGTCGGCGGCGTCGAGGCTGTCCACGATGCGTCCCTTCGAGAGGATGAGGATGCGGTCCGCGAGGTCGCGGATCTCGTCGGTGTCGGCGCTCACCAGCAGCACGGCGGTCCCGGCGGCGGCGGCCGCGCGCACCTCGCCGCGGATCACGGCGCTGGCGTGCAGGTCGAGGCCCTGCGTCGGGCCGTGTAGCACGGCGACGGCGGGGGCTCCGTCGAGCTCGCGGCCGACGAGGAGCTTCTGTTGGTTGCCGCCGGAGAGGGCGCGCGCCGGGAGGTCCGGGTCGCGCGGGCGCACGTCGTGGCGTTCGAGCAGCTCCGTGGTGAACCTGCGCACGGCGCGGGTGTCGATGCGTCCGCGGCGGAGGAACCGGCCGCCCAGCCCCAGCGTCCGCAGCACAGCGGACCGCGTGAGCGGGGCATCCGGCAGCAGGGCGTCGATGCGGACCTCGGGCACATAGGCGAGACTGGCCTGGGCGGCGCGGTCCGGCCGACCGGTGACCGTGGCGCCGTCGACCGAGACCGTGCCGGAACGGAGAGGGAGGATGCCCGCGGCGGCCTCCGCGAGCGCGGTCTGTCCGTTGCCCGCGACGCCCAGCACGCCGACGACCTCGCCGCCGCGCACGCTCAGGCTGACGCCGTCGATGCCCGTGCCGGTCGAGCCCGTCGATGCCTCGCGCAGCTCGAGACGCGCCTCCCCGGCGATCGTGTGCTCGCGGCGCGGCACCGGGGGAACGCTGCCGACCATCGCCCGGACGAGGTCCTCGTCGGAGACGTCGGCCACGGGGGAGGACAGGGTCACGCGGCCGTGCGAGAGCACGGTGACCGTATCGGCGACGAGGCGCACCTCGTCGAGCCGGTGGGTGATGAGGAGTACGGCGTACCCGGCGGCCGCGAGCGAGCGCACCCGCTCGAACAGCGCCGCGGTCTCGAACGGGCCGAGTGCCGACGTGGGCTCGTCGAGCAGCAGGATGCGCGCGCCCTGCGCGAGCGCGATCGCCAGCTCCCCGAGCTGCCGCTGCGCCAGACCGAGATCGCGCACGCGCACGTCCGGCTCGACGGGGAGACCGGCCGAGCCGGCGGCCTCCCGCAGCAGACGGCCGGCGCGACGCCGGCGGGCGAGCCGCTCCGGCTGGCCGAGCACGAGGTTCTCGGCGAGGGTGAGCTCGGGGATGAGGCTGAGCTGCTGCGGGACCAGCCCGATCCCGTGCCGGATCGCGGAGGCGCGACCCGAGAAGACCGCGGGCGCGCCGTCGACCGTCACGGTTCCGGCGGTCGGCTGCTCCAGCCCGGCGAGGATCTTGAGCGCCGTGGACTTGCCCGCGCCGTTCTCGCCGACGAGGGCGTGGATGCTGCCCGGCTGCACGGCGAGATCGACGGCGTGCAGCACCTGGGCGCCTCCGTACGACTTGGAGGCGCCCAGGAGGGCGAGGGAGGCGGTCATCGCGGTCTGCGGCTCCGGGTGCGGGTGGGGTCGGCTCTAGCCGATGGCCGGGATGGTGAGCTCGCCGCTCGCGAGCTTCGCGGCGAGCTCGTCGACCTGCGCGCTGATGTCCTTCGGCAGGTCCGGTGCGGCGTCGACGGCGTTGATGTCGGCGAAGATCAGACCCTTGTTGGCGATGGTGGAGGTGTAGGAGTGCTTGCCGAAGTCGCCCTTCTTCAGGTGCCCGACGACCTCCTCGAGGGTGGGCGTGAAGTCGAGCTTCACCAGGCCGACGTTGACGGCCTTCGCGTCGGACGAGGACGTGCTGGACGCGCCGAGGGTCGCGATGCCGCCGGCTTTGGCGGCGGAGAGCACGCCGGAGGTGTAGCCCTCGGCGCCGGTGACGATCAGCTTCGCGCCGGCCGCGATCTGGGCCTTGGCGGCCTGGTTGGCGAGGGTCGGGTCCTCCCAGCTGCCGGTGAAGATCGGCTCGAGCTCGGTGGCCGACGGGTTCGCGGCCTTGAGGCCGACCGACAGCGCCTTGTACGACGTCTCGTTGAAGGGGGCGAGCTGCCCGTCCACGACGCCGATCGGGGAGAGCCCGGTCTTGCCGGCGACCCAGCCGGTCAGGTAGCCCTGCTGGTCGCTCGCATAGGTCCAGGTCTCGACGTTGGCGGTGGCCTTGTCCAGGATGTCGGCGGAGCCGGTGGCGACGAAGTGCGCCTTCGGCAGCTCCTTCGCGACGGTGAACACCGAGTTGCTGAAGTCGAGGCCCCAGCCGATGATCAGGTCGTAGCCCTGCGACGCGTACTGGCGGAAGGCCGCCTCGGCGTCGGACGAGCTGGTGACGGACTCGCGGATCTGGGCGGTGATCTCGCCCTTCTTCTCGAGGGCGTGCGCGGCATCGGCCGCGTACTGGTTGAACCCGCCGTCGTTGGCGAGGCCGCCGAGCACGACGGCGACCTTCGGCTTGTCGGCGGCGGAGGTGGACCCGGCGGTGGCGCCGGACGAGCAGGCGGCGAGCACGGCCACGACGGACACGGCGAGCAGCGGGGCGAGCAGGGAGCGCAGCTTCATGGGGGTGGGGGCCTTTCGGGGGGACGCGGGGATCGCGGGGATCGCGACGTCGCGGGAGAGGTGCGGAACGGGTGAGGTGCAACTTGTCGACAAGTGTGCACGGGAGGTCGTCCCAACCGCGATGCCGGCCGTAACGAAACGCCACAGACGCCGGCCATCCCCGCTCGACGCCCGCGGATCAGTGCGTCAGACCGCGTCCCACGGGGGCCGGACGGAGCGCACGAACGAGTAGCGCACGACCTCCGGGAGGTGGTGCTCGAACGCGTAGAACAGGCGGCGGCCGCTCACCGAGACGCCGATGAGCTCGAAGGTGAGCACCGGCGTGCCCTCTGGGCGGTCGAGCCGTTCGGCGTCGGATCCCGCGAGCACCGCCGCGCCGGGCGTCGCGACCTCCCAGACCAGCGATTCGCCCCACGCCTGGCCGACCGCGGTGAAGACCGATTCGTCGAGCTCGCGCGGGGAGTCGTCGGGGAGCAGCAGGTAGCCGGAGGCGAGCATGGCCGGTTCGCCGTCGGCCCGCCAGCGCTTGACGCTGCGGAGCGCGGGATGCCCGACCTCCACGTCGAGCAGCGCGGCCACGTGCTCCGGCAGCGGGACGACCGCGGACTCCAGCACCTCCACCCCGGCCTGGTAGCCCATGCGCGAGAGGAGCACGGTGTGCTCGAACTGGTCCTCCAGCCGCACGCTCATCCGCAGGCCCACGTGGTCGACCGTCGTCGCGGCCCCCTGCCGTCGGCGCAGGATGCCCTGGCGCTCGAGCTCGGCGAGCGCGTTGCGCAGCTGCTGGCGCGTGCAGCCGAGACGGGCCGTGAGCTCCAGTTCGCCGGGCAGCGCCGCGTTCGCCGCCGCCGCCTCCCGCACCTCGCGCAGCAGCTCGTTGTGCAGACGCCGGTCGTCCTGCGCCTTGGCGTCGCCTCGGTCGGTCACAGTCACCGAACCGAGCGGGCGTCGAGGGTCGCGGCCAGCTCCGCCGCCAGCCGGCGCTTCGTGTCGTCGTCGGCGAAGGAGGCCGCGATCGACGCCGCCGCGAACCCGGCCAGGTCGTCGTGGCCGAGTGCGAACGCCTCCGCGCACACCGCCCAGTCCGCCTCGAGCGTCGTCCCGAGGGGTGCCGGGTCGTCGGTGTTGATCGTCACGTTCACGCCGGCGTCGCGCAGCGCGAGCAGGGGATGCTGCGCCCAGTCGTCGGAGAGACCCAGCACGATGTTGGAGCGCGGGCACACGCCCACCGGGATCTGCTCGTCGGCCAGGCGCCGCACGAGAGCCGGGTCCTCGATGGAGCGGATGCCGTGGTCGATGCGCTCGGCGTGCAGCAGGTCGAGCGCATCCCGCACCCCCTCGGGCCCGCTGGACTCGCCCGCGTGTACGGTGCGGTGCAGGCCGGCATCGCGGGCGATCGCGAACGCGTCCGCGAAGCGCGCGCTGACCCGTCCCGCGGCGCGCTCGTCGCCGTCGATCGAGAGCGCAACCACGTGGCGGGGGCGGGCGGCGGCGAGCCACTCGGCGGCCTCCCGCGCCTCGGCCGCGCTCTGCTGGCGCAGCAGCGAGTAGCAGAGCCGCACCGGGGCGAGTCCGTCCTGCTCCGCCTCGTCGATCCCGGCGGCGAGCGCGTCGAACAGCTCGGGAACGCGACCCGCCCAGGCGCTCCAGTGCGTCGGGTTGATGATCGCGTCGGTGTAGCGGATGCCCGACGCCGTCTGGCGGGCGGCGAACGTGTAGGCATGGCGCGCCGCCTGCTCCGGGGTGCGGATCAGCCCGCACTCCCAGTCGAGGAAGCGGAGGAAGGCGCCGAGGTCGCCTGCCCCGTCGGAGTCGTGGTGGGTCGTGACGTCGAAAAGCGTCGCCGCCGGTCCGGGGAGCGGCTCTCCCGCCTGCTTCGCGAGGTCGAGCAGGTCGACCAGGGTGAAGTGGCCCTCCAGGTGCACGTGCACCTCCGCCTTCGGCAGGGCGCGGATCCACGACTCGTCGATGCGGGCGCGGGGACCGGTCTGCGGCTGGTCTGTCTGGGGCAGGACGGTGGTCATCGGGCGCCATCCTTTCGCGGTGACAGGCCTGCCGACTCTAATCCGCGCCGCGGCTTGTTGACAAGTTGTGGGTCGGGCTGTTGCGCCCGCGGCGTCGCTGACGGAGGGGATCCTGTCCGTCGGCCCTGCGATCCCCTCCGTTCACCGCGATTCGACGGCTGCACGAGCCGAACCTCCTCCCGTACCGACGGCGCGGACAACGGAGGAGATTCGGGACGCGAGGTGCCGAGAAGGCAGGGAAGGGAGGAGATCAGGCCTGGATGAGCCGTGATGTCCTCCCTTGGCGCGTGCCTCGCCCTACCGGCCGCCCTCGCGCTTGCGGTGACGCTGCGCCACCGCCTGCTCGCCGTACGGGTAGATCTCCGCGCGCGGGGCACTCGCGTCGTCGAGGGTGCGGCGCAGGTCATCCGGGAGGACCACCTCCGCCGCGCCGAGGTTCTCGTCCAGCTGCTCGATCGTCCGCGCACCCAGGATGACGGACGTCACCGCCGGCCGGTCCGCCAGCCAGCGGAGCGCCACCTGCGACGGGCTCGCCCCCACCTCGGCGGCGACGGCCGCGACCGCGTCCACCACCTCCCAGGTGCGCGGGTCGGCGTTGCGGGCCTCCCACGCCTCCATGCCGCGCGTCGGGTTCTCGCCCAGGCGGGTGGAGCCGGTGGGGGACTCGTCGCGGCGGTACTTGCCGCTCAGCCAGCCGCCGGCCAGCGGGGACCACGGCAGCAGGCCCATCCCGGCGTCGAGCGCGGCGGGCACGATCTCGTGCTCGATGCCGCGGACGAGGAGGTTGTACTGGGGCTGCAGGGTGACCGGCGGCGCCCACCCGTGCTCGGCCGCGAGCCGCACGGCCTTGGTGAGCTGCCAGCCGAGGTAGTTCGAGAAGCCGTAATAGGAGATCTTCCCCGCCGAGACGGCGTCGTCGAGGAAGCGCAGGGTCTCCTCCAGCGGCGTCAGGCCGTCCCACGCGTGCAGCTGGTAGAGGTCGATGTGGTCGACGCCGAGGCGGCGCAGCGAGTCGTCGAGGGCGCGGCGGAGGTGGGTGCGCGACAGGCCGAGGTCGTTCGGGCCGGCCCCCATCGGGAAGCGGCCCTTGGTGGCGAGCACGATGCCGTCGCGGCGGCCGTGGTTGCGTGCCAGCCAGCGCCCGATGATCGATTCCGAGACGCCCGCGCTGTACACGTCGGCCGTGTCCACGAAATTGCCGCCGGCGTCGAGGTAGCGCTCCAGGATGGCGTGGGAGGACTGCTCGTCCGCCTCCGCTCCGAAGGTCATCGTGCCGAGCGCCAGCTCCGACACCATGGTCCCGCTGTTTCCGAGGTTGCGAAGTTCCATACCCGCGAAGCTAGCCCTGAGCGGCGCTCCCGCCTACCGTTCGGAGGGATGAAGCTGCTGATGATCTCCGACACGCACGTCCCGAAGCGCGCGCGGGCGCTGCCCGAGCAGGTGCTGGCCGCGGTGGACTCCGCCGATGCGGTCATCCACGCGGGCGACTGGGTGGATGCGGCGACGCTCGACGTGCTCGAGGAGCGGTCGCGCCGGCTCATCGGCGTCTGGGGCAACAACGACGGTCCGGAGCTGCGCGGGCGGCTGCCGGAGGTGGCGCGGGCCGAGCTGGGAGGGCTCCGGTTCGCGGTCATCCACGAGACCGGGCCGGCCGGCGGGCGGGAGGCGCGGGCCGACCGCGACTTCCCGGACGCGGACGTGCTGGTGTTCGGTCACTCCCACATCCCGTGGGACACGGTGTCGCCGGCCGGGCTGCGCCTCCTGAACCCGGGCTCGCCGACCGATCGCCGGCGGCAGCCCGAGTGCACGTACCTCACCGCGACCGTCTCCGACGGGGCGCTCTCCGACGTGCGGCTCGTGCCGGTCAGGCGGGCTTCGGCACGACCGTGAGCACGCGCTCGATGTACTCGAAGAACGAGACCATGAAGCCGCGTAGGAAGGCTTCGGTGCCCTCGTTCGTGACCGTGCCGTCCTCCTCGATGAGCCCCGGCTTCAGCTGGAGGTAGGCCTCCGGCGCGTTCATCTGCGGCGCCTGCAGGAAGCTGAGCACGCTGCGCAGCTGCTGCTGGGCGACCGCCGTCCCGATCGCGCCGGTCGAGGCGCCGATGGCGGCGGAGGCCTTGCGGGCGATCACGTTCTCGCCGTGCGGACGGCTCGCCCAGTCGATCGCGTTCTTGAGGGCGCCCGGGATGGAGCGGTTGTACTCCGGCGTCACGAAGAGGAGGGCGTCCTGGGCGGCGATCGTCGCCTTGAACTCCAGCGCGGAGGCGGGGAAGTCGCCGTCGAGGTCGCGGTTGTAGAGCGGGAGGCCGCCGATCTCGATCTCGGTGAATTCGAGCTCGGCCGGCGCGAGGCGGATGAGCGCGCGGGCGAGGTGCCGGTTGATCGACTTCGTGGAGAGGCTGCCCACGAAGTAGCCGACCCGGTAGGGCGGTTGCAGGACGTTGATGGTTGCCATGCCGCCAGACTGCACCCGGTCGTGCCGCAGCGGAAGACCGGAATAGGGCATCTGCCCGATGCTCGGCCCCTGCCTTAGCGAGCAGTCTGAGGTGGTCGGATCGACGAGAGGGATGGACGGATGCTGCTGCTCGAAGAATATGTGAACGCCAGGGTCAACGCCGCGGAGGACGCCCGCCGGCAGGCGGAGCGCGAGCTCCTGCGGCAGGTACGCGAGCGCGCGATCGTCGTGCGGTGGCGCGAGGCGCGGGAGGCGCGCCGGATCGTGCGCGGGTCGCGTCGCGCGCGCCGGGTCGACGAGGCGACGCACCCGGCCGGAGCGCCGGAGGCGGCGGGCGCGGAGGCGTCGGCCGAGGCGGCCGCGCGCGACCTGGCCCGTACCGCTCGGTGAGCGGGCTTCTGCCCTCCGCAGAGCGGTCACGGGACCACTCACCGATGTCGGTGGAGCGTGCCAGCATGGAGGTATGCGATCACCGGCGTCGAGCCCCACGATGATCGGACGGGAGTCCGACCTGACGGCGCTGCACGACGAGCTCCGGGCGGTCTCCGCCGGAGGCACCCGCGCGGTCGTCATCGGCGGAGAAGCGGGCATCGGCAAGACGCGGCTGATCACCGAGTTCCTCGAGCAGGCGGAGTCGTCGGCGACCGTGCTCCTGGGCCGGTGCGTCGACCTCGGCAGCGACGGGGCGCCGTTCGGGCCGTTCGCGGCCGCGCTGCGCCGCCTCATCGAGCTCGTCGGGCTCGACGCCGTGCTGGCGGCCGCCGGCCCCGGCGCCGGCGGTCTCTCCGCCCTGCTGCCGGAACTCGGCGATCACACGTCGGTCCCGGCCCGCACCGGCGCCGAGCGGCTCTACGAGCTGGTGACCGTGCTCTTCGAGAACCTCTCGGCCGAGCGCCCGATCGTGCTGGCCATCGACGACATCCACTGGGCGGACACCTCCACCCTGGAGCTGCTGCGCTTCGTCGTGCGCATGAGCGAGCGCGGCCGCGTGCTGGTGCTGCTCGGCTACCGCAGCGACGAGGTCACGCGCGGGCATCCGCTGCGCGCCTACCTGGCCGAGCTGGAGCGCACCCGCCGGGTCACCCGCTGGGAGCTGGGGCGCCTCACGCGCGCCCAGGTCGCCGGCCAGCTGGAGCTGCTCCTGGGCTGCGTCCCCGACGCCGCCACCGTCGACCAGGTCAACCGCTTCAGCGAGGGCGTGCCGTTCTTCGTCGAGGAGCTCGCCGGCATCGACGGCCTGGTCACCGGCGACGACCTCCCCGAGACCCTGCGCGAACTGCTGCTGGCGCGCTACGAGCGGCTCAGCGAGCCGGCGCAGCGCCTGCTGCGCATCGTGGCGGCCGGCGGCGTGTGCGTCGAGCACGACCTCCTCACCGCCGTCTTCGACGGAACCCCCGAGCAGCTTGACGCCGCGGCGCGCGAGGCGATCGTCGCCAACGTGCTGGTGGCCGACACGACCGAGTACGTCTTCCGCAACGCCCTGGTGCGGGAGGCCGTCCACGCCGACCTGCTGCCGGGGGAGCGCACTCGCTTCCACACCCGGTACGCCGAAGCGCTGGAGGCCGGACCGCAGCACTCCGCCATCCAGCTCTCCACCCACTGGATGGCGGCGCACGATCTGCGCCGCGCGTTCACCTCGTCCGTCGAGGCGATGGACGAGGCACGCCGTTCCTACGCCTACGCCACCGTGGCCGCGATGGGCGACCGTGCGCTCGAGCTCTGGGAGCGCGTCCCCGACGCGGAGGCGCTCGGCGGGCTGAGTCGCGTCGACCTCCAGGCCCGGACGGCCTCGGCGCTCCGCAACGCGGGCGACAGCGAGCGCGCCCTCGCGATGGTCTCCGTCGCCCTCGAGGACGCGTCGGGGCTCGCGCCCGCCCGGCACGCGCGGCTGCTGCGCGATAAGGCCCAGTACCTCACCAACCTCAATCGTCCCGGCAGCATCGAGCTCCTGCGGCAGGCACTCGAGCTCGTCCCCGCTGGCTCGGTCGGCCCCGGCGACGCCCTCCGCCCGCAGCTGCTGGCCGAGCTGGCGGCCCGGCTCATGCTCGCCGCACGCTTCGACGAGGCGATCGACACCACGACCGAGGCCATCGAGGAGCTCGGCGATGCGACGGACCCCCGGCTCTCCATCGCGCACAACATCCGGGGCTGCGCGCTCGTCGCCACCGGCGAGATCGAGCGCGGGCTCGCCGAGCTGGAGCGGGCGCGCGTCGTCGCCGGCGGCGACATCGCCGCGCTGCTCCGGCACGCGGTCAACGCCTCCGACGCCCTCAACGGGCTGGGCCGCTACGCCGACGCCGTGCGGATCGCCGAGGCCGGCGCCGCCCGCGCGCGGGAACGCGGCGTCGAGCGCACCTCGGGCGTCATCCTGTCGTCGAACACGATCGAGCCGCTCCTCGCGCTCGGCCAGCTCGACCGGGCGGAGGCGCTGCTCGACCCGGCGCTCGCGCTCGACCCGCCGCCCAGCTTCCGCGCGCACCTCCAGCACCTGAAGCTGTGGCTGACCCTGTGGCACGGCGACGTGGAGGGGGCCGACGCGCTTCTCCGCCGCTGGCGGACGGGCCTGCGGCTGCAGGGCGACCTCGAAGCGCAGTCGTTCCTCGGGGTGGCGCGCATCGAAGCCGAGATCGCGCTCGCCCGCGGTGATGCCGCGCACGCGTGGAGCGAGGCCAGGGTGGTGCTCGACGAGAGCCATCGCTCGATCCCCGCGAAAGACCTCCCCGTCCTTGCCGCCGCGGCCCGCGCGCTCGCCGACCGCGCGCTGGCCGACCCGGCGGGCGAACGTTCCGACGTCCTGGCCTCCGCGGAGGCGGTGGAGGCGGCTCTCGGCCGGCTCGCCCACTGGCCCACCGCGCCGGTGTGGGGTGCGATGACCACCGCGGAGCTGGCGACAGCGCGCGCCGCCGTCGCGACGGACGATCGTGACGCCGCCTTCGCCGCCGCGGTCGACGCCTGGCGGCAGACCGTGGAGGCCACGGCGTCACCGCTCGCGCCCGCGCAGCTGCGTCCGTACGCGCTCGCCCGCGCCGCTCGCGTGGCCATCGCCGCCGGGGACCGGCCCGCGGCCGACCGGCTGGCGGCGGAGGCGGGAGCCGCCGCCGACGCGCTCGGGTACGGCCTGATCTCCGCGGCCGCCGCGGCCCTCACCTCCCCGCGCGGCACGCGCGCGCCGGCAGGGGTGTCCGGTCCGGGCGCGCCGCTGACGGAGCGCGAGGAGCAGGTGCTCGCGCTGATCGAGCAGGGCCTCAGCAACAAGCAGATCGGCGAACGGCTCTTCATCAGTGCCAAGACGGCGAGCGTCCACGTGTCGAGCATCCTGCGCAAAGTGGGCGCATCCTCCCGCACCGAGGCGGTCTACCGGGCGGGCCAGAGCGTGCGCTAGCCCGTGCTGCTCGGCGCCGCGTGCGCCGGCCCGTTCTCAGCGTTCGGAGGCGATCGCGCAGTGGATGCAGAACTCGGCGGTCGGGCGGGCCCGGAGGCGGTCGGCGCCGATCGGCCGCCCGCAGTGGGCGCAGATGCCGTAGGTGCCGAGCCGGAGGCGCTCCCCGGCCGCGTCGACGGCGGCGAGATCCTGGGCGGTGTCGGAGCGCAGCGCCTGCAGCCGGCTCCACTCCGAGCTGAGCGTCGGCCCCTCGGGGTCGTGCTCGTCGTCCGAGGTCGACTCCGACCGCGATGCCAGCAGCGTGCCGAGCGTCTCGGCGATGTGCTCGCCCTCGGCGATGTCGTCGTGGCGGCGTCGGTCGAGCACGGCGGCGAACTCCTCGAGCTCGTCCTCGCTCAGACCGCTCACGCCGTAGAGATCGATCGTTCCCGTGTCCGTCGTGTGCATCGGCGCACTCCTTTCCCCCCGTCAGAGGGTAACCCCGGCTGCGCCCGTAGGCTCGGAGCCGTGCCTTCTTATCGTGTCATCGTGTCCGTCGGCGCTCTGCGCGCCGGGGTCGCCCCTCAGGACGTCGAGCCCGCTGCTGCCGCCGCCGCTGCCGAATGGACCGTCGTCGAGGCCTCGAGCGTCGACGTGGTCGCCCGGGAGGCCCGGCTGACCGTCCGCTTCGTCGCCGAGTCCGTGCCGGAGGCGCTCGCCGTCGCCGAGCACACGCTCGCGAGCGTGCGGGCGATGGCCGAGACGACCGGATGGCGGCTCACCGAGCGCGTCGGCGGACGCTGGTTCCGCCGGGCGTGAGGCGGCCTCCCGCCACCGGGGTGCGCCGTCAGGCCGCAGCGGGCAGCGTCTCCTCGATGAGGGAGAGGATCGCCGGGTCGTCCGGCTCGGTCGTCGGGCGGAAGCGGTGCACGGCGCCGTCGGGCGTCACGACGAACTTCTCGAAGTTCCACTTGACCTTGCCGGCCTTGCCCGCCTGATCGGGGTGCGTGGTCAGCTCGGCGTAGAGGGGATGGGCGGAACGGCCGTTCACGCGCACCTTCTCCATCATCGGGAAGGTCACACCCCAGGTGGTGGAGCAGTACTCCTTGATGGCGTCGGTCGAGCTCAGCTCCTGGAGGAACTGGTTGCTCGGGAACCCGATCACGGTGAAGCCGCGGTCGCCGTAGGTCTCCTGCAACTTCTCGAGCTTCTCGTACTGCGGCGCCAGGCCGCAGCGGGAGGCCACGTTGACGATCAGGATCACCTTGCCGGAGTAGTCGGCGAGCGAGGCGGGAGCGCCGTCGATGGTGCTGAAGGGGATGTCCATGAGGCTCATGATGCGAGCGTAAGACTTCGCCGAGGCGCTCGGGGCGCCGGACGGCGGTCCACAGCGAAGACTCAGCGGCGGGACGGGCGGCTCACTCGGACCCGTGCGGGTGCCGGTGGGTCTGCACCGCGTCGTAGGTCAGCTGCAGCGAGGGGAGGGAGTCGGGATCGAGGCGCTGGACGATGCGCACGAACAGGAAGTCGACGACCGCGAGCTGGGCGATCCGGCTCGACATCGCACCCGGCCGGTAGCGGGTCTCGCTCGCGCTGGTGACGAGCACGTGGTCGGCGTGCTGCGCGATCGGCGATGCGGGGAAGTTGGTGACCGCGACCGTGGTCGCTCCCGCCCGCTGCGCCGTCCGGAGGCTGTCGACGGCCTCCAGCGTCAGCCCCGAGTGCGAGAAGCCGATCGAGACCGAGCGCTCGGTGAGCAGGGCCGCACCGGTGAGCGCCAGGTGGATGTCGCTGGTGTTGAAGGCGATGACGCCGATGCGGTGCAGCTTCTGCTGCAGGTCGATCGCGGCGAGGCTGCTGGAGGCGGCGCCGTAGATCTCCACCCGGTCGGCCGCGACGACCGCGTCGGCCACCGCGTCGAGCGTGGGGACGTCGACGCTGGCCGCGGTCGACTCGATGGCGCGGGCCTCGTGATAGGCGATCTTGGCGAGCACGTCGCGGCCGTCGTCGTCGGGCGCGATCTCGGCGTCGGCCACGCCGAACCGGCCGAGCGACACCTCCTCTCGCCCCCGCGTCGAGGCCAGGTCGAGCCGCAGCGCGCCGTATCCCGCGTACCCGACGGCCTGGCAGAACCGCACGACCGTGGCGACCGAGACCTCGCAGCGCTCGGCGAGACCGGTGATGGGCAGGTCCACCACCGCGGCGGGCTCGGCCAGGACCAGCCGGCCGACCCGCTGCTCCGACGGGCGCAGCCCCGGCAGGGCCTGCCCGATGCGGGCGACGGCGTCCACGTTCATGGCATCCTCTCCGCCCGTTCCGGAAGAACGCGACATGTAAACGATATTCCTTCGAATTGAATCGGCGGTAAATTTGCGTCATGGTGTTTCCTGGCGGTCCGAGCGGACCGGCGGGTGCGACGAAGGAGGCGGACGTGCGCCGAGGGATCGACGGGGTGAGCGGAGCGTGAGCGTGCTCGCGATCGACATCGGCGGGACGGGCTCGCGCGCGGCGCTGACGGGGCAGGAGCCGGCCACCGGGCCCGGTGTCAGCGTCGGCCCCGACGGCATCCGCGTCGGGCCGCTCCTCGACGACCTGCTCTCGGCGCTGCCGCCGGAGGGTGTGGCCGCCGCGGCGACGGTCTCGGTGGGGATGAGCGGCCTCCTCGGCCTGACCCCGCCCGACGCCGTGCTCGCCGAGCTGCGCCGGCGCTGGCCTCGCGCGCGCATTCTGCTCGCCTCCGACGCCGTCACGGCGGCGGCCGCCGCTCTCGGCCTCGACGGCGGCGCCGTGCTCGCGGTCGGGACGGGCGTGGTCGGGCTCGCGACGGACTTCCACGAGGTCTGGCGCCGGGCGGACGGTTGGGGCCACCTCCTCGGCGACGAGGGCGGCGGCGCCTGGATCGGGCTCGCCGGGCTGCGTGCGGCGGTGCGCGAGCACGACGGCCGCGCGGGTGGATCGGCCGCGCTGCTGGCCGCCGCGGAGCGCCTGCTCGGGCCGGCGGAGAGCCTCCCGTCGCGGCTGTACACCCGCGACGACCGCGCCGGCGTCCTCGCCTCCTTCGCTCCCGCCGTGGCCGAGGCCGCCCGCGAGGGGGATCCGGTCGCGCTCGGGATCTGGCGCGAGGCGGCCGAGGCGCTCGCCGCGACGGCCGGGGCGCTGCTCGCCGCTCACGTCCCGAGGCGGCTCGCCGTGATCGGCGGCGTGACCGGCGTCGGCGCGCTGCTGCTCGACCCGCTGCGCGAACGTCTCGCTCGGACGGCTCCGGGTGTCGAGCTGCTGACCCCGGCGGTGCGCCCGCTCGACGGCGCGCTGCTGCTGGCCGACGCGGACGGCCTGCCCGCGGGTGGACACCCGCCCTACCTGACCATCGACCCCGCAGGAGACCGCCCGTGACCGCGTCCACGAAAGCCATCGACCGCCACGCGGCCGCGCACGACGCGTCGCACTACCTGCTCGTCCCCGCCGAGGTCGCCCGCCCGGGCACGGCCCAGGAGGTCGCCGACCTCCTCGTCTCCGCGCGCGACCGCGGTCTGCCGGTGACGTTCCGTTCGGGCGGCACCAGCCTGTCCGGCCAGGGTGTGACGGCCGGGGTCCTCGCCGACACGCGCCACGCGTTCCGCACGGCCGACGTGCTCGACGGCGGCGCGCGCGTGCGGGTGCAGCCCGGGATGACCGTCCGCCAGGTGAACGCCCGCCTCGCCCGGCACGGGCGCAAGCTCGGGCCCGACCCGGCGAGCGAGATCGCCTGCACGATCGGCGGCGTCGTCGCGAACAACTCGAGCGGCATGGCCTGCGGCATCGAGCAGAACACCTACCGGACGCTGGAATCGCTCGTCGTGGTGCTGCCGAGCGGGACGGTGCTCGACACCTCCCTCGCCGACGCCGACGAGCGCCTGTGCGCCGCCGAGCCGGAGCTGCATGCCGGGCTGCTCGCGCTGCGCGACCGCGTGCGCGCCGACCCTGCCTCGGTGGCGACCGTCGAGCGCTTCTTCGCCATGAAGAACACCATGGGCTACGGCATCAACGCCTTCCTCGACTTCGACACCGCGGTCGACATCCTGACCCATCTCATCGTCGGCAGCGAAGGCACCCTCGGCTTCGTGGCCGAGGCCGTCTTCCGCACGGTGACGCTGCACCCGGCCGCGACCACGGCGCTCGCCGTGTTCGGGACGCTGCGCGAGGCGACCGCCGCCCTGCCCGCGATCGTGGCCACCGGCGCCGCGACCGTCGAGCTCATGGACTCCACCTCCCTGCGACTGGCCGCCCGCGCCGACGACGCGCCGACGGAGCTGCGGGAGCTGGCGATCGACGACCACGCCGCCTTCCTCGTCGAGTTCCACGGGCCCGACGCGCAGGCCGCCGAGGCCGCTCGCGCCGACGCGGCTGCGGTCTTCGACGCCCTGCCGCTCAGCCTCCCGCTGCGCTTCACGACCGACGCGGCCGAGCGCGCGGCCCTCTGGCACATCCGCAAGGGCCTCTACACGACGGTCGCCGAAGCGCGCGCGCCCGGCACCACGGCGCTGCTCGAGGACGTCGTCGTGCCGGTGCCGACCCTCCTGGATGCCTGCGCCGGCCTGCGCGACCTGTTCGCCGCCCACGGCTACGAGGACAGCGTGATCTTCGGGCACGCGAAGGACGGTAACATCCACTTCATGCTCAGCGAGCGGCTGGGGGAGCCCAGCGGCGTCGACCGGTACCGCGCTTTCACCGACGATATGGTCGAGCTGATCCTCGGCCTCGGCGGCTCGCTCAAGGCCGAGCACGGCACCGGTCGCATCATGGCGCCGTTCGTCCGCCGCCAGTACGGCGACGAGCTCTACGCGGTGATGCAGGAGGTCAAGCGGCTGTTCGACCCGCACGGCATCCTGAACCCGGGCGTGCTGCTGAGCGACGACCCCGACTCGTACCTGCGGGATCTCAAGACCGCGCCGCCGGTCGAGGACGAGGTCGACCGGTGCGTCGAGTGCGGCTACTGCGAGCCGGCCTGCCCCTCCCGCGACCTCACCCTCACCCCGCGGCAGCGCATCGTGCTGCGGCGCGAGCTGCGAGCCGCCGAGCTGGCCGGGGACGAGGCGCTCGCCGCCGAGCTGCGGGACGACTACGAGTACGCGGGCGTGCAGACCTGCGCGGTCGACGGGATGTGCCAGACGGCCTGCCCGGTCAACATCAACACCGGCGATCTGGTGCGCCGCCTCCGCGGGGAATCCGCCTCCCGCGTCGCTGCCGGGGCGTGGGACGCTGCGGCCGCCGCGTGGGGACCCGTGAGCCGTGGGGGCGGCGTGGCGCTCACCGTCGCCGATGCGCTCCCCGCGCCGCTGGTGCGCGCGGCGACGGACGTCGGCCGGGCGCTGCTCGGCTCGGACACCGTGCCCCGCTACGACGCCGGGCTGCCCCGGGGCGGCACACGCCGGTCGCCGCGCGCCGCCGCCGAGCCGCAGGCCGTGTTCTTCGCCGCCTGCATCGGCACGATGTTCGGCGCGGAGGGCGGCGGGATGGGCTCGACGGCCGCGTTCCTCGCCCTCTGCGAGCGCGCGGGCGTGGAAGTGACCGTGCCCGACGGCATCTCGTCGATGTGCTGCGGGACGCCGTGGAAGTCGAAGGGCTTCCACGACGGTCACGAGCGCATGTCCGAGCGCGTCCTGCCCGCGCTGCTGGCGGCCTCCCGTGACGGCGAGCTGCCGATCGTCTGCGACGCGGCCTCCTGCACCGAGGGGCTGGAGGCACTGCGCGACGCGGCCGTGACGGCGGGCGGCGACTATGCCCGGTTGCGCTTCGTGGACTCCGTGGACTTCGCCGCGACCGCCCTCCTGCCCGGCCTCGACGTCGTCGACGAGCTGCCGTCGCTGGTGCTGCACCCGACCTGCTCGACCCAGCGGCTGGGCGTCGACGGCGCGCTGCGACGCGTCGCCGAGGCCGTCGCCGCCGACGTGACGGTGCCCATCGACGCCGGGTGCTGCGCGTTCGCGGGCGACCGCGGGCTGCTGCATCCCGAGCTGACGGCCTCCGCCACCGAGCGCGAGGCGGCCGAGGTCGGCGCGCTGGCGGCGGAGGCGGCGGCAGCTGGGACCGTCACCGCCTACGCGTCGGCCAACCGCACCTGCGAGCTCGGGATGTCGCGGGCGACCGGCCAGCGGTACCGCCACATCCTGGAGGTCGTCGAGGAGGCTACGCGACCGAGGCCAGCGGCGCCTGCGGGTCGGCCGTCCACTCGCTGAGCGACGCGTCGTAGACGGCGACGTCCGTGCGGCCGAGCACGGCCAGCGCGAGGGCGTCGGCGGTCGCGGCGATGCCGCTGCGGCAGTACGCGACGATCGGATCCGGCGACGCGAGCGCGTCGGCGAACAGCTCGCGCAGCTCCCGCGCGGGCAGGAACGTGTTGGTCTCCCGCGAGACCAGGCGCCCGGCCGGCACGCTGAGGCTGCCCGGGATGTGGCGGGCGGCGAAATCGCGCGCCGGGAGCCCGCAGAGCAGCGTGGCGGTGCGGTCGCCCGCGGCGATCTCGGCGACCGTGGACTTGTCGGCCCAGAAGCCCGGCTGTTCGGCGGCGGCGAAGCCGGACCCCGTGCGCGGCTCGACGTGGCCGCGAGAGACGGGGCGCCCTTCGGCGCGCCAGGCGGTCGCGCCTCCGTCGAGCACCGCCACACCCGTGTGGCCGAACGAGCGGAACAGCCACCAGAGCCGCGCGGCCCACTGGCCGGCGGCCGCGTCGTAGATCACGACCGTGGTTCCGGCGTCGATGCCGACCGCTTCCGCGGCCGCGGCGAAGGCTGCCGCATCCGGGCGCGTGAACGGGTACGGGCCTGTCGCGTCGCTGAACCCGTCGAGCAACTCGGCGAAGACCGCGCCCGGGATGTGCCCCTCCACCAGGTACTGGTCGAGCCCGCTGACGAACGTCGGGCGCCCGTCGGCCCCGGTGGCCGGGACGACCGTCGCGTCGAGCACGACCAGCCCCTCGGAACCGAGGTGGTCGCACAGCCACTGGGTGGACACCAGCGGCCCCGCCAGGGCGGCGCCCAGCGCGGTCGAACGGTCGGCGTCGGATGCGGGTGTCGTGCTCACGGGACCACGCTAGGCGGCGCCACCGACGCCCGGCACCCCGCGCGCAACGCGACGTAACCGGCTCGCGCGCCGAGCCGCGCTCGCGCGGCGCTCGCGCGGTCTCGCGAGGTGCGAGCAGGTGCGGCTATCCGCCCCGCAATACCCGCAACTACTCGCCCTTCGTGGCCGGGCGGCGGCCGACGTGTGGATGACTTCTCGCGAGGCGTGAGTTGTTGCGGGTATTCGCCCCGCAATACCCGCAACCACTCACCCTTCGCGCGCTCGCGCGAGTGGCGGAGGTGGATGGCGCTTGGCGCTCGGCGGGCGGCGCTTCTCGCGAGGTGTGAGTTGTTGCGGGTATTCGTCCCGGAACACCCGCAACTACTCGCCCTTGCGAGTGCGTGAGCGCGCGGGCGCGCGAGCGCGGGAGTGCGCGGCCGCGCCAGCGGTGCGAGGTGAGCGGGCCATTTTCGCGAGGTGTGAGTTGTTGCGGGTATGCGGCGCGAGATACCCGCAACTACTCACCCTTCGCGGGCGGGCGGCGGCCGTCGTGTGGATGGCTTCTCGCGAGGTGTGAGTTGTTGCGGGTATTTGGCCCGCAATACCCGCAACTACTCACCTCTCGCGCGTGGGGGAGTCCGCGGCTTCGCGAGGTGTGAGTTGTTGCGGGTGTGCGGCGCGGGATACCCGCAACTACTCACGCTTCGCGAGCCAGGCGCTTCGCGAGCCAGGCGCGCGGGGCGCGGCGCTCAGCACTCGATGACGTTGACCGCGAGGCCGCCCTCGCTGGTCTCCTTGTACTTGGTGGACATGTCGATGCCGGTCTGACGCATGGTCTCGATCACGGTGTCGAGCGAGACGAGGTGGGAGCCGTCGCCGTGGAGGGCGAGGCGGGCGGCGGAGACCGCGGTGGAGGAGGCGATGGCGTTGCGCTCGATGCAAGGGATCTGCACGAGGCCGCCGACGGGGTCGCAGGTGAGGCCGAGGTGGTGCTCCATGGCGATCTCCGCGGCGTTCTCGACCTGGCGGGGCGTGCCGCCGAGCACGGCGCACAGGGCTCCCGCGGCCATCGCGCAGGCGGATCCGACCTCGGCCTGGCAGCCTCCCTCTGCACCCGAGATGGAGGCGTTCGCCTTGAAGAGGGAGCCGATCGCGGTGGCGGTGAGCAGGTAGCGGCGGATGCCGTCGG
>NZ_MKVJ01000022.1:233686-249222 GCF_001898805.1 Leifsonia sp. 71-9
GCGTTCTCCTCGTTGACGGCCAGCGCGAACGCGTGCAGCCACTCGAGCGCGGTCGCGCGGCCCGGGTCGTCCTGCACGCGCTCGAGGTGCTCGCGCATGGCGGCGGCCCGGCGCGGCACCTGCAGGCCGCCCGGCAGCGTGCCCGTGCCGGCGAGGCCGTTGGCGACGCACTCGGCCATGGCCTCCCAGATCAGGTCCAGCCGCTCGACGGTGCGCTCCTCGCTGTGCAGCGCGGCCTCGTTGCGGCGGGCGACCTCGCAGATCGGGATGTCGAGCCGCTCGCAGATCGCCAGCAGCTCCACAGCGGTGTCGTAGGGGAGGGGGTGGGAGGCGCGCGCGGCCAGGTCGGCCTCCTCGCCGTCGCGGCGGATGAAGCCGCCGCCGATCGAGTAGTAGGTCTCCTCGCGGAGCGGGAGGGGTTCGCGTTCGCCGCTCTCGCCGCGGCCCCACGCGCGCAGCGTCAGCGCGTTCGGGTGGCCGGGCAGCCGGGTGCGCGGCTCGAAGTCGATGTCGTCGCGCGCGAAGGGGATCTCCCGCAAACCGGCGAGTGCGATGGTGGCGCCGTCGGGGAGGCCGCTCCAGGCGCCCCGGACGTCCTCCGGGCGGCAGTTCTCGGGCTCTAGGCCGCGCAGCCCGGCGACGACGGCGTCGGGGGTGCCGTGGCCGATCCCGGTGGAGCCGAGCGAGCCGTACAGCGTGCAGGTGACCTGGTCGATCCGGTCGAGGATGCCCTCGTCGTGCAGCCTCACCGCGAACGCGCGGGCGGCCCGGAGGGGTCCGACGGTGTGCGAACTCGAGGGACCGATACCGATCGAGAAGAGGTCGAAGGCCGAGACGTACGCTGTCACATCCCCAGTCTACGTCGGGCTGTGCGCACGGAATCGGCGTGCGGGCGGGAAACGGCGCAGGGATCGTGCGCGCCGACGCATCGCCGGCCACGACCGTCGCCGTGCTTGCACAGCCCCTTTCATCGCCGGCGCCGGGCTGTAAGCGCCGCGTAAGCGCGGTGCAAGCGGGCAGCGGCACCATCGAGACATCAACCGATCCGAAAGGAAGGACCACCATGACTCGCAGCTCCGAATGGGCGGTCGAAGCCCACGGGCTCGTCAAGGTCTTCGGCGACAACCGCGCGGTCGACGGCGTCGACCTGAACGTCCGCGCCGGCACCGTCTACGGTGTGCTGGGGCCGAACGGCGCCGGCAAGACCACCACCATCTCCATGCTCGCCACCCTGCTGAAGCCGGACGCGGGCGACGCCACCATCTTCGGCCACGACATCCGCAAGGAGCAGCAGATCGTGCGCCAGCTCCTCGGCGTGACGGCGCAGTTCGCGTCCGTCGACGAGACGCTGTCGGCCAACGAGAACCTGATGATCTTCGCCCGGCTGCTCGGGCTGAGCGGCCGGGAGGCCAAGGCCAAGACCGCCGAGCTCCTCGAGGAGTTCGGGCTCACGGACGCGGCCAAGCGCCCGCTCAAGAAGTTCTCCGGAGGCATGCGCCGCCGGCTCGACCTGGCCGCCAGCCTCATCGCACAGCCGCCGCTGATCTTCCTCGACGAGCCGACCACGGGTCTCGACCCGCGCACCCGCTCGCAGATGTGGGACACCATCCGGCGCCTCGTCTCCACCGGCTCCACCGTGCTGCTCACCACGCAGTACCTGGACGAGGCCGACCAGCTGGCCGACCGGATCGCCGTCATCGACCGCGGCCGCGTGGTCGCCGAGGGCACGAGCGACGAGCTCAAAGCCTCCGTCGGCGAGTCGTCGCTGCAGCTGCGCCTGGCCGACGCGGCGGACGTCGAGGACGCCCGCCGGGCCATCGGCACGGTGCTCGGTGTGGAGGCTGTCGTCTCCCCGGAGGGCGCACGCCTGACGGCCCCGATGCGCGACGCGGACGCGGTGACCGACCTGTTCATCACGTTCCGCGAGGCGGGCATCCACCTGGCGGAGATGTCCGTCCAGAAGCCGACCCTGGACGAGGTGTTCCTCACCCTCACGGGCCACGGCGTCGAAGAGCAGGACGCGGGCGCGGAGCCCACCGACACCGCCGAGAAGGCCGCAGCAGCAGAAGGAGTCCGGGCATGAGCGCCATCGCCACCATCACACCGCCCTCGGAGCGGAACCTGAAGAACCACGTCAGCGTGCGCCAGACCCTGGCCAACACGCTGACCATGGCCCGCCGCGGCCTCCTGAAGATCAAGCGGACGCCCGAGCAGCTGTTCGACGTCACGCTGCAGCCGATCATCTTCACCATCATGTTCGCGCTGCTGTTCGGCGGCGCGCTCGCCGGAGGGGTGAGCGCGTACCTGCCCTACCTGATCCCCGGGATCCTCGCCCAGACGGTGATCACGACCTCGGTCGTCACCGGCGTGCAGCTCCGGGAGGACATGGACAAGGGCGTGTTCGACCGGTTCAAGTCGATGCCGATCGCCCGCATCGCACCGCTCTCCGGCGCCCTGCTCGCGGACACCCTCCGCTACGCGATCGCGACGACCATCACGTTCCTCACCGGGTTCGTCATGGGCTGGCGCCCCGCTGCCGGGGTCGGCTTCGTCATCCTGGCCGGCCTGCTCGTCATCGTCTGCGCCTGGGCGATCAGCTGGATCTTCGCCTTCTTCGGCGTGATCGCCCGCACCGCGGGTTCTGTCCAGGGGATCTCGTTCCTCGTGCTCTTCCCGCTGACGTTCTTCTCGAACGCCTTCGTGCAGGCGAACACCCTCCCGGACTGGCTGCAGACCTTCGTGAACATCAACCCGGTGTCGCACCTGGTCACCGCGGTGCGGGATCTCGCCAACAACGGCACGTTCCCGGCCGACGGCTGGTGGGCACTGCTCGGCGCGGCGGTGATCGTGGCGGTCTTCGCCCCGCTCACCGTGCGGGCGTACATGCGCAAGGCCTAGGCCCCGCGCTCACGGACAGCGGCCGTCGCACCCTGTGGAGGGGTGCGGCGGCCGCTTGCTGCGTGGGGGCGTGGGGGCATGGGGCGTGCGTACACGCCCGCGTGCGCTGAGCGTGCCGCGATTCGTGGGGAGGCCCGCGGCCGCCTCAGCGGGCCGGCTTCGCCGAGCGCAGGAGCTCCAGGCCGCGCGCGGACGCCTCCTCGAGCGAGAGCCCCGAGGCCGCCTCCACGGCCGCCTCCAGACGCTCCGCACCCCAGGCGGCGACGATCGGAGCGGAGAGACGCTTGCGCTGCATGCTCGCCAAGTCCTGGCGCGAGTTCAGCCGCGCGGCCAGCCCGACCAGCTCGAGGCCGGTCGCCACCCACCGGTCGTCGCGACCGGCGGCCGTGCGCGGGTCGAGCATCCAGACGGCGTAGCCCAGGAGACCGCTGCCCAGCACGGGCTTGTCGACGTACCACGTGCTCAGCCGGGTGTAGACGAGCACGCGCACCCGGAGGCGCCGGGCGAGCTCGTCGGTGGCCTGCCAGGTCACCGTGCCCGGGGCGATCTCCTCGGGGCCGGCGGAGTGCGCGCGCACGTGCACGACCAGCTCGGCCGCGCCCAGCATCGTCATCCAGGGGTTGGTGAGGGTCTCGCGCTGGGCGGCGCCGTCGTCGACGAACACGCCGACGGCCTCCGCGTAGCGGCGCAGCCCCTCGGCCAGGTCGCCTTCCGCGAGAGCGATCTCGGCCATGCCGCCGTACCCGATGCCGTAGTAGTCGACGTAGTCGAAGCCGGTCCGGTCGACGTCCACGCTCAGGTAGGTGTCGAGCAGCGCGCGGCCGCGCGCGGTGTCGCCCACCGTGATGGAGTTGATCGCGATGAGCCAGTCGAGCTGGCGCAGGTCGCCCGCCGCCTGCAGGGGAGCGAGCCCGTCGTGGGCGCGCTGGGCCCAGCGCAGGGCCTCCTCCGGGTGCGCCAGCTGGCTGTGCAGCTGCGCGAGCGCCTGCGCGGCCGAGGCGGTCGACCAGGCGTCCTCGACCTCCTGCCCGAGCGTGTACGCCCGGCGCGCCTCGACGAGTCCCACCTGCAGTTCGCCGGCGTTCTCGTGCAGCTGGGCCAGCAGGAGGTTGCCCATCACGGCGACCTCGGGGTCGCTCGAGGCGGCATACTCGGCCAGCATCCGCATCCCGGGCTCGACCTTGCCTGCGACGGTGATGAGGCTCGACATCGCGTTCAGGCGCGGGTCGGTGAAGGCCCGCTCGCGTCGGAGGCGCTTGAGTCGCGCGATCGCGCGGACCGCCGTCCGCAGGTCGACGTAGAGGAAGGTGCCGCCGATGATGGTGAAGCAGACGGCGGCGTCCTCGCGCTCGCTGTCGACCGGCTCCCACCCCTCCAGCGCCGCCAGCACCGTCGGGCCGAACCCGAGCACCTCGGAGTGCGCACTGCGCAGCGACCAGTAGTAGGAGAGCAGGCCGAACACCGCGGCGACGGTGGCCGGGCGCGGGCCGTCGATGGCCGAGCGGAGCACCCCGACGAGGTTGTCCTGCTCGGCCGTCACCCGGCTGAAGGTCTGCACCAGCTCGCGGCCGTGCATCGTCTCCATGGCTCCGTGGGCGAACGCCACCGCCCATGCATCCATGCCGTCCCGCACGTCGTCGCCCTCGCCGGCCTCGGCCAGCTCGCGGTCGCCGAACTCGCGGACGGTCTCGAGCATCCGGTAGCGCAGGAGGCCGGTCGTCGCGTCCTCCGTCACGGTCACGAGCGACTGGGCGACCAGGGCGTCGAGGTCGTCGAGCACGGAGCTCGCACCCGGGCCGGCGACCGCCTCGGCCGCCTCGGCGCTGAACCCGTCGGGGAACACCGAGAGGCGCCGCAGGAGCGCCTGCTCGGAACCCGCGAGCAGGTTCCAGCTCCAGTCGATGACGGCGAAGAGGGTGCGGTGCCGCTCGGGCGCGGTGCGCTCGCCGCCGGTCAGCAGGGCGAAACGGTTGCTCAGCCGCCGCTCGATCTCCTCGACCGAGAGGGACCGGGTGCGCGCGGCGGCGAGCTCGATGGCCAGCGGGAGGCCGTCGAGCCGGTCGCAGAGCCGCGCGACCGTGTCGAGCGGCAGGACGACGCCGGGGCGGGCCGCGCGCGCCCGCTCGACGAACAGCTCGACCGCCGGCCCGCGCTCGGCGCTCGGCAGGGAGTCGAGGGGGTACACGCGCTCGGCGCCGATCGCCAGCGGCGAGCGGCTCGTGGCCAGCACGCGCACGGTGGTCGTCGCGTCCAGGATGTCGGCGATGTACGCCGCCGCCGCATCCACGATGTGCTCGCAGTTGTCGACGATGAGCAGCGTCTCGCGCTCGGCGAGCAGCCCCAGGATGCGGGAGTGGATGTCGACGAGCGCGCCCGGGTCGCCGGAGCGGGTGCTGCGTGCCTCCCGGATGCCGAGGGTCGAGGCGAAGGCCAGCTCGATGTCCTCGGCGCTGCGCACGCTCGCCAGCTCCACGAAGACGACGGCCGGGGTGTGGATGGCGCGGCGCCCGATTTCCTGCGCCAGCCGCGTCTTGCCCAGGCCGCCCGCGCCGAGGATGGTCGTCAGCCGGGAGGTCGCGATGAGGTCTTCGAGCGCCTGCAGGTCGTACTCGCGGCCGAGGAGGGCGTTCGGCGCGCTGCGCAGGCCGATGCGGACCTGCTTGCCCGCGTTCGGCTCCGGCTGGTCCTCCTCGGCGAGCAGGCGCGCGTTGTAGGCGACCAGCTCCGGGCCCGGCCGTGTGCCGAGCCGGTCGAGCAGCGTCTCCTTGAGCTCGGCGAACGCGAGCAGCGCCTCGCTGCGGCGGCCCGCGTCGGCGAGGGCGGCCATCCGCTCGAGCTGCAGCGACTCGTCGAGGGGATGCGTCTGCAGCAGAGCCGTGAGGTCGTCGAGCGCCGCGTCCGGGTCGCCCGCGGAGCGCAGCGCGTGGGACCGCACGAGCAGCAGCTCGTCGTGGAGGGTCGCGGCCGTGCGCGCCAGATCGTCGGCCAGCGGGGCGTCGCCGAGCTCGGCGCCGGGGTCGCCGCGCCACAGGCCGAGGGCGGCCGTCGCCTCCCGGACGGCCGCTCGCGCGTCGCCGGCGGCCAGCAGCTCGCGGGCCGCAGCCGCACGCTCGCGGGCGAGCCCGAGGTCGGTCTCCGCGGCGCGGATCGCCAGCGCGTAGCCGCCGGGTGTCGACTCCACCAGGCCGTCGGCGCTGGAGGTGCGCAGCCGCGACACAAGGGTCTGCAGGGCCGCCCGCTCCTGGCGCGGCGGAGCGTCGTCCCACAGGTCCGCCACCAGCGACGACACCGACACCGGGCCGTGCGCGAGGGTGAGCGCGACGAGGAGCCGCTTGGAGCGCGCGCCGGACGGCTCGGTCAGCGTGCCGGTGCGACCCTCGACCAGCACGGGGCCGAGGACGGCGACGCGGGGGGACGAAGGCGCGGACTCCACCCGCCGAGTTTAGCCAGCCGAGGGGGCCCGACGGGTGCGCACGCGCGTAGGCTCGGCCTCATGGCGTTCGACTGGTCGCAGTTCTACGAGCAGCAGGGCGGCCGCAGTGTGCGCCCCACGTTCGCGAGTGCACTCGGCGCGTGGACGGGGGAGCCCGGCGACGCGATCGACCTGGGGTGCGGGGACGGCGTGGAGGCGCGGCACCTCGCGAGCCGCGGCTGGCGCGTCCTGGCCATCGACTCCGACCCCGGTGTGGAGGAGCGGGTGGTGGTCGGCCTCACCCCGGAGCAGTCGTTGCTGCTCGACGTGCGCTCGGCCCCGTTCGAGTCGCTCGGCGACCTCCCGCCGGCCGACTTCGTCTACGCCGGCTTCGCGCTGCCGTTCTGCGACGCGGACCGCTTCCCCTATGTCTGGGCCGACATCCGCGACTCCCTGCGCCCGGGAGCACTGTTCGCGGGCGAGTTCTTCGGCCCGCACGACGACTGGTTCGGCCGCCCCGGCATGAACTTCCACGATCGTGCCGGGGTGACGGGCATGCTCGCCGGCATGGAGGTCCTCCAGCTCGCCGAGGACGACCGCCGCGGGATGTCGTTCGAGGGCCCCAAGCACTGGCACGTCTTCCACGTCATCGCCCGCGCCTGACCCCCCCCTCGCGATTTGTGCCAAATGTCGCGAATGCGCCGGCGATACCCCGCATTCGGCACAAATGTGCGGGGGAGCGACGCGGTTATACGAGTTATACTCGGAGCATGAAGACCGCGATCTCCCTCCCGGACGGCGACTTCGAGCGATTCGAGAAGGTCGCCGCGCAGCACGGACTGAACCGGTCGGCGTTCTACCGCCTGGCCGGGCAGCGGCTCGCCGACGAGTTGGAGGGCGCCGGCGATCTCACCCGCCTGGCCGATCGTGCGATCGCTGAGGCGGGACAGCCGTCCGGCGACGGGCTCTTCACTCGTGAGGCAGCCCGGGTGGTCGGCGAGGGCGCCGACTGGTGATCGGGCGTGGTGACGTCGTCTGGGTCGACTTCGGCTACCCGCGCGGCTCGGAGCCCGCGAAGGTCCGGCCCGCGGTCGTCATCCAGGACGGTTGGCTCCTCGCTTCGACGATCAGCACCGTCCTGGTGGTTCCGTTGACGTCGAATACGGCGCTGGAACGATTCCCCGGCAACGTCCTGATCCCGGCCGAGGCCGTGGGCCTCGACAAGGACTCGGTGGCGCTGGTGACGCAGATCGGACCGGTGGATCGGGATTTCGTGGATCCGTATCCTGTCGGGCGTCTCCCCGGCTACCTCCTGAACCAGATCGGTGCCGGAGTCCGCCTCGCGACGGGGCTGTGAGCCCGCCCGACATTTGTGCCAAATGTCGCGAATGCGCCGGCGATACCCCGCATTCGGCACAAATGTGCGGGGGAGCGACGCCCCTCGACCCCGCGCACCGGTATCCCGGCACGCGCGGCGCGTCAGCGCAGGGTCTTGCGCGCCGTGATCTGGCCGGTGTCGAAGCCGAGCAGGTGCAGGCCGCCGTGGAAGCGGGCGTGCTCGATCTTGATGCAGCGGTCCATGACCACGGTGAGGCCCTTCGACTCGCCGTACTCGGCGGCCTCCTGGTTCCAGATGCCCAGCTGGACCCACACCGTCGGCGCGCCGACCGCGATGGCCTCGTCGATGACGGCGGGGATGTCGCTGGGCTTGCGGAACACGTCCACGATGTCCGGCACCTCGGGCAGCGAGGCGAGGTCAGGGTAGGCGGGCCGGCCCAGGATGGCGTCGGCGTTGGGGTTCACGAAGTACACGCGGAAGTCGCTCGACTGCTGCAGGTACGTGCCCACGAAGTAGCTGGAGCGCGCCGGGTTCGGCGAGGCGCCGACGATGGCGACGGACTTCGCGCCGCGCAGGATCTTGAGACGCTCTTTGGCGTCGGGGCCGATCCAGGTGCGCTGCGACTTCAGCAGCTTCGCCAGCGGGGAGTCGGCGGGGAGGGAGCAGCTCAGTCCGTTGACGAGCTGGACCTCGGTGGTGTCGGTCGCGCTCATGCTCACGCCTCCTTGACGGCCTCGGTGAGGGCCTGATCGAGATCGTAGATGATGTCGTCGGCGTCTTCGATGCCGACGCTGATGCGCACGACGCCGGGCAGCACGCCCGCGTCGAGCAGCTGCTGCTCGGTGAGCTGCGCGTGGGTGGTGGAGGCGGGATGGATGACCAGCGTCTTGGCGTCGCCGATGTTGGCGAGGTGGCTGGCCAGGTTCACCGACTCGATGAGCTTCTGGCCGACCGCGCGGCCGCCCTTCACGACGAAGCTGAACACGCTGCCTGCACCGGCGGGGAGGTACTTGCGAGCGCGGTCGTGGTGCGGGTGGTTCGGCAGGCCCGCCCAGTAGACGTGCTCGATGCGGGGGTCGGCCTCCAGCCACTCCGCCACCTTCCGCGCGTTGTCGACGTGCGCCTGGATGCGGTACGGCAGGGTCTCGACACCCTGTGCGAGCAGGAAGGCGGAGTGCGGGGCGAGCGACGGGCCGATGTCGCGCAGCTGCTCCGCGCGCAGCCGGGTCAGGAACGCGTACTCGCCGAAGTTGCCCGACCACTGCAGCCCGCCGTACGACGGGACCGGCTCGGCGAAGAGGGGGAAGCGCTCCGAGTGCCAGTCGAACCGCCCGCTCTCGACCACCACGCCGCCGAGGGTGGTGCCGTGGCCGCCGAGGAACTTGGTGGCCGAGTGGATGACGATGTCGGCTCCCCACTCGATCGGCCGGTTGAGGTACGGGGTGGCGATGGTGGAGTCGATGGCGAGCGGCACGCCGGCGGCGTGCGCGACGTCGGCGAGGCCCTCGATGTCGGCGATCTCGCCGGAGGGGTTCGCGACGGTCTCGGCGAAGACGACCTTGGTCTTGTCGGTGATCGCGGCGGCGTAGTCGGCCGGGTCCGAGCTCTGGATGAACGTCGTCTCGACGCCGAACCGGCGCAGCGTGACGTCGAGCTGGGTGATCGAGCCGCCGTAGAGGTTGGCGGAGGCGACGATGTGGTCGCCCGCGCCGGCGAGCGAGGCGAAGGTGATGTACTGGGCGCTCAGTCCCGAGGCGGTGGCGACGGCGCCGAGGCCGCCCTCCAGGCTCGCGATGCGCTCCTCGAACGACGCGACGGTCGGGTTCGCCAGGCGGGAGTAGATGTTCCCGTACTTCTGCAGCGCGAAGCGCGCTGCCGCGTCGGCGGTGTCGTCGAAGACGAACGCGCTGGTCTGGTAGATCGGCAGCGCCCGGGCTCCCGTCACGGGGTCGGGGATGTTGCCCGCGTGGATCGCACGCGTGCGGAAACCGTATTCGCGATCTGCCATGCGCTCACGCTACCGGACCCTCCCGACGCAGCCGGAGGCGCCGCCGTAACAGTCGTAACAGAGCGAAACGGAGCCTTGCCACCCCGTTGTGGTACACTCGTACTAGATCGCCGCGAGCGCGATCCCGGACGACGGTTCAGTACCCGGTGCGCGACAAGACTGGCCAGGGAGACCGTCGTCATGTCGTGGATCGTCCTCATCCTCTCCGGTGTGCTCGAGGCCGTCTGGGCCACCGCCCTCGGCAAGACCGAGGGGTTCACCCGCCTCTGGCCGTCCGTGATCTTCGGCGTCGGCCTCCTCGCCTCCATGGGCGGTCTCGCCTTCGCCATGCGCGAGATCTCCACCGGCACCGCGTACGCGGTCTGGGTCGGGATCGGCGCGGCGCTGACCGTCCTCTACGCCTCGATCTTCGGCGGCGAAGGGTTCTCCCTCGTGAAGGTGCTGCTCATCCTGGGCCTCGTCGGCTGCGTGGTCGGCCTCAAGCTCGTCGACCACTGACCCGGCGGGCACGCCTTACAGCGCCCCCCGCGGCGCGGCCTTCACAGCGCGCCGAGCAGCCGCGCCCCGTCGGGCACGCCCAGCCCGGTGCAGGCGTCCCAGCCCGCCGCCGCGGTGTAGGCGCCGTTGTCGCCCTGCGTGATGTCGCGGAAGCCCGCTGCCACCTGCCCGGCCCGCACCGAGTCGTACAGCGCCGGCTGAGCGAGCCCGAGCGGCTTGCCCGTCTTCTGCACGAGCCGGGCGACGAGGGCGGCCCAGAGCGGTGCGACCGCGCTGGTGCCGCCGATGACGGTGTCCTTCCCGTCCACCCGCACGCGGTAGCCGGTCTGCGGATCCGCGACCGCGGAGACGTCGGGCACCCCGCGTCCGCCCGGCCCGTTCGCGCTGCCGCCGGCGTCCGCGCCGCCCGCGCCCGCGGGCACCCCGACACCGCCCTGCCACGAGGGGAGAGGGAAGACCGCGCTCACGCCGCCGCCGGTCGCACCGCCTCCCGAGCCGTTGTTCCAGACCGTCTCGCTGCTGACCGCGCCGGTGGAGCCGTTCGCCTCCAGCCGAGTGCCGCCGCAGGCGAGGGCGTGCGGGGAGGAGGCGGGGAAGTCGACGTGCGCCGCGCCGTCGCCCACCCGGTCGCTGCTGCCGTCGTCGCCGGCCGCGACGGTGGTCGTCGCACCGAGTGCCGCCGCATCCTGCAGCGCCTCGTCGAAGGCGGTGCGGGCCTGCGCCGTCCACTGGTCCTCGGCCTGCCCCCAGCTGATGCTGATGGCGGCGGGAGTGGGGGAGGCGTGCGCCGCCGTCGTCACCGCGTCCAAGAACCCGGCGTCGGTGTTGGGGGCGAAGTACACGACGAGCGAGGCGCCCGGCGCCAGCGCTCCCGCGACCTCGATGTCGAGCATCACTTCGCCGTCGGCGCCGTTCGGGTCCGCCCCCGGCTGGTTCGCGCCGCCGTCCACCCCGATCGCCGTCACCGAGGGCGTCGGGAGGCCGAGGCCCGTGAAGTAGGTGTCGAGATCCGCCTGCTCGTAGCCGCCGCCGAGCTCGATGATCGCGATGGTCTGCCCGCTGCCGTCCGTCCCCGCGGGGAAGTCGTAGACGGTGCCGAGCTCGGGAGGCGTGTAGCTGACCGACACGGCGGCCGGGCGAGCGATGCGGAACTGCGCCCGCGCCTGCGGCCGGTCGTCGAGGCCGAGGACGGCGCTCACCACGCCGCCGAGCGCGCGCGGGATGCTGAGGCCGCCGGAGCGCTGCCGGTACGGAGCCCCCGCCTCGTCGCCGGAATCGGCGGGCGCGGAGCGCGCCAGATCCGTCCCGAAGACCCGCGCGACGATCCGGGCCGGACCGCTCACGCGCACCGTGCGCCGGGCGGCATCCGCCTCGTCGACCGAGAGCCCGAGCGCACTCAGCGTCGTGCTCACGAGCTCCACGTCGGCCGGGTCGGCGCCGTAGCGCTCGGCCAGTTCGTCGCGGCTCAGCCGGGTGGTGAAGGCGCTCTCCGGCAGCTCCGCGCGGCGGCGCAGCACGAGGGTCGCGGACACCACCGCGTCCGGGTCCAGGGCGCCGTGGGCACGGTAGCCCGGGCGCTCCGGTCGCTCGCTCCCGGGCAGGGGGACGAGGTCGAGATGGTCGAGCCGGTCATCGCCGGGCAGCTCCGCGTCGGTCATACCCACGGTCTACACCCGCCGGCCGACAGTGCCCATGGGCGAGGAGGCGAAAACCGGTCGCTACACCCAGCTCGGCAGCCACATGTGCATCTGCCAGAACCAGAACGGGATCTGCTCGCCGGTCCAGATCGGCCAGAAGAAGATGCTGAGCACGGCCGACGCCACCAGGAACACGGTGACCCAGGCGATCCCGCGCCGCCGTCGTGGCGTGGGATCCGTGCGTCTGCCGAGGACCACCGCGATCGCGGCCGCGAGGCCCAGGATCAGATACGGCTCGAACGCGATCGAGTAGAACTGGAAGATCGTGCGGTTGATGTAGAGCAGCCACGGAAGGTAGCCGGCGGCGAGTCCGGTCAGGATGAGGCCGAGCCGCCAATCCCGGTACCGCGCCAACCGGTAGATCAGGTAGAACACCGCCGCAGCGCCCGCCCACCAGATGAGGGGGTTGCCGAGGGAGGTGATCGCGGCCGAGCAGCTCGAGACGTCGCAGCCGCCCTGCCCCTGCGTGGTGCCGACGTAGTACATGCTCGTCGGGCGGATCATGAACAGCCAGGTCAGCGGGTTCGACTGGTACGGGTGCGGCACGTGCAGGTTGATGCTGTAGTTGTACATCTGGGTCTGGTAGTACCAGAGGTTCTGCGCCCACAGCGGCACCCAGCTGAACAGGCCCGTCCACTGCATATGCGTCGACTCGGCCCAGTGCCGGTAGTAGCCGCCGTCGGTGACGATCCACCCCGTCCACGTCGACACGTAGACGACGAACGCGATCGGGACCATGAGCACGAACGTCGCCGGGCCCTGCTTGAGGGCGGCGCCGCTCAGGTAGAAGGCGAGGCCGGCGCGACGGCGCGCCACCGCATCCACCACCACCGTGTAGACGGCGAAGAACGCGAGGAAGTAGAAGCCGCTCCACTTGACCCCCGCGCACAGCCCGCACAGGATGCCCGCGGCGATCAGCCAGGGCCGCCACCAGAGCACCGGCCCCCAGGCGGGATCCCGACCCGCCGAGCGTGCCGCGGAGACCGCCGCCGCGAGCCGGGTCGCATGCCATCGCCGGTCCAGGAGGATGCAGCCGAAGGCGAGGAGGCCGAAGAACATCACCGAGTTGTCGAGCAGCGCCACCCGGCTCATCACGATCGCGTGGCCGTCGATCGCCATCAGGAAGCCGGCGATGGCCGCGATGACGGTCGAGGTGAACAGGGCGCGGGCGATGAGGAAGACCACCAGCACGGCGAGGATCCCGACGACCGCGGTCGACACGCGCCAGCCGAACGAGTTGCCGGCACCCGTCGCCGCCATCCCGAGCGCGATGATCCATTTGCCGAGCGGGGGATGCGCGACGAACGACGGCGACGACGTGAAGATGTCCGTGTTGCCGGCGGCGAACTGCTGGTCGGCCTTGTCCGGCCAGCTGCCCTCGTAGCCGAGGTGCGAGAGCGACCAGGCGTCCTTGACGTAGAACGTCTCGTCGAACACCAGCGCGTGCGGGGATCCCAGGTCCCACAACCGCAGCACCGCCGCGAGCAGGGTCACGCCGATCGGCGCCCCCCAGTACCAGATCCGCAACCGGGTCGGCGTGCGCAGCACACGCGCCCACCAGTCGTCGATGCGGCTGCCGATCGGCCCGGGCGCGGCGTGCGCGGGGACGGGATCGGTGACGGGAAGCGAACTCACCAGGCAATCGTACGGGGAGCGGCCGCGCGGGGCGCCGACCGCGCCGCCTGTCAGACTGAGGACATGATCATCCTGGCCGCGACCCCCATCGGCAACCTCGGCGACGCCTCCGCCCGCCTGGTCGAGGTGCTGTCCGCAGCGCCGATCGTCGCCGCCGAGGACACCCGGGTCGCGCAGCGGCTCCTGGCGGGCCTCGGGGTGGAGAACCGCCCGCGGCTCATCGCCCTGCACGACCACAACGAGCGCGACCGGGCGGGCGAGCTCGTGGAGCTCGCCCGCGAGCAGGATGTCGTGGTGCTCTCCGACGCCGGGATGCCCACCGTCTCCGACCCCGGGTTCCATCTGGTCGAGACGGCCGCGGCGGCGGGCGTCGGCGTGACCGCCCTTCCCGGACCCTCCGCGGTGCTGACGGCGCTCGCCGTGTCCGGCCTGCCGACGGACCGCTTCACCTTCGAGGGCTTCCTCCCGCGCAAGCCGGGGGAGCGGTCGTCGGCGCTGCGCGCGCTCGCCGCGGAGCCGCGCACGATGGTGTTCTTCGAGTCGCCCAACCGCATCGCCGCCTCCCTCACCGCCATGGCGGAGGAGCTCGGCGCCGACCGTCGTGTCGTCGTCTGCCGCGAGCTCACCAAGCTCTTCGAGGAGGTGCGCCGGGGCACCGCCGCCGAGCTCGCCGCCTGGGCCGCCGAGGGGGTGCGCGGCGAGATCGCGGTCGTCGTCGCCGGCGCGCCGGCCCGCGCCGTCGACCCGGAGTCCGCGCTCGAGCAGGTGCTCGCCCTCGTCGCCGCCGGGACCCGGCTCAAGGACGCCGCCGCCGAGGTCTCGGAGGCCACCGGTCTCGGCCGCCGCGACCTGTATCAGGCCGCGCTGGAGCGCAAGGGCCGCTGATCCGGCGGTCCGCTGCGGGACCCGGCCAGGCAGTGTCAGGTCGGAGTCGGCCGATACCGCACGGCGACCGCGCCCGAACGGAACTCCTGTCGGTGCACGGCGTCGAGCCGGATGCTGTCGTGCAGACCGGCGAGCAGGGTCGGGCCGCGACCGGCGAGCACCGGCTGCACGACGAATTCGTATTCGTCGATCAGCCCGAGCCCGGCGAGAGCGGTCGGCAGGGTGACGCCACCCACCCACAGGCCCTCCCCGGGTTCCTCCTTGAGTCGCCGCACCGCCTTGGCCGGGTCGGCTCCCACCAGTTCGGCGTTCCAGTCGACCTCGCGCAGGGTGCTCGACACGACGTACTTCTTCGCCTTGTCGATCGCCTCGGCGAAGGGGATCTGCCAGTCCGGCATGCCGTCGGGCCAGGCGCCCGACGCCGGCCTCCGCCACGCCGACTGCATCATCTCGTAGGTGACCCGGCCGAACAGCAGCGCGTCGGCCCGCTCCAGCTGCGCGGCCCAGTAGGCCATCGACTCGGCATCGGGCGGCAACCCGACCTCGTGGGACGCGGATCCGTCCAGCGTGACATTGATGGAGTATCGCAGCGGCCTCATCCCGGTGCCTTCCTGATGTCGATCCATCATCGTGCGAGCAACACGGTGATCGCCTCTCGCCCCCACTGTATGTGCGTGCGGTGCTCCTGGACAGGAGGTCCGCCCTGGCGGTTATGCTGACCCGGTGACCGACTTCTTCTCAGCCGATGCGGATGCCGATCTCGCCGTTGCGCGGATCGAGGAGCAGATCGCCGAGGCGCAGGAACGTGCCCGGCGGGCCGGCGAGGTCCGGCAGGAGATCGATGCGCTCCGCGGTTCGGCGACGTCGCCCCGCCGGGAGCTCACCGTGACCGTGGATGCGAGCGGCCGGCTCGTCGCCGTGGACGTGGACGACGCCGCCTACCGGCTGTCCCCGCGCGATCTCGGCTGGCTCATCGTCGAGACGGCGAACGCCGCGCAGCGCCAGGCGGGGGCCAAGGCCGTCGAGCTGGCGAGCGAGGCGTTCGGCGAGGAGTCCGGTATCGTGGCGCACCTGCGCGACGAGGTCGAGCGGTCGACGCGTCCAGCCGCCGGGGGAACGGGTGTCGGGACGCGGATCCAGGACTGAGATCCGGCGCTGAAGGGG
>NZ_MKVJ01000023.1 GCF_001898805.1 Leifsonia sp. 71-9
GGCGATGGACGCCTACCGGGGCGATGGACGCCTACCGGCGGTTCCAGCAGGATTCCGCGCAGCACCTGCACGGTGCGGCGACCTGGGCCGGCGCGATGGCGAAGAAGATCGCGGTGGATGCCGAGCTCATCCACGCGCACGCCGCACGCGTCGAGCGGGTCGCGGCCGATGTGGGGGTGGCCAGGCAGGCGGCGGCCGCCACGAACATGGGCGGGGGCGCCTTCGGCGTGATCTGCGCCTTCCTCGTGCCGCCGGCGACCCTCGCGGCTTCCATGGCCGCCTCGGCGATCGGCGCCGCGGAAGGCATGCTGACGCGCAGCGCGCGGGAGGTCCGCGGGGTCGCCACGGACATGGCCGCGGTCGAGGAGGACATCGTCCAGGCGGTGCGCGCGCTCGAGAAGGGGCTGGGGTGACGCGCCGGTGACCACGAACGCACTCGTCGCCGCCCCGGTCGACACAGCGACGCCGTTCAGCGGCGCGGGCCTCCTCGACTCCGGCTCGCAGCTGGTCTCGGCCATCGAATCCGGTGACTGGGTCGAAGGCGGCATGGCCGCGTTCTCGGCCGCCGCCGACACGATCGCGACCGTCTCGGACCCTCTCGGCTCGCTCATCGCGGCCGGTCTCGGCTGGCTGATCGACCACTTCGAGCCGCTCAAGGGATGGTTCGACGACCTCACCGGCGACGCGGGCGAGGTGCAGGCCTTCGCGCAGACCTGGACCAACATCCAGACGCAGCTGCAGCAGTCGGGCGACGAGCTCACGCGCATCCTCGGCGATGTCGACGAGCTGACCGGCGAGGCGATGGACGCCTACCGGCGGTTCCAGCAGGATTCCGCGCAGCACCTGCACGGTGCGGCGACCTGGGCCGGCGCGATGGCGACCGGGCTCAGCGTCGCGTCCACGATCGTGCAGGTGGTGCACGACATCGTGCGCGACGTGCTCTCGCAGCTCGTCGGCTCGGCGATCTCGTGGGCATCGGAGGCCGTGCTCACCCTGGGACTCGCGACGCCGTGGATCGTCGAGCAGGTCTCGACCCGCGTCGCCTCCTGGGTCGCGAAGATCGGCTCCAAGATGACCGCCCTCGTGCGCTCGGTCAAGGCGCTCTCGAAGCTCCTCGACGAGCTGCGCGGCCTGCTGCGGCAGGCGGACGACCTGTTCGCGTCGGTGCTGTCGGGTGGGAAGGAGGCCGCGGCCACCGGCCTGCACAACGCCAAGGAGGGCGTGGTCGGCCTTCCGGGCATCCGCCGGCTGGATCCCCGCCGGGACGAGCTCATCGCGAACATGCAGAAATGGGCGGATGACGCGGGGATACCGGGATACAAGCCGTTCGGCGACCTGAGCGGCACGGACTTCATCGACACGCATCTGAAGCGCTTCACGCCGGAAGGGTATGCGGATTGGCGTTGGCCCCACGACAACGGTTTCGACATGGATCTGCCTGTCAAGCCGGCCGCAGAGTTCTTTCCCCCCGGCACACGGATCGATCGGATCTCCGTCGCCGAGGGGATCGAGGACTCGGGGGAGTTCGCTTCGCCCGTGGGCACGCGGTTTCCCGCCCAGAGCCTCCCGCCTGATCGGCTGGGGCCGGCGTTCAACCGATACACCTACGAGATCATCAAGCCTCTTCCGCCCGAGGTGCAGGTGGGCAACATCGCGCGTGATTTCCAACAACCCGGTGGCGGGACGCAGCTTCATTTCCCGGGCGGGATCTCACGATGGCTGGACTACTTGAAGCCCGTGTCATAGGAGGATGGTCGTATGAAATATGACGAGTTGGTCGAGAAAGCGGCGACCCTGCCGCGCATGGATCGCGCGTCTGTGCCGTACCTTGTCACGCGCGTGTTCGGCGGTCACCCCAACACGTCCTTGCTGACGCTGATCGCCCACCCTGATGGTGCCTACACGGCGACCCATGGCGACCTCCGAACCAAGGCCTCCCCGATGACGGATTCGAACGGGCGCGAGCTCCGTTTCCCCGACGAGGATTCGGCGTGCGACTGGGCGTGGGAATACCTACAGGAGGCTCGCGGCCGAATTCCGTCGTACGACGCCGACCAGCGGGCCCGCGACGAGGCGGCCGGCGCCGAGGTACAGCGCCGTTGGGACGAGTTCGTGCGCAGCCAGACCACGTCCAGCGAGCGCGGCGACGGAGAGTCCGGTCACGGGAAGGTTTGACCATGACGTTCGCAGAGCTTCAGCAGCGGCTCGCCGCGCTCTCGAAAGTGTGAACCTCATTGCCGCCCGCCGCGATCGCCTAGGTTCCCACCGGTCGACCGAGCTCCACCCTCGTCGCGTTGATTCCTCAGTAAGGCGGCACGGTCACGGCCTGCGGCGTGTGGGATCGACGGAAGAGGGGAAGGGGATGATCTCTCGATGAATTACGCAGAACTCGAGCAGCGGCTCGCTGCACTTCCGAAGGTGGGCACATCGTTCTTGCCGTACGTCATCGCCTGGGTACCCGATGGCAGACCGAGCCCGACTCTCGTCGCCTTGATTCCACATCGGGACGGTACGGTCACCGCCACGGTGGGCGACCTCCGGCTGGACGTCCAGCCCGTGACGAACGACGACGGAAGCATCCGTGTTTTCGCGAACGAGGATGCTGCATGCGACTGGGCGTGGGAGCGCCTTGCGCCTTCGCTCTCCACCTCGCCGCACTATTCGCCGGAAGAAGATGAGCGGGCGCAGCGCAGTGCTCAGGACCAGCTGCGGAGGGCTCAGGCCACCCTCGATCGCGCCTCAGCGTCTGATCATGAGTCTGCGCTCCCCGCGGTGAGCCCGTCGTTCATGCCCTACGCGATCGCCTGGGTCCCCGACGGCAGGCCGAGCCGACGCTTGTCGCCCTCATTCCGCACCGTGACGGTACGGTCACGGCCACGGTCGGTGACCTGCGGGAAAAGGTCGAACCGGTGACGAACGCCGATGGGAGTGTCCGCGTGTTCGCGAACGAGGACGCGGCGTGCGATTGGGCGTGGGATCACCTGGCGCCATCCCTGACCGACAGGCCCCACTACACGCCCGAGCAGGACGAGCAGGACGCGCGCAGCGCCGAGCGGCAGAGGCGGAGGATCCAGGCACGAGATCGGAATCCGGAAGAGGTGATCCCGTGAGATGGAATGACTTCGACCTCGAGCTGAACGTCGTGGGAGGGCCTCCCCGTTACGAGTGGCGCTCCGCGGAGCCGGTTCTGGCCGCAGCCGTCCTGCGGGACGGTCTCGTCATGGGGTATCTGGTGACGGCGCTCGACCCCGCTCGGAACGTCCTCGCTCTGACGCTGTCCTACGAGCACGAGGACTATGTGAACGGTGCATCCCGGCACTGGACCGGCCTGATCAACAGCGGCGCGGAGAAGGGTGTGCCCGCAGTGGACCTCTTCCGGACGTTTCTCGGGGCGGAGGGGCCGGCTGGAGCCGGGAGTGTTTCGGCGACGACGGAGCGGTTCGAGAGCACCGATGCCGTGTTCGCCCGGCTGAACCCGGACGTCGCCCGTCGTCGCGCTCAGGAGTCGTCTCGTGCCGAACGTGCCGAACGGGGAGCCGCCGTCCCGGCGCCAACGCGCGACCAGATCGACGCGGTCCTGCGCGGTGAGGCTCGTCCGACTCCGGAGATCCAGGCGCGCATCGCCGCACTCGATGAGGCGACGCAGGTGCGCACCGCTCCGGAGGATGTCTTGGTCGCTCTCGCCTACGATCCCGCGATGCTGCCCGCAAATGCTGCGGTCGGGACGGTGGTGCACGAGCCCACCTTTCTGACTTCGACGTTCCTGACGGACCAGACGCGGATCGACGCGCTCACCACGCTGATCCTGCGCGTCACTGAGGGCACCCCTGCTCTCTACACACCGCCCGGCCCGGGTGAATCCGGTGCCGGCGTCCTGCTCCTGGGCCGTGGGATCGACTGGCGGATCACCTCCCTCGCTCCCGGCGAGCTTCAGGGCACCGTCCTCCGTCGGGATCGCGAAGCGGGTCCGCTCGAGACAAAGGTTCGACGATGAAGTACGCAGAGCTTCAGCAGCGGGTGGCGGCGACGGCGAAAAGCGGCGAGTCGTTCGTGCGCTACGCGATCGCCTGGGTTCCCAGCGGTCGACCGAGCCCCACCCTCGTCGCGTTGATTCCTCAGAAAGACGGCACGGTCACGGCCACGGTCGGCGATCTGCGCGAGAAGGCCGAACCGTTGACCAACGAGGACGGGAGCATCCGTGTGTTCGCGAACGAGGACGAGGCGTGCGATTGGGCCTGGGAGAATCTTGCGCCGTCGCTGACGTACTCGCCGCACTACACCAGGGAGCAGACGGAGAGAGCCCTGCGTAGCGGGCGGGCGCAGATGGAGCGCGTACAAGCCAT
Source organism: Leifsonia sp. 71-9 (assembly GCF_001898805.1). GTDB lineage: Bacteria > Actinomycetota > Actinomycetes > Actinomycetales > Microbacteriaceae > Leifsonia. The sequence goes on from NZ_MKVJ01000023.1 coordinate 4,344, forward strand.
ACTCGACAGGAGCCGAGCCGCCGACCGAGACTGACGTCTCACCGTCAACGGCCGAAGGACGATCGTGTTCCAGCTTCTGGAGGGAGGTGTGCGGGATGTCATCGCACTCGTCGGATGACGCGTCCGCGCCGACCCCTGCGGAGAAGGGGTGCGGCTGGTGTCGTGGGTTCTACTATGCCTGGTCGAACGACGCGCCCGACGTGGTCGCCGCGTTCGAGGATGGCGTACTGACCCTTCGGCGCTGCCGGCACTGCGGGAGCTACTGGCTCGAGAACGCCTTCAGCTTTCCGGAGCAGATCGATGATGAGCGCGCGCGTCGTCTCATCGAGGAGGAACGATGACGGAATCGTCACAGGAGCGTGCGGGTGTCGCCACGGCTGCCATGGAGGTGATCCCGTGAGCTGGAAAGACTTCGACCTCGCGCCGCGGGTGGTGTCGGGCGACCCGGAGTACGGCTGGCGGAGCGACCATCCGGTCGACGCGGCCCCGGTTCACGTCGGCGCCGATCTGGTCGGCTATCTCGCGACTTCGGTCGACGCCGCCGAGAACGTGCTCAAGCTCTTCACCTCGGCGTCTGACTCCGACTACTTCAACGACGGTTCGCGCTTCTGGCGCGACCGGATCGCCCGCGCGGGAGCCCAGCGGGTTCCGGCTCACGAAGCCTTCCGTGCGCTCCTCGGGACGGAGGGCCCGGACGGTGCAGGTCGAGTGTCGGCCCAGACCGAGCGGTTCGAGAACACGGATGCCATCGTCGAACGTCTCAACCCGGGCGCGGGACCAACGCGCGACGAGATCGATGCCGTCCTGCGCGGCCGGGCCCGCCCCACTCCCGCGATCCAGGCGCGCATCGCCGCCCTCGATGAGGCCACGCAGGTGCGCACTGCTCCGGAGGACGTCCTCGTCGCTCTCGCCTACGATCCCGCGACCCTCCCCGCCGGGGCCGCGGTCGGGACGGTGGTGCACGAGCCCACCTTCCTGACCTCGACCTTCCTGACGGGCCAGACGCGGATCGACGCCCCCATCACGCTGATCCTCCGCGTCACGAAGGGCACCCCAGCGCTGTACACACCGCCCGGCCCGGGCGAATCCGGAGCCGGCATCCTGCTGCTCGGCCGCGGAATCGACTGGCAGATCACGTCCCTCGCTCCCGGCGAGATCCAGGGCACCGTCCTCCGGACCGAGCCCCGGCGGGGGACGGGATCCCGGTCGTGAAGTACAAGGAACTCGTCGACAGGGTCGCGGCCATGCCGGGGATGGATCGAGCGTCGGTGCCGTACCTGATCACGCGATCACGGTGGGGTGATCCCAGTCCCTCCGCTCTCGGGCTGGTGGCACATCGCGGCGGCACCTACACGGCGACGTACGGAGACAATCGAGAGAAGACGACGCCCGTGACGGATGCGGAGGGCCGTGAGCTCCGGTTCCCGGACGAGGACTCCGCCTGCGAGTGGGCCTGGGAGAAGATCCAGGAGGCGCGCGCACCCCGTCCACCGATGGACCCGGACCAGCGGGCCCGTGACGTGGCAGCCGGTGACGAGGTCCACCGACGGTGGGCAGAGTTCCAGGCGAACCTCGACGGCGCCGTCGTCGCCTTCACCGGCTTCGGACGGCGGAAGATCCCCACGGCGGATCAGGAGGCGGTTCTCGCTCTGAGCCCCACCGTGGGCACCGCCCTCCTGGACGCGGTGAACGAGGCGGCGCGTGTCTCGGAAACGATCACCTTCGACGAGGTCGCCCCCTTTGACACGGAGCTGCGGGAACGTCTCTACCAGCGCCTCCGCGCACTCCTCCCGTACCTCGGACCCACGGCCGTGGAGGCGCTCGGCTGGCGCTGGGCCTTCCTCAATCTCCGCTGATGGATCGTCGACTGAGCGCGGCGATCGTCGCCTACATCCGGGACGAGGGCACGGCCCTCCCCGGCCGCCATCCCGAGCGCGTGCCCGACGCCGAGCTGCGCACCCGGGTCGAGGCGGTCATCCATCGCCTCGACGCGATCCGGCCCGACGAGACGGCGCGCGAGCTGCTGACCTGGGCGGACAGGCAGGCGACCGCCGTCGCCGCGGAGTCGGGCGACCTCGCGCCGGAGGCGGTCCGCGCGCTGCGCGACCTCCTGAGCTGGGAGTGGCGCTGAACCGGACCGGCTGCCGGCTCACGTTCGGCCGGCCGTGCCTCCATTACGCGCCCGGGTGGTAGAACCGCTGACGTTCGATGGGGGCGACGGCGAAGTCGCCCAGGCCGTTGACGACCTCACCCACACCGACGACGAGCCCGCGAGCGAGCCCGACGCCTTTCAGCACACCGGCTCTGCGGTCCGGATCGGGCTCCTGGTGATCACCGCCGCCGGCGAGTTGCACCGATTGCGCGCGGATCGGGCCGATGACTTGACCGCCGTCGCCGATCGACGTGAGTCCGACGATCTCAGGACCATTCGCGATTCGCACTCCGTCACCGATACGGATCTCAGACGAGCCGGCGTTGGCCTTGACCTGCACACCGCCAGGACCGTAGTCACCGGAGGAGCCGATCCGGAGGCGACCCCCTGACTCGGCGAGCAGAAAGGCACCGGGATAGAACACGTTGTCGGAACCGATGGTGAGCTCGGAGCGATCATCCGCCTGGATCACGACCCCCGGGTACAGCGTGTTCCCCTCGCCAAGGGTCGCAAACCGGCTGACGAGCACCGAGTGCAGGTCGAGAACCGTGTTCCTCTCGGCGATCGAGGAGAGTTCGTCACTGCTCAGGAAGTCACCGCGAGCACCAGCGTGGGACATGAGTACGAGCTCCTACCGTCCGATCGACCTTCGACCGAAGACTGGAGACTGCGTCACCTCGCCGGTCTCAATGAACATATCCACCATTCCGGCCCCGGGGAAAACGAGGCACGGCACCGCTTCGCGAGCGTCGGCGACGCCGCAGAGGCGCCGTGGCTCCTCCGTGAGCCGGATCGGCCATGAACGCCGACACACAACGAGCCACACCCTCCCGCGCCCGTAGGATGGTCAGCATGTCCGACGGCTCTTCGTTCTACATCACCACGCCGATCTTCTACGTGAACGATGTCCCGCACATCGGCCACGCCTACACGGAGGTCGCCGCGGACGTGCTCGCGCGCTGGCACCGCCAGGCGGGCGACGACACCTGGCTGCTGACCGGGACGGACGAGCACGGCCAGAAGATCCTGCGCACCGCGACCGCCAACGGCACCACGCCGAAGGAGTGGGCGGACCGCCTGGTGACCAACGAGTGGCTGCCGCTGCTGAAGACGATCGACATCGCGAACGACGACTTCATCCGCACCACGGACGAGCGTCACGAGGCCAACGTGCAGAAGTTCCTGCAGAAGCTGTACGACGACGGCTTCATCTACGCGGGCGAGTACGAGGCGCTGTACTGCGTCGGCTGCGAGGAGTTCAAGCCGCAGAGCGAGATCGTCGACGGCACGGGGGAGTACGAGGGCCAGAAGGTCTGCGCCATCCACTCGAAGCCGCTGGAGCTGCTGCAGGAGAAGAACTACTTCTTCCGGATGAGCCAGTTCGCGGACAAGCTGCTCGCCCTCTACGAGGAGCGGCCGGAGTTCGTCCAGCCGGAGTCGGCCCGCAACGAGGTCGTGAGCTTCGTGCGGCAGGGCCTCAGCGACCTGTCGATCTCCCGGTCCAGCTTCGACTGGGGCATCAAGGTGCCGTGGGACGAGTCGCACGTCGTCTACGTGTGGTTCGACGCGCTGCTCAACTACGCGACCGCGGTCGGCTACGGCCAGGACCCGGAGAACTTCGAGCGGCGCTGGCCGGCCACCCACATCGTCGGCAAGGACATCCTGCGGTTCCACGCGGTGATCTGGCCCGCGATGCTGATGGCCGCGGGCGTCGACGTCCCGCACCGCGTGTACGGCCACGGCTGGCTGCTCGTCGGCGGCGAGAAGATGTCGAAGTCGAAGCTCACCGGCATCGCCCCGACGCAGATCACCGACACCTTCGGCTCTGACGCGTTCCGGTACTACTTCATGCGCGCGATCAACTTCGGCCAGGACGGCTCGTTCAGCTGGGAGGACCTCGCGGCCCGCTACCAGGCGGAGCTCGCCAACGGCTTCGGCAACCTGGCGTCCCGGGTCATCGCGATGGTCACCCGCTACTTCGAGGGTGTCGTGCCGGCCGCCGGGGAGTACGCGGAGGCCGACCTGCGCGTCCGGCGCACGGTCGCCGAGGCGACGGCGAACGCCGATGCGGCGATCGAGCGGCTCGCGATCCACGACGCCCTCACCGCGGTGTGGACGGTGGTCGACGAGCTGAACGGCTACATCACCCTCCAGGAGCCGTGGAGCCTCGCGAAGGACGACGCGCAGCGCGAGCGTCTCGGCACGGTGCTCTACACGGCGGCGGAGGGCCTGCGCGCCCTCGCCGTGCTGCTCTCGCCGGTCGTCCCGCAGGCGACGGCGAAGCTGTGGGAGGCGCTGGGCGTCGCAGGCGAGCTCGGCCCGGTGACCGCGCAGCCGCTGCGGCGCGCGGGCGACTGGGGCCAGCTGCCGCCCGGCACGACGGTCAACGGGCTGGAGGCGCTCTTCCCCCGGATCGACGCGGACGCGGTGCCCGGAGCATGACCGACCCGGCGTTCATCCGGCAGCGGCACGTCACCGACGGCCGCGACCTGGCGTACCCGCCGCTCCCGGAGGCGCTGGTCGTCCCCGTCTACGACAACCACACGCACCTCGAGATCGCCGACGGGGACGACCCGCTCGACTACCGCGAGCAGCTCGACCGGGCGTCGAGCGTCGGCGTGCGCGGCGTGGTCCAGGTCGGCAACGACGTGGAGACCTCCCGCTGGTCGGCGGAGATGGCGGCCGTCGAGCCGCGGATGCTGGCCGCCGTCGCGCTGCACCCGAACGACGCCCCGGACTACGCCGAGCGCGGCGAGCTGGACGACGCCCTCGCGGTGATCGACGAGCTGGCCGGCCGGCCGCGCGTACGCGCCGTCGGCGAGACCGGCCTGGACTTCTTCCGCACCGAGGAGGGGCCGCGCCGCGACGCGCAGTTCCGCTCCTTCGAGGCCCACATCGAGATCGCCAATCGGCACGGGATCGCCCTGCAGATCCACGACCGCGACGCCCACGCCGAGGTCGTCGCCACGCTCAAGCGCGTCGGCGCCCCCGAGCGGACGGTCTTCCACTGCTTCTCCGGCGACGTCGAGCTCGCGCGCGTCTGCGCGGAGAACGGCTGGTACATGTCGTTCGCCGGCACGGTGACGTTCAAGAACGCGCCGGCGCTCCGGGAGGCCCTGCGCTCGGCTCCGCGCGACCTCATCATGGTCGAGACGGACGCGCCGTTCCTCACGCCGTCGCCGTACCGCGGCCGGCCGAACGCGCCCTACCTGATCCCGCTCACGCTGCGCGCGATGGCCGAGACGATCGACACCGACGCCTCCACCCTCGCCGCACAGATCAACTCGAACACCGAGCTCGTCTACGGCCGCTGGGACAGCGAGCCCGTCTCCGCGCCGCCGACCACGCCGATCGGGCGCATCGCGTGAGCGACCTGCGCCTGCTCGGCCCGGCCGAGATCCGCGACCTGGCCGAGCTGCTCGACGTCACGCCGACCAAGAAGCTCGGCCAGAACTTCGTCATCGACGGCAACACCGTGCGCCGCATCGTGCGCGTCGGCGAAGTGGAGGCGGGGGATGTGGTCGTCGAGGTCGGCCCGGGCCTGGGCTCCCTGACGCTCGGCCTCCTGGAGGCGGGCGCGCGCGTGGTCGCGGTCGAGATCGACGGCCGCCTGGCCGCGCAGCTGCCGGTGACGGTCGCGCAGATGGCGCCCGCCGCCGCCGAGCGGCTCACGGTCGTGCACCGCGACGCGCTGGCGATCACCGAGCTCCCGGAGCAGCCGGACCGGCTGGTGGCCAACCTCCCGTACAACGTCTCCGTGCCCGTGCTGCTGCACCTGCTGGAGCACTTCCCGTCGCTGCGCTCCGGCGTCGTGATGGTGCAGGCCGAGGTCGGCCACCGCATCGCCGCGCAGCCGGGGTCGAAGGTGTACGGCGCTCCGAGCGTGAAGGCCGCCTGGTACGGCGTCTGGCGCACCGCGGGCAACGTCAGCCGGCAGATCTTCTGGCCGATCCCGAACGTCGACTCCGTGCTGGTCGCGTTCGACCGCCACGAGACGCCCCCGGGCGACGAGGAGCTGCGCAAGCGCACGTTCGAGCTCGTGGATGCGGCCTTCCAGCAGCGCCGCAAGACGCTGCGTCAGTCGCTCTCCCGCGTCTACGGGGACCCGACCTCGGCCGCCGAGGCGCTGGAGGCTGCGGGCCTCTCCCCGTCGCTCCGGGGCGAGCAGCTGTCGTTCGACGACTTCGCCCGGCTGGGCGCCGCACGCGCCTGACCCGATCGGCCGGGCCGGTGCTCTGAGAGGCCGTCGCACCCCTGTAGGTTGGAGGCATGGTCGAGCGCGAACGCGGAGGTGACGGGGACGCCGTGCACGTGCGGGCGCCCGGCAAGATCAACGTCTTCATGCGGGTCGGCGCTGTCATGGACGACGGCTACCACGACGTCGCGACCGCGTACCAGGCGGTGTCGCTGTACGAGGACGTCCGCGCCTATCCCGCCGACGACTTCTCGGTGAGCTTCGGCGGTCCGATCGACACCAGCGGCCTGCGCACCGACGGCTCGAACCTCGCGATCAAGGCGGCCCGGCTGCTCGCCAAGCGCACGGGCTACACCGGCGGCGTGCGGCTGCGCATCGACAAGCGCGTCCCCATCGCCGGGGGGATGGGCGGGGGCTCCGCCGACGCCGCTGCGACCCTCGTGGCCTGCGACGCGCTCTGGGGGACCGACGTCGGCCGCGACGAGCTGCTGGCCCTGGCCGCCCGCCTCGGCGCCGACGTGCCGTTCGCCCTCGTGGGCGGCACCGCGATCGGCACCGGCCGCGGCGACCGGCTCAGCCCGGCGCTGGCGACGGGGACGTTCCACTGGGTGCTCGCCCTCCCCGAGACGGAGCTCAGCACCCCGCAGGTCTACAGCGAGCTCGACCGCCACCGGGAGCGGCACGCGGGCGACATCGCCCCGGCCCAGCTCGCCCCGAGCGTGGACGCGCAGGTGCTACAGGCGCTGCGGGCCGGGGATCCGACGATGCTCGCGGAAGCGCTCGCCAACGATCTCCAGGCTCCGGCCATCCACCTCGCCCCGCCGATCGCCGACGTGCTCGAGCTGGGCGAGCTGAACGGCGCCCTCGCCGGGATGGTGTCCGGCTCCGGGCCGACCGTGGCGTTCCTCGCCGCCGACCTCGACTCGGCGCTCGACCTGCAGATCGCGCTGAGCGCCTCCCGCATCACCGCCGTACGGGCGACCGGGCCGGTTCACGGCGCGCGCATCATGGGCGACTGAACGATCGCGGAGAACGGGCGCAGCGGCGCCCGAGGATGCCCGGCCGTGCGCATGTCGGGTTGAGACGATTCGTCGGACGGAAACGTATCCACGCACCCGGACCGGGCATCCCGGGTCCCCTCAACCTACTGGCGCGACGACCCGAGAACGAGGGGTAGCGGCGGAAACCGTCAACAGTTGACGGGTCACCCGCGCACGGTGCTGGCCGTGCCGCCGCCGCTGTTCGTGCGGGTCGGGCGGCGTCGCGCGATGCCGAGCGAGCGCAGGTCGCGGCGTGAGCGCAGGCCCAGCTTCGACAGGATGTTGCGGACGTGGAAGTTGACGGTCGTCACCGAGACGTACAGGCGCTCGGCGATCTCCTTGTTGGTCATGCCGGCGGCGAGGGCGTGCGCGACCTGCCGCTCGCGCGTCGTCAGCGCCGCGAGCGGGTCGGCCGCCTCGGTCGCCGGAGCCGCAGCCTGCAGCGCGTCGAGCAGGTGGGCGCAGCGGGCGAGGTAGCCGGCCGCGCCGAGCCGGCGGAAGGTCGCGGCGGCGTCGCTCAGCAGGCGAGTGGCGCGATCGTCGTCGGCGCGGGAGGCGACGAGCAGGCGGGCGGCGTCGAGGGAGGCGACGGCGCGCGGGAAGGGGAAGGTGGCGGCGGCCGGGTCGCCGACGCTCTCGATGTACGCGGCGACCGCGTCGTCCGGGTGCCCCTCCGCCTCGAGCACGCGGCCCTCGAGCCAGCGCAGGGAGCCGTAGTACGGCCTCCAAAGCGCGGCCACCGTGCAGCGTTCGTAGGCGGAGCGGGCGTCGGCGGCCCGGCCGAGGGCGGCGAGCGCGTCGACCCGGTAGGTGAGCCAGCCGAGGGTGGAGGCGCGGGTCGCGGCTTTCTCGGCGTCCTCGGTCGCCACCAGCTGGTCCTCGGGCCGGCCGGTCGCGCGGGCGAGCTCGGCGCGGGCGATGAACGGCAGGTCGCCGTCGTACGAGCCGGTGATGCGCGGGTCGGCCTGCGCCGCGGCACGCAGCCGCTCCTCGACGGCCTCGGTCTCGCCGCGGCCGGCGCGGATGAGGGCGGACGCCCAGAGTGCGATCGGCCAGCAGGAGAGGTCCGTCTCGTCCAGGGCGAGCGCGACCGCGGTGTCGGCCAGCGTGACCGACTCCTCCCACTCGCCGACGAGGAAGAGGATGTGGGCGAAGATCGTGCGGGCGAAGCCGGCGGTCCAGCTCGACGGGTAGCGGCGCACGAGCTCGTTCGCGGCGCTGAGGTCGACGCGGGCGCGCTCGATGTCGCCGCCCAGCACCGACACCCGCGAGCGCGACACCAGGGCGTCCACCGCGGCGGGGGATTCGTGGCGGGCCAGGAGCTCGTCGAGTTCCTGCGTCAGGGGACCGTAGAGGTCGGGGCGCCCGGCGTGAGCGGCGGAGTTGAGCGACCAGCCCAGGAGGCGCACGAGGTGCTCCTCGGGGTGCGCCATCCAGCGCAGCGCCCGGTCGGCGACCTCCTCGGGCAGCGGGCAGTCGGCGATCAGCTCGCGGGCGCGGTCCAGGTGGTCGAGGACGGAGGCGAAGTCGCCCATCGCCATGTAGACCTTCGGGAGCGCCTCCGCGACATGGGTGCGGATGGCGCGCTCGTCGGGGGTGGTCGCCGGGGCGGCCTCCAGCGCGAGCCCGAGGGCGAGCGCGCCGGGGGCGTCGCGGGAGAGCGTCCGCAGCTCCAGCAGCACGGCGTCGCGCACGGGAGACGGCGGGATGGCCTCGATCGCGTCGCGCAGGTCGAGCACGCGCTCGTGCATCCGGAACCGCATCGCGAGCAGCCCGATCTCCAGGAGGGCGCGATCGCGCTCCGCACCCGTCGCCAGGTGGACGGCCGAGCGGGCGTAGCTGAGGGCCTGCTCGGCGCGACCGAGTTCCGCGGCGTCGAGCGCGGCGGTGAGCAGCTCGTCGACGAGGGTCGGGTCGGTGCGGTCGGCCGCCTCCACCCGGTGCCGCAGCGCGCGGTGACCGGTGAGCACGTCGGCGGCGATGCGGTGCAGGGCGACGCGGCGGTCGAGCGTGAGCTCGGAGGCCAGCGCGTCGGCGAGGATGGCGTGCGCCGGCTCGACCCACACCACGCCGTCGCGGGGCGCGGCGAGGACGAGCCCGCGCGACACGGCCCCGTGCACGTCGGCGGAGACGCCCAGGCGGTCGGCGATCGTCCCGACGACCGGCATCGGGAGCGGATCGCGCAGCACGGCGACGATCTCGGCCGCGGTGCGCACGGCCGGGTCGGCGCCCTCGAGCGCCGACGAGATGGCGGTGGTGAGCGGGGTGATCGCGGCGACGGGGAGGTCCCAGCCCGCCGGGTGCAGCGCCTGCGCGAAGGTGTCGCGCAGCTGGCCGAGCAGCACGCTGAGCAGCAGCGGAGAGCCCTGGGTCGCCTCGGTGAGGCGGGTGGCGGTGCGGCGGGAGATCGCGTGGCCGAGGAGGTGCTGAGCGAGGTCCTGGGTGTCGGCGACGGTCAGCGGGGTGAGCTCCACGCGGGCGTGGTTGACGGTCGACGCGGCGACGTCGTCGAACAGGGCGACGACGCTGTTCGGCTGGGGCCGGGTCGCGGCGGCGAAGAGGAAGCTCTGGTCGGTCAGGCGGCGCACCACGAAGCGCAGCGCGCGGGCCGAGGGCTCGTCGACCCACTGCGAGTCGTCGACGATCAGGCACACCGGCCCGGACACGCCGTCGATCGCGTCGAGCAGCAGACGCCCGACGGTGAGCGGGTCGTCGCCGGGCGCGGGCGGCCGGATGCGCGCACCGCTGATGGTGTTCAGCCCGCGCACCAGCGTCTCCACGGTGGCGTAGGCGAGGTCGGACTCGAAGGAGTCGGCGTGCACCCGCAGCACCGTCCAGCCGGCGAGCCGCTCCGCGATGTCGGTCAGGAGGGTCGTCTTGCCGAGACCGGCCTCCCCGGTGACGAGCACGGCGCCGCCGCGGTCCATCGCGCGGTGGGCGACCAGCAGCACGGTCTCGCGGGCGCGCTCACGGCCGAAGAGCGGCCTGGTGGCCACCGGCTGATCGTCGCTGCTCACGTGGGTCCCCGTCTCCGACCGGCTGCCGCGGGCGGGTCGGGGCGGGACAGCCGATCTGTTCGATCCTCCCATATCGTGAGAGCCTCTCAGCATCACCCGTCCAGGGGGCGATCACCCGCCGAGGGGAGGGAGATCCACGACGATCGCGTCCCCGCCCGGCAAGCGGACGATGGTGTCGGGATGGACTCCGAGCTGTGCGTAGATCCGGTGGACGGCGGCGACCGCTGCGCCGACGGCGCCCGAGTAGGCGCCGAGGCGGGCCGTGACGATCGCCGGCGACACCCGCAGACTTTGCTCGAGTGCGATCCGGTATCGATCCAGTGCCGGCGCGAGCGAGGTCGCGATCCCGCCGCCCAGCACGATGGTCTGGGGATCGCACGCGACGGTCACCGCTGCGAGCACGATGCTCAGGGCCTGATCGAACTGGGCGCGGAGGCCGAGGAGGGCAGGCGGTGCGTCGGCGGCGAACAGCTCGGCCGGCTCGGCGAGAGCCACCCCGGCTTCCGCCGCGCGCCGCATGATCCCGCTCCCGGTGACCATGTGCTCGAGGCGCGCTCCGAGCGGACCGATCGGGAGCTGACCGAACTCGCCGATGAGCCCGCGCTCGCCCTGGAGGATGCGACCGTCGATCGCGAGGCCGGCTCCGAGGCCGAATCCGATCGTCAGCATGGCGGCGTTCGGAGAGTTCGTCGCCGCGCCGTAGTGCAGCTCGCCGAGGAGGGCGTAGTTGGCGTCGTTGTCGAATCCCATCGGGCGCGCGAGGGCCTCCTCCACGCCGTCGAGGAAGCCCGGCGTCTCGACCTGCGGCAGATTCGGGGCATTGGAGACGGTCCGCTGCCGCCCGACGGCGCCCGGCATGCCGAGGCAGACGGAGGCGACCCGATCCCAGGCGTCCCCGGCGGTCGCCGTCACCTCGCGGGCGAGCCACTCGGTGAGGAGCTCGACGTCCTCGTGGGTCGGCGTCGGCACGGACCGGCGCACGATCGTGCGGCCCAGCAGATCGATGACGAGGATGCGCGTGTTCGTCGCTCCGAAGTCGATGCCCATGGCGAAATGGCGGTCGGCGACGATGTCGAGTTCGACGGCCCGTCGCCCGCGTGACTCCGAGATGATCTCGCTCGTCTCGGTGACGATGCCCTCCGCGAGGAGCTGCTCGACCGAGCGGGTGACCGTGGCGGGCGAGATGCCGGATCGTTCGGCGATGAGTTTGCGGCTGGCCGGGCGGGAGGCGAAAAGTGCCGTGAGCACGGCTTCTCGATTGAGCTGACGGGTGTCCTGCACCATTCACCATCCCCATTCTCGTCAGAGTGAACTCAAATCTAGCCGAATTCGCGCCCGGAGGGATGGTAATTCGCATTTCACGCCCCCGAAACACGCCTGACACAAAATTCCTCTTGACTTTGATTGCTTGTTGAAATCAAAATGATTCAACAAGTCAACGGTGACGGGGTGCGCTTACCCGGGGGACATCACCGCGACAGGAGTCCACAAACCGCTCCCGGAAGGTAACCCATGAACACAGCACACCCCCTGCGACGACGCGGCCTGCGCGCCGCGCTCGTCGGCGCCGTCACCGTGATCCTCGCTCTCTCCGGCTGCTCGGCAGCCGACACCCCGGCCGGCTCCTCCACCCCGGCCGCCAAGCCGAGCCTCGAATTCACCGGTCCGAATGGCGAGAAGCCCGGCCCGCTCTCGGACCTCACCCTGACGCCGGACGAGGAGGCGAAGGTGAAGGCGGGAACGTACACGGCCGCCTTCGTCTGGCACACGTCGTCCGATTTCGTCACCGCGGTCGAGAAGGGCGCGCGGCAGGAGTTCGCGAAGCTCGGCATCAAGGTGGTGGCCAGCACGCAGGCCGGGTTCAACGCTGCGACCCAGGCCAACAACGTCCAGACCGTGCTGGCCCTGCACCCGAGCATCGTCGTCGCCATCGCCGTCGACCCCACGTCGGCCGCGACGGCGTTCAAGCCGGTCGTCGACGCCGGCATCAAGCTCGTCATCATGACCACGCCGCCGGCAGGGTACAAGGCGGGCACGGACTTCGTCTCGATCGTCACCGAGGATCTCGCGAAGGCCGGGCGCGACAACGCCGAGATCCTCGGTGACGCACTCGGCAAGAAGGGCGAGATCGGCTACCTCTCGTACAACGCGAACTTCTGGTTCACGAACCAGCGGGACACCTCCTTCAAGAACTGGCTCGCCTACGAGTACCCCGACGTGAAGATCGTCGACGACGAGGGATTCGCCGACGAGACCGCGACCCAGAGCATCGCCGCAGCCATGATCGCCAAGCACCCGAACCTCAAGGGGATCTACGTCTCGTGGGCGACCGCCGCCCAGGGAGTGGTCGCCGCGATCAAGGCCTCCGGGCGCACCGACATCAAGGTGGTCACCAACGACCTGGACACCACCCTCGGTGCGGCGATGGTGTCTGGAGACACCGTCGCGGGCATGGTCGGCAACGGATCGCTCGGCATCGGCAAGGGCCTCGCGCTGGCCGGAGCATACGGCGTGATCGGCAAGGCCGCCCCCGAACTCGTCGCCTCCGATCCGACCAAGGTCACCAAGGCCGATCTGGACAAGGGCTGGGAAGCCGACTACGGCACGAAGCCGCCGTCGTCCGTCACCGGCGGCTGACCGACCGGCGGGCGGCCGATCTCCCCCGTCGGCCGCCCGCCTTCTTCTCCCACATGCACGCTCCGCACCACAGGAAGAGAACCCGATGACGTACGTCACCACCGTCCTCGGGCCCGTCCCCGCCGACCAGCTCGGCCGGGTCATGCCCCACGAACATCTGCTCTCGCTCGTCCCCGGCCCCTGGCTGACAGGTGGAACGCGGCCCGATGCCGTCGAGCGCGCCGTCGAGGCCCTGGCCGGCCTCCCCGAGCTGGGCTTCCGCACCGTCGTCGACCTCAGCCCCTACAACGTCGTCGGCCGCGACGCCGACGGGGACAACGTCTCCCTCCTCGTCGAGATCGCCGAGCGCACCGGGCTCCACATCGTCTCGGGGACGGCGCTGTATCTGCAGTCCTACGCGCCCGCCTGGGCACGGGAGGCGGGAATCGACGAGTTGACGGCACGACTGGTCGCCGACGCGACGACAGGAATCGGGCGCTCGGGGGTGCGAGCGGGAGTCTTCGGCGAACAGGCGACCGGCCTCGGCGAGATCACCCCGCACGAGGAGAAGTGCTTGCGGGCCGTGGCCCGCGCGCAGCGGGAGACGGGGCTCTCCATCATGACCCACACCACCCATGGGACGCAGGCCATCGAGCAGCTGGACATCCTGCGCGAGGAGGGCGTCGACCTCGATCGCGTCGTCGTCGGTCATGTCGACACGCAGTTGACGACCGAGCTTCCGCGCCGGGTGATCGACGCGGGTGCACGCATCGCCGTCGACACCATCGGCAAAGAGGACTGGGACTTCTTCCTGGGTCCGGATGGGGATCGGGCCGACGGCGAGTACGGCAAGCGCTCCTTCCACCGCTCGGACGCAGGGCGTGCCGACCTCGTCGCCGGCCTCGTGGAGGACGGCCTGGCGGACCGCGTCCTGCTCGCGCAGGACCTCACCGGGGCCGAAGTCTGGCTGAATCCCGGCACTCACGGCATGCACGGCTACTCCTATCTCGGCGCCGTGTTCCTGCCGCTGCTGCGAGAACGCGGCGTCGCGGAGGACGCCATCGATCAGCTGACCGCGGTGAACCCGGCGACTGTGCTGGGAGCGGCATGAGCGCGGGCGGCGCACGCGAGGTCGTGGTTGGCATCGACCTCGGTGGCACGAAGGTCCGGGCCGGGATCGCAGGAGTCGACGGAGCGGTGCTGAACGAGCTCGTCGAGCCGACCCGGCGCGGCCCGGAACTGCTCGGCCAACTCGAGCGGCTGGTGGAGCGGCTCGCCGGATCCGTCGGCGGTGCACGCGTCGTCGCGACGGCGATCGGCGGTGCCGGAGTCCCGGATGACCAGGAGGGCACGTTCAGCCTGGCACCGAACCTCGGAGAGCTGGATGACGTCGGTCTGGTCGGAGAGCTGGAGGCCCGGCTCGGCCACCCTGTGGTGATCGAGAACGACGTGAACATCGCCGCCCTCGGCGAGCTGACCGACGGGGTCGGCCGGGGCGAGTCCAGTTTCGCGTTCGTCGCCGTCGGCACCGGGATCGGGGTCGGACTCGTGCTCGACGGCCGACTCTGGAGCGGTGCGTCGGGCGGAGCGGGGGAGGTCGGGTACCTCCCGATCGGGACCGACCCGCTCGACCCCCGGAACCAGCGTCGCGGGGCGCTCGAGGAGAAACTCGCCGGCGACGTGCTCGCCCGCCGCTACGCGGAGGCCGCGGGCGCGACGGGGGAGATCACGGCCCACGACGTCTTCGAGCGCGCCGGCGCAGGAGACCCGGACGCGCTCGCGGCCCTGGATGAGGAGGCCCGCTGGCTGGCCCATGCACTCGTCGCCCTCGACGCCGTCGTCGACCCCGGCCTGTTCGTGCTCGGAGGCGGCATCGGCGGCCGGGTCGAGCTGCTCCCTCCGCTCCACACCTGGCTCGCCCGCCTCGGCCGCCCCGCGCTCCGCGTGCGCGTCAGCGCGCTCGGGTCGGCCGCCCCCATCCTCGGGGCCGTCCGACTCGCCATCGACACCCTCGTGACCAGCACAGAAAGAGAAGCATCATGACCGTGACCCAGCGCGATGGGAAACCGGCGGTAGCCGAGCGGCTCCGTCGTACGGACTGGCGGCAGTACGTCGTCTATATCGGATTCGTCGTCGTGTTCGCGTATTTCGCGGTCACCCAGGGCGCGAACTTCCTCAACGCCACGACCCTCGTCAACATCGTCACCCAGGCCACACCGATCACCGTCATGGCCGTCGGCGCGGTCTTCGTCCTCAGTCTCGGCCAGATCGACCTGTCGATCGGGTCGGTCGTCGCGTTGGCGGCGCTCGCGGCGGCGGTGACCCTGCAGGGCACCCATCAGTGGTGGCTCGCTGCGCTCGCCGGACTCGCCACCGGTGCGGTGGTCGGGCTCGTCAACGGCATCTTCGTCACGCTGGTGCGTCTGCCTTCGTTCCTGGTCACCCTCGCGACGATGGGGCTCGTCGCCGGACTCGCGCAGCAGGCGACGAATCTGCAGTCCGTCCCGGTGACCGAGCCGGTGTTCACCTGGATCTTCGGCGGCGGCACGCTGCTCGGCATCCCGATACTGGTGTGGTGGAGCGCGGCGGTCGTGGCCGTCGGCTGGCACGTCCTCCGGCAGCGGCGGTTCGGCGCGCACGTGCTGGCGGTGGGCAACAAGGCGGCTGCGGCGTCGGTCAGTGGCATCCGGACGACACGCATCACGATGATCGTGTTCGTGATCTCGGGTGCGACGGCCGGCCTGGCCGGTCTGCTCTACGCGGGCCGTCTCTCGGGTGCCACGTACACATTGGGCGGGTCCGACCTGATGAGCGTGCTCGCCGCGGTCATCGTGGGAGGCACGGCCCTCACCGGTGGCAAAGGCTCGATGATCGGTGCCCTCGTCGGCAGTCTGTTCATGAGCATGATCAACTACGGCCTCCTCCTCGGCGGTCTCACGGTGGCGCAGCAGATGATCGTGCGCGGCGTCATCATCCTCATCGCGGTGTCTCTGTCGCTCCGCGCCAAGAAGAGCAGTTAGGACCGCAGGATGTTCCTCGACCTCCTCCGCCGCCGCAACCCAGACCTCCTCCGAGCCGCGGCCCGCTTCCACCGTTCCGGCGAGATCCCGCCGAACACCTACGTCATCGACCTGGATGCCGTCACTCGCAACAGCGCCGTGCTCGCGGCCGAGGCCGCTCGGCTCGACCTGACCCCCTTCGCGATGACCAAGCAGATCGGGCGCAACCCCGATGCGTCGCGCGCGATCGCTGCGGGCGGCATCGACCACGCTGTCGGGGTCGACCTCGAGTGCGCCGTGGCTGCGGCAGCGGGCGGATTGCGGACGGGCCACCTCGGGCATCTGGTTCAGATCCCGCGGCACCGCGCCCGGGAAGCCGATGCGCTGGCACCGCTCTACTGGACGGTCTTCGACGACCGGAAGGCCGCGGAAGCGGGCGCGGCCGCCCTGGCTTCGGGGCGCGAGCAGGACGTCCTGGCCCGCATCGCGGCCCCGGGTGACCGGTTCTACCGCGGGCACGAGGGCGGCTTCGATGCGGCCGACATCGTGGCCGTCGCGGATCGGCTCGACGCGGTGCCCGGTATCCGGTTCGCCGGCGTCACCACCTTCCCGGCGACGTTGTTCGACGCCGGCTCGGGGACGGCCCGGCCGACCCCGAACCTCGGCACCCTCACGCGGGCACTTCGGGCACTGGAGGCCGCGGGCCGCACCGGCGTGCAGGTGAACGCACCCGGCACCACCTCTGCGAGCATCCTCTCCTCACTCGCGGAGGCGGGGGCGACCCAAGTGGAGCCGGGGCACGGGCTCACGGGAACGACTCCGCTGCACGCGGTGCAGGATCTCGCCGAAGACCCCGCCATCGCCTACGTCTCCGAGGTCTCCCACCTCTACCAGGGCGATGCCTACGTGTTCGGTGGCGGCCTCTACGTCGACCCCGTTCTCGGAGACGGCAGGACCGACGCGCTCCTCGTCGGCGACGGCGTCGACCCGGTGGACGCTCCCGCCCTGCGGGTCGACATGCCCGCGGCCGAGGCGATCGACTACTACGCGACGGTGCCGCTCGATGGTCGCGCCGTCGTACCCGGCGACACCGTGCTCTTCGGCTTCCGTCCGCAGGTCTTCGTCACCCGTGGTCTCACCGCCGGGATCGCCGGCCTCTCGACAGGCACCCCCTCCGTCGCCGGCATCTGGTCGGCCGACGGCTCCGCACCGCTCACCATCGGCGACGCTCTCGCCGGCACCGGGAGGAAAGCATGACCGCACCCGCACCGCTCCGTCTGGACGGCATCACCAAGCACTTCGGCGGCATCGTCGCGATCAAGCGCTTCGACCTGGAGGTCGAGGCCGGTCAGATCGTGGCCCTCGTCGGCGACAACGGGGCCGGCAAGTCGACCCTCGTGAAGATCATCTCCGGCCTTTACCAGCCCACGGCGGGCGAGATCCGGCTGAACGGCGAGCGGACCGCGTTCCGCGACCCGTCCGACGCCCGAGCGAAGGGCGTGGAGGTCGTGTATCAGGATCTGGCGCTCGTCGACCTGCAGCCGGTCTACATGAACATGTTCCTCGGCCGTGAGCTGCGGCGACCGCCGTTCGGCACGCTCGACCGCAAGCGGATGGCCGCGGAGACCCAGACCCTCGTGGATCAGCTGGACGTGCGCATCCCCTCGGCCCGTGCCACGCTCAGCGATCTCTCGGGCGGCCAGCGTCAGGGGATCGCGATCGCCCGCGCGACGCACTGGGCCAGCAGCCTGGTGCTGATGGACGAGCCGACCGCCGCGCTCGGCGTCGCCGAGACCGCCAAGGTCGAGGAGCTCATCCTCAAGCTCAAGGAGCGCGGCGCAGCCGTGCTGATCGTGAGCCACAACATGGAGCAGGTGTTCCGGATCGCGGACCGGGTGACCGTGCTGCGACGAGGGACCCAGGTGGCGACGCACGACGTCGCGGATGTCTCGCACAACGAGCTCGTCGCCATGATCACCGGTCTGCGCTCGTGACCGGGGGAGAGTGGATGCGGGCCGAGATCGCGGAGCAGCCCGCCCGCTGGCGCGATCTCGTCGCCCGGCGCGACGAGATCGACGCAGCTGCTGCCGTCATCGCACGCGTCGATCCGGAGCTGATCCTCCTCGCGGCGCGCGGGTCCAGCGACCACGCGGCGATGTACGCGCAATATCTGGTCCACACGGTGCTCGGAGTTCCGGCGGCGCTCACCACGCCGGCCAGCGTGACCGTGCACGGGGCGCGGTTGCGCTACCCACGAACGGTCGCCCTCGCGGTCTCGCAGTCGGGCCGGTCGCCGGACCTCCTGGCGACGGTCCACGCGATCTCCGATGCCGGCGTTCCGGTGGTGTCCTACACCAACGACCGGACCAGCGCCCTCGCGCTTTCGGGCGACGTCTCGGTCGACCTCGCTGCCGGCACGGAACTCGCCGTCGCAGCGACGAAGACCTACACGGCCGAACTCCTCGCCTTGGCCCTGACGATCCTGCGCGCAGCCGGCCGCGACTGGTCCGAGCTGGACGACGCGATCGACCGGCTCGCGGACGGTGTGGCTGCAGACCTGCGGGAGGATGCGGACATCCTCGCCGCTGCCGACGAGCTCACCGGGCGCGACCGCGTGCTCGTCGCGGGGCGGGGGCTCTCGATGTCCTCGGCCAAGGAGGCAGCGCTCAAGCTCATGGAGACGAACGCGATCGCGGCATCGGGCTGGAGCGCCGCCGACGCGATCCACGGACCGCTGGGGCAGGTCGTCCCCGGAACGGCGGTCGTGCTGCTTACGGGCGCCGAAGCCGGACGGGCGTCCGTTCTGGAGTTCGGGGAGCGCGCGGCGGACCTCGGTGCGGTCGTCGTCGAGGTCGGCCCGGGGATCGTCCCGTCCGCTCGCGTGCGTCTGCCCGTGGCGGCCGTCGAGGACACGTGGGCTCCGCTCGCCGAGATCGTTCCCCTGCAGCGGCTGGCCCTCGTGCTCGCCATCGCGTCGGGCAAAGACCCGGATCAGCCGGAGGGGCTGCGGAAGGTCACGCTCACGACCTGAACGGGACGACTATCCCAGCGCCTCCGTCAGCTCGAACCAGCGGGTCTCGAGCTCCTCGACCTCGCGCTCCTGGGCGCTGATGGCCTCCATCTTCGCGCCGAGTCCGACGTAGTCGGCCTGGTCGTGGTCGGCGAGCGCCGTGCGGGCTTTGTCGATCTGCTGCTGGAGCTTGCCGAGCCGGCGCTCCAGAGCCGAGACCTCTTTCTGGGCGGCGCGCAGGTCGGCGCCGCCGAGCGCGGGAGCGGCCGAACCGCTCGCTGCCGATGCGCCCGCAGCGGGGGCCGCGCCGGAGCCCGCGTGCTGCCCCTCCAGCTTGCGCAGCCGCAGGTACTCGTCCACTCCGCCCGGGAGGTGGCGCAGGTGCCCGCCGAGGATCGCGAACTGCTGGTCGGTGACGCGTTCGAGGAAGTACCGGTCGTGCGACACGACGATCAGTGTCCCGGCCCACGAGTCGAGCAGATCCTCCATCGCCGCCAGCATGTCGGTGTCGAGATCGTTGGTCGGCTCGTCGAGGATCAGCACGTTGGGCTGGTCGAGCAGGATGAGGAGCAGCTGGAGGCGGCGCTTCTGGCCGCCCGAGAGATCCTTCACCGGCGTGGAGAGCTGGGCGGAGGAGAAACCGAGGCGCTCGAGCAGCTGCGCCGGCGTGAGCGCCTGCGCCTTGGACCCCGTGCCGATCGTGTACTCGGTGCGGAGGCTGCTGATCACGACGCGCACCGGGTCGTCGAGGTGCTGCTCCAGCTCGTCGAGCCGCTGGGTGAGGGTCGCGACCCGCACGGTCTTGCCGCGCTTGACCCGGCCGCTCGACGGCTCCAGCGTCCCGGACACCAGGTCCAGGAGGGTGGACTTGCCGGCGCCGTTGACGCCCAGGATGCCCGTGCGCTCGCCCGGGGCGATGCGCCACTCCACGTCGCGCAGCACCGGCTTCTCGCCGTACGAGACCGAGACGTCGAGGAGGTCGACGACGTCCTTGCCGAGACGGGCGACCGCGAGCGACTGCAGCGCGACCCGGTCGCGGATCTCGGGCACGTCGGAGATGAGCTCGTTCGCCGCGTCGATGCGGAACTTCGGCTTGGAGGTGCGGGCAGGGGCGCCGCGGCGCAGCCATGCCAGCTCCTTGCGGGCGAGGTTCTGGCGGCGCTGCTCGATCGAGGCCGCCTGCCGGTCGCGCTCGACGCGCTGCAGGATGTACGCCGCGTAGCCGCCCTCGAAGGCGTCGACGACGCGGTCGTGCACCTCCCACGTGATCGTGCACACCTCGTCGAGGAACCACCGGTCGTGGGTGACGACCAGGAGGCCGCCGGAGCTGGCCGCCCAGCGGCGCTTCAGATGCTCGGCCAGCCAGGTGATGGCCTCCACGTCGAGGTGGTTGGTCGGCTCGTCGAGCGCGAGGATGTCGTGGTCGCCGCCGAGCAGCCGCGCGAGGGCGACGCGGCGGCGCTGGCCGCCCGAGAGCGTGCCGAGACGCGCCTCCCAGTCGAGGTCGCCGAGCAGACCGGCGATGACGTCGCGCACACGGGGATCGCCCGCCCACTCGTGTTCGGGGGCGTCACCGACGACGGCGTGGCCGACGGTGTCGTCGTCGTCGAGGGTGTCGGCCTGGTCGAGCACCCCGATCCGGACGCCGCTGCGCACGGTGACCCGGCCGGAGTCGGGGGAGCGCAGCCCCGCGAGCATCCCGAGCAGGCTGGACTTGCCGTCGCCGTTGCGGCCGACGATGCCGATGCGGTCGCCCTCGTTCACGCCGAGCGAGACGGAGTCGAAGACCACACGGGTCGGATATTCGAGATGCAGGGCCTCGGCCCCGAGAAGATGTGCCATGTCCTCTCAAGGGTACCGAGGCGACGGGGTCACGCGGTCCGCTCGAACAACTCCATCGTGCTGTTGTAGTACGCGTCGCTGCTACCGAGGCTGCGCATCCCGATCCGCTCGCACACGCGCTGGGACGCGGCGTTGTCCGGATACGTCACCGCGAGCACGCGCGGGAGCCCGCCGTCGAGGGCGGCCTGCAGCAGCGCGCCGGCCGCCTCGCTCGCGTAGCCGTGGCCCCAGTGGACGGGGTGGAAGTGCCAGCCGATCTCGGTGTCCCCGCTGGGCCGCAGGGGTTCGGCCGGACCGGAGGCGGGCAGCGGCTGGAGCATGACGGTGCCGACGGCCTCCCCGCCGTCCGCGAGCGCGACCACGCGGTACGCCCGGTGCGCGTCCTCCCGGCGCCGCAACCGGCGCACGAGCGTCTCGGCCTCGGCGGGGTCGGTCATCACCCGCGGCGCACGGCCGAGGAACCGCTGAACCTCCCACTGCGAATAGAGGGCGAACGCGAACGGCGCGTCGTCCGGGCTCCACCGCCGCAGGAGCAGGCGGTCGGTGTTGAGGTCCGGGATGCGCACCGGATCATCGTAGACGCGCGCAGTAGACTCCCTCCGCATGGGCACCCACACCGTCGTGAACCAGCCTCCGGCGCGCGTCGACCTCGACGAGTACGCCGCCAACGTTCCGCTGCAGGAGGCCGTCGAACGCCACGACGCCGGCTGGGCGGCGGCGGACCTCGGGGAGGTCGGCCGGCACGTCGGCACGGCCGCGTTCCAGGCCGACGCGGAGCGCGCCAACGTGCGCGAGCCGCAGCTGCGCGCCTTCGACCGCTGGGGCAACCGGGTCGACGAGGTCGACTACGACGAGAGCTACCACCGCATCATCCGCTCGGCCGTCGCCGCCGGCGCCCACACCGCGGCCTGGGCGGAGCCGCGCCCCGGAGCGAACGTCGCCCGCGCCGCGACCTTCATGCTGTTCGCGCAGGTCGAGCCCGGCCACGCCTGCCCGATCTCGATGTCGCACGCCGCCGTCCCGGCCCTCGCCGCGAACACCGAGCTGGCGGAGGCCTGGGTGCCGCGCCTCCTGAGCCGCGAATACGACGGACGGCTCGAGGCGGGCAAGACCTCGGCGCTGTTCGGGATGGCGATGACCGAGAAGCAGGGCGGCTCGGACGTCCGCGCCAACACGACCCAGGCGATCGCCGCGGGCGACGGGCGCTGGCTGCTCACCGGCCACAAGTGGTTCTGCTCGGCGCCGATGTCGGACGGGTTCCTGGTGCTCGCCCAGACGGCGGGCGGCCTCAGCTGCTTCGTCGTCCCGCGCGTGCTGGAGGACGGCACGCGCAACGTGTTCCTCATCCAGCGGCTGAAGGACAAGCTGGGCAACCGCTCCAACGCGTCGAGCGAGGTGGAGTTCGACGGGACCGTCGGATACCTGCTGGGGGAGGAGGGGCGCGGCGTGCGCACCATCCTCGAGATGGTCAACCGCACCCGGCTCGACTGCATCCTGGGCAGCGCGGCGGGGATGCGGCAGGCCGTCGCCGAGGCGACCTGGCACGCGCGCCACCGCTCGGCCTTCGGCGCCCGGCTCGTGGACCAGCCCGCGATGACGGCGGTCCTCGCCGACCTCGCGCTGGAGTCGGAGGCCGCGACCGCCGTCGCGCTCCGGCTCGCGCGCGCCCATGACGCCGACGCCCCCGACACCGACGTCGCCTTCCGCCGCCTCGCCACCGCGGTCACCAAGTACTGGGTGTGCAAGCGCGGCCCCGGCCACGCCTACGAGGCGCTCGAATGCCTCGGCGGCAACGGCTACACCGAAGCGTTCCCGCTGGCCCGGCGGTACCGCGAGCAGCCCGTGATGGCGATCTGGGAGGGTTCCGGCAACGTCATCGCCCTCGATGTGCTGCGCGCGCTCGGCCGCGAGCCCGCCAGTCGCGAGGCCTTCGACGGCGAGCTGTCCGCCGCGCGCGGTACGAATGCCGCCTACGACGTCCACCACGACCGCCTCCGCGCCGCTCTCGCCACGGCCGACGAGTCGTCGGCGCGCCCGCTCGTCGCGGCGCTCGCCGTCGCGCTCCAGGCGTCGCTGCTCCTCCGGCACGCTCCGGCCGCGGTCGCCGACGCCTTCGTGGCCGCGCGGCTCGGCCCCGACCGCGGCTCGCTCTACGGCGAGCTGCCGCCCGGCCTCGACACCGCCGCCATCGTCGCCCGCGCCTGAGCCGTTCCCCGCCGCCGAGCACAGCAAAAGTGCTCGAAAATCGGCGCGGATCGAGCCCTTTTCCTGTGCTCGCGGGCTACGGGGTCTGTTCGGCGAGGACGGGGGCGGCGCCGATGGCGCGGTAGAACTCGCCGACGGCCTTGCGGTTGTACGCCTCGGGGTCGAACCGGCTCTCCGGCACGTCGCCCGCCAGGTAGGCGCGCAGCCCGGCGGCGACGCCATCGTCCGTCTGCGGAACGACCAGACCGCTGCCGGCGGGGAGGGCGTTCTTCGCCGACGCGAACTCGACCGTCACGATCGGGAGTCCGAGCACGAGCGCCTCCAGGATCACCATCGGCTGCCCCTCGTAGTCGCTGGAGAGCACGAAGCAGTCGGCCTTCGCCATGATCGCGTGCGGATTGCGCTGCATCCCGGTGAGGAAGACGGAGCCGGCCAGCCCCAGCTCGGCGACCAGCGCCTCCAGCTCCCCGGCGAGGGGACCGTCGCCGACGATCACCAGACGTGTGTTGGGGTTCTCGGCGTGCACGGCGGCGAAGGCGCGCACGAGACGGCCCTGGTTCTTCTCCGGCGAGAGCCGGCCGACGTTCACGAACGTGGTCACGTCGTCGTCGGCGAGGAGCGCCTCCGCCCAGTCCGGGATGCTGCCCGTCTCCTCGTCGAAGGTGATCTCGTGCAGGTCGGCCTGCGCGTACTCGAGGATGTGCGCGGCATCGACGGTGTTCAGCGCGGAGAGGAACTTCTCCGGCGCCGCGTACTCGGCGAGCGCCTCCCGGTTGATGTCCGACAGGGTCGGCGACACCGACACGAGGTGGTCGTACTGGCCGTAGAGCGTGAAGATCTGGGTGAGGCTGTGCAGCATCTTCTTCTCGCCGTTGACCTCGCGGTGCGCATCGGAGGCGAGGTCGTTGTGCAGCCAGATGGCGCGCTGCGCGTCGGGGGAGTGCAGCAGCAGGGCCGCCCAGAACGGGCCGTAGCCCGAGAAGTCGACGACGTGGTCGAACCGGCTGTCGCCGAAGCAGCGGTACCACTCGTCGTCCCACAGCTGGTTCTGCGCCGGGATGTCGGCGTGCTCCGCGATCCGGCCGCGGCGGAAGTGCAGGTGCCGGGCGAGGTGGAGGAGCTTCGCGCCGTTCATCCCGCCCACCCGCGGGAACTGCCGCACGGCCGGGTTGATCTGCTTCTGCTTGGCGATCGACGCACCCGAGCGGCTCTGCGAGAACAGCGCGGAGACGTCGTACCGGTCGTGATCGATGTTGTTCAGGAGGTTGAGGGCCGAGGTCGTGATGCCGTTCGGCCGCATGCCGCCCAGGTAGAGCAGGATCTTCCGGCGGCCGTCCTGGTCGAGGCCGGTGCGCAGGCGGTAGCCGTCGCGGGCGCCGCGGAAGACGATGTCGACGACGCGCTCGGCGGCGTGGCCGTCTTCGTAGGGTGTGAAGCGCTCCTGCATGGCGGCGTACCGCTCGCGGGCCTCCTCGGGCACGCGGTCGTCGTCGGCGGCGATGCGGGCGATCTGCTCGCCGACCTCGCGGGCCGACTCGTAGACCGGGCCCGGCCACTCCTCGGGCTCGAAGTAGAGCCCGCGCGTTCCGGCGTAGTCGGCGAGGTCGGGCGTGAAGAACACGATCGGCCGGCCGGTCCGGAGGAAGTCGAAGAAGATGCTCGAGTAGTCCGAGACGAGCAGGTCGGAGGCGCCCAGCACCAGGTTGGTCGGGATCTCGTTGGGCACGAGCAGGCGCTTCAGCTCGGGCCGGTCGGCGGCGAGCTTGTGCACCGACTGGTGCGTCTTGAGCAGCACGGCGTACCGGCTGGTGTCGATCTGCTCCTCGATGCGGTGGATGTGGTCCAGCAGCTCGTCGAGGTCGTCCGTGGGCCGGCCGAAGGTGGCGCCCTTCCAGGTCGGCGCGTAGAGCACGACCTTGCGGTCGCCGAGCGGGATGCCGGCGGAGACGAGCCGGCCGCGCACGGCCTCGCGCTCGGCGTCGTCCAGGAACTGGCGGTCGATGCGCGGGTAGCCCTCTTCGACGATGGCGCCCCGGTAGATGCCGGTCAGCTTGTACGCGGTCTCGTACATCTGCTCGCTCATGAACGGGTTGGCCGAGAGCAGGTAGTCGGACTGCACGAAGTTGCGGATGATGTTGGCGGTGCCGAGCGCGCCGTCCTCGATGTCGTAGCCCATCCGCTTCAGGGGGGTGCCGTGCCAGGTGTTCAGGTACACCTGGCCGGGACGCTTGGAGAAGTCGGGCGGGAAGGTGGCGTTGTTCACCAGATACTCGCTCGTCGCGAGCGCGCGGTAGTAGGCGGCGGAGCCGTAGCGGACGAAGCTCACCCGGCTGTCGCCCGCGAACTCCTCGACGGCCGCGCGGTACAGCTCGAGGTCGGAGAGCGCCCAGATGTGGGTCAGGCCCTGGAGGTCGGGGGCGTCGAGCAGCGCGCGGAACACGGCCTCGGGGTTGTCGAGCATCCCGTTGCCCGAGAAGGACTCGTAGAAGACGCTGCCGGCGACCAGCGGCTGACGGCGCCAGTGCGCGTGGATCTCGAAACGGGCGGCGCGCTTCACCCGCGACGGCAGGCGCTTCAGTCGGGAGAGTCTCATCGCTGCCAGTTTATGAGAGCGGGATAACGGTCTCCTGGGAGTGCGACACGAGCTCCCTGCGTGCGATGCTCCGCAGATTTGTGCCAAATGTGGCGATAGGCGCGCGCTTTCGCGACATTCGTCACAAATGTGGGAGGGGTCAGGAGTCGAAGCTGAGGCTGAGCTTGCGCAGCAGGGCGGCGAGGCGCTCCTGGTCGGAGGGGGAGAGCGCCTCGAGGAGGTCGGCCTCGGCGTCGACGAGGCGGGTGATCGCGGCGTCCACCCGGGCGAGGCCCTGCGCCGACATCTGCACCAGGATGCCGCGGCCGTCGTTGGGGTCGGTGCGACGCTCCACGAGGCCCCGCGCGACGAGCCGGTCGATGCGGTTCGTCATCGTGCCGCTGGAGACGAGGGTCTGCTGGAGGAGCGACTTCGGGCTCAGCTGGTACGGCGACCCGGCGCGGCGCAGCGCGGAGAGCACGTCGAACTCCCACGAGTCGAGGTCCGAGCGGTCGAACGCCGCGCGGCGGGCGCGGTCGAGGTGCCGGGAGAGCCGGTCGACGCGGGAGAGCACCTGCAGTGGCGAGAAGTCGAGATCGGGGCGCTCGCGCAGCCAGGCCCCGACGATGCGGTCCACTTCGTCGCGCGGTCCACCGTCGCGTGCGTCACCCATCCCTCCATCGTATGCACCGCCGGACCTGTTCACCGTCCGCACACGACGCGTCTGGCAGACTGTCACGTGCGCGTTTTCCGCGTGTTCCGCCTTGGTGTAATGGCAGCACGACAGCCTTTGGAGCTGTTAGGTCCAGGTTCGAGTCCTGGAGGCGGAGCGGCACAGGCCGAACCGACCCCGGGAGGGACATGACCGACCAGAATCTCGCCATCGTCGTGCTGGCGGCGGGCCAGGGCACGCGGATGAAGTCCTCGACCCCGAAGCTGCTGCACGAGCTCGGCGGCATCCCGATCGTCGGCCACGTGCTGGCGACCGCCCGTGAGCTCGACGCGGCGCACGTCGTCGCCGTCGTGCGGCACGAGCGCGACCGCCTCGCCGCGGTCATCGAGGCCGACCTCCCCGAGGCCGTGATCGTCGACCAGGACGAGGTCCCCGGCACCGGCCGCGCGGTCGAGCAGGCCGTCGCGGCGCTGCCCGCCGACTTCGCCGGAGACGTGCTCGTCGTGAACGGCGACGTGCCGCTGCTCGACGCGGCCACCCTGCGCGAGCTCATCGCCGCCCACCGCGACAGCGGCTCGGCGGCGACCATCCTCTCCAGCTTCCCGGCCGACGCCACCGGCTACGGCCGCATCGTCCGCAACGCCGCGGGCACCCTCGACCGCATCGTCGAGCACAAGGATGCGACCGACGACGAGCGCGCCATCGGCGAGATCAACGCCGGCATCTACCTGTTCGGGGCGGCGGCGCTGCGCGACGAGCTCGCCGCGATCACGACGGACAACGCGCAGGGCGAGAAGTACCTCACCGACGTGATCGGCCTGCTCCGCGAGGCGGGCTTCGACGTCGACGCCTTACCGGTGACCGACTCCTGGCTGGTCGAGGGCATCAACGACCGCGCCCAGCTCAGCGAGATGGCCGCCAAGCTCAACGCCCTCCTCGTGCGCACCTGGCAGCTCGCCGGCGTGACCGTGCAGGACCCGGCGACGACCTGGATCGACGTGCGGGCGAAGCTCGCGCCCGACGTCACCATCCTCCCGGGCACCCAGCTGCGCGGCGCCACCGTGGTCGAGACCGGCGCGGTCATCGGCCCGGACACCACCCTGCTCGACTGCGAGGTCGGTGCGGGCGCGACCGTCAAGCGGACGGATGCCACCCTGGCGGTCATCGGCGCGGGAGCCACCGTCGGCCCGTTCGCCTACCTCCGTCCCGGCACCGTCCTCGGCGAGGGCGGCAAGATCGGCACGTTCGTCGAGACCAAGAACGCGACCATCGGCGCGGGCACCAAGCTGGCGCACTTCAACTACGTCGGCGACGCCGAGGTGGGCGAGAAGTCGAACCTCGGCGCGGGTGTCATCACCGCCAACTACGACGGCGTGAACAAGCACCGCACCGAGATCGGGTCGCACGTCCGTGCGAGCACCAACACGGTCTTCGTGGCGCCCGTTAGGATGGGTGACGGAGCGTACACGGGTGCAGGCACGGTCGTCCGCAAGGACGTCCCGGCGGGCTCGCTCGCCATCACGGTCGCCCCGCAACGCAACATCGAAGGCTGGGTCGCGCAGAAGCGACCGGGCACCGACGCCGCCCGAGCTGCGGAAGAAAGCGGAGAATAAGTGTCTGGGATCACCGCCAACGGCCAGAAGCGTCTCGTCCTCATCTCGGGGCGCGCTCATCCGAAGCTGGCCGAGGAGATCGCCGAGTGCCTCGGCAGCGAGTTGGTCCCCACCGACGCCCGCACCTTCGCCAACGGCGAGATCTACGCCCGGTTCGACGAGAGCGTGCGCGGCTCGGATGCGTTCGTCATCCAGTCGCACACGTCGCCGATCAACGAGTGGCTCATGGAGCAGCTGATCATGGTGGACGCGCTCAAGCGCGCCTCCGCCAAGCGGATCACCGTGGTCGCGCCGTTCTATCCGTACGCCCGCCAGGACAAGAAGGGCCGCGGCCGCGAGCCGATCTCGGCCCGTCTGGTCGCCGACCTGTTCAAGGCGGCGGGAGCCGACCGCATCATGTCGGTCGACCTCCACGCCGCGCAGATCCAGGGCTTCTTCGACGGCCCGGTCGACCACCTCTTCGCGATGCCGGTGCTCCTCGAGCACATGAAGCGCGAGCTCGACCCATCCACCCTCACCGTGGTCTCGCCGGACATGGGCCGCGTGCGCGTCGCCGACATTTGGAGCGACAAGCTGGGCGCGCCGCTCGCGATCATCCACAAGCGCCGCGACCCGCTCGTCCCGAACCAGGTCTCGGTGCACGAGATCGTCGGCGACGTGAAGGGCCGCGTCTGCCTCCTGGTCGACGACCTGATCGACACCGGCCGCACGATCGTGAAGGCCGCCGAGGCCCTCAAGGCCGCCGGCGCGACCGGCGTCGTCGTCGCCGCGACCCACGCCGTCTTCAGCGACCCGGCCGTCGAGCTGCTGCAGTCCGACGTCATCGACTCGGTCGTCGTCACCGACACGCTGCCCCTCCCGGAGCACAAGCGCTGGGACAAGCTCACGGTCCTCCCGATCGCACCGCTGCTGGCGGACGCGATCGAGCAGGTCTTCACCGACGGCTCGGTGACGTCGATGTTCGACGGGGCCGCGTAGCCCCGGGAGCACACGCCTCCACCACGGCTCGTTCGACGCCGTCGAGCCCCGACGACGAACGGATGTCCGCGCCGATCCGCGCGCTCGCCTCGGCGTAGCGGCGGTCGGCGAGCACCGTCCGCACCGCGGCGGCGATCGCCTCCTGCGTCGGCTGGTTGGTGCGGAGGCTGACTCCCGCGCCCGTCCACGCGACGCGGGCGGAGACCTCCGTCTTGTCCTCCGTGGTCCCGGCGATGACGATCGGGACGCCGTGCTCCATGGCGTAGTGCACGCCGCCGTATCCGCCGTTGGTGACGTACACCGCCGTGCGCGGCAGGAGATCGTCGTACGGGAGGTACGGCGCCACGCGCGCGTTGGCAGGCAGGCTCTCCCCGAGATCGAGCACGGGGCGGCCCCCGGTGCTCGCGATCACCCAGACGTCCGCGTCCGCGAGGGCCCGGATGGTGGGGAGGACAAGGTCGCCGAGCTCCCGGTTCGCCACCGTGCCCTGGGTGACGTGGACGATCGGCCGGCCGTCGTCCAGGTCGCCCCACCAGGCGGGGAGCGGAGTGTCCGAGCGCTGCGTTCGTGAGACCGGGCCGACGAAGTGCACGGGGACCGTGACGTCCGGTCGCGGGTACTCGAACGACGGCACCGTGAACTGCACGACGCCGTCCGAGTGGGACGGCCAGTCGAGGATGAAGCCGCCGAGGGGCGCGCCGGCCTCGAGGGCGATCCGCACAGCCTCCTTCTGCACCGGCGCGAAGATCGCCTTCTCGGCGACGAGGGTGAGCGCGGCGTTGCGAAGGCGGCCGGTCGGGCCGGGCTTCGGCGCGACCCCCAGGCCGAACGGCGCGGTGTCGCGGCTCCTGAGGCCGAGCGGGACGATGCCGAGGTTGAGAACCGCCGGGCGGGATGCGCGCGGGCGCGCGGTCAGGAGGGCGGCGCCGAGGAAGAGACTCTCGGCGAGCACGACGTCGATCCCGTGCCGTGCGATCGCGGTGTCGACCGCCGCGAGCTGGGCCCGGGCAGGCGCCAGGAAGATGGCGCGCATGTCGTAGCGGATGCCCGCGGGGCCGGTGAGGCCGACGCGTCCGGGGAAGGCGGCATCCATGTCGGTGTCGTCGTAGTCGGCCTCGGCCGGGAGCGGGAGGACGGTCGCGCCGGTGTCGGCCGCCCGGCCGGCGTAGCGCGCGCCGGTGAGGAAGAAGACGCGGTGGCCGCGTTCGACGAGAGCCGCGCTGACCGCGAGGAGCGGGGTGACGTGGCCGTGGACCGGGGTGCTGCAGAGAAGGATGTTCATGGGTGCTCGCATTTCGGGTTAGAGTCGAGTAAACGTCAACAGTATTCACTACACGTGAAAGGTAGTCAATAGTGCCGGAGCCGACCACGCGCCCGTACCGCTCGTCTCTGCGGCAGGAACAGGCCCGTCAGACGCGCGAGCGCATCCTCGACGCCGCCGCCGCCGTGTTCGCCGCGCGCGGCTACGCCGGAGCCTCCCTCGCCGAGATCGCGACCACCGCGGGCGTCTCCGTCGAGAGCGTCAAGGTGCACGGGCCGAAGCGCGCGCTGCTGCTGGGGGCCTTCGAGCGCACGTTCGCCGGGGAGGCGGGGGAGGAGTCCCTCACCGACCGCCCGGAGGTGGCCGCGATCGCCGCTCTCGACGACCCCGACCGGATGCTCGGCGAGCTCGTCCCCTTTATCGCCGACGCGAACGCCCGCACGGGAGGCCTGTGGGCGGCCTTCACCTCGGCGGCGCGCGACGACGCCGAGGTGGGAGCGGCGATGGCCGGCCTTCTGGAGCGTCGCCACGCCGACTACGGGCGCCTGGTCGAGCTGCTGGCCGCGCGCGGAGCGGAGGGTGCGGGCGCCCTCGACGAGGCCGGGCGCCGCGAGCTGGCGGACGCGCTCTCGTTCGTCATGTCGCCGGAGGGGCATCAGCAGCTGGTCGGCGAGAGCGGGTGGACCTTCGAGCGCTACGCGTCCTGGCTGCTCGCGACCGTGCGGCTGCTCGTCAGGGAAGCCGGTGCGGCGTCGAGGGGATGAGGCCCAGCGGCGCCACGTACGTCGCGTCCCCCTCGGTGTTGAGCGCGTAGCACTGCCAGCCGGGTCCGGTCGGGCCGGTGAACTCGAACCGCGCCGACGAGTCCGTCGCGTTCGGTTCGTAGTGGCGCACGTACACGGCGCAGGTGTTCTCGGCGGTGGCGGTCTGCATCCCGACGGTCAGCAGGATGCCGGGCAGCACGAGCGCCGACAGCGCGAGCACGACGAACACGCGCGTGAGGACGACCCGCCGCTGCCGCGGCGAGCGGTCGAGCGGCTCATACTCGGCCAGCTCCGGATGCTCATCGAACGTCACCTACCGAGTCTCGTCGCCCGCAGCCCCCGAGTACAGGAAAAGTGCTCCGAATCGGGCGGATTCGGAGCACTTTTCCTGTGCTCGACGGCTGGGGGGTCAGGGCGTCAGTGGCTGGAGCCTTCGGATTCGATTTCGGTGCGGTCGGCGGACCACAGGGTGTGGAAGGTGCCGTCCTTGTCGACGCGCTTGTAGGTGTGCGCGCCGAAGAAGTCGCGCTGACCCTGCACCAGGGCGGCCGGCAGGCGCTTCGACGCGAGCGAGTCGTAGTACGACAGCGCGGCGCCGAAGCCGGGGACCGGCACGCCCGAGAGCGCGGCGGTGGCGACGATGCGGCGCCAGGCGGCCTCGCCCTCGCGCACGGCGTCGGCGAAGTACGGCGCCTCGAGCAGCGTGGCGATGTCCGGGTTCTCGTCGTACGCGTCGGCGATGCGGTTGAGGAACTGGGCGCGGATGATGCAGCCGCCGCGCCAGATCTTGGCGATCTTGTCCTTGTTGATGTCCCAGCCGTACTTCTCGGCGCCGGCGATGATGGCGTCGAAGCCCTGGGCGTAGGCGACGACCTTGGACGCGTAGAGCGCCTTCGAGACGTCGTCGGCGAAGGCGGCGACGTCGTCGGCCTTCTGCACTTCCGGGCGCGACTGGATGGTCGCCTGCACGGCGGCGCGCTGGTTCGGCTTGGACGAGACGGCGCGCGCGAAGACGGCCTCGGCGATGCCGCCGACGGGCACACCCAGGTCGAGGGCGTTCTGCACGGTCCAGACGCCGGTACCCTTCGACCCCGCCTGGTCGAGCACGATGTCGACGAACGGCTTGCCGGTCTCGGCGTCCACCTGGCGGAGCACCTCGGCGGTGATCTCGATCAGGTACGACTCGAGGTAGCCCTTGTTCCACTCGGTGAACACGTCGGCGATGGCGGCCGGCTCCAGGCCGCCGACGGTGCGCAGGAGGTCGTACGCCTCGGCGATGAGCTGCATGTCCGCGTACTCGATGCCGTTGTGGATCATCTTCACGAAGTGGCCGGCGCCGTCGGTGCCGACGTGGGTCACGCACGGCTCGCCTTCGGCGACCGCGGCGATCGACGCCAGGATCGGGCCGAGCGTCTCGTACGACTCGGCCGAACCGCCGGGCATGATCGACGGGCCCTTGAGCGCGCCCTCCTCGCCGCCGGAGATCCCGGTGCCGACGAAGTGGATGCCGGAGGGGCTGATCCGCTTCTCGCGCTCGATGGTGTCGAGGAAGTTGGCGTTGCCGCCGTCGACGATGATGTCGCCCGGCTCGAAGCGCTCGGCGAGCTGGTCGATGACGGCGTCGGTGCCCTTCCCGGCCTGGACCATGATGATCGCCGTGCGCGGCTTCGCCAGCGAGGCCACGAAGTCGTCGATGGACTCGGAGGCGACGAACCCGGCCTCGGGGTGGGCGCCGATCAACTCTTCGGTGCGGGCGTACGTGCGGTTGTAGACCGCGACCGTGTTGCCCTCGCGGGACGCGAGGTTGCGGGCCAGGTTGGACCCCATCACCGCCAGTCCGACGACTCCGATGTTGGCGGTTGCTTCCTGTGACACGTGGTGCTCCTTCGTGCTCGGTGGTCTGCTGCGGCGGGTGCCGCGACGGGAGGTCAGGGGAGGGTGTGCTCCGTGGCGGGGGAGGAGGCGGCGATGAAGCCCTGCGCGACCGTGATGTCGTCGTCGCCGAGG
Source organism: Leifsonia sp. 71-9 (assembly GCF_001898805.1). Lineage (GTDB taxonomy): Bacteria > Actinomycetota > Actinomycetes > Actinomycetales > Microbacteriaceae > Leifsonia. The sequence continues at coordinate 37,288 of NZ_MKVJ01000023.1, forward strand.
CCGGCCTCCACCAGTCGGCGGAAGAAGTCCTGCAGCGTCGTGAGCTGGGGAGTGGCCGTCGCGGTGCGCTCCGCCTCCGCGCGGGCGAAGCCGAGGTCTTTCACCATGAACTTCGCCGGCCCGGAGACCGAGTAGTCCTTCTCGGCCAGACGCTGTTTGCGCGACTCGAGCAGACGGCTTCCAGCGTAGCCGCCGCCGAGCAGGTCGAGCAGTCGCGTTACGTCGAGGCCCGCGCGTTCGGCGATCACGGTGGCCTCGCTGAGGGCGACGATGGTGGAGGCGACGATCATCTGGTTGCAGGCCTTGGCGACCTCGCCGGAGCCGAGCGGGCCGAGCAGGACGGGCGTCCCGATCGTCGCGAGCACGGGCTCCGCGCGGGCGAAGTCGTCGGGGTCGCCGCCGACCATGATGGCGAGCGTTGCGGCTTCGGCGCCGTCCGTGCCTCCGCTGACCGGGGCGTCGAGCACGCGGACGAGCCCGTCGGTGCGGTCGGCGAGCTCGGCGGCGAGTGCGCGGATGCCATCGGGGGCGGAGGTGGAGCCGACGACGAGAAGCAGGGGATGGTCGGCCCCGGCGAGGAGGCCGTCCGGGCCGTCGAGCAGGGCGCGCAGCTGCGGGAGGTCGGGGAGCATCGAGAGCACGATGTCGCTCTGCGCGGCGAGCTCCCGGACGGTGGGGGCGACGGTCGCGCCCGCGGCCTGCGCCTCGTCGAGGGTCGCGCGCGTGCGTCCGTGCACCACGACGGAGGCGACTCCGCTGCGGAGGAGGTTGAGCGTCATCGGCCGGCCCATGTTGCCCAGGCCGAGTACGCCGACGGTGGAGCGAGGCTGTCGTTGGCTCGTCATGTGATCAGTATAGTGAACATGGTTCAGCAGAGTGAATCCTTGATAGACTGGGTCCGTCTACCGGACTCTACCCGCAGACAGTGAGGACGAAGGTGACCATCTCCGAGCTCCGCGTCGCCGTGGCGACGCCCCTGAAGCCCGAGCACGCCGACCTCCTGGTGGAGCGCGAGCCGCGCATCCGCCTGGACTACGACCCCGAGCTGCTGCCGCCGATGCGGCATCCGGCCGACTTCGGCGGCGACCCCGCCTTCCGGCGGACGCCCGAGCAGCAGGAGCGCTTCGAGGCGATGATCGACGCCGCCGACGCCGTCTACGGCGTGCCCGACCTCGACGCCGCCCAGATCGCCCGCACCGTGCGGGCGAACCCCGGCCTCCGCTGGATGCACACGATGGCGGCGGGCGGCGGCGGAAGCGTCAAGGCCGCGGGCCTCACCGCGGCCGAGCTGGAGCGCGTCGCCTTCACGACCTCCGCCGGCGTGCATGGCGGCCCCCTCGCCGAGTTCGCCCTGTTCGGATTGCTGGCCGGGGCGAAGAACCTTCCGCGCCTCCTGGGCGACCAGCGCGACCGCCGGTGGCCAGGACGCTGGGGGATGGGGCAGCTCGCCGAGCAGAGCGTGCTCGTCCTCGGCCTCGGCGGCATCGGAGCGGAGGTCGCCCGGCTGCTGAAGGCGTTCGGCGCCCACGTGATCGGGACCTCCCGGCACGAGCGTGCCGTGGCCGACGTCGACGAGGTGGTGAGCCCGTCCGCGATCGCCGAGGTCGCCTCCCGGGTCGACGCCGTCGTGGTCGCCCTGCCGGGGACGGCCGCGACCGAGCGGATGCTGGGCGCCTCGTTCTTCGAGGCGGCGAGACCCGGGCTGACCGTCGTGAACGTGGGCCGCGGCACCGTGATCGACGAGGACGCCCTGCTCGCCGCCCTGGACGCGGAGCGGGTCGGCTTCGCCGCGCTCGACGTCACGGCCGTCGAGCCGCTGCCGCAGGAGAGCCCGCTCTGGACGCACCCGCGCGTGCTGATCAGCCCGCACACGGCCGCGTTGACGACCGGCGAGGAGCGGCGCATCGCAGAATTGTTCGCAGACAACGCCACGCGCCTGCTGGATGGGCGCCCGCTGCGCAACCGGGTCGACACCGTCGACTTCTACTGACGCGGCGACGACCGATGAGGAGCCGACATGTCCGATGCCGCAGAGAAGGCTCCCGCGGTCGCGCGGGCCGTGCGGGTGCTCGACCTGCTCGGCGACGCGCTCGGTGAGCCGCTGACCCTGAGCGAGCTGGCGCGCGGCCTCGGCGCCGCGAAGTCGTCGACCCTCAACGTGATCTCCGCGCTGGAGGAGGGCGGCCTCGTGCGCCGCAACGACACCGGGTACGTGCTCGGGCGCAAGGTCGTCGAGCTCGGCGGCGCCTACCTCCGTGCCTTCGACCCGGTGCTCGAGTTCTACCGCGCCTGCTCGGAGTCGGAGACCCTGCGTCACGAGCGCACCCAGCTCGCGGTGCTGGACGGCACGCACGTGATCTACGTCGGTGCGCACGTGGGCCGCGCGCCGTTCCGGCTCTCGGCCGGCATCGGCTCCCGCTACCCGGCCTCGATCACGGCCGTCGGCAACGCGCTGCTCGCCGAGCTCGACAACGACGAGATCGCGCGGCGCTTCGCCGCCGACGAGACGCGGCCGGGGTTCACCGACCGCTCCACGACCTCCCTCGACGGGCTGATCGCGAAGATCGACGCGACGCGGGAACGCGGGTACAGCCTCGACCACGGCGAGGTCTATCCCGGGCTCGCGGGGTTCGCGATCGTCGTGCCGCCGCAGTCGAGCGGCGAGGTCTCGCTCGCCCTGGGCGCCTCGCTGCTGGAGTCGGCCTTCACCGACGAGGTGCTCGCCCAGCTGCTCACGGAGCTGCACATCGTCGGGCGCCGGATGTCGAACCCGATGAACCTGGCGACCGAGGCGCTGACGGGCCACATCGTCACCTGAACCGGTGTCTCGACCGCGAGAAATGTGTTCAGTGGGTTGAACCGCGTTCAGCAGAGTGTTATGGTCGACGTCAGCGGGCGACGACGCCCGTGCAAGCCGACCCCCGGACGACGACGTCACGCGACCACGTCACGCGACGAGCCGAGGGGGTCCTGTGCAGGAGGACACCCCGATGAGCACTGACCGCTCTGCGAGCGAACTGCGCGGCTCGAACGATCCCGACTACGCGGCCAATCTGCGCCGCGCCACCCTGGCCTCCAGCGTCGGAAGCGCGCTGGAGTACTACGACTTCGCCCTCTACGGGCTGGCATCGGCCCTGGTGTTCGGGCAGCTCTTCTTCCCGGCGCTCGGCCCCGGCGCCGCCGTCGCGGCCGCCTTCGCCACCTACGCCGTCGGCTTCTTCGCCCGGCCGTTCGGCGGGCTGTTCTTCGGCGCGCTCGGCGACAAGATCGGCCGCAAGGCCGTCCTGATCGTCACGATCGCGCTCATGGGCGGCGCCAGCACGCTGATCGGCGTGCTGCCGACCGGTGAGCAGATCGGCGTCTGGGCGCCCATCCTCCTCGTCCTGCTGCGCCTGCTGCAGGGCTTCGGGGCCGGCGCCGAGCAGGCCGGAGCGACCACGCTGATGGCGGAGTACGCGCCCGTGCGCCGCCGCGGCTACTTCGCCTCGCTGCCGTTCGTCGGCATCATGATCGGCACGATCCTCGCCTCGGTCGTCTTCTTCCTCCTCGGGCTGGTGGACCCGAAGATCGTGCACGACTGGCTGTGGCGCATCCCGTTCCTCGCCTCGGTGCTGCTGATCATCGTCGCCATCTTCATCCGCCTCCGCCTCCGCGAGTCGCCCGCCTTCATCACCCTCGAGGCGCAGGAGCAGGTCGCGAAGAACCCGCTCGGCGAGGCGTTCACGAAGTCGTGGCGCACCATCATCCGCGGCATCGGCCTGCGGATGGCCGAGAACGGCGGATCCGCGCTGTACCAGACCCTCGCGGTGACCTTCGTGACCACCGTGGTCGGGGCCGAGCCGTGGATGGGGCCGCTCGCGATCGCCATCGGCGCCGCCCTCGGCATCGTCGTCATCCCGTTCGCGGGCTCGCTCAGCGACCGGTTCGGCCGGATGCGCGTCTACCGCGTCGGCGCGATCATCCAGCTCGTCCTGGCGATCCCGGCCTGGTGGCTGATGTCGATGGGCTCGGTCTGGCTGATCATCCCGGTGCTCGCCATCACCTACGGCGTCGGCGTGAACGTGATGCTGGGCGCCCAGTGCGCCACCCTCCCGGAGCTGTTCGGCAACCGCCGCCGCTACATCGGCGTCGCGATCTCGCGCGAGTTCAGCGCCGTGCTCGCCGGCGGCATCGCGCCGCTGATCGGCGCCGTGCTCCTCGGGGCCTTCGGCAACTCCTGGTGGCCCCTCGCTATCTACGTGCTGGTGCTGACCGCGATCACCCTCTGGGCGACCTTCGTCACGCCGGAGACGCGGGCCCGCGACCTCAACCTCCTCACCGACGCCATCGACGACTCGTACGTCGACGTCACGAGCCGGCCCTCGCCGACGGTGTCGCGCCGCGAGCACCAGCGCACGCTCGCCGCGACGCGCACCCGCTGATGCGGCTCGCCCGCGTCCGCACCGATCGCGGGGCCGTCCCGGCCGAGTGGTCGGGAGGGGAATGGCACGCGATCGACGACCTGTTCGCCGAGGCTCCGCGCCGCACCGGCGAGCGCTTCGCCGCCGACGCCCCGCTCGCGGCCCCCGTCGAGCCGCGCATCGTGCTCGGGATGGCGCACAACTCCGGTCCCGCCGACGCCGAGCTGCCGCCGCAGGCGTTCGCCAAGTCCGCCCGCACGGTCGTCGGGCCGGGGGAGCCGATCGTGCTCGACCTGGCCGTCGGCGCGGTGGTCGCCGAGGGGGAGCTGGCGGTCGTGGTGCGCCGCAGCGCTCGCCATCTGCGGGCGGAGGACGTGGCCTCCCACGTGCTCGGCTTCACGATCGGCAACGACGTCACGGCGGTCGACCAGCTCGGCCGCGACTCCCTCCTGACCCAGGCGAAGAACGGCGACGGGTTCACCCCGCTCGGGCCGTGGATCGAGACCGACCTCGACCCGGAGGCGCTCGGCATCCGCGCCGAGGCCGGCGACCGGGTCGCGACGGGCTCCGTGGACGGGCTCGCCCGCGGCGTCGTCGAGCTGCTCGTCTATCTGACGGGCGTGCTCGAACTCGGCCCGGGAGACGTGGTGCTCACGGGCTGCCCCGGCACGGGCGTGCCGATCGAGGCGGGCGACACCGCGCGCCTCCGCATCGACGGGCTCGGCGAACTGGCCAACCCGGTGGTCGCCGCCGGAGTGCTGCAGAGAGGATCAGAATGACAGGCAACCCCTTCGATCTCACGGGACGCGTGGCGCTCGTGACCGGTTCGAGCCGCGGCATCGGACGCGCGCTGGCCGAGGGCCTCGCCGCGGCCGGCGCGACCGTCGTGCTCAACGGGCTCGACCCCGACCGCCTCGCGGCGACCCGTGAGGCCCTCGCGGCCGAGCACGGCGACCGCATCCACGCCGTCCCCTTCGACATCACGGACGAGAGCGCTGTCGTGGCGGCCGTGGACCGCATCGAGGCCGAGGTCGGGCCGCTGGAGATCCTGGTCAACAACGCCGGCGTCCAGCACCGCGAGCCGCTCCTCGACGTCAGCCGCGAGGACTGGGACCGCGTGCTGCGCACCGACCTCACCAGCGCGTTCCTCGTCGGGCGCACCGTCGCGCGGGGGATGATCGAGCGCGGCCACGGCAAGATCGTCAACATCGCGTCCGTGCAGGCCGACCTCGCCCGACGGACCATCGGGCCGTACACGGCCGCGAAGGGCGGGCTGCGCAACCTGACCCGCGCCATGACGGCGGAGTGGGCGGCGAGCGGGCTGCAGATCAACGCGATCGCTCCCGGCTACATCCACACCGAGATGACGCAGAACCTCGTCGACGACGCCGTGTTCAACGACTGGATCGTCGGGCGCACGCCCGCCGGGCGCTGGGGAAAGGTCGCCGATCTGGTCGGCCCGGCCGTGTGGCTGTCGTCCCCGGCCTCCGACTATGTGAACGGCCAGGTCGTCTTCGTCGACGGCGGCATGACGGTGGTGGTGTGACCGTGGGGACGACCGGCGCCACCCGGGCCGTCGTCGCCCACGGCGCGGGCGACCTGCGCGTCGAGGAGATCGCCCTCGCGGCCCCGGCGCCGGACGAGGCGGTCATCGCCATCGCCTACGGCGGTGTCTGCGGCTCCGACCTGCACTACTGGACCCACGGCGCGGCGGGGGAGTCGATCCTCCGTGCGCCGATGGTGCTCGGCCACGAGGTCGTCGGGGTGGTCGACGTCGCCGCGGCGGACGGATCCGGCCCCGCCGCCGGGACTCCGGTCGCCGTGCATCCCGCCACGCCGTTGCCAGGCGACGGCTCCCGCTATCCCCAGGACCGGCCGAACCTCGCGCCCGGGGCGACCTACCTCGGCAGCGCGGCGCGCATCCCGCACACCGCCGGCGCGTTCGCCGACCGGGTCGTCCTCCCGACCCGGATGCTCCGGGCGCTGCCGACGGACCTGCCGCTGCGGACCGCCGCCCTCGCCGAGCCCGCGGCCGTCGCGTGGCACGCCGTGCGCCGGGCGGGGGAGGTGCGCGGCAAGCGGGTGCTCGTGATCGGCAGCGGGCCCATCGGAGCGCTCGCCGTGGCCGTCCTGCACCGCGCCGGAGCCGCCGAGATCGTCGCGACCGACCTGCACGAGCTGCCGCGCTCGATCGCCACGGCTGCGGGGGCGACGCGCACCATCGACGCGCGGGACGGGGAGGCCGTCGCCGCCGTCGACGCCGACATCGTGATCGAATCCTCGGGCACCGTCCCCGGCCTCGCCGCGGCGATCGCGGGCGCGAGCCGCGGCGGCCGCATCGTGCTCGTCGGCCTGCTCCCACCCGGGGACCAGCCCGTGCCCGTCGCGCGGGCGATCGCGCGCGAGCTCGAGCTGGTCGGCTCGTTCCGGTTCACCGACGAGATCGACGAGGTGATCGCCGCGCTCGCCGATGGCTCCCTCGACGTCTCGGCGATCGTGACGCACGAGTTCGCGGCCGAGGAGGCGCTGCACGCCTTCGGGATCGCCCGCGACGCGTCCGTCTCGGGCAAGGTGCTGCTGCGGTTCGGAGCCGTGAGCGACGGCGACGGCGTCGCCGGATGAGCGCCGCGCAGAGCCTCCCGTCGCGCGGCACCATACTGGAGGCATCGCGAACGGAAGGGGCGACCGTGGGTCCGCTGGTGGTGGTCATGGGCGTCTCGGGCTCGGGCAAGAGCACGGTCGGCGCCCTCGTCGCCGCGGAGCTCGGCGTGGTCTTCGTGGACGGGGACGCGCTGCATCCCGCCGCCAACGTCGCGAAGATGGCCTCCGGCATCCCGTTGACGGACGCGGACCGCGAGCCGTGGCTGGACGCGGTCGGGCGCACGCTCGCCGATGCGCGGGCAGAGGGGCTCGTCGTCGCCTGCTCGGCGCTGAAGCGGGCCTACCGCGACCGCATCCGCTCGCACGCACCGACGGCCCTGTTCGCCGAGCTCGACGGCACGGAGGCGGAGCTGGCCGCGCGCATGGTGCGGCCCGGGCACTTCATGCCGCCGTCCCTCCTCGCCTCGCAGCTGGCGACCCTCCAGCCGCTCCAGGACGACGAGCCCGGACTGCGCCTCGACGTCGCCGAGACCCCGGAGGCGCTGGCCGCGACGATCGCGGACCGCGCCCGCGCAGAATTCCGGTAGACTCGGTCACTGAACTTCGGCGAGGGAAGCGGGCGGTGTTCCGCAGGCTTCCGTGATCGACGCGGTGGAGCAGGCTTCGCAGTCTTTCCTCGCGCACCTCGATGCGCTCGAGTCGACAATCCCACACTGCGAGCACCGCTCGCCCCGATCCCCGGCCCCGGCCGGCAAGGAGAACAACATGGCTGACGAGTCCAACAAGGTCGTCGCAGAGGTCCGCGACAGCTTCGGCAAGGGCGCTGCCCGCAAGATCCGCGCCGCCGGCAAGATCCCCGCCGTCATCTACGGCCACGGCACCGACCCGCAGCACGTCACCGTGCCGGCGCACCAGGTCGGCCTGCTGCTCCGCAAGGCGAACGCCGTCCTCCAGCTCGACATCGCCGGCACGGACCAGCTCGTCCTCGTCAAGGACGTCCAGAAGGACCCGGTGCTCCAGATCATCGAGCACCTCGACCTCATCGTCATCAAGAGCGGCGAGAAGGTCTCGGTCGAGGTCCCCGTGCACGTGCAGGGCGAGCCCTACCCGGGCACCATCGCGGTGCTCGAGGTCAACACCCTCCGTCTCGAGGTCGAGGCCACCCACATCCCCGAGAACATCGTTCTCGACGTGGAGGGCGCCGCCGAGGGCACGCAGTTCCACGCCAAGGACTTCACCCTGCCGAAGGGTGCCGCCCTGGCCGAGGACGAGGACCTCCTCATCCTCAACGTGCTCGTCCCGGCCGCCGTGCGCGCCGACGACGACGAGACCGCCGAGGCTGCGGACGACGCTGCCGCCGCCGAGGCCGCGGAGTAGTCACTCCCGATGGAATCATCCCGTCCGACGGACGGACCCTGGCTCGTGGTCGGGCTCGGTAACCCCGGGCCCGGCTACGCCGCCACCCGTCACAACGTGGGTCAGATGGTGCTGGACGAGCTCGCCTCGCGCGGCGGCCTCACCTTCAAGACCCACAAGACGAACTCCACCGTGGCCGAGGGGCGACTCGCCCCGGGCGGGCCGCGGTTCGTGCTGGCCAAGCCGAACACGTTCATGAACGTGTCCGGCGGGCCGGTCTCGCAGCTGCTGCGCTTCTACTCGCTCGATCCCTCGCGCCTGATCGTGGTGCACGACGAGCTCGACATCCCGTTCGACACCGTGCGCCTCAAGCACGGCGGCGGCCACGGCGGTCACAACGGCGTCCGCGACGTGATCGCGGCGACCGGCAGCGGCGACTTCACGCGCGTGCGCGTCGGCGTCGGCCGCCCTCCCGGTTCGCAGGCCGCGGCGGACCACGTGCTCAAGGCCTTCAGCGCCGAGGAGCGCAAGAACCTGCCCATCCTCGTCGGCGACGCCGCGGACGCCGTGGAGCAGATCGCGAGCGAGGGCCTCACGGCCGCGCAGAACCGGTTCCACACCGCCCGTTGACGGCTCCGCTCCCTCCGACATTCGTCACAAATGTCGGGAAAGCGCGGCGCATTCCCGACATTTGTGCCGAATGTGCGGCGGCTACAGCCCCGGCGCGGAGACCGCGAGCACCGCGGTGTACACGATGAACGACACGATCGGCGCCGCCGCTGCGGCGACGATCCCGACGACGCCGAAGGCGCGGCCGCGCTTGGTGGCCGCGGCGACGATCCCGAGCACCAGGGCGACGAGCCCGAGGACGGTGCCGAACAGCATCTGCGCCCCCATGAGCACGGCGACCGGCGCGAACGACTCCGCCTGCTCGGGCGAGAGCGAGCCGGAGTCGAACGAGAAGCTGTCGGCGCTGCGCTGCGCGAGCGGTCCGGCCGCCGACCCGACGATGATCGAGGCGACGACGGACAGGAGGAACACGACGAGCGCGAGCGCCATCGAGACGATGCCGAGCGCCCGGGATCGTGCGGGCTCCGGTGCGGCAGCCCAGCCGAATCCGCCGGCTGCGGGGTAGGGCTGCGGATACGCCTGAGGCGCGTACAGCTGCTGCGGGTACTCCTGCTGCGGGTACGCCTGCTGCGGGTACGCCTGCGCCGGCGGGTGCACCGGGTGCGCGGGGGCCGCCAGCGGGGCGGCGACCGGCGGCGGCGCGACCGGCGGGACGAACGGCTGTGGGGGAGCAGCGTGCTGCTCGGGAATGTCGGACATTCTGGCTCCTCTGCGCGGCGTCTGGTGCGCCGTCGAGCCGAAGAATAGCGGACGCCGGCGTCGGGCTCGCGTCCGGCGGGTCACAGGTCGCGCGCGGTACTCGCTCAGTCGCCGCACAGCGCGCGGTCGTACCGTGTCGGCCATGGAGCTGTTCACTCGCGAGTGGGGTCACGGAGACCGCTACGCGGTCCTGGTCCACGGCGTGATGTCCGACTCCCGCACCTGGCGCCGGGTCGGCCCGGTGCTCGCCGAGCACGGGTACCACGTGATCGCCGTCGACCTCCGCGGTCACGGCCACAGCCCACGCACCGGGGAGTACTCGGCGGAGCTGATGGCGCAGGACATCGTCGACACGGTCCCGGCCGAACCCGAGCTCGTGATGGGCCACTCGCTCGGCGGCCTCACGGTGAGCCTCGCCGTCGAGCGGCTGCGGCCGGAGCGCGTCGTCTACGTGGACCCGGCCTTCTCCTGCCCGGCGGCGAACTGGTTCCAGCTGATGCTCGCGCCGGCCTTCCTCAAGACGCTCGCCCGGCAGTCCGCCGCGCGCATCGCGAAGCGCAACCCGCGGTGGGATCCGGCCGACGTCGCGATCGAGGTCGAGTCGTTCCGCGCGTTCGACCGCGCCGCCATCCCGAGCGTGCTCGCGCCGAGCGTGATGCGCGCGCCGACGACCATGATGGTGCCGTCGCTGGTGATGCTCGCCGACAACTCCCACCTGGTGAAGCCGGAGGTCGCCGAGCGCCTCCGCGACACCGGCTTCGACGTGCGGGTGGTCGCCGGGTCGGGGCACGTCATCAATCGCGACGACCACGACGGCTTCATGCGCGCGCTCGACGGCTGGATCTGACGCTCGCCTACAGTGAAGGCGTGGTCCGGCCCGGTTCTGCCCTCGTGCTCGTCGCGGATACCGCGCGCGTGCTCGCGGCGATTCCCGACGAGCCGCTCGGCCGGGAGGCTGACGACCGCCGCGCCCGGTTGCGCCACGCCGGCGACCGCGCCGACTTCACCGCCGCGCGCCTGCTGGCCGCCGTCGCCCATTGCGCTCTGACCGGCGCGCCGCTCGCGGCCGGGGACATCGTGCAGCGGTGCGACGCGTGCGGTGGCCCGCACGGGCGCCCGCTGCCGAGCGCCGTCGGCATCCACCTCTCCTGGTCGCACGCGCACGGACGGGTGGCCGCCGCCGCGGCGCTCGACCGGCTCGGCGTCGACGTCGACGCTCCCGTCCGGCCGTCGGGCGCGCTGCTCGCGCAGACGCTCTCGCCCACCGAGCGCCGGATCGTGGCCGCGTCCGCGGATCCGGATGCCGTGTTCCTCCTGGCCTGGACGGCGAAGGAGGCGCTGGTGAAGGCCGGGGCCGCCGACCTCGACGCGCTCGCCGCGCTGACCGTCCTCGCGGGCGACGGGGAGGTCGTTCCGCGCCACGGCGGCCTCGCCGTTGCGTGTCGCCGATTCTCCGGCTCCACCGCGTCGGCCGCGACGCCGCAACCGGCGCTGTGGCGGACGATCGACGACTCCGGGCACCTCACGCCGCTGCCCGAGGGCACTGTCGGGGGCGCCGCGTAGACTCTGCCGAGTGATACTCCAGGGCTTGATCACGGCGCTTCAGCGCGCCTCCACGTTCGCTGACGCACTCACGTACGCCGGCCGCGACGCCGACTTCTCGCTCACGGACGGACTGCGCGCCCCGCTGCTCGCCGGTCTCGTGCGCCGCCGCGCCGAGCAGAACGCGTCGCAGGCGGTCCTGGTGATCACCGCCACGGGCCGCGAGTCGGAGGCCGTCCGCGCCGCGCTGCCCTGCGTGCTGCCCGAGGCCGAGATCGTGGAGTTCCCCGCCTGGGAGACGCTCCCGCATGAGCGCCTCAGCCCGAGCGCCGAGATCGTCGGCAAGCGCCTCACCGCCCTGCGCCGCCTCGCCGACTGGGGCACCGGGGACCGCACGAAGCCGTTCGTCCTCGTCGCCTCGGTGCGCGCCGCTCTGCAGCCGCTGGCCGACAACCTGACCGATTATGCGACGACCGACCTCGTCGCGGGAGGCCGCGGCTTCGACCTCGCGGGCCTCGCCTCGCAGCTGGTCGACCTCGCCTACGCGCGCGTCGACATGGTCACGCGCCGCGGCGAGTTCGCGGTGCGCGGCGGCATCCTCGATGTCTTCCCGCCCACGGCCGACCACCCCTACCGCGTCGACTTCTTCGGCGACGAGGTGGAGCAGATCCGCGCCTTCTCGGTGGCCGACCAGCGCTCCCTGCCCGAGCCCATCCCGTCGGTGGCGCTGCCGCCGAGCCGCGAGCTGCTGCTCAGCGAGTCGGTCCGCCAGCGCGCGCGGGAGATGGAGCACGAGTTCCCGAGCCTGTCCGGGATGCTCGCCAAGATCGGCGAGGGCATCCCGGTCGAGGGGATGGAGTCGCTCGCTCCCGCCCTGGTCGACCGGCTCGTCCCGCTCACCCACTACCTGCCCGACGGCGCGGCCGTCGCCGTATTCTCCCCGGAGCGGGTCGCCTCCCGTGCCGTCAGCCTCGCGGAGACGAACCGCGAGTTCCTCTCCGCCGCGTGGAGCGCCGCGACCGTGGGCGCCGCGGCCCCGATCGACCTGGCCGCGGGCGACTTCCTCACGCTGCAGAAGCTGCACGACTCGGTGAAGTTCAGCCGTCCCGGGGCGCCCGCGCAGGACCACCCGTGGTGGACGATGAGCGGGTTCCAGGCGGACGACATCCTGCCCGAGCATCGCGAGATCGAGGAGCACCTCCAGGTCCGCATCGCGGCGGAGGCCGTCCCGAGCTTCCAGGGCAACGTCTCCGGCGCGGTCGGCCGCGTGGCCGCGCGGCTGCGCGACGGCTGGCGCGTCGCCGTCGTCGCCGAGGGCAACGGCCTGGTCGAACGCGCCGCCCAGGTGCTCGGCGAGGCCGAGCTGCCCGCGCGCCCGGTCGACGAGTTCCCGGTCGATCCCGAGCCCGGTATCGCGTACCTCCTGAAGGCCAATGTCGAGCACGGCTTCGAGGTGCCGGAGATCAAGCTCGCGGTGGTGGGCGAGAGCGAGTTCTACGGCCGCACCATCGGCTACGACTCGCGCCAGGTGAAGAAGCTCGCCGCGCGCCGCAAGAACGTCGTCGACCCGATGCAGCTCAAGCCCGGCGACTACGTCGTGCACGAGACGCACGGCATCGGCAAGTTCGTCGAGCTGACGCAGCGCGAGGTGTCGAGCGGCGGTCGCAACGCGGTCAAGTCCAAGCGCGAGTACCTCGTGCTGGAGTACGCCCCTTCCAAGCGCGGCTACCCTGGCGACAAGCTCTTCGTGCCGACCGATCAGCTCGACCTCCTGAGCCGCTACGTCGGCGGGGAGGCTCCGCAGCTGAGCAAGATGGGCGGCAGCGACTGGTCGGCCGCGAAGGGGCGCGCCCGCAAGGCCGTCCGCGACATCGCGGTCGAGCTCGTCAAGCTCTACTCGGCGCGCATGGCCAGCAAGGGTTACGCGTTCGGGCCCGACACCCCGTGGCAGCACGAGCTGGAGGAGGCGTTCCCGTTCGCGGAGACCCTGGACCAGCTGCAGACCATCGACGAGGTGAAGGCCGACATGGAGCGGCCCATCCCGATGGACCGGCTGATCTCGGGCGACGTCGGCTTCGGCAAGACCGAGATCGCGGTGCGGGCGGCGTTCAAGGCCATCCAGGACGGCAAGCAGGTCGCGATGCTCGTGCCGACCACGCTGCTCGTCAAGCAGCACGCCGAGACGTTCCTCGAGCGCTTCGCCGGCTTCCCGGTGCACCTGCGCCAGCTGAGTCGGTTCCAGACCGACAAGGAGGCGCGGGAGACGCTGGCGGGCATGGCCGACGGCACCGTCGACATCGTCATCGGCACGCACCGCATCCTCGCCGAGGGGGTGACGTTCAAGGACCTCGGCCTGGTCATCATCGACGAGGAGCAGCGCTTCGGCGTCGAGCACAAGGACCAGCTCAAGAAGCTCAAGACCAACGTCGACATCCTGGCGATGAGCGCGACACCCATCCCGCGCACGCTCGAGATGGCCGTCACCGGCATCCGCGAGATGTCGACGCTGGCGACGCCCCCGGAGGACCGCCACCCCATCCTCACGTTCGTCGGGCCGTACTCCGACAAGCAGGTCGCGGCCGCCATCCGGCGCGAGCTGCTGCGGGAGGGCCAGGTGTTCTTCGTGCACAACCGCGTCGGCTCGATCTCGGCGACCGCGGCGAAGCTGGCCGAACTGGTGCCGGAGGCGCGCATCGGCGTCGCCCACGGCAAGATGAACGAGCACGCCCTGGAGCAGGTCGTGGTCGACTTCTGGGAGCGCCGGTTCGACGTGCTCGTCTCGACGACGATCATCGAGACCGGACTCGACATCTCGAACGCGAACACGATCATCATCGACCGCGCCGACAAGTACGGCCTGAGCCAGCTCCACCAGCTGCGCGGCCGCGTCGGCCGTGGCCGCGAGCGGGCGTACGCGTACTTCCTCTGGGACGAGAACAAGCCCCTCAGCGAGACCGCGCACGACCGTCTCTCCACCATCGCGGCCAACAACGACCTCGGCAGCGGCATGCAGGTCGCCCTCAAAGACCTCGAGATCCGCGGCGCGGGCAACCTCCTGGGCGGAGAGCAGTCCGGCCACATCGCCGGCGTCGGCTTCGACCTCTACCTGCGGATGATCGGCGAGGCCGTCTCGACGTTCCGCGGTGAGGTCGCGGAGGGGCAGACCGAGCTGCGGCTCGAGCTGCCGGTGGATGCGCACATCCCCGAGGAGTACGTCGACAGCGAGCGCCTGCGCCTCGAGGCCTACCAGAAGCTGTCCTCCGCGAGCGCGCCGACCTCGAAGGACGGCCAGATCGACCTCGTCCTCGAGGAGATGACGGACCGCTACGGCGAGCCGCCCGTGCAGGTGCTCAACCTCGTCGCCGTGTCCCGCCTCCGCCGTGCCGCACAGAAGGCCGGACTGGGAGAGGTCGTCGCCATGGGTTCCAACCTGCGGCTCGCGCCCGCGCTCCTGCCCGACTCGCTCCAGGTGCGGCTGCAGCGGATGTACCCGGGGTCGAAGTACCACGCGGCCCCCAAGGTCGCGATGGTCCCGCTGCCCCGCGTCAACGGCGAGCCCGTCGACGACGCCGACCTCATCGAGTGGGTCGCCACCCTCCTCGGCGCCCTCTTCCCCGTCCCCGAACCCGCCACCGAGCCCGCCGCCTGACCGGCGCACCCGACCGCTGCCGCGCTGCGCGCCCGCTCCCGCGCCAGCAATTCCGGTGATCTGCGGCCAAAACCCGCAGATCGCCGGAACTCCGGCGACATGAGCGGCGCGTCCGGCCGGGTGACCGGAGTTCCGGAAATCGCCACGCACGTCCCACTTCCCAGGCTAGCCGCCCGGCAACTCCGGAGATTCGGGAGGGCGCGCCGCTCAGTTCGCCGTTCCGACGGCGTTCCGCGCCTAGATCGCCGGAATCGCCGGAATTGCGCCGCGGGCCGCAATTGCGCGCGGGCCGGAATTGCGCGCGGGCCGGAGTTGCGCGCGGCTCCGGTTGCGCGCGGGACGGGGTTGCGCGCGGGACGGGGTTACGCGCGCGGGTGGAGGCGGCGGTAGCGGCGTGCGAGCAGCGACACCAGGATGCCGGCGAGCACGATCGAGACGCCGGAGCCGAGGAGCACGGCGAGCGTGCCCTCCGACCGCACGAGGTCGTCGCCGGCGAACGCCAGTTCGTTCATCAGCAGCGAGACGGTGAAGCCGATTCCGCCGAGCGCGCCGATCGCCACCAGGCCGAAGAGGGAGATGCGGGCGCGTTCCTCCTTGCTGCGGGTGAAGGAGCCCAGCCAGCCGCCGAGCGTGATGCCGATCAGCTTGCCGACCGGCAGGGCGATCAGGATGCCCCAGAAGGCCGGGGAGAGCTCCGACGGCGCGACCGAAGGGATGACGACGAGCGCCGCCGAGAAGGCGAACAGCGGCAGGATCAGCCCGTTCGACCACGGCTCCAGCGCGTGCGTGACCCGGCCGGCGGGCCGGCGGGCCATCACCAGGCCGAGGGCGACGCCGGCGATCGTCGCGTGCACGCCCGAGTCGTAGACCAGCCACCAGGTGAGCACGGCGATCAGCACCATCAGCACCGCGACGGGTCCGCGCATCCGGCCGCGCAGCATCCGGCTCAGCAGCCCGAACGCGGTCACGGTGACGGCCGCGAGCACGAGCTCCAGGATGTTCGGGTCGGTGGTGAAGAAGACGGCGATGATCAGAATGGCGATCAGGTCGTCCAGCACCGCGAGGGCCAGCAGGAACACGCGCAGCCGGTTGGGCAGCCCGCGGCCGAACACGGCGAGCACCCCGAGCGCGAACGCGATGTCCGTCGCGGTGGGGATGGGCCAGCCCGCCTCCAGCCCGCTGCCCGCGCTGAACGCGAGGTAGACCAGGGCGGGCACGGCGACGCCGGCCACTGCGGCGATGGCGGGATGGATCGCCTTCGCGAACGAGTTGAGCTCGCCGGCGACCAGCTCGTGCTTCAGCTCCACCGCGACGATGAAGAAGAAGATCGCGAGCAACCCGTCGCTGATCCAATGGCCCACGCTGAGGTCGACCGGGCCGAAGCCGAGGTGTGCGTGCTGGAGGTCGACGAGGGCGGGGCCGGCGGCGGTGTTCGCCAGCAGGAGGCCGAGGGCGGCGGCTCCGAGCAGGAGGCCGGCGGCGGTGCGTTCGGATCGGATGATGCTCATCGGGGTGAGGCCCTTCTCGCACCGGGTGCGGGGTGGGTGGGGCGGAGGAGCGACGCGATCACGTCACCCGCCGACCAGACTTCCCGGCACACCAGGCCCCGAGTCTACCGGAGGGGCGCGACGAGGCAGAGGAGGTGGCCGTCGCGGTCCCGCAGCACGGACTGCCTTTCGCGCCACGGCTGGTCGGCCGGCGGGTCGAGCACGGTGGCTCCGGCCGCGACGGCGGCCTCGGTCGCCGCGTCGACATCCGGCACCCCGAAGCTGACGGCGACACCGGCGTCGCCGGGCGTCGGCGTGCGTCGGTGGAGCAGCACCTGCGTCGCCGCGCCGGTCGTGTCGTCCGGGTCGGTCGTCAGCATCGTGAGGTCGTCCGCGGCGTAGAGCTCGGCGAGGCCGATCACGTCGCGGTACAGGGCGAGCGAGGCGGCGAGGTCGGTGACGGAGACGGTGACGCGGGCGATGCGGCTGGCCATGCCGTCAGCGTAGTCCGGGCGCGACGGTGAGAGGATGGGGGAGTCCTGAGGAGGAGCACCGATGACCGACACGGCCCCCAGCAAACTCGACGAGCTCGTCGCGGTGACGGCACGGCTCCGCGCTCCCGGCGGCTGCCCGTGGGATGCCGAGCAGACCCACGAATCGCTCGTGCAGTACCTCATCGAGGAGACGTACGAGCTGGTGGAGGCCATCGAGAACGGCACCCGCGAGGACATGATCGAGGAGCTCGGCGACGTGCTCTACCAGGTGCTGTTCCACGCCGACATCGCCGCGCACACCCCGGGTGAGGACTTCGACCTGCAGGATGTCGCGGCCCAGATGGCGGCCAAGATGGTCGGCCGTCACCCGCACGTGTTCGGCGGCGAACGCACGGCCGAGACGGCGGACGACGTCGTCGGGTTCTGGGACGACCTCAAGAAGGCCGAGAAGCCGGGCCGCACGAGCGTGCTCGACGGCATCCCGCAGGCGATGCCTTCACTGGCCCTGGCCGACAAGCTGCTGGGCCGCGCACAGAAGGTCGGGCTCATCGATCTCGCCGAGGGCGGGGGAGTGCCGGTGAGCAGCGAGGACGAGCTCGGCCCGCTGCTGCTCGCCATCGTCGCGTCGGCGAAGGCGCAGGGCCTCGACGCCGAGCGGGCGCTGCGGTCGACGCTGCGGGATCTGCAGGGCGAGATCCGCGAGCAGGAGGCGCTCGACGCCTGAATCGGCCGCCCTCGGGTGGTGACGGCGGGATGCTTAGGTTAGGCTTCCCTAATGTGTCGATCGACACGCCTTCCACCCCTCCCGAACCCAGGAGAGCCATGCTCGAAACCGCTCGCCGCGGCCGTCGCCGGTCGCGTGTCGCCCTGATCGCCTCGGCCGTCGTCGCCTCCGCCGCGCTCGTCCTCACCGGCTGCAGCGCCGGCAGCTCCGGCACCGAGAGCACCTCCGGCGGCGACGCGGGAGCCTTCCCGGTCACCATCGACAGCGCGCTGGGCAAGACGACGATCGACTCCAAGCCGAAGCGCGTCGCGACGTGGGGCTGGGGTGCGCAGGATGTGGTGCTCGCGCTCGGCATCGTCCCGGTCGCCATGCCCGCGTTCACGTACGGCGGCGACAAGGACGGCGTGCTGCCGTGGGACGCCGACAAGATCAAGGAACTGAAGGGCACGACCCCGCAGATCATCGCCTCCGACACCGGCGAGGTGCCGTTCGAGGCGTTCGTGAAGGCCAAGCCCGACGTGATCCTGGCCCCGTACTCCGGCCTGACCCAGACCGAGTTCGACACGCTCAGCAAGATCGCCCCCGTCGTCGCGTACCCGGACAAGCCGTGGGCGACCAGCTGGCAGGACCAGACCGCCATCGTCGGCAAGGCGCTCGGCCTCTCCGACAAGGCGGACGCCCTCGTCACGAAGACGAAGGAGAACGTGTCGTCGCTCGCCGCGAAGTACCCGGTGCTGAAGGACAAGACGTTCTTCTACGCCGCGGCCAACGAGCCGGGCCTGCTCAACGTGTACCGCGCCGAGGACCCGCGCGTGCAGCTGCTCAACGAGCTCGGCCTGAAGAACTCGCCGAGCATCGCCGCGCTGGACACGACCAAGGACGACGGCAGCTTCTTCTTCCAGCTCAGCTACGAGAACCTCTCGAAGATCGACACGGATCTGCTGGTGATGTACTTCGACAAGCAGTCCTCCGTCGACGCCTTCACGGCCGACCCGCTGGTCGCCGCGATGCCCACGATCAAGGAGGGCCGCTTCGCACCCATCGTCGGCGAGTCGTTCGTCGCCGCCACCAGCGCGCCCAGCGTCCTCGCCATCCCGTGGATGCTCGACAAGTACGTGCCGCAGCTGGCCGCCGCCGCCGACAAGGTCAAGTAGGCGGATGCCCGCGAGCGTCATCGCCGCCAGCGCCGGCCGTGCCGAGGGGATCTCCTCGCACGGCCGGCGCCGTCGGCGTCTGCTCGTGGGCTTCGTCGTCGCCGCGGTCGCCCTGGTCGCGGTGAGCGTGCTGAGCCTCATGGTCGGAGCGCGCACGATCGCGCCGGCGGACGTGCTCGACGCGCTGTTCCACTACCGTGCGAGCGACCCCGAGCACCTCGTCGTGATCGGCAGCCGGCTCCCGCGCACCCTGCTCGGCCTGGCCGCCGGTCTCGCCCTCGGGCTCTCCGGCACCGTGATGCAGGGGCTGTCGCGCAACCCGCTCGCCGATCCGGGGATCCTGGGCGTCAACTTCGGCGCCTCCCTCGCCGTCGTGGTGGCGATCGCGTACCTCGGCGTCACGAGCGCCTCCGGCTACGTCTGGTTCGCGTTCGCCGGGGCGGCGCTGGCCTCGGCGCTCGTCTACGCGGTGTCCTCGGCGGGACGCGAAGGCGCGACCCCGATCAAGCTCGCGATCGCGGGAGCCGCGGTGTCGGCGGCGCTCGGCTCGCTGATCACCGCGGTGCTGCTGACCAGCCGCGTCTCGCTCGACGCCATGCGGTTCTGGCAGGTCGGCGCCCTGGCCGGTCGCGGCTTCGACGTCTTCTGGCAGGTGCTGCCCACCCTCCTGGTCGGCGCCGTCATCGCCCTGGGCCTCGGCCGCGTGCTCAACGGTCTCGCGCTCGGCGACGATGTCGCCCGCGGTCTCGGCCAGCGCGTCGGGGTGGCGCGCGGAGCCAGTGCCGTCGCCATCGTGCTCCTGTGCGGGTCGGCGACCGCGGCGGTCGGTCCGATCGCCTTCGTCGGCCTCGTCGTCCCGCACATCGCCCGGTGGGCGGTCGGCGGCGACTACCGCTGGATCCTCGCCTTCTCCGCCGTCGTCGCACCGACCCTCCTGCTGGCGTGCGACATCATCGGCCGGGTCGTCGCCATGCCGGGCGAGCTGCAGGTCGGCGTCGTGATGGCCTTCGTCGGCGCCCCGCTCTTCATCGCCCTGGTGCGCCGGCGCAAGCTGGTCAGCCTGTGAGCGCCGTCACCGTCGACCGGCGCCGCCGCGCCGGTCGCGCCACCCGCGTGGCCGTGATCCTCGGCGCGCTGCTGCTCGTCGCCGCCGCCGTCTCCCTCACCCTCGGGGACGCGGGAGTCGCGCCGGAGGACGTGCTCGCCGCGCTCGTCGGCCGGGCGGACCGGCTCACCTCCTTCGTCATCCTGGACCTGCGTCTGCCACGCCTGCTCGCCGCCGCGCTGGTCGGCGCCTGCCTCGGCGTGTCGGGTGCGCTGATCCAGTCCGTGGCCCGCAACCCGCTCGCGAGCCCCGACATCATCGGCATCACCGCCAGCGCCAGTGCGGTCGGCTCGGTCGCGCTGGTCTGGTTCGGCCTCACCGGCCTCGCCCTGTCGGGCGTCGTCCTCGTGGGGACGCTGGTGGCCGCCCTGCTGATCTACGCGCTCGCCTGGCGCCGCGGCGTGAGCGGGTACCGCTTCGTGCTCGTCGGCATCGGGTTCGCCGCGATCGCCTCCGGCGTCGTCTCCTACGTGCTCACCAAGGCCGACCTCAGCGACGTCCAGAGCGCGCTGGTCTGGATCACGGGCAGCCTCAACACCGTCGGCGGCGTCTCCCTCGTGGTTCTCGCCGTCGGCGCTGTGATCCTCCTGCCGTGCGCCCTGCTGCTCGGGAGGCCGCTGGCGGCGCTCGGCCTCGGCGACGACACCGCCGCCGGGATCGGCGTGCGCGCCGAGCGCACCCGGCTGCTCGTCGTCGCGGTGGCGGTCGCGCTCGCCGCGCTCGCCGTCTCCGTCGCCGGGCCGATCGGCTTCGTCGCGTTCCTCGCGGCCCCGATCGCGCGGCGGCTCGTCGGCCGCGGCTCCCTGGCGCTCGTCTCGTCGGCGCTGGTCGGCGCCCTCGTGCTCCTGCTCTCGGACATCGTCGCCCAGTTCGCCGTGCCCGGCGTCGTGTTCCCGGTCGGGGTCGTGACCGGCATCGTCGGCGCCCCCTACCTGCTCTGGCTGCTCACCCGCACCAACCGAATCGGCCGAGGAGGCTGACATGACCGCTGCACACGAGCTCGTCGCTCGCGACCTGACCCTCTCGTACGAGGGCCGCGTCGTCGTGGAGGGCCTCGACCTGACCATCCCGCCCGGGCGGGTGACGGCGATCGTCGGGCCCAACGCCTGCGGCAAGTCCACCCTCCTGCGCGGTCTCTCCCGGCTGCTCGCGCCGGCCGGGGGATCCGTGCTGCTCGACGGCGCCGACATCCACTCCCTGCCGACGAAGCAGGTCGCCACCCGGCTCGGGCTGCTGCCGCAGACCCCGGTCGCGCCGGACGGGATCACCGTGGCCGACCTGGTGTCGCGCGGGCGCTACCCGCACCAGGGCTGGTTCCGGCGCTGGACGGCGGAGGACGACACGGCGGTGTCGGAGGCGATGGCCGCCACCGGGATCACCGAGCTGGCGGAGCGCTCCGTCGACGAGCTCTCCGGCGGCCAGCGCCAGCGGGTGTGGATCGCGATGGCGCTCGCGCAGCAGACCGACATCCTGCTGCTCGACGAGCCGACGACCTTCCTCGACATCAGCCACCAGATCGACGTGCTCGACCTGCTGCTCGACCTGAACGCCGCTCGCGGTGCGACCGTCGTCATGGTGCTGCACGACCTCAACCTCGCCGCCCGCTACGCCGACCACCTGGTCGCGATGCGCGCCGGCTCCATCGTCGCCGCGGGGGACCCGTCCGAGGTCGTGACGGCGGAGCTCGTGCGGGACGTGTTCGGCGTGGAGTCGGTCATCGCCAGCGACCCGGTGACGGCCACGCCGCTCGTCGTCCCGCTCGGGCGGCACCACCGCGTGTAGCGCGGGCAGAGTGCGGAACGGCTCGGCGTAGCCGGCAGCGCGTCCCGCCCGGTGCCGGCTGCCACTCGGGTGAGGGCGCCTATCGGCTCCACTCCTGGCCTGGGTCTCGACCGGCGAGCGGGGACGCGTTGCCAGCCTCGTCGTGTCTGGCAGCGAACATCGCGACCGTGGTCGGACGGATGCGGCTCATGCCAGGTCCAGCGGGACACCACCGAGTCGCGCCGGGGGCGCGGCATCAGGGTGGCAACGCCTGGAGTCTACGTCCGGGCCCCTTCGCCCGGCCATCCCCCCGGGAGGTGTCGCCGTGCCGCTCGTGGAAGAATCGAGGCATGGCCTCACCGATCACCCCGCCCCGTGGCATGCGCGACTTCCTCCCCGCCGAGAAGGCACGACGGGAGCACGCGCTGGGCGTGATCCGCCGCAGTTTCGCCTCCCACGGGTTCGACGAGATCGAGACGCCGGTCGTCGAGGATGCGGCGCGCCTCCACTCCGGCCTCGGCGGCGACAACGAGAAGCTCGCCTTCAGCGTGCTCAAGCGCGGCCTCGACGCCGACGACCTGCGCGCGGCGCTCGAGTCGGGCGACACCCTCGCGCTCTGCGACCTCGGGCTGCGCTTCGACCTGACCGTGCCGCTCGCCCGCTTCTACGCGACGCACCGCGGGGAGCTCCCCCCGGTGTTCCGCTCCATCCAGATCGCGCCGGTGTGGCGCGCCGAGCGGCCGCAGAAGGGCCGGTACCGGCAGTTCGTGCAGTGCGACATCGACATCATCGGCGAGGGCTCCCAGCTGGCCGAGGTGGAGCTGATCACGGCGACCGCCGCGACGCTGGACGCCCTGGGTCTGCAGAACTGCACCATCCGCATCAACGACCGCCGCATCCTGAACGGCCTGCTCGAGTACTGCGGCTTCGAGGAGTCGCGCTGGCCGCAGGTGCTGATCTCGGTCGACAAGCTCGACAAGATCGGCGCCGAGGGCGTCGTCGCCGAGCTGAGCGAGGGCGGCGCCGACGCGGCGGCCGTGCTCGGCGGCATCCTCGCCGGCCTCGAACCGCACCTGGCCGACGGCGGCGTGGAACTCACGGTGGAGGCGATCTCGCAGATCCTGCCGACGGGCGTCGACGCGGATGCCGTCGCGGCGCTGGAGGCGCTGGCCCACGCGCTCGACACCCTCCCGGACGGCGTGCGCCTGCGCTTCGACCCGACGCTCGTGCGGGGGATGGGCTACTACACCGGCACGATCTTCGAGATCGCGCACCCCGGCTCCGGCAGCTCCGTCGGCGGCGGTGGACGCTACGACGGCATGATCGGGCGGTTCCTCGGCACCGACGTGCCCGCGTGCGGGTTCTCGATCGGGTTCGAGCGCGTCGTCGACCTGATCGAGCTGCCCGACGACGAGGGCGCCGACTCGGTCGTGCTCGTCTACGACGCGGCCGTCCCACTGGACCGGCTGATGGCGGTCAAGTCGGCCCTCGTCGCCGAGGGACGCCGGGTGCGGCTCGACCGGCGCGCGAAGAACCTGAAGGGCGTGCTCGACCGGGCCGCCGCCTCGGGATACCGCTCCTTCGCGTTCGTGAACGCCGACACGGCCGACGCGGCGGCGCTCGAGATCAAGCCGCTGGGATGAGCGGCTGGGAGGCGGACAGCCCGCTCGCGATGCATCCGGTCGCCTGGGACGACGGAGCGTGGACCACGCCGCCCGCCGCCGTGGAGCACGACGGCGACGCCCTCGTCGTCACCGCCGTCGAGTCGAGCGACGCGTGGCGCACCACCTCGTACGGCTTCGTCCACGACACCGAGCACGCCCTCCTCGCGCCCTTCCCCTCCGGAACGGCGATGGAGGTGTCGTTCACCGGCGACTTCTCCCAGCAGTTCGACCAGGCCGGGCTCTTCGTGCGCGTCTCCGACGAGGAGTGGACCAAGGCGGGCGTGGAGTTCGCCGACGGCGCCCTCCAGCTCGGCGCGGTCGTCACGCACCGGTTCTCGGACTGGTCGGTCGCTCCGGTCGCGGCGTGGTCGGGAGCGCCCATCACGGTGCGGGTCAGCCGCTCGGGCGACGCGCTCACGATCCGGGCGCGTTCGGGGGAGGAGCCGTTCCGCCTCGTGCGGGTCGCCTACCTCGACCCGGACGCCACCGCCGAGGCCGGCCCGATGCTCTGCGCACCCACCCGCGCCGGTCTCGTCGTGCGCTTCGCGTCGTGGACGATCGGGCCGGCCGACCCGTCCCTCCACTAGCCGCTCCGGGCGGCGGCGCTCCGGCGGTCCCGCCATTCATCGCAAGCATCCAGCCGCGGGCACGGGCTGTTCACCCGGCTTCACTAGACTTGCGATGAAACCCATGAACTACCACTGAGGAGACTGTTGTGGCTCAGATCGAAGCTGTAGGCGCTCGCGAGATCCTGGATTCGCGCGGCAACCCGACCGTCGAGGTCGAGGTGCTCCTGGAGGACGGCACCGTCAGCCGTGCCGCCGTCCCGTCCGGAGCCTCCACCGGCGCCTTCGAGGCCTACGAGCTTCGCGACGGCGACAAGGACCGCTACCTGGGCAAGGGCGTCGAGAAGGCCGTGGACGCGGTCCTCGACGAGATCGGCCCGGCCATCGAGGGCTTCGAGGCCAGCGACCAGCGTCTCGTCGACGAGGCCATGATCGACCTCGACGGCACCGACAACAAGAAGCGCCTCGGCGCCAACGCCATCCTCGGCGTCAGCCTCGCGGTCGCCAAGGCCGCCGCGGACTCCGCCGACCTGCCGCTCTTCCGCTACGTCGGCGGCCCGAACGCGCACGTGCTCCCGGTGCCGATGATGAACATCATCAACGGCGGCGCGCACGCCGACACCGGCGTCGACATCCAGGAGTTCATGGTCCTGCCGATCGGCGCGGAGACCTTCTCCGAGGCCCTCCGCTGGGGCGTCGAGACCTACCACTCGCTCAAGTCGCTGCTGAAGTCGAAGGGCCTCAACACCGGCCTCGGCGACGAGGGCGGCTTCGCGCCCGAGCTCGAGCACAACCGTGCCGCGCTCGACCTGATCTCCGAGGCGATCGAGAAGGCCGGCTTCACCGTCGGCACCGACATCGCGCTCGGCCTCGACGTCGCCTCCACCGAGTTCTTCGAGAACGGCGTGTACCGCTTCGAGGGCCAGGACCGCACCGCGGCCCAGATGTCGGCCTACTACGCCGAGCTCGCCGCCGCCTACCCGCTGGTCTCCATCGAGGACCCGCTGGCCGAGGACGACTGGGAGGGCTGGGCCCACCTGAACGCCGAGATCGGCTCCAAGCTGCAGCTCGTCGGCGACGACCTCTTCGTCACCAACCCGAAGCGCCTCGCCCAGGGCATCGCCGCGAAGGCCGCGAACAGCATCCTCGTCAAGGTCAACCAGATCGGCACCCTGACCGAGACGCTCGACGCCGTCTCCCTCGCGCAGCGCTCCGGCATGACCGCCGTGCTCTCGCACCGCTCCGGCGAGACCGAGGACACCACCATCGCCGACCTCGCCGTCGCCACCGACGCCGGCCAGATCAAGACCGGCGCCCCGGCCCGCTCCGAGCGCGTCGCGAAGTACAACCAGCTGCTCCGCATCGAGGAGGAGCTGGGCGACGCCGCCGTCTACGCCGGCCGCAGCGCCTTCCCGCGCTTCACCGCGTAACGCACCCGCAGCACCCGAGGGCCCCCGTCGCGAGACGGGGGCCCTCGTGCGTTCACTGTGGAGTTGCTCACAGGCGGCGACGCGGGAGGGGCGCGCACGGGGTGGTGGGAGGTGATCGCCTACGATGAATGAGGGGCCGGCAGGCTCCGCGTCCGTGTCGTCCGTCCAGCCGGGAGGTGCCATGCCGAAGCGGCCAACGCTCCCGAACACGACGCCCGCGCCAGAGAAGCGCCCGGCGCCCGCGACGGCCCCGACCGCGAAGGCCGCGTCGGCGGGTTCGCCGACGAAACCGACGAAACCGGCGAAACGCTCCGCCCAGGCGAAGGCCGCTCAGCCATCCACGGCGCCGCGGAACCGGTCGTCCGCGCCGAAGCCCACGACGCACACGGTCGCCCCGGTCATGTCCGCGCCGACCGGCACCGGCCGCTGGCTGCGCGGCATCCACTTCTCCGCGTTCTCGCTGGTGATGATGGGCATCCTGGTGCTGGCGGTCGTGATCCTGGCCCCGACGCTGCAGGCGTTCGCGCAGCAGCGGTCGCAGATCGCCGATCAGCAGGCCATCGTCGACACGTTGAACAGCCAGGTCGATGCGGCGAAGGCGCAGCGCGCCCGCTGGAACGACCCCAGCTACATCCGCGCCCAGGCCCGCGACCGGCTCTACTACGTGATGCCCGGCGAGACGAGCTACCTGGTCATCGACGACCGCCCGCCCGCCGCCGCGTCGACCGATGCGCCCGTGAGCTCCAAGATCCAGCAGACGCACACCGACTGGGCCGGCTCCCTGTTCGGCTCGTTCATGGGGGCGGGCCTCACCGAGGCGACCCCGGCGCAGCTGAGCGGCCAGACCGGCACCCCGGCCCCGACACCCACCCCGACCAAGTGAGCACCGCACCATGACCAGACCGCCGTTCGACCCCGTGACCGACGAGGACATCGCCACCGTCAGCCGCCAGCTCGGCCGGCCCGCCCGCGACGTCGTCGGCATCGCCGCGCGCTGCGTCTGCGGGCGCCCCACCGTCGTGTCGACCGCTCCGCGCCTCGCCGACGGCACGCCGTTCCCGACGTTCTACTACCTGACCCACCCGGCGGCGACCGCGGCGATGTCGACGCTCGAGGCGACGCAGGTGATGAACGAGTACAACGACCTCCTGGCCGAGGACGAGGAGGTGCGCGCCCGGTACGCCGCCGCGCACGAGCAGTTCCTCGCCGACCGGGAGTCCATCGGCGTCGTCGAGGAGATCGCGGGCATCTCGTCGGGCGGCATGCCGACCCGGGTGAAGTGCCTCCACGCGCTCGCGGCGCACGCGCTCGCGGCCGGCCCGGGTGTGAACCCGATCGGCGATCTCGCGCTCGCCCGCGGCGACTGGTCGCCCGAGGTCTGCGAGTGTCAGGTCGACGTGACGGAATGAGCGCAGGCCTGGGGGGAGGCCGTACGCGCCGGGGACGGGCGCGACGCGGCACGCGCGGGGCGGGGCGGGCGCGCCGCTCGTTCGCGGCCGTAGCGGCCGCCGTGGCGCTCACTCTGGTCGCGCCCGCGCCGGCCCAGGCCGATCAGGTCCGCGATCTCGAGTACTGGCTCTCCGACTACGGATTCACCACGGCGTGGCAGACCACCCGCGGCGCCGGGGTGAAGGTCGCCGTGATCGACACCGGCGTCGACGGGAGCGTCCCCGACCTGGCCGGAGCGCTGGGTGCCGGGACGGACGTCTCCGGCGTCGGCGCCGCCAACGGCCAGAAACCGCTCGGCGACGGCGACGCCGCGAACCACGGCACCTGGGTGGCCTCGCTGCTCGCGGGGCGCGGCACTGGCGACGGCAACGGCGTTCTGGGCGCGGCCCCGGAGGCGACGATCCTCCCGGCGTCGGTGGCGCTCGGCAAGGCGATGGGATCGATCGGCAGCGACGACCAGATCGCTCAGGCGGTCCGCTGGGCGGTGGACAACGGCGCCAGCGTGATCAACATGTCCCTCACCCGCAACACCCTCGACTGGCCGACGAGCTGGGACGACGCCTTCCAGTACGCGTTCCAGCACGACGTCGTGATCGTCGCCGCGGCCGGCAACCGGGGGAGCGGGACGACCGAGGTCGGCGCGCCCGCGACCATCCCGGGCGTCCTCACGGTGGCGGGCGTCGACCGGCAGGGGCAGGCGAGCTTCGACGCGTCGTCGCAGGGCATCACCATCGGGGTCTCCGCGCCGAGCGAGCAGCTCGTCGGGGCGAACCCCGGCGGCGGGTACGTGCAGTGGGCGGGCACGAGCGGGGCGGCGCCCCTCGTGTCGGGCGCCGTCGCGCTCGTGCGGGCCGCGCATCCCGAGCTGAAGGCGGCCGACGTCATCGAGCGGATCATCAAGACGGCGCGCCCGGTCGCGGGAGCCGTGCCCAGCCCGATCTACGGGTTCGGGCTGCTGGACGCTGCGGCCGCCGTGACCGCCTCCGTGCCGCATGTGACGGCGAATCCGATGGGCGATCTGAGCGAGTGGATCCGCGTGCACCGCCGGGCGGAGATGCCGACGACACCCGCCCCGACCAGTGATCCGCAGGCGATTCCGGCCCCGGCGAAGCTCGCACCCGAACGCGCGGTAGAATGGACGCGGTTCTTTTGGCCGCAATGGAGCGTCCTCACCACCTTCTGGATTCCGTTCGCACTGATCACGGGTTTCGTGGCCCTCGTCGCCCTCGGCGGCACGGGCGCGTGGCTGCATTTCAGGCGAAGGGTGCGCAGGGGGTAGATTAACACCCATTGTTTCGTGTTGAGGAGACGCATCACTGTGCCCAAAATCCTGATCGTCGGCGGAGGCTACGCCGGTTTCTACACGGCGTGGAAGCTCGAGAAGCAGCTGCGCAAGGGTGAAGCCGAGGTCACCATGGTCGACCCGCTGCCCTACATGACGTACCAGCCCTTCCTCCCCGAGGTCGCGGCAGGCTCCATCGAGCCGCGTCACGCCGTGGTCGCGCACCGCCGCCACCTGAAGAGCACGAACGTCATCACGGCGAAGGTCACCTACATCGACCACGCCAAGAAGACCGCCACCATCCAGCCGCCCGTCGGCGAGGCGTACGAGTTCGCGTACGACGTCGTCGTGGTCACGGCCGGCGCGGTCTCGCGCACGTTCCCGATCCCGGGCGTCGCCGATCAGGCCGTCGGTCTCAAGACCATCGAAGAGGCCGTGTACATCCGCGACACGATGCTCACGAACTTCGACAAGGCCGCGACCCTCCCGGCCGGCCCCGAGCGCGACCGCCTGCTCACCACCGTGGTGGTCGGCGGCGGCTTCGCCGGCATCGAGATCTTCGCCGAGCTGCGCTCGTTCGCCAGCGCGCTGCTGAAGAACTACCCGGAGCTGTCCTTCGAGGACACCCACTTCCACCTGATCGAGGCCATGGGCCGGATCATGCCGGAGGTCAGCCTCCCGACCAGCCACTGGGTCATCAAGAACCTCGCCGAGCGCGGCGCCGAGATCCACCTCGACACGCAGCTCACCAGCGCGGTCGACGGCGTCATCCAGCTCTCGACCGGCGAGTCGTTCGAGACCGACCTCATCGTCTGGACCGCCGGCGTCATGGCGAACCCGACCGTGGTGCGTCACACCGACCTCCCGATCGAGGAGCGCGGCCGTCTGCGCGTGCGTGCGGACCTGCGCGTCGGCACCGACGAGGAGATCATCAAGGACGCCTGGGGCGCCGGCGATGTCTCGGCCGTCCCCGACCTGACCGGCGCCGGCGTCGGCGGCTACTGCGTGCCGAACGCGCAGCACGCCGTCCGCCAGGGCAAGCTGCTCGCCAAGAACATCGTCGCGGACCTCCGCGGCGAGCTCCCCCGCCAGTACGTCCACAAGAGCCTGGGCGCCGTCGCCGGCCTCGGTCTCGGCATCGGCGTGCTCCAGTCCGGCAAGCTCGCGTTCAAGGGCGTCCTGGGCTGGCTCGCGCACCGTGGCTACCACGGTCTCGCCATGCCGAGCTGGGAGCGCAAGTGGCGCGTCATCTGGGGCTGGTGGAACAACTTCTGGCTCGGTCGCGACATCGTGTCGCTCGAGGCCGTGCAGACCCCGCGTGCGGTCTTCGAGGAGTTCGCCTCCCGTCCGAAGCCGGCCGTCGAGGCTCCGGCCGAGCCCGCGAAGGCCCCGGCCGCGAAGGCTCCCGCCAAGGAGCCGGCCGAGGTCGCCGCCAAGTAGCACGACCCGTCTCGTCTCGAAGGCCCGGTTCCCGCAGCTGCGGGGCCGGGCCTTCGGCGTTGGTTCCGTCAATCTTCGGGTTGCGCGCGTCCGCCGGTGAGGTCGCGGATCGCGTCGACGGCCTCGGCGCTCCGCGCCTCCGGCAGCACGAGGGTGAGGCGCACCGATTCGCCGTAGGCCACGTCGGGCACGGTGAGACCTTCACCGTCCGCCCAGCGCCGGATGCGCTCGGCGTCCGCGTAGTCGGCGGTCACGGCGAGCGTGGTCTCCGGGATGCGTTCGATCACCTCGGCGTCGAGGAGCGCGGTGGCGATCGCGTCGGTGTAAGCGCGGACGAGTCCACCCGCCCCGAGCTTGACGCCGCCGAAGTACCGGACGACCGCGCCGAGCACGCCCTCGAGGTCGTGATGCCGCAGCACTTCGAGGATGGGGCGGCCTGCCGTGCCGCTCGGCTCACCGTCGTCTGACATCCCGGAGTGGCCCCCGGCCAGCAGCGCCCAGCAGACGTGCGTGGCGCCGGGATGCTGCGCGCGCAGCAGGGCGATCTGCTCGGCCGCCTCGTCCCGGCCCGCCACCGGGAGGGCGAAGGCGAGGAACCGGCTGCGGCGCACCTCCAGCACCGCCTGGGCGGGAGCGGCGAGCGTGTGCGGCATGCCTCCACGCTACGGGATGGGGCCGGGCGTCAGTCCTCGGCGATGCCGCCGAGGAGGTCGGCCGCACGGCGCAGCACGTCCCGCTCCTCATCGGTGAGCGCGGCCAGGCGCTCGCGGAACCACCGGTGCCGCTCCTCGCGCGCGACCGCGGCCAGCGCGTGCCCCTCCTCGGTCGGTGCGAACAGCACGCGGCGGCCGTCCTCCGGGTCCGGCGTGCGCACCGCGAGGCCGAGCGAGACGAGGCGATTCACCGTCTGGCTCATGGAGGCCGGGGTGACGCGATCGTTCTCGCTCAGACCGCCGAGGGAGGTCGGACCCGAGCGATGGAGGTGGCTGAGCGCGGACATCGCCGCGTCGCCCAGCTCGCCGTTCGCGCGCTCGGTGCGGAACCGCCGGTAGATCCGGGCGACCGCGCGGGTGAGCTTCTCGTCGAGATCCCGAAGGGCGTCGGTGCCGGTTGCGTCTGCCTCCATAAGTCTTTAGTATACCTAAAGAAGTAGTTAACACGTCTGAATGATCTCGGGAGTCCTCACGGCCACCACCGACCGCACCGCCGCCGCCACCAAGCCCTTCGGCTGGCGCTTCACCGCACCCCTGCTGCTCGGGTCCACCCTCAACCCCATCAACAGCTCGATGCTCGCCACCGGCCTGCTCGCCATCGGCCTCGACTTCCACCTGGGGCCGGGCAAGACGGCGAGCCTGATCTCGGTGCTGTATCTGTGCAGTGCGATCATGCAGCCCACGATGGGCAAGCTGTCGACCGTGTTCGGGCCGCGCCGGGTGTTCGTGTCGGGCATCGTGATCCTGCTGATCGCGGGCGTGGTCGGGGCCGCCGCTCCTGACTTCGGTTTCCTCCTCGTCTCGCGCGCGCTGATCGGGATCGGTAGCTCGGCCGCCTACCCGACCGCGATGGCGATGGTCCGGCGGCGTGCCGACGAGCAGGGCGTGGGCGTCCCGTCGCGCGTGCTCGGCAACTTCTCCATCGCCGCGCAGATCACGGCGGTCGTCGGGCTCCCGCTCGGCGGCATCCTCGCCGGCGCGTTCGGCTGGCGTGCACTGTTCCTGGTGAACGTCCCGCTCGCGCTCATCGTGCTCACCTTCACCCTGCTCGGGGTCGAGAAGGATGCGCCGCGCGAGCGCGGTGGGGTGCGGTCGCTGCTCGTCTCCGTCGATCTGCCCGGCATCGGCCTCTTCGCCGCGACGATCGTCAGCCTCCTGCTCTTCCTCTCCAGCCTCTCCGCGCCGATCTGGTGGTTGCTCCCGATCGTCGTCGTGTGCGCCGCCCTCCTGATCCTCTGGGAGCGCCGTGCGTCCCGCCCGCTCATCGACGTGCGCATGCTCGGCAGCAACGGCCCGCTCCAGCGCACCTACCTGCGGCAGACGCTCTCCGCCCTCGTGAGCTACTCCACCCTGTACGGCGTGAGCCAGTGGATGGAGCAGTCGGCCGGATACACGCCGACGCAGGTCGGTCTCATCCTGCTGCCGCTCTCCGGCATCAGCATCGTGCTCGCCCGCATAGTGTCGAACCGCGGCTGGGTGCGCAGCCCCCTCCTGCTCGGCGCCCTCGCCATCGCGGCGGCCGCCACGCTGCTGCTGCTCATGGATGCGCACACGAGCGTCTGGCTCCTGCTCCTGATGGCCGCGCTGCTCGGCGTCGCCAACGGCCTCACCGGCTTCGCCAACCAGGCCAGCCTCTACGTGCAGGCCCCCGCCGGGGAGATCGCCGTCGCCTCCGGCCTCTACCGCACTTTCGCGTACATCGGCGCGATCTTCTCCTCCAGCCTCATCGGCATCACCTTCGGCGAGGCCGCCACCGACGCCGGCCTCCACACTCTCGCCTGGGTGATGGCCGGCATCGGCGTCGCGCTGCTCGTGATCACGGGGCTGGATCGGCGCATCCCGCGCGAGACGGCGGGGGAGCGGGCGTAGGAGGGTCCGAGCGCCCGGCGGTCGCGCGCGGCTGCGCCTTACCGGGCCGCGTACTGGCTCGCCAGCGTCGACCAGACGATGAGCAGGTCCAAAGCCTGGCGGGGCGTGCTCGCGCGGTAGCGGATCGTGCGGGCGTCCGTCCGCTCCGTCCCGGGGACCAGTGCGGCGAGGTCGGCGGCGCCGTTGACCCGCAGCTCGACCTCGACCACCAGCTCCGGTGGGATGGCGACCGGTGCGAGCCGGCCGTCGGCGGCGTTCCTCACGGCGTCGCGGGCTCCCGTCGCGATCGCCGTCCGCGCTGAAGCCGGATGCAGACTGCGTGCCGCGGTCCGGCCCACGGCCGTCTTCACCGGCACCGTCACCACCCCGGGGAACGTCCGGGCCGCGAGGGCGCAGATCGCGTCGTCGCCGGTCACCAGCCCGACCGGGACACCCAGCTCGGCCGCGACCAGCGCGTTCAGCTCCGCTTCGCTGAGCGAGTCGCCGTTGAGTCGCACATCCGCGAACGCGGCGCCGCTGAAGCTGTGCCCCAGGACCCCGGTCCGGCTCGCCGGGCCCACGTGGTAGCCGACGAACAGCACGACCCCGGTCTGCGGTGAGAGCTCCTGCAGCATGTCGAGCGGCTTCGGGTCCCCGATCACGAACTCGGCCCGCGGATCGAGCTCCTCGGCGAGCAGGTTGTCGCCCGCCGCGTGGCTGTCGTTCACCACGACCGACGTGGCGCCGCCGTCGAACGCACCGGCCACCGCCGCATTCGCCTCGGCCGTCATCAGCGCGCGGGCGGCCGGATAGTCACGCCCGCCGGAATGCAGCTGCTGCCGCGCGGCGATCCCCGCGACACCCTCCAGATCGACCGATATCAGCACGTCCACGGCGCCACCCTACTCCCGCGAAACGGGCGGGGATGGGGGCCGGGGCTGGGAGCTCCAGGTTGGGACAGCGAGTCCGCAAGGAATTGCTCGCCCATTTGTCCGCAGTCGGTCAGGAGCACTCACCCTAGTCCCCGCTCCTGGCGGGTGAAGCCGGATAACGGGCGGCCGCGCCGCCGCCACCGTTGCCAGTGTCCCACCTCCCGCACAGAATCAGTTAACGGACCCTGTCGGGTGGTAGCGCCGGATCTCGGTTCCGTGACGGCAGTGGCACCGCGAGGCCGAGCGAGCGGGAGAGACGGGGTGCGAGCGCGAGGCGGGCGAGGGCGGCCGCGGTGCCAGACCCGGCGACCAGGCGGATCAGCTCCTCGGCGAGCTGTGGAGGCGGGTACCGTGCGATCTGGTCGGCGGCGGGCTGCTGCAGCTCGGTGATGGCGCGGAGACGCTCGGGCAGGTCGGGGTAGACGTCCATGGCGCGCCGGATGCAACGGGCGAGGTACTGCTGCGGGCGGATCTCGATGCCGTTGTAGGTGTCGGCGATGATCGCGCCGAGCTCCTCCACGAGGGTCGCTGCGGCGACGTCCGGGTCCTGGAGGTAGACCGGCACGGCTGCTTCTCTCGATAGGATCTTCGCCATGGGGGGAATGACACTGCGCGAGGCCGAGCTGGGCGAAGCGATCCAGTCGCCGAAAGTGGCGCTATCGCTGCTGTTGCGTTACGAAGCAGAGCCGGAGCGGCTGACTGAGATGGAGCTGGAGGCGATTGCCGCAGCGTTCACTCGCGAGGCAAGCCAGGGACGCAACATCGCCGACGCGGCGTCAGTCCTAGCCGGGCTAATCGTCACGGTCCTCGTGGGCCTGCTAGCGATCTCTGTCTCGGTGCCGAAGCTTGCGGACAGCACCAACATGGTCGCGCTCGCCCTTGGCGTGCTCTTCTTCTTGATAGTTCTCGGGATGATGTACGGACTTCGGTTTGAGACCAGGGCGGAGAGTGTGCTCAGCAGCCTTGACCTGCTCCGTGTCCGTCGCGAGCGGCACATCATCGAAATGTCGCGAACGCGGAGGGGGCGACGCGCGCTCGTAGCACTGTGGATCTCAGCAGCGCCAGCGTCGCAGTCGACAGCGGCCATCGGGAAACCCCTTCGATAGCCTCTGGTCGTGTTCACTGCAACCACGCCATCGCCCGCGCCAGACGTCATTACGTCCGCGTCGTCGGGGAGTTCGGTCGTGGCCTGGATCGCGCTGGGGGTGTCGATCTGCGCCGCCCTATTCACCGGCATCTCGGCTCTGGTGAACTGGTGGAACCGGGCGGACAAGAAGCGCGTTTCGCTGGTGCTGGTCGGCTCCCTGGTGGAGGTGTTCTCGCGCTCATCGCCTCGGACCCGCACGGAGGAACTCTGGACTCTCCATAACGCAGGCGAGGGGTCGATTCTCACCCCGACCGCGCGTGTGGAAGGGCCTTTCGGCGAGACATACAGCCTCGCCGGCTCGGGAGCACTCAACGGGCATGGGCGACTGGTCATGAAGGCGGCGCGGGATGCGCCGCCAATGGCTGACGTGTTCTGGTCTCTTGGGAGCGCCACCGTGTCGTGGCACGAAGGCGGCCGGCTCCATGAAGTGTCAGCGAAGGTCTTGATCGAGTCGAGTCAACGCATAGAGTGACGACCCCCGACGGTCGATCTAGGAGCGAGCGTCAGCATTGCTGCAATGCCTCCACGGGCGGTACCTTCTCGTCATGAGCGAGGACCAAGCCCCGCACTGGCTGTATCGTTTCGGCCAGGACGGAGAACGCGAGCAGTTCGTGTGCACGTGCGCGATCGGTCGCGATCACGGAATCGACGAGCCGCTGCCCGCAGAGACGACCGATCACTCTCCTGCCGACCGGCCGCCGAGCTGACTCCGCACAGAGAGCGTCACGGTGCGCAGCTCCTTGTCGTAGGCGTGATGCACGATAACGAACTCGCGGCCGCTGACTCGACCGTCCGGCCGGGGATGGTATCGGCGTAGAGGGTGCTCGGAGCGAGCGCCGCCTGCGCGCGGTCGACGGCGTCCTGGGGGGCGGGCGGCGTCCTCACGGACGCGTCGCCGCCAGGCATGGAGCAGTCGATGATTGTGAGCATGGGTGCTTCCTTCTCGCTACTCGTCGCCGGCGGGCTCGGCGAGCACGGCCGCCAGTTCACTGGTCGTAACCGCGGCGTCGCCCAATTCGTCGTCGAACCGGGTGAGCGCGGACGCAAGCTCGCGCACCCCCTTCGGGCGTCAGCGCTTGGCGGATGCCTTCCGCCAGAGACCCCACAATGTCGACGTTGAAGCTGACCTGGAGTTCTCCGATTTCGACGGCCATCTACTCGTCCTCCCGTAAGCGGCATCCCGCGCCCGCTTGAGCGTGCGGATGAGGTGGTTCAGCTCGGCGCGGCCGAGGCTTCCCGTGAATACGCCGCGGCGAGTGATCGCCTGGTCCGCGTCGACCTCGGCCGCGATGCGGAGAAGGTCAGCGCGGTCGAGGGTAAGGCTGACCTGGGCGTGACAGGGGGCGGCGACCTCGTGGTCGCGGCGGGTCCAGTGGACGTACAGCTCTGGCTCGGTGACGATCACGGAACCGGCCGGCGGCTCGCCGTCCTCGTAGGGCTCGTTCTGAGAGGCGACGGGAGCCCCTCGTAGGCGGGCGGCGTGAGCAGGACCGGCTGACCGTGGTTGATCTGTTCGTTGGGCATGGTGCCCCTTCTGTCTTCGCCGCATGTCGCGGCCTGCCCGGCGTCGTGCCGAGAAGAGTGGTGGGCCGATACGCTCCAGGGATGAAGCAATGGCTGAGGCGGAACTGGAAGCCAGTCACGTTGGTCGCCGCCGGCGTGCTCGCGATCTTCGGTCTACCGGCGCTCCTGGCCCCGCTCGGGGTTGACGCTGGCGCGGTCTCGGCGACCGCTGGTGCGGTGTCTGCCGTTGCCGCCATGGTCGCCGCGGTTCAGAGTTCTTCGACCGCACGTGACGCCTCACGCGCATTGGCGCTCTCCACCAAGCCGCAGTTGATCGTGGAGCCACAGATCGTCTGGGTAGACGAGCCTCACACTGAGCAGGTCCGCGTTCTCGTGCGGAACACATCGCCGCACCGCGTGGAGAGCGCCGAGCTTCGCTGGCGGCTGCGCGACGGCTCCAAAGGCTCGCGCGTGCTCGGCCCGCTCGACGCCGCACCCCACGTCCCCAACCTTCTCTTCGGGAACCCGAGCAGCAGCTACGATCCTGTGCTCATCCCGAGCCCGGGCCGAATCAGCGGTACCGACGAGTTCTCGCTCACGTACACCGGGCGGTTTCCCGGAACCGGATGGCGGCTGCTTATGCCGATGATCGTTCGCTACGGGGACACCAGCGAGGACGCTGGGGTCCCCTGGCGCACCGGGGCAGGACAACCGGAGGACCGCGAGCTAACCTAGGCGGCCGGCTCCTCGTCGCCGATGCCGTCGAAGTGCGCCGGGTCGGGCGCAGGCGTGCCGTGCTCGGCGCGCAGCTTCGCGACCTCCTCGGCGATGCGTGGCTCGCCCCAGTCGGGGTTCGCGCGGCGCACCTTCGTGTCGAGGTTGATCGCCTTAGCGGCGTCGAGGAGGCTGACCACGCGGGCGTCCTTCTCGGGATCGGACTGCTACGTCGAGGGGAACTCGGCGTGACCTGGATCTCCGCGCTGCCGCCCTTGCCTGGGAAGAGGAGCCGGTCCAGCTCCAGGGCGACGGAGGTCCTCCGCGCGCAGGTGCGCCTCGAGTGGAGAAGCCACGCGATTGTGGGCGTCCCTAACGGGCGACAGGACAAGACCGGCGGAACGCGCGCGAGGGTGGCGGCCGTGACGGGGATCGAACCCGCGGCCTCCCGCTCGACAGGCGGGCGCTCTACTCTGCTGAGCTACACATCCACGTGCCCCGTTGTGCCAGCGGGGCCACGCTGCTCTGTCCACTTGTGACAGCGGATGCTCGGTCACGCCTCCGCGGCTACGACCCTCGACGTATGACGGCACCCGTTCGGCGACGACCTTTACTCCGTTTCGACGGGTCTCGATGACGCACGGGCTAGTTCAATAGCGTGCGATTTGCGGGCGATCTGGTCCGTCGACTAACACGGCAACCTTCCACCCACAAGCTTTTTCAAGGGGAGATCGGCATCGAGGCGCGTACCCCCAGTGGGACTCGAACCCACACTGAGGCGATTTTAAGTCGCCTGCCTCTGCCAATTGGGCTATGGGGGCCCGGCGACCATCGTAGCGAGCGCCGCGGAGGCGGCGTGCGGATGAGAAGAGGCGGCCTTACTTGCCGCGGTACGGCGACTTGACCATCTGCACGATCGCCGCGAGCGCGGTGATGCCACCGACGAGGACGACGAGCGAGATGATTCCGATGAGAACGCCTGACATGAGGTCAACGGTACACCCGCGCGGGCCTTGCCAGCGGCACGCCGGCGGGGGAGGGTGGGCGCATGATCCGGATCGGCTCGGTGGTGTGGGGTGTGCGGGATGTGCAGCGCGGGATCGCGTTCTGGACGGCGGTGCTCGGCTATGAGCCGGTGTACGAGCCGGACACGGATTGGGCGCTGCTCGCGCCGGTGGCGGGGCACGGTCCCCGGCTGGCGTTGAAGGAGGTCGGGACCGAGACGAACCGGTCGCCGCACCACCATCTCGATCTGTACGCGGACGATCAGAAGGCGGAGGTCGCTCGGCTGATCGGCTTGGGCGCGTCCGAGGTGGAGTGGGATTACGAGGACGGCGCCGACTACGTCGTACTCGCCGACCCGGACGGCAACCGGTTCTGCGTGGTGGCGGCCGGGCCCGCCGCCCGCGAACCGGCCTGAGCGGCGGCGGGGCGGCGACACGCGCGGGCGTGCGACGAGCGTTGTGAGAGGTCCTTCAGGCCGTCCATAGCTCACACTCACGTGGGCGTCGCACACTATTCGCAGGCACCCTTTCTGGTGAGGTGTCCTCCCCCCGGCCGAGGCTTGCGATCCCCCGATTTCCCGCCTCGGCCGGGTTCTCCGTCTCCGGCGCCGGGAGCGCGGCCCGGCTAGGCTCGTCGGGTGACTTCCGAGCGGTGCCCGTGCCTGAGCGGCCAGACGTACGACGAGTGCTGCGGGCCTCTCCATCGCGGGGAGCCGGCCCCGACGGCCGAGCGCCTGATGCGGTCCCGGTTCAGCGCCTTCGCGCTCGGCGACGCACCCTATCTGCGGCGCAGCTGGCACCCCTCCACCCGGCCCGACGAGCTCGACCTCGACGACGGCCTCCGCTGGTACCGGCTCGACATCGAGCGGACCGAGCGCGGGGGACCGTTCGACCGGGAGGGCGTGGTCGAGTTCCGCGCGTTCTACCGCGGTTCCGAGCGCGGCGAGCTGCACGAGACCTCCCGCTTCGTGAAGGACGGGCGGGACTGGTTCTACGTGGAGGCGCTCTAGCGTGGGCGGCGGCGAGACGGACCGGCTGATCGCCTGGACCGACGAACTGCGCGGCGTGCACACGCGGCTCCGCCGGACCCTGTCCGTCGTGCAGGATGCGCTCGCGGCGGGGGAGCCCGCGCAGGCGGCCAGCCGCGACCTCCTCCTGTACTGCCACGGCTTCTGCACGGCGCTCACCGGGCACCACGAGGGCGAGGACCGCGAGCTCTTCCCGGCGATCGCGGCCGCGCACCCGGAGCTCCGCGACACCCTGGCGCAGCTGACGCACGATCACACGATGATCGCGCACCTCATCGGAGGGCTGCAGTCCGCCGTCGACGCCGCGGCCACCCAGGAGGAGCTCGAGCGGCACGTCGAGGGCATCGCCGCGATCATGGAGAACCACTTCCGCTACGAGGAGCGCCGGCTGCTCACGGTGCTGGAGACGCTGGCGCTGGACGCCGACCCGGAGCGCGTGCTCGGGCCGCTGTGAGGAGCGCTCCTAGCGCGCGGGCTCCACGTACCGCTCCCAGAGCCACGCCGACACGCTGAGCACGGCGAACGCCAGGGCGACGACGGTCGCGGCGATCATCCCCCCGCCGGTCTCGACCAGCGAGGCGACGGGCAAAAGCAGCGCGAAGAGCAGGGTGTAGACGACGAGGCTCAACCCCGTCCACATCAGGCGGCTCCACTGGAAGATCGCCCGGCCGGCCAGTCCGCCCAGCGGCAGCAGGGCGATCGCGCTGGACCCGAGGCCCACCATGGCGAGAGCGTTGGCGCACTCCACGACGAACGCCGACACCGCGCCCGACGGCGCCGGGAGGACACCGGTCAGCAGCCAGGCGAGCACCCCGAGGGCGGCCGTGGCGGAGACCTGCACCGCCGAGATGCGTCCGCGCGCGACGCGGCCCAGCTCGGGAGCGATCGTCACCCCGAGCACCAGCCCGAACAGGAGGGCGGGCTCCAGGCCGAACACCCGCGAACCGAGGGCGGCGACGGCGACGAGCACCAACATCCCGGGCCGCACGACCACCGGGGGGACCGCCAGGTGGAGCTGTCGGGCGAGCCCGCGGGCCGAGAGCACCCAGACCGCGTTGACGACCACGATCGCGATGACGACCGCGATCAGCAGGCGGACGTAGGCGCCCGGATCCCGGACCGAGGTGGACAGGGTCACGAGGGCGGCGGCCAGCACGCCGGTGAGCGGCACCAGCCAGACGGGCCGGCGAGCGGCCGGCGCAGCAGGCTCCGCGTCCGCCGTGCGACGGCCGAGGAGGGCTTCGGCCTCGCCCAGTTCGCCGCGCGCCCGGTTGCGGCCGAAGATCGAGGAGCGCGCGCGGGGCACGTCACCGGCGGCTGCCCGCGCGGCACGGCTGCGGGAGATGGTGGCCGCCAGCAGGCGCGCGGGAAGGACCAGCAGCACGAGCGCCGAGAGCGCGAGCAGCACGGACCGCAGCCAGCCTGGGAAGGCCTCGGCCGAGACCACGGGGGCGGAGGCCGTGCTGAACGGGGTGTCGATCCAGTCCTTGGCGCCGGGGAGCTGGCCGCCGGCCGCGGGCGGCACCGGGTTGGTCGTCCCGGGTGGAACCACCGTGGTCGGTGCGGGCGTCGGAGTCGGCGTCGGCTTGGGCTTACGCGTGGCCGGCGGGGCGGCGGGTGCGCCGGCGGGGGCGACGGTGATCGCCACCGAGTTGCTGCCCGCGCTGATGTTCCCGGCCGCGTCGCGCTGGAGCGCGGTGATCAGGAACCCGCCCTCGGGCAGGGTCCCGGTGCACGACCACGCGGCGCCCGCCACCGGGGCCGTGCAGGCGACGCTGGTGCCCGCGGAGGTGTTGGCGTAGACGGTGACCGTTCCGCCGTCCTCACCGGCTCCGCCGAACGTCATCGACTCGCCCGGGTTCACGGTGGTGCCGGGCGCGGGCGACGTGATGGTGGGCGCGGGAGGCGCGGACGTGTCGACCGTGATGGCCACGGGCGCGCTCGCGGCGCTGCGGGTGCCGGAGAACGGGGCGACCTGGGTGGCGGTGACGGTGTGCCGGCCGTCGGGCAGCGAACCGGTCAGCACGCATCCCCAGGCCCCGGTCGAGTCGGCGGGGAACTGGCAGGTCGCGCCGGTGTCGGCGGTGACCGTGACCCGGGCGCCGGGGTACGCCGTCCCGCGCACCCCTCCGCCGGACGGGGAGCCGTCCGAGAGGAGCACCGGAGGGGAGAGGACGGCGACGCGCGCCGTGTCGGCCTGCCCGGTGGCGGCCGACTCGGCACGGATGGTGACGCTGGGGCCGTCAGGCAGTGCGCGCAGATCGCAGGAGAACCGGCCGGACGGATCGACGGTCGCCTCGCACCGGTTCGCGGCCGAACCGGCGCCACCGGCGGAGACGGCGATGGTGTCCCCGGGTTCGCCGCTGCCGCGGACGGTGAACGGGAAGCGGGTGACGAGGTCGGTGCCCGGGGCGTCGAGGGTGACGGGCGACGCGGGCGGGGTGGGGGTGCCGGATGAGGGCACCGTCGCGGACGGCCGATCGGGGGCCGGTGTGCCGTCCGGGGCGGCCGTCGCGGGGAGGGCCAGGCCCAGGACGCCCGCGGCGGCGAGGAGGATCGCGGCGATGGTGGTGGAGGCGAGTGCACGGCGGCGCAGTCCGGTCGCCCCCCGCGACCGGACTGGAGGAGAAGTATCAGAGAAGTACACCCGCATTCCACCCCATTCCAGGGGGCCGGGCCGGGGCGTGTCAAACCACCGGGCCGGATTTGGGGCATACTGACATCTGGGTCAACCGTCCCACTTTCTCGCGCACCGTCGCACGAGGCATCCCGAGGAGACTCCGATGACGCGCATCCCGCCCGCCGCTCGTCGTACCGCCCTCGTCCAGGCTGCCCTCCGGGTGGTCGCCCGGGACGGCGTGGCCGCCGCCACCACCCGACGCATCGTGGCCGAGGCCGGGATGCCGCTGGCCAGCTTCCACTACGTGTTCTCCTCCCGCGACGAGCTGATGGCCGAGCTGGTCGAACTCGCGGTGGCGGGGGAGCAGTCGGACCTGGAGCCGGCGTTCGACCCGCCGCCCGCCGACCTGCGCGACGCGATCCGCAGCGGGCTCGAGCACTACTTCGAGGGCGTCCGCGCCGATCCGGACCGCGAGAAGGCGATGTTCGAGCTCACCCAGTGGGCGCTGCGCGACGCGGCCTTCGCGCCCCTCGCCGGGCGGCAGTACGAGCGCTACTACGAAGTCGCCGAGCGGGCCGCCGTCGACGCGGCCCGGCTCACCGGGAGCACCTGGTCCCTCCCGACCGCGGACGTCGCCCGTCTGCTCGTCACCCTGACGGACGGCCTCACCGTCGCCTGGCTCGCCACCCGCGACGACCGCGCTGCCGCCGCCACCATCGACTTCGCCGCCGGAGCGCTCGCCGCCCTCGCGACGACCGCACCATCCGCACCGCCTGCACCATCCGCACCGCCTGCACCACCCGCGTCACCCTCCGCATCCCTCCTCCCGAACGCAGGTGCCCGATGACCGACACATCCACCCCGGCGGTCTTCGCCGAACCCACGCGCCGCATTCCGGGCCGCTGGATCGCCTTCTTCGCCATCGCCTGGCTGGGGGTGTGGATGGCGCAGCTCGCGCCCATCCAGAAGCTGCTGCCCGACCAGGTGCAGACGCAGCTGCACACCACGTACTGGGTCGACAACGTCGTCGTCTTCGGCATCATCTCGGGCATCTCCGGGGTGTGCGCGATCATCGCCTACCCGTTGACCGGCGCCCTCTCCGACCGCACGACCAGCCGGTTCGGGAGGCGGCGCCCCTGGATCGCGGGCGGCGCACTGCTGTTCGCCGCCTCGCTCCTCCTGCTCGGGCTGCAGACCTCGATCGTCGGCATCGGCGTCTTCTGGTCCCTCGCCCTCACCGGGTTCTGCGTGCTGACCGCGGCGCTCACGGCGACGATCAGCGACCAGGTCCCCGTCGCCCAGCGCGGCTACGTCTCGGGCTGGATCAGCGCCCCGCAGGCCATCGGCATCATCCTCGGCGTCTCGCTCGTCACCTACGTGTTCGTGGGCGCGGTCGTCGGCTACGCGGCGATGGCGGTGCTCCTGCTCGTCCTGGTGCTGCCGTTCCTCTTCCTGCCGGACGCCGTGCTGCCGAAGGAGCTGCGCCAGGCGATGACGGCGCGCAGCCTCATCGAGGGGCTCTGGATCAGCCCGCGCGAGCACCCCGACTTCGGCTGGACCCTGCTGAGCCGCATCCTGGTGAACTTCGGCAACGCCTTCGGCACCTCGCTGCTGCTCTACTTCCTCGAGTTCGGCCTCAAGGATCCGGACGCCGACGACGACCTCCTCATCCTGATCCTCATCTACATGGTGTTCGTCATCATCGCGTCGCTCGTCTTCGGGCGGCTGTCGGACCGGCTGGGGCGGCGCAAGGCGTTCGTCTTCCTGTCGTCGGCCATCCAGGGCGTCGCCGCGCTGCTGCTGGCGTTCGTCCCCGAGCTGACCGCCGCGATGATCGCCGCCGGCCTCCTCGGACTCGGCTACGGCTGCTTCCTGTCGGTCGACCAGGCGCTCGCGACCCAGGTGCTCCCCGACCCGGAGAGCCGCGGCAAAGACCTCGGCATCATGAACATCGCCACCGCCGTCCCCCAGGCGATGGCGCCGCTGATCGGCGCCGGCATCGTCGCCGCGCTCGGCGGGTTCATGGGCCTCTTCATCCTGTCCGGATTGTTCGCGTTCGCGGGTGCTCTCGCGGTCGCCCGAGTGAAAGCGGTGCGCTGATGGATCTGACCACCCCGCCCACCCCCGCCCAACGCACCTGGACCACGCCCGACGTGTTCTGGCCGTCCCTCTCCGCCGCCACCACGCGGCTGGACCCGGCGCTCGCCGTGCTGCACCTCCCGGCGCTGCGCCACAACACGCACGACATGCTGCGGCGAGCGGGCGGGAAGACCATCCGCGTCGCCTCCAAATCGGTGCGCGTGCGCTCGGTGCTGGACGCGGTGCTCGCCCTGCCCGGCTACGCGGGCGTGCTGGCCTACACCCTCCCGGAGGCGCTCTGGCTGGCCGAGGGGGACGCCGAGCACCCGCCGATCGAGGACGTCGTCGTCGGCTACCCGACGGCCGACCGCGGTGCCATCGCCCGGCTCGCGCAGTCGCCCGAGCTCGCTGCGCGCGTCACGCTGATGGTCGACTCCGTCGCCCACCTCGACTTCATCGACGCGGTCGTGCCGCCCGCCGACCGCGAGAGCATCCGGCTCTGCCTCGAGCTCGACTCCTCGTGGGACGCCCCGGTGCTCGGCCACATCGGCGTCTTCCGGTCGCCGCTGCACACCGTCGAGCAGGTGCGGGCGGTCGCCGAGGAGATCGTGCGCCGCCCGGGCTTCCAGCTGGTCGGGATGATGGGCTACGAGGCGCAGATCGCCGGCCAGGGGGACAACCCGGCCGGGCGTCCCGCCTGGGGCGCCACCCTGCGCTGGATGCAGAAGA
Source organism: Leifsonia sp. 71-9 (assembly GCF_001898805.1). Classification (GTDB taxonomy): domain Bacteria; phylum Actinomycetota; class Actinomycetes; order Actinomycetales; family Microbacteriaceae; genus Leifsonia. Next base: position 81,038 of record NZ_MKVJ01000023.1, read on the forward strand.
ACTCGCAGGACGAGCTCCTCACCCGCCGCGGGGAGGCCGTCGCAGCGGTTCGCGCGCTCGCCGACCTGGAGTTCGTCAACGGCGGCGGGACCGGCTCGCTGGAGTTCACCTCCCGCGACGACGCGGTCACCGAGATCGCCGCCGGCAGCGGGCTGTTCGGCGGCCACCTGTTCGACACCTATCGCGGGTTCCGGCCGGCGCCGGCGGCCTCCTTCGCCCTGTCGGTCGTTCGTCGTCCGGGACCGGACATCGCGACGCTCCTCGGCGGCGGCTGGATCGCGTCCGGGCCTCCCGGAGCCGACCGGATGCCGAAGGTCGTCTGGCCCACCGGCCTGACGATGGTGGACCGCGAGATGGCCGGCGAGGTGCAGACGCCGCTCACCGGCGCCGCCGCCAGCGTGATGCGCGTCGGCGACCGCGTCTGGCTGCGCCACACCAAGTCGGGCGAGCTGAGCGAGCACGTCGACGTCTTCCACCTCGTGGACGTCGTGGACGGCCGCGCGACGGTCGTCGGCGAGACCCCGAGCTACCGCGGCGAGGGCAAGGTGTTCCTGTGACGGCGGTCGACCCGCGCACGGGCGTCTGGCGCAACTGGGGCCGCAGCGAGTCCATCCGCCCCCAGCGCATCGAGCGCCCCGCGACCCCGGAGGCGGTGCAGCGGGCCGTCGCGGCCGCCGCGAAGCAGCGGATGCGCGTCAAGGCGATCGGCGCCGGGCACAGCTTCACCGCGATCTCGGCCGCCCCCGGCGTGCTCCTCGACCTGGAGGCGCTGAGCGGCGTCCTCGACGTCGACCTCGAGCGCGCCCGCGTCACGCTCGCCGCGGGGACGCACCTGCACCAGCTGCCCGCACTGCTGCGCCCGCACGGCCTCGCCCTGCAGAACATGGGCGACATCGACCGGCAGACCGTCGCCGGTGCGACCTCCACCGGCACGCACGGCACCGGCGGGTCGTTCGGCGGCCTCGCGACCCAGATCGTCGCCCTCACGCTCGTGACCGGCGAGGGGGAGGTGCTGCGCATCAGCGAGACCGAGAACGCCGAGCTGCTGCCGGCCGCACGCCTCGGGCTCGGCGCGCTGGGCGTCATCCTCGACCTCACCCTCCAGTGCGTCCCGGCGTTCCTGCTCCAGGCGGTCGAGCGGCCCGAGCCCCTGCAGGACGCGATCGACGGCTACCTCGAACGGTCGGCCGGCGAGGACCACTTCGAGTTCTACTGGTTCCCGCACACCGAGACCGCGCTGACCAAGACCAATACGCGGCTGCCCCTCACCGAGCGGCGCGCCCCGCTCTCCGCGGTCGGGCGGTGGATGGACGACGAGCTCCTCGCCAACGGCCTCTACCGCGGCGTGTGCGCGGTCGGCACCGTGGTGCCCGCCATCGTGCCGCCGTTCAGCGGGCTCGCGCAGAAGCTCACCGGCAACCGCGACTTCACCGACCACTCGCCGCGGGTCTACGTCACGAACCGCACCGTCCGCTTCCGCGAGATGGAGTACGCGATCCCGCGCGAGGCCGTCCCCGAGGCGCTCGCCGAGGTGAAGGCCCTCATCGAGAAGCGCGGCTGGCGCATCTCGTTCCCGATCGAGGTGCGCTCGGCCGCCGCCGACGAGAACTGGCTCTCGACCGCGTACGGCCGCGAGACCGGCTACATCGCCGTGCACCGGTACTACCGGGAGGACCCGGCCGCGTATTTCCACGCCGTCGAGGAGATCATGATGGCGCACGGCGGCCGCCCGCACTGGGGCAAGATGCACTACCGCGACGCGGACTCGCTGCGCACCGTGTACCCGCGCTTCGACGACTTCCTCGCCGTGCGCGATCGGCTGGACCCGCAGCGCCGCTTCGAGAACACCTACCTGCGGCGGGTGCTGGGGGAGTAGGGGTCAGCGCGCGGGCGGTGCCGCGTACGCGTAGGCGTCCACGAGCAGCCAGCGGGCGCCGCTGTCGTCGCGCGCCTTGCGCAGGCGGAGCTCGACGCCCTGCGGCGACGGGACGGGGCGTCCGACCTGGAGCCGACGCACGTCGACCCCGGGATGCCCGGCACGCGTGAGGGCGTCGGCGAGATCGTTGCGTTGAGCGGATTGCTGGTTGTAGACGATCGCGACCCCGACGAAGCCGAGGATGATCAGCACCGCCGCGAGGACGAGGAGGATCGTCGCCGTCCCCACGGTGCCGCCGCCGTAGAGGGCGGCGAACATCAGCGCGAAGAACGAGAGGAAGGCGACGAGACCCAGGGCCAGAGCGGTGATGCCGATGGCCTTCCAGGTCACGATGGCGGATCCCTGCCGGTCCGGCAGGGAGACGCCGCTGCTAGCGGGCTGCACGGTCGCGACCTCCTGGCTTCCTGGGTGACACGATGGCGGCGCTCACGCCAGCGCCCGGGGCCATTCCGGGATCGCGCCGCTCAGGCTGCCGCTGATCGAGCGCTGCGTCTGCTCGGCCGTGACGAACAGCTGGAAGAGCGCGATCGCGGCGGTCACGCCGCCGAGCAGCGTGCCGATGACGCCGACGATCGCGGCCGGAGCGGTCACGACGCCCGCGAGCGTGATGATCAGCTCGACGACGCTCACGATCACCACCACGATTCCGACGACCGCGGCCAGCAACGAGAGGTAGAAGTTCTCGATGGCGTCGGCCATGTCGCCCAGCGCCGACGAGATCGGGTCGGCGTAGGTGGCGATCGCCGTGACGGCGTCATCGCGTCCATCGACGGCGTGCACATAGCTTTCGCTCGCCTCGCCGTCGTCCCAGTTCGACGAGAGGGTCGAGGGGAGCTTGCCGAGGGTCACGGTGGTGGCGAGGTCGCGCGAGGGCGTGACCACCTTGTCGCCGATGAGGGAGGCCGCCTGCCGCAGCCTGTCGGGGCTGCCGACGTAGGCGATGCCCCTCTCGGCCTGGTCGAGCGCCTTGCGGAGCTCGGCGGTCCCCTCGTGCAGCTTCGAGATGGCCTCATCGGCGAACTTGTCGGAGATGAAGCCGGGGATCGGCAGGTGCAGGATCGTGTCGAGGTAGACGTTCATGACGGTCCGGATGATCCCCGGGCCGTTCTTGTCGATCCAGTCGAGGCCGTCCTTGCCCGACTTCAGCTGCTCCTCGATCTGATCGCGGATGGTGTCGACGTAGCTCACGACTCGAGCTCCTTCTCCATGCGGGTGATGTCCTCGACGGTGGCGCCGTGGGATTTGCCGTAGGTGATCGCGGTCTGGAGCAGCAGGTGCTCGAAGGTCAGGAACTCGTCCCGGCCGCCGTCGATGTAGTCGGCGAGCGCCTGCCGCGCGGTCTCGTAGAGCTTCGCGGCCTCCTGCCCGCCGGGGATGACGGAGAAATCGGGCGCTGCGATGACGGGCAGCGCGTCCGACATGCCCTTGAGGCTGTCCGCCCCGGCTTGCCACACCGCCTCGGCGTCCTTCTCGAGAACGGCCCCGTTGATGACCACGGTGTCGGTCACACCGTCCCCCTTTCGTCTTCTGCGGCCACGGCCGCCTGTCGTGCGAGCTGGACGATCGCCGAGCCGAGCTCCGTCGACGGTTCGGACAGCACCCAGCCGGGCCGGGTCGTCACGCCGACGGGCCGGCCGTCGACGCTCTGCAGCGTGAGGGCGCCGTCGCGGGTCGAGAACTCGTCGCGCGGTCGACGCTGCGCGTGTGCGGTCGCGGAGGCGACGAGCGCGTTCAGCCGGGCGGCGAGCGCGCGCGGGTCGCCGCTGACCCCGATGGCCGGGCTCACGATGAGCGCCGCCTCGAGCTGGGCGAGGAGCTGGGCCTCCGTGAGCTGCTTGCGCACCTCGCTGTCGATCCGGAGGTAGGCGAGCACGCCGTCCTCGCCGTACTCGGCGGAGACCGCCGGCGGGCCGAAGCCCTCGGCGAGCTGGGCGCGCGACGACGCCAGGAAGGCGGTGAGGTCGGCCTGCACGGCGCGCGCCTCGGCGAGCAGTCGCCGGGCCCGTTCCGCCGGGTCCGTGTCGAGTCCGGGCCTCACTTCCACAGGGCCGCCACCTCCGCACGCGCGGCGAGGTGCCGGTTGACCGCGTTCTCCGCGGCGGAGGCGGACCGGTCGAGCGCCGCGTTCAGCGCGCTCAACGAGGCCGTCCATTCGGCGTGCGCCCGGTCGTAGGCCGCCGAGGCCTCGCCGGTCCAGGAGGAGCGGAGCCGCGCGGCTTCCTCGTCCAGGGTGGACAGTTCCGTTTCGATGTCCCGGACGGCAGAGCGCAGCTTGTCCACAAGAGCCCCCATGCCGCCGAGCTGCATTCCGTACTCGACGCTCACGTCTCTCACCCTAGACCGGAGCCTCGGGCGCTGCCCATCCGTGCCAGCACGGTTCAGGGTGTTCGGCGCTGGAGCGTCAACGCGCCCAGCACCACGGCTCCCGCAGCCCAGGCGCCGATGATCAGCAGCTCGCCGCCGACGTACGCCGCGTCGTGGGAATCGGTCGCCACGGCGTTCAGGGCGTCGATGGCGTGGGAGAGGGGGAGCCAGTCGCTGATCGCGCGCAGCACGTCCGGCAGCTGGTCGCGCGGGAGGAAGATCCCGCCGAGCAGGATCTGCGGGAACACGATGACGGGCATGAACTGCACCACCTGGAACTCCGTGCGCGCGAAGGCGCTGACGAACAGCCCGAGCGTCGTGCCCAGGATGGCGTCGGCGACCGCGACGGCGAGCAGCAGCCAGACGCTCCCCGCGATGTCCAGCCCGCAGACCCACACGGCGAACCCGACGGCGACGCACGACTGCACGATCGCCAGCAGTGCGAAGGCGAGCGTGTAGCCCAGGAGGAAGTCGCCCTTGCCGAGCGGCATGGAGAGCAGGCGTTCGAGCGTTCCGGTCCGCCGCTCGCGCAGGGTGGTGATGCTCGTCACGAGGAACATCACGATGAAGGGGAAGAGCGCGAGCAGCGCCGGGCCGATGGTCTGGAACACGGTCGTGTCGGTGAAGATCCACGCGACGAGCCCGGTCAGCAGGGCCGGGACGAGGACGAGCAGGGCGACGGTCCGCGGATCGTGCCGGATCTGCGTGAGCACGCGGCCGGTGGTCGCGAGGGTGCGGGTCGGGTTCATCGGTGGTCCCCGTCCGGCAGCTGGTGGCGAGGATGCCGACGGCGCAGCAACGCGAGGAACGCCCCCTCCGCATCCACCGCACCGGTCTCGGCGAGGAGCTCGGCGGGCGTGCTGTCGGCGATGACGGCGCCCTCGCGCATCAGCAGGAGCCGATCGCAGCGGGTCGCCTCGTCCATCACATGGCTGGAGATCAGGAGGCTGGTGCCGCCCTCCGCCAGCCGGTGGAACAGGTCCCAGAGGTCGGCGCGGAGCAGCGGGTCGAGGCCGACCGTCGGCTCGTCCAGGACGAGGACGTCGGGGGAGCCGAGCAGGGCAGCGGCGAGGGAGACCCTGCTGCGCTGCCCTCCGGAGAGCGTGGAGACGAGCTGGGCGGCGTTCGCTCCGAGGTCGGTGGCCTCGATCGCCCGCGCGACGTCGTCGGCGCCCGCACCCAGCACGCGGCGGAAATACTGCAGGTTCTGCGTCACGGTCAGGTCGTCGTAGACGCTGGCGGCCTGGGTCACGTAGCCGACGCGGTGCCGCAGCGCCGCCGTCCCGGCCGGCTGCCCGAGCACGGTCACGACGCCTCCGGCGACGCGCTGCACACCGACGATCGAGCGCAGGAGGGTCGTCTTTCCGCATCCACTCGGCCCGAGCAGCCCGACGACCTGGCCGCGCGGCACGCTGATCGACAGCCCGTCGAGCACCATCCTCCGGCCGCGCTTCACGCGCAGCCCGTCCACGACGACGGCGGCGTCCGCCCTCGGGTCTCCGCCGGACGAGTAATTCATCATGTGGTGAATTATTCGCCTGCGCGCACTGCCGGGTCAAGAGCCCGGTTCAGTCGAGCGGCGTCCCGAACAGGTGCCACTGCAGCACCGGCCCCACCCGGTGCGCCAGCTCGTCGGCCGAGGCGGCGGCCACCGGCTCCAGCTTCAGCACGTAGCGGGTCATGATGAGGCCGACGATCTGCGCGGCGGCCAGATCGGCGCGCAGCTCGGCGTCCGCGGCGCCGTCGTTGAGCGCGGCGAGACGGGAGAACACCTCGCGGGTCAGGAACTCGCGCACCATCCGCGTGCCGGGTCCGCTGCCGAGCGCCGTGCGGAGCACCACGACCATCCGTCCCGCGGCCGGGCCGTCGTCGAGCTGCTCGCAGAGGTACCGGACGAGCCGCTCGCCGATCTCCTCCCGCGGGGCGCTGAGCACGACGTCCAGCACCCGGTCCGGCCGCAGCGGAGCCTCCAGAGCGGCGGCGAACAGGTCGGCCTTGCCGTCGAAGTAGTGGTGGACCAGGGCGGAGTCGACGCCCGCCCGCCGGGCGACCGCCCGCAGCGAGGTCGCCTCGTAGCCGCGCTCGACGAACTCCTCCGCCGCGGCGCGCACGATCGCGTCCCGCGCGGACGCCGCACCGCGCACCTTGCGCGGACGGCCCCTGCCGCGCCGTTCGGCCACCTCGCTCACGCGTCCATTGTGCACCCCGGCGCGCATCCCGCCGCCGCGATCTCGGAGGTGGCCGCCACCTAGCTTTGAGAGTCATGGGAAGGCGGTGAGAGGCCCCCGGAGCGCCGTTAGGATGATCGTGCGCTTGAACCGTCCGCGCCCCCACGCAAGGAGTACCCGAAAATGGAATGGCTCATTCCGGTCATCATCGTCGTCGTGATCGTCGCGATCATCGGGATCTACCTGTGGGCCACGTACAACTCCCTCGTGACCCTCAAGGTGCGCGTCGACGAGGCGTGGAGCGATATCACGGTGCAGCTCAAGCGTCGTGCCGACCTCATCCCGAACCTCATCGAGACGGTCAAGGGCTACGCGGCGCACGAGAAGGGCGTCTTCGAGGCGGTCACGCAGGCGCGTGCCGAGACGCTGTCCGCCCAGGGACCGGCCGACGCATCCGTGGCCGAGGGTCACATGCAGTCCGCGCTGAAGAGCATCTTCGCGGTCGCCGAGGCGTACCCGCAGCTGCAGGCGAGCCAGAACTTCCTCCGACTGCAGGCCGACCTGGTCGACACCGAGGACAAGATCCAGGCGTCCCGCCGGTTCTACAACGGCGGCGTGCGCGAGTTCAACACGAAGATCAAGGTGTTCCCGAACAACCTCTTCGCCCGCCGCCTGGGCTTCAGCGAGCGCGACTTCTTCGAGGTGGAGAACCTCGCCGCGATCGCCGAACCTCCGCGCGTCCAGTTCTAGGGTCTCGATGTACAGGGCGATCGCCAGGAACAAGCGCAACACCGTCTTCATCATCCTGCTGTTCCTGATCATCATCGGCGCGCTCGGCTGGCTGGCCGCCTATCTCTACAACAGCTGGACGATCTTCATCGTCATCGTGATCGTCGCCGTGCTGTTCTCGGTGTTCCAGTACTTCATGGCGAGCAGCCAGGCCCTCAGCATGTCCGGGGCCGTGCAGATCACGAAGGCCGACAACCCGCGCCTGTGGAACGTCGTCGAGAACCTGTCGATCACGACGGGCACGCCGATGCCGGCGGTCTACATCGTCAACGACCCGGCACCGAACGCCTTCGCCACCGGCCGCGACCCGGCGCACGCCTCCGTCGCGGCGACCACCGGGCTGCTCGACATCATGACCGACGCCGAGCTCGAGGGCGTCATGGCGCACGAGCTCGGGCACGTGCGCAACTACGACATCCGGCTCTCGATGATCGTCTTCGGGCTGACCGTCGCGATCGGCCTCGTCGCGGACATCTTCATGCGCATGGCGTTCTTCGGCGCCATCGGCGGCAACAACCGGGGCGGCAACAACAACAACGGCGGCGGGGGAGGCGGCAACCCGGTCATCCTCGTCTTCGGCCTCATCGCCGCGATCGTCGCGCCGCTGCTCGCCACGCTCATCCAGCTCGCCGTCTCGCGTCAGCGCGAGTACCTGGCCGACGCGACGGGAGCGATGACCACCCGTCACCCGGACGCCCTCGCCAGCGCCCTGCTCAAGCTGGAGACGTACGCGCAGCCGATGCGCAAGCAGAACACCTCGATGGCGCACCTGTGGATCGCCGAGCCGCTCAAGCCGAGCCTGATGAGCCGCCTGTTCAGCACCCACCCGCCGATCCCGGAGCGCGTCGAGCGCCTCGAGAAGATGGGCGCCGGCTTCTAACTCCGCCGACATTCGGCGCGAGTCACGCGTCAGAGCGCCGTCGCGAGCGCGGGGACGAGATCGCCGCGCGCCTCCGTGGAGATCTCCACGCCGCCGAGCCCCTGCCAGGCCGCGGTCTCGGCGAGCAGCGGCGCGAGCCGCTCCACCGTGGCCTCCGGGGCTCCCGGCTCGGTCCACGCGGACTGCACGCGCAGCACGCCGGCCTGACGGTCGCTCTTGAGGTCGATGCGCCCGACGAGGGCGTCGTCCAGCAGGATCGGCAGCGAGTAGTAGCCGAAGACCCGCTGCGGCGCGGGCGTGTAGATCTCGATGCGGTAGTGGAAGCCGAACATCCGCAGCGCGCGGTCGCGGTACCAGACCACCGGGTCGAACGGGGAGAGCAGGGCCGCGGCCTCCACGTGCCGAGGCTTGCGCGCGTCCCGGTGCATCCACGCCGCCGCGGGCCGGCCGGTCGACTCCCACCCCGGCACGCGGACGGGGATCAGCTCGCCGGCGTCCTCCAGGTCGTGGATCGCCGCCATCGCCGGCGCGACCTTGATGCGGTAGTAGTCGGCGAAGTCCTTGGCGGTGCCGATGCCGTGCGCGACGGCGGAGCGGCGGATGAGCTCGCGCACCGCGTCCTCGGTCGGGACGGACCGGTCGAGCACGCGCGCGTCGAGCACATCCTCGACGAGCCCGTACCGGCGCTGGAAGCGGGTGCGGCCCGCGATGGCGACCTCGCCGAAGAGGAAGAGGTACTCGAGCGCGCGCTTCACCGCCGACCAGCCCCACCACGGCCCGGTGCGGGTGTTGGCGTCGTGCTCGATCTCGCTCGCGGCGAGGGGGCCGTTCGCCGCCAGCTCCCGCCGCAGCCACTCGACCGTCTCGCGGTTGGCCTCGAACCAGCCGTCGGCGGCGCCGTACCGCCGGCGGTACGCCTCCATCCGCCAGCGGAACAGCGGCCAGTCCTCCTTGCGCAGGAACGCGGCCTCGTGCGCCCAGTACTCCGTGTGCGGGCCGCGGGCGTCGAACGTCAGCCGGTCGAGCAGCGAACGGTCGTAGGCGCCGAGCCGGGCGAAGGCGGGGAGGTAGTGGCTGCGCTCGAAGACGTTCACCGAGTCGATCTGCAGCAGGTTGAGCCGGTCGACGAGGCCGTTCAGCTGCCGGGTGCCGACCACGGCCGGTCGGGGACGCCCGAAGCCCTGGGCGCCGAGCGCGATCCGCCGCGCGAGGGCGGGGGAGACGACGTCGGGGGAACGGAGTTCGGCGGAGACCAGTGCGACCACGGGTCGACCCTATCGAGGACGGCCGACACCATGAGTTCACCTGCGCGTCACCGCTCGCTGGCCGGCGCGTCTCCCGCGCTGCATACCGTGACAGTCGGTCCGGGCGCACGCCCGGTCGAACCCGTGCACTGGAGGATATTCCGTGATCAACAAGCGCGCACGCGTCGCCGGCCTCGCGGCCGCGGCCACCGTGGTCGCCCTCTCGCTCGCCGCCTGCTCGGGCGGAGCGGACGCAAGCAGCACCGCCGACAGCAACAAGGCGGCCACCGCCACCGACGTCGCCTCCGCGGGCGGCATGGACGCACTCGTCGCCGCCGCGAAGAAGGAGGGGAGCCTCAACATCATCGCGACTCCCGGCGACTGGGCGAACTACCAGGAGATCTTCGACGGCTTCACCAAGAAGTACGGCATCACGATCAACCCGAGCCAGGACAGCGCCTCCAGCCAGGAGGAGATCGACGCCGCCAAGAAGCTCAAGGGCCAGGACACCGCGCCCGACACCTTCGACATCGGCTCGTCCGTCGCGCTCGCCAACACCGAGTACTTCGCGCCGTACAAGCCCACCGGCTGGGACGACATCCCCGCCGACCAGAAGGAGAAGGACGGCCTCTGGAAGGTCGGCTACTATGGCGTGATGGCGGTCGGCTACGACGCCAACAAGATCAAGACCCCGCCGAAGTCGTTCGACGATCTCCTCAAGCCCGAGTTCAAGGGCGCCGTCGCGCTCAACGGCAACCCGACCCAGGCGGCCGCCGCGGCCGGTGCGGTCGCGTGGGCGACCCTCCAGGCCGGCGGCAGCCTCGACGACCTGAAGACGGGCGTCGACTGGTTCTCCAAGCTGAAGGCCGCGGGCAACTGGAACGCCGCCGACGGCAAGCCGAACACCATCGCCTCGGGCGAGACCCCGGTCCTGCTCGACTGGTCGTTCAACCAGAAGGGCTACACCACCTCCGACACGATCAAGTCGGGCGGCATCGACTGGAAGTACGTCGTCCTCCCGGGCAAGGCGTACGTCGGCTACTACAACCAGGCCATCAACAAGGACGCCCCGCACCCGGCGGCCGCGCGCCTGTGGGAGGAGTACCTCTACAGCGACGCCGCTCAGAACGCGTGGCTGAAGGGCGGCGCGTACCCGGCCCGCGTCGACGCCATGGAGAAGGCCAAGACGCTCGACACCAAGGAGTTCCCCGGCAAGCTCGACGAGGTCGCCGTGATGACGGAGAAGCAGGCCACCGACGCCGGCACGCTCCTCAACTCCACCTGGGCCAACGCGGTCGGCTGATGACCCGCACCCTCGCTGACGCCCCGGCGTCGGCGGTCGACAGCGCTGCCGCCGGGGCGACCCGGCGGCAGCCGCCGTCCGGCCCCCGGCCCGAGCGTCCCCGCCGCCGGCCGCGCGGCCTCGTCGCGGCGCTCGGGCTCACCCCCTTCGCGTTCTACGTCGTGATCTTCCTCGCCGTGCCGACCCTCGTCGCGGTGGGCAGCGGCTTCGTGGACGGGGAGGGCCGGTTCACCTGGGCCAACCTCAGCGGCCTCGCCGAGCCCGCCATCGCCGGCTCGTTCTTCGGCGCCTTCTGGCTCTCCGCCGTGACCGCCGTGGTCGGCGCGATCGCCGGCGCCGCGCTCTGCTTCGCGCTCCTCGGTTCGCGCCCAGGCGGCTTCGGCCGCTCCCTGGTCGACTCGGCCAGCAGCGTCCTCGCCCAGTTCGGCGGCGTCATGCTCGCGTTCGCGTTCATCGCGACGATCGGCGCCCAGGGCCTCGTCACGGTGCTGCTCCGCAACCAGTTCCACATCAACATCTACGAGAACGGCGTGTGGCTCTACACGGTGCCCGGCCTGATCCTCCCGTACCTCTACTTCCAGATCCCGCTCATGGTCATCACGTTCCTCCCGGCGCTGGAGGGGCTGCGCCCGCAGTGGCTGGAGGCGACCGCCACGCTCGGCGGCAGCCGCTGGACCTACTGGCTCCGCGTCGGCGGCCCGATCCTGCTGCCGTCGTTCCTGGGCAGCCTGCTGCTCTTGTTCGCCAACGCCTTCTCGTCGTACGCGACGGCGGCGGCGCTCGTCGGCCAGGCGAACAACATCGTGTCCCTGCAGATCCGCCAGGCGCTCATCAGCGAGACCGTTCTCGGCCGGTCCAATCTCGCCGGTGCGATGGCGCTCGGGATGCTGATCGTCATGGTCGTCGTCATGCTCGCGTACTCGGCGCTCGTGCGCCGGACCGCCCGGTGGCAGCGGTGAGCCGGCGCGCCGCGCAGCTGCGGCTCGGCCCCGGCCCCGTCGCGCGCACGATCATCTGGACCCTGCTGGGCCTCTTCTTCCTCATCCCCCTGCTCTCGATGCTGGAGTTCACCCTCCGCACCGCGAAGCCCGGTGTCTACAGCTTCGACCGCTGGGAGGCCGTCTTCAGCGGCGAGACCACCCGCTACGACCGCGTCTACCAGGGCCTCGGCAACTCGCTGGTGCTCGCGGTCGTGACGGTCGCGATCGTGCTCCTCGTCCTCCTACCCACGATGGTGCTGGTCGAGCTGCGGTTCGCCCGGCTCCGGAGGGTGCTGGAGGCCGTCTGCCTGCTGCCGATCATGATCCCGGCGATCGTGATGGTCGTCGGCCTGGCCCCGACCTACGCGGTGGTCACGCAGCTCTTCGGCTCGGGCACGTGGACGCTGGCGTTCGCCTACGGGATCACGGTGCTGCCCTACGCCTACCGGGCGATCCAGAGCAACGTCGCGGCCGTCGACCTCATCACCCTAAGCGAGGCCGCGCGGTCGCTCGGCGCCGGCTGGGGGACCGTGTTCTGGCGCGCGATCGTCCCCAACCTGCGCCGCGGCATCCTCGCCGCCTCCGCCCTCTCGGTCGCCGTCGTGCTCGGCGAGTTCACCATCGCGTCGCTGCTCAGCCGCGTGAACCTGCAGACCTCGTTGCTCCTGGTCTCGCAGTCCGATCCGTTCGTCGCGGTCATCTTCGCGCTCCTCGCGCTGGTGTTCGCCTTCGTCCTCCTCGTCGTCGTCGACCGCCTGGTGGCGGCCCGCCGGCGCACCGCGAAAGGGTAGCCATGTCCGCACTCCCGTCGACCGTCGAGGCGGTCGCCCCCACCCTCGCCGCCGGGCACGGCAGCACCGTCGAGCTGCGCGGCCTCGTCCGCGACTTCGGCGGCGGCGCCGGCCTGAACGGGTTCGACCTCGCCGCCGAGCCCGGCGAGCTCATCGCCCTGCTCGGCCCGAGCGGCTGCGGCAAGACCACCGCCCTGCGTGCGCTCGCCGGGCTCGAGCGCGTCGACGCGGGGAGCATCCTCGTCGACGGCCGCGACGTCACCGACGAACCCGCGAACCGGCGCGACCTCGGCATGGTGTTCCAGTCGTACTCGCTCTTCCCGCACCTCACCTCGGGCCAGAACGTCGAGTTCGGGCTCCGGATGCGCAAGGTCCCCGCCGCGGAACGCCGCCGCCGCGCTGCCGAGGCGCTCGAACTGGTCGGGCTCGGCCAGCACGGCCAGCGCTACGCGCACCAGCTCTCCGGCGGCCAGCAGCAGCGTGTGGCCCTCGCCCGCGCCCTCGTCACCCGGCCGCGCGTGCTGCTGCTCGACGAGCCTCTCTCGGCGCTCGACGCCAAGGTGCGGGTGCAGCTGCGGGAGGAGATCCGCCGCATCCAGACCGAGCTCGGCATCACCACGTTCTTCGTGACGCACGACCAGGAGGAGGCGCTCGCGGTCGCCGATCGCGTCGCGGTCATGCGCGCGGGCGGCATCGAGCAGATCGGCCGGCCGGAGGAGCTCTACCGCCGGCCCGCCTCCGCGTTCGTCGCCGAGTTCGTCGGCCTCACCAACCGCCTCCCCGCCACGGTCGCGGGCGGGAGGCTCACCGTCCTCGGCCAGGAGGTCCCGCTCGCGTCGGCCGCCGCCGACGGACCGGTCACCGCCTACATCCGTCCCGAGGACGTCGTGTTCGCCGCGACCGGGCTGCCCGGCGAGGTGCTGACCTCCAGCTTCCTCGGCGCGCTCCGCCGCACCACCGTGCGGCTGGCCGACGGCACCGAACTAGCCGTGCAGCACGCCGCGGGCGACGTGCTCGCCCTCGGCGACCGGGTGGGCATCGCGCTCAGCGGCGCGCCGGCCACCGTCTCCCCGAGCGCCTGAGCGACGGGGGCACGTCGCCGCCCGCGCGCGACGCGGCGACGTGCACTCCGTCGAGCTGCCGAGGCGGACGCCGGGTGTACGACAGCACGACGCCCATCGCGACCAGCGACGCGATGAGCGCCGTGCCGCCGGCCGAGATGAACGGCAGCGGCACGCCCAGGGTCGGGATCAGCCCGAGCACCACCCCGATGTTCACGAACGCCTGGAAGATCAGCCAGACGAGCACCGTGCCGGTGGTGATGCGCACGACCGGATCCGGCGTCGACCGCACGAGGCGCACCATCAGCACCGCCAGCATCGCGAACAGCAGCAGCACGACGCACGCGCCGAGCAGCCCGAGCTCCTCGCCGATCACGGCGAAGATGAAGTCCGTGTCGGCCGAGGGCAGCCACGACCACTTCGCGTGCGAGTTGCCGAGCCCGACGCCCCACAGGCCTCCCGACGCCAGCGCGTAGTGCGCGTTGTCGACCTGCCAGTTCACATCGGGGTTGACCGCGCTGGTCCCGCCGAAGAAGGCGGAGATCCGGCCGCGGCGCGTGGCGCTGGAGAGGGCGATCAGGATGGCGGCGAACGCGCCGGCGCCCAGCACGACGCCCAGGTGCTTGAGTCGGACGCCCGCGAAGTAGAGGGCGCCCAGCGTGAACGCCGCCATCACCACGGTCGTGCCCAGGTCGCCGCCGAGCACGACGAGCAGCATGGAGGGGCCGGCGACGGGGACGATCCGGCGCGCGAGGAGGCGCCAGTCCTGGAGCTCCTCCGGCCGGCGGCCGAGCACCATCCCGAGCCAGATCACGAGGCCGAGCTTGATGCCCTCCGAGGGCTGACCGGCGATCGGGCCGATCCGGATCCAGTTGGTGTTGTCGCCGATCTTCACCCCCAGCGGTGTCGCGAGGGCGAGGATCTGCAGCACGCACGAGAGCACCAGCACGACGACGGCGACCCGCTGCACCGTCCGCCGCGGCAGGCGCGCGACGATCACCATGAGCACGACGCCCAACACCGCGTAGCCGCCCTGCGAGCCGAACCGCCCGAAGAAGCCGTTGCCGTCGGTGTACGACTCGACCGAGGAGGCCGACAGCACCATCACGAGGCCGAACACGACGAGGAAGAGCACGACGGCGGCGAGCAGCGTGCCGAACGCGGAGGGCAGGGCGACGCTCTCCTTCAGGCGGATGAGGACGCGGCGGGGCCCGGCGCCGTTCGCGGGCGCGGGGGAGGGAGGTGCTGTCATGTGGTGCTGTTCGCTGTGATCGAGGGCGGTCGCTGTCCTCCGACGGTAGAGGAGCAGCGCGGCCGCGCCGGGCGACCCTCCGCGCCCCCAGCCATCTCACGGGATGCGGAGGCGGCACTCTGGGCGCTTCCTGTGATTTCGACGACGCCTCCTGAGAGCACCCTGAGGAAGCGGGAAGGCCCCGCTTAGACTGGCGGGCATGGCCGACAGCGAGACCTCCGTCCCCCCTCCCGCCGGTGAGAATCGCGCACCCGCGCGGTCCTGGTTCCTCCGCAGACGGCGCGAGCTCGGGGAATCGCTCGAGACCCTCGAACCCGTCGACGCGTCCCTGCCCCGCGGGGTGCGGCTCGCCGGGGCCTGGTCATGGCGCCTGCTCGTCATCGGCGCCGTCATCGCCGTCGTCGTCTTCCTGATCGTCCAGCTGCGCCTGATCGTCATCCCGGTGCTGATCGCGGTGCTGCTCGCCGCCCTGCTCGTGCCGTTCAAGGACTTCCTGCACCGGCACGGCTGGCCGCGCTGGCTGGCGATCGTCGCCGCGCTGATCGCCCTCGTGATCGTGGTCGGCGGCCTGCTCTACCTGGCGATCTGGCAGGTCAGCCGCGAGAGCCACGAACTCCGGACGCAGTCGGTCGCCGCGTTCGACCAGTTCCGCTCCTGGCTCACGACCGGCCCGCTCGGCCTCAGCGAGGGTCAGATCGACGGCGCCTTCCAGTCGCTCTGGACCTCGATCCAGCAGGACAGCCAGGTCTTCATCTCGGGCGCGCTGTCCCTGGGCTCGACGCTGGGCCACGTGCTCGCGGGCGCCCTGCTGACGATCTTCAGCGTCCTGTTCATCCTGATCGACGGCAAGAGCATCTGGGGCTGGATCGTGCGCATCTTCCCGCGCAACGCCCGCGCCGCGCTCGACGGCGCCGGCCAGGCCGGCTGGGTCACGCTCCGCAACTTCGCCAAGGTGCAGATCCTGGTCGCCTCGATCGACGCCCTGGGCATCGGGCTCGGCGCGTTCTTCCTCGGCCTGCCGCTGGTCATCCCGATCAGCGTGCTCGTCTTCCTCGGCTCGTTCATTCCGATCGTCGGTGCCGTGGTCACCGGTGCGCTCGCCGTCTTCATCGCCCTGGTCTTCAAGGGCTGGGTGTTCGCGCTCATCATGCTCGGCGTCGTCCTGCTGGTGCAGCAGGTGGAGGGGCACGTGCTGCAGCCGCTCATCATGGGCACCGCGGTGAAGGTCCACCCGCTCGCGGTGGTGCTGGCGGTGGCCGGCGGCTCGCTGCTCGCGGGCATCCCGGGCGCCCTCTTCGCCGTGCCGTTCGTCGCCGTGCTGAACGTGATGGTGCACTACATCTCCAGCGGGACGTGGCGCGGTGAAGAGCGGGCCGAATACAGTCCGCCGGCCGGCGCGATCTGGGAGACCGTCCCGCGCGCGGTGCGCCGCCCGCGGGCCTGAACGCCCGGCTCCACCGCATACACCGTGCGGAATATGGCGGCGAGTAGGCTGTGCGAGTGGCTACCGTGACCGACTCCACGCGCACTCCTTTCGCCGGCCCCGGCCTGGACGAGATCGAAGCCGCGCGCGCCATCGTCTCGCGCGTGGCGCAGCCGACGCCGATGGAGAGCTCGCGCTACCTGACCGACGTGCTCGGCGCCCCCGTGCTGCTCAAGTGCGAGAACCTGCAGCGCACCGGGTCGTACAAGATCCGCGGAGCGTACAACCGGATGTCGAAGCTCGACGCGGAGGAGCGCGCCCGCGGCGTCGTCGCCGCGTCCGCGGGCAACCACGCGCAGGGCGTCGCCTTCGCCGCCCGCGAGCTCGGCATCCACGCCACGATCTTCATGCCGGTGGGCGTCGCCATCCCCAAGTTCCAGGCCACCCGCGCGTACGGCGCGGACGTGGTGCTGAGCGGCAGCATCGTCGACGAGACGCTGCGCGCCGCGGCCGACTTCGCCGCCGAGACCGGCGCCGTCCTGATCCCGCCGTTCGACCACCGCGACGTCGTCGCCGGGCAGGGCACGCTCGGCCTCGAGATCCTGGACGAGGCTCCGGAGGCGACGACCATCGTCATCCCGATCGGCGGAGGCGGCCTCATCTCCGGCGTCGCCAGCGCGGTCAAGCAGCGGGCACTGCTGGAGGGACGCACGATCCGCGTGATCGGTGTGCAGGCGGCGAATGCGGCGGCCTACCCGGTCTCGCTCGCCGCCGGCGAGCCCACCGAGATCTCACTGGTGCCGACGATCGCCGACGGCATCGCGGTCAGCAAGCCGGGCCTCCTGAACTTCTCGATCATCCGCGACGCGGTCGACGAGGTCGTCACCGTCACCGAGGACGACATCGCCCGAGCGATGCTGGTGCTCCTCGAGCGCGCCAAGCTCGTCGTCGAGCCCGCCGGAGCGGCAGCGGTCGCCGCCATCCTCGCCGACAAGGTCGCCGCCGACGGCACCACGGTGGCCATCCTCTCGGGCGGCAACATCGACCCGCTGCTCATGCAGCGCGTCATCGGGCACGGCCTCGCCGCCTCCGACCGCTACCTCAAGCTCTCGATCATGATGCCCGACCGCCCCGGCCAGCTCGCGCGCATCGCCGAGATCCTCGCCGGCGTCAACGCGAACGTCGTGGAGGTGCTGCACACCCGGCACGGCCGCGGCCTGCAGATCAGCCAGGTCGGTCTCGACGTGAGCGTCGAGACCCGCGGCACCGAGCACCGTCAGCAGGTCATCGAGGCGCTCCGCACGGCGGGCTACGACGCCGTCGTCGACTACGAGTAGACGGTCAGGGACGCCGCCGGTCGGCCATCAGGGGGTCAGCACGATCCGCCCGAACACCCGCCCGGCATCCATCAGCCGGTGGGCCTCCGCCGCCTGATCCAGGGGCAGCACGGCCTCCACCACCGGGTGCAGGGCGCCCTGCGTCGCGGCCGCGAAGAGCTCCGTGCGCGCGGTGCGCAGCGCATCCCGCGGCACCGAGTCGAGGCTGAAGGTCGCGAACGAGCGGGACTGCTGGAACGAGCGCAGGAGGTGCGCGCCGAAGTCGGCGGGCGGGAACCCCGCGACCGCCCCGACGAGCACCAGACGGCCGTTGGGGGCGAGCCGGTCGAGGAACAGGGGGAGGTCCTCGCCGCCGACGATGTCGACGATCACGTCGAACGCCGCGGGTGCGGTGGCGTCGCCCGCGCCGCTGCGATCCAGCACGTGCGTCGCACCGAGCTCGCGCAGCCGTTCCCCGCGCGCGGGGGAGGAGGTGGTGACGGCGATCGCCGGGGCGCCGTCGCGCGCCGCGAGCTCCACGGCGGCGATGCCGATGCTGCCGGCGGCGCCGCGGACGAGCAGGGACTCGCCGGGCGCCAGGTGCGCGTGGGCGAGCGCGAACTGCGCGACCGGGCCGGCGCTGCCGAGGGTGACCGCGTCGATCGACGTGAGCCCGTCGGGCAGGGCGACGATGTCATCGACCTGCGCGACCGCCTCCTCGACGTAGCCGCCGCCCGTTCCCGTGAACGCCCAGACGCGCCGACCGACCCACGACGCCGCCACGCCGTCGCCCGTCGCCGTCACGACGCCCGCGACCTCGCTGCCGGGGATCAACCCCTCCCGGAACCCGAAACCGCCGAGCGTGCCGCGTCGGATGACGGCATCCACCCCGCCGACGCCGATCGCCTCGGTGCGCAGCACGACCTGCCCGGGCGCGGCCACCGGTGACGGCGCCTCGACGACCTCCATCCCGCTCGGGTCTCCGAATCGGCGGATGGACACTGCTCGCATCGTGGTCTCCTCGTCCTGCTCGCGCTCTGCGATACTGAGAGCCACGGTAATGGACGCCCCCGTCCACTTACCCGAAGTGAGAACGAGGACGGGACGATTGCCTCAGATGCTCCGAGCCGACGCCCAGGACAATCGCGACCGGGTGCTGGAGGCGGCGCGCCGGCTCTTCGCCGAGCGCGGCATCGACGTGACGATGCGGGAGGTCGCCCGGCACGCCGGCGTGGGCCCGGCCACCCTCTACCGGCGGTTCCCGACCAAGCAGATCCTCGTCGACGAGGCGTTCGCGGAGGAACTCCGCGCGTGCCGGGGGATCGTGATCGACGGCTGCGCCGATCCCGACCCGTGGCGCGGGTTCTGCACCATCATCGAGAGCATCAGCGTGCTCAACGGTCGCAACCACGGTTTCGTCGAGGCGTTCCTCTCCGCGAGCCCCGCGGACCAGAGCTTCACCGGCCACCGGACGGCCCTCCTCCAGATGCTCTCCGACCTGGCACTCCGGGCGCAGGCGGCAGGGAGTCTGCGACCCGACTTCGTTCTCGACGACCTCGTGCTGGTGCTGCTCACCGGTCGGGCCTTGTCGACCACGCCGGTCGAGGGCCGCGCGGCCGCCGCCCGGCGCTTCGCCGCTCTGGCCATCGACGCGTTCCGCGCCTCGGATGCGCATCGGCCGCTGCCGCCGCGTCCACGGCTGCAGGGCGCGCTCTGAGCCGCGCGGGCGAAACGACGACGGGCCCGCGATCTCTCGCGGGCCCGTCGTGATGCTGAGACGTCGTTACTGTCCGGCGTAGGTCTCGACCTGGGTGATCTCCACCGCGATCTGACGGCCGTTCGGGGCCGTGTACTCGGTCTTGTCGCCGATGTTGAGGCCGAGGATGGCCGCACCGAGCGGGCTCTGCTCGCTGTACACGGGCAGCTCGCTGCCGGCCGCGATCTCGCGGTTGCCGATGAGGAAGACGCTCTCGTCCCCCGCGATGGTCGCGGTCACGACCGTGCCCGGCTCCACGACGCCGTGGCTCTCCGGTGCGTCGCCGACGGTGGCGGAGCGCAGCAGGTTGGTCAGCTGCACGATGCGGGCCTCGATCTTGCCCTGCTCGTCCTTGGCGGCGTGGTAGCCGCCGTTCTCCTTGAGGTCGCCCTCCTCGCGGGCCGCCTCGATGCGCTTCGCGATCTCGTTGCGGCCGTTGATGCTGAGCTCCTCGAGTTCCGCCGCGAGGCGGTCGTAGGCATCCTGGGTCAGAAAGGTGACCGGTGTCTCCTGGGCCATGGTGAGCTCCTTTGCGCCCGCGGCGATGGCCGCGTGGGCAGATAGGCCGGCCGGGGCCGGTGGGTAAAGTAGACGCCCCGACCTCGGTCGGGGCGTATCCACAGAATGCTAGGTCAGCCAGCAGGTGTTAATCAAACCTGTGTTGCTCTGCTGGATGGTGCGGATCGTCTCGGTGTGCTGGGTGACCCGGAGGTCGGAGCCCGGGTAGCTGACGATGCGCCAGCCGACGATCGCGAAGTCTTCGTTGAGCGCCTGGATGGCGCAGGTGACGGGCGTCCCCTTCGGCGCGTTGATCGTGAAGCTGATGTCGACGTGGTGGGCGTCGGTGATGGTGTACGCGGTGTCGGTGGCCTCCAGATCGGACTGGTTGTTGTCCCAGCCGGCCCAGAAGACCCAGGCGACGACGACCACGAGCACGGCGACCGCCCCGCCGATGAGGAACCAGCGGTCGCGGCGCTTGCGCTGCGGGGTACGCCCGTATCGGCGATCGATGGTCTCCGTCACGGCCATGCTCGCCGGTTCCGCCTCTCGGTACACGTTCAGGCCTGCCGTCGGGGCGGCGGTAGGCTGAGTCAAGACTAGGAGACGAAGCTGAGAATCGCGGCTTCCTCCCGACTCGAGAGAAGAGATCCCCGAACGATGATCGCCGACGCCCTCCTGCACGCCTCCGTCTGGCTGGCCGCGACGCCGACCCCGACCCCGTCGAGCGGCCCCAGTGAGGATCAGGTCACCCCGGGCGTCGTCGGATTCGTCGTCACCTTCCTCGTCGCGGTCGCCGTGGTGCTCCTGGTGATCGACATGGTCCGCCGCATCCGCCGCGTGCGCTACCGCGCCGAGATCGCCGCGAAGCTCGACGCCGAGCAGGCGGGCGAGCAGAGTGCCGCGCAGGCCGCCGAGGACGACGACCGGGCGTAGCCCGCTCAGCCGGCTCCGCTCAGCCCGCTCCGCTCAGCCGACGTTGTAGGCCGGGTGCAGGGCGATCAGCAGCGTGGCCGTCCAGTGGCAGAGGAACGCCAGCACGGTCAGCGTGTGGAAGATCTCGTGGAAGCCGAACTTTCCCGGGAACGGGTTGGGCCGCTTCACGCCGTAGATGACGGCGCCGACCGTGTAGAACACGCCGCCGACGAGCACGAGCACCATCATGGCGACGTTGGCGTTCACCAGGTCGACGATGTACATCATCGCCGCCCAGCCCAGCAGCAGGTAGATCGGCACGTACAGCCAGCGCGGGGCGTTGATCCAGAACACCCGGAAGCCGATCCCGAGCAGGGCGCCGCCCCAGACGAAGCAGAGCAGCAGGACCCCCTTCGCCGGCGGGAGCGCGAGCACCGCGAGCGGCGTGTAGGTGCCGGCGATCAGCAGAAAGATGTTGGCGTGGTCGATGCGCTTCAGGATGACCTTGGTGCGCGGCTTCCAATTGAAGCGGTGGTACAGCGCCGAGTTGCCGAAGAGCAGCATCGAGGTGAGCACGAAGACGGCCGACGCCCACTTGGCGGGAGCGCCCTGCGCGAGGCAGATGAGCACGATGCCCGCAGCGATGGTGAACGGGAAGGTGCCCGCGTGGATCCAGCCGCGCCAGGTCGGCTTGATCTCGCCCGGATTGGCCGGGGAGGCATCCAGCAGCGGGATGTTCGGCAGGTCTCGTCCCTGATCGCGCGCCGCGGCGTCGTCCGCCTGGACGGCCGCGTCCGACGCGTCGAGCGACGAGGCGGGCTCGTGCAGCAGCTCGGCGACATCCTCGGGTTCGTGGCGGTTACGGGGCGACATGGCCCAAGCGTAGGGGAATCCGGTGGCGGGATGCTGAGAGCCGCACCAAGTGCGGGGCGCTAACGTATCCCCGTGAGCAAACGCAGTACCGTCCCGGGGAGCGGGCTGCTCTACGGGCTCTACCAGAAGCGGCTGCGCCGTGAGCTGGCGGGACTGGGCGAGCAGGCACTCCCGAAGCATGTCGCCATGATCATCGACGGCAATCGGCGCTGGGCGCGGCAGGCCGGGCTCACCACCGTGGCCCACGGGCACCGCGCCGGAGCCGCGAAGATGCGCGAGTTCCTGGAATGGTGCGACGACCTGGGCGTCTCCGTCGCCACGCTGTACCTGCTGTCGAGCGACAACCTCACCAACCGCGAGAGCACGGAGCTGTCCGCGCTCATCGAGATCATCGCCGAACTGGCCGACGACCTCTCCCGCTACCGCGACTGGCGCGTCCAACACGTCGGCTCGACCGCCGGCCTCCCGGAGCCCCTCGTCGCCGCCCTCGTGGCCGCCGAGCAGCGCACGGCCGGCAACACCGGCATGCACATCAACCTCGCGGTCGGCTACGGCGGACGCAAGGAGATCACGGACGCGATGCGCAGCATCGTCGCCGCCCACCACGCCGACGGCGGCAGCCTCGAGACGCTGGCCGACCTCCTGACCCCGGACATGATCGGCGAGCACCTCTACACCGGCGGCCAGCCCGATCCCGACCTCGTCATCCGCACTTCGGGCGAGCAGCGGCTCAGCGACTTCATGCTCTGGCAGAGCGCCCACTCCGAGTTCTACTTCGTGGAGGCCCTCGGGCCGGACCTGCGCGAGGTCGACTTCCTGCGCGCCGTGCGCGACTACTCCCGCCGCCAGCGCCGCTTCGGCGGCTGAGCGAGATCGTCCCGGGCACCGATGTCCCGGGCACCGATATCCCGGGCGCCGATGTCCGGGCGCTGTCGCCACCGGAGGAGATTCGCGGCTCCCATCCGGGACTCCCCTCCCTTCCCTGCCGCCACGCCGCGCGCAGCCCCGAAACTCCTCCGTTGCCGACAGGCCGGCCGCCCGGTGGCGAGGGGCGGAGATCCACCCCGCCACGCCGTGAACGAGCAGGGAACGGAGGATGCGGCCGGCGCTCGCGCGGACAGGTCCTCCGCTCTCGACGGCGCGTGGCCGACGGCGCGCCGCCGCCGGACTCGCCGCGGGCCCCGTCGACCGGCAGAATCGTACGGGAGGTTCGGATGACGTCTGTCGAAGAGTTCGCGCACGGGTTCGGCGAGGAGCCGGGTTACCTGGACTACGGCCGGGTGGGCCCGATCTCGCAGGCGGTGCGCGTG
The DNA here is from genome assembly GCF_001898805.1 of Leifsonia sp. 71-9. Taxonomy (GTDB): domain Bacteria; phylum Actinomycetota; class Actinomycetes; order Actinomycetales; family Microbacteriaceae; genus Leifsonia. Next base: position 103,897 of record NZ_MKVJ01000023.1, read on the forward strand.
GAGGCGTCCGCCCAGTACGAGCTCCTCGCGCGGGCGCGCTACGGGACCGTCGACCGGCTGCACGCCGAGGACGTCCGCGTGCGCGACGCCGTCTCCGCCCTCACCGGGTTCCCCGCCGACCGGATCGCCTTCCAGCCGAACGCATCCATCGGCCTGATGCACGCCGCGTTCGGGCTCACCGGAGGCGAGGTCCTGCTCTCCCGCGCGGAGTTCCCCTCGGTCACCTACGCCGCCGTCCGGGCCGCGCAGGCGATGCGCGTCATCACGCCGACCTGGCTCGAGACCGACCACGGCCGGGTCACGCCCGCGCAGATCCGCGAGCAGATCACCCCGGCGACGAGCGCCGTGATGGTGAGCCTCGTCGACTCCCGCACCGGCTACCTGGCCGACATCGACGGCATCCGGCAGGTCATCGGCGATCGCCTGCTCATCGTCGACGCCATCCAGGGCTTCGGCGTGGTGGATGCGCCGTACGAGGTCGCCGACGTCGTGCTCGCCGGCGGTCAGAAGTGGGCGCGCGCGGGCTGGGGGACCGGCTTCCTCGCGCTGAGCGAGCGGGCGATCGACCACCTCACGCCGGTGTTCAGCGGCTGGACGGGCACGACGGAGGGACTCACCTGGGACGAGGTCGTCGAGCCGGCGCACGGTGCGAAGGCGTTCTCCATTTCCAACCCGGACCCGGTGGCGCAGTCCCGTTTCGCGGCCGCCCTCGAGGACATCGCGGCGGCGGGCGTGCCCGCGATCTCCGACGCCGTCGCGGACGGTGTGGAGCGGGTCATCGATCTGGCGGACGAGTTCGCCCTGCCGGTCATCTCCCCGCGCAACCCGGCCGAGCGCGCCGGGATCGTCGTCGTGGAGCCGCCGGAGAGCCTGACCGCGCTGAGCGCCTCCCTGTTCAACCACGGCGTGACCGCGTCCGTGCGCCCGACGTCCGTGCGGTTCAGCGTGCACGCGGGGACCACGGAGGAGACGCTCGGGATGCTGCGCGCGGCCTTCACCTCGTACGCGTCGGCGATCTGACGCGCGCGTTCAGGCGCGCGTCCAGCCTCCACTACTGGGGGCGATTGTTCACCTGATGGAAACGCGACACGCGGGTCGTCCGGCGTTTCGTGTCGGAGGTGCGGCGTAGGTTCAAGGCATCGGGCATGGCGCCCGGTCGAGACGGCCACATAAGTTCGTTTCGGAACCCAGCGGCCGACTCGCCAAGTTGATCCGCAGCCCTCGCGGGGGCGGCGGGGTGGGAGTGGTCGTGGCTGAATCAAAGACCCGGCAGTTCGAGGCGGCACCCGACGGAACGAAGCAGGCCGAGCGCACGTACGTGCTCGACACCTCGGTCCTCCTGTCGGATCCCAAGGCGATCCACCGGTTCGCGGAGCATTCCGTGGTCATCCCGGTGGTCGTCGTCAGCGAACTCGAGGGCAAGCGGAACGACCCGGAACTCGGGTACTTCGCACGGCAGGCGCTGCGCAACCTGGACGACCTGCGGGTGGAGCACGAACGGCTCGACTTCCCGATCCCGATCGGGGAGGGCGGCTCGCTGCGGGTGGAGCTGAACCACTCCAGCATGGCGGTGCTCCCGAGCGGGCTGCAGCTCGGCGACAACGACTCCCGCATCCTCGCGGTCGCCCTCAACCTGGCGAACGACGGACTCGACGTCACGGTCGTCTCCAAGGACCTCCCGCTGCGCGTCAAGGCCGCCTCGGTCGGCCTCGCCGCCGAGGAGTACCGGCACGAGCAGGTCGTCGACTCCGGCTGGACCGGGCTCGCCGATATCTCCCTCGGCAGCGACCAGATGAGCGACCTCTACGAGGAGGAGGGGATGCGCACCCCTCTCGTCGACGCCCTCCCCGTCAACACCGGTCTCGTCATCCACTCGGACCGCGGTTCGGCGCTCGGCCGCGTGGTGGCGAAGGGCGAGGTCAAGCTCGTCCGCGGCGACCGCGACGTCTTCGGCCTCCACGGCCGCTCGGCGGAGCAGCGGCTCGCCATCGACCTGCTGCTCGACCCCGAGATCGGCATCCTCTCCCTCGGCGGGCGCGCCGGAACCGGCAAGTCGGCGCTCGCGCTGTGCGCCGGCCTCGAGGCCGTGCTCGAGCGGCAGCAGCACAAGAAGATCATGGTGTTCCGCCCGCTGTACGCGGTCGGCGGCCAGGAGCTCGGCTACCTGCCGGGCGACCAGGGCGAGAAGATGAACCCGTGGGGTCAGGCGGTCTTCGACACCCTCGGCGCGCTCGTCTCGCAGAACGTGCTCGACGAGGTGCTCGACCGCGGCATCCTCGAGGTGCTGCCGCTCACGCACATCCGCGGCCGCTCGCTGCATGACGCGTTCGTGATCGTCGACGAGGCGCAGTCCCTGGAGCGCAATGTGCTTCTCACGGTGCTCAGCCGCATCGGGCAGAACTCGCGCGTGGTCCTCACCCACGACGTCGCCCAGCGCGACAACCTCCGGGTGGGCCGCCACGACGGCGTCGCCTCGGTGATCGAGACGCTCAAGGGGCACCCGCTGTTCGCCCACGTGACCCTGACCCGTTCCGAGCGCTCGGCGATCGCGGCGCTCGTGACGGAGATGCTGGAGGCCAACGAGCTGGCGTGAGCGGACCGGCGCCCGCTGAGCACGCCGCTCGTCCCAGCGTGTGGATCGTCGCGGGATACCGAGATGTTCTGTGCGTTTCTCCCGTGAGAGTGGCCGCCTCCTAGCGTGGAGGCATGGGGGGAAACACAGGGATCCGGATCCTGACCGCGGTCGGGCTGGCCGTCGCACTGGGGGGAGTGCGGGGAGTCGGCCCGGCCGCGGTGGCCGCGTTCTACGTGGCCGCCGTGACGGTGCCGCTGGTCGTCACGGACGTGCGCGAGCAGAGGTTGCCGAACGCGCTCGTGCTGCCAGGGTACGCGTTCGCCGCGCTCGGGCTCGCGTGGGACGCGCTGGCGCGCGGCTCGCCGGGGGCTGACGCGGGGGCGGCGGTGGTCGGCGTGGTGCCCGTGGTCGCCGCGGGGCCGGGGGCGGTTGCCGTGGTTGCCGTGGTCGCCGTGGGAGTGGGCGTGCTCGGGCTGTTCGTGCTGCTCGCGTGGACCGGCGGGCTCGGGATGGGGGATGCGAAGCTCGCCGGGCTGCTCGCGATCGCGCTGGGGGCGGTGGCGCCGGTGGGCGCGGCGGGGGCTGCGGTGCCGGCGGGCGCGTTGGGTGCGGTGGGCGTGGCGGGGGCTGCGGTGCCAGCGGGTCCGCTGGACGCGGTGGTGCCGCTGGGCATGGCGGTGCCGGTGCTGGTGTGGGTGGTGGCGGTGTTCCTCGCGGCCGCACTGCACGGCGTCATCGAGGGCGTGGTGCGGCGCTGGAGCCGGGGGCGTGAGGCCCTGGGGCGTGAGGCCCTGGGGCGTGAGAGCCGGGGGAGTGAGGCCCTGGGGAACGAGGCACCGGGGAGTGAGGGCCCGGGGAGCCGGCGGCGGGAGGTCGCCTTCGGGCCGGCGATGCTCGGGGCGTTCTGGATGGTGGTGATCGCCGTGTAGAGGGCGCGGCGACCGAACTGGTCGTCACAACACGCCGCGCCGGAGGTGCCGGGCGCGGCGTGTTGCGACAACTGGGTGGTGCGGGTGGTGCGGTGGCGGGCTCAGCCCGGGTGGGTCATGCTCAGCACGTCGAGGGCGGTGTCCAGCTGCTCCAGCGTGACCTCGCCGCGGTCGACGAAGCCGAGGTCGATGACGGCCTCGCGCACCGTGATGCCCTGGGCGACCGAGTGCTTGGCGACCTTGGCGGCGGCCTCGTAGCCGATCACGCGGTTCAGCGGCGTGACGATGGACGGGCTCGACTCGGCGAACGCGCGGGCGCGGTCGAGGTTGGCCTCGAGACCGTCGACGGTCTTGTCGGCGAGCACACGGCTCGCCTGCGTGAGCAGACGGATCGACTCGAGCAGCGCGGTGCCCATGACGGGGATGGCGACGTTCAGCTCGAAGAGACCCGATGCGCCGCTCCACGCGATGGTGGCGTCGTTGCCGACGACGCGGCTGGCGACCATGAGCACGGCCTCCGGGATGACCGGGTTGACCTTGCCGGGCATGATCGACGAGCCGGGCTGCAGGTCCGGGATGTGGATCTCGCCGAGACCGGTGTTCGGGCCGGAGCCCATCCAGCGCAGGTCGTTGCAGATCTTGGTCAGGCTGACGGCGATGGTCCGCAGGGCGCCGGAGGCCTCGACGAGCGCGTCGCGGTTGGCCTGCGCCTCGAAGTGGTCGCGGGCCTCCGTGATCGGCAGCTCGGTCTCGGCGGTGAGCAGCTCGATGACCAGCTGCGGGAAGCCGAGCGGGGTGTTGATGCCGGTGCCGACGGCGGTGCCGCCGAGCGGGACCTCGGCGACGCGGGGGAGAGCCGACCGCACGCGCTCGATGCCGTAGCGGATCTGCGCGGCGTAGCCGCCGAACTCCTGGCCGAGGGTCACGGGGGTGGCGTCCATGAGGTGGGTGCGGCCCGACTTCACGGCGGTCGCCCACGCGGCGGCCTTGGCCTCCAGCGACACCGCGAGGTGGTCGAGCGCGGGGATGAGGTCGTCGATGAGCGCGCCGGTGACGGCGATGTGCACCGAGGTCGGGAAGACGTCGTTCGACGACTGCGACGCGTTGACGTGGTCGTTCGGGTGCACCGGCTTGCCCAGGCGACGCGACGCGAGCGTCGCCAGGACCTCGTTCATGTTCATGTTCGACGAGGTGCCCGACCCGGTTTGGTAGACGTCGATCGGGAACTCGGCGTCGTGCGCTCCGCTCACGACCTCGTCGGCCGCGGCGGCGATGGCGTCGGCGATCTCCTGGTCGAGGACGCCGAGGCGCGCGTTGGCGAGGGCCGCGGACTTCTTGATGCGGGCCAGCGCCGCGATCTGGGTCGGCTCGAGCACCGATCCCGAGATGGGGAAGTTCTCGACGGCTCGCTGCGTCTGCGCGCTGTAGAGCGCGGCCGCGGGAACGCGGACCTCGCCCATCGTGTCGTGCTCGATGCGGTACTCGGCGTCCGCCTGGGTGTCCACCACGGTGTGTTCTTCCTTTCTGATGCCGAAGACGCTGCGGTCAGCGTTCGGGCTGCTGTTCGGCGACCGGATCGGTCATGCCGACGACGATGTCGGGGACGACCCGACCTTCCTGGAGACGGTAGTTCGCCCCGACGATGGCGAGGACGTTGTCGGCCACGGCGGTGCTGATGATCTCCGAGCGGGCGAGCAGCTCGGCGACGGTGTCGCGCAGGTGCTCGCGGCCGACCTCCATCGGGTCGGCGGCGCCGGGTGCGACCGGCTCGGCGTCTCGGGTGCCGCTGACGCGGTGGACGGCGGGGACGATCGGCGCGATGAGGTTGGCGATGTGCGGCGGCAGCGGCTCGGCGTCCGGCGCCTGCGAGGCGATCGCCGACGCGACCGCGCCGCACGAGTCGTGGCCGAGCACGAGGATCAGCGGCACCTTGAGGACGGCGACGGCGTACTCCAGCGAGCCGATGACCGACTCCGACGCCACCTGGCCGGCGTTCCGCACGACGAACGCGTCGCCGAGGCCCATGTCGAAGATGATCTCGGCGGCGAGCCGCGAGTCGGCGCAGCCGAAGATGGCGGCGACCGGCGTCTGGCCGTTCGAGAGCGATTCGCGCCGCTCCACGTCCTGGCGGGGATGCTGCGGGGCGCCGGCGATGAAGCGCTCGTTGCCCGCGAGCATGGCGTTCCAGATACGTCCGGGGCGGGTCGTGGGCATCTATTCGCCTTTCAATGCGGTGATCTGGTCGGCGAGCGACGCGGCCAGGGTGCGGAACTCGGCGTCGTCGGCGGTGCCGACGACGACGATGGAACTGTGGCCGGCGTTCGTGGTGAGCCCGTACTCGACGTCGCCGACGTCGGAGGAGGACTTCCGGTTGTCGTAGACGTCCCAGCGGACGCCGTCGATGTCGCGCGTGCCGGCGATGCGGGACTTGTTCACCTGGTCAGCCACCCAGCTGTCGTTGGCGTTGAAGCCCTGCGTGATGCCGATGTACTCGCCCTTCGGCGTGATCAGCCCGATGTACCAGGAGTCGACGCCGTCCGCCGTCTTGGTGCGCAGCTCGGCGCTGTTCGACTTCCAGTCGGCGGGGAGCTTGGGCACGAGGAGGCGGTCCGCCTGGCTGCCCTGGGCCTCCTGGGCGACGCTGGCGTAGTCGACGGGAGGCTGCGAGGCCGTGGGGTTGCCGCGCGGCACGACCAGCACGATCACGACGACCAGTGCGACCGTCGCGATCAGCGAGTAGACGAGGTTGTTGATCGTCTGCCGGTTGCGGTGGTTCGCGGAGTTCTGCGCCTTGCGGGCGGCGGTCTCCTCGGGCGTCTCGGGGCGGCCGAGCTCGGCGACGACCGCCGGCGGCTTCTCTCGGGGGCTCATTCGCTGTCAGCGGCTCCCGCTGCGGCGGACCCGGCGCGCGCGGCGTCCAGGCGAGCCTTCGCCCCGATCAGCCACTCCTCGCAGTGCCGGGCCAGCGCCTCGCCGCGCTCCCAGAGCGCGATCGACTCCTCGAGCGTCGCGGATCCCTGCTCGAGCTCGGTGACGACACGGACCAGCTCGTCGCGCGCCTCCTCGTAGCTGAGATCGCTGAGGGGGTCCACGCCGGAGGTGGTCTGGGAGGTCGGCATGGCATCCATTCTATTTGCCCGGCCGAGTGCCCGCTGAGTCCGCGTCGGACCGGGCGGGGGAGGGGAGCTCCTCGCCGGCCGTCGCGGCGAACGCGCCGCCCGAGACGGTCACCCGCAGCGCGCTGCCGGGCACCGCCTGGGCCGGGGCCGAGACGACGTGCCCGTCGCCGTTCTGCACGATCGCATAGCCGCGGTCGAGGGTCGCCTGCGGCGAGAGGGCGCGCAGGTGGCCGCGCAGTTCGGCGATCCGCGCGGTCTCCCGCTCGACGCCGCGCTCGACCAGCTCCACCCCGCGCGCCACGTAGCGGGTGAGCTCCTGGGCGCGCGAGTCCACGATCCAGGTCGAGGAGGCCAGGGCCGGGCGGCTGCGCAGATGGCCGATCCGGTCGACCTCGTTGCGGATCATGTGCGTGAGCCGGGCGCCGATGCGGGCGCGGGCCTGGTGCACGCGGGCGAGCTCCTCGGCGACGTCCGGCACGACCCGCTTGGCGGCGTCGGTCGGCGTGGAGGCGCGGAGGTCGGCGACCTCGTCGAGGAGCGGGCGGTCGGCCTCGTGGCCGATCGCGCTGACGATCGGGGTGCTGGCGGCCGCCGCGGCGCGCACCAGGGCCTCGTCGCTGAAGCCGAGCAGGTTCTGGAAGTCGCCGCCGCCGCGGGCGACGATGATGACCTCCACCTCGGGATCGGCGTCCAGGGTCCGGATCGCGGCGACGACCTCCGGCACGGTCCGCTCGCCCTGCACGGCCGAGTAGACGGTGCGGAACCGCACCTGCGGCCAGCGCAGCTGCGCGTTGCGGAGCACGTCCTTCTCGGCGTCGGAGTCGCGGCCGGTGACGAGGCCGATGGTGTGGGGGAGGAACGGGAGGCGCTTCTTGCGCTCGGGCGCGAACAGCCCCTCCGCCGTCAGCTGCTGGCGAAGACGCTCGAGGCGCTCGAGGAGGTCGCCGATGCCGACGTGGCGCATGTCGGAGACCTGCATGGTCAGGGTGCCGCCCTTGACCCAGTAGTTCGGCTTGACCGCCGCGATGACGCGATCGCCTTGCTTGAGGTCGGCCGGGATGCGCGCCTTCACCGACGACCAGATCGTGAAGCTGATCGTGGCGTCGCCGTCGAGGTCCTTGAGCTTGCCGTAGACGTTGCCGCCCGAGACGCCCCACTGGGTGATCTCGCCCTCGACCCACGCCGTGCCCAGCCGGTCGATCCAGCCCTTGATCTTGCCCGCCAGCACCGAGACGGGCCAGGGCGCGTCCAGCGTCGACGGTCCGGGGGTGAACGTGGGCGCGTTCGTGGTCTCCGTCACCGTTCGGGAGCCTCCCATCCGTTCCTCAGCGCTCACCCGTAGGATCGAGGGGTGAGCGACGCGACTATCAGCCTGCCGATGCCCCGGATCCCGCGGACCCCGGGTGCGCGCGGCCGGCTTCAGGATATCCCGGTCGCCGGGAGCAAACGTGTGCTGCTGGCCGCCCCGCGCGGCTATTGCGCCGGCGTCGACCGCGCGGTGGTCGCCGTCGAGAAGGCGATCGAGCACTACGGCTCGCCCGTCTACGTGCGCAAGCAGATCGTGCACAACGTGCACGTCGTCTCCGAGCTCGAGAAGCAGGGCGCGATCTTCGTCGACGAGGTCGACGAGGTGCCCACCGGCTCCCACGTCGTCTTCTCGGCGCACGGTGTCTCGCCGGCGGTCGTCAACGCTGCCTCCGACCGCGGCCTGCACGCGATCGACGCGACCTGCCCGCTGGTCACCAAGGTGCACCGCGAGGCGGTGCGGTTCGCGCGCGACGACTTCGAGATCCTGCTCATCGGCCACGAGGGCCACGAGGAGGTCGAGGGCACCGCGGGCGAGGCGCCCGAGCACGTGACGCTCGTCAACGGCCCGGAGGATGTGGACCGGATCGTCGTCAAGGACCCGGACAAGGTCGTGTGGCTCTCCCAGACCACCCTCTCTGTCGACGAGACCATGGAGACGGTGCGCCGCCTGCGCGAGCGCTTCCCGAACCTCCAGGACCCGCCCAGCGACGACATCTGCTACGCCACCCAGAACCGCCAGGTCGCGATCAAGAAGGTCGCCGAGCAGGCCGAGCTCGTGATCGTGGTCGGCTCCGCCAACTCCTCGAACTCCGTGCGCCTCGTGGAGGTCGCGCTCGAGTACGGCGCCAAGGCCGCGTACCGCATCGACTACGCCAGCGAGATCAAGCAGGAGTGGCTCGACGGCGTCGCCAGCATCGGCGTCACCAGCGGCGCGTCCGTGCCCGAGGTGCTGGTGCAGGAGGTCCTGGAGGACCTCTCCGGCGCCGGCTACCGCGACGTCGAAGAGGTCAAGACGGCCGAGGAGGACCTCATGTTCTCCCTGCCGAAGGAGCTCCGGAAAGACATCACCGGCAAGCAGGACGCCCGCGCGATCGGCGGCCGCGGCCGCTGAGCCGATGAACCGCCCTCGGCGGTCGTGACACGCCCTTTCCCGCCGTTATTCCGGTGCCAGAAGGGCGCGTCGTGACGGTTCGCCGCGGCGGGACCTACACCGAGCGGGAGGACGCCGGGTCGTCGGCCGCCGAGCCGCCGAACACCGGGGTGTAGGCCGGGGACTCGGGATACTCGACGACGTCCGCGACGATCACCGACACGTTGTCGCGCGCCTCGTGGGTGCGGGCGATCTCCAGGAGGGCGTCCGCCGCCTCCTGAGGCGTCCCCGACCCGAGGGCCGCAGCGATCGTCTCGCGCGCGACGTAATCGGTCAGACCGTCGCTGGCGAGCAGCCAGCGGTCGCCGCGCCGCGCCGGCTCCGCGGTCACGTGGAGCGCGGCCGCATCCTCCGGATCGCCGCCGAGGACGTGGGTCACGACCGAACGCAGCGGATGGTGGGGCGCGTCGGCCTCGCTGATGGCGCCGGAGTCGACGAGCTCGGCGACCAGCGAGTCGTCCCGCGTCACCTGCTCCATCCGTCCGGACCGCAGCCGGTAGGCGCGCGAGTCGCCGGTGTGCGCCACCTGGATCCGCGCGCCGTCGGCGAACAGCCCGGCGAAGGTCGTCGCCATCCCGGCGAGGGCGGGGTCGACCCGCACGCGGAGCGCGAGATCGGCGTTCGCGACCGCGATCAGCTCGCGGAGCCGGTCTTCGGAAGGGACGCGCCCGCCCGTCGCATCCAGCATCGACGCGAGCCGGATCGCGACCGTCGCGGACGCGACCTCCCCGGCCGCGTGGCCGCCGACGCCGTCGGCGACGAACGCGGACCACGCGGAGGCGTAGAGGGAGTCCTCGTTGCCGTCGCGGTAGTCCCCGCGGGTCGACGCCTGGCCCGTCGCGAACCCGAGCGGCACGGGAGGGGCGGCCGGCTCGCCGGAGAGGATGGCGTCGGCGTTGCCGGCGATCCATTCCATCAGCGGCAGCAGGTGCTCGGTCAGGTCGTGCCCGCGCGGCGTGAGGCTGTAGTCGACGCGCGGCGGGATGGTCGGCTGGGCCGTGCGGAGCACGAAGCCGTCCGCCTCGAGCGTGCGGAGCGTCTGTGCGAGCATCTTCTCGCTGATCCCCTGCACGGTGCGCCGCAGCTCGCCCCAGCGCAGATCGCTCTGGGAGAGCGCGACGAGCACGAGCACGCCCCAGGTGCTCGTGACGTGATTCAGCACGATGCGGGTCGGGCAGGCCGAGGGGAGCACGCCGTCGGTGAAGCCGAACCCATTGAGTGACGCAAGACTGGTGTCCACGTCAGTAACTTACCAAAAAGTGGGTACCTTCGATCGGGAAGTAATGGGTGGAGACGCCGGTTCACCTCGATGTCCGATCGAAAGGAACCCCTTCATGACCATCGTCGTCACCGGCGCCACCGGCCACCTCGGCCGCCTCACCGTCGACTCCCTGCTCGCCCGCGGCGTCGCCGCCTCCGACATCCGGGCGCTCGGACGCTCCGCCGAGCGGCTCGCACCGCTCGCCGCGCAGGGCGTCGAGACCGCCGTCATCGACTTCGAGAAGCCCGAGACGCTGACCGCCGCCTTCGCCGGCGCGGACGCCGTGCTGCTCGTCTCCGGCTCCGAGGTGGGCAAGCGCGTCCCGCAGCACCGCAACGCCATCGAGGCCGCCGAGGCCGCCGGGGTCGGCCGTCTCGTCTACACGAGCGCGCCGCACGCGACCGACGGCGCCCTCGTCCTTGCGCCGGAGCACAAGGCGACGGAGGAGCTGCTGGCCGCCTCGTCGCTGCCGGTGACCATCCTGCGCAACAACTGGTACACGGAGAACTACACCGGGCTGATCGACCAGGCCGCCGCGACCGGCGAGATCGTCGGCAGCGCGGGCGACGGCCGCGTGGCCAGCGCCTCGCGCAAGGACTACGCGGAGGCGGCCGCCGTCGTGCTCACCACCGACGGCCACGAGGGCGCGGTCTACGAGCTGAGCGGCGACGTCGCCTGGACCTTCGACGAGCTCGCCTCCGCCGTCGGAGCCCTGGCCGGCCGCGAGGTCGTCTACCGGTCGGTGACGCCGGAGGAGCACACGAGCATCCTGACCGGCGCCGGCCTCGACGAGGGCACGGCCGGGTTCGTCGTGGCGCTCGACGGCAACATCCGCGACGGCGAGCTCGCCGACGCGACCAGCACGCTCGCGGAGCTCATCGGCCGGCCCACCACACCGCTGGCGCAGGGCCTCGCCGAGTCGCGCGAGGAGGCGGCGGCCTGACCGTCGCCCCCGGATCGTCGGGGGCTCAGGGCGTCGCCGGTGCCGTGGGCATCGGCGACGCCGGCATCACGCCGCTGTAGAAGTCGATCAGCGCCGGATCCGTCGACAGGATGACGGCCAGGAAGACGAACAGCACCACCAGCGCGACCACGCCGGCCGTGAGCGGGATCCAGAACGACATCCGCCGCCGGACGAGCTGCCACACGGCGAGCCCCGTCGAGATGGCCCAGAGCCCGGTCATCGTCACGGTCCCCGCCGTGATGAGCGTGCCCACCACCGGGGCGGGCGAGAAGTCGCCGAGCCCCTGGGTCGAGTGCAGGAGCTGCATCGAGGTCGGGAACGCCTGCAGGATGGCCACGGAGTACGACATCCCGAAGAAGCCGAAGCCGATCAGCAGGATGGTGAGCGTGAGGTTCCAGCGCGGCGCCGGGGTCCGGCCGGCTGCGGCCCCCGGCGCGGCGCCGGGGTACGGGGGCGTCGTGGGAGGCGGTGCCTGCCGGTAGGGCGCACGCGGGGCCTCCGGTGCCGGCGCCGTCTCGTCGTCGACCGTGGGATTCGGCCGGGCCGTGTCGAGCCGGTCGACGTCCTCCGGCGGCTTCCACACCCACCCGGGCGGGGCCAGCTCGCCGAACTGCGGCCGCGGCCGTTCGTCCGGCTTCGGGTCTTCGTCGGCCATGCCGGCCGCCTCCTTCGGGATACGCGAAGCGGCGGCCGGCCGTAGCCGACCGCCGCCGGGCGGGTTACTTGCCGGAGTGTCCGGCCGAGCCGAGCTGCTGGGTGGCCTCGATCACACGGGCGGCCATCGCCGTCTCCGCGACCTTGCCCCACGCGCGCGGGTCGTACAGCTTCTTGTTGCCGACCTCGCCGTCGACCTTGAGCACGCCGTCGTAGTTCGACAGCATGTAGCCGGCGATCGCGCGGGTGTACGCGTACTGCGTGTCCGTGTCGATGTTCATCTTGATGACACCGTTGCGGACCGCCTCGGCGATCTCCTCGTCGGTCGAGCCCGAGCCGCCGTGGAAGACGAGGTCGAGCGGCTTCGGGCCGGTGCCGTACTTGGCGGCGAGACCGTCCTGGATCTCCTTGAGGAGCTCCGGGCGCAGCTTCACGTTGCCCGGCTTGTAGACGCCGTGGACGTTGCCGAAGGTGAGCGCGGCCATGTAGCGGCCGTTCTCGCCGAGGCCGAGCGCCTCGACGGCCTTCTCCACGTCCGCGAGGGTCGTGTAGAGGGCCTCGTTGGAGCCCTCGTGACGCACGCCGTCCTCCTCGCCGCCGACGACGCCGATCTCGACCTCGAGGATGGCGTTGATGGCCTTCGTGCGCTTGATCATCTCCTGCGCGATCTCGAGGTTCTCGTCCAGCGGCACGGCCGAGCCGTCCCACATGTGGGACTGGAAGATGGGGTTGCGGCCCGCGCGGACCTCCTCCTCGGAGGCGGCGATGAGCGGCAGCACGAAGTCGTCGAGCGCGTTCTTCGGGCAGTGGTCGGTGTGCAGCGCGACGGTGATCGGGTAGTTCTTGGCGACCTCCGTCGCGAACTTCGCGAACGCGAGCGCGCCGGTCGCGCGGGCCTTCACGGTCTGGCCCGCGAAGTAGTCGGCGCCGCCCGTGGTCACCTGGATGATGCCGTCGCTGCCGGCCTCGGTGAGGCCCTGGAGCACCGCGTTGATCGTCGACGACGACGACACGTTGAACGCGGGATAGGCGAACCCGCCGGCCTTCGCTTTGTCGAGCATCTCTGCGTACTGGTCCGGCGTGGCGATGGGCATTGCAGCTCCTTGGGAATCAGGGTGTCGAACGGGTCTCATCATACCGACGACGCCCCGGCGCCCGGCGTGGGGTGTTCCGAACGCGCATCGGAGGTGAACGTTCGTGCGCATCCTGCCGCGCCTGCGCACGGCGTGGATACACTGGCAGCGTCGCCGCGGGCGGCCCAAGACAATGTCGTTCGATTCCGTCCGGGAGGACCCATCATGACCAGCACCGACACCGCATCCCTGTTCCTGCATCCCGACCGGAACCTCGCGATGGAACTGGTGAGAGCGACGGAGGCGGCCGCGATCCGTGCGACGCCGTGGATCGGCCGGGGCGAGAAGAACCTCGCCGACGGTGCTGCGGTGGATGCGATGCGCAAGTTCCTCGGCACGGTCAACTTCGACGGCCTGATCGTCATCGGCGAGGGCGAGAAGGACAACGCTCCCATGCTGTTCAACGGCGAGCACGTCGGCAACGGCCGCGGGCCGGCCTGCGACATCGCGGTCGACCCGATCGACGGCACGTCGCTGACCGCCGCGGGGCGCCAGAACGCGCTCTCCGTGATCGCAGTGTCGGATCGCGGCAGCATGCTCGACGCGTCCAGCGTCTTCTACATGTCCAAGATCGTCACCGGCCCGGAGGGTGCCGGGGTCGTGGACCTCTCGCAGTCGATCGGGGACAACATCCGGGCGCTGGCGAAGGCGAAGGACAAGCCGGTCGGCGAGATCCGCGTGGCGGTGCTGGACCGGCCGCGCCACGCGGAGCTGATCGAGGAGATCCGCGCGGCAGGCGCCGGGACGCGCCTGCTGTTCGACGGCGACGTCGCCGGCGGCATCAACGCGGCCCGCTACGAGTCGCGCATCGATATGTGCGTCGGTATCGGCGGCAGCCCGGAGGGCGTCATCACCGCCGCTGCGGTCAAGGCGCTCGGCGGGTTCATGCAGGGCAAGCTCGCCCCGAAGGACGATGCGGAGCGCGCCGGCGGCATCGCCGCGGGTCTCGACATCGACCGGATCTACGGCGCCGACGACCTGGTGCAGGGCGACAACACGTTCTTCGTCGCCACCGGTGTGACCGACGGCGGCCTCGTCGAGGGCGTGCGCCGCAAGGGACCGATCATCCGCACCGAGTCCATCGTGCTGCGGTCGAAGTCGGGCACCATCCGCCGCGTCATCGCGGACCACCTCGCCGCGAAGTGGCTGGAGCCGGACCAGCTGTAGGGGAGGCTTTCCCACACGCATTCGTGCCGAATGTCGACTCTGGCGGTGCCGGAGTCGACATTCGGCACGAATGTAGCGAGGTGGGGCCGTCGCGTCAGGCCGCGCCGGACTCCTCGTCGCGCTCGTCGCGCTCGTCGCTCGCCCGCGCGTGGGCGCGCTCCTGCTCGTCGAGTGCGAGCTTGTCGATGCCGTGCATGTCGCGGGGCTCGGGCTCGATCTCGACGGTGAGCTCGCTGGTCAGCTCGAAGGCGGTGAGCTCGCGGGGAGACTCCTCGATGCCCTCGATCACGCCGATGACCTTGGACTCGTCGAGGGCGCCCAGCTTGCGGGCGGCCGGGAACACCTGGCGCTCGAACGAGCCGACGAAGCCGTTGTAGTCCTTCACCGTGCGCTCGATGGAACGGCCGAGCTTCTCGATGTGGGTCGCGGTGGTGGCGAGCCGGCTGTAGAGGGTGCGGCTGAGGTCGAAGAGTTGCTTCGCCTCCTGGGTCAGCACATCCTGCTGCCAGCTGAACGCCACCGTCTTGAGCACGGACCACAGGGTCACGGGGGAGGCGAGGGCCACGCGCTTGCCGAACGCGAACTCCATGATCGACGGGTCCGCCTCCAGCGCCGACGACACGAGCGACTCGCTCGGGATGAACGCGATGACGAGCTCGGGGGAGGACTCGAGGCCGGTCCAGTACGCCTTGCTGCCCAGCGCCGTGATGTGGTCGCGCACGGCCTTCACGTGCTGCTTCATCAGCGCCTGGCGCTGCGCGCCCTCCGCACCGGTCGCCGTCGCCGGGATCTGGCTCGCCTCGAGGTACGCGTTGAACGGCACCTTCGCGTCGAGCGCGATGTTCTTGCCACCCGGGAGGCGGACGATCATGTCCGGGCGGCCGGCGCCGGCCTCCGAGTGGATGCTCGACTGCACGTCGAAGTCCACGCGCTCCAGCAGGCCCGCGGCCTCCACGACGCTGCGCAGCTGGGTCTCGCCCCAGACACCGCGGGTGCTGTTGGAGCGGAGCGCCGAGGCGAGGGCCTCCGCGGTGCTGCGCAGCCGCTCCTCCGATTCCGCCGCCGTGCGCAGCTGCTGCGTCAGCTGACCGTGCTGCTCGCTGCGCTGCGACTCGAGCGCGACCACCTTGCGCTGCATGTCGGTGAGGCTCTCGCGCACCGGCGCGAGCGCCTGCAGGACCTTGCTCTCGGCGCGCTCGCGCTCCGTCTGCGCCAGCGCCTCGGCACGGTGCCGCTCGACGGTCTCGCGCTGCAGCTCCTGCGCCGCGCGCAGCTGCTCCTCCAGGGCGTCGACCCGGGACTGCGCGCCGGCCAGGTCGGCCCGGATCTCCGCCTGCACGGCTTGCTCGGCCGCCCGCAGCTCCGCGAGCGCGGTGGTATGCCGCGCCTCGATCACCGCCGGGTCGACCGCGGGGGTCGCCGGAGCGGCGTTCGCCGCCCGGTCGCGCAGCAGCTTCGCGACGGCGAAGCCGGCACCGACGGCGCCGACGACGAGGCCCAGGAGGAGACCGAGGAGCAGGGCGAGGATGTCCATGCCGCCAGTGTGACAGGGGGGTCCGACACTGGGGTGCTCCCGCGCGGCGGAGGGGCGAACGGCCGGTGGCGTGCGGAGGGGATGCGGTGCGGTGCGGCCGGTTTGCGCAGGTTCGGGAGGAGATGTGGGCGCGTGGCGGGCGGATCTCCTCCGTTGGCGACGCACCGTTGGCGACGTGCCGGGAGGCGACGCACGGCGGGGCGGGGGTCAGGCCGCGGCGACCATCCCGATCCGGCCGACCCGGGCGCCGGTGAGGGCCGAGAGGTCGTCGATCGTGGCGGCCTCGTGGCGCTTCGCCGCGTGGATGACGATGGCGGCGCACGCCTCCGCGTCGGCGAGGGCGTCGTGGTGGGCGAAGTCCTCGAAGCCGGCGGCCATCGCCGCGACCGGGAGGCGGTACGAGTCGAGGGAGTAGGTGCGGCGGGCGACCTGCAGGCTGCACAGGTAGCGGTACTCGGGACAGGCGACGGCGGTCGCGGCGCACGCGGCCCGGATGACGCCCATGTCGAAGCCGGCGTTGTGGGCGACGAGGTGGTCGTCCTCCGCGAACTCGACGAGGTCGGCGAGCTGGTCCACCCATCCCGCAGCGCCGATCACGTCCTCGGGCTGGATGCCGTGGATGCGGACGTTCCACTCCTGGAAGTGGTCGTGCCCGAACGGCGGCTGGATGAGCCAGCCGACGCGGTCGACGACCCGGCCGTCCCTGACTTTCACCAGCCCGACGGAGCAGGCGGATGCCGCGGAGGAGTTCGCGGTCTCGAAGTCGATGGCGGTGAAGTCCAGTGTCACGTCGTCATGCTCGCACGGCCCGCCGACACCGCCGGCGCACGAGGCGGGCGCGCCGCCGCATCGGCGACGCCCGGCCTCGCTCCGCCTCCCGCGCGTACGATCGCAGCATGCGCCAGCGTCACGACCGCGACCTCCTCGCCGCCTCCTTCGACCGTGCCGCGGAGGTCTACGACGCCTCCCGGCCCGGGTATCCCGCCGAGGCCGTCGCCTGGATCGCGGAGGGCGTCACGGGGCCCGTGCTCGATCTCGGCGCCGGCACGGGCAAGCTCACGGCCTCCCTCGTCGAAGCCGGGCTGACCGTGACCGCCGTCGACCCGTCGCCCGAGATGCTGCGCGTGCTCGGCGAGCGGCTGCCCGGCGTGGAGGCGCGTCTCGGCACGGGGGAGAGCCTCCCGGTGCCCGATGCCTCCCAGGACCTCGTGGTCGCCGCGCAGGCCTGGCACTGGGTCGACACCGAGCGTGCCGTGCCCGAGGTCGCGCGCGTCCTGCGGCCCAGCGGTCGGCTCGGCCTGCTGTGGAACGACCGCGACGAGCGCGTCGACTGGGTGCGCCGCCTGGGCGAGCTGATCGGCGCGGGGGATGCGTACTCCGGCGACGAGGAGGAGCCCGTCGTCGGGCCTCCCTTCGGCGAGCTGGAGCGGCGCGACGTGCCATGGACGCAGCGGCTCGACCTCGACGGGCTGCTCGACCTCGTGCGATCGCGCAGTTACTTCATCACCAAGGACCCGGACGCGCAGGCGACCGTCATCGCCTCCGTGCGGCGGCTGCACGCCGAGCATCCCGAGCTCGCCGGGGCGGCGACGATCGAGCTGCCGTACGTGACCCGCGCCTACCGGGCGGCGCTCGCGGGCTGAAGCGTGACGCCCGCCCCGTAGAATGGACGACCGTGGCTCTCACTATCGGTATCGTCGGACTCCCCAACGTGGGCAAGTCCACCCTGTTCAACGCGCTGACCAAGAACGACGCGCTCGCCGCGAACTACCCGTTCGCGACCATCGAGCCGAACGTCGGCGTGGTGAACCTCCCCGACCCGCGGCTCGACAAGCTGGCCGAGGTCTTCGGGAGCGAGCGCATCCTCCCGGCGCCCGTGTCGTTCCTCGACATCGCCGGCATCGTCAAGGGCGCCAGCGAGGGTGAGGGCCTGGGCAACAAGTTCCTCGCCAACATCCGCGAGGCCGACGCCATCGCGCAGGTCGTCCGCGGCTTCAGCGACCCCGACGTCGTGCACGTCGCCGGCAAGGTCGACGCCGCCGGCGACATGGAGACCATCAACACCGAGCTCATCCTCGCCGACCTCCAGACCCTCGAGAAGGCGGAGGCGCGGTACGAGAAGGAGGTCAAGGGCCGCAAGCTCGAGCCCATCGTGCTCGAGACCGCCCGCGAGGCCGCCGCGTACCTCAACGAGGGCAAGCCGCTCTCCACCTCCAGCATCGACCTCGAGCCCATCAAGGAGCTCGGCCTGCTGACCGCCAAGCCCTTCATCTACGTCTTCAACGTGGACGAGGACGTGCTCACAGACGACTCCCGCCGCGCCGCGCTCGCCGCCCTCGTCGCCCCGGCCCAGGCCGTCTTCCTCGACGCCAAACTCGAGTCCGAGCTCATCGACCTGGACGCCGCCGACGCCGCTGAGCTGCTCGCCTCCACCGGCCAGACCGAAAGCGGCCTCGACCAGCTCGCCCGCATCGGCTTCGACACCCTCGGCCTGCAGACCTACCTCACCGCCGGCCCCAAGGAGTCGCGCGCATGGACCATCCCCAAGGGCGCCAAGGCCCCGCAGGCCGCCGGCGTCATCCACACGGACTTCGAGAAGGGCTTCATCAAGGCCGAAGTCATCTCCTTCGACGACCTCATCGAAGCCGGCTCCGTCGCCGAGGCCCGCTCCCGCGGCAAGGCCCGCATGGAGGGGAAGGACTATGTGATGCAGGACGGGGATGTGGTGGAGTTCAGATTTAATGTCTAGCTGCCCTGGGGTTTGCCGTCCTGGCGAGGTGCCTGTTCGGTTATGCTCGCCGGATGGCCGACGAACCGACATGGTGGGCAAACGTCTCGCCCGCTACACGTGACTGGCTGGTCCAACATCGTCGCGAGCGAGTCAGTTGGCACATTCTGTCGGAGCTGCAGGGGGCCGGAGCGGGCCTCGTGCAGCCCGACCCGTCGCGCAGCGTGTTCCTCCTGACCGACGCAGATTGGGCCTGGATAGCCGACTGTGGACGCTGACGTCACGTTGCGGTTGAACCCGCATCCCGATGGGAACTACTTCGAGTCCGTTTCCCTCCTCGAGCGAGACGGCCACCCTCGTTGGGCCGCGACTCCAACCGTTGTTGCCTCCGAGGATATGCGTTGACGCTCGCATCGACGGGGACGCAATCGTCGCGCATACGCGGTCCTGCTACCGGGTACGGCCGAGTCTAGTGTGCGGCGAGGTGCTCGAGCAGGGTTCACCAAGTGAAACAGGTGGTCCTTGCCGTTATCGGAAGAGACGTTCAAATTCGACGGGACGTGGTGGAGTTCCGGTTCAACGTGTAGGCGGGCCGGCCTCGCGCCCGCTCGTCGCTGACGGAGGAGATCCCGGCCGGTTCCCGGTCGGATCCCCTCCGTTAGCTGTTTCTGGCCGGCGCGTCGCCGGTGGTTTCCTCCGTTGCCGACACTGTCCAAGGCACGTGAGTTCCGGTTCGACGTGTGTGTATCCGCGGCGGCCCTCACCACCCCAGCGACCCCGCCACCCCCTTGAACGGCCCGACCACGGCGCTCGTAATCCAGCCGCCGTAGAAGTCTCCGGGCTGCGGCGTGACGACTTCGCCGTCGACCGTGCACTCGTCCATCTGCTGCGCGTACACGGCGACGCGGCCCTGGAGTGGCTCGTACCCGGGCGACGGATGCGGGTAGTTCCACGCGCAAGCGGACCGGGCCTCGCCTCCGCCGCGCACGTCGAGATAGCGCGCGGTGCCCTTGAACTCGCAGAACGACGAACCGTCGGCGTCGGCCAGCGCGCCGGCCGCGAAGTCCGTGATCGGGAGGTAGTACACCGGTGGGTGGCTGGTCTCGAGCACCCGGACGACGTCTCGGGTGTCGACGATGAGCTGCCCGCCCAGGCGGATGGTGACACGCACGTGGACGCGCTCGATGCGCGGCGGCCGGGGGTAGTCCCAGACGGACTCCTGTCCCGGTCCTGGGATCTCGGGGCGCGGTCGGGGCACCTGTTCAGCCTACGTCAGCGGTGTTTGACTGGAGTATGGCCGCCTCACCGATGTTCCCACTCGGATCCGTGCTGTTCCCCAGCGTGCCGATCCCGTTGCGGGTGTTCGAGCCGCGGTATCTCACGTTGGTCGGCCGATTGCTCGACGAGGTCGAACCGGGGTTCGAGTTCGGCGTGGTCCTCATCGAGCGCGGATCCGAAGCCGGAGGTGGGGACCAGCGCGCCGCGGTCGGGACGATGGCGCGTCTTGTGAGTGCCGCTGCGGGAGCCGACGACCTGCTCATCGTCGGCGTGGGGACACGGCGGTTCACGGTCGAGCGCTGGGTCGACGAGGACCCGTATCCCCGGGCCGAGCTCGCGATGCTGCCGGATCTGGAGTGGTCCGACGCGCTCGCACCGTTGCGGGCCGAGGCGGAAGCGGTCGTCCGCCGTTCGATCGCCCGCGTCGCGGAGCCGCGGGCGGATGCCGATGTCGAGCTGTCGGACGATCCCGTGGCGGCGGCGTGGCAGCTGGCGGCGATCGCCCCGCTGGGGGAGTACGACAGGTACACCCTGTTGAAGTCGACATCGGTGGGAGGTCTTCTGCGGCAGGTGATCGATCTGACGTTGGAGGCGGAGGAGCTCTGGTCCGCGGGGTGAGGCAGCAGGCGCGGAGTCAATGCGGCGGCATCACGTCGTGGCGTCCCGAGTCCCGCGTCCCGGTCGAGGGCCCACTCGCAGCCAACGGAGGAGATCCCGGCCGGTATCCGGACGGATCCCCTCCGCACCCTGCCTCTGCCCGGCGCGTCGTCTGAGAACTCCTCCGCTACCAACCCCTACTGCCCGACGACCCCACCGCTGTGCACCAGCCGCACCTCGACCCCCGCATCCCCGCGGATGGCCGGGTTGGTGCGCGCGATCGCCAGGGCGGCATCCATGTCCGGCGCTTCGATGACGTAGACGCCCGCCACCGCGACGGGCGCGTCGACGAACGGGCCGTGGGTCACGCCGCTCTCGCGCACGGAGCGGGCCAGATCGCGCGGCGTGAACGCGTAGGCGGTGCGGAGGGCGCCGGATTCGGCGAGGGCGTCGCCGTGGGAGTTCGGCTCCGCGAGGTCCTCCTCGGTCGCGTCCAGGCGGTGCGCGGAATCGCCCGTGTAGATGAGGACGGCGTACTGCGGCATGGGTGTCCTTTCGGCTGGTGCGGGTGCTGCGGCTGAGGGTACTCCCGCTGCCGGATCTTCCCCGCCACAACGGGTGTGCCACCTCTTCGGGGCTGATGCGGCGTGCCTGCGGCTCCGCCAAGATCGGCAGAGACATTCGAGAAAGGCGAGACACATGGCAGCTGCGGCACAGGCCGGTTGGTACGACGACGGTTCCGGGACGATGCGGTGGTGGGACGGCGCCGTGTGGACGGACAAGGTGCAGCCGCCGCCTCCACGCGCCGGGGGCATCGGCGGGATGATCGACCGGATCGAGGCGGATGCGGTCTCGGGTGGCAAGCCGAGGCCGGCGCCGACCGGGATGAGTTACGTGGTGCTGCAGGTCATCCTCAAGGAGAAACTGTGGGGGACCGGATCCGGCAACCTCACCGAGCTCGAGCGGGCGATCAACGCGCAGGCCGCGCTCGGCTATCGACTGCACACCATCTCGACAGCCGCATCGGGGAGCAAGGGGATCGGCGGAGGCGACCGCATCCAGGCGACGATGGTGTTCGAGCGGTTGGGGTGAGGCCGCCTCGGCGCTCGCCGCAGAGGCGTCTGCCATGCGCCGGGACGTTTGCGGTGCGGCGCCCGGGCGCCGGTGTCCCGTGGCGGAGCAGTCACAGCGCGGAATGTGCGTCAGGCGCGGCGTCGCCTCTCACCACCGCCGCTTGATCGCGCCCTTCGGGCCGGCGACCAGGCTCGCCTCCGGCACGTCCTCCGCGACCACGGTCCCGGCCGCGATCACGGAGTCGCGGCCGATCGTGACGCCGGGGAGGATGGTGGCGCCGGCGCCGATCCACACGTTCTCCTCGACGACGATGGGGCCACCGGTGAGCCAGATGCGGCGGTCGTCGGTGTCGACGGGGTGGCCGACGGTGATGAAGGTGGCCTTGGGGGCGATCATGACGCGCTCGGCGAGGCGGATGCCGGCGTAGTCGAGGAAGGTGCAGTTCTGGTTGATGAAGACGCGCTCGGCCAGCTCGAGGTTGAGCCCGTGGTCGGTGAAGAACGGCGGGTAGATGGTGGTGCGGTCGGGCACCGGGCGGCCGAGGATCCTCGCGAGCAGCTCGGCCTTGCCCGCGTCGTCGTCGAACGGGAGGACGTTGAGCCGGGAGGTCAGGGCGGTCGCTTCGAGGACGCGCTCCGACATGGCCTGGAACTCGGGGCTGTGGATGCGCATGAGGAGGTCGCCGGGCATGCGCCCATGCTGCCACCGATGTCGCCGCCTCCCGCTACGCTTCCGGCATGTCCATCGAAGTGCTGCCGGCGACGGGCCGCTGGGATGATTTCGCGACGTTCATGGTGCCGCGCAAGCCCGGCGGCGGGGGATGCGTGTGCATGTCGTACCGGGATGCGCGGCTCGACATGCCCGCGCGCATCGAGTACATGCACGCGGAGTGCGAGTCCGAGCCGGGGCCTGGGGTGCTGGCGTACCTCGACGGCGAGGTGGCGGGCTGGTGCTCGGTGGCGCCGAAGTCGACGTACCGGCGGCTGCTGAACTCCCGCACCATCCCGCACCTGGACGAGGAGCTCGACCCGTGGTCGATCGTGTGCTTCGTGGTGCGGGGAGGCTTTCGCAAGCGGGGTGTGATGCACCAGCTGCTCGACGGGGCGGTGGAGCACGCGCGGGCGTCGGGGGCGACGATCGTCGAGGGCTACCCGGTCGACACGGGCGGCGAGAAGGTGGATGTGATCAGCGGCTACGTCGGCACGGTGGCGCTGTTCGAGAAGCACGGCTTCGAGCGGTACGCGGAGACGAGCGCGCACTCCGGGGGAGCGGACCGCTGGGTGATGCGGCGGACGCTGGGCTGACGCCTCCGCGGTTAAACGCGACCGCCGCCGCCCCGGGCGGGGTGGCGGAAGCCGGTGCCGGACGAGGCCGGCGGGAGAGGGTTCACCCCGCGGTGACCCGGCGGCGGTAGGCGGCCATCGCGACGGCGTAGGCGACGACCAGGATGCCGACGCACCAGGCGAGGGCGACCCAGATGTCGGTGCCGACGGGCTGGCCGGCGAACAGGGCGCGGATCGAGTCGACGATGGAGGTGACGGGCTGGTTCTCGGCGAACCAGCGGACGGGGCCGGGCATGCTCTCGGTCGGGACGAAGGCCGAGCTGATGAACGGCAGGAAGATGATCGGGTAGGCGAAGGCCCCCGCACCGTCCACGGTCTTCGCCGACAGGCCGGCGATGACGGCGATCCAGGTGAGCGCCAGGCTGAACAGCACCAGGATGCCGGCGACGCCGAGCCAGGCGAGCACGCTCGCGCCGGTGCGGAAGCCGACCAGCAGGGAGACGAGCACGACCAGTGCGACCGAGACCATCGTGGAGACGAGGGAGGTCAGCACGTGGGCCCAGAGCACGCTCGACCGGGCGATCGGCATGGACTGGAAGCGCTCGAAGATGCCGCCCTGCAGATCCATGAACAGCCGGTACGCGGTGTACGAGATGGCCGTCGCGACGGTGATCAGCAGGATCCCGGGCAGCAGGTAGTCGACGTACGAGCCGGAGAACGAACCGGTGTCGATCGCGCCGCCGAAGACGAACACGAACAACAGCATGAACGCGATCGGCATGAGCGCGGTGGTGATGATGGTGTCGAGGCTGCGCGTGATGTGGCGCATGGACCGCCCGGTGAGGACGGCGGTGTCGCTGAGGAAGGTCGCGGTGGACATCATGACTCCTTCGAGGTCGTGCCATCGCCGACGATGGCGAGGAAGACGTCCTCCAGGCTGGGCTGCTTCTCGACGTACTCGACCTTCGCCGGCGGGAGCAGCTGCTTCAGCTCGGCGAGGGTGCCGTTCGCGATGATGCGGCCCTCGTGGAGGATGGCGATGCGGTCGGCGAGCTGCTCGGCCTCATCGAGGTACTGCGTGGTGAGCAGCACCGTGGTGCCGCGGCCGGCGAGCTCCTTCACGGCCTCCCAGACCTCGATCCGCGCCTGCGGGTCGAGACCGGTGGTGGGCTCGTCGAGGAAGATCACCGGCGGGTCGCCGATCAGGCTCATGGCGATGTCGAGCCGGCGGCGCATGCCGCCCGAGTAGGTCGCGACCTTGCGGGAGCCGGCGTCGGTGAGCGAGAAGCGGGCGAGCAGCTCGTCCGCGATCGCCGCCGGCTTCTTCCGGTGCCGCAGCTGGGCGACAAGGATGAGGTTCTCGCGCCCCGTGAGGATCTCGTCGACCGCCGCGAACTGACCGGTCAGGCTGATCGAGTCGCGCACCTCGGCGGCCTTGGTGGCGACGTCGAAGCCGTTGACGACGGCCTTCCCGGCGTCGCCCTTGAGCAACGTCGAGAGGATCTTGACCGCCGTCGTCTTGCCGGCGCCGTTGGAGCCGAGCAGGGCGAAGATGCTGCCGCGCTCGACGTCGAAGTCGACGCCGCGCAGGACGCTGACCTTCTTGTAGGACTTCTCGAGCCCGCGGACCTGGATGGCGGGCCCGCGCTCGACGGTCGCGGTGGTCATTCCTCCGCCTCCTGCTTCGTCTCGGCCGCCTCGACGGCGGCGTTCAGGCGGGCGCGCTCCTTGTCGATCCAGCGCTTGCCCGTGTAGGCCTCGGCGAACGCCTCCGCGAACTCGACCGGGTTCTCCCCGACGATGTCGCGGACGGGGGTGCCGTCTGCCGCGGCGCCCTCCCAGAGGTCTACGAAGTCGCCCATCATCGTGACGAGCGTGTCGCCGTCCTCGACGCCGCCGTTGTACATGAAGTACCGCTGCACGGCCTTCGCGACGGCGTTGTAGGGCTCGGGCAGGGCCTCCAGCCGCGCCCGGTACTGCCGGTACTGCTTCTTCTGCTCGAGCGATCCGGTGATCGCCTCGACCCATTTGGCCGCCATGTCAGTTCTCCCCTTCGTGTCGGAGCTGTTCCAGTCGTTCTGCGAGGAAGCTCCACGTCCTCCAGAACTCGTCGAGGTACTCGTGTCCCGCCGTGTTGAGCGAGTACACCTTGCGCGGCGGGCCCTTCTCGGACGGGACCTTCTCCACGTCCACGAGGCCGCGCTGCTCGATGCGCACGAGGAGCGCGTAGATCGTGCCCTCGGCGATGTCGGTGAAGCCCTGATCCCGCAGCCACGAGGTGATCTCGTAGCCGTACGCGGGCCGGGCCTGGAGGATGGCGAGGACGATGCCCTCGAGGGTCCCCTTGAGCATCTCGGTCGCTTGCTTGCTCATGGACTCTCCTTCCGGCTACTCAGTGTTGCTTGGTACTGGTAGATAGTATCGCCGAGTACCGGTAGATAGCAACACTGAATAGCAAGATGGTCGGAGACGGGTGTGCGCGGCCGGTGGGGCCGCGCGGTTCACGCCGTGGTCAGGCGCGTCGGCCGACGAGCTCGTCGACGAAGCCACCGACCGCGGCCACGATCAGCTCCGCGACGCCCGCGGGATCGAGGGCCGACGAGGCGAGCGTCTTCATGCCGTGATCGACGCCGGGCACCGGGACGACCCGGATCCCGTCGCGGCCCGCCGTCTCGGCCGCAACCGCCTCCGCCGTCCCGAAGGTGTCGCGGTCGCCCTGCAGCACCAGCACCGGCGCCTCCGGCAGCAGCAGCTCGGCCAGCCGGGACTTCTCCGGACGCCCCGGAGGATGCAGGGGGAAGGCGAGGCAGACCACGGCGGCCGCTCGGACCTCCGTCGCGGTTCGGCAGGCGACCCGGGCGCCGGCGCTGCGACCGCCGACGAGCAGGGGGAGGCCCGCCGCGAGGTCCGTCACCAGCGGCGCCGTCTCCCGCCACGCGATGTCGAGCGCCTCGGGCCGGGAGGCGACCCGCTTGCCCGCCACGCGCCAGGGCTGCTCGTAGCGGACCACGGTGACGCCCGCCTCGGGCAGCGCGCGGGCGAGCGCGGCCAGGTCGACGGCGTCGATGCCGCCCCCGGCGCCGTGGCCGAGCCAGAGCAGGCCGCGCGGTGCGTCCGCCTCCGCGACGACGAGGCGGCCCGGGCCGAGCGAGGTGGGGGCGGTGATATCCATCGCCTCGACGGTACCCGGTCTGCGCCGGGGCGGCGCGGCTAGGATCGACGGGGCGGATGATCGCGCTCGCGCACAGGACCGTCGGGAGGCCGGAATGCGTTTCGCAGAGCTCGTCGGAGTGGAGCTCCCCCTGGTGCTGGGGCCGTTCGGCGGCCTCTCGTCGGCGGAGCTGACCGCGGCGGTCAGCGCGGCGGGCGGCCTCGGGTCGTTCGGGCTCTACGGCTTCACGGCCGAACGCATCCGGGCCACCGCGGCGGCCCTCCGCTCCCGCACCGACCGTCCGTTCGCCTTCAACCTCTGGCTGCCGCTCGAGCTGCCCGGCGAGCACGCGGTCGGACGCGACGAGTACGCGACGTACGTCCAGGCGCTCGGCGCCCTGTTCGACGCGGCCGTGGCGGAGCGCCCCGCCTGGCCGATCGCGCTGCCGCCCTCGTTCGACGAGCAGCTCGAGGCGGCGCTCGCCGCCGAACCCGCCGTGCTGAGCTTCATCTTCGGGGTCCCCTCGGCGGAGGTCGTCGCGGCCGCGCACGAGCGCGGGATCGTCGTCGTCGGCACGGCCACCACCGTCGCCGAGGCCCGCGCGCTCGCGGCCGGCGGGGTGGATGCGATCGTCGCGTCGGGCTCCGAGTCGGCCGGGCACCGCCCCTCCTTCCTGGCGCCCGCGGAGGACAGCCTCGTCGGCGGGCTCGCCCTCGTGCCGCAGGTGGTGGACGCGGTGGAGGTGCCGGTCGTCGCCGCGGGCGGCATCGCGGACCGGCGGGGCGTTGCGGCAGCGTTCGCCCTCGGGGCGGATGCCGTGCAGATCGGGACGGCCTTCCTCGCCACCCGGCAGTCGGCCGCCCCCGAGGCGCACCGGGCGCGCATCCGCGCGGCGGAGGCGGCGGACACCGTCCTGACGCGGGCGATGAGCGGGCGGCTGGCGCGCGGTCTGCCCAACCGCGCGGTCCGCGAGATCGAGCACGGCGGCACGGTCGCGCCGTTCCCCGTGCAGAATGCGCTCACCGGGGTGTTCCGCCGCGCCGCGAGCGAGCGGGACGACGACGAACTGCTGTCCCTGTGGATGGGGCAGAGCGCGGCCCTCGCCCGCCACGGCGACGCCGCTGACGTCATGGCCGAGCTGGCCGAGGGCCTCCCGGACCGCGCGACAGCGGCTCCCTGAGGGCGTGATGGGAGCGCGCTCCGAGTATCGCGCGACCACGGATTCCGCCCGGGCGGCGGAGAGATGATGACGAGAGTGCACTCGCACGGAGGAGGTGCGTGGGGCGACCTCGGGCGGACGTCCCACGCACCGTTGTCGCAGGAGCCCCGTGTCTGCGAGGCGGGAGCCGCTCAGGCCGCCGCGGCGCGCCCCTGCGGCCGCACGAAGACCAGCAGGCCGAGGTGCACGACGGCCAGCCCGGCCGCGACGGCGACGGCGGTGAGCCAGCTGCCGGCGGTCGTCCCTCCGGCGAAGAGCAGGCCGAGGAGGGTCGTGGCGACGATCGCGCCCACGTAGCGGGAGGTCTGGAAGATGCCGGCGGCGACGCCGCTGTCCTCCGGCCGGGCCGACGCGTAGAGCGCCTGGTTCATCGAAATGCTGACGACGCAGTAGGGGATGCCGAGGGCGGCGGTCAGCAGCAGCACCACCCACGGCGCGGTCGAGACGGCGGCGACCGCGAGCAGGCCGGCGCCGACGATGAGGGACGACGCGCCCCAGAGCAGGGTCCGGCGCAGCCCGACGCTCTCGATCGCGCGCGCGGCGAGCGGCGTGGCGACGATGGTGACCGCCGCGAGCGGGAACATCAGCAGTCCCGCGATGCCCGCCGGGTATCCCGCGTGCGCCTGCAGGTACTGCGGGAGGCCGAAGAACGCCGAGTAGTAGACCACGCTGAAGATCGCGAAGCAGAGGTACACCATCATCAGGCGGCGGTTGGCGGCGAGCAGGCGCAGGTCGAGGAACGGGTGCCGCGTGCGCAGCTCCCGCCAGACGAACGCGATGCCGGCGGCGGCGAACACCGGCAGCAGCCACCAGAGCGGCGCGGGGGAGAGGTCGAGCAGGAACACCAGGAGCGCGCTCAGTGTCGTGACGAAGAGCAGGATGCCCGGGATGTCCGACTCGGCCAGCGTGCGCGACAGCGGCACGCGCTCGCGCTCGGCGTCGGGCGGCGCGAACACCCAGACGCCGATGAACGCGAGCGCGGCGAGCGGCACGTTCACCCAGAAGATCGACTGCCAGCCGAGGAACGTCACGAGTGCCCCGCCGAGCACCGGGCCGATCGCGGCGCCGGACGTGTTGGCGATCTGGAGGCGGCCGAGCAGCCGCGGCGTGCCCACGTCCGACCCGGCCGAGAGGGGCCGCAGCATGGCGATGGCGGAGGGGAACGCGGTCGCCGTCCCGATCGCCAGGGCGACCCGGCCCGCGCAGACGGCGGCGAAGGACTGCACGAACGGCGTCACCGCGCAGGCGATCGCGACGACGACCATCCCGAACAGGAACAGGCGGCGCGGACCGAACCGGTCCGCGAGCCGCCCCATGAGCGGCTGGCCGGCCGCGGACGCCAGGTAGAAGGAGGTGATGACCCAGGTGACGGTGGTCACATCCACCCGGAAGTCGCGCTGCAACGACACGAGCGCGACCGCGATCATCGAGGAGTTGAGCGGGTTGAGCACCGTGCCGATGCTGAGCGCAGCGACGGCGGCGCCCACCCTGCTCCCACGGGGTCGCGGAGCCGGGGCGGGAGAGGTCACCCGCCCAGCCTAATCAGGGCCGGCCGGTCGGCGGTCAGTCCTGGAGGTCGTCGGTGGTGACGGGGATGGTGGAACGGTAGGGATACGCCGGCACGCCCGCGTACTCCTCCTCGTCCGCCAGCTCGTACACGTCGTACGCGAGTGCACCGGCGAAGAGGGTGGCGACGCGGATCTCGCCCGGCGGGCATCCGCCGATCAGAGGCACGACCACGACGCTGTCCAGAGTCCGGCCGTCCTCGTAGAGGAGGGCCGCTTTGATGGTTCGCGTGAGAGCGTCCATGGCCCGGACTTTACGCCGCGGCCCGTGGATCACTTGACGACGCGCCCGCCCGACGCGAAAGTGGGACGCGGAGGAACGATGGGCACTTTGATCTACGACGGCACGGACGGATTCGCATTCGACGACCGCGTGCTGGCGCACCTGCAGGCGGTCATCGCGACCAAGCTCCGGCGGCGGGAGGGATTCCTCCTGATCTGGACGGACACGACCGTGGGCGCCGAGGGGACGCTGCGCTCCATCTGGCTCGACCCGGCGATCAGCCTGCAGTTCGTCTTCTCGCATCCCGAGTTCCCCGAGCTGAACCGGGAGTGGCTGGGGCTGCTCACCGAGCGCGCGAACGGCAACGGCGGCCTCGTGCTCGAAGACGCCCTGCGCGCCGAGATCCGGGAGGAGGTGCCGGAGGGCACCTACAAGGCCGCGCGGTCGCAGCAGCGCAAGGAGGGCTGAACGATGGGCAAGCTGCTCTACGGCAACGCGCAGGAGTACGAGTTCGACGACCGCACGCTCTCGCACGTGAAGATCGCGCTGGTCACGAAGCTGCGCCGGCACGAGAGCTTCCTGCTCAACTGGCAGATCCCGCCCGAGCAGGGCGGCGGCCGGATGAGCCTCTGGATCAGCCGCGAGATCCCGATGGCGTTCGTCTTCGCCGGCAGCCGCCCTCCCGTGCTCAACGAGCGGTGGATGGAGGCGCTGCTGCACTCCAGCCAGCGCACCGGCGGCATGGTCGTGATGACCGAGGAGGAGGCCGAGGCCGGCCACTTCAGCGAGTAGCGCGCGCGGCCGGCGTCCCGTCTGAAGGTGGTCTGGCAGTCGCATCGGAGACGGCGCCGGCCGCGTCGGACCGGCCTACCATCCGGAGTATGGAGAACGTGCACGAACGGCGCGGCCACCGCGCCGAACGGGCGGCGGAGTGGCTCGACGCCAAACTGCTCCCGGTGCTCGGACCGCCCCCGCTCGGCCCCTACGGGCCGGAGGCGCCGAGGACCGAGGCGGCGGTGTGTCCGCTCTGCGGATCCCGGATCGAGGAGCACGGGAGGCAGCGCGATCACGGTCACGCCTACCTGCTGTGCCCGTATCCGGCCCGCACGCAGCTGCAGGTCGAGTGACCGCCCGACACTGAGCGCTTACCGCCGAGGGCAGCGAGCGCTGAGCGGAGTGCGCTCCGCGGGACCGGGGCTCAGCGCTCAGGGCAGCAGCGCGATCTTCCCGCCCGGGTGGCCCTGGGCGAGGAAGCGCAGGGCCTCCGGCGCCTCCTCCAGCGGATAGGTGCGCGCGATCGGCACCTGGAGCCGGCCGCTCCCGGCCAGCTCGAGCAGGGAGGCGCGCACGGAGTCCCGGTAGGCCTGGCTCTCGGGCTGGGCTCCTGCGACGGCCGCGAAGCCCTCCTTCTGCGCGCGGGCGGCGGCGACGATCGTCACGATGCGGGCGCGGTCGGGGACGAGCTCGAGGGAGACGTCGATCGCCTCGTCGGTCCCGACGGTGTCGAGGGCGGCCACGATCGGGCCGTGCGCCTCGGCACGCGCCCGCTCGGCGAGACCCTCGCCGTAGAGCACGGGCACCCCGCCGAAGCGGCGCACGCGCGCGAAGCTGGCCTCGCTCGCCGTGCCGACGACGTGCACGCCGAGCTCCCCGGCCTGCTGCAGGATGCTGACCCCGACGGCGCCGGAGGCCCCGTGCACCAGGATGGTCTCGCCCGCCCGCGCGCCGACCGTGTGCAGCATCTGCGCCGCGGTGGTGCCCGCGAGGAGGAGGTTCGCGGCCTCCTCGTCGGGGATGCGCTCCGGCTTCGCGAAGACGTCCTTCGCGGGCACGGTCACCTCGTCGGCGTAGCCGCCCTGGATGCGGAAGGCCACGACCGCGTCGCCGACCTCCGCCGGGCCGGACCCGATCTCGGTGCCCGGGCCGATGGCGCTCAGCACACCGGCGACCTCGTAGCCGATGGCGACCGGCAGCTCCACGCCGGAGCGGGGAGCGGAGACGTGCTTGTAGTCGGCCGGGTTGACCCCGGCGGCGCGCACCCGGATGGTGACCTCTCCCGGGCCCGGCGCGGCGACCTCCCGCTCCACCAGCTCCCAGTCCTCGGGTCCACCCCACTGCGTCGCGATCCACTGTCGTGCCATGGGGCCAGTCAACGCCCGGATGCTGTGTGCCGGCTCAGCGTCTCGGCCGAGCGGCGGCCCCGCATCCGGGCCTGACGGCGGGCGTCAGGCCGAGACGGTGTCGGTCGCGCGGCCGCTGTGGCGGGCGCGGCGCGACCGGGTGGGGGCCAGCCGCACCATCTGGGCGGTGGAGCTGTCGTCGAGCTCGACGATCGGGCTCCGCGACTTCACGAAATCGCTGAACGAGCGGAAGCCGAGGGCCTTCTCGCTGAACGACGGGTCCATCCGCTTCATCTGCCCCTTCACCGTGGAGCTGTGCAGCCACTCGGTGTCGTCCTTCTCGTGGCCGAGCTGGAGGGCGCGGGTGAGCAGGCGCGTGGCCTCGGCCTGGAGCTCGGCGTCGGCCTGCTCCACCGGGGTGGGCTCGGCGGCCTCGGCGGCGTCGGCCGGCTGCTCGGCCGGGGCGCGCTTGCGGCGCGAGCGGGACCCGCGAGCCGGAGCCGAGGGCTCGGTCTTCGCGGTGTCGCCGTCGGCCTCGGGCTCGGCGGCGACGGTGTCGGTGCCGGCCGCGTCCGCTGCGGCGGTTCCGGTCGCGGCCTCCTCGGCCGCGGCCTCCTCGACGACGTCGTCCGCGGAGTCGTCCGCGACCTCGTCGTGCGCGACGCCCGGGATGTCGTCGTAGCTGTCGAACTCGTCGCACGCGGCGGCGAGCGACTTCGCGGTGGAGCCCGCGACGCCGATGCCGATCACGTAGCGGCCGAGGCGCTTGATCCGCTGGGCCAGCGGCACGTAGTCGGAGTCGCCGGCCACGACGACCACGTGGGTCAGCTCGGGCAGGCGGAAGAGGTCTTCGACGGCGTCGACGGCCAGGCGGATGTCGGCGCCGTTTTTGGCGTAGGCGGCGGCGGGGAAGAGCTGGACGAGGTCGACGGCGCGCCCGACGAGCTGTCCGCGGTAGTCCGCGTTGACCGTCGCCGACCAGTCGGCGTACGCCCGGGTGAGCACGAGGGTGCCGAACGACGACGCGAAGTCGATGATGGCGCCCAGGTCGACCCTGGCCTCCTCGAGCTTGGCCGCGAAGGCCGGCTTCGGCTTGTCGCCGGACGACTTCTGCCGGTCGCGCATGAACTGCCCGCGTCCGTGCACCTGGTCGTAGCGGGAGATGACGATGTTGTCGAAGTCGATGTAGACCGCGACGCGGCCGTGCCCAGGTTCACTCATGGCCCCACGATATCCCGCGCGCCCGTCCCCTCCCTGTGCCGGCCCCTCGCAGATTCGGCCCAAATGTCGGGAATGCGCGCGGCATACCCGACATTTGGGCCGAATGCGGAGGGGGTCAGGAGGCGGTGTAGCGGTCCGCGACGTCGAGCGCGGCGTCGATGGCGGCGAGGCCGCGGCGCAGCTCGTCCTCCTCGATCACCAGCGGCGGGGCGATGTGCACGCGGTTGAAGTGCGTGAACGGCCACACGCCGGCCGCCTTGCACGCGGCCGCGACGGCGCCCATCGGGGCCGCGTCAGCGCCCGCGGCGTTGAACGGGACCAGCGGCTCCCGCGTCTCCCGGTCGCGCACGAGCTCCAGCGCCCAGAACAGCCCGCGCCCGCGCACCTCGCCGAGGGACGGGTGCTTGTCGAGCCAGGAGGTGATCTCCGGCTCGACGACGCGCTCGCCGAGGTCGCGCACCCGCTCCAGGATGCCGTCGCGCTCGAACACCTCGAACGTCGCGACGCCCGCGGCGCAGGCCAGCGGGTGGCCCGAGTAGGTGAGCCCGCCGGCGAACGACACGTCGTCGAAGTACGACGCGATCGGCTCGGAGATGACGACGCCGCCGAGAGGCACGTAGCCCGAGTTCACGCCCTTCGCGAAGGTGATGAGGTCCGGCACGACGTCGAACGCGTCCACCGCGAACCACTCGCCGAGGCGGCCGAAGCCGACCATGACCTCGTCGGCGATGTACACGATGCCGTACTTGTCGCACAGGGCGCGCACGCCGGGGAGGTAGCCGGGAGGCGGCACGAGCACGCCGTTGGTGCCGACGACCGTCTCGATGATGATCGCCGCGACGGTGGCGGCGCCCTCCAGCACGATGACGCTCTCGAGGTGCTCGAGCGCGCGCTGCGTCTCCTCCTCGGGCGTGGCGGCGTGGAACGCGGAGCGGTACGGGTACGGGCCGAAGAAGTGGGCGACCGAGGGGTCGCTCGGCTCGTTCGGCCAGCGTCGCGGGTCGCCGGTCAGCGAGATCGCCGTCGAGGTGCCGCCGTGGTACGAGCGGTACATCGAGAGCACCTTGCGGCGCCCCGTCACGCGGCGGGCCATCCGCACCGCGTACTCGTTCGCGTCGGCGCCGCCGTTGGTGAAGAACACCTTGTCGAGGGTGCCGGGGGCGACCCGGGCGATCCGGCGCGCCAGTTCGCCGCGCACGTCGTTCGCCATCGAGGGCTGGATGGTCGCGAGGCGACCGGCCTGCTGCTGGATGGCGGCGACGAGGTCCGGGTGCTGGTGCCCGAGGTTGAGGTTGACCAGCTGGGAGCTGAAGTCGAGATAGGCGTTGCCCTGGTAGTCCCAGAAGGTGGAGCCGGCGCCCGCGGCGATCGGCAGCGGGTCGATCTGGGCCTGCGCGCTCCAGGAGTGGAACACGTGGCTGCGGTCGTCGCTGCGCACCTGGGTCTCGGCGTCGACGTCGCCGAAGGAGTGGTCGACGCCCCGCCGGTCGGTGTAGCCGGCCCGGTCCGCGGTCGTCAGAGGGGTCTCGATGGTGTCGGTCATGCGGATGTCCGTCCTGTCCTGCTCAGGAGTTGCCCGGGAAGGCGAGCTCGATCTTCGAGTGCAGCGGGTCGGGCCACCGCGTCGTGACGACCTTGCTCCGCGTGTAGAAATGGAACGACTCGGGCCCGTAGATGTGGGAGTCGCCGAACAGCGAGTTCTTCCAGCCGCCGAACGAGAACGCGCCGATCGGCACCGGGATCGGGACGTTGATCCCGACCATGCCGACCTCGATCTCGAACTCGAACTGGCGGGCGGCCCCGCCGTCGCGGGTGAAGAGGGCGACGCCGTTGCCGTACTGGTTGGCGTTGACGAGGGCGACGGCCTCCTCGAACGTGTCCACGCGGACGACGGACAGCACCGGGCCGAAGATCTCGTCGTCGTACACCTTCGTGCCGGGCTTCACGTCGTCGATCAGGCTGACGCCGACGAAGAAGCCGTCGCCCTCGAACTGCCGGGCGGTGCCGTCGACGACGACCGTCGCGCCCTCGGCCGTCGCTCCGGCGACGTACGAGGCGACCTTGTCGCGGTGCTCGCGGGTGATGAGCGGCCCCATCTCGCTGGCGGGGTCGGTGCCAGGGCCGATGGCGAGGGCGCCGAGGCGGCGCTCGATCGCCGGCACGAGGCGGTCGCCCACGTCGCCGACGGCCACCAGCACGCTGACGGCCATGCAGCGCTCGCCGGCGGAGCCGTAGGCGGCCGAGACGGCGGCGTCGGCCGCGGCCTCGATGTCGGCGTCCTCGAGGACGACCATGTGGTTCTTCGCCCCGCCGAGCGCCTGGACGCGCTTGCCGTTGGCGCTCGCGCGTTGGTAGATCGAGCGGGCGATCGGCGTCGAGCCCACGAAGCTGATCGCGGCGACGTCGGGGCTGTCGAGGAGGGCGTCGACCGCCTCCTTGTCGCCGTGCACGACGTTGAGCACCCCGGCGGGCAGTCCGGCCTCGAGGAAGAGCTTGGCCAGGAAGACGGAGGCGCTCGGGTCCTTCTCGCTGGGCTTGAGCACGACGGTGTTGCCGCAGGCGATCGCGCTCGCGACCATCCAGAGCGGGACCATCACCGGGAAGTTGAACGGGGTGATGCAGCCGACGACGCCGACGGGCTGCTTGACGCTGTGCACGTCGATGCCGGTGGAGACCTGCTCGCTGTACTCGCCCTTGAGCTGGTTGATGAGGCCGGAGGCGAACTCCACGTTCTCGAGGCCGCGGCCGATCTCGCCGGCGGCGTCCGAGAGCACCTTGCCGTGCTCGCTCGTGACGATCGCGGCGAGGTCGTCGCGGCGCTCGGTGAGCAGGTGGCGCAGCCGGAACAGCACGTCGGCGCGCTTGGTGAGGCTCGTGGCGCGCCAGGCGGGGAGGGCGGCGCGCGCGGCGGCGATGGCCTGCTCGACGTCGGCCGTGCTGCCGAGCACGACCTCGTGCTGGCGCTCGCCCGTCGCGGGGTCGTACACGGCTCCGGTGCGGGCGGGCTCGCCGGTCTCGGTCCCGTCGATCAGATGGCGGATGAGGGCCACGGGCATTCTCCTTGCGTGGTTCCGGACGAACTGCCCGGATGGAACAATAGGCTTACCTCCCAATGGTTACAGAGAGCGAGGCGACCGAGTGATGCCAGATCGTCGGGGCTTGATCGCAGTTGATACAGATCGTCCGGAGTCGGTGTCGCCCGTCGTGCTGCCCAGCATCCGAGAGGTGCTGCGGTTCGACGAGGTCGCGGCGGCGCTGCCGGAGGTGCTCTCCGGCGACGACGCGCTCGACCGCCCCGTGCGCTGGGTGCACGTCTCCGAGACCGCCTCCAGCGCCCGCCTGCTCAGCGGCGGCGAGCTCCTCCTCTCGACCGGCGCCGGCTGGCCGACCGACGACGCGGGGCTCCGCGGTCTCGCCGAGCAGCTCGCCGGCGGCGGGATCGCCGGGCTGGTGCTCGAGCTCAGCGAGCGGATGCCCGCCGCCCCCGCCGCGCTGGTCACCGGTTTCCGCGCCGCGGGCCTGCCGTTCGTGGTGCTGCACCGGGAGGTGCGCTTCATCGCGATCACCGAGGCCGTCCACTCGCGCATCATCGCGGACCAGATGGGCGCGCTGCGCGCCCGCGACGAGATCCACGCGCTCTTCACCGAGCTGAGCCTGCGCGGCAGCCCCGCCGACTTCATCGTCGCCCAGGCGGCCCGCGCGCTCGACGCCCCGGTGGTCCTCGAAGACCTCAACCACCGCGTGATCGCCGCCTCGGGCATCGACGGCGACGAGCAGGCGCTGCGCGACTGGGAGCAGCGCTCGCGGCAGGAGCACCGGGGGACCGGTGGCGAGCGCTGGCTGATCACGCCGATCGAGGCGCGCGGGATGCGGTGGGGCCACCTCGTCGCCCTGCCCGGCCGCGCGCATCCCGCGGGCCGGTCGAACGTGCTCGAGCAGGCCGCCGTCGCCCTCGCCCTCAGCCGCCTCGCCGACCGGGATGCGGACGAGTGGACGCGGCAGAGCCACGACCGGTTGCTGGGGGCGCTGCTGGGTCGTCGGTTCGCCACCGAGAGCGGCCTCGTCGCCCGCTTCGAGGCGTCCGGCCTGCCGGTCGCCGGCCGGGTCCTGAGCGGCGTCGCGATCGGGCTGCACGCTCCCGCCGGCCAGGCGTCGGACGTCGCGGCGCTCGTCGCCGGTGCGAGCGCCGAGGCGCGGGCGCAGGGGCTCGACGCGCTCGTGTCGCAGCATCCCGACCGGGCGTCCGGGATGCTCGTGCTCGCGATCTCCTCGCGGCCGGAGCGGTCGGTCACGGATGCGGCCCTCGTCGCCATCGGCGGCGCGGTCGCCCGCGCGGCCGCAGCGGCACCGGGGGCCGGGGGAGCGGTCACCGTCGCCCTCGGGTCGGAAGCGCCGGGGATCCCGGGTCTCCTCGCCTCCGTCGCGGAGGCGGGGCAGCTCCTCGCCCGCGCCGATCCCCGCCGCTCGCAGGGCGTCACCGTCCTGCGCGCCGAGCACCGGCCGCTGCTGCGCCTCGTGACCACGTTGGGCGCCGACCCGCGGATGCAGGAGCACAGCGAGCTGATGCTGCGGCCCCTGATCGACTACGACCTCGCGAACGGCGGCGACCTGCTGGAGGTGCTGCGCGCCTACGCGTCCCACCCCGGCAACCGCACCAAGGCGGCAGCCGCGAGCCATCTCTCCCGCTCGGTCTTCTACCAGCGCATCGCCCTCATCGAGGAGCTGCTCGGGATGGATCTCGACGACGGCGAGACGCTGAGCGCCCTGCACGCGGCACTGCTCGCCCGCAGCGCCCGCGGCTGAGCGGTCGTCAGCGGTCGCCCACCCGTCGCCGCGCGGTCAGCGCGCCCCGAACGCCGCGCGGATCTCGGCGTGCGGGAGGGCGTAGCTGGCGTGACCGGCGCGCCCCACCGCATCCCGTGCCGCGACGAGCGCGTTGGCCACGGCCTCCTCGACGGCCTCCACCGTCGCCTCGAAGAACGGGTCGAGGTGGCCCCAGGGCAGCGCGGTGACCGTGTCGAGGTCGGCGTCGGTCGCCGGCCCCGCGGGCATGCGCGACGCGAAGGCGCCCGCGTTGGCGGTGGAGAAGGCGAGGAAGATGTCGCCGGAGAAGTGGCTGCCGGTGGTGCCGGTGCGCGCGAGCCCCAGGGGGACTCGGCGGGCGATCGCCGACAGGTGGCTCGGCAGCAGCGGCGCGTCGGTCGCGACCACCGCGATGACGGACCCCGCTCCCGCGACGGCGGGCTGCGGTGTGCCGTCGCGCGTGAACCAGTCGGTCTCCTCCATCGGGTTCGGGGCGGCTGAGCGCCGGCCCAGCGGCACGCCCGCGAGGCGCAGCTCGGAGCGCTTGCCGAAGTTGGCCTGCAGGAAGACGCCGACGGTGTAGCGGCCCGAGCCGTGGCCGACCACCCGCGAGGCGCTGCCGGAGCCGCCCTTGAACCCGTAGCAGTTCATCCCGGTGCCGCCGCCGACGGACCCCTCGGCGATCGGGCCGGCGTGCGCCTCCCGGATCGCCTCGGCCGCGTGGCGGGGGAGCACGTGCGCGCCGTTGATGTCGTTGAGGTAGCCGTCCCAGGTCTCGCCGACGACCGGGAGCATCCACTGGGCGGCGACGGCCGGGTGGGCGTCGGCGACCCAGTCGATCGTGCCGCGGTGCACGGTGCCGATGGCGTGCGAGTTCGTGATCAGCACCGGGAGGGCGAGGGAGCCGGACTCGTCGATCCAGCTGCGCCCGGTGAGCTCGCCGTTGCCGTTGAGCGAGTACGTCGCGGCGGCGCAGGCGGTGCCGACACCGCTCCGCCCGCGGGGGAGGATCGCCGTGACCCCGGTCTGCACCTCGCCCGCGGAGAGCGTCACGTAGCCGACCTCGACACCGGGCACGTCGGTGATCGCGTTCGCCGCGCCGGGTGTGCCGTCGAAGGGGATCCCCAGGTCGCGAGCGCGGGGGACTGCGGTCGGTTGCGTCATGGCGGCAGCATACACACAGAACTGAACGCCTGTTCAAGTATTTGGGTCGGATTCGCCTGATCGCTTGACAGTGGCGCGGCGGTCTGCGTTTAATCCGTGTTCAATGCAGCATCCCATCGAGCAACGAGGCATCGACCAGAGGAGCACCATGACGCAGCACCAGCAGAACGCGGATCCGACGGCGGGGGAGGCCGGGGGCGGCGGTGCGCTCGCCTCCGGCCGCCTCGGCGTCTGGGGCATCGTCTTCTTCGTCATCTCGGCCGCCGCGCCGCTCACCGTCGTGGTGAGCGCGGGGCCGACCACGCTCCGGATGGGCGGCATCGGCGCGCCCGGCGCGATGCTGACCTGCGGGCTCATCCTCATCCTGTTCTCCGTCGGCTTCACCGCCATGTCGAAGCACGTCCGCAACACCGGAGCGTTCTACATCTACGCGTCGCGCGGGCTCGGCAAGCCGGCCGGTATCGGCGTCGCCTTCGTCACCGTCTTCGCCTACGGGTTCCTCTGCGTGTGCTTCTACGGCTTCATCGGCTTCTTCGGGCACTCCACCTTCGCCGACCTGTTCGGCATCGACCTGCCGTGGGGCGTGTACTCGCTCGTGGCGCTCGTCATCGTCGGCCTGCTCGGCTACCGCCACATCGACGTCGGCGCGAAGGTGCTGGGCGTGCTGCTGACCCTCGAGGTCGCCATCCTGCTCGTCCTGGCGGTCGCGGTGCTCATCCAGGGCGGCCCCGAGCCGATCTCGTTCGCCTCCTTCGACCCGTCCAACGTCTTCTTCGCCGCCGGCGCCGGGAGCCTGTTCGTGGTCGGCTTCGGCGCGTACCTGGGCTTCGAGGGCACGGCCATCTACGCCGAGGAGGCGAAGGATCCGAAGCGGACCGTCCCGGCCGCCACCTACATCGCGGTCGCGTTCCTCGGGATCTTCTACGCGTTCACGTTCTGGATCCTCACCGTCGCGTTCGGCGCGCAAGGCGTGCTCGCGATGGCGCGCGGCGACGACTTCCAGGACATGGTGTTCCACGCCTCCGGGAGCTATCTCGGCGAGTGGGCCACGATCGCGATGCGCGTGCTGATCGTCACCAGCTTCTTCGCGTGCCTGCTGGCGTTCCACAACGCGTGCTCCCGTTACCTGTTCTCGCTCGGCCGGGAGGGGCTGCTGCCGCGGGCGCTGGGGCGCACGCATCCCGTCACCCGCTCGCCCTATCGCGCCAGTCTGGTGCTGTCGGTCATCTGCCTGATCGCCGTCGTGGTGTGCATCGCGACGGGGGCCGACCCGTTCCTTCAGCTAGCGATCTGGACGTACGCGACCGGGGTCGCCGGGCTGGTCTTCGCGCAGGCGGTCGCCGCCGTCTCCGTGGTCGGCTTCTTCTCCCGCGACCGGCGCGGGCACAGCGTGTTCCGCGCGCTCATCGCCCCGGCCCTCGGCGGCCTGGGCCTCATCGTCGGGCTGCTGCTCATCGTGGTCAACTTCGACGTGGTCACCGGGATGGAGGGCGCGGTGAACTGGATCCTGCTCCTCCCGACGCCGATCCTGTTCATCGCCGGCATCGTGGCCGGCCTCGTCATGCGGCGGCGGGCCCCCGCGCGCTACGCTGCGCTCACGACGATCGCGACCGGGGACGACGGGGACCCGGGAGCGGTGACGGACACGGACCCGGCCTCGCGGCTGGTGACAGGAGAACGGTGACGACGACCACACGCCAGGCCCGGCGACGGGAGGAGCTCGTCTCCGCCACCCGCAAGGTGGCGCGCGAGCGCGGCATCGCGGCGACCAACGTCCGCGCCGTCGCCGCGGAGGCCGAGGTGAGCGCCGGCGCGGTGCTCTACTACTTCAAGACGTTCGACGAGCTGATGTTCGCGGCGGTCGAAGGCGTGGTCGAGGAGTTCTACGAGCGCCGCCGGACCATCGCCGAGCGGCAGGAGGACCCGCGGCAGCGCATCGTCGCCCTGGTCGAGGCGGGCGTGCCCGACGACATCAGCGACGACCTGCGCATCGTGTACGAGAGCATCCCGCTGCTGCGCGAGCAGCCCCAGCTCAAGCCGCTGCACCGGTCGATCGTGGAGCGCCAGGTGATGCTGTACCGCACGACGATCGAGATCGGTGCGGGACTGGGCGTCTTCCGGCTCGCGTCGGACGGGGCGACGATCGCCCGCAACATCGTCGCCCTGGAGGACGCCTACGACCTCTACCCGCTGATCGGAGTCGAGCTCGACCGGGCGCAGAGCAGGCGGAACGTGCTCTCGTACGCCGAGCTGGCGCTGGGCTGCGAGCTGGGCTGAGCGGTCGCCTCAGGCCAGCCAGACCTTGCGGAGCGTCTCGGTCACGGTCCAGAAGGTCTCGTCGCCCGCGGTGAGACGGACCACGTCGCCGGGCCCGATGTCGATCACGTCGCCGGTCGCGACGAACTCGACCCTCGCGCGGCCCGCGATCACCACGAAGAGCTCGTCGGACTCCACATCGCTCATCGTGCCGGGGGTCATCTCCCAGACGCCGACCTCCGAGCCGCCGAAGGAGCCCAGCTCGATCAGCCCCGTGCGGGGCGCGCCGGCCACGCGCTGCGCGTCCGGCACGTCCTCCTGAGCGAGCGGCAGAGCCAGGGCGCTCACGCGCCCGGTCGCGGCCAGACGATCGGCGGCGGCGTCCCCGGCGTCTCCGGCGTTCGCGGCGTTCCCCGCGCTCCCGTCGCTCACGCGCTCGCCAACGTCTTCGCCATCTCCTCCGTCGACGCCCCGCTGCGGCGGAGCACGAAGCCGACGACGGCGAGCGCGAACAGGGTCAGCACGAACATGACCGCGGAGACGGCGGCGATCTCCGGGCGCAGGCCGACGCGCAGCGAGCTGAAGATGTACACCGGCCAGGGGGTGGATCCCGGCACCTGCACGAAGCTCGACACGATGGTGTTGTCGAGGCTGAGCGTGAACGACATGAGGGCACCGGCCCAGATCGCGGGGCTCGCGACCGGGAGCGTGATCTGCCAGAAGCGCTTCAGCGGGGGCGCGTAGAGGTCGGCGGCCGCCTCCTCCAGCGCTTCGTCCATGCCCTGCATCCGGGCGCGGACGATGAAGGTGACCACCGCGACGGACAGCACGGCGTGGGCGACGACGAGGCGCACCATGCCGTTGCTGAAGATGCCGATGCCGAAGTCGGTGCCGAGGCTCACGAACCACGGCAGCATCGACACGGCGTCGACGATCTCGGGCGTGAACAGCGTGATCGACAGCAGGAGCGTCGCCCACAGCACCCAGGAGGTCTTCGCCTTCGACCGCGCGAGGGCCAGGCCGCCGAGCGTGCCCAGGACGGTGGAGAGCACCGCCGCGCCGACCGCGGCCTCCAGCGAGGTGATGACGGAGGAGCGGATGACGGGGCTGGCCCAGGCCGCCGCGTAGGCGTCGAAGCCGAAGCCCTGCCAGGTCGCCAGGAGGCGGCCGGTGTTGAACGAGTACACCAGCATCACGAGGATCGGCAGGAACAGGAAGGCGAACACCAGCACGCCCCAGACGGTGAGCCCGATGCGCACGCCGTCGGGGCGCCGCCGGCGGCGCACCGTGCGGCGTCGCGCGTTGTGACCGGTGTCGCTGCGGACGGCGAGCATGGCCTCAGTTGCGGTCTGCGTGGTCATGCGCCCGCTCCCTTCACGAGATCGACCCGGCGCGACCGCCGGACGAGGAACCGGATGATGAGGGCGACGCCGCCGACGATGACGACCGCCGCCGCGATGAAGAGCATGAGCAGCACTGCCATCGCCGAGCCGAGCGCCCAGTTCTGCGCGGTGTTGAACTGGCTGGCGACCAGCTGGCCGACCATGTTGCCCTGCGCGCCGCCGAGCACCGACGCCGTGACGTAGTCGCCCATCAGCGGGATGAACACCAGCAGGCATCCGGACGCGATCCCCGGCGCCGCGAGCGGCAGCGTCACCTGGAGGAACGTCCGCACCCGGTTCGCGCCGAGGTCGGCGCTCGCCTCGCGCAACGGCTGCCCGGCGCGGTCCATCGCGACGTACAGCGGCAGGATCATCAGCGGGAGGTAGTTGTAGACCACGCCGAGCTGCACGGCCGCCTGCGTGTAGAGCACGTTCAGGTCGCCGTGGATGATGCCGAGGCTCTGCAGGGCGTCCGAGAGGAACCCCTGCGGGGACAGCACGATCTGCCAGCCCAGCGTCCTGACCAGGAAGTTCGTCCAGAACGGCACCAGCACCAGGGCGAGCGCCAGGGCGCGGTACTGCGGGCGCAGCTTCACCGCCAGCCAGTACGCGAACGGCACCCCGATCACGAGGCAGATCGCGGTGCCGATCAGCCCGATCCGGAGCGTGTTGACGAACGTGCCGAGGAAGGTCGCGTCGAGCGCCTCCCCGTACCGGTCGAACGAGAGCTTGTCGTTGGCGTGCGCGGAGAACAGATCGGGCTTGTACCCGAAGCTGTACCAGAGCACGAGCGCCAGCGGGACGACGAAGAAGAACAGCACGAACGCCCAGGTCGGGAACCCGGCGATCGTGGTGCCCGAGATCCGCGTGCGCGGGCGGCGGCGCTGCGGGCCGGGCGCCGCGCCGGAGCCCGTGGTGTCGCGCTCGCCGGCGCGGGATGCGGTCGCTGTCGCGGTCATCAGGAACCTGCCTTCGCCATCATGCGGTTCACGATCGACACGAGCCGTTCGGCCGCGCCGTTCAGCTGGGCCGGCGTCAGCCGGGCGATCACGTCGTCGGAGGGGAACACGAGCTCCGGGAGTGCGAAGTCCTCGCTCTGCGCCCGCTCGCGCAGCCCCTTCACCCCGGTCGAGTACCCGATGTAGTCGACCTCCCGG
This sequence comes from Leifsonia sp. 71-9, assembly GCF_001898805.1. Lineage (GTDB taxonomy): Bacteria > Actinomycetota > Actinomycetes > Actinomycetales > Microbacteriaceae > Leifsonia. The sequence continues at coordinate 146,912 of NZ_MKVJ01000023.1, forward strand.
TACGACGCGTCCGGCTCGAGGATCGCGTCGATGAACGCGTAGGCCGCGTCGGGGTGCTGCGCACCGGTCGCGATGGCCCAGGTGTCCATCCACAGGTTCGCCGTGGGCGTGGGATAGACGAACTTCCAGTTCTTCGGGATCGTGTCCGTCGCGAGCATGCCCTGGCGGGCGTCCCCGTTGAACGCCTGGACGAGGGCGAAGGTGCCCTCCGGGATGCCGCTGGTGACCGCCGTCGAGTTGAACGCCTTGATGTGCGGGGCGAGCGTGTTCACCAGGAAGTCCTCTGCGGCGTCGAGGTCGGCCTTCTCGGTCGTGTTGGGGTCGATGCCGTGGGAGGCGAAGTACATGCTCGCGACCTCCCACGGGTCCTCCAGCACGGCGACGTTCTTGCTCGCCTCCTTCTGGGCGGCGTCGAGGAAGTCGGACCAGGAGGTCATCGGCCGGTGGATCACGTCGGTGTTGTACGCGAACCCGGTGGTGCCCCAGTCCTTGCAGACCGAGTAGACGTTGCCGCGGTCCCACGACTGGTCCAGGTAGTGCGGGTCGATGTTGCCCAGGTTGCGCAGCCGGGAGTGGTCGAGCTTCTGGAGGAGCCCGTTGGCCGACATCATCGGGATGTAGCTGCCGGTGGGCACGACGATGTCGTAGCCGCTCGTGCCGCGGGTGGCGCCGAGCTTGGCGATCATCTCCTCGTTGGAGCCGTAGCTGTCGAGCTGCACCGTGACGCCGTGCTTCTTCTGGAAGGACGTGATGTTCGACGGGTCGTCGTAGTCGCCCCAGCTGTACACGTTGAGCTGGCTCTCGAGCTTGCCGTCGGGTGCGACGGAGGCGCCGAACGCGGTCTCCCTGGTGCACGCGGTGAGGGCCAGCCCGGCCGCGGTGACGGCGAAGCCGCCCAGGAGCGCGCGCCGGGTGATGCGGGCGGCCCCCGCCTGCGGGATCAGCGCGACGACGTCGGCGGCACCGCCCGGGCGGGCGGTGCGGGAGGTGCGCCGCATCTCAGGCGGCCTCGGCGTCGGCGTCGGGCTCGGCGTCGGCCGCGAACACGTGGAGGTCGCCGTCGTCCCAGCCGCACCAGACGGTGTCGCCGGTGCTCAGCTGCTCGACCTGGCTCGGTGGCCGGCGCGAGAGCAGCTCGACCCCCGCGGCGGTCACCACGACGTACTGGATCACGTCGCCCAGGAACGAGATGCCGGCGAGCGTGCCCTGCACGCCCGTCCCGGCGGGACGCTCCCGGCCGACGGTGACGGCTTCGGCCCGCACCGCGACCCGCACGCGCTCGCCGCTGCGGGCGTCGGACCCGGTCGCCGTGCCCACCCGGCCGTCCGCCGCGAGCAGCGAGGCGTCGGGCTGCACCGTCGCGTCGATGAAGTTCTGCTTGCCGATGAAGCCGGCGACGAACGCGTTCGCCGGCGACAGGTACACGGCCTCCGTCGTGCCGATCTGCTGCACCGCGCCGCCCTGCATCACGACGATGCGGTCGCTCATCGAGAGCGCCTCCTGCTGGTCGTGGGTGACGAAGACGAAGGTGATGCCGAGCTGCCGCTGCAGCAGCTTCAGCTCGATCTGCATCTCCTCGCGCAGCTTGCGGTCGAGTGCGGACATCGGCTCGTCCAGGAGGAGCACGCGCGGCCGGTTGACGAGGGCCCGGGCGAGCGCGACGCGCTGCTGCTGGCCTCCCGAGAGCTTCTGCGGGCTCCGGTCGGCGAAGGAGCCCATCCGGGAGAGGTCCAGCGCGTCCCGCACCCGCTCGGCGATCTCCGCGCGGGGCACCCGCTTCTGGCGGAGCCCGTACGCGACGTTCTCGGCGACCGTCATGTGCGGGAAGAGCGCGTAGGACTGGAAGACCGTGTTGACCGGCCGCTTGTGCGGCGGCGTGTCGACGACGCTCGTCCCGCCGACCGCGATGTCGCCCTCGTCGGGATGCTCGAACCCGGCGATCATGCGCAGCAGCGTGGTCTTGCCGCAGCCGGAGGGCCCGAGCAGGGAGATGAACTCGCCGCTGCGCACCTCCAGATCGATGTGGTCGACCGCGATCTGCGATCCGAACAGCTTGGTGACTCCGCGCAGCTGCACGGAGCCGTCGGATGCCGGTGGGGTGGGCGTCATCGTCGATGTTCTCCTCGTGATCGGACGGAGGCGGCGGGCGAGGTGCTCAGCTGTCGAAGCCGAGCCCCACCGCATCCAGGGTCTTCAGGAACAGGTTGCGTTTGCCGTCGTTGTGGTCGGCGCGGTCGAGCGAGAGGCGGGTCAGGTTGATGCCGAGCGAGGCGGCGGGCTCGGGCGGGAAGGGCAGCGGGCGGCTCTTGACCATCGCGAGCTCGGTGCGCTCGGTGCTGCGGCCGGCGAGCAGGTCGAGCATGACCTGCGCGCCGAAGTGCGTCGCGGCGACGCCGAGGCCGGTGTAGCCGGTGGCGTAGGCGACCCGGCCGCCGCGCGCCGAGCCGAAGAACGCGCAGAACCGGCTGCACGTGTCGATCGCGCCCGCCCACTTGTTCGCGAAGCGCACGCCCTCCAGCTGCGGGAAGGTGGTGAAGAAGTGGCTCGCGAGCCGGGCGAAGGTCTCGGG
>NZ_MKVJ01000024.1 GCF_001898805.1 Leifsonia sp. 71-9
GCCCCGTCGTCGCCGCGATCAAGGAGTTCTTCGGAACGTCGCAGCTGTCGCAGTTCATGGACCAGAACAACCCGCTCGCGGGTCTGACCCACAAGCGCCGCCTCTCGGCCCTCGGCCCCGGTGGTCTGAGCCGTGAGCGCGCCGGCGTCGAGGTCCGCGACGTCCACCCGTCGCACTACGGCCGCATGTGCCCGATCGAGACCCCGGAAGGCCCGAACATCGGCCTGATCGGCTCGCTCGCGTCGTTCGCGCGCATCAACTCGTTCGGCTTCATCGAGACGCCGTACCGCAAGGTCGTCTCCGGCCGGGTCACCGACCAGATCGACTACCTGACCGCTTCCGAGGAGGACGACTTCGTCGTCGCGCAGGCCAACGCCCCGCTCGACCCGAACGGCCACTTCACCGAGGAGCGCGTCCTCGCCCGGCAGAAGGGCGGCGAGGTCGACCTCGTCCCCGCCGAGGAGATCGGCTACATGGACGTCTCCCCGCGCCAGATGGTGTCGGTGGGTACCTCCCTGATCCCGTTCCTCGAGCACGACGACGCCAACCGAGCCCTCATGGGTGCGAACATGCAGCGCCAGGCGGTGCCGCTGCTCCGCTCGGAGAGCCCGGTCGTCGGTACCGGTATGGAGGGCTTCGCGGCCATCGACGCCGGTGACGTGGTCACGGCGGAGAAGTCCGGTGTCGTCACCGAGGTCTCGGCCGACGCTGTCACCGTCCAGGCGGACGACGGCACGATCAAGACCTACTACCTGCGCAAGTTCGACCGCTCCAACCAGGGCACGTCGTACAACCACCGCGTGATCGTGGACGAGGGCGACCGCATCGAGGCCGGAGAGGTCGTCGCCGACGGCCCCGCCACCGAGAACGGCGAGCTCGCGCTCGGCAAGAACCTGCTCATCGCGTTCATGCCGTGGGAGGGTCACAACTTCGAGGACGCGATCATCCTCAGCCAGAACCTGGTGAAGGACGACACCCTCTCCTCGATCCACATCGAGGAGTACGAGGTCGACGCCCGCGACACCAAGCTCGGCAAGGAGGAGATCACCCGCGACCTCCCGAACGTCAGCCCGGACCTCCTGGCCGACCTCGACGAGCGCGGCATCATCCGCATCGGCGCCGAGGTCCGCCCCGGCGACATCCTCGTCGGCAAGGTCACGCCGAAGGGCGAGACCGAGCTGTCGGCCGAGGAGCGCCTGCTCCGCGCGATCTTCAACGAGAAGAGCCGCGAGGTGCGCGACACCTCGCTCAAGGTTCCCCACGGTGAAGAGGGCACGATCATCGGTGTCAAGGTCTTCGACTCGCAGGACGGCGACGACGAGCTCGGCTCGGGCGTCAACCAGCGCGTCGTGGTCTACATCGCCCAGAAGCGCAAGATCACCGCGGGCGACAAGCTCGCCGGCCGTCACGGCAACAAGGGCGTCATCTCGAAGATCCTGCCCGTCGAGGACATGCCGTTCCTCGCGGACGGCACCCCCGTCGACGTGATCCTCAACCCGCTGGGCGTGCCCGGTCGAATGAACTTCGGCCAGGTGCTCGAGATCCACCTCGGGTGGATCGCCCAGAACGGCTGGGAGGTCAAGGGCAAGCCCAAGTGGGCCGCCGAGCTCCCCGAGGCCGCGTTCAGCGCCGCCCCCGGCACCAAGGTCGCGACCCCGGTGTTCGACGGCGCGAAGGAGGAGGAGATCGCAGGTCTGCTCGACTCGACCTTCCCGACCCGCGACGGCGACCGCCTGATCGGTTCCTCCGGCAAGACGCAGCTCTTCGACGGCCGCTCCGGCGAGCCGTACCCGGACCCGATCTCGGTCGGCTACATGTACATCCTGAAGCTGCACCACCTGGTCGACGACAAGATCCACGCCCGTTCGACCGGCCCGTACTCGATGATCACCCAGCAGCCGCTCGGTGGTAAGGCGCAGTTCGGTGGACAGCGATTCGGTGAGATGGAGGTGTGGGCCCTCGAGGCCTACGGTGCCGCGTACGCGCTGCAGGAGCTCCTGACCATCAAGTCGGATGACATCCTCGGCCGCGTCAAGGTCTACGAGGCCATCGTCAAGGGTGAGAACATCCAGGAGCCGGGCATCCCGGAGTCCTTCAAGGTCCTCATCAAGGAGATGCAGTCGCTCTGCCTGAACGTGGAGGTGCTCTCGGCCGACGGCCAGCAGGTCAGCCTGCGGGACGCGGACGACGAGGCCTTCCGCGCGGCGGAAGAGCTCGGCATCAACATCTCCTCCCGCTTCGAGTCCTCGTCGATCGACGAGATCTGACCCGGTAGCCAGACCCACCTGACGAATTCTTTACAGGAGAGAGTGAACATTGCTCGACGCAACAACTTTTGATGAGCTGCGTATCGGACTGGCCACCGCTGACGACATCCGTCGCTGGAGCTACGGCGAGGTCAAGAAGCCGGAGACCATCAACTACCGCACGCTGAAGCCGGAGAAGGACGGTCTCTTCGGAGAGCAGATCTTCGGCCCGTCGCGCGACTGGGAGTGCTCGTGCGGCAAGTACAAGCGCGTCCGCTTCAAGGGCATCGTGTGCGAGCGCTGCGGCGTGGAGGTCACCAAGTCCTCCGTCCGTCGTGAGCGCATGGGCCACATCGAGCTCGCGGCCCCGGTCACGCACATCTGGTACTTCAAGGGCGTGCCCAGCCGTCTCGGCTACCTGCTCGACATGGCGCCGAAGGACCTCGAGAAGGTCATCTACTTCGCCGCCTACATGGTGATCAGCGTCGACGAGGAGGGCCGTCACTCCGACATGCCCGGACTCGAGAACGAGCTGCGCCTCGAGGTCAAGACGCTGTCCGACCAGCGCGACTCCCGGGTCGCCGAGCGCCTCCAGCGCCTCGAGGTCGACCTCGCAGCGCTCGAGGAGGAGGGCGCCAAGGCCGACCAGAAGCGTCGCGTCAAGGACGCGGCGGAGAAGGAGATGGGCCAGATCCGCAAGTCCTTCGACGAGGACATCGCCCGTCTGGAGCGCGTGTGGGAGTCCTTCCGCACCCTCAAGGTCGGCGACCTCAAGCCCGAGGACGCGGACTTCAACGAGCTCGTCGACCGCTACGGCCTGTACTTCGAGGCCTACATGGGCGCCGAGTCGATCAAGCGCCGCCTGCTGGCCTTCGACCTGGCCACCGAGGCCGAGCTGCTCCGCGAGCAGATCGCCAACGGCAAGGGCCAGAAGAAGATCCGTGCGATCAAGCGCCTGCGCGTGGTGTCGTCGTTCCTCGCGACCGGCAACTCGCCGGCCGCGATGGTGCTCGACGTCGTCCCGGTCATCCCGCCGGAGCTGCGCCCGATGGTGCAGCTCGACGGTGGCCGCTTCGCGACCAGCGACCTGAACGACCTCTACCGCCGCGTGATCAACCGCAACAACCGTCTGCGCCGTCTGCTCGACCTCGGGGCTCCCGAGATCATCGTGAACAACGAGAAGCGGATGCTGCAGGAGGCCGTCGACGCCCTGTTCGACAACGGCCGCCGTGGTCGCCCCGTCACCGGTACCGGCAACCGCGCCCTCAAGTCCCTCAGCGACATGCTGAAGGGAAAGCAGGGTCGCTTCCGCCAGAACCTGCTCGGCAAGCGCGTCGACTACTCGGGTCGTTCGGTCATCATCGTCGGCCCGCAGCTCAAGCTGCACCAGTGCGGTCTGCCCAAGCAGATGGCGCTGGAGCTGTTCAAGCCGTTCGTGATCAAGCGCCTGATCGACCTGAGCCACGCTCAGAACATCAAGGCCGCCAAGCGCATGGTGGAGCGTTCGCGTCCGCAGGTGTGGGACGTGCTCGAGGAGATCATCCGCGAGCGCCCCGTGCTGCTGAACCGCGCGCCCACGCTGCACCGTCTCGGCATCCAGGCGTTCGAGCCCCAGCTCGTCGAGGGCAAGGCCATCCAGCTGCACCCGCTCGTCTGCGCCGCGTTCAACGCGGACTTCGACGGCGACCAGATGGCTGTCCACCTGCCCCTGTCGGTGGAGGCCCAGGCCGAGGCCCGCATCCTGATGCTCGCCTCGAACAACATCCTGAAGCCGTCCGACGGCCGCCCGGTCACCCTGCCCTCGCAGGACATGATCATCGGTCTGCACCACCTCACCACCGTCCGCGAGGGCGCTGTGGGCGAGGGTCGCGCGTTCTCCTCGGTCTCCGAGGCGATCCTCGCGAAGGACCAGGGTTCGCTGCACCTCAACGCGACCGTCAAGATCCGTCTCGACAACTACGTGCCGTCCGACGCGGCGGACACGGGTGCCGAGCCGATCACCGCGATCGTCGAGACCACGCTGGGTCGCGCCCTCTTCAACGAGGCGCTCCCGGCCGACTACCCCTACGTGGAGGCCGTCGCCGACAAGGGCATGATCTCGTCGATCGTGAACGCCCTCGCCGAGCGGTACCCGAAGGTGGAGGTCGCCGCGGCGCTCGACCGGATCAAGGACGCCGGTTTCTACTGGGGCACGCGCTCCGGAGTGACCGTCGCGCTGAGCGACATCCTCACGCCGCCGAACAAGCCGCAGATCGTGGCCGGCTACGAGAAGAAGGCCGCCAAGATCAACGCGGAGTTCGAGAAGGGTCTCACGACCGACCTCGAGCGTCGCCAGGAGCTGGTGAAGATCTGGACCGAGGCGACCAACGAGGTGGCCGAGGCCATGCGCGCCAACTTCCCGGTCGACAACACCATCAACCGCATGGTCACCTCCGGTGCCCGTGGTAACTGGCTGCAGGTGCGCAACATCGCCGGTATGCGTGGTCTGGTGAACAACCCGAAGGGTGAGATCATCCCGCGCCCGATCATCTCCTCGTACCGCGAGGGTCTGTCGGTGGCGGAGTACTTCATCGCGACGCACGGTGCCCGCAAGGGTCTGGCCGACACGGCTCTCCGTACGGCCGACTCGGGCTACCTGACCCGTCGTCTGGTGGACGTCTCGCAGGATGTCATCATCCGCGAGGACGACTGCGGCACGACCAAGGGTCTCGACCTCCCGATCGCGACGGTCGGCGAGGACGGCACGCTCACCCGTGACCCGAACGTGGAGAACTCGGTGTTCGCCCGGACGCTGGCCGCCGACGCGGTCTCGCCCGACGGCACCGTGGTCGCCGCCGCCGGTGACGACGTGGGCGACGTGCTCATCGACAAGCTGGTCGCGGCCGGCGTGACCGACATCAAGGTCCGCTCGGTCCTGACCTGCGAGTCCGCGGTCGGCGTCTGCGCCGCCTGCTACGGCCGTTCGCTCGCGACCGGCAAGCTGGTGGACATCGGCGAGGCGGTCGGCATCATCGCCGCCCAGTCGATCGGTGAGCCTGGCACGCAGCTGACCATGCGTACCTTCCACACCGGTGGTTCGGCCTCCGCGGACGACATCACCCAGGGTCTGCCGCGCGTCCAGGAGCTGTTCGAGGCCCGTACCCCCAAGGGTGCGTCCCCGATCGCCGAGGCCGCCGGCCGCATCGTCATCGAGGAGACGGACAAGTCCCGCAAGGTGGTCCTGACCCCCGACAACGGTGACGAGCCGCACATCTACCCGGTGCTGAAGCGTTCGACCCTCCTGGTGGAGGACGGACAGCGCGTCGAGCTCGGCCAGCAGCTGATCGTCGGCACGGTCGACCCGAAGGAGGTCCTCCGGGTCAAGGGTGTCCGCGAGGTGCAGAAGCACCTGGTGGGCGGCGTGCAGGGCGTCTACCGCTCGCAGGGTGTGCCGATCCACGACAAGCACATCGAGGTCATCGTCCGCCAGATGCTCCGCAAGGTCACCGTCGTCGACCACGGCGACACCGACCTGCTGCCGGGTGAGCTCGTCGACCGGTCGAAGTACAACGAGATCAACCGCACCGCGCTGCAGGAGGGCAAGAAGACGGCCTCCGCACGTCAGGAGGTCATGGGTATCACCAAGGCCTCGCTGGCGACCGAGTCGTGGCTGTCGGCCGCGTCCTTCCAGGAGACCACCCGCGTCCTGACGCAGGCGGCCATGGAGGGCAAGTCCGACCCGCTGATCGGTCTCAAGGAGAACGTCATCATCGGTAAGCTCATCCCGGCCGGCACCGGCCTGTCGCGCTACCGGAACGTCACCGTGGAGGCGACGGAGGAGGCCAAGGCGGAGCGGTACCCCAACCGCATCTTCGCCGACGACTCCGCGTTCAGCGAGAACGACCTGAGCTTCGTCGACTTCGACAGCTTCAGCTCGGACGACTACACCCCCGGGACCTACAACTAACGGTTCCGTACGATCGAAGGCCCTCGGCGCACTGCGCCGGGGGCCTTCCTCGTTTGTGGCGGGCGTCATCCCGGCCGCTGCGCGTGGGGGAGAATGGGAGCATGTGGCGTCAGCTCCTCGAGTACACCGATTCGACCGGCCGTGCGATGGTCGGCTGCGCCGGCGTCGTGTTCGTGGTCGCCATCGTCAGCTTCGTCCTCGGCATCGTGCAGGCGACCTCCGGCAACGCCGCCGGCTCCCTCCCGTACTGGCTGACGACGATGGGGTGCGCGGTTGTCGCCGGCGTGCTCATCTACCTCGCCAGCCGCCGCGGAGACCTGCGCCGCCGCTGACCCGCCGCTGATCCTCCCCGCCCGCGGCTGACCCCCGCGTGCGTGGCACCCCTGCGCGGGGCACCTGTAAGCGGGGCTGTCACCCGCGCGACCGGCGGGAATACGGTGACATCGCTTCGCCGCCTTCCGGATCTCGCCCGGTGACGGCGCGGCCCGCCGACGCGCCCGACCCGTCGACGGCAGCCCCCGCACGAGGAGGTCCCCGTGGCGTCCATGACCGAGATCCTGATCCTCCACGGCCACCTGCCGATCGAGTACCTGGACTCGGTCTCCGGCGAGCCCGCCGCCGACGAGTCCACGGTGCGCGATCTGCTGGCGCGCGGGGCGATCACGGCGGGGCAGGTGGCGCGGGCGCGCGCCGCGCAGTCGGGGCTCCCGTTCGTCGAGCTGGGGGACTATCCCGTCGACCGCGCGGCCGTCGGCCTCATCCCCGGCCCGCTCTGCCGCCGCCATGTGGTGCTGCCGATCGGGGTGCAGGACGGCACCGTGATCCTCGCGATGGCCGATCCCGGCAACGTGTTCGCGATCGACGACGTGCGCGCCGCGTCCCGGATGAGCGTCGCGCCCGCCGTCGCCGACATCCCGGACCTGCTCGCCGCGATCGACCGCTACGTGCGCGCCGACGACGAACTCAGCGACCTCACGACGACGCTGGAGGAGGAGAGCGCGCCCGTCGCCGAGAGCGCCATCGTCGAGTCCGGCGACGACGACGCCCCGATCGTGCGGTTCGTGAACCTGCTCGTCAGCCAGGCGATCCAGGACCACGCCTCCGACATCCACATCGAGCCGGCCGAGCACGACGTGCGTGTCCGCTACCGCATCGACGGCGTGCTGCACGCCATGCAGAGCGCGCCGAAGGCGATCCAGAACGGTGTGATCTCGCGCCTGAAGATCATGAGCGACATCGACATCGCGGAACGGCGCAAGCCGCAGGACGGCCGCATGTCCGTCGTGCACGGCGGGCGCCAGATCGACCTGCGCGTGGCGACCCTGCCGACGGTGTGGGGCGAGAAGGTCGTCATGCGCATCCTCGACAACACGAACACCGGCATGACCTTGCGCGATCTCAACCTGCTGGAGCGCAACTTCGAGACCTACCGCGCCTCCTACTCCAAGCCGTACGGGATGATCCTGGTCACCGGCCCCACCGGCTCCGGCAAGTCCACCACCCTGTACACGACGCTCAACGCCGTGGCCCGGCCCGAGATCAACGTCATCACCGTCGAGGACCCGGTCGAGTACCGGATGCCGGGCGTCAACCAGGTGCAGGTGAACCCCAAGGCCGGCCTGACCTTCGCGAGCGCTCTCCGCAGCATCCTGCGCAGCGACCCGGATGTCGTGCTGCTGGGCGAGATCCGCGATCACGAGACCGCGCAGATCGCCATCGAGGCCTCGCTGACCGGCCACCTCGTGCTCTCCACCCTGCACACGAACGACGCCCCGAGCGCCGTCACCCGTCTGACCGAGATGGACATCGAGCCCTTCCTCGTCGGTTCCGCCCTCGACTGCGTCGTCGCCCAGCGCCTCGCCCGCCGCCTCTGCGACCGCTGCAAGCAGCCGGCGACCTACACGGCCGATGACCTCCGCCGTCTGCGCTTCCCCATCCCCGCCGACCAGCCGGTCCCGCCCGTGTTCATGCCGGTCGGCTGCCCGACCTGCTCGAACACCGGCTACCGCGGCCGCATCGCCGTGCACGAGGTCATGGCCGTCACCGAGGAGATCGAACGGCTCGCCGTGCAGCGCGCGTCGAGCGCCGAGATCGCCAGGACCGCGCAGGAGCAGGGGATGCTCACGCTGCGCGCGGACGGCTGGGAGAAGGCCAAGCTCGGCCTCACGTCCGTGGAAGAGATCCTGCGAGTGGTCGCCTAGGAGGGCACATGACGATCGACGACAACGCCTGGGGCGGGTACCCCGCACCGACGGCGAAGCCGCTCTACGAGATCCCGGTGATCCCGCCGGGGGCCACCGCGGACGGGTGGGCGCCCGGGGCCGGCGTGCCGCTGGCGGGTGCGCCGCTGGGGGAGACCGGTCTGCAGCCGCCGACGTACGTGCCGCCGGTGGCGCCGTCTCCGCTTCCGCCGGCCCAAGCCCCGGCGTATGCCGCACCGGCGGAGGCGCAGCCGGCGGTCGCGCAGCCGGCGGTCGCGCAGCCGCCCACCACCCCCGTGTACGCGCTGGACGACGTCGTGCCCGCCGTCCCGGTGTACTCGCTCGACGATGTCACGCCCGCACCTCGCCTCGTCCCCGCCGGCCGGCGCGCGGCGGTGCAGCCCGAGCCGACGCCGAGCTCCCACACCGCGCCCGTGCAGCCGACGGACTACGAGGCCGAGGTCGCCACCCTCACCGCCCCCGAGCGGGAGGCGCTCGCCAAGGCGGACCCCGAACTCGTCGCCGCGCTCCGCGAGGTCGTCCTGCAGCGCGCCTCCGACCTCCACGTCACCGTGGGAGCGCCCCCGATGGTCCGCATCGACGGCGCGCTGACCCCGGCCGGCCCGGCCGAACCCTGGGGCCACGAGCGGACCCTCGCCGCGCTCTCCAGCCTCCTCAGCGAGCGGCAGGCCGAGATCTTCAAGCGCGAGCTGGAGCTCGACTTCGCCTTCACCATCTCGGCCAACTCGCGCTTCCGCGTCAACTTCTACCAGCAGCGCGGCTCCGTCGGCGCCGCGTTCCGCCTCATCCCCACCGAGATCAAGCAGCTGCGGGAGCTCGGCGTCCCTGAGCAGATCGGCGGATTCTCCACCCTGCCGCGCGGCCTCGTCCTGGTGACCGGCCCGACCGGCTCCGGCAAGTCGACCACCCTCGCCGCCCTCATCGACCTCGTGAACGCGACGCGCGCCGACCACATCGTGACCGTCGAGGACCCCATCGAGTTCATGCACACCCACAAGCGCTCGATCGTGAACCAGCGCGAGGTCGGCCACGACACCCACAGCTTCAACAACGCGCTCAAGCACGTGCTCCGGCAGGACCCCGACGTCATCCTCATCGGCGAGCTCCGCGACCTCGAGACCATCTCCGTCGCCCTGACCGCCGCCGAGACCGGCCATCTCGTCTTCGCCACCCTGCACACCCAGGACGCCCCGCAGACCATCGACCGTGTCATCGACGTCTTCCCGCCCCACCAGCAGGACCAGGTGCGCGCCCAGCTCGCCGCCACCCTGCAGGGCGTCGTCTGCCAGACCCTCGTCAAACGCGCCTCCGGCCGAGGCCGCGTCGTCGCCACCGAGGTCCTGATGATGACCCCCGCCATCGCCAACCTCATCCGCGAGGGCAAGACCTACCAGATCGCCTCCGCCATGCAGGCCGGCCGCGGCGACGGGATGCACACGATGGACCAGCATCTGGCCGAGCTGGTCAATGTGGGGGCGATCACGCGCAAGGCGGCCCTGGAGAAGGCGCACGACCTGGAGGGCATCGCGCGGCTCATTCAGCGGGTCGACACTCTGACCGACTCGTCGTCGCAGGCCATCGCCGCCAGCGAACCCGACTTCGGTGACAGCTTCTCCGGGCAGGTGCGCTGATGGCCGGGGCGACGACCTTCGCCTATCGCGGGCGGAACGGCGACGGCAAGGTCGTCAAGGGCCGCATCGATGCGCCAGGCGAGGCCGCGGTGGCGTCGCGTCTGCGGACCATGGGCATCTCACCGATCTCGATCGAGGAGTCCGCCGAGGCCACGGGTCTCAACCGCGAGATCAACATCGGGTTCGGCAGCGGTGTCAAGCTCAAGGACCTGGCGATCATGAGCCGGCAGATGGCGACCATGATCGGCTCCGGCCTGTCGATCCTCCGGACCTTGAACATCATCGCCGAGCAGACCGAGAATAAGAAGCTCGCCACGATCATGGGCAAGGTCAGCGATGACGTGGAGGCCGGCGTGGCGATCTCGGACGCCATGCGCAAGCACGGAGACGTCTTCCCGCCCCTCATGGTCAACATGATTCGAGCGGGAGAGACCGGCGGATTCCTGGATTCCTCCTTGGAAGCAGTGGCGCTCAACTTCGAGAAGGAGGTAAAGCTCCGCGGCACCATCAAGTCGGCGCTCACCTACCCCGTGATCGTGCTGGTCATGTCCCTCGTCGCCGTGATCGCGATGCTGCTGTTCATCGTCCCGGTCTTCGAGAACATGTTCAAAGGTCTCGGTGGGCAGCTTCCGCTGCCCACGATGATCCTGGTGGAGCTGTCGCACGCGATGGTGTGGATAGCCCCTGTGCTGCTCGTAGGCGGCGTTGCGGGGGGCATCTGGTGGTCCCGCAACAAGAACACCGAGAAGGTGCGGATGCGGGTCGATCCGATCAAGCTCAAGATGCCCGTCTTCGGACAGCTGCTGAAGAAGATCGCGGTCGCGCGCTTCAGCCGGAATTTCGCGAACATGATCGGCGCAGGCGTGCCGATTCTGCAGGCGCTCAAGATCGTGGGGGAGACCTCCGGCAACTGGGTGATCGAGAATGCCCTGACCAAGGTGGCCGAGTCGGTGAGGCAGGGCGAGTCGATCGCCGGGCCGCTGGCCCAGCAGCCGGTCTTCCCCGCCATGGTCACCCAGATGATCGCGGTCGGCGAGGACTCCGGCTCGTTGGAGACCATGCTGAACAAGATCGCCGACTTCTACGACCAGGAGGTGGCGTCGGCGACCGAGCAGCTGACGGCGATGATCGAGCCGCTCATGATCGCCTTCCTCGGCGTCGTCATCGGCGGCATGGTGATCGCCCTGTACATGCCCATCTTCCAGATTTCCAGCCTCGTCAAGTGAGCGTTCATCCGCTGTACATCCCCTGAACGAGGGCTCCCCATAACTGGGGTGGTTTATCAAAGAAATTGCCCCCTTTTGTGGGATTCTGCCGAGAATTTGCTCGGAAATACCATCAGCCCATCGGACGGGTCTCGCTCCCATCCGCACCCCGCATCCCCGACCGAATGGACACGCAATGTACTTCCGTCTCATGGGCAAGCTGAACGCCCGCCGCAAGGGCCTCCTCGAAGAGGGCGAGAAGGGCTTCACCCTGATCGAGCTCCTCGTCGTCGTGATCATCATCGGCATCCTCGCCGCGATCGCGATCCCCGTGTACCTGGGTATCCAGGACGGGGCCAAGGACTCCGCCACCAAGTCCGATCTCACCAACGGCAAGACCGCGATCGTCGGGTGGATGAACGACAACCCCGGCAAGACCTACAGCGATGCCGGCGCCGCCATCTATTCGAGCTCGACGACCCTTGGCACCAACGCCGCGAAGTACGGAGCGACCCTGAGCGACAACACCACAAGCGTCACATTCTCGACGACCACGAACGGGTTCTGCTTGGTGGGTGTCAGCAAGAGCTCGTCGGCTCCCTCGTTCAACATCACGGACAACACCGGTACGAAGCGCGGCGCAACCTGCGGTGCGGACACCGCACCGTAAGGTCCACGCCCGTATGAAGGGGGTGTCGCGTGCGCGACGCCCCCTTCACGCCTCAACCCACCACCATCCCGAACCCGACCCAGGGGAGGTGAACGCAATGTCAGCACTGCTCGCGCGACTCCGCAGCATCCGGACCTCCGAGTCCGGCGTCAGCCTCATCGAGGTGATCGTCGCGATGATGATCTTCGCCATCATCTCGGTCGGCGTCGCGTACTCCCTGCTGTCCGCGTTCACCCTCACCGGCGACTCCCGCGCTCGCGCCGTCGCGACCAACCTCGCCGCCCAGGAGATCGACCTCGACCGATCGGGCGGCAACCTCTTCCAGCTCTTCAGCACCGATACCGACAAGCAGGTGCAGGTTCCACCCGGAACGGGCGCGGTGTACTCGATCAAGCGCGTCGTCAGCTGGGCCTATGCCTCCGGCAGCGATGTGGACTGCAACGCGTCGGCCGCATCCTCCATCCTCTACAAACGCGTGCGTGTATCCGTCACATGGCCGAACATGATCGGTCCGGCCGTCGTCTCCGACACCGTGATCGCACCGAGCAGCAAGATCAGCGTGGACGCGCTCGGAACGATCCTCGTCTCCACCCGATCCGCAGCGGGCACTCCCGTCGCCGGTATCGGAGTCTCCGTCTCGCCCGACCCGGGCTCGGTACCTTCCGCCACCGACCTCATGGGCTGCAGCTACGTGCTCAAAGTGCCGGCGGGCACATACACCGTCACGGCGTCTCAGTCCGCCTATCTGGATCCCACTCAGAACCCGGCCCCCAGCAAGATCGTGACCGTCAAAGCGGGGCAGAGCACATCGGCGGGCTTCACCTACGACAAGGCCGGGGCCGTCGGCTGGTCCTGGCCGTCGAGCAACGGGGTGAAGGTCCCCACGACAGCGGCGGTGAGCTTTCTCGGAACGTACGGAGTCTGGAGCACACCAGCGACGGCGCCGACGAGCGCGCAGGTGTTCCCGTCGACCGGGTACGACATCGTCGCCGGGGCCTACGCGGCCTCCACCGATGCGAACCCTGGTTGCCGGTCGCCGAATCCAGGGGATTGGCCGCAGTACACCTCCGCGGGGAAGGTCTACGCGGCCCCTGCCGCCCCGACGGTGACCGTCGCACCCGGGCAGACCCCTGCCGTGAACATCGGCACCCTGCCGATGGGCTCGATCACGGTCACGAACCCTTCGTCGCAGTCCGCGAACCTCAGCCTCCGTGCCGTGAGCACAACCCCTTTCGTCACCGGCGATCCGGGATGCACGGGCACGCCGCAGACGATCGACTTCGCCCCCGGGGTCCTCGGCAAGTCCGCGAACAGCAAGGTGACGATCGTCCTTCCCTACGGGGCGTGGACGCTGAAGTACGGGACGTCGACGACACCGACGACGTCGGTGCCCGCTTCGTGGCTCTCCATCCCGACAGGCGCCACCGGAGTCACGGTCGGTTCCGGGGGCGCGTTCACCCTCGATCCGCGCGTGGTGAAGCCGTGATGCTCCGGCGGCGGCTTGCGGCTCTGCGCCGCGACGAAGCCGGCATCAGCCTCATCGAGTGGCTCGTCGCGATGTTCGTCTTCGGCATCGTCATCACCCTCATCGCCAACCTCTACGTCAGCACCACGCGCGCGATGGACAACGCGCAGAACACGAACCAGAACACCCGCTCCGCGTCCAACGCGATGAACGAGACCGCCAGAATGCTCCGCGCCGGCACCGACAACCCGATCCAGGCGACCGGATTCGGGACGCCGCCACCGAACGATCCCGCGTTCGTCTACGCGCGCAATGAGGCGGCGCTCTTCTACGCCTTCGTGAACCTGACCGGCACGACCCAACAGCCCATTCAGGTGCGCATCCGCGTCGACCAGACCACGCGTCAGCTCGTCGAGGACATCTGGCCGGCGACGAGCCTCGGCAACGGGTACTGGTCGTTCCCGGCCGAGACGACGACGCCCCAGCGCACGCGCATCCTCGCCGATCCCATCGCACCGCGGGTCGGCACCGCTCCCTGGACCTTCACGTACCTGGATTCCACCAACACGGCGATCGCCACGAGCGTCGGAGCCACCGGCGGTGTCGCCAATGTCAAGGCGACGCTCGCCACGATCGCGGCCGTCCAGGTCACGCTCACCGTGCTCACCAAGGCCGGGGTCACGGACCACTCCGTGACCCTCCAGAACACGGTCGGCCTCCCGAACCTCGGCCAGAACAGGACGATCTCATGATGCTCAGGATCGATGCCTGGTTCCGTGCGATCCGTCGCGGGCGGGACGACGGGATGGCGCTGATCACCGTCGTGATCTTCGGCACGGTACTCGTCATGCTCGTGGCGACGGCCGCGGCGTTCGCAGGCAGCGGGGCGATGAAATCCCGCACCGACGACGATTGGAACGCAGCGATGGCCGCCGCGTACGCCGGCCTCGAGGACTACAAGGCGCGCCTGGCGAACGACACCACCTACGTGCAGTACCGCAACCCGGCATCGCCCTTCTCCTCCACCAGCACCGGTGGTCTTCCGCCGACGACCAACCCGGCGTTCAGTGGGTGGACCCAGGTGCCATCCGGCGAACAGGCAAGCCCCTCCCGCAGCTATTTCCGGTACGAGGTGGACAACTCGCAGTACTCGGCGACCGGCGTCGTACGATTGCGCTCGACCGGCAAGGTGGGGACAGAAGTTCGGACGATCGTCGTCAACGTCCGCCAGACCGGTTTCATCGACTTCCTCTATTTCACGGACTTCGAGGTGAAGGACCCCGACCAGTCGAACACGGCGTGCGCGACCTCCACGGGCAAGCCCAATTACGCATGGTTCTACTCGTCGAACACACACAGCAGCAGCTGCACCGAGATCCAGTTCGGGCCGAACGACACCATCAACGGTCCGCTGCACTCCAACGACACCCTGCTGATCTGCGGGTCGACGTTCAACGGCCCGGTGACGACCTCGAACCCGAAGGCGCCGTTCTACAAGAAGCCTGACGACTGCTCGTCGAACCCGACCTTCAAACAGGGGACCCCCACCCTGGACGGAACGATCGGTATGCCGCAGACGAACCTCCAGATGAAGACCGAGACACGGATCGATGTCGATTCCGTCAAACGGCCCGGCTGCCTCTACACGGGACCGACTGTGATCACGTTCCTGTCCGGCGGCAAGATGAATGTGAAGTCGCCCTTCACGAAGTTCACTCAGATCTCCGGCGACCCGGCGACGAGCGCTTCGAGGAATGATCCCATGTGCGGGAATCCCGGAGACGGAGCCGGCCAGCTCGGCTCCGTGGAGGGCGCGACGATCGACGTCATCCCGCAGAACCTGGTCTACGTGCAGGATGTGCCCTCGAGCACGGGCGATGCGAATGGTTGGACGTCGACTCAGTCGCCGACCAACTTCGCCTGCCTGGACAAGCCGACCACCGGGGTCGGCTGGAAGATCGGCACCCTCCAGTTCCCGCTCGCGAACGAGACGGTCCCGACCGCGAACCCGTCCCACTACAGCTGTCGCAAGGGTGACGTCTACGTCCAAGGGGTGGTGCACGGGCAGGTGACGATCGCCGCGCAGGACTACGTGTACATCACCGGTGACATCACCTACCAGGACAGCACCAAGGACATCCTCGGCCTGGTCGGCAACAACGCCGTCTGGGTCTGGAACCCCTTCAACGGAAACACCCCGATGCTCGCGAAGGACCGCACCATCTACGCCGCGATCCTCTCCGTCGCGCACACCTTCATGGTGCAGAACTACGACAAGGGAACGGCGAAACGCGGCACGCTCAACATCTACGGAGCCATCGCCCAGGAGTACCGCGGGACCGTCGGCACGGTCGGCTCGCCGGGCACCGGCTACGACAAGAACTACAACTACGACCCGCGGTTCAAATACACGGCTCCGCCCAAGTTCCTCTCGCCGGTCTCCACGAGCTATGGCGTGAGCACGCTCGTCGAGGTGCCGAAGGCGTTCAACCCTGACGGGAGCGCGCCCGGATGAGCGCGACCGTCACACCGGCACTGCTCGGGTTCCTCGTCGTCCTCGGCGGGGCACTCGGACTCGCGGTCGGGTCGTTCCTCAACGTCGTCGCCTATCGGCTCCCCCTCGGCGGTTCTCTCGTGAGCCCGCCGAGCGCCTGCCCGGGATGCGGCTCCGCGATCCGTCCGTACGACAACATCCCTCTGGTCTCCTGGCTGGTGCTGCGCGGTCGGTGCCGGGACTGCCGTGAGCCGATCAGCTGGCGCTACCCGCTGGTCGAAGGGGCGACCGGCGTCCTGTTCGTCGTGGTCGCGGTCGCTTTCCTGCCGGAGTTCTCGACGCGCGCCCCTCTTCCCTCCTCCCTCACCCTGGTCGCGTTCCTCTATCTGGCGGCCATCAGCGTCGCGCTGGCCGTGATCGATATCGACACGCACACGCTCCCGAACCGGATCGTGATCCCCGCTTACCTCGTCGGCGCCGTGCTCCTCGGTACGGCACTCGTGATCGAAGGCGAGTGGACGCGTCTGCTCTCGGCCGCCGTGGGCTGCGCCGGCGCGTTCCTCTTCTACTTGGTGCTCGCGCTCGCGCGCCCCGGGGGGATGGGGTTCGGGGACGTCAAGTTGGCGGGCGTGCTCGGCCTCTATCTCGGTTCGCTCGGCTGGGCTCAGCTCGCCATCGGCGTGTTCGCGGCCTTCGTGCTCGGCGGCGTGTTCGGCATCGTGCTCACGATGACCAGACGTGCGACGCGTACGAGCGGCATCCCCTTCGGCCCGTGGATGATCGCGGGCGCATGGCTCGGAATTCTCGCTGGCGGGCCGCTCTGGGCGGCCTATCTGCGACTGATCGGACTCGGCTGAGGCCGGGGAGGAGGAGAAGATGGCGACCAGCATCGTTGGTGTGGACATCGGCAACGGGATGCTCCGTGCCGTCGAAGTCGCGGATCCGGCCAAACCGAAGCCCACGATCCTGCGGCACGCGGAGATGCCGCTGCCCGAAGGGGCGGTGAGCCGCGGCGAAGTGCTCGAGCCGAACACCGTCGCCGCGTCCCTTCGCGAACTGTGGCGCAAGGGTGGTTTCAAGACCAGGAACATCGTTCTCGGGATGGGCAACCAGCGGGTCCTCGCCCGCGACCTGAGCATGCCGCTCA
The DNA here is from genome assembly GCF_001898805.1 of Leifsonia sp. 71-9. Lineage (GTDB taxonomy): Bacteria > Actinomycetota > Actinomycetes > Actinomycetales > Microbacteriaceae > Leifsonia. The sequence continues at coordinate 17,027 of NZ_MKVJ01000024.1, forward strand.
TGTCCTTGGAACGAATCCGCGAATCGTTGCCGTTCCACGTCCAGGACATGCTCCCCGTCCCGGTCGCCGAAGCGCTTCTCGACTTCTACCCGGTGTCATACGGCCAGAGCGACAGCGGTCCGACGGTCAACGGGCTCCTGATCGCCGCGGTGAAAGAGGCGGTGCTTGCCAACGTGCGCGCTGCCGAGTTGGCCGGCCTCACGCCGGTCGACGTCGATCTGATCCCTTTCGCGCTCAGCCGTGTGTTCGGCGCCCGAGCGGGCCTCACCGGGTTCTCTGCCGTGATCGACATCGGAGCGAACACCACGACGGTGGTGATCGCGTCCGCCGGTGTCCCGCAGTTCGTGCGCATCATCCCGACCGGCGGCGCCGATACGACTCAGGCGCTCCGAGACGGTCTGGAGATCGCCCCCCATGAGGCGGAGGAGCTGAAACGGTCGCTCGGTCTCGCGACGCAGGTGTCCACGATGGAGGACCAACGCGCTGTCGAGATCATCTACCAGACGGCCGGTGAGCTGCTCTCGAGCCTGCGGAACACCATCAAATACTTCGTGAACACACGACCGGATGCGCGCTTCGAGCGGATCGTCCTCACCGGCGGAGGCGCGCAGCTTCCCGGCTTCGCGGAAGCGCTGGCCGAGATGACGCGGCTGCCCGTCGCGGCCGGAGACCCGTACCTCGCGGTCGGGCTGTCGCGCACGCTCGACTCCGATGACCTCAGAGCCAGGCGCTCGAGCCTGACCGTGGCGCTCGGACTCGCGATCGGACGTGCCGCATGAGCGCCGCCGGAACCACCTCGACGTCGAGCGCCGGAACGCCCGCGCCGAAGACGAGCTGGCTGACCAGACCGATCGGCGGGTCGGCGAAGCGGAAGCGCGCACCAGGCTCGACGGAGGGGGTGCCGCCGCAGGCTGCTGAGCCGGGCCGCACTGCGCGAGACGTGAAGCAGAGCGGACCGAAGCCGCCGGTGCCGCCGATCGCGGTCGGGGGTGATCCGCAGGTCTCGCTGATGCCGCCGGAGGTTCTCGCGGGGAGGCGCGGCAAGCGCATGCGCCGGTCGCTTCTCTGGGGCGTGCTCGGTGTCGTGCTCCTCGTCCTCGCGGCCGTCGGCGGGACGGCGGTTCTCGGTTTCCGGGCGCAGCTGGATCTCGCGGCAGCGCAAGCACAGACCGGTTCGCTGCTCGCCGAGCAGACTCGCTTCCGCGAGGTGCGCACCGTGCAGGATCAGGTCACGCTCGTAGAGGCTGCACAGCAGGTCGGAGCGTCCACCGAGATCGACTGGAAGGACTATCTGCAGAAAGTGCAGGCCACACTCCCGGCGGACGTCACACTCGCGACCGTGACCATCGACTCCGCGACCCCGCTCGCGACCTACGCCCAGCCGACCGTCCCGTTGCAAGGGTCCCGCGTCGCGACGTTGACCTTCCAGGCATCGAGCCCGACCCTCCCGGTGGTGCCCACGTGGCTGAAGTCGCTCGCCACGCTCCCGGGTTTCGCCGACGCGACGCCGGGGTCGGTCACATTGGATCCGACGACGGCGACCTATGCGGTCGACATCACGATGCACATCAACGAGACCGCCTTCGACCGGCGGTTCGACCCCCAGGAGAAGTGACCGTGGACAAGAACCGCCTCTGGATCATCTGCAGCGTCCTCGTCATGGCGCTCGTCGTCGCGGGCGGCTGGTTCCTCGGGGTCCAGCCGCAGCTCGGGGCCTTCGCCGATGCCGAAGCGCAGACCGCATCCGTGCAGCAGACCAACGAGAAGTACGCGCAGACGCTCGCGAAGCTGAAGAAGGACTCCGAGAACCTGCCGGCGCTGAAGGCCAAGCTCGCGTCCCTCGCCGCCTCGGTGCCCGAAGGGTCCGACATCCCTGCTTTCATCGATCAACTGAACGCGCTCTACACCGCATCGAACGTGGTGTGCGTCGACCAGGCCTTCTCCGACGCTGTCGCATACTCTCCCGTCGCCCCGCCGGCCGCCGCGACGCCGGCGGCCACGTCAGCACCGACGTCAGGTGCGACGCCCGCGCCGACGCCGTCGGCCGCCCCGACGGAAGCCGGGATGCCGCCGGTCGTGAGCTCGCTGATCACGGCGACGAACTTTGCGGCCCGCCCTGTCTCGGTGACGGTTCGTGGACAGTACGGCGACATCCTGAACTTCGTCAGCGGGCTGCAGTCAGGTGCCCGGCTCTTCCTCGTGACGTCGTTCAGCACCGTACCCACAGCCGACACCGCTGCTCCGGCGGGGACGCTGGACGCGAAAGTCTCCGGTTACGTCTTCTCCCTCACCCCCGAAGGCCAAGGAGGAGGGACATCCCAGACGCCGGGAACGAGCGCCGGCTCACCCGCCCAGGCCTCGAAATGACCTGACCGCCCCCCGCTCCGCCTCCCTCGACATCCCCCGCCCCGTTGCTACAGTGGGCCTCACGACGGGCCCGCCGGGCCTCTGGAGGTGCCAGGATGAGCGACACGACACCCGATCCCGCGTCTGCGGACACGGGGGAGCAGCGGGCCACGCCCGTCGAGCCCGCGACGGGTGCGGCCGCGTCCGCTGCTGCGGAGGCGCATGACACCGATCCCGAGGTCGTCGACCCGCCGTCGAGTCCTGTCTCGGCGCGGGGGCACGTGAATCGGCCGGCCGCCGACGCCAAGGCCGACGCCGAGGCGGATGCTGCGGCGCAGGCTGCGGCTCCGACGCCGGCCGTCCCCGTCACGCCGGTGGCATCCGCTCCCGCGGCGGTCACCGAGCCCGAGCCGATCGTGAGCACCGAGGACGACATCGCCGCCGCGGTCGCCCGCACCGCCGCGCAGCCGGGGGAGGCCGGGGCCACCGCCGCGGGTTCCGCCACCGTCGACACCGCATCGCCGTCCGAGGCCGCCGCGCCGATCGTCGCCGCTGCCGCCGCCGCGGAGGCGCAGACCGCTCCGGCCGCGACCGCCGCCTACGGCACGGCTCCCGTGGCGGGAGGCGCGTGGGCTCCTGAGCAGACCGGTGCGCCGGTCCCGTTGCAGCCGCAGCCGGTGGCGCCGATCTTCCTGCAGCGTCCCGAGCCGCCCAAGCGCAAGAGCAACCGGGGCACCGGCATCCTGATCGTGCTCGTCGGCACGGTCGCGTTCGCTCTGCTGTGGTGCGTCGCCGTGGTCGTGGTCGATTCCCTCCTGACGCCGAGCAACGACCTGCTGAAGGTGCTCCTCGAGTCCTTCACCCAGGTGTTCGCCGGCTGGGTGCCGATCATCGCGTTCTTCGTTGGCATGGTCGTCCTGGTGCAGATCCTGAACCGCGCGCGCTGGTGGGCGTACATCCTCGGCGGTCTCGTCGTGGCGGTGTTCGTCTACTTCGCGTTCGTCGGCGCGTACCTCATCGACGCCCACTACTGGGAGCGCACGCCGGGGGAGTTCGCCATCCTGCTCCGCAGCGCGTGGCTCAACCCGTTCGCGGTCCTCGCGGGCGTCATCGCGCGGGAGATCTCGGTCTGGACCGGCGCCTGGCTGGCTGCGCGCGGCCGCAAGCTGAAGGCCCGCAACGCGGAGGCCCAGGCGGACTACGAGCAGCAGGTCGCCGACGCCCAGAACCAGGCCGTCGCGGCGTACGCCTCGCAGCAGGGGTACTGAGCCGGCGGTCATGCGTGACGAACGCGCGTATGCGACCATCGTGGCGTTGTTCGCCGCGGGCCTGTACCTCGCGCTGATCGTCGCCGGGTTCGGCGTCCTGTCGCTCGCGACGAACACGGAGGTCGTCGCCGATCCCGACATCGGCTCGCTCGTGGGGCCGGTGATGGTCGGCGCGGCCGTGCTCGCCCTGCTCCTCGCGCTGATCGGGATCGGGACGCGGGTCCCCGCCGATCGCCAACGGGTCGCCCCCGGAACCGCGCTCCTGATCGGCCTGATCTGCTACCTCGTGTACGTCGTGGCCGGGGCGGTCGCCGGGATCGCGGGGGATCCGTCCCAGTCGTTGCGCGCCGTGCTCTTCGCAGCCGGCCAGTTCGCCAGCTGGTACGCCGTGCTCGTCGGGATCGCGGCGTTCGTCGTCACGCTGCTCTACCAGCTCGTCCTCGTGGGCCGCTTCCGGCAACGGGGCCGCCCGCGCTGGCCCTGGGAGGGGGACGACGGCGAGTGAGGCCCCGCGCGGTTTCGCCCTGCGCGGACGGCGGCCTACCACAGCCCCGTTCATTTGACCGGGAAGGGCGCGGGCGATAACATTTATCGGGTGTGCGCTCTGCTGCGCGCTCGTTCCGTGCCCAGAAATGGGACCAGCGATGGAGGAGCGGGCGAGCTGGCACGTACTCATCCGATGGGCAGGAAGACCGCACGGGATTCCAGCCCCCACGGCATATCGGCGGCGAGCTTTCGATCGTCGGTCGATTCCCCAGACGACTGAGACGCCCGGAGACGGGCTGATCGGTCATGGGACAAGCAACAACTGTCACCGTGCAGTCCATAAAAGGAGAAGTTCAGTGCCTACCATTCAGCAGTTGGTTCGAAAGGGCCGGACGCCGAAGGTCACCAAGACCAAGGCTCCCGCCCTGAAGGCCAACCCCCAGCAGCGCGGCGTGTGCACCCGTGTCTACACCACCACCCCGAAGAAGCCGAACTCCGCGCTCCGCAAGGTCGCCCGTGTGAAGCTCTCCAACGGGACCGAGGTCACCGCGTACATCCCCGGTGAGGGCCACAACCTGCAGGAGCACTCGATGGTGCTCGTCCGCGGCGGCCGTGTGAAGGACCTTCCCGGCGTCCGTTACAAGATCGTCCGCGGCGCCCTGGACACCCAGGCCGTCAAGAACCGCAAGCAGGCTCGCAGCCGCTACGGCGCGAAGATGGAGAAGAAGTAATGCCTCGCAAGGGTCCCGCTCCGAAGCGTCCCGTCGTCGCCGACCCGGTCTACGGTTCGCCGGTCGTCAGCCAGCTCGTCAACAAGATCCTCCTCGACGGCAAGAAGGGCCTCGCCGAGCGCATCGTCTACGACGCGCTCGAGGGCGTCTCCTCAAAGTCGGGCAATGACGCGGTCACCACGCTCAAGAAGGCTCTCGACAACATCCGCCCGACCCTCGAGGTCCGCAGCCGCCGCGTCGGCGGCTCGACCTACCAGGTGCCGGTCGAGGTCAAGCCGCACCGCGCGAACACCCTCGCGCTGCGCTGGCTCACCAGCTACGCCAAGGGTCGTCGCGAGAAGACGATGACCGAGCGTCTCACCAACGAGATCCTCGACGCCTCGAATGGCCTCGGCGCCGCTGTGAAGCGTCGCGAGGACACGCACAAGATGGCCGAGTCGAACAAGGCCTTCGCGCACTACCGCTGGTAATGCTGCACCGCTGGTAACACTTTCCGCCGTCCGGGCGTTGCACCCTCTGGGGCTGCGCCCGGCCGGCGCCCCTTCCACTCTCTACTCTTTCGGAGGAACCCTGTGGCACAGGACGTGCTCACCGACCTGACAAAGGTCCGCAACATCGGCATCATGGCCCACATCGATGCCGGCAAGACCACCACGACCGAGCGCATCCTGTTCTACACGGGCGTCAACCACAAGATCGGTGAGACGCACGACGGCGCGTCGACCACCGACTGGATGGAGCAGGAGAAGGAGCGCGGCATCACCATCACGTCCGCGGCCGTGACCTGCTTCTGGAACAAGAACCAGATCAACATCATCGACACGCCCGGTCACGTCGACTTCACCGTCGAGGTGGAGCGTTCGCTCCGCGTCCTCGACGGCGCGGTCGCCGTGTTCGACGGCAAGGAGGGCGTCGAGCCCCAGTCCGAGACCGTCTGGCGCCAGGCCGACAAGTACAACGTCCCGCGCATCTGCTTCGTCAACAAGATGGACAAGCTCGGCGCCGACTTCTACTTCACCGTCGACACCATCGTGAAGCGCCTCGGCGCCAAGCCGCTGGTCCTCCAGCTCCCGATCGGTTCCGAGTCCTCCTTCGAGGGCGTCGTCGACCTGGTCGAGATGCGCGCGCTCACCTGGCGCGGAGACGCCAAGGGTGACGTGCAGATGGGCGCCAAGTACGCCATCGAGGAGATCCCCGCCGACCTCGTCGAGAAGGCCGAGGAGTACCGTCAGGCCCTCCTCGAGACCGTCGCCGAGTCCGACGACGCGCTGCTCGAGAAGTTCTTCGGCGGCGAGGAGCTCACGGTCGCCGAGATCAAGGGCGCCATCCGCAAGCTCACCGTCAACAGCGAGATCTACCCGGTCCTCTGCGGCTCGGCGTTCAAGAACCGCGGTGTGCAGCCCATGCTCGACGCCGTGATCGACTACCTCCCGTCGCCGCTCGACGTGCCCGCCATCGAGGCGCACGACCCGCGCGACGAGGAGAAGATCATCCTCCGTCACGCCGACGCCACCGAGCCGTTCTCGGCTCTGGCGTTCAAGGTCGCGGTCCACCCGTTCTTCGGTCGTCTGACCTACGTGCGCGTGTACTCGGGCCGTGTCGACTCCGGTGCCGCGGTCGTGAACTCGACCAAGGGCCGCAAGGAGCGCATCGGCAAGATCTTCCAGATGCACGCCAACAAGGAGAACCCGGTCGACTTCGTCACCGCCGGCAACATCTACGCGGTCATCGGCCTCAAGGACACCACCACCGGCGACACCCTGTGCGACCCGGACAACCAGGTCGTCCTCGAGTCGATGACGTTCCCGGAGCCCGTCATCGAGGTCGCCATCGAGCCGAAGACCAAGGCCGACCAGGAGAAGCTGGGCACCGCGATCCAGAAGCTCGCCGAAGAGGACCCGACGTTCCGCACCGAGCAGAACCAGGAGACCGGTCAGACGGTCATCAAGGGCATGGGCGAGCTGCACCTCGACATCCTCGTGGACCGCATGAAGCGCGAGTTCAACGTCGAGGCCAACGTCGGCAAGCCGCAGGTGGCCTACCGCGAGACGCTCCGTCGCCCGGTCGAGAAGTACGACTACACCCACAAGAAGCAGACCGGTGGTTCCGGTCAGTTCGCAAAGGTGCAGATCTCCCTCGAGCCGATGGAGGTCACCCCCGAGACGTCCTACGAGTTCGTCAACGCCGTGACGGGTGGTCGCGTTCCGCGCGAGTACATCCCCTCGGTCGACGCGGGCATCCAGGACGCGATGCAGGTCGGCGTGCTCGCCGGCTTCCCGACGGTGGGCGTCAAGGCGACGCTCGTCGACGGTGCCTCGCACGACGTCGACTCCTCGGAGATGGCGTTCAAGATCGCCGGATCGATGGCCTACAAGGAGGCCGCTCGCAAGGCGAACCCCGTGCTCCTCGAGCCGCTCATGGCGGTCGAGGTGCGCACGCCCGAGGAGTACATGGGCGATGTGATCGGTGACCTCAACTCCCGTCGTGGTCAGATCCAGTCGATGGAGGAGGCGAGTGGCGTCAAGGTCATCCGCGCCAACGTCCCCCTGTCGGAGATGTTCGGATACATCGGCGACCTGCGTTCCAAGACGTCGGGCCGCGCGGTGTACTCGATGACCTTCGACAGCTACGCGGAGGTCCCGAAGGCCGTCGCTGACGAGATCGTTCAGAAGAGCAAGGGCGAGTGACCTCGGTCGCTCCCTTTCGGAACATCCCGTAACATAAGAAACCAATCCCGTAGGTCTGCCGGTCGAAATCCATCGACCGGGACATCTACACGAGAGTCCTGAGGAGGACCCAGTGGCTAAGGCCAAGTTCGAGCGGACTAAGCCGCACGTCAACATCGGAACCATCGGTCACGTCGACCACGGCAAGACGACGCTCACCGCGGCGATCTCCAAGGTGCTTGCTGACAAGTACCCGTCGGCGACCAACGTTCAGCGCGACTTCGCGTCGATCGACTCGGCTCCGGAAGAGCGTCAGCGTGGTATCACGATCAACATCTCGCACGTCGAGTACGAGACGCCGAAGCGCCACTACGCGCACGTTGACGCCCCGGGTCACGCCGACTACATCAAGAACATGATCACCGGTGCCGCTCAGATGGACGGCGCGATCCTCGTGGTCGCCGCCACCGACGGTCCGATGGCTCAGACCCGTGAGCACGTGCTGCTCGCGAAGCAGGTCGGCGTGCCGTACCTGCTCGTCGCCCTGAACAAGGCCGACATGGTCGACGACGAGGAGATCCTGGAGCTCGTCGAGCTCGAGGTCCGCGAGCTCCTCTCCAGCCAGGACTTCCCGGGTGACGACGCTCCGGTCGTCCGCGTCTCGGGCCTCAAGGCTCTCGAGGGCGACGAGAAGTGGGTGCAGTCGGTCCTCGACCTCATGGAGGCCGTCGACGAGTCCATCCCGGACCCGGTGCGCGACAAGGACAAGCCGTTCGATCGAGGACGTCTTCACGATCACCGGTCGTGGAACCGTCGTCACGGGCCGCGCCGAGCGTGGCACGCTGGCCATCAACTCCGAGGTCGAGATCGTCGGCATCCGCCCGACGCAGAAGACCACGGTCACGGGTATCGAGATGTTCCACAAGCAGCTCGACGAGGCCTGGGCCGGCGAGAACTGTGGTCTGCTCCTCCGTGGCACCAAGCGCGAGGACGTCGAGCGCGGTCAGGTCGTCGTGAAGCCGGGTTCGGTCACGCCGCACACCAACTTCGAGGGCACTGCCTACATCCTCTCGAAGGAGGAGGGTGGCCGTCACAACCCCTTCTACACGAACTACCGTCCGCAGTTCTACTTCCGGACCACCGACGTCACCGGCGTCATCTCGCTGCCCGAGGGCACCGAGATGGTCATGCCCGGCGACACCACCGACATGACGGTCGAGCTGATCCAGCCGATCGCCATGGAGGAGGG